>NZ_CP185242.1:4800000-7957500 GCF_049075665.1 Bradyrhizobium sp. B120 | reverse complement strand
GTCTTCGGAGGCGGCCTGGACCGCAGCCTGATAATGCTTCGGCAGCGCGTTCCACTTGTCCTTGTTCAGCACATTGTGGCCCTGGCCGGTGCCTTCCCACCAGCCGGGGTAGTAGTAGAATTTCGCGACCTTGACGAAGCCGAGCTTCTCGTCGTCATACGGCCCGACCCATTCGGCGGCATCGATGGTGCCTTTCTCCAACGCCGGATAGATGTCGCCGCCGGCGATCTGCTGCGGCACGCCGCCGACCTTGGCGATGATGGTGCCGGCGAAGCCGCCGACGCGGAATTTCAGCCCCTGCAGATCCGCCATCGACTTGATCTCCTTCCGGAACCAGCCGCCCATCTGGGCGCCGGTCGACCCGGTCGGAATGCCGACGCAGTTGTACTCGCTGAGCAGGTTGTTGATCAGCTCGCTGCCGCCGCCCCATTGCAGCCAGGAAATATGCTGGCGCGTGTTGAGGCCGAATGGCAGTGCCGTGCCGAAAGTGAAGGCGGGATTCTTGCCCCAGTAATAATACAGCGCGGTGTTGCCCATCTCGACCGTGCCGTTGGAGACGGCGTCCAGCACCTGCAGGCCCGGCACGATCTCGCCGGCGGCGAAGGACTGGATCTGGAAGCGGTTGTCGGTGATTTCGGCGACGCGCTTGCAGAAGAATTCACAGCCGCCATAGAGCGTATCGAGCGCCTTCGGCCAGCTTGCCGCGAGCCGCCACCTGACCTCCGGCATCGATTGCGCGACCGCGGGCGCAGCGACCGCCGTCGCAGCCAGCCCGACGCCGCCTGCCCTCAAGAAATCACGACGCTTCATGCGTATCCCTCCTGTGTGCCGATGCCTCGACAAGGGGAACGATCTTGATGCCGTCTTTCTTCGCCGATCGATCGACGTTGCTGTGATGAATGTGTCCGATGGCCCTCGACGGGCTCTTGCGTGTGGAAATCCGAGCCTTCGGTTCCACCGGTCAGGATGATGGTTTGCCGGAGGAAATCAAGCGCCCGCCTTGGTTGCAGCTGCGAAGGGAAATTGGCGTTGCTGGTCTCATCCGATACCTGTCGGCCGGGCTGCGATCTGCTACGACGGCAGGTGAGTTGATGGGAGTTCAAGGATATGGCCAACAAGAAAGTCGTGGTCGCCGGCGCGACCGGCCTCGTGGGCAACGCCGCCTTGCGACACTTCGGCGCATCCGGCGAGTGCGAGCGCATCGCGCTGTCGCGGCGCAAGCCGCGCGATCTCTACGGCGCGCAGCATGTGCGAATCGACCTCACCAGCGCCGAGGATTGCCGCCGCGCCGCGGCCGAGCTCGCCGGCGCAACGCACCTGATCTATGCCGCGCTTTATGAAGCGCCGAGCCTGGTCGATGGCTGGCGCGATGCCGGGCAGATCGAAACCAACGACCGGATGCTGCGCAACCTGATGGGCGTGCTCGAGCCCGTCGCGCCTGACCTCAAGCACGTCGCGCTGCTGCAGGGCACCAAGGCCTATGGTGTGCATGTCCGGCCGCTCACGGTGCCGGCGCGCGAGGGCCGCTCGGAAATGTACGAGCAGCCGAATTTCTATTGGGCGCAGGAGAATTTCCTGCGTGAGCTGCAACGCGGCAAGAGTTGGCACTGGAGCATCCTGCGTCCGGTGCTGATCATCGGCGAAGCCATGGGCGGTGCGATGGATTTGATCCCGCCGCTCGGCGTCTATGCGGCGGTGCTGCGCGCACAGGGCAGGCCGCTGGATTATCCCGGCGGCGCGCCGCGCGTCGCGCAGGCGATCGACGTCGATCTCCTGGCGCGCGCGATCGCCTGGTCGGGCGAGGCGGAGACCGCACGCAATGAAGCTTTCAACGTCACCAATGGCGATGTCTTCACCTGGGAAAATATCTGGCCCGCGGTATCGGATGCGCTCGAGATGGCGCCGGGCCGGCATGTGCCGCTGTCGCTGGCGCAGGAATATCCGAAATGGATCGCGCCGTGGGACGAGCTGCGCAGGAAGCACGATCTGATCGCACCCGGCTTGGAGGAGTTCGTCGGCCTGTCGTTCCAATATGCCGATTACAGCATGCGCTACGGGCAGACCGAATCCGGTCCGCCATCGATCGTGTCGACGGTGAAGATCAACCAGGCCGGCTTCACCGAGATGATGGATACGGAAACGATGTTCCGCAAATGGTTCAAGCTGGCGAAGACGAGGCGGTTGTTGCCCTAGTCGTGTGAGCACCGCTCTATCCGCTCCCTCGCCCCGCTCTTGCGGGGAGAGGGTTGGGGTGAGGGGCCTCTATCCGGCGAGCACCTTGCTGCTTGTCGAGCACCGCGCCTCGCCCCTCACCCGGATCGCATCTGGCGATGCGATCCGACCTCTCCCCGCAAAGCGCGGGGAGAGGTGAAAGAAGCCTGTCGGTTCGATCGCGCGCTACCGCGAAAACGCCTTCTCCATCGCCTTGCGCGTCTTGATGGTGTCGTTGCCCTCGTCGACCTCGACGTCGCTCCAGCGCACGACAGCGCCATGGGCGATGTCTTTCTTCAGCTTGACGCGATGCGCAAGTCCGATCGGCAATGCGCCGGCGGCGAGGCTGGCGGAGGCGGGCATCAGCTTGCCCCATACCGTGTAGCCACCTTCGCCGTCGAGCATCTCGCCGGCACGCAGATTGCGTTTCGCCACCGCTGCGACGTCGCCGCGGAAGCCACGCGGCTGTCCGGTCGGCTCGTTGCGCAGCGCCGCCGAGAGAACTGAAATATTCAGCTCGAGCCCGATCAGATGATACGGCTTGTACATCGCCGCATAGCGGCCGGACGCGTCGGTCTTGAGGCCGTACTGCTTGAAGCAATCGGCGGCATAATCGTTCGGCGCCTCCAGCACCACATAGACGCCCCACCGCAGATCGCGGAATACCGGACGGCCGTCGCGCTCCAGCGACGACACCACCTCGACGATGCCGGATTTCTCCAGCACGCCGCCCTTCTCGCGCGGCCGCATCACATGCGGCAGGTCGTCGACGCCGCAGGGCGGAAACAGCAAGCCCTCCGACGGCACGTCAAGCGTGCAGGCATTGGCGATCGCCGCCATCTCGATCGCGGATTTGGTGCCGTCGAGGAAGGAGTTGAACATCTGCGGGTTCATGCCGGCGGATTGCGCTTCGCCTGGTGTGAGCCCGTAATGCTGCCACACGCCTTCCGGCGTCACGTCGTGATAGGCCGGCAAATATTTCGTGCCCTTGCCGGCAGCGACGACGTGGAATCCCGTCGCGCGCGCCCAATCGACCATTTCCGCGGTCAGTGCCGGCTGGTCGCCATAGGCGAGCGAATAGACCACGCCGGCCTTGCGTGCCTCTTCGGCGAGCAGCGGGCCCGCCAGCACATCGGCCTCGACATTGACCATCACGACATGCTTGCCGGCTGATATCGCCGCGCGGGCATGGCGAATGCCGACCGCGGGATTGCCGGTGGCTTCCACCACCACATCGAACGCGCCACCTGCGATCGCCCGCGCGCCGTCGTCGGTGAAGGTGGTCGCATTGATCCGTGCATCGTCCCAGCCGACGGTGCGGCACGCCTCGCGTGCGCGGTCGCGGTCGAGATCGACGATGACAGGCACCTCGAGCCCCGGCGTATGCGGCACCTGCGACAGGAACATCGAGCCGAATTTTCCGGCGCCGATCAGGACGACGCGAACCGGCTTGCCGGCAGCGGCGCGGGTTTTGAGGAGGTGATGCAGGTTCATGATGGGTGTCCGGGATTATTGCCGTGTCCCGGACGCGGTGCGGCACGAAGTGCTGCTCCGCAGAGCCGGGACCCATGGAGGAAGTTGAACAAGTGTGTAGGCCCCGGCTCAGCAGCGCATCGCTGCGCGCTGCGCTGCGTCCGGGGCACGAGTGTGTCTACTCCGCCGCCTGCCGCGGCGCACGGGCGAGCCGCAGCAGCGCGTCGTCGGCAACCGTCTGGATCGGCGTGAAGTCGCGGTGCGCGATGTAGTCGGGCCGCGTCGGGGTGCGGATGTAGTTCGAGACCGCGTTGAGCGTCAAATAGACGATCTTGCGCGGATAGGGCGTGATGTTGCCGCTCGATCCGTGCACCAGATTGCCGTGGAACATCAGCATGCCGCCGGGCTTGCCGGTCGGCGCGACGATGCCGCCCTGCTTCACGAGCCGGGTGACCGTCTCCTCGTCCAGCGTCCACAGCGGATAGGACGTGGTTTCGAGATCGTGCGAGGCCTTGAGGTCGCCGGCAGTTTGGCTCTGCGGCACCAGCATCAGCGGGCCGTTGATCGGCAACACCTCGTCGAGGAAGATCGCGATGTTCATCGCGCGCGGCTCCGGCATGCCGTCGTCGCGCTTCCAGGTGCCGTAGTCCTGGTGCCACTGCCAGACGTCGCCGGTGAAGGCCGCCTTCGCGTTGATCTTGAACTGGTGCATGTAGACCTTCTCACCGAACAGCTGCTCGATGGGGTCGATCATGCGCGGATGCGCGCCGAGGAGGCCGAACGCCTCGTTGTAGAGATGCGCGGCGAAGGCCGTGCGCGGCGCGCCGCTCTTCTCGCGCCACACCTCGGGGCGGTTGGCGTCATAGATCGCGACCGCCTCGCGGGCGAGGAAATCGACCTCTTCCTGGCTGAACAGCTCGGGCAGGAACAGCCAGCCTTCGCGATGAAAGAATTCGACCTGCTCTTGGGTCAGTTTCATGGTGCTTTCCTCCTTTGATTATTGGTTTTCGTTCTTGGCGCCGTGACGGTCCTGCTCACGCCGCCACGTCGATCGCCCTCAGCTTCTCTTCGGTCATCTGCCCCGCCGTCTGCGCATGGGCCAACGCGGCGGCTTCCGCGGCTGAGGCGTTGCCGGAGAAAATATGCGCGGCGATGGCCTCGTGTTCGGTCCAGGCGCTGTCGCGGTAATCGAGCTCGGCGAGCACGGTCGCCATCGAGCGGCGCATGTGCGGCCATTGCGGCGCGATCATTTCCTCGATCGCGGTATTGCCGGCCAGCCGATAGATCGCACTGTGGAAGTCGACGTCGAGTGCGATCAGGCGCGCCAGCGGCGCATCGTCGTCGATCGCGCGCCCGGCTTCGAGCGCGCCTTCGAGCTGCGCACGTGCCGCGGAATCCTCTTTCACACGCGTCGCGGCAAGCCGTGCCGCCAGCGCATCGATGGCGCCGCGCACTTCATAGAGCTCGCGGATGCGCTGCGGATCGAGCTGCGTCACCTCGAAGCCGCGCTTGCCGCTCTCCGCGACAAGGCCCTGGCGATGCAACAAATGCAGCGCGTGCGAGATCGGCTGGCGCGAGACGCCGAGCCGATCGGCAAGTTCGTTCTGGGTGATGCGCTGGCCAGGCAGCAGCGTGCGGTCGATGATCGCTTCGAGCAATCGCCCGTAGACCTGGTCGATCAGGTTCGGAAGCGGGTCCAACGGGATCATGCCATCCGTCCAAATTGGAATACGGAATTCCGTGTTCGAACAGAAAACTACTGCGAGCGGCAGGAGCGGTCAAGGCGGGAGTTTCCGGCGGCGTTAACTCATTGGGAATTCTACGTTTCTCTCGAGGTTCTGACCGTCGTTATCGCGTCGGTTGCGGCGAACAGTCAGCTTTAATTGGTCAACGGAGCACGCGGCACCCCCCTCCCTAACCCTCCCCCACAAGGGGGGAGGGAACGGAGAGAGCTGCGGATATCGCCGGAACGGGGTTCGGGAGGTGCAGCGCCAACTGGTGAGGCGAGCACATCGGTCAGGCTCCCTCTCCCCTTGTGGGAGAGGGTGGGGAGAGGGGTGGCCCAGGATGCTGGCGCCGAAATGAGTTTCGCTATCTCAGCAGCTCGAATCTATCGCCGAACGTGATTGCGACCCGCTACTTCGCCTTGCCCAGCTCCATCAGGATCCGCGTCATCAGATAGAGCCGCGGCACGATCGAGTTGGTGTCGATGTATTCGTCGCGGGCGTGATAGCCCCAGCCGGCGAGGCCGAAGCTTTCGACCACGATGGCCTTGCCGCTGCGCGCGGCGTAGCCGGCATCGGTCGCGCCGCCGGTCATTTCCGCGATATCCAGCGTGCGGTCGAGCTCGGCGTAGATCGCCTGTCCCTGCTTGGCGAGCGCGCGGCCGCGATCGTTTGCCACGAAGGGTGGGCGGCCTGCGGCGACCTTCACGGTCACCTCGGTGTCGGGGATCAGCCTGTTCTTCACTTTCTCGTCGAGCGCGGCCTGAAGCTTCTGCACGCCGTCCGGAATGGTGAGGCGGATGTCGGCGCCGGCGCTGGCGTGATCGGGGATCTGGTTGCGCACAGTGCCGGCTTTCGCGGTGGTCCAGTTCAGCTGCGTGCCCGGGATGGATTTCGCAACGTCCTGGGTCTGCAGCAATTGATGCGCCAGCTCGATCAACGCGTTGCGGCCGAACTGCGGTGCGGCGCCGGCATGCGAGGCCTTGCCCTTCACGTCCATCGTGCCGGTGGCGGTGCCGCTGGCGCCGAGCAGCAGGCTTTCATTCTTGGCCACCGGTGGTGCAACCGTCGGCTCGCACGACAGCACCACATCGTGCTGGTCGGCGAGCTCAGCGATGATTTCGCCGGAGCCGATCGAGCCGACCTCTTCATCCGGATTGAACGACACCGTGAGTTTGGCGTAGTCGCGCCAGCCCGCATCGTTCAGGATCTTCAGCGAATGCAGGATGACGGCGATGCCGCCCTTGTCGTCGGCAATGCCGGGCCCGTAGATCCTGTTGCCGTCGACCTTATAGGGCTGGGTGTCGAGGATGCCGTGCTCATAGACCGTGTCCATATGTGCGATCAGCATCAGCTTCCTGCTGCCGGTGCCCTCGAAGGTGCCGATCACCATGTCGGCGCCGGCGCCCTTCGTGGTCTTGCGCCGTTCGGTCTTGGCGCCGAGCGCCTTCAACCGTGCTTCGGTGTAGTCGGCCATCTTCTTCAGGCCTTCGACATCGCTGGAGCCCGACTCGATCAGCACCATGTCGTGCAGGCTCTCGATCACGGCCGGCTGGGCCTGCTCGGCGGCCGCGCGCAGCTTTTCATCCGCGGCGGCAAAGGCGGGGGACGAGGCGAGGGCGAGCGAAAGCAGACCGGCCGACGCGAGCAATTTGACGGATAGTTTCATGATTGTCCTCCCTGTATAGCGCAGGGAGGACACTAACATCGCAAACCATCTGTCTCCAGCCGCGTCAGGCCTGGTCCAGCACCTCGACATTGAAGGTCTCGATCTGCGCGGGCTCGGCGGTCGCATCGATCGCCGCGATCCTGTCGCCTGAAATCGTGACCCGCAGCACGACACGCAGCGCGCCGCCAAGAATGACGGCAACGCCGATCTCGCCGTCGACCAGCGCTGTCTTCGCGGCCTGCGCGCGCCCCTTGAAGCTTTCGGCGACAGCCGTGGCGCCGCGGATCACCGGCAGCGAGCCGAGCCGCTGCGCTGCCTGATCGGCGCGCACCACGACGTCGGGCGCCAGCACGGCAAGCAGCCCCTCGAAATCGCCGTTGCGGGATGCCGCGAGGAAAGCTTCGACGATGCCGCGCTGCCGGCTGAGATCGGCATCCGGCGCGGGCGGCGCGCCCTGCACGCGGCGTCTGGCGCGGCTCGCCAGTTGCCGCGCGGCGGCCGGCGTGCGCCCGACGATCGGCGCGATCTCCTCGAACGGCACCGCGAACATGTCGTGCAGCACGAAAGCCAGCCGCTCGGCCGGCGCCAGCGTCTCCAGCACCACGAGCAGCGCCGCGCCGACCGAGTCGGCCATCTCGGTCTCGCGTTCGGACGGATTGTCCGCGATCGGCTCCGGCACATGCGCGCCCATCGGCTCCTCGCGGCGCGATTTGCGCGAGCGCAACATGTCGAGGCAGATCCGCGCGATCACCGTGGTCAGCCAACCCCCGAGATTGTCGACCGCAGCAGTGTCGGTGCGGCCGAGCCGCAGCCAGGCCTCCTGCACGGCGTCGTCGACCTCGGCGCTCGAGCCCAGCATGCGGTAGGCCACCGCCCGCAAGCGCGGCCGGTTGGCCTCGAACTGTTCGGCCACAAATTTTTTCTCGTCCATCGGTCACATTCCCTTTGTCCGCTCCGTCATGGCCTTGACGAACGAAAGTGGGCCGATGTGACAGCAGATCGGCACGGCTTCGTCAAAAGGCAAATCAGGAGAGTGACATGATGAAAGCCCGCATGAACCACCCTGTGATGGTTGTTCCCGATGCCATGAAGGCGCTGCAGGCGCTCAGCGAGAGCACCAAACCGGCTTTGCCGGAAAAGCTGCTCGAGCTGGTCCATCTGCGCGCCAGCCAGATTAATGGCTGCAGCGTCTGCGTCGATATGCACCCGAAGCTTGCCAGGCGCGCCGGCGAGACCGACGAGCGGCTGTTCGCGGTCGGCGCCTGGCGCGACACGCCGTATTTCACCGAAGCCGAGCGCGCCGCGCTGGCGTTGACCGAAGCGGTGACCCGGCTCAGCGATCGCGAGGATCCGGTGACGGACGCGGTGTGGGACGAGGCGGCGAAGCATTTTGACGAGCAGCAGCTCGCGTCGCTGGTGCTGGGGATTGCCGCGATCAATGTCTGGAACCGGCTCAACGTCGCCGTGCGCCAGCCGGTCGGTGCGTGGAAGGTGTAAGCAGATATCTTGCCGCGCGGGCGGTGCACCCTCTCCCACAAGGGGAGAGGGTGCACTGCTTACGCGGAGAGAAACTCCAGCACGATCTCGCAATAGCGCTGCGGGGCCTGCTCGAACATCGGATGCGTGGTGCCGGGGATCATCTCGGTGCGGGCGCCCTTCACATTGGCGGCGAGCGCGTGCAGCACCTTCGGCAGCACGCCCTTGGTGTTGGCGCCGCCGATGAACAGCGTCGGCGTCTTGATCGCCTCGGCGTCGGCCTTCGAGAACGGCGGGCGCTGGTCGCGGGTCTGGCCGAGCAGGGTGGTCGCGTTGTCGCGCAAGAGCTGCTTGGAGGTCGCCGGAATTCGTTTCCAGGCACCGGGGCCTTCGAGCGCGTCCATGAAGATCTGCAGGCCGCCGTCGATGTCGCCCTTGGCGATCTCAGCGGCACACGCCGCGAAGCGTGCCGCCAGCGGTGAGGGGCCCGGCTTGAAATCCGGATCAAGGCTCTCGTCGAGCTCGCCGCCGGGCTCGGCCAGGATCAGCCTGCGCAGCAGGTCCGGCCGCCGCTGCGCGACGCGGAAGCAGATATGGCCGCCGCGGGAATGCCCCATCAGGTCGACCGGTTTGGTGTCGAATGCCTCGATGAAGGCGATGACATCGTCGACATGCTGCGCGATCGAATAGGTGTCGCCAACGCCGTCCCAATGCGCCGGGAAGAAATGCCGCAGGCTGACCGCGATCACGCGGTGCCGCCGCGTCAGCGGGCCGAGCACCGCCGACCAGATCCGGAAATCGCACAGCGAACCGTGCACGCAGACCAGCGGCGGGCCCTCTCCGATATCGAGATAGGGCATGTCGAAACCGTTGACGTGGAGGCTGTGCATTTCGGGGCTCGCGGAGGGCAGGAGATGTTGTTGATTTAGCCCAAGTTCCCACGGAATTCGGGTGGATAGCAACATTCTCCAAGCCTAGATTTCAGATCGACAGCAGGCTCAAACGTGTGAGCCCAAACGACATGAAGGAACATCTGGAGCGAGCCATGACCGGCCAGCATTTTGCAATCTTCGAGACCATGATCGGCGCCTGCGGCATCGTCTGGGGCGAGCACGGCGTCACCGGTGTGCAGCTGCCGATGGGCACCGAGGAGAAGACCCGCAAGCGCATCTTCCAGCGCAATGGCGACGTCACCGAGGCGGCGCCGCCGGCCGAGGTGCAGCACGCGATCGACGGCATGATCGAGCTGCTCGCCGGCAAGCCGAACGACCTCGCCGATATCGTGCTCGATCTCGATGGCGTGCCCGCGTTCAACCGCGGCGTCTACGACATCGCGCGGAAGATTCCGCCGGGCAAGACCGTGACCTATGGCGATATCGCCAAGCAGCTCGGCGGCGTCGAGCTGTCGCGCGACGTCGGCCAGGCATTGGGCCGCAACCCGTGCCCGATCGTGGTACCCTGCCACCGGGTGCTGGCGGCCGGCAACAAGCCGGGCGGCTTCTCGGCCAATGGCGGCGTCGTCACCAAGCTGAAGATGCTGCAGATCGAAGGCGCGGTGGTGAACCACACGCCGAGCCTGTTTGATTGAGCGGAAATCACCCTCCCCTGGAGGGGGAGGGTCGACGCGAATGAAATGAGCGGCGGGGTAGGGTGACGGTCTCTCGTATCGGGCGCTGCCCGTGTTGAGAGATCACCCCACCCCGTCTCACATCTCGCTGCGCTCGCTGTGAGCCGACCCTCCCCCTCCAGGGGAGGGTGGTAGAAAGCGACTGTCGCGAATTCAGCCTACTTCACCGTCTCACACACAAACCCGTTGCCCTTGCGCCTGATCTTGCCGACCGATGGCGAGGGGAAGTGCGCGGGGCAGCACAGCGTGTCGGTGTCGCAATAGCGCTCTAGGAAGCTGCGCCGCGTTTTCGCGGCCTGTGCCGGATCGACGTCGAACTTCGGCGACAGCTCCGGATAGAGCGTCTGGATCGGCGAGTGCATCAAATCGCCGGCAAACACCGCATCATCCTTGCCGCGGCCGAAGGTGAACGCGACGTGGCCCGGGGTGTGGCCGGGCGTCGGCAGCACGCGCATGTGATCGCCGATCGCAAAATCATTGCCGACCAGGTCGGCCCGCTTGGCTTCGACCACCGGCAGCACGCTGTCGACGAAGGGCGGGACCTCCGCCTTGGCGTTGGTCTCGGTCCAGTAGTCGAACTCGCTCTTGTCGAACACGTAGCGCGCGTTCGGGAAGGTCGGCACCCAGCGGCCGTTCTCGAGCCGCGTGTTCCAGCCGACATGGTCGACATGCAGATGCGTGCACATCACATAGTCGATGTCGCCGACCGAAAAGCCCGCCGCCGCGAGGCCGCGCTGATAGTTGTCGTCGGTCTTCATGTTCCAGCTCGGCCGTCCCGGCCGCGGCTTGTCGTTGCCGATGCAGCTGTCGATCAGGATGGTGTGGTGCGGCGTCTTCACGATGTAGGACTGGAACGCCAGGATCAGCGTGTCGCTGTCATCGAGTGCGCCGGCCGCCTTCATCCAGGCGCGGTTCTCGGCCAGCACTTCCGGCGTCAGTCCGGGCAGCATCTCATGCGCGGGCAGGAACAGGCCTTCCTCCTCGACAATGCGATGAATGGTGAGATCGCCGGCGGCAAATTTCAGGCTCATGGTGCTTCCTTGGCGTTGGCGTTGGCGTTTGCGAGCGAAGTGGAGTGCGGTTGGCGTGAAGAGAACGCGTAAAAAAGCCAGTGCGCGTCGCGCACGGCGGGAATGATGATGTTGGCGAGGATATCCATCGCCGCAAGGTCTTGCTCCGGCAGGCTGTACCGGGCTGCCGTCATCATCATCACAAAGTCGAGACCGGAGACGGTCAGCGCGAGCACCAGGCTCGCGCTGAAAATCGAGAGGCGGGGACGCCTTCGCGCGTCGTTATTCTCCCCGCTTTGCTTTGCTACGCCGCAGGCGGGGCCGAGATCTTCACCGACGGCCGCTCCAGCATTCTCTGGTAGAACGCGTCGAGCTTGGGATAGGCCTTGCGCCAGCCGCAATCGGCAAAGCGGAAATCGGCGTAGCCGAGCACGCAGACCAGGCCGATCTGCGCGATGTCGAACGACGAGCCATCGAGAACGTCCGGCCGGTTCTCGAACCGCGCCATGCCGGCCCAGGCCCTGTTCCAGTGATCGTCATACCAGGCCTGCCACAGCGAGCCCTGCGGCCGCACCATCTTCTCGTATCGGCACAGCAGCATGGAATCGAGCATACCGTTGAGCAGCGAATGATCGGTCTTCAGCTGCCAGCGCCGCGGACCGTAGCCCGGGATCAGCCGGCCGCCGCCGATCTCGTTGAGATATTCGACGATGACGTAGGAATCCAAAATGACGTCGCCATGGTCGAGGATCAGCACCGGCAATTTCTTCAGCGGCGAGATCCTGGAGTATTCGTCATTGGCCGTGCCCGGCGCGACGCTGGCCGGCACGAACTCGATCTTGTCGATCAGGCCGAGCTCGATCGCCGCGATGCGCACCTTGCGGGCGAACGGGGAGGCGGGAGAGAAGGTGAGTTTCATGGTGAACTCCTTGCGAAAGGTCGCTCCTCTGTCATGGCCGGGCTTGACCCGGCCATCCACGTCTTTGCCCCTATGCAAGACCTAAGACGTGGATGCCCGGGTCAAGCCCGGGCATGACGATTCGGGTGCAGCGCGTGGCGCTTACGCCGCGACGATTTCCTGGCGCTGCTCGCCGAGGCCTTCGATGCCGAGCGTCACGATGTCGCCGACATTGAGGAAGGTCGGCGGCTTCATACCGAGACCGACGCCGGGCGGAGTGCCCGTCGTGATGATATCGCCGGGCAGCAGCGTCATGAACTGCGAGACGTAGGAGATGCATTTCGCCATCGTGAAGATCATGGTCTTGGTCGAGCCGGTCTGGCGGCGCTGACCGTTGACGTCGAGCCACATCGACAGGTTCTGCACGTCGGCGATTTCGTCCTTGGTGACGAGCCACGGGCCGACCGGGCCGAAGGTGTCGTGCGACTTGCCCTTGGTCCACTGTCCGAGGCGCTCGGTCTGGAAGTTGCGCTCGGAGACGTCGTTGCAGACGCAATAGCCGGCGACGTGGTTGAGCGCGTCGGCTTCCGAGACGTATTTGGCGCGGGTGCCGATGATGGCGGCGATCTCGACTTCCCAGTCGAGCTTGGTCGAGCCGCGCGGCTTCTCGACGGCATCGTTCGGGCCGGACAGCGAGGTATTCGCCTTCATGAAGATGATCGGTTCGGTCGGGATCTGAGCGCCGGTTTCCTTGGCGTGGTCGGAATAGTTCAGGCCGATCGCGACGAACTTCGAGATGCCGGTGACCGGGGCGCCGAAGCGCGGCTTGCCGGAGACGGCGGGCAGGGAGGCGGGATCGAGCGCGGAAAGCTTCTTCAGCGAGTCCGGCGTGTAGGCTTCGCCGGTCAGGTCCTTCAGATGGGCCGAGAGGTCGCGGAGCTGGCCGGATTTATCGATCAGACCGGGCTTTTCCGCACCCATTTCGCCATAACGAACAAGCTTCATGTTGATCACTCCCTACGATGTCTTGAGGATTGTTACTGGTATACCTCGACACGCTTCATGGAACAGCGCGCCGGGAAATTCAACCGCCATGAGCGCGCTGCATTGCTGCCAAGCCTTATATCAAGGCCATTTCGGGCCGATCACCCCAGCGCGACGAACCTGAACGCGTCGCCGTCGCGCTTGATGTGGCCGGCATTGAAATGCCCGCCGATCACCAGCGTCGGCGTGTCGGCAAAGCGCGAGAACAACTCGCGCCGCGTCACTGCCGATTGCTTCTGGTCGGAGTCCGCGGTCGACGACCAGTCGAGGTGATACATCTGGCAGGGATGATGGGCGACGTCGCCGGTCAGCAGTCCTTCCGCGCCGCCGGACCTGATGTGGATGCTCACATGGCCGGGGCTGTGTCCCGGCGTCGGGATCAGCGTGATCTCCTCGGTCAGGCGATGATCGCTCGGCACCAGCTCGGCCTTGCCGGCATCCGCGATCGGTTTCACCGAGTCGGCGAACACGGCGGCATGCGCGGCATCGTCGCTGTGGTCGCGCCAGTGCTCGAACTCGGTCTTGCCGAACACGTAGCGCGCATTGGCGAAGGTCGGCACCCATTTGCCGCCGACAAGTTTCGTGTTCCAGCCGACATGGTCGACATGCAGATGCGTGCACAGCACGGTGTCGATGCTATCAGGTGCAAAGCCGGCCGCGGTCAGCTTCTCCAGGAACGGATCGCTGCGGTTGTTCCAGGTCGGCACGTTGCGGCCCTGCTTGTCGTTGCCGAGCCCGGTGTCGACGATGATGCGGTGCTCCGGCGTCTCGACCAGCAGCGAATGAATCGACATTTTCAGCCGGCCATCCTCATTGGCGAAATGCGGGATCAGCCAGGGCAGGCTCTGAATCTCTTCCCGGCCGGCCAGCGGCAGGATGAAGCGCGTGCTGCCGACGGTCTCGAGCTCGACGACTTTTGTGATCTTGACCTTGCCGATCGTGCATTGCATGCGGCGTGTCCTCGGTTTCTTGTTTCTCTCGTTTGCGTTGCTCACTTCACCTCGCCCCGCTTGCGGGGAGAGGCATAGGCCGCCTACGGCGGCCGTCCTCAAGAACGCCGAAGCAGAGCTTCGGCTATGTCGCATGCAGCGAAGCGGAATGCGGTCCGGGTGAGGGGGAGCTTCCGCAGACTCCATCCTTACCATCTTTGCGGTGGCAGCCCCTCACCCCAACCCTCTCCCCGTAAGAACGGGGAGAGGGGGAAGAGAGCCTGCCTGTCATCGCGCGCAGTCGACGATCACGGTGCCGATCTTGTCGCCCTTCTCGACGGCGAGATGGGCATCGGCGGTCTCCGCCAGCGCGAATTGTCCGGCGATGTTGTGCACGCGGGTGCCCGACTCCAGCCATTTGGTGATGTCGGCCTGCGCGGCCGCGAGCAGCGGTGGCGGCAGTGCGAACAGCACCAGCGAGCGCACCGTGATGCATTTTTCCATCAATTCGCGCACCGGCAGTGTCGGCGTGCGGTTGCCGTTGGTGGCGTAGACCGCGATCGTCGAGTTCAACGCCATGATCTTCAGCGTGGTCGCGAGGTTGCCGCCGAAATCGACGTCGATCACGCGGTCGACGCCGCGGTTCTCGGTGAAAGCCATCACCTTGGAGACGACGTCCTCTGTCCGGTAGTTGACCACCGTATCGGCGCCGGCAAGCCGTGCTTCCACGTCCTTGACCTGCGAGCTCACGGTCGCGATCACGCGCGCGCCGCCCCATTTGGCGAGTTGCACGGCATAGTGGCCGACTGCACCGGCGCCGCCGGTGACCAGCACCGTTTGGCCGGAGATCGGACCGTCGGCGAACAGCGCGCACCACGCGGTCATGCAGGGGATGCCGAGCGTAGCACCTGCCGCGAACGACACGTCCTGCGGCAGCGGCGTCACCAGGTAATCGGCGAGCGTGATGTATTCGGCGGCGGTACCGAAGGCGCGGCCATTGCGCTGGCCGTTGAACAGCCAGACGCGGTCGCCGACGGCAAAGCGCGTCACGCCTTCACCGATCTGGTCGATGATCCCGGCGCCGTCGCTGTTCGGGATCACGCGTGGAAATTCCATCGCGCGATAGTTGCCGCTGCGGCGGCCGACATCGGCCGGATTGACGCCGGACGCCTCGAGGCGAACCCGGACTTCGCCCGGGCCCGCGTCCGGCGTCGGCATCTCGCCGACGGTGAGCACCGTCGGCGCCGCGCCGGTTCGTTCGTACCAGACGGCTCTCATAACGTGCCGGGGAACGCGCCGCCGTCGAGCAGCAGGTTCTGCCCGGTGATGAAGCCTGCTTTGGCGCCACAGAGGAAGGCGCAGGCATAGCCGAATTCGTCGGGATGGCCGAAGCGGCCGGCGGGGTTCAGCTTGGCGCGCTCGGCCAGCACCTGCTCGGCCGAGATGCCGCGCTTCTCGGCTTCGGGCTTTGCGGTGCCGCGCAGGCGATCGGTCTCGAATGGGCCCGGCAGCAAGCCGTTGATGGTGACGTTGTTGATCACGGTCTTGCGCGACAGGCCGGCGACGAAGCCGGTGAGGCCGGCGCGGGCGCCGTTGGACAGGCCGAGGATCTCGATCGGCGCCTTCACTGCCGCCGAGGTGATGTTGACGATACGGCCGAACTTGCGCGCCATCATGCCGTCGACGGTCGCCTTGATCAGCTCGATGGGCGTCAGCATGTTGGCGTCGATCGCCTTGATCCAATCGTCGCGGGTCCAGTTGCGGAAATCGCCGGGCGGCGGGCCGCCGGCATTGTTGATCAGGATGTCCGGTTCGGGACAGGCCTTGAGCACGGCTTCGCGTCCGGCCGGCGTCGTGATGTCGCCGACGATCTCGGTGACGGTGACGGTGGGATACGCCTTGCGGATATCGTCGGCGGTCTGCTTCAGCGCTTCGGCGCCGCGCGCCGTCAGGGTGACATGCACCCCCTCATTGGCGAGCGCGATCGCGCAGGCGCGGCCCAGTCCCTTGCTCGATGCGCAGACGATGGCGCGGCGGCCTTTGATTCCAAGATCCACGAGTTCACTCCCTGTGATGTCGGGTTGGTTTGTAAAGTTTCGCTGGCGCCAGTCTAGCCAAGCCCGGCGGCGCCGGTAAGGGAGGTGCAATGCATAAGTGCATGCCGGACCGGAGCAGCCCGGGTCAGCCCGTTGGGTTAGATGCGCTGCTCGCGCCGCAGCCGCTCGATCGCCATGGCGGCTTCCGGCGGCAGCGACCGGAAGCCGGCCTGTCCGGCCGCGGAGAACAGCGGCCGCAACTGCGATCCGTTGAGGAATTGCGGCTGCCTCGCCAGCGGCACCAGCTGATCGAACACCACCACCAGCGTGGTCACGACGAGACCGACCCTGATCGCGCCGAGCAGCGCGCCGCCGAGGCGGTCGCCGATCCCAATCTCCGAACCGATGGTGTCGTCGAGCATCGTCCGCGCCATCTTTCCGAGGATGACGCCGATCAGAAGAAAGAGGCCGAACAGCAGCACCCCGTTGGGCGGGAACGGCGACGACGGCAGCGTCGCGATGTGCGGCCCGATCATCGCCATTGCGGCAACCGCGAGCGGCGCCGCGACCAGATAGGCCAGGATGGTGACCGCGCTGCGCAGCAGGCCGGTCGTGAAGCCGGTGACGACCGCGAACAACAGACCGAGCGTCACGACGATGTCGAAGAGGTTCATGGATAAGGATTCCTGCCCCAATCTCCTGCGGTCCCCTGGTTGATCAAACCTGCTTACATCAGGGACAATTGTCGCTATCACTCGTCCGCTTCAATCCGGGAACCTGCCGATGTCCGACCTATTCGATGTCAGTAAAGAAATCATCCTCATCACCGGCGCCTCGCAGGGGCTGGGGCGGCAATTCGCCCGCGTGCTGGCGGCGCGTGGCGCTGCGGTGGTGCTGGCGGCGCGCCAGACCGCGAAGCTGAAAAGCCTCGCGGAGGAGATCAAGGCCAAAGGTGGCCGCGCTGCCGCGGTGCAGATGGACGTTGCGGATGTTTCCGGCATTGCGAAAGCGCTCGACGCCGCGGAATCCGCACTCGGTCCGGTCTCGGTGTTGATCAACAATGCCGGTATCGCGATCGAGAAGCTCTCGACCGAGCAGACCGAGGCCGATTGGGACGCCGTGATCAACGCCAATCTGAAGGGCGCCTATTTCCTCGCGACCGAGCTATCGCGGCGCATGATCCTGCGCAAGCAGCCGGGCAACATCATCAATGTCGCTTCCGTGCTCGGGCAGGGCGTGCTCAAGGCGGTCTCGCCCTATGCGATCTCCAAGGCCGGCATGATCCAGGGCACCAAGGCGATGGCGCTGGAGCTCGCCGGCAACAACATCCGCGTCAACGCGCTGGCGCCGGGATATATCGACACCGAGATGAATCATGATTTTTGGTCGACGCCGGCAGGCGAGCGGCTCGCAAAACGGATTCCGCAGCGCCGCGTCGGCGCCGAATCCGATCTCGACGGCGCGATCATGCTGCTCGCCTCCAACGCCTCGCGGTACATGACCGGCACGGTGGTGACGGTCGATGGCGGTTTTTTGCTGAATTGACTTCGCCGCCCGGATGAAGCTGCCGTCATCGCCCGGCCTGTGCGCAATTGCGCACATGGACCGGGCGATCCAGTACGCCGCGGCCTCTCGGCTCATCCTCATTGTCGTCCCTGCGAAAGCAGGGACCCATAACCACAAATTCCAATTGTTGAACGATGATGGAACGACGAGTCCCTTCAACAAGGTCCGCCGCGGCGTATGGGTCCCTGCTTTCGCAGGGACGACGATGGCTTGCGCACGATTTCGGAATAATAGAAGGATACCGCTGAGTTGCCCGACGTGTCAAGTCGCGGTGTCCGCCGGCAGCCGCCGCCGGCTACTGTGCATGGGGTTGTTTTCGATATTTTGGCCGTGCGTCCCTGCGACGGCAATCTCATAGGGTGGGCAAGGGCGCTCTCGCGCCCTGCCCATTTGATCACCGCATCTCGGCCTTGATCATGTCGGCGGCCTTCTCGCCGATCATGATGGTCGGCGCATTGGTGTTGCCGCCGATCAACGTCGGCATGATCGAGGCATCGACCACGCGCAAGGCCTCGAGCCCGTGCACGCGCAGCTTCGGATCGACCACCGCGAGCGGATCATTGGTGCCCATCCTGCAGGTGCCGACCGGGTGATAGACCGTGTCGGAGCGCGCCCGCAGGATGCTGCGGATGTCGTCGTCGGTGCGGACATCCGCTGTGAACATGTCCTTCTGCTGCAGCGCGCGCAGCGCCGGCGTGTCGAGCAGCCGCTTCGTCATCTTGAAGCCTGCGACCATGGTCTCGACGTCGCTGTCCTCGCCGAAGAAATTCGGATCGATCGCCGGGGCCGCGAGAGGATCGGCGCTGTTCAGCCACACGCTGCCGCGGCTTGCCGGGCGCAGCAGGCAGACATGGCAGGAGAAGCCGGTGCCCCAGCGCGGTTTGCGGCCGTGGTCTTCCACCATGGCCATGCAGAAATGCAGCTGGATGTCGGGAACGTCGAGCTCAGGTCGCGTCTTCAGGAAGCCGCCGCATTCGGCGACGTTCGAGGTCATCGGGCCGCGCCGCTCGCGCCGATATTGCCCGATGCCCTTGAGGATCCGCCCGATGCCGCTCCACGACAGTCCCGAGAAATAGGGGGCGTCGGAGGCGAAGCCGAATACGAAATCCGGATGATCCTGCAGGTTCTGTCCGACACCGGGGAGATCATGCACGCTGGCGATGCCGTGCTTGCCGAGCGCCGCGCCGTCGCCGACGCCCGACAGCATCAGCAATTGCGGCGACTGGAACGCGCCGGCCGAGAGGATGACCTCGCGCCGCGCGCGCAGCACCTTCTTCTCCTTGCCCTGCATGTATTCGACGCCGACGGCGCGCTTGCCCTCGAAGATGATGCGGGTCGCCTGCGCCTGCGTCTCGATGCGCAAATTGGGCCGGCGGCCCATGTGGGGATGGATATAGCCGCGCGCAGCGCTCCAGCGCTCTCCATTCCTCTGGGTCACCTGGTAGATGCCTAAGCCTTCCTGTTCGGCGCCGTTGAAATCGTCGCGGATCCGGAACTGGGCCTCGCGCGCGCCCTGCAGGAACGTCTCCTTGACCGGATTGTCGGACTGCAGGCCGGTGACGTTGAGCGGTCCACCCTTGCCGTGATACTCGCCGTCGAGCTGGGTGTTGTGCTCCGAACGCTTGAAGTAGGGCAGGACGTCGGCGTAGCTCCAGCCGGTATTGCCGAGCGATGCCCAGTGATCGTAGTCGGCGCGATGACCGCGGATATAGACCATGGCGTTGATGGCGCTGGAGCCGCCGAGCCCCTTGCCGCGCGGCTGATAGCCGATGCGGCCGTTCAGGCCCTTCTGCGGCACCGTGTCGAACGCCCAGTTGTTGAGCTTGCTCGAGAGCATCAGAATGATGGCGCCGGGCGTGGTCACCACCCAATTGTCGTTCTTGCCGCCGGCATCGAGCATCGCCACCGACGTCGCCGGATCCTCCGACAACCGCCCCGCCACCGCGCAGCCGCCGGAGCCTGCACCCACCACCACGAAATCGAATGTGTCAGTCACGTATGTTTCCCCCTGGTCTTCATTCTTATCCGTCATTGCGAGGAGCGTAGCGACGAAGCAATCCATCTGTCCGTTGTGCGTCGCTATGGATTGCTTCGCTTCGCTCGCAATGACGCTCTGCGCGTTACGACAACAGCCGCATCAGCTTCTCCAGCCGCGCGACCTTCGCGCCATAGGGCGGATAGAGATCGGCGAGCCGGTTGAAGCGCGAGCGGTAGAACACCGGCTTCAGCTTGGTCAGCGTCTTGAATCCCCATTCGCCGTGATAGGCGCCGCTGCCGGACGCGCCGACGCCGCCCATCGGCTGATAGGCCTGCGCGAAATGGAACAGGCAGTCGTTGATTGTGACGCCGCCCGACACCGTGCGCGCCAGCACCGCATCACGCGCGGCGTTGTCGGTGCCGAACCAGTACAGCGCCAGCGGGCGATCGCGCCGGTTGATGAAGCCGATTGCCTCGGTTGCATCGCGGGTGCCCATCACCGGCAGCAGCGGTCCGAAGATCTCCTCCTGCATCACGGTCATCTCGGGCGTGGCATCGACGATGACGGTCGGCGGGAATTTGCGCCTCGCTTTCCACTCGGGATCGTTCGGCGCGGCCGGCTGCATGATGGTCGCGCCCTTGGCGGCGGCGTCGGCGACGAGGCCCTCGAGCCGGGCATAGTGCCGGTCCGAGACGATCGAGGTGTAATCGGGGTTTTTCGGATCGGTACCGAACATGTGCTGCATGTGGCCCTGCAGCCGCATCGCGAACGGCTGCACCGAGGCTTGCGGCACCAGCACGTAATCGGGCGCGATGCAGGTCTGGCCGGCATTGAGCAGCTTGCCGTAGGCGATGCGCTGCGCGGCCTCGTCGAGGTCGGCGGAGCCGTCGACGATCGCCGGCGATTTGCCGCCGAGCTCGAGCGTCACCGGTGTCAGGTTGCGGCCGGCCGCCTCCGCGACCAGCCGGCCAACGCGGGTCGAGCCGGTGAAGATCAAATGATCGAACGGCAGGCCGGCAAAGGCCCTCGCGATCTCGTCGTCGATATCGGTGACCGCAAGCTCGGTGGTGTCGAATTTCTTCTCGATCACCTCGGCCAGCAGCTCGGCGAAACGCGGCACCAGCTCGCTTGGCTTGATGATGGCGCGGTTGCCGGCGGCGATCGCGGCGACCGCGGGCGCCAAGGTCAGCTGCAGCGGATAATTCCAGGGCGCGATGATCCCGACCACGCCGAGCGGCTGCGGGATCAGCCGGTTCCTGGCCGGCGCGAACTGCACCGTGGTCGGGATCCGCTCGGGCGCCATCCAGCCCTTGAGGTGCTTGGCCGCATGCTTGATCTCGCCGAGCACCAGCATGGTCTCGGCGATCGCGGTCTCGACGGTCGAGCGGTGGCCGAAATCGGCCGAGATCGCCGCCTCGAATCGCGCCTCGTTCTCGGTCAGCGCGGCGCGCAGGCGGCGCAGCCGGTCGAGTCGCGCCTGCAAACTCGGCGCCGATTCGCTGCGCGATAGCTCGAACTGGCGGTGAAAGGTGTCCTCAAGCGCATGCAGCCCCGGGCTCTTCAATGGCCGGTCCATGGCGTTTCCCCTCGAATGACGTGTCCTTGACGGACTTTATTGGCGCCAAGCTCCGCTTTTGCGCGCGATCTGGCAAGAGCCCGGTTCCCGGCGGTAAATTTGCCAGGAAAACCACCGATTTCGGCGTCACAAAATCCTCAAAAACCCGCATCCGGGGCTTTCCAAACCGTACTCACGTTGATACATACCCCTCGCACCCGAACGGCTTCGGCCCGGGTCGCCTTCTCAGGAAGCCCTCCGGACGGATCGATCGGCGCCATCTGATGCGTTGGCCGACCGGCTCGGGCACTCTTTCTGCAAGGCACGCAACAGTTTAACGCGGGGTGGAGCAGCCCGGTAGCTCGTCAGGCTCATAACCTGAAGGTCATAGGTTCAAATCCTATCCCCGCAACCAAGTTCGGACCAACCGGTTCCGATAAAATGGCCCGCATCGCGCGGGCCATTTTTGTTTTGAGATGGATTCGCGCTCACGTTGCGGGTTGCCCGGGGTGCGGATCACTGCGTCCCGGCAACACGGGGCGCGTCCTAGACGATGAAATGAAATTCCTGCCAGGCGCTCCAGGTCATGCCGTCGTTGGCGCGAACCCAAAGGTCGTCAGACACGGTGCCGCCATCGAAAGTCGTGCTGGCGAGCTGGGCCGCACTGACGTTGATTGCGGTGTTGGTGGGCTGCGCAATCCCGCCGATGCTCCAGTGGCCGCTGCTGGCCGACGGCGTCGAATCCCACAATTGATACTGGCTCATGCTGTCCCCGTCGCCATCCGCGACCGAGAACAGGCTCGTTGCGGCCACGCTCTGGTTGGCGGTCGCGTGGAAGTCGGATGCGGAGACGACCGGAGCCTGGTCAATCGGTGCAGTGACGTGAAATTCCTTCCATGGTCCCCAGGCGAAGCCGTCGTAGGCCCTCGCCCACAGATCGTCTGAACCGGAGCCGCTCTGAAAGCTTGTGGTCGAGAACTGGGCTGCAGTCACGTCGATTGCGACATTGGTGCCCTGAGCTAAGCCTCCGACCACCCAGTGCCCGCTGCTGGGATCAGACGTCGAATCCCACAGCTGATAGTTGGCGATAGTGTCTCCATCCGCGTCGGTGGCCGAGAACAGCGCGGAGGCCGCGATATCCTGGCCGTGGCTCGCGGAAAAGTCGGTGGCCGATACGATCGGAAGGTTGTCGGCCGGCGCGTTGACGTGAAACTCCTTCCAGTTGCTCCACATCATGCCGTCGAAGGCTCGCACCCAGAGGTCGTCGGAGCCCGAACCGCTCTGGAACGTGGCATTCGTCAATTGGGTGGGCGTAACATCGATGGCGATGTTGGCGGCCTGCGCCACGCCGCCGACCACCCAATGCCCGCTGGCGGGATCGGCGGTCGAGTCCCAGAACTGATAGTGGGTGAACGTATCGTTGTCGGCGTCGCTGACCGAGAACAGGCTTGACGCGGCGATGTCCTGACCGTGCGTTGCGGTCATGTCCGATGCGCTCACCACGGGCGCATGGTCGACCGGCGCGTTGACGTGGAATTCCTTCCAGGCTCCCCATGTGATGCCGTCATTGGCTCGCGCCCACAGGTCATCCGATCCGGAGCCCGATTGAAACGAGGTGCTCGTCAATTGAGCAGGCGCCACATCGATGGCGATGTTGGTGGCCTGCGCCACTCCGCCGACCACCCAGTGGCCGCTGGCGGGATCGCTCGTTGAATCCCAAACCTGATAGGCGGTGATCGTGTCGCCATCGCCGTCGGTCGCGCTGAAGAGACTGGATGCGGCGATATCCTGGCCATGGGTCGCCGACATGTCGGTTGCGTTGACCACCGGTGCATGATCCGGACCTGGCGTGGCCGTGAACGGGACCCATGCTCCCCACAGCGTTCCATCGTAAGCCCTGGCCCAGAGCTGGTCCGGAGCCGAGCCGAATTGGTAGCTGGTCTGGGCAAATTGAGCAGGAGTGATGTCGATTTCGGCATTGGTGGCCTGAACGGCACCATTCACCACCCAAGCGCCGTTTCCGTTGCTGTCCCAGAGTGCGTATTGGGTGATCGTATCGCTATCCGGATCGGAGGCGCTGAACAGGCTCGAAGCCGCGACCGACATTTGCCCGTGTGCTGCCGTGAAGCCGGAAGCCGAAACAACCGGAGCATGATCCGGAGTTGGCGTCGCCGTGAACGGGACCCATGCTCCCCAGAGATATCCGTCATAGGCCCGCACCCAGAGCGTGTCCGGGGCCGTACCGAACACATAGCTCACTTGCGAGAGGCTGGCGGCCGAGACGTCGATCTCGGCGTTGGTGGCTTGTGTGGCACCATTGATCGCCCAGTGCCCGTGGCCCTCGGTGTCCCAGAATGCATACTTGGTGATGCTGTCGCCGTCCGTGTCGCTGGCTGAGAACAGTGAGGATCCTGTTGCCGAGAGCTGCCCGTGCGACCCGGTCACGTTGGTTGCCGTGACCACGGGCGCATGATCAGCCGGAGAAATCACGAAGGATTTCCAGTCGCTCCACAAATAGCCGTCGAAGGCTCTCACCCACAGCGTGTCCGAACCAGGTCCAGCCTGGTAACTCGCTTGGGCCAATTGTGACGCGCTGATGTCGATCTCGGTGTTGGTGCCCTGGATTGTTCCTCCCACTGTCCAGTGACCGTTGCCATTGGTGTCCCAGAAGGAATATTCGGTGATGGAATCGCCCGTGGCCATGTTCACCGAGAACAACGATGAGGCCGCATAGACCTGATTTCGGGCGGCGGACTGATCGCTGGCGGTGACGACAGGTGTCGTCCGGATGCTGTATCCGAGGTCCTTCAGAACTCCGATGTCCAGGTTGGAGATCGCGTACTGGTAATCGGCGTAGAAAACGATCCCGTTCATCAGGTCCAGCGTAAGTGGATCCTTCACGGTCGACGGGGTGGCGTAGAGGTCGGATTGCTGGTTGCCGAAATGGTAGTAGTTCTGGGTGGTGCTGTTGGTGGTCAACGGCACCGGGCCGCCGTAGGCGGCCTCGGCATTTGCACCGACAAAGTTGGCCCCGGTTGCGGTCTTTTGAATCAGGGTGTCGAACTCGGATTCGTAGGCGCCGGGCAACTGGCCGCTCTGGCTGTACCAGCCCGTCATGCCGAAGCCGTGCATGAGCTCATGCAGAAAAACGTTGATCGGATTGATCACGTTTCCAGGCACCTGACTGGACCAGCTCAGGCCATAGTCGAGGTCGATGTACTGGAAGTAGCCGGGATCGATGTTGATGGTGATGTCGCTCGTCGTTCCAGGGACGTGCTGTCCCGTGGTCAGCTCGTACTGGCTTGACGGCTCATAAACCGCGAGCCCGCCATTCGTGCCGATGTAGTAGCTCGAGGTCGGCCCGCCGTCGGCGCGGCCAACGGCGGTGGGCAGGATGTTGAGTGACACCACCACGGTGCCGATGCCCAGGATATATCGCTGCCAAATATTGAGGGCCTGCTCGAGGTCGTAAACCAGAGACGTGTCGGCAGATCCGCCCACGTTCGATGAATCGTTCAATGTTACTGAATAATTCCAAGTCATCTTGGTCGGGCCTTCAATCTATGGTAGCGTAGCAACAATCAGTAGTATTCATGCGGACCAGCCACGGCGTAGTCAACAGGCGCCAAACGGCCGGCACCGGACAAGGCGCGCGTGAGGCTGTTCACGTTCAGCGCCTGGGGCGCGATGGGCTTGGAGCATGGCACAGAGGCCCGGGCTATTCTTGCATGCTGCAAGATCGGAAGGGCATCACCTTTATAGGCTATCCGGCCGATACGATCATCCATGTGACCCCGGTTACGACCATACCAAGTGCCGCGATCCGTAAGACTACGGAGCCCGGTTCGGTTTCGAATGGTTCCGCGATGGACCCCGGAATCGGCATGATGTTGCTCGCGAATTCGGCTTGGCCGTTGATAACGCCAATTGCATCTCGCCGGACAGCCATAGTACTCTAACTGTCATATTCATTTGCTGCTCTGTCGTTTCGTTGCGAATAGTCAGTTTGCGCTGACCGCGAGGCCGACGGGCAGGGGCGGGGCGCGCTCACGGCAATCTCGGCTCACCTTCGACTGCAGTTATTTTCAGCTACTGAGCAGATTAAATCGCGAGATGATTGAAACGCGGAGCGGTACGACAGCAGACAGCGGGATAGTTGGGCTCGCGATGCTGCTGCGTTTTCACGGCCTCCCGGCCGATGTCGACCAGATTCGTCATCAAGTCGGCAACGGCCCGTTCGGAACGCCGGAGATGCTGCGGTACGCGCGCTCGACCGGCGTCAAGGCTCGCGAGCTCAGCACCAACTGGTTGAGGCTCGAGAAGGTCCCGCTTCCTGCCATCGCGCTGTTGCGCGACGGCGGTCATTTGATCCTCGCCAAGGTGGGCGCAGACAAGATCCTCGTTCAATCGCCTCTGTCAGAGCGCCCGGAGTTGATCACGAGGGCCGAACTGGAAGCGGTCTGGACCGGCAAGCTGATCCTGGTGAGCCGGCGGGCGGGACTGGTCAATCTTGCGCGCCGCTTTGACCTGTCGTGGTTTCTGGGGGCGATCCACAAATATCGCTACCATTTCGTGGAGGTGTTGATCGCCTCGTTTTTCTTGCAGCTGTTTGCACTGGTGTCGCCGCTGTTCTTTCAGGTGGTGATCGACAAGGTCCTGGTTAATCACACACTCAGCACACTCGACGTGCTCGTCGTGGGGTTGATCGGCATCGCGGTTTTTGAGACGGCCCTCGCGATACTGAGGACCTACCTGTTCTCGCACGTGACCAACCGGATCGATGTCGAACTGGGAGCCCGCTTGTTTCGGCACCTCATCGGGCTGCCCATTGCCTATTTTCAGGCTCGCCGGGTTGGCGACTCGGTTGCGCGGGTCCGCGAGCTGGAAAACATTCGCAACTTCCTGACCGGTTCCGCGCTGACGGTCGTGATCGACCTGTTCTTCACCGTCGTTTTCATCGGTGTGATGTTTATCTACTCGCCGATCCTGACCTGGATCGTGCTTGGGTCCTTCCCGCTTTACGTCGGCATCTCGGCCGGCGCGACGCCGATGTTCCGTCAGCGGCTGGATACCAAATTCGAGCGCGGGGCCGAAAACCAGGCCTTTCTCGTCGAGAGCGTGACCGGTGTCGAGACCATCAAGGCCATGGCGCTCGAACCGCAGATGCAGCGCCGCTGGGAGGAGCAGCTTGCCGGATACGTGGCGGCCAGCTTCCGCGTGCTCAGCCTGGCGAATGTCGCGAGCCAGTCGGTCCAGTTCGTGAGCAAGCTCGTCACCGCGGTGATCCTTTACGCCGGCGCCAAGCTGGTGATCGACGGTAGCCTCACCGTGGGCGAGCTGATCGCCTTCAACATGTTCTCGTCACGCGTGAGTGCGCCGGTTCTGCGGCTGGCGCAGCTCTGGCAGGACTTCCATCAGGCCAGGCTCTCCGTCGCGCGGCTCGGCGACATCCTGAATACGCCGGCCGAGCAGACGTTCAGCCCCGGTCGCGCCGTGCCGCCGCCCATCAAGGGTCAGGTCACCCTCGAACACGTGTCGTTCCGCTATCGGGTGGATGGACCCGAAGTTCTGCACGACATCAACATCAGCATTCCGGCGGGCCAGGTCGTCGGCATCGTCGGCCCGTCCGGTTCGGGCAAGAGCACCTTCACGAAGCTCGTGCAGCGCCTTTACGTTCCGGAGAAGGGCAGGGTCCTTGTCGACGGGATTGACCTTGCGATGGTCGACCCGGCGTGGCTGCGTCGCCAGGTCGGCGTCGTCCTGCAGGAAAACGTGTTGTTCAATCGCAGCGTACGGGAAAACATCGCGCTCGCCGATCCGGCCGCTCCGATGGAGAAAGTGGTCGCCGCGGCTCAGCTTGCGGGAGCTCACGAATTCATTCTGGAGCTGATGGAAGGTTACGACACCGTCGTCGGCGAGCGCGGCTCCAGCCTGTCGGGAGGGCAGCGGCAACGCATCGCGATCGCGCGGGCCCTGATCACTGATCCCCGCATCCTGATTTTCGACGAAGCGACGAGTTCGCTGGACTACGAAAGCGAAAGGGTCATTCAGGACAACATGAGCCGGATCGTGAAGGGACGAACGGTTTTCGTCATTGCCCACCGTCTATCCGCGGTCAGGCGCACCGATCGGATCATCACCATTGATCGCGGCCGGCTCGTCGAACAGGGATCCCACGAGGAGTTGCTGAGCACAGGCGGAAGATACGCGTCGCTGTACCGGTTGCAGGCGGGGATCCATGAAGTCGGCTCGTGAAGTAGTCGCGGTCGGGGGCAAAACCCGGGACGAGCTGGCCTTCCTGCCGGCCGCCCTCGAAATTGTCGAGACGCCGCCGTCTCCCACCGCCAGGCTGACCGCCGGCCTGCTTGCTGCCTTGTTCTGCTGCGCCGTGGCGTGGGCGGGTCTCGGCAAGATCGACATCGTTGCCTCGGCACCCGGCAAGATCGTGCCGGGCGACCGTGTGAAGCTGGTTCAGCCGCTCGAGATCGGAGTGGTGCGGGCCATTCACGTCCGCGACGGCCAAACCGTCAAGGCCGGCGAGATTCTGATCGAGCTGGATCCGACCAGCAATCAGGCGGAGCTTCAGCACCTGAAGAACGATCTTCTCTCGGCACTGCTGGATATCTCACGCACCCGTTCGGCGCTTGACGGAAATACCGACGCGCTCGAGGGCGTACCGGACGACACGCCGCCCGCCTTGATTCAAATGCATCTGGAGTATTTGCGCAGTCAGGATTCCGAGCAGCGCGCCAAATTGTCCGAACTGGATCGGCAACGGGTGCAGAAGGTCGCGGAGACCAGGACGATCGACGCCAGCATCGCCAAGATTGAGGCTCTGCTTCCGGTGCTGCAGGAGCGGGTCGGGGTTCGCAAGTACCTGGCGGACCGGGAGTACGGTTCAAAGCTGCAATACCTGCAGGAGCTCCAGGAACTCGTCGGGATGCAGCAGGACATCCTGGTGCAACGGAGCAAGCTCCAGGAGGCCAATGCGGCGGTCGCCGCGCTCGAGGAGACGCGCGGCAAGCTTGTCTCGGAATACCGGCACCGCCTGTACGATGATCTGGCCAAGGCGACGCAGAAGGCCGGCAGCCTCAAGGACGAGGTCTCCAAGGCCGAGCACCGGACCAGCCTTCAAAAACTTGCCGCCCCCATCGATGGCGTGGTGCAGCAACTGGCCGTGCACACTGTCGGCGGCGTCGCAACCGCCGCCCAGACGCTCGCGGTCGTCGTGCCCAGCGACAATCTGATTGAAATCGAAGCGATGGTTTCGAATCGCGATATCGGCTTCGTGCACCCGGGCCAGGACGCCGAAATCAAGGTCGATACCTTCAACTTCACGCGCTATGGCCTGCTGCACGGCAAGATCGTCAGCGTCTCGCCCGATTCCGTCTCCCGTGACAAGGCGCGGGATCCAGCCCGCGAGCCCAATGGCGGAGCGCCGGAGGAAAGCAGCGAGCCAAAGGGGCAGGGGCCGGTGTATGTCGCGCATGTCTCGATCGACCGGACCAAGATGGTCGTCGATGACAAGGAGATCAATCTTTCGCCGGGAATGACCGTGACCGTCCAAATCAGGACGGGTGCCCGCAGCGTCGTGAGCTATTTGCTGTCGCCGATCATGCGCTACCGGCAGGATGCTCTCCGCGAGCGGTGAAGGAATTCGGCGGTCGGGCCGTCATGACGTGGTTCGCGATTCGACGTGGCTCAGGGTGGGGTCGGATTCATGGATCGCAAGGCAGTTTTGCCCCGCGTCGTAGGTCCGGTATCCATGATCGGCCAGCGCGCGAACGAGTGCAGCCTTGTCGGTCTTGATGAATTCCGCATGAATGACGGGGTGATGCTGCCGGATCGTGGCGCTGGCTCCTTCCAGCACCTTCAACTCCATCCCTTCGACGTCGATCTTGATCAGATCGCAGCGGCTCAGATTCAGGGAGTCCAGGGTGATCATCGTCGTCTCAGAGCCTTTGGCCTCGGAATAATCGATCTTCTGGCCGATCTGCTCCGTGCCGGGGCGTTGCGTCACCTCCAGACTTCCGAAGCTGGCGGGTTCCTGATGGCTTAAGGTCGGCACCCAGGTCTTGCCGGTTTCCGACGAAATAACCGCGTGCATCGCCCGCGCGTTGAAGCAGTTGTTGATGGCGATGTTGCCGGCAAGGGCGTAGTAGACCCGCTCCTGGGCCTCGATGGCAACGACTGAGCCCCAGCCGGTCATGTGCTTGGACCATTCGATGGTGTGAACGCCGATGTTCGCCCCGCAGTCGATGGCGACCACGCCGTCCCCTCGGTAAGTCCTTCGCAGGGCAAGAAGTCCCTTCGTCAGCTCGATTTCTGTGACGTCGAACGCGCCGTGCTCGAGAATCTGAATCCCCACGCCAAAGGTGTGATCGCCCGCGGTGTGGTAGTCGAGCCGGTTGACGATCAGCGGGCCATGCGCCGACGCTGCGATCACAAACGGGACCTTGCTGGGATTGCGGCTCATCGATTCATGTTTCTTTGTTTCTGCAGGTCCGGGACGAGCGGGCTGCAAGGGGGTACTCGCTAAGGTTTTCGTCCGTTGACGCGGTTGTCAATCTCGCTTACCTTCTGCCCGCATTTTTAGCGGTCTTTATATTTTCAGGGCAGGGGATATTCGTGAATGCGATTGCCGTCGCGCCGGCGATTGGGCTCAAACGCCCGGCGGATCATTTTCCGGAACAACCCAAAGTCATCGTTGATCGTTCGACCGACGCCCCGCCAGTCAAGTCGGAGGCTGTTTCGTCGAATGCCGACGCCCCGAAACCTGCCTATCCTGCGGCCGCCAAACTGCCCACTCAGGTCGGTCCAAAAGGACTGCAATTCGACTTCAATGACGGCGCGCGAATTGTTTGCCCTCATGGCGAGCAGCCCTGGAAGGTGAGGATTCGAGATCTCGACACAGGCAATGTGTTGTTCGAAACGGAATTCGCGGGCGGCTATGTCAACAGCAGCAAGCGCTACTACATCCGTTTCGGAATAGAAGTCTCCCAGCAGGGCGAATCCGTCATTGATCATGAATACTCGGCGAAGGATCGCGCTGTCCTGATCCAGTTTCCGGTCGGGACGCTCGGCGATACAATGGGATGGTTTCCCTATGCCGTGAAATTCAAAGACAAGCACGGTTGCAAGCTGAGCTGCGCCATGGCGGCGCCGCTGATCGAACTGTTCCGCGACGCCTATCCTGACATCGAGTTCATCACGCACGAAGAAGTAAAGCCGGAGCAATATTACGCGACCTACAGCATCGGACTGTTTTTCGACGACAAGGATTGCGTCTATCAGCCGACCGATTTTCGCCATGTCGGGCTACATCGGACCGCGGGTTACATTCTGGGCGTCGATCCGACCGAGCAACCGCCGCGCATCGCCATCAAGGATGATACGAGGCCGATAGCCGAGCCCTATGTCTGCATCGCGGTTCAGAGCACCACGCAAAGCAAATATTGGAATAATCCCCACGGTTGGCGCGAGATCGTCAATTTCCTGAAGGCGGCCGGCTACCGGGTGGTCTGTATCGACCAGAAGGCCACCCACGGCACTCAGTTGATCTGGAACCACATTCCGAACGGTGCCGAGGATGAGACCGGCGACAAGCCGCTGGCCGAGCGATTTCGCTACCTGAAGCATGCTGATTTTTTCATTGGTCTGTCGAGCGGCCTGTCGTGGCTTGCATGGGCGTCAGGAACGCCGGTCGTCATGATCAGCGGGTTCACCCATCCGACCAACGAATTTGAAACGCCCTACCGCATTGTCAATTTTCACGCGTGCAACAGTTGCTGGAACGATCCGCGGGTGCGTTTCGACCACAAGGATTTCCTGTGGTGTCCGCGGCATGCCAATTCACCCCGGCAATTTGAGTGTACGCGGCTGATTACGGCCGATCACGTCAAGCAGGTTATTCAGCGCATACCGGGCTTTCCGGTCGGCGCCAAAGCGTAGCGCGTAAAGGACATCGATGCCGACGGGCATCGATGCCCGAAACCGGCAAAATAAATTTCATTCTGGCCCAGGGGCAGAGCCATGCAGACGATTTCCGGCGGCGTGACCGTTACCGTATCTTCTGGCAGCACCGAAACCGGCGATACCGTCCTGAATGGCGGGACGCTGATCATTGCGCCCGGCGGCAGCGCCGTTGGCACGCAATTGAGCGGCGGCTTCGAGTTCGACTCCGGTACCACGACCGGCACAACGGTTTACAATGGCGGTCAGGAGCAAGTGGACTCCGGTGGCGTTGCTTCCGGCACGACCATCTCCGCGGGCGGTGCCGAGACCGTCCTGAGCGGTGCGACGCTCGTGAGCGGCGTGGTCGACGCCGGCGGCTTCCTGGGGCTGGGATTCGACCCCGGCAACGGTTCGGCGATTTTGGCCGGCGGGACTGCAAGCAACACAATCGTGTCGGGTGGCTTCGTCAATATCGTGTCGGGGGGATTGGCCGTCTCGACCACCGTGACCGGCGGCGCAGGCTCCTTCGGCAACATCACAATTTCCTCGGGCGGCTCAGCGATCAATACGACGGTCGGCGTCTCCGCTGGCCTGAACATTTCAAGCGGCGGCAGTGCCACTGGAACGACTTTGTCCGGTGGCCACGAGTCGATTTCGAACGGTGGCGTTGACAGCGGCGCCGCGATTCTGTTCGGCGGCGGCCAAACTATCTCGAGCGGCGGGCTCAGCATCTCGGCTACGGTCTCTGGCGCGAACGGTTCCGGGTTCTTTGCAATCGAATTCGTGTCGAACGGCGGCGTCGCCAGCGGCACAACGGTCGGCAGCAACGGCTTACTGGACATCGCGGGCGGCGGCACGGTGGTCGGCGAAACCGTCCTGAGCGGCGGTCGCGTCACGCTCGAAAGCGGCGCGCTCTTCACCGTTTCAGCCGGCCAGACGCTGCACGACGTCTTCGTCAAGTCCGGCGCTATCGAAACCATAGCCTCCGGCGGTGTCGAGACCGCATTCGGCAGCGGCAGCAACAACGTTGACAACGGATTCGTCAACGTGCTGTCGGGCGCCACGCTCGACCATATGGCCGTCAACAGCGGCGCCGTCCTTGGCGTCGCCGGCACCGTCACGAGCAATCTGTTCGTCGCCAGTGGCGGCGTGGTCAACGTCTTGTCGGGCGGCCTTATCACGGGCAGCGGCGGCGGTAGCGGCGGCCTTTTCACCGGCAACAGCGGCACGATCAACGTCCTGTCTGGCGGCCAAGCCGACCATGTCGTTGTCCAGCCGGGCGGCGTTCTGAATGTCTATGGCAAGACGCTGAGCAATGTCGGCGTCTCGGCCGGTGCGGTCGAAACCGTCTACTCGGGCGGCCTCATCAGCGGCACCTCCGGTTCGGGCACGGGCATATCGGCTGGCGCCACCTTGAACATCCTCGCCGGCGGCTCGGGTGCCTTCATCGGCGTGTCGAGCGGCGGTACCGCAAACATCGCCGGCACCGTGCTCCGCAATCAGGCGATTCTCACAGGCGGCGTCGAGAACGTTCTGTCCGGAGGTGTCGTCACCGGCTTCACCGGCAGCGGCACCGGCATTTCCGGCGGCACCATCAACGTGAAGTCGGGCGCCGAGCTCGATCATGCCGCGCTTCTCTCCGGTGGCGTACTCAACATCAGTGCCGGCGCGACTGCACACAACCTGACGTTCTCCGGATCCGGCAGCCTCAATGTGGCGGGCACCATCACGTCCAGCGCCACCGTCGTTTCGGGCGGCGTCGAGAATGTGTTGTCGGGCGGCATCGACATCGGCACCACGATATCCAGCGGCGGCCAACAGATCGTCTACGCCCATGGCACGACGTCGAACACGGAAGTCCTGTCCGGCGGTGTAGTCACGATCGCCGGCGCAGGCACGGTCGACCTGAGCGGAGGCGCGACCGAGTCGGGCTCGGTGATTTTTACCGGCGCGGGCGGCAAGCTCGAAATCGACGGCACGGCCATGCCGGGCACCGTCATCTCCGGATTCGGCTTCGGGGATACGATCAATCTTACCGGGGAGAGTGCCGCGAACATCACCGGCATCAGCCTCGGTGCCGGCAATGTTCTGGCGATTGCGACCAGCGACAACGGAACGCTCAACCTGCAGCTCTCGCCCGCGGACACGTTCAACGGCCAGTTCAGCAGCGCGACTGACGGCGCGGGAACGGACATCACCTTCCTCGATAGCTCGGCCATCACCGTAAGCGCCGGCCAGACCTCCACCGGTCTCGTGATCAGCGCTGGGCAAACGCTCGACGTTCTCTCGGGCGGCGCGGCAATCGGCACAACGCTGAGCGGCGGCACGGAGAACGTGTTCGGGACCGAGCAAGGCACGACGGTCAGCAGTGGCGGCAAGCTCAATATCGACATCGGCGGCGTCGCGCACGACTTGACCGTGTCGAGCGGCGGCACCCTCAATCTCGCGGGAGTGACCACCAGCAACACCTTCCTGTTCTCCGGCGGCACCGAGAACGTCCTCGCCGGCGGTGACGCCAACGGCGTCACCGGTTCGGGCACCAGGGTTTCCGGCGGCACGCTCAATGTTCTGGTCGGCGCTACGCTCGAGCATTCCACGGTGTATACGGGCGGCACGCTCAATGTCTCCTCGGGCGGTGCGGCGTCCTTCATTGCCGTGTCTTCGGGCGGCACGATGAATGTCGCGGGAACGGTGACAAGCCAGGTTGGCGTCTATTCGAGCGGCCTGATCGTGATCTCTTCGGGTGGCGTCGAGACGGGCGCTCCCGGCAGCGGGACGAGTGTCTCGGGTGGCACGGTCAGCGTGACCGCAGGCGGTCAGTTCTCCTACTTCACGGTCAACAGTGGCGGTCTTGTCACGGCCGACAATGGCGCGACGATCCACGACATCAGCGTCAGCAGTGGCGGCGTCCTCAATCTCGCCGGCTCTCAGACCAGCAACGCGTCGATCTATTCAGGCGGCACCGAGAACATTTCTTCGGGTGGCAGCGCGCAGAGCTTCGCCGTGTCGGGCGGCACGGTGAATGTGCTTTCCGGCGGCAATGCACAGCTCTTTACGCTGTCGGGAGGTTCGCTCAACGTTTCCTCAGGAGGCCTGTCCGAGCTCTTTACCCTGTCGTCCGGAGCCTCGGCCGGTATCGCAGCTGGCGCCACCATTCATGACGTAACCGTATCGAGCGGAGCAACGCTCGGCCTTCTCGGCACGGCAACGAGCAACGTGTTCATCAATGGCGGCGGCACACTGAACGTCTCTGCCGGCGGCGCCATCAACGGGTCGTTGAATCCATCCGGCTTCCCAACGGTCAACGTCGCCGGCACAGTGAATGCATCGGCGGGTGCCGCTGTCGGCTTCACTGCGGTCAACAGCAATGGCGCCCTGAACTTGCTGGCCGGCGCATCCGCGCATGACATCAGCGTCAACACTGGTGGCCGGTTCAATGTCGCGGGAACAACGACCAGTAACATCAACGTCTTCTACAGCGGCCTGGAAACCGTTTCATCCGGAGGCGTGGCGAACGGCACCAATATCTTCGGCGGTGGCGAGGTCGACGTTCTCTCCGGCGGATCGGCAAACGCCACGACTGTCAATGGCGGTCTGCTGAAGCTGTTCTCAGGCGGATCCCTGAGTGGAGTTTCGGTCACCAATTTCGGCGCCGTAGAACTCGTCAGCGGAGCGTCCGTTTCGCAGCTTTCCAACACCACTTTCGGTGGCGGCACCAACCTTGAGGTGGGGCCTGGCGCTGTCGTGAGCGGCTATTCGGTGGGGATCGGCCTGATCCTCGACGTTCTGTCAGGCGGTTCAACTTCCGCCATCACCGTTACTGCGAATGGGACGGAGAACGTGTTCGCGGGCGGCACAGCCGTGGGCACCATTGTTGGTGACAACGGCTTCATGCAACTCGGCGTTCCGCCGTACCTGGGACAGGGTGGTTCGGCGGGCGGAACGGCAAGCAACACGACGGTGGCGGGCGGTACGCTCAACGTGAACTCCGCTGGCCTTGCGGTTTCCACCACGATTACCGGCGACGGCGTGCGTTTTGGCGGCATACAGGTCAACTCGGGCGGTGCGGTATCCGCAACGACGATCTCGAGCTCCGGCGGCTTGACCGTGCTGAGCGGCGGCACGGCGACCAGCACGACGGTGCTGAGCGGCGGCTACTTCCAACTCGGCCAGGGACCGTTCAACGGCAGCTCCGGTCCGGCCGGCGGCAGCGCGACGGGTACGATCGTGTCCGGCGGATTCGAGGCCATTTCCAGGGGCGGTGTCGATTCCGGCGCCACGATTCTGTCGGGCGGCAACCAGACGGTCTCGGCTGGTGGCCTCAGCATTGGCGCCAGGGTCTCAAGCGGCGGCTTTGTGGCCGCCGCGAACCTCGGCGCGACCTCGAACACGCAGATATTGTCAGGCGGCCTGGTCATGATCTCGGCCGGTGGCGTTGCCGATCTGAACGGCGGCTCAACCGAAAGCGGGTCGGTGTTCTTCTCGGGCGTCGGCGGCAAGCTTGCGATCGACGGGATATCGATGCCGACAACGGTCGTCGCCGGCCTCGCCATCGGAGACGCCATCGATCTGACCGGCGTCAATATGTCGGAGATCACCAGCGTCGGCCTCGGCGCCGGCAACGTGCTGCAGATAGCGACCAACGATCACGGTACGCTCAACATTCAGCTCGATCCCAGTCAAACCTTTACCAACCAATTCGGCCGCGCCGCAGACGGCAGCGGCACCGATATCTTCCTTGTCAGCAACACCGTCGGCAATATCACCGTGAGCAACGGTCAGACCAGCTCGGGTCTGGTGATCAGCAATGGTCAGACGCTGACGGTGCTGGCCGGCGGCACGGTGAACAACACCATCATTGATGGCGGTCTCGAGATCGACAATGGCACCGCGATAGGCACCATCGTTTCCGCAGGCTCCGAGGTGGTCTCTTCCGGTGGCGTGACGTCGAGCGCGACCGTGGAGACGGGCGGCAGCATATCTATTTCTGGCGGTAGTGCGTTCGACGTCATCGTCGCCTCCGCCGGCTACATGGAAATTGATGGCGGAAGCGCCACCGGCACCACGATTCTGTCTGGCGGCTTCGAAGCGGTGAAGAGCGGCGGCGTCGAATCCTCTGCCGTGATCCAGGGTGGCAACGAGTCGATTTCAGCCGGCGGCGTCAGCATTTCCGCGCAGATCGGCGGAAGCAACAACAGCAGCTTCGGCGTGCTGACGGTTTCCTCCGGCGGCGCGGCTTCGCATACCCAGGTTGGCAGCTTCGGCGGTCTCACCGTGCTGGGCGGTGGCACTGCGACGGGTACTGTCGTGTCCAACCAAGGTTTCCTCGACCTCGGTCTGACGCCCTTTGGCAGTAATGCCGGCTCGTCCGGCGGCACGGCCACCGGAACGATCCTGTCCGGCGGTTTCGAGGCTATTATCAGCGGTGGCGTGGATACCGGAGCCCAGATTCTGACCGCCGGCAACCAGAACGTCCTCGTCGGCGGCGAAAGCATCTCAGCGACTGTATCGGGCATAAATGCTCCCGGATTGTTGGCAAGATTGACCGTCTCGGGCGGCGTTGCCATCGATCCGACGATCGGAAGTGGCGGGCAGCTGGCGATCTTCGCCGGTGGCACCGTTTCAGGCGAGAACATCCTCAGCGGCGGCGGGGTTTTCGTCGGCAGCGGCGGCACGTACACCGTGGTCACCAGCAATAATCTGGCGCACGACATATCGGTTTCGAGCGGCGGTTCGCTGATCGTAGACGGCACGACCGTCAGTAATGTCTTCATCGGCTCCGGCGGGACCGAGACCGTTTCCTCCGGAGGTTATGCAACAGGCAACCCCAATAATTTCACCGTCGATAGCGGCACGATCACCATTCTGTCCGGTGGCCGGGCCGACCATATCCTGGTCAACAGCGGTGGTGTCCTGAACCTCATGTCGGGCGCGCTGATCAGCGGCGGTACCGGCAATGGTACGGGTGTTTCCGCTGGCGGCGTGCTGAATATCTCGGCTGGTGGTTCGGGTGCCAATATCGCCGTGTCGAGCGGAGCGGTCGCCAATATCGCGGGCACGATGCTCCACAACATGGCCGTTTACGGCGGTGGTACCACGAATGTCTTGTCAGGCGGTGTCGTCACCGGCTTCACCGGCAGCGGCACGGGCATTTCCGGCGGTACGGTCAACGTCAGTTCGGGCGGCGCGCTCGACCATGCCGCGCTCCTTTCCGGCGGGGTGCTCAACATTGCGGCCGGGGCTTCGGCACACAACCTCACCTTCTCCGGATCCGGTACGCTCAACGTGGCCGGTACAATCACGTCCAACGTCACGGTTGTGTCTGGCGGCATCGAGAATGTGCTGTCCGGGGGTGTTGACATTGGTACGACGGTGTCGAGCGGCGGCACCGAGATCGTGTTGTCGCACGGCACGACGTCGAATACGCAGATCATGGCTGGTGGCGTGCTCACGATTTCCGGCGGCACGGCCGATCTCAGCGGCGGCGCCGCGGAAGCCGGATCGGTGGTGTTTGTCGGCGCCAACGGCAAGCTCGAGATCGATGGCACGGCGATGCCGGCCACGGTCATCTCCGGGTTTGCCGCCACGGACACGATCGACCTGACGGGCGTGAGCATGTCGGAGATCACGAGTGTCGGTCTCGGCGCTGGCAATGTCCTCGATGTTGCGACCAACGACCACGGCACGCTGGCGATCCAGCTTAATCCAAGCCAAAGCTTTAGCGGCCTCCAGTTTGGCAGCGCCGCTGACGGTGGCGGCACCGATATCTTCCTGGTCACCAGCAGTGGAGGTACCAGCGGCACCAACATCGTTGTGAGCAATGGCCAGGTCAGCGCGGGCCTGGTGATCAGCAGCGGCCAAACCTTGACCGTGCAGTCAGGCGGCACCGCACTGAACATGGTGCTCCAAGGCGGTATCGAGATCGACAGCGGGACGGCAATCAGCACGATCGTCTCGAGTGGTGGCCAGTTGCAGGTGTCGTCCGGCGGCGATGCGACCAGCACGACGGTGTTGAACGGCGGCAACGCGACGGTGCTTTCGGGCGGCCTCGCCGACAATTTGTCTGTCTCGAGCGGCGGCACGCTCAATGTGCTTGGCACCGTCCAGAGCCAGACGACGGTGTTCGCGGGCGGCACCGAAAACGTCTCTTCGGGCGGTGTGATCAGCGGGACGACCAGCTCGGGAACCTATATTTCCGGCGGCACCGTGAACCTGCTTGCGGGCGGCTCGGCGGCGTTCGTCGGTGTGTCCAGCGGCGGCGTCTTCAACGTTGCGGGCACGGTGCTCAGCTATGGGGCCGTGTATGGCGGCGGTGTTGAAAACGTTCTCTCGGGTGGCGTTGTCACCGGCGTGACCGGATCCGGGACCGGCGTATCCGGCGGCACGGTCAACGTCCTTTCGGGCGGTGCACTGGATCACCTGACGGTGTCGAGCGGCACGCTGAATGTCTCCGCCGGCGGCACGGTGCACAACATTGCGGTGTCGAGCGGCGGCACCATGAATGTCGCAGGCACGATCACCAGCAACACGACGGTGTCGAGCGGCGGTGTCGAGAACGTGCTGTCCGGCGGACTGATCTCGGGATCCTTCACCGCGGGGAACGGAGTTATCGGCACTTTGAATCTTCTTGCCGGTGGTTCGGCGGCGTTCGTCGGTGTGTCGAGTGGCGGCACGTTCAACGTGGCTGGCACCGTACTCGGCAATGTCGGCGTCTTTGGCGGTGGCGTTGAGAATGTTCTCTCGGGTGGCGTGGTCACCGGCGCCCCGGGCCTCGGGACGGGCATATCCGGCGGTACCGTCAACGTATCTTCCGGCGGTGCACTGGATCACCTGACGGTTTCGAGCGGCACCCTGAATGTCTCGGCCGGTGGCACGGCACACGACATTACGGTGTCGAGCGGCACCCTGAATGTTGCGGGTACGATCACCAGCAACACGCTGGTCTCGAGCGGCGGTACCGAGAACGTGCTGTCCGGCGGGCTCATCTCCGGCGCATCGAGCGCGGCGACCGTCATTTTCGCTGGCGGCACCGTGAACGTCCTGGCCGGTGGTTCGGCTGTTCACGTCGGTGTGTCGAGCGGCGGCATCTTCAATGTCGCAGGCAAGGTGCTGAGCAATACCGGTGTCTACGCCGGCGGCGTCGAGAACGTCCTGTCCGGTGGATCGATCTCCGGCGCGAGCGGATCCGGGACGGGAATTTCGGGCGGTACGTTGAACCTGTCGGCCGGCGCCACGGCCGCCTTTGTCGGCGTGTCCAGCGGCGGCATCTTCAATGTGTCGGGCACCGTGCTGAGCAATGTCACCGTTTACAACGGTGGTGTCGAGAACGTGCTGTCCGGTGGACTGATCACCGGAGCCGTCGGTTCAGGCACCGGCGTCAGCGCAGGCGGCGTATTGAACGTTCTGGCCGGCGGCACGGCGGCTTTCGTCGGCGTCTCCAGCGGCGGCATATTCAATGTGTCGGGCACCGTGCTCAGCCGCGTGGGCGTTTATGCCGGTGGTGTTGAGAATGTCTTCTCAGGTGGTGTTGTCACCGGCGCCGTGGGCTCCGGGACGGCCGTCTCCGGCGGCACGGTCAACGTCTTTTCGGGCGGCGCGCTGGATCACCTGACCGTTTCCAGCGGCGGCGTGTTCAACATTGCCTCCGGAGGCACGGCGCACGACATCGCGGTGTCGAGCGGTGGCGCGCTCAATCTTGCAGGCACGACGACGAGCAACGTCTTCGTGTTCGCTGGTGGCAGTGAGATCGTATCTTCCGGCGGCTCCACAGGTCCGGTCACGATCTCCGGCGGCGTGGTCGAATTGCAGGCGGGAAGCGTCGCGAGCGGCATCGCATTCAGCGGTTCCGGCGGGCAGCTCAAGATCGACGGCACGTCTTTGGCTGGCACCACCGTCAGCGGGCTGGTGCTCGGCGACAGCATCGATCTCGCAGGCCTCAGTTTCGTGTCCGGCGGGTCGGCGACCTTGCTTGCGGGCAATGTCCTGCATGTCACGGAGGGGGCTTCCTCGTTCGATGTGCAGCTTGATGCGACGCCTGGCGTGCGGTTCAGCGTCAGCACCGATTCCGGCAGCGGCACGCTGGTCACGACGCGCGCCGATATCGCACCGGTCACGTCAGCGCCCAATGTAACGGCAATCTTTGGCGAGAGCTCTGCGCTCGCTTCCAGCCTGTTCTCGGTCACGGACGCCGATGGCGATCCCATCACCCAATACGCGTTCTGGGACACCCAGGGTAACGGACACTGGGTCGTCAACGGCGCCGTCCAGCCCACTAATGCCGAGATCGATGTTTCGGCGGCGAACCTGTCGCAGGTGAGCTACGTCTTCGGTCCGAGCGGCTCGACTGATACCCTCTTCGTGCGCGCCAATGACGGCACGGTTTGGAGCGGCTGGACTCAGTTTACGGCAAAGTCGTTTGTCGACACCGCGCCGACCGTGAACGCAGTCAACGTCACTGCGACGCACGGCCAGACGTCGATTGCCGCATCCAGCCTGTTCACGGTGAGCGATCCGGATCCCGACACGATGACCCAGTTCGCGTTCTGGGACACCGGCGGAAGCGGCCACTGGGTGGTGAACGGTGTGGCTATGCCTGCCAACACCGAGATCGACATTACCGCGGCGCAGCTGTCGCAGGTGAGCTACGTGTTCGGGCCGACAGGGTCAGCCCCCGACACGCTGTTCATCAAGGCGAACGACGGAACGTTGTGGGGAGCCTGGAAGTCGTTCACGGCAACACCGGGGCCCGAAACCGCTCCGGTTGTTACGGCATCGAACGTCACCGCCAATCATGGGCAAACGTCGGCTCTCGCCTCGACGCTGTTCGCAACCTCGGACGCCGATGGCGATGCGATCACCCAGTATGCGTTCTGGGACACCGGCGGCAACGGCCACTGGGTGGTGAATGGTGTCGCCCAGGCCGCCAATGTCGAAATCGATGTCGCGGCGGCGAACCTCTCGCAGGTGAGCTACGTGTTCGGGCCCGGCAGCTCTCCAGCCGACACGCTCTATGTGCGGGCGAACGACGGGATGCTGTGGGGCGCCTGGACTGCGTTCACGGCAGCCCCGGGCCCCGATCAGGCTCCGGTCGTGACGGCGTCGAACGTGACCGCGGTTCATGGTGAGACGTCGGCGCTGGCCTCGAGCCTGTTCTCGACCTCGGACCCCGAGAGCGATCCGATCACCCAGTACGCGTTCTGGGACACCGGCGGCAACGGCCACTGGGTGGTGAATGGTGTCGCCCAAGCAGCCAACGTCGAAATCGATGTCGCCGCGGCGAACCTGTCGCAGGTCAGCTACGTGTTCGGACCGGGCGGCTCGACGCCCGATACGCTCTACGTGCGGGCCAACGACGGATCGAAGTGGGGCACCTGGACTGCGTTCACGGCAACCCCGGGCCCCGATCAGGCTCCGGTCGTGACGGCATCGAACGTGACCGCGGTTCATGGTGAGACGTCGGCGCTGGCCTCGAGCCTGTTCTCGACCTCAGACCCCGAGAGCGATCCGATCACCCAGTACGCGTTCTGGGACACCGGCGGCAACGGCCACTGGGTGGTGAATGGTGTCGCCCAGGCCGCCAATGTCGAAATCGATGTCGCCGCGGCGAACCTGTCGCAGGTCAGCTACGTGTTCGGACCGGGCGGCTCGACGCCCGATACGCTTTACGTGCGGGCGAACGACGGATCGAAGTGGGGCACCTGGACTGCGTTCACGGCAACGCCGGGCCCCGATCAGGCTCCGGTCGTGACGGCAGCGAACGTGACCGCGGTTCATGGTGAGGCGTCGGCGCTCGCCTCGAGCCTGTTCTCGACCTCGGACCCCGAGAGCGATCCGATCACCCAGTATGCGTTCTGGGACACCGGCGGCAACGGTCACTGGGTGGTGAATGGTGTCGCCCAGGCCGCCAATGTCGAAATCGATGTTGCGGCGGCGAACCTCTCGCAGGTCAGCTACGTGTTCGGGCCTGGCGACTCGACGCCCGATACGCTTTACGTGCGGGCGAACGACGGATCGAAGTGGGGCGCCTGGACTGCGTTCACGGCAACCCCGGGCCCCGATCAGGCTCCGGTCGTGACGGCAGCGAACGTGACCGCGGTTCATGGTGAGATGTCGGCGCTGGCCTCGAGCCTGTTCTCGACCTCGGACCCCGAGGGCGATCCGATCACCCAGTACGCGTTCTGGGACACCGGCGGCAACGGCCACTGGGTGGTGAATGGTGTCGCCCAGGCCGCCAATGTCGAAATCGATGTTGCGGCGGCGAACCTGTCGCAGGTCAGCTACGTGTTCGGGCCCGGCAGCTCTCCAGCCGACACGCTCTACGTGCGGGCCAACGACGGATCGAAGTGGGGCACCTGGACTGCGTTCACGGCAACCCCGGGCCCCGATCAGGCTCCGGTCGTGACGGCAGCGAACGTGACCGCGGTTCACGGTGAGATGTCGGCGCTCGCCTCGAGCCTGTTCTCGACCTCGGACCCCGAGAGCGATCCGATCACCCAGTACGCGTTCTGGGATACCGGCGGCAACGGCCACTGGGTGGTGAATGGTGTCGCCCAGGCCGCCAATGTCGAAATCGATGTTGCGGCGGCGAACCTGTCGCAGGTGAGCTACGTGTTCGGGCCCGGCAGCTCTCCAGCCGACACGCTCTATGTGCGGGCGAACGACGGATCGAAGTGGGGCACCTGGACTGCGTTCACGGCAACCCCGGGCCCCGATCAGGCTCCGGTCGTGACGGCATCGAACGTGACCGCGGTTCATGGTGAGATGTCGGCGCTGGCCTCGAGCCTGTTCTCGACCTCGGACCCCGAGAGCGATCCGATCACCCAGTATGCGTTCTGGGACACCGGCGGCAACGGCCACTGGGTGGTGAATGGTGTCGCCCAGGCCGCCAACGTCGAAATCGATGTCGCCGCGGCGAACCTGTCGCAGGTGAGCTACGTGTTCGGACCGGGTGGCTCGACGCCCGATACGCTCTACGTGCGGGCGAACGACGGATCGAAGTGGGGCACCTGGACTGCGTTCACGGCAACGCCGGGACCCGACACGGCTCCGGTCGTGACGGCAGCGAACGCGACCGGGATCCACGACCATTCGGTGGCGGCGTCGAGCCTGTTCTCGACCTCGGATGCCGAGAGCGATCCGATCACCCAGTACGCGTTCTGGGACACCGGCGGCAACGGTCACTGGGTGGTGAACGGTGTCGCCCAGGCCGCCAACGCCGAGATTGATGTTTCGGCGGCGAACCTGTCGCAGGTCAGCTACGTGTTCGGCCCCGGCGGCTCGCCGTCGGATACGCTCTACGTGCGGGCCAATGACGGCAGCGAGTGGAGCAGCTGGAAGGCCTTCACGGCCACCGCCACCAACCAGGCACCGACGGTGTCGGTCTCCAACGTCGTGACGGTCTCGGGGCAGACCTTTGCTGCTGCGAACCTCGTCACTGCCACGGACGCCGACGGCGATGCCATCACGAAGTATGCGCTGTGGGATTCCAACACGAACGGGCGCTGGAACGTTGGCGGCGTCAACCAGCCGGCGAATACCGAGATCGACGTGACGGCGGCACAGCTTGCCCAGGCGACCTATCAGGCCGGCTCGGGCACCGACCAACTCTGGATCCGGGCGAATGACGGCACCGCGTGGGGAGCCTGGCAGTCGTTCAACGTGACGGGCGAGAGCCCGAGCAGCGCCACCATCGTCCCGAGCGGCACCCTCGAATTGACGGGGACGTCGAATGCCAGCGTCGCATTCCAGGGCTCGACGGGGACGCTGAAGCTCGACAATTCCGCGAGCTTTAGCGGAACCGTCGCCGGGATGACCGGTTCGGACGCGATCGATTTCGTGAACATCAATTTCGCGAACGTTCACACGCCGACCTTCAGCGGAGACTCAACGCACGGAACGCTCACGGTGACGGACGGCACCATCACGGCGAGCATTGCGCTGCTCGGCAACTACATGGCCTCGACCTTCACGACCTCGAGTGATGGCCATGGCGGTACCCTGGTTGTCGATCCGCCGGCGATGCAGGTCAGCCAGCTGGCGCAGCCGCAGCATGCGTGAGGCCTGAAGATGAGGGGGTGTGTGGGCCTGTCGCGGGCCCACCGCAACCAGATCCCTCAAGAGACAAAAAGGCCCGCCTCTCGGCGGGCCTTTTCGTGTCTTGCGACGCTTGCCGGATTCCGCGCAATACCGAACGCTGCGTCGCCCAGCGACTGATCACAGCGACGAGCTGTCGGAGGCCGCTTCCGCCGGTACTTCGTCGGCATTCGGGTCGGCCGCTGCCGTGGCCCAGGCGAGTTCGACGAGTGTCACGATCCGCCGGCCGGCACCGTCAAGCTGGCAGACAATCAGGCCCTGCTCCTCGATGTAGGTCAGAAGATGCCGGGCGCGGCGCAGCGAGTGCGTGCCATAGGCGCGCGCGATCGCTGCATCGCTCGGGCAGGGCCAGCCTTCCTTCGCGGCACGGGCGATCATCATAAAGACGCCCTGCATGTCCTCGGGCAGGATGGCGGCACGCAGCGAGACATCCTGCCACGCGTCGTCCTCCGCCATCTCGGTGCCGAGTCCGGCGCGGGCGCGCGTCAGCATGCGGCGGAAATCGGTCAGCTCCGGTACGACGGCACCGAGACCCTCGATCCGGCAGCGGACCACGAACTCCTGATAGAGCACGCCGATGGCGCGGAAGCCGGCGTCGGGCTCGGCGAGGATCGCGCGCAGGATGCGATCCAGCCGCTCACGCCGTTCGGCCAACTGCTCCGCGCTGAGTGGCGGTTCGGCAGCCTCGGGATCGGCCTCCGGTGCGGGCTGCTTGGCGGCCATCAGCTGGCTGAGCAGGTCGGGCGGCGGTGTCCGGCGCGGCGGCCTGGCCGTTGTCTCGGGCGGCGGGGCCGCGAGGATGATGGCGCGTGCATCCTCAAGCGCCGCTTCAGGCAGCGGCATCAGCCGCGGCGCCGCGTTGCGCGGTTGGGTGTCGGTCGGACCGATGCGCAAGCCCAGCGGACGGCGGGAGAGTGCGGGTCCCAGCGCCATGAATTGCCCGCGCTCCAGGTCGCGGAACGCCTCCGCCTGCCGCCGCTCCATGCCGAGCAAATCGGCGGCGCGCGCCATGTCGATATCGAGGAAGGTCCGGCCCATCAGGAAGTTCGATGCTTCGGCGGCTACATTCTTGGCGAGCTTGGCCAGCCGCTGGGTCGCTATGATCCCGGCAAGCCCGCGCTTGCGCCCGCGGCACATCAAATTGGTCATCGCGCCGAGCGAGAGCTTGCGCGCTTCGTCGGAGACTTCGCCCGCGATCGCCGGCGCGAACAGCTGCGCCTCGTCCACCACCACCAGCATCGGATACCAATGGTCGCGGGCGACCTCGAACATGCCGCCGAGGAAGGCCGCGGCGCGCCGCATCTGGTTCTCGGCGTCGAGCCCCTCGAGATTGATCACGGTCGAAACACGATGGATGCGCACGCGCTCGCCGGCGACCTGCAGACTGCGCTCGGTATGGTCCTCGGCATCGATGACGAGGTGGCCGAATCGCTCGGCCAGGGTCACGAAGTCACCCTCGGGATCGATGATGGTCTGCTGCACCCAGGGCGCGCTCTGTTCCAGCAGCCGGCGCAGCAGATGAGATTTGCCGGAACCCGAATTGCCCTGCACCAAAAGGCGCGTCGCCAATAGCTCCTCGAGGTCGATGGCCGCCGAAGCGCCGGCGGTCGTTTGTCCCATCTCGATCGCTACGGTCATGTCCCGACTCAAGTTGCTCTTGCGGCATGCGGCTTAACAAGCCGATCGCGCCCCGTCGAGCGAACCGCGGCATGATCCCCAGGCGCGAGGCGATCTCCACCGTGACACCTTTGAGCCGGCCGTGGCCGTGACGCCGACGTGAGGGCCGCCGCCATTCTCATGCCGGATACCTCCGTCCCGTTTGCCGGAGGTGTTCGTTTGCGCAAACCCCGTCATAGTCCGCAGCACAAAAGAAACGTGCGAGGAAACATGACTGAGAGCATCGTTGATGCCGTTGCGCCGTCGGTCGCGGCGACTGGTGCGGTGTCGCCGCGAAAGGTGTTTTGGGCGACCTGGTTCGGCTGGATGCTCGATGGCTTCGATTCCTCGATGTACGGCTACATCCTGGTCAGCGCGCTGAGCGAGCTGTTGCCCGCCAGCGGCATCGAGCCGAGCAAGGCCAATATCGGCATCTATGGCGGCCTGCTGTTCTCGATCTTCATGCTGGGCTGGGCCTGCTCGATGGTCTGGGGCTGGGCCGCAGACCGTTACGGGCGCGTCAGGATCATGTGCTGGACGGTGCTGGTCTACTCGCTGTTCACGGCGCTATGCGGGCTTGCGACCGGTATCGTGATGTTCGCATTGTTTCGCTTCGTTGCCGGCTTCGGCATCGGCGGCGAATGGGCCGCGGGCACGCCGCTGCTGCAGGAATCCGTGCCGGAGAATACGCGGGTGCGGCTCGCGGGCTGGCTGCATACGGCCACGCCGACCGGATTGTTCCTCGCCGCTGCCGTGACGCTCGCGATCGGCGGCACGCTCGGCTGGCGCGGCATGTTCCTGCTCGGCATCCTGCCGGCGCTGCTGATTGCGTATCTGCGCAGCAATATTCCTGAACCCGAGAGCAGCGCGTCGCGCGAGCCGCCGTCGATCTCGGCGCTGTTTGCGGGAGATCAGGCGCGCACCACCTGGGCGGCGGCGCTGATGATGGCCTGCATCATCTTCGGCCTGTGGTCGTCGAACTTCTGGGCGCCGACCGTGATTTCGACCAAGCTGGTCGCGGCGGGGGCGACGCCTGCGCATGCGCAGGAGATGGGGGCGGTGGCCGGGCTGATCACCAATGTCGGCACGCTGATCGGCTGCCTTCTTGTGCCATGGATCACCGGCTGGCTCGGCAGCCGGCGCCGCACCGCGGTGCTGTTCTTCATCGGCGGGTTGATCTCCGTCGTGGTCTGCTATGAAGTCGCGATCGAATGGCTCGACAGTCTGGTGCTGTTCATGGCTTTGCTGCCGGTGCTCGGCTTCTTCACCAATGGCGTGTTCGGCCTGTTCACGATCTGGCTGCCGGAGATGTTTCCATCCGCACTGCGCGGCTCGGGCTCCGGCTTCGCCTTCAGCATGGGCCGCGTGCTCGGCGCCGCCGGCCCGACGCTGATCGGCACGCTCGCCGCCCGCACCGGGAGTTTCCCGCTGGCGATCTCGATGCTGTCGCTGATCTATCTGATCGGTCTGCCCTTGATCCGGCTTGCGCCGGAGACGGCCGGAAAGCCGCTCGCGAAATAGCAAGCGCACGCGGCATGCGAGAGCCGGTCAGACCGCAACCTTGATCCTGCGATTCTGGCGGCCCTTGTTGTCGATCTTGACGATCCGTGCGGGTCGCGCGCGCCCGGTCGACGCCAGATGGGTGCCGCCGCAGGCCTGGCGATCAAGGTCGAGGATTTCGACGATGCGAACGAGTCCGTCCTCCCCGGCCGGCGGGGTGACGGCCTAGCTGCGGAACAGGCCGGGCACGGCCTGCGCTTCATCGTGTGGCATGAAGACGCTGCTCACCGGAAGATCCCGCCGAATGATCTCGTTCAACGGCGCCTCGAGCGCCCGCAGCGTGTCATTGTCGGCTCCCGGCAGATCGAAATCGACGCGGAACGTGGCGTCGGCGTTGAGCTGGGCGCCGGTGAGAAGGGCGCCGCCGAACTGCGTGTAGACGAGTGCATTGACGACATGGGCGAGCGTGTGCAGTTCGCACATCAGGGCGCGAAATGCCGGCTCGATCTCGAGCGTCACGTTGCCGGAGGGCAGGGCTTCGCCGGCAAACAGATGCCACAGGCCGCGTTCGTCGCGCTCAAGTCCGGTGATGGGCAGCACGCCGCCGGACCATCTCAGGACACCCTGGTCAGGAAGCTGCCCGCCCCCTCCGGGAAAGAACGGCGAGCGTTCGACGAGGACGGCGCCGGGCCTGACGTCGCGCACCTCAGCTTCGAGCTGCAGCATGTCGGGATGATCGTGATAGAAGGCGCGCGACATCGATGACGCACCTATTCCGCCGGCTTCGCGGCCGCCTGCGCCTGCGCAGCCACGGGCGGCTTCGGCGCTTTGTCGACCTTCTTCGACCACGAGCGGTAATAGGCGAGCACGGTCATCAGCACGATGCCGATCGCGCTGACCACGATCTGCATCCAGAGGCTGCCGGAGACCTCGACCAGCACCACATGCGCGACCACGGCGAGGAACACGCCCGCGCAGAACACCTCGAGCGACTGCTGGCCGCATTTGATGATCGGCTGGAATATCGGCCATTCGTATCCAGCCCATTCGCGCGGCAGGAAGCGCGTGACGAAGAAGGCCAGCACCACGAAGTGCAGCACGCGATAGGGCGCGAGGTTGGTCTTGTCGTTCGGATTGAAGGCGTCATAGAGCCAGGCCGGCATCGCCTGGCCGAGCTCCGGGAAGCGGCCCGCCAGCGTCATGACCAGCGCGAACAACAGGTAGGCGCCGCCGAGCCAGAGGAAGGCGCGCGAGCGGATGAATGTGATCGATTCGCTGGCGCCGCCGAGCGCGAACCAGCCGCCGAACACGAACAGGAACTGCCAGCAAAACGGGTTGAAGTACCACGAGCCGCCTGGATAGGCCGGCAGATTCCAGCCGAAATGCCGTGCGGCGAGATAGAGCAGGAACGAGGCCGCCAGCGTCAGATTGAGCTTGCGCAGCATCGCCCACAGCACCAGCGGATAGACCAGCATCAGCGCGATGTAGAGCGGCAGCACGTCCATGTTGACCGGTTTGAACGCCAGCAGCAGGCCCTGATAGAGCGTCTCAGCCGGGTTCTGCATGAAGCCCGCGACGTTGAATTCGTTCTCGAGATTGGGGTCGTGATAGCGCTGGGCGAGATAGCCGATCTCGGCGATGTAGATCACGAACAGCAGGACATGCGCGACATAGATCTGCCAGGCCCGCTTGATCAGCCGGGTGGCGCCGATCACGGTGCCGCGCTCGATCATCATGCGCGCATAGACAAAGGACGCGGTGTAGCCGGAGATGAAGACGAACAGATCGGCCGCGTCGCTGAAGCCGAAATTCTTCTGCGTGATCCAGTTCACCGCGTTGTTCGGGATGTGATCGAGATAGATCGCCCAGTTGGCGAAGCCGCGCAACAGATCGAGGCGATAGTCGCGGCCACGCGGCGGCAGAACAGCCTTGACGTCCATCGGTTCGCTCCCATCCCCAGTGCCCGCGCGTTCTGCCGCGGGGCGTCCACCGCGTCATACTAGAACAGGATTTCGACGGTTGGGTATTGGTTTTCCGGGAGGGTTGGCAGTCGACACCGCCGAACCACGATGAATTTGGATCAAATCATTCGGGCCGCGAACCAATCGTCAGCAGACCGTGCGTAGGATGGGTAGAGCCAACTGGTCCGCGCAACGCGCGGCCCGATGATAAACTCCGCGAAACCAATTACTCCGTGCCAGCCCAACCAATGATGGGTTTCGCTGCGCTCTACCCATCCTACCAGAGCCGGGGCCGCGCACCGGCGCAGCTAATGCTGAACGAACCCGTTGTGCAGCGTGGTGAACAGCGTCTTACCCTTCTTCACCAGATCGTATTTGCGGCCATAGAGCAGCCAGACCGCGGTCAGGTGGCACATGCCGCCCATCATCAGCGACATCGCGGTGTAGGGATCGAGGTTGCGGCGATAGGTACCGGCGCGGATCGCCTGCTTGATCAGCTGCACGTAGCGCAGCGCGTATTTGTCGACCGCCTTCTTGACCCGCGGCTCGGCGGCAAGGACGCTCGGCCATATCTCCAGGAAGAACACGCGGCCCCAGCTCGGATTGTCCTTGATGTACTGGAAGTTGGTCAGGAAGATGATGCGAAGCTGCTCGACGGGGTCGCCGCCCTTCACCAGCAGCGGCTCGGTCTTCTGATACAGCGCTTCGAAATTGCCCTCGGGCACATCGAGCACCAGCGCGCGCTTGTCCTCGAAATAGTCGTAGATGCTGGAGAGCGGTACTTTCGCCACCGCAGCGACCTCCGTGAGCGAGGTGCCGTCGATGCCCCGCTGGCCGAACAGCTTGGTCGCTGCCGAGAGAATCTGCTCGCGCCGATCGCGGCTGCGTTGTTGCTTGAGCTTGAGCGTCGTCCCCGAAGCCACTTCCTTCTCCCATTCCGTAAAAACAGTAAGACAGCGGAAGTGGATCACCAAGAACAATTGCAACATAAAGTGGAAGAGGCCGTTGTCAGATTGACGCGTTCCGCCGTTCATGGTTGCGGAACGCGTTGCGGGCGATGATCTGCCGCATGATCTCGGATGTGCCATCCAGAATGCGGACCACCCGCGTTTCCCGCCAGATGCGCTCGATCGGCAGGTCCTTGGAATAACCGGCACCACCGAACAGCTGCATGGTCATGTCGGCCACCCGCTGCACCATGTCGGCGCCGGTATATTTGGACAGTGCGGCCGCGGCGGTGCGGGCGGCGGCGTCGCCCTGGTCGTAACGCCAGGCCGCCTCATAGGCGACGAGGCGTGCGGCATGCAGCGCGCTCGCCATGTCGGCGATCTGCCACTCGATGCCTTGATGGTCGCGCAGCTTGCGGCCGAACGTCTCGCGCTCCGAGACATGATCGAGCGCGTAGTCCATGAGCTGACTCGCAGCGCCGACGCAATAGGCGCCCCAATGCGTACGCCCGGCATCCAGACACCGCATCGCGATGGCAAATCCGTCGCCCTCCTGGCCGAGCAGGTTCTCGCGCGGAACGCGGCAGCCCTCGAAGATCACTTCGGCATGCGCCGAGCCGCGGCCGGCGACCATCTCGACCAGGCGGCCTATGGAGAGGCCCGGCGTCTTCGCGTCCACGACAAACGCCGCGATGCCCTTCGCGCCCGCCGACGGGTCGAACGTGGCGAACACCGTGAAGACGCCGGCGACCGGCGCATTGGTGATGTAGGTCTTGCGGCCGTCGAGCACGTAATGATTGCCGTCCCGCCGCGCCCTGGTCTGGATGCGGGCCGCATCCGATCCGGCGTTCGGCTCGGTCAGCGCGAAGGCGCCGATCATGCGGCCGCTGGCGAGCTCGGGCAACCATCTGTCGCGAACCCCAGGCTGCGCGAAGAACTCGATCGCCTTCGATCCGATATGAACGTTCACCCCGCTCAGATAGTAGAAGGCGGTGTGCGCCTTCGCGAGCTCCTCGATCGCGAGGCAGCTGCCGAGCATCGAGAGGCCGAGCCCGCCGAATTGCTTCGGCGTGTTGGTGCCGAACAATCCCATCCTGCGCAGGCCGGCCATCGCGCTCTCCGGGACCTCGCCGGTCGCCTCGGTCGCGGCGTCGTGGGGCTTGAGCTCGCAGCGCACGAATTCGCGCACCCGGCCCTGCAGGATGCGGAGATCGTCGGGAAGATCGAAATGCATGCCCTCACCAAAATTCGAATAATATTCGAAAAATGTGCGCCGTCATGCCGGCGGTGTCAAGATTTTGCGGGAGTGCCGGAAAACAAGGCGGTGTTCGCGGGATACTGGGTAAGAGCTGCCGGGATGTCGGAATCTTGCCCCCGATGCTTTCCGCCGCAAGTTTGTCCACTTCTTGCGCGATAAAACCACGAGTTGTGATTAGGTAATCCGTCGCTGGGGGAAGAAATGACGCTGCACTCGTTCCGATCGGCTTGTTCCGCACGCATCATCATCGGCCTTGCCGCAGCCCTCGTGATCGGGCTTGCGTCGCCGGCCATCGCACAGCAGTCGCCCGCCGGCACCGCGCTGGCCCGCGTGCTCGTGCTCGGCACCGGCGGAACCATCGCGGGCCAGGCCAATGCACGCGCCGGCAATGCCTATGATTCAGGCAAGGTCAGTGCGGCGAACCTGATCGCCGCCATTCCGGGGATCGACAAACTCGCCCAGATCTCGGCCGAGCAGATCTCGTCGATCGGCTCGCAGGACATGAATGACAAGGTCTGGTTCGACCTCGTCAAGCGCATCCGCGCGGCTGTTGACAACAAGGAAGTCGACGGCGTCGTCATCACGCATGGCACCGACACGATGGAGGAGACCGCGTTCTTCCTGCAAAACGTGCTGGACACCGACATGCCGGTCGTGCTGGTCGGATCGATGCGGCCTTCCACTGCGATCGGGGCCGATGGTCCGGCCAATCTCTACGAGGCGATGCGGGTCGCATCGGCGCCGGAGTCTCGCGGCCGCGGCGTGCTCGTGGTGCTCAACGACACCATCCATGCCGCGCGCTGGGTGCAGAAGACCAATACCACCAGCGTCGAGACGTTCCGTTCGCCCGACGCCGGTCCGGTCGGTTACGTCGACACCGGCTCGCTGCGCTTCCTGCAACCGGCCGCACCGGTCAAAACGGCCAAGCTGAAGCTGCCGGACGCGCCGCCCTTGCCGCGGGTCGACATCATCTATTCGCACGCCAACATGGATGCTGCGGAGGTCGAGGATGCGGTCAAGCGCGGCGCCAAGGGCATCGTGCTGGCCGGCGTCGGTGACGGCAATTCATCGAAGGGCGCGATCGATGCGCTGGCGGCCGCGGCGAAGCAGGGCGTCATGGTGGTGCGTTCGACCCGCGTCGGCTCGGGCTATGTCAACCGCAACGTCGAGGTCGAGGACGACAAGCTCGGCTTTGCGGTCTCGCTCGATCTCAATCCGCAGAAGGCGCGCGTGCTGCTCCAGCTCCTGATCGCCAACGGCGTGACCGAGTCCGCCGCGGTCCAACAGGCGTTCGCGCAGCCGTGATCGAGCGACGTGAAGCACCATGTATCTCGGGATCGATCTCGGCACCTCGGCGGTCAAGACCGTTCTCGTCGACGACGCGCAGCGCGTGGTGGCGAGCCGCAGCCAATCGCTGACGGTGGCCTCGCCGTTTCCTGGCCATAGCGAGCAGGATCCGGCGCAGTGGGTCGACGCCGCGTTCGCGACGCTGGACGCGCTGAAGGCGGAGCATCCAGCCGAACTGGCTGACGTCGACGGCATCGGCCTGTCCGGCCAGATGCACGGCGCGACGCTGCTGGATGCCGATTGGAAGCCGTTGCGGCCCTGCATTCTCTGGAACGACGGACGCTCGGCTCTGGAATGCGGCGAGCTGGAGCAGCGCTGGCCGGCCTTGCGGGCGACGACCGGCAACAAGGCGATGCCGGGCTTCACGGCGCCCAAGCTGCTGTGGGTCGCCAAACACGAACCGGAGATTTTCGCGGCGACCAGGCTTGTGTTGCTGCCGAAAGCCTATCTGCGCCTAGTGCTGACGGGCGAGGCGATCGAGGATATCTCGGACGCCTCGGGAACGCTATGGCTTGATGCGGCGCGACGGGACTGGTCCGACGCCGCGCTCGACGCGACCGGCCTGTCGCGTCGTCAGATGCCGCGCCTCGTCGAGGGCTGCGCTCCGGCGGCGCGGCTCTCGCGCGAACTTGCGCAGCGCTGGGGCATGCGCAAGCGGCCGATGATCGCAGGCGGCGCCGGCGACAATCCGGCCGGCGCCGTCGGCATCGGCGCGATCGGGAACGGCGCCGCCTTTGTCTCGCTCGGAACCTCCGGCGCGCTGCTGGTGCCGACGCAAGCGATCGCCGCCAATCCGGAGCGCGCCGTGCACACCTTCTGTCATGCCGTTCCCGGGATGTGGATCCAGGCCGGCGCGATCCTCTCGGCCGCGTCGTGCCTTGCCTGGATCGCGCGGCTGTTGCAGGCCTCCGAGGCCGAGCTGCTGGCGCCGCTCGGGTCGCGCCCGACAGCGCCGTCGCATGTCAGCTTCCTGCCCTATCTGTCCGGTGAGCGGACGCCGCACGACGATCCGGATGTGCGCGGCATGCTGGACGGTCTAAGCCACGGCACCGATCGCAACGCGATCGTGCAGGCCGTGCTCGAAGGCGTTGCCTTTGCGCTGGCGGATTGCCGCGACGTGCTTGCGGATAGCGGAATGGCGATCACCGCCGTGGATGCGATCGGCGGCGGCTCTCGTTCGCGGTTCTGGCTTTCGGTGCTGGCCAACGTCCTCGACATTCCCGTGCATCGCTTTGCCGATGGCGAAACCGGCGCCGCGTTCGGCGCCGCGCGGCTCGGCCGCCTTGCGGCCAGCGGCGAGGCGATCGAAGCGGTCTGCACGGCGCCGCAACGCGTCGAGACGTTCGAGCCTGACCGCGCGCTCGCGGCGGCCTATGCCGAGCGGCTTCCGAAATGGCGCAGCCTGTACCGGCCACGGCGCGGATCAAAGTCAGCGCATTGGAACGGCGGCCAGTTCCGCAACATGAATCCGGTTCCCGACTTGTGATCATCAGAAGCTATTGCCCTGCGCCGCGGCCTTTTGTTTAATGTGCGCACGCGCGCGAGAATTCGAATGCAACTTGCGGGTGCGACGCAACGCCGTCGGTGCAGTGGGGAGGCAAGATGAACGACCCGATCCTCGAGATGCGCCGGGTCTCCAAGTCTTTCTTCAGCATCAAGGCATTGCGCGGTGTCGACCTCACGGTCTATGCCGGCGAAATCCACGCGCTGATGGGCGAGAACGGCGCCGGCAAATCGACGTTGATGAAAATCCTGTCGGGCGCCTACCGGCCCGATCCGGGCGGCGAAATCCGCATCGAGGGCAAGCCCGTGAGCTTCAACGGCCCGCATGCCGGACGCGTGGCGGGCATCTCGATCATCTATCAGGAGCTGTCGCTCGCGCCCAATCTGAGCGTCGCGCAGAACATCTATCTCGGCCGCGAGGTCTCGCGCTTCGGAATACTGGCGCGCGAGGCGATGGAAGCCGCCGTCGGCCCGATCCTCGCGCGGCTCGGCGCCGATTTCGCGCCACAGGCGTTGGTGGCCGGTCTGTCGATAGGCCAGCGCCAGCTGGTCGAGATTGCCCGCGCGTTGCATGCCCGCTCGAAGATCCTGATCATGGACGAGCCGACCACGGCGCTGTCGGCGGGCGAGAGCGAACGGTTGTTCGGCCTGATCCGCCGGCTCCGCGACGAGGGCCTTGCCATCATCTACATCTCGCACCGCATGGACGAGGTCTATGCGCTCGGCGACCGCGTCACGGTGCTGCGCGACGGCACGCTGGTCGGCTCGCTCGACAAGCCCGAGATCCGCGCCGACACTATCGTCCGCCTGATGGTGGGACGCGACGTCTCGTCCTTTTACAAGAAGGAGCACGATCCCGGCAGCGATAGCAGGGCGCTGCATGGCGCCCCCATGCTCGCGGCCGTCGACATCGCCGACGGACGGCGCGTCAAGGGCTGCTCGCTGGCCGTGCGTGCCGGCGAGGTCGTCGGCCTCGCCGGGCTGGTCGGCGCCGGCCGCACTGAGCTCGCGCATCTGATCATCGGCGCCGCGGCGAGGACCGCCGGCCATGTCGAGATCGAAGGACGCACCGTCGACATCCGCAACCCCGGCGCGGCGCTCGCGGCGGGCATTGCCTATCTCACCGAGGACAGGAAAGCGCTCGGGCTGTTCCTCGACATGTCATGCCTCGACAACATCAATCTCGCGGTGCTGGGCCGCGATGCGAGGCCAGGCGGCATCCTCGACCGCGACACGGCGCGCGACCGGGCGAAAAAGGCATTCGCGACACTGGGTATCCGCGCCGCGGATGTCCGCGTCCCGGCAGGCGGCCTCTCCGGCGGCAACCAGCAAAAGGTGCTGCTGTCGCGCCTGCTTGCGACCGCGCCCAAAATCCTGATCCTCGATGAGCCGACACGCGGCGTCGATGTCGGCGCCAAGTCCGAGATCTATTCGATCATCGACAACCTCGCGAAGTCGGGCACCGCGGTGCTGGTGATCTCGTCCGATTTGCCCGAGATCATCGGCATCTGCGACCGCGTCATCGTGATGCGCGCCGGATTGATTGCCGGCGAGATCAAGCGAACCGCGACGACGCCGCTCGACCAGGAGCAGATCATGGCGCTCGCAACCGGAATGGAGCGGCTCGATGCCTGATGACGGTGCTTCCGCAAAGGCCGCCGCGCCCGGCCTCGTCGCCGCGCAGGAGAGCAGGCGTCAGCGCACGCGGCTGCTGATCCGCTCGGCCGGCATGCTGCCGGTGCTGGTGCTGTTGTGTATTGGCTTTCATCTGTTGTCGGATGGCCGTTTCTTCACCGCGCAGAATCTCGGCATCGTGGTGCAGCAGGCCGCCGTCAACACCGTGCTGGCAGCGGGCATGACCTTCGTGATCCTCACCGGCGGCATCGATCTCTCGGTCGGCTCCATTCTGGCCGCCTCGGCCATGGCAGGGCTGATCATCTCCAAATTTCCCGATTTCGGCGCGTTGTGGTTACCGGCCGCGGTGCTCACGGGGGCAGTCTTCGGCATCCTCAATGGCGGCTTCATCGCGCTGCTGCGCCTGCCGCCGTTCATCGTGACGCTGGGGTCGCTCACCGCCGTGCGCGGCGTGGCGCGGCTGCTGGGCGCCGACACCACAGTGTTCAATTCGGCGATTCCCTATGCCTTCATCGGCAACGGCTCGCTGACGCTCATTCCCGGCATGCTGTCGATCCCCTGGCTCTGGGTGATCGCGCTGCTCGTGATCGTTGCTTCATGGCTGGTGCTGCGTCGGACCGTGCTCGGCGTGCATATCTACGCGGTCGGCGGCAATGAGAGCGCGGCGCGGCTCGCCGGCATCAAGGTCTGGGCCGTGCTGATCTTCGTCTATGGCGTGTCGGGCCTGCTCGCAGGTCTCGGCGGCGCCATGCAGGCGGCGCGGCTCTATGCCGCCAACGGCCTGCAGCTCGGGCAGTCCTACGAGCTCGATGCGATCACCGCCGTGATCCTCGGCGGCACCTCCTTTGTCGGCGGCATCGGCTCGATCTGGGGCACGCTGGTCGGCGCGCTGATCATCGCCGTGCTGTCGAACGGCCTGATCCTCACCGGCGTGTCCGACGTCTGGCAATATGTGATCAAGGGCCTCGTGATCATCGGCGCGGTGGCGCTCGACCGCTACCGGCTGCAGGGTTCAGCGCGCACCTGAGCCACAACAATCCGGCGCGGTCACTGGTCGCTGCGCCGGAGCTTCAAACAGACCAGGGAGGAAGCCAATGAAGACGATCTCATTTGCCGGCGCCGCCATCGTGCTCGCCCTCGGCTCAGCGCCGTGCTTCGCCAAGGAGCTGAAGTCGATCGGCATCTCGCTCGGCTCGCTGGGCAACCCGTTCTTCGTCGCCCTGTCGAAGGGTGCCGAGTTCGAGGCCAAGAAAACCAATCCCAGCGTCAAGATCACGACGGTCGGCTTCGAATACGACCTCGGCAAGCAGGTGACCCAGATCGACAATTTCATCGCCGCCGGCGTCGATCTGATTCTGCTCAACCCGGGCGATCCCAAAGCTGTAGGGCCGGCGATCAAGAAAGCGCAGGCCGCCGGCATCGTCGTCGTTGCCGTCGACACCGCGGCCGAAGGCGCCGATGCCACGGTGACCACCAACAATGTTCAGGCCGGTGAGATCTCCTGCCAGTACATCGTCGACAAACTCGGCGGCAAGGGCGACGTGATCATCGAGAACGGACCGCAGGTTTCCGCGGTGATCGATCGCGTGACCGGCTGCAAGAACGTGCTCGGCAAGAACCCCGGCATCAAGGTGCTGTCCAGCGACCAGGACGGCAAGGGCTCGCGCGAAGGCGGTCTCACCGTGGCGCAAGGCTATCTGACCCGCTTCGCCAAGATCGATGCCGTCTTCGCCATCAACGACCCGCAGGCGATCGGCACCGATCTCGCCGCGCGCCAGCAGAACCGCGGCGGCATCGTCATCACCGCGGTCGACGGCGCGCCCGACATCGAGGCCGCACTCAAGGATCCCGGTTCGCCGCAAATCCAGGCGTCCTCCTCGCAGGATCCATTCTTCATGGCGCGCCGCGCGGTGCAGATCGGCGTCGCCCTGCTCAACGGCCAGAAGCCTGCCTCGACCGTCGAGCTGTTGCCGTCAAAGCTCGTGACGCGCGACAACATCGCCGACTACAAGGGCTGGACGTCGAACCGTTCGCAATAGAGCGTTTTCGAGCGAAGCGGGCACCGGTTCGCGTGAAGGAAACGCGTCAAAACAAGAAGCTCTAGCGCCGACAGCGCGGGTGCGGCGGCGGTTTAACAGGCGTCCGCGCGGTAGACCGTCGGTTTTGACGTACCGCCCGTGGGTCTCGCCGCCGCCGGTTCCGCCGACGCTTGCGCTGCTCGCCGCGCCGCGAGCAGCAGGCCGCGGGCCTCCGCGATGCGCGACATCACGGTGGCGACGGGAACGCCGGTCACCTCGGCGATCTCCTTGTAGGAGAGATCGATCATTTCGCGCAGGGCGATGACCTCGCCGAGCGGCGCGGGCAGGTCGTCGACGAGTTGCCGGATCGTCGGCGGGGCGCACCGGTTGGACTTTTCCTTGGTGCCGGCAACGTCCGTCGGCGAGCCGCGGCGACCGAGCGTCTTGCCAAGCTTTTCCTGGCAGACGGTTTTGAGGATCGCGAGCAGCCACGGCCTGATGGCGGTGCCACGAAAGCCGTCGAACTGGCGCAGCGCGCGCAAATAGCAGTCCTGCACGGCCTGTTCGGCGTCAGAGTCGGTTCGCATCAGCACCTGGGCGAACGCATAGGCATCGTCGAGCCATGGCAGCGCGGCGTCACGAAACTGCTGCGCCGTTTTATTCCCGGCTTTCGCACCTTGCATCATAGGGTTGCATCTCGTGAATAGCTTTACCGTCAATCGGCGGAGTGGTATCAGGCTCCCCGCCGGAGTCGTGGACCGTCGCGCCAAGCGTAGGGACAGGAACGACATGCGCACGCCGGGAAGAACGCGATCGTTCGTCGCCTCGTTTCGATCGATCGCGCTTTCGGAGCACGGATCATGTCCGAGACACAGGTGCCCAACCGGTTCTCGATCTTCCACCGCGGGCTGGCGAAGGGGCCGGCCTATGAGGCCTGGCGCGAAGGCATCTGCCGCGGCTTCTGCCGGCTCGACGTCGGACCGACCGACGATAACCGCATCGATTGCCACAACGAGTTCACGCTGCTGCATTCGGTCGCGATCGCGACACCGCGCGGCGGCTCGGCCCGTTTTGCCCGCACCCGCGCGCTTCTGAGCGACGGCTGCGACGATTTGGTGCTGATATCAGCGACGCGCGGCACCGTGCAGGTCACACAAGGCAGCACGGCGATCGAGCTCAAGCGCGGCCAGATGTGCCTCACCGAAATGAATATCGTCGGCACCGCCGATCTCACCCAGTCCGGCAGCTTTACGACGACGCGGTTTCCGCGGCGCCTCCTGCTCCAGGTCGCGCCCATGGCGGAGACCCAGCTGGCGCGGCCGCTCGGGCGCGAGCCGGCCTTGAGCGCGATGATCGAGCGCTATTCGACGCTCTGCACCGAGCTGGCCGGTGATCTGGACGTGCCGGGCCAGCAGGCGGCGGCGCATCACCTCGCCGATCTGGTCGGCCTCGTGCTCGGCAGCAGTGCCGAGCAGAGGGAGCTTGCCGCGCGCGACGGCGTGGCGAAGGCACGGCTCGACCTGATGAAGGCCGATGTCCTGAAGAATCTCGACAATGGCGGGCTCACGATCGAGGCCATCGCGAAGGCGAATGCGCTGAGCACACGCCAGGCGCAACGCCTGTTCGCCTCCGCAGGGACCACGTTCTCGGAATACGTCCTGGAGCAGCGCCTGCTGCTGGCGCGCCGGCTGTTGCTGCACGCGCAGGGCGCCGGCCGCAAGGTCAGCGACATCGCCTATACGGTCGGCTTCAACGACCTGTCCTATTTCCATCGCGCGTTCCGCCGCAAGTTCGGCGCAGCGCCGGTGGAGATGCAGATGGAACTGGGGCGCCGTCATTGAACGCGTTGCGCTGCTGACGTAGATCAGGAGTCTAGCTTCATCCCAACGCGCGTGGTCTCAATGCCTCTCTGGACTTGCGAACAATGCGGCGCGCAATTTCCCGCAACCGCGGTGCCGCCGCCGGCTTGCCCGATCTGCGAGGATGAGCGGCAATATGTGAACTGGAAAGGGCAGGCGTGGCTGACGCGCGAGGAGCTCGCGCAGCGGCATCGGCTGGTCTGGCGCGACGATCTCGGGCTGGTTGGATTGGCGCTCGAGCCGTCATTTGCGATCGGGCAGCGCGCGCTCTTGGTGCCGGACCGCGGCGGCTGCGTGATGTGGGACTGCGTGCCGCTAGCGACCGCGGAGGCGATTGCGCATGTCAGGTCGCTTGGCGGGCTGAAGGCGATCGCGATCTCGCATCCGCATTATTATGGCGCCGTCGCTGACTGGAGCGCGGCGTTCGACGATGCGCCGGTCTATCTGCACGGCGACGATGCGCAATGGGTGACGCGGCCTTACGCGTCGATCGTGCCGTGGCAGGGCGACAGCCATCGCATCTCCGACGACATTCTCCTGGTGCGCGGCGGCGGGCATTTCGCCGGCGCCACCATGCTGCATTGGCGCAAGGGCGCCGACGGGCGCGGTGCGCTCCTGACCGGCGACATCGCGATGGTGGCGATGGACCGCCGCTCGGTCAGCTTCATGTATTCCTACCCGAACTACATCCCGCTCAACGCATCTGCAGTCCGCCGCATCGCGCGCACGGTCGCGCCGCTGGCGTATGATCGGATCTACGGCGCCTGGTGGGGCAAGAATATCGCAACCGACGCCAAGGCGGCGTTCGACCGCTCGGTCGAGCGCTATCTCGCGGCGATCTCGGACTGACGGGTTCCCCCCGCTCGTCTTGCCAGGCGGCGCGATCGCGCTATATCAGGGCTTTCCCGCCACTTACCGTTTGTCCGAGTTTCTGCATGACCACAACTGCCGCCGCCGAATCCCAGCCGTTCCAGGCCGAGGTTGCCGAATTGCTGCACCTGATGGTGCATTCGGTCTATTCCGAGACCGATATCTTCCTGCGCGAGCTGATCTCGAACGCATCCGACGCCTGCGACAAGTTGCGCTATGAGGCGATCGCCAATCCCGGCCTGATCACCGACGGCACGCCGCCGGAAATCAGGATAGTCCCGAACAAGGCGGCTGATACGCTGTCCGTGGTCGATACCGGCATCGGCATGGAGCGTGCGGAGCTGATCGACAATCTCGGCACCATCGCGCGCTCCGGCACCAGATCGTTCCTGTCGAAGCTCACCGAGGCCAAGGACGGCGCCAATCTGATCGGCCAGTTCGGCGTCGGCTTCTATGCCGCCTTCATGGTCGCCGATAAGATCGTCGTCACCAGCCGCCGCGCCGGCTCTGACGAAGTGTGGGTATGGACGTCGGAAGGCGGCAGCGGTTTCGAGATCGCGCCGGCAAGCGAGGAGGCCGCAAGCCGCGTTACGCGCGGCACCGAGATCGTGCTGCATCTGAAAAAGGACGCCGCCAAATATCTCGAGGCTTACGAGATCGAGCGCATCGTCCGCGAATACTCCGACAACATCCAGTTTCCGATCCTGCTGGTGCCGGAGGAGGGCGAGCCGCGCCAGATCAACTCGGCGAGTGCGCTTTGGCAGCGCTCGAAATCCGAGCTGACGCCGGAAGACTACGCGCAGGCCTACAAGCAGATCGCGGGCGCGTACGACGAGCCGGCGATGACGCTGCATTACCGTGCCGAGGGCCGGCAGTCCTATGCCGTGCTGCTGTTCGCACCGTCGCAGAAGCCGTTCGACCTGTTCCAGGTCGAGCGCAAGGGCAAGGTCAAGCTCTATGTCCGCCGCGTCTTCATCGCCGACGATGCCGAGCTGCTGCCGGCGTACCTCCGCTTCATTCGCGGCGTGATCGACAGCGAGGACCTGCCGCTCAACATCTCGCGCGAGATGCTGCAGAACAATCCGCAGCTCGCACAGATCCGCAAGGCCGTCACCAGCCGCGTGATCGGCGAGCTGGAAACGCTCGGCGAAAAGGAGCCGGAGACCTTTACAAAAATCTGGGACGCGTTCGGTCCGGTCATCAAGGAAGGCCTGTGGGAGGACTTCGAGCGCCGCGAGAAGCTGTTGGCGCTGGCGCGCTTCACCACGACGTCGGGCGAGAAGCGCTCGCTGAAGCAGATTGTCGACGACTTCAAGCCGAACCAGACCGAGATCTACTATCTGGTCGGCGACAGCGTCGAGCGGCTGAAGTCGAATCCGAAGCTGGAATCGGCGCGCGCGCGTGGCATCGAGGTGCTGCTGCTGACCGATCCGGTCGATGCGTTCTGGACCTCGGCGCCGCTCGAGTTCGGCGGCAAGCCGCTGAAGTCGCTGAGTCAGGGCGATGTCGATTTCGGCCTGATCCCGCTTGCCGACGACAAGGACGACAAAAAGGACGAGCCCGCAGCCGATGCCGCGACCACGATCGCCGTGATCAAGGATGCGCTCGGCGCGCGCGTCTCCGACGTCCGCGCCTCGCAGCGGCTGACCGCGAGCGCATCGTGCCTCGTCGCCGGCGGCGACGCGCGCGACCGCGCGCTGGAGCGGCTGCTCGCCCAGCAGAACCGCGGCGAGATCACCAAGCCGATCCTCGAGATCAATTTGCGCCATCCGCTGGTCGCGGCGCTTGCGACCGACACCGCGCAGGCGAAGGATCTGTCGCTCCTGCTGTTCGAGCAGGCGCAGATCCTCGACGGCGAGATGCCCGACGACCCCGCCGCCTTCGCCAGCCGCCTGAACCAGCTCGTGCTGCGGGGGTTGGGCAAGTAGGGGCGGCTGCGCCATCCCCGTCATCCTGAGGAGCGCGTAGCGCGTCTCGAAGGATGCACGGCCACAGTCGGGCCGTGCATGCTTCGAGACGGCCGCTGCGCGGCCTCCTCAGCATGACGGACTGGGTCGTTCGTAGCCCGGATGGAGCGCAGCGTAATCCGGGACAGGTCCATCCGCGGATCGTGCGGCCCCCGGATTTCGCTGCGCTACATCCGGGCTACGCATTTGTGAGAACGGCAGGCTGACCGCGCCTCACACCGGCGCTTGACAGGCTGTCGTCTCAATGATGTTATGTTATAACATTGCATAAATCCCGTGCCCCATGCCCCGCCGCCGCCTGTCCCTCCAGCAACTGTTTGATCTCGATGCAAAAACTCCCCGTCACCATCTTGTCCGGCTTCCTCGGGGCTGGAAAGACCACTTTGCTGAACCACGTGCTGAACAACCGCCACGGCCTGAAGGTTGCGGTGATTGTGAACGACATGAGCGAGGTGAACATCGACGCCGACCTCGTCCGCGATGGCGGTGCGAACCTGTCCCGGACTGACGAAAAACTGGTCGAAATGAGCAATGGCTGCATCTGCTGCACGTTGCGCGACGATCTGTTGAAAGAGGTGCGCGCGCTCGCCGAGAGCGGCCGCTTCGATTATCTCCTGATCGAATCGACCGGCATCTCCGAGCCGCTGCCGGTCGCCGCGACCTTCGAGTTTCGCGACGAGGACGGCAACAGCCTCTCCGACGTCGCGCGCCTCGACACCATGGTCACGGTGGTCGACGCCGCCAATCTGCTGAAGGACTATGCCTCGACCGATTTCCTCAGCCAGCGCGGCGAGGCGCTCGACGGCGACAAGCGCACGCTGGTCGATCTGTTGGTCGAGCAGATCGAATTCGCCGACGTCCTCGTGCTCAACAAGGTCGATGCCGCGACGCCGGCACAGCGCGAAGCTGCGCGCACCATCGTGCGTGCGCTTAATCCCGACGCTGACCTCGTCGAGGCGAACTTTGCAAACGTGCCGTTCGACCGCGTGCTCGACACCGGCCGCTTCGACCATGAACGCGCGCAGCAGCATCCGCTCTGGCACAAGGAGCTCTACGGCTTTGCCGGGCATGTGCCGGAGACCGAGGAATACGGCATTACGAGCTTCGTCTATCGCGCGCGGCGCCCGTTCGATCCGGTGCGGTTTCACGGCTTCCTGCGCGAGAGTTGGCAGGGCGTGATCCGCGCCAAGGGCCATTTCTGGATCGCGACGCGCCCGGATTGGTGCGGCGAGATGAGCCAGGCCGGCGCGATCGTCCGGACCGAAGGCCTCGGCTCGTGGTGGGCCGCGATCCCGCGCGAGCGCTGGCCGGATCATCCGGACTGGCGGCTGATGATGCAGCGGAGCTGGAACGATCTCTACGGCGATCGCCGGCAGGAGCTCGTCTTCATCGGCTCCGGCATGAACGAGGACGACATTCGCTGTCGGCTCGATCTTTGCCTTGTCGCGGGCAGACCGGGCATGGACCCGCAGGCCAGGGCAAAACTCCGCGATCCGTTTCCGCCGTGGAGGAGAACGGGCGAGGCGGCGTGAAGGCATTTTGATCCGGCGCGTGATGCCGTCCCCGTCATCCTGAGGAGCGCCAACGGGTCCGCGCGAAGCGCGGCCCGATGACAGGCTCCGCGCGTCTCGAAGGATGCACGGCCCCGCTGGTGGCCGTCGACCCTTCGAGACGCCGCTTCGCGGCTCCTCAGGGTGACGGGACCTAGCTCCACTCGGGCTGCGCTTTCAAAACCCGGTCCCAACCCGCGCCGTATCTGCTAGAGAGTTTCGTGACAGGCGGAAACAGCGCGGCGTTGCGATGGCTGGCGGCAGCGAGATCTTCTACGGCGGCATTCCGGTGTTTCGCGGCTTCGCGCGCCTGATGGATCCGGCGCTGTATGCGCCGTTGCCCGACGACTGGACGGTCGGCGTCGCCGACATCGTCGAGTCGACTAAGGCGATCGCGGCGCAGCGCTATAAGGCGGTCAACATGGCCGGCGCCGCGGTGGTCGCCTCGGTCACCAATGCGCTGGATGGCCGCGAATTCCCGTTCGTGTTCGGCGGCGACGGCGCGAGCTTCGCGGTCGCGCCGGCCGATCTCGACAGGGCACGCGACGCGCTCGCGGCGACCGCGCGCTGGGTGCGCGATGATCTCGATCTGGTGCTGCGGGTGGCGCTGGTGCCGATGTCCGCGATCCGCGCCGCGGGCGCCGACGTGCGCGTCGCGCGCTTCGGACCGTCGGCCAATCTGTCCTATGCGATGTTCTCCGGCGGCGGTCTCGCGTTTGCCGATGCCGCGATGAAGCGCGGCGCGTTCGCGGTCGATCCGGCGCCTGAGGGCACGCAGCCCGATCTGTCCGGCCTGTCCTGCCGTTTCGAGGTGATGCCCTCAGTGCGCGGCGTCATCCTCTCGGTGCTGGTGCTGCCGGCGAAGGACGTCGATCCCGCCGCCTTCCGCAAGGTGATCGAGGATATTGTCGTGCTGGTCGAGAAGAGCCCGGAGGCTGGACGGCCGGTGCCTGCAAATGGCCCGCCGCTGCGCTGGCCGCCTCAGGGGATGGAGTACGAGGCGCGTGCGCGGCGCGGCGGCTCGCTTGCACTGCGCCGTGCCACGGTGCTCGCGTTCACGCTGTGGGCCTATGCGCTGATGCGGTTCAATATCCCGGTCGGCAAGTTCGTGCCGAAAAACTATGTGCGACAGCTGGTCGAGAATTCCGACTTCCGCAAGTTCGACGACGGCCTGCGCATGATCCTGGATTGCACGCCGGAGCTCGCGGCCGAGCTCGAGCAGCGCCTGGTTGCCGCCGCCGCGCAGGGCATCGTGCGCTACGGCCTGCACGAGCAGGATGCCGCGATGATGACCTGCTTCACCCCGTCGGTGATGCGCGCCGACCACGTCCACTTCATCGACGGCGCCCGCGGCGGCTACGCCTCGGCCGCCACCGTGCTGAAGACGCGCGCGGTGTGAGTTGTTGCAACATCGGGATTCTGCTCCCTCTCCCGCTTGTGGAGGAGGTGAAGGAAAATCCCGCCTCGCGTTTACCGCCCCACGCGCGTCCAGGTCTCGCCGCCGCATAGCGCGCCGACGCAGCCTTCGACGCGCAGCGTGCTCTCGCCGGTGACCGAGATGCTGCTCGCATAGGTGCCGCCATCGTCGGCATTGTAGATCTGGCCCGACCATTTGCCCGCGGCAACCGGCTGCATGCCGGAGAACAGCGGCAGCCCGATGATCGGCCGGTTGGCCAGCGACGGATTGGGATTCTTGTTGTCGACCTGCGGCTTGCCGGTCATCGGATCGATCGGATCGCGCAGACTGACCACCACGCCGCAGATGCCGCCGCCGCATTTGCTGACCTTGACGCGGGCATCGCCGGCCTGGGTCTGCCAGACGCCGAAAGGCTCAGGCGCGCTTTGCGCATGCGCGGCAGGCACAGCAAGTGCCGTCGCAATGATTGCGATCACGAATCCGAATTTGCAGGCCATGAAATATTCCCCAAGAGGTCGGCCTGCATAACAAGTCGAAAGATTTCTGCAATGTAATAATCGCGCGATCAGGCGGGCGCGATCTGAAAAATTTTCTAGCCTTTTTCCGAGGCCGCCATGCTGCGGCAAGGCACGGAAGAGTGGCGGTGCCTTGTCGCGACCGAAAGCGCAACGAAAGCCCCGGCCCCTCCGGGTCTATCCCCAGCGGGTCAGCTTGATCGAGATGATGGTCGCGAGGCCGAATGCCACCATCGCGCCTCCGACCAGCGCAAACAGCGTCCATGCCGGCGCGCTCGCGGTGGCGAGCCACCAGCCGCCGATGCCGACCAGCAGCAGGCGGATGGTCCCGGCCAGCACCGGCCCGCCGACCTTGGCCGCGCCTTGCGAGGAAAAATACAGGCAGACGCCGACGCCGAAGAAGCCGAAGGCCGGGCCGGCCAGCGCGAAATAGGACGAGGCCGCGGCCGTCACGCCGGGATCGGTGGTGAACAGCGCAATCCACAGCGTCGGCTTGAGTGCAACCACGAGTCCGACCAATCCGACGACAAGCCCGGCGACCGTGCCCGCGGTCCACGCCACCTTGCGGGCCCGCGTGACAAGGCCCGCGCCGATGGCCATGCCGACCATCGGCACCGAGGCGACGCCGACCGCGAATGCGATCGGGATCAGCAGGAATTCCAGCCGCGAGCCCATGCCGTATCCGGCCAAGGTCTCGGTGCCGAAGCCAGCCAGGATCTTGGTGAAGATCAGGATGGTCAGCACGCTCTGCAGCGGCGACAGGCAGGAGATCGCGCCGACTTTCAGGATGTCGAGGAACATCGCGCGCTGGAAGCTGAAGGCGGCGAAGTCGAGCTTCAGCCGGCTGCGGCCAGAGGCGAGATACCAGGCGAGGAAGATCGCACCACACGTGAACGCTGTGAGCTGGCCCGCGGCGACGCCGCGCATGCCAAGGCTAGGCATGCCGAACAGCCCGAGACCGAACACGCCGCCGACCGCGATCTGGATCATCGAGACGGTGATCAGCGTCATCGAGGGGACGCGCATGTCGCCGGTGCCGCGCACGACGGAGGCGAGCGTGTTGACCAGCCAGATCGAGATCGCGCCCGAGAACAGCACCTGTGAGTAATGCATCGACTGCTCAAGCACGCCGCCGCGGCCGCCGAGCAGCGCATAGAAGTTGCGGCCGAAGCCCAGCATCATCACGGTGAAGAACAATCCGGCACAGGCGCCGATGATCGCCGCATGCAGCGCCAGGTCGGCGGCGCGGTCGCGGTCGCCGGCGCCGAGCGCGCGGCTGATCGCCGAAGAAACGCCGCCACCCATCGCGCCGGCCGACATCATCTGTGTCAGCATCGCGAACGGAAACACCAGCGCGATGCCGGCCAGCGGCTCGGTGCCGAGCCGGCCGATATAGGACGTCTCGGCGACCGCGACCAGCGTCGAGCCGAACATCGCGATGGTGTTGGGGACCGCGAGCTTGAGCAGCGTCGGCAGGATCGGCGCCGTCAACAAATGATCGACCGGTACCGCAGGCGCGGCCGCGGTGGGCCGCAGGTCGTCGATCGAGGCGTCAATGGTCATGCGTCACGGCTCACTTCGCAACCGGGAGAGGGGCGCACTGCAATTCGACGCCAGTGAACCAGGCTCGCAATCAATAAATGATGATTGACATGTTACGAGTTCGGGCTGGTGCTCGCTACCCGCGCCCGCGCAGGGGTCACCACGGCAGGCCGCATAGGTCGATCTTGCCTTGGCGCGGCGCGCGGACGATGTCGTTGACGAACGGCGCCATCGCCTCGAAGCGGATCTGCCCGGAGGGCTGTTCGCACGTGACTTCGCCGGCGAAGGGATGCCAGCCGCGCGACTGGTAGAATGCGAAATTGTGCGGCTCGCAGAATAAGATTGCAAATTTCACCGCGTCATTGGCACGAATGGTGTGCACGGCGGCATCTAACGCGAGCGACGCATAGCCGCGCCGCCGGCAGTCCGCGCGGGTCGCAACCCCGCCGATGCCGCCGACATGCACCTTGTGGCCATTCCAGGTGATGGTCCGGAAGTAGATACCGACGTGGCAGGCGAGCCCGCTGTCGTCGGGCGCATCGAGAAACACGCGCAAATCCGCGTGAGCCCATTTGATGTCCGCCCACTGCTTGTTCGCCATGATATCCGGGCTCCAAACCGTCCGGAGCAGCGGCTCGGCGCGCCGCCACGACGCATCTCCGTTGAGAATGTCGATTTCGATGCTCATCGTCTCAGGTCCCTGGGTCTTGGTCCTCGGCTGCGCCGATCTGTCATACACGATCCGAAAATGCGGTGTTTCTCCGCCGTGGAACCTTCTATAAGGGGGACCCGTTAAGTGTAGTCTCCCACCCTCTGTTGGACATTACCCCATGACCTTCACGCTACCCGATCTGCCCTACGCCCACGACGCCCTTGCGCCCTACATGTCCAAGGAAACGCTGGAGTTTCACCACGACAAGCATCACCAGGCCTACGTCACCAACGGCAACAACGCGATCAAGGGGACCGAATTCGAAGGCAAGTCCCTCGAGGAGATCGTGAAGGGCTCGTTCGGCAAGAACGCGGCCGTCTTCAACAATGCCGGTCAGCACTACAACCACATCCACTTCTGGAAGTGGATGAAGCCGAATGGCGGCGGCAGCAAGCTGCCCGGCCGGCTGGAGAAGAAGATCAACGAGGACCTCGGCGGCTTCGAGAAGTTCAAGACCGACTTCGCCGCCGCCGGCGTCGGCCAGTTCGGCTCCGGCTGGGCCTGGCTGCAGGTCAAGGGCGGCAAGCTCGAGATCGCCAAGACCCCGAACGGCGAGAACCCGCTGGTCCATGGCGCGGTGCCGATCCTCGGCGTCGACGTCTGGGAGCACTCCTACTACATCGACTACCGCAACCGCCGTCCGGACTACCTGAAGGCGTTCGTCGACAGCCTCGTCAACTGGGATTACGTCGACGAGCTGTTCGGCAAGGCCGGCTGAGCGCATATCGCAATTCGGCTCGACCCTCTTACCCTCCCCTGGAGGGGGAGGGTCGACGCGAATGAAATGAGCGGCGGGGTGGGGTGACAGTCTATCCACGCGCGACACTGTCCGTGTTGAGAGATCACCCCACCCCGTTTCGCATTCCGCTTCGCTTCATGCGAACCGACCCTCCCCCTCCAGGGGAGGGTGAGCTTTTGAGCGGCGCGTATCGTGAACTTCTCGACACACCAGCGGGGGCATTGGTGGCTAACGCGGCAAGCTATCTCCTCGTCTTCTTCGGCGGCGGCCTCGGCGCAACGCTGCGGCAGCTGATCAACGTCACCTGCGCGCGCTGCATCGGCACCGCGTTTCCCTACGGCACCTTCATCATCAACATCACGGGCTCGACCGTGATGGGCCTGATCGCCGGCTATCTCGCGTTCAAGGGCGAGGCCTCGCAGCCCTGGCGGCTGTTCCTGATGACCGGCATCCTCGGCGGCTACACCACCTTCTCCGCCTTCTCGCTCGACACCGCACTGCTCTATGAGCGCGGCGAGCTCGGCCTTGCGGCGCTGTATGTCGCGGGCTCGGTGGCGTTGTCGATCGCGGGTCTGTTCGCCGGGCTTGCGATCGTCAGGCATTTGACCTGACGAAAGAGCCGTAGCCATAGGGCGGGTTAGCCGAAGGCATAACCCACCAACGCTCCGTCATCATTCGCAGACGGAGGGCGGGTTACGCTTCGCGCCGCGGCTTCTCAATTCAAACACCGGCGTCTCTGGAATACTGGATCGCCCGGTCGAGTGCGTCGTAGCGCGCGAGAACCATCCACGTCGTCCCGCCTAGTGCACAATTGCGCACGGGCCGCGACCCATAACCACTGAAGGTGATTGTTGCGCGACGCTGGGGCGGCAGCCCTCTTCAACGACACAACCCTGTGGTTATGGGTCCCTGCTTCCGCAGGGACGACGATTGTGGATGCAGGTCGCGCCACACATTCGGTGTCGTCCTGGCGAAAGCCAGGACCCATTACCCCAAATCTCAATTGTTGCACGACGCCGGGCCACGATCCGCTTCATCACCGATTGTGGTGGTTATGGGTCCCGGTGTTCGCCAGGACGACGCGGGGAGGGGGCGCCCGGCACCACCCCACCATCCGCCGAATCCATTCATCTGCGGAACCCGCCAACCGGCTCCGCCAGCGGCGTTTCCCGCCCTCAAATTTCCCTTTGGTAACCTCGCCTTAACCATGATTAGCGTTTGGTTAGGGTCGGAATGCCGCGTGAAAAGCCCTCGTTTTGACATGTTGGCAGGGGAAGCAGGGCCCGGCTTTGGACGGGCCCCCCATGCGACAGATGCAAGAGGCTTTCGCGCAGTTTCGCCGCGCCTGATGCGGCCGTGGAATCGGTGCCGATTGGCGGCCCGCCTGATGGGGACACTTGCGTTGAGAGGATATTGCCGATGAATCCCGCCGACGTGGCTCAGTCAACTCTGCCACTGGCATCGAGCGATGTGTCGCTGATCGCACTGTTTTGGCAGGCTCATTGGGTCGTCAAATGCGTGATGTTGGGACTTTTGTCCTGCTCGGTGTGGGTCTGGGCGATCGCGATCGACAAGATCCTGCTCTACGCCCGCACCAAGCGGGCGATGGATAAGTTCGAGCAGGCGTTCTGGTCCGGCCAGTCGATCGAGGAACTCTACCGGGCCCTTTCGGCCAAGCCGACCCAGTCGATGGCGGCCTGTTTCGTGGCGGCGATGCGGGAGTGGAAGCGCTCCTTCGAGAGCCAGTCGCGGTCCTTTGCCGGCCTGCAGGCCCGGATCGAGAAGGTCATGAATGTCTCGATCGCCCGGGAGGTGGAGCGGCTGGAACGGCGGCTGCTGGTGCTGGCGACCGTGGGCTCGGCCGGCCCCTTTGTCGGCCTGTTCGGCACCGTCTGGGGCATCATGTCGAGCTTCCAGTCGATCGCGGCCTCGAAAAACACCTCCCTGGCGGTGGTGGCCCCCGGTATCGCGGAAGCACTGTTTGCGACCGCAATCGGCCTGATTGCCGCAATTCCGGCGACTATTTTCTACAATAAGTTCACCTCGGAGGTGAACCGGCAGGCCGCGCGCCTGGAGGGGTTCGCCGACGAGTTCTCCGCCATCCTGTCGCGTCAGATCGACGAGCGGGGCTAGAGCATGATCCGGAAAAGTGGAGACCGGTTTTCCGAAAGGATCATGCTCGAACAAAGAACTGAACTTACGATGGTCACTGTTGTGAGCGCACGATCATGGCGATGAGCATGGCAGGGTCCGGCGGTAGTGGCAGACGCCGCCGCGGGCGCAAGCCGGTCATGGCCGAGATCAACGTCACGCCGATGGTCGACGTGATGCTGGTGCTGCTGATCATCTTCATGGTCGCCGCGCCGCTGATGACGTCGAACATCGACATCGACCTGCCGGTCGCGAGCGGCGGCAAGTCGATCTCGTCGAACCAGCCGCCGCTGACGCTGTCGGTGAAGCGCACCGGCGGTGGCTGCAACTCGAATGTCGAGCTCTATCTCGGCGACGCGCCGGTCACGGCGGCCGATTTTCCGGCCAAGATCAAGGCGATCGGGGACGCCCGGTCGGATGCCGAAAAGGTGGTTTATCTGCGTGGCGACAAGGATGTCTGTTACACGGATATGATGAAATTGCTCGGGGAGGTCCGGGCCGCGGGATTCAAGGCGAATATCGTCATTATCCCGGAAGGTGGATAGGGCCAATGTGCGGCAAGGCACGGGGAGCCTGATTTGAAGGTCAAGGTCGACAAGACTCTGGCGGCATCGATTGTCCTGCACGTCCTCGTGATCGGGTGGGGCCTCGTGTCGTTTTCGACCAGGGCGTACGTGATGCCTGAAGAGGATACTGTTGCCGTCGACGTGATCTCGCCCGACCAGCTCTCCCATGTCATGGCCGGCCTGAAGGACGGCAAGAAGGAAAATCCCAAGCCGCTGGTCGAGAAGGTCGCCGAGGCCAAGCCGATGGATGATGCCGTCGGCAAGATCGATGACAAGAAGCCGCCGGTCGTGACCGATACCGCGCCGGCGCCGACGCCGAAGGTGGAGAAGCCGGAAGACAAGAAGCCGGATCCGCCGAAGAAGGTCGAGAACAAGCCGGATAACAAGCCAAAGGAAGAGCCGAAGCCGGTCGAGAAGAAGCCCGATCCGGTGAAGCCCGACCCGATCGCGGAAGCGATCAAGAAGGAAGAGAAGAAGCCGCCGCCGAAGCCGGTTCAGCAAGCCGCCAAGCCGCCGCCGGAGCAGAAGCCGAAAGAGCGCACCTTCGACCAGAGCAAGATCGCAGCGCTGCTCGACAAGCGCGATCCGACCCGTGCCTCGGCGACCGGCGATACGCTCAACGCCAATGCCTCGCTCGGCACGGCAAAGGGCAAGGCCGCCGACAACTCCGCGACCTGGGGCGCGATGTTCAAGCAGCAGGTCGAGCGCTGCTGGAAGAAGCCCTATGGCGGCATCGAGGCGCAGCAGACCGAGGCCGTTTTCGAGATCAAGCTGAACCGTGAGGGCAAGCTCGAAGCGCCGCCGGTGCCGGAAGGCACGCCGGCGACGCCCTATTTGCGCGTCTATCAGGAGAGCGCGCTGCGGGCGATCATCGAATGCCAGCCGTACAGACTGCCGGCGGCATTCTTCGAGGAATGGAAGTATTTCGCGCCGGTGTTCACGGAACGGAAGACCTGAGGACAACCGCGTCGCCTGGCCAACGGCAAGCAAAGTTACCGACAATGACCAACACGAATGATTTGCGGACCATGAAATTTCGCCTCGACCGTCGACAGATGATCTCCGGAATCGCCGCCCTAGGCACCCTTGCCGGAAGCCGAAGCGCTTTCGGGCAGGCCGGCCCGAAGCGAATCCCGATTCCGGAAGGCGAGTTTGCGCCGGTGCCGATCGCGATCCCGAACTTCGCCGCCGGCACGCCCGGCGATGCCGAAGTCGGCGTCGGCGTCACGCAGGTGATCACCAACAACCTGAAGCGCAGCGGCTTGTTCGCGCCGATCGATCAGGCCGCCTATCTCGAGAAGCAGATCAACATCGACGCGGCGCCGAACTTCAACAACTGGAAGAGCATCAACGCGCAGGCGCTGGTGACCGGCCGCATGACACGCCAGGGCAACGGGCGCGTGAAGGCGGAATTCCGCCTCTGGGACGTCAACACCGGCCAGCAGCTCGCGGGCCAGCAGTACGACACCTCGGCCGAATACTGGCGCCGCATCGCGCACATCATCTCCGACCAGATCTACGAGCGCATGACCGGCGAGAAGGGATATTTCGATACCCGCGTCGTGTTCGTCGACGAGAGCGGCGCTGCGGATCGCCGCGTCAAGCGCCTCGCGCTGATGGACCAGGACGGCGCCAATGTGCGCTATCTGACCCGCGGCTCGGATCTGGTGCTGACGCCGCGCTTCTCGCCGTCGACCCAGGAAATCACCTACATGGAGTTCGGGCAGGGCGACCCGCGCGTCTATCTGCTCAACATCGAGACCGGCCAGCGCGAGATCGTTGGCAACTTCCCGGGCATGTCGTTCTCGCCGCGCTTCTCGCCCGACGGCCAGCGCGTCATCATGAGCCTGCAGCAGGGCGGCAACTCCAACCTGTTCGTGATGGACCTGCGCTCGAAGTCGATGACGCGGCTGACCGACACGCCGGCGATCGACACCTCGCCGTCCTACGCGCCCGACGGCACGCGGCTCTGCTTCGAATCCGATCGCGGCGGCAAGCCGCAGATCTATGTGATGCCGGCAACCGGCGGCGCGGCCCAGCGCATCTCGTTCGGCGACGGCACCTATTCGACGCCGGTGTGGTCGCCGCGCGGCGACTACATCGCCTTCACCAAGCAGGGCGGCGGGCAGTTCGCGATCGGCATCATGAAGCCGGACGGCTCCGGCGAGCGCATCCTGACCTCGGGCTTCCACAATGAAGGCCCGACCTTTGCGCCGAACGGTCGCGTCGTGATGTTCTTCCGCGATCCCGGCGGCAACAGCGGTCCGTCGCTGTTCACCATCGACGTTTCCGGGCGCAACGAACTGCGGGTGCCGACCCCGGGTTTTGCCTCCGACCCCGCCTGGTCGCCGCTGTTGTCGTGAGGCTCGCGCAGGGCTGCTCCGGGGAACCCTGGGGCGGTCGGCACTTCTTACCTAGCGCACTGAAACTTATGCCGAATTTCGACTATCAATGGGTCGCGGCAACGACTCGCTAACGATGTTCCCTCAGAAAGACTTCACCTGCGATCAGTAAGAGTGCGAGCTGAAAAGGACGCGCGCTCTCACAATGCAGTTTGCAAGTCAGACGGGAGAACCGGACCAGTCGATGTCGCCGACGATCTCCGCGGCGCTGGTCGATTCCCTGTTCATGAACCCCGCGCCCATGATCTTCGGCGCCTTCGGCCCCGCCATCGCGGGCGCCGTGATTGCGTTCGTCACCGGCAATCTGCTGTCCTGGCTGTGCGTGCCGCTGTTCATCGTGGTGGGTCTGGCGCGCGCGCTGCAGATGTACCGCTATCAGCAGCGCAGTTCCCGTCTCACCGTCGAAGAATCCGTGACGTGGGAGAAGCGCTACCGGATCGGCACCATCGCCTACGGCATCTCGCTCGGCATCTGGGGCGTCACCGTCCTGCTCACGACCAACGACGCCGCCGCGCATATGCTCTGCGTGACCACCGTGGTCGCCTACACCTCGGCGGGAGTGGGGCGGACCTTCGGCCGGCCGCAGATATTCCACCTGCACCTGCTGATGTCGATCGGTCCCCTGATCGCAGCGCTGATGTATGTCGGCGGTCCCTATCACATCGCCCTTGCGCTGCTCAGCCTGGTGTTCTTCAGCGCCATCCGGCACCTTACCTCCAGCCTGCAGCGCATCTACGTCAACGCCTGGATCGCCAAGGAGCGCGAGGCGGCGCTGGCGGGCCAGTTCGATACCGCGCTGAACAACATGCCGCACGGCCTGTGCATGTTCAGCGCCGACGGCCGCCTTGCGGTGATGAACCACCGCTTCATCGAGATGATGGAGCTGTCCGACGATTTCGTGCAGCGCGGCGCCAGCGCGACCGATATCTGCAATGCCTGCGTGCTGTCCGGCGCGATCTCGGCCGCGGCCGCGCAACAGATTCTCTACGAGATCGAGAGCTCCCAGCGCGGCGACATCGTCACCAGCGACCCCGATCCGGCCCAGAACCGTTCGCTGGACTGGACGTTCCAGCCGATGCCGGGCGGCGGCACGGTCGTGCTGGTCGAGGACATCACCGAGCGCAAGGACGCCGAGGCCAGGATCAGCCATCTCGCGCGCTACGACGAACTGACCGCGCTGCCCAACCGCGTCAATTTCCGCGACGAGATCGGCCGGTTGCTCGCCATGCAGCATGGCGATCATCGCTCCGCATTGCTGTTCGTCGACCTCGACCAGTTCAAGCAGGTCAACGATACGCTCGGCCATCCCTGCGGCGACCAGCTGCTTTGCGCGGTCGCCGAACGGCTGCGCGAGATGCTGCGTCCGGAGGATTTCGTGGCCCGGTTCGGCGGCGACGAGTTCGTCGTGTTCCAGCAGAACATCCATTCGCATGAGGACGCCGCCGCGCTGGCGCGGCGCATCGTCGACCGCCTCAGCGAGCGCTACAAGATCGACAACCATCTGGTCGAGATCGGCGCCAGCGTCGGCATCGCGATGACCGCGCCCGGCGTCGGCGCCGACACGCTGCTGAAGAATGCCGATATGGCGCTCTACCGTGCCAAGGCCGACGGCCGCGGCACCTTCTGCTTCTTCCGCGACGAGATGGCCCAGACTGTCGAGGCCCGCCGTATCCTCGAGCTCGATCTGCGCAAGGCGCTCGCCAACGAGGAATTCGAGCTGTTCTACCAGCCGCTGATCAACCTGAAATCCGGCAAGGTCTCGACCTGCGAGGCGCTGCTGCGCTGGAACCATCCGGTGCGCGGCACGGTCTCACCGGTCGACATCATTCCGGTCGCCGAGGACATGGGCCTGATCGTCGATCTCGGCCGCTGGATCCTGCGCAAGGCCTGCATGGAATGCATGAAGTGGCCCGAAGCGGTCAGCGTCGCGGTCAACTTCTCGCCGCAGCAGTTCCATCAGCGCGACGTGCTGAGCGAGGTCCGCTATGCGCTCGAGGTCTCCGGTCTGCCGGCGCAGCGCCTCGAGATCGAGATCACCGAATCCTCGCTGCTGCACAACACCGAGCTGACCCACGACGTGCTGTCGCAACTGCGCTCGCTCGGCGTGCGGATCTCGCTGGATGATTTCGGCACCGGCTACTCGTCGCTCAGCTATTTGCACAATTTCCCGCTGCAGAAGGTCAAGATCGACCGCTCCTTCCTCGAAGGCATCGACAGCGACCGGCCGCTGACCTTGCTGCGCGGCGTGGCGCGGCTGTCCGCGGACCTCGGCATGTCGGTCGTGGTCGAGGGGATCGAGACCAACGAGCAACTCGAACTGATCAGTGCCGACGGCGCGGTGACCGAAGCACAGGGATACCTGTTCAGCCGGCCGGTTCCCGCCGTCCGTATTCGCCAGCTGCTCAATGCCTCGCACGGCCGGCGGGCCGACGAGCAACTGCACGTGGTTCCCTCGCGCTCAATCGCGTGAGCTGACGCACCAACTGTTCTCAATCGATAGTTGTAAGAGTCTTTGGCTGCACGATTCGAATTGCACCGTTGCGGTCAGAGGTTAACTGTAATGCCGCGATTGCTTTGACGAAAATTAAGAAGCTGTTAATCTTTTGGCTCGCGCGTTGAAGTTGTTGGTGTTTCAGGGAGTACCATATGAGGTCCGCGGCCGAAGTCATTAAGCCCGCGACAGGAAGGCTTGCGGACCCTCTGGATCAAGTCGACTACCGTCTCGCTCAGACCCCCGAACAGAAAGACGAAATCTACCGGCTGCGTTATCGTGCCTATCTGCGCGAAGGCGCGATCCGGCCCTCGGCGGACGAGCGCGTCGTCGATCAGTTCGACGATGCGCCGAACGCCTGGGTGTTCGGCGTCTATCTGCAAGGCGAGCTCTGCAGCTCGATCCGCATCACCGTCGCGACACCGGAGTGGCGCTCGTCGCCGACGCTCGACGTGTTCGGCGACGTGCTGCTGCCGAAACTCGATCAGGGGCTGGTCTTCATCGATTCGACGCGCTTCGTCGCGGACCCCGACAAGGCGCGGAACAATCCGGAACTGCCCTATGTCACGGTGCGGCTCGGCTCGACCGCGGGCGTGCATTTCAACGCCGATTACGGCCTGGCGCCGGTCCGGCCCGAGCACATGGCGTTCTACCGGCGTGTGTTCCTGCATGAGACCTGGTCGGAGCCGCGGCTCTATCCGGGGCTCGTGAAGCCGGTCGGGTTAATGGCGTCGCATCTGCCGACCGTGCGGGAGCGTGTGCTCGCCCGCTATCCGTTCCTGCGCTCGAGCGCCTTCGAGCGGCGGATGCTGTTTGAGCGGGAAGGCCAGTTGCAGCCCGACGGTATCGTCCGGCCGTTCGAGCGCGCCTCGATCGTGCCGAATCCGTGAGCAAACCGGCGCTCTGATCAATCTGTCATCGATCGACTGTTGCGCGCGGGCCAAATTGTCCTGCAAAAGCGGCCGGTTCCTGCGAACCTTGCCTTCCCTTCACCATCGCGCCACATTTGCCACCCATTAACCATCGGGGGCGCTTTTCGCCATTGCCTGGCATTTGATCGGGTCCAGCAAGGTCTCGTCAAGGTTGACGGAACGTTCGCTTAACCATCGCCCTGTAGACCCAATGGACAGTACGAAGAGCGTGAGCGTGGAGGCTCCGGAATGAAACATCAGATGCGTATCCTCCAGGGTATGAAGCTGGCTGCGGTTCTGGCGGTGGCGTTGTCGATGGGTGCCTGTGCCAACAAGAACCCGCTGGACGCCAATGGCGCGATTGGCGGCGCCGCGACCCCGGGCAGCCAACAGGATTTCGTGGTCAATGTCGGCGACCGCGTGTTCTTTGAGAGCGATCAGACCGATCTCAGCCCGCAGGCGACAGCGACCCTGGACAAGCAGGCGCAGTGGCTGCAGACCTACAACCGTTATTCCTTCACCATCGAAGGTCACGCCGACGAGCGCGGCACGCGCGAATACAACATCGCGCTCGGTGCGCGCCGTGCCCAGTCGGTTCGCGCCTATCTCGCTTCGCGCGGCATCGACCCGAGCCGCATGCGCACCATCTCCTACGGCAAGGAGCGCCCGGTCGCGGTCTGTAACGACATCTCGTGCTGGTCGCAGAACCGCCGCGCCGTTACCGTGCTGAACGCCAGTTCCTGACGCGATCCTGGATGCGTTTTCCAAGCCGGCGCCTTCGGGCGCCGGTTTTGGCGCGTGAGAGCCTGACCCCGGCTTCATCAAGATGAACGAAGCTGCGTGCAATTGGCCGCTTGCTTGTTCCACCGTCCGTACTAAACCGGTATCCGCGACGCTGTCCCGGATTTGAACTGCAAGTCACAATTCTGGCGTACTCCGTCCCTCAAAGTCGCGCGCTTTTCACGTCGATCTCGTCGTCAGGGCAAAATGTCATCCAGGCTACATTTTCTTTCTTCCGCCGCGGCGATCGCGGCGCTGTTCGCCGTTTCCGCACCAGCGTTTGCCCAATCCGACGATTCCGATGCCGAGATGCGGATCGAGCGGCTGGAGAACCAGCTGCGGCAGCTGACCGGGCAGAACGAGGAACTGCAGTACCGCAACCGCCAGCTCGAGGAGCGCCTGCGCCAGCTCGGCGGCCAGCCGCCCGGCCCGAATGGACAGCCTCCGGCGGCCCAGCCCGGTGTCGCGGCGGTGCCGCCGGCGCAGCAGGGGTACCCGCAGGCGCAGCCCGGCTACGCCCAGCCGCAGCAGGGATATGGCCGGCAGCCGCAGGGCGGCTATGACCAGCAGCAGATCGCGGCGCCCGCGCCGATCGTGCAGGAGCCGGCGGCGGCGGCTCCCGGCCGCCGCGGCCGCGGCGATGCCTTCGATCCGGCCCAGAATCCGAATGCCCCCGGCGCGCCGCGCGTGCTCGGTGGCGGCGGCCAGATGCCGGTGCAGAACGATGCGGCGGTCGGCGCGCCCGGCGGCCGCGGCGCGGGCGAGCCGCTCGATCTCGGCAACACGAGCCCGCAGCGGGCGCCCGGCGCGAGCGCGGCCCTGACCACATTGCCGCCGTCGGCGACGCCGAAGGACGAGTTCGACCTCGGCATCGGCTACATGCAGCGCAAGGACTATGCGCTCGCCGAAGAGACGATGAAGAACTTCGCCACCAAATATCCGAGCGATCCTTTGGTGGCGGATTCGCAATACTGGCTCGGCGAAAGCTATTTCCAGCGCCAGCAATATCGCGATGCTGCGGAAACCTTCCTCGGTGTGACCACCAAGTTCGACAAGTCCGCGAAGGCGCCCGACGCGCTGCTGCGGCTCGGCCAGTCGCTGGCGGCGCTGAAGGAAAAGGAAGCCGCCTGCGCCGCGTTCGGCGAGATCACGCGGAAGTACCCGCGCGCGTCAGGCGGGGTCAAAGCTGCGGTTGACCGCGAGCAGAAGCGCGTGAAGTGCTAAACCAGCCGGGGGAGGCCGCTTCCGGCCTTTCCGCGACCTGCTGGTTCTGTGATGCCCGACGTCCAATCCGCTATCCCGGCAAGCGACGCCAAGCGCCTGTTCGCAGACTTGGCGCGTGCGCCGGCGATCGTGCTCGCGGTGTCGGGCGGTCCCGATTCCGTCGCGTTGATGTGGCTGGCCGCGCGCTGGCGCCGCGCGCTGGCGCAGGGGCCGCGGCTGGTGGCGGTCACCGTCGATCACGGCCTGCGTGTTGAAGCTGCCCGCGAGGCGCGCGACGTCAAGCGGCTGGCGCGAAGCCTCGACCTGCCGCATCACACCTTGCGCTGGAGCGGGCCCAAGCCCAGGAGCGGCGTGCCGGCAGCCGCGCGTGAGGCGCGTTATCGCCTGCTCGCGCAAGCCGCGCGCAAGCACGGTGCGACGCATATCCTGACCGCGCACACCCGTGACGACCAGGCCGAGACGCTGTTGATGCGGATGCTGCGCGGCAGTGGCGTCGCGGGCCTCTCGGCGATGGCGCGCGAGACCGAGCGCGACGGCGTCATGCTGACGCGACCGTTGCTCGATATCTCCAAGGCGCAGTTGATCGCAACGCTGAAGAAGGCGCGCATCGGCTTTGCCGACGATCCGACCAACCGCGATCCGTCCTTCACGCGACCGCGGCTGCGTGCGCTGATGCCGCTGCTGGCGGAGGAGGGCGGCGACGCGCGGAACCTGGCACGGCTCGCGGCGCGGATCGCGCGCGCCAACGCCGCACTGGAGGTGCTGGTCGATGGCGCCGAGCGCTATCTTGCGTTGAAAAGCGAGGATAACCTCGACGCGGGCTTCGACGCGGCGCTGTTCGCGATGATGCCGGACGAAATTCGCCTCCGCCTGCTCAAGCGCGCCATCGACCGCACCGGACATGAGGGGCCGGCCGAACTCGGCAAGGTCGAAACCCTGCTCGCCGCGGTCGATGAGGCCGTCAGTCAGCGCTTGGGACAACGCGAATCCAAGCTGAAACAGACGCTTGCCGGAGCGGTCATCAGCGTCGCCTCCGGCCGCATCAGGATCAGCCCGGCGCCGCCTCGCCGGGCCCGTTCCCGCTGAGCCGGGTTCGATTGTTTCAATCGCTGTCATAAACCGGCAAGGTGGCTTAACCACCCCGGAAAAACACCGGATTCCGCGTCATTTTTTGACCGGGAATCGGGCTAGGATGCGGTAAATAGTCGTGCGTGGTTCCCTTGGCATCGACCCCAGCGGCACCTAGATTGTAGGCATCGACGGGATGGATTCCCTGGGGATTCCCACAGAGCCTGCCCAAGGATTAGAGAGAGGCCGCGATCCGCGCGACCACGAAGGAAGACCATGAACGCCAATCTGCGGAATTTCGCCCTCTGGGTCATCATTGTCCTGCTGTTGCTGGCGTTGTTCACGCTTTTCCAGAATCCTGGCCAGCGCTCGTCGTCCTCGGATATCTCGTTCTCGCAGCTTCTCACTGAAGTCGATCAGGGCCATGTCCGCGACGTCGTGATTCAGGGGCCCGAGATTCACGGCACCTTCAACAACGGCACCAGCTTCCAGACTTACGCGCCGAGCGATCCGTCGCTCGTGAAGCGCCTCTATGACGCCAAGGTGCAGATCACCGCGAAGGCGCCCGGCGACAACGTGCCGTGGTTCGTCTCGCTGCTCGTCTCCTGGTTGCCGTTCATCGCGCTGATCGGCGTCTGGATCTTCTTGTCGCGGCAGATGCAGGGCGGCGCCGGCAAGGCGATGGGCTTCGGCAAGTCGCGCGCCAAGATGCTGACTGAAGCGCATGGCCGCGTCACCTTCGAGGACGTCGCGGGTGTCGACGAAGCCAAGCAGGATCTGCAGGAGATCGTCGAATTCCTCCGCGACCCCGGCAAGTTCCAGCGGCTCGGTGGACGCATTCCGCGCGGCGTGCTGCTGGTCGGCCCTCCCGGCACCGGCAAGACGCTGATCGCGCGCGCGGTGGCGGGTGAAGCCAACGTGCCGTTCTTCACGATCTCCGGTTCTGACTTCGTCGAAATGTTCGTCGGCGTCGGCGCGAGCCGTGTCCGCGACATGTTCGAGCAGGCCAAGAAGAACGCGCCCTGCATCATCTTCATCGACGAAATCGACGCGGTCGGCCGTCATCGCGGCGCCGGCCTCGGCGGCGGCAATGACGAGCGCGAGCAGACGCTGAATCAGTTGCTGGTCGAGATGGACGGCTTCGAGGCCAATGAAGGCGTGATCCTGATCGCGGCGACCAACCGTCCCGACGTGCTCGATCCCGCGCTGCTGCGTCCGGGCCGCTTCGACCGTCAGGTCGTGGTGCCGAATCCGGATGTCGTCGGCCGCGAGCAGATCCTCAAGGTCCACGTCCGCAAGGTGCCGCTGGCGCCGGATATCAACCTCAAGACCATCGCACGCGGCACCCCGGGCTTCTCGGGCGCCGACCTGATGAACCTTGTCAACGAGGCTGCGCTGACCGCTGCCCGCCGCAACAAGCGGATGGTGACGCAGGCCGAGTTCGAAGAGGCCAAGGACAAGGTGATGATGGGTGCCGAGCGCAAGTCGCTCGTCATGACCGAAGAAGAGAAGTTGCTGACGGCCTATCACGAGGGCGGCCATGCCATCGTCGGCCTCAACGTCGTCGCGACCGATCCGATCCACAAGGCGACCATCATTCCGCGCGGCCGTGCGCTGGGCATGGTGATGCAGCTGCCGGAGCGCGACAAGCTGTCGATGTCGCTGGAGCAGATGACCTCGCGCCTCGCCATCATGATGGGTGGCCGTGTCGCGGAAGAGCTGATCTTCGGCCGCGAGAAGGTGACCTCGGGCGCCGCCTCCGACATCGAGCAGGCGACCCGCCTCGCCCGCATGATGGTGACACGCTGGGGCCTGTCGGAAGAGCTCGGCACCGTGTCCTATGGCGAGAACCAGGACGAGGTGTTCCTCGGCATGTCGGTCTCGCGCACCCAGAATGCGTCGGAGGCGACGGTCCAGAAGATCGACTCCGAGATCAAGCGCCTGGTCGAGGAAGGCTACAAGGAAGCGACCCGGATCCTGACCGAGAAGCATGGCGACCTCGAAGCCCTGGCGAAGGGCCTGCTCGAGTTCGAGACGCTGACCGGCGACGAGATCATCGACCTGCTGAAGGGCAAGAAGCCCAACCGCGAGTCCGTGCTCGAGCCGTCGACGCCGCGCGCCTCCGCCGTGCCGCCGGCCGGCAAGTCGCGCCCGCGTCCCGATCCGGACACCGGCATGGAGCCGCAGCCGCAGGCGTAAGCCTCGCTTGCCATGGCCGGCACTTCCGGCAAACCGATTGTGCAAAAGCTCGGCTTCAAGCCGGGCTTTTGTATTTTTGTCGACGGGTTGTCCGTTCCCTATGGCGACATCGTCGGCGAGCTGCCTGCTGATGTGCGGATCGCGAAGACCGCAAGGGCGCCGCTCGATGCCGTGCATCTGTTCGCCGCCGAGGCCAGGGGGCTGGCCGCAAAGCTGCAGCGTTACCGGGAGGCGATCGCGCCCAACGGCATGATCTGGGTGTCGTGGCCGAAGAAGAGCTCAGGCGTCGCGACCGATCTCGACGACAGAGCGGTGCGCGAGATCGGGCTCGCGTCCGGCCTGGTCGACATCAAGGTCTGCGCCGTCGATGCGGTGTGGTCGGGGCTGAAATTCGTGATCCCGGTCAAAGAACGCGGCAAGCGCTGAGGCTACTTCGAACCCTCAGCCGCCGGCACTACGCCGGCCGTCTCGTCCGATCGCACATGGATGACGGCGATGTCGTCCCTGTAGAGCCGCTTCCAGCCCTTGAGATGGTCCAGTGCGTTTCCGGCCGGAGAGTCCGAGCTCAGCAGCGTGGCGTCGATCCGGTATTTGTCGAGCAGGTCCAGCAGCTGGCCGACGTCGCGGGCATCGAGCGCGGCGTAATAGTCGAGCACGAATTGCTCGCCATAAAGCTCGGCGCGGCCGTCGATGAACACCTTCATGTCGCGGCTCACCATGTAGCCGCCGAACGGCGCGGTGCTGAACACGCGCTGCGCCTTGTGTTGCTGGAGGACGTCGACCGCGGCAACGGGCGAGAACACCGGCAGGAATTTGAACTCGTGCTGTGCGACGAACATCGTCGTCGTCACCCACGCTCCGATCACCATCGCGATGGCAGCCAGGATCGTGACGACGGGGACGGCGCGTCCTTCTTCGAAGCGGGCGGCGCGGACGCCTGCCATTCCCCATTGTTCGGCGACCGGCTTGGCGAGCACCAGCGGCGCGATGAACGCGAACACCTCGATGTTACGGATATGGCTCAGCGCCATCCAGATCAGCCCGAGCAGCAACAGGATCCGCGGCGCCGACAGGGTCAGCCCGCGATAGCAGATGATACCGATCAGGCCGAGCAGCGTGGCTTCGAAGAAGCTGGGCTTGCTGAAATCCGCGGGCAGCCATTCGCCGATCATCGACAGCAGCTTGCCGAGGCTGAGGATCTTGGTCGCACCCAGCAGGCTATTCCAGCCATAGGGCGTCACGCAGCTCGCGGCCAGCGCAGCGACGCCGAACAATCCCCATCGCACGATGAGCTGGCGGCGGCGGCTCGGCTCCGCGCTCCACACCGCCTCCAGTCCGATCGGCCCGATCAGCGCCAGGCCGAGCACGAAGCCGCCATGCAGATTGGCCCACAGCGCCATCAGCGGCAGCAGCCACCATGACGGATGGGTGCGGCGATCCGCGGCCGACATCAGGCCGCCGATGAACGCCAGCAGCACCGGCAGTGCCAGCATATGTGGCCGCGCGAAGAAGTGGATCGTCGACAGCAGCAGCGCCAGCGCCGCGATCAGGAGTGCCCGCGCCGGATCGAAATACGGGCTCAACAGATGCAGGAAGATCGCGACCGACGCACCGATCGCGATCGACGTCAGGATCACCGGCCCGGCCCAATCGCCGCCGTACACGAGAGCGTACGCCACCTGCGACAGCCACGAGCTCGAGATCCAGGGCTCGCCGAAACGGGTGAACGAGAACACGTCTGATGTCGGCATCGCGCCGTGTTCGAGGATCCACTGTCCGACCTTGATCTGCCACTCGGTGTCGGAATCGCGCAGCAGGATTTCACCGGCAGAGAGATAGAACAGATAGGCGCCCACGGCGGCGCACAGCGGCAGCAGTCCTCGCACCGCGCTACGGCTGCTCACGCTGCTGGTGATGGAAAGTGACATGCGCTTTCTTGGCTCGGCCGGGGACATCGAGGCAACGCACACGTGGCGTTGGGCGCACTCGACCACGGCTTCCGATAAATTCGGGTAAATGCGACCGCGATGCCGTGGGTCCGCGCGAGATCGGATGTCTCGCTTTCGAGCAATCATCTTGGCGCGCGATTTACCATCGGAAGCCCGATCCGGACCCAAGTGCCGTTGGCACCTGGCGCTTCCGTCGGCCGAAGCGGCCGCCAGTTCAATCGGAGGTGGCGTTGCGGCCGTCGCAAAATCCTTACAATTCCAGCTTGTCATTCAGTCTGAATAGTTGTTCACTTCTTCAAACGGTTGCGGGATCGATCGTTCAAAACATTGAAGAAGCGTGTGTTCTGCCGGTGGGCGCCGGCCCAGGCACACGGTGGGGGGCGGAATGCCATGGTCTACCGGCGAACTCATCAGGTCGTGAAACGGCTGGCTGCCCGGCGCAGCGCCATCCTGTCGGCTGCGCGCGACGCGGCGGCGGCGGGCGGCATGGCCGCGGTCCAGATCGCACCCGTCGCGGTGCGGGCCAATGTCGCGGCCGGAACCGTTTATCGCTATTTCCCGTCGAAGGCCGAGCTGATCTCGGAATTGATCACCGAAGTCTCGCGTGACGAATTGTCCGCGATCCGGCGCGCCGCAGAGGCCGCGCCCGGACCGTCATCGGCGCTGGCCGCCGCGGTCACGACGATTGCGGTCCATGTGCTGTCGCAGCGCAAGCTGGCCTGGGGCATCCTGGCCGAGCCGGTGGATGTCGATGTCACCGCCTCGCGCCTCGCCAGCCGCCGCGATATTTCCGGCGAGCTTGCCATGCGCATCGACGCCGCCGTACGCGCCGGACATCTGCCGGCGCAGGACACGGGGCTGGCCGCCACCGCCTTGCTCGGCGCGCTGCACGAAGCGCTGGTCGGCCCGCTGGCGCCGGCCAATCTCGACGATCCGATCAAGCTGCGCGATGCGGTGCAGACCGTGACGCTGCTCGCGCTGCGCGCGGTCGGTGTGATGGACGCGCGCGCCCGTGGCCTTGTGGTGCAGGCGACGACCCCCGCAAAGGCGCTGGTCGGGGCCTGAGATCGCGACTGCGCGGCGAACACTTCCGTCGCATTGGCGTTGTAGGTTGAGGCTGGGTTCAACCAACCTCACGGAGCAACGCATGACGACGACCCATGGTTCGGCCAAATGGCAGGGTGGCATCAAGGACGGCAAGGGCGCGATCTCGACCAAGAGCGGCGCGCTCGCGGATTATCCCTATGGCTTCGCCAGCCGCTTCGAGGGCAAGCCCGGCTCGAACCCCGAAGAGCTGATCGGCGCGGCGCATGCCGCCTGCTTCACGATGGCGCTGTCGTTGATCCTGGGCGAAGCCAAGCTGACGGCCGAGCACATGGAGACCAAGGCCGACGTGACCCTGGAGAAGGTCGCCGACGGCTTCGCCATCACCGCCGTGCACCTGACGCTGTCGGCGAAGATCCCCGGCGCCGATAACGCAGCGTTCCAGGAATTGGCGGGCAAGGCCAAGGCCGGATGCCCTGTGTCGAAGCTGCTCAACACCAAGATCACGCTCGACGCGGCGTTGCAGGGCTGACGGTCTGGAGCGCAGCATCGGGGCCACGCTGATGCGTGGTCCGGCGCGGCGGGTTAAAGCTGCGCGTCGCCGTTCGGTCCGACCGAGGCGATGCGCAGCATGTTGGTGGTGCCGGGCGCGCGGAGCGGCACGCCGGCGACGATGATGACGCGCTGGCCGGCCTTGGCAAAGCCGTCCCGGAATGCAATCGAGCCGGCGCGTTCGACCATGTCGTCCAGATCATGCGCGTCCTCGGCGACCACGCAATGCACACCCCACACCACCGACAGCTTGCGCCCGGTGACGAGGTTCGGCGTGATCGCGACCACCGGCACCTTGGGCCGCTCGCGCGCCACGCGGATCGCGGTCGAGCCGGATGAGGTCCAGCAGATGATCGCCGACAGATCGAGCGTCTCGGCGATCTGCCGCGCGGCATCGGCAATGGCATCGCCCACCGTCGCCTCGGGGTCGACGCGCTGTGCGCTGATCACGCTGCGATAGGTCGGATCGCGCTCGACCTCCTCGCCGATGCGGTTCATGGTCGAGACCGCTTCGATGGGGAATTTGCCGGCCGCGGATTCCGCCGACAGCATGATGGCGTCGGCGCCCTCGTAGACGGCGGTGGCGACGTCGGAGACTTCGGCGCGCGTCGGCACCGGTGCCTGGATCATCGACTCCAGCATCTGGGTTGCGACCACCACCGGCCTGCCAGCGCGGCGCGCCATCCGGATCATTTGTTTCTGCAGGCTCGGCACCCGCTCCAGCGGCAGCTCGACCCCGAGATCGCCGCGCGCCACCATCAGTGCGTCTGCCACCTCGATGATGTCGGCGAGGCGGTCGATCGCCTGCGGCTTCTCGATCTTGGCCATCACGGCGGCGCGGCCGCGGATCATCTTCTTGGCCTCGATCACGTCCTCGGCACGCTGCACGAAGGACAGCGCAACCCAGTCGATCCCTTCCGGCAGCGCGGCTTCGAGATCGGCGCGGTCCTTCGGGGTCATCGCGGAGACCGGCAGGTCGGTGTCGGGCAGGCTGACGCCCTTGCGGTCCGACATCTTGCCGCCGATCACGACGCGCGTGACCGCGCGGTCGGGCGAGGTTTCCTCGGCGATCAGCCGCACCTTGCCGTCGTCGAGCAACAGCGCGTGACCGGGGCGGAGCGCGGCGAGGATCTCCGGATGCGGAAGCTGGACGCGGCTGTTGTCGCCCGGCGTCTTGTCGGAATCCAGAATGAAGCTCTGGCCGTTCTTGAGCTGGGTCGACCCTTCCGCGAAGGCGCCGACCCGCAGCTTCGGTCCTTGCAGGTCGACCAGGATGCCGATCGGCCGGCCGTAGCTCGATTCGACATTGCGGATGGTCTTCACCAGCTCCCGCATCTTGTCATGCGGGGTATGGCTCATGTTGATGCGGAACACGTCGGCACCCGCCTCGAACAGCTTGCGGATCATCGCGCTGTCTGAGGAGACCGGGCCGAGCGTTGCAAGGATCTTGATTCGGCGCAGTCGTCTCATTGTTTGTTTCCGGGTGGTGCGGCTGGCGGCAGACCCGACGCGCCCGGCGGCGCTGCGCCCGGCGGCGGGTTGGGCAGGCCCGGCATCGCCCCGGGGCTTCCCGGAGCCACGCCGCCCGGCATTCCCGGTACTTTCTGCGGCTGTTGTTCGTTGGCTTCGGTCAGCTGGACGGTCCATGCACGCTGCTCGCCGGTGTCGACCTCGAAGAAGCCGGTGCGGTCAAAACCCCGCGCCAGGCAATTCTCGGTGCCCTTGATGGTGAATTCCTTGTCGCGCGAGCACATGAAGGCCTGGCCCGACCATTCGCCGCCGCGATCGTAGTCGAGAGCGTAGATGTAGTAGTAGCGCGCCACAAGATTGCCGCGCAGCAAGGTCTCGCAGGTCCGCGACGACACATTCCACCAGCCCTCCGTGGTCCAGCCCTCGGCATCCTTGTAGCCGAGCGCGATCCCGACCCGGCTCGAGGTGTTGTTGCAGAGCCGGAAATCGGCGGCCGCCGGGCTCGTCCACAGGCATGCCGCGACCAGCGCCAGCACCGGCAGGATGCCGGCCAGGATCAGGCGGATGGTGCGGGGAGCTGAGGCGAGAGAATCTGTTGGGCTCATGCGGCGAAGCTATATCAGTTCATTGTCGATTTCGCGTGCCCGGCAGGCACTGTCAACGGGCGGGCGCCCGTCCCCCACGCTGTGGGACCGTGGCAAGTGTGGCCGGAGAGGTCCGTATTGCGCGTCGATGTGGCAAAATCTGTGACAATTCCCACCTGATATCAATATGGTGAGCGCATCACACCGGGATCACGATCATGAGCATTGACGACAAAACCAGAACAGAACTTGAGGCCGCGGTGTTCCGGCGCCTCGTCGATCATCTCCGCAACCGGACCGATGTGCAGAACATCGACCTGATGAACCTCGCCGGCTTCTGCCGCAATTGCCTGTCCAACTGGATGAAGGAAGAGGCCGACGCCAAGGGCCTTGCGGTGAGCAAGGACGAGAGCCGCGAGGCGGTCTACGGCATGCCCTATGAGGAGTGGAAGGCGAAGCATCAGGGCAGCGCGACGCCGGAGCAGCTCGCGGCGATGAAGAAGGCCCAAAGCGGGCACTAATTCCCGATTGATGTGACGCCAGTTCCGTGGCCGTCTGCATCTCCTGTGGGCGCGCTGTGGATGAGCGCGATGTTTCCTTGACGGGACGTGCTCCAAAATCGAGGGTCGCCCGCGACAAGCGGTGCGCGTGGCGCGTATTCGCGCGACATTTCATTGCCATTTCAGGAGTACGCGATGGCCACCACGTCTGCCGCCGTTCAGGATGAACCCGCAACGCGATTTGCCAAGGACCAGCTCAAATCCATCATCGAGCGCATCGAGCGGCTGGAAGAGGAAAAGAAGACGATCTCGGACGATATCCGCGATGTCTATGCCGAGGCCAAGGGCAACGGCTTCGACGTCAAGGCGCTGCGCACCATCGTGCGCCTGCGCAAGCAGGATGCCAACGAGCGCCAGGAGCAGGAAACCATCCTGGAGACCTATATGCAGGCTCTCGGGATGCTCTGAGGCGGCCGGCGGGCCGGTTCTCGCGTCGTCAAGGCGCCCGCCCGAGGTAACTCGCCCAATCCTCTTGGCGAGGCTTGGGTGAAATCCCGGGATTTGCTACACTGCCGGTGAGGTAACCGGGCAGAGCGTTCAGATGGACGTGCCAGGACCAGAGCGTCGGCTCGCTGCGGTCCTCGCCGCCGACATGGTCGGCTTTAGCCGCCTGATGGAGGCTGACGAGACGGGCACCCTTGCGCGCCTCAAAACCCATCGGATCGAGCTGATCGATCCGGCCATCACCAAGAATCGCGGCCGCATCATCAAGACCACCGGCGACGGTCTGCTGGTCGAATTCCACAGCGTCGTCGATGCGGTGCTGTGCGCGGCCGAGGTCCAGCGCCGGATGGCCAAGCGCAACACCGACGTCGCGCCGGCGCGGTGGATGCAGTTTCGCATCGGCATCAATCTCGGCGATGTGATCGTCGACGGCGCCGACATCTTCGGCGACGGCGTCAATGTCGCCTCGCGCCTCGAGGTGCTGGCCGAGCCCGGCGGCATCTGCATTTCAGGTGCGGTCCGCGATCAGGTCGGCGATCGCCTGGAAGATCTGAGCTTCGAGGATCTCGGCGACCAGACCGTCAAGAACATCGCGCGGCCGATCCGGGTTTTCCGCGTCCATCTCGAATCCGGCGCAAGATCCGCAACCGACCATCCGAGCGCGGCGGCCGCCCCTGTCGTCGCCAAAAAGCCCTCGATCGCCGTGCTGCCGCTCGTCAATATGAGCGGCGATCCCGAGCAGGAATTCTTCGCCGACGGGCTCACCGAGGACATCATCACCGAGCTGTCGCGCTTTCACGATCTGCTCGTGATCTCGCGCAACTCGACCTTCGTGTACAAGGGCAAGGCGGTGAAAGTGCAGGACGTCGCGAAGGAATTCGCGGTCGACTATGTGCTGGAAGGCAGCGTGCGCAAGGCGGGCGGCCGGATTCGCGTCACCGTGCAGCTGATCGATGCCGAGGCCGACCGGCATGTCTGGGCCGAACGCTACGACCGCGAGCTCGCCGATATCTTCGCGATCCAGGACGAGATGACGCGCGCGATCGTGTCGACCTTGCCGGGGCGTGTCGAGGCTGCCGCCCATGACCGCGTCAAGCGCAAGCCGACCGACAACATGGCGGCCTATGAGTGCGTGCTCGCCGCCAAGGTGCTGCATCATCGCTCGGCGCGCGACGACAATGCGGAGGCGCAGCGTTTGCTCGAGCGCGCCATCGTGCTCGATCCCAACTACGCCCATGCGCACGCCTGGCGGGCCTGCGTGCTCGGCCAGACCTGGGTCTACAATTGGTGCGACGACCGCGACGCGACCTTCGCGCAGGTGGCGGCCGAGCTCGAGATCGCGCTCAAGCTCGACGACAACGACAGCGACGTGCACCGGATCCTCGCCGCGCTGAACCTCAACCGCGACGACCACGACAAGGCGGCCTTCCATCAGGAGCGCGCGCTCGCGCTCAATCCCAACTACGACCTCGTCGTCGTGCAGCAGGGCGAGCTCCTGACTTGGCTCGGGCGGCCGGAGGAGGGCATCGACTGGATCAAGCGGGCGATGCGCCTCAATCCGTTCCATCCGGAGCGATTCTGGAGTCATCTCGGCCGCGCCTGCTATTGCGCCGAGAAATATGCTGATGCGGCCGAGGCGTTCTCGCGGATCACGCGGCCCGACCACACCCATCACGCCTTCCTCGCTGCGACGTTGGCGCAGATGGGCAACGCGGTGGCGGCCGCAGCCCATGCCACCGAAGTGCTGAAGCGCGAGCCGACCTTCTCGGTCGCCGCTCACCTGGCAACCCAGCACTACAAGCGCGCGCCCGACAGGGCGCGCTACGAGGCCGGCCTGCTCAAGGCAGGGCTGCCGGCTTGAACGGCTGAAGAAGTGATCTTGTGGGCAGACGCCTAGCGCAGCGAGGCGGTGCGCAGCACGAAGGACTGGGTCGTCAGGAGGGCGGTCGCCGAGCCCGAGAAGCGGTCGCAGGTCATGCCCATCATCGGATCTTCCGAGAAGGTCATGGCGACGGCGGCCTGCGGCTTCACGAAGTGAGCCCGCATCATGTTCATATCGGTGTCGCCAAGCACGGTGGTCAGCATGCCGCTGCTCGCGCTCGGCGCCAGCATCACGACGCGCATCCAGATGTCGTTGCCCTTGGCGGCCGAAATCCGCGCCGATGTCGTGATCACGCCCTGGCCAGGTGTGCCCTTCGCAACCACGGTGTTGATTTCGGTGGCCGGCGCCGCCGTATTGCGCGCCGGGCGCACATTGCGCGGGATCGGCGCAGTCGCCGCGACGATATTGGCACGGTCGACCGGCGAGGACGCAGCCGGCGCATAAGCGAGCGCCTTGTTGAAGTTCTCGGTCGTGCTGGCGGTGGTCTGCGGATCGGAGCCGCCGACCGCCTCACGCGCCTTCAGCGCGGCGATCTGCGCGGCCGATGCCTGCTTCGGCGCCGCGGACTCGTCACCCCAGAAACCGCGGGCATTGATGATGTCGGCGGGCGATTGCGGCGCGGTGTTCTCGGCAGTCTGCACCACCTGCACCGCCGGCTTCGCCTTCGGCATCGGGACGAGTTGGGCGTCGGCGGCGGCGAGCTGGATCGCGGCGGCGAACTGCTGCGGCTTGGCGCGCGGCAGCGGAACGGGGTCGGTGGATTTGGCGGGCGCTGCGGCCGCAACCACGGTCGGTGCGGCGGGCTTGTCGTTCACGGCAGCCGCGCCTTCGTCTTCATCGTCGCCCGACTTGCCACCACCGAACAGCTTCGCGAACAGGGTCGGCTTGCTGATGGTCGCAGCATCATCGCCATTGCCGCGGCGTTCGATGTCGGCCTTGGCGAGTTCATAACCCTTCAGCGGCGTGCCGTCGGTCGGGACATGGACGGTGCGACCGTCGGGGAACACCCGGACCAGCTGCTCGCGGGTCATCCGCGGCCAGTGGCGAATGCCGCCGGTGTCGAGATGCACGAAGGGCGAGCCCGAGGTCGGATAGAAGCCGACGCCGCCGCGCTGCAGGCGCAGGCCGGCGAAGCGGATCTGCTCCAGCGGAACGCCGGGAATGAAGAAGTCCATCGCATGCCCCAGCATGTGCTGGCTGTGGCGCGCAACGCCCGAGGAGCGGCGGCGGAGCATGGCGTTGGTGGCGGGGGCGCGATAGGCGGAGATGATCTGGATCGGCTGCTTGCCGCCGACGTCGCTGTAGACTTCCCAGAGGATGTCGAACAGATGACGGTCCATCACCGTCTCATCCTGGGAGCGCCAGTCGCGTAGGAAGTGATTGAGCTGCTTCAGCGCGGCTTCGTCGTAGCGGCCATCGCGCTTGAAGGTGATGGTGAGGTCTTCGCCGGAATGGGTGTGGTGGAAGGAGAGGGTGCGGGTCTGGTTCAGCGCAGTCGCATCGTGCACCGAGCCGGCGCCCGCCAACAGCAATAGCGCGGTCAGGCCGACTTGGTACCCGGCCTTAGGCAGCGACAGAGGTTTGTAGCGGCGTGCGAAAACAGCCAGCACTATGAGCCCACCCAGTCGACGAGCGTTCGGTCGGCATCCTCGCAGACCCCCTGCGGAAGACGGTGAACGCTTTCTTAAAGCGGGAGGGTTAACCGAGGTTTACCGACCCGCCCCCAAGTTGGGCTTAACTAACTGGGGGAGTGTGGCAAAAGATAGCCCTGTTCCCCGGACCCCATCGCAAATGGTTAACGTAAACGATCTCGCTTTTTGAGCGAGATCGTTGATTTTACTTCAATATTTATCCCAATCGGGCGGAGAGGCAGATTTAGCGGGTGATCACCCGGCGCTGCTGCTGGGCTTGGCCGCGGCGGACCGGCTGCGGCTCCGGCTGGCCGAATCCCCCGAACAGGCGCTCGAAGAAGTTCGGTCCGGAGGAGCCAAACCCGCTGTTGTCGCCGGCGACGTTGACGCCAGGCGGCAGGCTGCTGCTCGACGGCCGCGCGTAGCTCGGCTGGGCGTGCGCCACGACCGTTTCGAGATCCTTGCCGCGGCTGTTCTTGAGCAGCGACAGCATGGCGGCGTCGCGGCCGTAGATGTCTCTGCGGATTTGCAGCTTGCCGGCGTCGTCCACGAACGCGGTCTGGTAGGTGATGTTGACCGGGATCGGCGTCGGGAATTTCAGATCGACTTCGCTCGAGCCGTACATGCTGCGGATCCGCTCCGGCGTGTAGTGCTGGTTCGGCTCGGTGATGTTGAGCAGCACGGACGCGTACTGATCCGGATTCTGCACGCGCATGCAGCCGTGGCTGAAGGCGCGCTCATCCTTCGCGAACAGATACTTGTCCGGCGTGTCGTGCTGATAGACCAGGAACTTGTTCGGGAAGTTGAAGCGGATGCGGCCGAGTGCGTTGGCTTCGCCGGGCGGCTGCGAGACGTGGATCGAGCCGTCGCGGTTGCGCTCGAGCTTGAGGCCCATGCGCTGCAGCACCGTCGGATCCTGCTGCAGGGCCGGCAGATACTCGTTGTAGATGATCGACGGCGGCACGTTCCAGGTCGGGTTGACCGTGATGTACTTCATCGTCTCGGTCAGCAGCGGCGTGGCGTGCTGGCCGGGCTTGCCGGTGACGACGCGCGTGGTCCAGACCTGCGCGCCGTTCTGCATCACCTTCAGCGTATAGTCGGGGATGTTGAGGATCACATAGGCATTGCCGACATTGGCCGCGCCGAGCTGCCGCGGCAGCCAGCGCCAGCGCTCCATGTTGACGAGCACGGTGTCGATCTGACGGTCGCGCTTCGGATTGTTCAACGCCTTCACCGTGCGCTCGTCGAGCACGCCGGTCGCCTTGAGGTCGACGCTGCTCTGGAATTTCTCCACGGCCCGCGCCACCGTTGCGTCATACCTGGTGCTGTCGGCATCCTCGGTGATGCCGAGCTTGTTGCGCAGGTCGGGCACGCGCGGATCGTCCATCTCGACCGCGGCCTGCTTCTTGCGCGCGGGGACGTATTTCAGCGCGGGGCCGTCGGCGATCATGATCACCGGGCCGTCGCCCTGTCCGCGCAGCTCGGCGAGCTTCTTCTTCAGCTCCTTGTAGAGCTTCTGCGGCGGGTTGTAGCCGTCGAGCGCGGCAGAGGCGTCCTTGGCCGAGGTCACATTCGCAAACACCTCAGCCGGATCGATCGGATGCTCCGGATAGAGGATGTCCGCCGACACCTGCGACCAGTGCATGCGGCCGCTCTGGGCCTGGCGCGCATAGTCCAGCATGCTGGCCGCGAGCTTCAGCTCGGCGTCGGCCAGCGCATCCGGCGTCGTCGCAGCAGTGAAATCCGGCACCGGATAGTCTGATGCATCGAGGCCGTCGGCGGCCGCATCCTTCAGGCGGGCGATGACGCCCTTGCCGGCATCGGTCAACTTGCCGGCCTTGGTGAAGACGGGTGCATATTCGCGGGCCGAATAGAACTTCTCGGCGGCTGCGCGTTCGTTCTTGCGATCGAAGGTGCGCAGCGACTTGCCGGCGAGCAGCTCGCGCAGCTTGTCGGCGACCGGCTGATCCTCGGCGGCAACGTTGCTCGCGGCTTTCGCGGGCTCAGTCGCCGGGGCTGCTGCTGTCGCGGGAGCCGGAGCTGCGGCAGGCGCCGTTGCGGTTGCAGGGGCGGGTGTGGCCGCAGCCGGCGCGACCGCGGTATCGGTCTTCAGTGTATCGATCTTGGGTGCATCGGCGGGCTTGGTCGCCGGCGCAGTGACGACATCGGCGGGCTTCGGCTCGACGGCCTTGGCGGTCGCGCTCGGTTCTGCCGGCTTTGCATCGGTGGCCTGCACCTCGGCGGGCTTCACGTCCGCCGGCTTGGCTGCGTCGGGCAGCGCGGCGGTGGTGTCGGCCTTGAAATCGCTTGCGGTGGGCGGCGGCACATTGGCCGGTTCGGGGCGCGGGATCGCGGCGTCGATCGCCAATTCCGAGGCGCTGGAGCGAGGCGTGTCCTGCGCGAAGGCCGAGCTCGCGGACACCGTGAGGAAGGTCGCCGCGACGGCCATCAATACGCGGTCAAATCCTCGACGGTTGTTGGAACAGTCACGCATTTTCACACCCCCTGGGTGGAACTGCCCCTCAGATTCTGGAACAGTTCAAATCGGTATTCGGTTTCATAGCTTGCGCGAAAGGCGCCGGCTTCTCAAACGACTCGTATGCCTGCACGCAATTGACGCAGACGATACATTTGCCCCTCTTATGCAGCCAGCGCCTTGCGGGGCAACTCACGACAAACTGACCTCGAAGCGGCTGATTTCGCTCGGGCCGTGCGTTTTTGCCACGCGGCACAGCCTTTGTCTGTCACCGACGGGACACGGTTCAAAAGGTTCCCTGGTATGGCCGTGTCGGCCTCAGGGTTAGGTGGCGTCGCTTGTGCGCGTGCCGGCCGCGGCTTCGTCGAGCTTGCGGTAGAGGGTCGAGCGGCCGATCTTGAGGCGGCGCGCGACCTCCGACATCTGTCCGCGATAATGCGAAATCGCGAACCGGATGATCTCGTTCTCGAGATCTTCTAGCGGACGCACCTCGCCCGCGGCAGTGAGTATCGAGAGGCCGCCCGCTGTCGGCAGGGCGGTGGTTACCGGTATTTCATTACCAGATATCATGGCAGGCGCCGTGGACGGCGACACCACCAGCGGCTCGCCCTGGAGCATTTTGCCTTCCGGCACCGGATGCGACGCTCCTTGCGGGAAGTCGGCGAGCCCGAGCTGGTCGCCATCGCTCATCACCACGGCGCGATACACCGTGTTCTCGAGCTGGCGGATGTTGCCCGGCCAATCGAGCTGCGCGAGGTGCGCCATCGCATCGCCGCTGATGCCGGTGATGTTGCGGTTCTCCTCGGCGCAGAACCGCGCCAGGAAATGCCGTAGCAGATGCGGGATGTCTTCGCGCCGTTGCCGCAGCGCCGGAATGGTCAGCGGCAGCACGTGCAGGCGATAGAACAGGTCCTCGCGGAACTGGCCGGCCTTCACGAGATCGAGCAGCTTGCGGTTGGTCGCCGAGATGATGCGGACATCGACCTTGACCGGCTTGCGTCCGCCGACCGCCTCGACGGTGCCTTCCTGCAGCGCGCGCAGCAGTTTCACCTGCGTGGCCAGCGGCAGTTCGCCGACCTCGTCGAGGAACAGCGTGCCGCCATGGGCCTCGACGAACTTGCCCTGGTGACGCTCGGTGGCGCCGGTGAAGGCGCCCTTCTCGTGGCCGAACAGGATCGATTCAACGAGATTGTCCGGGATCGCGCCGCAGTTCACCGCGACGAACGGCTTGGCCTTGCGTTCGCTGCTGCCGTGGATGGCGCGCGCGAACAGTTCCTTGCCGACGCCGGACTCGCCCTCGATCAGCACCGGGATGGTCGAGGATGCCGCTTTCTGCGCCGTGCGCAGCACGCCGGCCATCGCCTCGCTGCGGGTGATGATGTCGGAGAAGGTCAGCCGGCCCTCGCGGCTGTGGCGGATGCGCTGCAATTCGCCCTTCAGCGCCGATGCGTTGAGGGCGTTGCGCAGGCAGACCTGCAGCCGTTCGAAGCCGACCGGCTTGACGACGAAATCCTGGGCACCGGCGCGCATCGCCGACACCACATTGTCGATGCCGCCATGCGCGGTCTGCACGATGACCGGGACGTTCAAACCAGCTTCACGAATTTTTGCGAGGACTCCGAGACCGTCGAGGCCCGGCATCACGAGGTCGAGCACGACGGCATCGATCGCCTGCGTCTCGGATGCGGTCAGGGCCGCTATCGCCGCGTCGCCACTGTCCACGACGAGGGGCTCATAGCCGCACTTCTGCACCATGTTTTCAACCAAACGACGCTGTACTGCGTCATCATCGGCGATCAAAATGGTGGCAGCCATGGTTTTCCCCGCACGCTACGTTTATCTGTCTCGAATCGGGGCAATGTCGCCGATGCCGATTAACGCACTCTTAAACCTTGCAAACCCGCTTTCATTCCGCCGCCGCCGACATCTTTCCGACTGAAGTAAGGTTACGAACAAGATGACCTCGCGCTCCAAAACTGCTTCCAAGAAGTCTGCTCTCAGCAAGTCTGCTCTCGGCAAGGCCGCGCTCCGCAAGGACGTCGTGCTGCGCAAGACGGCCGCGCAACGCAAACCGGCCGCAGCCACCCCGGCGGCGAAACAGGCAGCCGGCAAGACCGGCAAGCTTCCGGAATGGAATCTGGCAGATCTCTACTCCGGTATCGACGCGCCAGAGGTCGCACGCGATTTGCAGAAAATGGATGCAGATTGCGTCGCGTTTGAGACCGACTACAAGGGCAAGCTTGCCGAAAATACCGGCAAGGAAGGCGGCGGAAAGTGGCTGGCCGGGGCGATCCGGCGCTATGAGGCGATCGACGATCTGGCTGGCCGTCTCGGCTCTTATGCCGGCCTGGTCCATGCCGGCGACAGCGTCGATCCCGCGATCTCGAAATTCTACGGCGACGTCTCCGAGCGGCTGACGGCGGCGTCGGTGCATCTGCTGTTCTTCTCGCTCGAGCTCAATCGCGTTGACGATGATGTGATCGAGCGCGCGATGGCCGAACCCGCGCTCGGCCACTACCGGCCGTGGATCGAGGATCTGCGCAAGGACAAGCCGTACCAGCTCGAGGACCGCGTCGAGCAGCTCTTCCACGAAAAGGCGCAGAGCGGCTACGCGGCCTGGAACCGGCTGTTCGACCAGACCATCTCGGGCCTGCGCTTCAAGGTCGCGGGCAAGGAGCTCGCGATCGAGCCGACGCTGAACCTGTTGCAGGACAAGGCCGGCGACAAGCGCAAGGCGGCGGCGCAGGCGCTCGCCAAGACCTTCAAGGACAATGAGCGCACCTTCGCGCTGATCACCAACACGCTGGCCAAGGACAAGGAAATCTCCGACCGCTGGCGCGGCTTCCAGGATGTCGCGGATTCCCGCCATCTCAACAACCGGGTCGAGCGCGAGGTGGTCGATGCGCTGGTCGCCTCGGTGCGCGCGGCCTATCCGAAGCTGTCGCACCGCTATTACGCGCTGAAGGCCGGCTGGTTCAAAAAGAAGAAGCTGCCGCACTGGGATCGCAACGCGCCGCTGCCGTTCGCGGCGACCGGCACCATCGCCTGGCCCGAGGCGCGCAACATGGTGCTGTCGGCCTATAATGGCTTCTCGCCCAAGATGGCCGAGATCGCGGAACGCTTCTTCAGCGATCGCTGGATCGATGCGCCGGTGCGTCCCGGCAAGGCGCCCGGTGCGTTCTCGCATCCGACCACGCCGTCGGCGCATCCCTATGTGCTGATGAACTATCAGGGCAAGCCGCGCGACGTGATGACCCTGGCGCATGAGCTCGGCCATGGCGTCCATCAGGTGCTGGCGGCGAAGAACGGCGCGCTGATGGCGCCGACGCCGCTGACGTTGGCGGAGACCGCGAGCGTGTTCGGCGAGATGCTGACCTTCAAGCGGCTGTTGTCCCAGACCAAGAACGCAAAGCAGCGCCAGGCGCTGCTCGCGGGCAAGGTCGAGGACATGATCAACACCGTGGTGCGGCAGATCGCGTTCTATTCATTCGAGCGTGCGGTTCATACCGAGCGCAAGAACGGCGAGCTCACCGCCGAGCGGATCGGCGAGCTGTGGCTCAGCGTGCAGGGCGAGAGCCTGGGGCCAGCGATCGAGATCAAGCCGGGCTACGAGACGTTCTGGATGTACATCCCGCACTTCATCCACTCGCCGTTCTACGTCTACGCCTATGCGTTCGGCGATTGCCTGGTGAACTCGCTCTATGCGGTCTACGAGCACGCATCCGACGGTTTCGCCGAGCGCTATCTCGACATGCTCGCCGCCGGCGGCACCAAGCATTACTCCGAGCTGCTGCGGCCGTTCGGGCTCGACGCCAAGGACCCGAAATTCTGGGACGGCGGCCTGTCCGTCATCGCCGGCATGATCGACGAATTGGAGACGATGGGCTGACGACCATCGGCCTTCCGGCTGGCTCGGGTCGGATTCGCGCTGCGTTTTTTGCGCCTCACGGCATGATCGTCCCGTGACGCCCGCGTTTGGGAGATCAATCCTGCTAGAGGGGCGGCCGCAGGGCCGTCGCTCGAGGGGTGAATCGGGGACGATTTGCGGTTCAAATCGCCCGATCGGGACCACGCCGTTGCCCTGCCAACCTGTTTGCGGTAATGGCTCGCAGAACGCGAATTTCTGACTGGGGACAGCGATGGCAGACCATAGCGAAGTGGCCTATACGACCGCCGACGGCAACGATTACGTGGCGCATGAGCAAACCTATGAAGGGTTTATCGTGCTGGTCAAATACGGCACCATCAGCGTCGCCATCCTCCTCGCTCTGATGGCCTATTTCCTGGTCTGATCCTCAGATCGGCTAGCGGCATCGCCGTCCCGCGGCGGTGCCGGAATTCCTGTCGAAAACCCGGATGGAAAAACCGGGTATCCAATCTGGCGAAAATAACGCTAGTTTGAAGACGCGTGCGCCGCGCGCGCCGCCGGAGGGCCCATGAAGATCGCCGTTGCCAAGGAAATCGATGCGTCCGAGCCGCGGGTTGCGGTTTCGCCTGACACCATCAAGAAGTTCAAGGCGCTGGGCGCCGAGGTCGCGGTCGAGCCGGGCGCGGGCATCAAGTCGGGGCTGCCCGATTCGGAGCTTGTCGCGGCGGGCGCGACCGTCAGCGCCGATGCGCTTAAGGACGCCGACATCATCATCAAGGTGAAGCGGCCCGAGGCCTCCGAGCTCGCGAAGTACAAGCGCGGTGCGCTGGTCATCGCGATCATGGATCCCTATGGCAACGAGGCCGCGCTGAAGGCGATGGCCGATGCCGGCGTCTCCGCGTTTGCGATGGAGCTGATGCCGCGCATCACCCGCGCCCAGGTGATGGACGTGCTGTCCTCGCAGGCCAATCTCGCCGGCTACCGGGCGGTGATCGAGGGCGCCGAAGCCTTCGGCCGCGCCTTCCCGATGATGATGACCGCAGCCGGCACCATTCCGGCCGCCAAAGTGTTCGTGATGGGGGTCGGCGTCGCCGGGTTGCAGGCGATCGCGACCGCGCGGCGGTTAGGTGCCGTCGTCACCGCGACCGACGTGCGCCCCGCCACCAAGGAGCAGGTGGAATCGCTCGGCGCCAAATTCCTCGCCGTCGAGGACGAGGAGTTCAAGAACGCGCAGACCGCCGGCGGCTACGCCAAGGAGATGTCCAAGGAGTATCAGGCCAAGCAGGCCGCGCTGACCGCCGAGCACATCAAGAAGCAGGACATCGTGATCACGACCGCGCTGATCCCGGGCCGTCCGGCGCCGAAGCTCGTCTCGGGCGAGATGGTCAAGTCGATGAAGCCCGGCTCGGTGCTGGTCGACCTCGCGGTCGAGCGCGGCGGCAATGTCGAGGGTGCGAGGCCCGGCGAGGTGGTCGAGACCGACGGCATCAAGATCGTCGGCTACACCAACGTCGCCGGCCGCGTCGCGGCGTCGGCCTCGAGCCTCTATGCGCGCAATTTGTTCTCGTTCATCGAGACCATGGTCGACAAGGCCAACAAGGCGCTCGCGGTCAATTGGGACGACGAGCTGGTGAAGGCCACCGCGCTGACCAAAGACGGCGCCGTCATCCATCCCAACTTCCAGCCGAAGTAAGGAGAGAAGCCATGGAGCATCTCGCGCAGGCCGTCGATCCGTTCGTGTTCCGGCTGTCGATCTTCGTTCTTGCGGTATTCGTCGGCTATTTCGTGGTGTGGTCGGTGACCCCCGCGCTGCACACCCCGCTGATGAGCGTGACCAACGCGATCTCCTCGGTGATCGTGGTCGGTGCGCTGCTCGCGGTCGGCGTCGGCATGGTGTCGAGCGGCTCGGGCTGGGCCCGCGGCTTCGGCTTCGTGGCGCTGATCTTCGCCTGCGTGAATATCTTCGGCGGCTTCCTGGTCACCCAGCGCATGCTGGCGATGTACAAGAAGAAAGCCAAGTGAGCGGCGTGCACCTCGGGGTGACGAAGACAAAGGGGGACCTGAGATGAACGCCAATCTGGCTGCTGTTCTGTATCTCGTGGCGGGGGTGCTGTTCATCCTGTCGCTGCGCGGCCTGTCGAGCCCGGCATCGTCGCGCCAGGGCAACATGTTCGGCATGATCGGCATGGCGATCGCGGTCGCCACCACGCTGGCGAGCCATCCGCCGGCCGACGGCATCGCCTGGCTGCTGGTCATCGTCGCGATCGCGATCGGCGGCAGCATCGGCGCCGTGATCGCGCGCCGGGTGCCGATGACCTCGATGCCGGAGCTGGTCGCCGCGTTCCACTCGCTGGTCGGCATGGCTGCGGTGCTGGTCGCCGCCGGCGCGTTCTACGCCCCCGAAGCGTTCGATATCGGCACGCCCGGCAACATCCATCCGCAGAGCCTGGTCGAGATGTCGCTCGGCGTTGCGATCGGCGCCTTGACCTTCACCGGCTCGGTGATCGCGTTCCTGAAGCTGTCGGCCCGGATGAGCGGCGCGCCGATCATCCTGCCGTTCCGCCACGTCATCAACATCGTGCTGGCGCTGGCGCTGGTGTTCTTCATCGTCGGCCTCGTGATGTCGGGCAGCGCGCTCGACTTCTGGCTGATCACCATCATCGCGCTGGCGCTCGGCGTCTTGATGATCATCCCGATCGGCGGCGCCGACATGCCGGTCGTGATCTCGATGCTGAACTCGTACTCGGGCTGGGCCGCGGCCGGCATCGGCTTCACGCTCGGCAACTCGGCGCTGATCATCACCGGCGCGCTGGTCGGCTCGTCGGGTGCGATCCTGTCCTACATCATGTGCCACGCGATGAACCGCTCGTTCATCTCGGTGATCCTCGGCGGCTTCGGCGGCGAGACCGCGGCGGCCGGCGGCGGCTCGGGCGAGCAGAAACCGGCAAAACTCGGCTCTGCGGACGATGCCGCCTTCATCATGAAGAACGCCTCCAAGGTCATCATCGTGCCCGGCTACGGCATGGCGGTGGCGCAGGCCCAGCACGCGCTGCGCGAGATGGGGGATATCCTGAAGAAGGAAGGCGTCGAGGTGAAGTACGCCATTCACCCGGTGGCGGGCCGCATGCCCGGCCACATGAACGTGCTGCTGGCCGAGGCCAACGTGCCCTATGACGAGGTGTTCGAGCTCGAGGACATCAACTCGGAGTTCGCGCAGGCCGACATCGCCTTCGTGATCGGCGCCAACGACGTCACCAACCCGGCGGCGGAAGAGGACAAGACCTCGCCGATCTACGGCATGCCGGTGCTGCAGGTCTGGAAGGCCGGCACCGTGATGTTCATCAAGCGCTCACTGGCGTCGGGCTATGCCGGCATCGACAACCCGCTGTTCTACCGCGACAACACCATGATGCTGCTCGGCGACGCCAAGAAGGTCACCGAGAACATCGTCAAGGCGATGTAAGGCGGGCGGCGAATGGCGCTGAACCGGGAGTGGCATCGAGACCATCGCATGCCGCTCCTCGCTACGCGCGAGCAGCGCATCAAGTGGCATGCCGCGCATGCGTCGGCGTGCGCGTGCCGGCCGATCCCCGACAGCATCAAGGCTGACGTCGAGAAGCTGCTTAAGCTTCGCAACAAGACATAGCTGCGGCTACCTGTGATGGCGCTAGTACTCGCAATCCTGAAATGGCTCATGATCGCAGCGGCCGTCGTCTATCTCGGCGGACTCGCGGTGCTGTACGTCAAGCAGCGCGAATTGCTGTTTCCGATCCCGCCGGTCGGGCGGACGGCGCCCGCAGCCGCCGGCCTTCCCGAAGCGGAGGAGCATGTCCTGACCACGGCCGATGGCGAGAAGGTCATCGTCTGGCACGTGCCGGCGAAGCCGGGCCGGCCGGTCGTGCTGTTCTTTCCGGGCAATGGCGATTTCCTCGCCGGCCGCGTGGCGCGCTTCAAGGCCATCACGGCCGACGGCACCGGGCTGGTGGCGTTATCCTACCGCGGCTACGCGGGCTCGAGCGGATCGCCGAGCGAGCAGGGGCTGCTGCAGGACGCCGCGGCCGCCTACGCGTTCACCACCGCACGCTACCGCGCCGAGCAGATCGTAGCCTGGGGATTCTCTCTCGGCACCGGCGTTGCGGTCGCGCTCGCCGCCGAACATCCGGTCGGCAGACTGATCCTGGAGGCACCTTATACCTCGACGGTTGACGTCGCCGGCGTGGTCTTCTGGTATGTGCCGGTCAGCCTGCTGATGCGCGATCAATTCCACTCCGACCGGCGAATCACCGGCGTCACGGCGCCGCTCCTGATCATGCACGGCACCAACGATCCCGCGATCCCGATCCGCTTCGGCGAGCGGCTGTTCGGCCTCGCCCGCGAGCCCAAGCAATTCGTCCGCCTGCCCGGTGGCGGGCACGACAATCTCGACGATTTCGGTGCGATGGATGCCGCGAGGCGGTTTATCGGCGCCGCAAGAGGCTGACGGCCGCGATTGTCTGTCGCATAATCGGGGCCAATGACGTGAGGGGACCCCACGATGAGCGCACACGGACCGATGCCACGGTCGGCCTGGCTGTATCCCGTTCTGGCGGTGCTGTTGTTTGCCGCGGTCTCCGCCTCCGGCTACAGCTTCGCGCCATCGGCCGGGGGCTGGGTGTTCGCGGCCGTGCTGCTGCTGATCCTGTTCGGCACTGTGTTTGCGGCTGTCCACCATGCCGAGATGATTGCCGAGCGGATCGGCGAGCCGTTCGGCACGCTGCTGCTGACGCTGGCGGTGACGGTCATCGAGGTGGCGCTGATCTCGACCATCATGCTGGGCGACACGCCGGCGCCGACCCTGGCACGCGATACCGTGTTTGCGGTGGTGATGATCGTCTGCAACGGGTTGGTCGGGCTCTGCATCTTCATCGGCGGCATCCGCTACCGCGAGCAGGATTTTCAGATCACCGGCGCCAACCTCTACCTCAGCGTGCTGTTCGTGCTCGCGACCATCACGCTCGACATGCCGAATTTCACGCTCACTGCGCCGGGCCCGATCTACTCCACGGCCCAGCTCGCCGTGATCAGCGTCGTGACCCTGCTGCTTTATGCGGTGTTCCTCTATACCCAAACCATCCGCCACCGCGATTATTTCGTCAGCGGCGCCAATGAGGCGGCGGCGCATGGTGAGGTGATGTCGGACCGCATGACGGCGATCAGCGTCGCCCTGCTGCTGGTTTCGCTGTTGGCGGTGGTGCTGCTGGCCAAGAAATTCTCGCTGGTGGTCGATGTCGTCACCGTCAAGATCGGTGCGCCGCCGGCCTTTGCCGGCCTGGTGGTGGCGGCCCTGATCCTGCTGCCGGAGAGCGTTGCCGCGGTGTCGGCGGCGCGCAAGAACGACCTGCAGAAGAGCATCAACCTCGCGCTCGGCTCCTCGATCGCTACCATCGGGCTCACGGTTCCGGCGGTGGCCGTTGCCGCCTATGCGCTCGACAAGCAGCTGGTGCTCGGGCTCAGCAACCAGCATATGCTGATCCTGTTGCTCACCTTCATGGTCAGCATGCTCACCTTCGGAACCGGCCGCACCAACATCTTGTTCGGGCTCGTTCACATGGTGGTGTTCGCCGTGTTCGTGTTCATGGTTTTCGTGCCCTAGAGCCTTTACCGTCGCGATCGAATCGGGACGGGGCTCCAGATTCTAGTTTTGACGCGTTTTCTTCACGCGAACCGGTATCCACTTCGCTTGAAAACGCTTTCGTGGAGAAGTGAAGTGACGATGCTCAGCGCCAAATCGGATGTTCAGGTGGATACGGCGGAGGTCCGCGTGACCGAATGGCGGCTCGCGCCGGGCAGCGCCACCGGCCACCACACCCACGAGATGGATTACGTCATCGTTCCGATCACGGCAGGCGAAATGACCATCGTGGCGCCGAACGGTGAGCGCTCGAAGGCGCAGCTCGGGGCCGGGAAGTCCTATTTCCGCAAGGCCGGGGTCCAGCACGACGTGCTTAACGAGACGGCCAGCGAGATCGTATTCCTCGAGGTCGAACTCAAGCCCTGACGCGGTGCAAAAGCCCAGCAAGGAACCTTATGAGGAACCCTGCGCGCGCCGAATGGCAGATCCGAGTCCGCGGGGCTGTGGAAATTCATAACCCGTTAACGGCTGCACGATGATCTAGACGGCGGATGCGGCCTACGCAGGGGGCGCCTCCGCTGAAACCAAAGTGACACCAAAGGTGACGTCGGAACGGGGTTTGCCACCGATCCGTCGCAGTTGATCCCTGAATGTGCCTCAAAGTTCCAGCATGAAATAACGGGGTGGGGAGTGGCAGGTCATGCTGAGTTACCTGAAGAAATTTGTGATGGACATCTTACCCTCGGTGGCAGCGACCATCATCGGGGCGTACATCGTCAATCACTACATCGTGGCCAAGCCGCAAGCGCCGGACGCCGCAGCCGTGACCGCTGCCGTGGATCCCAAGGTCGATCCGAAAGCCGCAGCCAAGCCCGCCGAAAAGTCCACCGTGGTCAGCAGCCTCCCGGAAGCCGGCGTGAAGGCCAAGGGGATGTCCGAGCGCACCCTGATCGAGCGGTCGGCGTCGGAGAAGGCCACCGTCACCGAGAAGCCCGCCGATCCCAAATCGGCTGACCCCAAATCTGCCGACACCAAAGCTGATGCGCCGGCCGAGACGGCCAGCATCCCGGCCGACGCGCGCCATCATCCGGCGGCGCCGAAGGCGGCCGCGAAGGCTGCGCCCGCCGCGGCGCCGGTCGAGTCCGCCGTCACGCCGGAGGAAGCCCGCGATGCCAACGATCTTGCGCGTGCTGCCATCGAGCGGCTGCGCAAGGAGCGTCCGCAGGAGGCTGCGCGTTCCCAGGACGCCGTGCGTTCCCAGGACGCTCGCAGCACCGATCTCGCCCGTCTGCCTGACCAGCAGCGTCCGGCGGCAGCCCCGGCGATCCGGCCGTTGCCGCCGCCGATCATGGTGTCGAACCCGTCCAGCGACAATGCCGATCAAGCCGCGCAGCCGCGTCCGCCCTACGCCGCCAATGCGCAGGATGCGAATCGGCTGACGCCGCCGGCCGACATTCCGGTCCCGGTGTTGCAGGCTCCGCTCGACCTGCGCGCCGACGCTGCGATGCCGGCGCCGAAGAACGAGCGCACGTCGGTGACCGACGACATGTTCTCCGGCATGAAGTCGATGTTCCACGCCGTCCTGCCGAAGTAACCCGCAGCACGGATCTATCGCTCTCGACGCATCTGCTTTGAGAGAAGCGGTATCCGCTTCGTTCGAAAGCGCCCAGAGCGTTTTCGAGCGAAGTGGACGCCGGTTCGCGTGAAGAAAACGCGTCAAAGCAAGAAGCTAGAGTTTCGGTTCTGATTCAATCAGAACCGAAACTCTAGCCGCCGGTGCGCGCCAGCCCGCTGCGCGCGCTTCCGTCATTTGGTCGCAGCGCGAGCGCGCGATTGTAGGACGCCGCTGCCTTGGCCCTGTCGCCGAGCCGCTCATAGGCCTGGCCGCGCGCGCTCCACGCCGCAACATTGCTGGGATCGGCCTGCACGGCCTCGTCGAGGTCGGTCGCGGCCTGCTTGGCCTTGTCGAGCGCGAGGTAGCTGGTGGCGCGGCCGACCAGCGGCTCGGCCTTCTGCGGCGACAGCCCGCTCGCCGCAGTGAAATCGTCGATCGCCTGCTGATGTTGTCCGCGGCCCTGATAGATCAGGCCACGGCCGTACAGCGCCTGGATGTTGTAAGGGTCGGCGGTCAGCGCCTGCTCGAATTCCGCCTGCGCCTCATCGAGCTTGCCGGAATGCGCCAGCACCTGGCCGCGGGTGGCGTGATCCTTGGCGCTGTTGATGTCCTGTGGGGTGATGGTGTCGGCAGCAGGCTTGTCGGCAGCGGCAGCCGGTTTCGGCTTGTCGTCCGGGCCCCATGATCCCAAGTCGAAGGAGCAGCCCCCGAGCGGCAGGCCGAGAACCACGGCCATGATGACGAGGTGCGCCGCACGAGGGCGGTGCGCTGCTTCTGGGAGCGGGGAGCGGAGCGCCGGAACGGCCATCATGCAAAGTGCTCTTGCCGGTCGTTTTGCATGGGTACCCCGGAACACGGCTGGCTTCAAAACAACAACGCGGGCCCGTGGCCCGCGTTGTTAGACTTCCATATCGGCAAAACGGTTCAGCGCGGTCCGCGACCAGCGCCTGCACCACCGGGACGGCCGCCACGGTCGCCACCGGGACCAGCGCCGAACACCGGCTTGGGCTTCATCGGCAGCAGGCCTTCGCGCTGCAGCTTCTTGCGCGCAAGCTTGCGTGCGCGGCGCACGGCTTCGGCCTTTTCGCGAGCCTTCTTCTCAGAGGGCTTTTCGTAGTGACCGCGGAGCTTCATCTCGCGGAAAATACCCTCGCGCTGCATCTTCTTCTTCAGCGCCTTCAGGGCTTGGTCGACATTGTTATCGCGGACGAGAACCTGCACGCGGCATCCTCTTTTGAATTGATCGGTTCGGAATTCTGGCGAGGTAAAGCGGCGGCAAAAGGCCTGCCTCTTAACCCTAGGCGCGCGCATGTATCAGACAAACGCGCAGATGTCCACCGGTCGAGTGACTTTAGGGCCTAGTAAAGCCACGAAATGGGGCGAAAATGCCTTCGTGCGGCCCTGATTTGGGTGGTTTGGCGCCAGGATCGGGGCCGCTCCCGGAGTTTCAGATAGCCCGGACATTGGAAATAGGGGAGATGACACATGGACATGAAGAAATACGCGGCCGAGCTGATCGGTACGTTCTGGCTCACATTCGCTGGCTGCGGCAGCGCGGTGATCGCGGCCGGCTTTCCGCAGGTCGGGATCGGCCTGGTCGGTGTGTCATTGGCGTTCGGGCTGAGCGTGGTGACCATGGCCTATGCGATCGGCCATATTTCGGGTTGCCACCTCAATCCGGCCGTGACAGTCGGGCTCGCCGCGGGCGGGCGTTTCCCGGGCGGCCAGGTGCTGCCCTACATCATCGCGCAGGTCGCCGGTGCGATCATCGCAGCCTGGCTGCTCTATGTGATCGCCAGCGGCGCGCCCGGCTTCGATGTCACCAAGGGCTTCGCCTCCAACGGCTATGACGCGCACTCACCGGGCCATTACAGCATGGTGGTGTGCTTCATCACCGAAGTGGTGATGACCATGATGTTCCTGTTCATCATCATGGGATCGACCCACGGCAAGGCGCCCGCCGGCTTCGCGCCGCTCGCCATCGGCCTCGCGCTGGTGATGATCCATCTGGTCAGCATTCCCGTCACCAACACCTCGGTGAACCCGGCGCGCAGCACCGGGCCGGCTCTGTTCGTCGGCGGCTGGGCGCTGGGGCAGCTCTGGATGTTCTGGGTCGCGCCCCTGATCGGCGGCGCGCTCGGCGGCGGGATCTATCGCTGGCTCAGCGACGAGCCGACCGGCATCGTCGCCGGCGTCAAGACTGCGTGATCGGCTAGAGCGTTAATGGGGTCGTGGTTGCCACGATCCCATTTCCGTCGATGACGCGAAGGCGGCCGCGGCCGCCGGTGTGGAATCAATTACGGCTTACGGGCCGGCGTCACTTCGGTGACGTGCCCCATCTTGCGGCCGGGGCGCGGCGTGCCCTTGCCGTACAGATGCACGGTGGCGCCGGGAACGGTGAGCCACTGCTCATAGCTCAGGATGTCGTCCCCGATCAGGTTGGTCATGGTGACATCGCCGTGGCGCACCGGCTTGCCCAGCGGCCAGCCGGCGATCGCACGGATGTGCTGCTCGAACTGTGAGATCGAGGCGCCGTCGAGCGTCCAGTGGCCGGAGTTATGCACGCGTGGCGCGATCTCGTTGACCAGCACCGTCGCTGCGCCGTTACCGGGCACCACGAACATCTCCACCGCGAGCACGCCGACATAGTCGAGCGCCGCGGCGATCTTTTCGGCGACCGCCCGCGCCTGTGCCGCAAGCTCGTCGGGGATCGCGGCCGGCGCGCGGGAAAACTTCAGGATGTGGTCGCGGTGCTCGTTCTCGGTGACGTCGAAGCACTCGACCTCGCCGGACGCGGAGCGGGCCGCGATCACCGAGATCTCGCGCTCGAACGGCACGAACGCCTCGAGGATGGCCGACTTGGTGCCGAGGTCCTGCCAGACCTGCTCGAGGTCGTCGCCGGCGCGGATGATGGCCTGGCCCTTGCCGTCATAGCCGAAGCGGCGGGTCTTGATCACGGCAGGCAGGCCGATCCGTTCGATCGCTGCGTGTAGCGTGGCAACCGAGGAGACGTCGGCATAATCGGCGGTGCCGATCCCGAGCTTGCTGACGAAATCCTTTTCGATCAGCCGGTCCTGCGTGGTCTCGAGGATCTTCTGTGCGGGCAGCACCGGACGGCGTGCGGCGAGCACCATCGCGGTCGCGGCCGGGACATTCTCGAATTCATAGGTGACGACGTCGACGTCGTTGGCGAACAGTTCGAGCGCCTCGACGTCGGCATATTCCGCGCAGGTCGCGTTCTGCACCACGTCGAAGGCCGGCGAGTCCGGATCCGGCGAAAACACCTGGCAGCGGAGCCCGAGGCGCGCGGCGGCAAGCACCAGCATCCGGCCCAATTGTCCGCCGCCGAGGATTCCAATGGTGTCGCCCGGCTTCAGCTTCACGAGGTTCGAAGCCGTCACGCCGAGCCCTCCGGATGCTCCTTGACCGCATCGGTCTGCTGCGTGCGCCAGGCCGCAAGACGGACCGACAGTGCGGGATCGTTGAGCGCGAGCACACTCGCCGCGAGCAACGCGGCATTGATCGCTCCGGCCTTGCCGATCGCCAGCGTCCCGACCGGGATGCCGGCCGGCATCTGCACGATCGAGTACAGCGAATCGACGCCGGACAGCGCCTTCGACTCGACGGGAACCCCAAACACCGGAAGCTCCGTCAGCGCGGCCGTCATGCCCGGCAGATGGGCGGCACCGCCGGCGCCGGCAATGATCACCTTGTGCCCGGCCGCCTTGGCGCCCTTGGCAAAGGCGTAGAGTCGGTCGGGGGTGCGGTGCGCCGAAACGATGCGCGTTTCGCAGGCAACACCCAGCGCAGCCAGGGTCTCGGCGGCATGGCGCATGGTCTCCCAGTCGGACTGGCTTCCCATGATGATGGCGATCGGAGCGGTCATCTGTTCAATTCTGTGCAGGAATCCAAAAGCATAGGCCGGATTATAGGGGCGGCCCGGGCGTCATCCAAGGCGTGGCAAGGGAGTTAGAATGGACTATCCTGTCTTGGTGAATCCCGGCAAGCCTTCATAAGCAGGCCTCAACAAGGATGCGCATGAAGAAGAAGACGACGGCGGCGGCCTCCGGGGCGGCAAAACGACGAAAAGGCGCGCCCGCCGCGCGCAAATCCGCACCCGCCAGGACGGCAACAAAGGGGACTGGAACCAAAGCGGCTGGAACCGAAGCTTCCACGCGAGGCGCGGTCGCGTCTGGCGACAAATCCACGATCCGCAGGTTGCGGGCGCAGCTGGCGCGGGCCCAGGCCCGGATCGAGGAGCTGCAGGCCTCCGCCGAGACCGACTTCCTGCTCGACATCCTGAACCGGCGCGGCTTCGAGCGCGAGCTCGTCCGTTCGCTCTCCTTCATCAAGCGCTATCAGGCCTCCGGCGCGCTGATCGTGCTTGACGTCGATCGCCTCAAGCCGATCAACGATGCCTTCGGGCACGCGGCAGGCGACGAGGTGCTGAAGACGATCGTCGCCGCGATATCGGACCAGGTGCGCGCCTCCGACGTGATCGGCCGTCTCGGTGGCGACGAGTTCGCGGTGCTGTTGTGGAATCTCAGCGAGACCGATGCTCGCGCCAAGGCGGCGGCGCTGGAAGAGGCGATCGACCGCCTGACTTTCGTGTTCCGTGGCAGCCGGGTCTCAGCGGGCGCCTCCGCAGGCGTTGCGATCCTCACCGCGCATTCGGATGCCGATCGCGTGCTCGATGAGGCCGATCGTGCGATGTATGTGCGCAAGGCGCAGCGGCGCCATGAATCCTGAAAATTACAGTGCGCTCAGATCCTCCGGCACATTGCCGTAGGCCCGCAGCAGCTTGGCATCGCCGAATTCGCCGATCGCGGGATCGCCGGTGCGGCTGAACGCGACGGCGCCGATGCTGCCGGGCATCCGCGACATCGTCTCCGCCCGGCGCAGCGCGATCGCCGAACTCTGGCATTCCTCGGCACTGCCGGCGACCGGTGTGCCGTCGTCGTCCTGCATGAAAGGCAGCGCCACGTAATAGGTCACGTCCGCCATTGCTGTGCTCCCTCAGAGATCAGGCGGCGTCGCTCGCTGCATGGGTTCGCGCCGGCACGCAGCCGGCCGCGATCGCAGCCTGCAATTCCTCGAGCTCGGCTTCGAGATATTCGTTGGCCATGATCAGCGCCTTGATGGTGCTGCGCAGGTTGCCGTCGCACATCGCGATCGCCTGATCGCAGGCCTGCTCGTAGCGGCTGTTGTCGGGCAGGGAAGGCGGTGCGGACATGGCGAAACTCCCTCTGATGGCTGGCGGCTGGATCGGCATGTTCTTATTTTGTTCTTTTGGAGTCAAGCGCCGAAAAGTACGCCCGCGTCCGTTGCCGCGAACGTGAAGCCGGTCGGGCGCTGTGGATGACGGGGAAAACCGCCGCCGGATCTGAACCAGCGGGCCGCCGAACCGCCGAGGCGGGCGTCAGGCGATGATGTCGGGCGTGATCTGATCTTCGATGAAGGCGATGCGGTCGCGCAATTGCAGCTTCCGCTTCTTCAAGCGTTGCAGCATCAAGAGATCCGGCGCCGGCGATTGATGCAGCGCGTCGATCGCGGCATCGAGGTCGCGGTGCTCTTGTTGCAGACGCGCAAGCTCGGCGAGGAGTTCGCGCTCATCCTGATCGTTCATGGTTGTGTATTGACTGGTAAGCACGACGAGGTTGTTGCGACCGAAGCAGCCGCTCGCTGGAATATCCTCCCTGAGCGCGCGCGGCGCAAGCCGAACCGGTTCCATAGTCACGATTAGTTACAGATAAACCGAAATGAGTGCGTGCGGCATTTCGCGTCCCCTATCGACAGCACCGCCCACTCGTGTAGACTTATTGGTCCGGATCGAACCTGAGGTTTAACGCACCGAGGAGTGTTCGCAATGGCAATACAGGCCCATCTCGTTGAGCTGGAGCGTAAGCACAAAATACTCGAGAACGAACTGCACGAAGCACTCGTTCACCCCTCCGTAGACGATCTCCACATTTGCGAGCTCAAGCGCCGCAAGTTGATGGTCAAGGATCAAATCGAGCGGTTGAGACTTTCCGCCGACGACACGGTCCACTAAGCCGGTTCCTCCGCAAATTTGCAAATAATCTGGCCTTTTACCGAGGGATGAACGCCGCAGCGCGCGTCCCTCGGTAGGCTATGTTGCATTTGCTCAGAGCTCTGCCAGCTCGCCGACATGGTCGGCGACCGCGAGCGATGACGTCAGTCCAGGCGATTCAATCCCGAACAGGTTGATCAGGCCCGCGACGCCGTGATCGGCCGGTCCTTGGATCAGGAAATCCTGGGTGGCGACCGCTGGCGGCACGATCTTGGGCCGGATTCCCGAATAGCTCGGCATCAGCGCCCCGTCCGGCAGGGTCGGCCAATATTTGCGGATCGCCGGATAGAACCGCTCGGCCCGATCAGGGTCGACGGCGTAATCGATGTGATCGATCCATTCGACGTCGGGGCCGAACCTCGCCTGTCCGGCCAGGTCGAGCGTCAGATGTACGCCGAGCCCGCCGGGCTCCGGCACCGGATAGATCAGGTGCGAGAAAGGCGCCCTGGCGCTGCAGCTGAAGTAATTGCCCTTGGCCAGATAGGCCGTTGGAATCAATTCGATCGGCATGCCCTCGACGCTGCGCGCGACCGCCGTTGCACCGAGGCCGGCGGCATTGACCAGCAGATCGCAGGCCAGCGTCATGGGCGCCGCGCCGCCGGCCTCGATCTCGAACCCGTTGGTTGTGGCCCTGGCGTGGAGCAGCGGCGTATGGAAGGCGAATGCCGCGCCGGCCGCCTCGGCGTCGCCGCGCAGCGCCAGCATGTAGGCATGGCTGTCGATGATCCCGGTGGAAGGCGACAGCAGCGCAGCGTCGCAGTTCAGCGCCGGCTCCAGCGCGCGTGCCGTCTCGCCGGACAAGAGCTGCATGTCGTCGACGCCGTTGGCCTCGGCGTGGGCCCGGATCGACTGCAGTTTTTCGGTCTCTTTGGCCGTGGTGGCGACGATCAGCTTGCCGCAATTCCTGTGCGGGATGCCGTGCTCGGCGCAGTAACGATAAAGCGCCCGCTTGCCGCTGACGCACATCCGCGCCATCAGGCTGCCGGCCCGGTAGTAGATGCCGGCGTGGATCACCTCGCTGTTTCGCGACGAGGTCACCGTGCCGATCGCCTCGGCCTCCTCGATCACAATCACTTCGCGGCCGGCCTGTGCCAGCCGGCGCGCCACCGCGAGGCCGATCACCCCCGCACCGACGACCACACAATCAACCCTGTCCATCTCGTCCTTCAGGTCCGAACATTTCCGCGCAGCCACGCCGTTGCCGCCAACATCGTTCAGCCGATCCCATCGTTTTGGGCAAGTGCTTATTAGGCAAGTGCTTGGGCCATCTCAAATAGTTGGGGAGCCATGCCCTGTTAGGGCAGCATTAATCATGTCAGGGCAATTGCCGTACATTAAGTGGCATTTCCCGGTTGCATCCCTACGCGTTTACCCGATCCAAACCGCCGGAGCCGAACACTCGCCCCGGTAATCCGCGGGTGATTGATGGCTGGCAGGAATTGGCAGGCGGGCGGGAAGAATTCGATTCCGGCAAGGGCCGTCCTTTGCCTGATCGCCGCCGTCGTGCCGGTCGAAGCGGCCCGGGCAGCCTCCGCCGCCTTCGCACCGTCGACCTACCTTGGCGACCTCGATCCCGGCGTGGTCTGGGAGCTCCTGATCGGCAGCGTGGTGGTTGCGTCCTTCCTCGGCGCGGTTGGGCTTTGGATTCTTTCGGCCCTGCGCAAGGCCAAGCGCGCGCAACTGCGGCGCAACGCCTTCGTGTCGTCCGCCCTCAACCACCTGAACCAGGGCGTGGTGATGACCGATGTGCATGAGCGCATCGTGTTCTGCAACGACCGCTATCTCGACATCTACGGCCTGTCGCGCGCCGACATCAGGCGCAACATGACCGGCACCGAGCTGTTGGAACTGCGCCGCGACCGCGGCGTGCTCGACATCAGCGCCGAGGATTTCTTCGCCAGGGCCGCAGCGCCCGAAGGGCTGGTTACCGAACTGCCCGGCGGCCGGTCGGTGCTGGTGAAATATTTTCCGCTGCCGAACGGCGGCTCGGTCGCGACCCATCTCGATTGCACCGACCAGCGCAAGCTGTCGCGCAAGCTCGCCTCGACCACGCAATTCCTCGAATCCGTGCTCGACAACGTCCCGGTCTGCGTCGCGGCCAAGAACATCGAGGACGGCCGCTACATCTTCGCCAACCGCGCGTTCGAGCGCTTCTCGCGCTTCTCGCGCGATCACATCGTGGGCAAGCGCGCCGACGAGATCTTCCGTCCCGAGACCGCCGTCAGCATCGACACCGCCGACCGCGCCGCGCTGGACGCGCCGGAAGGCTATCACCGCAGCGAATTCTTCGTCGAACGCGGCTCGGAGAAGCGCATCCTGGCGTCGAACCGCGTGATCGCCCGCAACGAGGCCGGCGATCCCGAATTCCTGATCGCGCTGTTCGAGGACGTCACCGACCGCCGTTCGCTGTCGCGCGAGCTCGAGAACAACAAGAAATTCCTCGAGCTCGTGGTCGACAACATCCCGGTCTCGCTGATCGTGCAGCGCGTCAGCGACGGCCGCTACCTGCTGGCCAACCGCAGTGCCGAGACGATCCTCAATCGCCGCCGCGAGGACGCCGCCGGCCTCACCGCGTCCGATATCTTCAATGCGCGCGAAGCCAAGCTGATCGTCGCCCGCGACGAGGCTGCGATCCGGAAGCGCAGCATGATCGCCGAGGAGCACCCGATCTCGACCAAGGATGGCCTGCGGCTGTTCCTGACCCGCCGCATGACCGTGCTCGACGACCATGGCGAGCCGCAATATCTGATCAAGACCCATGAGGACGTCACCGACCGGCGCCAGACCGAGTCGCGCATGGCGCACATGGCCTATCATGACGGCCTGACCGATCTGCCGAACCGCGCCGCCTTCCTGCAGGCGCTGACCCAGATGATCGAGGCCTGCGACGGCACCGACGAGCAGTTCGCCGTGCTCTGCGTCGACCTCGACGGGCTGAAGGAGATCAACGACGTCTACGGCCATGCGATGGGCGACAAGGTGCTGATCGAAGTCGCGCAGCGCTTGCAGACCGTGGCGCGCGGCGGCGTGGTTGCGCGGCTGTCCGGCGACGAATTCGGCCTCATCATCGACGGCCGGCAGCCGGCCGCCGGCATTGCGCTGGCCGAGCAGGCCGCCGAGGCGCTGGGTGAGGATTTCGCGATCGACGGCAAGTCGGTGCGCACCGGCCTCACCACCGGCATCGCGGTGTTCCCGCACAACGGATCCGACGCCGCCTCGCTGCTGGCCAATTCGGGCGCGGCGCTATTCCGCGCCAAGGCCAAGTCGCGCGGCACGATCTCGATCTTCGAGCCGGAGATGGACCAGCAGATCCGCGATCGCCGCGTGCTGCATCAGGAGCTGTCGGTCGCGATCAAGAACGGCGAATTGTCGCTCTACTACCAGCCGCAGGCTGCCACCGGCGCCAGCGTTGCGGGCAGCCAGATCATTGGCTTCGAGGCGTTGGCGCGCTGGCACCATCCGCAGCGCGGCTTCGTGCCGCCCAGTGACTTCATTCCGCTCGCGGAAGAAAGCGGCCTGATCGTCGAGATGGGCGAATGGATCTTGCGCGAAGCCTGCCGGGAGGCCGCCTCCTGGGCGGTGCCGATGCAGATCGCCGTGAACCTGTCGCCGGCGCAGTTCACCCATGGCGACCTCGTCGGCCTCGTCCATTCGATCCTGCTCGAGACCGGGCTGACGCCCGATCGCCTCGAGCTCGAAATCACCGAGGGCGTGCTGATCGAGGATTTCGACCGCGGCCTGTCGCTGCTGCGGCGGCTGAAGGCGCTCGGCGTGCGCATCTCGATGGATGATTTCGGCAGCGGCTATTCCTCGCTGAGCTACCTGCAGGCGTTTCCGTTCGACAAGATCAAGATCGACCGCGCCTTCGTCATCAATCTCGGCCGCAATCCGCAATCCGCCGCGATCGTCCGCGCGGTCATCGATCTCGGCCACGGCCTCGAGATGTCGATCGTCGCCGAAGGCGTCGAGACCGAGGCGCAGCTCAGCTTCCTTGCGGAAGAAGGCTGCGATGCGGTGCAGGGCTATCTGATCGGCCGGCCGGCCCCGATCGGTCAATTTGCCGCGTTGGTCGGCGGCGACCTGCTCGCCGAAACCGTGCGCAGGGCCGGGTAAACCGGCCTGAACCGTCAGCCCGGACCCGCCGGCTGCGCTTGCCATCCGTTGCGCGTCCGGTTAAATCTCGGCCCACCACAACATTCTTGCCGAGAAAGGAGGGCTGCGTCGTGGCGAGATTCACTCATCCCCACCTCAAGCGTGGCCCCGTCAACGCCCTGCAAATGCGTTTGCAGGGCTGACCGGAAACTCGGACAAAATCTCTTCCTGGTCTGCCCTTCGTGGCCGTGCGGCGTCGAACGTTTGAGCGTTTGCGCCTGCATTTGAATCCCTCGCCGCGCACCGACACGCACATCCGATGCTGGCTGGACGCCGCTGGATGCTGTCGTGATCGCCGGCAAGACCAGAGAATCGATCGTGACCCTCATCAATGTACGCAATCTCGGCGTGACGCTGAACGCGCCGCTGTTTTCCGAACTGAATTTCGTCGTCAATGCGGGCGACCGGATCGGCCTCGTCGCCGCCAATGGCCGCGGCAAATCCACGCTGCTGCGCTGCATCGCAGGCAGCATGGAGCCCAATGAAGGCGACATCACCCGCGCGCGTGGCCTGACGATCGGCCATGTCGAGCAGGATGCGCCGCCGAGGCTGCTCGATACCCCGTTCCATGCCGCCGTGCTCGAGGCGCTACCCGGCGAGCAGCGCGCCAGCGAGAGCTGGCGGGTCGATGTCGCCTTGCAATCGCTGGAGGTGCCGGAGGAGCTTTGGGCACGACCGCTCAAGCAACTGAGCGGCGGCTGGCTGCGGCTTGCGCTGCTCGCCCGCGTGCTGGTGACCGAGCCCGACGTGCTGCTGCTCGATGAGCCGACCAACCATCTCGACCTCGCCAAGATCAGCCGGCTCGAGGCCTGGCTGAATTCGCTGCCGCGCGAGATGCCGGTGGTGATCGCGAGCCACGACCGTGCCTTCCTCGATGCGACCACCAACCGGACGGTGTTCCTGCGCCCGGAGCGGTCGCAGCTGTTCGCGTTGCCCTACACCGCGGCGCGCGCGGCGCTCGACGAGTTCGATGCCTCGGACGAGCGGCGCTTCCAGCGCGACATGAAGGCCGTCCGCCAACTCCGGCAGCAGGCCGCCAAGCTCAACAACCTCGGCATCAATTCCGGCAGCGACCTTCTGCTGTCGAAGACCAAGCAGTTGAAGCAGCGCGCCGAAAAGCTCGAAGAGACGGCAAAGCCGGCGCATGTCGAACGCTCGGCCGGCACGATCCGGCTCGCCAACCGCGACACCCATGCCAAGGTTCTGATCAGGCTGAACAACGCCGCGATCGCCACTCCGGACGGCAGGCCGTTGTTCAGGACCGGCCAGCAGATCATCTGCAAGGGCGACCGGATCGCGCTGCTCGGGCCGAACGGCGCCGGCAAGACCCGGTTCGTCGCGGCGCTGCGGCTGGCGATCGAGGACGCGGCGGCGGCAGCCGCCGAGATCAGGGCCACCGAGTCGCTCGTGCTCGGCTATTGCGACCAGGCGCTGGCCGATCTCGCCGACGGCGACACGCCGCTGCATATGCTGACGCGGCGCTTCGCGGTCGGTGACCAGCGAGCGCGCGGCCTGCTCGCCGGCGCCGGGCTCTCGATCGAGATGCAGGGCCGTCCGATCGGGCGGCTGTCGGGCGGGCAGAAGGCCCGTCTCGGCATGCTGGTGCTGCGGCTCACCCAGCCGAACTTCTATCTGCTCGACGAGCCGACCAATCACCTCGACATCGAGGGCCAGGAGACGCTGGAGGACGAACTGATGGAGCAGCAGGCCAGCTGCCTGTTGGTGTCGCACGACCGCCAGTTCGTGCGCACGGTCGCCAACCGGTTCTGGGTGATCGAAGGCAAGAAGCTGATCGAGGCCGATGGCCCCGAAGGCTTTTTCGCCGCGGCCGCTGCGGATTAGCGCGTGATGGAATCAGATTGGATGGCCGCCGCAGGCGGAGCGCCACCAAAATATCGAAAACAACCCCATGCAAAGTAGCCGGTGGCGGTCGGCGTTCCGGCAAGCGACTTGACACGTCGGGCAACTCAGGAGCATTATTCTAATATTCCGAAATCGTGCAGGCGTACGCTCGTCGCCGCAAGCGGGAGAGGTGGGGTATGCGTGAGACCGCTTCACCCGGGCATTATGTCGTTAAGCGCCACGCCTTGACGCATTTTTCGCGCGAACACGTATTTCGTTCGCATTGAAATGCGATAGGCGTTGCCATGGCGGACTATGACGTCGCGATCATCGGCGGAGGCCTGAACGGCACGAGCATTGCGCGTGATGCGGCCGGCCGCGGCCTGCGTGTGATCCTGCTGGAGCAGGGCGATCTCGGCTCCGGCGCGTCGGGGGCCTCGCCGCGGCTGGTCCACGGCGATCTGGCCGGGCTGGAACGGCGCGCGTTCTTCCGCGTCCGCAGGGCGCTGAGGGAACGCGATGTGTTGCTGCGCATCGCGCCGCATCTGGTGCGGCCGGCGCGCTTCGCAATCCCGGCGCATGCCGAGGAACGGCCGCCGTGGCAATTGCGGTCGTTGCTGCTGCTGTACGAGCGGCTCGCCTCGCGCAGCGGCCTGCCGCGCTCGGCGACGCTGGATGTCACCCACCATCCGGTCGGCAATGCGCTGAAGCGGCCGTTTGGAACCGCGTTCGAATATTCCGACTGCGTGGTCGACGATTCCCGGCTCGTCGTGCTCAATGCCGTCGATGCCGCGGCGCGCGGCGCCGATATCCGCACCGGCGCGCGCGTGACCCGGGCCGAGCGCGGCGACGCCTGGCGGCTGGTCGCAATCGACCGTGGCTACCGCCGGGTGATCACAGCGCGGTCGCTGGTCAATGCGACCGGTGCGTGGACCGCCTCCGTCGCCGACACGGTGTTGCGCGTGCCGGCGCCACCGCTCGCGACCGTGCAGATCAGCCAGATCGTGGTGCGCCGCCTGTTTGACTGCGACAACGTCTATGCGTTCCAGAACAGCGATGGCCAACTGATCTTCGCCAGTCCCTACGCGCGCGACTTCACCCTGATCGGCAGCGTCGGTCATCCCTTCAAGGGCGATCCCGCCATTGTCGCGATGGGTGTGCGTGAGGTTGCCTATCTCTGCGACGCAGCCAATCGGTATTTTCGCGAGCAGATCACCCCGGCCGACGTGCTGCGAACGATTTCCGGCGCCAATTCCGTGATCGCTCCCGTGCGCCGGCGCAGCAGCGATGGCGCTGCATCGCTCGATTTCCGGCGCGGCAGGGCGCCGCTGCTCACCATCTTCGGCGGCGACATCACCACCTCGCGGCGCCGTGCCGAGCGGGCGGTCTCGGAGTTCACCCGGTTCTATCCGATGACGCCGCGCTGGACCGCAACCGTGCCGCTGCCGGGCGGTGAATTCGCCTGGCAGCGTTTCGAGACCGAGGTCGACATCGCGCGCGACCGCTGGCGCTTCCTGGGCGAGGACGAGGCGCGGCGGCTGGTGGCCGCCTACGGGCTGAACGTGAAGGATATCCTGGGCGAGGCGAAGCAGAAGGCCGATCTCGGTCCGGCCTTCGGCCCGGAATTGACCGGCGCTGAGGTGCGCTACCTCATGCGCAAGGAATGGGCGCGCTTTCCCGACGATATCCTGTGGCGCCGCTCCAAGCTCGGCCTGACCATGCCGCAAGCCGATCGCGATGCGCTTGCGGCGTTCATGGCGAAGGCGGATTGAACGCACTCTCAAATCTCCCCTTGCAAAAGGGAGCTATATACTTGACAAGTACGGGTGCCCCTTGGTAGAGTCAACCATAGAGGGAATCCGCTATGTCCGTCCTGTCCGCATCGCACTTCCACAATGAGGTCGCAGCCATTGCGCGGCTGGAGGAGATCGTATGGCCGCAGGGGCCTCATTGCCCGCGCTGCGGCAGCTTTGACCGCATTACGGACGTAAGGGGCGGCCGGGCTGGCCTGCGCCGCTGTGGCCCCTGCAAACGCGAATTCACGGTCACGGTAGGCACCATTTTCGAACGCAGCCACGTCAAGCTGCATATCTGGTTTCAGGCCGCGCACCTGATGGCATCCAGCAAGAAGGGCATCAGCGCGCATCAACTGCACCGCACGCTCAAGGTCACCTACAAGACCGCGTGGTTCATGGAGCATCGGTTGCGCGAAGCTATGCGTGAAGGCCATTTCACCGTCATGGGCGGCGAAGGCAAAATCGTTGAAGCCGATGAGACCTGCATCGGCGGCAAAGAGAAGAACAAGCATCGCAGCAAGCGCAATGCAGGGAATATCGGCGGCATGGGCAAGGAGATTGCCTTCTCCCTCGTTGAGCGCAGGGGCAAGGTCCGTAGCCAGCATGTCGCGAGCGTTACGTCTAAGACATTGCGCGAAACGCTGGTCTGTCAGCGTGACGCCGATACTACGCTAATGACGGACGACGCTGGCCAGTATCGCCAGACGCATAAGGATTTTACGCATGAGGTCGTTAACCATGGCATCGGCGAATACGTTCGCGGCGATGCACATACCAATACGATTGAAGGGTATTTCTCTATTCTAAAACGCGGGATTACTGGCACTTATCACCATGTCAGCCCGCAGCATCTGAAGCGATATTTGGCTGAGTTTGACTTCAGATACAACGAACGGATGGCTCTTGGCGTGTCTGATGAAGCTCGCACGACCAAGGCGCTTCGTGGTATCATTGGGAAGCGCTTGAAGTATCGGGACTCGTAACCAGCGTCGGAATAAGACGGAAGACGGCTACTCCAATGGGCATGGCACATAAAAAACCCAAACCGGCAAGGAAGGCTGTAAAAGGCCGCCGGGCGGACGCGACCGAATTCGAGTTCTTTATCGACGCATACAGCCCTTCCACAATTCCGATGGCGAGACTCGCTGAGTACATGGCCCAACTGGCTACCATGCTTGGCGAGGAATCCTCTGTTCACTTTGTGAAGTTGAAGCGCGGAAGCACGCGCTTGGTTCACCGCGTGCAGCGCGAAGCTGTCCCGAAGGTTAGGGAGCGCGCTGCGGCTGTTCGCCGTGGCGACGCGCCGCGCGATGCCTTGCGCGCATATGACACTGTCAACAGGATGCTGCGCGAGGACGATGGCTGCGGCGCTCTGAAGGAGGCCCCAGACACGAACCAGGAAGCGGTCATCATTCCCTTTCCTGGTGTGCAAAGTTCTGAAGAAAAGTTCGCCGTGCAAGAGCGCGGAACGATTGACGGGATGCTTGTCCGCGTTGGGGGGATCCATAAGTGGGTTCCTGTATTGATTGAAGCGAACGGCGAAGCCGTAAGCGGGTGCTGGGCTGATCGCATCACTGCAAAGAAGCTTGCAAGGCATCTATTTGAGCCGGTGCGTCTCATTGGCACTGGTAAATGGGAGCGCGGCGCTGACGGGAAGTGGTCTCTAAAAGAGTTTGTAGTCGAAGCTTACGAAACGTTGAGCAACGAGCCGCTGTCTGATGCGCTCAATCGGATTCGCGCGATAAACGCGTTCAAGGATACTACCTTGGACGATATAGAGATGCTGCGGAAAGGCCCGGAGAGTAAGAATGGTGGTCATTGATACCACCATGGCAATGCTTCTATTTCGGCGAGATGTACCGAAGCGAATTACCGACTCAAAGGGCAATGTGATTGACCATGCTGACGCGAGGGTCGCTCACTTGGTCAAGATGTTAGACGCTCAGAAGAGCAAGATTGTCATTCCAACGCCGGTTCTGAGCGAATTACTTGTTCGTTCCAGCCCACAAGACAGCCAGCTTATCCTTGAACAAATCAACAAATTGGCGGTCTTTCGCGTTGAACCATTCGAAACTAAGGCCGCTGTTGAAGTGGCTGTCATGACTAGGGGTGCGCTCGCAGCCGGAGATAAGAAGGGCGGACTAACTGCGCCATGGCAGAAGGTCAAATTTGACCGGCAGATCGTTGCCATTGCCAAAACGACGCAGGCTTCTGTCATCTACACGGATGATGACGATATTATCGCCATCGCAAAATCGGTGAATATCCCGACGCTAGGTCTGGCTGATTTGGAACTGCCGCCAGAAACTGCACAAGGCCAACTCCCGTTCGAGAAAACGCAAAGCGTCTCCGATGAAATCTCAGCCCAAACCAAAGCCCATCAAGAGCCGGACTCGCCAGAAGACCAACCCGGCGCGGGATGACCCAGAGCAATCGAGAGCTTTCATTGACAAGGCTCGCGAGATCGAAGCGGACGAAGACAAATCCGCTGCGGACGAACTCATGAAACGGCTGGCGACGAAGAAGCCAGAGCCTCGCAAGCAAAAATGATGCTTTGGCCGCTGATTTCTGGCTTTGCTGGCGGTGTGATTGGATGGCTGTTCACCACGGCACTGGCGCAGCCTTTTCAGAAGTTTATCCAACTGCGGCAAGACGTGGCGGCGGCTTTAGCAGAATTTGAACATAGTCGATTATGGACGGGCAATCCGGAAGAGGAGCCGCCGACGAAGGAGTGGTTGGAAAAACGACAAATCGCTTACGAGAGGGCCGGAGTTGCTCTTGTTGCCTATTCCATTTCTAATTCGTTCTTTACCCAACTGTTGCTCAGCCGTTGGCTTGGGTCTCGGCGCTGCTATGTTCGGTCCGCTGGTGATTATCTTCGCAATCTTGCGAGGATGACCCCGGGCAGCCAAATCAGCGAAAAAATTCACGTAGCCGTTATGAGGCAGCTGCGGCTAGCCTCGCCATTTGATGTAATCCGGCCACTATGGAAACGGTTACTCAACCGTTAGGCCGTACTTGTCAAGTATATAATTCCCCTTGCAAAGGGGAGGTCGCTTTGCTCGCCAGAGCAAAGCGGGTGGGGATCCTGCCTCCACAACAACGGTCGTCGCTTGCGGCCGCCCCCCATCCCGACCTTCCCCCTTTCAGGGGGAAGGAGAACATTCCAACAGCTCTACTGCCTTGCCGCCTCCTGCGACCAGGCGAGGTCACGCCTGGATGGACGGCGATGCAGCCGCTCCGAGATCAGGTTCGTCGCTTGCCGGCCCTGGCCGGCGCGGAGGCACGCGACGATGAAGGTGTCCTCCCACAATTCGCGTTGCGCATGGCTGCCGCCGATCCGGACCAGCTCGGGCATCAGCGGCGCCAGGATGCGCACGGCGCGCTCATGGTCGCCGGCGGCGAAGGCGGCAACGCCGCGGCCGAGCCCGATCGCGGCAGGGCCGGGCGCCAGCTTGCCGTCGGCGTCGCGCGCCGCCATCTCGGCCAGTCGCGCCTCAAGCGCATCGTTGTTCGTCGTGGCTGCGACCAGCGCGTGGTGCACGTCGGCGAAATGCGCACCGGCCTTCGGGAAGTAGCCGTCGCCATAGGCGGCGACGTCCTTCCAGTACGGTTCGAGACCCGTTTTGCCGGCGACCGACAGTCGCCACAGCAGCGAGGCCGTGTCGGTGTAGATATTGAGCGGCGGATAGGGCCGGCCCGCCGGCTTGATGTGCTGCTCGTAGATCGCGAGCGCGCCGTCGGCGTCGCCTTCCTCGATCGCGATCAAGGCGAGGTGCCAGGCGAGATGGCCCTGCAGGAAGCTAGTGCGATCATTCGCCGGCAGCCAGGCGGAGAGGAAGCTGCGGCCTTCCGCCGCGTCGCCCTGCTCGAACAGCGCATGCGCCACCGCGTGCGCGGCGCCGGCATTCTCCGGCTTCAGCGCATAGCCGCGCTCGGTGACGGCGCGGCCCGAGACGAGGTCGCCGGCCTCGGTCTTCGACCAGCCGAGATAGGTGAGGAACCACCAGTCGTCGCCATAGTCGCCGGCATGACGTTCCGAGATCGCGAGCCGCGCGGCGTCATGGTCGGACCGGCCGGAGAAGGCGTAGAGGCCGAAGGCGCCGAGCAACAGCGAGAGTATCTGCGCATCGCGCGGATACTCGGTAAGATGCTGTTCGGCCGCTGTCATCGCCTTCTTGCCCTGGCCCTCGATCACGGACGCGATGATGTCGATGTGCTGACGCTCGCGCGGGCTCGCGGCCGGCGCGAGCTGGCGCGCATCGTTTGCCTTGGCGCGGGCCGCGGCACCCTCCATGTTGAGCTGGTGGACGCGGGCACGGCCGAGATGGGCCAAAGCGAAATCGGGGTCCTCGGCGATCGCCGCCTCGAACGCTGAGTCGGCGCCGTGCAGCGCCGCCAGCATGCGATCGACGCCGTCGACATAATAGGCAGCGGCGCGGTCCGAATTGGTGGTCAGCTGCAGGCCGTAGCGGTCGTGAATCATCGGTTGTCCTCCCGAATTCGGCTGCGAAGTCTAGGGCATGCACTCGCAAAGGCAACGAGCCACTTCGGGGCTTACGTCTGCTTAGCTCTTAACAGCATCGCAAGAGCGGAAATGGCCGGAGGTCCGAGTTGGGCCAACAGGGGACATCGGCTTGCCTGCTGCTGGCTTAGGGCGACGGCGCTTTATTTGGTGTACGCAACCAATTCTTAGCGTCGTGCGTGCACGTTCACGTCCATCATGTTTGGCAAAAGAACCGTTGGGCTCCTATTGTGCGCGATTTCTCTGGCGTCATGCGCGCCCCCAGAACCAGAAGAGGAAATGCTTCCCGTGCCGGCTGGTCAAGCAGCCTTCCAAAAGGCTTGGGTTCAATCCGCGGGCCAAACGCAGCTTCCGCACGACATAACTCATTGGACCGGAAGGGTGGTGACCAAAAAAACGATGTATACACCACAGACTGGTTGGCAGGTTCATCTGTTCGTGGTCCAGATCGCAAAAAACCTTGCGTTCGTCGCCTATGGCTATGATCCCAAAGTGCGATCGGACATCGCTCACGCGGGATATTACGTCGAATTCGACGGCGTGCGAGTTGATGCGCCTGGACCAATTCAAACTCAACTTGAGGTTGCTGGTAGCGAGAAGCTTGCTCTGGTCGAAATCAAGCTGTCGCATGTCTCAGTGCCCCGATACAGTCATCAAGGCCCCGGATTCTGACAAGCAAGATGCTGCTTTGGGTCACAAGCCGCCCACGCCAGACCGCCTGGCCTAGGTCGGCTCACCTTCTGACATGCGGGGAACGGGGGCTGCGATCAAACGTTCTGCCCCCTTCCGGTACCAATGATCTCGCCGTCTGGTCCGACAAGTGCCCCGAATAACAGAAGAAACGGGCAAGCAAGCCAAAGATAGAATCCCGACCTGGCGCTCGTTACGACCAACTCAGCATCTACGACATGCATCGAAGTTGTTGTCAGGCTTGAGACGGCAAGCGCCACGGCAAGACCCGCAAAAATCAATTTGAGATGAGGCGGCATCGGCATGGCGGAAAGCAGCATCAACGGATTGGCGAACCAGCCGAGCTGCCCCTTCGAGACGCCGAGGGGGCCAAAGAACAGAAACCACCAACCGATCCATTAATCCGTTGTGGGGGGTGAGCCGTGGTTGGCTTCAACTGTCACGACCACGGGCAGAAACAGCGACGCGGCAAATAAAAGAAGCGTCACGACGTAGAGCGTCGTCTGCAACCTTAAAGCATTGCGGCTCGAAATCATTGCTGCTTCGCCCGTTCACATCGAACCAAAGAGGGTGTGTTTTACGCGAGGCTACGTGTGCTGTTTCTCGACTTATATGATAGGATGCAGCGTGTTATGCGCTGACGAAACTGGATAGTTAAAAATGCGTTTCGGCATGCGATCGTAACCGGATGCCCGAAAGACAAGAGCAGATCGCAACCTGCAAATGGGCGAGATCTGATAACTCCGTGTTCGTGTGTTTAACGGTCTCTCGATTTCAAGATCCAAACCCCCGCATCACGCACTGGAGCAACGTCCCTATGTTCTGGCTTTAGGACCTCAGCGAGCCGGGACTGCACAGCGCTGTTGGCGTCCTCAAGCAACTTCCGGCCAGCTTCAGTCCATTGAGCGGAGCGCGCATCGAGAACCTTCATCAGTCCGTAGTCCGCCAGCACCGCTGCCGCTTGATGAGGAGCGGACATGGCCTGGAGATCAGCGAACCCCTTTGAGCTGCCACAAAATTGATCGACCATCCCCGCGAGAGCGACCAACAAATTCATTTCGCTTTCGGTCATCTTGCGATGTTCCCATCGAGAAGCTGCTTGCCGCAACATACTGCTAAATTCACGGTAGCGCCAAACGTCAGCTTCGAGTCAGGAGCACAAGGTTCAGACTGAGCAAGTGTCTTCCGGTTTGGACCTCAAAGCCGACGCAACGCGCTTTTGAGTACACGCCCAGCAGAGGTGCGGGCGTCGACAATATTGCGGGAGATGTTCTTGAAGCGGTTGAGCCGGTGGCGATCCGCCGCTAGCTTGCCGCCAGGATCGGACCTTGCGGGGAATCGGGGCTTGCGGACGTGACATCGGGCGAAGCGAGTGGGGAGGCGGCAAGGCCGTTGCCTGAACCGGCCGTCTCGGACATGCCGCTGCTGCGGATCGAGGGCGTCGCCAAGTCGTTCGGCAATTTCCGCGCGGTCGACCAGCTCTCGCTCGACATCCGCGCCGGCGAGTTCTTCGCGCTGCTCGGCCCGAGCGGCTGCGGCAAGACCACGCTGCTGCGCATGCTCGCCGGCTTCGAGACGCCGGACGCAGGCCGCATCCTGCTCGGCGGCAACGACATCGCCCAGGTGCTGCCGCATGAGCGGCCCGTCAACATGATGTTCCAGAACTATGCGCTGTTTCCGCATCTGTCGGTGCGCGACAACATCGCCTTCGGCCTCAGGCGCGCCGGAATGGCGCGTCGTGACATCGCGACCCGCGTTGCGGAGATGGTCGCGCTCGTCAAGCTCGAGGGGCTCGAGAAGCGCAAGCCCGACCAGCTCTCCGGCGGACAGCGGCAGCGCGTGGCGCTGGCGCGCTCGCTGGCGCGCCGCCCGCAGGTGCTGCTGCTCGACGAGCCGCTCGCCGCGCTCGACAAGAAGCTGCGCGAGAGCACGCAAGGCGAGCTGATGGAGCTGCAACGCCGGCTCGGCACGACCTTCATCATCGTCACCCACGATCAGGAGGAGGCGATGACGATGGCCGGCCGGATCGGGGTGATGGATGCCGGCCGTCTGGTCCAGGTCGCGACCCCGCGTAACCTCTACGAGGCGCCGGCCTCGCGCTGGATCGCGGAGTTCGTCGGCGACATCAATCTGTTCAACGGCCAGGTCGCCGCCCGCGAGAATGGACGGTTGACGGTCTCGACCGCGGAGGCGGGCAGGCTCGCGGTCAGCGAACTGTGGCCGCCGGTGACCAAGGAGGTGGTCAGCGTCGCGATCCGTCCCGAGAAGGTGAAGTTGTCGCGCCGCGCGCCGGCGTCGGACGCGGGCGCATCGCAGACGATCAACCGGCTGGAGGGCGTCGTCACCGACGTCAACTATCTCGGCGGCGTCACCAGCTACCGGGTGAAGCTGGAATCCGGCGCGGTGGTGCGGTCGTCGATGGCCAACACCGCGCGGCTCGATGTCGACGCCTATCTCGCCGGCCAGCGCGTGGTGGCGTGGTTCACCGCCGACGACTGCCTGGTGCTCGAGCAATGAGCGCGCGCCGCATCTTCGCGCGGCCGGCACGACTCGCCGCGATCGCGCCCTATCTCTGGATGGTGCTGTTCTTCCTGGTGCCGTTCGGCTTCGTGCTGAAGATCAGCCTGTCGCAGACCGCGATCGCGCAGCCGCCCTATACGCCGGTGTTCGATTTCACGGAAGGCCGCGCGGCGCTGGCGGCCGCGTTTGCGCAATTGTCGTTCGACAATTTCCGCCTGCTGCTGCAGGACAATCTGTACATCCTGTCCTATCTGCGCAGCCTCGTCGTCGCGGTGACCTCGACCGTGATCCTGCTGCTGATCGGCTATCCCATCGCCTACGGCATGGCGCGGTTGCCGCAGCGCTGGCAGGGCTTGGCGATGATGCTGGTCATCGTGCCGTTCTGGACCTCGTTCCTGATCCGCATCTATGCCTGGATCAACATTTTGCAGCATGATGGCCTGCTCAACCAGATCCTGCTGGCGCTGCACATTGTCTTGACGCCGGTGGTCTGGCTGTCGACCGACAGCGCGATGTATCTCGGCATCGTCTACTCCTACCTGCCGTTCATGATCCTGCCGCTCTATGCGACGCTCTCGAAGATGGATGCCTCGCTCTTGGAGGCGGCAGGCGATCTCGGCGCCTCGCCGCTACAGGCGTTCTGGCTGGTGACGTTCCCGCTGTCGCTGCCGGGCGTCGGCGCCGGCGCGCTGCTCTGTTTCATTCCGATCGTCGGTGAATTCGTGATCCCCGATCTGCTCGCCGGCTCCAACTCGCTGATGATCGGGCAGACGCTGTGGCTCGAGTTCTTCACCAACAAGGACTGGCCGGTGGCGTCAGCTGCGGCGGTGGCCTTGCTGCTGCTGCTGGTGCCGCCGCTCGTGCTCTACGACCGCTTGCAGCGGCGTCAGCTAGAGGCGGGCCGCTGATGGCTTCCAGTGTCACCAGGCTCACGCGCTTCAACATGACGTCGCTGGCGCTCGGGCTGGCGTTCCTCTATCTGCCGATCGTCATCCTGGTGATCTACTCGTTCAACGCCTCGCGGCTGGTGACGGTGTGGGGCGGCTGGTCGTTGCGCTGGTATCACGAGTTCTTCAGCGATCGCGCCATGCTGGAGGCGGCGTGGATGAGCCTGTCGGTTGCCGCGGTGTCGGCGACGCTGGCGACATTGCTGGGCACGCTGGCGGCGGTCGGGCTGGCGCGCGGCGAACGGTTCCGGGGACGGGCGCTGTTCTCCGGCATGCTGTATTCGCCGCTGGTGATGCCCGAGGTGATCTCAGGCCTGTCGCTGCTTTTGCTGTTCGTGGCGCTGAATGCCGAGCGCGGCTTCTGGACTGTGACGATCGCCCACACCACGCTGACGATGTGCTTCGTCACCGTCGTGGTGCAGTCGCGCCTCGCCACGCTCGACCGCAGCCTGGAGGAGGCCGCGATGGACCTCGGCTGCGATCCGGTGCGCGCGTTCCTGCTGGTGACGTTGCCGCTGATCGTGCCGGCGATCGTGGCGGGGTGGATGCTCGCCTTCACGCTGTCGCTCGACGACGTCGTGATCGCGAGCTTCACCACCGGTCCCGGCTCGGCGACGCTGCCGATCCGGATCTATTCCGAGGTCCGGCTCGGCGTGAAGCCCGAGATCAACGCGATCTGCACGCTGGTGATCGCGCTGATCGCAGTGATCATCGTGGTCGCCTCGTTCGCCTCGAAATTGTCGAGCGCCCGCGGCGAGAGCGCCGCGCCGCTCTAGATTCTTGTTTGACGCGTTTTCCTTGCGCGAAACATCTCCGTGCAAGGGAGCCACCGGCGGCAGGGCTCCCTCCCCCCTTGCGGGGGAGGGTTGGGGAGAGGGGTACTACACGGCACACTCTCTCAGTTCAGCGCTTCAACGAAGCGCGATCGAGATTGCGAGACCGAGGCTCGCGTCAATCATCTCACCCGGGGTCACCCCTCTCCCCACCCTCCCCCGCAAGGGGGGAGGGAGCCTGGGCAGCGTGCTCACCTCACGTCAGTTTCTAGAGCAGTGAGGAGAGAGAAGTTGCGCGCGCCGCCCGGACGTCCACTTCGCACGAAAACGCTCTGGCCTCACGACTTGACGGCGCCAGCCGTCAGGCCGCCGACCATGTAGCGCTTGAAGGCGTAGTAGACCGCGGCCGGCGGCAGCGCGTAGATGAAGCCGGTGGTCATCAGCAGCTCCCACGGCGAGTCGTCGGCGGCGAGGAAGTTGCCGAGCGCGACCGGCAGCGTGATGTCGGTGTCCTTCGACAGCAGCAGGAACGCGTAGAGATATTCGTTCCAGGCGAGCAGGATCGCATAGGTGCCGACCGCGACCAGCGAGGGCATCATCAGCGGCACATAGACCAGGCGGAACAGCTGCAGCGTGGTGGCGCCATCCATCGTCGCGGCCTCGTCGAGCTCGACCGGCAGCTTGTCGGAGGCCTGTTTCAGCACCCAGATCGCGTAGGGCGCGGCGATCGTGACCATCGCCAGGATCAGCGACCAGTGATTGTTGAGCAGGCCGTAGGTGCCCATGGTGCGGTACATCGGCACGGCGAGGAATGCCGCCGGGATGAAATAGGTGAACAGCGCCAGATTCATCACAGCCCGGCCGCCCGGCACGCGCAGCCGCGAGATCGAGAATGCCGCGGCGGTGGCGACGAACAGCGTCAGCGCGCCGACGGCGAGCGCGATCACGGCCGAATTCCAGAACTGGATCCAGAAGTCGCGCAGGAAGTAATGCTGCTGGTGGAACACGATCGAGAAATTATGCAGCGTCGGATGGGTCGGCCACAGCTTGCCGGTGAACGCGTCCTCCTTCGGCGAGATCGCGAACACGAACATGTGGTAGATCGGGATCATGGTCCAGATGAAGACCGGGATGCCGATCAGCAGCAGCTTGGCTTCGGTGCCGGCTTCGCGGAGGGTGGGCAGCTTCATCGCGACAACCGTTTCATCATGTAATAGACCAGCGGCAACACGAACGGCATCGCGCAGACGATCGAGGCCATCGCCAGCGACAGCTGGTCGAGCCTGAGATAGCGGATGCCGAGGGTCGACAGTACGTGGGTGAGGTCGGCGGGCCCGCCGCCGGTGAGCAGATAGACGCTGTTGAAGTCGCCGAGCGTCCAGATCATCGAGAGCAGCGTGCAGGTGATGTAGAGCGTCTGCATCGACGGCCAGGTGATATAGCGGAATTTCTGCCACCAATTGGCGCCGTCGACGTCGGACGCCTCGTACAGATCGTGCGGGATCGCGAGCCGTCCGGTCAGCAGGATCAGCGTCCAGAACGGCAGCGACTTCCAGATGTGCACGCCGATCGCCATCGCGAGCGCGACCGCCGGATCGTTCAGCCAGTTCGGGCCGTCGTCGCCGGTGAACTTGAAGATCAGCTGGTTGACCACACCCCATTCCGGATTGAGCATGAAGCGCACCGACAGGATGGTCGGGATCGACGGCACCGCCCAGGGCAGGATGAAGATGACCGACAGCCACCTGATCCAGGGCCGCTGCTGAGCAAAGAACCCGGACAGGAACAGCGCGATCAGCATCTTGATGTTGATGCCGATGACCAGGAAGATCAGCGTGTTGACCGCGGCGCGCGCGAAGATCGGGTCATTATAGAGCGCGACATAGCTCGACGGATGGCGCGCCAGCCACAGGCCGTAGCCGACCGGATAGACCACGAAAGCGAGGAAGACGAGCAGATAGGGCACGAGCAGCACGATGCCCCAGACCTGCGGCGGCGACAGCCGCGCCGACAGCGGCGGCGAGGGGACATCGGATGCAGAGAGCGTGATCGCCATTCGGTTACTCTAAGAACGAGGTGTCGGACGCATCCACGGTGTCGTCCCGGCGAAGGCCGGGACCCATAACCACAGGTCCCGGTCGTTGCGCGAAAGCCGTCGACCAGCATACTCCAGAATTGCTGCCGCGGCGTATGGGTCCCGGCTTTCGCCGGGACGACGCGGAGCCAGTGTCGGCAGTGCCGGTCATCGTTTAGCTTACCCCGCGACCTGCTTGATGCGGGCGATCAGTTCGTCGACGGCCTTGTCCACCGGTACCTTCTCGCTGACGACGCGGTTCATCGCCTTGGCCCAGACGTTCTCATTGTTCAGAATGGTGAACTTCCAGTTCTTGGTAAAGTCGAACGGCGCGGTGCCGCCGGTGAACTGATTCCAGACCGCCTTGCGATGCCGGTCGGCCTGCCAGAACGGGCTCGCCTGGCTGGCCTTGGTCACCGGGAACCAGCGGCCGAGCGCACCTTCGATGTAGGGCCGGACGTTGTCTTCCTGCATCAGGAAGCTGATGAACTGCTTGCCTTCGGCCTTGTTCTTGGCGTTGGCGAAGATCAGCCCGGTCTTGACGTCGGAGCGGTAGCGGATCGTCGAGCCGTCCGGCGCCTTCGGGAAGGACGCCGTGATGATGTCCTGCTCGTAGGCCTGCTTGCCGGCGGCGCGCTGCGCGTCGGTCAGCGCCGGGTTGGTCGAATCCTCGAACCACTTCGCCGCGATCGAGATCGTGAAATTGTGGGTCATCACGATCGTCTTGTTGTGGAAGGCGACGTTGTTGTCCGGGTCCTTCCAGGTCGTCGAGGACGGCGGCGTGCAGCCCTTGATGTAGGTGTCGGTATAGTCCTTCAGCGCGTGGATCAGGCCGTCGCGCACCTTGGGATCGTCGACCAGGAGCTTGCCGTCGTCGTCGACCAGCTTGACGTGGTAGGCGTCCATGAAGGTGTAGAACGACTGGAACGAGTCGGTGGATTCCACGCCCATCGGCTGGCCGACGCCGTAGATGCGCTGGCCGGTCGCCTTGCGAATCCCCGGCTGCACCTTGTCGCACCAGAACGTCCAGTAATCCTCCCACTTGGTCGGGATGTCATCGGCCTTGAAGCCGGCCTTCTCCAGCATGTCGCCCCAGATCTGGACGTGCATGCTCTGCTGCTTCAGCGGGAAGCCGTAATAGGACTTCTTCTTGGTGACGTCATTGTAGAGCAGGGCCGCTTCCAGCGTGTTCGGCGCGAAGGCGTCCTTCATCGGCAGCATGATGTCGGAGAGGTCTTCGAGCTTGCCCTCGAAGGCCCACTTGCCCTGGGCCTGCACATCGTAGGTGTCGGAATAGGCGACGTCGGGCACGGTGCCGGAATCCAGCGCGGCAACGGTCTTCGGAATCATGTCCTGGATCGCATATTGCGACAGTTCGACCTTGATGCCGGTCTTGGCTTCGAACTTCTTGATCGTATCGAGCAGCGCGTCGTCTTCGGACTTGTAAAATCCCTTGCCCCACCAGACGGTGATCGTCTTGCCCTGGGCCAGAGCGGGTGCAGTTGCGGCGAACAGGCCGACCGCGGCGACCGCAATTGATAGCGCACCGATAACCTTGGATCTCACGTTCTTCTCCCCTCATGAGGCCGGCTTTTTTAACCGGTTGGGGAAAACACTAGCGCATGCCCGTGACCCGATAAAGATGCCGCATCGACGACTTCTGTAGGGGGCTCGCGGGAGAGCGTGGATCAGTACCAGTGCATCGATGCGGAAAGTGAATGGATCGGTCAGTTCGACCGTTGGGAAGTGCGACTTTGGTCAGCTCGACTTCAGTCAGCTCGACTTCAGTCAGTTCGATTTGGCATTCTCGGCCGCTGTCGCCGGTGCGTTGGCGGGTGCGCCGGCCGCGGGATCGGGCGCGGCCGCGGGCCGTGCGGCTCCGCCGGTGATGCGCTCGATCACCGAGCGCACCGCGTCGCGGGTCTTGCGATCCTTCACGGCGTCGAGCAACGGGGCGGATGCGGGCGAGCGGCGGATCAGGCTTTCCGGATCCGGGAAGATCAACGGATCGTCCCAGGGGCCTTGAATCACGAAGGGCAGATCGAACGCGGTGCCGCCGGCCGCCGCCGAGGTCAGGCTGGCGACGCCCTTGAGATCGTACTCGCGCGACGGCACCGAGGCGGTGCCGGTCAGCGTGATCTTCGCCGCGGGGCTCTCGACATGGATGTCGTCGGCGGTCGCGACGCCGTCGGCGAATTTCACCGAGACGCTGAGATTGTCATAGGGCGTCGAGCCGGAGCGGAAATTGCCGCCGCCGGACAGCGGCCGCTTCTCCAGCCGCCGCAGCAATTGCTCGACATTGAAGCCGGCGATCGCGCCGTCGTGCCCGTTCAAGGTCGCGGTACCGTCCAGCGACGACGCGAGCCCGAACGGGCTCGAGCCGGAGGCCGTCAGCGAGACGTTGAGGTTGCCGCGGCCGGACAGCTTGTTGATGCCGAACAGTTCGCTGGCACAGGCCTGCAAATCGACATCGGTGAACTGGAATTGCGCCCTGACGTCGGCGACCGCATCCGAGCGCGCGATCGCGAACGAGCCCTTGGCGATACCGCCATACATCTGCGCCTCGCCGACGCTGAGCGCGAGCGCGCCGCCGCGCAGATTGGCGCCGAACGCGGTGCGGCCGAGCTTGGACGGGCCGACCGTCACCTTGGCGGCCGACAGGCGCATGTCGAGATCGGTCGACGACAGCGAGGAGAGGTCGAACAGCTGCCTGTTCCAGTCGCGCTGGCCGCTGGCCAGCAGGCGGAACGTCGAGATGTAGGGCGTGAAATCGAGATTGCCGGCGGCAAGCGTCGCCTGCAGCGTCTGCCGGCCGTTATTGGCGTAGGTCATCACGCCCTCGGCGACATTGCCGTCGAGCTCGACATTGACATTGGTCAGCGCGACTGAGCCGCCGACCACATTGGCGCGAGCCTTCAGTGCGAAGCGGCCGAAGCCGCCGCCGCCGCCGGGCGGCGCCTGGCCCATCCAGCGCAACGCGTTGCGCAGCGCCGGTGAGTCCATGGTGGCGGTGCCTTCCATCATCAGGCTGGTGCGGTTGGCGACGGTTCCGTCGAACGCAATCTTCAGCGGCGCGCTGGCAAGCCGTGCCTTGAGGCCGGAACGGTCGCCCGACAGCAGCGCGACGAAATCGCTGGCGCTGATCGAGCCGTCGACGCGCTCACCGCGCCAGTCGAACTGGCCGGTTGCGGCAAAGGAACGCGAGATGGAGGGCCAGGCCAGCGACAGGTCGATATCGCCGAGCTGTTCGGAGATGTGGTTGGTGCCGTCCTCGTAATTCAGCTCGCCGTCCTGGATCCGGATTTCGGAGAACGACACCTGGTTCTCGGCGCCGGGCGTCATCGTCTTGGCGATGGTCTCGACGAACGGGGTCCAGTTGCTCTCGCCGGCGCTGTCGCGAACCACATGGATATGCGGGCGGAGCATCATGACGTCGGCGATCTCGAACCGCCGCAGCAACAGCGGCAGCAGGCGCAGGTTCGCGGTCAGCACGTCGACCTGCAGGGCAGGATCGGTGGTATCGGCGCCCTTCAGCCCGACATTGTGAAAGGAGACATAGCTGCCGGGAAACACCGAAACATCGATCGGGCCGTTGACGACGAGTTCGAGCCCGGTCACGGCGCGGATCTGCGCTTCCACCGCGCTCCGCAGCGCGTCCCGGTTGAGGAACCAGGACGTTGCGACCAGCCCCACGAGCGCCAGGCCGAGAAGCGCCGCGATCGGCATCCCCAGGCGCTTAATTCCTTGGGCCATCGTCAATGACATATCCGGGTCTGGTTGAGTTTTGTCGGGTCGTCGTCGAACACTGCCGGCTGCGCAATGGAAGCCGGTGCCAACCCACGCAACTTGAAGGGTTTTCTTGTCGCTTTCAAGGCCATGTTGATGTCGCAGGCCGCCGCCGGTCGCCGCACGGGGCCGCGATTGACGCATTGCGAAGATTTCGCCTAATAATCCGCTGGACAGAGCCGTTCCGCGCCCTCCATCAGGTATTCATTGCATGAACAAGGTTTATCCCGACGCCAAATCGGCACTCGATGGTCTCCTCAAGGACGGCATGATGATCATGTCGGGCGGCTTCGGCCTCTGCGGCATCGCCGAGACCCTGTCGGACGCGATCCGCGATTCCGGCGTCAAGGGCCTCACCGTCGTCTCCAATAATGCCGGCGTCGACGGCATCGGCCTCAGCCGGCTGCTGGAGACGCGCCAGATCAAGAAGATGATCTCGTCCTATGTCGGCGAGAACAAGCTGTTCGCCCAGCAATATCTCGCCGGCGAGCTCGAGCTTGAGTTCAATCCGCAGGGCACGCTGGCCGAGCGCATCCGCGCCGGCGGCGCCGGCATCCCGGCCTTCTACACCAAGACCGGCGTCGGCACGCTGATCGCCGAAGGCAAGGAAGTGAAGGAATTCGACGGCGAGAAGTACATCATGGAACGCGGCCTGTTCGCCGACGTCGCCATCGTGCATGCCTGGAAGGGCGACACCGCCGGCAACCTCGTCTACCGCAAGACCGCGCGCAACTTTAACCCGATGATGGCGACCGCCGCGAAGGTCACCGTCGCCGAGGTCGAGCATCTGGTGCCGGCCGGCGAGATCGATCCGGACCACATCCACACCCCCGGCATTTTCGTCAAACGCATCATCGAGGTCGGGACCGGCAAGAAGCGGATCGAGTTCCGCAACACCCGCCCGCGGCCCGCCGCTTAACGCATGATTCGGAAAGCCGGGCACCGGTTTTCCGGCAAGATCATGCGCAACTAAGACAGAACTCTTCAGGAGAGCCTCATGGCCTGGACCCGTGAACAGATGGCCGCCCGCGCCGCCAAGGAATTGCGCGACGGCTATTACGTCAATCTCGGTATCGGCATCCCGACGCTGGTCTCGAACTACATCCCCGACGGCGTCGACGTGAACCTGCAGAGCGAGAACGGCATGCTCGGCATGGGACCGTTCCCTTATGAGGACGAGGTGGACGCCGACCTCATCAATGCCGGCAAGCAGACCGTGAGCGAATTGCCCTCGACCAGCTATTTCTCCTCGGCCGAGTCCTTCGGCATGGTGCGCGGCGGCCATATCGACCTGTCGATCCTCGGCGCCATGCAGGTGGCGCAGAACGGCGACCTCGCCAACTGGATGATCCCCGGCAAGATGGTGAAGGGCATGGGCGGCGCCATGGACCTCGTCGCCGGCGTCAAGCGCGTCGTAGTCGTGATGGAGCATTCCGCCAAGGACGGCGCCAAGCTGCTCAAGCAGTGCAACCTGCCGCTGACCGGCGAGCGCGTGGTCGACATGGTCGTGACCGACCTTGCGGTGTTCACCATCGACAAGCACGGCAAGGACGGCATGGCGCTGATCGAGCTCGCCGACGGCGTCATGCTCGACGAGGTCAAGGCCAAGACCGAGGCGGAATTCCGCGTCGCGCTGACGAACACCTGAGATGACCGGCGCGGGACGATCCACGATCCGTCCCGCACGATCCGACGACGCCGGCTTCATCGCCCGCATCGTGCTGGCCGCGCAGCGCGGCCCGTTGCCGCGCGGCTGGTTCGACATCGCGCTCGACCGGCCGGAGAGGGAGTGTCTCGCGTTCATGGCGCGGCTCGCCGTGGCGCGGGTGCGCTCATGGTATCATGTCGCCCATTTCCTGATCGCTGAGGTCGACGGTGTGCCGGCTGCCGCGCTGTGCGCCATGCCTGCATCCGGAACGGTCGTCGCCGCACGCGCGGCGATCGAGGAAATCGCGGCCGAGACCGGTGCGGATGCCGACGGCATCGTCGCGCGCGGCGGCTATGCCCGCAATTGCTGGGTTCAGGGCGGCGAGGGCGACTGGCTGATCGAGCACGTCGCAGCCGAAGTGTCGCATCGCGGCGGCGGCCTGGTGCAGGCCCTGATCGCCCGCGCGCTCGCCGACGGCAAGGCTGCCGGCTATTCGCGGGCATCGATCTCGTTCGTGATCGGCAACCACGCGGCCGAGCGCTGCTACACCATGGCTGGCTTTGCCTTCGCCGAGGAGAAGCGCGATGCGGCATTCGAAGCGCTGACCGGCGCGCCGGGCTTTCGCCGATTTGCGCGCGGGATCTGAGGCGGCGGCGAGGGGCACGTAGCACGTGGTCATAGCCACCGCCGTCGTCCTGGCGAAAGCCAGGAGGTGGATTCACACTCGAAGTGCAACACTTGATCGGCAAAGGACTCCGCAGGCGTGCGGTAGTCAAGGCATTTGCGTGGGGTGTTGTTGTAGGCGGCGATGAACTGGCGGAATCTGGCGGTCGAGAGGGATACGAGATCCGTTTTGCGAGGGATGAAGCGGCGCATCCTGCCGATGGCGTTCTCGATACCACCCTTCTGCCAGGGTGCGTGGGGATCGCAGAAGAAGGTCTCGATCGAGAGGCGATGCAGTGCCAGGTGACCTGCAAACTCGGTGCCGTTGTCGAAGGTGACGGTCTGGCGCAGCTCTTGTGGAAGGGTAGCGAAGAAGCGCACGAGATGGTGGGCGACACCGCGCGCAACCTTGCTGGCGAGGCGGATGCCGAGCAGCAGACGCGAGGTGCGCTCATGCACGGTCAGCACGGCCTGACCGTACTTCGAGAACATCATCAAATCGGCCTCCCAATGCCCGGGCACGCTGCGGTCGGCAACCTCGAGGGGTCGATTTGCCAAGGAAACACGGCCTTCGATGAAGCTTGCGGGGCTGCCGCCCCTCTTGCCGCGGAGGCCGCGCTTGCTCTTGGCGCGCGGCAGATAGCGCCGCCAGCTGAAGTCCGAGGTGCGCCTGAGTTGGCCATAGATGAAGCGGTAGATAGTCTCGTGGGAGATCACCTTGCGCCCGTACTCGCGGGCCAGTCGGCCGGCGATCTGCTCGGGCGACCAACCTCGGCGAAGGCGTTCCAACACCGCGCGGCGCAGGACGGGCTCCCGTTCGAGGCGTCCGCCCGTCCAGCGCCGCGCTCGCATCTGTTGCTGGGCATAGCTGGGTTTGTAGCCCACCTGAGCGCCCCCATTGCGGTTCAGCTCTCGAGAGATCGTTGATGGCGGACGATCCAAAGCTGCCGCGATTTGCCGGACCGAGCGGCCATTGGCCGAAAGCCGGGCAATCTCGCATCGATCTTCGAGAGAGAGCTGCTTGTAAGTCCGCCCCATGGCAACACCTCCAGTCGGAAGTGTTGCACTTCGTTTGTGAACTCAGGGGACCCATAACCACCGCACTGCGTTATTGAAGAGGGCTGCGGCCCCAGCGTCGAGCAACAATTGAGATTTGGGGTAATGGGTCCTGGCTTTCGCCAGGACGACACTGAGTGTGTGGCATTGCCCACCTCAATCGTCGTGTCGTCCCTGCGAAAGCAGGGACCCATAACCACAGGGTCGTGTTGTTGAAGAGGGCTGTGGCCCCAGCGTCGCGCAACAATTGAGATGTGGGGTAATGGGTCCCTGCTTTCGCAGGGACGACGATGAGGATGGTCCTCGCGCGATGCGACGCACCGTCATTGCGTACCTCATGTTGGTGTCATCGCCGGCTTGACGGGGCGATCCAGTATTCCAGAGACGCCAGCGATTGAGCCGAGAGGCCAGCTGCTTGCCCGCTCGCGCGCGCGATGGCAGAATTGCCTCACTTTTGTGCAAGATCGGACATGGCCATGCCACTCATCCGGATTTGGGTCTATGACGGTATCCTCGCTTCGGGCGTTGCGGGCATTGTCGACGTGTTCACGGCCGCCAATTCGGTGGCGGCGAAGCGGCCGCAGCGCCACAACGGCAAGCCGTCCCAGCTGCGGTGGCGCGTCGAGTCACTCAATGGCCGGCCGGTGCAGACCGCGTCCGGCCAAATCATCGGCGTCGATGGACCGATCAGCGCGCGGTCTGCGGCGGATGCGGTGGTGATCCCCGGACCGTTCGTCGGCGACATCGAGCGCTTCTTCGCCCGGCTCGATACGGTCGAGCCGTTGCTCGCCGCGCTGCGGCGGCAACATGAGCGCGGCACCCTGCTCGCATCCTATTGCACCGGCAGCTTCATCCTCGCCGAAGCCGGCCTGCTCGACGGCCGGGTCGCGACCACCCATTGGGCGAAGGGGCGGACCTTCGCGATGCGTTACCCGGCGGTGGATCTGCGCGTCGCCGAGATCCTCACCGAGCAGAACCGGATTGTCTGCTCGGGCGCGGTGACCACCTCGCTCAATCTTGCGCTTCGGCTGGTCGAGAAGTTCGCCGGCGCCGATCTGGCCGCCGAGACCGCCAAGCTGATGCTGATCGACGGCAATCGCGTCTCGCAGGCGTCCTATGCCAGCCGCACGCACGACACCCAGCATTCGGACGCGCTGGTGGCGCAGGCGCAAAGCCTGATGGAGAAGTCGCTGCAACGGGGCTTCAGCCTCGCCAGGCTGGCCCGCGACCTTTCGGTCAGCGAGCGCACCCTGAACCGTCGCTTCAAGCTCGCGGTCGGCGAGGCCCCGCTGCAATATCTGCAGGCGCTGCGCGTCGATGTGGCCAAGCGCCTGATCGAATCCAGGCGGCTGAAGCTCGACGCGGTCAGTGCGCGTGTCGGCTACAACGATCTGTCGACCTTTCGCCGCCTGTTCAAGCGCGAAACCGGGCTTTCGCCGCGCGAATACCAGCGCCGGTTTGTGCGTGTCAGCGCGCGCATGGCGCCTGCCGGCTGACGACGCCGTGTCCGAATTTGCCCTGAGAATGGCGATACTGCCACTGCTACCGGAAGCACCTCGCGCATAGACCTCATGCTCCCAACAACAGGAGGTCTCTCAATGCCGATGATCGACGTCACAATTCCCGAAGGAGCCCTGAAGCCGGCAGCGGAAGCGCGGCTCATCAAGGAGCTCGGCGATATCCTGATCGGTCACGAGGGATTCGACCCGGCCAACAAGGTTGCGCAAGGCGTCACCGTCGTGTTCCTGCATCGGCCGGCCGCCGTCTATGTGGCGGGCGAGCCGTCGCCGTCGCCACGCTATCGCATCGTGCCGACGGTGCCCGAGGGGCAGTACACCGAAGCCTCGCGCGCGGCGTTGGTGAAGGACGTGACCGCTGCCGTGGTACGCGCTGACGGTGGTTCGTACGAGGATGTGGCGCCGCAAGTCTGGGTGTTTCCGACCGAGATACCGGATGGCCAGTGGGGCAGCCGCGGCGTCATACGTCTGCTGCCCGACATCCAGGCCTTCATCGCTGGCGAGCATGAACGCAAGGTCGGCGAAGAACGCCTTGCACGGCGACGGCGCGTCAAGGCGCTCGAACTCTTGGGCGGCGCGTTCGATGCGGTGCGCCGCGGCGCCGATTAGAGCGCTTTCGAACCAAGTGGACACCGGCTCGCGTGAAGAATACGCGCGTCGAACAAGAATCCAGAGCTTCGGTTCTGATTCGATCAGAACCGAAAATGCTCCAGCGCACGGCAGCGTGTAAATCAGCGTCATCTGTGATGACGCTCACGCCGGCGGTCGCGATGCTCGCAACGTTGGAAGCAATTTAATTGTCATCCGCGTGTCGCATCAGTCCAAACGCCTGTCGCAATAGTCCAAATGTTCGGGCCCAAGTGACGCCAATCAAAGACATTTTGGCGTTTCGTCGCGTGCACGCCGGAAGTGTATCGCATCAGCATTCCGGCCAACAAAAAACAAAATCCGGATCGAAGGAGGGCGCAGCTGTGGCAAGGTGCGGATGATCTCACGACATGCCCGCCGCCGCAGCCATCTTTGCCCTCCGATTGTCTCCATCATCGAGGATCGATCCGTGATTAAGGTTTTTCGCCGCTCGTTCGTTGCCGGCCTGTTGTCGCTTGGCCTGGCGTTGCTGTCACTTCATGGCGCCCAGGCGCAAGCACAGGGCACCGACACCATTCTCGTGCTCGATGCGTCCGGCTCGATGTGGGGCCTGGTCGACGGGCAGAGCAAGATCTCCGCTGCGCGACAGGCGGTCGATGCGATCCTGTCGAAATGGAATCCCGCCGATCGTCTCGGCGTGATGGTCTATGGCCATCGCTCGAAGGGTGACTGCAAGGACATCGAGCTGATGGTGCCGGTCAGCAAGTTCGATCCGGCGAGGATCAAGGCCGCGATCGACGGCATCAATCCGAAGGGCAAGACGCCGATCTCGGATTCGCTGCGTGCTGCCGCCGAGGCGCTGCACTCGACCGAGAACAAGGCCAACGTGATCCTGGTCTCCGACGGGATCGAAACCTGCGCGCCGGATCCGTGCGCGGCCGCGGCCGAGCTGAAGAAGGCCGGCATCGGCTTCACCGCCCATGTCATCGGCCTCGACGTCGCCGATCCCGCGGCGAAGAGCCAGCTGCAATGCATCGCGCGCGCGACCGGCGGCGTCTATCTCGATGCCGGCAACGCCGCGAGCCTCACTGGCGCACTGACCAAGGCGGTGGCGGCGACGCAAGGCACCAAGGTCGCAAGCGAGGCGCCGCCAAAGCCTGTGGCCGCCGATCCCTATCTCGGCAAGAACCTTCGCGGCGTGGCACGGCTCGCCGAAGGGCTCGATCCGATCAGCGATGAGGACGTCAACTGGGGCGTCTACAAGCGCGCCGGAGGCGAGAAGGGTGAGCATGTCAACACCTTCTACGGTGCGCCGTTCGCCGACAACATCGCGCCCGGCGATTACATCGTGGAGGTGAGCTACCGGCAGCTCAAGCGCGAGTTTCCGCTCAAGGTCGAGAACGGCAAGCCGGCCGCGCTCGACGTCATCCTAGATGCCGGCTACGTCACCAGCGAGGGCTCGGTTGCCGGCGGCGCGGGCAAGGTCGACGACGTGGTCTGGCAGGTCACTGACAAGGGCGGCAGACTGATCGCGCAGGAATACGACGCGGTGCCGCGCTTCGTGCTCGCGGCGGGCAATTATACGCTGACCCTGACCAAGGGGCAGTCGAAGACGAGCAAGCCGTTCGTGGTCGCCGCGGGTGACTCCAGCAACGTCCAGCTCACCCTCGATGTCGGCAAGCTGATCGTCACCACCACCTATGCCGAGGGCGGCCCCAAGGTCGAGAAGGACCTCGTGGTTGCCGTGCACCAGCCGGCCAAGGCCGACGGTGACGAGGGCGAGAAGGTCGCGCAGGAATACGACGCCGAATCGAAGTTCGATCTGCCCGGCGGCAGCTACGAGGTGATGGTGACGGTCGGCGAGGCCAAGGGCACGGCGCGCGCGGAGGTGAAGTCCGGCGCGCCGACCCGGATCAACGTCAACCTCAACGCCGGCGTGGTCGGGATCAAGGCCGATGGCGCCCAGGAGATCGACATCTACGGTGCCGAGCGCGACATCAATGACGAGCGCAAGCGTGTCTCGGTGAGCTATGAGGCGACCTACAACGTTGCGCTCGGCGCCGGCGACTACGTCGCGGTCGCCACCTACGCCGACGGCCAGAAGGCGGAAAAGCCGTTCTCGATCGCCGCCGGCAAGCGCCAGACGCTGGAGATCAAGCGGTAGGGCGCCGCTGCCCAGCGCCGCTCGCGCGTGAGGTGAGCACGCCTCTCAGGCTCCCTCCCCCCTTGCGGGGGAGGGTGGGGAGAGGGGTGAGCCCCGGGCGAGATGTTCGAGTTGAAGGTCGGTCTCACAATCTCGACCGTATGGTATTGAAGCGAGTTGAGTAGAGGGAGTCCATCGTGTGGCTACCCCTCTCCCCAACCCTCCCCCGCAAGGGGGGAGGGAGCCCGTTCGCCGGTGCGTCCCTCACACTAGCGTGCGTGAGTGGAGACTATGTCTCCGCCTCCGCACGCCGCTCCGCCCGCATGGCCTGCCGACAATTTGGGCAGACCGCCCGGCTAATCCCGTTCACCTCGGCCGCATCTCCGCCTAGTCTGACAGCAGACGGAGGCGAAACAGCATGCGGGCGATCCTTGATCACTGCACCGGCGGGAGCAGGCGCAGCCTGCCGGCCGGCACGGATTTCATCGAGGAGGGCGGCCAGACAGGTCATCTGTTCGTGCTGCTCGAGGGCAAGGTCGAGGTCGTGAAGGGCGACAGTCTGGTCGCGGTGATCGACGAGCCCGGCGCGGTGTTCGGCGAGATGAGTGTTCTGCTCGACCGGCCGCACAGCGCAAAGGTGCGCGCGGCGTCCGACTGCGTCCTGTACGAGTTCGACGATGCGGCGTCGTTCCTGCGGGAGCAGCCTGCGCTGGCGCTGCTGATCGCGCAGCTGCTGGCGCAACGGCTGCATGTCGCCACGACCTATCTTGCCGATCTGATGCATCAATATGCCGATCACGGCACCCATCTGGCGATGGTCAGCGAAGTGCTGCAGAGCATGATCAACCTGCCGCCGATGCAGGTCGCGCCAGGCTCGGATCGGCAATCCGATCCAAGGATGTAAGCCAGTCGGGCGCCTCGCCGAGCGGCGTTGCCGGCCGATGCAGGGGGGCGTTGAGATCGACGATCTGCGCGTCGCCGGCGGCAAGCCAGAAAACCTTCTCCTGGGTGAGATCGAGCACGATGTAGACCGGCGGCCGGCCGGGCTGCAGGCCGGTATTGAACACCCAGGTCGTCCCGATCCGGTCGAACCACGAGCCGTTCGGGATGAACGGCGATTGATGCACATGGCCCGAGATCACCATCGCCGGGTGGTGGCGTTCGATCCAGCGCAGCAGCTCGACGTCGCCGAAGAAGCGCTTGCCGCCCCAGCTGATCGGGGAATCCGCCGGCGGGGCGTGATGCACCCAGACCCAGCGGCGGTGCGGCATGGCGGCTGCCTCGCGCAGCTGGTCGTCGATCCGCGCCTTGACCATCGGGCCGTCCCACCACGGGCACACCGTGAACAGCGTGTCGCCGATGGTCAGATTGTCGCCGTCGCAGGCCACGCCGAATTCCCTGACGGCGGCGACCCATCGCGCAACCTTCTCGCCCTCTGCGTTGCGCTCGTCGAGGTCATGATTGCCCGAGCAGAAGATCACGCGCGTGAGGCCGGCGAGGCGCGCGAGGTATTTCGTGACCACGACGATCTGGGCGCGGAAATCGACCGCCGAGCCGAGGTTGAGCGCGTCGCCGGCGAAGATCACCAGATCGAATTGCGGCGCGGCCGCCAGCAGCCAGTCGAACTGCGGCAATGAATAATGCAAGTCGGCGACGACGAGGCAGCGCATCCGCCAGATCCAGATGCCCGGAAAGCGGGCTGGGTTCGGAAGATAATGAATTTCAAACAATCGGAATTGCAGCAAGATCTATGCCGTGCCGCGCCGATCAAGCGCGACAGATTCCCGCAGTACTCAGGTGTACGCGCGGCTCGAACGACGTGAGGTGAGCACGCCTGTCAGGCTCCCTCTCCCCTTGTGGGAGAGGGTGGGGAGAGGGGTGGCCCCGAGCGAGATGATCGAGGTGAGTGTCGGTCTCACAATCTCGCCCGCGTGGCGTTGAAGAATATTACACGGAGAGAGCGTGCCGTGTGGCCACCCCTCTCCCCAACCCTCCCCCGCAAGGGGGGAGGGAGCCCCTCCGCAAGTGCGTCCCTAACGCGGGCGACGGAGCGCGCCCGCCCAATCACACCCTTGCCGCGGCGTGGGAGAACACGATCTCGATCAGCGTGCCGGTGCGGCCGCCGGTTCGGATCTGGAATTTGGCGCGGTTGGCTTCGACCAGCGCCTTGGTCAGCGACAGGCTGACGCCGCCGGAGCCGGCCTGATCGGATGGCGCAGGCGCCCGGAACGGCTCGAGCGCGGCGGCGACCTCGTTGTCGTTGAGGCTCTGGCCGGTGTCGCGCACGCGCAGCATCACCTCGCCGAAATCCGACAGCGCGGTCGAGACGATGACCTGGCCGCCGGCATTGGCGAGATGGATCGAGTTGCCGATCAGGTTCAGCGTGATCTGGCGCAACGCGCGGGCGTCGGCGACGACAGGCGGCAGCGTGTGCGCGAGCGAGGTGCGGATGATGATGCGCTCGCGGTTGGCCTGCGGCTGCATCACAGCGACACAGCTCTCCACCATCTCGTTGAGGTTCTGGCTGGTGAAGGCGAGGTCGAGCTTGCCGGTCTCGATCCGCGACAGGTCGAGCAGGTCGTTGACGATGGCGATCACCCGCTCGCCGGAGGCGCGGATGTCCTTCATGTATTCGACATAGCGCTCGTTGCCGAGCGCGCCGAAGCGCTCGCCGATCATCACCTCGGAAAAGCCGATGATAGCGTTGAGCGGCGTGCGCAGCTCGTGACTGATCCGAGCCAGCATGTCGGATTTGGCGTTCGCCGCGCGTTCGGCGAGCCGCCGCGCCTCGCGCAATTCGCCCTCGCTCTTTTTGGTCTGCGAGAGATCGCGGAACACCGCGAAGAAGTTCGGGCCGTCGGCGCGGGTGCGGCCCATCGTCACCGACAGCGGGATGATGCCGCCCTGGCGGACGCGGCCGAGCGTCTCGCGGCCGTGGTCGAGCAGGCTGGCGACGCCGGCCGATTTCACGCTGGTGAGATAGTCGAAGATGCCGTGCTGGCTTTCCGGCGCGAACAGGTCGGCGAGATTATGCGTGATGAACTCGTCGCCGTCATAGCCGAACAGCGCCTCGGCGCTGCGGTTGCAGGAATGGATGTTGCCCTCGGCATCGAACATGATGATGCCTTCGGCCGCGGTGTCGAGGATCGCGCCGAGCTCCTCGGCGTCGGCGTGGCCGGCCTGCGGCGGTAGTGGCGCAAGCACCGGCTCGGCGGCAGCAACAGGCTCCGGATCGGGCTCGTGATCGGGCTCCGGATCGGACAGAGCGGCCGCGACCGCGGCGTCTTCGTCCAGCGTGCGCGAGAAGATCAGCGCCAGCGCGGAATCGTCGTCCCAGGTGATGGTGTGCAGCCGTGCCTCTGCGGACACGGACTGCGCGCCGTCGTCCGCGTTCTGGTTCGCGGAGATCGTGACCGGCGTGCCGGTACCCGACGTGCTGCTCGCCTGCGAGACGCCGGGCTCGACATAGAGCGCATCCAGCCCGCCGGCGGCTTCCAGCGCGTGCAGGCTGTCATAGCCCATGCGGGCGAGGAAGGCGTGGTTGGCATAGAGCAGGCGGTCGAGCCGGTAGATCAGGATGCCGACCGGCAGCAAGTCGAGCAGTGCGCGGTCGCGGCGGGACTCTCCGCGGGGTGCAGGTTCGCTCGCGGCGAGCCAACCCGCCTTTGGCGCCTCGGCCGGCGTCTCCAGTTGCGCGACCGTCTCTTGCGGCCGCGGCGTATCCGCCTCCTGCGGCGGTTCGCTGGCGGGCGGCTCCTCGGCAACGGCCTCCGTGGTGGCGCGCTCGTTCGTCGTCGCGGTGAGGCCGGCCTCGCTCTCGAGCCGCGCCGACAATTGGCGGGCGAGCTCGTTGAAGGCGTTGTTCTCGACCGGCGTCAATGACGGCGGCCGCGTATCGCCGGCAAGCCGGAACGGCAGCACGTTCTGCGGCGGGTCGTGACGCACGTCGTGCGTTTCCTCCTGCGTTCCTCCTTTCGTTTCTTGCGGCGTTTCCACGGCGTGATCCGGATCGGCTTGGTGTGAAGTCTCTGCGGCGCTCGGTTCGGTCAATTCCTCGGGTGGTGCTGCGGTCGGGTCGGGCGGCGGAGCGACATCATGCGGCGCGGCGGGCCCGGGCGGCGCGGCGGTGCGCAGCGCGGGCGCTACATCGGCCGACAGCGATCGCGGCGCGATCGAGCCGCTGAAGAACTCATAGCGGCGCAATGCCGCGAGTCGCGCAAGCCCGTCGAGGTCGCGACACACACCAAAGCCGCGGTAGCCGGCGAAATTCCGGTTGCGATCGAACACCGGCAGGCCGGACAGTTCGACCGGCAGCCGGCCGCCGCCGTCGACCGGCCAATGCAGCGTGATGCCGCTCCAGGTGTCGCGGCTGGCGAACGCCTTGAGGACGCGACCCTCGGGATCGAGGCCAAAGCTCTCGGCGATATCGCTCCAGAGACGGCCGAAGCTTGCCGCGGTGTGCAGGCCGATCAGGCGGGTGAATTCGTCGGAGCCGAGCGAGAAGCGCGCCTCATGGTCCATCTGCCACATGAAGCGCAGCGGATGCCGCCGCACCGGCAGCGGCTCGTCGAGCCAGGATGGCGGCGGCACCGGCGCCAGCGTCGCAGGCGCCGGCTCGGCGGCAGGCGGCGGAGGTGGCACATCCGCGATCGCATAGGGCGAGGGCACGGGCTCGGCCGGTGGCGCCGATATTTCTGGAGCCGGCGCGTGTGCGGTCTCTTCGAGAGCGGGCGTAGGCGCAGCTGCGAGCGCTTCGACCTGTGCCGCAGCGGGCACCTCGATGAGAGCTTCCGACAGCGGCTCCTCGACCGCGGCAGTTTCGTCTGGCGTGGTGTCGAGAGGCGTGGTCTCGACCGGTGCTTGCTCTGCATGCGTCAGCTCGGCCGACGCGAGCGATGGCGCAGGGTGCGCGGGCGCTTCGACCTGTCCCTCAGCGGGCACTTCGATCAGCGCTTCCGATAATGGCTCCTCGACGGCGGGACTTTCGTCCGGCGTGGTGTCGAATGCCGCGGCCTCGACGGGCGCGGTCTCGATGTGCGTCTCTTCCGACACGGGAGATGGAGCCGCGCCCGCGGGCTCGGATTCAGCCGCGCTGACGATCGGCTCGATCGCGATGCGCTCTTCCAACTGCGGGTCGAGCGCATCGAACAGCGTGAAGCTGCCCGGTGCTTCGCTTGTGGGCGCGGGGACTTCTTCATGCGTTGTTGGCGGTTCGACGGCGGCCGGCGCTGGCGGCGGCTCCACGGCTGCGGCCTCTTGCGGCGCTGCTGCCGCTACCGGTGCCTCCGGCGCAACCGGCTCAGGCACGATCGGTGCCGCCGGTTTGGCGGCGAGATGCGGTGTCGGCTTGATCAGCGCGATCAGCGCGCGATCGGCGCCGTGGCCGATCCGCTGCAGCACGACGCGGCCGATCGCAACGCTCGCCGCCGCGCGGCCCTGCGCCAGCGCTTCGTTGCGCGCGGCATCGAGGCCGGCTTCGGTGAGATCGTGCAGGCCGGGCAGCGAACGCGCCGCCTCGTTGGTTGCGACCAATAGCCCGTCGCCGTTGAAGGCGGCCGCCGGACGCGGCAAGCCTTGCACCAGCCGCAGCAAGCGCTCGGCGAGCGGCATGTTGCGGCCGATCGCATTGAGCGCGCTCATCAGGATGCCGTGGCTGCCGTCGGGCAGGTCAATCCGCCTGCAGCCGCAGGTCGCGAGCATGCCGGGCGCCGCGCCAAAGCCGCGCAGCCGCTCCAGCCGCACCGCGCCGCCTGCGTCGAGGCTCGGGCCGAGCCGCGCGACCTGGCGGCGATGCGGATCGGCCGGGCCGAAGGCGCGCTTCGCCAGCTCGGCGCCGTTGGCGGCACCGAATACCTGCGCGCCGACCGGATTGGCCCACAGAATCCGTGCGCCGTCGGCCGACCACAGCCATGCCGGCAGGCCGCTCGTCGCATGGTCCGCCAGCCGCACGTCGCCGAGCGCCTGGATCTGGAATTCCGCGTCACTCATCACGCAAGATTTGACCGCATGGTTTGGCTTCTTCCTTAGCTTTGCCGGAGCGCCGGCGGCCGCAGGACGACAGCCTTAACAGAAGGTTAGTATCGCAACTGGGGGGCGGCAGGTCCATGTCCGCGGCCAGCGTGCCCCGGCTTAAGCCGGGATAACGTTAACTTGGCTGAACGATCCACAGCCGTTTGGCGTTGTGGGGTAGAGAGAGGCAGCTGCGACAGCGTGGTGCGGAGCCAGGGCGGCGCCGCGTCATACCTGCGATTGCAGTGCCGCGATATGTTCTGCCGTCTATTCTACCTTGTATTCTGCCTTGTATTCCACCTTGGGCCCGCAAGGCCAACCGGCGGGCCGACCACCAAGCGAGGGAGAGCGACCATGAGCGACAACGGGCGTGACCATTTCGAGATCCCCAAGTTCGAGATTCCGAAGGACATGCGGTCGATGGCGGAGGCGAGCTTCGATCAGGCGCGCAAGGCTTTCGAGCAGTTCGTGACCAACGCGAGGGACACCGCCGGCAAGATCGAGGAGCGCAACGCCACGGTGCGCGCCGGCGCCAAGGAGCTTTCCACCAAGGCGCTGTCCTACGCCGAGAAGAACGTGCAATCGTCGCTGGACTACGCCCAGTCGCTGCTCAAGGCCAAGGACCTCACCGAGGTGATGCGGCTGCACAGCGAATATGTGCAGGGCCAGATGCGCTCGCTCGCCGAGCAGGCCAGCGAGATGGGCCAGGCGGTCAGCCGCGCCGCGATGGATGCGGTCAAGCCCAAGAGCTGACGGAGAGCTGATGAGAGCGAGCTGAGCCGGGCCGACTGCGGCAGGCCCAACCCTCGCCGGGCGCGGTAATCCCATATTCCGCCACATAAAAAATGTGGCGTCGCACGCGATCTTACGTTGCGTTGCACAAAATTGACATGATATGGGTGTTTATTAGGCGCGCCCGACGAAGGGCACTCCCGTGAATCAAGGCAGCGTGATCCATTTCAACGTTCCCGGCCTTTGTGTCTCCGGGACGTCCGCAATGGTCACATCTACTCACCCGTTGCGAAGGATTACACGTATGACCAACCCGTCCGATCCGTTTTCCGCCTCGATCATCCCGTTCGAGGTTCCCGAGCAGATGCGCGCGTTCGCCGAAAAGGGCGTGCTGCAGGCCCGCGACAGCTACGCCAAGTTCAAGGACGCTGCCGAGACCCACAATTCGACGGTCGAAGCCGTGTTCACCTCGGTGAACAAGGGCGCCACCGCGTATTCGGCCAAGCTGATCGAGTTCTTCAAGGCCAACACCACCTCCTCGCTCGACTTCGCCCAGGAGCTGTTCAGCGTGAAGTCGCCGACCGAAGCGGTCGAGCTGTGGACCTCGCACGCCCGCAAGCAGTTCGAGACCTACACCGCGCAGGCCAAGGAATTGGCCGAGCTCGGCCAGAAGGTCGCCACCGAGACCGCCGAGCCGATCAAGGCCAGCGCCTCGAAGTTCTACCAGCAGCCGGCCGCCTGATCGCAGCCTGCATGAGATAGCGGAAGGCCCGGGCCGATGCGGTCCGGGCCTTTTTGCTGGACGGGGGCCGTGGATTGGCCCGAGATAAGAGCGGAAATCAGCGCGTTACGGCCTTGCCAAAGGCGGGCGTTGCACCTAGTTTCCGCCGAAATCGCCGCCCCCTTTTTGCGGGGCCGTGCGTCAGGATGCAGTTGTAGCTCAGTTGGTTAGAGCGCCTGTCTGTGGAACAGGAGGTCGGTGGTTCGAGCCCACCCAACTGTACCACACAGTTGAATTGCCCCACAATCTCAGCATCTTACTGATAGACCTAACGTATTTGTGCCGCCTAAAATACAAAAGGCGCTACAAATGGCATTCAAGATGGCTGGGCTCAATCGTCTAAAGAACGGTCAGTTTTTTGCGCGTAAAGTTATCCCCGCCGATGTCAAAGACGCGTACCAGCGCCTCTACGGCGTGCGCTCGGAAGCGCAGCTTAAGCTACCTGCCGGAACGTCGAAGCACGAGGCAAAGACGCGTCACGGAGAGTGGCTAGCTGAAGTAGAAACTCGCATCGCCGCATTGCGTGCCGAGCGAAATGGTGAAGGCCAACCTCTCACGAGGCTCAATGCCCTTGCTCTCGCAGGCAAGTGGTACAAATGGTTCGTTGGTCAGCACGAGGATGACCCAGGCCCGGCCAAGCATTGGCGGGAGATGAGTGATCACATCGTATGGAACGTGATCTACCCCGAGGCGCCCGATAGCTACCACGAGGACCCTAAGGCCGATCCTACTTGGGAATGGGCCAAGACGCCTGAAGTTCGCGAGGCAGTACGGCCGCAAATTGCTGAGCTGGCGCGCGTGGCCACCTTCCTTGCAAGCGAGGGCAGGGCGCTCAACGCCACTGCCTATGCGCTGTTTGTCGATGCTGTTAGCGACAGTCTTTTGCCGGCCATAGCGCTGCTCGAAAGACGCGCCAACGGCGACTATTCCCCTGACGACACCCCGGACAGCTTCCCAGCATTCACCGATGGGCCCGTGCGCGGCTCAGGTATCAGCTGTTGGGATTTGTTCGAAGCATTCGTGAAGGCTGTTCAGCCCGCGGATAACACAGTCAGCCGTTGGCGCGCTGTGTTTCTTGAGATGCAACGGCATTTCGCCGAAGTCGGCGCCAATGGAATCAGCGAGGAAGCCGCACGCGCCTGGGTACGCGGATTGGTTACCGAAGAACGCTCCGCATTGACTGTGCGCGAGGTCTGGCTTTCTTCTTCTCGGCGAGTGTTCAACTGGGGCGCAGAACACAAGCACGTTCGGAGAAATCCGTTCGCTGAAGTCAGAATTGATGTTCCCAAGAGGGCCAGAAGTCGCGAGACAAAGGCGTTTACTCAGGAGGAAGCCTGCACGATCCTCCGCGCGGCAAGCGCTATCAAGTCGCCCAAGACACCCTTGGAGCGCGCAAAGCGATGGGTGCCGTGGCTGTGTGCTTACTCAGGGGCGCGCGCTGGAGAGGTGACCCAGCTCCGTGGCGCGGACATCGAGAAGCGGGGCGGCCTCCATGTCATGAAGCTCATGCCGGATGCTGGCACGATCAAGACCGGTAAGGTTCGTGTAGTGCCGCTCCACGAGCACCTCATCGCGCAAGGGTTCCTTGAAATGGTCCGCTCGGTAGGCAAGGGCGCACTGTTCTATGATGACAAGACTGCGCACCGCGCAAGCAGTGATCCGATGAACCCCAGTCGAAGCAGGGCGGGTAACGTCCGCGGCGAGCTGGCGGAGTGGGTGCGAGTGCTGGGTGTTACGGACCCCGAGTTGAGCCCTACCCATGCTTGGCGACACACGTTCAAGCAAATTGCTGAGCGCGTAGGGATCACCGAGAAGGTGCACGACGCAATCACGGGCCACGCTCCAGCGAGCGAAGGCAGGAAGTACGGACAGCCGACAGCCGAAGACATGGCCGAGGCCCTCAAGAAATTCCCCCGATACAAGTTGAGCTGAACCTCTAACCCCGCACCGGACATGTCGCGTGTCCAATGGTGCGGGGCTGTAACGGCGTACACGCGACACTGCCACCAGGGGGCGCGGTGCTCACTGGGGAAACATAGGGACGCCACATGTTTGGGACTAGCATCACGAGACACTTCACAACTGCGCTGCTCGCAAAGAGCGTCAAGCTTGCATGGACACTAATTCGGTTCGGGAGCCGCTGGGATATGAGCCGCGCTCCTATGGCCATTGTGCGGTTGTACATGCGCTGCCTGTCAGCCGGGTTGGCCCTGGAGGCTTGGACTGAGATAACCGCAGAGCTGCTCAGGGTTGATATTCTCGATGTATTGGACCCTCTGCCGCCGCGATGAAAAAAGGCCGCACGCGGGCTCCCAAAGGATACCTGTGTGCGGCCCATGTCTTCCTTGTCGCTACGCTGCTTTTACCAGCTCGCTCTTTCCGCCCCTGCCCTTGCCGCTAACAACGTAGGTTACACCAATCGCTCTCAAGGCCAGGGTGGTCGGATGGTTCTCGTTACGCAGGTACTTCTGCAGCTCCTTCTTCGCATTCGGCTTCAGGCCTAATTCCCGCGCAACAACCTGCAGCGAGGTCCGCCCTGGGGCCCGGTTCTCCATGAAGGTTAGCAGACGCCCATGAGGCGTCCCAGCGCCGCGCTTCCGAGCCTTAGGGCCTGCATCGGGATCAAAGGGCCAATCAGCAACGTTGATGCCCGGCATCTCTCTACGAATGGAAGCAAGGATATCATTTCCGCGGTCGCCTGATGGCAGCACGATGAACACGTCCGCTGCAGGGCATCCGCCGTGCTCGTCAGTGACCCGACGAATACAGATACGATTGATGGCTTGAATGACGGACGCGGCTAGCTGCCGGCGCACCATGTGTTCCCGCAAATTCAGCTGGCCGTTCCAAGTAGGATTATCGAGCCAGTCATCGCCCTGAACGCCTTGAAGCGCGAAGAACACGTTACTGGGCCACGTTGTCGCATCGCGAAAGGGAAGGCCGAATATCACCGCCGCGTCACAGTCGGCATAGTCGTTGCTTCCATCCACGGCACCCCAATGGGCCTTGGCGACCTTGGCGAATGGAAGGTCGGAGGCCTCAGGCAACTCATGCTCAACCGCCTTGTGAACGCAGAAGAAGACTTTACGCTCAGGACCAAGGCGTTGTGTCAGGTCTTGAATGAGACGTGGAAAGCGTGTCTTTGCGCGCTCAACCATGGTGCCCTTGCCGATCCCGGAGCGTGTCCATGCAACTCGCAGGGTCACGCTGCTGTAGTCGCGCACTCCGGAGGGTGTTGGGATAGTGACTGCCCTGTCCTCCATGAGTTTGTAGATGAAATCCTCTCGTGCTGTGGCGTCGAGCACCACGGGGCCAGGAGCATCGAGAGGGACCACCAGCGCTGATGAGTTGAGTGTGGGCTCCTTACCTTTCAGCGCGAAGTATGCGTACTGGTCCAACACCGCCTCCGCTGCAGCTAGCGTCTTGTCTATCTGGCCTGCAATCCGGTTGCGCTCGGTAGCGTCATTCTTGCCAATGTAGTTGTCGTAGGGGAGCCCAAGCATCGCCGCTCGAAGGGGACCTAGGCTCACGGGGCCGTGCGCAGCCCCCTCCGGTCCCCAAGCCATACACGCGCCACCTCCGAAGCCGGCACTAACGCCAGCATGATGGCCCAGGTCCACGTAGAGCGTCTCCAAGGCCTCCACCTCTGCAGCGTGGATAGTGCGCAGCTCAAATGGAATGAATCCGATAGCTTGGCCGAGGCGGTCCACCTTCACTTGGCTTTCCTCAATGACGTTGCAGAGAGCTTCGTCCACGATGGTCAAGAGACGCCGGCCGCCTCGCCAGTGCGTAAGACGCTCCCACTTTCCAGCCTGGGTGCTGGTGAGGGTTTGCGTGGCGTTCACGTAAGCCTGATGGGTGATAACGAGCACGGCGCTCGTGCTCAGTTGCTCATTGGTGGCACGATGGTCCGTGTGGTCTGCCACAGCCACTTGCCGGCCAGCGAGAGCGTTGATGCCCGCTACCATCTCGTCAGCTTGGGCGATCAGCCGGGTTACGATGAGGATACCCACGGGCTTCCTATCTTTCGCCGCCGCGGCGTTCTGCTCAGCCTGGAGGGCCGCATACACCTTGGCTCCCAAGGTCTTCCCTGAGCCGGTTGGGGGCCACAGGACGCGCCACCGCGGAGTGACACCAGTGGCGGTGTCTACGATGGCCTCCTGATAAGTGCTGGCCATGGAGGCCCACAGCTTCCTTAGGGACGCACTGGGCACGTTGTGATAGGATGTGGTCCACTCGTGGGACACGCGGTCCACGAAGGTCTGCGGCGACACGAGAGCGTATTCCTCGTGCAGGCCGATAAAGTCGAGCATGTAGGTATTGGATTCCGGAGTCGGAAATGGGGGGGGAACCTCTAAAGAAGATACCCTATAGAGGTCTGCACCCCATTCTTTGGGTTGCCACTAGGGCCACACAGGTGGCCGGGCTATTCGAGCGCAGCGCTCAATACTGCACCCCGTAAAGTCGCAAAGCGGGAGGGGCAGAGCCTCTCCTTATTAGCAAAGCGGGCTCAGGAGCCCGTAGGACGCTCAGGGATTCGGTAAGCCTCCTCAGAGCTAACTTGCCTTGGTTGAAATAACACGCACCACAGAGCCTCCTAAGAGTCACTACGGGCCTCTTGTGGAGCGTTGTAGTAGATTAACTCAGTGTAATTCTTCCGTGGTGTTGACTTATCTAGCTTGGTGTATCGCGCCTGAGCGCGCCCCAGGCTAGCCTATGTAACCCGGATGCCGGCGCGAAGGATCACCACGCGCGACACCCCGAGAGACCGCGCAGGGGCAAGGCTGGGGTACCACTTGGGGTCGCCCAGGTGATCCAAGGGTGTATCTTCGGGCTGCCTGTCAGAACCGGGCTCGGGGCCTCGACTCGGTGAGGGCGGCTCTCATCTGCCAAAGTATCTCCAAGCCGCGCTCGGTCAGATACACGCGCTTCTCGCGTCGGTCGCCATACACCTGCTGAACAATCGTAACGAGACCTAGACCCGGCTTGCCGTGCCTATTGGTGATGCCCAGGTCGCTCAGGTAGCGAGAGGCAAGGGTTTTCCAGACACCGCAACGCTTCGCCAATTCACCCACCGTGAGGCCGTCTTCCTGCGACACGAGGATAAACATAAGCACGACACGCATGCGCATGTTGCTATTGAGGTGATGGAGTGGCGCCAAGGCGTTTCCGAGCCGCATCGCAATGATGCGATGGGCGCGCGTCAAGTATGATCTTGGTTCGGTTATCGCCTCGGACATGTGGTTCTCTCCTAGCTTTATTGGAAACCTGAGTGAACCACAGGCTTCGAAGCGCAGACCCGATGGGTGCCCGAAAGGGGACTATCTTGAACAGATAGTTGCTTAAGAAAACGCCGTCCGCCTATGTCACGACGAAAGCATTCTTGGTGTTGTCGCCGTCGAGAGCAGAAAAGGCGGCTTTCGTCACCTCGTTATGCAGTCCCTCGGCCACCGAGAGGGCCTCAGGGCAACGCTTTGCCATCCACGCCCGCCGCTTAGTGGTGAGAGAGGACGGACACACGGAGCAATCGAGGGATGACGGGTATTCGCTGTAGTGCTCGGGAAGCTCAACGTTGAGATGATCGATTGCCGCTTGCACTTCAGCGCGTGTTACAGCCCACAGCGGCGCGACAATCTCAAGACCTGGACATGAGGCAAGCTCCGGCTTCGCAAAGTCACCGGCACGTTGTCCGTAGAGTACCGCAGTAAGGCCGTCCGCCTTGGCTGCTTCCCAGCCCGGCACCGACCTGTTCTTGAGGCAGCAAGCCGGCCAAGGGACAATTCGCGGCGACCGCTCCTCAGCGTTCAGCATCGAGGCCGTGACTGGATTGTGTTCAATCGGAACCACAGAAGCGGGGATGCCAAACTCACGGAAAGACTTCGCAAGGTCCGTGCGGATGATGCGGTGATCCCAGCCCACTAGTTTGCGGTCGATGAAATCCACCATGTGAGGAAATTCCGCGCCTGTCCGCACGGTGTACGCGGTGATGCTAGCGCGCTCGGGTTCGGCAAGATGCAACAGCAGCGAGCTTTCGAGGCCGCCAGAATAGAGCAGCGCAACACGGCCGTGCCTGCTGATGGCGTCGGAAATCACGTGCACGGCATTGGCCAACCAAGGTTGCTGTGGCACGTCAGGTGGCTTTGATGCAGGTGAGCAGCGTCGCTGACAGAGGCCGCGTCTCAGTGCCACCATAGGACGTCGAGGTCAGGTTGATAACGTGCGCGTGGTTGGCGCTTTCCGTTCCCGTGTTGCCGCTGTACGGGTGTCCGTGGTCGGTGTTCGTGTCAGTCAGAGCGAATGAACCGTCAGTGCCGTTGTTGACTTGGATGCCGATGATGGCGCCCCCTGACGTGATTGATTGAAATCCGCCGTACTCGCGCCAAGCGGACACCCCGGAGCCGCCAGGACCGTGCGTATGGGTAGCGTTCGCAGTCATAGCACCCGTGGTGCCGCTGTAGAAATGCGAATGCGCTGCCGTCTCGTTGCTGGTGTTGCCGTTCACCGCGTGTGTATGCGGAGCGGTGTCAGCAGCCTGTAGGTTTCCTACGCTGCCAGCGACCGTTGAGCCGTCCCTGTGCCGCCGATAGCGGTTGATCAGGTTTGGCACGTTGAAGGTAGTGCTGCCATCACCGGCGCCCCACGTGGTCCCTATGGCACTGAACAGCGCGGCATAGGCCGTGCGCGAAACGGCTTGACCATCACAAGCAAGCCAGCCTGAGGGAGCCGAGGCCATGCCGAAGTCGCCAATGAAGCCAACTGGCACTACAGCAAGCATACCGCCTGCAACGCTAATGGTGCCCGGCGCTGAGCGGTAGAGGCCCAACGTGGGCTCGCTGGCAAACGTGATGGCAGGTGCCGTGGCGCTACCGTCAGCCTGCAGGAGCAGGTTGCCTGTGGCATTCACGAGGAGCCCGGCGCCGCCTAGGGTATTCTTCAGAACGCTCTTGATGAGACGCATGTGAGCGTCTGCGGCATTGAGACCGTCCGAGTGGGCGGGGTTAGAGGTTACTAAGTCAGAGATGTAGGTAGCAGTTTCTAATGGCATTCAGTCAGCAATAGATTAGGTGAGAATAGGTGCGTTATCGGGTGTGTGCGGCGCAGCGTTATTTCGCTGTCCGCAGCCCGAAGGCGTTATTGGTGTAAAGCTCGCGGAAGCACTTCTTCAGAAGCCCTTTCCGGATAGGAGTACTGGGCCCTCGCCGCGGCCGGCCTTGTCTGTCGTCATAAGCGGCCATGTATCCACGAGCGAGCGTTTCAACTGCACTTCGCGTTTCTGCGCTGTGTGCCGGGTTGTTGGGGTCGTCCCAATCATAGTGCTGCGGCGCAGGCCTATCGAACGGCGGCATGACGTAACCGGGAGCCCGCATGGTGGCTAAGGCTTCCTTGGCCGTCGCGTGGTCGGGACCCTTCTCGATGATGAATCGATAGCTCACTGCCGTGGGCTTTGTCTGCCCAGGCACGAGGTACAGGGTGCGCGCGTATTCCCCGAGTTGGGCGGGGGACCAGCCTGCTTTGATGAATTGGCCAAGTGCTTCGCGTTGCTGGAGCGTTCGGAGATAGCGGCGTACCTGCTTGAAATCGGGGGCCTGAAGTGACGTTGAAGGGGTGAGGTCGTTAGGTGGGTCTAGCAATCGATTTGTTGTGCGGTGGTGGGGTGAAGGAAAGACGTTGGGAGCCAAGGCCGACTTGGCGCTCTGTGTAATAATCCGCCAAGTAGGGGTGCTAAGTCATTGATGAGTTCGAAATTGTCTTGAGATTTCAATGTCGGGGCCCTGGGGGAAACTTTGGGAGAGCACACGGCTTGTTTCAGCTTGGCAGGCGCCGGCCAACGAAGCCATGTGCTTTGAAAGCTGGTGAGTGTGAAATGGCAGCACCGTAGGTCCCCATGAACGGGGCCCCAAAAAAAAACCACGCCTACCGGCGCGTCTACACATAGTAAAAGTCCCGCGGCGTGCGGGTGTGGATTGAGTGAATCAAGCTCACGATGTGCCTGACGTCGAGGTAACGCACCTCGCAAAGGCCGTCTCGATAGCTGCCGCGTATCACCATTCCGCACAGGACTTGCTTTGTCAGGTCGAATACCGGTGCGCCGCTCATCCCGGTGATGGTTTTATATTCTGTCTCACTGTATCGCGCGCTCGCCTGCCGCAAGAGCAGATCACTGGTGCGACCTCGATCACGTAGGGGCAATACACAGACGGCAAAATTGCCGTTAGGCAATAACAGAGACTTTTCCTTCAGAATGCCAATCGCAAACAAGTCGTGTTCAGCTTCGCTACTACCAACTGTTCTGTCCTCAATGGGATAAGCAGTGTCTCCGAAAAAGTCGGGGGCTAGATCATCGGCAAACTCTATGATGCACAGGTCACCTAAGTCAGAGCCCACCGCTGCGCCGCCTAGGTTACTGGCGAAACCCAGGTTCTTGAGCCGTGCTGAAAGCTGCCCTGGTTTCAATTCGGCCCGCGCGCTTACGTGGAGCATGTTGGGATCGAAGTCACCGAAGACATGTTCGCAGGTCACTCCGTAGGGCCGTCCACGATACGTCACGATGAATAAAGTCCCGCCGTGGGTTGCGTGCGGATACTCCGTGTTGTTGGTTTGGAAAAAGACCGCTCGCAACGCGTTGGCGAGGGGATGTTGGTGCAATCCGTCCCAATTCATGCGGCTATCGAGGCCTCCAATGCCTCGCACCAGAGTATTCGCGATTGTCGGAGTGCGCCATTGTCCATCGCGCGCCGCGGGTGAAACCTCGGGAAGGCCATGTTGCTGTCAAGACGAACAAGCGGCGCTAGGGCGTTTCCGAGCCGCATTGCGGCAATGCGATTTACCCGCGTCATTCGCACTTGTTCAATCATGGTGCCCAGTATCCCCTTAGGTGGCCGCAAGAGACACCCGCAGAGCATACGTTCAAGCAAATAGGATCATCCAACAGGAACCGAGTGGGAACCGTCTTCAACAGAAAGAGACGTGCGAACACCACGGGACGCCATTGGGAAACCTAAGGGACACCCGCGCGTCCAGCCAAGACGGCGCCCGCAGTGAAGGCGTCCGCTTCACTTTTGCTCTCGCGGCGTAACTCGCGGGCCGAAAGCAGTCGGGATCATTTGTTGAACCTGCGTCCGGACCTGATCCTCGGAAAAATTATACTCGAAAGACTGCGCGTCCTCATAAACTACAACAAAACGAAACTTTCCCCATTGATCAAAGAAGTCTCGGACTGAAAGTGCCGGATCGAAAATATAGTCAAGCTGGACCGGTGCGTCTGCGGGAACGTCCACTGCGGTAATTGGAAAATAAGTCCCGAGCTGCTGAACATTCGCTTTTAGCTGGACCTTGTGACCTGTGAGTGCAGAGATCAGGTAAGCCTCTTTGAAATGCAGAGGCGCTTCGCTCTTTCCTTGAAAGATAAGGCCATTCACCACCGCAGTCTGGCCGCTGCCGCTCGCGACGATCAATTGGTTTCCGACGTCCAAATTCCAGCTGACAGGTCCAGCCGCGGCCTTAAGTCTAGGTTGTGTAGCAGAGAGTGCTTGTCGCCCTCGGCGCTCTATTTCCGCCTGAAGTGCGTCGCGCTGAGCGATAGTTGCTTGCAACTCGCGTCGCGTGTCGCCTAGTTGACGATCAACCACAGCTCTGTTGTCTCTTTCATTCCGAAGTTGACCTTTGAGGTCATCCACTTGCGACAAATCTGTGTCACCAGCGGCTACGCTTGGGAACGACAATCGATAAATACCAGTTCCGATCAAGAGCGCGCCACCCAAAATCAATGCCCAGGTCAACAACTGTCGCTGCCTTTCTCCATCCGAAATCAAGTCATGAAGCAAATGTAGTTTGACCGCTATTGCTAACGCAGCCAACCAAGCCAGCAAAGCTACCCCGGCTTGACCAAAATGCCCTTCGACTACTCTTTCAAAAGCCACCAGAGGCAGAATCCAAATAGAGTTACCTAGAGCACTACGGCCGGCACTAGCCCACGATGTCGGTATATCAGCATCTGCCATACAGCGAACCCAAGAGGAAAATGGCTCACGTCACCATCGTCCTTCAAATACAAGAGCGGCAACACCAAATCCATCAAGAGAGAAGACGGTTGCCCGAGGACAACGCCAGTTTGGGGGGCAGGCCGCGATTGCGAATCTCGGGACGGAAACCCGGCTCGTTTCAGCTCGGCAGGCGCTGGCAGCGAAAGCCGGCTCCTTTGAAGCCGAGGGACGGCCAATTCCAGCGCCGTAGATCCCTCAAAAGGGGCCCCAAATCAAACCTGAGGCCGCCCTGGGCCGAGCCTGAGATGCGATCAGGCATCCCGCGCTCGTGGGTCTCTCTATGGCGAGAGCCGCGCGAGGAGGCGCGTGACGGCCGTGGGGTGCCATGTGTCTCCCCGTGGAGCGCTTATGCCCCTCGTATGCAGCTCATCAGCAATCCCGTGAACCGTGGTGACCGATGGCGATACCAGCACACGAGCTTGAGCGGTACATGCGATGAAGGGACTGTTCGCAGGTAAGGGGCTATGCGTACAAGCGGAGCCACTTGGTGGCCCTGCGGCAACGGAAGGATTTCGGCGAGTGATCCGCCTTCCAAAGGGGGTAGCCGGGTGAACGCCGAGCACAAGGACAGACACGCAACGCTGCCGGTCGTGCCAGCGTTCCTGCTTTCTCGAAGTGAAATCTCTTGAATGGGACCCTTTATCACCTTAATGGGGGCTTGAAAGTTTTGTACAATTTCGAGTTGCCCAGATGGCGCCAAAGCATCTCGTCCACTTCCCGAAGCCGCTTCTGGAAGACTTAGTGAGTGGCCGATGGCTGCCCGTCATCGGGGCGGGCATGTCGTTGAATGCAAAATTGGCACCTCCGGCAAAGATGCCTCTATGGCCCGAGCTGGGCAAAGCTTTTGCCGACGAGCTTCTGGACTATTCGCCAACGAGCGTGCTGGACGGCATTTCTGCATACGAGCATGAATTTGGCAGGGCGCGTCTCATAGAGCGTCTCGCAGAACTTTTACACATCAACCGGGCTCAACCGGGACCCGCGCACAAAGAGTTTTGCAGTCTACCGTTCGACATCGTCTGTACGACCAACTTCGATTTCCTACTCGAGAGGCAGTATGACCTCGACCGCCAAGATAATCGAACAGTGCATCCGGTGGTGGACGAAGATCAGCTGTCGATTAACATCGGAGCCTCAGGCACTCTTCTATTCAAATTGCACGGCGATGTTCGTCATCCGACGCGGCTTGTGGTAACCGAGGCGGATTACGATGGATTCCTCACTAACTATCCGCTCATCGCGACCTATTTAGCAAACCAGCTTATTACCAAGACTGCGGTCTTTATCGGTTACAGCTTAGACGATCCCGACTTTCGTCAAATCTGGCACTTGGTAGCAAGTCGCTTGGGTAAGACACGGCGTATGGCTTACGCCATCATGGTGAACGCTCGCCCAGGGGACATCGCAAGGTTCGAGCGCCGTGGTGTTAAGGTCGTCAATCTTCCGGGCCCCCGCGAGAAATACGGCGAAGTACTCGCAGAAGCTTTTGCCGAATTGCGGGAATATCGGCGCGACCATGCGGGACCAACGCTCAAACCGACAGAGGAGAAGCCGCTAGAGCAATTCTTGCTGCCGCGGGATGCAATGAGCAGGCTATGTCTCTTTTCGACGCCGTTGGAGGTGCTCCCCTTCTATCGTGAGAATGTGTTTCCGCTTGCAGAAGCCGTCGGCTTCGTGCCGGTTACGGCCGCCGACGTGATCAATCTCGGGGAAAGCGTCAGCGCAAAAATTGATACGCTTATTGACCGGGCTTCCGTAATGGTCGTCGATGCGACCTCGTCGTTCACACAATTCGAACTCGGCCTTGCCGTTTCGCGCTCGCAGGAGGGGGCCGCGCGCCCGAACCGCAGGCCCTTGCGGATAATACCGGTCGTCACCGATTTCGCCCAGTTGCAGGGGGCTGCTCGCAACATAGTCGCTATTCGGCGGCCCTATGAATTATCAGATGATAACCAGTTTGTGTGGCAAATCGCTGAAGCGCTCGAGGCCATCGCGAGCGAAATGGGCCTTGCACAACTTGACGAACCTCGGCGACTTTTGGATGCCAAAGAGTATCGAGCAGCGGTGATTGCCGCTATGACACTTCTCGAATTAGCATTGAGCAAGCGATTGAATGAAGCGGCTCCAGAAGCTCTGCGGCGCCCCATGTCGATACGCCAGCTTCTCGAGGTTGCCGCTAAAGAAGGCATGGCGCCGGAGAACTATAAGGAAGTCTTGGGTTGGACGAAGCTTCGGAATGATGCGGTTCACGGCGGGAAGCGAGTGTCGCGCCAAGAAGCCCTCGCCGTCGTGGAGGGGGTCGAGCAGATTATCAATTCGATATGAATCTCGGTGCTGGTTAGAGGGCGCAACCTGCCGTAACCTCGGCGGCGACAGCGAGGGCCCGACGGGTCCGCGTCGAGATACTCGAGCGCTCCTTCTCCACGACCGCAAGCGAACACCCGGCTCGTCTTAGCTCGGCAGCGGCGCGCCAGCGAAGCCGGCAATCTTGAAGCCGGGAGTGCCTCGAATTTGATAACCGTAGGTGGGCCGCGAAAGGGACCCAAATCGAACCGGTTGGTTTACCGCTCGCCGGTACGATACCCCGATGAGTGCGCCCGCAATTGCTCCTATGCTCTTTCCAGAATGTTCGCCACCGACTTCGCGTACCACTGGCCCCCGCGTGCTGTAGCGACACCACGAGCATTCAAGGCAGACGCGATTTCCCTCAAGGTCGTAGCGCCAGCCTTCTGTGCTTCTCGAATGATCGGCAGCACGTTGGCAGCGAACCTATTGGCCTCGGCTGTGACGGCTTCTAGTGCGCCTTTGCGGGCCACGGAGAGCTTGGGGTTACCAAGGGTCACCCCGCGAGCCTTTGCCGCCGCGAGAGCCTGCCGGGTCCGTGTCGAGATAAGCGAGCGCTCCTTCTCGGCTAGTGCCGCGAACAAGTGAAGGACGAACGGGTCAACATCCGGTCCCAACTCGGCAACCAAGAACGGCACCTTGTGGGCCATGAGGCCGCTGATAAAATGAACATCACGGCTCAGACGGTCGAGCTTCGCGACGGCCACCTGACACCTGAGCTTCCTTGCCGCGGCCAGTGCGGCCGTGAGCTGCGGACGACGGTCCAGGGCATCCGAGCCCTTGCCGGTCTCCACCTCCACAAACTCGCGGGTGATGGTGAAGCCCTCGGACTTCGCGAAGTGAGCAAGGGCTTGTCGTTGGGCTTCGATCCCAAGGCCCGAGCGGCCTTGCTGGGATGTCGATACGCGAATGTATGTGATGAGGTCGGTCACAGCAGCCTCCTTGACATCTGTGTAAAACCTTATCGTCCATTTAGGGTATATACAAACCTCAATCAGGAATCACAGGGATTCCGATTTGCATGCCTCCCCTCGCGTCGCGAACCCCCTTCCCTGTGTGCAACCAATAAGGGTGCGCCTAGCAACTTTCGCTCATGGTATGCTTGGGTTCCCCCAATGGCTGATTCCCCAATGGACAAGCGAAACCAACTGCTCGGACGGGTGCGCGAGGACGCGGAGAACCTCATTCAGCTGACGCGCGGCTTGAACTTTCCCGTGGGGCGATACCTGAACGAAACTGACCTCAATGCCCTTTGCGATGCGCTCAGCTTGGAGCTCGGTCAGTGGACAGCAGGAGACCTCGAGAGAATACCGCTGCTGCGCGATGGTCTTTACGAGCTTATGGCGGCGATTGGAATCAAGGGCAGAGCAAGTCAATTGCATTCGTCACGTGGCAAAAGCGCGAGCTTCATGCGGAGCCGGCTTAATAGGGGGGAGCCGTGCTCGCAACCGTTTGGGAATTTTTGAAAACCAGTGAAGGCGCGAGCCTCACTACGGCACTCTCAACGGTCGTGCTAACCGTGACGACGATGGTCTACGCGTGGCTTACGGCTATCCTTGCGAGGGAGAACAAGCTGCTTAGAAAGGCGGGTACCGAGCCCCAGGTCGTCGCCTATCTCACGCCCCATCCACGGATAATCGGACCTTTGCAATTCGCTTTGGCCAACGTCGGTCAGGGTCCCGCCTTCAACGTCCGTTTCCGGTTGGTGAGTGGCGGCCACGATTTCGAGAAGCACCGAGTGTTGTTCCCAAAGTTGACAGTGCCGCTGACGGTCATTCCGCAAGGTGACCGCTACGAGACGTTCATCGGAATGGGCCCGGAGATGTTCGCAGAGCCTCGATTAGAGCCATTTACGATAGAGGTGAGTTACCGGGACCTAAAGAAACGCGAACACGTGCAAAAGTATGAGATTGATGTCGGACAGTTCGAGGGATTTGGCAGAGCCGGAAATAATCCACAGGAAGAACTGGCAAGGGCGGCGCGTGACATCGTTGGGGAGATGCAGAATTGGAGGATGCGGCCCTTGCCTGTTGAAACTGTCACGCGTGCGGAACTAAGGCAGGAAGAACAAGAGTTCGCGGAGCAGGTTCGTCGTCGCCGGGAAGGCTCACACGAGTAGCTGGCAGCAATCTGACATTTTTTGAATCGGAGCGATCCGAATTTGCAGGCTCGGCTGACGGACGGATAAGACGACTATCTCCCGGACATTGGAAATTATGCTTGTCTGCGACAATTTACGCGAGGGGCAGAGATGGATGAGCGACGGCTTTTCATTGGGATGGACTATGGGACCGGTGCAGGGGCAGTCCCTCTCTTAGGAAACCACAATCTCGATGAAGCAAACATCATCTTCTGGACACCCTCGACGCTTGCTAGCGAATTGGCAAAGCTCGGGACAGTAATCCCGGCGCACGCGCACAGTTCTCTGCAGCAGAGGCTGGCTTTGCTTACTCGCTGGGTGGAGCAGGGCCATACGTTGGTACTCATCGGAGCTTCAACTCTTCCCTTCGCTCACTACGACAAGAGCGGTGCTGGTCGTCAGGCCCGCTTAGAAGAATTTGCGCCGCTTGCGGGTATCGATTTCTCTGTTGCGACGGGCACGCGCGTTGAATACTGCGGGCCAAGCACCTTAGCGAACGTGTTTACATCGCTCGTTCCTCGGATGAGATACGATTGCTTGTTGAACAGCGCCGAATTGGTTCCGCTGCTGCGGGTCGCGGCCGCTACTACGGGCACGCTCCAAGTCATTGGAGGCTACCGAAAGGTTGGCCTTGGCCTCGTGTTCTATATTCCGCCCTTTAATGGGACAGCCCCCGAATACAAGATTCTTATGAATGAGCTTGCGAGGTTGCCCAAGCTTTTGAGGGCAACCCCAACTGAACTGCCGGTATGGATGAGCGAATACCAAACCGAGCCCGAAAGGCAGACCGCGGAAAAGATTGCAGGCCTAGAAAGATCAGCCGCCGAGCTTCAAGTTCAAATCACTGGAGAAAAGGAGACTCTTGCGGAGTATGGAGCGCTGAAGCATTTAGTCTGCAGTACCGGTGCTGCGTTTGCCTCCGCCGTCGCCTCCGCGCTTGCAGAGCTTTCTCTAACGGTGGTCGATGGGCCTCATCCAAGAGCAGACCTGCTTTCAGCTTGGATAAACAGGTTCATCGCCGTTGAAGCCAAAGGAGTCGATGGCCCCGTTCGGGAAGCCCAGTTGCGCCAAGTAGAAAGATGGGTTGCAGAGGTAAACTCAACTGTAGAGTTGCCAGCAGAAGAGGTGAAACGAGACTCTGACCTCAGAAGGTATTTCGAACAGCTCAACAAGCTTGGTGTCCCGTTTGATTCGATTTCTGAGGACTGTAAGGGCCTATTGGTTGTTGGGACATTTCGGGCAACACCGCTAGCCGACCGATCCGAGCCCGATTTCCCGGAGCCGGTCCTTAGGCTACTTTCCAGATCGAAAATTTGCGCAATAACTGGCGTACAACTTTTCACATTGGTCATGCAGGTCCGCGAAAAGCCTGCACTCAAGAGCGAAATCGTAACGGAACTCATGAGCACGTGCGGAGTCATGGCGCGGGCCAGAGACTGGTCACAATACTTGAAAAGGAGCGCTTAAGCTTTCAGGCACGCGGCTGCGCATCGCATCCATCGTTTCCCGAACCCGCTACCAAGTAAGGGGCCGTTTCTGGCCAGCGGAAAAATTGGCAACTGTAGAACCCCGTTGCAGTGGCTCACACACCCATTTGTACGGCCCTGCAAAACGCCTCGCCGAACGGAGTGAAAATCACCACTTCCAAGGTGCCCGGTACAATCAACTCCTCCTCATAACCCTCCTGCTCACCGTACTTGGCCGATTCATTTTTCTTGTACGCGTGGATTTGTGTCCTGCTGCCATCGACCAGCCCTAGGCGATTCAGCGTTATCATGGAAATATCTGCATTCTCAGGGGCATCAACGCCTGGTTCGTATTTTAGTGGTCCATTCCAAAACCACGCTTGGCCTTTATCGTGAACCTCCCATTGCGCCCACAAGGTCCTTAAAACCATCGCATCTTCGCTCGTCATTTCCGCTAGCGTGGTGACGTATTTTCGTTGCACTTGCTCTTCTGCCGGGTCCATTGCCGTCGCGAGCAGGTTTGCCCAGATCGTATGCAACTCGTCCTCGTACTCCATCGTGGCTTGTTCGAGCAGGGGGAGCACCACCTTCGGCGCTGGCAGGCGTGTCTGCCGTATTCCCTTGGCGCGCAGACGCTGCTCTGCCTTTTGGACCAGCAACTCCAGCCGCTCCCAATCCAATATGGCCGCTTCGATCCGTTTCGTTAGTTCTCTGTCGGACCAGCGGCGCGCGACAGCATGTTCAATCCCTCTGCCAAAAATCTTATCGAGCCAGCCGCCAGCATCCCTGCCGGCGTCTATCGCTTTTCCGGCCGCCTTTGCTAGTTCCTCGGCGGCCTTCGCGGCCTCTTTGAAGTCGTCCATAGGATGCCTCGACAATCCGTTAGGCCGATTGTGTCGCGTGTGAAAGCTGAGCTGAACCTATCACCGGCGACCTGATTCGATTGAGGCGAATACAAAAACCTGCTACAAAAGAAAATCACTTGCGAGCAAATTCGCTAGGTTTATCAATGTCAAAGCTGGGAACTGGCAGTACCCACCCAACTGTACCAGCGAAATCAATGATTTGCTCTAGCCTTCGTACGCTGCAAATGGCCGTTAGCTACCGCGGCGACGCAGACGTGGTCTGATTCCAAAAGCAGTCGTTCGTAGAGAGGTTTCGAGTGCTATTTGCGACATCATTCAACCTAGTGAATTGCTGCCGGGTCCTTGCGCGATCCGGGGTGTGCTAAGTAAGTCCCGGCGACAGAGGCAAGCGAATTCCCTTCGCTGTCGTGCCGACTGGGCGCGGCTGCCTGTAAGGCCAGGGTTCGGCCGGCTCGCGATGCGCAATCGGCAGCGAGCCAGAGACGTTCATGGATAAGAAAGCCGGGCGAAAAAGATCGTGAGTTTCTTCGAGCGTCTAAGGGCAGAAGCATCCGCTGAGTGGCGGGCCTACACCGACCATCCCTTCACGAACGGATTGGCAGACGGCTCGCTCCCCGAAGCGGCGTTTCGTCACTACCTTGTTCAGGACTACCTGTTCCTCATCGAGTTTGCTCGCGTCTACGCGCTCTCAGTCTACAAGTCGTCCAAACTTGCCGACATGCGTGAAGCAGCAACCGGCCTTTCTGCCATCCTTGATGTCGAGATGAACTTACACGTGAAGCTCTGTGCCCGTTGGGGTCTATCCGTGAGCGACCTTGAACAATCCCCTCCGGCGGTCGAGATGCTGGGCTATACACGCTACGTGCTCGACGCAGGAATGCGCGGCGATTTGCTGGCGCTCAAGGTGGCGCTTGCCCCCTGCGTGATCGGGTACGCGGAGATCGCAACACGACTGGCTTCGCGACCCGGTGCTGACGCTGCGACGAATCCTTATCGCGTTTGGATCGCCGAATACGCCGGGGGGCCGTACCAGGAGGTCGCGGCAAAAGCGCTGGCGCACATTGAACATCTCGCGGATCTCTACGCCACGCCGGCCCGCGAGGCAGAGCTGATTACGATCTTCAAGGAAGCCACCCGACTCGAGGCGGACTTCTGGGAGATGGGCTGGCGCGCGGGCCAGCGTCGGTGATCATAAGGCTCATCCTGAAGGTCATAGGTTCAAATCCTATCCCCGATTTGAACCTACCGCTCGACAAGCTTCTGAGTTCAGGCGGACGACCGGAGGAAGTATCGCAGATTGGCGTCGTGTGGGGAAAGGCGGTAGCGGTCTCCCGCTACCAAGGCTGCGAATTTGTACGCCAGCCTGCGATTTTCTGCGATTTCGTACGCGCGTCGGCTCATCCCGCGACGATGGCCACCATGATCGATCCCCAGGTCGTCAGCAAAATGTTCGAAATCGGATAGGCCGGCGTATAGCCGAGCACCACCACGGAGCTGCCGGAGCGCTCCTGAATGGCGGCCATCGCTGCCGTGACCGTCTGTGCCCCGGTCAATGCACCGAGCAGGAGGATGGGATTCATGCGCAGCACGAAATGGCCAAAGCAGAAGCCGACAATCTGCGGCAACAGGGTGACGATCATGCCGCCCAGCAGCAGGCCGATACCCGACTCCCGTATGGCGGAAAGGAAGATCGGTCCGGCATGAATCCCGGTGAGGCCGACAAAGGCCGCCAGTCCGAGCGACGTCATCAGACTGATCGCGCCGTCGGGGATCCGGCCGAAATACGGCAGACGGGTGCGGAGATAGCCAACCAGAAGTCCGGCGAGCAGGGTGCCGACGCTGGTGCTCAGCGAGATCGTGATGCCGCCAACGGAAAAGCTCAGGAGAACACCAACGAGGCCGCCGAGGAAAATCGCGAGCCCCAGCACGACGAAATCGATGCTGGTGCTCGGCGCGACGACGGCGCCGATGCTCTTGGCCGCATTCTGCACCACGGGTTCAGGACCCACGATGCGAAGCAGATCGCCGCGCTGCAGGACGACGCCGGCGGCGATGGGAAGTGCCTCGCCACCCCGGCTCACCGAGCGCAGATAGAGGCCGCGTGCCCAGCTCTGCTCCGACGCTTGCTGGAGAGTGCTGCCCGCGAGCTTCGGGTTGATCAGGAACACGTCGGCCGAGACCAGCGGGATATCGAGCAGCTCGCGGTCCTCCACCTCCTCGCCGCGCGGCTCGATCAGCTCAACGACGATTTGGCGCGGAGCGGACAGCGCGACAACGTCGCCGGCCGCCATTATGGTTCCAGGCTCCGCCTCGAGGATACGCTCTCCGCGTCGAATGCGGTGGACGAACACGCGCTGCGCGGGCGCCTGTGTTTCGGCCGCCGCAACCGTCAATCCGACGATCGCCGCGTGATCATCCAGCCGGTAGGCACGCATTTCGAACTTGCGCCAGGCGGACGCCAGGCCGGGCTTGGTGCGGGTGATGCCCAGGGTCCGTTCCAGCTTGACCGCTTCCGTCTTCAGATCGATTTTCAGCAGCGCCGGAACGACAATCGTGCAGAATGTGATCACGCCGGCATAGCCGAAGATGTAGCAGACTGCATCGGCCACCGCGATATGCGAGACGAACAGCGCGCGCTGCGCTTCGGACACGGGAAGCGAATTGACTGCGTCGGTCGCCGTACCCATCGCAGCGCTCTGGCTGAGCGCACCAGACAGCAGTCCGGCCGCAAAGCCGGGGTCTAGGCGCAGCACGCGTGCCACGACGATCGCCGCCGCAAGACCGGTGAGGCTGACGACAACCGCCATCAACATCGGCTTCAGCCCGTCGCGCTTCATCGCCAGCACGAATTGCGGGCCGACCGAATAACCCACCCCGAACAGGAACAGCAGGAACAGGAACGACTTGGTCATGCTGGACACGGGCACGTGCGCGAAATCGCCGACCGCGAGGCCGGCGAAGAGCGCGCCCGTCACCGGGCCAAGGCTGAAAGCGCCGATCCTGAAGCTGCCGATCCAGTAGCCCGCCGCGATCACCAGGAACAGCGCGAGCTCCGGATAGCGGACGAGAAACTGCTGTAGCCAAATCACCATTGTTTCAACATCGTCGCTCGCCGCGGCTATGTCATCATCATCACCAGCACCATGCCCCAGATCGTCAGCAGCGTGTTTCCGACCGCGTAGGTGACGGTGTAGCCGAGGCCGGGAATCTGGCTTTTCGCGCGATCGTTGATCATGCCGAGAGACGCAGTGGTGGTGCGCGCGCCGGAGCAGCATCCGAGCAGGATCGCGTCGTGGAAGCGGAACAGGTATTTGCCGACGAACATCGCGAGGATCAGCGGCACGGTGGTCACGACGACCCCCCAGAGGAACAGGCTGAAGCCGAGCTTCTGCAATCCGGCGACAAATCCCGGTCCCGAGGAGATGCCGACCACGGCAATGAAGACGTTCAGGCCGACCGAGTTCATGAACCACACGGTGGGTGAGGGGATGCGGCCGAACGTCGGGTGCACCGATCGCAGCCAGCCGAAGAACAGACCGGAGATCAGCGCGCCGCCGGATGTGGACAAAGTGAGCGGCACGCTCCCGATCTTGTAGACGAAGGCGCCGACCAGGGCGCCGATTGCGATCGCTGCGCCGATGAACGCGACGTCGGCAATGTCGGTCGCCCGATCCGGCCGGCCAAGCATTGTCGTGGCGGCGCTGACATCGGCCGTGCGGCCGACCAGGGTAACGATGTCGCCCCGGTTGATCTTGGTGTTCGGCAGGATCGGGATCTCGGTCGCGATCGCGCCCCGGACGATCTTGCGCAGGAATACGCCGCGCGCGCCCGGGGCCTTCGCCAGCTCCTCGAGCGTCTTGCCATCGACGTCCTTGCTGGTCACGTAGACATCGACGCCCTCGATCGGCACCGCCAGCAGCTCGCGATCGTCGACTTCCTCCGCCTGCTCGCCGATCAGCTGCACCAGCACATCGCGGCGGCCGGCGACAGCGACGACATCGCCGGCGTGAATCACGGTGTCGGAGGTTGCCTCCACGATCTTGCCGCCTTGCCGAAGCCGGAGGACGAAGATGCGATGATCTGGAATCAGCGCCTCTGCCTGCTCGACCGTCTTGCCGACGACGGGCCCGCGCTCGCTGACGCGGTAGGCGCGCAAATCGAACTGGTGCCAGGCCGTTCCCGGGCCGCCCAGCTGCTTCTTGCCGCCATGCTCCTCTTCATATTTCTTGCATGCGGCCTCGAGATCGATGCCGAGCAGCGCAGGCCCGAGCAGGGCCAGCACGATCGCCGACCCGACCGTGCCGAAAATATAAGTCACGGCGTAGGCGACCGGCATCGCATCCAGCAGCTTCTTGGCTTCGTCCGCAGGGAGGCCAAGCCGATTGATGGCGTCGGTCGCGAGCCCCATCGACGCCGAGATCGTCTGCGAGCCGGCATAGAGCCCGATGGCCGATCCGACGTCGTAGCCGGCGATCTTCGCGCCGAAATACGCCGAGAGCAGACAGAAGACACACACCACCGCGGCGAAGATCGCCTGCGGAACGCCGTCCTGCGCGATACCGCGTACGAACTGCGGTCCGACGCCATAACCGATCGCGAACAGGAACATCAGAAAGAAGAACGGCTTGAGCGGCCCCGAAATGGTGATTCCGATCTGACCGATGATGACCGCGGCGACCAGTGTCGCGGTGACCGCGCCGAGACCGAGACCCTTGTAGGTGAAGGATCCGAAATAATAGCCGAGGGCCAGCGAGAGGAAGATCGCGATTTCGGGATAGGTGCGGAGCGTCTGGAAGAGCCAATCGATCATGATGTCACCCGTTCATGCTGTCCCGGGGCCTAAGGAGGGCGAGGCGACCGTATTGATCGACATCAGGCGGCGGCTGGTGAGAAGGACGTTGATCTATGTCAAGCGCAACTGCGAGAGCCCTCGCTGTTTCATCGTCTTGCCTGCAGCTCATGCGCGGTTCGCACATTGCATCGTGACGCGGCCGCTGCGGCTGCATCGCCTGCACAGGACCGTTGACATAGATCAAGCTCGGTCACCGGCTGCCGATCATGCTGACCGCGATTGTGCAGGCGAACAGCCCGTCCGCCTCCATCCAACAGCCTGCATCGCCCCGGGAGTGTCAAATGGCCGATCTTCTGACCTTAAAGAAATTTGAGGCGTTGAGCCCCTTCGAGATCAAGGACGAGCTGATTAACCTCGCGAAGAGCAATTCGAAGCGGAGCCAGATGCCCTTCCTGAACGCCGGGCGGGGCAATCCGAACTGGGTGGCCACGACGCCGCGCGAAGGCTTCTTCCTGCTCGGGCAATTCGCCATCACCGAGAGCAAGCGGGTGATGGAGCACCCGGCGGGCATCGGCGGCATGCCTCAGGCAAAGGGCATTGCCGGGCGTTTCGAGACCTGGCTCGCGCAGCACAAGGATATGCCCGGCGCGAGCTTCCTGACCGAGATGCTGCCTTTTGCGGTGAGGAAATTCGGCTTCGATCCCGACGCCTTCGTCCACGAATTGGTCGATTCGATCATCGGCGACAATTATCCGGTGCCGGACCGCATGCTGGTGCACAACGAGAAGATCGTGCACGAGTACCTGATGTGGGCCGTCTGCGGCGAGCCCCGGCCGGCCGGAAAATTCGACATCTATGCGGTCGAGGGCGGCACGGCGGCGATGTGCTACCTCTTCAAGTCGCTGAAGGCCAATCGGCTGCTGGTGCCCGGTGATACGATTGCGCTGGCGACGCCGATTTTCACGCCCTACATCGAGATGACGCACCTGGAAGACTACGATCTGAAGGTCGTTCAGATCAGGGCTCCGCAGGAAAACAAATTCCAGTTCACCGACGAGGAAATCAAGAAGCTGGAGGATCCGAAAGTTAAGGCCTTCTTCGTCGTCAATCCGTCCAATCCCCCGGGGATGGCGTTGAGCAAGGAGACGGTTGCCAAGTTGGCCAATTTGGTCAAGACCAAGCGCCCCGACCTGATGATCCTCACCGACGACGTTTACGGAACCTTCGTGCACAACTTCCGTTCGCTGCTCGGCGAGCTGCCGCACAACACCATCGGCGTCTACTCCTATTCGAAGTATTTCGGCTGCACGGGATGGCGGCTCGGGGCCATCGCCATCCACGAAGACAATATCTTCGACAAGAAGATCGCCAAGCTCCCGGACGAAGCCGTGAAGGCGCTCGACAAGCGTTACGGGCCGCTGACGCTGGAGCCACGCAAGCTCAAGCTGATCGACCGCATCGTCGCCGACAGCCGCGATGTGGCGCTCAATCACACCGCGGGACTGTCGTTGCCGCAGCAGGTGATGATGAGCCTGTTCTCGCTCGCGGAGATGCTGGACGTGAAGAAGGCCTACCAGGCCGCCTGCATGGAAATCGTCAACAAACGTCTGTGGTCGCTGCTCGACGGGCTCGGGCTTGCCGACAAGCTGACCCCGAACCCGAACTACGATGCCTACTATGCCCTTATCGATTTCGAGTTCTGGGCCCGAAAGAACATCGGCGACGATGCCGTTGAAAACCTGAAGAAGAATGTCCACCCGCTGGACCTTGCGTTCAGGCTGGCCGAGGCCCACGGGATCGTGCTGTTGAACGGAGGTGGCTTCGATGCTCCGGAATGGTCGCTTCGTGTGTCGCTCGCGAACCTCCCTGACGATGTCTACGACGATATCGGACGCGGCGTTCGATCCATCGCCAGGGGCTATCGCGATGCCTATGAAGCTGCGACAGGGAAGGGCGGAGGCGCAAGGCGCTGACGAACTGAAATTCCACGGGGCGGAGAGACCCCGTTGATTTCCGGCGCGACGGCTGGCCGCGGACGGCACTGCCCGGTCATCCGTCATTCAGGTGTCGCGTCGTCAACCGGTCTGCTCATAGTCCGATTGGGTTAGCCAGGTTGTCGCAAGTGATTTCGATCGTGTGGCACAAGCTGCACTGGTCATCCGGTTTCCGCGTGATCTACGATGACGATCATGAGGAATGGCAGCGACATATTGAGTCGAATCGTTCGTGCAAGCGCGCCGGCTCGCGGTCGCGGTTGGTTGAATCATTGGCTTGAGGCCATCGACGGCGATTTTGGGTTCAGGATGATCGTTGGGACGGCTTGCGCCTTGTCGACCATGGCGTTTGCATTCGGATTGCTGTCGCCCTAACGCGCCGTTACCGGAAGTCGAGCGGGCAATATGAGGGCCATTTCAGCACGAGACGGCTACTCCCGGCGCCAATGAATGCGCTGCAGAATAGTTGCGAATTCGACCGGACATCGAGACCGCCTGGCGGGTTGGTTCGCCATCGGGGCCTGCGTCACGATCTTCTTGTGCTGCTGTGCACAGCAAACGGTTGCGCTGCCCAACGATGGCCAACTTGCAGATCACGCGCAGCGAGCCTGTCAGACGGTGCCGGCCAAGGCTTGATTTGAGTCAAAGTGACCATGGCGACTGCTCGACAGGGCGGACGATTGATCCTGCACCTTGGGACAATTGCCGCGGGCCGCAGTCCGCTGCCTAATGGGACCGCGACCGCGGTCGTGATCCCGGCCGTGATCGCATCCCGACGACGTTGGAGCGGCCCCGATTCCTACCCCCGAACCGGGGCCGTTTCGTTGCGAGCGGCGGACGCGTGACGCTTGATCTGGATCAAGCGCTGCATGCCAAGGCGATGGCACCGCTTGCTGCGTGCCTGCTGATGCTCAATCGAAAGCACGTTCTTGAAAACCCTTCGCCAACTCGTGGCCGGAGACGAATTCATCCAGCTCGCAATTCGGCTCGGATTGCTGTCGCTGCTGATCTACTGGTCGTTCGTCCTGGTCCGCCCGTTCGTTCCGATCCTGGCCTGGAGCGTCGTGCTCGCGGTCGCGCTCTATCCGGTCTTCAACTGGCTCACAGGGATGCTCGGGGGCCATGCGGGCATCGCGGCCCTCGTCCTGACCCTGATCGCGTTGGCCGTCGTCATCGGACCGGCAACCTGGCTCGGGATCGGGGCGGTGGAGGGGGTGAGGGAACTCGCCGGACAACTGAACGCCGGTAACGTTGTCGTCCCATCGCCGATGCCGGAGATCAAGGATTGGCCGCTGATCGGCGGCCCGCTCTATGACCTCTGGGATCGGGCGTCGACCAATCTGCGCGCCGTGCTGCGCGAGGTCGTGCCGCACTTGAAGCCGCTGGCCGGGATATTGTTTGCGTTTGCCAGCAATGCCGGCGTCGGGATGCTGAAGTTTCTGCTGGCGGTCGTGCTGGCGGGGTTCCTGTTCCCCCATGGCCGGCAGCTTGCCGCGGCATGCAGGGGCTTCCTGTCCCGCATCGTGCCGGAGCAGAGCGAGCACTTCCTCGATCTGGCCGGCGCGACCATTCGGGCGGTCTCCCAGGGCGTGATCGGCGTCGCCGTCCTGCAATCGCTACTCGCCGGCATTGGCTTCAAGCTGGCGGGGATTCCGAATGCGGGCCTGCTGGCGTTCGTCGTGATGCTGTTGGCGATCGTGCAGATCGGGGCGGCGATCGTGTTGTTCCCCGTCGTCATCTGGCTCTGGTCGGCCAAAGACTTCACGACGGCGCTCGCCCTGACGTTGTTCTTCCTGGTGGTCGGCGTCCTCGACAATGTGTTGAAGCCGCTGGTCATGGGGCGGGGCCTGACCACGCCGGCCCTCGTCATCTTCGTCGGCGTGATCGGCGGCACGCTTGCCCACGGCATCGTCGGCCTGTTCATCGGCCCAATCATTCTCGCGGTCGCCTGGGAGCTGGTCACGGCGTGGATCCGGGACGACCGTGCCCGACTGGCGGGCGAGCGATGATACTGTTTCAACTCATCGTCGGATCGGCGGTCAGCGCGATCAATATCGTGCTCCACTCATTGTTCACCGTCCTGGTGATCGGACGGATGCGCAACGTCGCCCTGCGCGCCACAGGCCGGTTTGAGCTGCAGCTCAGCGGCGTGATGGTTACGACCGCGCTGATCCTGATGGTGGCTCACACCTTGGAGATCGTCGTGTGGTCGCTCGCCTACCTCGCAATCGGTGCAGCGCCCGCCGGCAGCAATCTGCTCTATTTCGCCTTTGTGAACTACACCACGCTGGGTTATGGCGACGTCGTTCCGGTCAAGCAGTGGCTGCTGGTCGGCCCGATGGCCGCCATGAACGGCATACTGATGTTCGGCTGGTCGACTGCGGTCCTGTTCGAGGTGCTGCAAAAGACCATCGAACGCCAGGGCACGCTCACGAAATCCTCGTAATATCCCGGTCAGTTGTCGAGCCTGGAGAGCTGGTCGCGGTCGACCAGCATGATTTCGCGCTGGTTTGAACCGAGGAAGTCGAGGGCTCCGTAGGCGTGCAGCTTGGATAGCGCACGCGATACGGTCTCAAGAGTCAGTCCGAGATAGTCGGCAATATCACGCCGGCACATCGGCAAGGCGACGACGCCGACGCCGGTCAGCCGGCGATCCATTTCGAGCAGAAACGCGGCCACCCGCTCCAATGCGGTCTTGCGGCCGAGCAGCAGCATGTGATCTTCGGCATGCTGCAGGTTGCTGGTGGTCATGATCAGCAGGTTGCGAGCCAGGTCAGAATCGGAATGGGCCACCCGTTCAAGGCTCATTCGCTTGATTAGGCGCACGTTCGTGTCGACGATGGCTTCGGCTGTGAAGCGATGGGTGTCGGCATTCTCGAGGCCGAAAATATCTCCGACGAGGTGAAAAGCACCGATTTGGCGTCGTCCGTCGGAGAGCAGCTTGTAGCTGCGGACAGCTCCCGAAACGACCTGGTAGACGTACTCCGCGGGCTCCTTCTCGCCGTAGATCTCGGCGCCCCTTCTGTAGTGGAATTCGCTGGTGATGAAGTTGGCACGATGAGCGGTCAGCCCACCGAGGATGCTCGGTATATTGGCCGGTCTGACATTGACGCGAGCGAACATGGACCAACTCTCTTTACAACGGTCTTGCGGCGTCCGCAGCGGCTCGAAAACGCTTGTCCGCGTGCAATCACTACGACACGGCCCGGCCAGGCTCTATTGGTCTTGAGGCCATTGTCCCAAAGGACAGGGTGCGCGGAATGCGGCAATTTGTTCGTAATTGGTACGCAAGTCCTGGATGACTTTTCAGTATTTGCGACGATAACCGTGCTAGCTTTCCTGAACCCGTTGATCTCCGGCTGCGAGCGCTATGGGCAAGGCAATGCGGCTCCCTGGACTGATTATCCTGCTGGCTACCTTGCTGTGGCCGGCTGGTCTCCAGGCGCAGGATATGCGTCCACATTCCATGCTGGTGCTGGACCAGTCCGATCGGCGTGGCCCCTTCTACTACCAGGTCTTCGTCGGGCTGAGGGACGCCGTGAGCGCGCACAGTCACGCTCCGACGACAATTTACACTGAGAGCCTCGATCTCAATCGCTTCGGCGGCGAGGCCTATCAGGACGGTTTCCGGAGGTTTCTCGAGGAGAAATACCGCGATCGACCGATCGGCGTCGTGATTGCCGTTGGAGCGGCCGCGCTCGAGCTTGCAATCCGCTGGCGCCCGCAGCTCTGGCCGGACACGCCGATCGTGTTCGCGCTGGTTGAAGAGGGTGATTTCAAACGATTGCGGCCGCCGGCCTATGTCACCGGCGGGATCGTGTCCTTGAAGCTCAAGGATGCCGTTCTGGCCGCCCGCGCCGTGGTGCCAGACCTCAAGACGGTCGTGCTCGTTGGCGCAGATTGGGATCGGCAGGTTCTTTTTCGCAATTGGAAGGACCAGGCTGCGGCCGGCCTTCCGGGCCTCGACCTGATCGAGATCATCGGACATCCGATGCCTGACGTCATCGACAAGGTTGCCGCGCTACCGGACCACAGCGCGATCATCTACACAGGGCTCTATAGCGACGGCAAAGGCAACTATTATCCGCCCTCGGATGCCCTCGCATTTGTCGCAGCGAAGGCAAATCGTCCCATTGTCGTTGCGGCGGAGACGTTCCTCGAGCCGGGCGGCATCGGCGGATTCGTTATCGTCCCGTCCTTGATCGGCGCCGAGGCGGCACACAGGGCGTTGCGGCTCCTGGATGGCGAAGCGCCGGAAAACCTGCCGCCGTCGATCATCGATGCCGTGAAGCCGATCTTCAACTGGCAGCAGATGCAGCGCTGGAACGTCAGCGAAGCCAGTCTGCCGCAAGGCAGCGAAATTCGCTTCCGAGAGCCGACCTTTCTGGAGAAGTATCGCTGGCGGGCGGTTGCGCTCGCTGCGGCGCTGCTGGTCCAGACGATGCTGATTGCGTTCCTGCTGCACGAGCGGTACATGCGACGAAAGGCGGAAGTCGAGGCCCGGAATCGCCTTTCCCAGCTTGCTCACAGCAATCGGCAGGCGACCGCCGGAGAACTGTCGTCCTCGATTGCGCATGAGCTCAACCAGCCGCTTGGCTCGATCCTGACCAATGCCGAGAGCGCGGAGCTGATCCTCGGCTCGCCGACGCCCGACCTTCAGGAGGTGCGGGAAATCATTTCCGACATCAAGCGCGATGATCTGCGTGCGAGCGAGGTGATCCGCCGGATGCGCAGCCTGCTGAAGCGTGCGCCGTTTGAGAAGAAGGAGATCGATCTCAACCAGACCATGCGGGAAGCATTCGATTTCCTCAAGCTGCAAGCGTCGGCACGCAACGTCGCAATCTACCTGCAGACGTCACCGCAGACCCTGCGGGTGAAAGGAGATCCGGTCCAGTTGCAGCAGGTCATTCTCAACCTCGTGGTCAACAGCATGGACGCGATGGGAAAGATGCCCTACGGACGCACGATCATCGGTCGTACCGAAGTCAACGGAGGGGCGTCGGCCATGATTTCGATTTGCGATTCCGGTCCGGGAATTCCCCCGGACAGGCTGAACGAGATTTTCGATCCGTTCTTCACCACAAAGGATCAGGGAATGGGCATCGGACTGTCTATCGCGCGGACGATCGTTCTGGCGCATAGTGGCCAGATCTGGGCCGAGAACCAGTCCGGTGGTGGAGCGGCTTTCCATCTGTCGTTGCCGCTGGCGGCATAGCGCGTTTGGGCTCTTACTTTAGCTGGAGGCAGTGCTAACTTTAACGATCGCAGTCTTTTGTCGTCGGATGTGTAGGAGAGAGGGTAATGCACGCTTACGTGCATATTGTCGACGACGACGCCTCGTTTCGCACAGCACTTGAGCGCAGGCTCAAGCTCGCCGGCTACCGTGTTGCGACCTATGCATCGGCCCGGCAACTGCTTGATCAATTGCCTGGCGACGAAGATGCCGGCTGTATCCTGCTGGACGTGCGCATTCCCGGAATGAGTGGTCCGGAGCTGCAGATGCGTCTCAACGAGCTGGAGTCGACGCTTCCGATCGTATTCCTCACTGGACATGCCGACACGGCGACGACCGTGCAGGCGATCAAGGCCGGAGCCGAGGATTTCCTGACCAAGCCGATCACGTCGGAGCAACTGATCGAGGCAATCAATCGCGCTGTCGCGCGGCACGAGGTGGCCCGCAGCCAGCGAACCAGGCTCGACTCGCTCCGCGCGCTGCTGGCAAGGTTGACCCCGCGCGAGCGGCAGGTGTTCGATCTGATTGTGCGCGGTCGGATCAACAAGCAGATCGCCTATGAGCTCGGCACGACGGAACGCACGATCAAGGCGCATCGTCACCAGGTCATGGAGAAGATGCAGGTGCAGTCGCTTGCCGAGCTGGTCTCGATCGCGGAGCGGCTTGGCGCGCGCGAGCTTGACGGCGAGGTCAAGGGGTGACCCGCCGCGGGCGCGGCTGCGGCCGTCCTGTCCCATGGTACAATATGAAAGCTCCGTGACGGCGCTTATCTCGAATATTGGCCGCGACGGTTTTGCGCGTCGATCGAGGTTCAGTGTCCTGCATCGGGACACGGACGTTGGATCCCGAGTCAAGATTCGGCGCCGAGGTAGAGGTTTCAGAATTTGTCGACCCCGAAAATTGTTTTCGTCGTAGACGACAACCCTTCGATGCTCCGTGGAATCGGACGGCTGCTTCGGGAATATGGATTTGCATCCAGATTATTCGAGACCGGAACTGCATTGCTAAGTGACGGTGGCTTCGATGGCGCGCTGTGTTTGATCCTGGACATCAATCTCAGCGATGGTTCAGGGATCGAATTGCGGCATCGCCTGGCGGATCAGGGCATTCAAGTTCCCGTTATCTACATTACCGGGAATGACAATCCGGCGACCCGGATGGCGGCGATGGCATCGGGATGCGTGGCTTATCTGACCAAGCCGTTCACGGCAACATCGCTGATGCAGCCGATCGAGCAATTGTTGGCCGGCGCAGTCTAGCGATCGCGGGTCTCGATCATTCGTCGATGGCTTGATCGAGCGTCAGCGTGGGCGGTCCCTTGCGGACGGTCGCAAAGCGGTCGAGCGGCACCGACGTTGTCACCGTCAAAATGCTGGTGTCGACGACGTCGACCGAGAGCGCCTTTCCGCCATCCATTTCCTCGAGCAGCTTGGGATCGGCAACGTCGGCGGCGATGCACATGTTGCTCACGCACCAGGTATAGGGCAGGCGATGGACCTGCTGTTGGTCGACCGACAGCTTGACTCCCGCCTGCAGGTACATCCCCACGGGCAGGAATAGCTGGAGACGGGCGGTGCCGTCTTCGCGCTCGATCAGATCGATGCGAACGGCCGTCTGGCCGGTCCCGAAGGTCCCGGTGATCGTGGTCCGGCACAATGTCTTGGCGCCGGCCGCGGTGAAGCAGAGCTTGCGCCAATCGCCATATTTGACGTCCCGCGCGGCGCGTGCGCCCCGCGGGGTGACCTCGGCGCCGTCCTTGACCGCAGCGGGCGGCGAGGGCGTCTGTTGACTGTTCGCAGCACTGATGCCGACCGCGAACAGTGCCAACGTCGCCAAAGCACGATACAAGGCACCAGATCGGTCCATGGATGCTCCTCCAGCGAGGTTGCGCTTAGCGCACCGTGTCCAGAAATCGCTCGACCAATGGCGACCAGATGGGGATCGAATCAGGAGAGCCGATCAGGAAATGCCCTTCGTCGCCGAAGGGCGGCAATAGGTGGTACTCAGCCCGTCCGCCGGCGCGCGTGAAGGCCGCGTGCATTCGCTTCGACAGAACCGGGCCGAAGAATGTGTCGTTCTCGATGTAGAGCCACAGCATGGGCACCCGCGACGTATGGCCGAACACACCGGTCGCTTCGACCAGTTTATCGGGATTGCAATTGTTGTTGGGCTTGCCATCGACCCGGCCGCCGCGGCCCGCGGCGAAGGTGATGATGGCCTTGACCTGCGGTGGGTTGAGGCTCGACAACGCGATCGCCGCCCAGCCGCCGGCCGACTGCCCGACGACGATCACGTCTTTCGGCAAGGTGCGTTTTTCGGCGGCCATGTAGTCGATGATCCAGAGATCAGCTTGCGCTACGGCGAGACCCGGATCGAGGAAATTCGGATTGGTGCATTTCCCGACCTTGGAGAAGAACGGGCCATAAAGACCGCGTTCGGGAATATCAATGGCCGCCGCGCCATAGCCGGTGCCGACTGGCGCCACCACCAGATAGCCGCGCCGCGCAAACCACATTGCGGCATCGCGAAACTCCACCAGCGGGAAGAAGCTGCGATCCCGAGCGTTCAGCGAAACGCCATGGTTCATGATGAGCAGCGGGAAGGGTCCGTCGCCCACGGGGCGGACCAGGTAAGCGAACATCGGTAGCGGCAGCGGCAATGCCCAGATCTCTTCCTGGATGCGCTGGGATGGGTCTTGATCATCGGTGCGTGCGGGAGCGGTCAGGCCAAGCAACAGAAGCGCTGCGGTTGCGAGGATCCGTAAGCGGTGCTGACGCATGCCATGCGCTCCAGCGGTCGTTCGGCAAATGTGCAGGTCACGATAATCGAGCCGACGTAGGTGAGAAGCACATTGCGGGCAGCGAGGCTTGATCAGAGTCAACGAGCATCGCGTCCGCCGGCGCAACCACATGCAGCCATTGCGGCTTCATACGGCGGGCTTGATGTCGATCCGGGGAGACATGAGTTGGATGCGCCGGTTTCCGCCCGCGATCTGGCTCGCCGATTATCGCGCCTCCTGGCTTGGCGCGGACGCAATCGCGGGGGTTACGCTGGCGGCCTACGCCATACCGGTGTCGCTGGCCTATGCGGGGCTCGCCGGGCTGCCGCCGCAGGTCGGCATCTACGGCTATCTGCTTGGCGGTGTTGGGTATGCGTTGTTGGGCTCATCCCGGCAACTCGCGGTCGGACCGACCTCGGCAATTTCGCTGATGATCGCCGGCGCTGTCGGCATATTGGCCGGCGGCGATGCCACGCGTTACGGGCAGATCGTCAGCCTCGTTGCCTTCAGCGTCGCGCTGCTCTGCCTGATTGCCTGGCTGTTCAGGCTCAGCCTGTTGGTGCGGTTGATCAGCGACAGCATCCTGGTGGGCTTCAAGGCCGGGGCGGGGCTCACCATCATCATGAGCCAGCTGCCGAGCCTGTTCGGCGTGGCAGGCGGCGGCCACAATTTTTTCGATCGCGCGATCGAGCTGGCCGGCCAGTTGGGCGATACCCGGCCGCTTGTGCTCGGCATCGGAGCGGCTGCGACCGTGCTGCTCCTGCTCGGCGAGCGCAGGTTGCCGGGAAGGCCCGTTGGGCTCGCCGTGGTCGTGCTCTCGATCCTCACGGTCTCCGTCCTTGGACTTGCAGAAATGGGATTGCCGGTGACCGGAAAAATCCCGACCGGGTTGCCGAGCCTTGCGCTGCCGACGTTCGGCTTGCTCGAATTTGACGATCTATTTCCCATCGCCGCCGGATGCCTTGTGCTGGCTTACGTGGAAGGCGTGTCCGCCGCGCGAAGCTTCGCGGCCAAGCACGGTTATGCCCTGGATGTCCGGCAGGAGTTTCTGGGGCTCGGCGCGGCCAATCTCGCTGCAGCCCTTGGACATGGCTATCCCGTCGCCGGCGGGCTGTCGCAGTCGGCCGTGAACGACGCCGCCGGCGCGCGAACGCCGCTGGCTCTCGTGTTCTGCTCGGCAACCCTTGCCCTCTGCCTGCTGTTTTTCACGGGTCTGTTGACCAATCTGCCGAAGACCGTGCTTGCCGCGATCGTCTTTTCGGCGGTCTACAAACTGGTCGATATTCCGGCGCTCGCCCGAATGTGGCGGATCAGCCGGATCGATTTCTATGCCGCGGTCATCGCGCTCGTCTCCGTGCTGTTCCTCGGGATACTGCAGGGCGTGCTGCTGGCCGCCATCGCCACCATCTTCCTGCTGCTGTTGCGCGCGTCCCAGCCGAATATCGCGTTTCTCGGCCGTCTGCCTGGCAGCGGCCGTTATTCCGACCGGGCGCGGCACGACGACGTGGAGACGTTGACCGGGATCATCGCGTTTCGCCCGGAAACCTCTCTACTTTATGTCAATGCCGAGACGATCTTCGAGACGGTATTGGCGGCGCTCCGGACGTCTCCCGACGTCAAGCTGGTGGCCTGCGACCTGTCGGCCTCACCGTTCATCGACCTCGCGGGGTCGCGCATGCTCCACGATCTTCACCAAGAGCTCACATCGCGCGGAATCACGTTCTGCATCGTCGGCGCGCACGCGCAGTTGCGGGACCTGCTTCAGGCCGATGGTCTTGCCGACAAGACCGATAGCGGAGATTGGATGCGCACGCTCGACAGCGTGTTGGACAACAGGAAGCCGTCGGCAAACACCTAGCGTGCGCAGCCATGCGGACCGCTCCGATATTGCAGGCCTTGTTGCATCGCAAGGCAGGGCGCTCACTCGCCGGCTGCGAGACTTGTCTCATCCGGCTGCGGCTTGACTTGGATCAAACCGCGCGGTGGGCACCGTTCCTACAATCGGAGAACCAGCGCCAAAATCGGGAGATATCGATGGCCAACGACGCGAAGCCGGCACAGCAGCGCATCGACCAGTTCTTCTCCGGACCCGGCGGCCGCGCCGACAATTGGCGCGATCTGGTCGAGGCGGCAAAGCGGTGGAGCGGCGGCGGCGACCGTGCGCCGTATGACGCGGCGCTGTCGGCGCTCGCGGTCACGGAGGAGTTTCACGGCTACCCGGGCCTGCGCCTGATGACGGCGCTGAAGGAAGCCGCGGCGGCGGGCGACGCCGCCACCTCGCATATGCTTGCGGCACGGATCGCGCAGGCACTTCAGACAAAATCCTTCCGCCAGTACGCCGGTGACTGGAGCACGCAGGATGACGGCAATGGCGACGTTCCAGATCTGCTTCCGCCAACTCTCGGACAATCGGCAGCGCGCCGTCCCTACTTCGAGACCCTGATCGTGACCGGGGTGCCGGCCAGCAACTGGCCGGGACTCCTGGCGGAATGGCGCAGGCTGCGGCGTCCGGTCGATGCCTTCATCTATGAGCCCGTGGTGGTGGGCAGTCTCGAGGACGCCTTCTGCGCGGCAATGCTCAACCCCAACATTGCGGCGGTGGTGATCAACGAAGGCTTTGGGTTGCGCTCGCGCCACGATGCGCCTGTGCTGCGCGCCATGACCGGCGCCATGGGGCTCAGCGAAGAGTCCGACGCGTCCGCGCTGCGGCTGGCCCACATCCTGAAGCGGATCCGTCCCGAGCTCGATCTCTACCTCATGTCCAATCGCGACGTCGAGGAGTTGGCCGGCAATCCCGAGGCCGACGTGGTACGCCGGGTGTTCTACTCGGTCGAGGATATCCTCGAATTGCACCTTTCCATTCTGGAAGGTGTGCAGGATCGCTTCGATACGCCGTTCTTCGACAATTTGAAGAAATACGCGCAGCGGCCGATCGGGACCTTCCATGCGCTGCCGATCGCGCGGGGCAAGTCCGTGTTCAAGTCGGACTGGATCCGCGACATGGGCGAATTCTACGGGCTGAACCTGTTCCTTGCCGAGAGCAGCGCCACCACCGGCGGCCTCGACAGCATGCTGGAGCCGACCGGCAACATCAAGAAAGCGCAGGAGAAGGCCGCGCGCGCGCTCGGCGCCGATCGCGTGTACTTCGTGACCAACGGCACCTCGACCTCCAACAAGATGGCGGTGCAGGCGCTGCTGGGCCCCGGCGATATCGCCATCGTCGATCGCAACTGCCACAAGTCGCACCACTACGGCATGGTGCTGGCGGGCGCGCAGCCGCTCTACGTCGAGGCATTCCCGATGACGGAATACTCGATGTACGGCGCGGTGCCCCTGAAGACGATCAAGCAGGCGCTGCTGAACGCAAAGTCCGATGGCCGGCTCGACCGGGTCAAGATGATCGACCTGACCAATTGTACCTTCGACGGTCACATCTACAACACACGACGGGTGATGGAGGAATGCCTCGCGATCAAGCCCGACCTGATCTTCCTCTGGGACGAGGCCTGGTTCGGCTTCGCGCGGTTCTCGCCGTTCCTGAGACGGCGAACCGCGATGGGTGCGGCGAACGAGATCGAAGCCTGGATGCGCGATCCAAAATCGATTGCGGCCTACGAGAAGCAGCAGGCCGAACTCGGCAAGAGCCCGTCGGATGAGGTGCTGCTCAAGACCAGGCTCATCCCCGATCCGCGTCAGATCCGGTTGCGGGTCTACCAGACCAACTCGACGCACAAGTCGATGTCGGCGATCCGGCAGGGCTCGATGCTGGCCGTCAAGGACATCGAATTCCACACCGTCGAGGCGCAGTTCAAGGAAGCCGTGTTCACGCACGCATCGACCAGTCCGAACCAGCAGCTGATCGCAAGCCTCGACGTCTCGCGCCGCCAGATGGAGCTCGAGGGTTATGGATTGGTGGCCAATGCGATGGAGATCGCGTTCGCGATCCGCAATGCGGTCAACACCAATCCGCTGATTTCCCGGTATTTCCGCGTTCTGGGTGCGGATGCGATGGTCCCCGGGGAATATCGCCAGAGCGGGTTCACCGACTATCTGGCTGATGGCACCAACTGGGCGAGCGCGCTCAAGAGCCTGAACGACGACGAGTTCTGCCTCGATCCGACCCGCATGACGCTGGTCTGCGGTACCGCCGGATACGATGGAACGCAGTTCAAGGGCCTGCTCGCCAGCCGTTACAACATCCAGGTCAACAAGACCTCGCGCAACTCGGTCCTGATCCAGTCCAACATCAACAATACGCGGAGCGACGTCGCGCATCTGGTCCGGGTGCTGGCCGAAATCTCCGGCGAAATCGATCGCGGCCTCGCCAAAGGCGGAGCGAACGCCAGGGCCGATTTCGACGCGCGGGTCAACAGCCTGATGAAGGACGTGCCCGACCTGCCGAACTTCTCGCATTTCCACGAGACTTATCGTGGCGATGCCGGCACCAGGACGAACGAGGGCGACATCCGCAGCGGATTCTATTCAGCCTATGATGCCGCCGGATGCGAATACATTCGCCTGAACGATCCCGAGATCGACAGGCGCCTGAAGAGCGGGCCCGCGCTCGTCTCCGCGAGCTTCGTGATCCCGTATCCGCCGGGCTTCCCGATCATGGTCCCTGGCCAGGTCATCACGCAGGAGACGATCGACTTCATGCGCAAGCTCGATGTGAAGGAGATCCATGGCTATGACGCGGCCGAAGGCCTGAAGCTCGTGACAACCGACGCTCTCGCCAGGATGGGCAAGCCGAAGGCGTCAGCGCCGAAGCTCAAGGCTGCATCATAGAACCGTTGGCGCAACCGATCCCTGGAGGGAAATCATGAGGAAAGTGGATTTGCTTGGAGCTCTCGCTGCGCTGGCAATCGGATCGGCTGGCTTCGCCGCGCCGTCGCTGGCCGAAACCGGCGCGGTCGCCGTCATCTTCACCAAGGGCGGTTTCATCGTTGGTGTCGGAGGCGGCGAGGGCGTACTGACCCTGCGAGGCAAGCATTATCCGTTCACCGTGTCGGGCATGAGCGTCGGCTTCACGATCGGCGCCTCGACCACCAAGCTTGTCGGGCGCGCCATCAACCTGAGGGGGCCCGGCTCAATCGAAGGTTCGTACAGCGCCGCGGGCGCTGGAGGTGCGATCGCCGCGGGCGCCGGAGGAGTGCAACTGCAGAACGCCAATGGCGTGATCCTGCAGCTCAGCGGCCCGAAGGTCGGCGCCGAAGTCTCGGCCGCCGTGGGCGGTGTCACGATCCGCCTGAAATAGGTGGCAAAGACCCGGGCTGCGCATCCGGCGCGGCCTGGGCCTTTCAGTAGCGTTCCTCGACGAACTTCATCCCCCGCAGACCGGCCTGATCGTTGTAGCGCCCCTTGCCGGCGCGCCTCGGCAGCTTCACCTTGTCACGCCTGATCCGTCCGTAGGGGATCGTCTTCAGGAGGTGAGCGATGCAGTTCAGTCGTGCCCGCCGCTTGTCGTCGGAACGAATGATGTGCCAGGGCGCATGCTTCGAGCTCGTCGCTTTGAACATCAGGTCACGTGCCCGGGAATAGTCGTACCAGCGCCGGTAGGATTCGGTGTCCATCGGGCTCAGCTTCCACTGCCGCAGTGGATCGTCGATCCGCGCCCTGAAGCGGCGTTCCTGTTCGTCCATCCCGACCTCGAGCCAAAGCTTGATCAGGATGATGCCGCCCTCGATGATGTACTGTTCCATTTGCGGGCAAAGCGAGAGGAACCGCTTGTGCTCCGCCGGCGTACAGAATCCCATCACATATTCGACGCCCGCGCGATTGTACCAGCTGCGATCGAAGATCACGATTTCGCCGGCGGCCGGAAACTGCTGCATGTAGCGTTGGATGAAGAGCTGGGACTTCTCGCGATCGGATGGCGCGGGCAGGGCGACCACGCGAAACACGCGCGGGCTGACCTTCTCGGTCAGGGCCTTGATGGTTCCGCCCTTGCCGGCCGCATCGCGCCCCTCGAACAGGATGATGACCCTGAGCTTGTTCGCTACCACCCAGTGCTGGAGATGGCAGAGCTGGACCTGCAGCTTGTGCAGCTCTTCCTCGTAATGCTTGCGCTTCATCTTTCCCGAGGAATTTTCCTTCGCCATTGATACCCGTCCATCGTTTGAGCTGTCAGCCCCAGGCAATGACGATGCCGATGTCGCCGGGCATGCCGCCGGGGTATTCGACGACCTGGTATCGGATGCGGTAGCCGCGCGGTTGCAGGTAGTCCGCCCAGAGCTGGTATATTTCCTTCGGTATGCCTGTCAGCGTCTTTTCCCAGCCCACCTCCATCTGATTGATGGCCCGCCCCTTGTCGGTGCACAGCGTGTTGGGGAAACGGTAGACCTGCACTTCGGTCAGCCCGTTGCGTACCGCGCGCTGAATCACCGTCGAGGCCAGCTTGACCTTCTCGTCCTCGCTGAGGCCGGACGGCTTGCTCAACTGCTCGATCAGGGCGCGCTTCTCGGCCTCTATAGCTGCCGCGCGCTTGGCATGCTCCTCGGCCTTTTCCGCTTCCCTGAGCGAGGCCTGCTTCTGGATCTCGTGCGCATTCGGGATCAGGTCATCGATTTTGTCTCGCATGGCTGGGGACTCCTAAGCCCAAGCTTCGACCATGCCTCGAACGGTAGGAGCGGGCCGACCGGCTTCCTTGATCCAGATCAAGCAAGCCGCATGGCGGAAATGCACGGTGCGAGGCACGGCTGCGAAGCGCCAGGTGCCCGGACGGGAGATGAAATTGAGCGAACAGATGCATCCGGCAGCCCCCCATCATCTGCCGTTCTTCATTCCCGGCGCCGACGGGTCCGACACCCTGATGGTGGTGATGGGCATTTTCCTCGTAGCTACAGTTCTATGGGTTGGCACCCTTTACTGGAAGCTGCACAGCCTGCCGGAGCGCATGGCGCACAAGTCCCAGAAGCTTCAGTTTGAGATCGTCGCCGTGCTCGGCCTGATATCGCTCTTCACCCACATGCATATCTTCTGGGTCGCCGGCCTGCTGCTGGCACTCATCGACCTGCCGGATTTCGGCACGCCGATGCGCAGCATCGCAGACTCCGTCGAGCGCATAGCCGACGCGACGCCGGGCGCGCCCGCTGCCGAACCGGAAGCCGAATCCGGACCTGCCGGCAGTCCCGACGCCCGCACGCCCGCGAAGCAGGAGGTGCACAACCATGCTTGAGCTCATGATCTGCTCGCTGGTGACGATCCTGCCGGATTACCTCTACCGCCGCTATCGGCAAGGCAAGCGGTTCGGCAAGGAGATCACGTTTTTCTCTGTCTGGTACGAACTGCGATGGGGCATCACCGGCTGCCTGATGCTCACGATCTCCCTGATCACGATGATCTTCTACTTCCATCCCTCGACAACCTCCGCGGCGATCTACTTCAGGACCGTGCCGATCCTGCCCGAAGGTTCCGGCCGTGTGGTCGAGGTCAATGTCGACTTCACCGCGCCGGTGAAGAAGGGCGACGTTCTGTTCCGGCTCGATAGTTCGAAGCAGGAGGCCGCGCTCGAGACCGCCAGGCGAAAGATCGCCGAGGTGGATGCCTCGCTGATCTCGGCGCAGGCCGACGTCGTCAAGGCGGAGGCTCAGATCGGGGAGGCGAAAGCCTCATTGCAGCAGGCCAAGGACGAACTTGATGTGAAGAGCGAATTGCAGCGCCGCAATCCCGGCATTGTGCCGCAACGCGACATCGAGAAGCTGCAGGTCCTGGTTGATCAGCGGCAGTCCGGCGTCGATGCGGCTAGCGCGGTCAAGGAATCGGCGACGTTGCGCGTCTCCACACTCCTGCCGGCAGAGAAGGCGAGCGCCGAGGCCGCGCAGGCGCAGGCGCAGGTGGATCTCGACAAGACGTTCGTCCGTGCCGGCGTCGATGGCCGCGTCGAGCAATTCGCCGTTCGCCCCGGAGACCTTGTCGCCCAGATCATGCGGCCGGCCGGAGTCCTGATACCGGACGAAGCGGGCCGCAACAGGTTGCAGGCGGGGTTCGGGCAGATCGAGGCCCAGGTGATGAAGCCCGGCATGGTTGCGGAAGCCACGTGTATGTCGAAACCCTGGGTGATCATTCCGCTGGTCGTCACCAGCGTGCAGGATTTTATCGCCGCCGGGCAGTTTCGGGCCACCGAGGTGCTGATCGACCCGCAGAGCCTGCAAAAGCCGGGATCGATCCTCGTGTTTCTCGAGCCGCTCTACAAGGACGGGCTTGATGGCGTGACACCGGGCAGCAGTTGCATCGTCAATGCCTACACCAGCAACCATGACGTGATTGCCGATCCGAAAACCGGCACGTTGAAGGGTTTTGCCCTGCACGCTGTTGACGCGACCGCACTCGTTCATGCACTGCTGCTTCGGATCCAGGCTCTGCTGCTGCCAATCCAGACGCTGGTGCTCAGTGGTCACTGACGGGCGTGAACAGGGAGACTGCAGATGAATCCGGGCGGTAAGCTTCGTGCAATCGTGGTGGTGGGCATGATCTTCGCACTGCCGGATCATGCGCTCGCGTTCGATCTCGCCGGCGCCTGGGCCACGAGCGCGAACCAATGCGGCAAGGTGTTCGCCCGCAAGGGCAGGGCGAACCAGGTCACGTTCACGAATTTCTCCGGGGTCTATGGCGGCGGCTTCATCGCAGAGGCCGACCGCCTGAGGGGGAAGTTCGAGAACTGCAAGATCAAATCGCGCAAGGATGACAGCAAGGACATCAATATCATCGTGAGTTGCGCGTCGGGGATCATGGTGTCCAACGTGCAGTTCTTCCTCAAGGTCGTCGACGACGACACCATCACGCGCGAGTTTCCGGGTGTCGAAGGGATGCAGGTCTCCTATCATCGCTGCAAACTCTAGCGGAATGCAGCCTTTGACCAATTTCTGCGGCCCGATATATTGAGCGCTGTGAAGCAGAATCCGGTCAACGCCGGATTGACCGAGTAGCGCGCCGTGGATCCCAGCAATTTGCCAAGGTCGTTGCGCATCGCCCTGGTCGTCGGGCTCGTGCTGATGCTCGGGGGTGCCAGCCTATTCGCCTATCGCTGGTATCTTCGGCCGACAACGCTCACGGTCGCCGTCGGTTCGCTCGATGGCGAGGCGAACAAGCTCATTTCGGCGATCGCCGGCAAGCTCACGGAGTCGAAGGCGACGGTCCGGCTTCGCCTGGTCCAGACCACGGGGCCGCTCGAGTCTGCTGCTGCGTTCGCGTCCGGAAAGGTCGATCTTGCGGTGGTGCGTGGCGATGTCGGCGACCTGTCGCAGGCCCAGGCCGTGATCGTGCTGGCCCATGCCGCCGTGCTGATCGTTGCTCCGCCTGGGGCTTCGATATCCGACGTGACGGAGCTGAAGCGCACCACGCTCGGCGTGATCGGGTTCGACACCAATCAGAAGCTGATCAAGGTGCTATCGGACGAATATGATCTTGCGCGCGCGGGCGTGACGTTCAAGCCGCTGTTGCCCTCGGACGCGCGCCGGGCGCTGGAAACCAAGGAAGTCCGGGCCATCCTGCTCGTGATTCCGCTGACCGAGAAATACCTGTCACTTGTTCGGGGTGTTCTGCCGCACACCGCGCGAACCGGCCCCGTGATGATTGCCATCGAGTCCGCGGGCGCGATTGCTGAAAAGGAGCGCGCCTACGAAAGCTTTGACGTGCCCAAGGGAACGTTGCGGGGCTCGCCGCCAATTCCCCCCGATGACCTGACGACGCTGCGGACCTCATTCTACCTGGTGGCGCAGAAGAAGCTCGGCAATGACCTGATCGGCGACCTGACCCAGGCGATCATGACCGCACGGCACGATCTGCTTGCTGAATTGCCCGGGCTGGCGCAGATCGTGACGCCCGACACCGATGCAGATGCCTACATCCCCGTACATCCGGGCGCGGCCGCGTTCTACGAGGGCACCCGGGAGAGCTTTCTCGATCAATGGGGAAATGCGATTTTCCTGGCGCCGATGATCGCGGGGGGCCTTGCATCGATGCTTGCCGCGGCCTGGAAATTTCTCCGGCCGGTCGAGACCAAGAGCCGCCAGGAAGCGCTCGACATGCTTTATGCGCTGGGACCTCGGATCCGGGCGGCCGAACATGTGCCGGAGCTGGAAGAGATCGAGCGCGAAATCGACCAGGTGCTGCGGACGCAGCGCAGCCAGCCGGTCGGGGACGACAAGAGCGAGCGTGCCGTCACCGCGGTGAACGTTGCGGCCCATCGGCTCGAAAGCCTGATCCACGATCGCCGTGCCCATCTTGCGTCGCGGCAAGAGGGCCAGGTCGGAAGCTGAGCGAACCGGCGCTTTCCTTGATCTCGATCAAAGAGCGGACGTGGGCCGGGGCCGATTCTGTCGACCGTCGTGTCAATGGAGGTGGCCATGTTCCGTTGGGGCAAGACCCTGCTTGCGATTGCGCTGGTGTCGGTAACGCCCGTTGCCGCACTGGCGCAGACTGCCGACAAGCCGCCGGCCCAGGCCAGCCAGCCAGCCGCGGCAGCGACGCAGCCGGCCGATCAACTCCTGAAGCCGGAGCAACTGGAAGCCCTGGTGGCGCCGATTGCCCTTTATCCGGACTCGCTGCTGGCCAATGTGCTGGCGGCTTCGACCTATCCGCTCGAGGTCGTTCAGGCCGATCGCTGGCTGAAGGAACGCAAGAGCCTGAAAGGGGACGCGCTCAAGGCCGAGGTCGACAAGCAGGCCTGGGATGACAGCGTGAAGGCACTCGCAAGCACCGCCGACGTGCTGTCGATGATGAGCGACAAGATCGACTGGACAAAGAATCTGGGCGACGCCGTGCTGGCCCAACAGGCCGACGTCATGGACGCGATCCAGCGGCTGCGCAGCAAGGCGCAGGCGAACAACAAGCTGGTGACGACCAAGCAGCAGAAGGTCAGCGTCCAGACCCAGGAGAACAAGCAGGTCATCGTCATCGAGCAGACCGATCCGGACACGGTTTACGTTCCCTATTACGATCCCGCCACGGTCTACGGTACCTGGCCCTATGCTGCATACCCGCCGTATTATTTCGGCTATCCGTCCTATATCGGCGCCGGTGTGATCGCGGCAGGCCTTGCCTTCGGTGCGGGATGGGCGATCGGACGCTGGGGCAATTATTGGGGCGGCGGCTGCAACTGGGGCAATCGCAACGTCTATGTGAACCATTTCAACAGAACCAACAATATTGCGAACGGCTGGCAGCACAATTCGGCGCATCGCCAGGGCGTTCGCTACAACAACAGCAGCGTCCAGCAGCGCTTCGGGGGCAACAACAATCGTGCCGGCGTCAGCGACCGGATGAACTATCGCGGCCGCGATGGTCAGCAGGTTCTCAACCCGGGCGGCGATCGCGCGGGTGGCGCAGATCGAGCAGGAGACCGGGCAGGAGACCGCGGCGGCGATCGCGCCGGAGACCGTGCGGGTGATCGCGCTGGAGATCGTGGAGGTGACCGCGCCGGGGACCGTGCCAAAGGTGGCGACCGCGCCGGTGCCGGCAACAAGGCCAAGGGCGGCGGCGATCGCGCAAAGGCCGCCAACCGTGGCAGTGCCGGTAACCGCGCCGCTGCGGCTAATCGCGGTGGCGGCGGCAGTCGCGGCGGCGCCATGAACGTGTCGTCCGGACGGGCAGCCGCGGCGGCATCGGCGCGCGGGCGATCGAGCATGGCCAGCATGCCGCGCGGCGGCGGAGGCTTCCACGGGGGTGGCGGAGGTGGTTTCCGAGGTGGCGGAGGAGGTGGCGGCTTCCGCGGCGGCGGTGGCGGCGGGCGGCGTTCCGACATCGCGCTCAAGCACGATATCGAACTGCTTGGATATCTCGCCAACGGCCTCGGTTATTACCGCTTCAGCTATCTCGGCAGCAACAGACCCTATGTCGGCGTGATAGCGCAGGAGGTCGAGCAAGTGATGCCGGCGGCGGTGACACGCGGCGCCGACGGCTATCTCAGGGTCTATTACGACAAGCTCGGGCTCAAATTCCGCAGCTACCACGACTGGCTCGCTGCCGGTGCGAAGATTCCATCCCCGTCGGAGGCTTCACGATGACAGGCACTTCGTACGTGCGATTGGATCGCCTCGCCTGGATCGGCATCGCGGCGGCCGCAGCATTCGCCTTGCTACTCTCTCCCGTTCGCGCCCAGCAGGGCTTCCCCAATCCGGAAGATGCGGCGTCCGCCCTGGCGACCGCCGTCAAGGCCGGCACGAGTAGGGCCATGCTGAAGGTGCTGGGCCGCGATGCTGCCGATATCATCGAGTCCGGCGACGATGTCGCCGACGCCAATGCGCGAGAGCGCTTCCTTTTGGCCTACGACGCCAGGCATTCGATCAAGGCTGACGGCAACAAGAAAGCCATCCTGATTCTGGGGCCGGACGACTTCCCGTTCCCGATTCCCCTCGTCAACAATAACGACGGTTGGAGCTTTGACGCGGCTGCGGGGCGTCGCGAAATCCTCTATCGCAGGATTGGCCGCAATGAGCTTGCCGCGATCCAGACCTGTCTCGCCTATGTCGACGCGCAGAATGAATATGCCGAGAAGGATCGCGGCGAGGGCGTCGGCGCCTATGCCCAGCGCATCGTCAGCAGGCCGGGCAAGACCGACGGATTGTTCTGGCGCGATGACAAGGACCCGAGTCCGCTGGGTGAACTGGCGGCCCAGGCCGCGGCGGAAGGCTACAAGGTCGGCGAGCAGAGCGCGCCGTACCACGGATACTACTATCGGATCCTGAAAGCGCAGGGCTCCGATGCTCCGGGCGGTGCGCTGAACTATGTCGTGAAGGGCAAGATGATCGGTGGATTTGCACTGGTCGCCTGGCCCGCCGAGTACGCCAATTCCGGCGTCATGACCTTCCTGGTCAGCCACGCAGGCACTGTCTATCAAAAGGATCTCGGTTCACGCACCGATTTCCTCGCCAAGCGCATGATCGTCTTCGATCCGGATCTCACCTGGAAGAAAGTGGACCCTACAAATCCCTGAGCGAAGAGGGCTGCAATGATGCGAGGCATGATCCGTCCCATCCTATTGGCGCTTGTGGCGATGATCCTGGCGGTCACGCCATGCTCCGCGCAAGCGACCGGCCATGTCCAGGTCAAGTTCGTGAAGGCGGCTCTCGTCCTGGGTGGTGGCGGCGGGAGCGGCACGCTCATCTACCATGGGCGGCACTATCGGTTCATCGTGTCCGGCTTCAGCCTCGGCGTAAGCGCGGGCGCATCGGTGACCTGGCTGGAAGGCACCGCCTCAGGCATCAGGGAAGTCAACGATTTCGCCGGCAGCTATACGCTGGTCGGGGGAGGTGGCGCATGGGCGGCCGGCGTGGGCGGCGTGAGTATGCGAAATGAACGCGGTGTTCTGCTCATGCTCAGAGGGCCGAAAGCAGGCCTTGAATTTGCGGCAAATCTGGGCGGGTTAACGATTTCGCTGCGGTGAGATCGAGCGAGAATCGGCGCGGAGACCAAGAACACTTGGCGAGCATCTCAAGCCGCTCGAAGTCGAACGCAAAGTTCGGAACGATCTCTACCTCGTCTTCCTCAGCGTCCGCATTGAAGACTGGAGGTACCGGTAGCGATTGGATGGCGAGCAGTACTGGCCATGCCTGGGCGACCGGCTGAAATAGCAATTTGAGACGGTTGCATGTCCCCGCAACCAACTTTCTGATGTTGGATCAATGAATTAGACCGCCTCTGGCGGGCTTTTTCATGCCTTACCGCACGTTACCAATCTTTGTGGAGCAGAACTAAATGATTCCAGCTAGTTAGATGGATTCCGACGTCGTTTTCCAAACAGTGCAAAAAGCTTCGTGGCACAAAGCTGGCACAACGCGGCACAAAACACCCTATATGAATCTTGAATCTAGCTGTGCCAACGGTCCAAATAGGCCCGCTCGGTTGCGCCTCGCTGATAGACCCAGCTGCCGCAGAGGAGCCACTTAGTGACCGAACTGCGCAGCAGTGAGGCACGGGCGACGCGCCTGCTGAAAGCCACTCTACGATCGTCGCGGGCGTAGACGTAAATCCTACCCTCTGCCGACGCCATGGTTCACCTCTTGCAATATCAAGACAAGATAGAACAATCGCATTTTTGCACGTATAGGTTGCTGAGTCTATCGGAATGCGGATCGAGCTGCAATTGCAGCCCCGCTGACTGAGAACGGGAGCCTCGCGGTTCCAGCCAAATGCACCAATGCGCAAGCTTCATTCAGCAGAAAGGCTCTGCCGGATCGCCGCAGGGGCCGCCATGGATGTCGGGAATCCCCCGGCCGTGTCATCTCGTCCGCTTGCGATTTCCGGTGCCATCACCCACACTCCCCGAAACGACGCCTTAACGACGCCTAGTGACACCTTTGGGGGGACGCATGGGGACCGCCGGTTCAAGGAGTTTTTCGTTTGCGTTGATATCAGCCGTCACCTTTGCCGCGATGTTGCTGCCGGGCCGAGGCGAGGCCTACACGCCCGACCAGCAGCAGGCCTGTACGCCCGATGCGTTCCGGCTTTGTGGCCCCGAGATTCCCGATGTCGATCGCATCACGGCCTGCATGATCAGGAACAGGGCGCAGCTGTCACCGGCCTGCCGCGTGTTCTTCCGCGCAGATCCCGAGCCGCGTGAGGCGAGCGAGCGGCGGCCTGCGAAGCGGAAGGTCTCCAAGTCGCACAAGGCGAAGAAGTCCACCCACTGACGTCCGCCCCTGAGCTGGTTCCCATCACGCGCACGCGAGAGCCGCCAGCCTCGGCGCGTTGTCCTGACGCGAACCGTTGTGCATTCGCGCGTGCTGATCGCTCGGCGGCAATTTCAAGACCGTCATACGCGACAGACTGACGCCTTGTGACGCTGTCACGCAGCATCATCTCTGGGGCTGGTGCTGTTTGCCAAATCCGTTTCGCGACGGAACGGATGGAGTGAGGCGCGTGAGCGAATACGACAAGCAAGAGATCGATCGGCACTTCGCCTGGTTCGAAGCCAAGCTTCCGGAAAGGCCGGCACGCTTCGTCGCGTGGCTGCGCAAGCCGTCGTCGCGCTACGTGCGGTTTCCGCTCGCGATCCTCCTGATCATCGGCGGCATCTTCAGCTTCCTGCCGGTGCTCGGACTCTGGATGCTGCCGCTCGGACTCCTTTTGTTCGCGCAGGATGTCCCGTTCCTGCAGAAACCGACGGCGCAATTGCTCGGCTGGATCGAGCGCAAGTGGATCGCGCGCCAGCGCGCCAAAACTGCCGAAAAGCGCTAGGCGTGAGTCTTATCAAGCGCTTAGCGCTTCCATTTTCGGTTGTGTCATAAGTTGAGTGTGACTCAAAAAGCAGATTGCACCGGTAATCTTGGCCACTTTGCGGATTGCAAGAAGTTTCTTCTTTCGCGAATCAGCGTGCTGATTCATTTTCGCCTCCTGGGGTCAATCTGGAGGCCAACGTATGAACGTGATTGTTTTCGCTTCGCGTAAGGGGGGCTCGGGGAAAAGTACCCTGGCTGCTCACCTCGCCGCGCAAGTGCACAAGGCAACGAAGCCCTGTCTGCTGATCGACGCCGATCCGCAGGGCTCGCTGACGCTCTGGCATAAATTGCGCGGCACCAACGAGCCGGCGATCAAGACGGCGGTGAACTCGGTCAGCGGGATCATTGCTCAAGCCAAGCGCGACGGCATCGAGTGGGTGTTCATCGACACGCCGCCGAATTTGTCGGCTGTGGTTGACGACTCGATCAAGAACGCCACGATGGTGATCATTCCGGCGCGGCCCGGCGTGTTCGACGTCAACGCGGTGCAGGAAACCATTCAGACCTGCCGCTCGATGCGCAAGCCCTACGCCGTCGTGATCAACGGCGCGCCTGCGCAGCGTGACGGCGCCGAAAGCCGCATCGTCGCGATCGCGCGCGAGGCGCTGGCGAAATTCCGCGCACCGGTGTGGAGCGGCCAGATCACCAACCGCGCCGACCTTCTGATGGCGCTCGGCCAGGGTGAAGGCGCGCGCGAATATTATGCGGAAGGCCGCGCTGCCGCCGAGATTAATCGGCTGTGGGCCGCGATCGAACGCTCGATCAAGGCAATTCGCGGCACGGCGTCGGCGTCCGGCGCGATGCACAAGCAGGCGGCGTAACAACGCCGCTTTGGTTCGAACTGGAAAGAAACGCGCGACAGTCGCGCGTTTTTTGTGTGAGCGTCATTGCGAGCCAACGGGTCGCGCGAACGCGCGCCCGATGACAGGCTCCGCGAAGCAATCCATTTTCCCGCGTTTGCGGAGCAATGGATTGCTTCGTCGCTTTGCTCCTCGCAATGACGAAACGGGATCGTTACGCCACCATCAGCAGATAGAACGCGATCACCGGCGCCAGGGTCAGGATCACCGACCAGATGCCGACAGCCCAAAGAATATCCTCGGTCGTAAAGCCCGGCTCGGCACCCGGCCTCACGGCAAAAAAACCACTCCTGGAATTCACGACGCCCCCGCGTTGATCTTAAGCGCAATGCGGAGACTGATACGCGAGCGGTTTTAAAATCCCGCTCGGAATTTTGCTGGCATTTGCGCGCGGGTGCTACTTCGGATTAACCACAGCCGGGGCGGCGGGCTCTCTCAATCCGTCATGCCCTGGCCGGGACGAGCCCGGCCATGACGGTGCAGAAAGGTCAGTCGACTCTCAATCGAATGGCCCGGCCATTCGTCTCAGTGCATGCCCCCGTCGCGATCGCGGATCGCGCCGAGATGCTCGTTGATCCGGAACACGATCAGGATGAACTCGGCGGCGATGCGCGACAGCACGATGCCGACGAAGATGCTGGCGATCGACGCGAGCAACTGGATGAAGCCGACGAACGGGCTGATCGCCATCGCGGTGAGGCTCCACAGGATGCCTGAGATCCCGAACAGCACGATGACCGCGATCACCAGCCAGTAGAACGTCTTGATGATCGTGGGCGTGATGAAGCGGTCCCACTGAAACAGATCCTGGAAATCGAACATCATGGTTCTCCCGGCCAGCCGAAATATGATTCGCGTCTCGTTCATCCTACTGCGTCACCCCCGGCGTGATCACTTCATCCCGGCAGCCTGCGCAGCAGGCGTCCGTCGGGACGAGGCGTTTCGCCGGGCCAATGGTTCGGGGCGGCGCCAAAGCGCCTCCGCACCCAATGGGATCGATACCGCAGACGCCCAATCAGTCTCGCCAAAGCCAGGCCCGGGACCGGGCACCGGCAGTCCAGGGGCGAGCTATGCGAGTGGGCTGGTTGTGATTGCTGCAAATAACGGCCACAATCGGGCTTCCCTCCAGCATATCCTCACCCAATGACCACGCTGACCTTCGAAGACTTCAAGCCCGGCCGCTTCGGCACGTTCGGCCCGCGCCATGTTTCGCGCGAGGAAATCCTCGCCTTTGCCGCCGAATTCGACCCGCAGCCGATGCATCTCGACGAGGAGGCGGCGAAGAAATCGATGCTCCGCGGCCTGTCGGGCTCGGGCTGGCATCTCGGCTCGCTGATGATGCGGATGATGTTCGACGGCTTCATCGGCCGCACTGCCTCGCTGGGCGCGCCCGGGGTCAACGAGATGCGCTGGGTGGCGCCGCTGCGTCCGGGCGACGATTTGACGCTGGATGTCGATGTCGTCGAAGCGCGCGTCTCGAAGAGCCGTCCCGAGACCGGCATTGTCACCTTCAAGAGCACGATCCGCAACGCGCGCGGCGAGATGCTGTGCGAGATGGAGGCGCCGATCATGATCAGCCGCCGTAACGCCGCGAGCGCATAGGAGACATCATGCGCTTTTTTGAAGACATCGAGATCGGCGCCCAGCGCGAGTTCGGCTCATTCACCTTTACCGCCGAGGACATCAAGCGGTTTGCCGCGCAGTTCGATCCGCAGCGCTTCCATCTCGACGAGGAGGCGGGGCGCAAGTCGCTGTTCGGCGGGCTCGCCGCATCGGGCTGGCACGTTGCCAGCGTCTGCATGAAGCTGCTCGTCGCCGACGGCAAGCAGCTCGCCGCGGAAGCCGCCGCCCGCGGCGAGACGGTCGCGGTCTGGGGACCCTCGCCGGGCTTCCGTGAGCTGCGCTGGATCCGTCCGGTGCTGGCCGGAGACACCATCAGCTTCACCAACCAGATCGAGACCAAGCGCACGTCCGAGAAGCGGCCGGAATGGGGCATCCTTCAGGCCCGCAACACCGGCGTCAATCAGCGCAATGAGGTGGTATTCTCGTTCCTCGCGACCGCCTTCGTGCCGCGCCGGAATCCCGGTTCCTGATGTTGCCCCAGCGCCTCTGATGTTGCACGGACGCCATGGTTGGCAGCTACTTCTGCTGCCGACGTAGTTGTGCGTTGCGTGGAACTCATTTTTTGCTAACGCATTTTGAACCTTTGTCCCTGCCTTATGGCCGGGGGCACGAGCACTTGGGCGAACACTTGGCCTGGCACTTGGACCGAAAACTTGGGCCGAACACCTGGGGACTACTATGGCAGATCGCAGCGCGCTGAAACTCGTCGGCATTATCTTTGCGACGGTAACGGTTGTGGTGATGGTGGCCACCGGAATGGTCGTGAAGGGCTTTGCCGACGGCAATTACTCTTTCGAGACCACCGCGAGCATCGATCGCTGATCGACCGTCTGTAACCCTCGGCGCTCGAGCGAGCGCCGTAGTGCGCATTTGCGTTTTTCAATGTGACCCGTCGGCAGGCTGCGTCACACTTCTCCCGATCCCGAAATCTAGCGATTCCAGATCAGCACCATCACGACGGTCGCGGCCGCCAGGATGCCGAGGAACCGGATCATGATCGTGCCGATACCCTGCTGCGGCTGGCGCAGCGGTATCGGATCGGCGGCGTTATCCGGCCGGACGCTCTGCATGAATTCTCTCCAAATGGACGTCCCGCCAGGGCGCGGTCCGGACGCGAAATTCAGGATTGGACGCCGGCTCGGCATCTCAAGTTCAAATCGGCTTCTGTAAGAATTGACGCTGCGGAGTTTACACCACGCTGAATAACGAATCGTTTTGCGCTGAATCGGCCCGCGCAAAACGAAGCCGCCGCCCCCTGTTCGGGAGGCGGCGGCCATCAGTCTGGAAAACTGATCGGGATCAGCTGTTGCGCAGGCCGTCGGCGGCGCGCTTCCACTGCGAGACGTTGTCGGCGATCATGCGCGTCGACTTCATCGCGGCCTGGCTGAGCTGGGCATAGCCGGAGATCTCGCGCTGGACGCGCTGGCCCTCGGCATGCAGCAGGTCGCGCAGGCTCTCGAGCTCGCCGATCAGCTTCTCGATCTCGGCGAGCGAGGTGCCGGCGACGCGCTGGATCAGCGAGTTGACGTTGCTGACAGTGGCATCGGTATTGGTGTCGGTCGGCGCGGTCTCCGGGCTCGCCACCGGCCGGCGCAGATAGGCGATGTCGTTGCGCACGAAGTCGCGGATGCCGGCTTCGACTTCCGAGACCGCAGCAAGGTTGGAATCGACCTCGGAAGTCGTTTCGGCGGCTTCCTCGGTACGGTTGGTGGCGTTCATCGGCTTTCCCCTGGTTCGCAATAGCGAAGCGCGGCTTGTCCCCCGCACGACGAATTGATGAAGTTACGGACCTATCAGTGCCGCCGAATTTGACCGCATCTGGGCCAAGTTGGGGCAATGCCTGATCATTAGCGCGACAGGGCTAACAGATCGTTCACCATGAGCGCTTGTAGCCGGCGCCGATACTCTTGTTGATCGTGCCCTGGGGGGTCTCGCCGACCGAGCCGGAGACGGTGACACCGTCGAACAGCTTCTGCTCGGCGCCGACCCGGCGCAGCCATCTGTCCTCGGCGGTCGACAGCGTCTGGCCGGCGATGATGCTGGTGCCGGTGTCGGTCACGGACAGGCGTGCCGACTGATCGGTATCGTAGCTGCGCGACGGGTGGCCGTCGACCCCGGGCACCGGCACCACGCCCTGCTGGATCAAATTGTAGCCGCTCTGCAAGGTCAGCGAATACTGCTCCGACAGCGGCACCGATTTGCTCAGCGAGGTGCCGATCTTGCTCTGGTCGGCGCCCGGATCGACCCGCGCCTCGACCGAGGTCTTGTCCCAGATCGAAGCCACGCCTGGTGCCGACACCGAAGCCCAGGCCGAGCCGCCAGATTGCGGCAGGCTGCCGCCATTGGCGAGCCGCTCCGACAATTGCTCCGACGTCGTCATCGTGCCCTGCTTGGCGACCGTCATGTCGGCGCCGATGCGGGTGTCGAGGAACGGCGAGACTGACTGCTTGACCGACACTGCCGACGAGCCGTTGGCGTTGTTGTTGGTCGACCAGGACGGATCGTTGCCGGCGATGCTGCTGGGTTTGCCCGCTCTCTTCGGCGCAAGCGTGGGCAGGCTGGTGGAGTCGGTATCGAGCTGGCTCCAGTCGAGCTTGCTCTGGTCGATGTCCTTCAGGATGTCGGCGTCATTGGCGTCGGCCGCCGGCGGCGCCTCATCGGCCGTAGCCTCGGCATCGTCAGCGGGGGTGCCTTTCGCGGTGTCCTTCGCCACCTCTTGGGCGGCGGGAGCGATCGCCCATGGTGAGGTCTGCGCCGCGGCCGAAAGCGCGATCGCCACGCTGAAGCCGGCCGCCAGCACCGGCAGCCTTGTCCAGCCAAATCGTGATGTAGAAGTCATTCCCAGCCCGCAAATTCCAGCGCCGCAACATGCGGTTTTCTTGGCGCAAAATTGTGGCAACGGCGCTGCGAAGGCAACTGATCAACGCGTGATCGTCATGTCCGGGACAAACGCTAAGCGCGTTGGCGCATCGCGCCGCCCGGGCGCGGCCGTTCGGGGCTGGCCAAACAGGCCGCAGCTGCCGGGGCGCCTTGACGCGAAGGCGCGGCCCCGGACATGACGAAGGCGTGAAATCTCAGGATCCGTCAGACCGCGATGCGCGGCAGATGGATCGGGTAGCCGACGGTCTGCTCGACCAGGTCGAAACTGTCGACCAGCACGCGGAAGCTCGTCAGCTTGCCGGCCTTGAACTGCGCGAAATGCGCAATCCTGAGCGAGATCGGCTTGTTGGAGTCCAATGCCGTCAGCGAATAGCGCAGCATCGAGGCCGCGGAATCCGCGCCCAGCATGATGGACTCCCGATCGAAACGGTGAACCCTCAGGTTCTCGCCGATCTGCCGGATCACCTCGAGCACGGCGGCCTTGCCGCGGCGCGAGCCGAAGAAGGAAAACAGGTCGATCGGCCCGTAGATGGCCCATTCGACCTCGTCATCGAGCAGCGGCTCGATGTCTGCAAGCTGGCGTTCGTTGATCGCGCGATGCAACGCGCGCGAAAAACGCCAGAGGCTGTGCTCTGTCATTTTGGTCTCGTCCTGAAACTGGATATTCAAAGCAAACGAATGGCAGGCGGTCTGCGCCGACGCCCTGCCAGGTTGCTGCACGTCACTATTACCGCCTCAAATAGGGCGGAACGGCAAAAACGCAAATGACTTTTTTGCAATGCACAATTGCAGTGGTCTTTACTGGAATGTGACCGCCCGCCCGCAGAACCCCGTTCCGATGGGACCGGAACGGGGTTCTGGATTCTGATTTGACGCGTTTTCTTGACGCGAACCGGCATCCACCCCGCATCCATTGCGGGGCAGGCTTCGCTCGAAAACGCTCCGGTCACCGCAATTCAGCGGTCGCGTTGCCGCAGCGGCTGCCGCTCGATCACGATCTCGGCGTCGCGGATCGCCACCACCGCGAACAGCAGCGCGCCGCCGATGCCGCCGATCGCGGCGCCGAGCGGCATGAAGGTGAAAAACACCAGCGTTCCGCTGTCGATCCCCGAGGTTCTGGCCAGTCCGATCCAGGTGAGCCCGGCTCCGATGCCGAGAGCGGCGCCGCCTAGGGCGCCCAGTGCAAGGCCAAGCACAGCGAGCAATGCGACTTTCATGGTGATTTCAGCCCCGACCGCAACAAGCCCAGTGATAGGTCAGCGCCGGGCCTTCGAGGTTCAACGCTGGCGGGGACGAATTTGCGCCTCTTCGATTGTGTGCGAAGCGAACTTCAGAAGCGTGAGGTGACCACACTGATCAGGCTCCCTCCCCCCTTGTGGGGGAGGGTTGGGGAGAGGGGTGGCCCCGGATGCTGAGGGAAGAGGTTGCGCGATGGCTGTGTCAACGCGTGTCGCATGGACGACGAGAGCGCCGCCGTTGTCTACAACTCTCAGCGGAGCAAGCGGCACCCCCCTCCCTGACCCTCCCCCGCAAGGGGGAGGGAACGGAGAGTGCCGTCGCGGGCGGAGGGACTACTTGGCGTAGTCGGTGTTTTGCCCGATCAGCGCCGCGGCGACATCACGCTCCAGCACCTGCTGGACGAGGTCGAATGTGTCGATGATCTCGCGGATCTCGGTGATCTTGCCGTCGCGCAGCGTGTAGAACACCGCAACGTCGAACTGTACCACGCGGGCGTTGTTGCGCTTGCGGAAGAACACCCGCAGCTGGGCCGCGACCTTGTCGCCTTCGGCCACCACCATCGGCGCCTCGTAGCGCATGTCGGAATAGCGCTCGTGGATCGTGGTCCACATCTGGCGCAGCGCGGCCTTGCCGCGGTGCTGGCCCATATGCGGAAGAATGTCGATCGGGGCGTTGGCGAGAAACGCGACGTCGTCGCTGCAGCGATCGAGCGCGCCCTCGATGCCGCCGGCATAATAGACGTCGAGGAAGTTCAAGACGCGTTGCCGGTTCAAATCCTCGCCCATGTTCGACTCCGCCGGTTCAGTCCGACTCGCCTTTGACTGGCCCTGGCCCGCATTGTGAACCGAAGCGTTCCACTCTCAAACATATGTTTTTGACGCGCGAGACGCGATTAGGTTCGGCAACCGGAGCGTGTATTGCGGCACAACATGTGCACGGCGGCCTCCAGTTCATTGGCGTGGTCTTTACTCCGTTGGCGCGGCCTTGCCGGTCACGAGATCGATCGTGAACCGCTTCGTCTTCTCGGAGCCCGGCGGCACGAAGGCCTCGCCGGGCAGCAAGTCGTAGTAAAGCTCCTTCGGCTTGGGAAAGCCTTCGCCGCAGGCGGTGCGGATGGTCTCGTCGTCGGCATAGTCGACGTCGACCGCGACCGTGTTGCGGCGCGGGCCCGCGGCGAGGTTGGAGAGGCCGAAATATTTCGGACCCTCGTTGCACGTCACGACATTGGAGCCGTAGGCGCTGACCGCATCCTCGGCCCTGAGCAGGAAGTCGGGCGCGATCTCGATCCGCTTGCCGGATTTTCTAAAAAATTCCATCCGCGCCACCGCGCTTTCGAGAATGCCCTGGCCCATGTGGCCGACCGTGCAGACCAGCACATCCTGCTGCTCGTCCCTTGGCAGGACGACGCAATCGTGGCCTTGCGCGCCGGGCAGGAAGCGGATGAAGCGAGTGGCCGTGCCGTTCTGCTCGAACAGGGCGACGCCGCCGAAATCGGTCGCGTGCGGCTCGCATTCGCTTTCATAGTTGACAGCGAGCAGCGCATTGCCGGCGGCGAGGAAGCGGCCGGCGTAGCGCTCCTTCGTCAGCTTGACGTCGCAGGCACGGCCGTCGGGATAGGATTTCGCCCGCGTGCAGGTCGATCCCTTGATGTTGGCGCTGGCGCAGAATGTCGAGAGCAGCGCGCGGTCGTTGTCCTCTGCACGGGCCGGGCTCGGCATGATCAGCATCGCGGCGCCGAGTGCCGGCGCGAGAAGGGCCGGGATGAAGGCCGAGAGGAGAGCAATGTGTGATGTCCGCATGATCTTCAAGACGCTGTCCGCAATGCGGCGGCATTTAGAGCATGATCGTGACAGGCGCGCAGCGAATTTCTGCGGCGAAGCGGCGGGAACCGGCGGGGCGGCTTGGCCGTTACTGTCTTGAGAATTCCATTGGAGCCGTATCATGAAATCTTTTCTTCTCGCGTCCGCCATTGCGGTCAGTGCGATTGCCGCCACCTCGCCCGCCGACGCCAAGGGCTGCATCAAGGGCGCGGTCGTCGGCGGCGTCGCCGGTCATTATGCCGGCCATCACGGCATGCTCGGCGCGGCCGCCGGATGCCTTTACGGCCGCCATCACGCCAAGGAGCAGGAACGTCAGCGCCAACAGCAACAGGCGCAGCCCTCGCAGCAGGAGAAGCTGTAAGGCCCGACCAGTTCTGAAGCCTCATTTTCGGAACGCCGCCCGCTGGGGCGGCGTTGTCTCCTCGCGTAACGGAGACGATGATGACGAAACCACTGAACAAGACCATCCAGCCCGTTCCCGACGACAACCAGAGCCACAAGGGCCCCGGCAGCGCCCCCGACGTTCCCCTCGACACCACCAAGGGCCATCGCGACGACGAGAAGCACAACATCCGCGAGCAGGCCGCGCACGGCAATCTGATCCAGAACACCAGCAACAAGCGGTCGGGGTAGGGGCGGCGAGGGCGCCACACCCTCAGATGTCGTCCCTGCGAAAGCAGGGACCCATAACCACAGGGTTGTGTTGTTGAAGGGGGGTGGAGCCACAGCGTCGCACAACAATAGGCAGTTGGGGTAATGGGTCCCGGCCTTCGCCGGGACGACGCGGGTGGAAGTCCCGTTTCCGCCGTGACCTGCATCACGCCGCAGGCGAGGGCGCCTGGCTAGCGTGGCGGCATCGGATCACCCGATCGAGAAGGGATCGCCGCCATGAACGCCATCGCTGCACCGAAATCTTCCGCGCAGAACCGGCTCGAAGGCTTTGCGCTCACCGCCATCCTGCAGGGCCTGCCGACCTTCGCCGCCGCCGTGCTGGTGCTGAAGATGTTCGGCGCCCCGGAAATCGTCGGCGAGCGCTATGGCGCCGCGATCTACGTCGTGCTCGCTTCGCTGGTCTATGCCGCGATCACGCCGTGGCTTGCCGCCAAATTCCCGCAACGCTTCGTGCACATCCACGCGCCGATGTTCTTCGATTCGAGTCTGACGTTCTCCGAGAAGATCGCGCAATGGCGAAGCCAGCCCGGCGTCTCGCTGCAACTCATGACCACGACGGTCATGATGTCGCTGCTGGCGGTCGCGGTGGTCAGCGTGGGCTGAGCTTGCGCTGCGCCGCCGATCAGCCTTATCTGCGCACATGCAGATTAGGGACGAACGCGATGAAGACGCCGCCGCGATCAGCCGCATCACGGCGGCGGCATTCGCGAGCGCGCCGCACAGCAGCGGCACCGAAGCCCGCATCGTCGAGGCGCTGCGCCAGGCCGGCGCGCTGGCCATCTCGCTGGTGGCGACATCGGACGACGGCCCCATCGTCGGCCACATCGCCTTCTCGCCGGTGCAAATCGACGGCGCAGCAGGCCGCTGGTACGGCCTCGGCCCGGTCTCGGTCACGCCCGACCTGCAAAGCCAGGGCGTCGGCAGCGTGCTTATCTGTGAGGGCCTTGTCCGGCTTGCGGCACTCGGTGCCGATGGCTGTGTCGTGCTCGGCGATCCCGCGTACTACCGTCGCTTCTGCTTCCTCGATGATCGCTGGCTGACCTATGGCGGCAAGCCGAGCCGGTACTTTCAGCGGCTGGTGCTGAAGGGCGGGGCGCCGAAAGGGGATGTGAGCTTCCACCCGGCGTTTGACGTCGCGTGATCGCGTAGCGCGATGGTTACGAACGGGAGCCATTCCCTTTTGGGATTAGCCGCTCGTTGCGGCTATGAACGGTTCCATCATCCAAACGGTGTTGCTCAGGAACCGCTAGACTGCCTGTGGATCGGTCAACCCTTCGGCACGCTGAAAATCGCCAAACGGACCTTACCCTTGTTGATCGTGTCGACAAGAGTTCCGACAAAGACACGCGCACCTTTGACGGCAACGAGCCTGTATCGGCCGTCGGTCATTCGCTCCGCTCGCTTGGTTGGTCGTCCCTGAATGGTAATGGTTGTCTTTCGTTTGGAAACAGGTCTCCGTTTCCGTGCCTTCCTAGCCATAGAGCTCCCCCAAAACAGTTGCCGTTCAAATAAGTCGGTAAAGAAGTGTGGTCGAAAGCAAAGGTTGTGCGGCTAAAACGGTCGCGCTTATTGTTCCATTCCATCTCGACGGCAACACCACCCTTGAAGCAGTCCACCGCGTGAGTCGGACTATCAATCTTGTTCTCGTCGACGATGATCGAGGTCTTGAACTCCTTCTCGACCCAACCTTTCGCGTAGAGCGGCTCATCGATCCTACGACTGATGAGTGAACGGTTGCCGCCCGCGATGCGGACTTCGGACTTGAGAAGTTTGAATTGACGAAGGACCTCCTGCAGTTCGCGCCATTCCTTCGGACATGCAGTTGATAGGACGCCTGACGACAATTGGGAAGTTTTCAGGTCTCACTGGCAGTTTATGATGGGAGGAATCGAACGGGCATTCCCCTACCTCCGCTTCTTCGATATTGGCCCCCATTCAGAGCAAGACGAAGTGGATGACAGCTGGGGTGATGACTACGACGAGTCCTATGCGCCAGAAGACGTGATCGTTTTCGAGGATGGTTCAAAAGCGATAGGTTCAGGGGGGTGGTCTATGGAGCGTTCGGAAATACTGCTTGGCATTGAGTTGAACGACCTAGGAAAAATTTGGGCCGCAACTTTGCGAACGCTCGAGCAGGCAGATGTACTAGTCGTCACCGATACCCCCGAATTTGTGAGCGTTGCACCGTGGCATGCTCGGGATCTATAGGGGCGGTCCTCCTCAGCGCTTCTTCCACCCGCCGCGCTTGCCCGGCGCACCACCGCTGCTCCGCGGCGCTGGCCCGAACTCCGGCCCTGATTGTCGCGAGTCGTTCGGCTGGATGATGCGGCTCGTCGTGCCGAACGGCTTCGCCGGCAGTGCGCCGCTCGGGCGGAAGGGCAGCGATTCCGGGCCGTGCATCTCGTCGAGGTCGGGCTTGTGCACCCGCGATCCGGACTTGCCGCCGCGGCTCGCCTTGAGCGAGGTCTGTGCGATCTTGTTCTTGAGCGCGGCGACCGGCAGGTTGGCGGCATCGCCGTATTTCCGGGTGCCGGCATAGGCGCCGGCCTGCTTCTGCACGTTGCGCTGCTTGGCGGTGGGATCGTCGACCACGGCCATCTCGGTGGCGCGCAGCCGTTTGACCTCGTCGCGCAGCCGCGCGGCTTCCTCGAAGTTCAGGTCGGCGGCGGCCTCGCGCATCCGCGTTTCGAGGTCGCTCAGGACGGCCTCGAAATTATGCCCGATCGAGATCACGTCGTCGGCCATGCCGCCGTCGCCGATCTCGACCAGCACATGGTCGCGCTCGTAGACGGAGTTGAGGATGTCGCCGATCGACTTCTTCACGCTCTCCGGCGTGATGCCATGTTCAGTATTATACTCAACCTGCTTCTCGCGGCGGCGGTTGGTCTCGGCGATGGCGCGCTCCATCGAGCCGGTCATCTGATCGGCATAGAGGATCACCTTGCCGTCGACGTTGCGCGCGGCGCGGCCGATGGTCTGGATCAAGGACGTTTCGCTGCGCAGAAAGCCTTCCTTGTCGGCGTCGAGGATCGCGACCAGCGCGCATTCGGGAATATCGAGGCCCTCGCGCAGCAAATTGATGCCGACCAGCGCGTCGAATGCACCGAGCCTGAGATCCCGGATGATCTCGATGCGCTCGATGGTGTCGATGTCGGAGTGCATGTAGCGGACGCGGATGCCCTGCTCATGCAGATATTCGGTGAGGTCCTCCGCCATGCGCTTGGTCAGCACCGTGATCAGCGAGCGATAGCCGGCCTGCGCGGTCGCGCGGACTTCGCCGACGAGATCGTCGACCTGGGTGCGGGCGGGGCGAATGTTGACAGGAGGATCAATCAGCCCGGTCGGGCGGATCACCTGCTCGACGAATACGCCGCCGCTTTCGTTGATCTCCCAGCCGCTCGGCGTCGCCGACACCGCGACCGTCTGCGGCCGCATCATGTCCCATTCCTCGAAGCGCAGCGGGCGGTTGTCCATGCAGGAGGGCAGCCGGAAGCCGTATTCGGCCAAGGTCGCCTTGCGGCGGAAGTCGCCGCGGAACATGCCGCCGATCTGCGGCACGGTGACGTGGCTTTCGTCGGCGAACACCAGCGCGTTGTCGGGGACGTATTCGAACAGCGTCGGCGGCGGCTCGCCGGGGCGGCGCCCGGTGAGGTAGCGCGAATAGTTCTCGATGCCGGCGCAGCTTCCGGTCGCCTCCATCATCTCGAGATCGAAGGTGGTGCGCTGCTCCAGCCGCTGCGCCTCCAGCAGCCGGCCCTGGTCGTTGAGCTGGTCGAGCCGCATCTTCAATTCTGATTTGATCGACTTGATCGCCTGCACCAGCGTCGGGCGCGGCGTCACATAGTGCGAATTGGCGTACATCTTGATGAATTCGAGCTCGTCCTGCTTGTGGCCGGTGAGCGGATCGAACTCCTCGATGGTCTCGATGGTGTCGCCGAACAGGTTCACCCGCCAGGCGCGGTCCTCGTAGTGCGCCGGGAAGATGTCGATGACGTCGCCGCGGACCCGGAAGGTGCCGCGGGTGAAGTCGGCCTGGGTGCGCTTGTATTGCAGCGCGACCAGGTCGGCGATCAGCTGCCGCTGGTCGATGCGCTCGCCCTTCTTCAGCGCGAAGGTCATCGCGGTGTAGGTCTCGACCGAGCCGATACCGTAGATGCAGGACACCGAAGCAACGATGATGACGTCGTCGCGCTCGAGCAGCGCACGCGTCGCCGAGTGGCGCATGCGGTCGATCTGCTCGTTGATCGAGGAATCTTTCTCGATGTAGGTGTCGGTGCGCGGCACGTAGGCTTCCGGCTGGTAGTAGTCGTAATAGCTGACGAAATACTCGACCGCGTTGTCGGGGAAGAAGCTCTTGAACTCGCCATAGAGCTGCGCGGCCAGCGTCTTGTTCGGCGCCAGGATCAGCGCCGGGCGCTGGGTCGCCTCGATCACCTTGGCCATGGTGTAGGTCTTGCCCGAGCCGGTGACGCCGAGCAGCACCTGGGTGCGGTCGTTGCGCCCGATGCCCTCGACCAGTTCGGCGATCGCGGTCGGCTGGTCGCCCTTGGGCTCGTAGGACGACTTGATCTCGAACCGCACGCCGCCTTCGGATTTCTCCGGGCGCGGTGGCCGGTGCGGGGTCCACACCCGCATCGAACCGTCATCCTTGCGGAACTCGGGACGGCCGTCGCGGATCAGGTTTTCCAGCGCGTCGGCGGTCGCCTTGACGCCGAGCGCCTCCATCTTGCTGCGCGGCGGACGGGCGAGCGCTTCGTCGTCGTCCTCGGCGGTCGGCAGGCCGAGCTGCCGCGCCAGTTCCGGATCGAGCGTCGGAATAGTGGCCGAGGTGCCGTAATTGGCCTGCGGGGCTTCCTCGAGGCCGGACGCGTCGCGCCTGGCGACGTCCTCGCTGGTCTCGCGCGTCGACGCCCGCGCGCGATGCGCCGCAGCCTCGCCGCCGGCGCGACGGTCCCAGGAATTGTCCGGCGGCGGCTGCAGGCCGGTGCCCGAACCCATGCCGGCATCGCCGCGATTGATCGCGGGATTGAGCAGCTCAGCCAGCGCCGGTCCGATCGGTTGGACCTCGGGCCGGTGTGCTTTGGATTTCGGGGATTTGCCGGGCTTTTTCGGAGTGCCTGATGTCTTCGCCATGGCCGGAATATGGGACGAGTCCGGCAGCGAGAAAAGGGCAATCGACGGCCGGATTGGCGCACAGGCGAGGCTGCTGACAGCAGGGTGTCAGCAGGCCGGGCGGCAGGCCCGGAGGGGACGACCCGTGCCTGAAACGCAGCGGCGGGAGCGCGATTGACGGAACCGAAGGTTGTGGAAAATCCGGAGGTAGTTGCGGCATTCCTCCGCAACCCTCTCGCGAATCAAGCCGGCGCATGACGTGATCCGCGCGCTGGTTTGATTTTTTTCATGACGCTTTTCCGGGGGCCAAGATGTTTTTGAAGGCCGCAAGCCGCCTTGTCGCGGTTGCCGTCGCGATATCGATGCTGATCGGCTGCGCTGAAATTGATCGCAGGGGCGGGACCGTCGCAGAAATGGAGGACTACGTCCTCTTCGCAGCCCACACCAAGAGTCACCGCCTGTTCCGGTCATATCTGCTGATCGGCGTTCTCCTGGCGGCGGCCAGACAAGGCGGTCACAACGAGGCCGATGTGGCGGCGATCGAGGGCAATTTGAAGTCCGCGCTCGCCGTGGCGTTTGAAGCCTACGATTGCCTCTATCAGGACGCCGCCGGCGCTCCTTCTGCCTGGATCAAGATCGCGACCCAGGTCAACAACGCCAACAGCCCAATCGGCACGTTTGAAGCGGTCAATTTTGTCGCTCCCGCCATTTGCCAGTTCTTTGACGAGAAGATGGCGCGGCTTGACTACGCGCTGTACCGCCTGGCGCTGAGCTCGCTCTTCAACGAGAAAACCAGTGTGCAACTCGCGTCCATCCGCGACAAGCTGGTTGGTGAAGTGCCGGTCCTGTCTGCATCGGCGAAGGCAGCCATCTTCGGGGCGAGGGCGGTCAATCAAGCGACGACGATCGTCGACGATCTCCTGAACCTCAGCTTTTCAAGCCTGGGACCGGTGCTCACGCTGCTGCCGCTCTATCGCGACTCCCTTGAAATGAACATGTGGGTCATCGTCGACACGCTGACGCGATCTTGCGCGGATCCCAAGCCGTTGCTGAAGGACATCGTCCTGCTCGAGGATGGAACGCCCGCACCAAGCTTCGCTCTGGACTGTCAGACCAAGGCGTACGCGTCCTACATCCTGAACTACGGCAACGGTGATCTGCGCACCTGGCGCAACTTCGTGTTTCACATGAACTACGTCGGGATGGGGATCGAGGCCTACGCACCGCACTTTGTGCTGGTTTCGCGGTTGATCTGGCGGTCTTGCAACAATCTTCTCAAGCAGTCGGATTGTACCGACGTGTTGACCAAGGCTGTCGCGCAGGCCGCTGGAGAAGCGATACTCGTGAAGGTGAATGAGGGAAATCGCATCTACAGCGCATCGGTGCGCATTCCGTCGCGGCTTGTACGACGGCCGCCCGCTGCGCCGACCGAGACGTCCGGGGCTCCGAAGGTGATCGCTGCTCCGCCCCGCGAGCCGGAATCGACTGGTTCGGTTGGTCAGCCGAATGCCGCACCCGCTCGCTAACATCACGGTCGGACGGCTGGCTTGGACCGGGACGCTCGGCAAAGCGATATCCAGCAACCCGGTGCGTCAGGCCCGCGGCAGGTCGACGATGTCGAGATGGATCCCGCCGCAGCCGTCACAGCGCATGGTCCAGTATTCGGCGGCGCGGCCGGGAATGACGCGCAGCAGCGAAAGCCGGGCGGCGCATTCCGGGCAACTGGTTCTGACCTGCGCCGGCCAGACCGGATCCGGCTCGCATTGCGGGACGACGGCGACCACGACGTTGCCGGTCACGCCGATGGCATTGTCATGCCATACCGTTGTGGGAACCGGTCGATAGTCCGCTTCGCGTCGTCGATCGCCGCATCCGGATCGGACCACGCAAAGCCGATGTCGAGCATCGGAAACGGCATGCCATCGATGACGACCGGCCTTTGATCGACCCGTTGAATCCTGGCGTGCCATTGCCCCTTCCCCACCTCGAAAGATTTGATCTCAAAACCGCTGTAAATCATCGCGACCTCGAAATGCCCCTTCTCATAGGAAGCACGGGCGCAAGACGCCCAATGTGAACCAGATCACAAATCGCGCGGTTTATTTCCGACGGGGCAAAGGAGTTCCATCATTTTGTTTTGACGCGGTTTCTTCCGGCGAACCGTACCGACGCGCTAGCCGCGGGCGGCGATGTGATCGGCGAGCACGGCCGCGTCGTCGCCGACGCCTGACAGGAACGAGGATTTCATCTTCGACAGCCATTGCAGGCCGAGAAAATACAGGCCCGGCACGTCGGAGACGCCGTGGCGGTGTCGTGGTGCTCCATCGGCGTCCAGCACCGGTATGTCGATCCAGTTCAGATCGAGCCCATAGCCGGTGGCCCAGATCACGCTGCTGATCCGCTCCGTGCCCAGATCGATGGTGCGCAGCGGCGCAGTGAGGGCCGGCGGATCGGGCAGGCGGACGCGCGCCAAGGGATCGTCGGGATGCTCGAGGCCGCGCGCCGCGACGAAATCGTCGACGATCCCGAGAAATGTCGCGTAGTAGGCGTCGCCATTGGCGATGTCGGTGGCGAGATCGGGTGCGATCTCGAGCACGCCGTCGCGCGCCGCCGTCACGCGGCCGAGCAGTGTCACGCCATCGGCGGCGAAGCGGCGGAAATCGATGGTGTGGCCGCCATGGGCGCCCGAGATCACCGGCAGCAGGCGTGACGGGCCGCGCTGCTCGACCGACGTCTGGTCGACGCCCATCTCGGCCAGCCACCAGATCAGGTCGCGGCCGCGATAGCGGCGCGGCAGGCGGTTGTGACGCCCGACCGAGAGGAAGACCTTGCGGCCGGCGCGCACCAACTCGTCGGTGATCTGCGCGCCCGAGGCGCCGGCACCGATCACCAGCACCGCACCGTCAGGCAATTGCGCGGGATTCTTGTAATCGCTGGCGTGAACCTGAAACAGGCCGGGGCGCTCGCGCAGCATGTCGGGCCGCAGCGGCCGCTGGTAGGGGCCGGTGGCGACGACGACGTTGCGGGCGGCGACGCTGCCGCCGGCAATCTCGGCGAGGAAGCCGTCGGCGTCGCGGCGCAGTTTAGTCACTTCGACGCCGCAGCGGATCGGCGGCGCGACGAAGGCGGCGTAGTCCTCGATGAAGGCGATGATGGATGCGGTGTCCGAGAAGCCGTCGGGATCGCTGTGCGGAAACGCAAACTCCGGCAGCCGCACCGACCAGTTCGGAAACTGGAACATCAGGCCGTCCCAGCGTTCGCTGCGCCAGCGCTCGGCGATCCGTCGCCGCTCCAGCACCAGATGGGCAATGCCGCGCTGCTTCAGCCGGTGGCTAATGGTGAGCCCGGCCTGGCCGCCGCCGATCACCAGCGTGTCGATGGTCTCGTCAGGCATTGCGCGCTCCCTTGCGGCGGGCGGCTGGTTCCGCGGCGGCGCGGATGATCCAGCGCCGGAACGCGGCGAAATCGCGTTGCTCGGTGTGGAAGCCGCGATAGACCAGATACCAGCGCATGCCCTTAGGCACGCTGAGCGCAAATGGCGCCACCAGCCGGCCGGCGGCGAGATCGTCATCGATATACGGCCGGATGCCCATCGCGATCCCGAGTCCGTCGCTCGCTGCCTGCAGCGCCTGGCCGTAAAACTGGAATTCGGGCCCGCGCGCCGTCAGGCGCGGCACGCCCGCGGCCTTCAGCCAGGACGGCCAGTCGTCGGGCGAATGCGCGACGCGGATCAGACTCGGCCCTTTCAGGTCGGCGGGACGCTTGAGGGTGTTGGCGAGCCGCGCGGTGCATACCGGCATCAGGTCGGCGGCGAACAGCGGCTCGGCGACGAGCCCCGGCCACTGGCCGTCACCGAGCTGGATCCCGCAGCTCCAGTCGTCGGCGAACGGCACCGCCATGCCGCCGGTCGTGATCCGCACCTCGATGTCGGGCTCGGCTTTGCGGAACTCGGCGAGGTGCGGGATCATCCATTTCATCGCAAACGTCGGGCCGACGCCGACCGTCAGCACGCGCGCGCTCGCGGACGCCGTGACTTGCGCGGTGAGGCTCGCCAGCGCGTCGAAGATCGGCGTCAGCCCGCCTTGATAGGCGCGGCCGGCCGGTGTGGTGACGAGGCGATTGGCTTTGCGCTCGAACAGCGCGACGCCAAGCCGCTCTTCCAGGAGATGCACCATCCGGCTGATCGCGGCGGCCGAGACGTTGAGCTCGCTGCCTGCGGCGGCGAAGCTGCCGGTCCGCGCCGCGGCCTCGAACGCCTTGATGCCGTTGAGAAAGAGCAGCCGCCGCATGAACCCTCAGGAAAACTGATGCAAGGGCAAGATAACTCAGTTTGCCGGCAGAGGCCAAGCAGCGCAGAAATATTGCAGACGACAATCCCTGCTGACCCCGGCGAGGACCACATGACTGAGACCTCAGACGCCCTGGTGCTCGATCTCGTGGAATGGGTCGCGCGCGAGCCGCGGCCCTATGCCGAGGTGCTCGAGGTCTGGCGCACCTCATGCCCGCGGCTGACGATCTGGGAAGACGCGGTCGACCGCGGCTATGTCGCCCGCCGTCCCTCGATCGAGGGCATGCGGGTGATGGTGACGGAAACCGGCGAGACATTTCTGCGCGCGCATGGGCGGATGCATTGAGGCGCCGCCGAGCGCGTCATCAGCGCGCCGGCGCGGCGAGCCGTGGCCGGATGATTTCGACCATGCGGTCGGCCGACGTGCCCGGCGGGAAGAACCCGAGATAATTGCCGTCGCGGTCCATCAGATAGATGTAGGCGGTGTGGTCGACCGTGTAGTCGCCGGCGTCCTTGAGCGGCACGCGGGCATAGTAGACCTTGTAGGCATCGGCGACCTTGCGGATCGCATCAAAGCTGCCGGTCAGCCCGATCAGCCTTGGGTGAAACAGCGGCACGTACTCCGCGAGATGCGCAGCGCTGTCGCGCTCGGGATCGACCGTGATGAAGATCGGCTGCACCTGATCGCCGTCAGGGCCGAGCTTGTCGAGGGCGAGCGCGATCGCCTGCAGATCGGTCGGGCAGACGTCGGGGCAGTAGGTGAAGCCGAAATAGACCAGCATCAGCTTGCCGCGGAAATCAGCGTCGGTACGCGCATGGCCGGCCTGATCGGTCAGCGCGAACGGGCCGCCGACCGGCTCCCTGTTCCACATCAGGATGTCCATGATCTCGGCGGCCGAGCGCGTCGATTGCTGTGGCGCATCGCCGGCCAGTGCGGACGCCAACGTCAGCCACAGGCCGGCGCCGGCGCATGCAATGGCGCGGAGGATCGGCGCGATCATATGCCGAAGGAGAGGCGGCTGCCGGTCGTCGTGACCAGCACCTTGTCGCCCATCTGCGCGGTCGCCTCCTGCACGAAGTTGAGCCCGGAGCAATGCATCGGGATCAGCACGTCGGGGTCGAGTTTCTTGATCTCGGCCACCACCTCGGTGAGGTAGTCCTTCGGCGCCGGTCCGAGATGGAAGCCGCCGACGATCGCGTGCACCTTCTGGATGCCCGAGACCTCCTGCGCCTGCTTTACCGAATTGACGATGCCGACATGGCCGCAGGACGAGATCACGACCAGGCCGAAATCCTTCACGTTGAAGCAGGTGGCGTGCTCGTGGATGTGCTCGTCGGGCACGATCTTGCCGTCCAGCTCGGCCGGCAGATAGTGGCTGGCGTTGCAGCCGAGCCCGTCCTTGATGCCGAACTCGACCCAGGTCTGCGGCAGCACGCGCTCGATGCTGCGGCGGGTGATCTTGCCCGTCGTGAACGCGTGGCCGGCGATTACGGTCGGCGTCTCGCACAGCACCGTGGTGACGCGTTGGGCTGCGAGTTGGCGGCGATCCAGCGTGCCGAAATCGGTGAACTGGCCCTTGGTCGGCGTCGCGTTGACGCGGTGGCAGAAATTATCCTCGCCGCCGGCATAGAGCTTCACGTCGGCCGGGAGCTTGTCGCGAAATTTGTCGAGGAAGCCGTTGAGGCCGCCGAAATGATCGTAATGGCCGTGACTCACGATCAGCGCGTCGAGCTTCGCCGGGTCGACGCCGACGAGCTCCATGTTGTTGAGCAGCACCTCGGGCGTGTAGCCGTAATCCAGCATCAGGGTGCGCTGGCTGCCTGCGGCCTCCGATTCCAGCCACAACGACAGGCCCCATTCATTGTGCAGCGATTTGCGGAAATCGGCGCCGCGTGCCGCCGGCGCGATCGAGACGCCGTGCGCCTGCTTCGGCCGCAGGAACAGGTCGAAGCTGGAATCGACCAGCACGCGGATCGACAGCTTATCGACGGTCGGCACCGCGATCGGTGCCGCGCTCGCGATCTCGACGCAGGAAAATGCGCCCGCGGCCGCCGCGCCGGCGATCGCCGCCGTGCCTTTCAGGAAATCACGCCGTGCCAAATCCCGCGTCATCACAATCTCCAATGTTCTGAAAAATTTTCAATACGAACCGTACGGAGCCTAGGAGCAATCGGGGCGCGGCTCAATCGCGCGCTTGCGTCGTTTGCAGATCACATTCGCGCGCGGTGCAATGCGCGCGCCATTGACTTGGATGCGGTTATGCGCGCAAGTTCATGCATTCGCATCTTTCTCGTGATGCGTCAGCAATCCCCGGAAATGCAGGATCACGCCCATGATTGATCTCCACTACTGGTCCACGCCGAACGGTCACAAGATCACGATGTTCCTCGAAGAGACCGGCCTGGAATACAAGGTCTTCCCGGTGAACATCGGCAAGGGCGATCAGTTCAAGGCTGATTTCCTGCAGGTCGCGCCGAACAACCGCATCCCGGCCATCGTCGATCACGCGCCGAAGGGCGGCGGCAAGCCGATCTCCCTGTTCGAATCCGGCGCGATCCTGCTCTATCTCGCCGAGAAGACCGGAACATTCCTGCCCGAGGATCTCTACGGCCGCTATGACGCGATCCAGTGGACCTTCTGGCAGATGGGCGGGCTCGGACCGATGGCCGGGCAGAACCATCATTTCCGCAACTACGCGGTCGAGAAGCTGCCTTACGCGATCGATCGCTATGTCAACGAGACCAACCGGCTGTACGGTGTGCTCAACAAGCGGCTCGCCGACCGCGAATTCATCGCCGGCGACTATTCGATCGCCGACATGGCGAGCTATCCCTGGGTCGTGCCGTACAAGAACCAGGGCCAGGAGATCGACGACTTCCCGCATCTGAAGCGCTGGCTGGAGACGATCGGCAAACGCCCGGCGACCGAGCGCGCCTATGCCAAGGCGAAGGAGGTCAACCCGAATTTCGGCCAGCCCGCGATCCGCACCGAGGAAGAGCGCAAGCTGCTGTTCGGGCAGACCGCGGCGGTGGTGCGGTAGGGCGCGGCTCCCGTCAGTGCGAGGAGCGAAGCGACGAAGCAATCCATCTTTCCGCGCATGCGGGTCGATGGATTGCTTCGCGGAGCCTGTCATCCGGCGGCGCTTCGCGCCGACCGGGTGGCTCGCAATGACGGATGTGGGACCAGCGCAGTCACGCCCCGACATACTTCGCCGGCCGCCGCTCCTTCCACGCGGCGAGCCCCTCGGCGAGATCGCGGCTCGGCACCAGCGCGGCGAACTGCTCGCTCTCGACCAGCAGTCCTTCCGCAATCGGCATATTCAGCCCGCGCGTCACCGCGGTGATGGTGCCGGCCACCGCACCGAGCGAATGCCTGGTGATGCGGCCGGCGAGCTCGCGCGCGGCGGTCAGCAATTGATCGTGCGGCACGATCCGGTTGATCAGCCCGATCTCGCGTGCGTGCTCGGGCGGGAACGGATCGCCGGCCAATAACAGTTCGAGCCCGCGCTTGCGTCCGGCCAGCCGCGGCAGCCGCTGTGTGCCGCCGAAGGTCGGGGGCATGCCGAGCTTGATCTCGGGCTTTGCAAACAGCGCGCGGTCGCTGGCAATGGCGAGATGCACGGCCTCGGTGATCTCGCAGCCGCCGCCGAAGGCGAGCCCGTTGACCGCGGCGATGACCGGCTTCTTGAACGCCTCCAGCCGCGCGGTCATGGCCTGGCCGCGGCGGACGAAGTCGCGCACCGCGACGGCGGCGCCCTGCTTGACGCTTTCCGAAAATTCCTTGATGTCGGCGCCCGCCGAGAACGCCCGCTCGCCGGCGCCGGTCAGGATGACGGCGCGCACACGGGCGTCGCCCTCGATGCGGTCGAGCGCCGCCATCAGCTGGTCGATCAGCTGGTAATTGAGCGCGTTGAGCTGCGCGGGGCGGTTCAGGGTGATCAGGGCGATCCCGTCGTCGATCGCGAGCAGGATGGGGTCGGGCATGGCGCAGTCTCCGGCATGGGTGTTCGTGGGACCGAACCTAGAGGCTGGCGGAATTTGTGTATATTCACTGGTAAGTATACATACGACGGATGCCCAGACCCTCAGAACCCACCCGCGAGCGCATCGTCCAGGCGGCGAATTCGCTGTTCTACAGCGAAGGCATCCGCCGCGTCAGCGTCGACGAGGTCGCCGCCAAGGCCGGCCTCACCAAGCGCACGCTGTATTATCACTTCAAGAGCAAGGACGACCTCGTCGCCGCCTATCTTGCCGCGCGCGACCAGCCCAACCTTGCGCTGTTCCGAAAGTGGTTCGCGGAGGCCGAGGGCGGCGTGCCGGTGAAGGTCGAGGCGATCTTCAAGAACCTCGCGCGCTCGGCGCGGCATCCGAAATGGAAAGGCTGCGGCTTCCTGCGCACCTCCGCCGAGCTTGCCAACATGCCCGGCCATCCCGCGATCCGGATCGGCGCCGCGCACAAGAAGAAGTTCGAGGACTGGCTGCGCGCGACCTTCGCCGAGCAGGGCATTGCCGATCCGCTGAAATTGGCGCGGCAGATCCTGCTGCTGCTCGACGGTTCATTCGCCGTCGTGCTGCTGCATCGCGACGCGAGCTACATGGAAACCGCGGGCGAGGCCGCGCGCACGCTGATCGAGACGGCGACGACGAAGCCGAGGCGTAAGCGGGGTTAGGCGTTTACCCACAAAGGCCGTGTCCGCTTCGCTCCGAAACGGACATGGATTCCGATCGGAGTGCACGGCGGCCTTTGGCCGGACGTGGACTTGCCAGCATAGCTAAGGATGCTGTGCTGATCGCCGTGAGCCTCCGTTCGTGCGCTTGACTAACATTCAGTGAAGATAGCGTGCCGAAAGGTCGTCGGATATCGATTGGTTTCGCAACCTCTGTTTGCCATACGACTGAAATGCGCCAGAGTTAGCGGTCGCGACTGCCAGGATTGGTTGACATGACGCCTTCCGTCTGGGTGTACGTACTCATTTTTCTCGGGCCGAGTATCGCACTTGTGCTGCTGATCGACCAAGCGTGGATTTTTATAGCGCGCAGGCGCGGGAATCATGAGGCCGTCCCGCCCATGGGTAAAAGGATGATGCTTATCGCGACTGTCGTAGGAGGTTTCGTGCTGCTCTGTACAGGGATTGTAATGGTGATCGAGGAAGTGCGAGCATTCATCCATGCCATAAACAGCCCCGTTCATTGGTGAGCATCTTTTGAGGGCAAAGCAACTCTGTTGCCGGCACTCGCAGGGATGACGGTTAGAGCGCGCCGCGCTCCTGCAGCAGCGCCAGCACCGCATTGAGATCCGGCAGCACGGCTGCGCATTTCGCGCGGGTCTCGTCGGTCGGCGGCGCCATGTCGGGCACCATCAGCGTGATGGCGCCGGCGGCGTGGGCGGCCGTGACGCCGTGGTTGGAATCTTCCACGGCGATGCAGGCCGCCGGCATCACGTCGAGCCGCGCGGCTGCCTTGAGATAGAGCTCCGGGTCCGGCTTGCCGTGCGTCACGTCGTCGAGCGTCAGCAGCGTGTCGAAGCGATCGCGGATGCCGGCGAGCGTGAGATGACGCTCGGCCGTGCGGCGGGATGACGAGGTCACGATCGCGGTCCGGCAGTAGGCGGCGGCAAGGCCGTCGAGCAGCGCGAGCGTGCCGGGCTTGAGCGGCAGGCCGGCGTCAAACATGCGATCACGGGTGACGATGAAGGCGCGATTGACCTCGGCGAGCGGGAACGCCGCGCCGTAGCGATCGCGCAGCATCGCCTCGCAGACCGGGCCGGGAAGCCCAACCATGGAATGGCACAGCGCGACGGCGCCGTCGGTGTAGCCGGATGCATTGAGCGCCGCGACCAGGCTGTCGAAGTAGACTTTCTCGGTGTCGAGCAGCGTACCGTCCATGTCGAGCAGGACGGCGTCGATGGTCCAGGGTGCGTTCACTTGGCGCCCGCCGCTATCTGCTGTGCCGCGAGTTTCCGCAGGCATGTGGGGCACAGGCAGTCGCCGCTATCGGCCGGCATCGGCAGGCGGAAGCTCTCGTCGGAACACCAGCACGATCCTGTGAGCGAGCAGGAAAATTCGCTGCCGCATGCCGCGCAGGCAAGCCGGCGCGGTGAGGCTTGTTCGGAACGATCGTGTGACGAGAGGTCCATTCTAACCGCGATTTAATGCGCGAATTAATCTCGGGTTCATCCCGGAGCGCGCTATGATGCCGGGCAACAGATATAGCCGGGATAGGCCGTTAAGGGAATTCCGATGGCCCGTGATTCGCAAGCCGCGCTGATTGCTCTCAACCGGTTTGGATTTGGCGCCCGCGGCGGGGCGGCCGGCGACTTCATCAACGCGGCCTCCGATCCACGCGGTTTCGTGCTGGCGGAGCTGGCGCGTCCGAACAGCGCGCTGCTCGAAGTGCCGGGCCTGCTCTCGACGCCGGAGCTCGGCAAGCAGGTGTTCGACTATCAGTTCGAGATCCAGCAGGCGCGCAACGCCGCGAAAGCCGCGCAGCAAGGCGCGAGCGAGACGCCGCCGCAGGACGCGAAGGGGCAACAGCGGCGCAATCTGTCGCTGTCGACGGCCGCCAAGGAGATCGCCGGAAAGGATCCGGCGATGCAGCCGCAGGCCGCCGACAGCGCCAATGCGGCGATGACGCCGTCCGCGACGATGCAGCCTCCGACGATGCAGACGGTGGCCGGTCCGCCCAAGCCGCCGGCGCAGCCGCTCAACATCATCCAGAAGACGTTTCGCGCCGAGGCGCTGGCGCGGCTGCAACGTGGCGTGGTCGCCGATTGCGGTTTCGTCGAGCGGCTCGTGGTGTTCTGGTCCAACCACTTCTGCATCTCCGCCAACAAGGGCGCGCTGGCGCGGATGTGGGCCGGCTCGTTCGAACGCGAGGCGATCCGCCCGCATGTGCTCGGCCGCTTCGGTGACATGCTGAAGACTGTCGAGCAGCATCCGGCGATGCTGTTCTTCCTCGACAACCAGCAATCGCTCGGGCCGGAGTCGCGCGCCGGCATCAACCGCAATCGCGGCCTGAATGAAAACCTCGCGCGCGAAATCATGGAGCTGCATACGCTCGGCGTCGGCGGCGGCTATACCCAGGACGACGTGACGGCGCTGGCGCGCGTCATCACCGGCTGGACCTTTGCCGGCCGCCGCGGCCAGCTCGGTGCGCCCGGCAGCTTCGTGTTCAACGCCAATGCGCATCAGCCCGGGCCGCAGCAGGTGCTGGGCAAGACCTACGCGCAGGCCGGTCTCGCGCAGGGCGAGGCGGTGCTGTCGGATATCGCGCGGCATCCCTCGACCGCGAAATTCATCGCGAGCAAGTTCGCCCGTCATTTCGTTGCCGACGATCCGCCGCCGGCGCTGGTGGCGAAGCTGCAGGACACCTTCACCAGGACCGACGGCGATCTCAGGGCGCTGGCCACCGCGCTCGTTCAGTCGAACGAGGCGTGGCAGGCGCCACTGACGAAAATGCGCTCGCCTTACGAATTCCTGCTCGCCTCCGGCCGGCTGCTGGCGCGCAATCCGGAGGACCCGGGCCGCTATCTCAATGGTCTTAATTTGCTCGGCCAGCCGCTGTGGTCGCCGGCCGGGCCGAACGGTTTTCCGGATACCGCCGCAGCCTGGGCCGCGCCTGAAGGCATCAAGCTCAGGCTCGACATCTCGGCGCAGCTCGGCTCCCAGCTCGCCGATCGGTTCGATCCGCGCGACCTGCTCGAATTGATCGCGGCGGATGCTGCGTCGGTCGAGACGCGGCGCACCATCGAGCGTGCGGAATCGCGGCAGCAGGCGCTGGCGCTGCTGCTGATGTCGCCGGAATTCCAGAGGAGATGATCATGGATTGCTCCGAGAGCCTGATGATGCAGGCGACGTCGCGGCGCGCGCTGCTGCTCGGCGGCGCCTCCTTTGCCGCCTGGGCCTATTTGCCGAAATTCGCGCGGGCGGCCGACGGCCGCGATCCGCGCTTCGTCACCATCATCCTGCGTGGTGCGCTCGATGGCCTTGCCACCGTAGCCCCGATCGGCGACCCCGATTATGCCGGCCTGCACGGCGCGATCGCGCTGAAGGCCGATGGGCCCAACGCGGCGGTGATGCTCGATCCGTTCTTCGGCCTGCACCCGGCGATGCCGGAATTCGCGCGGATGTATCGCGCCAAGCAGGCCGCGGTGGTTCATGCGGTCGCGACCTCCTATCGCGATCGCTCGCATTTCGACGGCCAGGATGTGCTGGAGAGCGGTTTCCCCGGTCCTGGCCGGGTGCAGTCCGGCTGGCTCAATCGCGCGCTGGAGGCATTGCCGAAGGGCGAGCGGGTGACGAGCGCGCTCGCGGTCGGTCCGACCACGCCGCTGGTGCTGCGCGGCGCGGCGCCGACCGTCGGCTGGGCGCCGACCGCGCTGCCACAGGCCGCCGACGACACCGCGATGCGGCTGCTCGATCTCTACCAGCACCGCGATCCGACGCTGGCGAGCGCGCTGACGCAAGGCTTGCAGCTCGAGAAGCAGGCGCAGGGCAACGAGATGAAGCCGCAGCCCGGCGGTGGCGGCGTCGCGGCGATGCGGCTGGTGGCGCGCGGCGCCGCCAAGCTGATGGCGGCGGATGACGGCCCGCGGATCGGCGCGCTCGCTTTCGATGGCTGGGATACCCATGCCAACGAAGGCGGCCCGGTTGGCCGGCTCGCGCAACTGCTCGGCGGTCTCGACGGCGCGCTCGCGGAATTCCAGAGCGGCTTAGGTGCGCGTTGGCGCGACACCGTGATCGTGGTCGCCACCGAGTTCGGCCGCACCGCGCGCATCAACGGCACCGAGGGCACCGACCACGGCACCGGCACCATCGCGCTGCTCGCCGGCGGCGCGGTGAACGGCGGCCGGATGATCACCGATTGGCCGGGGCTGAAGCAGGCCAATCTCTACCAGGCCCGCGACCTCGCCCCGACCACCGACCTGCGCGCCGTGATCAAGGGCGTGCTGCACGACCAGTTCGGCCTCGGCGAGCGCGTGCTGGCCGATGCCGTGTTCCCGGACAGCGCTCCGGTGAAGCCGATGAAGGGGTTGGTTACTTAAAGCGTGTGTCCCAACCACGCTGTCGTCCCGGCCAAGCGAAGCGCGAGCCGGGACCCATAACCACCGTTACGAGTTGCTGGAGCGCGCTGGGGCCCCAGCGCAGCATCACCCCCAAACATTTGTGGTTATGGGTCCCTGCTTTCGCAGGGACGACAGCGAGGACTACTTCGTAATCCGATCGATCTCCGCCATCTCCTCCGCACTCAGCTTCCAGCTGATCGCTTTCACGTTCTGCTCGATCTGCTCGGGACGCGTCGCGCCGGCGATGACGCTTGCGACTTGCGGGCGGGCGGCGAGCCAGGAGAAGGCGAGCTCCAGCATGGTGTGGCCGCGCTCCTGTGCAAAGGCCTGCAGCTGCTCGACGATATCCTCGTTGCGCGGCGTGACGTAGCGATCCTTCAGGGCCGGTGCCTTGGCGAAGCGGGTATCGGCGGGCGCAGCAGTGCCGCGCTGGTACTTGCCGGTCAGAAGACCGCTGGCGAGTGGGAAGAACGGCAGCAGGCCGAGATTGTATTGCTGCGCCGCCGGCAACAGGTCCTTCTCGATGCCGCGCACCACGAGGCTGTATTCGTCCTGGCAGGACACGAAGCGATTCACGTTCAGCTCGCGCGCGACGTATTCCGCCTCCGCGATCCGCCATGCCGGGAAGTTGGAGTTGCCGATGTAGCGAACCTTGCCCTGGCGCACGAGATCGTCGAGCGCGCGCAGCGTCTCGTCGATCGGGGTCAGCGGATCATAATCGTGCTGCTGGTAGAGATCGATGTAGTCGGTCTTCAGGCGGGTGAGGCTCGCTTCGACCGCGGACATGATGTAGCGCCGCGAGGCGCCCTGTTTGGTGCCGTCGGTCGCCATCGGCTTGGAGAATTTGGTCGCGAGCACGATGTCCTTGCGGCGATCGCCCAGCACGGTGCCGAGCACGGTCTCCGAGCCGCCCATGCCCGCATAGATGTCGGCGGTGTCGAACAGGGTGATGCCGAGATCGATCGCCTTGTGGATCACCTTGCGCGAGGTTTCCAGATCGGTGCGCTGGCCGAAATTGTTGCAGCCGATGCCGACCGCGGACACGCGGAGGCCGGAGCCGCCGAGATTACGAATTTCCATGAGACAATCCTGTGGGATAGGCGAGGGATGCGGCGCATTGTGACAATCGCGCCGCGGCGCGGCAAGGTGCCGCCCTACCGCCGATCACGCATGGCACCTATCGCGCACAGCAATGTCGCAAAAAAAGCGGTCCCGGTCAGACGCGGCGACTGACGGGGACCGCTCGGGGCGCGAGATCTGAGACGGGGGGCCTGATCTTACGCGAGCGGAAGCCTAGCCGGGCTTTGTAACGCGCCGGTGACATCTCCATTCCATCCACAGGCCGCGCAGGCGCGCTCAGATGATCTTGCGATAGATCACGAAGCCGGGTCTGTCCGCGACCTTGTCATAAAGCTGCATCGCGGTGTGGTTGGTCTCATGCGTCTGCCAGTAGACGCGCGGCGATCCGACGAGTTTCGCCTGCGCATAGACGCCGTTGATCAAGGCGCGGCCGACGCCCTTGCCGCGCGCGGCCTCACTGGTGAAGAGATCCTGTAGATAGCAGGTTGGCGCGATCGCCGTGGTCGAGCGGTGAAGCAGATAATGCGTCAGCCCGAGCAGCGTGCCGCCGGCGTCGGCGACCAGCGCATGCATCGGCTCGTAGGCATCGAAGAAGCGCTGCCACGTCATCGCGGTGATCTCGGGCGCGAGCGCGGTCGGTCCGGACCGTTCATAGAAGGCGTTGTAGCCGTCCCATAGAGGAAGCCACTGGGCGTAATCGTCGCGCGTGACGAAGCGGATGGTGACGTCGTCGGACATGAGCGAACCTTGGATGATCCCGCGTTGCACGATGTCTGCGCACCGCTCGCGACCGTTCTACCGTCGCTCTCGCGTGGGATCAATTGCCGACGTGGTCGCTGCCTCACTCGGCGGCGCGCAGCAGCCGCGCCAGATGGCGTTCGCGCCCGGCGCGCTGTGCGCGATATTCGTCGGCCCTGGCCGGATCGTCGGTGTGCCGCACGAGATCGGTCACCGGCGTATAGCTCAGCATGCGGCCGCCGTCGGGCAGCGCCGTGCAGCTGAAGCGCAGCACCTGGCCATCGGCAAGATTGAGGTTGATCGGCGTGGAATCGCCTGATCGCATCATCGCGATGCGCTCGGCGATGAACGCGCCCAGCTCGTCTTCCGCCAATTCGTAGGCGCCGGTGTCGCGGCCATGATACATCAGCGCGACGAAGGGCGGCTTGCTGTCGGCCTGCGCGTCGGAGAGCGCGAAATATTCGCGGAAGGCGCGGTTGATGAATTCGGCGCGGGTGTCGGCGTCGAGCAGCACGATGCCGATGTCGACCTGGTCGAGCGCGGCGGCGAGCCGCGCCGAGGTGGCGTGATGCTGCTGGTCCGCGGCGAAGGCGTCGATCCATTTCTGCCGCAGCATTCCGGTGATCAGGGCTGTGCCGGCCGCGGTCGCGGCCAGCATCAGCATCCGCGCGACGTCGGCGGTGTCGTAGCCGGGCAGCGCGCGATGATCGAGGAAGAACAGCGCCGAGGCGGCCACCGCGATCGCGGCGGACGTGAGCCCGGAGGCGATGCCGCTGATCGAGCTGGCGAGCGCCACGATGCAGACGAACAGCGGCGCCGGATTGGGGACGGCGACAAGGAGACGGTCGATCAGGAAGGCGGCGAGCGCCGTGATCGCCGTCAGGGCCGGACCTGAAATTGCACGCCAATCAAGCCGCATGCGCGTTCTCGCTATCTGTCAAACGAACGATAAAGCGGTAGTTTGACGACAGCTCCTCAACGGCGCCGGGATTTTCGCCCCGACCGTTAAGCCGGCCTTGCAGGGGCCGAACCAGCTTTCGCTGCTTTCAAATCAAATGATATGCAGATCGGCATGGAACCCGGTTCCGGGCCTGCGGGTTACCGCGTGCTTTGCTTGAAAGAGGACATCGATGCCCGCCATTTCGCCTTCGCTGCTGCCGATCCTGATGCTGTTTGCCTCGAACGTCTTCATGACCTTCGCCTGGTACGGCCATCTCAAGTTCAAGGATCATTCGCTCCCCCTTGTCATCATGGTGAGCTGGGGCATCGCCTTCTTCGAATACTGGCTGGCGGTGCCGGCCAATCGCTGGGGCAGCGCGGTCTATAGCGCGGCGCAGCTCAAAACCATGCAGGAGGTGATCACGCTGGTCGTGTTCGCCGGCTTCTCGGTGCTGTATCTGAAGGAGCCGCTGGGCTGGAATCACGCGCTCGGATTTGCCTTCATCGCCGCCGGCGCGTTCTTCATCTTCCACAAATGGAGCTAGCGCGTTCGTGCTAGCGGTGCGGGGCCGGCTTGGCGGCCGGCGTCGTCACATGCGCCGGGTGCGCGCGGTTTTCGCCCTGCGTGCCGGTCACGATCAGGAGCGAGGCCGCAAGCAGGATCGCCGCCGACAGCGTCACAGTCACAAGTCCCACGGGGGTCTTCATCATGTCGCGCCGCTGTCTCTCCCGCGCCTTGCCGCGGATAACGTGCCAAATGGAAAATGCTGGATTACGCCGGGATCGATGTCGCCATGCCGATGTTGCTCGCCAGCAGCGTCACGGCGACGACCAGGCACAGCGTCAGTGCGCCAAGCGCGAGCAACGCGGCGATCGCGTTGGTCAGGCGGGATGATGCCACTGGGGCAGGGCGGCCATGGAAGCCTGCCGTGCCGGACCACCGTTTCATGGTGTAAATCCCTCAGGCCGCGAGCGAATCACTCGCGACATCCGAGCGAATCTGCCCAGCGTCACCGGCAACATTGCGGCGGCTGGGTCCCTCGAAAACGGCGAAAATGCGGCCTCGGCGAGGGTTTTGCCCGTTATTTGGGCAGTTTCCCTGCTATTCCCGGAATTCAGACCCGTTGTTCAAACGCCTGCCACAAGGCGGGCCGGGGGCTCGGCCCCCGCATCAGGCCGCCAATCCATCGAGACAAATCCGGGGGTCTGCTCGACCCGTTTCAGCCAGGCGCGGATCGACGGGAAGGTCGCCAGGTCGAAGTCGCAGCGGTCCGCGACGTGGGTGTAGCCGTAGAGCGCGATGTCGGCGACCGTGAACTGTTCGGCCGCGAAAAAGGCGTGCCCCTTGAGGTGATTTTCCATCACCTGCAGCGCCGCGTAGCCGCGCTCCATCCAGTCCTCGAGCGCGTGCGTCTGCAGGTCGCGCCCGCCCTTGACCAGCGACAGCCAGAAATAGGCCGCGCCGATATTCGGCTCCAGCGCGTGCTGTTCGAAGAACATCCATTGCAGCGCCTCGGCGCGCTCGATCCGCGACTCCGGCGCCAGCGGCGTGCCGATCGCGACATACCAGAGGATGGCGTTGGACTCGGCGAGATGGCGGCCTTCGGCAACCTCGAGCAACGGCACCTGGCCGCTCGGATTCTTGGCCAGGAAGTCCGGGGTGCGGCTCTCGCCGCGCAGGATGTCGATCTCGATCGCCTGGTATGGCGTGTTCAGCACCGCAAGCGCCAGCCGGACCTTGTAGCTGTTGCCGGAGCGTTGCATCGAATAGAGCTTGTACATTGCGTCGGTGTTCACTCGGTGCGTCAGGTTCACTTGGTCTGAGACGGTACGCTTGAAAATTGCGCGGCCTGTCACACCGCAATGCCGCTAAACAATGATGCCGACAGGGGTGCGTCGCAAGCCCTGGAACGTGGAAAAAGTCGAAACGTCTACCGCACTGCACGCGTGCAGAACGATTCCATCAACACGGCAGAACAACTCGGATCACGGCTGCGCGACGCTTTGCACGGTGCCGGTCGATGCCGTTGATACCTTGGCCGGCGCGCGGCAATTCACAAACGTTAACGCGCCATCCCGATCGCGCGACTGTCCGTCGGCGGCCGCACGAGACCGCCTTCCGTCGACACCATCTGGCACGCGCCGCACGGCAATTGTCCTCGGAGCAATCCGCGCCGGCGCACGCGGTCGCAGCCCTTGCCGGCAAGGCTGGAGCGGCCACAGCTGCGCTTGCCGGATATGAGTCATTTGGGGCCGGAACTTGCGGAAAATTGCGCATGCTGCGAGCCATGCCGGAAAGTTTTCGTGCTTAACCGCCAAGCTTCTTGCGATGCAGCGGCGACAGGCCTAGGGTGCCGCGATCCCATTCAAATCAAGTCGTGGCCCAACGGCTCACGACGTTTGCCAGGAGATGATAATGGCCTTCCTGTCCGCTGCGCTCGACCGTGTGAAGCCGTCCGCGACGATCGCGGTCACGGACAAAGCACGCGCGCTGAAAGCCGCGGGCCGCAACGTCATCGGCCTCGGCGCCGGCGAGCCTGACTTCGACACGCCCGCCAACATCAAGCTGGCTGCGATCCACGCGATCGAGGCCGGCAAGACCAAGTACACCGATGTCAGCGGCATTCCGGAGCTCAAGGAAGCCATCATCAACAAGTTCTCGCGCGAGAACGGCCTGAGCTACAAGCCGAACCAGATCATCGTCGGCACCGGCGGCAAGCAGGTGCTCTATAATGCGCTGATGGCGACCATCAATCCGGGCGACGAGGTGATCATCCCGGCGCCGTATTGGGTCAGCTATCCCGAGATGGTCGCGCTCGCCGGCGGCGAGTCGGTGCCGGTGGTTTGCCCGGCCTCGACCGGCTTCAAGCTGCGCCCGGAAGATCTCGAGAAGGCGATCACGCCGAAGACCAAGTGGGTGATCCTGTGCTCGCCGTCGAACCCGACCGGCTCGGCCTATACTCGGAGCGAGCTCAAGGCGATCACCGACGTGCTGGTCAGGCATCCGCATGTCTGGGTGATGACCGACGACATGTACGAGCACCTCGTCTATGACGACTTCGTCTTCACCACCGCGGCGCAGGTCGAGCCGAGCCTCTACGATCGCACGCTGACCGTGAACGGCGTGTCGAAGGCCTACTGCATGACCGGCTGGCGCATCGGCTATGCCGGCGGCCCGGCGCAGCTGATCAAGGCGATGGCGACGATCCAGTCGCAGTCGACCTCGAACCCGTCGTCGATCGCGCAGTGGGCGTCGGTCGAGGCGCTCAACGGTCCGCAGGACTTCATCGCCGCGAACAACAAGGTGTTCAAGGAACGCCGCGACCTCGTGGTGTCGATGCTCAACCAGGCGAACGGCATCGAGTGCCCGCGGCCGGAAGGTGCGTTCTACGTTTATCCGTCCTGCGCCGGCACGATCGGCAAGAAGGCGCCTTCGGGCAAGGTGATCGACAACGACGAGGCGTTCGTCACCGAGCTGCTCGAGAGCGAAGGGGTCGCGGTCGTGCAGGGGTCGGCGTTCGGCCTCGGACCCGCGTTCCGCATCTCCTACGCCACCAAGACCTCGGATCTCGAGGATGCCTGCAAGCGCATCCAGCGCTTCTGCGGTAATCTGCGATAGTCGGTTCTGAACTAAGAAACCAAGAAACGCTCCCGCACCTGGTGCGGGAGCGTTTCTGTTTGTGTGCTGAGATCGCGCGGCGGTAAAATCGCGGAGTCAAATCACAACCAGCTCATCTCACGCGCGTGTGTGCGAACATCGATGCCACACGCGGGAAGTTTTTACGGCGTCTTTGCGAACTGCCTTGTTTTGGACACGACCCTTGCATTCTGTCCGCCGCACAAATTCAGTTCACCTTGCGGAGACAGACCAATGCGACTTTCGACTCTCACCCTTGCAGCGCTTGCGTTGCTGGCGCCGTTCGCCACCGCCAACGCGGCACCCCAGCAGGTTCAGGCCGGGGTTCTGCAATGCCAGGGCGGCGAGAACGTCGGCTTCGTCGTCGGCTCTGTTGCCCGCCTCGAGTGCGTGTTCCAGAGCGGCGGTCGCCGTCCCGAGCCTTATCTTGCGACCGTGAAGCGGATCGGCGTCGACCTCGGCGTCACCGCGACGACCCAGCTCGCCTGGGCCGTCAGCGCGCCGACCACGGTGGTTCCGCGCGGTGCGCTCGCCGGCAGCTACGGCGGCGTCGGCGTCAACGCTTCGGTCGGCCTCGGTGCCGGCGGTAACTTCCTGTTCGGCGGCCCGAACAACGCCTATGCGCTGCAGCCGATCAGCGTGCAGGGCCAGACCGGCCTCAACGTTGCGGCCGGCATCGCCGGGATCGATCTCGAGCCGGTCCGCACCGCTGGTCCGCGCCGTCATCATCGTCACCACCGTCATCATCACCACCACTAAGTCGGTCGGTGTTCGATCAAGGAGGCCCGCGAAAGCGGGCCTCTTTTCTTTGCGGTCTGTCGTTTGTTGTCGGTTGCGTGACAGCTTCTGCAGGGCGCGCGGGGCATAGCAACACCGCCACATCTCGTAACAATTGGTGGCCAAGCACCGCAAATTCTGGCTGCACAATCGATGTTGTGGCATAGGATGCGCAAGGCGTCACAGACACGGCGCCGTTCTGCTCTCTGCTCGCGTCATGCCTCTCAGCCGGAGACTCCCCAACATGCGTCGCTTCACACTCCTCGCCGGTGCTGCCATCGCCACGCTGACCGCAATCGTTGGCGCCGACGCCCAACAGCCGAGCCAGCGCGTACAGGTCGGCGTCCTGGAATGCCGCGGTGGCGCGAGCGTCGGCTTCATCGTCGGCTCCGTGACCCATCTCGGTTGCGTGCTGCGCGCCAATGGCCTGCCTGAGGATCGCTACATCGCGACCATCCAAAAGGTCGGCATCGATCTCGGCATCACCCAGGAATCGGCGCTGGCCTGGGGCGTCTACGCACCGGTCGAGCGGCTCGGGCCGGGTGCGCTCTCCGGCAATTATGCCGGCGCGCAGGGCAGCGCGACGCTCGGCGTCGGCGTCGGCGGCAATGTGCTGGTCGGTGGCTCTGACAACACGATCGCCCTGCAGCCGCTCAGCGTGCAGGGCCAGGTCGGTGTCAACATCGCCGCCGGCCTCGAGAGCCTGGAGCTGCGTCCGGGGCGTTAATTTTCGCGCGCACCGTTCTGCAATCCGCCGAAGAAGCCGCGGGCTTCTTCGGCAACGATCCCGGGCGCCTCGGCGTGGACATAATGCCCGGTGTCGACGAAGCTGATCGAAGGTTCGCTCCAGTAGTCCCCCAGCCGGTCCGACCATTCCGGCGCGATCAGCGGATCACGGCGGCCCCAGAGAAAGCGCGAAGGGATTTCGATGCGCGGCTGCGCCGGCAGTCTGCCTTCCAGCCAGAGCCGGCGATTGGGCGCGGACGAGAGATACCAGTCGAAGCCACCCTGGATGTTGCCCGGCTTCATGAAGTTGTCGACATAGGCCTCTAACAGGTCGCCGAATACGGCGGGATCGTCGCCCGACCAATGGTCGAGGAAATGGCGGAAGTAGAGCCGGCATGACTCGCGCGAGCTTCCGACCAGTTGCGCGGCCCATGGCAGCTGCTGGAAGTATTGATACCAGACCTCGATCAGGTGGCCGGGCTCGCCGTAGCGTTGGCCGAGGCCCGGATAGGGCGTGCAGAGATAGAGCGTGCCGCTCAGCCGCCGCGGCTGACGATGCGACATCGCCTGCATGACATAGGCGCCGAGATCGCCGCCGATCACGCCGAAGCGGTCACGACCGAGCGCGTCCATGAGCGCGAACATATCCAGCGCGTGGCGCTCCGCCGTGGCGGACGCGTCAGGTCCCGGCATCGGCTTGCCGGTGTCGCCGCAGCCGCGCAGGTCCGGCGCGATCAGCTCGAAACTGTCGCCAAGCCGCAGCATCAGCGGGCGCCACACCAGCCAGAATTCCGGCCAGCCATGGAGCAGGAGCAGCGCCGGGCCCTTGCCGAAACGCGCGACGTTGACGGACAGGCCGCCGATATCGATCTTCCGTTGCGTAATGCCGGCCGCGGCCGCGTCCGCGAAAGCTTTTTCCAGTGCCGTCATGGCGACCTCCTGTGGTTTGCCGCAGGCTGTCCGTGTTCGCGCGTCCGGTCCAATACCCGTTCGATACGGTAGCAGAGCTATTGCGTATGGCTGCCGGCGCCGGCCGCCGTGCTATATCGCCGGCATGGAATTGCGACACCTCAGATATTTCGTGGCGCTCGGCGAGGAATTGAATTTCACCCGCGCGGCCGAGCGGCTGCACATCGCACAGCCGCCGCTGAGCCAGCAGATCCGCCAGCTCGAGGATGAACTCGGCGTGACGCTGCTGCAGCGGAATAGCCGTCCTGTCAGGCTCACCGAGGCCGGCGAGCTGTTTCTGGCGCGTGCACGCGCGCTGCTCGCAAGTTTCGAGAGTGCGGTTGCGGACACCCGGCGCGTCGGGCGCGGCCAGGCCGGCAAGCTCGCAATCGGATTCGTCGGCTCCGCGATGTTTGCCGGCCTGCCCGATATCATCGGCGCCTATCGTGATGCCTGTCCCGATGTCGAGCTCGTGCTCGACGAGATGCTGGCGGCGGAGATTGCCGAGGCATTGCGGCGGCGCCGGATCGATGTCGGCTTCGCGCGCCCGGCGCTGTTGCCCGAAGCAGGGCTTGCGCAACGTCTGATCCTCCATGAGCCCTACGTCGCGGCGCTGCCGCGCGCGCATCCCCTCGCGGCGCGCGACGACATTGCGCTCGCCGAACTGTCCGACGATGCCTTCGTGCTCTATCCGGCGCAGCCGGAGCCGTCGGTCACCGGCCTGATCGTCGCCGCATGCCAGGCCGCCGGCTTCACGCCGCGGCTCGCACAGGAAGTTCTGCATCTGCAAACCGCGATCGGCCTGATCGCCGCCGGTGTCGGCGTGTCACTCGTTCCGGAAGCCGCGGCGCGCGCGCAAACCGGTCGTGGTGTGTCGTATGTTTCGCTTGCCGCGCCGGTGGTGACGGCTCCGCTCACGATTGCGTGGCGCGAGGAAGATGTGTCACCTGCCGTGCAGCGCCTGCTCGACATCGCGCAGCGCTGGCGCGCGATTGCGCCGGGACCTGCGCCAAGGAACTGATGCATCGGACGCAATCGTCCGGCGAATGGCGGCGTGCAGCTCCGCCATCGGTAACTTCCGCGACGCCGCACCGCAGCGACGTTTTCCCGCTTGCCAAATGTCAAACGCAGGCAGAGCATAAACGGTCGCCGACCCAATCATGGGCCGAGCTCCAACACGAGGAGGCGGCAATGGGACAAGACGTCAGAAGTCCCCGAGGTCCACGGTGCATCGCGCTGGTGGGCCCTTTCCAAAGCGGTAAAACCACACTTCTGGAAGCGATCCTGGCGCGTACTGGCGCCATCAAGACTGCCGGCAGCGTCGATGCCGGAACCTCCGTCGGCGATGCCAGCCCCGAGGCACGTCAACACAAGATGGGCGTAGGCCTCACCGCCGCGACCACCACCTTTATGGGGGACAGCTACACCTTTATCGATTGTCCCGGCTCGATCGAGTTCGCGCACGATATGCGTGCCGCGTTGCCGGCGGTCGATGCCGCGGTCGTGGTTTGCGAGGCTGACGAGAAGAAGCTGCCGCAGCTGCAGATCATCCTGCGCGAGCTCGAGGAGCTCGGGATTCCCCGTTTTCTGTTCCTGAACAAGATCGACCGCGCCAACAAGCGCGTCCGCGAGACGCTTGCGACGCTGCAGCCTGCGTCGCGCGTGCCGCTGGTGCTGCGCCAGATCCCGATCTGGAACGGCGATCTGATCGAAGGCTTCGTCGATCTCGCGCTGGAGCGCGCCTTCGTCTATCGCGAGCACAAGCCGTCGGAGGTGATGGCGCTGGAGGGCGGCAATCTCGATCGCGAGAAGGAAGCGCGCTTCTCGATGCTGGAGAAGCTCGCCGATCACGACGATGCGCTAATGGAGCAGTTGCTGGAGGATATCCAGCCGCCGCGCGATGCCGTGTTCGACGATCTTGCGCGCGAACTGCGCGAAGGGCTGATCTGTCCGGTGCTGCTTGGTGCGGCGAGCCGCGAGAACGGCGTGCTCCGCCTGTTGAAGGCGCTGCGCCACGAGGCGCCCGGCGTCACTGAGACCGCCGCCCGGCTCGGCATCAAGGACCACAAGGATGCGCTGGCCTATGTGTTCAAGACCGTGCATCTGCAGCACGGCGGCAAGCTGTCGCTGGCGCGCGTGCTCGCAGGCCGGCTCGACGACGGCGCGACGCTGCAAGCCTCTAGCGGCGAAAGCGGACGCCTCTCCGGCATCCTCGCGGTCTCGGGCACGCATGACAGCAAGCGGCCGCAGGCCGAGGCAGGCGACGCGGTCGCGCTCGGCAAGCTCGATGCGATCAAGACCGGCGATACGGTCTCGAGCGGCAAGACCGCTCCGGCCTCGCTGGTCAAGATCGAGCCAGTGGCGGCGGTGCTGTCGATCTCGATCGCCGCGACCGACCGCAAGGACGACGTCAAGCTCGGCCAGGCGCTGCTGCGGCTGAACGAGGAGGATCCGTCGCTGACGATGATCCAGAACCCGCGCACCCACGACACCGTGCTGTGGGGGCAGGGCGAGATGCATCTGCGTGTCGCCCAGGAGCGGCTGAAGGACCGCTACGGCGTCAACGTCAAATCGCATCCGCCTGCGATCGGCTATCAGGAGACCATCCGCAAGGCGGTCACCCAGCGCGGCCGGCACAAGAAGCAGTCCGGCGGCCACGGCCAGTTCGGCGACGTCGTGCTCGACATCAAGCCGAAGCCGCGCGGCTCCGGATTCGAATTCCACGAGAAGGTGGTCGGCGGCGCGGTGCCGCGCAACTATATCGGCGCGGTTGAGGAGGGGGTCGTCGACGCGCTGGTCCGCGGGCCGCTCGGCTTCCCCGTGATCGACGTCGACGTCACGCTGACCGACGGCTCCTATCACAGCGTCGACTCCTCCGACCTTGCGTTCCGCACCGCGGCGCGGGCCGGCGTCAGCGAGGCGCTGCCGCAGTGCCAGCCGGTGCTGCTGGAGCCGATCCACACGGTCGAGATCGTCTGCCCGACCGATGCGACCGCCAAGGTCAACGCGATCCTGTCGGCGCGCCGCGGCCAGATCCTCGGCTTCGACACCCGCGAGGGCTGGAGCGGCTGGGACTGTGTCCGTGCCACGATGCCGGAATCCGAGATCGGCGACCTCATCGTCGAGCTGCGCTCCGCCACCGCCGGCGCCGGCACCTTCACCCGCCAGTTCGACCGCATGGCCGAAGTGACCGGCCGCGCCGCCGACCAGATCATCGCCGCGCATCGCGACGCGGCGTGAGGCTGCTGCTGCGATCACGCCCCGCGCGGGCGTGATCGTTGGCAGGATGGCCGGAGGTAGCTTGTTTGGCATGATCCTTTCGGAAAACCGCTTCGCACTTTTCCGGATCATGCTCTAGCTTGTGTCCCTGATGGGGGCGCAACGACATCATGCTTGAATCCCGCCGTAACCTGGCGCTGGCCTGCGCGCTCAGCGCGCTGGCCGGCTATGTCGACGGCATCGGCTATCTGCATCTCGGCGGGCTGTTCGTCTCCTTCATGAGCGGCAACTCGACGCGGCTCGGCGTGACCTTGGCCGAGGGCCATTGGCAGCACGCTCTGGATGCACTGGAACTGATCGTGCTGTTCGTCGCCGGCGCTGCGGCCGGCAGCCTGGTCGTGCTCAGCCGCATCGCGCATCGCCAGCCGCTGATCCTGCTCGTCGAGGCGCTGCTGCTGATGGCGGCGGCATTGGCTTATGCGTCTGGCCTGCCGAACACGGCGGTCGCCGCCATCGTGCTGGCGATGGGGCTCGAGAACGCCGTGTTCCAGCTCGAAGGCGGGGCCGGGCTTGGTTTGACCTATGTCACGGGCGCGCTGGTGAAGGCCGGGCAGCTGATCGCTGCCGCCCTGACCGGCGGTGCGCCCTGGGCCTGGCTGCCGAACCTCCTGCTGTGGGCGGCGCTGGTCGCGGGCGCTCTGCTCGGGGCACTTGCCTACCGCTCGATCAATCTCGGCGCGATCTGGTTTGCCGCGGCCACCGCGTTCGCCCTCAGCGCGCTGGTTGCCGCAACCGCGAAGCGGACGGATTGACAGCGCGCCTGCCTTGGCCGATGTCACAGCCATGACATCCCAAGGCGACATCCACGGTAACACTCAAGGCAAATCCCGCGCGGCGTGCCTGATCGGCTGGCCGGCGGCGCATTCCCGCTCGCCGCTGATCCATCATTACTGGCTGCGCACGCTCGGCATCGAGGGCGGTTATGTGATCGAGGCGGTGCCGCCGGAGGATTTCAAGGACTTCCTGTTCCGCCTGTCGCTGCGCGGCTTCGTCGGCGCCAACGTCACCCGCCCGCACAAGGAGCAGGCACTGGCGCTGTCGGCCCCGGATGAGCGCGCCCGCGCCGTCGGCGCCGCCAACACGCTGTGGTTCGCCGATGGCGAGCTGCGCTCGACCAACACCGATGTCGAAGGCTTCATCAACAATCTCGATGCCTGCGCGCCCGGCTGGGACAAGACCGAGGACGCGCTGGTGTTAGGGGCCGGCGGCGCGGCGCGCGCGGTGGTGTTCGGCCTGATCGAGCGCGGGATTGCGCGCGTGCATGTGGTCAACCGCACCATCGACCGAGCCCGTGCGCTGGCCGACCAGTTCGGCGCACGCGTTCATCCCGCGACGTGGGACACGGTCGGCGAGCTGCTGCCGCGCGCAGGGCTGCTGGTGAACGCCACGTCGCTCGGCCAGCATGGCCAGCCCGCGCTCGAGGTCGATGTGCGGTTGCTGCCGCAAAATGCGGTTGTTTCCGATATTGTCTATGTGCCGCTGGTGACGCCGCTGCTCGCCGCAGCCGAGGCGCGTAGCCTGAAGACCGCCGACGGCCTCGGCATGCTGCTGCATCAGGCGGTGCGCGGTTTCGAATTGTGGTTCGGACAGCGCCCGCAGGTCACGGCGGAATTGCGTGCGCTTGTCGAAGCCGATCTCACAAAGACTTGAGGCCTGGAATAGCGTCTCCGGAGCGGTGTCTCGTGTTAGTCCCCCGCGTTCCCTCCCGGAGATCAATGATGCCTGCCAGCCGTTCCCATTTCATTCGTCCGTTCATTGCGCTCGCGATGGTGACGGCATCCACGCTCTACGCACTTGCGCAGCAGCCGCCGACGCCGACGCGGGTGCGTGGAACCGTCGAGAGCGTCGATGGCGATACGCTCGCGGTGAAGTCGCGCGGCGGCGAGGACGTCAAGCTGCACATGGCGGGCAATATGGTCGTGCTCGGCCTCACCAAGATCGCGCTGGCCGACATCAAGGTCGGTTCCTTCATCGGTACGACCACGGTGCCGGGGCCCGACGGCGTGCCGAAAGCGGTCGAGGTGCATGTCTTCCCGGAAAACATGCGCGGCACCGGCGAGGGTTCGCGGCCGTATGATCTGAAGCCCAACAGCAGCATGACCAACGCCACCGTCGCGGAATCCGTCGTCGGCAATGACGGTCATACATTGCTGGTCAAGTACAAGGACGGCGAGAAGAAGGTGCAGGTCACGCCCGACACGCCCGTCGTGACGTACGTTCCCGGCGACAAGGCGGACCTGAAGGCCGGCGCCAAGGTCATCGCCTTCATGAAGAAGCTGCCCGACGGCTCGTTTGAGACCGACCGCGTCAGCGTCGGCCGCGATGGCCTCACGCCGCCGATGTGATCCCATCGTTCCCTCTCCCCTTGTGGGAGAGGGTGGCGAAATCGAGCGGAGCGAGATGAAGCTGGGTGAGGGGTTTGTCTCCGCGGATAGAGACCCCTCATCCGGCTCGCATCTGCGATGCGAGCCACCTTCTCCCACAAGGGGAGAAGGGAAGTGAGCACAACATCACCTGTCCGTTACCGCAGTAACGGCCCCCTCATCCGGTCCGTAGTTGTCGTGCGTGTCACCTCTCCCGGGAAGGCGAGGTAGCCGCACGGAATACCTGCAACCCCTCGGTGTTCCTTTATCCGCCAGCCAAACCCATGAGGAACACCATGCCAAAATCGACGCTGTTCGCCGCATTGCTTCTCGTTGCCTTTGCCTCGGCCGCATCGGCGCAACAACCGCCGACGGTGCGCATCCGCGGCACCATCGAGGCCGTCGACGGCGCGATGTTGTCGATCAAGTCGCGCGCCGGCGACGATATGAAGGTACGCACCACCGACAACGTCGCGGTGTTCGGCGTCGCCAAGACCGATCTGTCGGAGATCAAGTCCGGTTCCTATATCGGCGTCACCGCGATGCCCGAGCCGGACGGAACCCAGAAGGCGATCGCGGTGCACATCTTCCCGGAAAACCAGCGCGGCGCCGCCGAAGGTTTTCGTCCCTGGGACCTGCGCGCCAACTCGACCATGACCAACGCGACCGTTGCCGAGACGGTGAAGGGCACCGACGGCCAGAACATCACGGTGAAATACAAGGACGGTGAGAAGAAGGTCGTGGTGCCGCCGGGAACCCCGGTCGTCACCTTCGTCTCCGGCGACAAGTCGGAGCTGAAGCCGGGCGCCAAGATCATCATCTTCGGCGCGGTGAAGAAGGACGACGGCACGCTGGAAGCCAACCGCGTCAATGTCGGCCGCGACGGCATTGCCCCGCCGATGTGAGGTGAAGCAGGCACCGCTGTCGTCCCTGCGAAAGCAGGGACCCATAACCACAGGGTTGAGTTGTTGAAGCGCGCTGTGGCCGCAGCGTTGCGAAACGATGACTATCGGTGGTTATGGGTCCCGGGTCGCGCTTCGCTTGCCCGGGACGACGGAGAGTGTGTGTAGCTGTGCGCTAAACCGCCAGCACCTTGTCGTCGATCTCGGCGATGGTGTTGACGCCGCACAGCCCCATCGTGGTGGTGAGCTCCTTGCCGAGGATGTCGAGCGCCTTGGCGACGCCGGCCTCGCCGCCGGCGCCGAGGCCGTAGGCATAGGCGCGGCCGATCATGCAGGACTTCGCGCCGAGCGCGAGCGCCCGCATGATGTCCATGCCGGTGCGGATGCCGCCGTCGAACATGATCTCGAGCTTCGAGCCGACCTCGTCGACGATCTCCGGCAGCACCTCGATCGAGGACGGCGCGCCGTCGAGCTGGCGGCCGCCATGGTTGGACACCACGATCGCCTGCGCGCCGGTCTTGGCGGCGAGCTCGGCGTCCTCGACATCGAGGATGCCCTTGAGGATCAGCTTGCCCGGCCAGATGCTGCGGATCCAGTCGATATCCTTCCAGTTCAGCGTGGTATCGAACTGCGAGGCGGTCCATTCCGACAGCTTGGTCAGATCCTCGGTGCCTTTGACGTGACCGACGATGTTGCCGAAGCTGCGGCGCTTGCCGCGCAGCACGCCGGCGACCCATGACGGCTTGCTCGCGAAGTCGATCAGCTTCGACAGCGACCATTCTGGCGGCACCGTCATGCCGTTCTTGATGTCCTGGTGGCGCTGGCCGATCACCTGCAGGTCGACGGTCAGCACCAGTGCCGAGCATTTCGCCGCGATCGCACGCTCGATCAGCGACTTGATGAAGCCGCGGTCCTTCATGACGTAGAGCTGGAACCAGAACGGCTTGTCGACGGCGGCCGCGATGTCCTCGATCGAGCAGATCGACATCGTGCTCTGGGTGAACGGGATGCCGGCCGCTTGCGCCGCGCGGCAGGCGTGGATCTCGCCGTCGCCATGCTGCATGCCGAGCAGGCCGACCGGCGCCAGGATCAGCGGCATGGCGGCCGGCTCGCCCAGGATCGTAGTCGCCAGGCTGCGCTTGGACACATCGACCAGGATACGCTGGCGGAACTTGATCTGCTGCAGGTCCTCGGAGTTGGCGCGCAGCGTGTCCTCGGTGTAGGAGCCGCGGTCCGCATAATCGAAAAACGCCTTCGGCACCCTGCGCTTGTGCAGCTGGCGCAGATCTTCGATGCAGGTAATGTGCTTCATGGACGTTCCCGGCCCTTCTTCTATGTCGCAAGTTCGATGCAGACGTCTTGCGGGTGTTCGGTCTTGCCGTCATCTAGCATGGTTGGATGGCCCGCCAAATCTGAAGACGGACAGGAGAGCACGATGACGCAATCAGGCTCCAAGCCGAAACCAGACGACAACGCCGAAAAGCGCCGGCTCGACGAGGCCCTGGAAGAGGGCCTGGAGGAGACGTTTCCCGGTTCCGACCCCGTCAATGTGACCCAGCCGGCCCCCTCCAAGGGCGACCAGCACGTCAAGCGCAGCGGCAAGGGATAGGGGACGGCGTTCGTTATCGAGGTTGCCGAAGAGACGATAATGTTATATCTTTCAGTGCTTTACGGTCGAAGCGCGGGGTTTAGCCGCGGTAATGATTCATCATATTTTTTGAAGTCATTTTAGCGCCTGGCAGTCTATAAGGCCGATGCACGCTACACTGGTAGGCGTTCAGGACTCTCTCGCCGGGTGGTTCGAGAGGTCCGTGTTGGGGGTATCATGAGCCGCAAATATTTCGGGACCGATGGAATTCGGGGCCGCGCCAATGGGCTGATCACGCCGGAGCTCGCGCTCAAGGTGGGGCAGGCCGCGGGGTTGGTGTTTCAGCGTGGCGACCATCGCCATCGCGTCGTGATCGGCAAGGACACGCGGCTGTCCGGCTACATGATCGAATACGCCATGGTCGCGGGCTTCACCTCGGTCGGCATGGACGTGCTGCTGGTCGGCCCGATGCCGACGCCGGCGATCGCGATGCTGACCAAGTCGATGCGCGCCGATCTCGGCGTCATGATCTCGGCGTCGCATAATCTTTTCGAGGACAACGGCATCAAGCTGTTCGGTCCGCAGGGCTTCAAGCTCTCCGACGATGTCGAGAAGCAGATCGAGCAGCTGCTCGACGAATCGCTCGACCGCCGCCTGGCGCAGAGCGCGAGCCTCGGCCGCGCCCGCCGCATCGACGGCGTCCATGACCGTTACATCGAATTCGCCAAGCGCACCCTGCCGCGCGACCTCTCGCTCGACGGGCTGCGCGTCGTGGTCGATTGCGCCAACGGCGCCGCCTACAAGGTGGTGCCGGAAGCGCTGTGGGAGCTCGGCGCCGATGTGGTGCCGATCGGGGTCGAACCCGACGGCTTCAACATCAACAAGGAATGCGGCTCGACCTCGCCGGAAGCGCTGTCGCGGAAGGTGCGCGAGATGCGCGCCGACATCGGCATCGCGCTCGACGGCGACGCCGATCGCGTCATCCTGGTCGACGAGCGCGGCCACATCGTCGACGGCGACCAGCTGCTCGCGGTGATCGCGCAGAGCTGGAAGGAAGAGGGGCGCCTCGCCAAGCCCGGCATCGTCACGACCGTGATGTCCAATCTCGGGCTGGAGCGGTTCCTGCAGGGCCACGGGATTTCGATGGTCCGCACCCCGGTCGGCGACCGCTATGTGCTCGAGCAGATGCTGAGCGGCGGCTACAATCTCGGCGGCGAGCCGTCCGGCCACATCATCATGTCGGACTATTCGACCACCGGCGACGGCTTCGTCGCTGCGTTGCAGGTGCTGGCTGTGGTGCAGAAGCTGCGCCGCCCGGTGTCGGAGATCTGCCGGCGCTTCGATCCGTTGCCGCAAATCCTGAAGAACGTGCGCTATCGCAGCGGCAAGCCGCTCGACGACGCCGAGGTCAAGTCCGCGATCACCGATGGTGAGAAGCGCCTCAACGGCCATGGCCGCCTGTTGATCCGCCCCTCCGGCACCGAGCCGGTGATCCGCGTGATGGGCGAGGGCGACGATCGCATCCTGGTGGAAGAGGTCGTCGACAACATCGTCAGCGCACTCGGCCACGCCGCCGCGGCTTAGGGCTGCTGATTCCAATTTCGCATCTACCGGTCCCGTCATCCCCGCGCAAAGGCTTCGCCTTTGTCGCTGGAGGAGCGCGCCCTTGCGCGCGTCTCGAAGGATGCACGGCCCGGCTGGTGGCCGATTCATCCTTCGAGACGCGGCCAAGCGGCCGCTCCTCCAGCGACAAAGGCGAAGCCTTTGCGCGGGGATGACGGGTCGTTGATGAGAACTACACAGCGCATCGCTGCCATCGGCTGGTGCAACTGGTCCGCTTCACCCCCGCGCGCATTAAGCATTCGCTAACACTCAAAGCTCGCGTGCGCCGCAAACCGCGCTCGCCCGTCAACGCTTCATTAGCACCTGTGGCGAGATCGCCATCTTTCGCCGCCGCACGCGCGCTTCTATGGACCCATAAGCAACAGCCACAGCAAAAGGTGAGAGAAAATCAACCTTAAAAATTAGGGTTAAGTGCCGCTTAAACATTTGCTGGCATCGTCCGGCCCGTGAGTTTCAGACGTGGGGCTTTCGTGTCGCCTCACTGGCCCAAAAGGACGAAGCCAATGCGTAGCGTAACGACCCTGATTGCCGCAGGCGCGGCATCCCTGCTGTCTTCGGTGGCGTTCGCTGCCGACATGCCGATCATGCCGCCGCCCCCGATGGCGTATGCTCCTCCGCCGGTCCAGGACTTCGGCGGCTGGTATCTGCGCGGCGACATCGGCATGACCAACACCCAGGCCAAGCTGCACGCCAATGCCTACGACACACTGCCGGCGGGCACCACGTTCAACCAGTTCGGCACCGGCTTCGACAGCGGCATGCTGTTTGGCGTCGGCGTCGGCTATCAGTTCAACAGCTGGTTCCGTGCCGACATCACCGGTGAGTATCGCTCGAAGGTGAGCTTCAACGGCACCGACTTCTTCACGTTCCCCGGGCCGAGCTCGCTGGGTGACACCTACCACGGCGGCGTTCAGAGCTGGGTCGGCCTCGCGAACATCTATGCCGATCTCGGCACCTGGGGTTGCCTGACCCCGTTCATCGGTGCCGGTGTCGGTGCCGCGGTGATCAAGACCTCGGCCTTCTCCGACGTCGCCACGTTCCCGAGCGGGTCCGGCCTGACCAGTTCGTTCGTCGCCGACGGCGCCACCAAGACCAACTTCGCCTGGGCGCTGCATGCCGGTGTCGCCTACAAGGTCACCAACAACTTCACGGTTGAACTGGCCTATCGCTACCTCGACATGGGCACCGCCGGCCACGGCCAGGGTCACTTCTTCGACGGCACGCCCGCCGGCCCCTCGAGCTTCCAGTTCCGCGACATGACCTCGCAGGACGTGAAGCTCGGCGTGCGCTTCGCCTTGCCCTGCTGCGACGTGCTGCCCCCGCCGCCGCCGCCCCCGCTGATCCGCAAGGGCTAATTTGAGGGTTAATTTCGAGCCTTCACGGTTAACGATTGAAACGGCGCAGGATCATCCCGCGCCGTTTTTCTTTGCCGTGACACGTCGCGCTTTCTGCAACTTGCATGCTCGAAAGCTTGCGGCGACAACGATTGGTTAAGGTTAACAGGCGATGATCAACGCGCATTCGGTGGGTGGGATGGAGCGTTGCAATGCGTAGGTTCTTGCTGGCGGCGATGATGTTCGGGGCGGTGACCGGCGCGCAGGCGGCCGACATGCCTGATTTCCTTCGCGGCAGTCTTCCCGCTTCCAGCGCGCCAACCAGGAACTGGGACGGCTGGTATGCCGGCGGTCAGGTCGGCCAGACATGGATCAACACCGACTTCGGGGGCAGCGTTGCTTCCCTGACCAATTCTATCTTCCGCAACACCACGCTGCAGGGGCCGACGTCCCAATTCAATCTGCTGGGCCGGGTCAATGCGCAAAGCTCGGGCTTCGGAGCATTTGTCGGACGCAACTATCAGTTTGACGACGTCGTGGTCGGTGTCGAAGCAAACTATACCTATTGGTCCGGCCTGACGACAACGACCTCCGGAAGCCTGGGTCCGATTCAAGTCGCTCAGCCAACCCTGGTCCTGCCGGCCGGTGCGTCTGCCGCTGACGGCGTGACGTTGAATGGAAGCGCTGCGCTGAAGCTCAAGGATGAGATGACATTCCGCGGCCGCGCAGGTTGGGCAACCGGTGACTTTCTGCCTTACGTCTTCGGCGGCCTTGCCGTCGGCCGAATGGACGTTTCGCGTACGGTCACAAGCTCGGTGGACAGAACGATCAACTTTGCTAACGGAAGTTCGACCACCTTTGCGCTCCCGCAGCTTGCCCAAACCGCGACGGACGCGAAAACGGACGCCTACGTTGCCGGCTGGACCGCGGGTCTCGGCCTGGAATACATGTTGTGGAACTGTGTCTTCGTGCGCGGCGAGTGGGAATACGTCAAGTTCAGCCCGGTCAAGAACACGTCGGTCACGCAGAACAGCGTACGCGCCGCCATCGGCTACAAGTTCTGACGCACGCCACCTCGCTTGACACTGCAATGTGCGGCTGATCCGATGTTGCTCCGCGAGCGGAGCGACCTCAGATGAAAATCTACGGCGACGCCAATTCGGGCAATTGCCTGAAGGTGAAATGGGTGTGCGACAAGCTGGCGCTGCCGTACACATGGGTCGAGATCGACACCATGAAGGGCGGCAGCCGGACCGCGGAATTCCTCAAGCTGAATGGCTGGGGCCAGGTGCCGACGGTCGAGCTGGATGACGGCCGCACGCTCGCGCAATCCAACGCCATCATCCGCTACCTCGCGCGCGGCAGCGATCTGATCCCCGGCGATCCCTATCGCGCAGCGCAGATGGATGCCTGGATGTTCTGGGAGCAGAACAGCCATGAGCCCTATGTCGCGGTCTGCCGCTTTCAGACCGTGTATCTCGGCAAGGCCGTGTCGGAGATCGATCCGAACCTCATCAAGCGCGGCTATGGGGCGCTCGATCAGCTGGAGCGGCATCTTGCCGGTACGAAATTCCTGGTCGGCGATGCGTTCTCGCTCGCCGACGTCTCGCTGCTTGCCTATACGCGCGTCGCGGAGGATGGCGGCCTCGCGCTCGCGCGTTATCCGATGATCCGCCGCTGGATCGCCGATGCGGAGCATGTGCTCGCTCTGCCGCCGGTGCGCTGATCTCGGGTAAACCTCGCCATGCGTGAAGCTTCATCGATCACGATCCGCCGCGCCCGCCGCGAGGATGTCGCCGCCATCGTCGGCATGCTGGCGGACGATCCGCTCGGCCGTGCGCGCGAGCGGATCGAGGATCCGCTGCCGCAAAGCTATTACGACGCCTTCGCGCGGGTCGAGCGTGATCCCAACCTGCAGCTTGTCGTCGCCGTCGACGGGGAGGGCGCCGTCGTCGGCTGCCTGCAGCTTGCGGTGCTGCCGGGTATCAGCTCGCAGGGCTCTTCGCGCGGCCTGCTCGAGGACGTCCGCGTCGCAACACACTGCCGCAGCCGCGGCATCGGTGAGCAGCTCGTGCAGTGGGCGGTCGCGGAGGCGCGTGCGCAAGGCTGCGTGCTGGTCGAGTTGCTGACCCATCACACGCGCGTCGATGCGCAGCGCTTCTATGAGCGGCTCGGATTCGCGCGCAGCCATGTCGGCATGACGCTCCGCTTCTGACCTGCGCGAGTTGTGCCGCACCCAAGACAATGCCTGCGGTAGCCGCTGCTGCGCGATCCGGTTAACAGCCAATAAACTAAGCTGGTCTCCGTGAATTTACGGGTCGGAACGAGTCCGGTATGTCGGACGTCTCCCACGGGGCGGCGGCGACTGGGGATTGGAATGTCGGATTATTCGATCGTGCGGGTCGGCAACGAGTACATCGTGCAGGCCGGCGATAAGAGCATTTTGAAAATATCGAGCCGGCGCAGGGCAGTTAAGATCATGACTCTCGCGGCGGATTTGCTCGATCAGGAGACGATGCAGCAGGTCGAGGACGCCCCATCAATCAGCCGTGATCCCCCGATTGCCCCGGAAAAGTCCGAACTTCCTTGACGTTTTGGGGCCCTTCCACTATTTCCGACGGCGGGAAACCTCTCCCCACCGAGAGGCAGCTATCTGGAAGGGTAGATTATGACTGCAGCGAAGCCCGCTTCGCGGCCCAATGTGCCGCATTTCTCCTCCGGCCCCTGCGCCAAGCGCCCCGGCTGGAACCCCAACAATCTCAAGGACGCCGCCCTCGGCCGCTCGCATCGTGCGAAGGTCGGCAAGGCCAAGCTCAAGCTCGCGATCGAACTGACGCGCGAGGTGCTTGAGGTGCCTGCGGACTACAAGATCGGCATCGTGCCGGCGTCGGACACCGGCGCGGTCGAGATGGCGCTGTGGTCGCTGCTCGGTGCGCGGCCCGTCACCACGCTCGCCTGGGAATCCTTCGGCGAAGGCTGGGTCAGCGACATCGTCAAGGAATTGAAGCTGAAGGACGTCACCAAGCTGAACGCGGCTTACGGTGAAATCCCCGATCTCGCCAAGGTCGACCCCGCGTCCGACGTCGTCTTCACCTGGAACGGCACCACCTCCGGCGTACGCGTACCGAACGCCGACTGGATCAGCGCAACCCGTGAAGGCCTGACGATTTGCGACGCGACCTCGGCCGCCTTCGCGCAGCCGCTCGATTTCGCCAAGCTCGACGTCGTCACCTTCTCCTGGCAGAAGGCGCTCGGCGGTGAAGCAGCGCACGGCATGCTGATCCTGTCGCCGCGCGCGGTGGAACGGCTCGAGACCTACAAGCCGGCCTGGCCGCTGCCGAAGATCTTCCGCCTCACCAAGGGCGGCAAGCTCAACCAGGGCATCTTCGAAGGCGAGACCATCAACACGCCGTCGATGCTCTGCGTCGAGGATTATCTCGATGCGCTGAACTGGGCGAAGTCGATCGGCGGCCTGAAGGCGCTGATCGGGCGTGCCGACGCCAACACCAAGGCGCTCGCCGACTGGAAGGCGCGGACGCCCTGGATCGACTTCCTGGCCAAGGATCCCGCGATCCGCTCCAACACCTCGGTGTGCCTGAAGTTCACCGATCCCGCGATCACCGAGCTTCCTGCTGATGCCCAGGCCGACTTCTGCAAGAAGCTGGTCGCGCTGGTGGAGAAGGAAAACGCCGGCTTCGACTTCGCGTATTACCGCGATGCGCCGGCCGGCCTGCGGATCTGGTGCGGCGCCACCGTCGAGGCCAAGGACGTCCAACTGCTGACGCAGTGGATCGATTGGGCCTTCGCGGAAACCAAGGCAGCGCTGCCCAAGGCGGCCTAAGCTTTCTCTTGTCACCTCTCCCCGTTCTTACGGGGAGAGGCCGGATTGCGCAGCGATCCGGGTGAGGGGCCTTCTCGGCTTGTTCCTCGCCCGCGGCTGCCCCTCACCCCAACCTTCTCCCCGCAAGATAAGGGGAGAGGGAGACGTGATCTGAGACTTCACCACATTGGTCCAAGAGACCCGCCCGCTGCAGGGCAGAGGAACAGTCACATGACAAAACCCAAGGTTCTGATTTCCGACGCGCTGTCTCCCGCCGCCGTGCAGATCTTCAAGGATCGCGGCGTCGAGGTCGACTTCCAGCCCAACCTCGGCAAGGACAAGGACAAGCTGGCCGAGATCATCGGCAATTATGATGGCCTTGCGATCCGCTCGGCCACCAAGGCGACCGCCAAGATCATCGAGAAGGCGACCAAGCTGAAGGTGATCGGCCGCGCCGGCATCGGCGTCGACAATGTCGAGATTCCGGCCGCGACCGCCAAGGGCATCATCGTGATGAACACGCCGTTCGGCAATTCGATCACGACCGCCGAGCATGCCATCACCTTGATGCTGGCGCTGGCGCGCGAGATCCCGCAGGCCGACGCCTCGACCCAGGCCGGCAAGTGGGAGAAGAACCGCTTCATGGGCGTCGAGATCACCGCCAAGACGCTTGGGGTGATCGGCTGCGGCAATATCGGCTCGATCGTTGCCGACCGCGCGCTCGGCCTGCGCATGAAGGTGATCGCGTTCGATCCGTTCCTGTCGCCGGAGCGTGCCAAGGACATCGGTGTCGAGAAGGTCGAGCTCGACGATCTGCTCAAGCGCGCCGATTTCATCACACTGCACACGCCGCTGACCGAAAAGACCCGCAACGTCATCGATGCGGCCGCGATCGCCAAGATGAAGAAGGGCGTGCGCATCATCAACTGTGCGCGCGGCGGTCTGGTCGACGAGCAGGCGCTGGTCGATGCGCTGAATTCCAAGCATGTCGCGGGCGCCGCCTTCGACGTGTTCGTCGAGGAGCCGGCGACCTCGAACGTGCTGTTCGGCCACCCCAACGTGATCTGCACCCCGCATCTCGGCGCCTCCACCACCGAGGCGCAGGAGAACGTCGCGCTGCAGGTCGCCGAGCAGATGTCGGACTATCTGCTGTCGGGCGCGATCTCCAACGCGGTCAACTTCCCATCGATAACAGCGGAAGAGGCGCCGAAGCTGAAGCCGTTCATCGAGCTCGCCGAGAAGCTCGGCTCGTTCGCCGGCCAACTCACCGAGAGCGGCATCCTCAAGACCACGATCACCTATGAGGGCCACGTCGCCGAGATGAAGATCAAGGCGATCACCTCGGCGGTGCTGTCCGGCCTGCTGCGGCCGATGCTGGGCGAGGTCAACGTGGTCTCGGCGCCTGTCGTCGCCAAGGAGCGCGGCATGGTGGTGGACGAGGTCGTCCGCGCCGCGCAGAGCGACTATGAAAGCCTGATCACGGTCACCGTCACCACCGAGCGCCAGGAGCGTTCGGTGTCCGGCACCGTCTACGCCGACGGCAAGCCGCGCCTCGTCGACATCAAGGGCATCCGCGTCGACGCCGAGTTCGGCAAGTCGATGATCTACGTGACCAACGAGGACAAGCCGGGCTTCATCGGCGCGTTCGCGAGTCTCTTGGGTGATGCGAAAATCAATATCGCGACCTTCCATCTCGGCCGCGTCAAGCAGGGCGGCGACGCCATCGCGCTGGTCGAGGTCGACGGTGCGGTGCCGGCGGATCTGCTCGCCAAGGTGCAGTCGCTGCCGCAGGTGAAGCAGGCCAAGGCACTGACGTTTTAACTGCTCTCTCCATCGTCATGGCCGGGCTTGACCCGGCCATCCACGTCTTACTGTCACGTGGCGCAAAGACGTGGATGCCCGGGTCAAGCCCGGGCATGACGAGCGGCGACAGCGTTCGAGCACGCCTTCAAGCACATCCAAATTCCGATCTGCGGAACATGACGCCGTCTCCGGCCCCGGAGGCGGCGTTTGCCGTTCCGGGGCGTCTGGTATCCCTGTTGCAGCGTCCAAAATATGTGTACGAAGGCGTCAAGACGCGCCACTATCCGGCGATCTCAGAGGGAGAAAACAATGCGTGAAGCCGTAATCGTTTCCTACGCGCGCACTGGCCTGGCGAAGTCCGGCCGTGGCGGATTCAATATTACCCCGCCGATGTCGCTGGCCGGGCACGCCATCAAGCACGCGGTCGAGCGCGCCGGCGTCGACAAGGACTATGTCGAGGATTGCTATCTCGGCAATTGCGCGCATGGCGCGCCGAACATCGGCCGCCAGGCGGCGCTGCTCGCCGGCCTGCCGAAGTCGACCGCCGGTGTCTCGGTGAATCGCTTCTGCTCGTCGGGCCTGCAGACCATCGCGATGGCTGCCAACTCGATCCGTTCCGACGGCTCCGATTGCATCGTTGCCGGCGGCGTCGAGAGCATCTCGATTCCCGGCGGCGGCACGCCGAAGGAATCGATCGATCCGGACCTGCTCAAGACCGCGCCCGCCATCTTCATGGCGATGATCGACACCGCCGACATCGTCGCCGAGCGCTACAAGCTCAGCCGCGAATACCAGGACGAGTATTCGCTGGAGTCGCAGCGCCGCATGGCGGCCGCGCAGCAGGCCAACAAGTTCAAGGACGAAATCGTCCCGATGAAGACCAAGATGAAGGTGGTCGACAAGGCGACCAAGGCCGAGTCGATCGTCGACTACGTGGTCGACCGCGACGAGTGCAACCGCCCCGAGACCACGCTGGAAGGCCTTGCCAAGCTGGAGCCGGTCAAGGGTCCGGGCAAGTTCGTCACCGCCGGCAATGCCAGCCAGCTGTCCGACGGCGCCGCCGCGGTGGTGCTGATGGAAGCCAAGGATGCCGAGAAGCGCGGCCTCAACCCGCTCGGCCGCTTCGTGGCCTGGGCCTCGGCCGGCTGCGAGCCCGACGAGATGGGCATCGGTCCGGTGTTCGCCGTGCCGAAGCTCTTGAAGCGCCACGGCCTGAAGGTCGAGGACATCGATCTCTGGGAGCTCAACGAGGCGTTCGCCAGCCAGTGCCTCTATTCGCGCGACCAGCTCGGCATCGATCCCGAGAAGTACAACGTCAATGGCGGCTCGATCGCGATCGGCCATCCCTTCGGCATGACCGGCGCCCGGCTCACCGGCCACCTCTTGCAGGAAGGCCGTCGCCGCAAGGCCAAGTGGGGCGTCGTGACCATGTGCATCGGCGGTGGTCAGGGCGGCGCCGGCCTGTTCGAGATCTACAGCTAAAGCGCGATCTGTGTTGATCGTGTGAGAACGAGCGGCCCGGCGGCAACGCCGGGCCGCTTTTCATTTGCAGCCGGTCATGACACCGGCAAATCGGCCGCGCGCTCGCCGAAGTCGAGCGCGGCGATCAGTTCGAGCGTTTGCCTGAGATCGCCGGCCTGCTTTGCGCCGAAGGCGGTCTCGAAACGCTCCTGGGCCTTGAGCCAGGCGGCCTGCGACTCCTCAAGGCGGGCTTCGCCGCGTCTGGTCAGCCGCACCAGGCGGATGCGGCGGTCATTCTTGTCGACGGTGATGGTCAGGAGGCCGTCGCGCTCCAGCGGCTTGAGGTTGTGGTTGAGCGCGGTGCGGTCAAGCACCAGTGCGGCGGCCAGCTCGCCCATGGTCGGCGCGCCCGATCGTCTGACATAGACCAGAATGGCCCGTTGCGTACCGCGCAGCCCGGACGTCGCAAGGACCTGATCGTACAGCTGCGACACCCGCCGCGTCGCCTTGCGCAACGCGGTGAGATTGCATCGGCTGGGTTCCGTTTTCGCCATCGCTGCCTCCAATGGGCTTGACAGATACATGCATATGCACCTAATGGCAATAGATGCATATGCACGTATATGTCTGGAGGGTGTGATGTCGAAGGTAGAGGCGGAGACCATCGGGCCGGCCGTCGGGACTGCTGCGCGGCCGCGGTCTCGGGTCGCAACACCGCGCCAGGTGCTGGCGATCGTATCGGTCGGAATCTGCCTCGCCAATCTCGACCTGTTCATCGTCAATGTCGGGCTGCCGAACATCGCGCAGGAATTCCGCGGCGCCTCGCTCGAGGATCTGTCCTGGATCCTCAACGGCTATGCGATCGTCTATGCGGCGCTGCTGGTGTTCTTCGGCCGGCTCGCGGAGCGCCACAGCCGCAATCTGAGCTTCCTGCTCGGCGTTGCGCTGTTCACGGCCGCGTCGGCGGCCTGTGCCCTTGCCGGCAATGTCGAATTGCTGGTCGTCGCCCGCATCGCGCAGGCCGCCGGTGCGGCGTTGATGACCCCGACCTCGATCGGCCTGCTGCTGGCGTCGTTCCCGCCCGAGCAGCGTCCCGGCGCGGTGCGGACCTGGACGGCGATCGGCGGCCTTGCCGCCGCGCTCGGGCCACTTGCCGGCGGCGTGCTCGTCACCTTCGACTGGCGCTGGATCTTCATCGTCAATGTCCCGATCGGCATCGTCGCGCTGATCATCGGCTGGCTGAAATTGCCCGAGGTGCCCGGCCACGACGTGCCGCGTCCGAGTTCATGGGCGGCGTTGCTGGTGACCTGCGGCATCGGCGCGCTGACATTTGCGATCGTGAAGGCGAACGACTGGGGATGGAGTTCGCGCGGCGTCGTGCTTGGGTTTGCCGTCGCGGCCATCTCGCTCGCTGCCTTTACTTGGCACTGCCTCAACTCGAAGAACCCCTTCGTCGATCCTGCGTTGTTCAAGGTGCGGCTGTTCACCGGGGCGACGTTTGTCATGGCGCCTTACTCGGCGGCCTTCGGGGCGATGCTGCTGTCGGTGGCGTTGTGGGAGCAAACCGTGTGGGGCTGGTCGGCGCTGAAGACCGGCCTTGCGATCGCGCCGGGTCCGCTGCTTGTCCCGTTCACCTCGCTGTTGTTTGCCCGCCGCCTGATCGCGCGATTTGGCGCCGCGGCAGTCGTGTCCGCCGGGATCGCATCGTTCGCAGGCGGGCTCATGATCTGGGCAACGTTGCTTGGGGCCGACCCCGACATGCCTGCCTTTGTGGTCGGCATGATGTTCACTGGCATCGGCGTCGGGCTGACCTTTCCGACCCTGATGGGTGTCGGCGCCGGTTCGCTGCCGCCTTCGTCGTTTGCGACCGGCTCCGGTGTCATCAACATGATCCGGCAGGCCGCGCTGGCGATCGGCGTCGCGATCTTTGTCGCGATCCTGGCAACGCCGGTCTCGATGGCGGACCGGATCGCGGCGTTTCAGCGCGGCTGGTGGATCCTGATCGCCATCACGATCGCCGGTTTCGTGCCGAATTACCTGTTCATCCGGCGCAAGGCGGACCACTAGCCGCTGAAAGCCGCCGCTGCGCCATCCGGCAGCCGCCAGCGCGCCATCGTCGTGCCGCACGGAAACCTCAATCGAACCAGTCCTTTCCTCGCTGCGTCTCACCACGAGAAACGGCGCGCCTTTGAGCGGGCGTGCCGTTCGTCTCGCGCGATGCGATGTTTCCCGGAGGGATGTGATGCGAAAGATTGCGAACTGTCTTGTGACCACCAGCCTGGTGCTGGCGGGTGCGCTGGTTGCCGGGCCGCTCCATGCGGCCAATCTCGATGCGGCGTCGCAGGTCGACGCTGTGACTGTCTATCCCGATGGCGCGAGCGTCACCCGCGTCATCACGCTCGATCTGCCCGCCGGCGATAACACGCTCGTCGCGAAGGATTTCCCGATGGGGCTCGATCCGTCGTCGCTCCGCGTCGAGGGCGAGGCGGGCGGCCGGCTGACGATCGGGGCCATCGACGCGCGGCCGCCGCGCCCGGTGGAGCCGGCGAACCTGCCCGAGATCGACAAGCGGATCGAGGCGCTGCGAGATCAGCGCGAAGATCTGCAGGGGATCATCACCTCGGCCGAGGCGCGGCGCAAATTCGCCGAACACTTCGCCGAGGCTTCGCCGGTCGGGATCGGCGAGAAGGGCGAGGCGCGCCCGGTCAGCGAGTGGCGCACCGCGTTCTCGGCGGTCGGGGACGAAGTCGCAACCGCCGACACCGCGATCCGTGACGCCGCGCGCAAGCAGCGCGACATCGATCGCGAGATCGCGCGCCTCGAAGCCGATCGCGCCGCCAAGCCGCCGAGCAAGCTCGAGGTGCGGATCGAGCTGGCTTCCGCTGCCGCGACCCGCGCGACATTGCGGGTGACCTATGCGGTGCGCAACGCCCGCTGGATGCCGCTTTACGACGCCCGCCTCGACACCGGTGCGAAAGACCGCAAGCCCGCGATCGAGCTGGTGCGCCGCGCTGAGATCACCCAGGCGACCGGCGAGGACTGGTCGAACGTCGCGCTCGCCGTCTCCACCGTGCGCGTCGCCCGCGGCGGCAACGCGCCCGACCTCAACTCGTTGATCGTGCGATATCCGCAGCCGCCGCGACCGCTGGCCGCCGGCAGAGCTTTCGACAGCGTGCAACAGCCCTCGGCGCTGATGCCGGCACCGGCTGCGCCGCCGATGGAGCAGCATCTGTTCAAGCAGGCCGAGGAGCGGGACGCCGTCGCCGAGGTCGGCGCGTTCCAGGCCACCTTCAAGATTCCCGGCCGCGTCAGCGTCGCCGCCAATGAGGGCGCCAAGAGCCTGCGCATCTCGACGGCGACGATCACCCCCGATCTCGCGGTGCGCGCCGTCCCGGTGATCGATCCGACCGCGTTCCTGGAGGCGAGCTTCGTGCAGGCCGACGAGGCGCCGCTGTTGCCGGGGCAGGTCTCGATCTATCGCGACGGCATCTTTGTCGGCCGCAGCCGGATGGCGACCGCCGCCAAGGACGAGACCGTGCGGCTCGGCTTCGGCGCCGACGACAAGGTCAAGATCGAGCGCACGGTGGTGAAGCGCAACGAGGGCTCCGCCGGCCTGATCGTGACGACGTCGAAGACCGACGAGCGCGCGTTCAAAACCACGGTGCGCAACGGCCACGATTTCCCGATCAAGGTCGCGATCCAGGATCAGCTCCCGGTCAGCGAGAACGACGATATCGTGGTCGAGATGCTGCCGTCGTCGACGCCGGCAACGACGACCAATCTGCGCGACAGACGCGGCGTGCTGGAATGGGCGTTCGAGGCCAAGGCCGGCGAGGTCCGTGACATCAATTTCGCCTGGCGGATGCGCTGGCCGAAGGACAAGGGCGTCGTGATGGTGCCGGCAGGCTGATCTGCGTCAGGTGCACGACACGACGTTCGCGAATGATCGGACGAAGAAGAAGTGACGCTTCGCGGGAGGACGCCGGCTAGAAGCCCGCGTCCTCCTCCAGCCATTGCTGATTGTCCCAGCGTGCGCGGCGGCCGACGATATATTCGCGAACATCGTCCATGAAGCGCACTTTGCTGGCGAGTGCTCCGATGAAAGCTGCCAGCGCCGCGATCCAGGGCCACAGATGCATCAGCAGCGAGGCGGGTATCTGATTGGCAAATCCCGCCTGCAGCGCGCCGGTGACCAGATAGGCCAGCACGCCCCACGCAACGGCCAGGATCGTCGCCACGACCTCATAGCTGTTTTGATGGAATCTCACCAAGCGTCGCATCGAGGCCAGGTAAGCAAAGTAGACGATCGTGCCGATAATCAAGGCGGCGATTGGAGGCGGAAGCCCCCAGTTCTGGTCCCAGCTGAGGTACGCAACGAAGCCCGCGGCGATGAACGCCTCGATGTAGGTCAGGCTGGATTTTTCTCGCATGATTTGCCCCGAAGCGATCCACGTATCGGTCGAGGCTATCATCATTGAGCGCGTCGGTAGAAGGGCAATTGCAAGACAACCGTTGGATTGGAGTTGTACTGATGGCCGCTCAAGTCGCAGCATAATCATTGTCATGCCCCGCCTTGAGCGGGGCATCCAGTACGCCGCGGCCTGTCCATTGAGCCCGGACGCCTCTGGAATACTGGATCGCCCGGTCGAGCCGGGCGACGACACTGTTGTTGACGGCGAGAGCAACCGCCTCACTTCGCCTTCAGGAAATCGCCGACTTCGAGCAGCACGAACTCGTCGTCATCGGCCTTGTTCGGATCGCGGCTCGAGGAGAACGGCAGGTTGTTGTCGTTGCCGACGATGATGTGGGTCTCGTCGACCCGATCGACGTTCTCGATGGTGAAGAACGGGAAGGTGTAGACACCGTCGTTGAGCGGCTTGCGGGCCTTCTTGTTCGGATCGCGGATCTTCATCAGGTCGATATGGGCGATCTTGCGCACCGGCTTGCCGACATTGGCGTCGGACAGCTCGATCTTGTAGACACGCTTGAACTTGGCGAGGTCAGGGAAACAGTTCTCGCCGCGCTGGCCTTGCGGGCAAGCCTTGTCGGCGGTGCCTTCGCCATTGTCGCGCTCGATCACGAGGCCCTGGGTGGGGTCGATCATGTTGAAGTCGCCGATCGCATTGCCGTTCTGCTCGAACACATATTGCCAATAGCGACCGGTGAACTTCTCCGCCGCGACGTCGAATTCGAGGATGCGCGAGGCTTCCTTGCCGTCGACCTTCTCCCAATCCTTCTTGTCGGCATCCCACAGCGGGCCTTCGAGCAGGCCGTAGAGGAACTTGCCGTCCTTGGAGGAGGCAAAGCCCTCATAGCCCTTGGAGCGGCGCAGATTGACGTTGGTGTAGCTCGCGCCGGGCGCGCCGGGCGATTGCACCGCCCAGTGATCCGGCGAGCGCACCGGCTTGCCGTCGGCGACCGTCTCGAACACGGCGAGGATCTTGCCGGTCTTGTCGGCCTTGAGGATGTAGGGCCCGAACTCGTCGCCGATCCAGAAGGTGTCGTTGATGATCTGGAAGCCCTCGGTGTCGAAGTCGGCGCCGGTGAGGTAGCGCTTGGCGGTGTCCTCATGCACGATGCGGAACGGCACCTTCTTGTCGGGATCGTGCAGGAACACGGTCTCCTGACGCTCGATCTTGCCGCCGGCCCAATCCATCTTGTAGCGGTTCAGGTACAGCATCGAGTCCGCCGAGTTGTAGCGCGAGCCCATGCCGTTGTCGGTGATCACCCAGAACGAGCCGTCGGGCATCGCCTTGATGCCGGAATGTCCCTGCAGCGGCTGGCCCTTGAACGGCAGCGACACGCCGGTCGGCCGCTCGTAGGACTTGCCCATCACGGTGCCGATGGCGTCGACGCGCTTGCCGGTGGTGTACTTGCCCGATGTCTTCAAATCCGCCGGGGCATCGGCGGGGGCGTCGATGAAGCTCTCTGCCGGCATTACGGCATGTCCTGCCAGCGTCGCCGGGAATTCGCCCTCGCTCTGCGCGAACGCCGGTGTGGCGAGCAGGATCGAGGCGACGGAACAGAGCAGTGACAGGCGCATGGTTGATCTCCCAAAGGATAAACGATGCGGTGTTCTCCGAGCCGCCTGTTACAGCCGGCTGACAGTTTTGTGAACCGCGGATGTTGCGACGGGATAAGCCTTGCGGCGTTACGTCGCCTTGGCCGCCGGCCGCATCGTCTGCGGCAACAGGAACGGCACGCCAGCTCCGGTGTAGTCGATCGTGGCGTCGATCTCGAAGATCCGCCTCAGTGTGTCCGCCTGCATCGCGGCGGCACGGTCGCCGTCGACGGCAAGCCGGCCGCGATGCAGCAGCAGGATGCGATCCGCGAACCGCATCGCGAGATTGAGGTCGTGCAGGATCGCGATCACGGCGGTGCCGCGCGCGGCGCGCCGCCGGGCGGTCTCGACCAGGTCGATCTGATGCCGCAAATCGAGGCTCGAGGTCGGCTCGTCCAGCAGCAACAGCCCCGGCCCGTGCAGCGCCTCGCCGCAGGCGAGCTGCACCAGCACGCGGGCGAAATGCGCGCGCTGCTGCTCGCCGCCGGACAGCGTCGGCAATTGCCTGAAACGGAAATGCGCGAGCCCAACCTCGTCTAGCGCGGCAGTGACCAGCGCGCGCGTCACCGCGCGCGGGCTTTCACCGGCGCCCATGCTGACGATTTCCTCGACCGTGAACGGGAAGGTGACGTTGACGTGCTGCGACAGCATTGCACGGTGCTGCGCCAGCGCGCGCGGACCGTAGCCGTTGAGGTCGCGCTGCCTGAGCCGGATCGTTCCGCGCGACGGACGGAGATCGCCCGACAGCATCCGCAGCAGGGTCGATTTGCCGGCGCCGTTGGGACCCACGATCGCGACCCTCTCGCCGGCGCCGATCTGCAGCGAGACCGTATCGACAAGGTTCGTGCCGCCGACGGCCAGCGATACCGACTGCGCCTCCAGCAGCGCGCTCATAGCGACATCAGGGAGCGCTGGCGCAGCAGCATGGCGAGGAAGAACGGCGCGCCGATCGCCGCGGTCAGGATGCCGATCGGCATTTCCGCCGGGGCGACGATGGTGCGTGCCACGGTGTCGGCGCCGACCAGCAGGATGGCGCCGAGCAATGCGGTCGCCGGCAGCAGCAGGCGATGCCCGGGTCCGATCACCAGCCGCAGCAGATGCGGCACCACGATGCCGACGAAACCGACCACACCGCAGACCGAAACCGCGACTCCGGTCATTGCCGACACCAGCACGATCGAAATTCGCTTCAGCCGTTCGACGTCGACGCCGCTATGGAATGCCTCGGCCTCGCCGAGCACCAGCACGTCGAGTCCGCGCGCGATCCAGAGGCAGGCGACCAAGGCCGCGGCCAGCACCGGCGCCAGCGCGGTGAGCTTGCTCCAGGTCGCGCCGCTCAGCGAGCCCAGCATCCAGAAGGTGATGTCGCGCAGCTGGCGGTCGTCGGCGACGAAGACCAAAAGGCCGATGCCGGCATTGGCGATCGCGGCAATCGCAAGCCCGGCGAGCAGGAAGATCGCAATCGAGGTCCGGCCGCCGCGGCTCGCAATGCCGTACAGCACGATGGTGGTGATCAGCGAACCGGCGAAGGCCGCGATCGGCAGCAATTGATGTTGCAGGAAGCGCAGGCTCTCGCCGAGATGGCTGTCGGTGAACACGATCGCTACTGCGGCGGCAAACGCGCCGCCGGAGGAGACGCCGACCAGCGCGGGGTCGGCGAGGGGGTTGCGGAACAGGCCCTGCATGATTGTGCCCGATACGGCAAGGAGTCCGCCGACCATCGCAGCCGCCGCGATCCGCGGGATCCGGATCGACCACACCACGAGCTGGTCGCGCGCGAGCAACGGGTTGGCCGCGCCGTCAGCCCATAGCCCGAGCGCGGCAGGAAGCCGTGCCATTGGGATACCCGCGGCCCCGACCGTCAGAGCGACCAAGGCGGTCCCTGCGAGCGCCGCAAGCAGGCAGAGCAGGGTGAGTGTCGCTGCCGGCCGCAGCGACATGCCGGCGCGCCGTTGTTTCGCACGCGTGCGGCGTTCGGCCAGCACACTCATTGCCGGCAGTTCGCGGTCAGCGCCGCTGGCTTGAAGGTGGCGGCCTCCGGCGCCAGCGCCGGATAGAGCTTGACCGAGAGGTCACGCGCCGCGGCCGCGGTGCGCGGCCCGAAGCCGAGCAAATAAAGCCCCTCCATCGCGATGAAGGCCTTGTTGGCCGCAACCGGCGTCAGTGCGAAAGCCGGATGCGTGAACACGGCATCCGGCGTCAGCGAGTCCTTGCCGCGATCGATCGACAGGACGACGTCGGGTTTGGCGGCCACGATGGCCTCGTCGTTGACCGGCTTGTAGCCGTCGTAACCGTCAATCGCGTTGACGCCGCCGGCGAGCTGGATGATCTCGTCCGCCGCGGTCTTGTGGCCCGCGGCCAACGCCCGGCCGTTCAGGAGCGACATCACAAACATCACGCGCACCGGTTTCGTCACTTTGGCGCGCAACGTGCGCAATTGTGCGAGATCGCTCTCCACCGCCGTGGCGAGGCAAGCGGCGCGCGGATCGGCGCCCATGGCATGGCCCACAAGTTTGATCTTCTCGACCAGCCCGGCTTCCGAGAACGCCTCCGGCACCAGCACCAGCGGCACCTTGGCCGCCTCTAGCACGTCCATGGTCTCCTTCGGCCCGGAGCCCTGCACCGCGAGCACCAGCGACGGGTGCAGGCCGAGCACGCCCTCCGGCGACAGCTGGCGCATGTAGCCGACGTCGGGCTTCTCGCGCAGCGCGGACGGCGGGTAGAGACTGGTGGCATCGACGCCGGCGATGCGATCCTCGAAGCCGAGCGCATAGAGGATCTCGGTGATCGCGCCGCCGATCGAGACGATCTGCGTGGGATCGTCGATCACGACGCCGCGGTCGCGTGCGTCGTGCACGGTGATGCCCTCGGCGATCGCTGCGCCGATCGGCAGCAGACAGGAGAGCGCGAGCACAGCGAGCGTGCGACAAATTGTCATCGGGGCCGTCACTTGGTCAGGATCAGCTTGTTCTGCGAGGTCAGCCGCAAGCGGTAATGCTCTTCGCCATGCACGATGATGATCTCGCGCTCAGCCGAGAACAGGTCGCGGCTGTCGAGGCGATTCCCGTGCATGACGAGCGTTTTGGCCGCGTCAGGCGCTGATACGGCCTGCTTTCCCGCCGCGTCGATGTTGTCTCCGGAAGTTGCCGACATGCTCGTGGTGCTGCGCCTTCGAAATCCTCAAATGATGCCTGCTTGTATAAGCGGGCGAAGGCGCATTCCAACGGCTGCACTTTACAATCGATGTAAACAGCGCCGCCGCATTCTTGACCGTTTTGTTGCCGGCTCGTAACCAATCATCACACGATGCGAGCCTGTGGCTTGCATCGCAACGTAGCCAGCAAGCCGCTCGGTGGAGCGCACGCCAGCCAAACCAGAAAAGCGATGATCGGGCTGGGGCTAGAATGGCTGACGGGGCTGGGGTTTCGCGCGCCTTGATTTTGGGTGCGTCGGTGTTTTCATTTTCGGCAGCGCTGCCGGCAAGCGGTTTGGCGCAAACCGCCGACGCTTCGGCTGCGCGTCCTGCGACCGAGCGGCCGAAGCAGGCCCAACGCAAGCCAAGGCCCGTGGCCGAACCGCAGGCGGCGGCGTCTCCTGCGATGAATGCGCGCGCGCAGATCGGGGCGGTGCCGGTGCAATCGCTCGACACCATCACGGCTGTCGCATCCAAGACCGAAGAGCGGGCGATCGACGCGCTGGCGCCGGTCAGCTCCGTCACGCTGGAGAAGATTCAGGGCCTGCAGCCAAACCGGGTCTCCGACATCTTCTATAACGTGCCCGGTGTCTCGTTCCAGGAGCGTGGCGATGATCCGGCGACCGTCGTCAACATCCGTGGTCTGCAGGACTTTGGCCGCGTCGCTGTCGTGGTCGATGGCGCGCGGCAGAACTATCAGCGCACCGGCCACAACGCCAACGGCTCGTTCTTCCTCGATCCCGAATTGATCGGCGGCGTCGACGTGGTGCGCGGCCCGACCGCGAATATCTACGGCTCCGGCGCGATCGGCGGCGTGGTCTCGTTCCGCACCAAGGATATCGACGATGTGGTCCGTCCCGGCGAGCGCTGGGGCGTCGACATGTCGGGTTCCTACGGCAGCAACAAGGACCGCGGCATGGGTTCGGTGTTCGGCGGCGTGCGCGCCGATCCGAACGTCGATGTGTTCGGCGGCGCGGTCTACCGCACCCAGAGCAACTACAAGGACGGCGCGGGCACCGAGATCGGCAACACCGGCAACGATATCGCGGCCGGCCTGATGAAGGTGACGATCCGCCCGGCCGAAGGCCACGAGTTCAAGATCGGCGGCGTCTTCCAGGACTACCAGTACAATATCGGTCAGCCGAACCGCGGTCCGACCACGACGGCGGCGCCACTGGCCGCGATCGCAGGCTCCTCGGTCTACGCCTCCGATGCAAGGAACTACACCGGCACGCTGAGCTGGCGATATTCCAAGCCCGACGACATGCTGTTCGACTGGAACATCTCGGTCTACGGCAACCGCACCGACAACGACCAGGTCAAGACCTACAACAACCGCATCACGTCAGGCGGCGGCGTCTGCACGCTCGCCAATCCCGGCAACAACATCTCCGGCTGCGTCGGCGACAAGCGCGGTTACTCGCTCGACACCGTCGGCCTCGACGTCAACAACACCTCGCGCTTCAATTTTGGCGACTGGCGCAACGCTGTAACCTACGGCTTCGATGCCTTCCGCGACGATGTCGAGACTTTCGACTCCCGCGGCAATTCCAACATCACGACGCCGGGCGGCCAGCGCACGGTGTCCGGCGGCTTCGTGCAGTTGAAGCAGAACTATTCGACCTGGCTCGAGCTCGTCAGTGCGGTCCGCTACGATCATTACGAGCTCACCTCGATCAACACCACGACCAGCGGCGATCGGCTGTCGCCGAAGATCACGGTCGGCGTCACGCCGGTGGCCGGCTTCACGCCCTATGTGAGCTATGCCGAAGGCTATCGCGCGCCGTCGATCACCGAGACCCTGATCTCGGGCGGCCACGCCACCGGCGGCGGGCCGGCGCTGTTCAACTGCCCCGACGGCACCAGCGGCCTGTTCTGCTTCCTGCCCAACGCGGCGCTGCGGCCCGAGGTCGGCAAGAATAAGGAAGCCGGCATCAACCTGAAGTATGACGGCATCTTCACCGCGAATGATTCATTCCGCGGCAAGATCAACGTGTTCCAGAACGACGTCGACGGCTATATCGACCTCGTCGCGTCGGCGCCGACCACGACGCCGTTCGGACGCTTCAGCCAGTTCTACCAGTACCAGAACATCGCCCACGCCCGCATCGAAGGTTTCGAGCTCGAGACGATGTATGACGCCGGTGACTGGTTCGTTGGCGTCGCCGGCCATCTGATGCGCGGCCGGAACACCGCGACCAATGTCGGCCTCGCCACCATCACGCCGCGCAAGGTGACGACGACCGGCGGCGTCCGCCTGCTCGACCGCACGCTGATCATTGCCGCGCAATGGTCCTCGTTCGGCGCCAACAACGATTTGCCGGCGGGCTATCTGCCCTCGACCGGCTACGAGCTGGTCAATCTCTATCTGACCTGGAACGCCACCAAGGACATCACCTTCACGGCGTCGGTCGACAATCTCTTGAACCAGTACTACCGGCCCTACGCGATCCCGGGCTCCTCGAGCGACGGCACGACGCAGAACGACGTGCTGTTCTCGAGCCCCGGTGCGGGCACCGTCTACAAGGCCGGGCTCAGGATTCACCTAGGTGGAGCGTAACGCGACGAGCCGATCATTCCATCCAGGTTGCTCCGGCCGCGCTGGTGCCCCAGCGTGGCCTTGGCCTATTCATGATATCAACGAGATCAACCGGCAGGATCCCGTGCATCCGCCGCCAAACAGGAGAAGGCTTTCATGTTCATCGCAATGAACCGGTTTCAGGTGATCAAGGGCAAGGAACAGGCGTTCGAGACGGTCTGGAAGACCCGTGAATCCTATCTCGGCGATCTGCCGGGGTTCATCGAGTTTCACCTCGTGAAGGGCCCCGAGGCCGAGGACCACACGCTCTATGCGACCCATACGGTGTGGGCCAGCAAGGCGGCGTTCGAGGACTGGACCAAGTCCGATGCGTTCCGCCGCGCCCATTCCCGCGCCGGCAACGAGACCGGCGGCAGCCTCTATCTCGGCCATCCCAAATTCGAAGGTTTTGAGGTGCTGATCACCGAGCGCGCCAAGAGCCCGGCGTGACGGAGGCGGCCGTGCTGGATTCAGAGCTTGCCGGGTTGAAGGCCTACATGGCCGACAATCCCGGCGCAGTCATCGAGGACGTCGCGCGCGAGCGCAAGGTGACGCCGCGCGCGGTGCTCGAGGCGCTGCCCGAAAGTATGGTGCGGATCGGCGCCGCCGAGTTCGCCGCCGCGATGCAGGACATCGCGGAGTGGGGCGAGGTGACGCTGATCGTGCACACCGATGACGCGATCTTCGAGTTCACCGGCGCCATTCCGAAAGGCGAAGTGGGCCGCGGCTATTTCAACCTGATGCAGCCGAAGGGCCTGCACGGCCACCTCAGGCATGAGCGCTGTGCGGCGATCGCGTTCGTCGAGCGGCCCTTCATGGGCAAGGTGTCGGCCTTCATCGCCTTCATCAATCTCGACGGCGGCATCATGTTCAAGGTGTTCGTCGGCCGCGACGAGACGCGCGCGCTGCGCGGCGATCAGTTGACGCGCTTCCACGCGCTGGCGGACCGCCTGGCACCGAAAGCAGGCTGAGACCGACGAAGGACGGGAGGCGATCATGTCGCATCGCAGGCTTGGGCGACGCATCGCGATGTTGGCGGGCGCCATGTTCGGAATGCTGCCGGGCGCGAGCCTTGCCGCAGCCGACGCCGCGCTGCTGCCGCGCAACCTCTCGCCCTGGGGCATGTTCGAGAGCGCCGACATCGTCGTGAAGGCGGTGATGATCGGCTTGGCCTTCGCCTCGCTCGTGACCTGGACGGTCTGGCTCGCCAAGACCGTCGAGATCCGCCGCAAGACGACGCTTGCGCGGCAACGGATCGGGCTGCTCGAGCGCGACACGCAGCTTGCCGAGGTCGAGCAGGCGAGCCGCGACGGCAGCGATGCGGTCGCACAGATCGTGCAGTCGGCGTCGCGCGAGGCCGCGCTCTCCGGCGGCATGTTCGATGACGGCTTCAAGGAGCGCATCGCGCTGCGGCTGGAGCGGGTCGAGGCGGCGATGTCGCGGCAGATTGCGCGCGGCACCGGCGTGCTCGCCACCATCGGGGCCACCGCGCCGTTCGTCGGGCTGTTCGGCACGGTGTGGGGCATCATGAATGCCTTCATCGGCATCTCCGAGGCCCACACCACCAATCTTGCGGTGGTCGCGCCGGGAATCGCCGAGGCGCTGCTCGCGACCGCGCTCGGCCTGGTGGCCGCGATTCCGGCGGTCGTGATCTACAATCATCTGACGCGTTCGATCGCCGCCTACCGCGCGCTGCTCGGCGACGCCTCGGTCATGGTGATGCTGCTGGTCAGCCGCGAGGGCGATCGCAGCCTGTTCCGGCTGGCGCGCGCCGCGGAGTAGGCGATGGGCACGAAGCTCGGCTCAAGCGGTGCATTCGGCGGCCGGCGTCGCGGCGACGACGACCTCGTCGAGGCGCATGAGATCAACGTTACGCCGTTCATCGACGTCATGCTGGTGCTGCTGATCATCTTCATGGTGGCGGCGCCGCTCGCGACCGTCGATCTCGGCGTCGACCTGCCGGCCTCGACCGCGGAGCCGCAGCCGCGGCCGGACAAGCCGGTGTTCGTCACGGTGAAGCCCGACCTCTCGGTCGCGGTCGGCGAGGACGTGATCGCGCGCGACGCGCTGACCTCGGCGCTCGACGGCGCGACACAAGGCAAGAAGGACGAGCGCATCTTCCTGCGCGCCGACAAGGCAGTCAGCTATGGCGACCTCATGGAGGTGATGAACCTGCTGCGCAATGCCGGCTATCTCAAGATCGCGCTGGTTGGCCTCGACGGGCGAAGCTGATTCCGATGAACGCGTATGCGCTTCATGATGCGGGCGACGATATCAGGTTGAGGCGGTGGGGCCTGTCGGCGGCGGCGATCCTGGCCGCGCATGCGGCGCTGATTGCGCTCGGCATCACCTGGGTCTCGGCGCCGCCGCCGGGTGTGGCGGTGCCGGCCGTGCTGGTCGACCTGACGCCGATCACCTCGGCGCCGGTGATTTCCGAGACCGAGCTGCCGCCGGGCCCGGCGATGCAGGAGGCCGACGCGTCGCCGCCGGAGCCTGCCGTGGCGCAGCCGGTGCAGGAGGAGATCGCGCCGACGCCGGTGCAGGAGAAGCCCGAGGTGACGGCGCCGCCGGAGCAGAAGCAGCAGGCCACGCCGCCGAAGCCCGAGCCCACAGAGGTTGTTCCGGAGCGCAAGCCCGAGCCCATCAAGCCGAAGGTGGTCCGCCGGGAGGCAAAGAAGCCGTCCGAGGCGACGCCGGCGCCGCGCACCAGCGCGCCGAGCCGGGCCGAGCGTCAGGCGCCCGCGGCATCCGCGATCAGCGCCGGCGCAGCCGCGTCCGCGATCGCGGCCTACAACGCACGCGTCCGCGCCCATCTGCTGCGCTTCCATTCCTATCCGGCCGGGGGCAACGGCCAGCGTGGCGTGGTCCGCCTGGTGTTCACGCTCGGCCGCGGCGGGCAGGTGCTTTCGAGCCACCTCGGCGGCTCCTCCGGCAATCCGACCTTCGACGCGCGGGCGCTGGCGATGCTGCGCCAGGCCCAGCCGTTTCCGGCGTTTCCATCCGAGGTCACGCAGGGCTCGATGGGTTTCAGCGTGCCGGTCGCGTTTGTGCCGCGGTAGTACCAAGCCTGATTGACCTAGGCCGCATTGCTTTTCCCGTCATCCTGAGGTGCGAGCGGAGCGAGCCTCGAAGGATGCACGGCCCGGCCGGTGGCCGTCGTTCCTTCGAGACGCGCTTCGCGCTCCTCAGGATGACGGGGACAGATGGGGTTCGCTTCGAGCAGGCGTCAAGCGCTGGCTACTACTCCTTCACCGCCCCCGTCAGCGACGACACGTAGTAGTCGACGAACAGCGAGTAGAACAGCGCGACCGGCAGCGAGCCGAGCAGGGAGCCGGCCATCAGCGCGCCCCACTGGTAGACATCGCCGGTGATGAGCTCGGTCAGGATCGCGACCGGCACGGTCTTGTTGGCGCCGCTCTGGATGAAGGCGAGCGCGTAGATGAACTCGTTCCAGGACAGCGTGAAGGAGAAGATGCCGGCCGAGATCAGGCCGGGCACCGCGAGCGGCAGCGTGATCCGCCACAGGATCTGCAGCCGCGTCGCGCCGTCGACCAGCGCGCATTCCTCGAGCTCATAGGGGATCGACTTGAAATAGCCGATCAGCAGCCAGGTGCAGAACGGCACCAGGAAGGTCGGATAGACCAGGATCAGCGCCAAGGGTGAATCGAACAGGCCGAACTGCACGATCACGGTGGCGAGTGGAATGAACAGGATCGACGGCGGCACCAGATAGGCGAGGTAGATGCCGAGCCCGACATAGGGGCTGCCGCGGAAGCGCAGCCGCTCGATCGCGTAGGCGGCGAGCGTGGAGGCGAACAGCGACAGGAAGGTCGAGCCGATCGCGACCAGCATGGTGGTCTTCAGCCAGCGCGGATACGAGGTGTCGAACAGCAGGTGCTTGACATGCGCCAGCGTCGGCGAGGTGATCCAGAACGGATTGTGCTCCTTGTAGTTCAGGAGCTCCGCGTTCGGCTTGAACGAGGTGATCGCCATCCAGTAGAACGGGAACAGCAGGATCAGGATGAAGCAGGCGAGCGGCAGATAGATCATCACCACGCGCCGGGCGCGGGAATCCCACGCCATCGTGTCGGGCGTGGCGCTGGCGACGTTGGAGGATCGGGCCAATACTTGAACATTTTGGTCAGTCATTGGCTTCTCCCTGCTGCCATTTGCGGCGGGCGAGGCCGAAGTAGCTGAACAACGTCGCGAATACGAGGAACGGGATCATCGAGACCGCGATCGCGGCGCCTTCGCCGAGCTCGCCGCCGGCGATGCCGCGCTGGAACGCCAGCGTGGCGAGCAGATGGGTCGAGTTGACCGGGCCGCCGCGGGTGATGGCGTAGACGAGCTGGAAATCGGTGAACGTGAAGATGATCGAAAACGTCATCACGATCGCCAGAATCGGCATCATCATCGGGAAGGTGATGTAGCGGAAGCGCTGCCAGGAGGTGGCGCCGTCGAGCATCGCCGCCTCATAGAGCGAGGGCGAGATGGTTTGCAGCCCGGCCAGCAGCGAGATCGCGACGAACGGGATGCCGCGCCAGATGTTAGCCGCGATCAGCGAGAACCGCGCCGGCCAGGGCGAGCCGAGGAAGTCGACATTGCTGTCGCGCAGGTGCAGCACGTCGACCAGGAGATAGGAGATGATCGAGAACTGCGGATCGTAGATCCACCAGAACGCCAGTGCGGAGAGCACCGTCGGCACGATCCACGGCAGCAGCACGATGGCGCGGATCAGGCTCTTGAACGGGAAATGGTTGTTGAGCAGCAGCGCCAGCCAGAAGCCGAGCGCGAATTTTCCGAAGGTCGCGACCGCGGTATAGAAGATCGAGTAGAACACCGCGTTCCACCACAAGGGATCCTTGAGCAGATACTGGAAATTCTCGAGCCCGATATAGACGCCGCGCTGACCGATCGTGGTGTCGGTGAAGGCGAGCCAGATGCCGAGGCCGAGCGGATAGGTGAGGAACACCAGCAGCAGGCCGACCGCGGGCGCAAGGCACATCACGATCAGGAACGGCTTGTAGTCGAATAGCCGCGCGAGCCAGCCCGGCTGGCGCAGCACTTGTCCCCGTGTAGATAGCGTCGTTACAGACATTGAATGCTCGTCCGCTGCCGTCATTGCGAGGAGCGAAGCGACGAAGCAATCCATTCTCCTGGTGGAACTATGGATTGCGTCGCTTCGCTCGCAATGAAGGTTGGTCCAGATCTACGGTTCAATGACCGGTGTTACCGGCCTTGCCGCCGGAAGTACCGCTTGGCGCGCTGCTCGGCTTCCGCGGCGGCGGCTTCCGGAGTTGCCGCATCGGTCGCGACCGAGGCGCACATCTGCACCAGCACATAGTCGGCGGTGACGGCGCCGGTCGCGGTCGAGATCGGCCCCTTGTAGCCGTTGTAATAAGGGCTCTTCATCGTATCCTTGAAGATCGCGACCTTGGGGTCGCCCGACCACACCGCAGCGTCCGCGTAGGCCGCAAGCGGCTGCGACCAGTAGCCGGAGTTGGCGTTGAGCCACGGCTCGTACTGCTCCTTCTCCAGCATGAATTGCAGAAACGCCTTCGCCGCATTGGGATACGGGCTGTGCTTGAACGCCATCGCGTTCAGGGTTAGGCCCGACATCGGCGAAGTCGATGCCAGTCCCCTGGGCAGGAGTTGATGCTCGGTGTCGTCGGCGACCGCCTTGGTCGCCGGATCGTTCTTCAGCGAGAAGTACAGCGAGACGCCGTTGGCGGTCAGGGCGACTTCCTGCGACGAGTAGGCGCGGTTGTTGGAGACGTCGTTCCAGGACGGCGTGCCGGCGATGAAGGTCGGATAGAGTTCCTTCAAATATTTCAGCGCGGCGATCGTCTCCTTGCTGTTGACGATGATATTGCCTTCCTCATCGAGCAGCGCAGCGTTGTGCGACCACAACAGCCAGTTGGCGAAGCCGTTGCCGTCGCCGACGGCGTTGCCGAGCGCGAAGCCCGCCGGCTTGCCGGCCGCCTTCAGCTTCTTGCAGAGTTCGAGAATGCCGGCGTGGTCTTCCGGCACCTTGTCGAAGCCGGCCGCGTTGACCAGCGACTTGCGGTAGACCAGCGGGCCGCCGGAGGCGCCGAACGGCAGGCCGACCCAGCTCTTCGACTTCGAGCGCATGCCGTAGCGTTTCGCGAGCGTCAGCCATCCGCCGTAGCGCTTGTCGAGATAATCGGCGACGTCGGTCAGTTCGATCAGCTTGTCGATATAGATGTGCGGCGCGTCGCCGAAGCCGATGATGATGTCGGGGCCGGCGCCGGAGTTCGAGGTCACCGCGGTCTGCTGATTGATGTCTTCCCAGCCGACGAAGTCGACCTTGACCTCGACGCCGGTCTTGTCGGTGAAACGCTTGGCATTGGCGCGGAACACGTCTTCGTCGGCCTGGACGAAGCGCACCGGCCGCAACATGCGCAAGGTCGCGCCCTTTTCGATCGGCAGCGACGGCGCCGCCACGTCGGCAGCCTTCACTTTCGATGCGTCCTGCGCCGAAGCCCCGGTGACCGCCAGTGCCGCCGCGGACGCCCCCAGCGCCAGCGCGTCGCGACGCGTAATCTCGTACTTCATGTCGTTCGCACTCCCGTTCTTATTGTTTCGTTGTTATTGTTCCTTCCCGGCGTTGGCCGCCGGTGAAGGGTCTTGTGGTCGCGGCGCGCTCACCGCGCAAAGGGCCCGCATGACGGGCCCTCGCGCGAAAAGCGCGCATTCCCGCCTCAGCTGTTCGGACCGCGATCCATGCTGACGGGCTGCCAGCGGCGCAGCGCGGTGTCTTGCAGCACCGACGGGTTGACGCAGCTTACCGGCCACATGCCTTGCAGCACTAGTGACAATTCGTAGCCCACCCGGCGCTTGCGCGCCTCGTCAAAACGTGCCGATGCCGAGGCGACATGGGCGGTCAAGGTAACATTGTCCATCCCGAGCATCGGATTGTTGTGCGACGGCGGCTCCTTCTCCAGCACGTCGAGCGCGGCGTGGGCGATCCAGCCCTCTTGCAGCGCCTTGATCAGCGATTCCTCGTCGACGGTGGCGCCGCGGCCGGTATTGATGAAGATGGCCGATTTTTTCATCTGACGAAAATGCTTCTCGGTCAGCATGTGATGCACTTCTGGCCGCGCCGGGGCATGCATCGAGACGAAATCCGACTGCGACAGCACCTCCGACAAGGTCGAGGGAATCACGCCGTGGTCGTACATCAGCGTTTCCTGGATGAAGGGATCGTAGGCCATCATCCTGAGGCCGAACGGCGCGGCGCGCTTGGCTACCGCGCGGGCGACGCGGCCGAACGAGATGAAGCCGAGCGTCTGGCCCATCAGCCGCGGAATCTTCAAGAGCGCCGGGCGGCCCTCGGCCCAGCGGCCGCTGCGCACCATCTTGTCCTGCTCGATCAGGCGGCGGAAGCCTGCGAGCAGCAGCATCATGGCGTGGTCGGCAACCTCCTCGATGAAGGTGTCGGGGATGTTGGTGACGGGGATGCCGCGGGCGGTCGCGGCCTTGACGTCGACCGAGTCGACGCCGACGCTGCCGAGCGTGATCACCTTGCAGTTCTCCAGCGCATCGATCACCGCTTTGGTGATCGGCATGCCCTTGGCGTAGATCGCGTCCGCGGTGCGTGCCGCGGCGATGAATTCGGCCTCGTTGGCCGGCGCCTCGACGATCTCGGCGCCGATCGGATCGAGCGCCTCCCGCTCATAATCATAGCCGCCGCCGGCGACCGTGAAGCTCGCGCCCTTCGGCGTCACCACCCTGAATTTCGACATTGTCTGCTCCCGATTGAGGTCTTCTGTTCTTGCTTCTTGCTGGTTTGCTTCTTGATGTTCTTGCTTGCCGGAGCGCGGCCTGGATCACCGCTGTCCCTACTTCTACGCGAGCGGCGCTGCTCTCTCCACAATTGCCGGTTGGTCCGTGGCCCGATTCTCCGGGCTTCTACGGGGAACCTCCGTAACCATCAGGTAAAGGGTCTCACATTACGGTGAGCGGAATCAATCCGCCAATCGCGTCGCGTTCCCCGCCTCTTCTGGAGATCCCCGTGAAGCTGTCAAATCTGAAGATCACCCCCAAGCTCGGCATTCTGGTGGGGGTGGCGCTCCTTGGCCTGTGCACGGCCGGCATCTTGGCAATCAATCTGATGCAGCGTGAGATGACGAATGCGCGCATCGAGCAGGCAAAGGCCATGGTCGATATGGCCAGGAACATGGCAGCGAGCCTGAAGAAGGATGTCGACGCCGGAAAGATGACCAAGGAAGCGGCACTCGCCGAGTTGGGCAAGCGCGGCAACGCGATGACCTACGATAACGGCTCGGGCTATTTGTTCGGCACGGACTACAACGGCATCACGGTGCTGGCACCCGATCCGAAGCAGGTTGGCACCAATCGGATGGACGTCGTGACCAACGGCCGCAAGCTTTCGCAGGAGCTGATGGACGGCGTGAAGGCCAAGGGCGACATTCTGCTGTTCTACGAATACGTGAAGCCGGGTCAGGAGACGCCGATCCGGAAGCTTGGCTACGCCGTCGCAGTGCCTGGCTTCGATATGTATCTCGGCACCGGCGCCTATCTCGACGATATTGACGCCAAGATGCGTCCCATTGCCTGGTTGCTTGGGCTCGCGATCCTCGGCATCGGCATCATCTCGAGTTCGGTCGCCTGGCTGATCGGGCGCAGCATCTCCCGGCCGCTCAACCTGCTGGGCTCCCGCATGCGCGACATCGCCGACGGCAAGCTCGACGGCGACATCCCGGGCGTCGGCCGCGGCGATGAGGTCGGCGGCATGGCGGCGACCGTGCAGATCTTCAAGGACAACGCGATCCGCATCCGCGGCCTCGAGCAGGCCGAGGCTGAGACGCAGGCGCGCGCCACTGCCGAACGGCGCAGCGCGATGCAGGGCCTTGCCAGCGATTTCGAGCGCAGCGTGAACGGCATCGTCCGGACGGTGGCCTCCGCCGCCGCCGGCATGCAGACCACGGCGCAGTCGATGACGGCGACCGCCAGCGACGCCAGCGCGCGGGCCGCGACGGTGGGTGCTGCCTCCGACTCTGCCTCCAACAATGTCGGCACCGTCGCCGCGGCGGCCGAGGAGCTCTCCAGCTCGGTCGCGGAAATCTCGCGCCAGGTGGCGCGCTCCAGCGAGGTCGCAAGCCAGGCGGTGGCCGATGCCGAGCGCACCAATGCGACCGTGCAGGCGCTCTCCACCGGCGCCGAGAAGATCGGCGAGGTGGTCAAGCTGATCCACTCGATCGCCGCCCAGACCAACCTGCTCGCGCTCAACGCCACCATCGAGGCGGCACGCGCCGGCGAATCCGGCCGCGGCTTCGCGGTGGTCGCCTCCGAGGTGAAGGCACTGGCCAACCAGACCGCGAAGGCGACCGAGGAGATCTCGGCGCAGGTCGCGGCGATGCAGGCCTCCACCGGCGAGGCGGTGACATCGATCGGCGGCATCACCGCGACCATCGCGCAGATGAGCGAGATCACGGCCTCGATCTCGACCGCGATCGACCAGCAGGGCGATGCGACGCGCGAGATCGCGCGCAACATTCAGCAGGTCGCAGCCGGCTCGAGCGAGATCTCCGCCCATATCGGCGGCGTCACCACCGCGGCCGCCGCCACCGGCACCGCGGCGGGCGACGTGCTGTCGAACGCACGCGAGCTCGACACACAATCGGGCATGCTGCGCAACGCGGTCGACGAGTTCCTGCAGAAGGTGCGCGCGGCGTAACGGATTGCGTAGGGTGGGTTAGCTAGCGAAAGCGCAACTCACCCTGCGCATTCCACGACTGTGACGGAATTGGCAGACTTCGCAGGGGCGCGCTGCCAAAATATCGAAAACAACCCCATGCAAAGTAGCCGGTGACGGACGGCGTGCGACCAGCCGACTTGACACGTCGGGCAAATCAGTGTCACATTTCTAGTATTCCGAAAATCCAGTCGTGGGGCGACACTACGATCCCGCGGGGAAGACCTGCGCGACGTGAAACGCCTTGGTGGTGATGAGCCACCGGCCGTCGATCCGATGAAACACGAGATGGTCGATGAAGCCGGTTTGGCCGGCCCTGACGCGCACCTTGGCGATGGCGAGATCAGATGCGGTCTGGTCGATGCTGATGATGGCCTCATCGCGCGGCGATTTCATCGACGCCGGCGAGGGGCGGTTGCGGATGAAGTCGCGGAATTCCGCGGCCGACCGCACCGTGTGCTTGCCGTCCCGGATGCCGTGCACGATGCAGGCATCGGAGAAGACGTCGCGGAACCGGCTATCGTCGACGTCATACATCAGGTTGAAATATCCATCGATCGCGGATGCGATGGCCTGGATGTCGCTCATTGCAAAATCTCCGTAGCGGATGATGTGGCGGTGGCCTCACCGGATCGAACCGGTGATCTGCGCCGACAGTGGCCGATATGGTGGCGGAGTGCTACGACTGGGCGGTCATCTCTTGGATGACTGAGAGGCATCGGCATGGACGAAGTTGACGGTCGACTGGTTGGCGGCCTGGTGGTCCTCGCGGCGCTGGCGGATGCGCGCAGTTTTGGCCGCGCCGCCGAACGGCTCGGCATGACGCAATCCGGGGTCAGCAAGGCGATCGCCAAGCTCGAGGCGCGCCTCGATGCCAGGCTGGTTCACCGCACCAGCCGCGCCGTCGAGCTCACCGAGGAAGGACGTGCGCTGGTCGAGCGGGTTGCCGCGCATCTGGCCGGGATCGGCGAGGCGGCGGCGGAGACCTCGAAATCGCGCGATGCGGTCCGCGGCAGGCTGCGGGTCAATGTCGACCCGCTGTTTTCCCGCATGGTGCTGTCCCCGAAGCTGAGCGAGTTCCTGCTACAGAATCCAGGCATGGAGCTGCGGATCGAGACCCGCGACCGGATCGCGGATCTGGTCAGCGACGGTTTTGATCTGGCGGTGCGTTTCGGCGAGCCGGCGCCGTCGGCGCTGATTGCGCGCCGCGTGCTCGATGCGCGCGTGCTCACCGTGGCCTCGCCGATCTATCTCGCACGACACGGCCGGCCGCTTGATCCGCGGGAGCTGGCGAGCTGCGACCATCAGTGCATCCAGGCCATCGACGCGGCGACCGGGCGTCCGTTCGATTGGGAGTTTTGGCGCGGCGGCGAGGTGGTGCCGGTCGCGGTCAACGGGCGGCTCACCGTGACCGATTCAGGAACCAAGCTCGGCGCTTGCCTGGCCGGCTTCGGCATCGCGCAGGTGATCGATCTCGGCCTCGACGATCACCTGCGGAGCGGTGCGTTGGTCGAGCTGTTTCCGGATTGGCCCGACGAGCGTTTCCCGCTCTACGTCTACTACGCCTCGCGTAACCACGTGCCGGCCAAGGTGCGGCGGTTCATCGACTTCATCACGGAAACGCTGGCGGCAAAGCCACATTCGGCACGCAAATCCGCCGGCTTGCGCAAGGCAGGCTAGCGTCAGCTCGCGGGTTTCGCCGAGCCTTTGGCAGACCCTTGCCGTGAAGCGATGATGACGCCGGCGAGCACCAGCGCGTAGCCGATCAAATGGAACGGCGCGAGCGTCTCGCCGAGTAGCAGGATCGCCATCGCCGAGCCGAACACCGGCACCAGGTGGAAGAACGGCGCCGCGCGGTTCGGGCCGATCAATGCGACGCCGCGGTTGAAGAACAGATAGGCGAGCGTGGACGGGAAGATCAGCGTGTAGCCCAGCGTTGCGAAAGTCAGAACGTCGAGCTTCAGCGTCACGCCGTTGGCGAATTCCCAGATGGCCACCGGCAACAGCATCAGCGCTCCGCAGCAGGTGGTGAACGAGATCAGCGAGAGCTGATGGATTTTCGGCCGCCGCGGGATCAGCGCCGAATACAGTCCGAACGACACCAGCGAGGCGCCGAACATGATGTCACCGCGGTTGAAGCTGATGCTGGCGAGCGCCGAGAAATCGCCGCGCAGGATGATGGTCAGCACGCCGGCCAGCGAGATCGCGATGCCGGCAAGCTGCGCCGGGGTTAGCCGGACGCCGAACAGGATCAGCGACCACAGTGCCACGAACAGCGGCCCCGCCGACTGGATCAGCAGCGCGTTCAACGCCTCGGTATATTGCATCGCCCAGTAGGAGATCGCGTTGTTGAACGCGAAGCCGACCGCGGACAACAGCAGCATCAGCGGCAGCGCCTTGCGCAGCTTCGGCCAGTCCTCCTTCAGATGCGGCCAGGCGAACGGCAACAGGATCAGGAACACGCCGAACCAGCGGATCGTGGTCAGCGTGACCGGCGGCACATGGCTGCCGACATGCCGAGCCAGCACAATATTGGCAGCCCAGAACAGCGACGTCAGGCTGAGCAGCAGATAGGGCTGGTTGTTGAGCCAGTGCAGCGGCTGATATCGCGGGGTTGTGGCGGGGGCGGGCAAGGCGGTCATTATCTGGCGGATGTTGTGCCCGAATCCGCCGCCGCCACAAGACGAAAGAGCGGATTGGAGCCATGCGTGCGGGGGGCTCAATCTGTCGCGGAGGCTACACCGCCGCGGAACAACAGAACCCGTCATCCTGAGAGACCGTGAATGTATGCCTCTCGATGACGCAACATACTCGATGTCGTCCCGGCCTAGTGCGCAATTGCGCACTAGGCCGGGACGACATCGGGGAGAGATTGCGCTGCATCCCCGCCTACTTCTGCGGCCCGGACAGCGAGATGTCGCGCTCGGCGCGAAATACGTTGCCGTAGAGATTGGCGATCCATTGTCGTCCGCTGGAGGTGATGTTGAGGTGGCGGATCGCCTTCTGCACATGCGGCGCGACGCTGTCCCAATAGAAGCGTGGATAGAGGTCGACGAGGTCGGCCGGCGAATCGTAGCCGAGCTGGCGGTTCAGTCCGGCCTCCTCGAATTCGAGGTACAGCGCGTTGGCCTTGCGGATGTAATGGGGATCGCCGAGCTGGCCGATCAGGTCGGCGGCCCGCAGCAGGATGGCCTCCTCGCCGAATTCCTCATCCCCGTCCGGCGCGCTCTGCGGAAAGCGGGTGCCCTCGATGGCGCGCGCGATGCGCTCCTTGTCGAGGAGGGCGACGCCCTTGAGCCGCTCCATCACGAAGATCTTCGAGCGGTCGACGTGATAGGACATCAGCGCCGCATCCGACGAGCCGCGCGGCAGGATCACCTTGCGGCCATCGGCAGCGACCAGATAGCCGTCCTGGTCGTCGGCATCGAACAGCCCGCGCACATAGCCGATATCATGGGTGAGGCAGGCGACGATGACATGCGCATAATCCTCGGCGCTCATGTGCGAGTGCAGCGCGCGGCCGCGCAGGATGGCGTGGCCCGCCAGGGTCACCAGCATGGTGTGCTCGACATTGTGATACAGCGCGTCGCTGTTGCCGATGCACTCGATGGCGATCCGCGCGATCGAGGGCACCATCTCGACCAGTTGGGTCTGCGAAGAGCCGAACCGGCGCTGCATGTATTCGCCGAGGAATTTGCCGAGCGCATCGGCCGCAAGTTCGGGAAGGGTCATCACGGCATTGACCTCCGAGATCGGGTGACGAGCTTACGGCCTGCCGGCATTTCAGGGTAGTCCCGCGATGTGACATAATCGTTGCGGCCGGACCGACCCGGCCCGGGCTTATGCGACTTTGGGCGGGAGCTGGCGGATGGGTGTCGATCTCTTGAACGTCAAAGGCTTGAGCGAACTGGATCAAAAGGCTCCGGTCGTGATGGTCAATCTGATGCGATTTCGCCAGCGGTCACTCGATGGCGACGGCTCGGGCTGGGATGCCTATCTGCGCTACAGCGCGCTCACCGTCCCCATGATCAAGGCACGCGGCGGCACGCTGCTCTGGACCGGCAGCGCCGAGACGGTGGCGCTGGGCGAGCCGGCCGGCCAGCGCTGGGATTACCTCGCCCTGGTCTATTACCCGAGTGTCGCCGCCTTCCTCGACATGATGACCTCGGCCGACTACGAGACCCGCTGCGACCCGCATCGCCGCAACGGCTGCGAGGAGCACGTCATCATCGCGACGCGCGAGGCCTACAGCAAGTTCAAGCTTACGTAGCACCGTCACCCTGAGGAGCGCGGAACGCGCGTCTCGAAGGGTCGACGGCCCGACTGTGGCCGATTCATCCTTCGAGACGCCGCTTCGCGGCTCCTCAGGATGACGGGTTGATTAGCGGCGTGAGGGCCGAGCGGCAGGCCGCCTGAACCGCCCGGCAGACTTTATCCTTCGACCGTCCCGCGCTGAGCGAGGCGCACGTCATCATCGCGACGCGCGAGGCCTACAGCAAGTTTAGGCTTACGTAGCACCGTCACCCTGAGGAGCGCGGAACGCGCGTCTCGAAGGGTCGACGGCCCGACTGTGGCCGATTCATCCTTCGAGACGCCGCTTCGCGGCTCCTCAGGATGACGGGTTGATTAGCGGCGTGAGTGCCGAGCGGCAGGCCGCCTGAACCGCCCGGCAGACTTTATCCTTCGACCGTCCCGCGCTGAGCGAGGAGCACGTCATCATCGCGACGCGCGAGGCCTACAGCAAGTTCAAGCCTACGTAGCACCGTCACCCTGAGGAGGCCGCAACGCGGCCGTCTCGAAGGGTCGACGGCCCGACTGTGGCCGATTCATCCTTCGAGACGCCGCTTCGCGGCTCCTCAGGATGACGGGTTGATTAGCCGCGCGAGGGCTGAGCGGCAGGCCGCCTGCACCACTCGGCAGACCTCATCCCGCGACCGTCCCGCGCTCAGCGAGGCGAAGGTCGGATAGCTTGTCAGTGCGAAGATCAGGTCGACGGCATCCTTGCGGGCCTGCGGCGGCGCGGCCTTGCCCGCGATGCGGTCGACCAATGCGGTGACGCCGCGGCGGCGGCGCTCGTTGCGCTCGCGCACCGCTTCGGCGAATTCGGGATCGGTCGCCATCGCGTCGTGCAGGCGGGCGACCGCGGAATCGCGGCTCCAGAAGCCGCAGAAGATCTCGACCATGCGGTCGAGCGCGGCGCACGGATCGGCCATCGCCATGGCGTCGGCGAGCTGGTGCAGCCCGCCATGACGCGCGATCTCGTCGAACACGGCTTCCAGCAGCCCGCGCCGCGAGCCGAACTGGTTATAGACCGTCAGCCGCGTCACGCCGGCGGCCTTCGCCACCGTATCCAGCGAGAAGCGCGCAATGCTCTCGCCTTCGCGCAGCGTGCGCGAGGCCGCCTCGATCACGCGCTCGCGGGTCTCGGCGGCGGCGGCGCTGCGCGCCGGGCTCACGTAGCTGCGCGGCGGCATCGGCTGGCCTTGCTTTCGTCAGATTGACTATACATTATGTATATCTAATTTCCAATGCCCTTTGGAGCGAGATCATGCAGACCGTCCTCATCATAGCCCTGTCCCTTCACGTCCTGTCATCGGTGTTTTGGGCCGGCTCCAGCTTCACTTTGGCGCGCACCGGCGGGCTCGGTGGCGAGAAGCTGCTGGTCCCGCAAATCGGCGCGGCGACGGTTGCGATCGTGACCGGCGCCACGCTCTGGCGCCTGGTCCATGAAGGTTCGTTCGCGCTGTCGGAGCAGATCCTGGCGGGCGGCGCGCTCGCCGCGCTGGCCGCCGTTGCCGTGCAGATCATCGTCGGCGGCGGCGCTATCCGGCAGCTGCGCAATGGCGCGGCCGAACCGTCAGCCGCGCGTTCGCGGCTCGCGGTCGCCCAGCGCATCGCGGCCGGGCTGCTCGCGATCACCGCGCTCTGCATGGGCGCGGCGCGCTATGCGTGAGCTCAGAATTTGCGCACGAGGTCGGGGGTGATCTCTTTCAGGCTGCGGATGCCGAGCAGCGCAAGATCGCGGTCGATCTCGGCGTGCAGCAGCGAGATCGCGCGCGCGACACCGGCTTCGCCCGCGACCACGGCGGCATAGAGGAACGGCCGGCCGATCCAGACGAAGTCCGCACCGAGCGCCAGCGCCTTGATCACGTCGGTGCCGCGGCGGATGCCGCCGTCCATCATCACGGTCATGCTGCCCTTCTGTGCCGCGATCTCCGGCAGTGTGCGCAAGCCCGAGACGGTGTAGTCGAGCTGGCGGCCGCCATGGTTGGAGACCATCACGCCGTCGCAGCCGTGCTCGCGCGCCAGCCGCGCGTCCTCCGGCGAGATCAGCCCCTTGACCACGAGCTTGCCGCGCCAGCGCTTCCGGATCAGCTCGACGTGTTTCCAGGCGAGCTGGTCGCGGCTGCCGATGTTGCGCATCAAATTCTTGGACAGCACCGGCGGGCCCCGCTTGGCGTCCATGTTCTCGAAATGCGGCATGCCGTGATTGAACACGGTGCGTGCCCAGGTGTTCAGCAGCCAGTCCGGATGGGTGATGGTGTCCCAGAACACCCGCGGCGTGATCTCGAGCGGCACCTGGAAGCCGTTGCGGATGTTGTTCTCGCGGTTGGGCGGCACCGGCACGTCGGCTGTGACGACGAAGGTGTCGTAGCCGGCCGCCGCGACGCGATCGACCAGCGGCTCGATCCGCTCGTCGAGCCCGGCGAGATAGGCCTGGTACCAGGCCTGCTGATTGGCGGCGCGGACGTCCTCCAGCGTGATCAGGGAGGAGGCCGAGAGGATCATCGGCACGTTGGCCGCGGCCGCGGCGCGCGCCAGCACGATGTCGCCGCGATAGGCGCACAGTGCCGACGAGCCCATCGGCGGAATCCCGAACGGCGAGGTGTAGCTCTTGCCGAACAGCGTCGTGCTCTGGTCACGGCCGGAGACGTCCTTCAGCACCCGCGGCACGAAGCCGTATTCGTCGAATGCCCGGCGATTGTCTGACCGCGCCGCGTCGGTCTCGGCGCCGCCGGAGATGTAGCCGTAGAGGAATTTCGGCAACAGCCGCCGCGCCTGCGGCTCGAAATCGTCGAGTGTGAGATAGCGCCGCAAATGCCGGGGCACGGCGCTCGCCGCGCGGTTGACGGTTGCGGGAGGCGGGGAAGGGGCTGCGGTCCGGTCGTGCACGTCGAGTGTTTCCGTTGTTCTTGGTTCTTGGCTGGAACGCGAGGCTAGCGCCTGCCGCCGCGCCCGACAATTTTCTCGTTGAATTGGTTGACGGACTGGCTGACGTCGCTGAGCGTCTTGCGGGTCTCGGCGATCATGGTGCCGGACTTCTTGTCGAAGCTCTGGATCAGCTCGCGGAGCGAGATCACGGTCGGCAGCAGCTCGCCGCCATATTTGTCGCTGCCGAAGCTCTTCAGGAACTTGTCGGCCGAGGTCAGCTTGGCGTCGACAGTGCTGATGCCGTCGTCGGCGGCATCGATGAAGCCGGCGATCAATTCGCCATTGCCGGACAGCGAGTTGGTGAAGTTCTCGAGCCCGAGCAGAGAGTCCTTGATGTCGGCCTGGTTCTCGGTGATGACGCGGTCGACATTGCGCAACGCGACCCGCAGCTTCTCCTGGATGCCCATCGTGCCTTCGGCGTCAGCGGTCAGCTCGGGAATGCCGTCGGCGCCGAGCGCAGGCGGCGGAGCATCGTCGGTGCCGCCGGTGAAGGAGATCGAGGCGATCCCGGTGAGGCCCTGGAATTCGAGGCCGACCTGGGAGTCCTTCTTGATCGGGGCGTTGCCCTCGATCCGCGTCATCGCCACCACGCGGTGACGGTCGAGCCTGATCGAGACCACTTCGCCGATCCGCACGCCGGCGAAGTTGACGCTGCCGCCGCGGCGCAGGCCGGAGGCCGAGCCCTCGAACACGACGCGGAACGGCACCATCCGCTTGATGCCGGCATAGCGCTGATAGCCCAGCCAGCCGCCGAGCGAGCCGGCGATCAAAGCCAGCGTCAGGGTGCCGATCACGAGATTGCTGGCGCGCGCCATGCGTTGGGAACCTGTCCGCGAAGCAGACCTCAAGAGATAGCGGATTTGCCGCCGCTAGTCACCGCGCCTCCGGCGGGCGAGTTCAGGCCGACTGCCGCCGCGACGCCGCGAAAACCCCGGCCAGCACCAGCGCGAAGCCGATGAAGTGGAAGGCCTGCGGATGCTCGCCGATGAACACGATCGACATGATGGTGCCGAACACCGGCACCATGTGGAAGAACGGCGCGGCGCGGTTGGCGCCGATCAGCTGCACACCGCGGTTGAAGCACAGATAGGCCACCGTCGAGGGGAATACCGCGACATAGAACAGCGACAGCAGATTGCTGGCCGTGAGCTGCATCACCGGACGCGTGCCGAGTTCCCAGATCAGGAACGGGATCAGGAACAGCGCGCCGCAGCCGAAGGTGAAGGCCGCGACCGACAGGCCATGGATCCTGGGCCGCTTCAGGGTCAGCACCGAGTACAGCGCGAAGATCACCAGCGCGGCGATGAAGATCAGGTCGCCCTTGTTGAACTCGATCTTCGACAGCGTCGTGAGATCGCCGTGCAGCAGGATCACCAGCACGCCGGCGAGCGACAGCAAGACGCCGCAGAGCTGCGCCAGCGTCAGCCGTGCGCCGAGCAGGATCAGCGACCACAGCGCGACCATCAGCGGCACGGAGGATTGCAGCAGCAGCGTGTTGAGCGCCTGGGTGTGCTCGAGCGCCCAGTATTGCAGCGTGTTGAAGGCGCTGATGCCGGTCATCGACAGCAGCATCATGATGCCGAGATTCTTGCGGATCGCAGGCCAGTCGCTGGCGAGGTGCTTCCAGGCAAACGGCAGGATGATCAGGAACGCCATGAACCAGCGCAGGAACGACAGCGTCACCGGCGGAATATGGCCGGCCGCGAGCCGGCCGACGATGGCATTGCCGGCCCAGCACATCGCGGTGATGCAGAGCAATAGGTATGGCTGGTTGGCGATCCAGGAGCCGGACGCAGGCGTTGTGGTGGAATCGGTGGCAGACATGCGAAGGGCCCGGGTTCACGACGCCGCGGCCCGCCCGCCCGGCCGTCGCCGAGCCGGCATGGATCGCCCCGGCACCCTGTCACAGACACGGATTCCGCCGTTCTATCAATGGTGATCGACGCATCGCGACCATGCGCGAAGGCCCCTTACGAGAGGCGCGACGGCGCCTTGCCAGGCCGGTCGGCACCAGCCGATCCGCAAGCCTCTTGTTTGAGCATGATCTCCGCGCAAACGCGTTCCGCGTTTGTCGCGAGGGGAAACCGCTTCGCACCTTTCCGGATCATGCTCTAGCCGGTCTCCGGCGGCGTGGTCTGGCGCTTGACGATCTGCTCGGCGAGCTCGATCAGGATCCGCTTGGTGTCGGGGTCCTTGACGTCGCGGAATACCCGCAGCATGCGCAGCTCGAGCAGGGATTGCAGCGATTCCGACGCCTGGCCGCCTTGTGTCTGCGCTGTGGTGGCGGGCCGGCGATTGAGGATGTCGGCGGCGATCCCGAGCATCTCGGCGACGGTCGCCAGGCGGCCGGTCTCGATTTTGACGGTGCCGTCCACGCCGTTCTTTTGCAGGGAGGCCCCCGCGCACAGGATCTCGGCGAGATCTGCCTGCGACAGCCCGATTGCGCGCCAGCGCGCCTGCACCAGTTGATCGATCTGATCGTCCTGCGATGTGCTCATGGTGCGCTTGGGCGACCTCCAGCTACGTCCGTCGACAGCATGTCCGCGACGATGATTGGTAGCAAATGGAACACTGGTTCGTCGTGACGGGACTTCTACGGATCACCCGGGTCGACAACCGGTCCCGGCGCACCGGGCAACGTGCAGGACGATCCGTGTTTTCACGACAGTCCGGCAGTCGCGCCGGGCGGGCACTGCAATACGCACCCATGGTCTGAAATCCCTGTCATCGGGCCGCAGCCTTCTTATCAAGATCGTACGCGAATGCAATCTGGGGGTGATCGTTGAGGCAAATCCAACCCTGATGTGTGACCTCGCCACAGTTCGCGGCGTTGTCGCTCACAGGTCGATGATCCCGAGCGCGATGCTCTTCGCCACCCCGTGCGTCTTGTTGGAGGCCTCGAGCTTGCGCAGCGCCTGCTTGATGAAGCCTTCCACGGTCTCAGGCGAAATGCCGAGGATCTGCGCGGTGTCGGCGACGGTCTTGCCGCGCGCCGCCCAGGCGATCACTTCCTTCTCCCGTCCCGTCAGCTTGATGGTCTCGGCGGCGTCGGCGGGCTTCAGAATGGTCGGCGCGTTGCGCTGGTCGCGGTTGACGATGTCCATCGCGCGCTGCACCCAGTAGATCATCAGCAGATGCAGTTCATGCCGATGGCAGACGAACAGTTTGTCGAAGTCGCGCGGCTGGTCTTCCCAGAAGAACACCGTCGAGCTCGAATGCACGGCGCCGAGCCGGTCGCGATAATGGAAAGGCACCACGAAGCCGTCCTTGAATCCGAACTCGCGCGCGGCATCCATCGTCTTGACCTCGGGCGCCCGCTTGTGTCCGCTTCGCTCCGGCAGCTTCAGGCTGCTCCAGCTGAACGGCGTGTTGGTGCGTCGCGACCGCGCCAGCGCCGGGTCGGCATGGACGAATTCGTTCTGCACATACGCCCGCTTCCAGGCGTCGGGAAAGGTGCCGACATGATAGGGCAGATCAAGGTCGGGCCGGCCGGCATCGACAAAGGCGAAGCCCGAGAAGCCGTAGTTCTGGATGACACGGTGCAATGACGAGCTGAGCTCGTCGATGGTATCCGACGCCTCGATGGTTGAAATCGCGTCTACCAGGCCCATTGACTAAAACCCCCGGTTTCCGGGGGTACCACAGTTAACCCCTTTCGTTCCAGATGTTCCGCATTTGGAGGAAAGGATAATGCCGCATTCATTGGACGGATATCATGCACTCATCACCAGGGAAGAGCTTGATCCGGCGCATGTCGGGGCGATGTTGCGGCTACGCAAGCGGCTGTTCGTCGACCATTGCGGCTGGCTTCTGAGCACGACCGGCGACGTCGAACGCGATCAGTTCGACAGCTGGTATACCGAGCACTGCCTGTTGTTCGCAGGCGTCGAGCTGGTGGGCGGCTTCCGGGCGATCCGCACCGACTATCCCTACCTGACCAAGTCGGTGTTCCCGCAGCTCGCGGTGCGCCGCTTTCCGAGCCGCCGCGACGCCTGGGAAATCAGCCGTTTCGGCGTGCTGCCTGGTGTCGCGAGGTCGTGGACGGCACGCGTGAACTACGCGCTGATGTTCCGCTTCGCCGAGCTGCGCGGGGCGGCGGCGCTCGTGGCGCTCGCCGACCTTTCCTACGAGCGCTTTCTCACCCGCATGGAGATCCGCACCCGCCGCTACGGCCCGCCGCAGGTGATCGGCAATGATCGCATGGGCCGCCCGCTGACGGCGCTCGCCGGAGAAATCCCGCTTGGTCTCGCCGACAATCCCGGCCTGACCAAATTCCTCGACCTTGGACGGCAATTGGAGATTCACGATGCCTCACATGTTCTCGGACGTTCGAGCATTCCAGCGTGATCCGCTGCGTCTGCTGCTGACGCGCGGCAACGAGGCCGAGCTCGGGCTCGTGCCCCTGCGGCTCGGTCCTGCGCCGGTCTTTCTGGTGAACGATCCCGATCTGCTGCGCCCGATCCTCAAGGCGCCGGAGACCGACATCGGAAAGGGCAAGCTGATCAAGAAACTGACGCCGGTGCTCGGCCGCAGCTCGCTGATGCTGAGCGGCGAGGAGCACAAGCGGCGGCGGACGGTGTTGCAGAAGCACATGGCCAAGGGCAGCGTCGAGAAATTCCTGCCGCATATGTGCGCCGAGATCCGCGCGGTCGGCGCCAGCCTGGCGCGGCTCGGATCGTTCGATCCGCACCATGTCACCGCGATGCTGGCGCTCCGGACCATCTGCGTCGCGATCTTCGGCTCCCAGGTGATGTCGTCCGGCGACGAGGAAGCGCTGGTTCAGGCCGTCGGCGTGATCGAGGACGATCTCGCCGAGGAGATGTTCCGCGCGTTGCCGTTCGGTCCGGTGGCTTGGTACCGGCGCCGGCAGAACCGGGTCTGCGCCAAGCTTGCGATGTCGACGGTGGTGCAGCGGCTGCGCAGCAAGGCGGGCTCGAGCAGCGCGCTGCGGGATCTCGAGGCGCTTGGCCTGAGCGATCGCGATCTCGAGGACGAGATCCTGACACTGCTGCTGGCCGGCCATCACACCACCGGTTCGACGGCGGCGTGGATGTTCTACCAGATGGCCGCCGATCCAGCCCTGATGGACGACATTGCCGACGAGGCGGCGGAGTGCCTTGGCGACGACGGCGAGCTGCGACTTGACGCGGTGAAGCGCGCCAATCTGAGCGCGACGTTCGTCAAGGAGGTCTGCCGACTCTATCCCAGCGCCTGGTGGTTCTCGCGCGAGGTGATGCAGCCGGTGACGATCGGCGGGCGCGAGCTCAAGGTCGGCACTTCGCTGCTGATCTGCCCCTGGCAATTGCAGCGCGATCCCCGGCATTTCCCCGACCCGGAGCGCTTCCTGATGACGCGGCGCTACAACACCGACGCCTACATCCCGTTCGGCGCCGGCCCGCGCGCCTGCGCCGGGATGGGCGTCGCGATGCTCGAATTGCAATTGCTCGCGCTCGAGATCGCAGCCGCCTATCGCTTCACCGCCGTCAGCCCGAATCCGGCGCCCTGGCCGAAAGCCTCGGTGACGCTGATTCCGCCGCCGATGACGATCAACATCGAAGTCCGCGAGATGCCATCGCGCATCCTGCATCTCGGCGAGGAAGCCGAGCGGCTGCCATACATTTCATCCGCCAGCGCGGCGTCCATCAGCACATTACAATCGGTATCCCAATGACAACACACATCACGACGGCCAGCATCGGGCAAAGGGCCATGGATCAAGTGCAAATGCGCAGCTTGCGCGACGTCATCGCTGTCTTGATCGAGCAGCGCAGCATCGTGACGGCGGCCGGTGCGACCTTCGCCGCGCATCTGCTCGACCTCGCGATCATGCAGCTCAGGCTCAACGTCAACGATATTTCGGCGGAGGAACTGTCCGGCCTGTCCGACTACGTCGGCGCGGAGTTCAACAGGGACAAGCCCTCGCATTGATCGCGCAAACGCGTCAAAACAAGAATCTAGAGCTTCGATTCTGATCCAATCGGAACCGAAGCTCTAGTCCTGCGTCGCCACCAGCGCCTTCATCGTGGCGCCGGCGGCAAGCGCGGCGTCGTTCGGATCGATCTCGATCTGCAGGCCGCGCTGGCCGCCATTGACGAACACGGTGACATGGGTGAGCGCGGTCTCGTCGATCGCGGTCGGCACTTTCTTTTTCTGGCCGAACGGGCTGATGCCGCCGACATGATAGCCGGTCAGCCGCTCGGCATCGGCCGGGCGCATCATCTTGGCCGACTTGCCGCCGAGGGCTGCGGCAAGCTTCTTCATGCTGACCTCGCAATCGGACGGCACCACGGCGCAGACCGGCTTGCCGTCGACCTCCGCCATCAGCGTCTTGAGCATGCGGTTCGGGTCGACCCCGAGCGCCTCCGCCGCCTGCAGCCCGATGCTCTCGGCGCTGGAATCGTAGACATAGGTGTGGAGCTTGAAGGCAATGCCTAGCTTGCGCAGCGCAATCGTCGCTTGTGTCGAATTGGGCATGGTCCGGGCCGGTTGATACGGCCGAATGATCGCCGCATTGGGCCCGGCGATCAATCGGCCGTACGGTCAGCGTCAGGCGGCGCCAACATTAAATTCCCGCCAGTCCGGAACTGCCGGGCGCAGCATGGAATTTTCAGGGGATATCAAAGGCTTGTCGCTCCTCTAAAAGGCGCAAACGACCCCGTTCTTGCTTGCGCAGCCGAGCCGCTTCCTTTATCCGGTAGGCGCCTTGCGTGTGCGCGGCCGGGCGCCGCGGTTTGGGCTGGGCATATCATGCATGGTCGCTGTGGGCGGACGCGTTTTCGCCGCGATCATGGTCTCTGAAACACCTGAAGGGAACATCTTCGCAATGGCCAATGTTGTCGTCGTCGGCGCCCAATGGGGTGACGAGGGGAAGGGCAAGATCGTCGATTGGCTGTCGGAACAGGCCGACATCGTCGTGCGCTTCCAGGGCGGCCACAATGCCGGCCATACGCTCGTGATCAATGGCGAGACCTACAAGCTGGCGCTGCTGCCCTCCGGCGTGCTGCGCCCGAACAAGCTCGCGGTGATCGGCAATGGCGTGGTGTTCGATCCGCAGGCCTTCCTCGACGAGGTCGCCAAGCTGAGGGGGCAGGGCGTTGCGGTCGGACCGGACAATCTGCGGATCGCCGAGAACGTCACGCTGATCCTGCCCCTGCATCGCGAGCTCGACTCGCTGCGCGAATCCTCCAACGCCGTCACCTCGATCGGCACCACCCGCCGCGGCATCGGCCCGGCCTATGAGGACAAGGTCGGCCGTCGAGCCATCCGCCTGATGGATCTCGCCGATCTCGATACCCTGCCGCACAAGATCGAACGCCTGCTGGCGCACCACAATGCGCTGCGCCGCGGCAACAATCTGGAGGAGATCGACGGCAAGGGCATCCTCACCGAGCTGACGGCGCTGGCGCCGAAGCTGTTGCCCTATGCCGAGACGGTGTGGCGGCTGCTCGACCTCAAGCGCCGCGAGGGCAAGCGCATCCTGTTCGAGGGTGCGCAGGGCGCGCTGCTCGACGTCGACCACGGCACCTATCCCTATGTGACGTCGTCCAACACGGTGGCCGCGCAGGCCGCGACCGGTACCGGCATGGGTCCGGGCGCGGTCGGCTATGTGCTCGGCATCTGCAAGGCCTACACCACCCGGGTCGGCCAGGGTCCGTTCCCGACCGAGCTGAACGACGAGATCGGCGAGGAAATCGGCCGCCGTGGCAAGGAATTTGGCGTCAACACCGGGCGCAAGCGCCGGGTCGGCTGGTTCGACGCCATGCTGGTGCGGCAGACCGTCCGGACCTGCGGAATTGCCGGGCTGGCGCTGACCAAGCTCGATATTCTCGACGGTTTCGACAGCATCAAGGTCTGTATCGGCTACAAGCTCGACGGCAAGGAAATCGACCATCTGCCGGCGGGCGAGGGCGCGCAGGCCCGCATCGAGCCGATCTACGAGATCATCGAGGGCTGGAAGCAGCCGACCGCCAATGCGCGGTCCTGGGCGGACCTGCCGGCCCAGGCCATCAAGTATGTCCGCCGGGTCGAGGAGCTGGTGGGGTGCCCGGTCACCCTGCTTTCCACCAGTCCGGAACGTGAAGATACTATTCTGGTACAGAATCCGTTCGAGGCTTAACGGGATATTACCTATATCCCACCAATTGTGTGGAAATGGCTGACTACTACCCGCTGATCGCCCGTGCCATCGCCGGACTGGACCCCAACGCCCCCGGCGAAGCCCGCCGTGCGCTGTATGCGCGGGCGCGGACGGCGTTGATCCAGCAACTCCGCGGCGTGCAGCCGCCGCTCTCCGAATCCGAGATCACCCGCGAACGGCTGTCGCTGGAAGAGGCGGTGCGCAAGGTCGAGTCCGAGGCCGCGCAGCGCGCCCGCGAGGCCTCGCGCCCCGGCGGCGGGGCAGCCCGCAGCAGCGACCCGCTGCGCCGGGCCAATCCAAGGCCGCCGGAGGCAAATGCAAGGCCGCCCGAGGCCAATTCCGCCGACAACGCCGCGCGCCCGCGGCCGCCGGCCGAACCGCGCCCGCCGCGCAATTTGCGCCCCGATGCGCCGCCGCCGGCCCCGCCGCGGCCGCAGAACCCGCAGGTTGCTGCCGGCACCGATACCCGGCCGGCGCCGCCGCGCCGTGGCCCCGAAGGCGCGCCGCCCCCGACGCCGCCGGCCGCCCCGGGGGTGCGCGGTTTCCGCGACATCACCGCCGACGCCGACGATCTCGGCCGTGCCGCGGCGCAAGCCAGCCGCAACGCACGCAAGACCTACGCCAACGTGCCGTCGCCCTCGCCGGAATTCGACCGGCTCGAGCCGAGCCTCGAAAACCGCGGCGGCGATCCCGAGGCGCCGTATTCCTACGACGAGTCGATCGAGGAGGCGGAGCGCTACGCCCCGCAGCCGCCCCAGGCGCCGCCGCCACGCGCGCGGGTCAGCAATGCCGAGCGCGAGCCGAAGCGGCCGCGCGTCGGTTCGATGTTCCCGTTCAAGACCGCGATCGCGATCGGCATCCTGCTGATCCTGGTCGGCACCGGCTTTCTGTTCCACCAGCAGGCCGCGACCCTCGTCAGCAGCCTGTTCAAATCCTCGGCCCCGGTCGAGGCGCCGAAGGATGCCGCGACGCCTTCGAGCAAGAAGATCACCGACCGCGTCGGCCAACCGTCGTCGTCCGGCGAGCCGGTCGCCCCGGTGGCGCAGCGCGTGGTGCTCTATGACGAGGACCCGTCGGATCCGAAGGGCAAGCAATATGTCGGTTCGGTGGTCTGGCGCACCGAGCAGGTCAAGGGCTCGGGCAACCAGAAGCCCGACATCGCCGTGCGCGCCGACATCGACATCCCCGATCGCAAGTTCAAGATGACGATGTCGTTCCGCCGCAACACCGATTCATCGCTGCCGGCGAGCCACACCGCGGAATTGACCTTCATCCTGCCGCAGGACTTCGCCAATGGCGGCGTCGGCAACGTGCCGGGGATCCTGATGAAGTCGAACGAGCAGGCGCGCGGCACGCCGCTGGCCGGGCTCGCGGTCAAGGTCACCGACGGCTTCTTCCTGGTCGGCCTCTCCAACGTCGACGCCGACCGCTCGCGCAATCTGCAGCTCCTGAAGGAGCGCTCCTGGTTCGACGTGCCGCTGGTCTACACCAACCAGCGCCGCGCCATCATCGCGATCGAAAAGGGCGCCCCCGGCGAGCGCGCCTTCAACGACGCCTTCGCGGCGTGGGGTGAGTAACAGCTTCAGCGCTCACCTCGGTACTCACGCTCTCATCGCCCGGCTGAGTCCGGGCGATTCCGTATCGCAGCGAAGTCCCGCTGTTGCAGCGCATCGGCGCGATGATCCCGGAACATTGCCGGGCGCTTTCGATTTTCCCTAGAACCGTCGCGTGACTGCGTTACACTCGCCTGATGTCGGGCAGGGGCACGCCATGAAACGCTATCTGATCTTCGCAGCCATCGGGCCGTTCATCGGCGGCTTCCTGCTGCTGCTCATGACCACCTATCAGTCCGGCTACTGGACCGAGACCAATGGCGGTGAGGTGGCGAAGCTGCTCGTCGTGTTCGTGAAGTCGCTGCAATACAATTATCTGTTCGGCATCGTGCCGTCGCTGATGTTCGGCGCAATCGACGACATCCTGATGCACATGCGCCGGATCACGCCGACGGTGCGGATGCTCATTGTCGGCGCGGTCGCGTTCGTCGGCGCGGCGCTGACCTACGCCTCGCACGGCTCCGAAAGTGGCGCCGTGCAGTTCATCCTCTACGGTCTGGTCGGCTTCATCCCGGGCGTGATCACGTCCTGGCTGGCGCACAAATATGCCGAAGAGCAGCACGTGCCGGCGACGCCGGCATCCCAGCACTAGCGCGAGTGCTCATTGCATTTCGGAAAGCAGAAGTCGCCGGCTTTGATGCGATCGGCGATTTCTGACCGGTCGGCGCAATGAGCGCATCGTCGCCGGACAGGAAGCCATGTCTGACGCAGGGCCAGCGGCGGCTCGCGCTATTACAGTAATCTTGTCAATAAATTAGGCGCCGGCTGCAAATAGCGCGCATTGTCTTTCATGGAACTGTCACATGGGCGTCATGTAAACGTAGTCCCAATGTCACATGGCCGCTTTTGTCCTCCCGCGGCCGTGAGGGCGATCCATGAGCGACGTAGCGTTACCTGGTTCGATCGAGCCTGCGCGTAGCGGCGGGCCCGATCTCGAGAAGGGCTTTCATCCTCTCACCGGCATTATCTATCTGGGCGTGATCGGCGCCGCGCTGCTGTTCGTGGCCTACAGCATCTACGCGGACGTCGGCGCGACGGGCGCCGGCAAGACCTCGTATCTCGCGTTCCTGCTGCTGTTCGTGGCGCTGCTGATCTCGCTCGGCTTCGAATTCGTCAACGGCTTTCACGACACGGCGAACGCCGTCGCGACCGTGATCTACACACGTTCGATGCCGGCCCACATCGCCGTTGTCTGGTCGGGCCTCTTCAATCTGATCGGTGTCCTGCTTTCCAGTGGCGCCGTTGCCTTCGGCATCGTCTCGCTGTTGCCGGTCGAATTGATCCTTCAGGTCGGCAGCAGCGCCGGCTTCGCCATGGTGTTTGCGCTGCTGATCGCCGCCATCATCTGGAACGTGGGTACCTGGTATTTTGGATTGCCCGCCTCGAGTTCGCACACCCTGATCGGATCGATCATGGGCGTCGGTATCGCGAATGCCCTGATGCACGGAAGGGAAGGGACGTCCGGCGTGGATTGGTCGCAGGCCGTCAACACCGGCAAGGCGCTGCTGCTGTCGCCGCTGTTCGGATTTGCGCTTGCTGCCATCTTGCTCTACGGGCTGAAAACCGCGCTGTTGCGCGCAACGCCGGCGCTGTTCGGCGAGCCGAAAGGCGATCAGCCGCCGCCGTGGTGGATCCGCGGCATCCTGATCCTGACCTGCACCATGGTCAGCTTCTTTCACGGTTCGAACGACGGTCAAAAAGGCATGGGTCTCATCATGCTCATCTTGATCGGCGTGGTCCCGACCGCTTACGCACTCAACCGCGCCATGCCTGCGAGCCAGATCGAGGCATTCACCGCGAATTCGGCGGCGGCGAGCAAGGTGATCGAGGATAGAGGAGCCGATCGCAAGGTGACGGGCAATCCGCGTCCGGCGGTGACGAACTACATCGCGCTTCGACAACTCACCGACGATACCTATCCGTCACTCGCCGTTCTCGTCAGCGAAATCCGCGACCAGGTCATTCAGTACGGTTCGCTGGCGAAATTCCCGGCCGAGACCGTCGGCAACACGCGTAACGACATGTATCTGGTATCGGAGGCGCTGCGCTCGCTCATGAAGAGCAGCGACAGCGGGCTGAACGATGCCGATGTCGCGACGCTCAATCGCTACAAGGGCTCGCTGGATGCCGCGACCAAATTCATTCCGTCCTGGGTGAAGATTGCGGTCGCCATCGCGCTCGGTCTCGGCACGATGGTCGGCTGGAAACGGATTGTCGTGACGGTGGGTGAAAAGATCGGCAAGACCCATCTGACCTACGCGCAAGGTGCCTGCGCCGAGATCACAGCGGCGGCGACCATCGCCGCGGCGGACGGATACGGCCTGCCGGTGTCGACGACGCACGTGCTGTCGTCCGGCATCGCAGGCACCATGACCGCAAACGGGTCTGGCCTGCAATGGTCGACCATCCGCAACATCGCCATGGCCTGGGTTCTGACCTTGCCGGTGGCGATGCTGATCTCGGGCATGCTCTACTTCGTGTTCGCACATTTGTTCTAGCCGGAGCAGGAAGACAACCGGATGCATGAGATCTGCATCCGGGTTCGGGGAAAGGAATTTCGAGTGGCAGATGCAAGCTTCAGCCTTCTGACAGGCAACGATATCGAAACGCGCCTGGTCCGAGCCGGTGGCATTATTTTTCGTGAGGGTGAGGAGGCCAACGAGCTGTTCGTGATCAAGAGCGGCTTCGTGCGCATTCAGGTCGGCAACAAGACCATGGCGGACCTGCCGGCTGACACGATCTTCGGCGAAATGGCGTTGATCGACAATGAGCCGAGGAGCGCGACCGCCACGGCGCTCACGGATGTCGAGCTCGTCCCGGTCTCGGAAAAGCAGTTTCTCTTCCTCGTCAGCCAGACGCCGCATTTTGCCCTGAAGGTCATGAGGACGCTGGCCCAGCGGCTCAGAACCATGAACAAGGGCGTCTTCTAGAGCGTTTTCGAGCGAAGTGGATCGAACGCAAAAGCGGCGGACGTTTCCGTCCGCCGCCGGCGTGATGCAAAAGGCCACACGTTGAAATGCTCAGGTGCCGTTGGCGCGGCAGCGGCCACCCGGGCCGAGATACCAGCCGCGCGGACAGGCATGCATCCACGGCCGCGCGTAGTTGCGGCGGCAGCCGCCATAGGGACCGCGATGCCAGCCGCCGCCGCAGCCACCGGCGACCGCGATGACATCGGAATTCGGGGTGGTTGTAACCGGTGCGAGCGGCGTGGCGCCGGCGCTGCCGATCGTCGCGAGAAGGAAGGCCGCTGCAAGCAATCTGGTCATGAGTGTCGTCCTCTGCTGATGTCAAAAGTCATTCGTTGATCTCTTCAAAAATCCGCTGCGCACTTATTCGGGTCGTGCCTAGCCGCCGCCGGCGAACGCGATGCCGGCACGCACCTCGCCCATCGCCTGATCGATCAGGCCGAGCGCACGCTCACGGTGACCGCCCTTGTTCGGCGTCGCCCTGGTGAGCTCGGCGCGCGCCGATTGCAGCATCGCAAGGCTCTCGTCCATGTGCGGCTGGGCGCCGATCGCGTAGCCGATCCCCATGCCGGTGGTGATCGCAACCCCGAGCAACACCTTGCGGATCGCGGAAGTCTTCATCTCGTGGTCTCCTCTGGCTGGCCCGCTTGTGTGCGGGGGCTCACTTTGAGTGGTCTTCCTGGCTGCGAGCCGGCGCCATCGGTAAGCCCCCGGCGGCACACGCGTCTTGGACTGGGAAGCGCCGGAGGATTCCGGACTTGGACTGTCCGGCGCTGTGCACAGGGCCGGTGGCTTTCATCTTCCGTTCATCTCGTGGTGGCCAGACTGGCGGCCTGCACCTTGGTCCCGTCCTTCCGATGTCCGTCATCAAGAAAAGGCTGTCGACCGACATGCTGCCGCCCGGTCTGGGCGAGCGGCAGCGCTACATGTTCTTCGCCGAACTGTTCGAGCATTTTTCCAACACCGGCGAGCTCGACCCGTCACCGGCGGTGCCGTTTCGCGCGACGATGAACTCGATCCATATCGGCACCACTCTGCTCGGCCGTTGCGACGGCAGCTTCACCACCGTGCGGCGCGAGCGGCGCCAGGTGCTGGCGACCAATGACGACCGTTATTGCCTGGCGCGCAACACTGGCGACCGCGCTTCGACCGTGACGCATCGCGGGCGCGAATTCCAGATGCGGCCGGGCGCGATGGTGCTGCTCAAGCTCGACGAGCCGTTCTTCACCGCCGACGGCGCCCACCACAAGCGCTTCACCAACGTCCATCTGCCGATGGCGACCTTGCGATCCATGGTTGCCGGGGTCGATGACCTGGTCGGCCGCGAGCTCGCGCCGGGCGGCGCGCTGTCGCTGGCGATGGATTATAGCGACCTGCTGCTGCGATCGCCCGATGCCGTCGATGAGGCCGGCTTCGCCATCGCGGCGCATCTGCTGGATCTCGCAGCCCTCGGCCTCGGCGCCCGCGGCGATCTTGCGGCCGCAGCGCAACGCCGCGGGCTTCGCGCGGTCAGGCTGAAGTCGTTGCTGATGATCCTCGCCAAGCGCTTCACCGAGCCGGATTTCTCCGCGCACAAGCTTGCCGCCGCGACCGGCCTGTCGGAGCGCTATGTCAACGAGCTGCTCTACGAGGCGGGCGCGAGCTTCACCATGCGGCTGACCGAATTGCGGCTGACCAAGGCTGCCGAGATGCTGGTCCATGACGCCGAGCGGCGGATCAGCGACATCGCCTTCGATTGCGGGTTCAACGATCTGTCCTACTTCAACCGTTGCTTCCGCCGCCGCTTCGGTTTGACGCCGTCGGCGGCGCGCGGCACGTGACGGGACCTTGCGCGTGGCAGCCTTGAATGTAACGGCCTTGAATGTGACACAGTGGTAATGTGACGCAACTTGAACCACCTGCCTGCGTTACCATGTGATGGCCATGCCCGAGGACGACATTTTCTCCCCCCACGCCACGCGATCGCGGCCGCCCTTCGGCGGGGCGCAGGCGCGCGGCAAGGTCATCGATCAGGATGGGCGCGAGCTCGGCGATGGCGCGCTGCATCCGCAGTTCCAAGGTTTTCAGGGAGCCTTTCCGGAAGGCTTCAGCTTCGACTTCCGCAACTCCACCGCCAACCCGTTCGGCAATCTAACGCGCGAGGAGCGGCTGGCGCGGCTGGAGATGATCGCAAAGCTGCTCGACGTCGCCTTCGTCGTGCCGGGCACCAATGTCCGCTACGGCATCGACGGGCTGATCGGCCTGATCCCGGTGATCGGCGATCTCATCACCACCGCGATCTCGCTGTGGCTGGTGCGTGAAGCCCGTCTGCTGGGCGCGCCCTGGCACATCACCGCGCGGATGCTTGCCAATGTCGCCGTCGACGGCGTGGTCGGCATGGTGCCGGTGGCGGGCGATGCCTTCGACGTCATGTTCCGCGCCAACATGCGCAATGTGCGGATGCTGCGGCGCTGGCTCGACAAACAGCCGCGCATCTAGAGCATTTTCCGACCGGAATGAATCGGGTGGGGATTCCCAAAACGGCGCGAGTCAGATTCAAGCTGCATGCTGGCGAGGGAGGTCAGCATGTATGGCCAGGGCGCTTTCGGTTGATCTTCGCCAAAGGGTGGTAGCCGCGATTGACGGTGGCATGTCCTGTCGACAGGCTGCCGAGCGCTTTGGTGTCAGCGCGGCCAGCGCGATCCGCTGGCGCGGTCGCCTCAAGGAAGTTGGCGACATCGTTCCTAAACGCCAGGGCGGTGACCGCAAATCGCAGCGCATCGAAGCGCATTCGCAATTGATTCTGGAGGCGGTGACCGCGAAGCCGGATATCACGCTCGCCGAGTTGCGAGAACTGTTGAAACGTCGTGGAATATCGACTGGCATCGCGTCGCTCTGGCGTTTTTTCCAGCGCAGAAAGATCACACTTAAAAAAAGACAGCGCACGCCGCCGAGCAACGGCGCGGCGATATAAATGCCGCGCGTGAGGAGTGGTTCGAAGGGCAAATCGATCTTGACCCTGAGCGTCTCGTCTTCATCGACGAAACCAGCGCCAACACCAAAATGGCGCGGCTTCACGGGCGCTCGCCACGCGGCGAGCGATGTCGTGCAGCTATCCCACACGGACATTGGAAGACGACGACATTCACCGCTGGATTGCGCTCCGACGGTCTGATCGCGCCGCTTGTTCTGGACGGCCCAATGGATGGCGACGCTTTCCTGGCCTACGTCGAGCAATTGCTCGCCCCATCGCTGCGGCCGGGCGATACCGTTATCATGGACAACTTGCCCGCTCACAAGGTCCATGGTGTTCGAGAGGCCATCCAGGCGGTCGGAGCAAGCCTGCTCTATCTTCCGCCCTACAGTCCAGACTTCAACCCGATCGAAATGGCCTTCTCTAAACTGAAGGCGCTGTTGCGGGCCGCCGCAGCGCGCACCATGCCTGATCTCTGGCAAGCAATCGCCAACGCTCTCAAACGCTTCTCACCCGAGGAGTGTCAAAACTATCTCGTCGCGGCTGGTTACGACGCAACGTGATCGGAAAATGCTCTAGCTTCTCAAAACAAAAGCCCCCGGATCGGTCCGAGGGCTTTTCGTTAGCGACGAGCGAGAAGGTCTACGCGGCGTCCGCGTCGGTCTGGGCCGGCTCAGCGCGCGGACGGCGCGGCAGCGGGAAGCCTTCGCTCTCATACAGCGAACGGATGCCGTTCTGGTCGAAACGGGCTTCCTCGACCTGGAGATAGGCGCCGTTCAGCGAATCCGCCGGCAGCTGCTCCATCGCGAACTGCACGGCCTCGGCAGCAGTGCCGAAACGGCGGTAGGCAAAGCCGGCCCGCTTCTTCTTGCGGATCGCGGCAGGGAACAGTTCGGCGGACGTGTTATAGTTGAACGGACGCAGGGGACGCATGGTCGACGACCTCTTGTGTTCTTGGCATAGAGCGGCGAAAGGGATTTTGGGGGACGGCGGCCTATAATCGGCGGCCCGCCGTACATGTCATTTCGACCCCCAATATAAGCCTCTTTGACAAAAATGCGACCCCAGAAGCGCCCTCGGCAGGGCACATGCTGAATCCGCGCATAGCACGCGGTCAATCAAAATAACTCCATTTATTTCAATGGCTTGTAGCCATTAAATCTTGTCGAGCCAGGCCAGGATCGCGACCACGATCAAAATCACCCCGAAAAGGCCCATTCCGGAGTGGCCGAGACCATAGCCGTAGCCGCGGATGCGGCCGCTATAGCCGCCCAGCAGGATAATCAGCAGGAGGATGATGAGGATCAGTCCAAGCGACATGGCGCCCTCCTCAGAACAGGCGGCAGCCGCACGGCGAGACGCCTACGGCCCCGCGAATTCGGAGCAAAGCACATTCCGGGGCGCGAGTCGTTAAGGCCGCCGGCCGATCACGAGGATGTTGTCGGGCGCCGGGACGGCTACTTCTTGCTCTCGTCGATCGGCAGCACCTTCAGGGGCGTCGGATAGGGCTCCACCCGCAGCGAGTCGCTGGCGATCAGGCCGATCTTGTGCAGCGGCGCCTGTTCGAGATCGCCAGAAGCGGATTTGTGCACTGCGTATTGCCAGACGCTCATCGAGCCCTTGGCGACCAGCATCTTGGCGATGCCGCCGGCATTCTGGCCTTCGACCTGCGCGAGATCGGCATCCGTCAGGCCGATGACGATTTCGTCCTTGGAGGTGATGACCTTGAACAGCGAGATCTTGTCGGCGGCGAACGCCGGCAGGCTCACGGCGCTCCCGACGATGAAGCTGGCAAGGCCGAGACCAAACAAAAGCTTTGCTGGAATTGGTGACATCAAAATTTCCTTGTGTTCACGCGCGCGGACGGACGGCCGCGCCAAAACAAAACCCCGCGCGACCGGTTCTTGGTCGCGCGGGGTGGATCAAACGTTCGATGGGAGAGCGGGATATTTGCCAAATCCACTGTCGTCATTGCCGGGCTTGACCCGGCAATCCATCACGGAGAAACGCTCTCTCTTTCGATGGATGCGCGGGTCGAGCCCGCGCATGACGAGCAGCGTGGCAGCTGTTACTTCTTCTCGTCCAGCTTCAGCGCCGCCGAGTTGATGCAGTAGCGCAGGCCGGTCGGGCCAGGGCCGTCGTTGAAGACATGGCCGAGATGGCCGTCGCATTTCGAGCACAGCACCTCGGTGCGCATCATGCCGTGGCTGACATCGCGCTCCTCGTCGACATGACTCTCGACCGCGGGCTTGGAGAAGCTCGGCCAGCCGCAGCCGGAATCGAACTTCTGGTCGGACTCGAACAGCGGCTGCCCGCAGCCGGCGCAGACATAGGTGCCCTTGCGGGGATCATGCTCGTATTCGCCGGTGAAGGGCCGCTCGGTCGCCTTCTCCCGCAGCACGGCGTACTGCATCGGCGTCAATTCCTTGCGCCACTCGGCCTCGCTCTTGCGGACCTTGCCGTCGGTTTTGGTATCGGACATTCAACCTCCTTGGTTTGATCGTCATTGCGAGAAGCGAAGCGACGAAGCAATCCATCTTTCCGCTTGCCGCGACATGGATTGCTTCGCTTCGCTCGCAATGACGGGAAGCGTCGCCTCAGTTGGTGACCTTGCTGCTGCTCACCAGCGTCGGCTTCTCGATGTAGTTCTCCGCGAAGATCTTCTTCAGGTTCTCGACCTTCGGGATGTCGTTATACGCAATATAGGGTTGGCTCGGGTGCAGCGTCAGATAGTCCTGGTGGTAACCCTCCGCCGGATAGAACGCCTCCAGCGCGCCGACCTTGGTGACGATCGGCTTCTTGTAGACCTTGGCGGCGTTGAGCTGGGCGATGTAGGCATCCGCCACCTTCTTCTGCTCGTCGCTGGTCGTGAAGATCGCCGAGCGATACTGCGTGCCGGAGTCGGGGCCCTGGCGGTTCAGCTGGGTCGGGTCGTGCACGACGGAGAAGAAGATCTGCAGGATCTTGCCGTAGGAGATCTTCTGCGGGTCGTACTTGATTTCGACCGACTCGGCGTGGCCGGTGGTGCCGGTCGAGACCTTCTCGTAATCGGCATTCGCCTTGCTGCCTCCGGAGTAGCCGGACACCGCGCTGACGATGCCGGCGGTGTGCTGGAACACGCCCTGCACACCCCAGAAGCAGCCGCCGGCGAGCACCGCGGTCTTGATGCCGGTTTCCGGGGCGCTCGCGGCCGGCGCCGGAATGACCACGGCGTCCTCGGCGGCCAGCGAGGGTGCAACGGCAAAAGCGGCAACGGCCAGCGCGCCGATCGCGGCGGCGCAAAGCGAGAGGCGGCTGAGGGAGCTTTTGGACATGGGTTCCTCGTGGGATCGCAATTGGGGGCCAGTCTAGAGCGGGAGCCGGCATTGGCAAACCGGGCCGGGCTGCTCCGACGCTTCAAAATACGGGCGAGGGGCCGTTTTGTTACGGCGCCGGCCACACGGTTTCGTGAGGGAAATCAGCGAGGTTCATGGATGACGGTGATGGATTCTTGCCCGCGGCCTCCCCACGCCCGTCGTCCTGGCGAAAGCCAGGACCCATAACCACCAAATGTAACGGTAGGCGGGATCGTGGCCCCAGCGTCGGGCAACAACAAGCAGGCGGGGTAATGGGTCCTGGCTTTCGCCAGGACGACGGGCAATGTTGGTGCCGCCTGCGGCTCATACACTCAGCTGCTGTCAGGATGACGTCGGCGCGTGCGGGACGATCACACCACGATGCTGAGCCGCTTCGCGGCCCGCGTGATGCCCGTATACAGCCACCGCGCGCGCGAGTCCTGGAACGCGAAGCTCTCGTCGAACAGCACGACGTCGTCCCATTGCGAACCCTGCGACTTGTGGACGGTCAGTATGTATCCGTAGTCGAACTCGTCATAGGGCTTGCGCTGCTCCCACGGAATGCCCTCGATGCCGCCGTCGAAGCATTCGCCGCGCACCGACACCTTGGTGACCTTGTGGCCGAAATCCTCGTCCGGCATCACGCGCATGGTGATGATCTTGGACTTCGACTGCGCGCGCGCCTTGACCCGCCACAGCCCGCCGTTGAACAGCGCCTTCTTGCGGTTGTTGCGCAGGCAGACCAGCTTGTCGCCGGCGACGGGGAGAGGATCTTCGATCTTTAGCCGCTGCCGCATCCGCATGTTGTAGGCGCGGCGGGTGTTGTTGCGGCCGACCAGCACCTGGTCGGCGCTCATCACGCGGTCCGGATCGAGCTCCTTGCGCGACACCACCTCGCTCTCGCCATGGCGGCCGATCTCGAGCTCGCGGCCCTCGCGGATATCCATCGACATCCGCACGATCGGATCGTCCTGCGCCTGGCGGTGCACCTCGGTCAGCATCGCATCCGGCTCGGCGTCGGTGAAGAAGCCGCCGCCCTGGATCGGCGGCAATTGCGCGGGGTCGCCGAGCACCAGCAGCGGGCAGTCGAACGACATCAAATCGCGGCCGAGCTCGGCGTCGACCATCGAGCATTCGTCGATCACGATCAGCTTGGCTTTCGAGGCCGGCGCGTCGTCCCACAGCTCAAAGCTCGGCTGCTCGACGCCGGACTCGCGGGCGCGGTAGATCAGGGAATGGATCGTGGAGGCGCTGTCGCAGCCCTTGTTGCGCATGACCAGCGCCGCCTTGCCGGTGAAGGCCGCGAACTTCACCTCGCCGTCGACGCCTTCGGCGATGTGCTGGGCAAGCGTGGTCTTGCCGGTTCCGGCATAGCCGAACAGGCGGAACACCGGCGGCGTCCCGTTCTTGCCCGGCTTGGCTTTCAGCCAGTCGGCAACGGCTTTCAGCGCGGAATCCTGGTGCGGCGTAAAGGTGGTCATGTGGCTTTCGGAAGAATGAGCGCGCGACCGATAGCGCCGCGACTCACACCCGCACAAGCTAAACATTCATGCGTCCCAAGCAAGCCGTCTCCCGCTGCACGGAATTGGAGTTTCGCCCCCGAGGCTGGACTTGGTCTGCCCCGCCACTAGACTGACCGAAAACAACAAGCGGTCGGGGACGGCCTTGGGAGTGACGCCATGAAATTCGGCATCTTTTACGAGCTGCAACTGCCGCGCCCCTGGAACGACGGCGACGAGCTCAGGCTTTACCAGAACGCGCTGACACAATTGGAGACCGCCGACCGGCTCGGCTACGATTATGCGTGGGTCGTCGAGCATCACTTCCTCGAGGAATATTCGCACTCGCCGGCACCGGAATCCTTCCTCGCCGCCGCGAGCCAGCGCACCAAAAACATCCGGCTCGGCCACGGCATCTTCCAGCTCACCACCAATCATCCCGCGCGCGTCGCCGAGCGGGTCGCGGTGCTCGATCTGCTTAGTAACGGCCGCTGCGAGTTCGGCATGGGCGAGAGCGCCTCGATCACCGAGCTGACGCCGTTCGGCCGCGACATGGAGACCAAGCGCGAGGTGTTCGAGGAGGCGGTCCAGGCGATCTTCCCGATGTTCACCAAGGTCGGCACCGAACATCACGGCAAATATTTCGACATCCCGCTGCGCAATGTCGTGCCGAAGCCGGTGCAGAAGCCGCATCCGCCGCTCTGGATGGCCTGTTCGCAACTGCCGACGATCGAGCGCGCCGGGCAAAACGGATTTGGCGCGCTCGGCTTTCAGTTCGTCAGCGCCGAGGCGGCGCATGCCTGGGTGCATGCCTATTACAATGCGATCACCAAGCGGTTGAAGAAGCTCGCCGACTACGAGATCAATCCCAATATGGCGCTGGTCTCGTTCTTCATGTGCGCCGAGACGGACGAAGAGGCGCGCAAGCGCGCCGACGGCGCGACCTTCTTCCAGTTCGCGCTGCGCTATTACGGCCAGGCGCAGAACCGGCAGCGCCCCGCACCCGGCACCGTCAACATGTGGGACGAGTACAACAAGTGGAAGCGCGAGAATCCCGAAGCACAGGAGGCCGCGCTGCGCGGCGGCCTGATCGGCTCGCCCGAAACCTTGCGCAAGAAGCTGCGGCGTTTCCGCGCCTCGCATATCGACCAGGTGATCCTGCTCAACCAGGCCGGCAAGAACACCCATGAGCACATCTGCGAGTCGCTCGAGCTGTTCGGTAAGGAAGTGATGCCCGAGTTCCAGCACGATCCCGAGCACGATGCCTGGAAGAAGGGCGTGCTCGACGGCTCGATCCAGCTCGAGGAGATCGACACCCAGGCGTTCTCGGATCGCTACGGTAAACTCGCGGTCAATGTCGGCCCGAAGACCGCAGCCGCCGGCTGATCGATTCCCGTGCTGCGACCTCGCGATCGCGTGAAGAAAATAATTCGCTACGCGCGACCTGCGCCTTGAACGAAACGGCACGCGCGATGCCTGCACCGAAGTGCTGATATCGCTATTTTTGTGCGGTGCTCGACAGCTTCATTCGCGCGCCCCATCATCCTGACATCGCATGATCGCGTGTTGAGAAACGCGCTTGATCGTCAGGAGAATCTTGGAATGAAGCGTCGTGAGTTCCTCCAGCTGTCGCTTGCCACAGCCGCTGCTGCTGCGCTGTCAGGGCGCGCGCAGGCCCAAGCGGACGCGAAGGAAATTCGTATCGGCTACCAGAAGAACGGCGTGCTCGTTATCACGCGCCAGCGTGAGGCCTTGGAAAATCATTTCAAGCCGCAGGGCGTCGGCGTGAAATGGGTCGAGTTCTCCTCGGGCCCGCCGATGATGGAGGCGATGAATGTCGGCAGCGTCGATTACGGCGCGGTCGGCGATTCCCCGCCGATCTTCGCCCAGGCCGCGGGTGCGGCCATCGTCTATGCCGCCGCACAGCCCATCATCAATGGCTCCGGCATCCTGGTGCCGCAGAATTCGGCAATCACAGGCATCGCCGATCTCAAGGGCAAGCGGGTCGGCTTCACCAAGGGATCCAGCGCGCACAACGTCGTGATCCAGACACTGGAGAAGGCCGGGCTGACCTATGACGACATCACGCCGGTCTATCTGACGCCGCCGGACGCAGGTCCCGCCTTTGCCAATGGCGGCATCGACGCCTGGGCGATCTGGGATCCGTATTTTGCGATCGCCGAGACCAGGCAGAACGGTCGCATTCTGGTCAAGAGCAGCGATATCACCAAGACCAACGCGTTCTACATCGCCAACCGCGATTTCGCGAACAAGCACGGCGCCCTGTTGCAGCAGATCGTCGATGTCACGACATCGACGGCGAAATGGGCCGAAGCGCATCCCGATGAGGTCGCGAAATCGCTGGCCGCGGTCACCGGCGTCCCGCTCGATATCCAGACCATCGCGGCAAAGCGCGCCGGCTTCTCGGTCGGCGCCGTGACCGACGACATCATCGCGACCCAGCAGGGCGTCGCCGACCGCTTCTTCAAGCTCGGCCTGATCCCAAGGCAGATCGCGATCCGCGACATCGTCTGGCGCAACACCCAGACCTGATCGGCGCGTTTGGTCAATTCATATGCAAAGGACATTCCCATGACGCGTTTATTTCGGCGCTGGGTCGCCCGCGCGGTGCTCTCGGTCAGCATCGTCGCGGCGACCGTCAGCGCCTCCTACGGCCAGGAGAAAGTCGTCCGCATCGGCTATCAGAAATACGGCAAGCTGGTGCTCTTGAAGAGCAAGGGCTCGCTCGAGGAGAAGCTGAAGTCGGTTGGCACCAAGGTGGTGTGGACCGAGTTTCCGTCGGGGCCGCCGCTGCTCGAGGCGCTCAATGTCGGTGCGATCGATTTCGGCAACACCGGCGAGGCGCCGCCGATCTTCGCGCAGGCCGCCGGCGCGCCGATCCAGTATGTCGCCTACGAGCCGCCGGCGCCGAAAGGCGAGGCGATCCTGGTGCCGAAGGACAGCCCGATCAAGTCGGTCACTGATCTCAGGGCCAAGAAGGTCGCGCTGAACAAGGGCTCCAACGTCCACTATCTGCTGGTGAAGGCGCTGGAGAAAGCCGGCGTCAAATATTCCGAGATCGAGCCGGTGTTCCTGGCGCCGGCCGATGCCCGCGCGGCGTTCGAGCGCGGCGCCGTGGATGCCTGGGTGATCTGGGATCCGTTCCAGGCCGCGGCGGAGGCTGCGACCGGCGCGCGCACCGTTGCCGACGGCACCGGCATCGTCGCCAACTATCAGTTCTACTTCGCCTCGAAGAAGTTCCTGCAGGCCGATCCGAAGCTCGTCGAGCTCGTGCTGGCGCAGCTCAGCGAGGTCGATGACTGGGCCAAGGGCGATATCCACGCCGTCGCCGAACAGCTCGCGCCGAGCATCGGCCTGTCGGTGCCGGTGGTCGAGGTCGCGCTGAAGCGGCAGGCCTACGGCATCAAGCCGGTCACCGATACCGTGATCGCGGATCAGCAACAGGTCGCCGACACGTTCTTCGCGCTCGGCCTGATCCCCAAACAAATCAAGATTTCCGACGTCGCATGGAGGCCGGGCACGTGAGCACCCCAACCAACGCCAACATCCTCTGGTTCCTGCCGACCCACGGCGACAGCCGCTATCTCGGCACGTCGATCGGCGGCCGCGAGGTGAACTTCAACTATCTGCGCCAGATCGCGCAGGCCGCCGACCAGCTCGGCTATTACGGCGTGCTGCTGCCGACCGGGCGGAGCTGCGAGGATTCCTGGGTGGTGGCCTCCGCCGTCGCGCCCTGGACCGAGCGCCTGCGCTATCTCGTGGCGGTCAGGCCCGGCCTGCAGTCGCCGAGCGTTGCCGCCCGCATGACCGCGACCTTGGACCGGCTGTCGAACGGCCGTCTCCTGATCAACGTCGTCACCGGCGGCGATCCGATCGAGAACAAGGGCGACGGCATTTTCCTCGACCACGACGAACGCTACGCGGTGACGCGCGAGTTCCTCAACGTCTATGGCGATCTGCTGGCAGGCAAGACGGTCAATGTTGAAGGCCAGCACATCCGGATCGAGGATGGCCGCCTGCTGTTCAATCCGGTGCAATCGCCGCGCCCGCCGCTGTATTTCGGCGGCTCGTCGGATGCCGGCATCGACGTCGCGGTCGACACCGTCGACAAATATCTGACCTGGGGCGAGCCGCCGGCGCAGGTCGCCGAGAAGATTGCCAAGGTGAAGGCCGTTGCCGCGCAACGCGGCCGCAAGCTGTCGTTCGGCATCCGCCTGCATGTGATCGTGCGCGAGACCAACGCGGAGGCCTGGCGCGCCGCCGACGAACTGATCCAGTATGTCACCGACGACACCATCGTTGCCGCGCAGAAGATCTTCGCGCGGATGGATTCGGTCGGCCAGCAGCGCATGGCGCAGCTGCATGGCGGACGGCGCGACAAGCTCGAGATCAGCCCGAACCTCTGGGCCGGCGTCGGCCTCGTGCGCGGCGGGGCCGGCACCGCGCTCGTCGGCGATCCCCAGACCGTCGCCGCGCGGATCAAGGAGTATCAGGACGTCGGCGTCGATACCTTCATCATGTCGGGCTATCCGCATCTCGAGGAAGCCTATCGGTTCGCCGAGCTGGTGTTCCCGCTGCTGTCGCTGGCGCAGCCCGGCAACGTGACGCCGATCCGTGTCAACACCGGGCCGTTTGGCGAGACCATCGGCAACGACTATCGTCCGCAGAAGCAGGCATCGCAATCATGAGTCTTATCGACAGTCTTCCGCGCGTCGGCGCGCCGAAACTCCCCAAGGTCGACGGCCTGATCCCGTGGATCGTGCCGCTTGCCATCGTTCTGGTCTGGCAGCTTGCCTGCGTCACCGGTTTTGTTCCCTCGCGGGTGCTGCCGGCGCCGACCGACGTTGCACTGGCCGGATGGAAGCTGCTGCTGTCGGGTGAGCTGGTCCGCAATATCTGGGTCAGCTTCTGGCGCGCATCGATCGGCTTTGTGATCGGTGGCGGTATCGGCTTCGCGTTCGGGCTCGCCAACGGGCTGTCGCAGCTGTCGGCGAAGCTCACCGACACCACGCTGCAGATGGTGCGCAACATCCCGCATCTGGCGTTGATCCCGCTGGTCATCCTGTGGTTCGGCATCGACGAGTCGGCCAAACTGTTCCTGGTCGCGCTCGGCGTGTTCTTCCCGATCTATCTCAACACGCTGCACGGCATCCGCACCGTCGATCCGCAGCTGATCGAGATGGGCCGCATCTACGGCATGACCGATGGCGAGCTGTTCCGCCGGGTGATCTTCCCGGGCGCGCTGCCCTCGATCTTCGTCGGGCTGCGCTTTGCGCTCGGCATCATGTGGCTGACGCTGATCGTCGCCGAGACCATCGCGGCGTCGTCGGGCCTCGGCTACATGGCGATGCAGGCGCGCGAGTTCATGCTGATCGACGTCGTCGTGCTCTCGATCCTGATCTACGCCTTGCTCGGCAAGCTCGCCGACAGCGCCTCGCGGGCGCTGGAGCGGCTGACCCTGTCGTGGCACCCCGCCTTCCAGAAGAAGTGAGAATGAGAATGCAAGAAGCGCTTCGTTTCCAGCCGGTCGACCACGCCGACATCGTCGTGAAGGCGCGGCATTTGCGGCGCGTGACGGAAGGCACGGCCCGCGGCCTGTCGCTGACCATCCGCGGCTTGCGCAAGGCGTTCGGCGACAATGAGGTGCTGCGCGGCATCGACCTGCACATCCCGGCCGGCCAGTTCGTCGCGATCGTCGGCCGCAGCGGCTGCGGCAAGAGCACCCTGCTGCGCCTGGTCGCCGGCCTCGACGCGCCGACGGCGGGAAGCATCGCCTTCGGTGAACAACCCCGGGCGCAGGACGTCCGCGTCATGTTCCAGGAGCCGCGCCTGCTGCCCTGGGCGCGGGTGCTGTCCAATGTCGAGGTCGGTCTGGGGCGCGAGCGTTCGTCCGCCGACGCGCAGGCGCGCGCCGAGCGGGCGCTGGTCGAGGTCGGCCTCGGCGACAAGCGCGACCAATGGCCGGCGGTGCTGTCAGGCGGCCAGAGGCAGCGCGTGGCGCTGGCGCGGGCGCTGGTCTCCCAACCGCGCGTGCTGGCGTTCGACGAGCCGCTCGGCGCGCTCGATGCGCTGACTCGCATTTCGATGCAGCAATTGCTGGAGCGGGTCTGGCGCGACCAGGGCTTTACCGCGATCCTGGTGACACACGATGTCGCCGAGGCGGTCGCGCTTGCCGACCGCGTGCTGGTCATCGAGGACGGCCGGATCGCCGAGGATGTCACGATCGACCTGCCGCGGCCGCGCCGGCGCGGTTCGGCCGAGCTCGCCGCGCTGGAAGGCGAGATCCTGAAGCACCTGCTCGAGGGCAGCGAAGACACATCCGATCTGTGAGGTCGCCATGAATTCCGTCGTCCGCAATGTTTCGATCGAGCCCGCGGTGGCGGCCGATGAATTCCGTGGCGCGATGCGCCATCTCACCGGCGGCGTCAGCGTCATCACCGCCGGCCGGGGCAAGGATATTTCGGGCATGACGGTGACCTCGGTGTCGTCGCTGTCGGTCGAGCCGCCGTCGCTGATCGTCAGCATCAACCGCGCCGCCTCGTCGTGGCCGCTGATCGCGCGCCACGGCGTGTTCGGCGTCAACATCCTGACCGCGGATCAGCTCGACATCGCCGAGCGCTTCACCGGCAAGGGCGGCCTGAAGGGCGCCGACCGGTTCACCGGGGCCGAATGGACGACGCGCGCCTCGGGCGTGCCGTTGCTGATCGGAGCGCTGGCTGCGATCGACTGCGAGGTCGAGGAGGTCATCGAGCGGCATTCGCACGCGATCGTCATCGGTCGCGTGCTCGATGTGATCGCATCGGAGCGCACCGCCGCGCTGGCGTATTGGCACGGCGAATATGTCGCGATCGACCGCGACGAAGGCGCCGCCAGGCTGGCCGAGGTCAGCCTGCCGTCGCGTCACGTCCATGGTGTGCGCTAGCGCGCTGCTTGTCCGGATCAGGCGTCAGAACACTGCGCTCAGCGACGCCGGGCTGTCGATGATCACGGTGCTGCCGCGGACGCCAGCCCATACGGCCTGGATGGTCTGAGCTGTATTGCCCAGCGGGATGCCGACGACGAGCGTGGTCGGGATGCGGCCGAAGCTCGACGGGGTCTCGTTATAGGTGAAGCTCGCGACCACCGGCGAGACCTTGCCATTGACGGTGACGCCGAAACTGCCGCCCGGAATGTCGTTGCCCGTGGCGTAGGGATTCGGAACGTTGAGGGTGATGATCGCGGTGGTGCCGACGCCCTCCGGGATCGTCAGGCTGAGGCCTTGCATCGGCGTGAAAGTCCCGGAGTTGGTGGACAACGTGCCGGCGGTCTGCGCGTAAAGGGCCATATCACTCTCCAGTTGTCGAAATATAAAAGCGCAATAGGAGATTGAATAAGGCAACTGGCCGCAAGACTCAAGGGATGAATGGCTAAGGGAACGGCAACGGGGCCGGCGCGGCATGTTGGCCGTGGCGCTATGCCGGCAAGCGCACTAAAAGCCGCGGATGTTTCGCAGACGTGACGGTTCGATGAAGCGCGTGGGAGCCTTGCTGTTCTATGTCGTCGGCGCAATCGCCGTCGCGTATCTTGCGCTCTATGCGTATGTGACCTTCACCGGCCGCGACATCACACCCGGCGATCCGATCCGGATCTTTCGCAAGCCCGATGCGCCCAACTATTCGTGAGGCGCGGCCGTCGCGGCGGGATCACCCGCCGCTGCTCTTTCTCAGCCGGCGCTCGCCATGCGCTGATAATCGGGCGCGCCGTTGCCGGCCGGGGTGATCGGGATGCCGCCGTCGGCATATTCGTTCAGCTTGTTGCGCAGCGTGCGGATCGAGATGCCGAGGATGTTGGCCGCGTGGGTGCGGTTGCCGAGGCAGTGCTTCAGCGTTTCCAGGATCAAATCGCGTTCGACGTCGGCCACGGTGCGGCCGACCAGCGCGCGGGTGACCTGCTCGGCGGCGAGCGTAGCGTGCGCGACCGCGGGCGCGGTCTTGGCGAGGTCGAGACGGTCACCGTCCGGGGTCAGGATCGCGTCCGCACCGATCTCGTCGCCCTGCGCCATCAGGACCGAGCGATGGATGGTGTTCTCGAGCTCGCGGACGTTGCCCTGCCAGCGGTTCGCGGTCAGGACGCGGCGGGCCTCAGTCGAGATCGGGCGGACCGCCACGCCGTTGGCTTCGGCATATTTCTTGGCGAAATGCTGCGCCAGCTCGAGGATGTCGGCCGGACGATCGCGCAGCGGCGGGATCTTCAGGTTGACGACGTTGAGGCGGAACAGCAGGTCCTCGCGGAAAGAGCCTTCGCGCACCGCCTCCGACAGATTGCGGTTCGAGGTCGCGATGATGCGGATGTCGACCGGAACCGGCTTGGTGCCGCCGACGCGGTCGATCACGCGCTCCTGGATCGCGCGCAGCAGCTTGGACTGCAGCCGGACATCCATCTCGGAGATTTCGTCGAGCAGCAGCGTGCCGCCGGTCGCTTCCTCGAACTTGCCGATGCGGCGCGCCACTGCGCCGGTGAAGGCGCCCTTCTCATGGCCGAACAGCTCGGATTCCAGCAGGTGTTCCGGGATCGCTGCACAGTTGATCGAGATGAACGGCCGCTTGGCGCGGGCCGAGCGGGAATGGACATAGCGCGCCAGCACTTCCTTGCCGGTGCCGGACTCGCCGGTGATCATCACGGAGGCGTCCGAGCCCGCGATCTGCTGCGCGAGCTTGATCACCCGGCCCATCGCCTCGTCGCGATAAATCAGATCGCGCGCGTCGTTGGCGACCGCGGCGAGCACCGCTGCGATCAGTTCGGGGTCGGGCGGCAGCGGGATGTATTCCTTGGCGCCCGCATGGATCGCGGCGACCGCGGCGCGGGCATCGTTGGAGATGCCGCAGGCGACGATCGGCACGTGGATGTGCTCGGCCTCGAGCCGCATCACGAGATCGCGGATGTCGAGGCCGACATCGACCAGCAGGAGGTCGGCGCCCTTGCCGCTGCGCAGCACGTTCATCGCCTGCTCGGCGGCCTCGGCGTGGGTCACCGAGGCGCCGTTGTCCATCGCGATCTTGGTCGCGGTCGTGAGCTGGCCCTTCAGGGTGCCAACGATGAGAAGCCGCATGATGATCTCCTGTTCGTCTGGTCGCGCAGGTTCCGCGCGCTACCGTCTGGTTGTTACGAGCGTTCTGCCTTGATGATTTCGGTCATGGTCACGCCGAGCTTGTCTTCCACCAGCACCACTTCACCACGCGCCACCAGGCGGTTGTTGACGTAGATGTCGATCGCCTCGCCGACGCGGCGGTCGAGCTCGAGCACGGTGCCCGGTCCGAGCTTCAAGAGGTCGCCGACGTCCATCTTGGAGCGGCCGAGCACCGCCGAGACCTGCACCGGCACGTCGAACACGGCCTCGAGGTCGGCCGCGATGCGCGCGGCATTTTCGTCCTCGTTGTAGCCGATGTCGTCGATCCCGGGCGCGTCGGCGGCGTTGAGATCGGGAAGCGGGACTTGGGTGTCGGTGTCGCTCATGGTTCAGCCCTCAATCCTTCAGCCGGTCTGGCCGCGGGACGCCAGATAGCGCCCGACGAGTTCGTTGATCTTGCCTTCGATCGCGGCGCGCTCCAGCACCACGCCGCCGTCGGCCCATTCGATCCGGCAGTCGCCGGTCGCAATCGTGGGCTCGGCCAGGATCACCAGCCGGCCCTGGAAGCCCGAATGCGCCGCCACCCGCTCGATATTGTCCTGCGCCGCCTCGTAGAGCGCGTCATTGATGCGGACTACGAGATGCGGCGTCGCCACCAGATGCGAGAAGCAGTCGGAGACCAGCGCGGTGATCTCGCCGAGCGGCTCGCGCGCGACCAGTTCGGAGCAGAGCTTGCGGGCGACCGCGACCGCGACATCGACGGCCTCGGTCTCCATCCGGGTCTCGATGCCGGCAAAGCGGGCGGCGATGCCCTTGATCGCGGTGCCGATCTCTTCCAGCGCCTGCGCGGCGCGGCGGTCGCTCTCGACCTTGGCCTCGCGCAGCGCGGCCTCATAGCCGGCGCGATAGGCCCGCGCCTCGGCGTCGGCGACCTTCTGCGCGACGTCGGCCGGCGTCGGGGCGCGCTCGCGCGAACGGTCCGGCGCCGAGAAGTCCGTGTCGAACAGGAATTTTGCGGGTGCGGCCATCAGTACACCAGCTCGTCGTCGGCGCGGTTCTTGGTCAGGGTGATCTCGCCGCGGGCGGCGAGGTCCTTGGCGAGGTTGACCAGCAGCGCCTGGGCCTCGTCGACGTCGCGCAGGCGCACCGGGCCCATCGCGGCCATGTCGTCCATCAGCATCTTGCCGGCGCGGGAGGACATGTTGCCGAGGAAGAAGCTGCGCACCTCCTCGTTGGCGCTCTTCAGCGCGACGCCGAGCTTGTCCTTGTCGATGTTGCGCATCAGCGTCTGGGCCGAAGCGGAATCGAGCTTGATCAAATCGTCGAAGGTGAACATCAGCGCCTTGATGCGCTCGGCGGATTCGCGGTTTTCCTCTTCCAGCGAGGTGATGAAGCGGGTCTCGGTCTGGCGGTCGAAATTGTTGAAGATCTCGGCCATCACCTCATGGGCGTCGCGGCGGCGGGTCTGCGACAGGTTCGACATGAACTCCGTGCGCAGCGTCTGCTCGACGCGCTCGATCACTTCCTTCTGCACCGCCTCCATCCGCAGCATGCGGCCGACCACGTCGAGCGCGATGTCCTCGGGCAGGATCGCCAGCACGCGCGCGGCGTGCTCCGGCTTCAGTTTCGACAGCACCACGGCGATGGTCTGCGGGTATTCGTTCTTGAGGTAGTTGGCGAGCACCTCTTCCTGCACGTTGGAGAGCTTCTCCCACATGTTGCGGCCGGCGGGGCCGCGGATCTCGTCCATGATGCCAGTGACGCGCTCGGCCGGCAGATATTGCTGCAGCAGCCGTTCGGTGGCGTCGAAATTGCCCATCAGCGCGCCGGAGGCCGACATCCGCGACACGAATTCCAGCATCAGGTCCTCGACCACGTCGGCCTCGACGGTGCCGAGCGTCGACATGTGGACCGACAGCTCGCGGACCTCCTCGTCGTCGAGCATCGACCAGATCTTGCCGCCATACTGCTCGCCGAGCGCGAGCATCAGGATCGCGGCGCGCTTCGGGCCGGGCAGCGGCTTGCCCTTGGGCCGGGCGCTCTGCCGGTTCGCCAGCGTCGAGAGGACGGTGGCGATGTCGTTGGCGTTGGTGGTCTGGGGTACGGCGGCCATGTCAGTTCTCTACCGGCTCGCTCAGCCATTGACGGACGATGGAGACGGTTTCGTTCGGATTGCGCTCGGCGAGTTCGCCGACCCGGTGCACGGCCTGGGCGTGGACCTGGCCCTGGATCTGGGCGACGTCGATCAATTGCGCCGCGCCGCTGCCGCTCGGGATCAGCGCCTGGCCGGGCGCACCGGCGCTCTCGGCATGGGCTTCGGCCAGCGCGGGCAGGCCGGCGCCGGCCAGCGCCGGAATGACGTCGGCCGCCACGATGCGCTTGACCAGCGGGCGGACCACCATGAACAGCACGACCAGGCCGAGCATCATCATGACGCCGAGCTCGATGACGTACATCACGTCATCCTTGGTGAATTGCAGCATGCCGAGCAGGCCGGTCGGCTCGGCGATCGGCTGCGCGGTCGGCGGCTCGGCGAAGCGGAGGTTGACGACCTCGACCTGGTCGCCGCGCTTCTGGTCGAAGCCGATCGCGGAGCGGACCAGGGCGGCAATGCGGTCGAGCTGCTCCTTGGTGCGGTCCTGGTAGACCATCTCGCCTTTTTCGTTCTTGGCGTAGGCGCCGTCGACCAGCACCGCGACCGAGATGCGGTTGACGCGGCCGGCCTCGGTCACCTCGGTCTTGGTGGTGCGGGAAATCTCGTAATTGTTGGTTTCCTCGCTCTTCTTGCTCTGGTCGCGGGCGCGAACCGCGTTGTCCTGGTTCTGGTTACCCGGCAGCTCGTTGTTGACGGTGACCTGGCCGGAATTGTCGGCGGTGGCGCTCGATTCCTCACGGGTCTGGGTCGAGCGCAGCACCCGGCCTTCGGGGTCGAACTTGTCCGAGGTCTGGGTGATCTTGTTGTAGTCGAAGTCTGCGGAGAGCTGGACGCGGGCGCGCCCGGCGCCGACCACCGAGGAAACGATGTCCTCGACCTGCTTGCGCATCCGCTTCTCGAAGGCGGCGCGGCGCTCGTCGCCGACCGCGGCATCGGCGTCGGACTGGGCGCCGTCGGCGAGCAGCTGGCCGGCCTCGTCGACGATCGAGACCCGCTGTGGCTTCAACCCGTTGACCGCGGAGGCGACGACGTGGCGGATCGCGCGGATCTGCTGCGGCTCCAGCGCGCCGCGCACCCTGAGCACGATCGAGGCGGAGGGTTCCGGCGTCTCGCGCGAGAACAGCGGCTTTTCCGGCAGCACGAGGTGGACGCGCGCGGCCTGGACGCGGTCGATGGCGCGGATGGTGCGGGCGAGCTCGCCCTCCAGCGCCCTCAAATGATTGATGTTCTGGACGAAGCTCGTGGTGCCGAGCGCATCCGACTTGTCGAAGATCTCGTAGCCGACGCCGCCGCCCTTGGGCATGCCGCCCTCGGCGAGCTTCATCCGCAGCCGCGTCACCTTGTCTTTCGGCACCATGATCGCGGCGCCGTCGCTGCGCAGCTCGAACGGGATCGCCTGGCGCTCCAGCTCCTTGATAATGGCCGAGGAATCCTCGGTCGACAGATCGGTGAAGAGGGTGGTCATCTGGGGCGTGGTGACGCGCATGATGACGAACGCGAAGAAGCCGATCAGGGCCGCGGTGACCGCAACCATGGCCGCGAGGCGGGCCGCACCAAGACCTCTGAAGAAAGCAACCAGACTTTGCACCAACGGCCCCCAGGGATTCGGCCCACGCGGGTCCGACTGGGCAAATATTGCCTAGGGTATGGTTTCCATATGGTTAACGAAGGTTAAGAACCGCGGCAAAAACGCGGACATGAAAAAAACCGGCTTCGCAAAGCGAGGCCGGTTTTCGTCAAATGCCACAGTTTAGGCGAAACTTACTGCCGGTACTGCTGGATACGTGTGGTGCGCAGTCCGGCCAGACCATGCTGGTCGATCGAGAACTGCCAGGAAAGGAACTCATCGACGGTCAACGTGTAGCGGCTGCAAGCCTCCTCAAGGGAGAGCAGGCCGCCGCGGACCGCAGCGACGACTTCGGCCTTGCGGCGGATGACCCACCGCTTGGTACCGGGGGCCGGCAGGTCCGCAATCGTTAACGGGCTGCCGTCAGGCCCGATGACGTATTTCACCCTCGGGCGATGGGGTTCTGTCATGGCGTACTCACAAACTCTCAACCACTGAACTCGCAATTGGTAACCTACGCCCACCGGTTTAAAATTTGCCTAAGCCCAAGGCTTCAATACGATTCTCGTTGGAACGGCCGGGAACAGGGTGGCGGATTGGGGGCTTGGGAGCCGCGCGGAGCCGGTTGTGCGGCTCTTGTCGGGCAGCGGAACAAGCGGCACCCCTCTCCCTAACCCTCCCCCGCAAGGGGGGAGGGAACCCTCTCGCCTGTGCGTCCCTTACGTTTCTGACGTGCAATGAGTTTCGCAGCGTGAGGTGAGCATGTCGGTCAGGCTCCCTCCCCCCTTGCGGGGGAGGGTTGGGGAGAGGGGTGGCCCCGGGGCGAGATGATCAATTGAGTCTCGCTTTCGCAATCCTGTCGCGCGTCACGACGTGTGTCGAAAGATTGCCGGACGGACCATCATCACTTCTCTTTGACAACAGCGTAGTGCCGTAACGACGTGCTCTCGTGTGCGTAGGAGTCGTTGTCCGCTCACCGCAGGTGGGCGCGTTTCCCCAATCACTCCATCCGAGCCCTTGTCATGATGATGAACAGACGCACCTTCTCGACCGCCTTGCTTGCGGGAGCTGCAGCTTCGCTGGTGTCCTCGCGCGGCATCGCCGCAACGCAGCCGCCGGCGAAGGCGCGCAATGTCGTGCTGGTGCACGGCCTGTTCGCCGACGGCTCGTGCTGGTATGAGGTCATTCCGCACTTGCAGGCCGCGGGGCTCAATGTGACATCCGTGCAAAATCCGCTGACCACGCTGCCGGAAGCGGTCGCATCGGCGCAGCGTGTGCTCGATCGTCAGGATGGCCCGACGGTTCTGGTCGGCCATTCCTTCTCCGGAATGATCGTCACCGAGGCCGGCGTGCATCCGAATGTTTCGGCGCTGGTCTATGTCGCCGCGCGCGCACCCGATGCGGATGAGGATTACACCGCGCTGGCCAAGACCTATCCAACGCCGCCCGCGAGCGCCGGCATCGTGTTCGATGGCGACGAGGGCCGGCTGAGCGAAGCCGCGTTCCTGCGCGATTTCGCCGGCGACATCCCGGAAGCGAAGGCGAAGGTGCTCTATGCCGTGCAGCAGCCGTTTCACAAGCAACTGCTTGCCGGCAGGACCAGCCACGCGGCTTGGCGCAGCAAGCCGAGCTACTATGCCGTCTCGACCGAGGACCGCACCATCAATCCGGATCTCGAACGCTTCATGGCCAAGCGGATGGGCGCGACCACGATCGAGGTGAAGGCCAGCCATCTTGCGCTGATCGCGCAGCCCGAGCCGATTGCGCGGCTGATCCTCGACGCCGCGGGCCGGTCGGAGTGAGCATCGGCGGCAAGCGTGCTTCGGCAGCGAGCTCCGTTTTCGCCCCTCCCCGCGTGCGGGGAGAGGCCGGAATGGTTGCGTCGCGAATGCGCGTGCCCCCGAACGTGGCAAACAGCCGATGTCCGGCACGATCCGAATTTCGTCAAGGGCAGTACGTCGACGGAGCGGTGACGGCTCTCAGCTGTGCATCAAGAACGGTCCCGCGTGCGCGATCCTCAACTTTCCGATTTGTAACGGCTGCGGGCATTTTCCGATCAACTGCGCCCATCGCAGGCTTGCGCTTGGTGCTGAGCGCGTTCAGGAGCGCCGCGACGGCGGTCATCATCAAGACGCCGCCGAGACTGAGCGCGATCTGCATCGCAGGCCGGTTCGAGATGTTGAACAGATCAAACTGGCTGACCAGCGCCAGCAGGACGCCGAGGCAATAGATCGGCAGCGAATTCTCGCCACACCACCGCGCGCCACGCAGCACCGGCGTCGATAGTCCTCGCCAACCCGCCGGAACGAGCCATGACGCCACGATCGCGAGAGCCAGGAAATGCAGGAGCCGCAACGGGCTCAGATTCGATTTGTCCAATGGAAATAGCAGGTCCGTCAAAGCCTGCGGCACCACCGGCCTGGCGTGCTGGCCGAGTGCAAGGACCAGGCTCATCGCGAGAAAGAGAGTGGAAAGGACCAGCGCAGGGCGCGACGTTATCCAATCCCGGATTGTCTTCCCCTCGACGACGTACCATGCGCCCAGCACGACCAGAAACTGCCATGCCAGCGGGTTGAAGAACCAGACGCCGTCGGGCCAGGCGGGAACGCGCCAGCCGAAGATTTGCACCAGCGCATAAAGCAACAGCGAAAGGCCGAGCGTCACGTTTGGTGCGCGCAGCAGCAGCCACAACAACGGTGCGAACAACACGTGGCAGATCACAAAGACCGGCAAGACATCGGTATTGACGGGGCGAAATTGCAGGATTGCGGCGTGCGCAAGCGCCGCGCCCGGACGTTCGAACAAAACGCGCGTGTTGCTGTCATCGGCAAGATCATCGCTGCCCGCGACGTAGACGAGCACGGCGCAAGCGAGCGCGAGCAAGAGAAAGGCGGCATAGATATCCCACGCCCGCCGCAGCGAGCGGCCGACCATGCCTCTCCAGCCGTCACGTTGACGGGCTCTGCCGTAGGCCAGCGCGCAAGTCACGCCCGAAATGAACATGAATATTTCGGCAGCATCGCAGAAGCCGTAGTTGTGCAGCGTGAGCCAGCTTCCGACGTTGTTTGGAACGTGGTCGAGAAAGATCCACCATAACGCGATCCCGCGGCAGACATCGATGCGCGGGTCGCGGTCGGTCGATCTGAACTCCGGCGGAATTTCGCCGATCAATCGCTTCGAGGTGTGGGTTCGGTCATGCATCTGTCGATCTGTCTGGCGTGCGCGCGGCCTCGTGGGGCGCAAATCCATAGAACGCTTGGATGATCCAAGGCGTGCGCGTGCCGGACCAGCCTCCGGCCAACCAATGGGATTGTGCGCTCCAGCTACCCGAGGGCCGGCGGCGCTTTCGTCGGCCAGCCACAATCAGGGGGGCCAGATGAATCGCCGTCTTCCGGCGGTGCCTGCAAGATTTCGCCGATCACGGGTATCAAAAGCTGCTTCCGCATTTCGGCGAGGCGGGCACGACAGTACTCATGATAAAGCATGTCGAATATGGTGGCCATGATCGAACGCCTTCCTGATCACTAAGGTTGACTTCCCACGTGACAGATTTCGACCATTTCAACCGGCGGCCAAAAGCCAACCGTGCCGCCGGCATTTTATGTCCGACTAATTCTGCTCAGCGATTTGGCTAGAGCAGCGAAATAAAATCGGTATCTGCAATCATTCAAAACAACCTGCCCGCGGCTCCGTAAACCGGATCAAGTGCGAACAGGGGCATCAAGCTGATCTGCGCTTGCGTGCCGCCAGGGATGTCCAATGACTCCGATGGCGGCAATTACAGATAGAGCCATCACGACCGTCTCCTCCTAAGGGAGAAATAAAGGCCGCGACTTTCGCGATCAGTATAAACGTAATATTCTGACCGACAGGTGAACCAGTTCACATCTGCATCGATCACAGGCAAATCAGACTAGCAGATCGATAGCATGGCTTCTTGGACTTGCGCGCACGGACCCTGAGAAGGCCGGTGCGTGAATTGCAAAATGCAGACATTGAATAATGCAGACATTGAAAATGGTGTGCCGCAGCATTTCATCCTGATGCTCTGTGAAGGCTGGAGGTCCCCATGCCTACGGACGCAGCCAATTCTGCATCGTATCATTTTTCGACGCGCGACCTTCCCGAGCGTATTCGTCTCCCTCTTTGGCGCGAGCACTTTGGGCGATGCGTCGTGCACGCCGATATCGAGCCCCTGTCGAACATTCCAATCCAGGCCGACGCGTCGCTGCAGGCGGTTCAGGGCCTGCGTATGCTCGCGCTGAAAGGCACGTCGATGCGCTTCAACCGTTTGCAGGCGAACCTTGCCGATGGCGATGATTCCGTCGGCGTCATCTTCTGCTCTCCCGGCAGAAGTCAGCTATCGCAGCGCGGCCGGGAAGTTGAGCTTCGCGCCGGCGATGCGATCGCAATTCTGCATTCCGAGCCCGCCAGCGTTATCTACGTTGATGGATTGCAATTCGGCCTCGCGGTGCCGCGCGCGGAGCTTGAACAGCGCGTAACGAATGTCGAAAGCCTGGCCATGCGGCCGATCGGGCACCGAACGGAAGCATTCCGACTATTCGCGACATATCTGAAGTCGGTGCTCAAGGCGAGAGCACTGACCGCCCCAAAACTTCGTCATACGGTCGTAACCCACATCCACGATCTCGTCGCACTCGCGATCAGCGAGTGTCCTGCCTTGGGCGAGAGCGGCGCGAGCGCCGTCGTGGCTGCGCGGCACAGTGCAGTCCTCGACTACATCACCACACACTTTCAGGAGCCTGGGCTCAGCGTTCAAACGGTCGCACGTTGCCAGGGCATCTCGCCCCGCTATCTGCAACGCCTGATGGCGTCATCGGGAACGTCGTTCACGGAGCGCTTGAACGAATTGCGTCTCCAGCGGGCGTTCGAACTGCTGACCGGGTCCCGCGCCGAGCGTCAGCGAATCTCCGACATCGCGCTGGAGGTTGGCTTCTCGGATGTTTCGCATTTCAACCGCTTGTTCCGAGTTCGCTTCGGTGATTCTCCGCGCGGCGTTCGGCTTGCCCGAAGGGAGGCCAACTGAGCCACTTGCCCGGATCGACATGTGTGCATGCCCGCCTCTATCGCGGGGGTGTCGGCCGCCAGGACAGGTCGTCGGACCAAAGGTAGATTGCGATCGCTGCCAGGCACAAGGCGATGCCGATCCAGAAAACCGGCGAGTGATGGATGGGGCGTCGATCGCTCGGAGCTGGCTTCATTCGATCAACTCGTTGCGTGCGGAAGAATTGAGATCGGAAATCACCTGAAGTGTAGAGTGTCGCTCAGGCAAGACATCCTTTGCAAGAGCTTGGGCACGTCGCCGGCGCGGTTGCACCGGTTGCAAAGCAGAGTGAGCTAGCTCACGGCGTGTGCGCGCGCCATGCATCATTGTCGGGGCGTCGCATCGGAGCGACGAATGGAAAACGAAGGACCCCGACATCATGGCCAATATTGACCACAAGCAAGGCACCTATACGATTGCTGCCAATTCGAGCCAGCCGTTCACCTTCTGGTGGGGCAAGGATTCGAAGGCGCCGAACGAGTTTTTCGATGTGTCGATCGCGCCGCATTTCGAGAAGAACCAGACCTCGATGGAGCCCCTGCACGAAACCGACCGGGCCGTGTACTGGGATCACCGCGGCGGTGTCGGCGTCGTGCTGATCCTGACCTTGCAGAATCGCAACAACTTTCCGGTGACGTTCGAGGCCAATCACGTTCGCATCTATTGATGCGGCGAGGACATCGAGCAGGCCGCGCCGGTTGCGCGGCCGGCGCAGGCCAGACTTGTCAGCCCTGACCGGCGTTCGGGGTTCGTGAGCGCGGCGCGACAGCCTCGCACCCGGTCATTCCACTCCGGCTGCGTTGCTACTCGCCGGCGGTCGGCGGCAGCCGTTCCCGAAGCGCTGCGATCTCGAGCATGACGGTGATGGCGATGGTCCTGAGGCGCGCATTCTCGGTCATTGTCTCGGCAAGCTGCGGGTGGGGTGCCCCGGCATGGCTTGGCGTGGTCTGGGCGCGTTCTGGCGGTGTCGGGCGTGTCGGGGTCACAGGCTAGCTCTTGCCGGCGGTCAAGGCGCGCAGCCCGGGCAGCTGCGGAGTTTCAGGGCGGAATCGGCGTTCACACGCGGAATATGAAGATAACGTCCGCTTGCTTACAGGAAGCTGACGTGTCGCAATTTATTGCTGTTTATGTCTGGCGATGTTGTTTGGGAAAGCATGGGGCCCTGGCACTGATTTGCCCGGCGGCGCAGGCCTCCGTCGCAAAAGTATTTAGCGTTATCCGAAATGAAACTCGGTATATGGTTTGCCCGTCTCACCCGATCGAGGGGCGCTGCGCATCGTCACGGGTATTGCGTCCCGCATGCGCGGGTGATGACACCGAACTTGCCCGAGATCGCGCCACACATTCAGTGTCGTCCCTGCGAAAGCAGGGACCCATGACCACCGAAGTTCTTGTTGTCCGTTGCTGCGATGACGAGTCCCGTCAACAACACCCGCCGCGGAGTATGGGTCCCTGCTTTCGCAGGGACGACAGGCGTGTATGCGGCAGCTCGCGATGCGCAAAGCGCCCGCGCAGTTCCCGCGAAGCTGAACGCCGGATTGGTTGGATGCAACGAAGCCTTGGCTTAGCTGCTGCCCGTCGCGCCGCGCACCACGCGCTTGATCTTGTCGGTGGTGTAGGTCTGGCCGCCGATCGAGAGCAGCGGCGGCGAGGCGGTCAGGTCGACGGAGTCGACGACGCCCTGAATCTCGGTCGAGATGGCGAGGTCGTTGCCCTTGGAATCCTTGCCGGTGGCGGTCAGCGTGTAGGTGCCGGCCGGCCATTGCGTGCCGTCCGTGCCCTTGCCGTCCCAGACAAAGCTGGCGTTACCCTGCTTCAGGTTGAAATTGCCGGAATAGGCGGTCTGGCCGGACGCGCTGGTGATCGTGATGGTGGCGCTGGTGGCTTGCGGGGACACCAGATTCCAGGTCGCGGATTTGTTGAACTGGGTCTTGCTGCCGTCGACGGCGACCGTGTTGCCGACATAGACCAGCGCCTGGGTCGATTGCGCGCTCTTCTCGATCGCGATCAGCTGTTTGAGCTGATCGTTGGATTTCAGCTGCTGCTCGACGCCGGCGAACTGCACGAGCTGCTGGGTGAACTGGTTGGTGTCGAGCGGGTCGAGCGGGTTCTGGTGCTGCAACTGCGTGGTCAGCAGCGTCAGGAAGGTCTGGAAATTGTCCGCGATGCCCTGCGACGAGGTCGTCAGGCCGCTGCCGGTGCTGCTGCCGCTTCCGGAGCTCGTTCCGTTGCTGGTGCCGGGCGCTGAGACGACCGGCGTCGGCATGGTTGCATCGACTGCCATGGTGAACTCCTTACACTCTGATATCGACGCCGCCGAGGGCGCCGGTTGCGCGGCCATAGGAGCGGCCCGCCGCTGCGGCGGGGACGCTGTCCTCCTCGGAGACGATCAAACGATGGGCGTTCGGATTGGACTGGCCGTTGTTGTTCTGGCCCGACTGCGACTGGTCGCGCAGGCTGAACTGCAATCCGCCATTGCCGGTCGACAGGCCGGCATTGTCGAGCGCGCGCTGCAGCTGGTTGGCGTCCTGGCGCAGCATCGACAGCGTTTCCGGGCGTTCGACGGTGAGATGCGAGGTCACCTGGCCGTTGCGATCGACATCGATGCGGACATCGATGCGGCCGAGCTCGGCGGGATCGAGCCGGATCTCGAAGCGGCTCTTGCCGCTTTTGGCGGAGGCGGCGATCTGCATCGCAAGCCCGCTGAGCGGCACGGCGGCGGTTTGCGCGGCGTTGGTCACGGTCAATTGCGCGGTCGCAGACGGCGTCGTCTGGCTGGCCGGCAGTTGCGCCTGGAGGGCATTCGCCGCCTGCGCGCTGGGATCGGGCGCGGTGAGCTGGGCCTGTGCAGCCGCGTGGCCGCCGGCCGTCGGAGCCGGCGCGGCGTTGCCGTCGCCGCTTGCATCGGCCTTGATGGCATCGGCTGCGCCGTCCGCGGTGGCTTTCGCCTTGCCGGATACAGCCGCTGGCTGCGTGGCTGCGGGAACGATGGTGGTCGGAGCAGCCTGCGCGGTGTTGGCGTTGCCTTGAGTTGCGCCGTCCTGGCCGGTTGGCGTTGTCGCAGTCGCGTCCTTTGCGGCCACCTGTGTCTTGGCTTGCGTCGCCGTCTTCGTGGCCGGCGTTCCGGCAGCGACCGTGGCGGCGAGTGTCGCATCACCGGTCGCCGTCGCAGCGCCCGAAACCGTTGCCGCATCTGTCGTGATGACCTGTCCCTCGGTCTTGACGCCGGCCGCCTTGGCGACCTTGTCGGCATTCGCCGCGGTGGTCGCCGCCGTTGCGGAGTCGGCGCCGGCAGGCGCGCCGCTGTTGGCCGGCGCACCGGTGGCGGCGATGGCGGAGCTTGCCGCGATAGCCGCAGCCGCGATCGCGAGCGGTGCGGCCGGCTGGCCGGCTGGCGCGGTCGCCGCTGCCGGATCAGTCGCCGCTGCGGCGGCGACGGGAACGGCAACCACGGCGTTGGCCGCTGCCGCATTGGCTGGATCCGGCTGCGGCACGGCTTGCGCCGTGGCCTTGTCGCCGGTCGATTGCGCATCGGTGCTCGACTTCGAGTCGTCGGATTTCGATTTCGACTTGGTCTTGGGTGGCGCGTCGCTGTCGCTATCGACCTTGTTGTCGTCGCGCGAGCTGCCGGAATCCCGCGACGTCCGGTCGGCGGCCGTGCTGTTGTCGCGGGAGCGCGCGTCGGTCGTCGAGGTCGAATCGTCGGACCGGCGCGCGGGCGCCGGTTGGGCGTCGTACCTGTTGTTGTCGCTCGCGGACGCAGAATTGCTGTCGACCAGCGCGGCAAAGCCGTCGTTCCCCGCCTGCGGGGCGGGATCGGGCCGCGGCGACCGCGGTGCCGCGCCCTGAAAAGACCGGCTTGCCAATGCTTCCGACGTCACGCTCACCACTGCCAACCCTCGCAAATGAGACTTCCGGTGTTTTGTCAGCAAGGAGCGGGCCAATCATCGGGCGTTATAAATAGTTAGCTATTTCAATTAGTTAAGAGTTGCATGTGTGGCCTGGAACGGGTTCCAGACAGGCCTCCTTTTTGCCCGGCGGCAAGATTTGCCGTCCGCGCACGGCAAGGCACGGATTCCGCCGGATTGTCTCGCCGGAATACGGCCTATATTAAAGGTGGCCTTCGACGCGTCCCGAACCGACCGAACCGGCCTTGGACGCGTTCTAAGGCTTTCTGGACAAAGGCTTTTTCCAATTTCGTCGCGGAGCGCATAAGCTCGCCGCGACAGTGACCAATGACCGCTTAGAGATGTTCAACAGTCTGGATCTTGAAGGCCGCCCTGAAGACACACGGATCGTCGTTGCCATGTCCGGCGGCGTCGACTCGTCGGTGACGGCTGCGCTGTTGAAGTCGCAGGGCTATGACGTGGTCGGGATCACGCTGCAGCTCTACGACCATGGTGCTGCGACCCATCGCAAGGGCGCCTGCTGCGCCGGCCGCGACATCCACGATGCGCGCAATGTCGCGGAGCGGATCGGCATCCCGCATTACGTGCTCGATTACGAAAGCCGCTTCAAGCAGTCCGTGATCGACAATTTCGCCGACAGCTACGCGCTCGGCGAGACGCCGGTGCCGTGCATCGAGTGCAACCGCTCGGTCAAGTTCCGCGATCTGCTCTCGACCGCGCGCGAGCTCGGCGCGCAAGCGCTCGCCACCGGACATTATGTCGCCTCGCGCCGGCTTGCCGACGGATCGCGCTCGCTGACTTGCGCGGCGGATGCCGATCGCGACCAGAGCTATTTCCTGTTTGCGACCACGCGCGAGCAGCTCGACTTCCTGCGCTTCCCGCTCGGCGACATGACCAAACCGCAGACCCGCGAGCTGGCGCGGCGCTTCGATCTCGAGGTCGCCGACAAGCAGGACAGCCAGGACATCTGCTTCGTGCCGACCGGCCGCTACACCGACATCATTGGACGGCTGAAGCCGAATGCGATTGCGCCGGGCGACATCGTCGATCTCGCCGGCAACGTCATCGGCCAGCACCAGGGCATCGTTCACTTCACCGTCGGCCAGCGCAAGGGCCTCGGCATCGCATCAAGCCATCCGCTCTATGTGGTCAAGCTCGATGCGGCGACGCGCCGGGTCGTGGTCGGGCCACGCGAGGCGCTGCGGATGGATCGTATCGTGCTGCGCGACGTCAACTGGATCGGCGACGGCGCGCTGGACCGCGTGATCGGCGAGGGCATCGAGATCTATGTCCGCGTGCGTTCGACGCGCGCGCCGCAGCCGGCATGGTTGCGCGCCGCCGATGGCGGCTATGAGGTCGAGCTCGTCGCGGGCGAGGAGGGCGTATCGCCCGGCCAGGCCTGCGTGTTCTACGACGCGGCCTCCGGGCAGGCGCGTGTGCTCGGCGGCGGCTTCATCAGAAGTGCGAGCGCGAGCCGCGCGGCGCGGGCCGCGACGCAGGATGCGATGGCGCCGCTCGCGGAAGCGGTTCGCGGCTAGACAGAAGAAGCATCGGGGCAGGGGAATGGCTGGGGACATCGACCGCGAGGGGGTCGAAAAGGCGTATGGCCGCTGGGCACCGATCTACGATCTGGTGTTTGGCAAGGTGTTCGATCAGGGCCGTCAGTCGACGATCGCGGAAGCCGACCGGATCGGCGGACGCGTGCTCGACGTCGGCGTCGGCACCGGGCTGTCGCTGTCGGAATATGCGCGCACCACAAGACTGTGCGGCGTCGATATTTCCGAGCCGATGCTGCGGCGGGCGCTCAAGCGCGTGCGCGCGCTGGGCCTCAGCAATGTCGAGACGCTGGCGGTGATGGACGCTAAACACCTCGCATTTCCGGACGAGTTTTTCGACGCGGTGGTCGCGCAATACGTCATCACCGCAGTGCCCGATCCCGAAGCCACGCTGGATGATTTCATTCGCGTGCTGAAGCCGGGCGGCGAGCTGATCCTGGTCAATCACATCGGCGCCGAGAGCGGCCCGCGCCGCATCTTCGAGCTCGCCTTCGCGCCGCTGGCGCGGCGGCTCGGCTGGCGTCCGGAATTTCCGTGGGAGCGGCTGACCAATTGGGCCGCCAAGCATGGCGGCGTCAGCCTTGCGGAACGCCGGCCGATGCCGCCGATGGGGCATTTCTCGCTGATCCGCTTCCGCAAATCGTGAGAATGCGGCGATTTTGACGGGAACATCGGCGCGTTGTCACGGTTTTCTCGTCATGAGGATCAATCGAACACTCGCATTGTCCTGGGCCCTGATCATGGCGCCCGTCGTTGCCGCGGCGCAGGCGCCGCCGACGCCCGCCACGCCGCCGGCACAGACTGCGCCGCCGGCGCCGTCTCGCGCGGCCGCGAATTGCGCGCCGCAGCAGCCTTCGCATCCGGGTGTTGCGGTTCCGGAGGGAACCACCACCGGGCAAGCTTTGGGCGACAAGCTCGCCAAATCCGACGGCGTGCTGTGTCCGCCGGCCGGCGTCGACCCCGAAATGCGTGCGCCGACCCCGCAAGGCGGCAACACGCCGGTGATTCCTCCACCCGGCAGCCCCGGCGGCGACCCTTCGGTCAGGCCAAAATAGCCTCTGTCTGCAATAGTTTGCGGTCTCGTCCGGGTTTGCTTGACAGGCGTGCGTGCCACTCTTTATATGCCGCGCGTTCGCACCCGCGGCTCTACGCCGCCGATCGCGAGCCTATGGCGGGGTAGCTCAGCTGGTTAGAGCACGGGAATCATAATCCTGGGGTCGGGGGTTCGAGTCCCTCTCCCGCTACCAAGGCTACGAATTTGTACGCCAGACCACGATCTCCTGCGACTTCGCGCTCGTCACGCTAGCTAGCTGACGAATCGTGTTCAACCGCGAAGGACAGTGAAATCTCCGAGAGCGGACTGTCTCGCTTGCCGATGAGGCGCTTCGGCTTCCGTTTGGACACACAGGGCCGGGAACCTGTGGCGCAGAGTGGGGCGCGTCCCTCATGATGGTGTAGCGGGAGAGCAGTGCCCCCATGCGCGCGCCTCGAATAGCGCCGTTGGGCCGGGCCTTGCGGCGGTCATCGGCGATTTGCCAGCAGGATGGGTTGCGACACGCTAACGCAACCGACGACCATCAATTGTGGAGCGATGATAGGAATTGCCGGAGCTCGGGAGTCCTGGGATTGGCAAAGAGCTCGTCGGGCGCTCCCATCTCATGAACCTTGCCCTGATGCATGAAGATCATGCGATCGGCGACCTTGCGCGCAAAGCCGATCTCATGGGTAACCATCATCAGCGTCATGCCATCCTTGGCGAGGCTTTCGACGACACGTAGAACTTCGCCGACGAGCTCGGGATCGAGCGCGCTGGTGATCTCGTCGCACAACAGCACGGCCGGTTCCATCGCAAGTGCGCGCGCAATCGCGACGCGCTGCTGTTGGCCGCCCGACAGGCGGTCGGGCATGGCGTCGTATTTCTCCTCCAGACCGACGCGCGAGAGCAGCGCGCGCGCCTGTTCTTCGCCTTGCTCAGTTGTGCGCTTCTTGACGAGCTTCGGCGCCAGCATGATGTTGCGTCCGACAGTCAAATGGGGAAACAAGTTAAAGCTCTGAAAGATCATCCCCACCTGTTGGCGCAGCTCACGCATCGCAGCCGCGCTGTCGTGATCGATCTGCTTGTTGTTGACCAGGATCGCGCCGCTGTCGAAGCGCTCCAGCCCGTTGATGCAACGCAGGAGTGTCGATTTACCCGAACCGCTCTTGCCGATGATCGCGATCACCTCTCCCTGGTTCACGTGCAGGTCGACCCCTCTAAGGACCTGTGTCTCCCCAAAGGATTTGTAAAGCGCGGCGATCTCAACGATGGGCGGCATGGAGCGTCCTTTCGAGAGCGCGGGCTGTAAGGCTGATGGGATAGCACAGGGCAAAATAGATCAGCGCGACCAGGGCATAGACTGTGAAAGGCCTGAAGGTTGCATTGGTGATCATGCCTCCGGCCTTGGTCAGTTCGACGAAGCCGATCACGGAGGCGAGTGCCGTACCCTTGATGACCTGGACCAGGAATCCGACGGTTGGAGGCACCGCGATGGTGAGCGCCTGGGGAAGGATGACGTGACGCAACTGCTCCCAGAAATTGAGAGCCAGGCTCCGGGCGGCCTCCCATTGGCCGCGCGGAACGGAGGCGACGCAGCCGAACCAGATCTCGCTCAGAAAGGCACTGGTATAGGCGGTCAGCGCCAGCGCCGCGGCGGTCCAGGGCGAGGTCTGGATGCCGAGCAGCGCCAGGCCGAAATAGGCCAGGAAGAGCTGGATCAGAAGCGGAGTGCCTTGGAAAAGCTGAACATAGAGGCTGACGAGGCGGCGCGCACTGCGCGAAGGCGTCAGGCGGGCAATCAAAAGGGCGAACCCGACGAAACCTCCGCCGATGAAGGCAATCAGCGACAGGCCCACCGTCCAGCGCGCGGCGAGCAGCAGGTTGCGCAAAATATCCCACAGCGTGAATTCGACCATGCCCTCAATCTCCGAACAGGAAGCGTGGGCCAAGCCAATTGAGCAATCGCCTCAGGGCTATCGACAGCGCAAGATAGATCAGGGCCGCGACGATGAAGGCCTCAAACGCCCGGAAGTTGCGGCTCTGGATCAAATTGGCGGCAAAGCTCAGCTCCTCGGTGGATATTTGACCGCACACGGATGAGCCGAGCATGACGATGATGATCTGGCTGACGAGTGCGGGCCAAACCTTGCGCAGCGCCGGCGGCAGTACGACGTGAAAGAAGGTCTGCATGCGCGACAACGCAAGGCTCAGTGCGGCCTCGACTTGGCCGCGCGGCGTCGCCTCGATGCCGGCGCGGATGATCTCGGTGGCATAAGCACCTAGATTGACCACCATCGCGAGGATAGACGCGGCTTCCGGCGACAGCCGGAAGCCCATAGCTGGCAGGCCGAAGAAGATGAAGAAGAGCTGCACGATGAACGGCGTATTGCGGAACAGTTCGACATAAGCCCCCGTCACGGCCTTCATCCAGACCGGCCCGTGAATGCGCGCCCAGGCGCATCCAACGCCCAGCGCAATCCCTGTAGTTGCGGAAATCGCCGTCAATCCGAGCGTCCATGCGACGCCCTTGGCGAGCAGGCGCCAGTCGACAAGGATGGCCCCAAAATCGAGATCGACCACGGCCCGGCTTACTCCGGAAGGTCGCCGGTGGACCTGCCGAGCCATTTCCGCGCGAGGGCCTCGAGGGTGCCGTCGGCCTTGGCCGCGAGGATGATCTCGTTGAGCCTGGCGCGCAACGCGTCCTCGCCCTTGCCGACGCCGATGAAGTTCGGGCTGTCCTTGAGAAGGAATTTGTATTCGGCGCCGAGCTGCGGGTTCTTGGTGATCATCGCCGCGGCGACCTGCGCGCTGGTGGCGACGGCTTGAGTCTGGCCGGCGACGAAGGCGGAAATCGTGGCGTTGTTGTCTTCGAACCGGCGGACCTCGGCGGTCGGAGGCGCGACCTTTGTCAGTTCGGCATCATCCACCGAACCGCGCGTCACTGCGATTGATTTCCCTGCCAGCGCTTCGGGTCCCTTCAGCTCCGTTGCCTTGGGGGCGAATACGCCGATGAAGAACGGCGAGTAGGCGACGGTGAAGTCGATGACCTTCTCGCGATCGGGATTCTTGCCGAGCGTCGAGATGACGAAATCGGCCTTCTTGGTCTGAAGATAGGGGATACGGTTGGCGGTCGTGACCGGGATCAGTTCCGGCGTCGCCCCCAGTTTTCCGGCGATCAGGCGCGCCATGTCGATATCGAGACCCTGCGGCTGCATGTCGGAGCCCACGAAACCGTAGGGCGGGAAGTCCGTTGGAATAGCAATCCTGACCGCCTTGCTGCGAACGATGCCGTCGAGCGCTGTCTGTCCGAAGACCTCCGAGGCGGCGAATACCGAGAGAATGGCGGCGAAGCCGACCGACAAACTGCATCTAGAAAACCGCATCACGATTTCTCCTTACTGAATCGAAGAGGCCCGGCGACCCGCTTAATTGGCCGTCTTCTGCTTCGTCTTGTATGCAAGTCTTGTTCCATGTAGTCGATCGGCGACAGAGCCTGCCGCAACGTCGCCAGCGGATCGCTGCCGGAGCTGAGGCGAAGCTTTTCCTTCCAGGTGCGGAGATGGACGCCCATGCGCTTTTCGGCAAGCGACATGTCCCGCGCCTCCAAGGCTGCAACGATTCCGACATGCTCGTCGAAAGATCGAGTGGCTTCGCTTTGCGTCTGGTGGTGTGTGGCGGTCAGCGCGGTGCGAACGGTGAGATCGCGCAGAGTCTGGGCAAGAAGTTCATTTCCGAGGCAGCGGGCAAGACAAACATGGAAATCGCCCAGAATGAAGCTCCTTAGTCCGATGTCAGAGCCCTTTATCGCCTTCGATTGACGCCGCAAATGATCTCGCAAAAGCCTGAGTTCCGCCTCGCCGAGCGGACCGGCACCACGCAACAGTCCGGTCTCGATCACGAGTCGGGCCTCGAATGCTTCCCCTGCCTGTTTTTCCGTCGGCTCCAGCAGGTACCACCCGCGGCGGGCGCTGACCGAAACGAGGCCTCGTGTTTCGAGCCGCACCAGCGCTTCGCGCACGATGGTGCGGCTGCAGCCGAACAACTCGGCCAGTTGCTGCTCGCCGAGACGGCTTCCTGGCTCCAGTTTCTTCGCCAGGATGGCGTCCAACAAGCGGTCGCTGATCTGCAGGGCGGAAGTCATCACTTGCCTCGAACGAAGGCTCATTCTTGCATGGATGCAGCATCGTTGTATACAAGATTGGCGCGTGATACATGCTTTCGCCCTGAACCGGCTCTTGGAACGGCAGTCCCCGCATGACCCATTTCTGGCATCTCGATGCCGCGCAATTGATCCAAGGGTATGCGCAGCGCGCATTCACGCCGGTCGACGTCATTGAAGACTGTCTGGATCGCGCACGGAATTTCGACTCATCGCTCAACGCCTTCCTGCACTTCAGTGAGGCCGATGCGCTGGAGGCGGCAGAGGCAAGCGGCAGGCGCTGGGCGGAGGCGAGGCCGCTTGGCCCGCTCGACGGGGTCCCGGTCTCGGTGAAGGACAATTTGCATGCCGCCGGCATGCCGACCACATGGGGCAGCGCACTGATGCGCGGCTTCGTCGCGGCGCAGGACGAGGATCCGGTGTCCAGGATACGGGCGGCGGGTGCGGTGCTTTTCGCAAAGACCAGTTTGCCGGAGTTCGCGATGCAGGGCTTTACCGCAAATGCCCTGAAAGGCACGACCTTCAATCCCCTCGATCTGTCGCTGACACCAGGCGGTTCCTCGGGCGGCGCGGCAGCCGCCGTTGCCGCCTTCTGCGGACCGCTGGCGCTCGCGACCGACGGCGGCGGTTCAATACGGCGGCCGGCCTCCCATTGCGGCCTTGTCGGCTTCAAGCCGTCAGCCGGGCTCGTGAAGCGGCGCGGTGGCTTACCGGAGATATTTCTTGACCACGAGGTGGTGGGCGGGATTGGGCGAAGTGTTGCGGACGTTGCCAACTTCACGGAGATACTGGCCGGGCAACCGCTCGCCGCCGCTTCGAAAAAGGCCAGAATCCTGTATGTGCCGCGCTTTTCGGGCGCGCCCGTCGATCCTGGCATCGCCGATGCGGTCGAGCGTGCGGCCCGATGCTTCGAAGCGATGGGACACCTCGTCGAGTGTCCACCGTCATTCGACCTCTCCGAAGAGATCAACAGCTTGTGGCCGCAGCTTTCCGCGATCGGTCTGGCGTGGCTGTTTGAAGATGGCGCACACTGGCCTGAACTGGGCCTCCGCCGCGGGGCGCGACCAGACCAGACGATGTGCGGCGAGGCGGCCCGCGCCACTCTGCAAGAAGGCCGCTCGGCGCAAGCTACCGCACTGTTCAATCTTGTCAGTGCGATTCAGCAGCTCAAGCGGCGGTTGGATGAGCTCTTCGATTCCCATGACGCGATCCTCACGCCCGCCACCGCGGCTTTGCCCTGGCCCGCCGACCGCCCCTACCCTGAGACGATCGCCGGACAGGCGGTCGGGCCGCGGGGACACGCCGTCTTCACCGCCATCGCCAATGCCGCTGGCTTGCCGGCGCTCGCGATACCTTGCGGACGGGTATCGGGGCTACCGACCGGCTTCCAGTTGCTTGGTCCGAAGGGGGCCGACGCCGCCGTGCTCGCATTGGGCCGGGAATATGAGCGGACTTTTCCTCACGGCCGCCTGTCGCCGGAGCCCAACCTCACCGTGGGGAGGACGCCGTGAGTCATGCGGGTGAAGCGGCGGACCGGTTGGTCACGGCCCGAAACGGCGGGCGGCCGGTCTCGTGGCGTGACATTCTCCCTTTGGATCGCGCCGGCGCCTACGCGATCCAGGATGCCACGCTTTCCCGGATCGGCCCGTCCGGCGGCTGGAAGGTAGGGGCGTCGGGCCCCGAGGCCGAGCCCATCTGCGCGCCGCTGCCTGCATCGGGTCTGCTCACCTCCGGCGCACGACTTGGTCCGAAATTCCGCCTGCGCGGTGTGGAAGTGGAAGTCGCGCTCCGGGTCGGGCGAACTCTCACGGCTGAAGATGCAGCGTTGCCCGACCGCGAACTGGCACGCGCCTTCGACGCCGCGTATCCCGCCATCGAAGTGGTGGAGACGCGACTTGAGAATTGGAAGAATAGCGCTGCCTTGGCCCAGCTTGCTGATTTGCAGAGCCACGGCGCGTTACTGCTAGGACCGGCCTCGACAGTTAGCCTTCCCTCCGTCGATTTGAGAGGCGTCGAAGCGCATCTGGCCGTCGGGAACGAGATCAGCCGGCAAACGACCGGAGGCAATCCGGCAAGCGACATCTGGCGTCTGCTGCGCTGGCTCATTCGTCATTGTGCGGACCGAGGCGTGCCTCTTTCACCGGGCCACATCGTCACAACCGGCTCGTGCACCGGCATGGTCTTCGCAAAAGAACGCACCAGCGCCCGTGCGCGCTTGGCGGGTCTCGGCGAGGTTGCAGTCGACTTCTGAGAACGATGCTTCCTTGGTCCGCACGATCCGGATCAGGCAACTCTGGGCAGCCAACGGCTTCACCAAAATTGCGCGCGAGGAGATCTTCCAGCTAACAACACTCGTATCGCCTACCGGCGTCGATTATGTCAGCGCCCGGACTTGCCCAATTTCCACCTGCCGCCACCAGGAAGCTCCTATTCGCCTCGAGCAATTTCCTCGTCAATGAACGCCAGGCTCGGATAGTCGAGATACCCTTTATCCGACCCGCCGTAGATCCCGATCGGCTGTGGCGAGTTGTAGGGACCGCCAGCTCGTATTCGCGCCGGGAGGTCCGGGTTGGCGAGAAAGAGGCGGCCGAACGCGACTGCGTCCGCCTCGCCGGAATTGACGATGTCGGCGGCACGCTCGGGCGTGATGCCGGCATTGACGATGAGAGGCCCGCGATAGTGCTCGCGGAATATCGCCAGCATTCGCTCGTAGTCCGGCGCTCCGGTCCACGCGTTGGTGTCTGCAAGGTGCAGATAGGCAAGCCCCGCGGTCCGTAGCCGGAGCGCGAGCTGACCATAGGTGTCTTCCGGTTTCGGGTCCCGCGTGCTGTTGTAATCCGCAAAGGGCGACAGCCGCAGTCCGATCCGCGATCGCGGCATGACGTCGGAAATCGCCGCAACAATTTCGAGAAGCAATCTGGAGCGCGCTTCGATGCTTCCGCCGTAGTGATCGGTTCGCAGATTGATCGTCGGCGAGAGAAACTGGTGAACCAGATAGCCGTTGGCGCCGTGAATCTCCACACCGTCAAACCCGGCGCGAACGGCGTTGGCGGCCGCCCTTCGAAATTCGTTCACGACGGTCTCAATCTCCAACTTGGTCATCGCACGTGACGACGTGGCCGCGACGCGCACATAGGCACCGTTGGCGAGCAACGCCCATACCTGCAGCCGTTCCAGATCGTCATTCACGCCCGATGGCGACAGCGGCTGCTTGTTGGACAACAGACCGCGCGCGCTCGCGCGGCCGGCATGCCAGAGCTGCGCGACAATCCGGCCTCCTTGCTCGTGGATCCGCTCGACGACGGCTTTCCAGCCCTCGGTCTGCGCGTCGGTCCACAGGCCGGGCGTTCGATCAAAGGCGTTGGACATCGGTCCTACATTGATGCCCTCGCTGACAATCAGGCCGGCGCCGGCGCGCGCCGCGTAATACTCGCCGGCGGAACCATTGATGACACCATGCTCGTCGGCGCGCGAGCGCGTCATCGGCGCCATGACGATCCTGTTGGGGAGACTGAGATCGCCGAGCGCTGCGGGACGAAAGAGACCTGCCATGTTGTTCACCTTCGGTTGGGCTGTTCGCAAGATCGGCGCCGGCAGCTAGCGCCGCAGGACCGTCGTGTAGTTCGCGGGGAGCCATTGCCCTGCGAAATACGCATTGATCTTGTGCGCGACGATCGTATCGTGTCCGGCGTCGTCCATTGCGATCTGATCCCCTGACCGGCGCGGGCGGCGAGCGATGCCGAGGCCACAGCGCTCAATTTGACGTGCATGTCCCGGCCGGCGCACGTGTATATGAGCTCGCTGGGCGGCCTCGATCTTGTTCCGATGTTGATCCAAAACAAATCCCGCTGATTGCACATCCTGGCGCGCAGTTGTACGATTGCGTCCAGGTTGAACGTGAGGATGCTGCCGGTTGTGGCTCCTAAATCCGTCTGCCCGCCACGTGATCGGGCGAAAATCCAAGACAATTCGACCGGTATCGGCCTCAATGAGCGATCAGACAGCTGCGCCTGCCGATGGCGGGAGCAGGAACGACGAATTGCGTTCGTGTGCGATTTGGATCGCCATATCGAGGATTGCGTATCGGCTATGACGGGTTCTTTTTACTACTGTTCAGCAAGGCAACGGTGAGCGCATATCGTGGCCGAACCAGACAGATCGTGCTCGCCATCCCGTGGACTTCATCACGTCACGACAATCATTGATGACGTGCAGCGCGCCGCGCATTTTTATGCCGGCGTTCTCGGTCTGAAACGGGTCAAGAAAACGGTCTGCTACGACGACCCCGGCAGTTACCATCTCTACTATGGCGACGACGCCGGCAGCCCGGGAACGGTGCTGAGCACCCTGGCATGGCGATGCGTCGCAAAGGGATTGGTTGGGGTCGGCGAAGTCGTGCAGACCGCCCTTCGTGTGCCGGCCGGATCGCTCGAATGGTGGTCGGAGCGGCTCACGGCCGCGAACGTCGCGTGCCGGTTCGATCATTCGCCATTTGGCGAGCCGCTGCTTTGCTTCGCCGATCCGGACGGAACGACGCTTGCTCTGGTGGAAGCGGTGCAGGATCGTCGCGAAGCCGGGCGCAGCGATGCCGTTCGAGCAGTCATGGGTTTGAACGAGGTGACCCTGAACGTCCGCGCGGAGGACGCCACGGTCGATATCCTCCAGGACGTGCTGGGCTTCAGGCGCGTTTCGCAGGCCGATGATTCGGTCCGGTTCGTCGCACATGACGGTCCTGGAGGCACGCTGACGCTGCGGATGGTCGGCGCGTCGTCGCGGGGCCGGCTTGGAGGCGGCACGATCAGGCATGTCGCTTTCCGCGCGGCCAATATCGAAGATCAATCCGAAATGATCCAGAAGCTTCAAAGACGGCACGACATCGCCGTGACTGAACCGATTGAAAGAACCTATCTGACTGCGATCGGCTTCCGGGCGCCATGCGGCGTGCTTTTCGAGATCGCAACCGATGGGCCCGGCTTCGCAGTCGACGAGTCGCGCGATCAACTCGGGGAGGGCCTTAGATTGCCGGGCTTTCTCGAGGAGCGTCGTCTGGAACTGCAAAACATCCTGCCCCCGCTGGGCTAGAGCGTTTTCGAGCGAAGTGGACACCGGTTCGCGTGAAGAAAACGCGTCAATACAACAAGCTAGAGCTTCGGTTCTGATTCAATCAGAACCGAAATTGCTCTAGCCGGGCTTGCGGTCGTGCAACCCGTCGAGCAAGGCCTTGGTCCGCCGGAACGGCACGGCGTCGAAACCCTCGGTGAATTTTCCAAGCGTCCGCTCGAGCACCGCTGCAGCCTCGCCATTTCGTCGCTGCCGACGCAGGAAGCTTGCAAGACTTTCGGCCGACCTCAGCTCCCATCCAAGGGCGCCTTGCCGTTCCGAAACCTCGAGCGCTTCGCGCAAATGGGCTTCGGCCGGCTTCGAGTCGGGTCCCTGCAATGCAGCCAGGACATCGCCGTGGATTCTCAGCGAATCCGGCAGCAACCAGAGCGCCTCCGTCGCCTTGGTTCGCTCCAGGCATTCCGCGGAAGCCAGCAGCGCCTCTTCCGGTCGATCGTCCGCGGCCAGCACCTCGGCCAGGCGGCCGAGAAACGGGATCGATACGTTTTCGTATTGCGCGCCGCTCAGCTTCGAGAGCGCCTCTCGTAACAATCTTTCGGCGGGCTCGATCTGGCCGCGCAGGAACAGCAGCCTGCCTTCGAAACCGATCGACGAAAACACGTAGCTTTGGATATCGTTATCCTGAGCCACCTGCCTGAACCGCTGGATCGCGCAAGCGGCCTTGTCGAGGTCCTCCAGGCTCAGGAACAACGAAACCCCGCACCAGCTGAGTGCCTGGCAGATCGAGGTCGGATTGCCGGTCTCCTCCGCTTCGGAATGCGCCGACAGGCAGGCTCGAACAGTTCGATCGAAGCGTCCCAGATTCCAATGGGCCCGCGCCATCACGCATTGCGCATAGACCGAGTGGTTCAGTCCCCATCGGCCGATCTGCGAGACGTCGCTATGAGTTCGGAAGTACTCGTGGGCCTCGCGCGCGAGCTCCAGGGCCGTCGCATACTCGGCGCGAAAGAACAGCGACGCACTCTTCGCGCTCTTCGTCATCGCCAGCGCCGCCGGCTCGTCAGCGTCAGCGACAAGCGTCTCGATCCTCTGCGTCCCTTCCAACGCGCCCTTGAAGTCGCCGCGCCGGTGCAGGAAAACGATCAGGCCCAGCCGCGCCCTCAGCTCCCATTGCCGGTCGCCGAGGCGTGCCGCAAGCTCGATTGCCCGGTTCAGCGCGTCGCGCGACTGGCCGGTCATGCCTTGGGTGAACATCACGGCGAGCCCGTGAGCTGCCTTCAGGACCATCTCGTTGCGCTCGCTTTCGATCGCCGGATCGAGAGCGTCGATCGCCCTGGTCGTCCAAGCGATACATTCCGTCAGCAGCGAATTCTCCAGCCACACGGGTACGGCGGCGGCCGCGAGCGCAACGCCCGCTTGCGCGTGGCTGTCCGTCGAGAACGCCCAGTCCAGGATTCCGCGCACATTATCGAGTTCCTGGACCGCATCCCTGAGGGTTTGCACCTGTTTCGGGCCGTCGGCGTATCTGCAGAGCATTTCGGTGACGCAGGCCGCAAGCCGGGCGGCGAGTTCGTTCCGCTCGGATTGCTCGACCAGCTTGGCGAGCGCGAACGCCTTGGTGATCTCCAGCAGCCGAAATCGGGTGCGCTCGGAGCCGATGTCGACCGAGACCAGCGATTTGCAGACCAGATCGGCGAGGATCGATGCGGCGTCGGCGCCGTCAGCTGCCGGAATCACGGAGACGGCGGCCTCCAGCGTGAAGCTGCCGGCGAAAATGCCGAGGCAGCGGAGAACGTATCGCTCGCGCTCGCACAGCAGCTGATAGCTCCAGTCGAGCGCCGCCGCGATCGTACGATGCCGTGCCGGCGTGCCGCGGCGCGCATCCGCGAGCAAGTGCACGCGGTCCTCGATCCTGGCGGCCAGTCCGTTGACGCCGAACGCGTCGACGCGCGCGGCCGCGACCTCGATCGCGAGCGGGTTGCCGTCCAATTCGCGGCAGATCTGCGCGGCAAAGCCGGCATTGGCATCGGTAAGCTCGAAATCGTTGACGACGGCGGCCGCCCGCTCCACGAACAACTGAACTGCCGGATAGCCCAGCACGTCCTTCGGTCCGAGCGACACACCGATTGGAGGCACCTCGAGGGGAGTAAGCCGGAACACCTGTTCGCCATCGACGCGGAGCGGCTCCCTGCTCGTGGTCAGCACCTTGATGCCGCCGGCGCCGCGCAGCAGCTCGCCGATGGCGGCCGACGCCCCGTCGATCAGATGCTCGCAATTGTCGAATACCAGAAGAAGACTCTTGTAACGCAACGCCGCCGCGATACCGGGCAATATGTCGCTCGAACGGGCGTCGATCGGAAGGGCGGACGCGATGACGCTCGAAATCAACGCGGCATCCGTGATCGAGCCGAGGTCAATCAGCCACACGCCGTGCGGAAACTGCGGCAACATCGCTTCCGCCAGCCGAAGCGCGACCGACGTCTTTCCGACGCCGGGCGGTCCGACGATACTCAGCAGGCGGCTGTCGGTCAGTTTTTGCTGCATCGAGCGAAGCGCTTCAGCGCGTCCGACCAGCCGGTTCAGTTGCGCCGGCAGGTTGTGAGCCGCCTGCATCGCCGGCTGATCAATGGCGGGGCGCTCCTCTTCGAGCACCTTGATGGGCGCAACGAAGCGATACCCGCGTCCGGGACTGTTGACGATGTACTGGTTGGCGCTGTCGTCCTCGCCGAGTGCACGGCGAAGTGCCGCCACCTGGACGGTCAGGTTCGCTTCAACGACGAATGTATCGGGCCAGGCGATCTCGACGAGTTCGCGCTTACTCACCAGTTCGCCCGCGCGCTCGACCAGCGCGATCAGGATCTCGATCGCCTTGCCGCCGAGGCGAATGACGCGGTCGCCCTCGAGCAGGATCCGTTTGGAGGTGGAAAGGCGAAACGGTCCGAATAGAAACGTACGCTCTGGTCTGTCGTTGCGGTCGGGCATCCTTCAGTCAGCCATGGGCCTTCTCAAGGGACCTCACTACGCCACAGCCCGGAGGGTGTCCATCCCTCAAGGATCCGCGCGAACGAGGACGTCATAGTTGTTTTTCGCGCTCGACCTGAAGGGCAATCGCCTGCCGGCGGGCCATGATCGCGGTCGCGGTGAGGCGTTCGGCCTCGACCGTGGACAGTGCCGCCAATTCCACCGCGACCGTGGCCATCTGCTCGATCAGATCGGCACGGGCGTGCAGCTGCGCGGTCTGCCGCTGGCTGACCCATCTCGACAGGGTTTCGGGCGCGAGCGTGGCGTCGCGTTCGAGGCCGGAGCGCAATGCCTCGCGAAGCGCTGCGGCGCGGTCGGCGGACTCCTTGACGGCTGCCTGCAGTTCTTGCGTCCGCCTCGCGAATTCCGCGTCACGCGCCGCGGCGCCCCCCGCGAACAGTCCGTTGATGTTGCCAAGGCTCACTTGCAGGCGAGCCAAATGGAGGCACAAATCCTCACCGAATTGAGCCAAATTGCCGTTCATCAAATCCTCGTCTCATCGATGTACGCAACTCTCTCGCGGCGGAAGGTCGCGGCCAAATAAAACCTTGCAAATTCCATGTGGTTGACGGCGACACCGCATCATCAGTTGTGGTTTTGGAACGATTTACTGGCCATGCGACGGGGCGGGGAATAACCATCGGCGCGGTGTGCAGAATCTCGACGGGGCTCCGATGGACGACACCGATACTTCATCCGACGGCTTCTACGGCCGTCGACTCGCCTCGCACCTCGGAATGGAAGGCGATTGCGTTCGCAAGATCAATCGCCACGGCAAGCTGGCGCTTGCCATCACGCGATTGACCTGTACCCGCTTTGTTCGAGAGCGGACGGCGGCGATTCCGTCGGAGCCGGCATTCAGCATCCTCCATCAACTGGGCGATCTGGACCGGCACTCATGCTGGCTCGCCGGCCGCCAGAGGTATTCCGGATCGTTCGGTGCGGGAACCGTGAGCGTCATCGACCTGCGCGACAATCCGCAGTGCGAGTTCAGAGGCCCGTTTGATGCGCTTCAGTACTACATCCCGCGCCGCGCTCTTGACGACTTCGCCTACGAGAACAGCGCGAAGCCGATCTCCACGCTGAAGTGGACCCGTGACCGGCGCGATCCCTATCTGTCCACGCTTTCAAACGTTCTCTTGAACGCCCTCGAAGAGGAGAGCGCGAACAATCAACTCTTCGTCGATCAGCTCGGACTGAGCTTGCTCGCTCATTTCGCGCAGACCTACGGTGATCTCAGCTCGCGCGAGGGCATTCAGGAGGGCGGACTGGCGCCATGGCAGGAGCGGCGTGCCAAGGAGATCATGCGTGCCCGCCTCGCCAGCGGTTTGACGATCGCCGATGTCGCGGCCGAGTGCAGGCTGACGCCGAGCCATTTTGCCCGTTCGTTCCGGCGCAGCACGGGCATCGCTCCCCACGAATATCTCTCCCGGCTCCGGATCGATGAGGCCAAGCGCCTGATGACCACCACCAAGCTGCCGTTGGCGGATATCGCGCTGATCTGCGGGTTCGGTGACCAGAGCTATTTCACCCGGGTCTTCTCGCGCAGCGTGGGAACGAGCCCGGGCGCCTGGCGCAGGGCTCGTTCTGAAGGCTGAAGGGCTTCCGCCGAAACCTAGGTCGGATGGATCATGTCACGCGCGTAGGACAAGCCGATCCCGTATCCGCCGCCATGGGCCTCGACGATGGCTCTCGCGTGGTCATATGTCTCATGGCTGGTCCAGTCTCGCTGCAATTCCAGAAGCACCTGGATCCACGATGTTGGCCGTGCGCCCGCGGCTTCCATGCGGCGAAGCGCGAGGTCATGGCCGGCCGTGGTGAGACCTCCGCAGGCGTCGCCGACCACGTAGACCTCGAGCCCGGCGGTCAACGCCGATAGAACGGTGAAGCTGACGCATGCTTCGGTCAGCAGTCCCGATACGATGAGGCGCCGCCGGCCAGTTGCGAGAATCTTCCCACGCGCGTTGTCGTCTTCCCAGACGTTCATGTTGCGCCGCTCGATCGGGACGATGCCAGGCAAGGCTGCACTGATCGTCGGCATCAGCGGACCGCTGTAGACTTTCGTCGCAGAGGTCGAAGCAATGACCGGAAGGCTGAACGCCGTGGCGGTCTTGGCCAGCGCGACCACGTTGTTGAGCAGGACTTGCCGATCGATCGAGCTAACGCCGAAGGCGAGCCCGGCCTGCTGGTCTGCGAACAGGAGCGCGCAGTCTTTCGGTTCGAGAAGGGGAGCGTCAGTCATGTGATCACCCAATGTCACGCCTTGAGGAATTCGAGCAGATCCGCGTTGAGCTGGTCCGCGTGGGTCGTGGCAGTCGCGTGCGGAGCGCCGGGATAGACTTTGAGCGTGGCGGACTTGATCATCTCGGCCGCGAGCTTTCCGGTGTACTGGAGCGGGACCACCTGATCGTCGTCGCCGTGGACCACCAGCGTGGGAACGTTGATCTTCGCCATATCCGGGCGGAAATCGGTTTCGGAGAACGCGGTCACGCAGTCGATCGTCGCCTTGATCGAGGCCTGCAAGCCGATCTGCAGCGTCTGCTTGAATACCCCTTGGGAGACCTTGGTGCCGTGGTTGGTCCCATAGAAAAGCGGGCTGAAATCATCAAGGAACTGCGGACGATCCTTGGCGAGCCCGGCCTTGATGCCGTCGAAGACGGCCTTGTCGACACCGTCATGGTCCGCCGTCTTGCCGAACAGCGGCGTCACGGCGCTCACCAGCGCCAGCTTTGACACCCGCGAGGAGCCGTGGCGCGCGACATAGCGCACGATGTCGCCGCCGCCCATCGAGAAGCCGACCAGGGTGACGTCCTTCAGCTCGAGATGCTTGATGAGTTCGGCGATGTCATCTGCGAACGTATCGTATTCGTAGCCTTCCCAGGGCTGGCCCGACCGGCCGAAGCCGCGGCGATCGAACGCCACGGCACGGAAGCCGTGACTGGCGAAGAACAGCATCTGGGCGTCCCACATGTCCGCACTGAGCGGCCAGCCATGGCTGAACAGGATCGGTTTTCCGTTGCCCCAGTCCTTGAAGTAGAGGTCGGTACCGTCCCGTAATTTCAGCAGCGCCATCAGTTGCTCCTTTGTGGTGGCGATGGCCGCGCACCGATGCGTTGGGCCATCCCCGCCAAACTCATCGATGGAAGCCCCCTTGGCTTGGACGGCCTCGGCGCTGTTTGCACGGCCTCGCGGTCTCGGCCGAGCGCACCGTCTGCAAGCTCCGAAGGGCGTGATCCCGGAGCGAGACATCTCCAAGGGCAGTTTTGTCGCACGCAAGCCTTCATCGTGACTTCGTCCAAGCAGCGAACAACCTGTCCAAGCGGCGGCGCCGCCTCGGGTCATACAGTCGAAGCCGTACGGACGCTGGATGTCATTCGCTCCGGCCGGCAATCGTCAATTCAAGGAGAAATCTCGATGTCCAAACTCGACATGCTGACCCCAGACAACAGCGCCATTGCGCTCATCGACTACCAGCCGGCGATGTACCAGGGCGTCCAGTCGCACGACCGCCTCGTGGTGTTCAACAACGTCCAGATCCTGGCGAAGGCCGCCAAGCTGTTCAAGGTTCCGACCGTGCTGTCCACGGTGGCGAAAGATTCGTTCTCCGGGCCGTTCATGCCTGAAGTCGCCGAGCTGTTTCCCAATCATGACATCATCGACCGCACCTCGATGAACTCCTGGCTCAATGCCAATTTTCGCAAGGCGGTCGCCGCTACGGGGCGCAAGAAGTTCGTGATCGGCGGCCTCTGGACCGAGGCCTGCGTGATGTTCCCGGCGCTGGACATGCTGAAGGAAGGCTATGAGGTCTACATCCCGGCGGATGCATGCGGCGACCTGTCGATGGAGTGCCACAACCGCTCGATGGAGCGCCTGGTGCAGGCCGGCGCGGTTCCGATCACCTCGTGCCAGTACGCGTTCGAGTTGCAGCAGGACTGGGCGCGCACCGAGACCTACGACGGCATGATGGAGATCCTGAAGGCGCATTCGCCTTACGGCATCCAGATCCGCTTCTCGAAGTGGGCGCTCGGCGAGCATGCGTCGGAGGCCGGCTAAAGCATCATCCGGAAAAGCGCGAAGCGGTTTTCCGAATAGATCATGCTCAAGCAAGGGGCTGACGCGCGACGAGCTGATCTCATCGCGCCTTAGGCCGCCTGATTTCTCCCTCCATCCTCCGAGAGGGGTGCGATGAAGATCTACATTCTGTCCCTTGGCGCCGGCCTGTTGGTCGGCGTCATCTACAGCCTGCTCAACGTACGTTCTCCCGCACCGCCTCTGGTGGCGCTGGTCGGCCTGCTCGGCATCCTCATTGGCGAGCAGATCGTTCCCGTCGCTAGGCAGGTCGTCGTCGGCGAGGGCCTTGCCGCCGCATGGCGGCAGGCGAAGTGCGCGCCTCACATGTTCGGCCTGCTGCCGGGGCGGCACGCCGAGGAAGTCAAGACAACCACAGATGTTGCGGAGAAGGCGTCATGAGCGCTCCTGATACGATTCTGCATCGCGGCCTTTTCAGCACGCTCGACCGTTCCAACCCGGCCGCCAGCGCCGTCGCCATCAAGGACGGGCGCTTCATGGCGGTCGGCCACGACCACGACGTGATGCCGCTGGCCGGACCCTCGACCAGAGTGATCGATCTGAAGGGACGGCGCGTGCTGCCGGGCTTGATCGACAATCATCTGCACATCATTCGCGGCGGGCTCAACTTCAACATGGAGCTGCGCTGGGACGGCGTGTGGTCGCTCGCCGACGCAATGGCCATGTTGCGCAAGCAGGTCGCGATCACGCCGCCGCCGCAATGGGTGCGTGTCGTCGGCGGATTCACCGAGCACCAGTTCGCCGAGCGGCGCCTGCCGACGATCGACGAGCTCAACGCGGTCGCGCCGGATACGCCGGTCTTTATCCTCCATCTCTACGACCGCGCCATGCTCAATGCCGCAGCGCTGCGCGCCGTCGGCTACACCAAGGATACGCCGGAGCCTCCGGGCGGCGAGATCACGCGCGACGCGAAAGGCAACCCGACCGGGCTCCTGCTCGCCAAGCCGAACGCCAACATCCTCTATGCGACGCTGGCGAAGGGCCCGAAGCTGCCGTTCGAGTACCAGGTCAATTCGACCCGGCATTTCATGCGTGAGCTGAACCGGCTCGGCGTCACCGGCGCGATCGACGCCGGCGGCGGCTTCCAGAACTACCCGGAGGACTATGCGGTCATCCAGAAACTCTCGGACGAGGGGCAGCTCACGATCCGGCTGGCCTACAACCTCTTCACGCAGAAGCCGAAGGGCGAGAAGGACGACTTCCTGAACTGGACCAGGACCTCAAGATACCAGCAGGGCACCGATTACTTCCGCCACAACGGCGCCGGCGAAATGCTGGTGTTCTCGGCCGCCGATTTCGAGGATTTCCGCGTCGCCCGGCCGGACATGCCGCCGGAGATGGAGGGCGAACTCGAGGGCGTCGTTCGCATCCTCGTCCAGAACAAATGGCCGTGGCGGCTGCACGCGACCTATGACGAGACGATCTCGCGCGCGCTCGACGTGTTCGAGAAGGTCAACCAGGACATGCCGCTGGACGGACTGCACTGGTTCTTCGATCACGCCGAGACGATTTCCGACCAGTCGATCGATCGCATCGCCGCGCTCGGCGGCGGCATCGCCGTGCAGCACCGCATGGCCTATCAGGGTGAGTATTTCGTCGAGCGCTATGGTTACGGTGCCGCCGAAGCGACGCCGCCGGTGAAGAAGATGCTCGACAAGGGCGTCAAGGTGTCCGCGGGCACCGACGCGACCCGGGTCGCATCCTACAATCCCTGGGTCTCGCTCGCCTGGCTGGTGACCGGCATGACGGTCGGCGGTTTGCGGCTCACACCGCCGCGCAACTGCCTCGACCGCGAAACGGCGCTGCGGATGTGGACCGAGAATGTCACCTGGTTCTCCAATGAAGAAGGCAAGAAGGGGCGTATCGAGGTCGGGCAGCTCGCCGACCTGATCGTTCCGGATCGCGACTATTTCTCGTGCAGCGAGGCCGAGATCGCCGATACGTCGAGCGACCTTACGGTGGTCGGCGGCCGTATCGTTTACGGTGCCGGAGACTTCAAGGCGCTCGACGCCAACGCGCCGCCGCCGGCGATGCCGGATTGGTCACCGGTGCGCAGCTTCGGCGGCTATGGCGATTGGCTGGGAGCTGACGGCAAGGCAAAGGCGGTGCGGGCCAACGCCATGCAGATGTGCGGTTGCAGCAGTGGCTGCGGCGTGCACGGTCATGACCATGCGCGCGCCTGGACCGGCAAGCTGCCGGTTTCGGACCTCAAGAGCTTCTGGGGCGCGCTCGGCTGTGCCTGCTGGGCGGTTTGAGATGCTTGCGAAGGCCGGCACGCCGCGTTGGATCGCAGCCATCCTGTCCTGGCCTTGGCTGCTGCCGATCGCCAGGGGCGCGCTGGTTTCCGCCTTCCTGATCGGCGGCATCCAGAAGCTCGCCGATTTTCCGGCAGCCGTCGCCGAACAGGCGCATTTCGGTCTGCAGCCGGCTTGGCTGTGGGCCGTGGCCGCGATCGTCGTCGAGCTCGGCGGCTCGCTGCTGGTCATCGCCAACCGGTTCGTCTGGCTCGGCGCCGGCGGACTTGGCGTTCTGACGTTCGTGGCGATGCTGACCGCGAACGCGTTTTGGCTGTCCACGGGCCACGAACGGTTCATGGCGCTCAATGCGTTCTTCGAACACCTCGGCCTCATCGCCGGTCTTGTCGTCGTGACGATCTGCGCTGAAAAGACGCAACCTCGTCGAATCAGCGAATTCTAGTCCAATCTCGCTCAAGGAGTTGTCCATGAAACGGCTATCGGCATCGATCCTGCTCTTGTCGGTTGCGGCCATTGCCGCAGCGGCGCCAGCGGTCGCCAGGGATGCGGGCAAGGCCAGGGAGATGGTTGCGGTGGCGCCGCAATACGACACGACGCATGTCTATGTCGCGCCTGATGACGTGGACAAGTTCGTGTCGAGCTTTCTGGCGACGTTCGGCGGTCAGAGCACCAAGCAGGTGGTCGCAACGGTCACGCCTACGCCGAGCAGCACGACGTCGCAGCTGCTTCAGACACCGGTCGGCACCGTCTCTCTGTTCGGCTTCAAGACGCCGGTGCCGTATCCGTTCGGCACTGAGCGGAACGGATATCTGGTCAGCGACATTAACGTTGCGGTCAAGGCCGCCCGTGCGGCGGGCGCCGACGTGATCGTCACGACCTTCCCGGATCCGATCGGGCGCGACGCAGTGATCCAGTGGCCGGGCGGCGTCAACATGCAGATCTACTGGCACACGACTAAGCCGAACTACGCGGCCTTCGAGAAGATCCCGGAGAACCGGGTATATGTTTCGGCCGACAGGGCGGATGCGTTCGTGCGGAGCTTCCTTACCTTTTCGCGCGGGAGGGTGGTGTCGCAAACCGCGAAGGCCCCCGGGATCGAGATAGGCAAGACGGGACAGACTTACAAGAGGCTTCGCATCGAATCGGCATTCGGCAAGATGGTCGTGCTCGTGACCGACGGTCAGCTGCCCTATCCCTACGGCCGCGAGACGACGGGCTATGAGGTGGCGGATCTCGACGCAACGCTTGCCAAGGCGAAGTCGGCCGGAGCCGCTGTCCTTGTCGAACCCTACACAACCGAAGGAAGGTCCGCAGCGATCGTGCAGTTTCCGGGCGGTTACATCGCGGAGATACATCCGACGCCTGCCAAACACGCTGCCCGTGCAGACCAGCAGCCCCTCGAACGCGCCTTGAAGTAATGGTCGTTATGCCGGCATGGATCGACACCCGAATTGTCAGGACGCTATTGCCCCTTCTGGCGATCGCGTCCTCAGTCCATGTCGCCGTTGCGGCGGACGCGGATGACGCGACCGCGAAGCGCCCTGCGATCCAGGCCAACCGATGGGCCGAGGATTGGTCGGTGCTTGCCGATCCCAGGTTGCGGACCGAAGCTTTCGACGGGCTCAAATACATTCCCCTGTGGGCCACGGATCCGAAGAGCTACGTCTCGCTTGGGGCCACGTTGCGCGAGCGCTTCGAGTCGAACAATGCGGCGGCATTCGGAACCAGCAAGACCCCCGCGGACAGCTACCTCCTGCAACGGCTTCAGGTCCATGCCGACGTGCATTTCGACGAGAACTGGCGGGCGTTCGTCCAGCTTGAGGACGATCGTGCCTTCGACAAGCTGAACGTCTCCTCGGTCGATCAGGACCGCCTCGATCTGCGCCTGGCATTCATCGAGTATGTCAACACCACTGCGGCGGGCACCTTCAAGGCGCGTGCCGGACGTCAGGATTTTGCCTTCGACCTGCAGCGTTTCGTTTCATCGCGGGACGGACCGAACGTGCGCCAATCCTTCGACGCGGTCTGGGCCGATTGGGAAAGCGGTGCCTGGCGCATCCTCGGATTCGTCAGCCGACCCGTTCAATATTTCGACGTGCGTCCGTTCGACGACACGTCGAACGACCGCTTCAAGTTCAGCACCCTGCGCGTGGAACGGAAGGTGTTCGGAAGCGACGAGCTGTCCGGCTATTATTCGCTCTACGAGCGCAGCGACGCCAAATATCTCGACGCGCGCGGCGATGAGCAACGCCATATCCTGGACCTACGATTCGCAGGCAAGGGCGCCGGATTCGATTGGGACCTCGAGGCCATGGGGCAGGCCGGTCAGGTCGGTACGACGGACGTACGGGCCTGGGCGGTCGGTGCGCGGACCGGCTACACCTTTTCCGATGTGACATGGCAGCCGCGTATCGGCCTGCAGTTTGACGCGGCATCGGGCGACCGCCACCCTGGAGACGGTGTGGTCGAGACTTTCAATCCGCTGTTTCCGAACGGCTACTACTTCACGCTGGGTGGCTATACGGGGTACACCAATCTCATCCATCTCAAGCCTGCGATCTTCGTCAATCCCACGGATCGGCTCAAAGTGATGGTGGCGATTGCGTTCCAGTGGCGTCAGACGACGGCTGATGCGATCTATGTGCAGCCGAACGTGCCGGTCGCTGGAACGGCCGGAACCGGAAGCGCTTGGACGGGTGCGTACGGGCAGTTGCGCCTCGACTACGCCTTCAACGATCATCTCACCGGCGCGATCGAAGCGGTACACTTCGCCGTCGGCAATACGATCCTCGGCGCCGGCGGGCACACGAGCAACTATCTCGGTGTCCAACTCCAGTATGGCTGGTAGCATGTCAAAGCCAATTTCCCTTCTTGCCCTGCTGATGAGCCTCAACGCAGGCTTCGTTGATACGGCCGGCTTCCTCGCCCTTCAGGGGCTGTTCACGGCGCATGTCACCGGCAACTTCGTCACGTTCGGTGCTGCCATCGTGCTTGGGACGTCCGGGGCGTTGGCCAAGCTGCTTGCGCTTCCTGTCTTCTGCGTCGTCGTGATCGTGACGAGGATCTTCAGCTTCTATCTCCCGGTCATGGAACTGCCGATCCTCCGCTCGATGCTGGCGATCAAGACGCTGCTTCTCGCGATAGGTGGCGCAGCAGCCGTCCATTTCGGGCCATTCACGCAAGGCGACAGCTGGCAGGCGATCGTCACCGGGATGCTTCTCGTTGCCGCGATGGCCATTCAGAACGCGGCTCATCGCATCCATATGGGGACGGACCCGCCCAGCACTCTGATGACGGGAACGACGACCCAGATCATGATCGATGTCGCTGACGTCCTGCGGCGCGCACCGGCCTCAGTTCTGACTGTTGCAAAGCCCCGCTTGGGCAAGATGTCGGCGAGTGTGGCTGCGTTCGCCTTGGGGTGCGCGGCGGGCGCCTGCCTCTATGCCAAGTTCGGCACCTGGTGCTTCGTCCTGCCTCCGCTGATCGCGTTACCGGCGGTGTTCCTGGCGGGAAGCGAGCCTGCACCGGAAAAGACGGCCTAGCGCGCGATGAGTTCAGCCGAGTCTTTCCAGACCATCCTTCTGCTGCTGATGATTGCCGTCGTGCTCGACACGGTGGCCCGTCGCTTGCGCCTCCCATCCGCGTCGGTGCTGGTGCTGGCCGGCATTTTGCTGGCCCTGGTTCCGGGGCTTCCCGAGGTGGAGTTCGACCCGGACTTCGTCATGGTGCTGTTTCTGCCGCCGCTCTTGCTCTCGGGCGCCTACTTCACGGTGTGGCCTGACTTTCGCGCCAATCTCAGGATCATCCTGCAGTTGGCGGTCGGGGCCGTCGTATTGACGACCCTGCTGGTCGGTGTCGTGACGCATTTCTTCTTCCCGGCATTGCCCTGGGCCGCGTGTTTTGCGCTTGGCGCAATCGTTTCGCCGCCCGACGCCGTCGCGGCGCGGGCTGTGCTCGACCATCTCAACGTCCCGCCGCGCATCGCTGTCCTTCTCGAAGGCGAAAGCCTCATCAACGACGCATCGGGCCTCGTTCTCTTTCGTTTCGCAGTCGCCGCCGCACTGACCGGTGCTTTCAGCGCGGAGGCGGCCGCGGCAAGCTTCGTCTACGTTTCGGCCGTGGGCGTCGGTATCGGTCTCGCGCTCGGCTGGATCTGCGCCTTCGTCGCCGGACGATTGACCGATGCCAGGCTGACCGTGGTCTGGACCTTCCTGTCGGCCTGGGCCGCCTATCTGCTAGCCGATCGGCTGCACGTGTCGGGCGTGCTTTCGACGGTTGCGTGCGGGCTGGTCCTTGGACGCCTGCAGCACAAGGCCTTGAGCGCAGCGTCGCGCGTGCAGGCGCTGGCGGTGTGGTCCGTCGTGACCTTCGTGATGGAGGCGCTGGTCTTCGTGTTGGTGGGGTTGGCGCTTCGCGGCGTTCTGCACCGGTTCGGCTCGGATTGGGGGATCGTGCGCACGCTTGCGCCGGCAGCCGCGACGATCTTTGCGGTGATGGTGCTGGCTCGATTCGCGTGGATTTTCCCGACCGCCTACATTCCGCGAGCACTGATCCCGTCGCTCCGCGCGCGGGATCCCTATCCACCGCTGGCCGTTCCGTTGGTGATGAGCTGGGCCGGGATGCGCGGGGTCGTCAGCCTCGCCGCCGCATTGTCATTGCCGGAGCATTTTCCGGGCCGCGACATCATCCTGTTCGTGACCTTCTGCGTCGTCGCCGCGACCATCGTCGTCCTCGGACTGACGCTTGGTCCGGTGGCGAAGACGCTGACCGGGAAGGAGTTCCTGCTGCACGGAGACGAAACGCTGTCCGAAGAGGCGATCCGGGCCGAAATCGCGCGTGCCCAGTTCGATGCGATCCGCGCACATTCGCTTGACGGCGAGGGGAAGCATGCGCATCCGCGACTCGTTGAGCAGTACGGGCATCGTCTGGCGATTGCCGAGGAGCACGCCCTCGGCAAGGGCCCGCACGAAGAGCGGAGGCTGCAGCATTATCGTGCTGTGCTGATCGCGGTGGATGCCGGCCGCAGCAAGCTGCTGGAGCTCTTCAACGGCGGACGCATTCACGACAGCATCATGCACCGGCTGGAAGGAGAGCTGGACCAGGAGGAGCTGTTCGCGGCGCGCGTGGTCGAGGTGATGGAAGGCGACTGACAGGCGTATCCAAGGCAATGGAGCCGAACTGCCGGACAGTTCGGCTCGCATCAAGCTAGGCGACCCGGGCATCGACGCTGGTTATCCAATCTCGCGCCAGACTGACGTCCACCTGCGTCAGTTGGTGACCGGCCGGCAGTGTCCTGAGGATCACCTTGGCTCCCGCATCCGCGAGCATCGCCGACAGTCTGGCCGCATTGCTGGCCGGAACGATCGGGTCTGCCTGGCCCGACAAGATGAGCACCGGTTTGCCGTCGAGCCTGGCTTTCGGCGGGTCCGACAGCGGCACCATTGCCCGAAGCAGGACTGCTCCGGCGAGAACGTCCGGCTTCATCAGGAGAAGCGCGGCCGCGATGTTCGCGCCGTTGGAAAATCCCACCGCAATCGGCGCCGCGATGCCATGGCGTCGTCGCGCGTCTTCGACGAATGCCCCAAGCTCGAGCGCGCGCTTGCGCACGTCTTGCTCGTCGAACACGCCCTCCGCCAGGCGACGGAAGAAACGCGGCATGCCGTGTTCGAGGACGCGCCCGCGGGGCGAGAGCAGGGCCGAGCCCGGCGATATCATGGCGCCGAATTGCAGCAGATCGCTCTCGTCGCCGCCGGTGCCGTGCAGGAGCAAGAGCGGCGGCGCGTCGGCCTTGCCGGCTTTCTCAAAGCGATAGACGAATGAGGGGGCGTCCGTCACGACACGGCTCCTTCCAGCTTCGGCAAGACACCCTCGATCTCCTTGCGATGCGTCTCGAGGAAGCCCGGCAGCTTCAGCTCGCGTCCCAGCGTCTCCACCGGCTCATCGACGGCAAAGCCCGGGATGTCGGTCGCGATCTCGAACAGCACGCCGCCCGGCTCACGGAAGTAGATCGAGCGGAAGTAGTTGCGGTCCTTCTGTTCGGTCGGATGCAGCCCGTGATTCTCCACGAGCTTCTGCGCCATCTTGCTCTGCTCGGCATCGTCGGCCGCGCGGAATGCGATGTGATGCACCGAACCGCCGCCTTGATGACCGTGCAGGAATCCCTTCGCCTCATAGATGTCGACGACGCTGCCATTGACGTCACCGGCCGCCTTGTAGCGGATCACGGAGCCCTCTCGGGCCGTCTCCTTGAAGCCGAACACGTCAGTCAGGACCGCCGCGGTTTTCCCGGCATTGTCGAGCAGCAGCGTCACGCCGTGAAAGCCGCGGATCGCGTGCTCGACCGGAACGTCGCCATTGCTCCAGGCCGGTTCGTCTTCGGCGCCCGGCACGCCGACGAGCGCCAGCGCCATGCCGTCCGGATCCGTGAACGGCAGCACCGATTCTCCGAACCGCTTTTCCAGCGCTTCGTAATGGATGCCCTTTTCGAGGAAACGCTGCGTCCAGTAGCCGAGCGAGCGTTGCGGCACGCGGAAGGCGGTCTGGTGGGTCTCGCCGACGCCCCGCCGCCCGGGAGGAACGCCCTGCCAGGGAAAGAACGTCAGGATCGTGCCGGGCCGGCCGGTCTCGTCACCATAGTAGAAGTGATAGGTGGCCGGATCGTCGAAATTGACGGTCCGCTTGACGAACCGCAGGCCGAGATCCCGCGTGTAGAAGCCAAAATTCCTGATGGGGTCACCAGCGATGGCGGTGACATGATGAAGTCCTGACATGTTCTTCCTCCAGCTCGAATGAGCAACTTCGTTTCGCGAATACATATCGGACGGCTTTGTTCTGAGGACAATTCATGGTTTTATGGCATCTATGTCTACGATTTGGCGACAATCGAGGGGTAGATGGACAAGCTGGCGAGCCTGAGAGCCTTCGTGAAGGTCGTCGAAAGCGGCAGCTTTGCCGAGGCCGGCCGCCAGATGCGGCTCTCGCGGTCGGCGATCAGCAAATATGTCGGCGATCTCGAGGAAAGCCTCGGGGTGCAATTGCTGAACCGCACCACCCGGCACGCGAGTCCGACCGAAAACGGCCAGATGTATTTCGAGCGGGCCGTGGTCATCCTTTCGGACGTCGATGCGGCGGATCAGGCGGTCACCCAGTTGCAATCGGCACCGCGCGGCCTGTTGCGCGTCAATGCGCCGATGTCGTTCGGCACCATGCGCCTTGGGCCCGCGCTCGCCGATTTCATGACGAAATATCCGGACCTTCAGATTCAACTCGTGCTGAGTGACGATCTTCTCGACCCCGTCCAGGACGGCTTCGACGTCACGCTGCGCATTGCCGAACTGGAATCCTCGAGCCTGATCGCGCGCAAGATCGTCCCCGTCCCGCGGCTGGTCTGCGCATCGCCCGATTATGTGAAGCGTCATGGCACGCCGCTCCATCCGCAGGATCTGCGCGATCACATCTCCCTGACCTACGGCTTCCTGCTGACCGGCAATCAATGGAAGCTGACGGGCAGCGACGGCGTGCACTGGATCCAGCCGGCGTGGTCGTTGTGCGTCAACAACGCAGAGGTGCTGCGCGACGTGGCGATCAGGGGCAAGGGCATCGCGCTGATACCGGAGTTCATCGCTGCGGAGGCCCTGAAGAACGGCAGCCTCCAGGCCGTGCTTGCGAACTATTCGGCTCCGCCGCTCACCCTTTACGCGGTCTATCCGCCGACGCGACATCTTGCCGTCAAGGTCCGGCTCTTCATCGATTTTCTCGTCGATCGGTTCGGATCGGCTGAGCGCGCTGCTATCGCGTGACCCTTACGACAATCCGGCCCTGGTCTCGGTTCCGCTCGCCTTCGCCGTATCGTGGGCGGTGTCGGTGCTGGACCGCAGTGCGGCGGCGGCTTCTGTCCGCGCATTGTTCGGTGCGCAGCACGTCCGCGCCCAGACCGGGCTCGGCGTCGAGTAACGCAGCGTGGATCACTTATCCCAAGGAGACACAACAATGAGCATCGACGCGATCGAAGAGGGGAGGGCCGCTTGGCCCGACGCCATTCGCACAGAGTTCGATACCAACCAGTTCAACGGGCGGGTCGAGGACGCGGCTCCTGTCCGAAACCGGGCGGGTTTCGGACAGGAGCGGACCCCCGCTACTTTCACTGCTGTCGAATTCGGCGTCGGACTTCCTATGCAAGGGATTGGATAAGATATCGTAGGTTCAGTTGGTGTGGGGGAAGGCGCGGTAGCCTTCCCCCGTCACCAAGGGCCCCGATCTTGTGCGCCGGGCCGCAATTTTCCACGAGGAGGCGACGCCGCCTCCGGGCGGCGCACGCTGCTACTTCAGCATCGCTGCGACGTTGTCCTTTGTCACGACGTCGAGACCGGTGTGGATGATCTCCGGCACCTTCTGGCCCTTCTTGATGGCAAGCAGCGTATCCATCGCTTTCTCGCCCATCTCGAACGGACGCTGGCCGATCAGTGCGTTGACATAGCCCTCGTTCAGAAGTTCAAGCTGCATCTTGAGCGTGTCGGCCACGACGAGCGTGAACTTGCCGGCGTCGAGGTCCTTCTTGCTCTTGCTGGCGAATGCCTTGAAGCCTTCCGGGGCGAACATCGGCCAGCCGCCGACTGGGATGATCGCCGCGAGATCGGGAACGGCGGTGCGTAGATCGGTCATCTGCTGGACGCCCAGCGCGGGGTCGTCGTTGCAGAACGTCGGCGATCCCCCGACTTCGGTCCACTTCGAGCCTTTGAGCGCTTCCCGGACGCCATCGACGCGTTCGGCCAGGTTCTTCGCACCTGGCCCGCCGGAGACCATCGCGTACTTGCCGCCATCGGGCCGGAGCTTCAGCAACTGCTTGCCGAGCGCGACGCCGAACTCCTTGTTGTCGGTGCCGATATAGCCAATCCGCTTCGAGCCCGGCGCATCCGCGTCAAACGTGATGACGGGAATGCCGGCCGCATTTGCCGCCTCGATCGACTTGGTCATGGCCGCGACATCGGCGACCGAGATGGCCAGGCCGTCCACCTTCTGGGTGATGAAGTCCTGGATGATCTGCGCTTGCGTCGCCGGCTCGTGCTCGACAGGACCCTTGTAGATGCATTCGATGTTGCCGAGTTCCTTGGCGCGCTTCTGGCAACCGTCGCGCGCGAAATCGAAGAACGGATTGTTCATCGCCTTGGGCACGATCACGAATTTGTAGCTCTGGGCAAAGCCGGGTGTCGCCATCATGGCGAGGACCGCAGCGGCAAGCAGTGCCTTCTTCATTGTTTCCCTCCACATTTTTTGTGCCTATCTCTTGAAATCAGCGACTCCCGAAGGCGGATAGGCGGACATGACGATCCTCCAGGACGAACTCTTCAGGCCATGCGCGAGCGAAGACGATCGACCAGCACCGCTGCGATGATGATCACGCCCACCAAGGTCTGCTGCCAGTAGGAGTTGATCTGCGCGAGCACGAGGCCGTTGCGGATCACCTCGAGCAGCACGCAGCCGACGATCGCCCCGAGCGGGCCGCCGGCGCCGCCGGCGAGATTGGCGCCGCCGATCACGGCGGCTGCAATCACGTTGAGCTCGTAGGACGTCGCCATGTTTGCCGGCGCCGATCCCAGCCAGCCCGAGACGATGATGCCCTGCAGGCCCGCGGCGAGCGCGCAGATCACATAGATCTCGATCTTCACCCGTACGACCGGAATACCGGTCAGCGCGGCCGCCTTCTCGTTGCCGCCGACCGCAAAGACGTGGCGGCCGAAACCGGTGTGGTGCAGCACGATCGCCATCGCCACCGCAAGAACCACGAGATAGATGAAAGGCGCCGGCATGCCGAATACGACGCCGGATGTCAGCGCGTAGAGATAATCGGCTTCGGGGCCGCTGGGAAAGCTGCCGCGGCCGTTGGAGACGACGTAACCGAGGCCGCGCACGATCGACAGCATGCCGAGCGTGGTGACAAAAGGCGACAGCCCGATCACCGCGATGCAGAAGCCATTGACGAGACCGACGATGAGCGCGACGCCGAGTCCTGCCAGGACCGAGACGAGCAGGATCAGGCCGGGCACATTTGCGATCACGGTTTTGCCGTCGTCGGCCAGATGCACGAACCACTCCGCGCCGGGCATGCCGGGTGTCGAGATTTGCGTCATGACCATCGAGGTGATCATCGCGGAAAAGCACATCACCGAGCCCACCGAGAGATCGATGCCGCCGGTGATGATGACGAAGGTCACGCCGAGCGTGGCGATGGCGATGAAGGAAAAGTTCTTCGCCACATTCTGCATATTGCCTTCGGTGAGGAAGTAGGGGCTGGCGAAGTTCATCACCACGAACAGCGCCACCAGCGCGAGCAGGACGTACCCGGTCTGCGAGGCAAAGAAGCCGCTCTGCCACCATTTGGTCTTGCCGACATTGGTGAAGGTGATGGGAGATTCCAGGGGCGTGGCCATTACGCAGCCTCTCTCGCTCCCGTGATGAGGGAGGTGACTTCCTCGGGGCTGGTGTCGCCGATCGCCTTGTCGGCACGTTTTTCGCCGCGGCGCATCACCACGACGCGGTCACAGACCGCGAACACGTCGGGCATGCGGTGCGAGATCAGCATCACCGCGACGCCCTGTTCCTTCAGGCGATGGATCAGGCTCAGCACCTGCTCGACCTGGCGGACCGAGATCGCGGCCGTCGGCTCGTCCATCATCACGAGCTTGGCATTGGACAGCCGAGTCCGTGCGATCGCGACCGCCTGACGCTGGCCGCCCGACATCTGCTTGACGAGATCGTGCGGTCGGGTCTCCGAACGCAGCTCGCCGAACAGCTCCAGCGCGCGGGCTGCCATCGCCTTGTGGTCGAGAAACGCGAACGGACCAAGCTTGCGCTTGAGCTCACGGCCGAGGAAGACATTGGCCGCTGCCGTGAGATTGTCGGCGAGTGCGAGGTCCTGATAGACCACTTCTATACCGACCGCGCGGGCATCGATCGGCCGGGCGAAATGAACCGGCTTGCCGTCAAAGCGGATCTCGCCGTGACTCGGCGGGAAGTTGCCGGCGATGATCTTGACCAGCGTCGACTTGCCGGCGCCGTTGTCTCCCATCAGGCCGACCACCTCGCCGGGAGAAACGCGCAGGTCGACGCCATGCAACGCGCGAATGGCGCCGAACTCCTTGCCGATGCCCTTCAACTCCAGGACGGCCAGCCCGGCGTCGTGAGGGGTTACCATGGCTGGCCTCGCTCGGGCATGTTGGCAACCCCCTCCGGCTCAGAAGTGCACCAGCGTGCGCAGACCAAGGACCCAGGCATTCTCGGTCTTGATGCCGGCGCCATTATAGCCGCGCCCGCCGGGATTGATCACGTACTGGGCGTCGAACTTGAGGTTCATCCAGCCGGTCGCCTGCCAGCCGTACCAGGCTTCGATCGGAACTTCGTTTCCGCCCGCATTCAGGGTGAGCGCAGCCGAATTCACGTGGGTCGTACCCACTGCGAAACCGACTTCGTCTTCCGGACGCCAGGAGAACGTTCCGGTGTGCCGGAAGCCCAGGGCGACTTGGTAGTCCTGATACGACGTCCGGTGATCGGCGACCGTCGTGTTGAGGAACATGTACCAACCCTGTGCCTTTGCACCCTCAACGGTCAGTCGCTGCAGGATCGATTCGTAGATGCCATAGCGGCCGCGTTGATCGCCCAGATTCTGGTCCGAGACGCCGCCGATGCCCGGGGCGATCGCGATGATACCCGGAAGGCCACCGTCAATCGTCGACGCGCTGTCATACCAGCCGCCGAAACGCCAGGTCCCGTTCAGGGGACCGCTCGGCGCCCAGACCACCTCGACCGGCACCAGCACGCCGGAGGCCCGGCTCGAGCCGGGAACGCCCGGCAGGAAGTAGGTCGCGGAGTCCGACGTTGTCAGATAGTTCGGGTTGGCGTCGTAGACGCCGACCGAAAGCTGCCATTCCTTGGCGAAGTTGTAGTGTGCGACACCGGCCCATTGGCTCACCGGCCAGTTGTAGATGTAGCCACCCTGGATGTTGCCGGGCTGGCCGCCGCAGAAGGTCAGGTTGATGAACTCGCACAGGCCGAAGAAGAAGTCGGAGCCGACCGGAAGACGGCCGCCCTTGAGTTCAAGGCGGTCATCGAACAGCTTCTGCGAGTAGTAGAGTTCGGTGAGGCGCAGGATATTGCCGCGGCCGAACACTTCGTTGGTCAGCTGCAAGGCCGGAATGCCCGCCTCGTCGTTCAGGTTGTGGCCGAAGCGGTCGACCAGCGTTAGGCCGACCAGGCCGCCCTGGATGCCGGCAAGCTTCGCCATATCGAACTTGGCCTGAAAGAACAGCTGCCCGGCTTGGGTCGCGGTGTTCCTGTTGCCACCCGACAAATTGCCGACGGCTTCGTCGCCCAGCGTCAGGGCCAGCGAGATACCCCGCTCCTTCAGTTGCGTTCTGCCGAGATCGCCGAACAGATACGGTCTCGTCCAGAAATCATCGGTCTCAGCGTAAGGAATAGGCGGAGCTTTCGTTAAGAGATCGGCCGCATGCGCGCCGCCGCCGAACAAAGATAACAAAGCGATCCCCACGCCGCATGCCCGCGCGGTGTTTACAGACCTATGCAACATTTTCTGCACTCCCAGCGTCCCCGGCTTTGTCCATTTTGTCTCACGTCCCTGCCCAAAGCCCTTCGGCCTGGAACGTGCCCCGTCAATGTATCGAACCGTCAACTTGAGATAGAAACTGCGCGCACACCAAAGCCTTTCACGACGGTGGTGAGGGTCTGTCCGCGGTCCCACCGGGTTCGGCGTGCAGGGCCAACGTGGACGCGAGCGTCGTATGCTCGATCAGTCTTGCGCATTGAACTCTCTTCCCCTTGTTCCTCTACCGAAGTCGCCGCGGCCATATTCCCGATCGTGGTTCTTCGCAGTCGAGTCATGCTTGATCGCCCGCACTGGTCGGCAACGCCGTTGCGCCGTGCGCAGATGCGCTTTGCCGAATTGTGGTTTCCTTTGCTCGCGGCGCCGTGCGGGCGAGGCCGGCCAGCGCCGCCTTGCGCCTGCGCCGGGCCTGCAATTGCTGATCCGCCAGCACGCCGATCAGGATCACCGTTCCCATCACCGCGAAGTTCAGCGAGTTCGGAATGCCGAGGATGTTCACGAGGTTTTGCAGCACCTGCAGCAGCGCTGTGCCCAGCACGATGCCGAGAATGGAGCCCTCGCCGCCGCGCAGGCTGCAGCCGCCAAGGACCGCAGCTGCAATCGCGTAGAGTTCGTAGAAATTGCCGAAGGAACTCGGAGAGACCGAGTTGGTGTAGAAGACGAACATCACGGTCGAAACGCCGGCGAGGCCGCCGCTGATGACATAGGCGGTCGCGATCACGATATTTGTGTTGATACCGGAGAAGCGCGCCGCTTCCTCGTTCTTGCCCACGGCATAAAGCCAACGTCCGTAGACCGAACGATGCAGCAGCACGCCGAGGATCAGCGCCAGGATGATCAGGAAGATGAAGGTGTTCGGAATGCCCGCGATATTGCCGGAGGCGATGTTGCCGAGCGTGCTGGCCTCGTCACCATAGCCGAAGCCGCGTGTCGAATCGCTGGTGTAATAGCGCGCGGCACCGCGATAGATCAGCAACCCGCACAGCGTCACGATGAAGGGCTGCATTTTCAGCCGGGTGATCAGGAAACCCTGGATGCCGCCCAGCGCCAGCCCGCCCATCAGGACCAGCAACAGCGCGAAGGGCCAGGGCACCTGATACGTCGTCAGCAGGTCGATGAAGACGACGCCGAGCAGCGCGAACATCGAGCCGAGCGAAAGATCGATGCCTCCGGTGATGATGACGAGACCTTCGCCCAGTGCAAACACACCGAACAGGCCAATCAGATTGGCCATGTTCAGCAAGTTCACGAACGACAGGAAGGCCGGATTGATCGCGCCGGTGATGGCGGAGATCACCGCCAGCAGCAAGAACAGGCCGAGTTCCTTCTTCATCATGGCGCAGCGGTCTCCAGGGTTTCGAGCGCCTGGCCGACCGCCAGCCTCAACACGTTGTATTCGCTGAACTGGTCGCGCTCGAGCACGCCGCTGACACTGCCTTCATGCATCACTGCGACGCGGTCGGAGACGCCGATGACCTCTTCCATGTCGGAGGAGATCATCACGATCGCAACGCCGCGGTCGGCGAGGCTGCGCATCAGCGCGTAGATCTCGCTCTTGGCGCCGACATCGATGCCGCGGGTCGGCTCATCGAAGAACATCACGCGCGGCTGCATCGAGAGCCACTTGCCCAGCACCACCTTCTGCTGGTTGCCGCCGGAGAGCGTCACGGCTTCGATGTCGAGGCTCGGCGCCTTGATCGACAGGCTCCTGGCCTGGTCTTTCGCGATCTTGCGTTCGGCCGCGCCGTTGACCAGCCACATCCGCGCATGATCCAGCAGGCTCGCGAGCGTCACGTTCTCCCGGATCGGCAGCTCCAGCACCAGCCCGGACTTCTTGCGATCCTCCGGCACGAGGTAAATCCCTTGCCTGATCGCATCGCGCGGCGAGGCGACACCGACCGGTTCGTTGTCGATCCTGATCTCGCCCCCCAGCAGCGGGTCAACGCCGAACACCGCGCGGGCAAGGGAGGTGCGGCCGGCGCCGACGAGCCCGGCAAGGCCGAGGATCTCGCCGCGCCGCACGGAAAGGTCGACCTGCCGGTCGGGAAAGGCGGTCGTCACGACGCCGGCGATATCGCAGCCGCCCGGCTGCGACGAGCGCGCCGGCGGCGTATACAGTGCCTTCAGGTCGCGGCCGATCATCAGCCGGATCATCGCGGCATGGCTCAGCTCGTCCCGCGCCAGCTCGCCCACGGTGCGCCCGTCGCGCAGCACCACGACGCGATCTGCGCAGCTCATGATCTCGCCCAGCCGGTGCGAGATGTAGATCACCGAGATGCCGTGCGCCTTCAGGTCGGCGATCACCGCCAGCAACCGCTCCGTCTCCGAAATCGTCAGGCTGGAGGTCGGCTCGTCCATGATGATCACGCGGGCATCGATCGAGAGCGCCTTGGCAATCTCCACCATCTGACGCTCCGCGATCGACAAATTGTCGACCAGCGTGTTCGGCGTGAAATCGGCGCCCAGCCGTTGCAGCAGCGGCGTCACGCGGGCGCGCATCTCCGCATTGTCGACGAGCTTCAGCGGGCCGCCGGCGAGCTTCTCGCGTCCGATGAAGACATTGGCCGCGACGTCGAGATTCTCGAACAGGTTCAGCTCCTGGTGCACAAAGGCGATGCCGGCGAGGGTCGCCTCGTTCACCGTCATCCTTGCGTGGTCGTTGCCGCCGATGCGGATCACGCCCGCGCTCGGCGCGATCACGCCGGCCAGCACGCGCATCAGCGTCGACTTGCCGGCGCCGTTCTCGCCGATCAGGCCCAGCACCTCGCCGCGGCAGACGTGCAGATTGACGTCGTCGAGCGCCCTGACGCCGGGATAGGTCTTGCTGATACCGCTGAGTTCGAGCAGCGTCTCCGGCATTCGGCTTGTCCTCCTGCATCCCGCCCGGCAGCCTGTGGCGGCCGGGCGGCGAAGCCGACTGAAGTTACTTCTTCAGCAGTTCCTTCAGTTGCCCGGCGAACTCGGCGGCGTTGGTCTTGCTGATCACCTTGGTCGGCACGATCAGCTTGCTGTCCTTCGGAATCCAGGACTTGTCGCCGTTCAGCGTCTTGATGATGTTGGTGGCGGAGAGATAGCCGAACTCGTAGGGCTGCTGCACGACCGTGGATTCGATCGTGCCGTCGGAAATGCCCCGCAGCGTCCGCTGGTCCTCGTCGAAGCCGACGATCTTCACCTTGCCGGCCTTGCCGGCGGCCTTCACCGCATCATAGATCAGCGGGGTCTCGTAGCTCCACAGGCCAGAGAGCAGCGCGATGTCGGGATATTTGACGAGCACGTTCTCCATGTTCGCCTTGGCCTTGGCAAAGTCCACCTGGTCGGTGAACACGTCGACCAGTTCGACCTTGGTGCCGGCGATCGATTCCTTGATGCCCTGTACGCGCTCGCGGGCATTGTCGGCGTCCATCGTTCCGACGAACAGCGCGATCTTGCCGCCGTTCGGCAGCGCCTTCTTGATCTCCTCACCGGCCTGCCGGCCTGCCGCGACGTTGTCGGTGCCGATATAGGCGAGACGGTTGCTCTGCGGCGCGTCGCTGTCCGTCGTGATCAGCACGGTCTTGGCCGCGACCTTGTTGAGTTCTTCGGTTGCATGCGGCGCATCGTCGACCGAGATCGAGATGCCGGCGACGCCGCGCACCAGGAGGTCGTCCAACTCGCGCCGCTGGCCAGCCGCGGTGCCTTCGTTAGTGACGATCAACTCGATATTGTATTCCGGGTGCTCTTTCTGCGCCTTCTCGAGTCCGCGGCCCGCGATGGTCCAGAAGTCGGCCGCGACATTGGTCACCAGCGCGATGGTCTTTTTCTGCTGCGCCTGTGCTATCCCTGTGGCCATCGCGAGCGCGGCTGCGCCCGCCAATAGCGGCACGATCAATCGTTTCATTGAGTCATTCATATGCACCTCCCTGTCGACACCCCCGGTGAGGGGTTTTCACGCTCGGCGCTTTTCACGCCTTATTTTATTCACGTAACTAATAAATTAGCGCGGCAAAATGTCCAGTCAAGGATGTCGTTGCCCGTATCTTCAAGCAATAATAGTGTTACGGTGATGTATTGTTGCCACTATCGACGCCTTTTGACCATTATATGAGTTGCTCGCGTTGAATAACTTTATCAAGCGAATTAAAAAAGCCGATATGAATGAACAGCCCGAACCGCTGAGACGCGCTTCGAGTTTGGCCCGCGGATCGAACCGCGGCCGGCTCGTCGAAGTCTTGCGGCGTCAGGGGCCATTGCCGCGCGTCGAGCTCGCACGCAGCACGGGGCTGAGCTTCCCGGCCATTTCGGCCATCACGTCGAAACTGATGGCGGAAGACCTGCTGTGCGAAGCAGTGATCGAGACGGCGACGTTGTGGCCCGACGATACCGACGAAGAGGATACGGATGGCTTGAACGGCCGCCGCCGCGGACGGCCGGCGGTCCTGCTGACCCTGAACCCCGAGTTTGGCCGCATCATTGCGGTCTCGCTGCGCATGAATCTGATCGAGACATTGATCGCCGATTTCAGCGGCTCCGCCCTGGCGCAGTCGCGACTTGAGCTGACGACACGCGCGCTCGATGCAGCCGCGTTGTGCGATCTCGTGATCGCGCAGATCGACGCCATGCTTGATGCGACGGCCACGCCGCGAGATCGGCTGTTGGGAATCGGGATTGCGTTGCAGGGCATCGTTGACTCCGACACTGGCCGGCATCTGTGGAGCCCGGCGCTGTCGATCACCGACGTCGATCTGGCGACGCCGGTCCGCCAGGCATTCGGCGTCGAAGTCGTGATGGCGAACGACGCGGTTGCGGTTGCGCTGGCGCTCGCAGCCGCCGAGCCGGCGCTGGCGCAGGGCCTCACGGCCACGATCATGGTGGGCCACGGCGTCGGCATGGGCGTCGTTGTCGACGGTGAAGCGCGCGACGGTGCCGGCGCAGGCAGTGAGATCGGCCATGTCAAGCTGGCGCCGAACGGTCCGCAATGCCGCTGCGGTCAGCGCGGCTGCATCGAGGCCCATCTCGCCGACTATGCGCTCTACCGCGACGCGCGTACCTTTCTCGACCTGCCGCCGGCGGTGTCGCAGCAGCCGTCCGAGGCGCAGATGGCTCTGCTGCGCGCGCGGGCGCGTGCCGGCGATCCCCGTCTCGAGCAGTTATTCCGGCAGGCAGGCCACGCGCTTGCCGATGCGGTCGCCACGACGATATCGGTGCTGCGCCCAAATCACATCATCCTTGCGGGTCCGGGCCTGCAGGCATTCGACATGATGCGCGGTGCCTATGAGGAGCGGCTCGAGCGGGCAGTGTTGCCGTGGCTGCTCAAGTCTACCGCGATCCATGTGCGTCCAAGCGAGTCGGCGACGATTGTCGACGGCATGGTGCGGCGGACGCTGCGGGTCGTGGACCGAAACCACATGGAGACGACCGAGTGAACCTCGGGAGCTGTGGCTCTTGGCTGGAGCCGCAGCACAGCAACCGACGCGCTTCAGGCGCCAAAGCGAGAGAATGCCAATGCAGGGTGCCATCTATCCAAGCCTCAAGGACCGGACCGTCCTGGTAACCGGTGGCGGTTCCGGCATCGGCGAGGCCATCGTCCGCCAGTTCATCAGCCAGGGCGCGCGGGTCGGATTCATCGATATCGATGTGACGTCCTCGGAGCAGCTGCTGTCCGATTTGGGAGCGCATGCCCGCGTGCACTTCGAACACGCCGACCTGCGCGACATCGCCGCACTGCGACGCGCGATTGCCGGCATCCGCGAGGCGCTCGGGCCGATCACCATCCTGGTCAACAATGCGGCGCGCGACGACCGTCACGCGATCGAGGACGTGACGCCGGAATTCTGGGACGAGCGGATCGCCGTCAACCTGAAGCATCAGTTCTTCAGCGCTCAGGCGGTCGTACCCGACATGAAACAGGCAGGCGGCGGTTCGATCGTCAACATCGGCTCGGTGAGCTGGGTGATCGGTCAGGGCAACATGCCCTGCTACACCACGGCGAAATCAGCGGTTCAGGGTCTCACCCGCGCACTGGCCCGCGATCTCGGGCCGCACAACGTGCGGGTCAACTCCATCCTGCCGGGATGGATCATGACCCGGCGGCAGCAGGATCTGTGGTTGACGCCCGAAGGTGTGGCCGAGCTGATGCAGCGCCAATGTCTCAAGCGCAAGCTCGTGCCTGACGACATCGCCCGCGTCGTCCTCTTTTTCGCCGCCGATGACAGCGGCGCCTGCACCAACCAGAGCCACATCGTCGACGGCGGCTGGGTCTAGCGACTGCCGACCGCGTTGACGAGCTGGACGGACGCGCGGCGAGCCTAAAGCGAAGCTGCGCTGGCTGGTGGCTCCCACGCTGTCGCGAGGGTAGATGTCAGGAAGCGGCCCGGTCTGCCGCCAGCTTGTCGCTATGTATTGGGAGCTGTCTGATGCGAACGTATCAGATTGTCGGCCCACGCATCGGCAATGTGGGGAAGGGTCAGATCCTGCTTGCGATCGAGCAGGAGTTCGAGCACGCGTGGCGGGGTTAATGGAAGCGCCTGGACGCGCTTGCCCGTGGCGTTTGCAACTGCGCATGCGACGGCCGCTCCGACATTCAGGATCGGCACCTCGCCGGCACCCTTGGTCCCGAGCGGTCCGATCGACGGCGCACCCTCGTAGAGGCTGATCTCCACCGGCACCACATCGAGCGCCAGCGGCACGCGATAGGTCTCGAAACCGCTCTGGCAGACACGGCCGTTGCTGCCGATCGTGACTTCCTCGTGCAACGCATAACCCAGCCCCTGCACGACACCGCCCTGGATCTGGCCATGGATGGCGCGCGGGTTCAGCGCGCGGCCGACGTCCTGCACCACGCGATAGCTGAGCACCTCGACATGTCCGGTTTCCGGATCGACGGCGACCTCGCAGTCGTGGACCGCGAAGACGGGGATATCGATCGCGTCGATGAAATGCCCGGCGACGCAGCCCGGCATCGCCGGCACGCCGGCGCCGGTGAAGGCGCCGATGCCGGACACCGGGCCGGCCAGCGCCTGGGCGCGGGTCGCGACCTGCGCGATCGTATGGCCGGAGCCTGGCGCGCCGGCGATCTCGATCCGCCCGTCGCGCATCACGAGATCATCGGGCGCAGCCTCGATCATCTCGGAGGCGACCTTCAAGAGCTTCGTGCGCACCTCCTGCGCGGCCGACAGGCTGGCCGCGCCGAGCGAAACCGTGGTACGGCCGCCGCCGACGCCGACGTCATAACCGGCTGCATCGGTATCGGCGGCGCGGACGATCACATGCTCGGGTGCGATGCCGAGCGTGCTGGCCACGATCTGCGGCAGGCTCTGCATCATCGAGCCGGATCCAATCTCCACACCCGACGTGACCAGCGTCGCCGTGCCGTCGGCATTCATGTTCACCGTCGCGGCCGATGGGCCGACGAAGACGAACCAGGTGCCGACGGTGGTCGCGCGTCCATAGAGCCGGCCGTCGGTGCGCGCCGGCGGCGGCGCGGCCGCATCGCGCAGCGTATCCATCCGCTCGAGCATCGGGCCGAGCACATCGCCTTCGAATACCTGGCCGGTGGCGCCGAGATCCTTGTCGCCGAGCACGTTGCGACGGCGGAAGGCAAGCGGATCCATTCCGATCCTCGCCGCGATCTCGTCGGTGTGGCGCTCGAGCGCAAAGGTGTTGTAGACCCCGTTGCAGCAGCGGAACGCGCCGTTCGGCGCCGTGTTGGTATAGATCGCGCGCGAGACCATGCGCACACTTCCAAGCCTGTAGTTTCCGCCCAGCGTGTGCGCGGTCATGGTGGTCAGGAAGATCTGTTCGCCGCCATAGGCGCCGCAGTCCATCAGGACGACCGCCTCGCGCCCCACGATGTCTCCCACGCGCGTCACCGCCGAGCGGATGCGGATGTCGGCGTTCTCGCGGAACAGGCAGGTCAGCATCTCCTCCTCGCGCGAATTGACGAGGCGCACCGGCCGGCCGCTGGCGCGGGCGAGCAGGGCGGCGAAGGGTTCAACGGCCAGATCGAACTTCAGGCCGAAGCCGCCACCGACCGGCGGTACCGTGACGCGGACCTGCGACGCAGATACGCCCAGCAGGCGCGCGGTTGCGTTGCGGACGCTCCAGGGAACTTGCGTCGACGTCTCGATGTGGAAGCGCCCATCTTCGTAGCTCGCGACGACGGCGCGCGGCTCGAAGGCCACATGGTTCTGCCGCCCGACGCGGAAACAGCTTTCGACGATCTCGACGTCGGGCCGGGCAAAGGCGGCATCGACGTCGCCGCGAACGACGGTCGCCTCCCAGGCGACGTTGCCGCCACGCGCGCTGCCTTCGAGCAAGACCTCATAGCTGCGCCAATCCGGATGAACCAGTGACGCACCCGATGCCAGCGCATCCGCCATGGTCAGGACTGCTGGGAGCGGCTCGATCTCCACGTCGATCGCCGCGAGTGCGGCCTGCGCCTGCGCCAATGTGGCGGCTGCGACCGCGGCGAGCGGCTCGCCGTCGTAGCGGATGACGTCGCGGGCGAAGAGCGGGTGATCGGCGATGCCGATCCCGATCATGCCGGGCGCATCGGCCGCCGTCACGATCGCCCGCACGCCCGGCATGCGGGCGGCTCTGGAGGTATCGAGACGAACGATCCGCCCCGCCGGGACGCCGGCGCGCAGCACCGCGGCATGCAGCATGCCCGGCAGATACCGGTCGATGGTGTAGCGGGTGCGGCCACGCAGCTTGTCGGCGGCGTCACGCCGGCGCAAATCCATCGTCGCGGAAACGTTTGACATGCTTGCGCCCCCGATCATGCCGTGGCCAAGGCGAGCAGTGTCGCCTCGACGATGCGTTCATAGCCCGTGCAGCGGCAGATATTTCCGGTCAGCGCCATCAGGATATCGTCACGGGTGGCGTCAGGCCGGGTCGTCAGGAGATGCGTCAGGCTCACCACCATGCCGGGAAAGCACATGCCGCATTGGACGGCATCGCTGGCCTCGAGCGCGGCCTGGATGCGGTTCAGCGTTCCCTGAGGTGCAAGGCCTTCGACGGTGCGGATCTCGCGGCCATCGGCCAGCGCAGCGGGCAGCAGGCACGATGGCGTGGGCTCGCCGTCGACCAGCACCATGCAGGCGCCGCAAAAGCCCTCGCGACAGACAGGTTTCGCGCCGGTCAGATGCATCTCTTCGCGCAGGATATCGACCAGCGGGGTGGCAGCATCGGCCACAGAGGAAACGCGATCGCCGTTGACGGTCAGGTTGAATCCCATGTCATCTCCGCGCGTTCATGAGCCAAGTGCAGCGATCGCGGCGCGGCGGACGAGGCCGGGTAGCACGCTGACGCGATACCAGGCCGGCGCATCGACGCTGTCGCGGCCGACGAACTCGTCAGCCAGTTCGGCCGCACGACGCGCCGCCGCTGCGGCGTCGAGCGGATGTCCGATCAGCGCCGCTTCAAGCCGTGGCCAGCGGCGCGCACTGGGTTCGACTGATCCGACCGCGACCCGCGCCGCCTCGACGCGGTTCGCCGCATCGAGGCTGAGCGACAGGCTGACGATGGCGACCGGATAGTCACCCGCTCGGCGCAGCGGCAGGCGGGCATGGGCCGTCTTGCGTTCTGCCCGAGGCACAATGATCCGTGTCACCAGGCGGCCGGGTGCGAGCGTTGATCGGACCGCGAGGAAATGCGCCAGGCCGATGCGCTCGCGACCGTCGCGGCCGGAGATCTCGACATCGGCATCGAGGCAGAGCAGCGCCGGCACGCAATCCGCCGCGGCGAATTCCGCCGTCGCGAGATTGCCGCCGATCGTCGCCATCGCGCGGATCGCCGGGTTCGCGGAGCCGCCGGCGGCTGCGGCGAGACCGGAAAATTCCGGAAGGTCGGCCAAGGCTGTCGCAAGCGCCGCGTGCGTGACCGCCGCGCCGATCTCGATGGCACCGCCGCCGATCCGGACCGCGGTCAGCTCGGCGATCCTTCCGATGGCGACATAGTGGGTCCTGAGCGGCTCGTGCCGGATCGGCGATCTCATAATCCATGTGCCGCCGGCCAAGGGAGCACCAGCGGCACCGTATTCGCTCAGTGCATCGAGCCCGGCTGCGAGCGAGGGCGCGACATAGATCGATGCCGGCGCATCGCACGACGAGACCGGGACGTTCTGGATGGGAGAGCCTGACATCATTGGCGCCGCTCCTGCCGCAGGCGATCCAGCAGCACGCCGATGATGACGATCGCGCCGAGGACGACCATCTGGACGTATCCGTCGATCCGGGTGAGGTTCATGCCGTTGGAGAGAATGGTGATGAACAGGGCGCCGAGCACGGCGGTGCCGACGCCGCCGCGTCCGCCTGCCAGGCTGGTTCCGCCGACCACGGCGCCGGCGATCGCCTGCAGCGAGAGCGCGCCGCCGAGGTTCGGTTCGCCCGATCCGGTCCGCGCCGTCATCATGATCGCACCGAGCGCGGCAAGTCCCGAGCACAGCACATAGGTCGCGACCAAAATGCGTTTGACCGGCAGGCCGGCGACCGCCGCGGCACGCGGGTTGGTGCCGATCAGATAGAGCGACCGGCCGAACACCGTGCGCGCCAACAGAAAATGAAGCGCGATGCCGACTGCGAGGGTGATCACAATCGCCGCCGGCACGCCGAAGATGCTGCCGCTGTAGAAGATCTGCGAGAACGGCGCCGGCACGCCTTGTACCGGCCGTCCGGCCGAAAGGGTGGTCGCAATCCCGATCGCGATATTGTAGCTGCCGAGGGTCGCGACGAAGGGATTGACCCCGAGCAGCGCGACGACCACGCCGTTGAAGAGACCGCACGCGATGCCGAGGGCGAAGCCGGCGCCGAGCCCGGCGAGTAGCACGGCGCCCGCGCCGTGGCCAGACGCCGTGGCGCCGGCCATCGCGAGCGCGCTTCCGACGCTGACCATCGACACCGTCGGGCCGAGTGCAAGGTCGAAGCCGCGCGTCAGGATGACCACGGTCTGCGCCATCGCGAACAGCGCCAGATAGCTGGTCTGCTGTGCGATGTTGAGCAGATTAGCCGGCGACAGCACCCCGCGGTCGACCGCGGCGAAGCCGAGCAACAGCATCGCCAATGCAACCGGCAGCACGGCGCTCCAGAGCCGGCGGCCCAGCGTCAGTTTCGGCCGGTCGGTGTCCTTGGCGGCGACGGTCAATTCGAGGTCAGACACGCGGCTTGCTCCGTCGGCCGAGTTCGTCGAGCGCCACGGCTGCGACCATGATGACGCCGAGGAAGACCGGCTGAAGCCGCGAGTCGACGTGCAGGAGGTTGAGTGCGTTGCCAAGAATGGTCAGGAACAGCGCGCTGATGGCGACAATCTCGATGCGTCCGACGCCACCGCGCAAGCTGACGCCGCCGATCACGGCGGCGGCGATCGACTGCAGCATCATCCGGTCGCCGCCAAAGCTTGCCTGGCCGGAGCCGACCTGTGCCGTCAGCAGAATGCCGGTCAATGCCGCAAGCACGCTCGAGACGACGTAGGTGCCAACGATATGGCGCTGGATCGTCACGCCCGACACCACGGCGGCGTCGGCATTGCCGCCGATCGCGTAGACGTAGCGGCCGAACAGCGTGCGCCGCTGTGCAAACACCATCACCAGGATCACGATCAGCGCGACGTGGGCGGCGGTCGGCAGACCGAATGCCTGGGCGCGTCCGAAGCCCTTCACGAATATTTCGGGCATGCCGTAAACGGGGATGCCGTTGGTGATCATGAGGCCGACGCCGGCGGTCGCGGACATCGTGCCCAGGGTGACCACGAAGCCGGAGACCTTGAGCTTTGCCACGCAAAAGCCGTTGACGAGCCCGACCGCGACGCCGCAACCGAGTCCGGCTGCGACCCCGCTTGCGATGATCAGGATGTTGGAGCCGGGAAATGCGGCCGCGGTGGTCGCCATGGTCTTGGCGGTGACGACGCTCGCCAGCGCGACCACCGCGCCAACCGAAAGATCGAATCCGCCGGCGATGATGACCAGCGCCTGGCCGCAGGCGACAATCGCCAGCAGCGAGGCGTTGCGCAGGATGTTGAGGACGTTGATGATGCCGTAGAACTGTGCATCGACCGCCGACATGCCGGCCACGAGCAGCACAAGCAGGGCCGGCAGCAACCCGATCCGGCCTGCGATCGACCGCAGCCTGATCGAGCCCTGTGGCGCTGCGGCGACCAGGGTCGTGTTCATGCGACCTCCGCGGCGAGATGATCGCGGAAGAAGCTCGAAAGCACATTCTGCTCGGTCTTCGCGGTGCCTGTCAGCTCGGCGGCGATGTGGCCCTGATGCATGACGTAGAGCCGGTTCGACAGCGCCAGCACCTCGGGCAGTTCGGACGACACCACGATCACGGCGGCGCCGGCCTCGACGAGGCGCTTCATGAACTCGTAGACCTCGAGCTTGGCGCCGACGTCGATGCCGACGCTCGGCTCGTCGAACAGGAACACGGTCAGCTCGCGCGTCAACGCGCGTCCCAGCATCACCTTCTGACGGTTGCCGCCCGACAGTGCGCCGGCGCTCCGTTCGATGTTCGGCGGCCTCAGCTGCAGCTGCGCCATGATGCCCGCGATCGTCACGCGTTCGGCGGCCTGCCGTAAGACGCCGAAGGGGGCGAAGGCGGGCAGGTCGAGCCCGGTCATCGATGCGTTCTCGCGGATCGGACGGGACAGCGCGAGCCCTTCGGCGATCCGGTTGGCGGGGAAGTAGGCGACGCCGCGCTTGAGACTTTGTCTTGGGGTTGGAAATTCGTACGGCGCGCCGTCGATCCGGATCGCGCCCGCTGACGCGCGCTCGATGCCGTAGATGGCGCGGATCAGCTCCGACTTGCCGCAGCCGACGAGGCCCGCGATGCCGGTGATCTCGCCGGCCCGGGCATGGAAATTAACCTCCCGGACGCTGCCGTCGGCGAGCGTCAGGTTCTCGACGTCGACCATCACCTTGTCCGGCTGGTGGGCGATGGCCGGAAACAGCAGGTCGATCGTGCGGCCGGTCATCAATTCCACGAGTTCGCCGTCAGTCGACCTGGCGGCATCGAGAGTCCGGATGTGACGGCCATCGCGCAGCACCGTCACACGGTCGGCAAGGGCGCGGATCTCGCGCATGCGATGCGAGACGTAGATCAGTCCGACGTCCTGGCTCTTCAGGCGCGCGATCAGCTCGAACAGCCGCCCGGTTTCGCGTTCGGTCAATGAAGCAGTCGGCTCGTCGAGGATCAGAAGGCGGACGCGGCCGAGAAGGGCCTTGGCGATCTCGGCCATCTGCTGGTGCGCGCGGGACAGGTCGTCGATTCGTTGCGCGGGGTCGAGGTCGAAGCCGAGCTCGTCGATCAGCGCCCTGGCCCGCTTGCGCATCTCGCGTGCGCGCAGCATTCCGCCGCGCGTGACTTCGCGGCCGAGGAACAGGTTTTCTTCCACGGTGAGGCTCGGGATCAGCGAGAACTCCTGAAACACCGGACTGATGCCGATCTCGCGCGCGCGCTGCGGCGTCAGATGCCGGATCTCCTCGCCGCCGAAATGGAACGTGCCTTCGTCGGGAGGAAACGTACCTGATACGACATTGATCAGGGTCGACTTGCCGGCGCCGTTCTCGCCGAACAGGACGTGAAGCTCGCCGGCACGGACATCGAGGTCGACGCGGTCGAGCGCACGGACGCCGGTGAATCGCTTCGATGAGACGCACCGCCTGGTCGATCGCGATCGCGCCTTCGCCGACGGGATATTGGGTTGCGAAGGCGAGGATGTCGCCGCGGTTCAGCGCGTCGAGCATGGCCTGGTTTTCGTAGGACGACACGATCTTCAGGTCGCCTCGGCCGGCCTCGGCGACGGCGCCGATGGCAGCTTCGGCGGTGGGGGCGGTGCCCCAGATCACGTTCATGGCGGGATAGGCTTGCAATGCGTCCTGGATCAACTGGAGTTGCACTGCGACGCCGGAGTCGCCGAACTTCTCGGCCAGAATCTTGGCGTTCGCGTCCTTGGCGATGGCCTTCTTGAATCCCTCATTGAACGATTCCGCCCAACCCGAGCCGGCCGGACCGGGGAACGTCACGATGTTGAGCTTGTCGCCGGGCTTGGTTTGCGCCAGCAGGCCGTCGCCGGTGACCTCGCCCATGGCGACGAAATCGACGTAGTTGGCCGCGGGCAGCGCGTTCGGCGGCAGCGGATTGGTGACGCCGACCACCGGCACGCCTTTGGCCTTGGCCTCCTCGAACTTCTTGCTGAGGCCCGCGCCGGAGATCGCGCCGACGATGATCGCGTCCGGTCCGCTCGCCATGCAGTCATCGAACTGCGAAAGCTGCTTGGGCAGATTTTCGTAACCGCCGGCCTCGTAGAGGTTCATGTTGACGTTCATCGCCTCGGCCTGTTTCACGATGCCGTAGGCGACAGCGACCCAGAAACTGTCCTTCATGTGCGGAAACAGCACGCACAGCCTGTAGGGCTTCTCGGCCTTCGGCAGCGGCGTGTAGTCCGCCGGCTTCGGCGTGCCGGATGACGCGTCATAGACCTTCATTGGAAACCACGGTGTCTCGGTCCCGGCCGCCGCCGGCGTGGCGGTGCTGGCAAGAGCGAGGACCGTGGCGATGCCGAGCACGGAGCGCATCGGCCATAGTCGGTTGGAAGAAAGGCACGTCGTGATCGTCATAGCGCTATCCTCATGGTTTGAATGAAAGTGCAGGCGATGCAGGGGAGGCGACGGCTCGAATCCTCGTTGGAGCATGGACCGCGCCGCCTGCCGGCGGCGTGGCTGCTTCTGACGATCAGCCCGCTTTCCACATCGCGACCGAGCGACGCTCGAATGCTTCGCGGAATTGGCGGGTGGATTCGGGAAGCAGCGCGCCGGTGCCCCAGTCGAGGATCACCGCGTGGCTGCGGATCACATCGAACGCGTTGATCTCTCCGCTGCGGTAGCGCTGCGCCACCTTCTCCGGATCGAGACGGGCATTGGCAACGCGCTCGGAGCGGATCTTCGCTCGGAGCGCCGCGGTCGCGACCCTGTCGATTTCGTAGTTGCAGAGCTCGGCGTCGATGGTGTGCACCACGACGCCATAATCCTTGGCGGCACGCTCGACCGAGACATAGTCGTCCTTGATGTCCTCGATCACGAGGTTCGGATCGCGCTCCAGCGGATCGCCGAACCCGCCGCCGCCGGCGGTCGGACGCGAAAAGACGTCGCCTTCGCCGATCGACACGTCCGAGAAGATCGAGCCCAATCGCTCCTCGGCCGTGCTGCCGGCGCGCTTCAAGGTCAGGCCGTGCGGCATCGACGGCAGGCCACCCTCGATGCCCCACACGATGGCGCGCTCGCGGTCGCAGATATAGGAGATCACGGTCTTCTCGGCCTGCAGCATCCGCGACGTCTTCACAACGCCGGCGCCGCCGCGCCATTTGCCGGGGCCGGGCGAGTCCTTGAGGATCTCGCATTCGGTGGTCAGGATCGGGTTGGCGCGCTCCTGGCCTTCGACCGGCTGCGACATCAGGCCGGTGCCGAAGCAGGCGGTCGTGACATTGCTGCCGTCCTTGCCGTTGCGTCCGCCCCAGCCGCCGGGCAGCCAGTCGTAGAACATGAAGATCGGCTTGTCGGCGCTGCGGGCGTCGAGACCGCCGGTGAGCAGATATTCGAGATTGAAGGCGCAGGCGAGCGCGCGTTCCGGCATCAGCTTCGACCACATTTCGTAGATCGAGTTCATGATTTTCTCGAACGGCATCAGGAAGCCGGTGACCGCGATCGGCCATTTGGCATCGACGATCGAGCCTTCGGGGGCGATGATGTCGAAGCAGCGGTAGAAGCCGGAATTGAGCGGCAGATCGGGGAAGAAGGTCTTCATGCCGGCGGCAACAGCGGAAAAGGTCGCGCCGAACGCCGAGTTGTAGATCGAGCCGATGGTCGGATGGCTGCCGGTGAAGTCGTAGATCGCGCGGTCGCCCTTGATCGTCATCTTGATGCGGATCGGGATCATGCCTTCGCCGCCGGCCGGATCGCGGTCGATGTAGTCGACGGTTTCCCATTCGCCGTCGGGCAGCGCTGCGATGCGCTGGCGTGCCGAGCGCTCGACATAGTCCTGCACGGCGGCAAGCCCGGTCTCGACGGTATCGCGGCCGTATTTGCCGACCAGACGCAGGATCTCGCGTTCGCAGACGGCAGTTGCTTCGGCCTGTGCCTGGATATCACCGATGATCGAGGCCGGATCGCGGGTGTTGGAGGCAATCAGATGCGCGACGTCCTTGCGCAAGCCGTTCTTGTCGAACAGGCGGACCGGCGTGATGCGCAGGCCTTCGCGGAACATCTCGCGGGCGGCGACGTCGAACGATCCCGGCACGCTGCCGCCGACGTCCGACCAGTGCCCGTTGGACTGGCTGAAGGCGATGATCTTGCCGTCGGCGAAGATCGGACGGATCAGCCGCACGTCGGAAAAATGCGTGCCGCCGGCATAGGGATCGTTGATCGCGAAGACGTCGCCCTCATGCATGTCGCCTTCGAAATGGCGCATCACGTCCTTGCAGGTGAAATGCAGCGTGCCGACGTGGACGGCGATATCCTGGTTGCCTTGCGCCGCGCATTCGCCGTTGGCGTCATGCAGCGCACTCGAGAAGTCGCGGTTGTAGATGACGAAGGAGTAGCAGGTCCGCAGCACCTGCTCGCCCATCTGGTCGACGCTGGTGATGAAGGAATTCTTCAGAACCTCGAAGGTTACGGGGTCGAGCGGGAGAGCTCCGGCCATGGTTCACTCCTTCACGCGGATGATGATGTTGAGATATTTGTCGACCTCGGCGGCGGCGCCGGGCGGCACCACGGTCGTCGCATCGAGCTGCTCGATGATCGCGGGGCCTTGAAAGGAGAAGCCGCAGGGCAGGTCGTCGCGCTGATAGACGGGCGTATCGAGCCCGCTGCCTTCGAACCAGACCCTGCGGCGGCCAACCGGCTCGGGGCTAGCGCCGGTCGGCTTGTGAACGGCAAACTCGGCTTTGGGAACCACGCCGACCGCCTTCAGATTGAGACGGAAGAAGCTGACCGGCGCGCTGTCACGGCGAAAATTGTATTCGCGCTGGTGCTCGGCGTGGAAGCTTTGCACCAGGTCGGCGATCGCGCCGATCGGCTGCGGCGCGTTCACCGCGAGCGAACGCCATTGGCCGCGATACATCATGTCGATCGACCGCTGCAACACGATATCCTGCTGCGCGACGCCCTCATGGGCGAGCCGCGCGAGCGCGGCTTTCTCAATCTCGGCGAACTGCGCCTCGATCTCCTCGGCGTCGGCGTCGGCCGCGTCAACCATGCAGCTCTGCGAGAAATCGTGCTGCATGTCGACGAGCAGGCATCCGAGCGCGGAGGTCACGCCGGGATTGGGCGGCACGATCACGACGGGAATCGACAGCTCGCGCGCGACGTCGACGCCATGCAGGGCGCCGGCGCCGCCGAACGCCACCAGCGCAAAGTCGCGCGGGTCATAGCCGCGGCTGATCGAGATCAGCCGCACCGCATCCGACATATTGGCATTGGCGACCTTGACGATCGCGTCTGCGGCCTCGTGCAGGCCGAGGCCGAACGGCTTGGCGACGCCGCTCTCAACGGCTTTCCGCGCCAGCTCGGGGTCGAGCTTCACCTTGCCGCCGGCGAGGTCGGTGCCGAGCCGGCCCAGCGTCACGTTGGCGTCGGTGTTGGTCGGCTGGGTGTTGCCGTTGCCGTAGCAGGCCGGTCCCGGATGGGCCCCGGCCGATTGCGGGCCGTTGCGCAGGGAGCCGGCCGGGTCGGTCCAGGCCAGCGAGCCGCCGCCGGCGCCGATGGTGAGCACCTCGATCGAGGCGAAGCGGATCGGGTAGCCGAATTCGATGTGCCAGTCCTTGGTGACGCGCGAGCGGCCCTCATAGGCAAGCGATACGTCGGTGGACGTGCCGCCCATGTCGAGGCCGATCGAATTGGGAAAGCCGCACAGCCCGGCGATGTAGCGACTGGCGATGGCGCCGGCGGCGATGCCGGAGCCGGCGAGGCGCGCCGCGAAGTCCTTGACGCTCGCCGGCGTCATCACCCCGCCGCCGGTGTGCAGCAGCAGAAGGTCGCGGGTGTAGCCCTCGTGCGCCAGGCGTTCGCCAAGCCGGCTCGTGTAGTTGACGACGACCGGGCTCACGACGGCGTTGGCAACCGTGGTCGAGAACCGCTCGTGCTCGAAGATCTCGGGAAGCACCTGCGAGGAGATCGACACCGGAATGTCGGACATCTCCGCCAGCAGGATGTCGCGCATCACGCGCTCATTGGCGCCGTTGAGATAGGCGTTCATGAAGCAGACCGCGACCGCGGCGACGCCGCGACGCTTGAGGATGCGGGCGACGTCGCGCGCGGCTTCGACGTCGAGCGGTTCGATCACCTTGCCGCCGGCATCGACGCGCTCGGGCACGGTCAGGCGATCGCGCCGCGGCACGTAGGGCGGAACAACGTCCTTGTAGGTGTCCCAGAGGTCTTCCTTGTTGGCGCGCCTGATCTCGATGACGTCGCGGAACCCCTTGGTCGTGACCACGGCGGTGCGGGGCAGGCGGCGCGTGATCAGCGCGTTGGTGGCAACCGTCGTGCCGTGCGAGAACAGCGCCACCCTGGAAAGATCGATTCCGGCCTTGGACACGCCGCCCATGATGCCTTCGATCGGATCGCGCGTGGAGGAGGTCTTCTCGATGCGGATGAGGCCGGTCGTCTCGTCCATAATGCAGATGTCGGTGAACGTGCCCCCGACATCGACAGCCACACGAAGGTCCTGCACACGAAGGTCCTGCACCATGCGTCTTCCTTTCGAACAAGCGTTTCGCCGATCTTAGGCAGAGCGGCGGCCCGCCTTCTTGACGCTCAGCGCAGGAAGACTTGTGCGAGAGAGCGAACCGCATCGCGGGCCATGCGTGCCCGGACCGGCGGCGGGCTGCCCAGGAAGCGGTCAGACAAACGGTCAGATGGGTGCGGTCGCGAAGCCGTGTTCAGGCGTTGGCGGCGCGCGAGGTGGCGCGCGCCTCGCTCGGGGTGCAGCCGAACCGGCCGCGATAGTTGCGGCTGAATTGCGCCTGGTCGGCAAAGCCCCATTGGTAGGCGATTTCGGAGATGCTCTTGCGGCAGCTCGCGTCGCGCAGCAGGGCGTCGCAGATCGATAGCCGCTGGTTGCGGATGTAGGCGCAGACGGTCAGGCCCTCACCCTCGAAGATCTGGTGCAGATAGCGCAGCGAAATGCCGCAGCCGTCGGCGACCATCTGCGGCGTGAGCCGCATGTCGTCGAGGCGGGCACGGATGAACTGCTCGCAGCGCAGCAGGTGGCCATTGCGCACCGAGGACGAGTGGCCGGTCAGCACGCGGTCGTCGGATTCGATGGCCATTGCAAGCAGCTCGATGAGGTGCTTGCCCATCATCGCGCGCGCCGTCTCGTCCATTTCCTCGATCCGCTCACTGGAGAGGCGCAGCGTGTCGACGAACAGCGCGCCGACGCTGCGGCTGGCGTCGAATTGCAGCGTTGCGAGGCGCTCGGGCCGCGAAATCCGGCTGCGCAGCACCGCGCTCGGGATCTTCAGACACCACAGCGCCGTCGGATCCTGATGGCTGAACTCGTATGGCAGATGGCTGCGCTCGATCAGGAACGCGCCCGGCCGGCAGTGCACCACCTTGCCGTCCTGCTCGAAACGGATTTCGGCAAGTTCGGGCACCGTGATCAGGAAGGATTCCTCGCGCTCGTTCAGGAGGTGCCGTTCATGGCGCTTGTACAGCAGGCCGTTGGCGATGTTTCGCGAGACCGAGAGGGGACCCATCGACCAGGCGCCGAGGCGCGCATTGAAGTCGCGGGTGCTCGGAAAGCGCAGGTCGAGCGAGTAATAAGTCTTCGAGACGACCTCCTGCCAGTACTGGCGGCGCGTCTGCAACGGGATGTCGTTGGTCGTGTAGGTGACTTGCATGTCTCACTCCCCGCCGCCGGCTGTGCCTCCGGTCGTCGTGTCCCCGGCCAAAGTTTGGCGAGGACTGCCGGACGGCGTCAAGTCGAATAAAACGGAAACAGATATTCTAGATTCCGATCGCCTCCTCGGCCTGGTGCGGGTGATCCATGCTGAGAGGAGGCCGGGCCGGCCCCACGCCCGCAACCGCAAAGCGCATGAAATCGCGGAACGCCATCGCGGCTTCCGACGGTTTGGTGTCGCGCCGCCAGGCAAGACCGATATCCATGCTGGGCACCTCGTCCTCGATGACGCGGGTCTCGATCCGCTGTCCCTCCAGCGACCAGGGCCGGTAGATTAGGTCGGAGAGAATGGCGATCCCCATGCCGCCCGCGACCATTGAGCGCACGGCTTCGACCGAGGAGGTGCGGAAGATTGTATTCGGTTCGAGCGAAGCGTTGCTCCAGTAGCGCATCGAGGTGTGCTTGGCCTCGTCGACGGTGAGCATGACGTAAGGATAGGTTGCGATCTCAGCGAGATGGACCCGCTCGGCACGGGTCAGCGGATGCTCGGGCGCAAGCCACAGGCGGCGCGGCGATCGCAGCAGTGTCTCGCTGGTGAGCTTGGCGTTGTCGCGCAGGTTCGAAACCAGCATCACCGCGAGATCGAGCGCGCCGTCGACGAGCGCGCGTTCGAGCACGTCACGCGGCGCCTCGAACAGCTCGATCGTGATGCCGGGAAAGCTTGCCTGGAAGCGCTTCTGGTGGCGCGGCAGGAAATAGCCCGACACGGTATAGGTGACGCCGATGCGGATCGTCCCGAACAGCGGTCCCGCTGATATCTGTGTGTTCCGCACCGCTTCGGCGACGGCGGCGAGGATTTGACGGCCCTGGGACAGGAAGCGGCTGCCCTCCATGGTGACGGTCACGCCGTTCGGCGCGCGCTCCAGGAGGCGGGCGCAGACGGTCGCTTCGAGCTGCTGAATGGCCGCAGTGACCGCGGATTGCGAGACGTTGAGGTCGATGGCCGCCTGGCTGATGCGCCCGGTTTCGGCGGCGGCGACGAAGTAGCGGATCTGTTTCAGAGAAACGGACATCGCGGTTGTTCCGATGTTGCCTAACTCACGAGCGGTGTTTCTCAGCCCGGCTGCATTCGTTGCAACTCTCGTGCCGACAGGTGCAGAACTCGCGGTGACGTCAATATCAGGCGCGAGAGGCCGCAACCGACGGCCTGAAGCCTGGAATACGCGCGGCCACCCCGATTGGTGGCCGCGGTCCTTGGCGGATAGCGACGCGGCCGCCGGCGGCTACGCCAGCGCGTTGTGCAGCTTGCCCAGCAATTCCGACCGGCTCTTGCGGGCCGCAAGCGCCTGGTTCATGTCGACCTTGACGAACTTCACCGGCGTGTTGGGCTGCAGCTGGCCGATCAGATCCATGTCCGCGGCGATCACGGTCCCGACCATGAAGTAGCCACCGCCGGAGACTGCGTCACGATGCAGCACGATCGGTTCGGTGCCGCCGGGAACCTGGATCGAGCCGTAGGGATAGCAGGCATCGGTGATGTTGGACGGGTCGGAGCCGGCGCCGAACGGCGGTTCGCGCGGTACGAATTCGAGCGGCTTGCCGCCCTTGAAGCGGTAGCCGATCCGATCGGCTTCCGGTGCGACCTTCCAGGTGTCGGAGAAGAAGCCGTTGCCGGCCGCCTCGGTGATACGGTGCCAGTAGAGACCGGGCATGGCGCGCAGTTCCGTCGGCATTCCCGCCGGTTGCCCGCGCAAATCCCTGGCAACGGTCCGTCCATCCTTGCCCGTCGCGGCCGCACTGCCGATTGGCAGCTCGTCGCCGGCCTCGAGCTTGCGGCCCTTGAAGCCACCGAGCGCGCCAAGCGCGTAGGTCGAGCGCGAGCCGAGGACGGCGGGCACGTCGATGCCGCCGGCGACCGCGATGTAGCCGCGCGCACCCTGCTTGAGGAAGTCGAAGGAGAGGATCTGGCCGCGCTTCACCCTGAAGCTGGTCCAGGTTTCGCGCGGCTCGCCGTCGAGTTTCGGCGGCAACTCCGCGCCGGTGACCGCGACGGTCGCGTCCGCGGTGAATTCGAGCTCGGGTCCCATGAACACGGCTTCAAGCACGGCAGAGCCGGCGTCGTTGCCGACCAGCAAATTGGCTGCGACCAGCGCGTGACGGTCCATGCCGCCGGAGAGCGGGATGCCAATGTGATAATAGCCCGGACGTCCGAGATCCTGGACGGTGGTCGCAAGACCCGGCTTCAAAACCTTAACGGCCATGGAGAACTCCATCGAGCTTGGCGTTGTAGGCATCAACGTCGCGGTTGAACTCGGTCAGCGAGAACGAGACGTCGCGGATCACGGGCGCAAAGCGGCCAGCGTCGACGTCGGCGACCGCCGCGTCATAGGCCGCCCGGTCGATCGGCTTCCACTTCACGATGTCGCCCGGTTTGAACAGGCACATGAAGTCGCGCAAATAGCTGATGTTCTGGTTGGGATCATAGATCGGCATCGGCGTGATGCCGAACATCTGGTAGCCGCCGGCGCCGCGCACCGAGTAGATGCAGCTGAAGCAGCCGCCGTGTCCGACGGTGAGCTTCGGCGTGTCGGTGCGCGGGCGCAGATATTTCGGCGCCTGAAGCTGCCGCTTGCGCTCGACCATCTGGTAGAGGAAGGGCAGGCCGGCGACGAAGCCGACCATCGAGACGAACCAGGGTGCGCTGGAATGCGCCTTGATGAAGGCGTCGACGCTATCGAGGCCGTTGATGCGCGCGGCGTATTCGAGGTCAGTCCCGTTCGGATCCTGATGACGCTCGCGGAAGCGCATCAACGTCTCATGCGTCCAGGGATCGTTGTAGAGCACGGGAATCTCGATGATCCGCGTCTTGATCACCGGTTCCGATTTCTCGGATGCGGAATCCAGCCGCTTCAGCTCGGCCAGCAGATCGTCGGGCTTGATCTGATCCGGATCGAACTTGACCTGATAGGACGCATTTGCCGGGCAGATCTCGGTGACGCCCTTGATCTTCGCGTCACGCACCGCATTGGTGATGAACAGGCTCTTGAAAAAGGCCTCGAGCGACATCGCTTCGCCGACCTCGGCGAAAATGTGCTCGTCGCCGCCGAAGGAAAATCGGGTTTGCATGACTAGCGGCCTCCTGTTGCTGACGGGGCGGATTCTCTCACCATCATGGCGCGACTTTCACGGCCGATGGCGGCTGAGTGGTGGCAAGGCCGGCGGCGTGGGATTCCAGCCACGGTTCGAGCCATGCCGTATGGAAGCGTCCGGCCTTGACGTCGGCGTCGCGCGCCAGCGCCTGGTGCAGGGGCTTTGTCGTGAAAATGCCCTCGACGCTGAGCTCGGCAAGCGCGCGCTCGAGCTTTCTGATCGCGCTCGGCCGATCCTTGTCGTGCACGATCAGCTTGCCGAGCAGACTGTCGTAGAACGGAGGTACCGTGTAGCCCGCATAGAGCATGCTGTCGAAACGCACGCCATCGCCGCCAGGTAGGCTGAGCGCGCTCACCGTACCCGGATTGGGCAGGAAATTCCTGGCGGGATCCTCGGCGTTGATGCGGACCTCGATCGAATGACCGCTGACGCGCACCGCGTCCTGGCGAATGCGCAACGGCTCACCGCCGGCGATCCGGATCATTTCGCACACGAGGTCGATGCCGGTGACCATCTCTGTGACGGGATGTTCGACCTGGATGCGGGTGTTCATCTCGAGGAAGTAGAATTCGCCGGTCCTGTCGTCGTAGAGATATTCCAGTGTCCCGGCGCCACGGTAGTTGACCGCCTTGGCCAGCGCCACGGCGGACGTGCAGAGCTTTTCACGCACCGCCTGGGTGAGTGAGGGCGAGGGGGCTTCTTCCCAGACCTTCTGGCGGCGCCGCTGCAACGAGCATTCGCGCTCGAAGCAATGGATCACGTCGCGTCCATCGCCGAGCACCTGGACCTCGATGTGCCGCGCGCCCTCGATCAGCTTCTCGACGTAGAGCCCGCCGTCGCCGAAGGCCGCGAGCGCCTCGGCCTGCGCCTGCGGCATCAGGTGATGAAATTCCTCGGCGGAGCGTGCGATGCGGATGCCGCGTCCGCCGCCGCCGGCGGCGGCCTTGATCATGACAGGGAAACCGGTTTTCTCGACCAGCGCGAAGGCCGCGTCCGCCGACTCCAGCCGTCCCTGGCTGCCGGGCACGGTCGGTACGCCGGCCGAGGCGGCGGCCTCGCGCGCCGCGACTTTATCGCCCATCAGCCGGATCGATTGCGCGGTCGGACCGACGAAGATCAATCCGGCCGCTTCGACCGCGGCCGCGAATTCGGCATTCTCGGCCAGGAAGCCGTAGCCAGGGTGAATAGCGTCGGCACAGGTGCTCTGCGCCGCAGCGAGGATGGCCGCCTGGTTGAGATAGGATTTCGACGCCTGCGGCGGACCGATATCGACCGACTCGTCGGCTAGTCTCACCGCGAGCGAATCCTTGTCGGCCTTGCTGTAGACCTGGACCGTCGCAATGCCGAGATCGCGCGCTGCGCGGATGATGCGCACCGCGATCTCGCCACGGTTGGCTATGAGGAGCTTCTTGATCGCCATGGCTGGTCGGTGGCTCAAACGTCGATTTCGGCGATCGGCTGGCCGGCCATCACGGCATCCTCGTTCTCGGCCAGGAAGCGAACGATCCTGCCGGCGGCGCCGGCCTTCACCTCATTGAACGATTTCATCACCTCGATGAGCCCGATCGTGTCGCTCTCCGCGACAACGTCACCGTCGTTCTTGTAGAACGGCTTGTCGGGGGCGGGCTTGCGGTAAAAGATGCCCGGGAGCGGCGAGAAGATCTGCTGCGTTGCCATGGTTTCCTCGTGGGTAATTGGTTTTCTTGCCGCGACGACTCAGCGCGCGGTGAGATAGGGGCGAACCGCTTCGCGGACGGCCTCCGCGATGGCGACGGCGTTCGGCGTGTCGGAGTGAATGCAGATCGAATCGGCGCCGACCACGATGTCGTTTCCGGCCACCGTACGCGTCTTGCCCTCGTTGACGGCTCTCGCGCATCGGGTGGCGGCGTCGGCCGGATCCTTCGCCTCGTGCTCGCGGGTGATGATCAGGCTGCCGTCGGCATTGTAGTCGAGGTCGGCGTAGTATTCGGCGACGAAGGCGTGGCCGCGGCGCTCATAGACCTGCTGGTGCAGCGTTCCCTTCATGCCGAGCAGCGGCACCTTGTAGACATCGGCGGCGTCAGCCACGGCTTCGGCGATGTCCTCGTTGCGCGAGGCCATGCCGTAGAGCGCGCCGTGCGGCTTGATATGATTGAGCGCCATGCCTTCGGCATCCAGGAAGGCCTTGAGGGCGCCGATCTGGTAGAGCAGGCAGTTGGTCAGCTCCTCGCGGCCGATCTTCATCTCCCTGCGGCCAAATCCCTGCAGATCCGGCAGCGAGGGGTGTGCGCCGACCTTGACGCCGAACTGCTTGGCGAGCTGAACGGTCTTGCGCATGTGGTTGAAGTCGGAGGCATGAAAGCCGCAGGCGACGTTAGCGACGTCGATATGGGGCATCAATGCCTTGTCGTCGCCCATCTTGTAGAGGCCGTAGGCCTCGCCCATGTCGCAGTTGATCACGACCATCTCCTGATTTCCTTCCAACTGGCTTTGTATACGACCGTCGCGGCCGCCCGGGGTGCGTCCGGCGCACCCGGGGCAGCGCGTTGCCGGGTTACTTGGACACCAGATAATCGAGCGGGATCTTTTCCGAGATCGTCCACTGGTCGATCACCTTCGGCTTGCCGGCCTCGGTGTCGACGATCAGGTAACGGCCCTGGTTCTGGTGGTGGATGTCCTTGCTGAAGGTGCGCGGCCCGAACAGCGTGGACTCGTCTTTCATCTTCTCGAGCTCGGCGACGACGGGCGCCGCATCGGTCGATTTGGCGCGTTCGACCGCCTTGGCCCAGACATCGATCAGGACGTAGCCCGGATAAACGTACTGGCTGGACGGGTCGCCGCCGGTGACTTCCTTGTACTTCTTGTTGAACTCGTTGACCTTCGGGTTCGGATCGTCGCCGTAGACCGAGCCCTGCACGGGAACATAGAAGTTCGACAGATCCGGAACGGCGTTGATCCAGTAGCTGCCGTCGACGCCCGAGCCGTTGAGGATCATCGACTTGATGCCGGCGGCGCGGATCTGCTTGATGGCGGAGACGGCGCCCGGCATCATCGTGCAGAGCATGATGGCGTCGGGTTCCTTCGGCAAGCTCTTGATCCGCGTGATCTGCGAAGCGATCGAGGCGTCGTCGTTCTTGAAGGTGTCGCTGCCGACCAGCTTGGCCTCCTTCAGGCGCGGCAGCATCCAGTCGAAGCCGTCGCAAATGCCCTTGTTGTAGACGGTCCAGCTGTCGAGCAGCCGATAGAAGCTGCGCGCGTTCTTCTTGGTGTACGCCCATTCCGACATGGTTGCGCCCTGCACCGGCGCCAGCACCGAGGCCGAGAACGAGAACGGACCGACGCCGGGGATGCCGGCCTTGATCGATTCGGCGCAGAGGAAGAAGGAAACCTTGCCGGCGGCCTGCGCCTGCAGCGCCGCGGGTGCGCCGAAATCGTAGTCACAGGAGACGATCACGAGGTCGGCGCCCTGATCGAGCACCGCAAGGCCGGCTTTGGCGCCTTCGGCCTGATCGGTCTTGGTGTCGGCAAACACCGGCTTGATCTTCTTGCCGAGCAGGCCGCCGGCCTTGTTGATCTCATCGATCCGGATCAGCGCCGCGTCCTGCGCCGGCTTGTCGTAGGCCTGCATGAATCCGGATGCCGCGGTCGCAAAGCCGACGACGATCTCGTCGGCCGCCTGGGCCGGTGTGAACCAGAGCGCGGATGCTCCGGCCAGAATGCCGAGTAATGTCGTAAAGCGCATATGCCACTCCTCCAATTGTACAAACGAGCGTCAGTGCAGTTCCTTCAGTGCGGTCTGGACGGGCCGGGTCAGGCGCCGCTGCAACGGCCATCGGCGCCAGGAGAACTCCCGGTTGCGGGTCAATCCCGTCGGCAGGTACATCAGGATCACGATGGTGATGATGCCGATCGCGATCTCCTGGACGCCGTTCGGCAGGCCGATGGTGTGCCCGCCCAGGCTGATGCCCTTTTCGAGATCACGGAACAGCTCGATCAGCACCGATATCGCGACCACGCCCGAGACGGCGCCGCTGAGGCTGTACATGCCGCCGACCACCAGCATCGACAGCGTGATGAAGGTGGTCCGCAGGTAGAATGCGCCGGGATTGACGATGCTCAGGAAGTGCGCGTACAGCGCGCCGGCGAGCCCGATGATGAAGGCGCTGACGACGAAGGCGATCAGCCGCTCGCGGACAATGTCGATGCCGGAAGCGCTGGCGGCGACCGCTTCGTCGCGCGTGGCGCGCAGCGCGAGCCCCGAGCGCGAGATCGAATAGAGATAGGCGATCGCGACGGCCACGGCGCCGCCGATCCATCCGGTCCAGACATTCATGGTGGGCGGAATGCCGACGATCGAACCTTGTCCGCCCGTCACCGAATCCCAGTTCGAATAGACGTTGTTGATGACGCCGAGCAGGCCGAAGGTCGCAATCGAGGCGGCAATGCCCGACAGGCGCATGATGACGCGCCCGACGATCAGCGCGAACAATGCGGCAAACAGGCCGGAGATCGGCGTCGCCACCCACATCGGCAGTTGCGCATGGAGCAGCCACGCCGGCAAGCCCTTGAGCGTGATCGACTTCATGACGGGCGGAATGGTGAGCCAGGCGGTCATGTAGGCGCCGAGGCACATGAAGCTGATATGGCCGAACGACAGCAGGCCCGAATTGCCGACGAAGACGTAGAGGCCGACCACCACCATGATGTTGATGAACATCTCGACCACGGTGCGGTTGAAGGCCCGGCTGCCGAATTGATAGGAGAGGGCGGCCATGATGAGCAGTGCCACGATCAGCACGATCGGCGTGATGATCGTTTGCCGGATGACGGACGGCCGCTGCGACATCGATCAGACCCTCTGCTTGGCGGATTTCGGTGCGAACAGGCCCTGCGGCCGCACCAGAAGGACGACGATGACTGCGCCGTAGACGAACGCGTCGCGGAACACGCGGGCGTCGTGAGGCAAGGTCGCCTGGAATACGACGCTGGCCGCACCGATCAGGAAGCCGGCGGCAACGGCGCCGGGAATGCTGCCGAGGCCGCCGATCACGGTCGCGATGAACGCGATCAGCATCACGTTGGCGCCCATGCCGATGTCGGCGGTGCCGGAATTGGTCGCCAGGATCAGGCCGATCGCCGCTGCCAGCATGCCGCTGATGGCGAAGGCCAGCAGGATCACGCCGTTGGCGCGGACCCCGAGCATGCGCGCCATGGTGAAATTATCGGCCGCCGCGCGCATCTCGAGCCCATAGCGCGTGCGCTTCAGGAACAGGACGAGGATCACGAGCACGGCCAGCGTGATGATGATGGTCACGACCTGAAGCATCGGGATGTGGGCGCCGAGGACTTCGACCGGCAGGCCGAGGCTCGGCCACAGCGTGATCGACTTCGGCCGGCTGGAAAACAGCATCAGCAGGAGATGCCGGATGACGAAGCCGAGCGCGAAGGACGCGATCATCATCGTTGCCGGATTGGCGTTGCGGAAGCGGCGAAAGACGACGACCTCCGACAGGATGGACAGCACAGCGCCGATCAGCAGCAGCAGCGGGATCAAGAGATAGAACGGCAGCTGGCCGGCAAACACGATCGCCGCCGCATCGATCGATGGCCACAGCATGGCGAAGACGCAAAAGGCGATGAAATCGCCGTGGGCGAAATTGACGAGCCGCATGACGCCGAAGATCAGGGCGATGCCGAGCGCGCCCAGCGCATAGAGGCTGCCGAGGCTCAGCGCGTCGAAGATGATCTGGAGCAACTCGCGCATCTCAGTGATCTCCGAAGCCGAAATAGGTCTGCTTCAGGCGATCATCCCTGACCATGTCGGCCGCGGGGCCCTCGAGCACGATGCGCCCGCCGCGGATCAGGACCATCCGCCCGCCCGTCATCATGGCGCGCGTCGAGCTCTGCTCGACGATCAGCAGTGTGAGCTTGCGTTGTGCCCGCAGCCGCAGCAGGATCTCGTAGACCTGGTCGATGATCTTCGGCGCGAGGCCCAGCGACGGCTCGTCGATCGCCATGATGCGGGGCGCGGCCATCAGCGCGCGGCCAATGACCAGCATCTGCTGCTGGCCGCCGGACAGCATCCCCGCCGGGCTGTGGCGACGCTCGGCCAGCATCGGGAATTCCTGGTAGACCCGATCCAGGTCGCCGGCGATTGCCTTGCGGTCGGCGCGCATGCCGGTGCCGACTTTCAGGTTCTCCTCGATCGTCAGCGCGCCGAAGACGTTGCGCCCTTCCGGCACCAGCGAAAACCCGCGCCGCGCGATGTCTTCGGGCGCGGCGCCGGTGATCCTCTCACCGTCGATCAGGATGGAGCCGGAGCCCGGCGGCACGACGCCTGCGATGGCGTTGAGCAGCGTCGACTTGCCGGCGCCGTTCGGGCCGGTCACGAACAGGATTTCGCCTTCGTCGACCGTCAATGTCACGCCGCGAAGCGCCGTGAGGCGGCCGTAGCTGACCGTGATGTCGTCGACGACGAGTGCGGTCATGACGCCACGGCCGCTTCGGCTGCGACCGGTGGAATCAATTCGTCGCGCTGCGTGCCCATATAGGCATGCCGCACGGCATCGCTGTCGCGGATCTGGGCGGGCGGGCCGACTTCGATGATCTCGCCGGAATCGAGCACGAAGATGCGCTCGCAGAGCTCCAGCACGAGGCCGATATTGTGCTCGATCAGCAGCACGCCGACATTGAGCTCGGATGCGATCCTGCGGATGATGGCGGCGAGCTCGTGGCTCTCATGCTCCGACATGCCCGCCGCCGGTTCGTCGAGCAGCAGATACCGCGGCGTGCCCATGATGGCGCGGCCGATGGCAACGCGGCGCTCGTCCGTATAGGGCAACGCGCCGGCAATGCTGTTGGCGAGATGCGAAATGCCGAGCCAGGCCATCACCCGCTCGGCCTCGCTGATCGCGTCGGGACGGCCTTGGCCGAGGCCGACGCCGGTCACTTCCAGGTTGTCCACGACAGGCAGGTCGCGGAAAAGCCGGCCTGACTGGAAGGTCCGCGCCACGCCTTTGCGTCGCAGCATGTGCGCTGCAATGCCGTTGAGCGTTTCGCCCTCCAGCTCCACGGTGCCCGCGCCAACCGGCTGGAAACCGGTCAATACATTGATAAGGGTGGTTTTGCCGGCCCCATTGGGCCCAATCAGTCCGGCGATATGTCCCCGCGGCACGGCCAGTGTAACGTCGGACAGCGCCTTCAGGCCTTCGAATTGGACGCTGACACCGCGCGCGACCAATTCCAAACCTTCGGACATCATCTCAACGCCTTCTCACCCGGAACCGACGGATTGATCTTTCCGTTCCGTCGCGGGATTGTAAAATTCGAAATATCGTTCGCTGATATCGGAAATTTTTATGTCTCTGACGTTCCGTCAGGTTCGGCACTTCATCGCGACGGCGGAGAGCGGACGCGTTTCCGCGGCCGCGGCCGCTCTGAACGTGACGCAATCGGCGGTCACGTCTTCCATCAAGGCCCTCGAGGCCGAACTCGGCCGCAAATTGTTCGACCGCCATTCCAACGGCGTGACGCTGACTTTTGACGGCCACGAGTTCTTGCAGCGCGCCCGCGCGATCGAGGCCAGTGTGTCAGATGCGACACGGGGGCCGCATCGCTGGGGGACACAGGTCGACGGCACCGTGGACGTGGCCGTGAGCTATACCGTTGCCGGATATTTCCTGCCGCCGTTGCTGACGCGGTTCTGGCGGTCCTTCCCGGGCATCACGGTTCGACTGCACGAGTTTCAACGCGATGCGATCGAGCAGAGCCTGATCAGCGGCAGCGTCGATGCGGCCATCATGCTGATCGCGAACCTGCATGACCGCCACTCCATTCGCTCGCGGCTGCTGTTGCGCTCGGCGCGTCGGTTGTGGACATGCGTCAATCATCCGCTGCTGCGCAAGGACAACATCAAGCTGACCGATCTGGCGAGCGAGCCTTATCTGATGTTGACCGTCGATGAAGCTGAGCGCTCCGCAATGCGCTACTGGCAACATACAGCGCATGTGCCCAACGTCATCTTCCGCACCCTGTCGGTGGAGGCCGTGCGCAGCATGGTCGCGACCGGGATGGGGATCACCATCCTGTCGGACATGGTCTACCGTCCCTGGTCGCTCGAGGGACATCGCATCGAGCTCAAGACGCTTGATGACGACGTTCATACCATGGATGTCGGGCTTGCCTGGAAGGGCAACGCGACGCTTTCACCGGCAGCCCGCGCCTTCTGCGAGTTCGTCGCCCATTCCTATCCCGGATCGGAGCCGTTCAAGCTCGACTGACATCCCGGAGAGGCGCCATTCCAACTCAGCCATGGAATTATTCGACCGGATGGTCAATAAATGCTGGCTCGGACGCGGCCCGGCGCAAGCAGGGCGGTGGTCCCGGAATTTTGCTGTCATTTGATTCGCATCTCTGGACGAACGAATAGCCGGCTGGTGGAACGGAAAGACATGGCCCGATCGCGCGCCAAGGACTACGACGACAAGCGCCTCTCGATGCTGCATCGCTCGGCCGAGCTGTTTGCCGCATCGGGCTATGTCGGCACGTCGATGAACACGATCGCGGATGCGTGCGGTGTGTCGAAGGCGCTGCTCTATCACTATTACCCCGACAAGGAGGCGATCCTTTTCGACATCCTGTCCTCGCATCTCGAGACGCTCGTGGCGGCGATCCGGAAGGCGAGCGCACAGGCCGGCGATCCGGTTGAGCGGTTCAGGACGATCGTGGCCACACTGCTCGAGCTCTACCGGCATGCCGACGCCGAGCATCAGGTCCAGATTGCTAGTCTCAAGCTGTTGCCGAAGGACAAGCAGCAGCCGCTGCTCGCCAGCGAGCGGATCCTGGTCGGGATCATGTCGGATGCGCTGGCCGCGGCGGTGCCGGCGGCGAAGCAGAAGCGCGTCCTTAAGCCGCTGACGATGAGCGTCTTCGGCATGCTGAACTGGCATTATATGTGGTTTCGCGAGGGCGGGCCGATGACTCGCGTTGAATACGCCGACTTTGTTGCGCAGCTGGTGTTGGCCGGTGCCGCGGATGCCGCCGCCAGCCGGCCTCGCAGCAAGGCAAAGCCCGCCGGCCGAAGCCGGCAGGCCGCGTTGCTCTGAGCTGCGCGTTACGTTCGCATCGCGTTCATCGTCAGAAGTTCATATGTCGCAGCGGTCTCGCCGGTCCCGGTCGTGATCTCGACGTCCCAGCGCACCTCGCCATACTGCTTGTTGCGCGGCGTCTTCTCCTTCGCGGTCAGCCGCACCTGGATCTGCTCGCCCGGCTGCACGGGTTTGACGAAGCGCAGGCTATCGAGGCCGTAATTCGCCAGCACCGGCCCGTAGTCGGGATCGACGAACAAGCCGGCCGCGAACGACAGCAGCAGGTAGCCATGCGCGACGCGGCCCGGGAAGAACGGATGCCCCTTGGTCGCTTCCTCGTCCATATGGGCGTAGAAGGTGTCGCCCGTGAAATGCGCGAAGTGCTCGATGTCGTTGAGCGTGATCTGTCGCGACTTCGAGACCAGCGTGCGGCCGATCTCGAGATCGTCGTAGTGATAGCGGAACGGGTGCAGGTCACCTTCGAGCATCGGGCTGCCCTTGAACCAGCGGCCGGTGACGCCGCTCAGCATCGCCGGCGAACCCTGCAACGCGGTCCGCTGCATGTAGTGCTGGAGGCTGCGGACGCCGCCCAGTTCCTCGCCGCCGCCGGCGCGACCTGGTCCGCCGTGAACCATCTGCGGCATCGGCGAGCCGTGCCCGGTGTGCTCGGTCGCGCAGTCGCGGTCGATGATCGCGACACGGCCGTGAAAGCTGCCGATGCCGAACGCGAGCTCGGTCGCGGCCGGGATGTCGTGGGTGTAGACCGATGCGACCAGGCTGCCGCCGCCGCGATTGGTCAGCGCGATAGCCTGGTCGAGATCGTCATAGCCCATCACGGTGCAGACCGGCCCGAACGCCTCGATCTCGTGGACCGCGGTTGCGGCGAGCGGTTTCGCGCAATGCAGCAGCAGCGGCGGGACGAAGGCGCCGCGTTTGGCGTCGGCGTCGACCAGCTGAAAGTTGTCGGGATCGCCGGCCACCAGTTCGGCCTCGGTGCGAAGCTTCGCCACATGAGCAAGCACGTCGCTGCGCTGGGCAAGGCCGACCAGCGGTCCCATCCTGACCTTCTCGTTCTCGGGATTGCCGATCGTGACCTTGGCGAGACGCTCGCGCAGCGCCGCGATGACGGCGTCGATCTGCGCCGCGGGGGCCAGCGCGCGGCGGATCGCGGTGCATTTCTGCCCGGCCTTGACCGTCATCTCCTTTGCCACCTCCTTGATGAAGAGGTCAAACTCCGGACTTCCCGGCACGGCGTCCGGCGCCAGGATCGCGGCGTTGAGCGAATCCCGCTCGGCGATGTACCTGACGGCCTCGCGCGCGATGACCGGATGCCGTTGCAGCTTTTGCGATGTGTCGGCCGAGCCGGTGAAGGACACCACATCCTGGCAGGTGAGATGGTCGAACAGGTCGCCAGTCGATCCGACGATGAACTGCAGCACGCCTTCCGGCAGTGCTCCGGATTCGGTGATCATCCGCACCAGTTCGTAGGCGACATAGGAGGTGACGGTTGCGGGCTTGGTGATGACGGGAACGCCGGCGAGCAGCGCGGGCGCCAGCTTCTCCAGCATGCCCCAGCACGGGAAGTTGAACGCGTTGATGTGCACGGCCACGCCGTGCAATGGCGTGACGATGTGCTGACCGGCGAATGCGCCGCCCTTGGAGAGCCCCTCGACATTGCCGTCGAGCAGGTACTTGGTGTTCGGAAGCTCGCGGCGTCCCTTGCTGGCATAGGCGAACAGCGTGCCGATGCCGCCATCGACGTCGACCATGGCGTCGGTGCGGGTTGCGCCGGCATGGAGCGACAGTTTGTAAAGCCGGTCCTTGTGCTGGCTCAGATAGTCGGCCAGCGTCTTCAGCAGGCCCGCACGCTGATGGAACGACAGCTTGCGGAGATTCTTGCCGCCGACCGTGCGGCCATAGGCGAGGATATCGCGCATGTCGAGATCGCTCCTGGTCGCGAGCGCCACCACATCGCCGGTGACCGCGCTGTGAATCTCGGTGGCCGGTTCGCCGGGACCGGTCCAATGTCCACGAACGAAGCTGTTGAGCTTCATGACGGACTCTCCCGTTCGCGCGCCGCCGGATTGAGGCTGTGTCATTGAAATCGAACCCTTTTTGACCTGTGATCTATGTTGCGTCTTGCCTTGGCGGCGGAATGTTCAATTCTGCGTCTAGGCGCGTCCGACGAACCGCGGCGCGCGTTTCTCGAGGAACGCGGTCACGCCCTCGGCGAAATCTGGCGTCCGCCCGGCGCGGCCCTGGAAATCGCGCTCGAGGTCGAGCTGCGCATCGAGCGTGTTGGTCTCGGACGCATCGAGCGCCTGCTTGATCAGCGCGAGGCCATCTGTGGGTTGCGTCGCGAGGTTGGCGGCGAGGGCGTGCGCCTCGGTCATCAGGTCCGCATCCTCAACCATCCTCCAGATCATGCCCCATGACTGCGCCTGCTCTGCGGAGACCGGCTCGGCCAGCAGGGTCAAGGCGCGCGCCCGGGCTGGTCCGACCAGCCGCGGCAGGAACCAAGTGCCGCCGGAATCCGGGACCAGGCCGAGCTTGGCGAAGGCCTGAATGAACTTGGCCGACCGTGCGGCGATCACGATGTCGCAGGCAAAGGCGACGTTGGCGCCGGCGCCGGCCGCGACGCCGTTGACCGCGCACACGACCGGCATCGGGATGCCGCGCAGCTTGCGCACCAGCGGGTTGTAGAATTTTTCAATTCGCACGGAGAGATCCGGCGTCTCGCCCGGCGTGAACACGCCGTCCGAAAGATCCTGGCCGGCGCAGAATCCGCGTCCGGCCCCGGTCAGGATCAGCGCACGGCAGGATCTGTCCTGTTCGGCGTCCGTCAACGCGGTGAGCAAGGCGGTATGCAGTTCGGCGCTGAATGAGTTCAGGCGATCGGACCTGTTGAGCGTCAGGACGCGATATCCGTCGCGGATATCGGTCAACACCAAATCGCTGACCATGATTACCTCCCGTTGCGGCTTCTGATGACCGAGGGTCGCGTGACCTGCATCTGGATTACTATTGACCGTCCGGTCAGTCAATTATAATTATCGCGCTCCAATGCGGACGGCGTCTTCGGGTTTATCGAGCGAGGATAATTCTATTCCCGGTCGGGACTTCGCGCACGACGTCAGATGAGCTTCGCGTACGCGGCACTAAACTGTGTATTTGCGTAGCTTATGCGCGATGCTTGACAGTTGTCAGATCGAGGCATCGGCGGAACCCGCGAAAGGTTCACGTTTGCGGCTGCGCTGCATGGCCTCCATGCTCCGCGGTGCGCCGCCACAAATCAGCCGCATATGAACGGCGACCTCCGCCGCCATGAGGGCGAGCTGACAATGCAGTCGGGCGATATCACAGGGTTTCGGTTTTCGACCGCGCATTTCGGCGAGCGGGACCGCTTGCCGATCTTTCGCGAGCAGATCGGGCGGATGATCGTCAAGCTCGATCCGGAGCCGCTCGACGACGGCGCGTTTCATGCCGAAGCCAATGTACGCGAATTGTCCGGGCTCGGCATCGGATCCTGGGCCTGCAGCAATCTCAAGATCGCAAGACCGCGCGAACTGCTCGACGGCACCGACGACCTGGTGCTGACGATCATCACGAGCGGCAACGCCCGTGCCTCGCAGCGCGGCCGCGATATCGAGCTCGGCCCGGGCCAGGCCGTGCTGCAGTCGAGCGCGGAAGCCGGCAACATGGTGGTGCCGGTGTCGCCGAGCCGCTTCGTCGGTCTCCGGTTGCCGCGCAAGGCGCTCGCATCGCTGGTCAACGATCCCGAAGACATGCTGATCCGCCCTTTGCCGGCGAACACCGAGGCGATGCGCCTCCTGGCGCTTTACATCAGGGAGCTCGACGACAGCTACCAGCTTTCGACTCCCGAGTTGCGCGGCGCCGTCGTCAAGCACCTGATCGATCTCGGCGCGCTGATCATCGGTGCCAACCGGGATGCGGCGGTAGCCGCGGAAGACGGCGGGTTGTCGGCTGCGCGGCTTGCCGCGGTCAAGGCCGACATCAGTGACAATCTCAGCTACGGCGACCTCACGCTGCCCGCGGTGGCTGCCCGGCTGAAGCTCACGCCGCGCCATATCCAGAGGCTGTTCGAGAGCACGGGTTCGACATTCTCGGAATTCGTGCTCGGCCAGCGCCTGGCGCGCGCGCATCATCTGCTGACCGATCCGCGCCACAGCCGGAGCGCCATCGGCACGATTGCATTCGAGGTCGGGTTCGGCGATCTGTCCTACTTCAATCGCACCTTCCGCCGGCAATACGGCGCGACGCCGTCGGATATTCGCGCGGTGCCGCGACGTCCCTGATCGACCGTCTGAATTCCCGTTGTGCCGCCCGGCCGCTCGTTACGGCTCTCCGCAACCAGGCACCCGCCGGATCTGTTCGATCAGCCGTTGGTGACGCTCTGCGGATAGCGCTCGCTCATTGGCGCACATCAGCATCGCGACGCATGTCGCCTGCGGCCCGGACGGCCAGGCGATGGTGCCGTCGATCGCGCCGTCGCATTTGAGGTAGGCATTCTTCGCATCCCAACGGATCGCGCTGTCGGGTGCTGATGTCGCGGCTGCCGCGATGGCAACGAGCGCGGCGGATCGAAGCGTCCAACGAAATTGTTCGAGAAGGCGCTTGTCAATCTTCATGGCAAACGGAAGTCGTGCGAGGCAGCCGATCATTAAGGGCGCATCAGTGCGCTCGCAAGCCTGTCGTCCGGCATGACGTGTGATGTCGAAGAGAAAAGATCGCGGCCATCGCGAACCTGTTGGGTGTTGCGCGCACTCATTCAGGAAGGATTGCGCTTATGTCGACTTCACTCATTCGATCAGCACCAGTGATTCTCTGCCTTCTAGCGGGAATAGCGCCGATCGCCACCGAGGCCGCGGGTGCGAAACCTGTGCTCAGTATCGAGAACGGGTTCCAACAGACCGTTGCGGTCTCGGCCGGGAGCGAACTCTCGTTCGGACCACCGCGGCAATCGCCGATCCAGCCTGGCGGCACCGGCGCCGGCGAAATCACGATCTCGCTTGCGGCCGGCGCTGCCGCCGGTATTGCCAAGCTGCATGTTTTCGAGCGCAGTGCTGTCCCGATCGGTTTCACGGTGACGGCCTGGCAGGGCCGGAAATCGATCGCTGTCGTCAAGCTTTGCGGTCATCTCGAGATGGACAGTTGGGTCGTGCTGCCGATCGAGACGACGCACGTCGACGTCTCCGATTTCTTCCCGGTCAAGGACGGATGCGATTGACTGCCGCGTGTTTCCTCCCCAATCAAGCGAGAAGGAATGACCATGCCTCCGATGGCCAAACGCGCCTCTTTGGTCCTGCTTGCCGGGCTGATGCCCTGGTGCGCGCGGGCGAATGACACGTCCGCCGCGCTGGAAACCGGGGGACTTCGCTTCAAGCATGACCCCGACATCGTGATGCGCTCCGAGGATCTGTTCATCTCCGAGAAGCAGATCCGGATCGTCTACCGGTTCTTCAACACCTCGGCTGCCGACAAGACGATCATGATCGCGTTCCCGATGCCTGACATCGTCGGCAAGGAGGGCGACGAGAATATCGGGCTGCCCACTGACGATCCCGAGAACATCTTTGATTTCCACGTCGCGGTCGACGGCAGGGCGGCCGCGCCGCATCTCGAACAGACGGCGCTCGCAAACGATGTGGACCAGACGGCGCTGCTGCGGAAGCTCGGAATTCCGCTGATGCCGATCAGGGGACCGGCAGGCGAGCTGCTCGACAAGTTGCCGAAATCGAACTGGCCGGGGCTCGTCAAGCTCGGTGTCGGCGCCATCGAGACCTACGGGTCGGGTGGCCCGATGCAGGATCATCTGGTGCCGACCTGGACGTTGCGCTCGGCCTATACCTGGACGCAGACCTTTCCGGCAGGCCGGGAGATCACGTTCGAGCAGACCTATCGCCCGAGCGTCGGCGGCTCCGTGCAGACGATCATCGGCGCCGACAACTGGCGCAGCAATCCGGAAGCGCGAGAGTTCCTCGCGTCGTATTGCATCGACGATGACCTGATCCGCACCATTGAGCGAGCGCGCGCGACGAGGCACGCTCCCTATCCGCCGTTTAGTGAACGGTCGATCGCCTATGTGCTCTCGACCGGCGCCAATTGGGCGGCGCCGATCGGCGACTTTCACCTCACCGTCGACAAGGGCGAGCCCAACAATTTTGTCAGCTTCTGCGCCGAAGGCGTCAAGAAGACCGGACCGACGCGCTTCGAAGTCCGGCACACGAACTTCACCCCGTCGCGAGATCTGAAGATTGTCATCTTCGTTTCGAACCCGAATTAGCGTCGGCAAGGACCATGCAATGATTGCGAACATTGTCGTGTGATGTCGCATCCGTCCCAATCCCCCGTCGCATCCGTCCGAGCTTCGCATCGCAGAGGCGCCTAAAAGGCGGCCCCCGTGATCGCTCCGCGCGAGCGATCCACCGATAGAGATGCAGTGAGGCCACCAATGAAAGACACGACCTCGTCGTTCGTCGATGCTGCTGCGGCGCTCGCGCCGCGCGTTCAGGCCTCAGTGCAGGAGAGCGAGCGGTCGAGGCGGCTGCCTGTCCCGCTGGTGGAGGCGATGGCGGAGGCTGGGCTCTTCCGCCTCTGGATTCCGCGCGCCATCGGCGGCGAGGAGGCTGAGCCGATGACTCTCGTTCGGGTGGTCGAGGAGATCTCGCGCGCCGACGGTGCCGCCGGCTGGTGCATGGCCATCGGGGGCGCCTATGGCGCGTTCGCCGGCTATCTCGGGAAGGACGCCGCGCGCGACATCTATGGCAGCGATCCGCTGGTTCGAACGGCGGGAGCCTTGCGGCCGTTCGGCACCGCCAGGATCGTCGATGGCGGTTATCGCGTCACGGGCCGCTGGCGGCTCGGAAGCGGCTGCCAACACTCCGGCTGGATGATCGGCAATTGCCGGATCTTCGACGGCGATCAACCGCGCTTGCGCCCCGACGGCACCCCGGTGATGCGCTTCATGCTGTTTCCGACCGCGCAATGCGAAATTATCGACACCTGGCACAGTATCGGACTGCGCGGTACGGGCAGCCACGACTATGCGATCGCGGATGCCTTCGTGCCGTCCGCGCAGTCGCTTTCGTTCCGCGAACCGCCGGTGGAGCAGGGGCCGCTCTATGCGTTTCCGACCATCGCACTGTTCGGGGCGGCGCTCGCCGCCGTGCCGCTCGGCATCGCTCGCCACGCGATCGACATTCTGGTCGAGCTTGTCGGACGAAAGATCGCAACGCGCTCGCGCAAGTTGCTCCGTGAAGATGCGCTGATCCAGGCCGATCTCGGCCGCGCCGAGGCCTTGCTGGGTTCGGGACGGGCCTTTCTCTACGGCAAGCTGGAAGAGGCGTGGCAGGCCGTCAGTGCCGGCGAGGTGCTCAGCGTTGCCGAGCGCGCCACGCTGTGGCTGGCTGCGACCCATGCTGCGAACACGGCCAAGCAGGCGACCGAGCTGATGTTCAGTGCCGGCGGCTCGGCCGCGGTGGACGTGAGCTGCGGGCTCGAACGCTGTGTCCGGGACGTCCATGCTGCCGTCCAGCACCTCGCCTTGGCACCGGCCAACTATCAGATGGCTGGTGAGGCGTATCTCGGCGCGGACATGCGGTCGACACCCTTGCTGCTCTCCGATGACCGCGACGAAGCACGCTCCCTATCCGCCAACCCGAATTAGCGCCGGCGCGTTCCGCACATGATGAACATGCCAAGGATGGTCCTGAAGCCTGCCCTGCGCCTGCTTTTCTGTATCGGCGGGTTGGCCGCCCCGGCATCGGCACAGTCCACCGATCCGCATCATCAGACGCTGCTCGGCGCCGGCGTCAATCGCGCCAACATCGCCAATGATGTCCGCGGTCATTACTACAGCTTCATGGCGGGGCCGGGCCATGTCGATGTCGAGCTCGCCTTCAAGGAGATGGGTGTGTTCGGCCGTCCGCTGCCGCAGCATCTCAACTTCGACTTCTGGAATGCGGACGGCGTTCGGCTCTCCCACATCGAAGTCCTGTCCCAGGGCAGCATCGCCCGCCGACACACCGATGCCGATTTGCCGGCGCGACAAAGAATCAATCTGGCGGTCTCGACGCAATGGGGTGCGATCAAGGTCGGCGGCTACTACGAGATCGAGCTGAAAGGCGCGGTCGAGGCGGCAGCACCGGTCGGGGCCGACGTCAAGCCGGCGGAGCCCGAGCCATTGGTGCGGCCGTGATCGGACAAGCCATCAGTTATGTGCTGTCGCGCACACAGGGCGATTCCAGGCGCCAATGCACGGCAACGTGTTTCACATTGTTGCCCGATGTCGCATATGTCCAATCCCCCGTCGCCCCAGTCCGAGCCTGCTGCTCATCGCGCGCATACAAGGCAGCCCCCGGTGATCGTTGCGGCCGGCGATACCAGTCGATTGCGATGCATTGAGGCGACTTGAGACCATCGAGGAGAATATGATGAAGTTTGCACTTCGAGGATACTTTCTTGCGCTTGGCACGAGCCTGGCATTGTCCAGCGCGGCCATGGCCCAGGATATCAGTGTTGCCGTGGTTGGGCCGATGACCGGCTCGGAGGCGAGCTTCGGTCAGCAGTTCAAGAACGGTGCTGACCTCGCCATCGCCGACATCAATGCGGCGGGCGGCGTGCTCGGCAAGAAGCTGAAGCTGGAAGTCGGCGACGACGCCTGCGATCCGAAGCAGGCGGTGTCGGTTGCCGAGAAGATGGCAGGCGCGAAGATTCCGTTCGTGGTCGGGCACTTCTGCTCGTCGACCTCGATTCCCGCCTCGGACGCCTATGCCGAAGGTAACGTGCTGCAGATCACGCCGGGCTCGACCAACCCGCTCTTCACCGAGCGCGGGCTGTGGAACACGTTCCGCGTTTGCGGCCGGGATGACCAGCAGGGCATGGTCGCGGCCGCCTATATCATCAAGAACTACAAGACCAAGAACGTCGCGATCATCCACGACAAGACGACCTACGGCAAAGGCCTTGCCGACGAAACGAAGAACGCCATCAACGCGGCGGGCGTGAAGGAAAAGCTCTATGAGGCCTACACCAAGGGCGACAAGGATTTTGCCGCGCTGGTGTCCCGCTTCAAGAAGGAATCGATCGATTTCGTCTATGTCGGTGGCTACTACGCTGAGGCGGCGTTGATCCTGCGCCAGATGCGCGAGCAGGGCGTCAATGCCGTGCTGATGGGCGGCGACGCCTTGGTCGACAAGCAGTTCGCCGCGATCGCGGGTCCGCTTGCCGAGGGCTCGCTGTTCACCTTCTCGCCCGATCCGCGCAAGAAGGTGACCGCGGCCGCGACCTTGAAGAAGTTCAAGGACAAGGGCATCGATCCGGACGGCTACACGCTCTACAGCTATGCCGCCTTCCAAATCTGGAGCCAGGCCGTCACCCGCGCCCAGACCACGGACGCCAAGAAGATCGCAGCGACCATCAAGAGTGGACACTGGGACACCGTGCTCGGCAACATCAGCTACACGCCGAAGGGTGACATCACCCTGATCGACTACGTCGTGTACCGGCGCGACAAGGACGGCAACTACGCCGAGCTGCCGGCCGCCGGTCAATGATCGCTGGCCGCGACATCGGCCACTCCTCCCTGATCGATGTCGCGGCTGTGCCGGCTCACAGCGCCAACGGACCAACCCTCTGCCAGCCCCGAGGTGTTGGCGCTGTGACGCCTGGTCTGCGGTGGACAAGCTGCCCTTGGGCAGGTTGCCGCATCAGTCACCGCGTCGAGCTGATCCCGCAATAGCAATTACCTTTGAAGCCAATTTCGATCGATCACGGCAACCCAAGAGCCAACGAGAGGCAACACGTGTCTGACATAAGCCTGAGCAATGGCGGCGGCCGCGGCGGTTCAGCCGATTGGCACGCTGCGGGACAATCCCAAGGACCGTCTCAAGGACCGTCCCACTCCTACCCGCTGCTGGTGCGCGATCACGGTCTTGGCGCCGCGCTGAAGCTGTTGCTCGAGACCCTACCTTATGCGCTGGCGCGCTGGGGCGTGTTGCTGGGCTTTGCCGCCGCGTGCGTGGTCTGGGCCATCGTGGCCGTGGGCGGCGCAGTCTGGCTCGGCACCCATGTCGCCAGCGTGTTCGGCTATTGCTGGCTGCTTGGCATCCTGCTGCTCGGCGGATGGATCTGGGGCGCCATCCTGCGCTACACGCTTCACATGATCGCCTGCGGCCATGTCGCCGTGTTGACCGAGCTGATCACGCATGGCCGCATCGGCAACGGCAGCGAAGGGCAGTTCGCCTACGGCCGCCGGATCGTGATGGACCGGTTCGGCGAGGTCGCGATCCTGTTCGGACTGGGTGCGCTGATCCGCGCCGTGCTCCGCGCGTTTCACAATGCGCTCGATACGCTCGGCGATTGGTTGCCGGCGCCCGGCATGAAGGCGATCGTCGGTCTGCTCAACACGATCCTGTCGGCCGCGACGCGCTATCTGGACAAGGTGGTGCTGTCCTACGATCTGGCGCGCGGCGGCGACGATCCGAGGCGCAACATCCAGGACGGACTGGTCTACTATTGCCAGAACGCCAAGCCGATCCTGGCGACGTCGGTCTGGATGGTCATCGTCGAGCGGATCCTGAGCATCCTGCTGTGCCTGCTGCTGCTGGTCCCCGCCGGAGTGGTGACCGTCTGGTTGCCGGAGGCTGTCAGAGAATATGGCGCCATGGTCACCGTCTTCATCGCGGCCCTGCTGGCGGTGACGGTGCGCGCGGCATTCATCCAGCCGCTGTTCCTGATCTGCATGATGATCCGCTTTCACGCGCTGATCGAGAACCAGCCGATCAATTCGACCTGGGTCGGTTATCTCGACGGCCTCACAGACAAGTTCCGGCAGATCGGACGCTGAGATCGGCGGACGGCGGGTGATGCCGAACTGCAAGCCAGCCGGCCGGCGCCGGATGATCATGGTATTTCGCAACGGAGATGTTCGGTGACCGACATTACGCTCGACAATAGTGGCGTCAGGCTGGCTGCTTCGGTCGCTGGCCCGCCGGACGGTGAACCGATCCTGTTTCTGCACGGCCTGTCGCTCAGCCGGGACACATGGCAGGAAATCGGCGGCCGGCTGAAAGATCGATATCGGGTCTGGACGCTGGATTTCCGGGGACACGGGCACTCGGATCGGGCCTCGGGCTACGCGCTCGCCGATTATGTTTCGGACGCCGAGACCGCATTGGCCGCGATCGGGCGTCCGGCGGTGATCGTCGGGCACTCGCTCGGCGGCTGCGTTGCCGGGGTGCTGGCACAGAGTGGCAATGCCGGCGTGCGCGCCGCCTTCCTCGAAGACCCGCCGTGGTATCTTGGCCAGCCGGGCGAGTGGGAAAAATCGGCATTCCCAAAACTGTTTGCGATCGTCAGTGCACGTCAGGCCGCCTGGCAGCAGGCGCGCGCGCCACTCGGCACCTACCTTGCCTTCGTTGCGGACTCTCCGACGCCGATGGGCGGGATCGGCCGCGATCATTTCGGCCCCCGTCATCTGTTGAGCCATGCGTCTGCGCTGCAGCGGCAGGACGGGCGGTGCTGGGCGGACGGAAACGTTGCGGCCTCCGTTCTTGCGGCGATTCCGACCGGGCGGGAATTCCTCTGTCCGGTCAGGATCGTTCATGCCGATCCTGGATGCGGGGCGGCCTTGCTGGAGCACCACGATGCGCGCTTCGCGCACGACAATCCGCGTGCCGACATCGTTCGTTATGAGGGCTGCGGCCATTCGCCCCACCGCTCTCTTGCGTTCGAGCAACGCTTCGCGGCGGATCTGCAAGCTTTCTTGTCGAGCCTGCATCCGGCGTGAGCATGGGCGAACGGCAATCCGGCACCTGATATTCATGAACTGAAGCGGGTAGATCCATGCAAGAGACCTCCGGCTACGATCCGAACTATGTGATGGGGCGTTCGACCGCGGAGACCGACAGGCTCAAGCGCCAGTCGCAGCTCTACGATGCGTCCACATGGCAACTCCTGAAGGAGGCCGGGCTCTCGCGGGGCATGAAGGTGCTCGACGTCGGAAGCGGCGCCGGCAACGTGTCCTTCATCGCCGCAGGCCTGGTCGGCGAAAGCGGGGCGGTCGTCGGGGTCGACAGCAACCCCGCCATCGTTGAGGAAGCCGCGGGCACGGCGCGCTCGCTCGGCCTGAGCCAGGTCTCGTTCCGGGTCGGCGATATCAGCACGATCGAGCTCGACCGGGATTTCGATGCGGTGGTCGGCCGGCTCGTGCTGATCTATGTGAAGGACCCAGCGGCGCTAATTCGACGCTTGCTCGGGCACGTCAAGCCCGATGGCATCGTGGCGTTCCAGGATCTCGATTGGGGCGAGGGGCCGATCGCCAATCCGCCGTCGCCGCTGCTGTCGCAGGCGTGGGGCACTGTGAAGGAGATGTTCAGAAGGGCGGGCCTGAACAACCGCATGGGATTGTCGTTGCACGGCGCATTCGTCGCAGCCGGGCTTCCCGCGCCGCGCATGAGCCTGTTTGCGCCGGCCGGGGGCGGGCCGGATTTCGACGGTTACGACTACATGGCGAGCGGCCTGCGCAGCAATCTGCCGCATATCGTCAAGCTCGGCGTTGCCACCGAAGCGGATCTGGCGCTGGACAGTTTTGCCGAGCGCTTGCGCAGCGAGGTGGTCGCCATGCATGGCGTCTTTGCGCTACCGACCTTCGTCGGCGCATGGTCGCGCAGGCGGCCGGGCTGAAGCGCGACCTCAGGCATTGCCGACGACCGCGTCGATGAACGTCGCGGCCAATTCCCTCAACTGCTTGCGGCTGTATCCGGCGCGCTCCATCACCGCCAGCCCGCGCGTGTACGTCACGATGACGCGCGCCAGCCGGTTCGCATCGGCCGCGCTGCGCTTACCCGGCGCCGTGCCGATGGCCTTGCCGATCAGCTGCTCAAGCCGCGTCAGCACATCCTGCACGCGCTGACGCACATCCGTGCTTGAAATGGCCGCGTCGAGCGCGGTGCGCGTGGTCAGGCAGCCGCGCGGCGGCGAGCCGTCGGTCATGTTGACGATGATCATGTCGAAGAAGTGCCTCAGCCCCGCCGCAGTGTCGCCCTGCGCCAGCGCGCCGCCGGCCGCCTCCAGGAATTGCCCGGTATACTGATCGAAGGCGCGCAGGAAGATCGCTTCCTTGTCGCCATAGGCGTTGTAGAGGCTGCCGCGCTGCACGCCGGTCGCCTCCGCGAGGTCCAGCATGGTCGCGTCGTGCAGGCCCTTGCGCCAGAACACGTCGAGCGCGGTTGCGATCACCTCGTCCTCGTCAAACTGACGCACACCCACCATGCGATTCGCTCCAGCGCACCATTCTTGACACTATCGTCAATATTGACAACCATGTCAAGGATGATGCCCAGGAGGTCCAGATGATTACCGCCGTCACGACGTTCAGATTGCCGAAGCCGATCACGCGCGAAGAAGCGCGCAGCATCTTCCTGAGCACCGCACCGCTCTACCGCGACGTGCCGGGGCTGTTTCGCAAGACCTATGTGCTGTCCGAGGACGGCATGACGGCCGGCGGCATCTATTTCTGGAACTCGAGGGGTGAGGCGGAAGCGCTGTACACCGATGCGTGGCGCGCCCGCGCCCGCGAGAAATACGGCGCCGATCCGACGGTCACATACTTCGAGAGCCCAGTGGTGGTCGACAATGTTGCGGAGATGATCAGCTCCGACGACGAATAGCAGGCGCCGTCATCGCAGATCGACGGTGGCACGGAACTTTCGATCGGCGCCCGATCGGCGCGTTGCCCGTATGTGAGGCGCGGCGCGCGTCCGCTTGTGTTCGGCACGCCCGCGAGGCTACTCTCCCTGCAAGCAAGAAAACTGCACGGGAGCCGTCACGGTGAACCAATCTCCTTCCTCATATCCGGCGCCTGAGTCGGCGCTGCCACGCCGCAGGCTCGGCCGCACCGGGCTCGATGTCTCCATTCTCGGTTTTGGCACCGCGCCGCTCGGCGACCTCTTTGCGCGGCTCGACGACGCCACCGCGATCGCAGCAGCGGAGCGGGCGTTTGCGCTGGGCGTGAACCTGCTCGATTCCTCGCCGCTCTATGGGCATGGCCTCGCCGAGCATCGCTGCGGCACCGCGCTGCGCCGCGTGGCGCGCGACGACATCGTCGTCTGCACCAAAGTCGGGCGCTGGATGGATCCGTTCCACGGCCGCGGCGACGGCTCGAACTTCATCGGCGGCGCGCCGCATCGTGCGGTGGTCGACTATTCCTATGACGGCACCATGCGCTCGGTCGAGCAGTCGCTGCTGCGGCTCGGCACCGATCATATCGACTTGCTGCTGATCCACGACGTCGACGTCTGGACCCATGGTGCCGATGCCATCGAGGCCAGATTCCGCGAGGCGATGGAGGGCGCCTATGTCGCGCTCGACAAATTGCGCGCCGAGCGCGTGGTCAAGGGCATCGGGATCGGCGTCAACGAGGCCGAGATGTGCGTGCGCTTCGCCAGAGCCGGCACGTTCGACACCATGCTGCTCGCCGGCCGCTACTCGCTGCTGGAGCAGCCCGCGCTCGCCGAATTTCTGCCGCTGGCGCAGGCGCAGGGCATCGGCGTGATGCTCGGCGGCGTGTTCAACTCCGGCATCCTGGCGACCGGCGCGGTTGCCGGCGCCAAGTACAATTACAAGGACGCGCCGCCCGACGTGATGCAGAAGGTGGCGGCGATCGAGCGCGTCTGCCGCACGCACGGTGTGGCGCTCGCAACCGCCGCGCTGCATTTCGCGCTGGGCCATCCGGCGGTCGCGAGCGTCGTGCTCGGCGCGCAGACGCCGCAGGAGGTCGAGCGCAACGCTGCCGCCTTGTCGTCGCCCGTCCCCGCCGCGCTGTGGCGCGACCTGAAAGCCGAGGGGCTGCTCGACCAGCACGCGCCGGTGCCGGCATGATGCGGATCGATGCCCATCACCATGTGTGGCGACTTTCGCGCGCCGATTACGGCTGGCTGACGCCCGAACGCGGGCCGATCTACCGCGACTTCGGCCTGGCCGACCTGATGCCGCATCTCGCCGCGGCCGCCATCGAGGGCACGATCCTGGTGCAGGCGGCGCCGACCGAGGCGGAGACGGCGTTCTTGCTCGACGTCGCCACGGGCGCGGAGTTGGTGCGCGGTGTGGTCGGCTGGATCGACTTCGATGCCGACGATGCCGCGACGCGGGTCGATATGATCGCCGGGCGCGAACTGCTGGTCGGTCTGCGGCCGATGGTGCAGGACATCGCCGACGACGACTGGCTGCTGCGGCCGGAACTGGCGGCGCCGCTCGAGGCCATGGCGCAGTACGGTCTCGTGTTCGACGCGCTGGTGCTGCCGCGCCATCTGCCGCGGCTGGTTCAGGTGGTCGATCGCCATCCGGACCTGCAATTCGTGCTTGACCATTTCGGCAAACCGCAGCTCGCAACCGGCGACATTGCGGCCTGGAAGGACGACATCGCAAGCTTGGCCGCGCGGCCCAACGTCGTCTGCAAGCTGTCGGGCTTGGCCACGGAGGCCGCGCCGAACTGGCAGGTCGCCGATTTGCGCGAGGCCGTGGAGCATGCACTGGCATGCTTCGGTCCGCAGCGCATGTTGTGGGGCAGCGACTGGCCCGTCGTCAATCTCGCCGGCGGCTATGCGCAATGGTTCGCGGCGGCAGAGACCTTGCTTGCTGATTTGTCAAGTGAGGCAAGAGCTGCGATTTTCGGCGGCAATGCGGCGCGGGTCTATTTGTCAAGCCGCGGACGGCCAACATCCCGAAAATAGCGCGTGCGGCGCGCCAAATTTGATCCACAGCGCGCCTTGATGAATCATTCCGGGATGGTCCATAAGCGGCGTCCGCGCCATCGGTGATTTGGCGGCGCAACGGGGTGAGAGAGACAAGCGTGGCAAAGATCCATCATCAGATTGCGCAGGAGCTGGGCGTTCGCGACGAGCAGGTCGAGGCGGCGGTGACGCTGCTCGACGGCGGCGCCACGGTGCCGTTCATCGCGCGATACCGCAAGGAGCTCACCGGCGCACTCGATGACGCGCAGCTGCGCACGCTGGAGGAGCGGCTGACATATTTGCGCGAGCTCGAAGAGCGCCGTACCGCGGTGCTCAACTCGATCCGCGAGCAGGGCAAGCTCGATGCCGCGCTCGAAGCCCAGATCATGGCTGCCGACAGCAAGGGCCGCCTGGAAGACATCTATCTGCCGTACAAGCCGAAGCGCCGCACAAAGGCCGAGATCGCCAAGGAGGCCGGGCTCGAGCCGCTCGCCGATCAGTTGTTGACGCAGCCGCAGAACGATCCGAACGAGGCCGCGACGCCCTTCGTCAATGCCGAGAAGCAGGTCGCCGACGTCGCCGCAGCGCTGGACGGCGCGCGCGCGATCCTGGTCGAGCGTTTCGCCGAGGATGCCGACCTGATCGGCGCGCTGCGCGAGGAGATGTGGTCGAACGGCATCATGGCCTCGACCGTCCGCACCGGCAAGAAGACCGAAGGCGAGAAGTTCAAGGACTATTTCGATTTCTCCGAGCCGCTGCCGAAGCTGCCGTCGCACCGCATCCTGGCGCTGTTCCGCGGCGAGAAGGAAGAGATCCTCGACCTCGCGATCAAGCCGGAAGCCGAGGCGCCGGCGGTCGGCGTGCCCGGCCTCTACGAGCTCAGGATCATGAACCGCTTTGCGATCTCAAGCCAGGGCCGCAAGGGCGACAAGTGGCTGACGGAGACGGTGCGCTGGGCCTGGCGTACCAAGATCCAGATCCATCTCAACATCGACCTGCGGATGCGGTTATGGACCGCGGCGGAGACCGAGGCGGTGCGCGTATTCGCCTCGAATCTGCGCGACCTGCTGCTGGCCGCGCCGGCCGGCCCGCGCGCCACCATGGGGCTCGATCCCGGCTATCGCACCGGCGTCAAGGTCGCGGTGATCGATGCCACCGGCAAGGTGGTGGCGCATACGGCGATCTTTCCGCACGAGCCGCAGCGGCGCTGGGACGAGGCGCTGGCCATTCTCGGCAAGCTCGCGATCGAGCATGGCGTCGAGCTGATCGCGATCGGCAACGGCACGGCCTCGCGCGAGACCGACAAGCTCGCCGCCGAGCTCGTCAAGCGGCTGCCCGAGCGCAAGATGACCAAGATCGTGGTCTCCGAAGCCGGCGCGTCGGTCTACTCGGCCTCAGCCTTCGCCTCGAGCGAACTGCCAGATCTCGACGTCACCATTCGCGGCGCGGTCTCGATCGCGCGGCGCCTGCAGGATCCGCTGGCCGAGCTGGTCAAGATCGAACCGAAGGCGATCGGCGTCGGCCAGTACCAGCACGATCTCGGCGAAGCCAAGCTGGCGCGCTCGCTCGATGCGGTGGTGGAAGACTGCGTGAACGCGGTCGGCGTCGATGCCAATACCGCCTCGGTGCCGCTGCTCTCGCGGGTGTCGGGCATCGGGCAGGGGCTGGCGCAGAGCATCGTGCAGCACCGCGACGCCAACGGCCCGTTCAAGTCGCGCAAGGCACTGAAGGAGGTGCCGCGGCTTGGGCCGAAGGCGTTCGAGCAATGCGCCGGCTTCCTGCGCATCAGCAATGGCGAGGACCCGCTCGATTCATCCGGCGTGCATCCGGAAGCCTATCCCGTGGTGCGCCGTATCCTCGAGGCGACCAAGAGCGACATCAAGGCGCTGATCGGCAACGCCGATGTGGTGCGCGGGCTGAGGCCGCAATCCTTCGTCGACGACACGTTCGGTCTGCCGACCGTCACCGACATTCTGCGCGAACTGGAGAAGCCCGGCCGCGACCCGCGTCCGGCGTTCAAGGCGGCGGTGTTCAAGGACGGCGTCGAGGAGGTCAAGGATCTCAAGAAGGGCATGATCCTCGAAGGCACCGTGACCAACGTCGCCGCCTTCGGCGCTTTCGTCGATATCGGCGTGCACCAGGATGGCTTGGTGCACATCTCGGCGATGTCGCGGAATTTCATCAAGGACCCGCGCGAAGTGGTGAAGCCGGGCGACATCGTCAAGGTCAAGGTCCTGGACGTCGAGGTCGCACGCAAGCGCATCGCGCTGACGCTGCGGCTTGACGACGAGATCGGGCCGAAGAAGGACAACGCCGGACCGTCACGCGATTTCTCGCGCGGCTCGGCCAAGATGACGTCGTCGGCTCCGCGCAAGCCGCAGGAGCAGTCCGGCGGCGGCGCGCTCGCCGAAGCGCTACGCCGCGCGGCCGAGAAGAGCGGGCGCGGCAAGCCGACCTAGGTCCGCGGTACGGGCGCAATTCCGTCCTCGTCATGCTGAGGAGGCCGCGGAGCGGCCGTCTCGAAGCACGACGGGCCCGAGCGCGGCCGTCCATCCTTCGAGACGCGCCTACGGCGCTCCTCAGAATGACGGAGCTAAGGGCGGCGCGCGTTACAGCTTGCCAGCCGCAAATCGCGCCAGCGCCTCCGCGACACCTTTGCCGTAGGCCGGATCGGCCTTGCTGCAATTCACAACGTGCCGTTCCTGGATGTGCTTCGACGCCTGGCCGACCTGGCGGGCGGTGTTGTCGAACAGCGCCTGCTTTTGCGCGGCATTCATCTTGCGGAACAGATCGCCCGGCTGCTGCCAGTGGTCCTCATCCACGCGGTGATCCCAATGTGCGGCGGCGCCGGTAATCTCGAGCGGCGGCTCGTTCAGTTGCGGCTGGTCGGTCCACTCGCCATGGCTGTTCGGCCAATAGGTCAGCGTGGCGCCCAGATTGCCGTCGGTGCGCATCGCACCGTCGCGGTGATAGCTGTGGAACGGGCATTTCGGTGCGTTGACCGGGATCTGGTGGTGGTTGACGCCGAGCCGGTAGCGCTGCGCGTCGCCATAGGAGAACAGGCGGGCCTGCAGCATCTTGTCCGGCGAATAGCCGATGCCGGGCACGACATTCGCCGGCGTGAACGCCGCCTGCTCGACCTCGGCGAAGAAGTTCTCCGGGTTACGGTTGAGCTCGAAATGGCCGACCTCGATCAAGGGATAATCCGCCTTCGGCCACACCTTGGTCAGATCGAACGGGTTGAACTTGAATGCGTTGGCCTGCGCGTCGGTCATCACCTGGATGAACAGCGTCCAGCGCGGGAAGTCGCCACGCTCGATGCTGTTGAACAGATCGCGCTGGTGGCTCTCGCGGTCCTTGCCGACCAATGCCTCGGCCTCGGCATCGGTCAGGTTCTGGACACCCTGCTGGGTGCGGAAGTGGAACTTGACCCAGCTGCGCTCGTTGTTCGCGTTGATGAAGCTGTAGGTGTGGCTGCCGAAGCCGTGCTGGTGACGGAAGCTCTTCGGAATGCCGCGCTCGCTCATGACGATGGTGACCTGGTGCAGCGCTTCCGGCAGCAGCGTCCAGAAGTCCCAGTTCATGTCGGGGTCGCGCACCCCGGTGCGCGGGTGCCGCTTGATGGCGTGGTTGAGGTCGATGAAGCGCAAGGGATCGCGGAAGAAAAACACCGGCGTGTTGTTGCCCACCACGTCCCAATTGCCTTCGTCGGTGTAGAATTTCAGCGCGAAGCCGCGGATGTCACGCTCCGCGTCCGCCGCGCCGCGCTCGCCGGCAACGGTCGAGAACCGCGCGAACATCGGCGTCTGCTTGCCGATCTGCGAGAAGATGCTGGCCTTGGTGTAGCGCGTGATGTCGTGGGTGACGGTGAAGGTGCCGTGCGCGCCGGCGCCCTTGGCGTGCATGCGACGCTCCGGGATCACTTCGCGGTGAAAATGAGCCAGCTTCTCGATCAGCCAGACATCCTGCAAAAGCGCCGGCCCGCGCGGCCCCGCCGTCATGATGTTCACATTATCGGCAACGGGTGCGCCGGAGGCGTGGGTCAGAAACGGTCTTTTGGTCTCGTCGCTCATCGAAAGCTCCTTGCTCGAAGTCAGCACTCGTCGTCCCGGCGCCGAGGGAAGCCGGGTGAAAGACGATTGCATCGCGGATGGGTTACGGCCGGCGCGACGGGGAGACCCGGTGATCGACAAATTGTGAACCGGATCTGCGATCCCGCCGCGACGACGTCGTTTCTTGGATCGGCGCAGGATTAAGAAACCCGGCGGATCGATTCAACGCGCGCTAACCGCTGATTCCAGCCAAATGTCCGTCGATCTCGGCCAACGCAGGCGCGGCCCGCGATCCAGCCATTTGCTGCGCGTGCCGGCCTCCTCGCCAATCCTAAATCCGGCGTCAGAATCTGGCGCATTTGTCAGTTGAAGTCGGCTTCACGCTTGCGTCTTCTGATCATGCTCTGCGTGCGGCGACACGAGGTTCGCCGCGGTCCCAATCAGGGAGGATTTCATGACGAACAGGCTCTTCACGCTTCTCACGGCGGCGACGCTCGCCGTCAGCGTCTCGCTTGCACCCGTAGCCTTCGCCAGAGGTGGCGGCGGTGGCGGTGGTGGTGGGCACGGCGGTGGCGGTGGCTTCGGCGGCGGCCATGGCGGCGGTTTTGGTGCCGCCATGGGCGGCGGCATGCACGGTGGCGGTTTTGGTGGCGGGATGCATGGCGGTGGTTTCGGCGGCGGCATGCGCGGTGGAGGTATGGCGTTCGCCGCCATGGGTGGTGGCGGACATTTTGCCGGTGGGCATTTTGGCGGCGCGCGCTTCGCAGGTTCACCGGCGTTCGGCCCGCGCTTCGCCGGCGCCGGATTCCACGGCTCGCACTTCTTCCATCATGGTGGCTTCTTCCACCACCATCACCGCTTCCATCGCTTCGCCTTCTTCGGCGGGCCCGGCATCTATGCCGATTATTATGACGGCTGCTACCGCAGGGTATGGACGTCGTACGGGCTGCAATGGGTCAATGTGTGCGGGGACTATTGGTGATCGCCCAACGAACCGCACCGTTGTCGCGGCCGTCGCCAGGCGTTCCATCCAGCCCCGGAATGGGATAGTCTGGCGGCGACCGTTGCGGGGCGCTCGGAGAGTTTGAGAACTCGGGGAGTTCAGGACAACTCGGAGAGTTCAAGAACATGACCGGAGCTCACCGCCGCATTCTCGTCGTCGAAGACGATCCGGAGACCGCCGGTCAGCTCGTCGAGGAGCTCACCACGAGCGGCTATGACGTGGATCTGGCCGCGAACGGCCGCGAGGCGCTGAGCCAGGGGGCGGCCCGCGACTACGCCGTGATCACAATCGATCGCATGCTGCCCGACATCGACGGCATCACAGTGATGCGCCAGATGCGCGACGACGGCATCTCGGTGCCGTTCCTGATCATCAGCGCGCTCGGCGAGGTCGATGATCGGGTGCGCGGCTTGCGCGCCGGCGGCGACGACTATCTGGTCAAGCCGTTTTCCTTTGTCGAGCTGCTGGCGCGGCTGGAGGCGCTCGGCCGCCGCAGCGAGACCGTGGCCAAGGAGACCATCCTGCGGGTCGGCGATCTCGCAGTCGATCTGATCGCGCGGACGGCAAGCCGCCGCGGCCGCAAGATTCCGCTGCTGCCGAAGGAATTTCAGCTGCTCGAATATCTCGCGCGCAACGAAGGCCGCGTGGTGTCGCGCGCCATGCTGCTGCAGCACGTGTGGGACCTGCACTTCGATCCTTCCACCAATATCATCGACGTCTATGTCGGCCGGGTGCGCCGCAAGGTCGACGACCAGCAAGCCTATCCGCTGATCCACACGATCCGCGGCATCGGGTACTGCCTCCGTGCTCCTGGCTAAGACCCTCAGATCGTCGACGTTCCGCCTGGCGTTGATCGCTATCGGTACGTTCGGCCTCATCGTGTCCGTGATCTTCGCCTATGTCTACTGGTCGACGCTGTCCTATGTGCGCGACAGGTCCGACCGCGCCATCATGACCGAGCAGGCAAGCCTGGATGATGCCTATGCGCGGTCGGGCCGCGATGGCCTGACCGCGTTGATCGCACAACGCATCGCGAACAAGGGGCTTGCCGATCAGGTTTATCTGCTGGTCGGCCCCGGATCCGTCGTGCTCGCGGGAAATCTCAAGCAATGGCCACCAGACACTGTGGGAGATGGATGGACGGAATTTCGAACCTCGCTGCCAGCGCTGCCTTCCGGAACCGCGCTCGTGCGCGCCGTGACGAAGACCTTGCCAGGCGGTGATCGGTTGCTGGTCGGCCGCGACATCAGCGATCTCGACGGATTCATGGCGCAGATCAGGGCCGCGGGCATCGCGGTCGTCGTGCTGATCATTGGCCTGGCGGCCGCCGCCAGCATCGGGGTCACACGGCGAACGGTCGGCCGGATCGAGTCGATCAATGCGACCAGTCGGGCCATCATGCTCTCCGGCCTCGACCAGCGCATCCCGCTCCATGGCAGTCATGACGAATGGGACCGCGTCGCCGAGAATCTCAATCTGATGCTGGATCGCATCCAGACCCTGATGGGCGACGTCAAGCAGGTCAGCGAGAATATCGCCCACGACCTGCGCACGCCGCTGACCCGAATGCGCGGCCGGCTTGAGAAGGCCTATCACGCCCCGCGCAACGGGGAGGGCGATGCGGCGCTGATCGGCGACACCATCGCCGATCTCGACGCGGTGCTCGGGATGTTCGCATCGATCACGCGGATTTCCGAGATCGAGACGCGGGCCCGCAAGGGTGCGTTCCGCACCGTCAATCTGGTCGAGATCGCAGGCGAGGTGGTCGAGCTCTACGATGCCGCCGCTGAAGAGGTCACGACCCATCTCGACCTTGCCGGCGATCCGGCGGTGCTGGTCACCGGTGATCGCGACCTCTTGTTCGACGCCATCGCCAATCTCGTCGACAACGCCATCAAGCATGGCCGTCCGGGCGGACGGGTGACCGTGACCTGCGACAACGACGAAGGTGAAGCGGTGATCTCGGTCGCCGATGACGGCCCCGGCATTCCGGCCGAGCAGCACGATCGCGTCTTCAAGCGCTTCTACCGGCTCGAGCAGAGCCGCTACACGCCGGGCAACGGCCTCGGCCTCAGCCTGGTCGCGGCGGTCGCGAGCCTGCACGGCGCGCGCATCGAATTGCGCGACAACGCGCCGGGACTGCTGTGCAGACTCGTGTTTCCGCCCGCGGAGGTGTAGAGCGGTTAGCGCTGTCGCGAGAACGCGGATATGTGTCCGCCGGCCGTGCAACAAACTTGGTGTCGTCCCGGGCAAGCGCAGCGCGACCCGGGACCCACCAATGCGAATTGCTTTGCTGCGCTGGGGCCACAGCTCACTCCTACAATGCAACCCTGTGGTTATGGGTCCCTGCTTTCGCAGGGACGACGACGGAACAAGCGAACCCGCTCAAAACCGCCCCGCCATCTCCGCGAGCCTCCGGTGCGCGGCCTCGCGCGCCGTGCGGATCGGATCAGTGGGGCCGGTGGTCGGGCCGATCGGCACGAAGCGGACGTCGCTGACGCCGATGAAGCGCAGCGCTTCGCGCAGATAGGGCGTTGCCATGTCGATGCGGCCGCGGTTCATGCCGGTGACGAAGTCGCTGCCGCTCGCCAGGATCACGACCGTCGGGCGGTCCTTGAGCAGCGGCAGATAACCTAGCGCCGGATCGAAGCGGAAGGTCAGCCCGGGCTGGATGATGACGTCGAGCCACTGCTTGAGCTTGTAGGGGATGGAAAAATTCCACATCGGCGTTGAGATCAGCACGCGATCGGCCAGCGACAGCCGCAGCGCCAGGCGCTCGGCGACGGCAAAGGCGTCGTGTTGCGAATTGGTGAACGTCTTGCCGCCGATCCGGGCGTATTTCGCCTCCAGCAGGTAACCCTCGAACTCCGGCAACGGCTCGCGCCAGAGATTCATCGCGTCGATCTCCCAATCCGGCCGCATCTCGCGGAAGCGATCGAGAAAGACGCGCGCGCCGGCTGCCGATTCCGAATCGGCGCGGGGAGAGCAGGCGACGTGAAGCAGCTTTGGCAATGCGTCCGCCTCTCAGCCGAGCGCCTTGATGACGGTGTCGGCGTTGGTCACGACGGAGACGTTCTGCAGCGCGAAGTTGATCGCAGCGTTGTGCCAGTCGGCATTCATGGTTGAACAGCAATCTTCCGGCACGATCATGAAATAGCCTTTGTCGGCGCCGGTGCGCGCGGTGTGCTCGACCGACATGTTGGTCCAGGCCCCGGTGTTGATGATCATGTCGCGGCCGGTGGCTTTCAGGATGGTCTCGAGTCGGGTGCCTTCCCAGGCGCTCATCCGCATCTTCTCGACCACGAAATCGCCCGGGCGCGGCTCGAGCCCGGAGACCGGTGCCGCGCCCCAGCTGCCGCGCACCATCGCCTTGCTGTCGACCAGCCCCTCGAACAACGGCGCATTCAGTGTCACGCCGGGCGCGCCCGGCTCGACGACGAACCAGACATGGATGATGGCGACACCGCGGGCACGGGCGGCTTCGGCGACACGGCGCACATTCTCCACGACATGCTGCTGCCGGGCATGCGCCGGCGCGCCGGAAGAGGCAAAAGCGCCGCCGTCCATGATGACGTCGTTCTGCATGTCCTGGATGATCATCGCGCAGCGCTGCGGGTCGATCTGCATCTCGCCGCTGGTGAGATTGGGCGCGGAGGGGGACGTTGTGGCGCCCGCGCCGCCGCGCTTGCCGTTCATATAGGGCTCATGGCGCGGCCCGACCTTGGTCGGGATCGCGTAGACCGAATGGGTCGCGGTCAGATAGAGCGTGCGGAAATCGGTGCCGCCCCACGCGAGGTTGGCGACGAGCTCGGGCAGGCGGACCTTGCCGAGCAGGTCGCCGGCGGACGAGTAGACCCAGACGCCGCCCGGCGCGGTGACCCACACATTGCCGCGCTGGTCGCACTTCATGCCGTCGGGCAAGCCGGGCTCGAGCTCGGAGCGGATGCCGGAGGCGAACACGCGCGGATTGCCGAGCGCGCCGTCGGCGCCGACATCGAAGGCGCGGATCAGCGCCTGCACGGTGTCGTTGACATAGAGGATGCGCTCGTCGGGCGAGAAGCACAGCCCGTTCGGTTGCTCGAACAGATAACGGTCGACCAGCAGTTTCAGCGCGCCGCCACCGGGCGGCACCCGATAGACGCCCTGGAAGCCAAGCTGGCGCGGCCGCTCGACGCCATAGACCGGCATGCGGCCGTACCAGGGGTCGGAGAAATAGATCGCACCGGAGGAGTGCACGCAGACGTCGTTCGGACTGTTGAGCTCCTGGTTCTCGTAATGCGAGGCCAGCACCTCGCGCCGCCCGTCGGGCCGCTCGCGGATCAGCGAAGAGGTTGCATGCTCGCAGACGATCAGGTTGAGATCGGCATCATAGGTCATGCCGTTGCATTTGTTCGACGGACGCTTGACCTCGACCACGCCGCGCCGCGCATCCCAGCGCCGGCGCACATCGCCCGGCATGTCCGAGAACAGCAGGAAGTGATCGATCGGGTGCCAGATCGGTCCTTCCGTGAAATCGAAGCCGGTGCCGACCTGGCCGACCGGCGCGTAGGGGTCGATCAGGTCTTCGAATTCGGCGCGCAGCGTGACATGCGTCATCGCGTTCGTCCTCTGCGGTTATGCCGGAAACCAGCTGCGTTGCGGCAGGCTTTGTATGACCGGCCCGGGCACCTGGTCGTACAGGCGGCCGACCACCATGCCGCCCTCGATCTTCGCCGGGCGATCGTGCACCGGCAGCAGATAGCGCGAGCTCGACAGCAGCTTCTTGATCGCGGCCTTCTCGGCGCGCTTGCTGGTGCCGTGGTTGCCGGTGGTGCGCGGCTCGGCGTCGTGGATCTCGTTGAAGGGCGTCACGATCTGGTCGTTGAAATCGTAGATCACGTCGCCGCAGATCGTGGCGATGCCGTCGCCGGTGTGGACATGGATGTTCATCGAGCCCTCGGTATGGGCGTTGGCGGCATCGCAATAGACGCCGGGCATCAGCTCGACAGGGCCGGTGATCTCGAGGTCGAGGAAGCGCAGCGCGCTCTTGGTGTGCAGGCGGTCGATCAAATGCTTGATGTCGGGTGCCGGATATTGCGGATGCATCAGGCCTGAGACGGAATATTCCAGCTCCTTGCGGTTGACGACGACGGTCGTGTTCATCGGGAACAGATCGTCCTTGCCGGCATGGTCGATGTGCAGATGGGTGTGGCAGACGAAGCGGACATCGCCCATCCGCACGCCGTGGCGGGCGAGCTGGTTCTCGATCATGTTCTCGTGGAACTGGAGGCCGCGCATGCCCAGCGTCTCCATGATCTGGTTGGAACGGTATCCGGTATCAACCAGCACGGGGTAGGGGCCGCCGAGGATCAGGAAGCCGAGCGTCAGCACGCGGCGGGTGCGGCCGCAATTGTGCCCGAGCACGAGGAAGCTCGATTCCAGCTCGATGTCGCCATAGTCCAGAATCTTGATCTCCAACGGCATCTTTCTCCCTCCCAATTCGTGTTCGTTGTTGTGTCTGCGTTCGCAGCGCGGCTATGGCTCCAGCCGATAGACCCGCGCTGCCGTCGTGCTGAAGATCGCCTCGCGCTGCTCGCGGCTGAGCCGTTCGGCGGCCGCCTTGAAGGCGTCGATGAGATCGCGGTAGCTGGTCCACAGCTTCTCGATCGGAAAGTTCGAACCGAACAGGCAGCGGTCCGCGCCGAAGATCGCGACGGTGTCGATCACGACGCCGGCGATATGCGCGGCATCGTTGCGGTGGATGAAGGTGCCGAGCCCCGACAGCTTCGACACCACGTTGGGACATTGCGCGAGCCGCGCCATGCCCGCGCGCCAGGCGGCGCGGCCTTGCGGCGACAGATCCTCCAGCATGCCGGCATGCTGCAGGATGAAGGTCACATCGGGGCAGGTTGCGGCGAGGCCCGCGGCATCGGCCATCTGCGGCGCGAACACCTGCAGGTCAAAACTCCAGCCATAGTCGGCGAGATGGCCGACGTTGCGCCGGATCACGGGATCGGTGCAGAGATCGGGGCGGGTCGCGAAGCGATAGAGCGGATTTTCGTGCCAGTGCAGCTGCATGCGCACGCCGCGCACCAGCGGGTAGCGCTTCAACCGATCGAGTTGCGGCCGGACGTCGTCGACGGAGAAATCGGCATAGGCGACGAGGGCGTGCGGCCAGCCGTGCTGGTCGGCGGTCTGCTGCACCCAGGCCGCCTCGTCCTCAAATTGGCCGTTCGGCCAGTTGGTCTGGACATAGACCGAGCGGGTGACGCCGGTGCCCTTGAGGTCGTCGAGATATTCCTCGATCGGATAGTCGCGGCGGATCGGCTCGTAGGGGCCGAAGATGCGCGGCTGCATCGGGCCGGACAGCCAGGCGAGATCGGCCTGACGCCAGATGTGATGATGTCCGTCGACAATGCCGGTCACGCAGCTCTCCTTGTTGCAAGCGACAGCAGATGCGCGACCACGGCCGCGCTCGATCCGCCGTCCACGAGATCATCGACAAAGCGCTGGATCGCGATCAGCGCCTCGGTTTGCGGCTTGAAGCTGGCCGAGGTCGCGAGCGGCGTCAGCCAGCTCACCCGCCAGGCCCGGCGCGACAGCTTTGCAACGGCGTCGCGCAGCGCCGCCGGATCGCCGCGTTCGAGGCCGTCGGAGACGATCACGACGGCGGCGCCGCGGGCATATCCGCCGAACCGGGGCACGGCGAGGAAGGCCCGCAGCGCGTCGCCGATGCGGGTACCGCCGTCCCAGTCACTGACCAGGAAGGAAGCCGCGCTCAGCGCCTGCTCGCGCCGCTTCAGCCGCAGCGCCGGGGTGACACGGGTCAGCCGCGTGCCGAAGGTGAAGACCTCGACATTGCCGGCCGCCTGCACCAGCACATGCGCCAACCTCATGTTCTCCTCGGTGCGCGCCTTCATCGAGCCGGAGACGTCGATCAGGAGCAGGATCTTGCGCGGGCGCTGGCGGCGGCGCATCCGCCCGAGCCGCAGCACCTCGCCGTCATTGCGCACGCTGTCACGCAGCGTGCGGCGCAGGTCGGCGAACGGGCCGCTCCTCGCGCGGCGTCGACGATGGCCGCGTCGCCGCGGCAGCCGTTGTGCCGCGTCGCGCGCCAGCCGGCGCAGCGGATCGCTGGTCGCGGTCTGGGCAAAGCGGCGCTCGACCAGCGCCTCGGCGCGCGCCGCGGCAAGGCCGGATTCATTAGCCTCGTCAGCGAGCGGCGGCTCGTCCTCGCCTCGGCCTTCCTCCTGCAGGCGGACGGTCTCCTCGTCCTCGCCTTCGGCCTGCTCGATCGCCTCAGCGTCGCGGAAATGGATGTCGAACAGCCGGTCATACGTCGCGCGCCGCTCCGGCGGCGGCGCCAGCGTCGCGAGGCCGGCCCGGCGGATGTGCTCCAGGCTCCTGGGCCCGAGCAGCTCGATGGCGGCGAGGAAGCTCGTCGTCTGTTCCGGCGCGACCAGGAAGCCGTTGGCGCGCAGCAGCGCGACAAAGGTGACGAAGATCTGCGCGGCGCGCGGCAGCTTGAGATCGTCGCTCACGCGGCTGCCTCCGCGATGATCGCATCGAGCCGGGGTGAGATGAAGTGAAGATCCTCCTCGTCCTTCAGCGCAACGCCGATCGAGCGCTTGAACGCATCCGGCCAGCGTGCGCCGCCCTTGTGCAGCAAGGTTGCGGCCTCGGCCCAGTCGACCGCCTCGGCAACCCCCGGCGCCTTGCTTAGCGGCTCGCGGCGCAGCCGGCCGACGGCGGCGACCACGGCGCGGGCAGTCGCCTCGGCGACGCTGGAGGCGCGCATCATCACGATCCGCGCCTCGCGCTCGGCGTTCGGATAGTCGATCCAGTGATAGACGCAGCGTCGCCGCAGCGCCTCGTGCAGGTCGCGCGTCCGGTTCGAGGTCAGCACCACCACGGGATGCTCGGCGGCGCGTACCGTGCCGCGCTCGGGGATCGAGATCTGGAAGTCGGAGAGGAATTCGAGCAGGAACGCCTCGAACTCCTGGTCGGCGCGGTCGATTTCGTCGATCAGGAGCACGGTCGCGTCGGGCGCGCGCAACGCGGCGAGCATCGGGCGCTCGATCAGGAACGACTCGCCGTAGATGTCGATGCTCTCCTCGCCGGCCTGCCGGATCGCCAGCATCTGGCGCGGATAGTTCCACTCATAGAGTGCAGCCGAAGCGTCGATGCCCTCATAGCATTGCAGGCGGATCAGCCTGCGGCCGAGCACGGCGGCGATCGCCTTGGCAGCCTCGGTCTTGCCGACCCCCGGCGCGCCCTCGAGCAGCAGCGGCTTGCCGAGCGCGAGCGAGAGATAGGCGGCCGTCGCGATGCCGTCGTCGGCGAGATAATAGGCCGCACGCAGCGCCTTCTCCAGCGCCTCGGGGCTGTCGATGCCGACGATGTTGCTGCGGACCGGCATGAGTTGACCTCAGCGCCGTGGCTGCGGCCGCGCGCCGCCCTGCGCCCGGATCGCGCGCAGCACCTTCTCCGGCGTGATCGGCAGATCATCGATCCGGACGCCGACCGCGTTGAAGATCGCGTTGGCGACGGCGGGCAGCACCGGATTGGCGCACATCTCGCCCGGTCCCTTGGCGCCGAACGGGCCGTCGGGCGCCGGACGTTCCAGCACCGCGATGTCGTGGGGGCAGATGTCGCCGGGTCCCGGCATCAGGTATTCGACGAAATCGCGCGGACCATGCACCGGCTCCGGATAATAGGGCTCCGGCGTTTCATAGAGCGCGTGGCTGACGCCCATCCAGGCGCCGCCGACCAGCTGCTGCTCGACCAGCCGCGGGTTGAGCGCGCGGCCGAGCTCATAGGCCGAGTCCATCCTGACCATGTCGACCTCGCCGGTCTCGTCGTCGACCTCGACCTCGGCGACCAGGCAGGCATGCGCGTAACATGTCGCCGGCGACATCTCGCCGGTCTCGGGGTCGACGTCGGACAGCGGCACCAGGAAGATGCCGCGGCCGGAGATCGTCTTGCCCTGCTTGAACTGCGCGGCGATCGCGACGTCCTTGGTCGAGATCGAGCGGTGCGGCGCGCCCTTGAGGTGGATGTTACCGCGCCCGTCGGTCTCGAGATCGGCGGCGTTGACTTCCAGTTCCTCGGCGGCCGCCTCCATCATCACGCCGCGCGCTTCGCGTGCCGCGGCCATCACGGCATTGCCGACGCGATGCGTGCCGCGCGAGGCGAACGAGCCCATGCAGTGCGGACCTGTGTCAGAGTCGGCGGTGTCGACATAGACGTCCTCGACCGGCACGCCGAGCGTCTCGGCGCAGATCTGCCGCGTCACCGACTTCATGCCCTGGCCGAGGTCGATCGAGGACAGCGCCACGGTGAACTTGCCGCTCGGATTGGAATGCACCAGCGCTTGGCTCGGGTCGCCGCCGAGATTCATGCCGATGGGATAGTTGACCGACGCGATGCCGCGTCCGCGATGCCGGGTCATGGTCAGCGCCTCCTGGTGCCGAAGACGGAAGAGAAGCGGGTGGCGCCGTGCGACGGGGCGCTCGGCCGTGGCGGAGGTGATGGTGGCGGCGAAGAGGGCGGCGGTGGCGGCGGCTCGCGGGTCGCGGTCGGCGCGCGGTCATACGTCGTGCGCTGCTGGATCGGTGCGGCCGCCGGCGCATGCGATTCCCGCGGCGTCAGCGTCACGGCGGCGCGGAGACCGCCACCATCCTTGCGCGACGACATCTGTTTGAACTCCTCGCGGAGCGGCCATTTGGCCTTCTCGGCTGCGACCTGCACGCATTCGATCAGCGCGGTGTTCTTGGCCTCGCGCCGATGCGCCTTCATGTCGCCGTCGCGGTACGCATTGAGAATCCGGAACTCCATCGGGTCCATGCCGACGAGATGGGCGAGCTTGTCCATCTGGCATTCGATGGCGAAATCCATCGCCGTGACGCCGAAGCCGCGCATCGCGGTGGCGGGCGTGCGGTTGGTGAAGACGCAGTAGACGTCGCCATGGACGTTCGGGATCGTGTAGGGGCCGGGCAGATGCGCAGCGCATTTCACGGCGGCGTAGCTCGACAGCCGCGTATAGGCGCCGCTGTCGAAATAGGCGCGCACCTTGCGGGCGACGACGCGGCCGTCGCGCATCACGCCATCCTTGATGTAGATGCGCTCGGCGCCGCGCGGCGGGCCGTATTGCATCTCCTCCTCGCGTCCGAATACGTAGCGCACCGGACGCCCCGTCAGCATCGCGCCGAGGATGCAGAGCGGCTCGGTCAAGGTATCGACCTTGCCGCCGAACCCGCCGCCCACCGTGCCGCCGATAAAATGGAAGGTGTTGGAGGGCACGTCGAGGATCTTGGCGCAGGTGTCGACCGAGAAGAACAGCGCCTGCGTCGAGGTGTAAACAATGTAGCGGCCGTTGGTGTCGGGCGCGGCGATCGAGCCGTTGGTCTCGGTCGGCGCATGCTCGATCGGCGACATCTGGTAGCGCTGCTCCAGCACATGGTCGGCCGTGGCGAGCGCCCGGTCGGCGTCGCCGAAGCGCAGCTGCTGGCGATCATAGGTCTCGTGATAGGTGAAGGTGTTCTTGGGGTAGACCTCGTTGACGACGGGCGCGCCCGGCTTCAAGGCATCCTCGACATCGAACACCGCCGGCAGCGGCTCGTAGTCGATCTTGACCTTGGCAATGGCCTCAAAGGCCTCGCGTGGACTGTCGGCGACGATGGCGACGATCGGCTCGCCCTTGTAGCGCACCTTGTCGACGGCGAGCGACGGCTCGTCGTCCTTGCCGAAATTGATCAGGCTGAGCAGCGTGTTCAGGTTGCGGGGTACGTCGGAGGCGCGGATCACGCGCCGCACCCCCGGCGACCGCTCGGCCTCCGATGTGTCGATGCGCCGCAGTCTTGCATGAGAATGCGCGCTGCGGACCACCTTCAGGTGCAGCATGCCTTGCAGCTTGTGGTCGTCGAAATAAGGCGACGTGCCGGTGACATGGCCGAGCATGTCCTGGCGCTGGGTGCCCTTGCCGATTTCCTTCAGATTATCGTCGCGCTCGTCGGCGAAGAGGTCCTTGCGCAATTCCAGCATGGCACTGTTCCCTTACGCGCGGGCCCGGCCGCCGGATGCGGCAGCCAACACGGCGTTGATGATCGGCTCATAGCCGGTGCAGCGGCAGATATTGCCGGAGATCGCCTCGACCACTTCGGCGCGGCTCGGCTGCGGATTGCGGTCGAGCAGCGCTTTCGCGGCCATCAGCATGCCCGGTGTGCAATAGCCGCACTGCGCGGCGAAATTGTCGGCAAAGGCGCGTTGCAGCGGGTGCAGATTGGGGCCGTCCTTGATGCCGTCGAGCGTCTCGACCGAGCGGCCGGCGACCGTTTCGGCCAGCGTCAGGCAGGAGAGGTGCAGCTCGCCGTCGATCAGCACGCTGCAGGTGCCGCAGCCGCCCTGGCCGCAACCGAATTTCGGCGTCATGTCGCCGATCAGCTCGCGCAGCGCGACCAGGAGGTTGGTGCCGCCGTCGACGAAGATCGCGACATCGCGGCCGTTGTGGCTGAATTGCAGAGGGGTCTTGGCCATCGCGATTTATTCCTGACCGGACAACAGGCGCCTGAGATGCACGCCGACGATCTCGCGGCGATACCAGGCGCTGGCGAGCGCATTGTCGCCGGGCGAAGTTCCTTCGACGGCTGCCGCGGCAGCCGCATTGATCGTGGAGGCGTCGAGCGAGCGTCCCTCCAGCGCGCGCTCGGCGGCGCGGGCGCGGATCGGGGTTGGCGCCATCGACCCGAGCGCGACGCGGGCGCCGACGATCCGGCTGCCGTTGACCGGCAGATGCGCCGCGAGCGTGATCACCGCGCCGCCCTTGGGCTTGATCCGCGCGATCTTGCGGTAGCGGAAGGCCTCAGTGCTGCCGGGCTTGGCAAATGAGATCGCGAGCACCAGCGTGCCGGTCTGCCGGTCGCGCGATTGCAAGAATTCCTCGATTCCGATCTCGCGGCCGCCGAGGCCGCCCTGCACCGAGACCATTGCATCGAGCGCGAGCATCGCGACCGTGAAGTCGCCATACGGCACCGGTGCGAACAGATTGCCGCCGACCGTGCCCATGTTGCGCACCGCCGGTCCGCCGATCGAGCGGGCAGGGGCGTGCAGGAAGCCGAGATCGCGTTCGGCCAGGATGCGCGCGAAGGTGACGCCGGCGCCGAGCGTGATGCGCGAGCCGGAGGCGTCGATCCTTGTCATCGCCTGGTCGCTGGCGCGCACGACGGTCGAGATCGAGATGTCGCCCTCGTTCAGCGCCCGCATCACCAGCGTGCCGCCGCCGAGATAGCGGGCGCTGCGATCGGACGACAGCGCCGCCGCGGCGTCATGGGTGCTGGTGAAGGTCTTCACCGTGACTGGCATGATGTCCTACCCCGCTTATGCGGCCTCCTTCAGATGCCGGCGGATGGCGTCGAAGCCGGCCTGGTAGATGTCTTCCGAAACCATGTGCGTGATGCGGTCCGTGTCCTCGGTCCGCGTCATGAAGCGCGACTCCCAGTGCCAGAAGGTTCGGTCGCCGTCGGTGACCGGCAGCAGGCGAACATGCGCGACGTAGTTGAACATCGGGACCGGCGTATCGAGCAGGCAATAGCTGAAGCTCTGTTCCAGGTCGGACAGCGCCAGCAACTGCTCGCGCAGTTCGGATCCGTCTTTCAGCTTGAAGCGCCTGACGCAGCCGATCTTGTCGGACGGTTGCGCGCGCTCGATGCCGCTGGTCGCTACCGCCGGGTGCCAGCGGTCATGGCCGTTGAAATCGCGCAACACGGCCCACACCGTACCGGTCGGTGCATCCAGGATCGTGCTTTTGACGATATGCGGCACGGCCTATCCCCCGAACGCCCGCTTCAGCGCGTCGAACCCGCCCTGGAACACACCGCCGCCGATATTGTTGACCAGTTCCGCCTCGCGCTCCGGCGCGCAGTCGAACTCGGCCGTCCACTCCATGAACGTCTGGTCGCCGTCGGTGACCGGCGTGAGCCGCAGCGTCGCGACGTAGTTCTCGACGCCCATCGGCGATTCCAGGATCGAGTAGGTGCAGAACATGTCGTAGTCAGACAGGCCGAGCAGCTTCTCGCGGATGCGATCGCCATTGCGCAGCCGAAAATCCCTGATGCACCCGATCTTGTCCGAGGGCTCGCCGCCTTCGATCCGGCTCTCCGCGATCGCGGGGTGCCAGTTCGGCAGCCCGTTGAAATCGCGAACCCGGGCCCAGACCCGGTCGTTGCGGGCGTTGACGACAGTAGAGACGTAAACCCGTGCCATGTTGCGAGCTCAGTCCTTCTTGCGCGGCGTGCGTTCGGGGCGCGGCTCGCCGCCGCCTTCGGGCGTTGCCGGCTTGGTCTCACCGCCGCTCTTGCGTGCGCTCTCCTTGATGCCTTGCATGTCCCGGGCCTCGCGGATCAGGCCGGGCATCTTGGCGAGGCTGCCGCCCTCGACGCCGATGTCGGAGAGGATCGAGTCGATCAGCGGCGCCTGCACGCGGTAGCGCAGCGCCGAATCGATCACCTCGTCGGTGGCGCTGCGGCCGGAGCCGCCGCCATTTCCGTTGCCGTTGAGGCCGTCGACCTGGAGGATGCGAATGCCCTCGATCTTCTCCATCGGCTTGACGCTCTCGCGCACGATGCCCTCGATCCGGTCGAGCAGCTTGCGGCGGAACAGTGAGTAGCGGGCCTGGTCGGTCAGCACGTTCTCGGCCTCGTTGAGCAGGCGCTGTGCCTCGGCCTCGACCGTGGCACGGACCCGTTCGGCGCCGGCTGCGATCCTGGTTTCCTCGGCCTGCTTCTCGGCGAGCAGGACCTCGATGGTCTTGCGCCGCTTGGCGATTTCGCTCTCGCGCGCGGTGACGACGCGCTCGGCCGCCTCGGTGGCGTGGACCCTGGCGTCCTCGGCGGCGGCGCGTGCCGCCGATTCCTCCAGCGACTTCTGGTGCAGTGCGATCGCCTTCTCCATCAGCGCGGTTTCGACGTCCTTCTCCCGGTTCACCTCGAGTTTGCGCAGTTCGCGCTCGCGGCCGACCCTCGCCTCGTCGAGACCTCGGTCGGAGGCGATGCGGGCGCGCTCGACCTCTTCGCGCGCCGCGATCTCGGCCTCCTGCAGCGATTGATTGCGGGCGACCTCGAGCTGCTCGATCGAACGGCGCCGTTCGATCCGCGCCGCCTCCAGCGCCTGCTCGCGGGTCACATCGGTGGTCTCAACCTCCTTGCGGGCCGTGATCTCGGCCTGCTTCACCTGGCGGTCGGCATCGATCCGCTCCGAGCGCTTGGCGGCGAGCGCGATCACGCGCTCCTCGTCGGCGAGCTCGATCGCCCGCTTCTGGTCGATGTTGAGCACCTCGCGGGTCCTGGAGGAGGTGATCCGCTCGCTCTCCAGCGCCAGCTCGACATCGATGCGCTGCCGCTCAACCGCGTCGCGGCGCTTCAGCTCGGCGGCCTCGATCGCCCCGGTGCGCTCGATCTCGAGCGCGCGGGTCTCGCGTTCGGCACGGATGCGCTGCGCGGCGACCGACTTCTCCTGCGAAATGCGCGCGGCCTCGATCGATTCACGCGAGGCGATGTCGGCCTCCTCGATCGCACGGGTGCGCGCGATCTCGAGGGAGCGTACGTGTTCCTCCTGCGCGATCCGGGACGCCTCGGTGGCGTCGCGCGCGGTGATTCCGGCGATCTCGATCGCCTGGTTGCGCTCGATCTCGAGCTTGCGCGTGGTGTGATCGGCGGCGATGCGCTCGGCCGCCAGCGTCTTCTCTCTGATGATCCGGGCGGCCTCGACCGACTTCTGCGCCTCGATCTCGGCTTCCTGGATGGTTCGGACCTGCTGGATCTCCAGCGCGCGGGTACGCTCGTCGGAGGAGATGCGCTCGACATTGACCGTCATGGTCTGGGCGATGCGCGCCTTCTCGGTGGCCTCGCGGGCCGCGATCTCGGCTTCCTCGACCGCGCGGGTGCGCTCGATCTCGCGCCGGCGGGTCTCTTCCTCATTGGCGATCCGAGCGTCGGTGACGACGCGGTCCTGCTGGATGCGGGCCTTTTCAATCGATTCGCGGGCGGCGATCTCGGCCTCCTCCACCGTGCGCATCCGCTCGATCTCGCGCTGGCGCACCTCACGCTCGGAGGCGATGCGCGCAGTGTCGACCGAGCGCTGGTTGGCGATCCTGGCTTTCTCGATCTCCTCGCGCGCGAGCAATTCCCGTTCTTCCACCGCGCGGGTGCGCTCGATCTCCCGGTGCCGGGTCTCCCGTTCCGACGCGATGCGCGCCTCGGTGATCGCCTGCTCGTTGGCGATGCGGGCCTTCTCGATGGCTTCGCGCGCGGTGATCTGGGCCTGCTCGGCCTCGGTCTCGCGCAGCGCGCGTTCACGTGCGACTTCAGTGCGTTGCAGGGCGCGGCGCATCTCGATGTCGCGCTCCTGCTCAAGGCGGGCGGTCTCGCTCTCGCGCTCGATGTCCAGCGCCTGCCGCTCAGCCTCCAGGTTGCGGGAGCGGATCTTGATCATCGAGTCCTGCTCGATGTCGTTGCGCAGCTTGCGCTTGGCCTCGATGTCCTCCATCAGGCGGGTCAAGCCTTCGGCGTCGAAGCGGTTCGACGGATTGAAATATTCGAGGTCGGTCTGGTCGAGATCGGTGATCGCGACCGATTCCAGTTCGAGGCCGTTTTGCGCCAGCGCTTCGGCGGCATTGGCCTTGACGCGGGCGACATATTCGCCGCGCTGCTCGTGCATCTGCTCCATCGTCATCTCTGACGCAACCGAGCGGATCGCGGAGATGAACTTGCCGGAGAGCAGCGTGTGCAGCTGTTCCGGCTCCATGGTGCGGCGGCCGAGCGTGGCGGCGGCGATCGAGACGGCCTCGCGGGTCGCCTGCACCCGGACGTAGAAATCGGCCTCGATGTCGACGCGCATGCGGTCGCGGGTAATCACGGCATCCTGCCTGGAGCGCACGATCCCCATCGGCAGCACGTTCATGTTGACCGGCGTGAAGTCGTGGATGAACGGCAGCACGAAGGCGCCGCCATTGATCACCACGCGTTCGCCGAGGAAACCGGTCCGGACGAAGGAGGTTTCCTTCGATGAGCGGTGGTAGAGCCAGTTCACCACATAGACGATGATGACGATCGCGACGATTGCGACGATGAGCCAGAGGATCAATTCACCGACCAGCATCCCTGACATCTCTTCCTCCCTTGGTCACGGCGGCTAGCGCGCGCCGATCGCCTTGAACTTGCGAACCTGATCCGTCAGCGCCCGCTCGACCGGCAGGCGCTCCATCGAGGAGGCGCCATAGAAGCCGTGGCAGTTGCGGGTCTGCTTCATGATGAAATCGGCATCCGCGGGGTCCGCGATCGGACCGCCATGCGCGAGCACGATGATGTTCGAATTGACGCTGAGCGCGGCCTCGGCCCAGGCCTCGATCCGGGCAGGGCAGTCGGCGAGCTTCAGCGCGGTCTGCGCGCCGATCGTGCCGCCCGTGGTGAGGCCCATATGGCAGACGATGATGTCGGCGCCCGCGATTGCCATCGCGGTCGCTTCCTGCTCGCTGAACACATAGGGCGTGGTCAGCATGTTCTTGTCATGCGCCTTCGCGATCATGTCGATCTCGAGCGCGTAGGACATCCCGGTCTCTTCGAGATTGGCGCGGAAGGTGCCGTCGATCAGGCCGACGGTCGGAAAGTTCTGCACGCCGGCGAAGCCGATCGCCTTGAGCTGGTCGAGGAACACGTCCATGTCACGGAACGGATCGGTGCCGTTGACGCCCGCGAGCACCGGCGTCTTGGTCACGACCGGCAGCACCTCGCCGGCCATCTCGACGACGATGGCGTTGGCGTCACCATAGGGCATCAGGCCGGCGAGCGAGCCGCGGCCGGCCATGCGGTAGCGGCCGGAATTGTAGATCACGATCAGGTCGACGCCGCCGGCCTCCTCGCATTTTGCCGATAGGCCAGTGCCCGCGCCGCCGCCGACGATCGGCTCGCCGCGTGCGATCATGGCGTGAAATTTCTTCAGCAGCGCCGCGCGTTCAAACCTGGGCATGGGTCACCTCGCCACTCTCCGCCGGCCATCGGCGCGTCCGAGCAGCGGACGGAACGCGCTGACGATGGCGGCGGTGAACTCGGGATCGTTGATGTTGCGCTTGATGCGGATGATCTGCCGGTTACCGGTCTGGCGCACGGTGCGCTCTAGCGCGCGGAACAGCGCCGCGTCGGCATCCGGATCCCAGAACGGCTGGCCGGGTGCATCGAGCGCGGAGACGCCGCCTTCGGCCAGGAAGAAGCGCACCGGCCCATCCATCTGGTTGAGGCGTTCGCCGATCCAGCGGCCCATCCGCTCGTTCTCTTCCGGCGTGGTCCGCATCAAGGTAACCTGCGGATTGTGGACATGGAACTTGCGCTGCCGGTAGCGCTCCGGAATGGTGTCGGGCGCGCCGAAATTCACCATATCCAGCGCGCCGACCGAGCCGACATAGGGCACGCGGCTGCGGATGATGGCGCCGAAACGATCGTCGGTCGCCGGGAACACGCCGCCCATCAGCAGGTCGCAGACCTCGGTCGTGGTGAGGTCGATGACCCCGGCGAGCTGGCCAGACTCGACCAGCTTCTCCATCGAGCGGCCGCCGACGCCGGTGGCGTGGAACACGAGGCACTCGAAATCCTCGCGAAGGTCAGCCGCGATCTTCTGCACCGCCGGCGTGGTGACGCCGAACATGGTGATGCCGATGGCCGGAAGATGAGCGCCCGTATCGCGCTGCTTTCCGGTCTGTCCCTCGAGCCGCGCCTTGACCATGCCGACCATGGCATGGGCGCCGTTGCCGAGCACCGTGCGCGAGATCGAGTTGAGACCCTGCACGTCGGTCACGGAATACATCATGGTGATGTCGGCGGGACCGACATAGGGGCCGACGTCGCCGGACGCGACCGAGGAGATGATGAGCTTCGGCACGCCGATCGGAAGCGCGCGCATGCCCGGCGCGACCAGCGACGCGCCGCCCGAGCCGCCCGCGGAGATGATGCCGGCGACATTGCCCTGGCGGCGCAGCCATCGTTCGAACGCCTCCGCCATCGCGGTCACCGAGGCGCCGCGATCGGCGCCGAACACGCTCGCGCCCCCGCGGCCGTGGTTCAGTGCGATCTCTTGCGCGGTGACGTCGCAGCTCGTCGCCTTGCCGCTGGTCGAGACGTCGACCAGTCGGGTGCGCAGGCCGCTGGCCGCGATGATATCCCGGATGAAGCGCAGCTCCGCACCCTTGGTGTCGAGCGTGCCGACGACCAGCACGACGGGCGGCCCCGATGTCCTCGACGTTGCCGGTTCGCGCCGCGTGCGGGTTGCTTCCTCGAGACGCGTGACGGCGACGGACTGCGTCCGCGCGGCGGCTTCGATACGAGCGATCGGCACCGGTTGCGACCAGCGCGTCGGCAGCACGGGATTGGAGACGTAGATGCGAGCCGGACCCTTGCGTTCCGGCTGCGGCGTGCCGGCCGCCTCAGCCTTCGCCGGCGCCGTCTCGGCATCGATCTCGTCAGCGCCGTGGGTGCCGACGCCGAGCAGCCGCTGCTGCAGCTCGCGGTCGGTCGCAAGGCGGGCGGAGTCGATGATGCGGTTGATTCGGCCGTTGACCATGATGGCGACGTTGCGTGACACCGCCGTCGCGACGCCGATGTTCTGCTCGATGACCAGGATGGACATGTCGCCTTCGTCGCCGAGACGCAGCAGCATCTCCTCGACTTGCGCGACGATCACAGGTGCAAGGCCTTCGGTCGGCTCGTCCATGATCAGGAGCTGCGGGTTGGTCAGCAATGCGCGCGAGATCGCGAGCATCTGCTGTTCGCCGCCGGAGAGCTGGTTGCCGCCGTTGTTCTTGCGTTCGGCGAGGCGCGGGAAGGTGTCGTAGATGCGCTCGATGGTCCAGGCGCCACGGCGCAGGCCGCCTGCGAGCGCAAGGTGTTCGTCGACCGTCAGCGAGCGCCACAGGCGCCGGCCCTGCGGCACATAGCCGACGCCGAGCCGGGCGATCCGCGCCGGATTCAGCCGCGTGACTTCCTCGCCGCGAATCCGGATCGAGCCACTGCTGGCGCGCACCAGGCCCATGATGGCCTTGCACAGCGTGGTCTTGCCCATGCCGTTGCGGCCGACCACCGAGAACACGCCGGCATCGAGCGTGAGGTCGACGCCCTGCAGCGCATGCGAATGCCCGTAGTAGACGTCGAGGCCCTTCACCTCGAGTGCGGGCGCGGGACGGCGGTCATTCATGGCCGCCTCCGAGATAAAGCTCCTGCACCTCGGGATCGGACTCGATCTCGCGCGGCAGGCCTTCCTTGAAGATGCGGCCGTTGTGCATCATCGTCACGCTCTCGACGACGCGCAGCGCGACGTCCATGTCGTGCTCGATGATGATGTAGCCGATATGGGCCGGCAGCGAGGTCAGTATCTCGATCAGCTCACGCCGCTCGGTCGGCGACAGTCCCGCCGCCGGCTCGTCGAACAGGATGAAGCGCGGCGCGCCGGCCAGTGCGAGTGCGATTTCGAGCTGGCGCTGCTGGCCATGCGCCAGTTCGGCGACGCGCTGGTCCTTGACGCCGGCGAGGTGCACGGCCTGCACCAGCGTTTCGGTCGCGTGCATCAGCGCATCGTTCTGTCCCGGGCGCAGCAACGAGAACCGGCCGCGCGAGACGCCCCGGCAGGCGAGATAGACGTTGTCCTGCACGGTGAGGCCGGGAAACAGCGCCGAGATCTGGTAGGTGCGGCGTAAGCCGCGGCGGATGCGTTCATAGGGCGGGAACTGGGTGATGTCCTCGCCGAAGAAGCGGATCGTGCCGGAGGAGGGCGGGAAGTCGCCGGTGATGCAGTTGAACAGCGTCGTCTTGCCGGCGCCGTTGGAGCCGAGCACCGCGCGGCGTTCGCCGGGGCGCACGGTGATGGTGACGTCGGTCAGCGCGGCCAGCGCACCGAACAGCCGGGTGACGCCGCGCAGCTCCAGGGCTGCGCCGGCGCCGACCACGGACAGTCGCTGCGCGACGCTATCCATGGCGGCCTCCGCCCGAACGTTGTGTCGCGGATGCGCTACGCCGCCGCCAGCGGTCCCAGAGGCCGATCACGCCGTCCGACGACCAGAACACGATGGCGAGGAAGCCGAGCCCGATCAGCAGTCGGAAGCGGTTGCCGTCGAGCCCGAACTTGATCAGCACGTCGAGCGCGAAGGTGCGCAGCAGCACGAAGATCAGCGCACCTATGAACGGGCCGATCGGCCGGGTGATGCCGCCGACCACGGCGATGATCAGGACGTCGATGCAGGCGCCGACGCTGACCGAGCCGGGCGAGATCTGCCGGTAGTTCCAGACCTGCAACACGCCGCCGAGCGCCGCGATGAAGGCGGCGAAGGCGTAGGCCGCGATGCGGTGGGCATTGGGATTGAAGCCGAGCGCCGCCATGCGGCGGGGGTTGTCGCGGACGCCCTGCAGCGCGAGGCCGAACGGTGCGCGCGAGACATACTGGACGGCGAAGTAGCAGATCGCGGCGACGCCGAGCGTCACGTAGTAGAAGGCGATATCGGCGCGCCAGTCGACGCCCCAGAAATGCGGCGTCGCGACGGTGTTGATGCCGGTATGGCCGTTGAAGATCGCCCAGTTCTGGTTGGTAAAGTAGTAGAAGGCCGCGCCGATCGCGAGCGTGATCATGATGGTGTAGATGCCCTCGGTGCGCACCGCGAGCGCGCCGCCGAGCGTGCCGAACAGCGTCGCCAGCGCCAGCGCCATCGGGGTCGCGAGCCACCACGGCCAGCCGAGGCTGATATTGGCATTGCCGCTCATGCCGAACACCGCGACCATGTAGCCGGCGAAGCCCGCGATGGTGAGCTGCATCAGGCTGACCATGCCGCCATAGCCGGCGAGGAACATCAGGCTCAGCGCGATGATGCCGAGGATCAGCGTGGTGGCGAAGATCTCGATCAGGAAGAAGCCGTTGGCGATCAGCGGCATGATCACGAGGATCAGCGCGACCAGCCAGGCCGCCGGATTCTGGAATTCCGGCCAGGCGCGGATCAAGGCGCGGCGGGTCGCGTTGGCGGATGGGTCGGGGCGGAACTGGGTGCTCTGCAGCAACGACATTTCATCGCCTCGCGAGCAGGCCCTGCGGCCGCAGCGCCAGCACCACGACCATGATCAGGAACGTGACGACGATGGCGTAGGTCGGGATGTAGACCGAGCCGAGTTGCTCGGCGAGCCCGATGATGACGGCGCCGAGCGCAGCCCCCGGGATCGAGCCCATGCCGCCGACGATCACGACCACGAGCGAGGCGAGCAGGAAGCGCGTGTCCTCGCCCGGCGACAGCGACTGGAAGGTGCCGCCGACCACGCCGGCAATGCCGGCAAGGCCCGCGCCGAGCGCGAACACCAGCACGAACACCAGCTGGATCCGCACCCCGGTCGCGGCCAGGATGTCGCGGTCGTCGACCCCGGCACGCACGATCATGCCGATCCGGGTGCGGTTGAGCGCCAGCCACATCGCGACGCCGATCACGACGGAGGCCGCGAAGATTACGAGCCGCACCAGCGGATATTGCAGATAGACCGGCTCGCCCGATGATTTGATCGCTGTCAGCAGCGGCAGCTGTACCGGGCCGATCAGCCAGCTCGGGGTCTGGACCTGGTAGAAGTCGCCGCCGAACACCCAGAGCATCAGATCGGCGAACACGATCGAGAGCCCTATCGTGACCATGGTCTGCCTGAGGTCCTGTCCCTCCATGCGGCGGAACACGGCGAGCTGCAGGATCACGCCGACCAGCGCCGCCGCGATGAAGGCGACGATGAAGCTCAGGATCCACGACCCGGTCCAGGTGCTGATGGCGTAGCCGATATAGCCGCCGAACAGGTAGAGCGAGCCGTGCGCGAGGTTGACGTTGCGCATCAGGCCGAAGATCAGCGTGAAGCCGCTGGCCACCAGGAAATACAGCCCGCCGAGCGTGATGCCGTTCAGCACGGCGTTGAGGAACACGCGCTTGCGGCCGATCGCGGCTTCCAGCCCCGGCGGCCAGATCGCGAACACCAGCCACAGCAGCACCGCGACCGCGATGATCACGATCAGCGCCCAGGCCGGATGGCGTTCGATGAACCTGGCCATCTCCGTCGCGTTCCCTCAGTGGTCGCGACCGTCTGCCGGGCCGCGTGTCCAATATCCTACCGAGGGTGAAAGCTACGGATTTGATCGAGAGTATCTTTTATCGTCGCTCTGGAACTCGTTCACGGCCGCAACACCTTGGCGGCGCGGCGATAGTCAGTCGGGGCCATGCCGACATTGGCGGCGAAGAAGCGGGTGAAACCGCTCTGCGAGGAGAAGCCGAGATCGAACCCGATATCGGCGATCGGCGCTTCGGTCGCCACCAGCGCATCCAGCGCCTGCTCCATGATCAGGGTGTTCATGTAGAGGTGAGGGGTGACGCCGGTCTGGGTGCGGAACAGCCGGTAAAAATGCGGCCGCGACAGGCCGGCCTCGCGCGCGATCGCATCGAGCTCGATCTCGGCGCCGGGGCTTTCCGACATCAGCTTGATCGATTTGCGCACCCGGAAATCGGTCACCGCGGCGGCCGCCCGCGCATCCTGCGCGGCCTGCCAGCTCTCCTCGTAGCAGGAGTCGATCAGTTGCCTGAGCTCGCAGTCGAGGCTGCGCAGCGACGGCGCGCCGCACACCAGTGCTGCGGTGCGGCGGATCAGCCGGTCGAGCGCCTCGGTGCGGGGAAAGAAGGTGCGGCCGAACCGCAGGCCCTGCGCGCTCGCCGGCTGCGGCACGAACCATTCGGCATTGACATAGAGCACGAAGAAGATCGCGCCGTGATCCATGTCGGTCGGCAGAAAATTGTGCGGTTCCCATGGGTTGACCGCGACCACGGTGTCGTCCTTGAGCAGCAGGCGGTGCTCGGAGACATCGATCTGCGCCGGCGTGCCGCCGACATGAAAGATCAGGTGCCCTTCGCGGTGCGCATGCACGTTGAAGGGACGGTTCAACTGATAGACCGTCGCGCGACCGAACCGGCCGTGGAAGACGGCAAGCGCCCTGCTCATGCCTCCCCTCCCGCGGGATGTTCTTGTCTTTTCGACAAGCGTTCATCATCCGCCCGCGGAAAGCAAGGGCGAGCAGGGCTCCTCGTGCAACCGCGCGCTTCCGTCACGGCTGGCTTGCTCGCACCTGCAACAAATACGTCAGTACTTCTTGCACTCCGGGACCGTGCGGCTCGGCAGGCCGATCTTGGCGAACACCGCCGGATCATAGCCCAGCGTCTGGTTGACGTTCGGGATCACCTTCACGACCTTGCTGAACAGCGCGCCCTTGCCGTCATCGACCACCTCGGTGACGAAGTTGGTGCCGATCGCCTGGCGGTTGGCGTCGAGCTTGATCTTGCCGTTCGGGGCGTCGATCTCGATCTTCGCCAGCGCGTCCTTCAGCTTGGCCTGGTTGTTGGAGAGATCGCCATTGACCTGCCGTAGCGCCAGGATCAGCGCCATGGTCGAGCCGTAATAGTTGGTCGCGAGCAGCGACGGGCTCGGGAAGCGTTTGCTCTCCGGGAAGGAGTCTTGATAGGCCTTCACGAATTTCTGCCAACCCGGATCCTCCCAGGTATCGGCCTGGCCGCTCGCGGCGATGGTGCCGATCAGCGCGTTCTTGGCGCTGCCCTTCGACGACAGGATGGTCTGGTCGATCATGATCGAGCCGCCCATCAGATGCGCCTTGCCGCCGGCCTGCTGATACTGGTTGAGGAAGTTGACGGCGTCGGCGCCGCCGAGGCCGAGATAGATCGCATCGACATCGTCGGGCAGGGCGGCGATCACCGAGGCGAAGTCCTTGGTGCCGAGCGGCACCCATTGCCGGTTGGTGACCTGGCCGCCGGCACCGCAGAATTCGAGCACCAGGCCGAACACCTGGGTGTAGATGAAGGAGTAATCCTCGCCGACGGTCGCGATCTTGCGATAGCCCTTGGTCTCATAGGCGTATTTGCCGAGGCCGACCTGCCACTGCGCGCCGTCCATGTTGTAACGGAAGAAATTCGGCGCCGGATCGACATAGGTCGTCTCCTGCGCGCCGGAGGCGGCGTTGACGAAGGTCAGCTCCGGATGGGTCTTGGCAAAATTCTTCACCGCGATGCCCTCGTCGCCGGACAGCGGCGACAGCAGGATCTGCACCTTGTCCTGCTCGATCAGCTTGCGCACCGCGCGCACGGCGGAGTCCGGCGTCGCATCGGTCGAGGCGACGATGAATTCGAGCTCCTTGTCGCCGATCTTCTTGCCGAGCACGTTGAGCGCGGTCTGGTGGCCGCGCATGCCATCCTCGCCGAGCACCGTATAGGTGCCCTCGAGCGTCGCGGTGACGCCGACCTTGATCTTCTCCTGGGCGAATGCCGTGCCCGAAAGCAACAGGCTGCTCAACGCAATCAGTCCCAAACTGCCTTTCAACATCGCTCTCCTCCCTCTGTGTTGTCACCGGCGTCCACCTGGCCTGACGAAGGCGGATGGGCGTCCGGTTGTTGCGGGCAAAGCTAGCCGAAGGCAGGCACGGCGCGGATGTCGTCGCGGCGGGGGTGCTTAACGGGCAGTCTCATTTTGATTGTTGCGCCGCAACGAGGTTCGCGGCGCCATGTCGCGGTTACTTGCTCGGTGTCATCGCCCGCGCATGCGGATGATCCAGTATTCCAGAGGCGGCTTTGCTTGAGCCGAGAGGCCGCGGCTTCTCCGGTGTCGTCCCTGCGAAAGCAGTGACCCATAACCACTGCCTTTTGCGATGGAATTCGCTGGGGCCCCAGCGTCGCACAACAACTGTACCCTGTGGTTATGGGTCCTGGGTCGCGCTTCGCTTGCCCGGGACGACACTGAATTTGCAGCAGCGTTCGTAACGTGACCCATACATCCGCTGCCGCGGGGCGCGGAGCGCCAACGTGGTCCGGGCATCGCTGCTACGGCATGTGGTGGCCCGCGGCCTGTCCGCCGTCGACGTGGAGCACTTCTCCGGTCACGAATCCTGCGCCATCGAGGTAGAGCACAGCGCCAACGATGTCGGAGATCTCTCCCATCCGGCCGACCGGGTGAAGCGCGGCCAGCGCTTGATGCGCTTCCGCCGGGTGCATCGGGGTCTTGATGATTCCGGGCGACACCGCGTTGACGCGAATTCCGGTCCTTGCATATTCGATCGCGAGCGCGCGGGTTGCGGCGTTCAGGGCGCCCTTTGTCAGCGAGGCGAGGGCGGCGGGAACGCTGCTCATCGGCTGGTCGACGAGACTGGTCGTGATGGTGATGACGTGACCGTGGCCCTGCTTGCTCATCAGCTCCAGCGCGCGCCGGGTCATGTGGAAGAAGCCCGTCACGTTGGTCGAGATGTAGCTGGCGTAGTCATCCTGCGTATAGGCCGTGAATGGCTTCGCGATGAAGATGCCGGCGTTGTTGACCAGCGTGTCGACGCGGCCGAAGCGCTCCAGCGCCGCCTTGAATACGTTCTCCGCCGTATCAGCTGCGCCGACATCGCCCGCCACCGTGACGATATCCGCGTCAGTGGCCGGCTTGATCGAGCGTGACGTCGCAACGACCCGGCAGTTGCGATCCCTGAAGGCCTGAACGATGCCGGCGCCGATCCCCTGCGATGCGCCGGTGACGACTGCCACTTTCCGCTCTGTGCTCATGATTGCACTCCTTTTTCGCGCTATGCCGCGCCGCTTGCAGCCAGCGGGCTGTAGTCGCGGCTCTTGAACATCGTGTGCAGTTGCCGCCTCCGGATGCCGAGATTGCCGCCGTCGAATATCGGCAGCGCGAGCGCGTCCTGCAGCAGGCTGCCGAATGGCGCCTCATGATCGTAGCTGTCGATCCCGACCACCCGCATCAGATCGGTGATGACGCGCACGGCGGCCTCGGAGCCGAAGATCTTGGCCTGCACCGCCAGTTCCTCGGCCGCCGGCGACTGGGTGTCCAGGGCATGGCAGGCGCGCCAGCTGAGAGTGCGCGCCGCTTCGATCGTGGTCTTGGCATCGGCGAGCGCGTATCCGACCGCCTGATGCTCGATGATGGGGTGGACGCCGCCGCGTTTTTCGCTGCGGGCAAAATCCAGCGCGAACGCGAAGGCTGAGCGCATCAGCGCGACGCCGAAGATTCCGACCAGTGCCGCGGTGCCGGTGAATGCCGCCGCGGTCAGCGCCAGGCCGGCACCCTGCTGCCCGAGCAGATTGTGGTGCGGCGCCGTGACGTTCTGAAAGCCGAACTGCGGGACGAGGTGGGCGCGATGACCGATGCTGTCGATCGCGCGTTCGAACACAAGGCCGCTCACCGGTCCTTGCACGGCAATGATCGAGATGGCTGCGTCGGGCTCTGCTGCCGGATCGGTGCGGCACACGATGGTCAGAAGATCGGCGCCCTCGCGATTCCAGCCGGTCGCCGAGGACACCCATTTCTTGCGGCCGTTGATCAGCCAATCGTCGCCTTCGCGCCGGGCCGTGGTGCGGACGCCCTCGCCGGGCGGCGGCGAGGCGGCGTTGGCGCTCCCGCCCGGCTCGCTGGAGCAGAAGGCGGCGAGCGGCGCGCCGCTGGTCTTCAGGAACGGCGCGAGCAGCCGTTGACACTGCTCCGGCGTGCCGCCGAGCAGCAGCGGCAACAGGCCGAGCACGCTGCCGAGCATGGTGAGCGTTACGCTCGGGTTCACGCTGTAGAATTCCTCGGCGAGGATCGCCATGTCGATCATGCCGGCATTGTCGCCGCCCGCGGGCGCCGGAATGCATTTGCGTAAGTAACCGGCCGCCACCATCGCCTCGTAGGTCGGTTTGGTGGCGAGAAAGCGTTGCTCGGGCGTCGCCAGCTTTTCGGCGGCCCTGGCCTCGGCCAGCACCTCCCTGGCAAATTTGCGGGAGGCGAGCTGCAGCTCGCGCTGCTGTGCCGTGAGCGTGAAATCGATCGCCATGCCAATGCCCTCCGTGTCGGCGGTTCGGGCTATGGCTATCGCGGTGTGGTCAGGAAATCTTGGACGGCAGTGCCCGATTTCTTGGCGCGGAGTGAACCGGCAGCATGACTCGGAAATGTGCGGTGCAGCGCGGCATGTGAAGCGCGTCCGATCCCGGTAGAGTTTCTGGCTCGGCCGCTGCAGGACAATACGGGGCGGTTTGGAGCCTGTCGAAAACAGGCGCCTTCCCGTAGCCAAAAATCTCGCATAAGTTTTTGCCGAGCTACCGAGACGGGAGCGCCGAATCTTCGTTTGGACGAACCGGTAGCGCGCATGCCGTCGGCAGGCATCGGCAGCATTTCAGCAGACCTCGCTTTTTTGGAATAACGCATCTCAATTTTAGGGAGATTAGCCATGAGAGCTCTATTGGTGAGCGCTGGCTTGGCGCTGTTGTTGGCTTTCACGTCGGAACCAAGCGCCAGCGCTCAGGAGGCGCCTGAATGGATGAAGCAGGCACTTCCTGACCAGGCACTGAAGCCGCACTGGGACGAATACCTGGCCGTGATGAATCCCACGGGAGCTTTGGACGGGAAAACCAAGCACCTGATTGGCCTTGGTGTGGCAGCGCAAATTCCATGTGAATATTGCGTTTACGCTCACACTAAAGCGGCAAGAGCCGCTGGTGCGACCGAAGCTCAAATCAAGGAGGCCATTGCAACCGCCGCGCTCGTCCGTTTCAACAGCACGATGCTGAATGGCTCGGATGGCGGCCGCGAGTGGCTTTCGCGGAAATAGCTTTGGTGTCCGTCTCGAAATTTTGTTGAATCCGTTGAATCCTTTTTGATTCAAGGAAGGCGGTCCGATTCGAGAAGGCGCAATTACTCACCGTGCCCGAAGCGGAACGTCTCGCCGCGGAGCGCCGCGCGGGCCTCGTCGCGCTTCAGTGCGCGGCGGCGCGGCGGAATTCGCGCGGGGCGAGGCCGTTGTGGCGCTTGAACAGGCGGTTGAAATGCGAGATGTCGCGGAAGCCCGCGGCAAAGGCGATCTCGGCAATGGTCTTGTGCGCTGAGGAGCGATCGAGCAGGGCGCGCGTGCACGCGGCAATCCGCTGTTCGTTGACGTGTTCGCCGACGGAGCGGCCGGTGCTCGCAAACAGGCGGTGCACGTAACGTTCGGAGCAGCGGAATTTCGTGGCCAGCGCCGGCGCGCCGAGCTCGGGGTCGTCGCTGTGACGCGCGATATGGTCAAGCATCATCGACAGCAGCACCGGCGTATGCACGCGCTCGGCCGACATGTCGGCGAGGATGTCGGGTGCGTGCGCGATCAGCTCGGCGATATGCGTGCCGAGCATCGCCGAGGTTGTTGCGAGGCGGCCGCCGCTCAGGCAGAGCTCGGCGTAGCTCGCCAGCGTCCGCGACAGTGCGCGGCCGGTTTCGGTCGCGGACAGGCCGAGCCGCGGGCGATCGAACAGCGTGTCCGGCAACAGACGCCGTGGCACGGCAAAGCAGAACAGCTCGAAGTGATGCCGGTGGGCGATCTCGAACGGCTGGGTCGTATCGGCAATCGCGAGATCGCCGGGGGCGCTGATCTGCTCATGGCCGCGCTGCGAGGTGCGTCCGAGCCCTTCGAGCTGGAGGTTGACGAAGCAGAGGTCGTCGGTGCTTGCAGCGATGTGCGAGGCGAGCCGGTGCACGATGTGCCCGCTCGCCGTGACGCGCGATATCTGCAGCGGCGCGGCGTCGACCTTGCAGATTGCGCCGGCAAACGACTCCTCGGCAATCCGGCGCGGCTCCAGTCGCACGAAGGCAGCTGCGAGGTCGTCGGCCCAACTGCCGAAGGGCTGATCCGGACGGGCCGGCCTGGTCGACCATTCCATGTGCGCCTCGAATAGACCGTCACTGCGAAGGGCCCAGCGCGGCGAAAGATATCGCCGGCCAAACCGGCGGTCAAATTCCGCCGGCGGTCTGTTTCCCCTGCAATGAAAGGCGCGTGCATGCAGGGAAGGTCAACTTCACTTCGTGGTGTAGCCACCGTTGACCAAAATGGTCTGGCCGGTCATCCACCAGCCGTCCGACACCAGGAGGCGGATCCAGGGCACGATATCCTTGATGTCGGTGAGGCCGGTCTTCGAGAAGCCGGACAGCGCCGCTGCCGACTTGTGATAGGCGACCGCGTCGGTGCCTTCGGCCGGATAGAAGAACGGCGTGTCCATCGGACCGGGGCCGATCGCGGTCACCGAGATGCCGCGTGCGCCGAATTCCTTCGAGGCGGCGCGGGTGAAATGCTCGACCGGCGCCTTGGTGCCGGCATAGGCGGCATAGAACGGCGTGTAGGCGCCGAGCAGCGACGTCACCAAGGTGCAGATCTTGCCGTTGTCGTTCAGATGGCGGCCGGCTTCCTTGAGGAAGAAGAATGCCGACTTGGTGTTGACTGCGCTCATCGCGTCGTATTCGGCCTCCGAGATCTCGACCATCGGTTTCTTCAGCACTTTGCCGACGGTGTTGATCGCGATGTCGGGACGGCCGATCGCAGCGATGGCATCAGTGAACAGCTTCTCCATCGCGCCTGATGTCGTGAGGTTGGCCTGGAAGGCGACCGCATTGGCACCTACAGCCTTGATCGCAGCGACGGTCGCGTCGGCGTCGGCCTTGGTCGCGGCGCTGTTGTAGTGGATCGCGATCGCTTTCGCGCCGTGCGCCGCGAGATCGCGCGCGATCAGGCCGCCGAGGTTCTTGGCGCCGCCGGCGATGATGACGGTCTTGCCCTTGATGCTGTGGTCGGTCATGGCGTTCGCTTCTCCGGATCGTGCGGCCGCGCCGTGCGCCCGCTTTCTGGAGGCAACGATATCGTCTAGGATTTCCCGATAAAGCCGTGCATTCTGACGTCACTTGTCAGGGATGGCGAACAATCGGGGCGCTAATCGTGGACCGCATCGATCTCTTCCGCATCTTCGCCCGCGTCGTCGAGTGCGCGAGCTTTACGCGGGCGGCCGACACGCTCGGCCTGCCGCGCTCGTCGGTGTCGTCAGCGGTCGCTGAGCTGGAGCAGCGCATCGGCGCCCGGCTGCTGCACCGGACGACACGAAAAGTGTCTCTCACCCATGATGGCGCGGCGTTCTACGAACGGTGCCTGCGCGTCGTCGCCGATGTCGAGGAGGCCGAGACCCTGTTCCGCCATGCCGCCGCCGAACCGTCGGGCCGGCTCAGGGTCGACGTGCCCGGGCGGATCGGACGCCTGATCGTCGCGCCGGCGCTGCCGACTTTCCTGGATCGCTATCCGCAGATCGACATCGATCTCGGCGTCACCGATCGCGCCATCAACCTGATCGCGGACTCCGCCGATTGCGTCGTGCGCGTCGGCCCGCTCGGCGATTCCGGTCTGATCGCGCGGCCGCTTGGCAATCTCGTGCTGATCAATGTCGCGAGCGCAGGATATCTCACGCGCCACGGCACGCCGCAGACGCCCGACGATCTCGCCACACATTGGGCGGTCAACTACGCCTCGCCATCCACCGGCCGCATCGAGGAGTGGGAATGGTGTGAGCAGGGTGCGTCGCGCAGCATTGCGATGCGCGGCCGTGTCACCGTCAACAGTGCGGAAGCCTACATCGCCTGCTGCCTCGCCGGCCTCGGCCTGATCCAGATTCCCGCCTACGACGTGAAGCGGCATCTCGATGCCGGAGAGCTCGTCGAGCTGATGCCGCAGCATCGCGCCACGCCGATGCCGATGACCTTGCTCTATCCGCACCGCCAGCACCTGTCGCGGCGCCTGCAGGTGTTTGCCGATTGGCTGACGGCACTGCTGAAAGAGCAGCTGCTGGTCGCGGGCTAGAACTTCGGCGCGATGCCGGCCTGGAAGCTGCGGCGCGTCATCGCCTGCTGTTGCCGGCGCGGTTCGAGGTCGTCCTTGTCGCGCGCTTAACCTCGACCTTGGGTTGGAAAAACAGGCCGGGCATCACCGAGACCAGTCCGAAGGTCATTCCGAGGAATGCCAGGAACGTATCGAGAAAATTGATCTCCATTTCAGTTGTCTCCATTCGGCTTGCACCGGGCTGCCCCGGTGCAATGCGTTCGATGAACTAGATATGGTCCGGTACATTACTCGGTACAATAGAAACATTGATCTCGGAGCAATACTTTCAATGCTCCGCGTCTAGGCCGCAATCCGGCCCTGCTGCGGGTGCCGCTGCTCGATGGCCTTGACGGAGTTTTCGAATGCTTTCTCCAGGACGCCTCTGCCGATCGACCCGAGCACGAGACCGAGGAGCCATCCCCTGAGATTCTTGCCCTCACGCACCACGACCACGTCAATGTCGGTCGTGCCATTGGAGCGCCTTGCGAAACTGTAGGTGTGGCCCGACCTGCCGCCCCACACATTGGAGTCGGTCGTCGCCAAGACGACATGGTCGGGATCGGACCAGTCGTAGTGCAAGCGTTCCCAGATGCCGTTCGAGCCTTCCGTCACATCCGCCTGCAAGGGGCCGCGATGATGCACCTTGAGATAGGCATCGGCGCTATTGCCGAACAGTTTGGAGCGGCCCGGCCCGAAGTCGGTGAGGCCGGCGACGTACTGCTCGGGCGTCAACCTGCTCGTCCGATGAAGATGGATCGTGGACATCTGTGGCTCCTGCACCTGTGATGGAAGGCTCCGCTGTGACGACTAGTTGGACAGTGCGCCCGACTTGCGGACGGTCACGCTGTCGCCGTTCCGGCTGATCTCCAATGCGCCTGCCTGGTTCGGCGTCGAGAGCAGGGCGCGCTGACCGGGTGCGAGCACCGAGACGAAGCGGACGGGGGTTCCGGCCTCGCCCTGTGCGAGCGTGGTCACGACGCGATATCCGTCGGGCTCGACCGTGTAGTAGGCGACGCCGGATACGTCGCCGAGATGAATGCTTTGGGCCTCGATCGGCCTGAGCCCGCGCGCCTCTGCGGCGCCAAGCGAGGCTCCAAGTGCGGCGAGGGTGAAGGCGGCGGCGAGAACTGAACTGCGGATCGACATGGGATCCTCCATTGGCTTGAGTGTCAGAACCTGGGCGGCGAGCGATGGCCCGTCTGCTCCCTTGCCGGAGGAGATGGTGAGGCTATGATCATCGATCAAACAGATAGGATCGATAATGGCCATCGATACCGTCAATTTGGGTCGCATCGACCTGAATCTGCTTGTTCATCTCAATGCGCTGCTCACCGAACGGAGCGTGACCCGGGCGGCCAGCTCCGTCGGCATTGGCCAATCCGCGATGAGTCACAATCTCGCGCGCCTGCGCGAACTGTTCGATGACGAGCTGCTCACGCGCGCGGCCGATGGCATGCGCCTCACCCCGCGCGCAATGACCTTGGTCGATCCGGTGCGGACGGCGCTCGCCCAGGTCGAGACGGTGCTGCTACGCGACCAGTCGTTCGATCCGGCAACGGCGGTGCGTACGTTCAGGCTCGGCCTGTCGGACAGCATGGAAATCCTGATCGTGCCGCGCCTTCTGGCGCGTATGCGCGAGATCGCGCCGGGCATTTACTTGCGGCTCTATAATGTCGATACATCCCGGCTGCTCGATGACCTCGACGCCGACGAAGTGGATCTCGCGCTCTCCTACGGGCCGATCCAGCAGGGACAATTGCATCACAAGCAGCGCGTGCTGTTCACCGAGAGCTTCCTTTGCATGTTCAATGCAGAGAAGACCGGTATCACGCCGCCCATCTCGCTTGAGGACTACGTCCGGCTTCCGCACGTGCTGACCAGCCTGCGGCCGGGGCGCACCGTGCGCGGCTTCGTCGATGAAGCGCTCGAAGAGCTCGGCCTGCAGCGGTCCGTTGCGCTGACCACGCCGCGTTTTCTGACGGTGCCGTATCTGGTGGCGCAGGCGCCCGTGATCGTCACGATGGGCGCGCGGCTGGCGCGCCGCTTCGCCGCCGATCTCGGGCTCAGCCTCAGTCCGCCGCCGGTGAAGGTGAAAGACGTTACGGTGTCATTGCTGTGGCATGCGTCCTACCATCACGACCCGGCCCATGTCTGGTTGCGGGACCAGCTGGTCCAACTGGTCGCCGAGCTATGAGCCGGCACGGCGCGCGCCTCGCGCCGGCCTCCTCAGAACTTCTGCGTGATGCCGGCATAGAATCCGCGGCGGGGCCCGTATTGCGGCGCGAACACGCCGATGCCGGAGCCGTCGCGGATCTGGTACACGGTGTCGAACAGGTTGACGACGTCGAAGCGCAGCGTGGTCGGCTTGTTCGGCGCGACGATGTTAAAATCGTGCGAGACGCCGAGATTGACCTGCGCGTAGGGCGGCACCGTGCCCGTATTGGCAAAGCCGTCGCGCAAGCCTGACCCGTAAATCACCGACGCGCTGAACTTGGTGTCGCGCCATTGGTACCAGCCGCCGACCGATGCGGTCAGCGTCTGGGCATGGTCGGTGTTGACGTAATTGTTGGCGATGTAGGCCAGTTCGTCCGGATCGAACAGATATTGGTTCGAGACGACCTGGGTGGCGACCTGCCTTGCGATCGCGACATTGCCGTAGAGATGCAGATTATCGTGGTCGTATCGCGCCGTCAGCTCGACGCCCTCGTTGGTGCCCTTCGCATAGTTGAAGGCGGTCAGGACGTAGGCCTGGCCGAACTGGCCGTCATCGAGCAGGTCGGTCGCGATCTTGTAATAGGCATCCATGCCGACCTCGAGGCCGGGGATCGCATCAACCTTCTGCGTGACGCCGATGTCGAACACGTGCGAGCGCTCCGGCAGCACGGGGTCATTGGCGGTGGTCGCCGGCTGCGCCGTCGTGTTCTGCACCAGCGCAAGGTTGGTCGGTGCCGCCAGCACCTGTTCGGGCGGCGTGAAGTTGCGGGCATAGCCGGCATGGAAGGTCGTGCCGTCAGTGGGTTTCCATGTCAGGCTGATCCGCGGGCTCAGCTGGTTGGCATCGACATATTGCCACATCTGGTCGAAGCGCAGGCCGGCATTGAGCGTGAGCTGGTTGGTGATCTTCCACTCGTCGGCGATGTAGGTGGAGAACAAATATCCGGTCTTGGCGCTGGAATCGAATACCGAGAGCGGCGCATCGATCGGGTTGCCGGAATCGTCGAGAGGCAGCACGGTCGAGCCGTTGTTGACCAGCGAGCGCTCGGCGCTGACGGAAACGCCGAACTTCAGCGTGTGCGCGAAGCCCAGCCGGTAGGAGGTGTCCTCCTGGATGCCGTTGATGAAGCTCTGGCGATAGACGTCCGACGCGACGCCGTTGAAGACGAGATCGCCGACCGGATCGGGCATGAAGTGCAGCTGGCTGTAGCGATTGAAATAGGCGACCTGGTAGTCGAACCCGTCGCCCGACTTCTGGTAGGCCACGACGTTGAACTGGTTGAACTCGTGTTGCCGTTCGTTGAGCAGCGCGGAATCGAAGTTCGAAACGCCGTAGGCGGTGAAGGCCGGAGCGTGGCCGGGATTGTTGGGGATCTGATAGCCGCCGTTGGAGACGCCGCCGATATAGGTCAGCCGGCTGGTCGGATCGATCGCGGTCGAAACGTAGGCAAAGCCCTTCTCCTGATCGGTCCGGTCGTGGATCGCGCTATAGGCCGGCGTCGGGTTCTCGATGCCGACATCGCTGCCGAAATAGCGGCCGGAGATGTAGTACTGGGTCTGTCCGATCGTGCCGCCATAGTCGACGCTGGTGGTGAAATTGCCGTGGCTGCCGCCATAGACGCTTATGCTGCCGGAATTGTTGAAAGCGTCGGTCTTGGTCCGGATGTCGAGCACGCCGGCGGTGCGCAGGCCATACTGCGCGGGCAGTGCGCCCGTGATCAGCGCCATGCTGCCGACGATCCCGGTGTCGATGATCTGGCCGAACGCGCCGACGCCGTCGGGCAGCATGATCCCGTTGATACGGTATTGCAGGTTGGCGTGCTCGTTGCGCACGTGCAGTTCGCCGCTTGCGGCGGAGTCCTGCGAAACCCCGGGCGCCTGCAGCAGCGCCTTGTCGAGCGTGGTGTTGGTGCCCTGTGGCAACGCCTCGAGGGCTTGCCGGCTCATCTGGTAGCTGTTGGCGCCGGTCGGCGCCAGCAGCGCGGCGCGGGCCTGGTCGAGCCGGGTATTCTGGCTTGCGACGGCTTGAGCCTGGGTTTGCTCCGGAGATTCCGGCGTCGCCGATACCGCGCCGGTTCTGCGCGCGCGGTGGCCGCCGCCGCTCGCAACGCGCGTCTTCGGCTTGTTCGGTCCTGATGGCGCGGTGTGGCGTTGCGGCGCCGTCACCGTGATGTCGGGAAGAGTCGTTGTCGGCGCGGTCGTCTGCCCGAATGCGGTGCCGTTGATCCCGTAGACCAAGAGCGATGCAGCGCCGGCGGCGGCACGTCGTCTCATAATTCCTGACATGGTGGTTCCCGATCTCACGAGGCTGCGATCCGGATCCTCACCGAAGGACGCGGTCGAGCCCGCCGTCGATGCGCGACGGCGAAATTCCCCATTGCTCAAACGGCAGCCGAATGGTGGCCGCGTTCGACGTTCAGTCGTGCAGGGAGTTCAGGAGATCGGAGGCGCGCGCGGCTGATAGTGCAGCCGGCCGATGTCGAGCGGCGCCACATAATTGTCAATGTGCCAGGCGAGCAGAGCTGTGGCATCGGGCAATTGGAGTGGCGGCAGCGCCGGTGCCGGCGTCGCCGAGTTGACCATCGCGACCACGGCGCAGATCGCGCAGAGATCCGCAGCCTGATCGGAATCAGGATTCGAGCGAGGCTCGTCGCGCGAGGCGTTCTCGACATGCGCCGCGAATGACGTTGTGGTCTGCGGCGCCGCCACGGCATGAAAATGGCCGAACGACAGCACGAACTGGATCGACAGCGCCAACAGCGCCAGCCGAGCCCCGTGCCTGATGTTCGAACGAAACCACTTCATGACGACGCCATTTCCGCGTCGAGAGGTCACAAGACCGATGGACGGCGCCTGCGACGCGGTGTCGCACAGTTTCGAAAACGTGCCGGCCTGTCAATCCGCATTGCTGAGCGGTGTGATCAATTTCCAGGCGATTGGATGACTTTGCAAATCGCGACGTTGGAAAATGGGGCCCGGCTCGCGCCGCGCCCCCATTCCTCACTCCACGATCGCGGTGACCACGCCGGCACCGACGGTGCGGTTGCCTTCACGGATCGCAAAGCGCGACCGCGCCTCGAGCGCGATCGGCTTGTTGAGCTCGATCGTGAACTCGGCGCTGTCGCCCGGCATCACCATCTCGGCGCCATTGCCGAGCTGGACGGTGCCGGTGACATCCGCGGTGCGGAAGTAGAACTGCGGACGATAATTGGCGAAGAACGGCGTGTGGCGGCCGCCTTCGTCCTTTGTCAGCACGTACACTTCCGCGCGGAAGGTCCGGTGCGGCGACACACCACCCGGATGCGACAGCACCTGACCGCGCTGCACGAGAGCCTTGTCGACCCCGCGCAGCAGGCAGCCGACATTGTCGCCGGCCTGCCCGTGATCGAGGATCTTCCGGTAGCTCTCGATGCTGGTCACGACCGACTTGCGGGTCGCGCCGAGGCCGACGATCTCGACCTCGTCGCCGATCCTGATCGTGCCGCGCTCGACCAGCCCGGTCACCACGGTGCCGCGGCCCGCGATCGACTGCACGCCTTCGATCGGCATCAGGAACGGGCGATCCTTCGGCCGCTCGGGCGGCTCGATATAAGCGTCGAGCGCCTCGAACAGTTTGAGGATCGCCTGATCCGCCAGCGCACCGTGCTCGCCGCGCAGCGCCTGCATCGCCGCACCGCGCACGACCGGCGCGTTGTCGCCGTCATACTGGTACTTTGACAACAGGTCGCGCACCTCGATCTCGACGAGATCGACCAGCTCCGGATCGTCAGCGACGTCGCACTTGTTCAGGAACACCACGATGCGCGGCACGCCGATCTGGCGCGCGAGCAGGATGTGCTCGCGCGTCTGCGGCATCGGTCCGTCGACGGCGGAGACGACCAGGATCGCGCCGTCCATCTGCGCCGCGCCCGTGATCATGTTCTTCACATAATCGGCGTGGCCCGGGCAGTCGACGTGCGAATAATGGCGCGCCGCCGTCGAGAACTCGACGTGGCTTGTCGCAATCGTCAGGATCTTCGTATCGTCACGCGTACCTTGTGCGGCCGACGCCTTGGCAACGTCCTGATAGGAGACGAACGCGCCCCAGCCGTGATCGGCTGAAACCTTCGTCATCGCTGCCGTCAGCGTCGTCTTGCCATGATCCACGTGGCCGATCGTGCCAACATTGCAGTTGGGCTTGAGGCGGATGAACTTCTCTTTGGCCATGGGACACCTGTGGTGTTCGAGCTCCCGTGCTGGGTTTGCACGACTCGAGGCACCGCGAGAGCCCGTTCGGCGCCAGGAGCCGCTTCCGCTCCGGGCTGCCTTCCAATGTCAGGTGTGACGTGGGGTCAGGTCCAAAGCAGAATGGCGGCGGACGAGGGCATTAGCCCTCCCGTCATCAGCACTGATGCTCGCTGTGACTGCCGCATGTTGGAAACCTGGGTCGCTCGCTCTACAAAAGGAGGCGCGTACATAAGCGGTCGCCGCGCGATTGGCAAGAGGCGGGGCTGTCGCGCCGAAGCGCAGCACTGGCATTGTCGACGTCCGACGGGTATAGTTTGGCCGCACGTGACGGTAACCTGATGTCCACTTTCGCAAGCAAATTCGGTCTCGCAATCATCGCCGCAGTGCTCTGTCTCGGCGCCCAGCAGGCCAACGCCCAGGCTGGGCCGGTGCGCTACTGGACGCCGGGCTCGCTGTTCGGCTTCGGCGGCAGCCTGGCCGACGGCCAGAAGGCGGACACCTACGGCAACTTTCCGGGCTTCGACGCCACCGCCCCGCAAGGCGGCGACTTTTCGTATCTGAACGGCCGTCCGGATGGCTGGTTCATCGGCGGCGAAGGCGGCCGCGCCGGCTGGAACGCGCTCGGTCGATCGGCGGCGTTCGGCTCGCTTGAATATCAGGGCGCGCAGGTCGGCTACAATTTCAAGGGCGTCGGCGATACGCCCGTGACGTTCTTCGCCGGCTTCGACTCATTGAAATACAATCCGCCCGGCGCCGGCGGTCCGCTGGCGCCGTTCAGCGGCAATCCCGGCGTCAACGCCGGGTATACCGCGCGTGCCGGACTGGAGTTCCGCCCGACCTCGAATGTCACCCTGTCGTTCGGTGCTGGTTTCACCCAGCAAGGGGCGGAGCGCATGGACAGCGACATTCATTCGCAGCTGCTGCCCGGCCAGTCACCGGTTCTGTTCGGCGGCCGCTAGCGCGAAGCCCCCAGCCTGACGGTAGCGCGTCAGCGCAAGACCACAGCGTTGCGATCCTGATCCAACCAGAACTTCAATCAGAACCAAGAAGGCTCGAGCTCGCGAGCACAGTCAGGATCGAACCATGGACATGCAAGGCAAGATCGCACTCGTCACCGCCGCAGCGTCGGGCGCCGGCCGCGCCGGCGCGCTTATTCTCGCGCGCGAGGGCGCGGCGGTAGCGATCGTCGACCAGAACGAGGCCGGCGCGAAAGCGGTGGTCGAGGAGATCAAAAAGGGCGGTGGACGTGCGCTGGCGCTGGCCGGCGATCTGCGCGACGACAAGTTTTCGCGCGATATCGTTGCTGCGACCGTGAAGGAGTTCGGCGCGCTCGATTGCGTCTGGAATCATCTCGGCATTCCCGGTCCGTCCGTGATCGACGATCTGGAAGGCTGGGATCTCAGCGTCGATCTCAATCTGCGCTCGCAGTTGATCACCACCAATGCCGCGCTTGGGCAGATGACGGCGCGGCGGAAGGGCAGCATCCTGTTCACCGCATCGACCTCGGGCCTGGTCGGCTCGCCGTGGAGCCCGACCTATTCGGCGGCCAAGGCCGGCGTGATCGGCCTCGCGCGTGCGCTCGCCAAGCGCCACGCCAAAGACGGCGTGCGCGTCAATGCGATCTGTCCCGGCGCGATCGACACGCCGATGCTGCGGGTGTTCGTCAACCGGCCCGACCAGCCGGGCCACAACGAGGCGGACCCCGAAGAATTGATCAAGGCTGCGGTGACCCGCAACCCGATGGGCCGCGCAGCGCGCCCGGAGGAGATCGCCGAGGTCGCGGTGTTCCTGCTGTCGGACAAGGCCTCGTTCGTCACCGGCATCGCGATGCCGGTCGACGGCGGGACGGTGGCGTAGCGCGCGGCATCAGTCCGGCCCGCGGAGATGATGTGGGTTGCTCTATCCACGTCATTGCGAGCGAAGCGAAGCAATCCATCGCGCCGCGAATGAAATTGGATTGCTTCGTCGCTTCGCTCCTCGCAATGACGGCGTAGAAGGCATCGTGGGCCCCAGGAAATTTTCCTAGAACTTCGCCCTGATGCCGGCGTACGCGGCGAGCGGCATGCCGGGCACGAAGGTGCGGGGATCGCTCAGCTGCGCCATCAGGTTGGGGAGGCCGCCGGCGCTGCTAAAGCCGCCCGTTTGGTAGAACGCGCCGCTCAGATAGTAGTGCCGGTTGAACACGTTGTTGATCAGGCCGAACACCTCGATGTTCTTCGTGACCTGGTATGACGTGTGCAAATTGACGACCGAGTAGGCCGGCACCTTCGGGCTCTGGTTGGTGTAGTCATGGATGATCCACTGGCTGCCCACGAAATTGAGGTCGGCGCCGACCTTCCACGCATCTGTCACGTTGTAGTCGACGCCGGCCTTGAAGCGGTGCGCGGGAATGCCGGGGATATGGTCACCCGGCGTGACGTTGACGAATTGCGCGCCGGCGTCGTTGGTCAGCGCATTCGGATTGTTCGGCGAGGACAGCGTGATCGCGCTTCGATAGGTCGCGTCGACATAGGTGTAGTTGGCGTAGGCGTTCCAGCGGTCGAGGCGATAGTCGAGCTTGGCCTCGATGCCTTGCCGCAAGGTCTGTCCGGCATTCTGGAAGAAGCCGAAATTGTTGACGCCGAGTGGGCTCGTCACCTGGATGATGTCGTCGTCGGACAGGGTGTGGAACACGCCGAGCCCCCAGCTCAACATGCCGGTCCTGGCGTCGCGGCCCCAGCTGCCGCGCAGGCCGGCCTCGACGGTGTGCGACACCACCTGCTTGAGCGGCGGGTCGGCCACCAGGAAGGTGTCGATCATGCAGGGATGGTTGGGATCGGAGCAGCCGAGCTCCAGCGGCGTCGGCGCGCGGTTGGCCTCCGAATAGCCGGCATAGGCGGTGAGGTTCGGGGTGATCTTGAAGGTGCCGCCGATCACCGGGTTGAAGCGCTGGAAACGATTGCTGCTGTTGAGCAGGTCGTTGGTCCCGGTCTGGTCCTGCAGGTCGATCTGGGCATAGTTGAACCGTCCACCGGCGGTGACCGAGAGCCTGTTCGTCACGTCGAACGTGTCGGTGAGGTAGACGCCGGTGTAGGTGTTGGTGGCGCGCAGATCGACCGGGCTGAGACCGGCGTCGGGCTGGTTGATGAAGACCCCGGTGCCCGTCACGAACAGATTCTGATCGACGGTGCCGAGCTCGCTGGTCGCGGTAAACTTGGTGTTGCCATGGTCGACGCTGACACCCATCACGACGTGGTTGTCGTGCCCGAACAACCTGTCGGAATTGGTGAACTGGGCCGTACCACCAAAGCTGTTGGTCGCAGCCCGGTTACGATCGAGTTCGCCAAGGAAAGCGTTACCCAGCGTGTTCGGAGTTGCGGGGCCGTCCGCAGGACCGAAGACCGGAAGGCCGTCGCCGATGCACAAGGTCGTGGGATCGTCGCACGGCGCAACGTCGGTGCCGTTGCCGTCGGCATGGGTCTGCCGGAAGCCGCGGAAATAGGCGTTGCCCTGGAACGACCATGTGTCCGAGAAATTATGGCTCAGCGTGGCGTTGACGAACGCGAGCTGCAGCATCGTCGATTGCGGCCAGGTGTAGACGCTCGACCAGCGCTGGTTGAGCATCTCGACCGGCGTTGCGGCGACGTTGCCGAGCAGATTGCTGGCGCCGGTGAAATTGACGTGGAATTCGGTGTCGTCGTTGCGCGCGCCGATGTCGACATACATGCGATTGACGTGCGAGGAATTGGCGTAGTCGCGCCATCCGCGGTCGTAGGCGGATTCGAACGCAGCATAGGCCGAGTAATTGTCCTTCTGGCCGCCGGCCTGCACGCTGCCCTGCACGCGTCCAAAGGAGCCGCCGAACACTTCACCCTCGACGCCCTGATAGGTGAAGCCGTTCTTCATCTGGATGCTGAGCGCACCGCCGATCGCGTTGAGGCCGAAGATGGGGTTGTTGGGCACCAGCGACACCCGGTCGATGGCCTTTTCCGGGATGAAATCCCAGTTGACCACGTCGCCCCAGGATTCGTTGATGCGGACGCCGTTCTGATAGACCGCGATGCCCTGCGGCGTCCCTTGGACCGGCGAGGCGACGAAGCCGCGATAGTCGAGATTGCGCTGGAACGGATTGCCGGTCTGGTCGGTCAGCGTGACGCCGGGCAGCTTGCGGTTCACCGAGTCGAGAAAGTTGGTCGAATAGTTGCGGCTGAAATCCGCCGAGGTCAGCACCTCGGTGTTCGACGGGATCTTGTCGCGGTCGAGCAGGCTCGAGTCGCGGTCGGAGGGGCTCGGGACGCCGGCGCCGCCCTCGGGCGCCGCCGCGGTTTGGGCCGGTGCGGCCCGGGTTCGGGCGGATCGCGAGGTCCGCACCACCGGTCGGGCAGCAGGCTTGATGCTGCGCGTACCCGAAAGCGGCGAGGGGGCAATCACGGTGACCGGCGGCAGTTCGGTCGGGGCGGGGGTCTGGGCCTGCGCCATCGTCAGCGGCGCTGCGGCTCCGATGGCGGTGAGCACGGCCGCAGCGCCGCGCGCAGTGAGCGAACCAGACAAAAATCGTGTTGCCGTACGCAACAACGCACCAGCCATAACGCCCACCCTGTTGTCCCGGTTCGACTTTTGTCCCCGACGAACCTTGGCTTCGAGACTGCGGGAGCGCTTTAGCTTTGGCAAACAAGATGTGTCCCGGAGGTCCGGGATTCTTTTCCATCTGCAATCGGGAAAAATTCCCGATGCCGGTCGACGGACGCGCCAACCGTTCGCGCGCCGGCGATTTTCGCCGGTTGTGCGGACACTTATGCCCAAGAGACAGGCATTCTGCCTCCCGGGCAGCGGCGGCAGGTCAGTCCTTGAACTCGCAGCCGAGGCGCTGCAGGGCCTCATCGACCCAGCGGCGGTCGCTGGTGCCGGCGAGGATCTGCTGGATGGCCTTCTCCTCGGTCGCCTTCTTGGCCTCGGTCAGCTTGCAAACGGCCTCGGCCTCGTCATGCGGCACGCAGAGCACGCCGTCGTCGTCGGCCACGATGAGATCGCCGGGCTCGACGATCATGCCGTCGATCGAGATCGTGCAGTTGATTTCGCCCGGGCCGTCCTTGTAGGGGCCGCGATGGGCGACGCCGGCGGCGAACACCGGGAACGATCCGGCGCGGATCGCGCCGGCATCGCGGATCGAGCCGTCGATCACGAAGCCCGCGACGCCGTTCTTCTCCGCCAGCGTCGACATGATCTCGCCGATGATGGCGTTGACGAGGACGCAGCCGGCATCGACCACGATGACGTCGCCAGGCTGGGCGAGGTCGATCGCCTTGTGCACCATCAGATTGTCGCCGGGCCGGGTCTTCACGGTCAGCGCCGGGCCGCCGAGCCAGCCGCCGGCATGCATCGGCCGCAGCCGGTTGGTGCCCGCGATCCGCGACATCACATCGCTGATATTGGCGACCGGCAGCGTGCGGTAGCGCGCGACGAGATCGGGCGAGACTTTCCGCTTCGCCTTGTGAATTGCAAATCCTATGGCCATCGGTGTTCTCCGGTGTGTTGTCGGCGCGGTCGGCTAATGCGCGCGGCGGTCGAGATGGGCGTTGAGGCGCGGATAGACGCGGCGGGCATTGCCTTCGAAGATCTTGGCCTTGTCCTCCGTGCTCAGGGGCAGCGCGTCGATGTAGCGGCGGGTGTCGTCGAAGTGATGACCCGTTTCAGGGTCGATGCCGCGCACCGCGCCGACCATCTCCGACGCAAACAGGATGTTCTCGACCGGGATCACCCGGGTCAACAGCTCGATGCCGGGGAGATGATAGACACAGGTGTCGAAGAACACATTCTTGAGCAGATGCTCCGACAGCGGCGGCAGCTTCATGTCCTGTGCGAGGCCGCGGTAGCGGCCCCAATGATAGGGCACCGCGCCGCCGCCATGCGGGATGATGAACCGCAGCGTCGGGAAGCGCTTGAACAGATCCGAGGTCAGGAACTGCATGAAGGCGGTGGTGTCGCCGTTGAGGTAGTGCGCGCCGGTGCCGTGGAAGCAGGGATTGCAGGACGAAGAGACATGGACCATCGCCGGCACGTCGAGCTCGACCATCTTCTCATACAGCGGGTACCACCATTCGTCGGTCAGCGGCGGATCGCACCAATAGCCGCCGGCGGGATCGGGATTGAGGTTGCAGCCGACGAAGCCGAGCTGCGTCACGCAGCGCTCGAGCTCCTCGATGCAGTTTTTGGGTTGCACGCCCGGGCTCTGCGGCAGCTGGCAGACGGGGACGAAATTCTGCGGGAACAGCGTGCAGACCCGGTGCACGAGGTCGTTGCAGATCGTGGTCCATTCGCGGCTGGTTGCTTCCTTGCCGACATGATGCGCCATGCCGGCGGCGCGCGGCGAGAAGATGGTGACGTCGGTGCCGCGCTCCTTCTGCAGGCGGAGCTGCGCGCCCTCGACGCTGGTGCGGATCTCGTCGTCGGTGATGCCGAGATTGGTGGTGAGCGGCCGGCGCGATTTGTCGGCGAGGCCGGCGAGCTGCTTGTCGCGGAAGATCTGCAGCTTGGCCGGCTCGGTGGTGTAATGGCCGTGACAGTCGATGATCATGGTTGCGTCCTTGTTGTTGCCCTTGGCGGGGGTGTCAGTGTGCGACGGTTGACGGGATCGCGCCCGTCAATTCCGTCTCGCGTGGTTTGACGCGCATGGTGGCGGCGATGGCGGAGGCGACGAACAGGAAGCCGGCGATGCCGACCAGCGCCCAGGAGAAGCTTCCGGTGGAGTCCTTGATCAGGCCGATGCACCAGGGGCCGATCAGCCCGCCGAACTGCGCCAGCGTGTTGACCATGGCGATCGCGGCGGCGCCGGCAGCGCCGGTCAGCAGCGAGGCGTTGATGCTCCAGAACAAGGGATTGCCGGCGTTCAGGCTGAAGCCGACGATGCAGAGGAACACGAAGGCCAGCACCGGGCTCGCGACATAGGCGCTGCCGAGCATGGCGACGGCGGCGAGCAGATAGACGGCCGCGAGATGAAACTTGCGATCCCCGGTCTTGTCCGAGCTGCGGCTCACCACGATGGTGCCGACGACGCCGAGCAGCGGCGGGATCGCCGACAGGAAGCCGACCTCGATGTTGCTGAGATTGCCCATGCCCTTGATGATCTGCGGCAGCCACAACAGCAGGCCATAGATGCCGACCAGCGCGCAGCCGAACAGCGCCGCCAGCAGCCAGACCCGGATATCGAGCACGCATTCGATCAACCTGTGCTGCCCCTGTTGTTCGATCTCGGCCCGCTCGGCGGCGAGCTCGCCTTCCAGCCAGGTGGCCTGTTCTTTGGTGAGCCAGTTCGCCTTGGCGGGACGGTCGGTCAGATAATAGAGCGTGAACAGGCCGAGCAGAATGGTCGGCACGCCCTCGGCGATGAACATCCATTGCCAGCCATGCAGGCCGGACGCGCCGTCGAACCACGTCATGATGCTGGTCGAGATCGGCCCGCCCAGGACCGCCGAGAACGAGCCGGCGATGATGTAGCCGGCCACCGCGCGGGCGCGGTAGCGTGCGGGGAACCAATAGGTCAGATAAAGCACCACGCCGGGCATGAAGCCGGCTTCCGCGACGCCGAGGCCGAACCGCATCACATAGAGGCTGAGCGGATTCCAGACAAAGGCGGTGAGCGTGGCGACGAGGCCCCAGGTGATCAGGATGCGCGCGAGCCAGATCCGGGCGCCGAGCCAATGCAGCATCAAATTGCTCGGCACCTCGAGCACCATGTAGCCGAGGAAGAAGATGCTGGCCGCAAAGCCGAAGATCGCGGGACTGAGGCCGAGGTCCTTGTTCATCGTCAGCCCGGCGTAGCCGAGATTGATGCGGTCGAGATAGTTGAAGAACATCATGACGAAGAGGATCGGGATCAGCCGCCAATAGACCCGGCGGATGGTTTGCTGTTCGAGCTCGCTGACGGACGCTTGGCCCATTGGAATCCTCCCTTGCTTTCTTGTTATCGCGCTTGTGATCCGAACCGGGCGGAGCGCCTGTTATTCGCGGCGATTTCGCATGGCTGACCGGCTGCGCGTGTTGCCCCTTGGAGCATCCGCGTTTTGCCGCCAAGATCGGGAAACGGCCGTGGGAGGTCAAATACCGCTTTGACCCGTCACTTATAGGGAAACGGAATAAGCGATGGATTACAGGCAGCTTCGCTACTTCATCGCGGTCGCCGAAGAACTCAGCTTCAGCCGCGCCGCCAAGCGGCTGCATGTCAGCCAGCCGCCGCTGAGCACGCAGATCAAGGCGATGGAGGAGGAGCTCGGCACCCAGCTGTTGTCGCGGACGCGGCGTGCGGTCGAGCTCACCCAGGCCGGCCAATTGCTGCTGGAACACGCACGGCGTGCCGTCAGCGAGCTCGACCTTGCGTCGGAGACCGTGCGCCGCGCCGCGCGCGGGGAGGCCGGCGCCGTTCGTGTCGGCTTTACCGACTCGGTTCCGATGCTCGATATGTTCGCCGAACTGTTCCGCAGCTTCCGCGGCAGCTATCCGCGGGTGAAGATCGAGCTCAGGCACATGTCGACGGCAAAACAGCTCCAGGCGCTCGTTGACGCCGAGCTCGACGTCGCGATCATGCGGCCGCCGCTGGATTTCCGGCCCGCGGCCGATCTGCAGGTTCACGTCGTCTGGCGCGACCGGTTGATGGTGTTCCTGCCGCTTGATCATCCGCTGGCCGCCGCGCCCGGCAAGCTCAGCGTTGCCGACCTTGCCGAGCACGAATTCGTCGGCATGGCGGAGAGCGGTTGCGGCGTCGGCGACCAGGCCGCGATGCTATGCCGGCGCGCCGGCTTTGCGCCGCGGATCGCGCAGGAGGCTCACGAACTGCGCACGGTGCTCAGCCTTGTTGCGGCCGGGATCGGACTTTCGATCCTGCCATCATGCTACCAGCAGGCCGGCGTCATGAACGTGGTCGCGAAAGCGCTCGACACGCCGGATGCGGAGAGCCGCATGCTGGTGGCGATGCGCTCGAACGCCTCGCTGCTGCCGCGCCGGTTCGTCGAATGCGCGTTGCAGGCGGCGTCGCGAAGTGCGCCGCCGCTGGTCCCCGAGGTCGCTGCGGCGATCCGCTGATCGAGCGGCGCCGAAGCCGATCGCGCGCGCTCGAGAAGGCGACCTGCCGTGCGCGGCACGCGGCGGTCCGCGCTCACATACTTTCGTCGGCCGTAGTCTCCCGGAATGCAGTCTGGCGTCGCTCTTGCATACTTCAATGCAAGGTGCTGGGGCGCCGATTCGTCGTGTTTCGCCCGTGACGGCAATGTCGCCGGCGAACGGTAAGTGATGCGCGCCCGCAGCTGGATCAGATCTGCGGAGACCACAACATGCACGCCATCACGCGTGCGGCACTGCTGCTGGGGACGATGTGGTTGACATCGCCGACCCTGGCGCGCGACGACGGCCGCTACGCCAATTCACCTCTAAAGCCCTGGTTTGAAAGCCTGCACAGCGGCTACGGACAATGCTGTTCCGACGCCGACGGATCCGTGGTCGCCGATCCGGACTGGGAATCGGATCACGGTCATTATCGCGTGCACATCGACGACGAATGGGTCGTGGTGCCGGACGAGGCCTTGATCACCGAGCCGAACAAGGTCGGGCGAACCATGGTGTGGAAGCATTATATCGACGGCCACCCGCGCGTGCGCTGCTTCATGCCGGGCAGCATGACCTGAGGGTTCTCACTCAGGCGCGCGGCGCGTGAGGAAGCGCGTCACCACGCCGCCGAGCGTGGCGTGGTCGAGCGGTGCGGCGAGCGATGCCTTGGCCGTCTCGACCACGGTATCAGGCGCGAGGCCGCGGCGCAGGTCGCATAGCGCGTCGGCGTAACCGGCGGTGAATTCCGGATGCGGCTGCACCGACAGCGTGGTGCCGTTGGCATAGAGCAGCCCGGCATGCGGGGTGAACTCGGACGCCATGATGGTGCGCGCGGAGGCGGGCGGGGTGATCACCTGGTCCTGATGCGAGGCGGCCACCGCGATCGCTTCACCGTCGAGCAGTCCGTTGTCCCGTGCGATCCGATAGACGTGGCGGCCGATGCCCCAGCCCTTCTCTGACTTGCGCACGGTGCCGCCGAGCGCCTGCGCGATTAGCTGATGGCCGAAGCAGACGCCGACCATCGGAACGCGCTTGTCGTGGGCTGTGCGCACGAAGGCTTCGAGCGGCGCGATCCAGGCGACATCGTCGTAGACACCGGCCGCTGATCCCGTGATCAGGATCGCATCCAATGTGGCGGGATCCGGAAGCGCCTCGCCGTTGGCGACGCTCACGACGTCGCAGGCAACGGATGGATCGGCCGCGGCCACCATCCGCTGGAACATCTGCGGATAGCTGCCGTGGCGCTCGCGGAATTGCGGACTGACGAGCCCGGTTTCGATGATGGTGATGCGGGGCATGGAACGCGCGGATGGATGAGCAGGGATGATCCAGCCTTTACTCCGAAAGCGCTGACGGCCACAAGCCGCGCGCGGCGAGCGCCGTTCAATTCCGTGACGGCGCCGCCGCGTCGATCGTTGCGGTGTGCTGCGCCGCCGGCGTCGTGCTCACGATCGCCGGTGCCGGGCGTTCGATCGCCTGCGTCGTGCTGACGATCGCAGGCTCGGTGCGGTAGCGCGGCAGCTGATCCTCGAGCGAGTAGCCGACGCAGAGCGCAAGGCTCGACCAGACCGCCATGCTGAAATACAGCGACATCCAGGCGATCTCCTCGCGCCACTCGGCGATGTCATGGGTCACGACCCAGCGCCGGCTGACGTCGCGCAGGCCTTCGAGCGGATGCAGCAGGGTGCCGCCGGCGGCGAGGTTGGCGCGCCACCGGTTCAGGTACATCGGGACGTCGACGGTCATCAGGAAGGCGAGGAAGGCGGCGATGCCGACGATCGCGACGATGAAGGCCCAGCGCACCGGGCCCTGAAACTCGGGCAGCAGCCGGCACAGCGCGATCCCGACCAGGAAGAACACCACGGCCCAGATCGAGTTCTCGATCGCGTTGCAGAGATAGTGGGTGGTCAGCACCGCATACCAGGAGAAGCATTCCGCGATCACGATCAGCGGCACAATGATCCAGGCGATGTTGATGGTGGTCTCGGCGCCGGTCATGCTGCCGAGCTGATACAGCACGATCGCCCATTGCGCGGCGAAGCAGACCTCGGCGACGGTGGCAACCGTGCGGCCGACCACGACGCTCGACAGCCAGGTGTCGAACAGGCAGATGCGCTGCACGTCGGCGCGCGGCAGCACCGAGCGGAACGCGCAGCCGAACACATAGGCCGCGCAAAGCAGCAGCATCAGGCCGATGCCGGACGTGTTGCTGAAGCTGCCGTTCGACTGCTCATGGAACTGGCGGTACAGCGCGAACCAGATCGCGATGTTGGCGGCGCTGACGAGGCTCAGGAAGCCCCACCACCGGACCACTGGATTCGACCAAGCCAGCGAAACCGGCCGCGCCCGCCACTCCATGCTCATTCACCGCTCCGCGTGTAACCGAACTGATATTGAATTGTAGTAATTCTGTCATAGAAGGTCACGAATCACGACTAAAAAATGCGTGTGGCGCGGGGCCGGGCGGCTCCGATTGTGAAAGCGTTTGTGACAGCGCGGCGTTTGTGACAGTGAGCGCGTGGCTGCGCGGACCCTCCGTTCGTCATTCCGAGGCGCGCCGTCCCTCCTTCGTCATTCCGGGATGCGCCGAAGGCGCAGGCCCGGAATCCATCGGGCCGCCGTGTTGCGGTTGGATGGATTCCGGGCTCGCGCGGAGCCTGTCATCGCGCCGCGCGCTGCGCGGACCCGTTGGCGTGCCCCGGAATGACGAGGGGGAGACATGGCCCTCCAGCCTTCGCGATCGTGATCGAAGGTGACGCCCGCGCCCGTAGGCAGGCGTCGCGCGATCATCTATGGAACGGCCTTCCATTTTCGGGCCGAACCCGCACGGGCGGCTTCAAGCCAAGGCGCCTTGTGACGACGGACATGACGGCCAGCTACGATCCGCTGCTCCGCCGGATTCACTGGGCGACGGCGGTGCTGTTCATCGCGGCCATGCTGATCGGGCTCTATTGCGGGCTACAGCCGGCGGGAACGTCGCCGCGGCGCGAGCTGCTCGAGCTGCACAAGTCGCTCGGCGTCACCCTGTTCTTCCTGGCGATCCTGCGGCTGATGGTGCGGGCCGTGACCACGGCGCCGCCGGAGCCGGGTTCGTTCTCGCCGCTCGTCAGGATCGCGGCACGGCTCAATCACTGGGCGCTCTACGCCGTCCTGTTCGTGATGCCTGTGACCGGATACATGTTCTCGTCGGCCGGCGGCTATTCGCTGCGCTATTTCTGGACCTTCAGCTGGCCGCGCCTGTTCGCCGACAACAAGGCGGTGGCGGAGGCCGGCGAGCTCGCGCATGGCCTGCTGGCCTATGTCGTCTATGCGGTGGTCGCGCTGCATATCGCCGCGACGCTCTGGCATGTCGTTGTCAAGAAGGACGAGACGCTGGCGCGGATGTGGCCGCGCGCGAGTCGCAATCCATCCTGATTGCTTAGCCGCGCAGTGCGGTTTCCGGAATGGTGCGGCGGACCACCTCGCGCATCGCGAAGCTGGAATGGATCCGAGCGACGCCCGGCATCCGCGACAGATGCTGCTTGTGGATGCGCTCGAAGTCGGCGATGTCGCGGGCGATCACTTGCAGATGATAATCGTCGCTGCCTGACATCAGATGGCAGGACACGACATCGGGGCAGCGTGCGATCGCGGCCTCGAAGGCCGCGAGATAATCCTCGCTCTGCTTCTCCAGCGTGATGGTGACGACGACGGTTGTCACAAGGCCGAGCGCGCTCGGTTCGAGGTCGGCGCGGTAGCCGCGGATCACGCCGATCTCCTCGAGATGCCGAATGCGCCGCGCGCAGGCGGTCGGCGACAGCCCGACCTTCTCGGCCAGCTCGATCTGGCTCGCGCGGGCGTCGGCGACCAGCTCGCCAAGGATTCTGAGGTCGATGCGATCGAGACCGTCCACGCAGTTTTCCTTCAAGAGCCAAGCCGTCAATGAAGGATATGAGCGTATTTGGCTGTGAGCAAGCCGGAATTCGCTGAGAAACGCCGTGTGACGGGGCATAGCCTTGACGGTAGCGGAAGCGAATCTTTCAAGGAGCGGACCATGCGCATTGGCGTGCCCAAGGAGATCAAGGTCGAGGAATATCGGGTCGGGCTGACGCCCGCCTCGGTGCGGGAATATGTGGCGCACGGCCACGACGTCGTGGTCCAGCGCGGCGCCGGTGACGGCATCGGCGCCGGCGACGACGTCTACAGCCAGGCCGGCGCACGGATTGCCGACACCGCCGAAGAAGTGTTCTCGGTCGCCGAGATGATCGTGAAGGTGAAGGAGCCGCAGCCATCCGAATGGATCAGGCTGCGCGAGGGCCAGATCCTCTTCACCTATCTGCATCTTGCGCCCGACGTGCCGCAGACCGCGGGGCTGATCGCCTCCGGCTGCACGGCGGTCGCCTATGAGACCGTGACCGACGCGCATGGCGGGCTGCCGCTGCTCGCGCCGATGAGCGAAGTCGCCGGCCGGCTGGCGATCGAGGCCGCGGGGGCTGCGCTGCGCAAATCCGCCGACGGGATGGGCAAGCTGCTCGGCGGCGTGCCGGGCGTTCCGCCGGCGCGCGTTGCGATCATCGGCGGCGGCGTGGTCGGCACCCATGCGGCGCGGATGGCGGCCGGGCTCGGCAGCGACGTCACCATTCTTGACCGTTCATTGCCGCGGCTCCGCGCGCTCGACGACCTCTTCCTCGGGCGCGTCCGCACCCGATACGCCACGCTGGAGGCGATCGAGCAGGAGGTTTTCGCAGCTGACGTTGTGATCGGCGCGGTGCTGGTGCCCGGTGCCAGCGCGCCGAAACTTGTCTCGCGCGCACAGCTTGCAGGCATGAAACGCCGTGCGGTGCTGGTCGACGTCGCCATCGATCAGGGCGGCTGTTTCGAGACCTCGAAGGCGACCACGCACCAGGCGCCGACCTATCTGGTCGACGACATCGTGCATTATTGCGTCGCCAACATGCCGGGCGCAGTGCCGGTCACCTCGAGCCATGCGCTCAACCACGCCACCTTGCCGTTCGGCCTGGCGCTGGCCTCGAAGGGATTGCGCGCGCTGGTCGAGGATCCGCATCTGCGCGCCGGCCTCAACGTCCATCGCGGCCGCATCACCAACCGCGCGGTGGCCGAGAGCCAGCATCTGTCGGCCGTGATGCCGGAGGAAGCGCTGGCGTCGTAGGAATTTCGGCGCAAAGCCAGGTATTCGTAGCCCGGATGCAGCGAAGCGAAATCCGGGGCTGGTCTTTCCATGAAGGACCTGACCCCGGATTGCGCTTCGCTCCATCCGGGCTACGGCGCCACTTCTATCAGTTCTTTCAGCCGGCTCTGCATGACTTCAATGATGTGCTCGCGCTTTGCCGCGATCCGTTCGATTGGTCCGCCGATGCCGATCGCGAGCGGCGCGCGTCGCTTCGGCAGGGGAACAAGCATGCCGATTGTGTTTGCGCCCGGCGTCGTGCGGCCGCTCGACTCGGAAAAGCCGCGGCGGCGGATGCGCTCGACCTCCTCCAGAAAGGCCGCTTCGCGAACGCGCGCCGACTGACTCGGCTCCTCGGCGTTATTCCGACGGATGATGCCGCGAATTTTGGTGTTCGGCATTTGGCTCAGCAGCACGTGTCCGAGCGCGGTGCGAACCATCGGTCGTATTTGACCGGCATTTGCAATGAACTGAAGCTGATTGCCGCCGGGGACAACGTGCAGATACCGCATCCCGGCGGCGCCGGCCTGTTGTCCGAGCATGACGGTCTCGCCGCCCGTCGCGGTCCAGAGTTCCTCCATCAGATCGGTGAGCTTTGTGTCCCGGAACGGAGAACGACGGATCCAATCACCAAGCAGATTGACCCGGTAGCTGGGGATGAAACGCCGGGTCCGTCGGTCGTATTCAAGGTAGTTCAATTCAACGAGACTGCGAAGCAGCACTGACGTGCTCGATTGGGGCATCTCCAGCGCGGAAGCTATTTCAGTCACGGAAGCAGCCCGCTTTCTTTCCCGAAAGAACTCCAGAACAGCAAACGACCGCATGGCCGATTTGACGATGGCCGTTTTGCTCGCGTTCGGCATGGCTGTCTCCGCGGCGGGGCAATGACCGCGCCTCCATCACATATGTGATGTTAGGGCAAAACTGCTTCACTTGACGACAACTTTGGCACAGATTGGCGCCAATTCGATCAAGCCGCATGGAAACGCGGAGAGCAGGGGAAGGCGGATGCCCGGACGGAGTTTGCTCGAGAAGATCTGGGACCAGCATGTCATCGCCCGCCTCAGCGAGGACACGGACCTCCTTCATCTCGACCGCCATCTGCTGCACGATCTCGGCGGCTCGCGCGGCCTGCTCGATCTCAAGAGCCGTGGCCTCGTGGTTCACAATCCCGAACTGACGTTTGCGACGCCGGATCATGCACTCTCGACGGCGCCCGGCCGCGCCGGAACCAGCAAGATCGGACAGGAATTGCTCGCCGCGCTGCGGGCCGAGACGGCGGCGAGCGGCATCACGCTGTTCGATGTCGATCAGCCCGGCCAGGGCATCGTCCACGTCATCGGGCCGGAGCTCGGCTTGAGCCTGCCCGGTGCGACGATCGTCTGCGGCGACAGCCATACCTGCACCCATGGCGGCCTCGGCGCGCTCGCCTTCGGCATCGGGTCGAGCGAGCTCACCCACGTGCTGGCGACGCAGGCGCTGATCCAGAAGCGTCCGAAGACGATGCGCGCGCGCTTCGAGGGCAAGCTGCCGCTCGGCGTCACCGCCAAGGACATGATCCTCGCACTGATCGGACATATCGGCGCGGCTGGCGGCACCGGTTATGCGGTCGAATATGCCGGCAGTGCGATCCGCGAACTGCCGATCGAGGGACGGCTGACGATCTGCAACCTCTCGATCGAGCTCGGCGCCAAGATGGGCATGGTGGCGCCCGATGAGAAAACCTTCGAGTACCTGCGCGGCCGTCCCTACGCGCCACAAGGCGAGATGTGGGATCTCGCGGTCAAGGCATGGCGCCAACTGCCGAGCGATCCCGACGCGGTGTTCGACCGCGAGGTGGTGATCGATGTCGAGACAATCATCCCGCAGGTGACCTGGGGCATCAGCCCCGAGCATGTCGTCGGCGTCGATGGCCTCATTCCCGATCCGAAGACGGTCGACGATCCGGCGCGGCGCGCCGCGATCGAGACCGCGCTTGAATATATGGGCCTGCAGGGCGGTGCGCCGATTGCCGGCACGCCGGTCGATTGGGTGTTCATCGGCTCCTGCACCAACAGCCGGCTCAGCGATCTGCGTGCCGCGGCCGAGGTCGCGCGCGGCCGCAAGGTCGCGCCCGGGGTCCGGGCCTGGGTGGTGCCGGGCTCGGAGAACGTCAAGCGCGAGGCGGTTGCCGAAGGGCTCGACAAGATCTTCATCGACGCCGGCTTCGAATGGCGCGAGCCGGGCTGCTCGATGTGCCTGGCCGCCAATGGCGAGGTGGTGGCGCCCGGGCAGCGCTCGGTCTCGACCTCGAACCGCAATTTCGTCGGCCGGCAGGGGCCGCGGGCGCGGACGCATCTGGCGAGCCCCGCGAGTGCGGCGGCCTCGGCCATTGCCGGTGCGATCGCCGATGTCAGGATGATGGGGCGCTAGACGATGCCAAAACCGTTCGACAAGCTCACCGCAACCGCCGCGCCGATCATGCGCGCCAATATCGATACCGACGTGATCATCCGCATCGAGCGCCTGGTCGGCAATTCGATCCGCGGCACGCTCGGCAAATGGGCGTTCGGCTCGCTGCGCTATCTGGCCGACGGCTCGGAGAATCCGGATTTCATCCTCAACCGCGAGCCGTATCGCGAGGCTGAGATCTTGGTGACCGGACCGAATTTCGGCTGCGGCTCCTCGCGCGAGGGCGCGGTGTGGTCGCTGCAGGAGCGCGGCATCCGCGCCGTCATCGGCTCCGGCTTCGGCGACATCTTCTTCGCCAACTGCTTCCAGAACGGCATCCTGCCCGTCGTCGTCGACAAGGCGGTGGTCAATCAGCTTGCCGCCGACATCGAGGCGACGCAGGGCGCGGGCAAGGTCTCGATCGACCTTGAGGCGCAAACCATCGTCTCGCCGTCGGGCGCGCGGCATTCCTTCGAGATCGACCCGCGGCGGCGCGAAGGGCTGTTGAAGGGGCTCGACGAGGTGGCGCTGACATTGCAGCGCGATGACGAGATCCACGCTTTCCAGGCTTCGGACCGCACGGCGCGGCCCTGGATTCACTTTGCAACGACACCCGCTTCAAGGACACCGGCATGAGCACGCAATCCAACATGGTCAAGGTCGCCGTCGTCGGCGGCGAGGGCATCGGCCCCGAGGTCACCGCACAGTCGCGCCGCGTGCTCGAGTGGTTCGCGGCCAAACGGAACGTGCCTATGACCTTGCGCGAGGCGCAATACGGCCTGATCCCGTATCTGGCGACCGGCAAGGTGCTGCCCGAGGACACCGCGGAGGCGATGGACGAGGCCGACGCCATCCTGTGGGGCGCGACTGGTGGTCCCGAGACCACCGAAGTGCCGGCGGCCGCGCGCAAGGCCGGCAGTCTCTTGGGCCTGCGCAGCAAGTACGACCTCTACGCCAATCTGCGGCCGATCGTGGCGAGCCCGGCGCTGTCGGCGTCGGCGCCGCTCAAGCCCGAGGTGCTCGACGGCGTCGATTTCGTCATCATCCGCGAATTGACCAGCGGCATCTATTTCGGTGAGCCGCGCGGCATCGAGACATTGCCCGACGGCCAGCGCCGCGGCTTCAACACCGAGCAGTACACGACGAACCAGATCCGCCGCGTGGCGCGCTCGGCATTCGAGCTGGCGCGAACCCGGCGCAACAAGGTCTGCTCGGTCGACAAGGCCAATGTGCTGGAGACCAGCGTGGTCTGGCGCGAGGAGGTGATCAGGCTGCACAAGGAGGAGTTCTCCGACGTCGAGCTGACCCATCTCTATGTCGACAACGCCGCGATGCAGATCGTGCGCGAGCCGCGGCAGTTCGACGTCATGGTGACCGGCAACATCTTCGGCGACATCCTGTCCGACTGCGCGGCGATGGCGTCCGGCTCGCTCGGCATGCTGCCGTCGGCCTCGCTCGGCCCGGTCGATCGCTTCGGCCGGCGCAAGGCGCTGTATGAGCCGGTGCATGGCAGCGCGCCCGATATCGCGGGCAAGAGCGTCGCCAATCCGCTCGGCTCGATCCTCAGCGTCGCGATGCTGCTGCGCCTGACGCTGAACCGCCCCGAGGATGCCGACCTGCTGGAAAAGGCGGTGCAGAGTGCGCTTGCCTCCGGCGCACGAACGGCCGACATTGCGGAAGCGGGTGCGAAGAAGCTGTCGACCGTCCAGATGGGCGACGCGGTGCTCAGCGCGCTGGACAAGATCTCGGCCAAGGAGCACGCGTGATGCCTTATGTCGCCATGCCCCACATTTCGCGGCGGTCGGCCCTGACGGTGATCGCCGCCGGCGGTGCAGCGCTGGCGACCGGGCGGGTATGGGCGCAGGCGGCCGCGGGACGGGCGATCTATCCGGTCGCGGTGCCGGTCTATCAGACGCAATTTGTCGCTGACCGCATCGGCTACTTCAAGGAGGCCGGGCTCGACTGCAAGCTGGTGCAGGGCGGCAGCGGTGTGAAGACCCGCGAGATCATCGCCTCCTCGCAGGGCGATATCGGGATCGGCGACGTCACCCATCCGATGCAGCTGACCAATCACGGCCGTGCTGCGCGCGTGCTGCTACCGGTCGACACACGGTCGAACTCGGTGATGTTCATCCTGCGCAAGGATCTGAAGGACCAGGGCATCAACTCGCTGGAGGCCTTCACGCAATGGAAGCGGCCCGACGGCCGCAAGCCGATCGTCTCGGTCTCCTCGCTCGGCGGCACCAACCATGTCTGGTCGTCCTACTACATGGAAACCATGGGGCTCGACGACAAGGTGACCTGGATCGGCACCGGCAATGTCGACACCATGCTGGGGTCGTTGAAATCGAAGCAGGTCGATATTCTCGTCAGCTCGCTGTCGCTGCTCAACGAGGCGCAGCAGCAGGGCTGGGGCGAATTGCTGTTCGACGGCACTGACGAGGCGATCTGGAATAAGCATATCGGCGGCAAGGTGCCGGTGACCGCGCATTTCACATTGCAGGCCACCATCGACAAGGACCCGGCCAAGATGCAGGCCTACGTCACCGCGCTGTGGCGCGCCTCGCAGTGGATCAAGTCCCACAAGGCGACCGAGGTCTACGACGCCATCGAGCCCTATGTCGGCAGCACCTCGCGCGACGCCAATCTGCTGGAGATATCAGCGATCCAGAAGGTCGCGGACTATGAGGGTACTGTCGACGCGGCGAGCTTCGCGCGCGGCGAGAAGGTCTGGTTCCGCGAGATGACCGGCATCAAGCCGCTCAAGATCGCCGACGTGGTCAACTCCAATCTCATCGACGCGGCGCGAAAGGCCTATCCGGGTTGAGCGCGCTCGAGACGAGCGCAACCGTATCGCCGCGCGCCTCGGCCGACCGCCGCGTCGAGGTCAAGGGCCTGAGCAAGTCGTTCCAGCTCGCCAAAACCACGATCGAGGCCGTCCGTGACGTCAGCTTCGACGTGCGGCGCGGCGAGTTCGTCGCGTTGCTCGGCCCGTCCGGCTCCGGCAAGAGCACGGTGCTCAACATGATCGCCTCGCTGATCCGCCCCACCGGCGGCGAGATCCTGATCGACGGAAAGCGCGTCGTCGCCGGCAAGGCGACGCCCGATGTCGGCTACGTGTTCCAGCGCGACACGCTGTTTCCCTGGCGGACCGTCGCCGACAATATCGGCTACGGGCTGGAGCTATCCGGCGTGTCGGCTCAAGAGCGGAAGGAGCGCATCGCGCAATGCGTCGCGCAGGCCGGGCTGAAGGGATTTGAGAACGCCTATCCGTCGGCACTTTCGGGTGGCATGCGACAGCGTGCGGCGCTGATGCGGACCCTGATCGTCGAGCCGCAGATCCTCTTGATGGACGAGCCGTTCGGCGCGCTCGATACCCACACCAAGATCGACATGCACGAGGTGCTGCTGCGGATCTGGGAGCGCGAGCAGCAGACCGTGCTGTTCGTGACCCACGATCTCGGCGAGGCGCTGACGCTCGCTGACCGCATCATCCTGTTCTCGGCGCGGCCGGGCCGGATCAAGGACATGTTCGCAGTCGACTTCGCGCGCCCGCGCGATGCGGTGAAGGTGCGCGAGACGCCGCGCTATGCCGAGCTGTTCCAGCACATCTGGCACTCGCTCGGCGAGGAATTCGTCAAGGGCCGCAGCACATGAAGCGGTACAGCATGATGAACACGATCGGCTGGCAGCTCCTGATCTGCGCCATCGTGCTGTCGGTCTGGCAATGGGGCTATGACCTGCGCAGCAAACTGCCGTGGCTGGTGCCCGATCTGCTCGACCCGTACTTCATCTCGAAGCCGTCGATGATCTTCGACAATTTCCTGGTCCAGAGCTGCCTGACGACCAAGCTCGGCGTCTTCAACGGCTGGTTCAACGGCCAGTTCGCAAAGTGCCTGGCGCGCAACGAGAACAATCTCTGGGCCGCGACGGCGATCACGCTGAAGAACACCTTCTTCGGCTTCGTCACCGGCGTGGTCAGCGGCTTCGCCGCCGGGCTGATCCTCGGGCGATCCGATCGGCTCAGCGCGATCTTCCAGCCGTTCATCACCGCGGTCAATTCGATCCCGCGGATCGCGCTGGCGCCGATCATCGTCCTGGCGTTCGGGATCGGCGACATGTCGAAGATCGTGACGTCCTGGATCGTCGTTGTGTTCCTGGTGTTCTTCAACACCTTCGAGGGCGCGCGCTCGATCGATGAAGGCTTTACCAACGCGGCGCGGCTGCTCGGCGCCAGCGAGTGGCAGATCACCCGCACGGTGGTGATCCCCTCGACCATGGCCTGGGTGTTCGCCTCGCTGACACCTGCGATCTCGTTCGCGCTGATCGGCGTCATCGTCGGCGAGTTCATCGGCGCCGAGCGCGGCATCGGCCGCCTCATCATCGAGTCGGAGGCGCGCGGCGAGGCCTCGGGCATGATGGTCGCGGTCGTGGTCTTGATGCTGGTCGGCGTCGTGCTGTCGGCAATCATCTGGCGGCTGCAGGCCTATCTGCTGCGCTGGCAGCGGCACCGCAGCGCCGAGTAGGAGCGGCCCGCGGCGACATTTGATTGTCGCGCGCGGGCCATTTCCAGACATGGGATTTTCAGACCTGGAAATTTCAGACCTGGGCTGGCTCAGATTCGTGCTGCGGTTTCCGACGGAGCTGCGGCTGCGGTTTCCGACGGCGAGGTCTCGCCGTCGAGCCAATCCTGCTCCTTGGCCAGCGCGCGCCAGGCCGCTTCCATGCGCTTGTAGCGGTTGTAGGTCGGCTCGTCGTCGGCGCGCTCGGCAAGCTGCGCGCAGTTCTCCGCATTGTCGAGGAAGTGCTGCGATTGCTTCATGGAATGTCCTCCTGTTGATGAGGACGTGGGCCATCAAATCGGGCTATTCAACACATGGAACATGAGCATTTCGCCACACAGGTGAATGTCTGTTCAGCGAGGTTCCCGAACAGGGCCGCTTTCGCGAACGCTGCGCTGCTCAGGTGACCGGCGCCGGGTTGAACAGCGTCAGATCGTTGTGGATACCCCAGCGGTCCGACCACGGCTTGGTGCGGCCGCTCGCGACGTCGAGGATCAGGCGGAACAGATCCCAGCCGGTTTCCTCGATGGTCTTCTCGCCGGTCGCGATGCAGCCGGCGTCGAAATCGATCAGGTCCTTCCAGCGCCGCGCCAGCTCGCTGCGGGTCGCGACCTTGATGACGGGGGCTGCGGCGAGGCCATAGGGCGTGCCGCGGCCGGTGGTGAACACCTGCAAGGTCATGCCGGAGGCGAGCTGCAGGGTGCCGCAGATGAAGTCGCTCGCCGGTGTCGCGGCAAACAGCATGCCCTTCTGCCGCGCCTTCTCGCCCGGCGACAGCACGCCGGCGATCGGGCCGGAGCCGGACTTGACGATCGAGCCCAGGGATTTTTCAACGATGTTGGCGAGCCCGCCCTTCTTGTTGCCCGGCGTCGTGTTGGCGCTGCGGTCGGCGCCGCCGCGGGCGAGATAGGCGTCGTACCAGGCCATCTCGCGGATCAGCGCGCGGCCGACATCCTCGTTGACGGCGCGGCGGGTCAGCAGCTGGATCGCGTCGCGCACCTCGGTCACTTCCGAGAACATCACAGTCGCGCCGGCGCGAACCAGCAGGTCGGCGGCGAAGCCGACCGCGGGGTTCGCCGTGACGCCGGAGAATGCATCGCTGCCGCCGCATTGCAGGCCGATCACGAGATCGGCGGCCGGGCAGGTCTCGCGCGTGCGGGCGTTGAGCACCTTCAGGCGGGCCTCGGCCTGGGTCATGATGGCGTCGACGATGGCGCCGAAGCCGTCGAAGGCTTCGTCCTGCATCCGCACGATGGCGTCGTTGACGCCTTCCGGCACCAGCCGTTCCGGCGCGAGCTTCTCGCAGCCGAGCCCGACCACGAGGATCTCGCCGCCGAAATTCGGATTGAGCGCGAGGTTCTGCAACGTGCGGATCGGCACCACGGCGTCGGGCGCCGTGATCGCGACGCCGCAACCATAGGCGTGGGTCAGCGGCACGACGTCATCGACATTGGGATATTTCGGCAATAGCTCGGCGCGGATGCGCTTGACGGCGTACTCCATCGTGCCCTTGACGCATTGCACGGAGGAGGAGATGCCGAGGATGTTCTTCGTTCCCACCGAACCATCGCGATTGCGATAGCCCTCGAAGGTGAAGCCTTCGAGCGGCGGCGGTGCCGGCGGCACCGCGGTTGCAATCTCGAGCTGATCGAGCGACGGCGCGTCGGGCATGCGGATGCGCGCCTCGTCGACCCATTCGCCGGCCAGGATCGGCGACAGCGCATGGCCGATCACCTCGCCATAGCGGACGATCGCCGCGCCCTCGGCGATGTCCTCCAGCGCGGTCTTGTGGCCCTGCGGCACGAAGGTGCGCAGCGTCAGGCCGCAGGCGAAGCGCGAGCCGGCGGGCAAGCCGAAATCATTCACGACGATCGCGACATTGTCGCGCGCGTTGAGCTTGATGTAGCGGGGCTGCTCCTGCGCGCCGATCGACTGGTCCATGACGCTCTCCTGAGGTTTTCGGCGCTAACGGCTCTCTTGCTTCACCTCTCCCGCTTGCGGGGGAGGTCGGCACGCGTAGCGTGACGGGTGGGGGCTCTCTCCACAGTATGACTTGTGGAGAGAGCCCCCACCCCAACCCTCCCCCGCAAGCGGGAGAGGGGGCGCAGCACCGACGAGGTGCGACTGCCTTCACCCCGGGAATGTATAAGCCGTCTTCACCGTGGTGTAGAACTCGCGGGCATAGGCGCCCTGTTCGCGCGCGCCGTAGCTCGAGCCTTTGCGGCCGCCGAACGGCACGTGGTAATCGACGCCGGCGGTCGGCAGATTGACCATCACCATGCCGCTCTCGCTGTTGCGCTTGTAGTGCGAGGCGTGTTTCAGGCTGGACGTGCAGATGCCCGACGCAAGGCCGAACTCGGTGTCGTTGGAGATCGCAAGCGCCTCCTCATAATCCTTGGCGCGGATCACGCAGGCGACCGGGCCAAAAATCTCCTCGCGGGCGATCCGCATCTGGTTGTTCGCCTCGGTGAACAGCGCGGGCTGCAGATAGAAGCCGGGCGTCTCGCGGTTCAGCAGTTCGCCGCCCCAGTGCAGCCGGGCGCCTTCGTCCTGGCCGAGCTTGATGTAGCGGAGGTCCTGGTCGAGCTGGCTCTGGTCGACCACGGGGCCGACATGCACGCCGCTCTTCAGCGCGTCATCCACCGAGAGCCCCTTCATGCGCTCGGTCATCGCGGCGACGAAGCGGTCGTGAATCCCCGCGGTGACGATCAGGCGCGAAGACGCCGTGCAGCGCTGGCCGGTCGAGAAATAGGCGCCGTTGACCGCGACCTCGACCGCGACCTTGACGTCGGCGTCATCGAGCACGACCAGCGGGTTCTTGCCGCCCATCTCGAGCTGGAACTTCTTCATCGGATTGGAGAGCACGCAGGCCTGCGCGATCTTGCGGCCGGTCTGTACCGAGCCGGTGAAGGAGATCGCGGCAACATCAGGATGATCGAGCAGGGTCTGGCCGACCACCGAGCCCGAGCCGACCACGAGGTTGAAGACTCCGGCCGGAATGCCGGAGCGCGCGATGATCTCGGACAGCGCATGCGCGGAGCCCGGCACCAGCTCGGCCGGCTTGAACACCACTGAATTGCCGTAGCAGAGCGCGGGCGCGATCTTCCAGGCCGGGATCGCGATCGGGAAATTCCACGGCGTGATCATGCCGATGACGCCGACCGGCTCGCGGGTGATCTCGACATCGAGGCCGGGGCGCACCGATGCTCCCTTCTCGCCCATCAGCCGCAGCGCCTCGCCGGCGAAGAACGCAAAGATCTGCCCGGCGCGCGCCACCTCGCCGATGCCCTCGGGCAGCGTCTTGCCTTCCTCGCGCGCCAGCAGGCGGCCGAGCTCTTCCTTGCGGGCGAGGATTTCGACGGAGATCCTGGTCAGCGCGTCAAAGCGCTCCTGCGGCGTTGAGCGCGCCCAGGCCGGGAAGGCGGCCTTCGCCGCGGCGATCGCCTTTTCGGTCTGTGCCTTGTCGGCCTTGGCGTATTCGCCGACCACGTCGGCCGTGTTGGAGGGGTTGATGTCCCGCGTGATGCTTGTTCCGTCGATCCATTCGCCGGCGATGAAGTTCTTCTGGTGGGCGGTCATGTTTCCAACCTTTCTTGTTAGCGCACGAGGCAGGGACGCTTGTCGTCGAATGTCCAGCCGGGAATCAGGAACTGCATGGCCAGCGCATCGTCGCGTGCGCCGAGGCCATGCTGCTTGTATAGCGCGTTCGCCGCCTCGATGGCACCGCGATCGAGCTCGATGCCGAGGCCGGGACGGTCCGGGATCGCGATCTTGCCGCCCTTGATCTGCAACGGCTCCTTGGTCAACGCCTGGCCGTCCTGCCAGATCCAGTGGGTGTCGATCGCGGTCACCTTGCCGGGCGCGGCGGCGCCGACATGGGTGAACATCGCCAGCGAAATGTCGAAATGGTTGTTGGAGTGCGAGCCCCAGGTCAGGCCGTTGTCGCGGCAGGTCTGCGCCACCCGCACCGAGCCCTGCATGGTCCAGAAATGCGGATCGGCGAGCGGAATGTCGACGGCGCCGAGCCGCAGCGCGTGGGAGAGCTGGCGCCAGTCGGTCGCGATCATGTTGGTCGCGGTCGGCAGCCCGGTGGCGCGGCGGAACTCGGCCATGATCTCGCGGCCGGAGAAGCCGGCCTCGGCACCGCAGGGATCCTCGGCATAGGCCAGCACGCCATGCATGTTGCTGCAGAGCCGGATCGCCTCGTCGAGCGACCAGGCGCCGTTGGGGTCGAGCGTGACGCGCGCGTTCGGAAAGCGCTTTGCGATTGCGGTGACGGCCTCGATCTCCTGTTCGCCCTCGAGCACGCCGCCCTTGAGCTTGAAATCGGCAAAGCCGTAATGCGCCTGCGTCGCCTCGGCGAGCCGGACGATCGCCTCCGGTGTCATCGCCACCTGATGGCGCAGGTTGAACCAGTCCGCCTTGCCGGTCTCGCCCTCGACATAAGGCAGGCTGGTCTTCTTGCGGTCGCCGACGAAGAAGAGATAGCCGAGCGTCTCGACGCTCGCGCGCTGCTGGCCCTCGCCGAGCAGCGCTGCGACCGGGAGATTGAGATGCTGGCCGAGCAGATCGAGCAGCGCGGATTCCACCGCCGTCACGGCATGGATGGTGACGCGCAGGTCAAAGGTCTGCTTGCCCCGGCCGCCGGCGTCGCGGTCGGCGAAGGTCTGGCGCATCGACGCCAGGATGTTGTTGCACGCGCCGATGCTCTGGCCGACGACGAGGTCGCGGGCATCCTCCAGCGTCTTGCGGATCTTCTCGCCGCCCGGCACCTCGCCGACGCCGGTATGGCCGGAATTGTCTGACAGGATGACGAGGTTGCGGGTGAAGAACGGCGCATGTGCGCCGCTCAGATTGAGGAGCATGCCGTCGCGGCCGGCGACCGGGATCACCTCCATCGCCGTGACGACGGGGGCGCCGGCAAAGCCGGTGCGGATCGTGTCTTGAATCATCTGCTCCTCCGTTGGTCGTTGGCCGTTCGGCCTATTCCGCCGCCTGCTGGGTCGCGGCCTGCGGCAGCTTTGCCACCAGTGTCGCGAGCTCGGCGATCTCCTGCTCGGTGAGATCGGTCAGCGGCGGGCGCACCGGGCCGGAATCGCGGCCGATCACTTTCATGCCGGCCTTGATGATCGACACCGCATAGCCCTTCTTGCGATTGCGTATCGCGATCAGCGGCAGGATGAAATCCTTCAGGCCTGCATGGATGCTCTGATGATCGCGCCGGCGCACTGCGGCGTAGAATTGGGTGGCGAATTCCGGTACGAAGTTGAACACCGCCGACGAATAGGTGGTCACGCCCATGTCGAGATAGGGCAGCGCAAAGGTCTCCGCGGTCGGCAGGCCGCCGATATAGGTCAGGCGGTCGCCGAGCCTGGTGTAGACGCGGGTCATCAGCTCGATGTCGCCGATGCCGTCCTTGTAGCCGACGAGGTTCGGGCAGCGCTCGCAGAGCCGCGCCAGCGTGTCCGGCTGCAGGATCGCATTGTCGCGGTTGTAGACGATGACGCCGATCTTGACCGACGAACACACCGCCTCGACATGGGCGGCGAGGCCGTCCTGCTCGGCATGGGTGAGATAGGGCGGCAGCAGCAAGAGGCCGTCGGCGCCGGCCTTCTCGGCGCCGATAGCGATCTCACGGGCGATCGCGGTGCCGTAGCCGGTGCCGGCCAGCACGGGCACGCGGCCCTTGGTTTCTTCGACCGCGATCTTCACGACGTGGGGAACTTCAGCCGGCGTCAGCGAGAAGAACTCGCCGGTGCCGCCGGCGGCGAACAGGCCGGCGACGTCATAACCGCACAGCCAGTCCATGTTGGCGCGATAGGTCGCCTCGTCGAACGAATAGTCCGGCTTGAACGGGGTCACGGGAAAAGACAGGAGGCCGCCACCGATTCTCGCGGCCATCTCCCGAGGGGTCATCTTGCTCATGGCGCCACTCCTTGAATGATGTTGGGATAAGGGATGCGCGAGCAGCGCGCGTCCATGGCCGAATTCTTAGGGAATGCTTCGATGCGCGTCCAAGCCAAACGCGGTATCGAGTGATGCACAATCTGCATCAATCGCCGCGCAGATGCGGCGCGGCGATTTCGGTTGCGATCTCGATCAGGGACGGCAGCAACTGGTTCTCGTGATCGCGCCGCCACACCATGAACAATTCGACCGGCACCGGCGTGCGCAGCTTCAGCGGCTTCAACTTGACGTCCGCGATCTTCAGGCTGGCGGCGGCCTCCGGCACGATGGCGACGCCGAGCCCGGCGCGCACCATGGCGAGGATCGAGTGGATCTGGCTGAGATGCTGCACATAGCGCGGCAGCACGTCGGCGCGCGTGAACAGCGACACCAGCAGATCGTGGAAGTAGCGCGCCTCATAGGGCGAATACATCACGAAGGGCTGGTCGTCGAAATCCTTGATGCTGACGGTTTCCGCCGCGGCCAGCGGATGCTTCTTCGGGATCGCAGCCAGCAGCGGCTCGGCGACGACGCGGCGACTTGCGAATTCCGGCCGCGCGATCGGCGGGCGCAGCAGGCCGGCATCGATCTGGCCGGTGGTGAGCGCCTCGAACTGATCGCCCGACACCATCTCCTTGAGGGAAAAATCGACCTCGGGCAGGCGGGAGCGGGCGGCTGCAATCAAGTCGGGGAGGAAGCCGTAGGCGGCCGCGGCCGTGAAGCCGATCTTGAGCGAGCCGGTCTTGCCGAGCGCGATGCGACGGGCGACCTGCGAAGCGGATTCCGCGAGCTTGAGGATGCGCCGCGCCTCGGGCAGGAAGCTGCGTCCCGCCGGGGTCAGCCGCACCGAACGGCTGGTGCGTTCCAGCAGCGGCGCGTCGATGATGTGCTCGAGCACCTGGATCTGCCGGCTGAGCGGCGGCTGCGTCATGTTGAGCCGCGCCGCGGCGCGGCCGAAGTGCAATTCCTCGGCTACCGTGACGAAACAGCGGAGCTGGTTCAGGTCGAACATCGATGCTAGCCTGGAATGGATCGGTCGAGGATTTGTACGTTCTAGCATCGATGCCTCCCACTGGCCAAGAAGACAAAAAAGCAGACAAACAAGAAGACAAAGACGGCGGCCGAAGCCGCCGTTGATCTGCTGTTGCGGCGGCGCAGCCTTATTGCCTACTTGGCTCAGGCCGCCTTCAGCTGCACCCGCTTGATCTCGCCGACGATGAACAGATAGGCGATCGCCGCGACCAGCGCGTTGGCGCCGACGAACACCAGCGCGCCGTTGAACGAGCCGGTGGCGGCCAGGATGTAGCCGATGATGATCGGCGTGGTGATCGAGGACAGATTGCCGAAGGTGTTGAACAAGCCGCCGGAGACGCCGCCGGCTTCCTTTGGCGAGGTGTCGGAGACGACGGCCCAGCCGAGCGCGCCGATCCCCTTGCCGAAGAAGGCGAGCGCCATGAAGCCGACCACCAGCGCCTGGCTGTCGACGTAGTTGCAGGCGATGATCACCATCGACAGCAGCATGCCGCCGACGATCGGGATCTTGCGCGCCATGGTCAGCGAGCCGGTGCGGCGCAGCAGGTAGTCCGAGATCACGCCGCCGAGCACACCGCCGACGAAGCCGCACAGCGCCGGCAACGTCGCGACGAAACCGGCCTGCAGGATCGAGAGCCCGCGTTCCTTCACCAGATAGACCGGGAACCAGGTCAGGAAGAAGTAGGTCAGCGTGTTGATGCAGTACTGGCCGATATAGACGCCGAGCATCATGCGGTTGGCGAGCAGCTGGCGAATATGGTCCCAGCCGGGGCCGCTGTCCTGCGTCTTGCCGGCCTTCGCCGCATCCATGTCGACCAGCGCGCCGCCCTGCTTGATGTAGTCGAATTCGGCCTCGTTGATCCCAGGATGGTCCTTCGGCTCGTAGATCGTCTTGATCCAGGCGATGCCCATGATGATGCCGAGCCCGCCCATCACGTAAAACACGTGGCGCCAGCCGTATTCGTGCGCGATCCAGCCCATCAGCGGTGCGAAGATCACGGTCGCGAAATATTGTCCGGAGTTGAAGAACGCCGATGCCGTGCCGCGCTCATTGCCGGGGAACCAGGCTGCGACGATGCGGGCATTGGCCGGGAACGATGGCGCTTCGGCGAAGCCGACCAGGAAACGCAGCCCGAACAGCAGGGCCACGGCCGCGCCGGCCGAGAGGAACCCAACCAGACCCTGCATCGCGGTGAAGATCGACCAGACGATGATGCTGATCGCATAGACCCATTTGGAGCCGTAGCGGTCGAGCAGCCAGCCGCACGGCACCTGAGCGATCACATAGGACCAGCCGAAGGCCGAGAACACGTAACCCATCGCGACGGGGTCGAGATGCAGTTCCTTGGAAAGGGCAGGGCCGGCGATCGAGAGCGTGGCGCGATCGGCATAATTCACGGTGGTGACGAGAAACAGCATCGTCACGATCAACAACCGGACGCGGGATCGCCGCGCGTCCGTGGCGGACACAATTGCGCTCATTCGCGCCTCCTTAAGATTTCCTCGGGGTCTGTCCTAGAGAGATGACGGCAATGGGTCCAAGCCGAAACGGGTATTGATCGATACCGATTTTGAATGGATCGGCCCGGTGTCATTCCACCTTCGCCGCTCTTGCTTCGGTTCCTAATTAGTGTACTATAAGTACAGTTATTGAAGGCGCAACGTCGCGCCCTGCCGATCGAGGTCGAATGCGCATGACCACGCCACGTGACTATGAGGTGTTCGAGGCAGGCAGGGTGACCTTGCAGGGCGGCGCGGTGTTTCCGCAGCTTGCGCTCGCCTACAAGACCTACGGCACGCTGAACGCGGCCAAGGACAACGTCATTCTCTATCCGACGTCGTTCGCCGCACAGCATTACGACATCGAATGGCTGGTGCAGCCGGGCGGGGCGCTCGATCCCGAGCGCTACTTCATCATCATCGCGAACCTGTTCGGCAACGGCCTGTCATCCTCGCCGTCGAATTCGAGCGAGGTGCTCGGCGGCGCACCATTTCCAGCCTTCACCTATCTTGACGCCGTCGCCATCCAGCGGCGGCTGCTGGTCGAGCGGTTCGGCGTGACCAAGCTCGCGCTGGTCTACGGCTGGTCGATGGGCGGCATGCAGGCCTATCACTGGGCCGCGCGCTATCCTGACATGGTGGAACGCGCGGCGGTGGTCTGCGGCAGCGCGCGGTGCTCGCCTTACAATCATGTCTTCCTCGAAGGTGTGAAGGCCGCGCTGACCGCCGATCCCGCCTATCAGGATGGCCGCTTCGTCGCCAAGCCGACAGTGGGCCTTCGCGCGATGGGGCGCGTCTATGCCGGCTGGGCGATGTCGCACGCGTTCTATCGCGAGGAAGTCTGGCGCGAGGCCGGCTTCAGCTCGTTGGAGGACTACCTCGCGGGATCCTGGGACGGGGCCTTCGCGCGGCGCGATGCGAACAATCTGCTGGCACAGATTGCGATCTGGCAGGACGGCGATATCAGCCGCTGCGATGAATTCGGCGGTGACTTCGACCGCGCAATGGCGGCGATCAGGGCCCACGTGCTGCTGATGCCGGGGCGTACCGACCGCTATTTCGATCCGCGCGACAACGAGGATGAGCTCGGCCGCCTGGTCAATGCCCGCTCAGCGGCGCTGCATGCGATCCCCTCGATCCACGGGCACCGGGCCGGCAATCCCGTCAACAACGCCGAAGACCGCGCCTTCATCAACGCCGAAATCTCGGCGCTCTTGCAACGCTGACAGGTGAGACGTCCATGAGCACCGCAGAGACCAGTGACGCCGGACCTCGCCTGAAGCCGCTCAGCCCGCTCACCTTGCGCGACCTGTCGGCCAAGTCGAACGTTGCCGGCGCGGTGCGCGCCGCCAGCCATTACGGGATGATCGGTGTGGTCGGCGCGCTGATCTGGCTGGTCTCGTCACGCTATGGTCTGGCGTGGGCGATGCCGCTGATTGCGCTCCAAGGCTATTTCGTCGCGTTCCTGTTCATGGTGGTGCACGAGACCGCGCACAAGACGGCGTTCCGCAGTCATGCGCTCAATCTTGTGGTCGGCAACCTGTCGGCCTTCTTGATCGGATTGCCCTACCAATATTACTGCCTGTTTCACTGGGACCATCATCGCTACACCCAGGATCCGGAGAAGGACCCGGAGCTGATCGTCGGTCCCAAGCCTGCGTCGGACACCCAGCTCGCGATCGCCTATTCGGGGCTGTTGCAGGTGCTGGTGCGGATCCGGCTGATGTTTCGGCATGCGCTCACTGGGAATGTGATGGTGCCGTGGATTCCGCAGCACAAGCGCGCCGCGATCGTGCTGGAGGCAAGACTTTATCTCGCGGGTTACCTGCTGTTGCTCGTGGCATCGCTTGCGCTGCACAGCACGATCCTGCTCTTTGTGTGGATCGTGCCGCTGCTAGCCGGTCAGCTCATCCTGCGCCCGTATCTCTACGCAGAGCATACCGGTTGCGAGCGGACGCGGAGCGCATTCGAGAACACCCGTACCACGATGACGGGCCGGATCATGAAATGGTTCGCCTGGAACATGCCCTATCATGTCGAGCACCATGCCTATCCGACCGTGCCGTTCCATGCTTTGCCGAAGCTGAACGCGATCGTCGATGGCCACATCGTGTATCGCGGCCGCAACTACCGCGCGGTGACGCGCGAGACCTGGGCCTGGTTCCGCCGTCAGCGGCGGCGCTCTGCTTGATATTCACGCCTCGGCGTGCGGCCGCAGCACCAGATTGACGAGGTTGCGGGCATAGGCCGGCGTCAGCGGCTTGATGCCGAAGACATAGCGATAGAACAGGCTGCCGTAGATCGCGTCATAGATATCGCCGGGCACACCCGGCGCGCCGATGCTGCCGTCCTTCTGGCCGGCGGCGATGATTTCCAGCATCCGGCTGCGACGAAGGCCGAGGTAGCGCTCGTAGAACAATTCCGCCGTGCCGGTCTGCGAGATGCATTCCGAGATCACCGCGAGCTGCACCCGTCCGAACTCGCCCTGCAACGCCTCGACATAGGTCGCGACGTGGCGGCGGATACGGGCGACCGGATGGCCCGCCTCGGGCAGCGGCACCGCGCGCGAGGCCTGGTCGAGGAAGGCATCGATCAGCAAGGCCTCGCGCGACGGCCACCATTTGTAGATCGTCATCTTCGAGACGTTGGAGTGTCTCGCGATGGCGTCGATCGTGGTGGCGGCAAGGCCGGTGGTCGCCATCAGCGTATAGGCGCTGTGCAGGATCGCGGCCGTGGTCGCGGCAGAGCGTGGCCGGCCGCGCCGCCCCGCCGTCGTATCCTCCGTCTCCGCCTTGCTTCCCGCCATGGCCGGGATTCGTATCCTGCGTGTTTGAATCATTGCGTGCCTTGCGGACATAGCATGAAATCGCGCGCTGTTTCAGATCATCGCCGCCGCTGATACTGTACATCTCGCCAGCGAAGGCTCAGCCCAACTGCACATCGAACAGGAGTATTCCGTGAAGGCCGTCTACAGCGATCTGCACCGCAGCCATGATCCGCAATTCTTCCTGGTCCGTGGCGTGGTCCAGCGCACCACCGAGCAGCCCGAGCGCGCCGACCGCCTGCTGGCGGGCCTGAAGGCCGGCAAGCACACCCTGATCGAGCCGACCAAATTCGGGCAGGGGCCGCGGGCGCGGGTGCACAGTCCGGAATATCTGAGCTTTCTCGAAGGAGCCTGGGACGAATGGTCGGCGCTCGGCAATGCCGGACCGGAGATGATCGCGAACATGCATCCGGTGCGCAATGCCGGTACTTATCCCACCCACATCGTCGGCAAGCTCGGCTGGCATACGGTCGACACCGCGGCGCCGATCGGCCCCGGCACCTGGGCCGGCGCCTGCGCCTCGAGCGACGTCGCGGTCACCGCGGCGCAGATGGTGCTCGACGGCGAGGACGCGGTCTACGCGCTGTGCCGTCCGCCCGGCCACCACGCCTATCGCGATCTCGCCGGTGGCTTCTGCTTCCTCAACAACAGCGCCATCGCGGCCGAGCATCTGCGCCAGAAGCACGAGCGGGTCGCGATCCTCGATGTCGACGTGCATCACGGCAACGGCACGCAGGGCATCTTCTACGAGCGGGGAGACGTCTTCACCGTCTCGATCCACGCCGATCCGTCGTTCTTCTACCCGTTCGTCTGGGGCTATGCACATGAGCGCGGCGCGGGAGGAGGCCTCGGCGCCAATCTCAACATCCCCCTCGCCAAGGGCACCGGCGACGACGACTACATCAAGGCGCTCGCGGCGGCCGAGAAGGCGATCCGCTCCTTCGCGCCGACCGCGCTCGTGGTCGCGCTCGGTCTCGACGCCTCCGAGAAGGACCCGCTCGCGGGCCTCGCCGTCACCACCGACGGCTTCCGCCGGATCGGCGAGGCGCTCGCCCGTTTCGGCCTGCCGACCGTGCTGGTGCAGGAGGGCGGCTATCTCTCCGACATCCTCGGTGCCAATCTGACGGCGGTGCTCGGCGGATTCGAGACCGCGCGCTAGCGCGGCTTCGAATGGGTTTGCGCGAAGAAAGCCCGTCAAAACAACAGTCTGGAGCATCGGTTGTGATGGATCAGGACCGGTGCCCCCGCCGTGCGCCGCACAACAAGGCGTCGTGGAGCTGCGCCTTTGCAACCAAAGCCGGATCATGCCGTTGGTATCCGGTGCTGGCCTATGACCTTGCCTGGCGGCATCGGCCGGCCGGGCGGGCAGCAACGCGAGGACGGCCATGAGCGATCTGCTTCGCATCGCCATCGTCGGTTTCGGGAAGATCGCGTGCCGGCAGCACGTGCCTGCGATCGCGAAGACATCCGGCGCCGCACTCGTCGCGGTGGCCGATCCGACCAAGAGCCCATCCGGCCTGCCGCATTTCCGCGATCTGCAGGAGCTGTTGCGCGACGGGCCGGAGATCGATGCCGTTGCGCTGTGCACGCCGCCGCAGGCGCGTCATGCGCAGGCCGCCGCGGCGCTCGCCGCGGGCAAGCATGTGCTGCTGGAGAAGCCGCCGGGGTCCACGCTCGGCGAACTCACGCCCTTGATCGCGGCCGCGCAAGAGGCGCGCCGGACATTGTTTGCGACATGGCACTCGCGCTACGCGTCCGCGGTTGGGCCGGCGAGGCAATTGCTCGCGGGCCGCACGATCAACAAGGTGACCATCATCTGGAAGGAAGACGTCCGCGTCTGGCATCCAGGCCAGGCCTGGATCTTCGAGGCGGGTGGCTTCGGCGTGTTCGATCCCGGCATCAACGCGCTGTCGATCCTGACCGAGATCCTGCCGCGTCCAGTCTTTGTCAGGAGCGCGATCCTGGACGTTCCTTCCAACCGGGAGGCGCCGATTGCCGCAGCAATCGAGCTGTCCGATGAAGACGGCCTGCCAATCCACGCCGAATTCGATTTTCGCCAGACCGGGCCGCCGAGCTGGGACATCCTGTGTGAGACCGAGGCCGGGCCTGTGACGCTGTCGAAAGGCGGACGGCAGCTGCGCGACGGCAGCAGGTTGGTGGTCGATGCCACCGATGAGGAATATCCCGCGCTGTACCGCCGCTTTGTCGCGCTGACGTCGGACGGAAAGTCCGAGGTCGACCTCGCGCCCTTGCGGCTCGTCGCCGATAGTTTCATGCTGGGGCGACGGCGCTCTGTCGAGGCGTTCGGGGACTGACGATGACATCAGCCAACATTGCTCGCGCGCCCTTCGGCAAATTGCCCGACGGCACCGTGGTCGAGTGCGTGACGTTGCGCGGCGAACACGGTTTTGAGGCCAGCATCCTTCCCTTCGGCGCCACGCTGCAAGCGCTGCTCGTGCCCGATCGCGGCGGGCATTGCGACGACGTCGTGCTTGGCCACGACGAATTCGACGGCTATCTCGCGCAGCGCAAATTCTTCGGCGCGACCATCGGGCGCTACGCCAACCGGATCGCCGGCGCGCGTTTCGTGCTCGATGGCGAGACGGTGAAACTCGACGCCAACAACGGCCCCAACGCGCTGCATGGAGGATTGCAGGGCTTTGATCGCAAGCTGTGGCGGATTGCTCAGCTCGTCGATGAACCGGGGCCGGCGCTGGTGCTGGAGCGCGAAAGCCCGCATGGCGACGAGGGCTATCCGGGCAATCTTCAGACCCGTGTGACCTATCGCGTGCGCGCCCCGATGGAACTCGCGGTCACCTATGAGGCGACCACCGACCGGCCGACCTACGTCAATCTCACCAATCACAGCTTCTTCAATCTCGACGGCGCACGCTCCGGCACGCAGATCCTCGATCATCGGCTGACGATCGCTTCCGATCATTTCCTCGCGGTGGACGCCACGGCGATCCCGTTGCCAGAGCCGCCGCGGCCGGTTGGCGGTACGCCGTTCGATTTCCGCAAGCCCACCTCGATCGGCGCGCGGATCAGGATGAATGACGAGCAGCTGCGGCTCGGGCGCGGCTATGACCACAATTTCTGCCTGGCCGCGGGGGCAGGCCTTCGCTTCGCCGCGCGGCTTGAGGCGCCGCATAGCGGCCGCGTGATGGAGCTGTTCACCGATCAGCCGGGACTGCAGTTCTATTCCGGCAATTTCCTCGACGGCTCGAGCGCCGGCAAGGGCGATCGGCTCTATCGCCAATCCGACGCGCTATGTCTCGAGCCGCACGCCTGGCCGGATACGCCGAACCGGCCCGACTTCCCGTCGGCGCGGCTCGATCCTGGGCAGATCTATCGGCGCAGTGCAATTTATCGATTCTCGACCATGTGAGTGACGCCATGACCGACCGTGCCGCCGAGCCGCTGATCGAACAGGTGCCGACATCGGTGCTGTCAGCCGAGCGCTGCCATCTCGGCGAGGGCCCGACCTATGACGCGGCGACGGACACCGCATGGTGGTTCGACATCCGCGAGCGTCGCCTGTTCGAGCATCGCTTTGCAGACGGCCGCACCGTCATCCACGCGCTGCCGAAAATGGCGAGCGCATTGGCGCGGATCGATGGCGAGCGGCAGCTGATCCTCGCCGAGGATGGGCTTTACGTCCGGCAGGTCGCCGGCGGGCGCATGGAGCTGTTCGCCGCACTTGAGGCCGACAATCCGGCGACGCGCTCCAACGATGCGCGCGTCCATCCGTCGGGTACCTTCTGGCTCGGCACCATGGGGCGTCAGGCCGAGCACGGCGCCGGCGCGATTTACGCGCTGCATCACGGCCGCATCACGCGGCTCTATCCCGGGATCACGATCCCCAACGCGATCTGCTTTTCGCCCGCGGGCGACGTCGGCTATTTCGCCGATACCGCGACCAACGTGCTGCATCGCGTACCGCTCGATCCATCGACCGGATTGCCGACCGGCGAGCCGATCGACTTGATCAGACATCAAGGTACCGGCGGGCTCGATGGTGCAATCGTCGATGCCGACGGGATGATCTGGAACGCGCGCTGGGGCGGCGGCTGCGTCGATGTCTACGACCCCGGCGGCCGGCATTTGCGCTCACTGAAGGTGCCGGCGAAGCAGTCGAGCTGTCCGGCCTTTGTCGGCCGCGATTTTGCGCGCGTGCTCGTTACGTCAGCCTGGCAGGACATGGATGAGGCTCAGCGCGCGGCCGATCCCGGCCACGGTCAAACCTTTCTGCTCGATGCCGCGGCGCGCGGCCGTGCCGAGCCTGACGTCAAACTGTCCTGAATGCGGGCCTGCCGCCGCCTTGTTGACGTGACCTGAATATTTGGACGATAGTACAAATATGGTCCGCAAACCTGCCAAGTCCGGCATGAAGGCCGACGCCAAGGTCGCCAGCACCCGCAAGCCGAACATGCGCGAGGCGATCCTCGCCGCGGCGGAGGAACTGTTCTCGACCTACGGCTTCAACGCGGTCTCGGTACGCGACATCGCGCAGGCCGCCGGCGCCAATCCCGGCAGCGTGACCTATCACTTCAAGACCAAGGACGGCCTGCTGCTGGAGATCTATCGGCGGCATTGCGGCCCGATGAACCGGCGGCGCTCCGAGCTGTTGGCGGCGGCGCGGCGGGTCCGCGACCTGCAGGACCGGCTGGAGGCGATCGTGCGCGCTTATGTGCTGCCGGCCTTCACCTCGGGCAGCGATCTTGCCGGCGGCGGAACGCGGTTCACGCGGCTGCGCGCGATCATGTCGGCCGAGGGCAACGAGGTCGTGCGCAAGATCATCGCGCAGACCTTCGACGACACCAGCCATGCCTTCATCGACGCGATCCATGAAAGCCTGCCGCACATTCCGCGCACCGATCTGGTCTGGCGCGGCCACTTCCTGCTCGGCGCGCTCTACTACACGCTGGTGACGCCGGAGCGCGTCTCGCGGCTGTCGCGCGGCAGTGCCGACGGCACCGATGCCGGCCATGCGATCGAGCAGCTGGTGCGCGCGACGGTTGCCGCGCTGCAGGCCGCGCCGCTCGATCAACCTGCGCCTGTGCCGCGCAAGGCCGCAAGCGTGAATCCAGGGCGCGCGCTGACCTGACCCCCGCGGAGTTCGTCGCCATGGAGAAACTTCGGCTGCGCACGGTGCTTGGCAATCATCCGCACGTCCAGGCGGTGAAGCGCGGCGAGCTGCGCTCGGAGTTGTTCGATCTCGACTTCACCGAGTTCACGCCGACCAACGCCGCGTTCAAGCCGATGGTGCGCGAGCAGGCGTTCGACGTCTGCGAGATGGCGATCGTGACCTATCTGATGGCAAGGGCGCACGGCAAGCCGCTGGTGCTGCTGCCGGCAGCGATGGTCGGCCGCTTCCAGCACGGCCACGCGCTTTATCGCGCCGACCGCGGCACGCTCACGCCCGCCGATCTCGAAGGCAAGCGGGTCGGGATCCGCTCGTTCACGACAACGACGGGCGCATGGATGCGCGGCATCCTTGCCAACGATCATGGCGTCAACCTCGACCGCATTGACTGGGTCACGTTCGAGGACCCGCATGTCGCCGAATATCTCGACGGCACCGAACGTGCCCCGAAGGGCAGGGCCATCATCCAGATGCTAAAGGACGGCGAGCTCGATGCGGTGCTGGGCGAGACCTCGGGCGATCCGGCGCTCAAGCCGCTGTTCGCCGATCCCGCCGCAGAGGCGGCGCGGTGGTACGCGCGGCATGGCGTGGTGCCGGTCAATCATCTGGTCGTGGTAACGAACCAGCTCGCAATGTCGCGCCCGGACGTGGTGCGTAGCCTCTACGAACTCCTCAAGCACGCCAACGCGAAGGCCGGTCCGGCTGATGTGCCGGACCTGCTGCCGTTCGGCGTCGAGGCAAACCGCAAGCCGCTCGAACTGATGATCGACTATTGCGTCCAGCAGGCGTTGATCCCCCGGCGCGTCGCGGTCGATGAGCTGTTTGACGACACAACACGGGACTTGAACTGATGACAATCTCCAGCGATCCGCGGCAATGGCAGGTCGGCATGCTCGGCTATGGCGAGGTCGGACGCATCCTCGCCGAAGACCTGCGCAAGCAGGGCATCAAGGTCGCTGCCTACGACATCAAGCTTGACCGCGAAGAGGGCACGCCGCTGCGCGAACACGCGGCGGAGGCCGGCGTTGCGCTTGCGCAGTCCCACGCCGATCTCGCGGCGCGGGCCGATTTCATCATCTCGGCGGTGACGGCGAGCCAGGCGGTGCCGGTGGCCGAGGCTTGCGCGCCCGCAATCCGGAGCGGCGCCTGGTTTCTCGATTTCAATTCGGCCTCGCCCGGCGCCAAGCAGCGCGCGGCGGCCCACATCGACGGCGCGGGCGGCCGCTATGTCGAGGGCGCGGTGATGACCTCGCTGCCGCCCTACCGGATCAAGGTGCCGCTGCTGCTCGGCGGCCGCGGTGCGCGCGAGCTGGCGCCGCTATTGGTCGCGCTCGGCTTTGCCGCGAAGGTCGCGAGCGACGAGCTCGGCGTCTCCTCGGCGGTCAAGATGTGCCGCAGCATCATGATCAAGGGCCTCGAGGCCATGGTGATCGAGAGCTTTACCACCGCACGTGCCTATGGCGTCGAGGACGCGGTGCTCGCCTCGCTCAAGGAGACCTTTCCGGGCATCGATTGGGAGAAGCAGGGCGCCTATTTCTTCCAGCGGGTGATCGAGCATGGCCGGCGGCGTGCCGAGGAGGTGCGCGAGGTGGCCGAGACCGTGCGCGAAGCCGGGCTGACGCCATGGTCCGCCTCCGGCACCGCCGAGCGGCAGGGCTGGATCGCCGATCTTGCCGATGAAGGCGTGTTTGGACCGAAGGGAACGCCGGACTTCGCCCGCAGCGCCGACTGGCGCACCGAGGCCGACCGGATTCTCGCGCGCATCAAGTCCTGAGTGCTGCGCGCGGAGAATCCGCCGCGTTCCCTGCCGACGCGCAATGCGCTATTGCTCTGCGAACAGTTTTGGTCTGGAGGCACTCCCATGAAGAATTCCGGCAAGGTCGTCGCCATCACCGGAGCGGCGCGCGGCATCGGCAAAGCCTGCGCCGCGCGCTTTCTGTCCGATGGCGCCAGGGTCGTGATCTCGGATGTCGACGCCGCAGGGCTCGTCCATACCGCCCAGGAACTCGGACATGAGGATCGGTTGCGGGCGGTCGAGGCCGATGTCAGCAAGCGCGCCGATGTCGATCGCATCGTCGCTCACGCGGTGAAGGAGTTCGGCCGGCTCGACGTCATGGTCAACAATGCCGGCGTCGCGCGCAACCGCGACTTCCTCGACATCAGCGAGGCCGAATTCGACGACGTGATGGGGATCAACCTCAAGGGCGCGTTCTTCGGCGTCCAGGCCGCGGCCCGCCAGATGATCGCGCAGGGCGGTGGCGGCGTCGTCGTCAACATGTCCTCGGTCAACGCGCTGCTCGCGATCCCCTCGCTTGCGACCTACGCGATGTCCAAGGGCGCGATGAAGCAGCTCACCTCGGTGGCCGCGGTGGCGCTGGCGCCGCACGGCATTCGCGTCGTGGCGGTCGGCCCCGGCACGATCCTGACCGAGATGGTGGCAACCGCGATCTTCTCGTCGGAGGACGCGCGGCGCAGCGTGCTGTCGCGCACCCCGGCCGGCCGTTGCGGCGAGCCGAGCGAGGTTGCTTCCGTCGTGGCATTCCTCGCCAGCGACGACGCCTCCTACATCACCGGCCAGACCATCTATCCCGACGGTGGGCGGCTGATCCTCAACTACACGGTGCCGGTCAACGAGAAGAAGTAGGCGGCAGGTTCAATCGCGAGCCCACCGCCAAAATATCGAAAACAACCCCATGCAAAGTAGCCGGCGGCTGCCGGCGTTCGATCTGGCAGCTTGACATGTCGGGCAAATCAGCGGTTTAATTCCATTATTCCGAAATCGTGACGTGAGTCTGCGGCTGCTCCAACCCGTCGTCCCTGCGAAAGCAGGGACCCATACGCCGCGGCGGACCTTGTTGAAGGGACTCGTAGTTCCAGCATGCCCAACAATCGGCATTTGTGGTTATGGGTCCCTGCTTTCGCAGGGACGACGCTGGGGATGGTTCCCGATTCAATGCGTCGCATCACGCGGTGTCATCACCCGCGCATGCGGGTTATCCAGTACTCCTGAGGCGGTCGTGCTTGAGCCGATGCGCCGCGGCGTACTGGATCGCCCGGTCCATGTGCGCAATTGCGCACATGCCGGGCGATGACAGGTGAGGATGAGGACGCCGCTACCGGCCCTTGAACTGCGGCTTGCGCTTTTCCATGAAGGCGTTGCGGCCTTCGCGGAAATCCGCGCTGTCCATGCAGTCGATGCCGATCTGCTTGATCGCGGCCATGTCGCGATCGGCGGGATCCTTCAGCACCTGCGCGATGGTGATCTTGGCGGCCTTGATCGCCAGCGGCGCGTTGCCCGAAATGGTGCGCGCGATCTCCATGGTCGCGTCCCACAACGCGGCATCCGGCAGCACGCGATCGACGAGGCCGATCCGCAGCGCTTCAGCGGAGTCGATCCGCATGCCGGTATACATGATCAGCCGCGCCCAGGACGGGCCGACCAGCGACACCAGATGGCGCAGCCCGTCGTAGCCGTAAGCGATGCCGAGCTTGGCGGCGGGAATGCCGAACTGGCCGCTCGTGCCGGAGATGCGGATATCGGTCAGCATCGCAACCTGCATGCCGCCGCCGAGACAGAAGCCACGGATGCAGGCGATGGTCGGCTTCGGGTAGTCGGCGAGCAGGGCGCGCTGGGCGGCGCTGCGCCGTGAATATTCCTCGGAAGCTTCCGCGTTATGGCGGGTCTTCTCGAACTGGCTGATATCGGCGCCGGACACGAAGGCCTTGTCGCCGGCGCCGACCAGGATCACGACGCGGACGGCCGGATCGTCGCGCAAGGTGGTCAGCGCCTCGCCGAGCCCTTCCCACATCTCCAGCGACATCGCGTTGCGCTTGTCGGGATTGTTGAAGGTGATGACGCCGACGCCGTCCACCACGCTTTGCAGGATCTTGCCGTCGGCAAGCGACTTGTCTGAGATGGTTGGCATATGAGGATCCGGTCTGATTTCGGCCAAGGCTATGATCAAGGCTAGCACCCGGTTGCGAGCCGAGGCAGGCCGTTTGGAGCACGGCGCGATTGCAACGGCGTGCGGCAACTCTCCCGGTAGTTGTACGGCTCGCAAAATAAACACACGCGTAAGGGTTGCGCCATAGAGTGCGCCGCCCGCGCTCTGTCCCGGCTTAACGTTTTCCTAGTGTTTCGACGGTACGACTGTACGCACCTGCGCGCCAGGACGATGCGCGACGCGCTGGGACGCAACCCGCAGCCTTCCCGCTGCAATCGCGTCGGTAACGGAAGTCCCCGCCACCGGACCGACCGCGGATGTCGGTCACCCCCAGACCTCCGTGCACTCAGATCGCCTCGGGCGAGGTCCAGTCGTGTCTGTCGAAAAGTTTCTCAAGCAACGCGCGGTGAGGATCATCGTCAACGGCAGCTACACGCTGCCGAACTGGTACGATGCGCAGGGCAAGCTGCGCACCTTCGCCTGCCGCACCACGCGCGTCTCGCCGTTCCGGATGATCGTGGACGTGCCTGTCGTCGGCAAGATCGGCGACCGGCTGACGTCGTATTTCGAGGAGTTCGGCAAGTTCGAAGGCTGCATCACCGACACGATGAGCGGCAGCTTCCTGGTCGAGCTCGAGATGACGCATGCCAGGCGTGAGAAGTTCGCCGACAAGCTGACCTGGATCGAGAAGAAGCAGAAGGATCCGAGCGTCCGCGAGGCGCGCAACAATCCGCGTTTCGTGCCCGTCGCGCCGCATGCCATGCTGACGCTGGCGGACGGCACCATGCAGAGCTGCTTCATCATCGACATGTCGCTGTCGGGCGCGGCGGTGTCCTCCGAGCTGCAGCCGCCGGTCGGCATGCCGCTGGCGATCGGCGCCTGTGTCGGCCGCGTGGTCCGGCATCTGCCGAACGGCTTCGCCATCAAGTTCGTCGAGACCTACAGGCAGGGCGATCTCGGCCGCCTGATCGCGCGCAAGTCCAAGGACCTGCTGGTGGTGCCCGCCGACGCGGGTCCTGTTGCCTAGGGTGTGTACTAATAAATCTGGTACGCGCGTGCGGGGATAGCGAGGTCTCAGTTGTTCTCCAAAGCAGACATCGACGGACGCCTAAGTCAATGTCCGCAAAGGGCCAGCAACGGACTCAATGCATCAGTTCTGTTTCAGGAATTCCAGGAGCGCATTGTTTACGTCTTTGGCGCGCTCTTGCTGAGTCCAATGACCGCAACCTTTCAAGACTATTGTCTCGCGAAGCAAGGGCACGAACTGTTTCAGGCTAGGGACGAGATGGTTCCAATTCGGCGATCTGTAAACCCCGTCTCGATCGCCAACGACATAGAGTGCCGGGACCTGAACCTTTGCGCCAGACCATGGTGCGAGCAGTTCCCAATTCCGATCAATGTTGCGATACCAATTCAAACCTCCTCCAAAGCCAGTGCGCTTGAACTCCTCGACGTAAAATTCGATGTCATTGTCCGTGAGCCACGTCGGCAATGATTGGGTTGTAGGCTTCCCATCAAGCCAACCCCCCTCACTAGGAAGCATCGCGAGCGACGCAGGATCTTCAACCGGCGCATCGCCAGATAGGGCAAACAATGTTGTCTTGATTGCGTTGTGGACGTCTTTTTCGAGTTCTGCCTCGGCAATGCCCGGCGTCTGGAAATACAGTTGATAGAAGCGCTGCTTTTCGGTCCTCGGCATGACGGTGCTTGGTCGGTCGGGACCACGCACCTGAAACGGCACGCTCAAGCCAACGACGGCCGTAAATCGATCCGGTCTGAACAGAGCGCAGCGCCAAGCGACCGGCGCTCCCCAATCATGTCCGACAACGACTGCTTGATCCGTGCCGATCGCGTCGAGCAATCCGACCATGTCTCCGGTCAAATGCAATAGAGTGTATTGATCGATCGCATCCGGTTTGTCCGTCTGCCCGTAACCACGCATGTCGGGCGCGATGGCGCGATATCCGGCGGCAGCGAGTGCTTCCAATTGGTGCCGCCACGAATACCAGCACTCCGGAAAGCCATGGCAGAGAAGCACGGTGGGACCGCTCCCTGCTTCGGCCAGGTGCATTCGAATGCCATTTGTCTCGATAAATCGATGCGAGATCGTCATTGCCAACCTCCGCAAGATCATTGATCTGATAGCTAATCAGTCACATTGTGAGTTCCAGCCACAATCGAAGCGGCTCCGCCGACACCCAGTCGAGCGGCGGACCGCCAAAACGACATGCTCTACGATTTTATTTTCGAGCCCGCACCGCGCCTCCGGCAGCATCGGTGCAAGGTCGGCTTCGGGTCAAAAGGCGACATCCCTGTGGTCGGGGCCGCGAGTCCGTTTACTGCTCGAAAGCGGACATCCTGAATTTATGAGTACGCACCCTAACCTGCGGCCGCGGGTCCGATTCGCCCTACGCCAGCTGTTCCGGATCTTCGGCCGCGCGCATGCGCGCGATACTGTCTTCGGTCGCCGCCGCGCCGGCCGCCGCGATCGCGATCTCGCGCGCCAGATTGGTGCATTCGGCCCACAGCAGGAAGAACACCAGCGGCGGCCGCTCGCGCGCCTCCAGCATCTGCCGGCAGCGCTCCGCGGCGCCGTCGAGCGCCCACCACTGGCGGGCGACGACCATGACCTTGCGGAAGCTGCGCAGCGTGCCGGAGAATTTTTGCGGATCGGCACCCACGATGGCGCCGCAATGGTTCAGCCAGTTCAGCGCCGCATAGATCGCGATGCCGTAGTCCTCGATCGCCGTTCCGGTGAAATCGACGACGGTGTTGTCGTGCGCGCGCTGGCGCAGGAAAGCATCGATCATCTCGGCCTGGCGCGCCGGATCGACCAGCAGCGAGGTGTCTTTCCGCGGCACCATCGGGACATAGCGCATCGCTTCGAGCCGCGTGTGCTCCCAGATCGCTCTGACATCGCCGAGCAGGTCGCCGGACTTGCGCTTGCAGGCCGGATAGACCAGCACGCCATTATCGGCGAGATCGAGATAGCGCGGCACCACCTTGTCGAGCGCAGCGAGAAACGCGCAGGGATCGGTGAGGCCGCGCAAATCGCTGGCGGCGTCGTCCGCTTGTGCAGGCTTGTTGCCGCGTGTCCAGCCGAAATTGGCCATCCCCGGACGCCCCGATCTCAACCTGGCCATCAGGTTAAATGGAAAATCTGGCGATGCAAATGCGGCATTTGCTGCTGCGCAGCCGTGCGTGTCCGCTGCTGCCGGTTGACGCGGGAGACCGCCGCGCCTAGCTCATGGTTAATGGTGCGCAACGCGGGTTGCTGCCGCTTTCGGGACCTAACGCCGTGACCGCTTCTGATCGACAATCGCATTGGCAGACCGTCTACCTGACCAAGGGCGAGCAGCAGGTGAGCTGGTCGCAGGCCGATCCGCAGCCATCGCTGCATCTGATCGAATCCGCCGCGCCCGGCCGCGATGCGTCGATCATCGACATCGGCGGCGGGGCCTCGCGCCTCGTCGATGCGCTGCTGGCGAGGGGCTTTCATGATCTGACCGTGCTCGATCTCTCGGAAGCCGCGCTGGCCAGCGCGCGGCAACGGATCGGCGCGGCCGGCGCGGCGGTGCGCTGGGTTGCCGACGATGCGACGGTCTGGCAACCACCGCAGGCTTTCGACATCTGGCACGATCGTGCAGCGTTTCATTTTCTCGTCGCGGAGAGCGACTGTGCGGCCTATCTCGAAAGACTGCATCGCGGCGTCAAGGCAGGCGGCCACGCCGTGATCGGCACCTTCGCGCCGGACGGTCCGGAAAAGTGCAGCGGCCTGCCGGTGCAGCGTTATGATCCCGCAACGCTGAGCCGGACCATCGGTCCGGCATTCGAGTTGACCGCGCATGAGGCGCACCGGCACGTCACGCCCTGGGGCGCGACGCAGTCGTTCCAGTTCAGTGTGCTGCGGCGCAGGTGACCGGCCGCGGAAGGAGAGGCGAGATGACGGACGGGCCGCGGGCGATCGGCGAGATCGCGAGCTATCACGCCCATGTCTACTATGACCCCACAACCAGCCGGGGCGAGGCCGAACGCCTGCGCAACTGGATGGGCGAGCGTTTCCTGGTCACGCTTGGGCGGTGGCACGACGTCAAGGTCGGCCCGCACGATCAGGCGATGTATCAGGTGGCGTTCGCGGCCGAGCTATTTCCGACGCTGGTGCCGTGGCTGATGCTGAACCACGGCAGCCTGAGCATCCTGGTCCATCCCAACACCACCAATCCGCGCCGTGATCATCGCGACGATCCGCTCTGGATCGGCACGCCGCTAGCCGTCCATGCCGACAAGCTGCCCGAAGAAGCCGAAATGGAGCAGGCGCCGGCCCCGAACACGTCGCCGACATTGCGTCCCTGAGCGCCATCTCCGGATGGGTAAAGTTTGACGCAATTGCGTTACAGCCAAGTCGTTTCAAACTCATCGCGTTTTGCAACGTGAGGTTAAGCCGGCGTTCCTAGGCTTACCCGACATTTCAGGGTCGGGCGCATTAGGCATGTTCTTTTCGTTTCGAAGCTGGTCACTGTGGCGGGTGGTCGGGCCTCTGCTCGCCATCGTGTTGCTGCTGGGCAGTCTGTCCGCCGGCAGCCTGCAGGTGATGTCCGCGGTGCGCGCCTATGTGGCGGGCGAGAGCCTGTGGTCGAAGGGGCAGAAGGACGCCATCTACTACCTTCAGACCTATGTCTCGACCGGCGCGCCGCTCTATCTGCAGAAGTTCGATGATGCGATCGCGGTGCCGCTGGCCGATCGCACGGCGCGGCGCGCGCTGGAAGCGCCCGGCAACAATGACGCCGTGGCGAGGGCCGGCTTCGCCAAAGCCGGCAATCATGACGACGACATCGGCGGCCTGATCTGGCTGTTCAAGTATTTCCGCACGATGCATCACGTGGCCGGCGCGGTGACGGCCTGGCGCAACTCGGATGCCCTGCTCGATCAGCTGATCGAAATCAGGAACGAGGCCGCGAACGACGTCGCGCTGCATGATCCCTCGGCTGCGACCATCAAACACTGGGCCGAGCGGATCGGTGCGGTCGACGCCGCGCTGAGCACGCTCGCCGTCGATTTCTCCGACCAGTTGGGAAAGGCGTCGCGCCAGGTCTCAGCGCTGCTCCTGCTGGTCAATCTCGTGATCGCGGCCTGCCTGGCCGGCATCGTGCTGTTCCACACAAGGCGGATGCTGTGGCGGCGCTGGCTTGCCGAGACCGCGCTCGCCGTCGAGAAGGAGCGCGCCCAGCTCACGCTGGCCTCGATCGGCGACGCGGTGATCGTGACGACGCAGGATGATCGCGTCGGCTACATGAACGGCGCCGCGCAGCGCCTGATCGCATCGGGGCTCGACGTGACCGGATGGCAGCTTTCGTCGCTGTTCAACATCGCCGAGCAGCCGGTGCGGGGATCGTTCCAGAGCGCCGATGCCGACGACGAGAGCCGGCCGCAGCAGCGGCTGCTGGTGCGGCCGGATCATTCCAGCGTGCCGGTCTCGGTGGTCGAGACCCCGATCGTGCATGCCGGCGAACCGGCCGGCCGCGTCATGATCATTCACGACATGACCGCCGAGCGGCGGCTGGTCGAGGAACTGGCATGGGCTGCGTCCCATGACGCGCTCACCGGCCTTGCCAACCGGCGGCAATTCGAGTTCGAGCTGCACAAGGCGATGTCGGGTTCGCCGGTCGTCGGCGCCGATCTGATGCTGATCGACCTCGACCAGTTCAAGATCGTCAACGACACCTGCGGCCACATGGCGGGTGACCGGCTGCTGAAGCAGGTGGCGAAGCTGCTGGCCGCCGAGGTCGGCGACAGCGGGCTGGTTGCGCGTCTCGGCGGCGACGAATTCGGCATTCTGCTGTGTGACGATGGCTCCGCCACACACGACGTTGCGGCCGATGTCGCGGAGCGGATCAGGGCGGTGGTCGAGCAGTCGAGCTTCGTCCATGAGGGCTCGAGCTTCCGGATCAGCGCGAGCATCGGTCTGGTCGCGCTTGCCGACAGCGCCGGCGTGCAGGACGCGTTGCGGCTTGCCGACGTCGCCTGCTTCCTCGCCAAGGACAAGGGACGCAATCGCGTCCAGGAACACCGTCCGTCCGATACCGGCATGGCGGTGCGTGTCGCCGAGATGAGCTGGGTCAATCGCATCCGCAAGGGATTGGATGAGGGACGCTTCTGCCTCTACGAGCAGGAGATCCGTCCGATCAACGGTGCGCTGAAGGGCAATGAGCGGCGCGAACTGCTGCTGCGGCTGCGCGACGAGAACGGTGCGCTGGTGCCGCCCGGCAGCTTCCTGCCCGCGGCCGAACGCTACGGGCTGATGCCGCTGATCGACCGCTGGGTGGTTCGCCGCGCCTTCGAGATCATCGCCGAGCGCAAGTACCACCCGCGCAAGATTGCGAGCTACGCCATCAATCTCTCCGGCGCCACCATCGGGGACGGCGACTTCGTCGACTTCGTCGCCGAGCTGTTCGCGCAGCATGATGTTTCGCCGGCATTGGTGTGTTTCGAGATCACCGAGACCAGCGCCATCTCCAATCTCGACGAGGCGCAGACGTTCATCGCGCGGCTGCGCGAGATCGGCTGCAGCTTCTCGCTCGACGATTTCGGCACCGGCATGTCCTCGATCGCCTATCTGAAGCACCTGCCGGTCGACATCATCAAGATCGACGGCTCGTTCGTGAAGGAGATCCTGAACAGCAAGGTCGATCGCGCGATGGTCGAGATGATCACCAAGACCGCGAAGATCATGCAGAAGCAGGTAGTCGCCGAATTCGTCGAGAGCCTCGCGATCCTGGACGAGCTACGCCAGATCGGGGTCGACTACGCGCAAGGGTACGCCATCGGGAAGCCGGTCCCGGTGCTCACCCTCCGGGAAGAAAAGATCGCCTGAGTCGCCGAAATTGTCCCGAATCGGGACTTTTTCGGCTTTTCCAGCCCTCCCGGTGCTGATTCTCTGGCACTTTCCATCCGAAAAACGTTTAAAAATCCTGTCGTTGCCCGCTTCGTCTCGATTATGCCTTACTCTAATTCCCTGATATAATGAGCGAACGGTGAATCCAGCGTGGGCCGGGCAACAGGCCCCACAGCACCGACTTGGGGATGATGGGTCAACGTACGACGAAAGCTGCCGCGCGCAAGTCGAGCCGCGGCATGTCTCTGGTGGGCAGCACGGCGTTCGCCGTGACCGCGCTCGTCATGTCGTCTGGCCTTGCCGCCTGGATGGTCGGCATCGACCCGACCGCATGGCTGCATGGACCGGCACTCGCCAACACCAGCGCCTCGTTGAATTTCGACGATCGCTTCGGCTCTCGCTCCACGATCAATACGGCTTCGCTCTATTATCCTTTGCGCCGCGGATTCCGTTCGAGCCGCGGCGATTTCAATTCCGAGTTCGGTCAGATCGAGGACGCGCTGGCCGGCCAGCTGCGTGACACCCAGACCGAACTGCCGACCAGCCAGCCGGCGACGGCATCCGTCGCGGCCACGACTACGACCGCGGCATCCGGTGTGCCGATGCCGCGATCGCGGCCGGCCGAGGCCAATCTGCTTGCGCGCAACGATCAGCCGCTGCCGCCGCAGGCGCCGGTGCAGCAGGGCGACAACCGGACGTTCCTGCAGAAGATCGCCGACATGATGCCGGGTAAGCTGCAGCTGGCCTCGATCGATCCGAATGATGGCTTGTTGTCCGGCCCGAGCCCCGATCTCGGTGCGCTCGGTTATGACAGCACCACGGCGGTCTACGACATCACCGGCCGCATCGTGTACATGCCCGACGGCACGAAGTTCGAAGCGCATTCGGGGCTCGGCAATCTGCTCGACGATCCGTCGCATGTGACCGCCCGCAACGCCGGTGCGACGCCGCCCGGCGTCTACGAGATGAAGCCGCGCGAGAAGTTGTTCCACGGCGTGCCCGCGCTGCGCATGACCCCGGTCGATGGCAGCGATACGTTCGGGCGTGTCGGCCTGCTCGTGCACAGCTACATGCTCGGGCCGAACGGCGACTCCAACGGCTGCATCTCGGTCAAGCATTACGACAAATTCCTGCAGGCCTACCGGAGCGGCACGATCAGGCGCATCGCCGTCGTGACCAGCATAAAGGACGTCAAGTCGGCCTCGACCCGCGCGGCGTCGAACTCGTAGGCCGCACACCGGCGCGGCCGGTTCGTCGAACCCGTCAAATCCTCAGCGGGCCTCATCGTCTCCGGCGCGAAAAGCGCGGGCGATGCGCCGTTGGCGCGGCGGAATGCGCGCCAAGACCCCCGCTGCTCCTCATTCTTTAATGGATGTATACATAAATATCCTGTTTTCGGACTATAATACCGTAATTTGTCATATAAAGAAGTTTGGTGTATACATCGGGTATCCTATATGATCCCAAGAGGGCGACCGATGCCAAAACCCTTTCCAATGAACGCGTGGTACGCGGCCGGCTGGGACGCCGAGATCAAGCACGCGCTGCTGCCGCGGACGATCTGCGGCAGGCACGTCGTGATGTACCGGAAGGGCGACGGCGAGGTCGTGGCGCTCGAGGATGCCTGCTGGCATCGCCTCGTGCCGCTCTCCAAGGGCCGGCTCGACGGCGATACCGTGGTCTGCGGCTATCACGGCCTGAAATACAATGCGCAGGGCCGCTGCACCTTCATGCCCTCGCAGGAGACCATCAATCCGTCGGCTTGCGTGCGCGCCTATCCCGTCGTCGAGCGCCACCGTTTCATCTGGCTGTGGATGGGCGATCCCGCGCTCGCCGATCCTGCTCTGGTGCCCGACATGCACTGGAATCACGATCCGGCCTGGGCCGGCGACGGCAAGACCATTCACGTCAAATGCGACTACCGCCTCGTCGTCGACAATCTGATGGACCTGACCCACGAGACCTTCGTGCACGGCTCGAGCATCGGCAATGATGCGGTCGCCGAAGCGCCGTTCGACGTCACCCATGGCGAGAAGACCGTGACCGTCACGCGCTGGATGAGGGGCATCGAGGCGCCGCCGTTCTGGGCCAGGCAGTTGCAGAAGCCAGGCCCGGTCGACCGCTGGCAGATCATCCGCTTCGAGGCGCCGTGCACCGTCAATATCGACGTCGGCGTCGCGCCGGCCGGATCGGGCGCGCCGGAGGGCGATCGCTCGCAGGGCGTCAACGGCTATGTGCTCAACACCATCACGCCGGAGACCGAGAAGACCTGCCATTACTTCTGGGCCTTCGTCCGCAATCACCGCATCACCGAGCAGCGCCTGACCAGTGAAATCCGCGACGGCGTCGCCGGCATCTTCCATGAGGACGAGATCATCCTGGAAGCGCAACAGCGCGCGATGGACGAGAATCCGGACCGCGTATTCTACAATCTCAACATCGACGCCGGTGCGATGTGGGCGCGGCGCGTCATCGACCGCATGGTGGCGAAGGAAAATCCGCCACGGCAGTTGCAAGCGGCGGAGTAGGCCGGGCCATGGCGGAACGCGAGGCCGATCGCTCAGTATCGCACACCGTGCGGGCCCAGCTCGCGCTGCGTGACCTGGTTCTCTCGGGCCGCCTGCGGCCTGGCGAGCGCATCTCGGAGCTGCAGGCGGTCGAGATCACCGGGGTGTCGCGCACGCCGGTGCGGATGGCGCTGGTCCGGCTGGAGGAGGAGGGCCTGCTGGAGGCGATCCCGTCCGGCGGCTTCATGGTCAAGGCGTTTTCCGAGCGCGACATTCTCGATTCGATCGAGCTGCGCGGCACGCTGGAAGGCCTTGCCGCGCGCTTTGCCGCCGAGCGCGGTGTGTCGGCGCGCGATCTCGAGCCGTTGAAGGAATGCCTCAACGAGATCGACGGCCTGGTGCGGCAGGATCCGATCTCGGTCGAAGCGTTTTCGTCCTATGTCGCGCTCAACGCACGCTTCCACGCGCTGCTCACCGAACTGTCGCGCAGCCCGCCGCTGATTCGGCAGATCGACCGCGCCTCGGCGCTGCCGTTCGCCTCGCCGAGCGGTTTCGTGATGGCGCAATCGGCGTTGCCCGAGGCGCGCCAGATCCTGCTGATCGCGCAGGACCACCATCGCGTCGTGGTCGATGCCATCGAGAACCGCGAGGGCGCGCGGGCCGAAGCGATCATGCGCGAGCATGCCCGGCTTGCGGCACGCAATCTGCGGCTGGCGCTGCGCAACCGCACGCACCTCGATCTGCTGCCGGCGCTGGCGCTGGTCACGGCCGGCTGAACGGAGCGGGCCATGCGATTCATTGACACCTGGACGTCAGCCACGCTGCTCGCTGTGCGCGACCTCACGCCCGGCATCCGCGAATTTCTGCTGCGGCCGGACAATTTCACCGGCGCGCCCTATCCCGTCGGCAGCCATATCGATGTCGGCGTCACCATCGACGGCCAGCCGCAGACCCGGTCTTATTCGCTGGTCGGCGAAGTCGATCCGCAAGGCTATCGGATCGCGGTGCGGCATGCAGCGGATTCCCGCGGCGGCTCGCGCTATATGTGGTCGCTCGCCCCGGGTGCGCGGCTTGGCATCACCCGGCCCGCCTCGCTGGTGCAACTCGACTGGACGCGGCGGCATTTCTGCCTGATCGCGGGTGGCGTCGGCATCACGCCGATCGTCGGTGCGGCCGAGGTGCTGGTCCGCCGCGATGCCGGCGTGACCTTGCACTATGCCGTGCGCACGCGCGGCGATGCGGCCTATCTCGATACGCTCGAGCGCCTGCTCGGCGACCGCCTCATCGTCCATGCCGGTGACGAGGGCGGACGGCTCGACCTCGACAGCGTCTTCGCAGACTTGCCGCAGGATACGATGACGTTGTTCTGCGGCCCGATGCGGATGCTGGATGCGGCGCGGCGTGCCTGGGAGGCGTCCGGCCGCCCGCCGACCGATCTGCGTTACGAGACCTTTGGATCGAGCGGGCTGCTGCCGACCGAGGCGTTCCGCGTGCGGCTCAGGGGTGAGGGGACCGAGTTCGTGATCCCGCGCGACCGCTCGATGCTGGATGTGCTCAACGAAGCCGGCCATGAGGTGATGAGCGACTGTCGGCGCGGCGAATGCGGCGTCTGTGCGATTGACGTGGTCGATGTCGACGGCGAAATCGACCATCGCGACGTCTTCTTCAGCGATCACCAGAAGCAGGAGAGCCGCAAGATCTGTGCGTGCGTCTCGCGTGCCCGCGGCACCATCACGGTCGACACTCTGCATCGCGCCGACGCGCCGTGACGTGCCCGATCGGCGCTACGCCGCGTGCTCCGAATGCTGCGGATTGTGATCGAGCAGCGCCGAGATATCGCTGCCCGACATCGGCCGGCCGATCAGATAGCCCTGCACCTCGTCGCAGCTGGTCTGGCGCAGATATTCGAGCTGATCGGCGGTCTCGACGCCTTCGGCCACGACGCCGATCTGCAGGTCCTGCGCGAGGCCGATCACCGATTTGACGATCGCCGCGCAATCCGGCTGGGTCAACATGTCCCGGATGAAGGATTGATCGATCTTGATGCGGCTGAACGGCAGCTTGCGCAGATAGGTCAGCGACGAGAAGCCGGTGCCGAAATCGTCGAGCGCGACCGTCAGGCCGAGCTCGAGCAGCCCGTTCAGGATCGCCGGCGCCGAGCCGTATTTCGAGATCAGCATCGATTCGGTGATCTCGATCTCCAGCCGGTTCGGCGCGACATTGGCCTCGGCGAGCGCCTCGACGATGGTCTGCAGGATGCCGACATTCTGGAACTGGACCGCGGAGAAATTCACCGCGATCCTGATGTCGTCAGGCCAGCGCGACAGCATCGCGCAGGCGCGGCGGATCACCCATTCGCCGAGCTGGTGGATCAGTCCGCTCTCCTCCGCGATCGGAATGAAGACGCTGGGCGGGATCAATCCACGCGCCGGATGCTGCCAGCGCAGCAGCGCCTCGAAGCCGGTGACGCGGCCTTCGCGGATGTCGAGGAACGGCTGGTAGACCAGAAATAGCTGGTCCGCCTCGATGGCCTGTTCCAGGTCGCGCTGCAGGGCGCGGCGGTCGCGCGCCGACTGGTCGTCGCTGGCCTCGAAGAAGCAGATCGTGCCGGGACCGGATTTCTTCGCGCGGTAGAGCGCGATGTCGACATGCTTGAGCAGATCGTGGGACGTGTTGCCGTCCCGCGGCGCCAGCACGATGCCAATGCTGATTGCGCTGGTGATCTCGAACCCGTCGATCGGGAACGGATCGGCGAACGCCGCCACGAACCGTTCGGCGATCGCGAGTGCGTCTTCGGGCCGCGTCAAATTGGACATGATCAGCGCGAACTCGTCGCCGCCGATCCGCGCGACATGCTCGGCCGCGCGCGTGCAACGCTGCAACCGGGCCGCAAGCTGCACCAGCAGCTCGTCGCCCGCCGGATGGCCGAACCTGTCGTTGATCTCCTTGAGGCGATCGAGATCGAGCAGCAGCACCGCGAATTCCTCGCCCGAGCGCTCCAGCCGGCTCAGCGCGGCATTGAGCGCCTCGTTGAAGGCGACGCGGTTCGGCAGATGCGTTAGCGGATCCTGCCGCACCGTCCGTTCAGCGTCGTGCTGGGCGATGATCCGGCGCCTGAACTCGAATGCGTTGAGGAAGACGCCGCGCAGCAGCACGGAGCCGTAGACCAGGACGAGCACGGCCATCAGCAGATAAATGAAGTCGCCGTCCCTGCCGAGGCAGATCGCGGTGCCGACGAAGATCGGCCCGGTGAAGGCAATGGCGGCGATCGGGATGGTGGAGAAGGCGAAGGCGCCGCCGGCCAGCATGCCGGCGCAGAGACAGGTGATCACCAATTGCGCGCCGCTCGATGCGTTCGCAAAGAAGGCGACCGGGACGACGCCCCAGGCCGCGCCGAGTGCGAATGCATTGCGCACCAGCCGGTACATGGTCCGGCGCGACACGAATTGCGGCTTGGCGATGCGGCGTGACGCACGCGCTTGCAGGCCGAAGAACAGCGCCGCGCTGCTCACGGCGGCGGCCCACACCAGGGCGAAGGTCCAATCCGGCGATTGCCACAGCGCAGCCGCGAGCACCAGTGCATTGCAGGCGTTCGCCAGCATGATGCCGAAGGAATAGCCGAGCACGAGCGAAACCTGCTCGGCGCGGATGTGGCCGGCAAGCGCTTCGTCGGTCGGTGGTGCGCCGAAGGCCGCGAGGTCACCCGCGAACAAGGCCGCGAAATATGATCTGAGATCGATACGCATCTCACTACATTGCCTGCGCGTCACCACGTCGCCTGCGTGGTTTGACCATGCGCAGGGACCAAGAATTCTCTGCAAACCTTTGACAAACTATGAACTATTGGAACGAACCGTGCCACGGCGGGCTCACGTTTTGGTTCCCGCCGGCAGGCATTGCTAACAAATCGATAGAAATGCGTGACGGGTGTCACGGCGGGCCGTGACCGGTGTCACGGACCGGCAAAGGTGGGCCCCGCGCGGCTTGATCCTCCGCCGGTTTTTCGCAATGACTTGAGTTCCCGCGAACGGCAAGAACCAGAAGGTGCGCATGAGCCTCCCGATCACGAACCATGATCCCGGGTTTCGGATCACGCGGGCCAGCCACATCATTCTAACCGTCCGTGACCTCGCGGCGAGCCGGCGGTTCTACGAAAAGGTGATCGGACTGATCCTGACCGCGGAGGAGGGTGATTCGCTCTATTTCCGCGGCGTCGAGGAGGCCTGTCATCACAGCCTTGTGTTGCGCAAGGGCGGAGACGCCGTCTGCACGCGGCTCGGCCTGCGGGTGTTTAGGGATGATGACCTCGACCGGCTCAAGGCCTTCTTCGAAGCGCATGGCTGCAAGGCCGGCTGGGCCGAGGTGCCGCATCAGGGCCGCACGCTGCAGGCGACCGATCCGGCCGGCACGCCGCTGGAGTTCTGCGCGACCATGCCGGTCGAGCCGCGCATGATCACCAAATTCACCCGCCATGCCGGCGGCTCGGCGCTGCGGCTCGACCATTACCAGGTGCTGACGCCGGACGTGCGCAAGGCGTGCGAGTTCTACACCGCGGCCGGCTTTCGGCTCAGCGAATATATCGCGCCCGCCGGCACGTTCGATCTGCGCGGCGTGTTCCTGCAGCGCAAGGGCAATCCGCACGACATCGTGTTCTTCAACGGCGCCGGACCACGGCTGCATCATTTCGCGTTCCTCGCGCCCGAGGTTCATCATTTGCTGAACGCCTGCGATCGCGCCGGCGAGCTCGGCTATGGCGCGGCCGTCGAACGTGGCCCGGGGCGGCACGGGCCGGGGCATGCGATGTATGTCTACATGCGTGATCCCGACGGGCACCGCGTCGAGCTGTTCAACACGCACTACCAGATCATGGACATCGAGAACGAGCCGATCGGCTGGGATCCGTCGGATCACAAGATCTCGTTCCCCTGGGGCTTGCCGGCGCGGCAGGCCTGGTTCGAGGAGGCGACGCCGTTCGAAGGTGTTGCGATCCGCGAGCCGCAGGCAAAGCCGCAGCCGTTGACGCTCGAGAGTTACCTCGCGAAGTAGCATGACATCGCCAGCAACGAACCCCGGGCCTGATCGTTTGTATGACGCGGCAATCGTCGGCCTAGGGCCGGTCGGCGCCATCTTTGCCAATCTGCTCGCGAAAGCCGGCCTGAGCGCCGCCGTCGTCGAGCGTGTCGCCGACATCTACGACAAGCCGCGCGCGATCACGCTCGACCACGAGGCGCTGCGCGTGCTGCAGGCGATCGGGCTCGGCGATTTCATGGAGCAGGCGATCGCCCCGCATAACGGCTCGCATTATCTCGGCGTCGACGGCGAAATCATCAAGATCTTCGACCCGATGCCGCCGCCATATCCGCTCGGCTGGATTCCGAACGTCACCTTCGTGCAGCCGGATGTCGAGCAGGCGCTGCGCGACAAGCTTGTCGGTTATCCGCATGTCGACGTTTTCCTTGCGGCCGCCGGCGTGGTGCTGGAGCAGGACGAGCGCGCGGTGACGTTGACGGCGCGGCGCGAGCAAGGTGACGAGTTCCTGATCCGCGCGCGCTATCTGATCGGCTGTGACGGCGCCAACAGCTTTGTGCGCAAGCAGCTCGGCATTGGCCTCGACGACCTCGCCTTCGACGAATGGTGGATGGTGGTCGACACCCTGACCAGCGATCCCGCCAAGCGGCCGGCCAGGAGTTTTCAGTATTGCCGGCCGTCGCGTCCCGGCACCTTCGTGCCGGGGCCACGCAATCTGCGGCGCTGGGAGATCAAGCTGTTGCCGGGCGAGGATCCCGAGGCGGCCGGCGCACCCGACAACGTCGTGAAACTGCTGAAGGGCTTCACCGACATTTCCGACCTCACGATCTGGCGTTCGGCGGTCTATCGCTTCCACGCGCTGCTCGGCCAGCGCTGGCGCGACCGCCGTGTGCTCCTGATGGGCGATGCCGTGCACCAGACGCCGCCGTTCCTCGGGCAGGGGCTGTGCGCCGGCATCCGCGATGCCGTGAACCTTGCCTGGAAGCTGAGGCTGGTTCTCCGCGGCGACGCCGACGGGACGCTGCTCGACAGTTACGAGATCGAGCGGAAGCCGCATGTCCGCGCCGTCGTCGCCAGCGCCAAGGAGTTCGGCAAGATCATCGGCGAACTCGATCCGGATGCTGCCGCCGAACGTGACGTGCAGCTGCGCGCCGACCTGAAGGCCGGCAAGGCCGAAACCATCCGGCAGAAATTCATCCCCGATCTTGTCTCCGGCCTGATCGCGCACGATGCTGTTCTTGCCGGGCGGCTGTTCGTGCAGCCGCATGTGCGTGCGCCGGATGGCCGGACATGCCGGCTCGACGATCTGCTGAAGCAGGAATTTGCGATCGTGACGGCGGCCGCCGAGCCGATGGCGTGGCTGTCGGACGCGTCCCAGACCGCCTGGCAGCATCTCGCCGGCGAGCGCATCGTCATCGCCACGTCAGGTGAAAGCGGCGATGCCAACGGCATTCTGAACGTGGTCGAGCGCGACGGGCTGTTCGCCGACTGGATGCGGCAACATGGCGCCGCTGCGGTCATTGTGCGGCCCGACCGTTACGTGTTTGGTGCCGCCGGCAGCGCCGGCGAGCTCAATATGCTCGTCGGGCACCTGCTCGAAGGTCTTGGTGCGAAACGGTTGCCAACGACATCGATCACTTCTTGATGTCGGCTGCGACCAGCACGCGGTGGCCGTGCAGCAGCTCTTGCAAGGCCCGCAGGGCAGCGACGCCGCATTGGGTGTCCTGCTCGCCATTGCCGCCGCTCAACCCGATGCCACCGACAACCTCATCGTCGACGACGATCGGAAAGCCGCCGACGAATACGGCAAATTTTCCGTCAAAACTCCACTGGATGCCGAACGCCTCGTTGCCGGGCAGGGCAGGTCCGTTCGGCACCTGGTTGAACAAATGGGTGGAGCGCTTGTGTCCGGCCGCCGTGAACGCCTTGTTCCAGGCGATCTGGGGACCGGTGATCCGCGCGCCATCCATCCGCTCGAGCGCCAGCGGATAGCCGCCGTCATCGGTCACGCAGACCGTCTCCGCAACGCCGATCTCGGCGGATTTGCGGATCGCGGCCGCGATCATGTGGCGGGCTTCGGCAAGTTCAAGTTTGAAAGACTGTCTCATCGCATTGGTCCAGGATTGGAGTGGGGCGGTCTACCGCGGCTCAGGTGCCGCGGTAGACCGTCTTGATCTGGGTGTAGAATTCGAGGCCGGTGCGGCCGGACTCGCGGAAGGTCGAGGTGCTCGACCGTTTCAATCCGCCGAACGGCGCGTTGATCAGATTGCCCGTGGTGGTGCGGTTGATCTTCACCGTTCCGGACTGGATGTCATTGGCGAAATCGTGCATCGCGCGCGGGTTGCGCGTCACGATCGCGGCCGACAGGCCGTACTCGCTGGCATTGGCCTTGGCGATCGCGTCAGCGTAGCTGTCGACCTCGATGATCGCGATGACCGGGCCGAAGATTTCCTCGCGTGCGATCGTCATGTCCTGGGTCACGTCGGTGAAGATCGCGGGTGAGACGAAGTATCCGCCGTCATAGGCGGCACCGGTGAGCCGGTCGCCGCCGCAGAGGTGCGTCGCTTCCTTCTTTCCCATTGCGACGTAGCGCAGCACGGTTTCGAGCTGCCTGGCTGTGGCGAGCGGCCCCATCTCCATCCCGCCAGTGAGGCCGCTGCCGATCTTGATCGCCTTCACCTTGGCGAGCAGCTTCGCGGTGAACTCGGCTCGCACCTGCTTCATGACCAGGACCCGGCTGGTGCCGGTGCAGGCCTGGCCGGCCAGCGACAGGCCGCCCTTGACGGTCAAATCGACCGCCAGATCGAGGTCGGCGTCGTCCATGACGATCAGCGGGTTCTTGCCGCCGAGTTCCATCTGCGTGCGGGTCGTGAAGCTGACCGCGCGGCAAATCTGTTCGCCGGCGGACGTCGACCCGGTGAAGGAAATCGCGCGAATGACCGGCGGCTCGGTGATCGCAGGCCCGATCTCGCCGGCCTTGCCGGTGATGAAGTTGAGCGCGCCGTTCGGCAGGCCCGCCGCAATCAGCGCCTCCGCCAGGCGATAGCCGCTGAGCGGCGCATCGGACGATGGTTTGAACACCACGGTGTTGCTAGTGATGAGGGCCGGCGCGATCTTGCGCGCCGGGATGGAGATCGGAAAGTTCCAGGGCGTGATCACCGACACGACGCCGAGCGGCTCGCGCAACGTATAGACCGTCATGTCCGCATCGTCGTTCGGAAACACCTCGCCGGTGAGCGACTGTCCCTCGACGGCGTAGAACCGCAGGGTCTGCGCCGAGCGCAGCACCTCGTCGCGGGCGAGGCCGAGCGATTTGCCCATTTCCCGCGTCATCTCCCGCGCGATGTGATCGGCGCGGGCCTCGAGATGATCGGCGGCCCGGTTCAAGATGGCGGCGCGTTTGGAGATCGGCGTCCGCCGCCAGCCTTCGAACGCCGCGGCCGCGGCATTGACGGCCGCTTGCGCATCGGCGGCGGTCGATTCCTGGAAGCGTCCGACCAGGTCGCTGGTGTCGGCGGGATTGATGTTCACGAACGATCTGCCGGAGGCACTTGCGATCCGCTCGCCGGCGATCAGGTTCGGAAATTCCTCGATCCCTGCGCTGCCCTCAGCGGAAGGAGGCGCGTTGCGCATCGTCGTTTCAGCTATCGTCACCGGATTCTCCTCAATGCCAGATCAGGACCGCGCAGACGGTCGATACCGCGAGCCCGGTCAATACGGGGATCATCGCCGTCCGCACGATCTGGAAGACGGGGACGCGCGCGAAGCCGGCGACTGCGATCAGCGACGACCATGCCACCAGGGTGCCGCCGCCGGTCCACACCGCGCCCATCTGGCCGATCGCGGCGAGTGTCGCGGGCTCCATCCCGACCGACGGTGCCAGCGCGCCCGACAGTGAGCCGGTCAGCGGCAAGCCGGCAAAGCCCGAGCCGTCGATGCCGGTGATCATGCCCGATATCAGGATGCCGAAGGCGACGAAAAACTCGTTGCCCGGGATCCAGGCCTGCGCGGTCTGGATCAGTTCGAACAGGAGGCTCGGCGCCTGGGCCGCGGGCACCCCGAGGATCGGCGCAGACAGGCCCGGCTCCGCGCCGAGAAAGAAGAAGCCCGCGATCGGCAGCACGGAGCCCATCGCCTTGAAGGCGAAGACGAAACCTTCGGTGACGTGGTCGGCGCTGGTGTCGAGGAATTTGCGCAGATCATCGGTGATGAAGGATGCGCAGATCATCAGGATCGCGGCGACGCCGCCGACCAGTGCGGCAGCATCGCCGCCCTTGAGGTCGTGGCCGATGCCGAGCTTGGCCAGCACCATCACCGCGATGACGCAGAGAAAGGCGAGCGGGGTCGCAACTGCAAAGAACTTCGACCAGCCTTCGCGGCGGGTCGGCACCCGGGCGAGCTCCTTGTCGATCTGCGCCTGGGTCGCCAGCGGCGGCTGGCAGCCGGCGGTGCCGCGCGCGATCTCCGCCTTGTCGAAGCTGCCTTCCTGCTCCAGCCGCGCCAATTCGCCGTTGCTCGACTGCGCCTGCCAGCGCTCCAGCAGCTTCTCGTCGGCCTTGGTGATCGACTTGCGGATCGAAAGATAGGCGAGGGTCAGCGCGATGCCGCCGGTGATGAGGGACAGCACCAGCGCGCGGTCCGCGACGGTGGCGGCGCTGACCGCGGCGCCGGCCGCCTTGGCGCTGATCCCGGGCGCAACGCCGATCACATAGTCCGACGACAGCGCCATGCCTTGTCCGGCGATCGCGATCGCAATGGCACCGCCGAGCGGCGACAGGCCGGCCGCAATCGCCGCGGGCAGCAGCACCGCGGAAACCAACGGCACTGCGGGTGTCGGCCAGAAGAACAGCGAGATCACATAGGTGATGGCGGCAAGCACGAAGTAGGCGGTATGCCCGCTCTTCATAATGGCGCGGAACGGTTCGACCATGCGAATGTCCGAGCGCAGCACCTTGAGCGCGTTCAGCAGCGCCGTCATCAGCGCGATCACCAGGAAGATGTTGAACAGCTCCTTGGCCGCGGTGAAGCTCGCGTTGAAGACGCTGGCGAGTGCCGCGACCGGGCTGTGCGTCCAGGCAAGCGCGACCAGGAGTGTCGCGATCACCGACGGCACCACGACGTTGGCGCGCCAGATCATGGTGAGAACGATGACGGCGACGCCGAGCAAATAGACCCAGTGCGCGGCAACGATCGGAGCGTGCTGCATGGTTGTTGCTTCCCCCTCAAATGCGGCAAATAATGTATACTGTATTCCGCAATGGCAAGCGCAAATTGCGAGCTGGCGATCCGCGCGTCGCAGAACGATGGGAGCATCCCCGACCGCATTTTTGTGCAATTGAAGCACAAAATAGCGGCGATTCAATGCGGTTGGTGTCGAGTGGGATGGACCGCGGGGAACCCGGCCTTCGGTGTTGACAGGCGCCAATTTAGTATACAGTATACCGAAATGGCCGGCCGAAATCGGACCGATGGTCCGTTGCCGGACGGCGATTTCTTCACAGCACAGGAGCGCCACGATGCAAAAGCTGATGGATCACGTGGAATTTCGAGCGGCCCTCGAAAATGCCATCAAGGGAAAGAGCGCCAACAAGGCTCCGTTCAGCGTGGCCTGGGCGAGCGGCAAGCTCAGCCGCGCGCACCTCGCGCGCTGGGCCGAGAACCATTACCACTATGTCGGTCCGTTCGCCGACTACCTCGGCTACATCTATGCGCGGATGCCGGAGCAGTATCAGGAAGCCAAGGACTTCCTGCTCGCCAACATGTACGAGGAAGAGATCGGGGGCGACCGTCACACCGATCTGCTGATCCGCTTCGCGGAGGCCTGCGGCACGACCGCGGCGCGCATCAAGAACCCCGACAACATGACGCCGACGACGCGCGGGCTGCAGAGCTGGTGTTATGCGGTCGCGATGCGCGAGGATCCGATCGTCGCTGTGGCCGGCCTCGTGGTCGGTCTGGAGTCGCAGGTCCCCTCGATCTATCGCAAGCAGACGCCGACCCTGCGCGAGAAGTACAAATTCACCGACGAGGAAGTCGAGTTCTTCGACCTTCACATCGTGTCGGACGAGATTCACGGCGAGCGCGGCTACCAGATCGTGCTCGAGCACGCCAATACGGTCGAGCTGCAGCAGCGTTGCCTCAAGATCTGCGAGATCGGCGCACAGATGCGGCTGCTCTACACGACCGCGCTGTACCACGACTATGTCGCAAGCGACATTCCGCTGGCGGAGCTCGATCTGGCCAGCGGCGTCTCCGCCGAAGAACGCGTGCTGTTGCAGGCCTGAGCCGCGGGGAGCAGCGGCGCGATGCCCAACGTCATCTTTCACCGCAACGGCGAGACCTTTGTCGGCGAGGTCAAGGAGAACACCAACCTCGTCGTCCGCGCCGGCATCCGCCAGTTTCCCTATCCCAACTTCCTTTACGGCTGCGGGATGGGGAAGTGCGGGAAGTGCGCGTCGCTGATCATCAAGGGCGGCGAGCATCTGCCGGAGCCGAACTGGAAGGAAAAGAAGCGCCTCGGCGCCAGGATCGAGCAGGGATATCGCCTCGCCTGCCAGCTCTGGCTCACGCATGACGTTGAACTGTCGCAGGAGGCAGCCCCGCTGGTCGACGTCGTCGCGCCGGCCGGGGCCGCGGTTGGGAGGACGTGACCGATGTATGTGATACTGACGAGCAAGCCGGGGCAGTTTCGCACCGAGATCGCCGACGGCCTGCGGCCGCTCGCGGCCTATGACTACCTGTTCTACGGCATCAGGAAAGCAACGTTCGTGATTGCCGAGCTGCTCGAGGAGACCAAGGTCAGGGTGATCGACGAAGCCTGGTCGCCGCCGATCGTGAACGAGGTGCCCTCGAAATTCCTCGAAAAGTTCGAGACGCCCGAGCGGGCGCTGACCGAACTCGAGCACCTCATCACATTCGGTCACATGGACACCAAGCTGCGCAAGCGCTGAGCGGATGGCCGGATGATCGAAGTCACGTTTCTGACCAATGGCGGGAAAACCGTCACTGCCGCGGAGAACAGCAATCTGCTGCGCGTCTCGCTGCGCGAGCAGGGCGGCATTCCGTTCAAGTGCGGCGGCGGCCTGTGTGGAACCTGCAAATGCCTGATCGAGAAAGGCATCGAGAACACCGATGCGATCAAGCCGAAGGAACGCAAGCACCTCACCGACGCGCAGTTCGCCGCCGGCTATCGGATGGCGTGCCAGACGTTTCTCACCGGTAGCGTGAGCGTGTCGTGGGTGCCGAAAGCCGCGGTGCCGCCGGCTCGACCTGTAGCTGTTGACGGCGAATGAGCGCGGCTTGATGGCATGCAGCCGGCGGTCTAAATACGCAACAGCGGTCATTCGGCCAGGACTCTGGCAGCTCGCTGGACCTCCGGTGTCCATGCATTGAGCGAAGCGCGGCCGGACAGGTCGGTTCATGGCAGGCAAGCTCGGAAGCTCCAAACGTCTCGGCGACGACTACCTCTCCCTCCACGGCAAGGTGATCGAGGAGCTGCGGCAGGCGATCCTGAGCCGGCGGCTGAAGCCCGGCGAGCGGCTGGTCGAAGGCCGCCTCGCCGATGAGCTCGGGGTTTCCCGCAATCCCGTGCGCGAGGCGATCCGCGTGCTGGAGTCGGAAGGGCTCGTCGAGGTGACCGCGCGGCGCGGTGCCTCCGTCATCACGATGACCGACGAGGAAGCGCGCGAGACCGTCGAAGTCCGCGCGCTGCTCGAGGGACAAAACGCGCGCCTGGCCGCGCGTCGCCGCGAAGAGAGCATCATCAAGCGGATCGCGGCGGTGTTGAAGCAGGGCAACGAGGCGGTCGCGGGACGGCGCTACGACCTGTTGTCGGATCTCAACCAGCAATTCCATCATGAACTGGCGGAGGCCGGCCGCAACCGGGTGCTCGCCGATCTGCTGAAGCGGCTGCGCGAACGCACGGCGATGCTGTTCTCACCCACTGATCCGGTGCGTCAGGCCCGGACCTGGGATGAGCACGCCGCGATCCTGCGCGCCATCATCGCCGGCGACGAGCGCGCCGCCGCCACGCTTGCCGCCGAGCACGTGATGCGGGCAGGTGCGGATTTTCTCTCCAGCCTCCACGTGCCCGATGAGGAGACCTCGCTGGAGGCGGCGTCGGCGAAATACGGCCTGCCGTCCGGCTCGCGCGTGGATCAGACGACGACCAAGCCGCCGCGCCGGAACCAGGCGCGCGCCGGCACGCGGCGCAAAAAAACAGAGAGCTGAACGCGCCCGTCGCGTTGATGGTTTGTGGCCGCCGATCCCGCGGTCAAAGGTCCGGTGGTACCGCTCCGGATCGTCGGCTAACTTTCTTGACCACATCTGCCACGCTCGCTACCTCTTTTGCCAATGCCGGGCAGGGGCGCAACCCTGCCGGCCGCGCCGCATGGCCGGGGGAAACGAATGAACAACAAGGATGGCGCATCGACGAACGATGTCGCCGAATTTGATTACGTGATCGTTGGTGCCGGCTCGGCCGGCTGCGTGCTCGCCAACCGCCTGAGCGCCGACGGCAGGCATTCGGTGCTGCTGCTCGAGGCCGGGCCGAAGGACACCAACATCTGGATCCATGTCCCGCTCGGCTACGGCAAGCTGTTCAAGGAAAAATCCGTCAACTGGATGTACCAGACCGAGCCCGAGCCCGGCCTGAACGGACGCCAGGTGTTCCAGCCGCGCGGAAAAGTGCTCGGCGGCTCCAGCTCGATCAACGGCCTGCTCTATGTGCGCGGCCAGCACGAGGACTATGACCGCTGGCGACAGCGCGGCAATGCTGGCTGGGGTTTTGACGACGTGCTGCCCTATTTCCGCAAGGCGGAGGATCAGCAGCGCGGCGGCGACAAATATCACGGCGCCGGCGGCCCGCTGCCGGTGTCGGACTGGCGGCATGCCGATCCGCTGTCGGAAGCCTTCGTGCATGCCGCGGCCGAGGTCGGCATCCCGACCAATCCGGATTTCAACGGCGCGACCCAGGAGGGTGCGGGCTTCTTCCAGACCACAACGCGGCGCGGCCGGCGCGCCTCGACGGCGCGGTCCTACCTGCGGCCGGCGCTGACGCGCGGCAATCTGCATGTCGAGACGTCGGCGCTGGCGCAGCGCGTCCTGTTCGACGGCAGGCGCGCGAGCGGCGTCGCGTACCGGCAGAACGGGCAGTTGCGCACGGCCAAGGCGCGCAAGGAGGTGCTGGTGTCGAGCGGCGCGTACAATTCGCCGCAATTGCTGCAGCTCTCCGGCGTCGGCCCCGCCGATCTGTTGAAGCAGCACGGCATCGAGGTTCTGCTCGATGCGCCCGGCGTCGGCAACGATTTGCAGGATCACATGCAGGTGCGCATCGTCACGCGCTGCGCGCAGAGCGTCACGCTGAACGACGTCATCAACAATCCGGTGCGCCGCGTCATGGCCGGCCTGCGCTACGCGGCGTTGCGCAAGGGGCCGCTGACGATTGCGGCCGGCACGTCGGGGGCGTTCTTCAAGACCAGTCCGCGGCTGGCGTCGCCGGACATCCAGATCCACTTTCTGCCGTTCTCGACCGACAAGATGGGCGAGAAGCTGCATGCGTTCTCGGGCTTCACGGCTTCGGTCTGCCAGCTTCGTCCCGAGAGCCGTGGCTCGCTGAAGATCCGGAGCGCGGACCCGAGCGTGCCGCCGGAAATCCGCATCAACTACCTGGCGACCGAGACCGATCGCCGCGCCTTCATCGACGGCATCCGCATCCTGCGCAAGATCCTGGCCGCGCCGGCGCTGAAGTCATACTCGGTCGGGGAGGTCGATCCCGGCGCCAAGGTGGTGAGCGACGACGACCTGCTCGATTTCTGCCGCCGCACCGGCAGCACGGTCTATCATCCGACCTCGACCTGCCGGATGGGCAACGATGCGCTCGCGGTCGTCGACAACAGGCTCAAGGTGCGCGGTGTCGAGGGTCTGCGCGTGGTCGATGCGTCGGTCATGCCGGACCTGATGTCGGGCAATACCAACGCGCCGACGATCATGATCGCGGAGAAGGCGTCGGACATGATTTTGGAGGATGCAAGGTAATATCTCGACCCGTCATCCTGAGAGACCTTGAATGAATGACTCTCGGTGACGCAACATACTCGATGTCGTCCCGGCCTAGTGCGCAATTGCGCACGGGAGCCGGGACCCATAGCCACCGAAGGTCATTGTTGCGCGACGCTGGGGCCACAGCCTTTTCTAACAACCCAACCCTGTGGTTATGGGTCCCGGCGTTCGCCGGGACGACGAGGGAAGAGATTGCGCTGCATCCCCGTCGACCCTTCGAGACGCGCGCAAGGGCGCGCTCCTCAGGGTGACGGTGACAGAGTGGGCTACGGGCCTATAACCCGCGCCACCAGGCCTCACCCCTTATACGCGCGCACCCGGGCGACCATCTGCTCGACATGGGCGATCGGCGTCTCCTGCAGGATGCCGTGGCCGAGATTGAAGATCAGCCGCCCCTTGCCGAAATTCTCCAGCACATCGTCGACCGCGCGGTCGAGCGCGGCGCCGCCGGCGATCAGGGCCAGCGGATCGAGATTGCCCTGCACGGCGACGCGGCTCTGCACCCGCTCGCGGATCATCGACGGCTCGGCTGCCCAATCGATCGAGACGGCATCGACGCCAGTTTGCTCGACATAGGCCGGCAGCATGCCCGCCGCGCCGCGCGGAAAGCCGATGATCCGGGCACCGGGGACTTGCTTGCGGACGCCTGCAACGATGCGCCGGGTCGGCTCGATCGACCAGCGGGCGAACTCGCGCGGCGGCAGCACGCCGGCCCAGGTGTCGAAGATCTGCAGGCAGTCGGCGCCGGCCTTGAGCTGCCCGACGAGGTAGTGGATCGAGTTCTCGACCAGGACGTCGATGATCTTGGCGAAGGCGCCAGGATGGCGGTAGGCGAGCATCCGCGCGGGGGCCTGGTCCGGCGTGCCTTGTCCGGCCACCATGTAGGTCGCAACCGTCCATGGCGCGCCGCAGAAGCCGATCAGCGTAATGTTCGGCGCAAGCTCGCGGCGGACGCGGCGCAGGGCCTCAAAGACCGGTTCGAGCTGGTCGAAATTGGCCTCGGTTGCCAGCGTCGCGATCTCGCCGGGCGTTGCCAGCGGATCGAGCCGCGGCCCTTCGCCGGCCTCGAAGCGCACCGCACGGCCGAGCGCGTAGGGGATCACCAGGATGTCGGAGAAGATGATCGCGGCGTCGAAGTTGAACCTGCGGATCGGTTGCAGCGTGATCTCGGTTGCGAATTCGGGCGTGAAGCAGAGATCGAGGAAGCCGCCCGCCTTGGCGCGCAGCTCGCGGTATTCCGGCAGATAGCGGCCGGCCTGCCGCATCATCCAGAGCGGCGGCACGGCCTGCCGGTGGCCCGACAGGAGGTCGATGAGCGGCTTTGTGGTGGGATCCTGGGGCACGCGAAAGTTCCTGATCACGGGTCAAAATTTGGCCCCTGATACACGCTGCGGCGCAATGGGCCAAGGCGGTTCTGGAACCCCGGTTTGCGCAGGGGCGTTGTCCCCCGGAATGGAGGGACGATATGGCCGAGAAATTCGATCCTGCCGCGCATGACAAGCATGCCGAGAAGCCGCACGAGGCACGGGCTGCCGACCGCAAGGCACGCTCCCGATTGAAGGAGGGACTGGAGGATACCTTCCCGGCCTCCGATCCGGTCAGCGTCACGCAACCGGCGCCGTCGAAGCACGACGGCAATCCCGACAATTAGCTCGTATATCCCAGCGATCGCCTAACCACGATGCGAAATGAGTTCAGACGTGCGAGGAACGGCCCGCCGCGCGGCGGCGGTTCGAGGCGTACCGCGCCCGCGTGACATGTTTGCGGTCGGCCCCGATCAGCGAAGCCGCCGGCTAGACCGGACCGCTTTCGGGGCGCTGCACCCGGTCAAATTCGAAGGTCACGCCGAGCCGGCGCTCCAGCCGCCAGACCAGAATGCAGTGCCGCCGGATCGGTTCGCTCTCGATCTCGAGATCGAACGCGAACGGAATTGCGGCATCGCTTTCCACGGCCAGCCCCGCGCCGCCGGTCGAGATGTTGAGCACGAGGCATCCGACGCTGGTGTTGCGGAAGAAGATCGTTCCGCGCTTCATCAGGGCGGTTCGCTGGCTGTCGGTCTTGTATCTTTTTATTGTTGTACTCACGCCAGTCTCCTACCCCGATGTGATGCCCGCGCGCGATCGTGTCCCCGGAGAACGCTAGAGCGGGATGACTTTTCGTCGAAACATCATCCCGCTCTATCTCTTTGTTTTGAGCATGATCGTTTCGGAAAACCGCTACACACTTTTCCGGATCATGCTCTAGTTCACCAGCACCGCGCCGTCGCAGCGAACGCCCAGCACCCAGACGTCGACCTGGCCGAGCCCGATGCCGAGCGTTGACAGCAGGGACGCCAGCACCTGATCGATCGGGCTCGTCACGCCGTTGAGGATGCTCATGACGAGCGCGCCCAGTCCCGGGATCGGAAGCCCGAGCGGGCCGACATTGATGGTGAGCGAGAGGTCGCCGAGCAGGGTTGATGTGAGCGAGGTGAGGAAGTTGGTGGTCGTCACCGTCTTCTTCGTCCCCGACTGGATGTCGCTGTAGCTGAAATTGACGTTGGTCGGCGTGGTGTTGCCCATGCCGGCATGGGCGAGGCCGGTGACGGTGATGAGGCCAAGATTGACCAGCAGCGCCGGCGGCGGATTGGGCTTGGTCGTGAAGTTGGTCATGTCGGCAACCGTGACGTTGCCGATCCAGGCGTCGACGATCCCCGGCGTCACGCCGATCGTGACCTGCGAGGTGTTGATGTTCGGATGGCCGCAGGACACCGCGTTGAGCGTCGCGGTGCCCGAGGCGACCTCAACATAGACCGGGAGGTTGATCGCGGAAACGCTGCCGGAGCCGAGCACATTGATGGTCGCCAGGATCCTGGTCTGCGCGGTGTGGACGCTCACGCCCTGGGTGCCCATCGCGATCCAGCTCGAGCCGACCGGACGCTCGCCGATCGTTGCGATCACGGATACGTTGGCGATGCCGGGCAGGCCGAGATTGATCGAGGTTGCAATCTGATGGCTGCCGTTGGCGATCTGCGCCACCGTGTTGATGAGGTCGAAGACCGAAACGCTGGCGCCGACCTTCGGTTTCTGTCCCACCGTGAGGTTGGCGAACGGGCCGAGATCGACCAGGGTGCCCGGCGAAATCCTGGTCGAGGAGCCGGTGACGGCCTGGGAGATCGTCGACAGTGCGGTCGTCGCCGCGCCCGCGCCGTTGGTGATCTGCTGTGTGGTCAGCGCGGCCGCCATGATATCGCCGACCTTGAGGTTGCTGCTCAAGAGGTCGCTATAGGTGACGCCGGTCAGGTTGACCCGGGTTGCCAGCGCCGACAGGAAGTCGAGGGCGTCGATCTTGGCGCTGATCAGTGAATTGTAGTCCATCACCGAGAGCGACAGCGTGGTGCCGAGCATGGAGCCGAGCAGCGCGTTGAGCGCCCCGCCGTTGACCGAGAGCAACCTCGACCCGATCGCGAACGAGGCCATTTCGGTCGACGTCGCGGTGGCGGTCGTCGTGATGTTGAAGCTGCTCGCGCCGGTCAGATAGCGCGCGAAGTAGAGTGGGGTCTTGGTCGTCAGCGTGACGCGCGCGGCGTTCGGAATGCCGACCGCCGGGGTCACGAAGCGGGCCTGCGGCGCGACGGCGCTGTTTGCGGTGTAGGTCCCGGTCTCGACGCTGACCAGCGCGCTGGCCGGATAGTTGTTCTGCGTCACCGTCGCGGAGGCGGCGTTGACCGGATTGCTCAGATTGGCGGCAGCGACGATCGCGGCGAGGTCGGCGGTGCTCTGGGTCTTGCGCCGGTCGGCGAAGATCGTGCCGAGATCGATGGCAAGCCCGGCGCACCCGATCAGGAGCGTCATCAGGCCGGCGCTGATCATCGCGAAGTTTCCGCCTTCGTCGGCGCCGAAGCGCCGCATCAGCATGAGGACGCCTCTCATCCTAGAACCCCCCGTATTGAATCGCCGCGGAGCGCACGATGGTGCTCGCGGGCTTGGGCAGGAAGGGCAGGCTGTAGATGAAGTTGCTGGCCGCGTTGTAGTTGACCGTCACGACGTAGACGTTGGCGTTCAATGGGGACGGTGCGGCATTGACGGTGAGATTGCTGGCGACGAGCAGCGGGTAGGTCGATGCGTTGGCGGTGACGTAGCTCGTCGCGAGGCTGTTGCGTTCGGTGTCGGTCATTCCGGCGATCGATGACCGCGCCGCTTCGGCGGCGAGTTGCTGCACGCCATGCACCATCGCGAGATACGAACCGAATACAATGATGCCGAAAATAAAGGCGAGAAACAGCGGCAGCATCAGCGCAAATTCGACAGCAGAAGCGCCGCTTCGGCAGCGAAATAACCTGGTCATGGCACACCTCGAAACGCAATCTGGGGCGCCACGTTGCGAGGCTTTGATTAAGGAAAACTATGAAAACGCTTCCGCGAATCAGTGACGTCAATTCAGATCAATGGCAGCGTTCAAACTTATTGGGTGGGCAACACGTTATGGGGCGATCAGGATTTTTGATGCCGTGTCCGCAGAAACCCGGGGTCTGATTGTGTTGAGGTGCTGCATGCGCGTGCAGATGCAGTCGTCCGATACCGTAGCACTACGTGGCAATGCACGTAACAATACATATGACCTGCATTCACGGCGCCGTCGCGACAAATTGAAACTAAACGAAAGTGCAACCAAATGTTAGTATAGCTGAATCACATACTGGAGAACGTAATTGCGTCCCGTGCTGAGATTGGAGGGCTCGCGATGCACAGACCACGTCAGCATTTGAATATACCTACAGAGATTGTTCGCACCGTTGTTGCGATTGCCGAGACGGGAAGTCTATCGAAGGCCGGCGAGCGTCTCGGCCTCAGTCAGCCGGCGATCAGTTCGCAGGTCAAGCGACTGCAGAGCCTGGTCGGCGGCGCGCTCTTTGTCAGAACGGCGAACGGCACCACGACGACGGAGCTCGGCAAGGTTGCCGTGCAGCAGGCAAGGCGAATCCTCGAAGCCAACGACCAACTGCTTCGGCTCGGCGGCAATCATGAAGGACCGCAGCCGTTGCGGCTCGGAATGAGCACGATGCTCGCCGACGAATTCCTCAAGCTGCATCCGGCCGACGCACTCGCCGACGTGCTGGTTCACGCCGACATGTCGCCGATCGTCATCAGAGGATTGATCGACGGCTACATCGACATCGCCTTCGTCTACAGCAACCCTTCGCTGGAGAACGAAGACGAGGTGACGATCGCCGCCGAGGCCGACGAGCGCTCGGTTTGGGTCCGATCACGCGATTTTGTTCTGCGGCCGGGCGCCCCGATCCCGATCCTGGCGTGGCCGGGTGACGATTGGATGATCCGGACGCTCACCAAGCACAACATCTCGTACAAGATCGTGTTCAGGAGCCCGAACCATCAGCTGCGACTCGAAGCCGCACGGGCCGGATACGGCCTGACGGCGTGCCCCGAGCGGATGATCCCGTCCTCGCTGATTTCGGCGAAGGACTATTATCTTCCGGAGCTTCCGCTGCAGAAGCGCATGCTGTGTGTTCGCCCGGGCCTCGAGGGAAGCCGCGCAACGGCGATGGTGCAGCGGTTGTCCAGCCTGTTCTTCAGCGGCGCGAAGCCGATGCGTCAGGTGAGCAACATGTAATCCGGCGTCGCCGGGCTCCGGCGGTACCGATCAGTAGTGCGGTGGGCGCTCATTGGCGGGGCCCGGCGCTTGGCGTTCGGCGTCCTGAAGCCGATCGCGCAGCTCGACGAGCTGGCGCGTCAGCGCGTCGATCTGCTTCCATTGTGCCGTGATGGTCTGGTTCAGCGTCTCGATGGCTTCGTCCTGGTAGGTCAGGCGGACCTCCAGCGCATCGATCCGTTCGCTCAGCTTTGCCGCGTCATTCATGCACGGCGTCCTCGTGCCCACGTTCACGCAGGCCGTGGCCGAGCGCGACCCGATCGTCGAACACAAAGCAGTCGCCGCGCCAGCGGCTGTCCTGCGGCGGCGTTTCCTCGAGATATTTCAGGATGCCGCCCTTGAGGTGATAGACCTCGGTGAAGCCTTGCGCGAGCAGATAGGCGCTCGCCTTCTCGCAGCGGATGCCGCCGGTGCAGAACATTGCGATCCTGCGGTGCTTTACGGGATCGAGGTGCCGCGCGGCGAATTCCTTGAATTGTCCGAAGCTCGCGATCCTGGGATCGACCGCGCCTTCGAAGCTGCCCATCGCGACCTCGAACGCGTTGCGGGTGTCGAGCACCATGACGTCAGGCGAGGCGATGAGTTCGTTCCAGTCGCCGGCGTCGACATAGGTGCCGACTTGTCGCGTCGGATCGACCGTGGTGTCGCCGAGCGTCACGATCTCCTTCTTCAGCCGCACCTTGAGCCGCTGGAACGGCATCTGCGCGGCTTCGGAGAATTTCAGCTCGAGATTGTTGAGGCGCCCGCCGAACAGCGGCCCGTCCTTAAGCTCCGCGACGAAGCCATCGATGGCTTCGTCGCTGCCGGCGATGGTGCCGTTGATGCCCTCATGTGCGAGCAGCACGCTGCCCTTGAGATCAAGGTTGGTGCAGAGCGCGCGCAGCGGCTCGCGCAATGCGCGGAAGTCGGGCAGCGCGGCGAACTGGTAGAAGGCGGCGACCTTGAGGGGCATGGCCGGGGTTTATCAGGCCCGCCAGATCGGCGAAACCCCGCAAAGCCATGCATTATCGGGATAATTCCTCTGGCATACCATGCATTGCCCTGCCGGGGATGAATGTGCCATGTACGTCGCATCCCCTTGGCATCCATCCGCCGCAGCAGCATCAGACCCTCACGATCAAGCGAGCTCTCCGTTATGAGGAATTTCCACTTCGCCGGCCGTTCCACGGTCCACGCCCAGAACGCGATGGTTGCAACGTCGCATCCGGAGGCGGCGCTGGTGGCCATCGACGTGATGCGCGCGGGCGGCACGGCCGCGGACGCTGCGGTTGCGGCCTGCGCGCTGCTCGGCGTCATCGAGCCGCAATCGACCGGCATCGGCGGCGACTGCTTTGCGCTGATCCAGCCGAAGGGCGAGGGCAAGATCACGGCCTATAATGGCAGCGGCCGGGCGCCGATGGCCGCCACCGCCGAGTGGTACCTCGAACGCAAGATCCATTCGGTGCCGCTGACCTCGGCGCATGCCGTCAGCATTCCCGGCGCGATCGACGCCTGGGACGTGATCCTCAGGGATCACGGCAAGTTCGGCTTCGACCGGCTGCTGCAGCCCGCGATCAAGGCCGCCGAGGAGGGCTATGTCGTCGCTCCGCGCATCGCCTTCGACTGGAAGAACGGTTTCGAGAAGCTGAAGAACGGCACCAACACCGAGCGCTACCTGCTGCCGCACGGCAAGCCCGCGGTCGCCGGCGACGTGATCCGGCAGCCCGAGCTCGGCAAGACGCTGCGCGCCATCGCGCAAAAGGGCCGCGACGCCTTCTATAGCGGCGAGATCGCCGCCGACATGGTCGACACGCTGCGCGGTATCGGCGGCCTGCATACGCTGGAGGACTTTGCGGCGCATTCGACCGAGACGACCTCGCCGATCGGCACGATGTACAAGGGCTACGACGTCTGGCAGTGCCCGCCGAACGGCCCCGGCATCACCATGCTGGTGATGCTCAACATCCTGTCGCGCTTCGACCTGACCAAGTTCAAGCCGCTCAGCATCGAGCGCTTCCACCTCGAGGCCGAGGCGGCACGCATCGCCTACATGATGCGCGAGCAGTACATCGGCGATCCCCAGCACGCCCATGTCGATGTCGCCGGTATCCTCTCCAAGGAGTTCGCCGACGAGCACATCAGGAACATCCGCATGGACCGGCTGCTCGAGCTGCCGAACGTCGCGCCGCCGATGAATCCCTCGACCGTCTACATCACGGTGGTCGACAAGGATCGCAACGTCTGCTCCTTCATCAACTCGATCGCGCATTCGTTCGGCTCGGCGATCGTCTCCAACAAGACCGGCGTCCTGCTGCAGAACCGCGCCGGTGGCTTCCGCATCCAGCCCGGCCATCCGAACTGCATCGCGCCGGGCAAGCGTCCGCTGCACACCATCATCCCGGCGCTGGCCACCAGGAACGGCCGCGCGGTGATGCCGTATGGCGTCATGGGTGGGCAGTATCAGCCGGTCGGCCAGACCCGCGTGCTGACCAACATGCTCGACTATGGCTGCGACATTCAGGAGGCGATCGACATGCCGCGCGGCCTGCATTACGAGGGCGTCTACCAGCTCGAGGACAGCGTGCCGGCGGAGATCGTCGAAGGCCTGAAGAAGATCGGCCACAAGACCACCAGCGTGGTCGCGCCGCTCGGCGGCGGCCAGGGCATCTGGATCGATTGGGAGAAGGGCACGCTGACCGGCGGCTCCGATCCGCGCAAGGACGGCTGCGCGCTCGGCTACTGATCGGATCAACATCAATCAAGGAAGGACGTCCGAGATGCAATCTTCACGACGCACGATCATCACGACTGCATTCGCCGGCCTTGCGGCGGCAGTCTCCACGTCCGTTGCCGGCAGGACGGCAATGGCCCAAACCGCAGGAAAGCCCATGACCACAGCTTCAGGCCTTCAGATCATCGACAGCAAGGTCGGCACCGGCGCCTCGCCGAAGACCGGCCAGACCTGCGTCATGCACTATACCGGCTGGCTTTACGAAAATGGCCAGAAGGGCAAGAAATTCGACTCCTCCGTCGACCGCAACGAGCCGTTCGAGTTTCCGATCGGCCAGGGCCACGTGATCAAGGGCTGGGACGAGGGTGTCGCCACCATGAAGGTCGGCGGCAAGCGCACGCTGATCATCCCGCCGAACCTCGGCTACGGCGCGCGCGGCGCCGGCGGCGTGATCCCGCCGAATGCCACGCTGATGTTCGACGTCGAACTGCTGGGCGTAAAATAACCGCATGGCCGTCAGGTAACCGGCCCGTAACAAGAGGGCGCAGCGATGAAGATTTCGATCCTCGACGATTATTTCGACACGCTGCGCACCCTCGATTGCTTCCGCAAGCTCGACGGCTACGACGTCACGATCTGGAACCATCATGTCCAGGACGTCGATGCGCTCGCCGAACGGCTGCGCGACACCGAGGTGCTGGTGCTGATCCGCGAACGCACCCAGATCCGCAACGCCCTGCTTGAACGTCTGCCGAAATTGAGGCTGATCAGCCAGCGCAGCGTCTATCCGCATATCGACATCGACGCCTGCACGCGGCTCGGCATCATCGTGTCGTCGGGCCAGCATGCCGATACGCCGTCCTACGCCACCGCCGAATTCACCTGGGGCCTGATCCTCGCGGCGATGCGCGCGATCCCGCAACAGATGGCGGCGCTGAAGGCCGGCAAATGGCAGATCGGCGTCGGCCATACGTTGCGCAGCAAGACGCTCGGCATCTACGGCTACGGCCGCATCGGCGCGGTGGTCGCGGGCTATGGCAGGGCGTTCGGCATGAATGTGCTGGTCTGGGCGCGCGAGGCGGCGCTGGCGAAGGCGCGCGCCGACGGCTATGAGACCGCCGTCAGCAAGGCGGATTTCTTTGCCCGCTGCGACGTGCTGTCGCTGCATATGCGGCTGGTCGACGCGACGCGCGGCATCGTCAAGGCGGAGGATCTCGCGCGAATGAAAGACACCGCGCTGATCGTCAACACCAGCCGCGCGCCGCTGATCGAGCCGGGCGCACTGGTCAACGCGCTACGCGCCGGCCGGCCCGGCATGGCCGCGGTCGACGTCTACGAGAAGGAGCCGCTGCGCGACACCGCCGACCCGCTGCTCAACATGGACAATGTGGTCTGCACGCCGCATCTCGGCTACGTCTCGCGCGACGAATACGAGATCCAGTTCACCGATATCTTCGATCAGATATTGGCCTACGCTGCTGGAACGCCGACCAATGTCGTCAATCCGGATGTGCTGGCACATCCGGATGTGCTGGCACATCTGCGCCCGCGCGGCTGACCATCGTCGCTCATGCTCGAACGGCAGGCCTGATGGACCGGCCGCCTCATCACTCGCTCAGCGAGTCCAGTGGGCTGTGGTCGCCTTCTTGACTGCATGTCTGACCATCGTCTTGGCGCCGCCGAGTGCCTTCTGTCCCTTGCCCTTGACTTCCTGGATCGCGCCTCTGCCTTGCATAGCCAGAGAACCGGTGGCCTTGCCGAGACGCCGCTTGATCCTGCCGATCGCCTCGTTGGCCGTGCCCTTGATCCTGTCCATCGTGCTACCCATCAATTACTCCTCCGGAATATGCTGATGCAACGCGCCGGGACATGGCTATGTTCCGATTTGGCAATGTTCCCATTTTGCGCTCGCCTGCAGGGTCGCTTTTCGCTAGCGTTCCAGGCACGAAACTTGACCAACGAAAGCAAGAACGATGAGCGGTTCCCACGATCACACCCATTCTCACGACCACGATCATCACCATCACGACGACGAGCGCTGGAAGCACGACGGCGTCCGGGTGATTCCGGGTAACCAGCTCGATCCGAATGTGCCGTCGACCGCCGGCATGGACCGCAAGGCTGCGATCAACTTCGCCCGGGTCGGCGCGCAGAAATTGTGGGCAGGCACCGTCAGCATCAAGCCGGACGCGAAGACCGGCGCGCATCATCACGGCCATCTCGAAAGCATCATCTATGTCGTGAAGGGCAAGGCGCGGATGCGCTGGGGCGAGAAGCTGCAATTCACCGCCGAAGCCGGTCCTGGCGATTTCATCTTCGTGCCGCCCTACGTGCCGCACCAGGAGATCAATGCCAGTCCCGACGAGGTGCTGGAATGCGTGCTGGTGCGTTCCGACGGCGAGGCGGTCGCGATCAATCTCGACATAGAGCCGGTCGAGAAGCCGGAGAACGTGCTCTGGGTCGATCCGGTGCACCGGCATCCCGACGAGAAGAAGTAACGGGGCCTCGTCATTCCCCGGCGCGCAGTTGCGCACCGGGGAATGACGACAGAGCAGGGAGGCCAGCATGACGCTCGTTCATTACGAGAGCGCCGACCACGTCGCGACCATCACGATGGCACGCAGCGACAAGCACAACGCGCTCAACAACGCGTTGTGTACCGAGCTGCGTGACGCATGGCTGCGGTTTCGGGACAGCGACGATCGTGTCGCAGTGCTGGCTTCGGCGGAGGAAAAGTATTTCTCGGTCGGCGCCGATGTTGGTGACCTCCCCGCAAACATGTGGCACGCCGTGCCTGGCCTCGGCGTCGAGCTGGACAAGCCGGTGATTGCCGCGACATCCGGCTGGGTGGTGGGTGGCGCCTTCGTGCTGGTCCAGATGGCCGATCTGTGTGTGGCGTCGGAGACGACGCGCTTCATCTATCCCGAGGGAAAGATCGGCACCACCGCGGGCGGCGTCTCATCGGTGATGGCGCGGATGCCGCACAAGATCGCGATGGAGTTTCTGCTGGTCGGCGACGAGATGTCGGCGGAACGCGCCTTCCAGATCGGTTTCGTCAACAAAGTCGCGCCGAAAGGTCAGCACCTCGCGCTGGCGCAGGAGATGGCTGCGAAGATCGCCGGCAATGCCCCGCTGGTGGTCCGCGCGCTGAAGAAGCTCGCCCGCGAGGCGATGCCGAAGGGGCCGCTGGAAACGGTCGCCGACGCGCGGCGGTTGCTCGATGAGGTCAGGGACAGCGAGGATCTCAAGGAGGGCGTGAAGGCCTTCGCCGAGAAGCGGAGGCCGAGGTTCACGGGGAAGTAGGCCGAGCCGCAGTTCTCGTCGTATTCGTCATTCCGGGGCTCGCGAAGCGAGAACCCGGAATCCATTCCACCACATGGCCTGTGGCCAAATGGATTCCGGGCTCGACGCTGCGCGTCGCCCCGGAATGACGGGTGGAGAGACCTACACAAACACCCGGTGATCGATCGCCCCGTTCGGCACCACATAGCCGTAGCGCGTATTCGACGGCTCTACGCCAGCCTTCTCATACTGCGCCTTCATCATCGCGAAGCGGTCGCCCTTGATGTCGAGCATCGCGCGCTTCGGCTGGATGTTGTAGAGCCGGGCATTGTTGTCGCCGAAGATCGCCGTCTTCACCGGTCCATCGGCGGGCCCGAGCGGTGCGTAGCCGAACTTCTTCTGCATCACTTCGGGGATCTCCAGCCGCCGCAGGCCCTCGATCTGCCATTGCGGCGCGCCGGTCCACAGCGCGTCGGTGCCCCAGCAGACATGATCGACCCCGAGGCCCTTGATCAGGGTCCCCATCAGCGCGGCGCAGACATTGGGCTCGGCGACCAGCGTGGTCGCGAACAATTGCCCGACATCGCCGTAGACATTGTTGACGCCATATTGCGCCGGGATGTCGGCGAGGTCGGAGGTCCAGGCGATCCGGCCGGTGCGCTCGAATTCGGCCAGCGCGACCTTGGGATCGCCCCCGACATGGCGATAGGCGGAGTGATAGATGACGAAGTTGAGCTGCGGCCAGTCCTTGGCCGCCTGGCCGACATCGACAACGTCGGCGAAGCCGCGCAAATTCGGATACTGCTTCTCGATTCCGGGTGGAAACAGGCCCTTGTGCACGCAGACATTCTTGATGCCCGCCTTGACCATCTTCTCATAGCCCTTGTAGGCGACCTTCTCGTCGTCCAGCCGCCAGGGATAGCGGCTGATCTCCTTGTGGGTATTGTCGCCGATCGTGTAGCCCTTGCAGGATTCCGGCTTCAACGCCAGCGCAGCATCGAGCTTGTCGAGCCAGCCGGGTTGCCCGGGCGTGAAGATCGCGTGACAGAACACGCGGCGCGAGCCGGCCTCGTCGTTCATCTGCTTGCGCGCATCGGCCATCTGCTCGTTGGTCAGGAACCAGTCCTGCTCGATGTCCGACGGCGCCGAGGAGATCAGCGCGATCTTGGTGTCGGAATCGAGAAACATCTCCTTCTTGTAGTTGTTGAACTTCAGATCCTCGATGGTCTGCTCGTGATCGTTGAGCTCCTTGTTCCAGCCGGCCTTGCCGACGGCCTTGCGCATTTCCACAAAGCCCATGATGCGGGTGTCGTCGCGCAGGAAATGCGTGTGCATGTCCATGATGAACTGGTCTTTCAATCCGTTGGCGCGCTCTTGCGCCATCGCAGGCGTTGCGGCCTCGGCCGGCGTGACGTCGAACAACTCCCCGTAGACCTGGTTCATCGCGACAAAGGAAGCGGCCATGCCGGCCGCGGTCTGGAAGAATTTTCGGCGATCGAGGCCTTGCTTGCCGCCGAGATCGTCGGCCATCGCGAGCAGGCGTGCCTCGACCTCGCGCTGCCGTTCGTTCTGCGGGTCGGGATAGAACTCGTCGCTGGAGACGATCTGGGTCGGAATCGGCGTCTGGTACTGGCACAGTTCGGAGGGCATCAAGGCGGCAAGTTCTTCGTCGGTGAGATTGCTGCTCATTCTTCGCTCCCGCATCGCGCCGGATTTTTCCGGTCGTACCGCGGCGGAGACTAGGACCAAGTCCGTCCGTCGTCCGCGCTGATTGCCGGTATCAGCGTTCACAAAATCGTGCATCTGCGGCCGCGAGAAGCCGGCTTCGCACAACCGCCTCATGCGCGCTGCTATGCTCGACCGCACCGGATCGGACGAAGAAATCCGGAAGGGAGCGAACCATGATGCCAGCAGACCATTCGCGGCGCACCATCATCAAAGGCATCGGCGTTGCAACCGCAGCCGGCGTGTTCGGCGCAGCGCCGGCGCAGGCCGCGACCGCGGTTCCTGCCGAGGGAGAAATATGGAGCAACGAATACTGGGCGAAGAAGGGTGACATCCCGCTGTGGATGTTCCGCAAGCGGATCGGCGCGCCGAAACCGGGCGAGCCGGCGCGGCCCGTGGTGTTCTTCGTCCACGGCTCGTCGGTGACGTCGAGGGTGTTCGACCTCACGGTGCCCGGCAAGGGCGAGTATTCGCTGCTCAACGTCTTTGCGCGCTACGGCTTCGATTGCTGGACCATGGATCACGAGAACTACGGCAGATCGGGCCGCACCTCGGGCAATGCGGATATCGCGAGCGGCGTCGAGGATCTGAAGGCCGCGGTCGAGGTGATCGCGCGCGAGACCGGCGAGAGGCGGTATCACTTCATCGGCGAATCCTCCGGCGCGCTGCGGGCGGGCGCCTTCGCGATGGCCGCGCCCGAGCGCATCGATCGCCTGGTGTTCGCCGCCTTCACCTACAAGGGCGAGGGCTCGCCGACACTGGCAAAGCGCGCCGAGCAGCTTGCCTATTACCGCAGCCACAACATGCGCACACGCGACCGCGACATGATCCGCTCGATCGCGACCCGCGACAGGCCGGGCACGTCGGACCCCGCCGTGATGGAAGCGCTGGCCGATGTCGAGATGCAGTTCGGCGACCAGATCCCGACCGGCACCTATCTCGACATGACCGCCAATTTGCCGGTGGTGCATCCGGAGAAGGTGCTGGCGCCGGTGCTGCTGGTCCGCGGCGAATATGACGGGATCGCGGCGGTCCCCGATCTCGAGGAGTTCTTCAACAAGCTGCCGAATGGCGACCGGCAGTTCATCATCCTGCCCGGCACCGCCCATTCGGTGGCGTTGGCCACCAATCGTGAGCTGTTCTGGCATGTGACGCGGGCATTTCTGACCATGCCGACGCCGATCGTGACCTGAGGCGGCCTGCGGCAGGACGCCGCAAGAAAAATCTGCGCGGCGATGTCGGGATCCGGCTATGCGGTTCGTCCTCGGGGCACAACCCGCAAAAAGGAGCGCCTTTCATGGCCAAGCCGACAATGATCTTCGTCAACCTGCCGGTCAGCAATCTCGCCCGTGCCACCGCCTTCTACGAGGCGATCGGCGCGACGAAAAATCCGCAATTCTCCGACGACACCGCCTCGGGCATGGTGATCTCCGAGACCATCCACGTCATGTTGCTGACGCACGACAAGTTGCGGCAGTTCACGCCGAAGGCAATCGCCGATGCCAGGACCACGAGCGAGGTGCTGATCTGCCTCTCCGCCGAGAGCCGCGAGGCCGTCGACAGCTATGTGACGAGGGCGAAGGGCGCGGGCGGCACCGCCGATCCGTCGCCGCAGCAGGATTACGGCTTCATGTACGGCCGCAGCTTCGAGGATCCCGATGGGCACATCTGGGAAGTGATGTGGATGGATGTCGAGGCCGCGATGAAGGCGCAGTCTGCAGCCACCGCGTGAGCCGCCGCGCCATGCAGGCGTTCGCAGCCGACAATAAGCGACAGTTGGCAATCCGCCTGACGGATTGAGACGGCGCTCAGGCTGCGGAGATGCCGTCCGGCCGGACTTCGGTTATGGCTTGGGCGGCTTTTCTCCCCTGAGGCAGGTCGGCTTGCCGGCAGGCTGGGACCGGAAAGTTCAGTTCGACCGTGGTGCCGCCTCCAGGCGTCTCGCAGAGGGAAACGGTGCCGCCGTGGGTGGTCATCACCTGGGAGACGATCGAAAGCCCCAGCCCTGTTCCTTCCGTGCGGGTGTTGCCGCGCTTGAAGGGCTCCAGCAGCAGCTCGGGCTGACCGAGTTGGAGTCCCGACCCGTAGTCAATAACGCTCAACCGCGCCGGTGCTCCGACCTCGATGAGGACGGAGCCACCTGCGCTGCCATGCGTCACGGCATTTCGGATCAGGTTCGAGAGCGCGACGGCGATCGCGGTTTCTGAGCCACGTACCCAGATCGGGTGACGGGGTTCGGTGAACTCGACATCGCTTCCGTTCTTCAACGCCATCGGCACGTGTTCGGCCGCAACCCTGCGCGCCAGCGCCGCAAGATCCATCTCGATCAGTTCGGCAGGTTCCGCGGAGATGCGCGCCAGTTGGAGCAGCATGGTGACGATCGACGACAGCTTCTGGTTCTCGGCTATCAGCCTGGCGCGCAACGGGGCATCCTCGACCTGCTCGAGTATGGTGCGCGCATTGGTCAGGGGCGTGCGAAGTTCGTGTGCCGCATTCGACAGGAAATTTCGTTGCGATTTCGACGCGACGTCTATTCGCGATAGCGCGCGATTGAAAGCTGCGACGAGAGGCAACAGCTCGGCTGGCGCATCTTGTTCCGGCAATCGGCGGCCATCCGAAACCCCATCGATCATCTCGGCGGCCGCTGCGACGGCCCGGACGGGGCGCGCGATGAGCGTCGGCACGAAGACCATCGCGGTAAACGCCGTCGCCGCCAGGACGAGGATGATCGGGAGCGCAACAATCGTCGCATCGGTGAGCATTCCGGTCGTCAGTTGCGCGGCCGTATAGGCCACACCGCCGGTTTCAATCCACACCTCACCCACGGGCGTATTTCTGACCGCCGACATCTTCTTCAGATTGGTGGTTTCGCCGTCGAACGCATAGGCGAGGAAACTCGTCCCGTCACGCGATGTCTGGGTCTTTTGTGGACGCCACTTCGGGATCGGGCCGTAGCTGACCTCTCCACTCTTGTCGGACACGACATACCAGAATGTCGGGAAATTGCGGGTGATCTCGTCCAGCCTCGAGGTTCGCTTGAGCGCCAGTTGCCCGGTCTCGTTGCGGATGACGGCTTCCTTCAATGCATCGGCGACGTCGGCGGCAGCCCAGGTGCCGTCATCGTCGCCGCCAAATCGGATCAGCAAGGCTGCCGCGCAGAGCAGCATGATGGTCGTCACGGCGCCGATCAGCGTCGCGGACAGCACCGCGATCGAGCGATGGACGCGCTTGAGCCTTTGCCATTTCAAAATCATCATTCGCCACTCAAGAGATATCCGAGGCCACGGACCGGTTTGATGACGACCTTGCAGTTGGCCGCGCGGAGGCGCCGGCGCAGCCGCGAAACGTGGGCCTCGATCGCGTTTGATTGAATCTCGTCATCAAAGCTGTAAGCGGCAACTTCAAGGGTCTCGCGCAGCACGACGCGCCCGATGCGCCGGACCATCGCTTCCAGAATCGCCAGTTCACGCCGCGGAACAACAATGGGTGCGTGATCGACGCAGACCTCGCGATTGAGGACGTCGTAGCTCAGATTGCCGATGCGAACGATCGCCCCTCGATCCAGAAACAGACGGCGCAGCACCGCCTTGGCTCGCGCGATCAGCTCAATCGGTTCGAATGGCTTGGCCACGTAGTCGTCCGCCCCGTCGTCGAGGGCGCGCGCGATATCAAGGGGGTCATCAAGCGCCGTCAGCACGATCGTCGCGGGGCTGGGCTTCTGCTGCTTCAGGTCGCGCAGCAACGCCAGGCCGTCGCCATCCGGCAGTCCACGGTCGATCACCACGAGTTCAAAGCTTCGCACGGCAACTGCGGCGCGACCCTCCTCAAATGTCGTGACCATGTCGGATGCGCCGAAGGCCGTAGCCAAGGTATCCCGCAGCCATGGCCCAAGCTGAGGGTCATCCTCCACGACCAGAACTCGCACCGCATTCTCCCAAGTGTGTATCATTGTTTCTATCATTACGGACGGATTACAATAAGATTACGGCCGGGAAGAAAACCGCGGTGTCCACACGAATGCATTGATGCAATTGGCCTTTTCCTCGTGCCTCTAGAGGCATTCTCGAATGGCCGCGGCGATCGGATCGACACCTGACGGGGGCTCGTCCGAAAGACTCAATCAGGGGCACCACACCCATCAGGGCTCCAAGGCCGATCAGCGTCATGACAGCGAGCGAGCTTTCGCACGCGCATCCACTCTCAGCGATTTCCCCGCCAGAGACGTCGATCAACATGACCGGCGAATGACGGCGCGTCGGCGCGCGCAAGAATACGTTGGCAGAGGCGTGAACGGCCGACGTCAGGCTGTCGTAATGGTCGCTGTGAAAAGCATGGCGGACAGCGTGGCTCGCATCGCCCTTTCCGATCTCCGTCCCCAGGCTTCCGAACGATATGCCGGTCGATTTTGCGTTCTCAGCGATGGCCAAGCGGTCAGATCGCAGCCCGGCGTCATGGCGCCGTCCGTTCAATCGATGGCTGGAGGGAGTTGAGGCAGGGTGGTCGGTGCCGCTGCTGCTCGTCTGCTTCGTCGGCATCTGGACGGTGTATCTGTCAGTCGCCTATCACGGCGCCGGCCTGCATCCGGACGTGCTGGAGACCTGGACGTACGGCAGGCATTTCGCATGGGGTTATCCCAAGCATCCGCCGTTGATGGGGTGGACGACCGGTGCGTGGACCTCGGTCTTTCCACTGACCGACTGGTCGCTGCAGCTGATGGCGATGACCAACGCGGCGTTGGCCTTGTGGTTCGTCGATCTCATCGCACGAAGGTTCGTGACCGGGCACAAGCGCCTGATCGTGCTGCTGCTGCTGATGCTGACCCCGGCATACCAGTTTCATGCGCAGCGCTTCAACGCCAACGCCGTGTTGCTCGCGGTCTGGCCGCTTGCAACCTACTGCTTCCTGCGCGCCTTTGAAACGAGGGCGCCGCTCTGGGCGATTGCTGCGGGTATCACGGCGTCGCTTGCAATGCTGGGCAAGTATTACTCCATCTTCCTGATCGCCAGCTTCGTGTTGTCGGCAATCATCCATCCCTCGCGACGAGCCTATTTCACGTCCAGTTCGCCCTGGATATCCACTGCCGTCGGGCTGATTGCGCTATCTCCGCATCTGCACTGGCTGGCCACGACAGGCGCCGAGCCCATCCATTATGCCGCGACGCATGTGGGGGCCGGTTTTCCTGCGTCGCTGCCGGATGCCGTCAATTTCCTGTTGGGCCTTGCTGCGGCGACGAGTGTGTCCGCCGTGATGTGGGCGATGATCGCCGGGTATCGAATCAAGCGGCTTCCGCGCGATCTCGCGGCGGCGGACCCCAACCTGAAGCTCATCGGCCACGTCGCGATCGGCACGATCGCTCTTCCTTTCATCACGTCCATCTTGCTCGGCACCGACTTGCCGTCGCTATGGGCGCTTCAGGGATTGTTCCTGCTCGCGGTGCCGGTCGTGTGCAGCACGCGTTATCCGATCGAGCGGTTCTACACGGTCAATGCAGCGCTGCTGGTTGCCGGAATAGCAATCGTTGCCGCCGTGATGGCGGCCCCAGCCCATGCGCTCTACCGCAACAGCTACGGCTATGAGGAAGGGCGAAACGTCTATCACCAGGCGGCAGACAAACTCACCCGGCTGTGGCACGAGCAGATGGGCACGCCGCTGTCGATCGTCGGCGGCAACGATAGCCTTGGGGTTGCGGTGGCCTTCTACAGCGCCGATCACCCGCATTATGGCGACCCTTTCGCCTACCAATATTCATTGGCATTGCCTCGCGAGGTGACGCCGGAGCGCGGCTGGGCGGCGCTCTGTTTCGATGATCAGGACGATTGCCTTGAATGGACCGGGCGAATGGCAGCTCACGCCGGAAGCCATGTCAAACGCGAGTTTTCCGTTCAATCGAGCCTGTTCGGAATTCCAGGCATCAAGCGAAACCTCGTTGCATTCCTGGTGGCACCGCTTCGTGAGCCGGACGATGCACCGTCAAGCCTCGTCAATGATGCCGGTCAGGGCGGAGGACATGTCTCTCCGCAAGCAGATCCGCCGCCACGCGCGGAGCCGGATGTCGCGCTGCCGGAAAATCAGCCGCCGGGAAATGCGCCGCAGACGAACGATCCAGGAGCCAACATGCTCGTGGATCAGCGAGCCATAAGGCTCTTCGTCGTGCTGCGTTGATCAGGCTTGTTCCCGGAATGCCGCCGTGATGATCGCACCCGTAATCTTGCGGTAATCGGCTCCCGCTTTATCGGCGGCGGGGTCAAGGGCGTCGTATCACGAAGGATAGCGGTCCATGCTTATCAGGTTGGTTTGCATCAGCCTCGGCGTTTGCGGAGTCATCGGTGCCACCGCGGTCGCGCAGACATCTCCATCAACGACCGGTTCAACTCACCCGGCAACCGCAACACGGCCATCGATCAGTCGCGCCGACAAGATCAACCTCAACACCGCTCCTGTCAGCGAGCTGGTGAAGCTTCCGCATCTCAGCGTGCGCGGCGTCACTGCGATCACGGAGGCGAGAGCAAAGTCAAAGTTCAAGGATTGGAATGATTTCGTGGCCCGACGGGTTGTGCCGCGATTCGTCAGGAGCGAGCTCAAGGAGCTCGTTACGTTCTAGAGGGCCTCTGTCGATCGCTGCCAAGGCGCGGTCGTTGAACGCGAACAAGGATACGCTTCAATGAAACGAGTAGCTGTTTTTGCCACCATGGCGGTGATCGCTGCGGGATGTCTTGCGTCGACGGAAGCCACGGCAGGTGGCCGGCGGGGAGATGCGGTGGCTTTGGGCATCGTCGGCGGCTTGGCCGTCGGCACGCTGTTGGGCTCCACCATGGCTGCCAGTGCGGCTCCAGCCTATGTCTACGAGAGGCACTATTATTCGCCGGCCCCTGTCGTCCACTATCGTCACGTGTACGAATACGGCGACGAATATCCGGGCGGATATGATTACGGCTATCGATCCGGGTACCGGGAAGGCTACTCGGACGGCTATTGGGACCACGATTGAATGGGGATCAGCGTCGTCGCTGATCCGGTCGCTCGACCGTGCGGGTCCGAACGAGCGGCCCCGGTCCTAATAACTGATCCGCAGCCCGACGCCGCCGTGAAGCGTGTTGCCGACCGGCTGCGGTCCGGCGGTGCCGTTGAGGAAGAGGTCGGCGATCCAGCCCTTGGTGATGCGGAAGCCGACGCGGCCGCCATATTCGAACCAGCCCTGGTTGCCGATGGTCGGCACGATGGTGCCATCGCCGGTGACGGTGGCGACGATGCCGGAATGGGTGGCGAAGGATTGCACCCAGCCGCCATTGATGTTGGTTTCGATGTTCGATCCGAACAGATGCGTCCACTGGCCGCCGATCTTGACCAGGCTGGTGCGATCGGTGCCGTCGGCGATGGTCGCATCGAACGGATTGAAGGCAATTGCAGGATCGCTATAGCCCTTGACGCGCTGCCAGAGCTGCCAGACCTCGACCGAAGCCGCGACCTCGTCGCGCGCCGACAGCCGGTTGATCCAGCCCGCGCGCCCATAGACGCCGTAATTCTCGCTCGAGGTCTCGCCGGTGACCGACACCGGGCCGAGACTGGTCGCGTAGCTGCGGGTGTAGCGCACCTTCTCCGACGGCGAGAGGATGGTGCCAATATCGAAGAACGGCCGCGACGAGCCCCAGTCGACGAAGTCGTAGCGCAGCGCGAACGCGCCGATCGGCGCGCTGGTGACGTTGTAGCCGCCCTCGCCATACTGCGTGTAGGCGATGCCGGCGAGCAGCGACAAGTTCGGCGTAATGGTCTTGCGGCCATGGATGCCGGCCGAGAACGAGCCGGCGGAGCCGAAGGCGCTGATGCAGTCGTCGCAATTGACCTGCTCGTTGACGCCGAGCAGCACCGATCCGAGCACGCGGTTGGTGATCATCTGGTTGAAGCGCTGGTCGGCGAGGTTGTTGATCGAACTGCCGCTTGACGGCGCGCCGGTGATCGGTGTCGGCGACGGGCTGGGCGTGGGTGTCGGCGTGGGCACAGGCGTAGGCGTTGGCGATGGTGTGGCAGTCGGTGTCGGCGTCGGGGTCGATGTACAGTTCGACGAAAACGAATCGGGATTCGAGGTGCAGTTCGGCGTCGGAGACTGCGCCTCGGCCGGCGCAGCCAGCGCATGGAGCATCGCGAGCGACAGCGTCATTGTCAGCGCCGCCGACAGGATCAAATGATGGATGCGCCGTAGCATGCTCACCGTCCGCACAGCATGCCGGTCGGGTCGTCGACCGGCGGCGTCACCGGCGAGGCATCCGCGAACTGGGTGACGGTGCAGAGGCCCGCGGCCTGGGTGCAGGTCGCGGCGAAGGTCCATGGCGGATTGTTGGTCTTCTGGATCGTGGTGCGGCCGCCGCTCGAGGTGATGATCGCGGTGTCGCCGGGCTGCGTCAGGTCGATGCATTGCCGGTTCGACGTACACACCGTCGATGCGCCTTCCTGCAACACCACGGTGGTCTTGCCGCGCTGCGACAGGATGTCGAGCACCGTGCCGCGAACGCCGATCGTCGCGAGCGGCGTCGTGATCGTGTAGGCGGCCTTGTTGGAGTGGCCGGTGACGAAGCGAAACGCTCCCGACGTCAGGCGGATCGCAACATCGCGATAGCGATGCTCGTCGTCGAACACGGTGCGATCGAGCTTGAGCGAGGCGTTCGGTCCAAGCGACAGGTTGGTGCTGTCGGCCATCACCAGCCGCGCGGCGCTCTCGAGGCCGGTGCGCACCGTCTCGTCGCGCAGCAGCGCGTCGCCGACATTGATCGGCGTGGTCGCGGCCGCGACGCGGACGACCTCGTTCTTCACCATGGCCGCTTCGCCGACGCGGGTTTGCGCCTGAACGGGATGAGCCGTCAGTGCGACCGCAAGACCGAGTGCAAGGAGGGAGAAAAAGCTGTGGCGCGAATTCATTGCAATACCAATCGACTTAACCCTCTCATCGTACCGGATCGCCGACGCAGCTGATATTGTATAATTGTCACAAGCCGTGTTGAGTTGCGCCGAATGGTGAGTGTCGATGGATTCGAAAATGCTCGCGGCTGCGGACATCAACGTGAGATTTGATCACACTCGTCACATACATCACACTCGCGGTCGTCGTAGCTCACACTTCGCTCACACTGGTTCCCCTCGCAGCGTGCTCGCCCTTTGATCATCGCATCCGAATCTCCTTCTGTTCTGCGGCGTCCGGTCGCGCGCACGGCGATCGTCGCGGCCATCATCTTCGTCGTCGCCCATGTCGTGCTGCTGCTCGGGATCACCACGCCGGACAAGCTCTATTTCGATGAGGTGCATTACGTGCCGGCGGCGCGCCAAATGCTGTTGCCGGTGATCGAGGGCCCGATCCTCAACCCGATGCATCCGCCGCTGGCCAAGGAGATCATCGCGCTGTCGATCGAGGCATTCGGCGACGTGCCGCTCGGATGGCGCTATCCCGCGGCGCTGTTCGGTGCGCTCGCGCTGGTCGCCGTCTATCTCGGCGCCCTCGTGCTGTTCGCATCGCAGGAGCGGGCCATCGCGGCAGTCCTGCTCGCCTTCTTCAACCAGATGCTGTTCGTGCAGTCGCGGATCGCGATGCTGGATATTTTCGCGCTCGCCTTCTGTCTGTTCGCGATCGCGGCCTTCATCCACGGCTTCAGGCAGAAGCGCCCGCAGGCTGCCTTCGTGCTGACGGGCGCATTCGCTGGGCTTGCCTGTGCCTGCAAATGGAGCGGGTTGTTCGTGCTCGCGACCTGCATCGCGATCGTGGCGGTGATCCGCCTGATGCAAGGCTGGCGCACGCGCTTCGCTGAGGCCAATGCGGAGGACTGGTACCGGCCGGACCTGTGGCCGGATTTCCGTCTTCCCCACTTCATCGCCTGTTTCGTGCTGATCCCGTCGGCCGTCTATCTCGCGAGCTTCGTGCCGGTCTACGGCTTCTCGTTCACCGACCTCGTCGAGGCACAACGCCGTATCTTTGCCGACAACACCACGACCGCGATCGCGGGCCACACCTATATGAGCTCATGGCCGTCCTGGCCGTTCCTGGTGCGTCCGGTCTGGTATCTGTTCGAGAAGGCCGGCGATGACAGGTTCGCCGCGATCGTGTTTCTCGGCAACCCGCTGATATTGTGGCCGGCGTTGATCGCGCTGATCGTCGCGCTGCGCGACTGGATCGTGACCCGCAGCCGCGATGCGTTTCTCGTGCTGGCGTTCTATCTCGGCCCCTATCTCGCCTGGGCGCTGCTGCCGCGCACGCTCGGTTTCATCTATTACTACCTGCCGGCAGCGATTACCGCGAGCTTCGTGCTGGTCTACGCATTGACGCGAAAAGGGGCGCCGCGCTGGCTGTTGTGGGCCTTCGTGGCCGTCGGATGCGCAGGCTTCATCGCGATGCTGCCGATCACGGTTGCCGCCATCGGGACGTCGATGGCGACCTTCAACCGGCTGATGCTGTTCCAGAGCTGGATTTGAATCTCTCTGAAACAAGCGATCCGCCTGCCGGGGCTGGCAGGCAGATCGGAAGTTGGGGAGATTACTGCGACGCCGTCTTGGTATCCATGTTGACAACCTGCACGCGGCGGTTGGTCGGGTCCATCGGCGCGCTCGGATCCTTCGGCCGGGTCTTGCCGTAGCCGACGGTCACGAGATCAGAGCCGTTCAGGCCGTAATGCTCGACCAGATAGGTCTTGATGGTGTCGGCGCGGCGCTCCGAGAGATCCTGGTTATAGGCCTCGCTGCCGATCGCGTCGGTGTGGCCGGCGACGACGAAGGTCGTGCCTTTCATGCTGGCGTCCGACAGCGCCTTGCCGAGCTCCTGCACCGCCTGGGTCGAGCCCTTGGCGATCTCAGCCGAGTTGTAGTCGAAGTGAATCTCCAGATCGATCTTCGGCTTGTTGGCGGCGATGTCGGCGATCTCCTGGCGTTCGCCCAATGACAGCGAGCGGGTCTGCCGGTTGCGAACGGTGTTGAGGAAGCTCGCCTCCTTCGCCGAAGCGGCCGGGTCGACCTGCGTGCCGGCGGAGAGACCGCGGGTGGCCGACTTCGGCTTCAGCGCATTGAGGATCTGGGCGGCCGGAACGGCGTCGCTGCCGGCCAGTGCGACGCCCGCCGTCATCGACAGCGCAGCGCCGATCGTCAAAAGAGACAGGGAACGAGAGCGGGTCATGGTTTTCGTCCTTAAATGTCAGGTCAGCCAATCCGGCTGTTGTCGTTTTGATGCTGCGAACCTAGGACTGGTTCAAAGCCGGGAATGTGATCTAGATCACGGATGAGTGTCCCGGGGCCCGTGCCGTGCAGGGGCCGGCGACGGAGAGGAGAGCATCTTGGCCCACGTCAATCGCGTCCTCCGCTCGATCAATGACGAAGGTGCTTCGCGCTGTGTCGATATCTTCGTTCGCCCGGAAGGGACCATTGGCTTCGAGGAATATCGGCGGGACGTGGAGGATGGCCGCGGCTGGTTTCCCATTGGCGGTCATTCGTCCCGGGTTTTCCATGAGGAAAACGCCGCGCTCGCGGCGGCGATGGCGGACGTTCCCTGGTTGCGGCGGGCCGTTGGATCGCAGTAGCCGGTCCGCCCCACACGCCCAGGCGCCGATGATCATGCGCGGCTGATTTGCGCCGCGTGGCTCTCCACAGCTCCGCGAATCTCGCTACATTGCCTGGGCAATGCCCCGCGCCGCCGAACCCTTATCCCTGAACAATGCCGCCGCCCGCCATATCTGGCTGCGCGCGCAACGGCTCGATACGACGGCGCCGTTCGGGGAGGGGGCGTCAGCCGTGGCGGCCGCCGTCGATCATCTCGGCTATGTGCAGATCGACACCATCAACGTGATCGAGCGCTGCCACCACCACATCCTGTTCACCCGGATTCCGGACTACCGCCGCGCCGACCTCAAGCAGGCGCAGAGCCAGGACAAGAGCGTGTTCGAATACTGGACGCACGCGCTGTCCTACGTGCCGTCCAAGGACATCAACATCTTCCTGCCGGCGATGAAGGCACACAAGCGCGAGGGCCATAAATGGTTCGCGTCGGTGACGCCGTCGGATACCCGCAAGGTGCTGCGGCTGCTGCGTGCCGGTCCGCTGACCATCCGCGACATCGAAGACGATGTGCTGACCGAGAAGGAGCATCTCTGGCAGAGCCGGAAACCCTCCAAGCGCGCACTGCAACTCGCCTTCTATGGCGGCGTGGTCACGATCAGCGAGCGCGCCGGCATGCTGAAGACCTACGAGCTGATGGCCAGGCATTTCGGCTGGGACAAGCCGCCGAAGCCCGCACCGGCCTCGGCGCGGATCGCCTATCTGCTCGACCGCGCGTTGCGCTCACAGGGCATCGTCAGCCTGGACTCGATCTGCCATCTGGACGCGCCGAGCAAGAAGGCGGTGCGCAGCCTGATCGAGGCCAGGGTGCGCCGCAAGGAGCTGGTGCGGATTGCGCTCGATGGCGCCGGCAAGCAGGAACATTGGGCGCGGCCCGAAGTGCTGGAGGAGACCGGCGAGGGTGATTCCGCCTTGGTTCACATCCTCTCGCCGTTCGATCCACTGATCATCCAGCGCAAGCGCACCGAGCTGTTCTTCGGCTACGGCCACCGCTTCGAGGCCTACGTGCCGAAGGAGAAGCGCCTGTTCGGCTATTTCGCGCTGCCGGTCTTGGTCGGCGACGATATCGTCGCCGCCCTCGACCTGAAGACCGACCGGCAGAACCGGAAGCTGCTGATGCAGAAATGGAGCTGGGTCGGCAACGGCAAGAAGCAGGCGGCGCGCAAGGAGCTGAAGCGCCGCATCGAGGAGGAGCTCGACCGCTTCGAGCGTTTCCAGCTCGCGGAGTAGGGTTGGCTCGCCGTCATTGCGAGCGCAGCGAAGCAATCCACCTCACCATTTGCGGCACTATGGATTGCTTCGCTGCGCTCGCAATGACGCCGTGGAAAACGCCCAAGTTCCCGTCTGGCCTGTGTGCTACGAGTTTTTGCCATTGCTCAATGCGGGGCCACCCAATAATCCTCAAGGCAAGCAATAGCTTTGGGGGAAACAGATGAGCCAGACCGCAACCGCCGCGCCCGATCGCGGCGCCCGCAGCGAGATCGAGACGTCCACCATCCGCGCGATCTCATGGCGGCTGATTCCGTTCCTGATCCTAGCCTACTTCTTCTCCTATCTCGACCGCGTCAATCTCGGCTTCGCCGCGCTGACCATGAACAGCGAGCTGAAGTTCTCGCCGGTGGTGTTCTCGTTCGGCGCCGGCATCTTCTTCATCGGCTATTTCATTTTCGAGGTGCCGAGCAATCTGGCGCTGGAGCGATTCGGCGCCAGCAAGTGGATCGCCCGCATCATGGTGAGCTGGGGCATCCTCTCGGCGTTGATGGCGGCGGTCTATGACGAGCACAGCTTCTACGCGTTGCGCTTCTTCCTCGGCCTCGCCGAGGCCGGCTTCTTCCCCGGCATCATCCTCTATCTCACTTACTGGTACCCGGCCGAGTATCGCGCGCGCTTCCTCGCCGCCTTCGCGCTCGCGGTGCCGATTTCGACCGTGATCGGCGCCCCGATCTCCGGCCTGTTGCTCGGGCTCGACGGCGTGATGGGGCTGAAGGGCTGGCAGTGGCTGTTCGTCATCGAGGGCATCCCCTCGGTGCTGCTCGGCATCGTCACCTGGTTCTATCTCACCGACCGGCCGGAGAAGGCCGATTGGCTCTCGGCCGAGCAGAAGGCCTGGCTGAAGGCGAAGCTCGATGCCGAGGTCGCGGCCAAGCAGGCGGCGCAGCACTTCACGCTCGGCCAGGCGCTGTCCTCGCCGAAAGTGCTGGCGCTGAGCGCAATCTATTTCGGCTTCGTCGCCTCGCTCTACGGCATGCAGTTCTGGCTGCCGCAGATCGTCAAGGCGTTCGGCCTCAGCAACGCGCAGACCGGATTCGTCACCGCGATTCCCTATGCGTTCGGCACCGTCGCGATGATCCTGTGGGCGCGCCGTTCCGACGCCGCGCGGGAGCGCGTGTTTCATGTCGGCGCGCCGCTGTTGCTCACGGCGCTGGCGCTCGCCGTCTCCAGCTACATCACCGATCCGACCATGACCATGGTGGTGCTGACGGTCGCCGCGATCGGCGTGTTCTGCACCTTCGCGGTGTTCTGGACGCTGCCGACCGCCTGGCTGTCAGGCACCGCCGCCGCCGGCGCGATCGCGCTGATCAACTCGATCGGCAACCTCGCCGGTTTCGGCGGGCCCTATCTGATCGGCTGGGTGAAGGAGACGACCGGCAGCACGTCGACCGGCCTCCTGGTGCTGTCGCTGCTGCCGCTCGCGGCCGGCCTGCTGGTTTTCCTCGGCAGCCACGAGACCAAGACCGAGTTCGCGGGCGCGAAGTAGGGTAACGGCTGCGTAGGATGGGTAGAGCGAAGCGAAACCCATCGTTCATTGTCCGTGGCGGTAGGATGGGTTTCGCTGCGCTCCACCCATCCTACATTTCCTGGCTGCTAGACCGGGTATCGCCACTTCAGCGCACGGCGCACGAAGAAGATCACAACCAGCGTGACGCCGAGCGCTGCAAGCCACGTCCACATCAGGATGCCGCCCTGCGCCAGGGCGTAGCGCTCGGAGAGCGTGAGCGCGACCAGAACGCCGATGAGCCCGGCACCCGACCAATAGAGCGGCGAGCGCAGCATTCCCGTCGTGGCGTGCTCAGCCGCGCGTTCGCGTGCCCGGCCGACGGACCAGATCAGGAAGCATGCGTAACCAAGGGCCAATATCCATGACATGGCGGCAACCTCGCATGCCGCTGCTTCCGTGACCGTAAACGGCCGCGGCCAGAGTCGACGTATCGGGGCGAAAGAGGCCGATTCCGGCCCGTCCTCACGAATTGGTTACTACTGACGAATATTGACATTCATCAGTGATAAATCGATACTCTTCATCAGTCGTCAGCCTGATGGAGATTTCAGATGTTCGTTCGTTCCGTTTTGTCGAGCTATTACAGGCTCTTGACCGGAGCAACGCTGGCTTTCGCGGTGTTCGCGCTGACCGGCTGCAATGAAAAGGCGGCCGAAAACGCCGATCCGGGGCGCCCCGTTCTGGTGGCGACCGTCCATTACGAGGCCGAAACGCCTGAGCGCAGCTTTGTCGGCACCATCAAGCCCCGTATCGAAGCCGATATGGGCTTTCGGGTCGCCGGCAAGGTGGCCAAGCGGCTGGTCGAGGTCGGACAGACAGTCGATGTCGACCAGCCCTTGGCAACCCTCGATGAGGTCGATTTGAAGCTGCAGGCCGAGCAGGCGGAGGCGGAATTCCGCGCCGCCACCGGCGTGCTGGCGCAGGCCGCGGCCGCCGAGCAGCGCGCCAAGGACCTGAAGGCCAAGGGCTGGGCCACCGATGCGGCGCTCGATTCCGCCAAGGCCGCCGGCGACGAAGCGCGGGCGCGGCTGAACCGCGCCGAGCGCTCGGTCGAGCTGACCAAGAATTCTCTCTCTTATGCAACGCTGGTGGCCGACACGAGGGGTGTCGTCACCGCGACCATGATCGAGCCCGGCCAGGTGGTTGCCGCGGGCCAGGCCTCGATCCGTGTCGCCCGACTTGGCGAGAAGGAAGCTGTCGTCGCGATCCCCGAGACGCTTCTCGCTCGTGCCAGGTCGGGCGTCGCCACGGTGACGCTGTGGTCGGATGCCAAGAAGACCTATGCCGCCAAGCTGCGCGAGGTCGCGCCGCAGGCCGATCCCGCCACCCGCACCTATCTCGCGAAATTCTCGCTGCCGGACGCCGACGAGACCGTCTCGCTCGGCATGACCGCAACCCTGACCCTGGCCGACAAGGCGACCGAACGGGTCGCCAAGCTGCCGCTGTCGGCGCTGTACAGCCAGGGCGGCGATCCCTCGCTCTATATCGTGGACGACAAGGGCGACATCGCGCTGAAGCCGGTCAAGGTGAAGGCTTATGAAAGCAACAACGTCGTCATCTCCGGCGGCGTCGACGATGGCGCCAAGGTGGTCGCCCTCGGTGTGCAGAAACTCGATCCGAGCCAGAAGGTCCGGGTCGTCTCGTCGCTGTCGTTCTGATCAATCGTCCGTCATTGCGAGCGAAGCGAAGCAATCCATCTCGCCGCAAAACAAGTGTGGATTGCTTCGTCGCTGACGCTCCTCGCAATGACGGGTGCAGCGAAATCGGTTCTGGGACCTGGTCTAGAACTTGGAGAGTTCGATGAAGCGCTTCAACCTTTCGGCCTGGGCGGTCAGCCATCCGACGCTGGTGCTGTTCCTGATGATTATCCTCGGCGTCGCCGGTTACTTCTCCTACGGGAAGCTCGGCCGCGCCGAGGATCCGTTCTTCACCGTGAAGGTGGTGAACGTCTCGGTGATGTGGCCGGGCGCGACCTCGCAGGAAATGCAGATGCAGGTCGCTGATCCGATCGAGAAGAAGCTGCAGGAGCTGCCGTTCTTCGACAAGGTGCAGACCTATTCCAAGCCGGGCTTCACCGCGATGCAGGTCTCCTTCAAGGATTCGACCTCGCCGAAGGACGTGCCCTATCTCTTCTATCTCATCCGCAAGAAGCTGGTCGACGTGCAGGGCGAGCTGCCCTCCGGCATCCTCGGACCCGTGGTCAACGACGAGTTCTCCGACGTCGATTCGATCCTCTATATGATGACCGGCGACGGCGCCAATTACGCGCAGCTCAAGAAGGTCGCGGAAGGCTTCCGCCAGCGCCTGCTGAAAGTGCCCGGCGTCACCAAGATCGACCTTTACGGCACCCAGGACGAGCGCATCTTCGTCGAGTTCTCGCACGCCAAGCTCGCCACCCTCGGCATCACGCCGCAGGCGCTGTTCGACTCGCTCGCCAAGCAGAACAACGTCACCCCGGCCGGCACGGTCGAGACCTCCTCGCAGCGCGTGCCGCTGCGCGTCACCGGCGCGCTTGACGGCGTCAAGGCGGTTGCCGAAACGCCGGTCGAGAGCAACGGTCGCGTGTTCCGGCTCGGTGATATCGCAACCGTCAGCCACGGCTATGTCGATCCGCCGAGCTTCAGGGTGCGTCAGGAAGGCAAGCCCGCGCTCGGCATCGGCGTCGTCACCGCCAAGGGCGCCAACATCCTCGAGCTCGGCAAGGAGGTCCAGCAGGCCACCGCCGAGTTCATGAAGGCGGTGCCGCAGGGCGTCGATATCCAGCAGATCGCCGACCAGCCCAAGGTGGTCGAGCACGCTGTCGGCGAGTTCGTGCACTCCTTCGTCGAGGCGCTCGCGATCGTGCTGTTCGTCTCCTTCGTCGCGCTCGGCTGGCGCACCGGCATCGTGGTGGCGCTCTCGGTGCCGCTGGTGCTTGGCATCGTCTTCATCGTGATGAATGCGATGTCGCTCGATCTGCACCGCATCACGCTCGGCGCGCTGATCATTGCGCTCGGCCTCCTGGTCGACGACGCCATCATCGCGGTCGAGATGATGGTGGTGAAAATGGAACAGGGCTGGGACCGCATGAAGGCGGCGTCCTTTGCCTGGGAATCTACTGCGTTTCCGATGCTCACGGGGACGCTGGTCACAGCCGCTGGCTTCCTCCCCATCGGCTTTGCCAATTCGGCGGTCGGCGAATATGCCGGCGGCATTTTCTGGATCGTGGCGATCGCGCTGGTTGCTTCCTGGTTCGTCGCGGTGATCTTCACGCCCTATATCGGCGTCAAGCTGCTGCCGAACATCAAGGTGCACCAGAACCACGATCCGCACGCGATCTACGAGACGCGGATGTATCGGGGCCTGCGCAACGTGGTGCAGTGGTGCGTCGATCACCGCATCAAGGTGGTGGCGGCAACCGTCGGCGTCTTCGTCGCCGCGATCGTCGGCTTCGGCCACGTCCAGCAGCAGTTCTTCCCGCTGTCGGAGCGGCCCGAGCTGTTCCTGCAACTCCGTCTGCCCGAGGGCACCGCCTTCAACGTGACCGAGAAGGCGGTGAAGCAGGCCGAAGGGCTCCTGAAGGACGACCAGGACATCCAGACCTACACCGCCTATGTCGGCCAGGGCTCGCCGCGCTTCTGGCTCGGCCTCAATCCGCAGCTGCCGAACGAGGCCTTTGCCGAGATCGTGATCCTCGCCAAGAACGTCGAGGCGCGCGAGCGCGTCAAGGCGAAGATCGAGCAGGCCGCCGCCGACGGCGCGCTGAACGAGGCGCGGGTCCGGGTCGACCGCTTCAACTTCGGTCCGCCGGTCGGTTTCCCGGTCCAGTTCCGCGTGATCGGACCCGACGCCAACAAGGTGCGCGACATCGCCTACCAGGTGCGCGAGGTGATGCGCCAGAACAAGAACGTCAAGGACGTCCAGCTCGACTGGAACGAGCAGTCGCCCTACCTGAAACTCGCCGTCGACCAGGATCGGGCGCGCGCGCTCGGCCTGACCCCGCAGGATGTCTCGCAGGCGCTGGCGATGCTGATCACCGGCGCGCCGGTCACCACGATCCGCGACGGCATCGAGAAGGTCGGCGTGGTGGCTCGTGCGGTGCCGTCCGAGCGGTTCGATCTCGGCCGCGTCGGCGATCTCACCATCACCACGCGCAACGGCGTCGCGGTGCCGCTGCAGCAGATTGCCAAGATCGAATATGCGCATGAGGAACCGATCCTGTGGCGGCGCAACCGCGACATGGCGATCACGGTGCGCTCCGACGTCGTCGACGGCGTGCAGGCGCCCGACGTCACCAACCAGATCGCGCCGAAGCTGAAGGACATCCAGGCCCATCTCGAGCCGGCCTACCGGATCGAGCCGGGCGGGGCGTTCGAGGAATCCGCCAAGGGCAATGCGTCGATCTTCATCCTCTTCCCCGTGATGGTGATGGTGATGCTGACGCTGCTGATGATCCAGCTGCAGAGCTTCTCGCGCTTGACGCTGGTGTTCCTGACCGCGCCGCTCGGCATCGTCGGCGCCTCGCTCGGGTTGAACGTCGCCAACCAGCCGTTCGGCTTCGTGGCGCTGCTCGGCCTGATCGCGCTCGCCGGCATGATCATGCGCAACGCGGTGATCCTGGTCGATCAGATCGAGAGCGACGTGTCCTCCGGCCTGACCCGGCGCGAAGCGATCGTCGAGGCCACCGTCCGGCGCGCCCGGCCCGTGGTGCTAACCGCGCTCGCGGCGATCCTCGCCATGATCCCGCTGTCGCGCTCGGCGTTCTGGGGCCCGATGGCGATCACCATCATGGGCGGTTTGTTTGTTGCGACTTTCCTGACCTTGCTGTATCTGCCGGGCCTTTACGCCCTCTGGTTCCGCAAGACCTTGGACGAAAGCGGCCCCGAGCAAACCGATACTGCGCCGCAGCATGCCGGCAATGCGCAACACGCATTTCCGCTTGCTGAAGCGGCTGAATAATTGAACATTGAGCAGGCCAATATGACGCTGATCCAGGAACATAGCGAAACCGACACCCGCGAGCGGATTCTCGTGGTGGCGGAGCGCTTGTTCCGGCAGATCGGCTATCAGAAGACCACGGTCGCCGACATCGCCAAAGAGCTGCGGATGAGCCCCGCCAACGTGTATCGCTTCTTCGATTCGAAGAAGTCGATCCACGAGGGCGTGGCGCGCGGCCTGATGGGCGAGGTCGAGGTCGAGGCGCAGCGGATTGCCCGGTCGGAAGGGCCTGCCGCGGCGCGCTTGCGCCAGATGATGACGACCATCAATCGCATGAACACAGAGCGCTATGTCGGCGATTCCAAGCTGCACGAGATGGTCGAGATCGCGATGCAGGAGGATTGGGAGGTCTGCACCGCCCATATGGAGCTGATCGGCCAGACGATCGGCGAGGTGATCGCGCAAGGCGTGGCCTCGGGTGAATTCGAGGTCAACGACCTGGAGCTCGCAGCGCTCTGCGCCTGCACGGCGATGATGCGGTTCTTCCACCCGCAGATGATCGCCCAATGCGCCACCAAGCCGGGCCCGACCATCGACCAGATGATCGATTTCGTGATCGCGGGCCTGTCGCCGCGCGCCCGCGCCAATTGAGCGCCGGCACTGACGTTTTCGTCAGTTGACTCTTCCCGCATTGCAAGCGAAGCGAAATCGTAGCCCGGATGGAGCGCAGCGTAATCCGGGGATGCTTCCACTTGTGAGACTGGTCCCGGATTGCGCTGCGCTCCATCCGGGCTACCGTGAGAGGGCTCTCCGTGACCGCAAAAGACCTACATTTCTACGAGCCGAAGAACGGCCACGGCCTGAAGCACGACCCGTTCAACGCCATCGTGGCGCCGCGGCCGATCGGCTGGATCTCCTCGCGTGATGCGGGCGGTAACGTCAACCTCGCGCCCTACAGCTTCTTCAACGCCTTCTGCTACGTGCCGCCGATCATCGGCTTCTCCTCCACCAACTGGAAGGACAGCGTTGCCAACATCCAGGACACCGGCGAGTTCGTCTGGAACCTGGCGACGATGGATCTCGCCAAGCACATGAATGCGACCGCGGCGCATGTCGCGCGCGAGGTCGACGAGTTCAAGCTCGCAGGGCTCACGCAGGTCGCCGGCAAGCTGGTCAACGTGCCGCGCGTCGCCGAGAGCCCGGTTTCGTTCGAATGCAAAGTGAGCCAGATCGTCCAGCTCCAGGGCGCCGACGGCAAGAAGGCCGAGGCCTGGCTGACACTCGGCGAGGTGGTCGCCGTCCACATCGACAAGGCCTTCATCAAGGACGGGGTCTATCAGACCGGTCTCGCGCACCCGATCGTCCGCGCCGGCCGCCGCGGCGACTATTTCGAGATCAAGCCGGAAAACATGTTCGAGATGATCCGGCCGGATTGATATTGTCCGTCTAGCCGTCATTGCGAGCGAAGCGAAGCAATCCATCTCTCCGCACAGGGACGGATGGATTGCTTCGTCGCGGAGCCTGTCATCGGGCGCGCGTTCGCGCGACCCGTTGGCTCCTCGCAATGACGGGAGCGGGAACCACGACAATGTGAAATTTCCGCCCGCAGTGATGAAAAACCGTCACTCGCAACCTCCGAGCGAGCAGTCTAACCTCCCGCGCGCCAGGCCGGATCAACGGCCGGCCAACAGAGTGGGAGGATGCGATGACACGCCAACCGCGGAGCAATCCAACAGAAGAGCGGCGCGATCCGAACGTTTCACGACGAACGCTTGTCCAGGGATTGGCGGTGGGGGCGGCCGCTGCCGCAGCCGGCGTCAGCAGCGCGCTGGCCCAGAACGCGCCCGCGCCGGTCGGACCGCCGACAACCATCACCAGCCCGCCGCGCGACTTCAGTCCGCGCGGTGCGCCGACCACCTATTTCTGGGACCCCGACATCATCGCGGTCGATCCGTCCTTCAACGACCTTGCCCAGCCCAACACCTCGATCAAGCGTCTCCATACCGGGCTGTTGTGGGCGGAAGGCCCGGCCTGGAGCTCGCAGGGCCGCTATCTCCTGTGGAGCGACATCCCGAACAACCGGCAGATGCGCTGGTCGGAGGATGACGGCCATGTCAGCGTCTTCCGCACGCCGTCGAACTACTCGAACGGCAATTCGTTCGACTTCCAGGGCCGGCAGCTCTCCTGCGAACATCTCACCCGCCGGGTGACGCGCTACGAGAATGACGGCACTGCGACGGTGCTTGCCGACAACTATCAGGGCAAGCGGCTGAACTCGCCGAACGACATCGTCGCGCATCCCGACGGCAGCTACTGGTTCACCGATCCGCCCTATGGCGGCCAGCTCTATGAGGGCGAGCCTGACGCGGCCGGTGGCCCCAGCAATTCCGCCGGCAAGCTCAATCCGCGGATCGGCCAGCCCGCGGGCTTCGCACCGGCCAAGCGCGAGCTGCCGACCAATTGCTATCGCATCGATCCGTCGGGCCGGATCGATCTCGTCGTGACCGAGGACCAGGTGCCGGATCCGAACGGCCTTTGCTTCTCGCCGGATTACAAGAAGCTTTATGTCGTCTCGACCGGCAAGGGACCGGGCGACACCGGCCCGGGCGGCAAGGGTGACGTCTTCGTGTTCGATGTCGGTGCCGACAACAAGCTCTCCAACGGCAAGCGGTTCAGCGATTTCACGATCGACGGCGTGAAGTGCGGACCGGACGGCATCCGCTGCGACGTCAACGGCAATGTCTGGTGTTCGAGCAATGCCGGCCGCGCGGTCGGATACAACGGCGTCACGGTGTGGTCGCCGGAAGGCAAGCTGCTCGGCCGCATCCGGCTGCCCGAGGTCTGCGGCAACATCACCTTCGGCGGCCCCAAGCGCAACCGCCTGTTCATGGCCGCAAGCCAGTCGCTCTACGCGGTCTACACCGCGACCCAGGGCGCTGGGCCGGCGTAGCGTGCGGGAGCGGGGCGCCGGCACGAGCGGCCGGCGCCACCCTTGGCTACCTGATTGTCGCAGCTCAGCTTTCGGAACTGAACGCGTGGCCTGCCGTTAACAAACGGCGGCTCGGCCGCGTCAATTTCGCTTTATTTGCAGGGCGAAGTGTTCACCCGTGACCGGCACTTTCCGCTAGGATCATGCCACCGCTGCGCCGATCCATGAGGGCCCCACCATGAGCTTCCGCCGCGATTACCTGTCCAAGCCGATCTTCTCCTGGGCGCGTGGCGTGCTGCCGACCATGTCGGACACCGAGCGCGAGGCGCTGGAGGCCGGCGACGTCTGGTGGGACGCCGATCTTTTCACCGGCAATCCCGACTGGTCGAAACTGCTGGCATTCGCGCCGGCCAAATTGACCGACGAGGAGAACGCCTTCCTGCACGGTCCGGTCGACGAGCTCTGCGCGATGCTCGACGAGTGGAAGATCAATTGGGAATGGCGCGATCTGCCGCCCGAGGTGTGGAGCTTCATCAAGGCCAAGAAATTCTTCGGCATGATCATCCCCCGGGAATTCGGCGGCCTCGGCTTCTCGCCCTATGCGCATTCCGAAGTGGTGCGCAAGATTTCCTCGCGCTCGCTGACCGCGGCCGTCACCGTGATGGTGCCGAACTCGCTCGGGCCGGGCGAACTCCTGATGCGCTTCGGCACCAAGGAGCAGCAGGACAGATGGCTGCCGCGCCTGGCCGCTGGCCAGGACATTCCCTGCTTCGGGCTGACCAGCCCGGAGGCCGGCTCGGACGCCGCCTCGATGATCGACACCGGCATCATCTGCAAGGGCACTTTCGAAGGCCGCGAGGTGCTTGGGCTGAAGCTGAACTGGCACAAGCGCTACATCACGCTGGGGCCAGTCGCGACGCTGCTCGGCCTCGCCTTCAAGGCCCATGATCCCGATCACCTGGTCGGCAGCGAGGAAGAGCTCGGCATCACCGTTGCGCTGATCCCGACCCATCTGCCCGGCGTCTCGATCGGCCACCGCCATCTGCCGGCGATGCAGGTGTTCCAGAACGGCCCGAACTGGGGCAAGGACGTCTTCATTCCGCTCGACTACATCATCGGCGGTCAGGAGCGCTTGGGGCAAGGCTGGAAGATGCTGATGACGGCGCTCGCTGCCGGCCGCGGCATCTCGCTGCCGTCGCTGTCGGCCGCCGGCGCCGCCTATGCCGCGCGCACCACCGGCGCCTATGCCTGCATCCGCGAACAGTTCGGCATTTCCATTTCCAAGTTCGAGGGCATCGAGGAGCCGCTGGCGCGTATCGCCGGCACCGCCTATCTGCTCGACGCCGCGCGCCGGCTCACCTGCGCCGCGCTGAACGAGGGGCATCACCCGGCCGTCATCTCCGGGATCATGAAGCTGCACGCCACCGAGCGGATGCGGATCGCGATCGACGATGCCATGGACATCCACGGCGGCAAGGCCGTGATCGACGGGCCGCAGAATTATCTCGGCGGGCTCTACCGCTCGGTGCCGGTCGGCATCACGGTCGAGGGCGCCAATATCCTGACCCGCAATCTGATCGTGTTCGGGCAGGGCGCGATCCGCGCGCATCCTTATCTGTTGCAGGAGATGAACGCGCTCAGCGAGACCGATCGCGACAAGGGGCTCACCGCGTTCGACACCGCGTTCTGGAAACATGTCGGCCACAGCTTTGCGACCATGTTCCGCGCCTGGGGCCGTAGCTGGACCTTTGGCCTGTTCGCACCGGCGCCGGATGCCGGCGATGCAACCGAGTTTTATCGCCAGCTCTCGCGCTATTCATCGGCGTTCGCGCTGTGCGCCGACATGGCGCTGCTCACGCTCGGCGGCGCGCTGAAGCGCAAGGAAATGCTCTCCGCGCGGTTCGGCGACATCCTGTCCGAGCTGTATTTGCTGTCTGCCGCGCTGAAACGCTGGCAGGACGAGGGGCGGCAGAAGGAGGATCTTCCTGCGCTCCAATGGTGCATGGCATCCGGCTTCAAGACCATCGAGAACCGCTTTGCGGAAATCCTCGCCAATCTGCCGAACCGCCCGGTGGCGTGGATGTTGAAATTCCTGATCCAGCCGTTCGGCGCGCGCGTCACGGGTCCGTCGGACCGTGTCGTGCATCTCTGCGCCCAGCTCGTGCTGTCGCCGTCGGCGGCACGCGATCGCCTGACGCCGGACCTCGCCTTTGTCGAGGACGACGGCGGCATTGCGCGGCTGGAAAAGGCCTTCCGCCTCGTCACCGACGCCGAGGATGCGGCCAAACAGCTGCGCGCGGCGCGGCTGCATGACTGGAAGGAGGCCGTCAAGAAAGGCGTCATCACCGAGGCCGACGGCGAGAAGCTCGCCGCCGCCCATGAGGCCGTGGCCAAGGTCATCGAGGTCGATGATTTTGCGCCCGAGGCGCTGTCCCCGATTTACAAGAAAACCGCCGACGTGCATCAGTTCTTCCAGGAGCTGGGTGAGCAGAGGGCGGCGAGCTGATGGCGCGACCAGTCTTTATCGTCGACGGCAGCCGGACGCCGTTCCTGAAGGCGCGCTCCGGTCCCGGCCCGTTCACCCCGGTCGATCTCGCCGTGCAATGCGGCCGTCCGTTGCTGGCGCGGCAGCCGTTCGCGCCCACCGCCTTCGACCAGGTCATCCTCGGCTGCGTCAACGTGATTGCCGACGAGATGAACCCGGCGCGGGTCGCGGCGCTCCGGCTCGGCATGGGCGAGCAGATGGTCGCCTTCACGGTGCAGATCAATTGCGGCTCCGGGATGCAGTCGATCGACACCGGCTACCGTTACATCCGCGAGGGCATCTCCGATTTGATCCTCGCCGGCGGCGCCGAGGCGCTGAGCCACGCGCCGCTGGTCTGGCCCAATTCCGGCGTGCGCTGGTTTGCCGGCTTTGCCGGCGCCAAGGGGTTAGGGGCAAAGATCGCCGCGGCGCTGAAGGTGAAGCCGAGCTACTTCAAGCCGATCATCGGCCTCGAGCGCGGGCTGACTGATCCGATCACCGAACTGAACATGGGCCAGACCGCCGAGAAGGTCGGCCATCTCTTCGGCATCACCCGTGCGCAGTCCGATGCTTACGCCGCCGAGAGCCATCAGCGGCTGGCCAACGCGCAGAAGCAGGGTTTTCTCAGGGGCGAGGTTGAGACGGCGTTCTCCCGCGACGGCAAGTTCTACGACCTTGACGACGGCGTCCGCCCGGACTCCACGCCAGAGACGCTCGCAAAGTTGAAGCCGGTGTTCGAGCGCCCGTGGGGCCAGGTCACCGCCGGCAATTCCTCGCAGATCACCGACGGCGCCTCGTGGGTGATCCTGGCATCCGAGACCGCGGTGGCAAAGCACGGGCTGACGCCGAAGGCCGTCATCCTCGACAGCCAGTGGTCGGCGCTCGATCCCTCGATCATGGGTCTCGGTCCCGTGCTGTCGGCGAGCGCGCTGCTGAAGCGCAACGGGCTGACCTTGCAGGAGGTCGAGACCTGGGAGCTGAACGAGGCCTTTGCGACCCAGGTGCTCGGCTGTCTCGCCGCCTGGAACGACGACACATTCTGCCGCGAGATTTTGGGGCTCGACGGCGCGGCCGGCGAGATCGACCGCGCGAAGTTGAATGTCGATGGCGGCGCGATCAGCCTCGGCCATCCGGTCGGCACCAGCGGCAACCGCATCGTGCTGCATCTGGTCAATGCGATGAAGCGGCTCGGCACCAGGCGCGGCGTCGCCACCGAATGCATCGGTGGCGGGCAGGGCGGCGCGATGTTGATAGAGACGGTGTGATCATGGATTCACGGATCATGGACGTTCTCGCCGACCGCGTGCTCGAGCTCGGGCCGAAGCCGGCCCCCGACAGCGCCTACAAGAATTTCAAGCTGACGCGCGACGAGGACGGCATTGCCTGGCTGCTGTTCGACCGCGCCGGCACCAGCGCCAACACGCTGTCCGCCGATCTGCTCGAGGAGCTCGATGCGATCGTCTCTGCGCTGGAAAACCAGCGTCCGACTGGCCTCGTCGTGCGCTCGGCCAAGGCAAGCGGCTTCATCGCCGGTGCCGACGTCAATGAATTTCGCGGCGCCAGCGATCCGCGGGCGGTCGAGACCGAGATAGGCCGTGCCCATGCGGTGATCGACCGGCTCGAGGCGTTGCGCGTGCCCTCGGTTGCGGTGATCCATGGCTTCTGTCTCGGCGGCGGCCTCGAGGTCGCGCTGGCCTGCCAGATGCGGATCGCGATCGACGATGCCAGGTTCGGCTTCCCTGAGGTGATGCTCGGCCTGCATCCCGGCCTCGGCGGCACCGTGCGCTTCACCGAACTGGTCAACCCGATGCAGGCGATGACCTTGATGTTGACCGGCAAGACGATCGACGCGCGGCGCGCGAAATCGCTCGGTCTGGTCGACGCCGTCACCCAGGAGCGCCACGTCCGCAACGCGGTGAAGGATGCGGTGTTCGGCCGGCTGAAGCGCGCCGAGCCGGGCGTGCTCAACTCGATCCTCAATCTGGGTCCGGTCCGGGGCATCCTTGCCTCGCGGATGCGCAGCGAGGCCGAGAAGGCTGCGCCGCGCAAGCATTATCCGGCGCCCTATGCGCTGATCGAGCTCTGGGAGAAGCACGCCGGCAACCGCTCGGCGATGCTGAATGCGGAGAAGGCGTCGTTCGCCAATCTGATGGTGACGCCGACGGCGCAGAACCTGATCCGGGTGTTCTTCCTGCGCGAGCAGATGAAGAAGGCGGCAGGCCCCGGCAACAAGGCTGCGCACGTCCATGTCATCGGCGCCGGTGCGATGGGCGGCGACATCGCGGCCTGGTGCGCCAACCAGGACATGCGCGTGACGCTCGCCGACATGAAGGCCGAGCCGATCGCGGGCGCCATGAAGCGCGCTGCGGATCTGTTCGGCAAGATCATGCGCAGGAAGATCGACCAGCGCGATGCGCTCGACCGGCTGATCCCCGACATGGACGGCGAGGGCGTCCGCAACGCCGATCTGATCATCGAGGCGGTGCCGGAAAAGCTCGAGCTGAAGCAGAAGGTCTATGCCGGCCTCGAGCCGAAGATGAAGCAGGGTGCGATCCTCGCCACCAATACGTCGAGCATCCCCTTGCAGGATCTGCGCACCACGCTGGCACGGCCGGAGCGGCTGCTCGGCCTGCACTTCTTCAACCCGGTGTCGCGGCTGCAGCTCGTCGAGGTCGTCAGCCATGACGGCACCGATGCAGCGATGCTCAAGGAAGCGCTCGCCTTTGTCGGCGCCATCGACCGCCTGCCGCTGCCGGTGCAGAGCTCGCCGGGCTTCCTCGTCAACCGTGCGCTGACGCCCTACATGCTCGAAGCGATGATGATGCTGGACGAGAAGACCGACCAGCGCCTGATCGACGCGGCCGCCGTCGAGTTCGGCATGCCGATGGGGCCGATCGAGCTCGCCGACCAGGTCGGCCTCGACATCTGCCTCGATGTCGGCGACATGCTGCGCTCGAAGTTCGGCGACACCCTGCCGCCGACGCCGGCCTGGCTGCGCGAGAAGGTCGCCAAGGGCGAGCTCGGCCGCAAGACCGGCAAGGGCTTTTACACCTGGAAGGACGGCAAGGCGGAGAAGGCGCCGCTGCCGGAGACCGGTCCGAAAGTCAGCGACGAGATGATCGACCGCCTGGTGCTGCCGATCTCCAATGTCTGCATCGCCGCCTTGCGCGAAGGCATCGTCGACGATCCCGATATGGTCGACGGCGCGATGATCTTCGGCACCGGCTATGCCCCGTTCCGCGGCGGCCCGCTCAACTATGCGCGCACCCGCGGCGTCGACAGTGTCGTATCCGCGCTGGGCGCGCTGGCGCAGAAATTCGGCGATCGTTTCGCACCCGACGCAGGCTGGGAGACCTTCAAGTGACCGACACCCAAGCGCCCGAAACGCATGTTCACGCGCCGCCGATCAGCGGCAACGAGCCGCAGGGCGATCTCTGCATCCGTACGCTGGCGATGCCGGCCGACACCAACGCCAATGGCGACATCTTCGGTGGCTGGCTGCTCAGCCAGATGGACGTCGGCGGCGGCGTGTTCGCTTCCAAGCTGGCGAAGTCCCGCACCGTGACGGTTGCGATCGAGGCAATGAACTTCCGCAAAGCGGTCTATGTCGGCGATCTCGTCTCGGTGCACGCCAACCTCGTGCGCGTCGGCCGCACCTCGATCACGGTGCATCTCGAAGCCTGGGTGCTGCGCCGCCGCGAGCAGCAGTCGATCCTCGTCACCGACGGCAATTTCACCTACGTCTCGATCGACGAGCAGGGCCATCCGCAGCCGATCCAGCGCGATGGTGCGACGATCTCGACCTGAGGTCTTCCGCGCGAAGGCGCTGTGATTCGGCGCGCGAGAAAACGCGTCGAAACTGAGACCGCAGCGCGGCTTGATCGCAAAAGCTGCGCTTCGCGTCGCAAATAAACCGAGGAACAAACAGACGGTGACACCGTTGTCGGGCCGGAATCAAACCGAGGCCGACTATGTCTGACTGCTACGTCATCGAAGTGAGTTCACAGACCGCGGGTATCGTGGTGCGCGATACCGGTGGTTACGCGTTTTTTGCAGCCTCGCACCGCTTCCACGCCCTTGAAGGCCAGATTTTTCGCAATGCACGCGAGGCCGAGCGCGCCGCGCGACGGCTTGTCACTGGGCAAGATTTGCAGCTGGCCTCCTGATACGGAAGCCCGGCGGCGCGTCATTTGCGCGCGCCGCTGGAGTCTGTATTGATGCATCCGAACTCACGGAAATGTTTTTCGGATGACGCAGACACAAGGCAGAGCACTGCTGTTCGATATCGACGGCACGCTCGCCGACACCGATCCGCTGCATCTGGCGGCGTTCAACCAGGTGCTCGGCCCCCATGGACACAGCTTCGATCACGCGCGCTTCGGCAAGGAGCTGCAAGGCTTTTCCAACGCGTCGATCGGCGAGCGTTTCCTCGCCCACGAGCCGGCCGACCGCCGCGCCGGCATCCTCGGCGAGAAGGAGCGGATCTTCCGCGAATTGGTCTCCGGCCAGATCGTGCCGGTGCCGGGATTGCTGGCGCTGCTCGACCGTGCCGATCGTGCCGGCGTGCCGATGGTGGCGGTGACCAACGCGCCGCGCCCGAACGCCGAACTGCTGCTCTCGGGACTAGGTATCGCGCACCGTTTCAAGGCGCTCGTGATCGGCGATGAACTGGCGCACGGCAAGCCGCATCCATTGCCGTATCTCGAGGGGCTGCGCCTCGCAGGCGCGCAGGCTCAGGCTTCGCTCGCGTTCGAGGATTCGCGCTCCGGCATCCAGTCCGCGACGGCGGCGGGCATCGCGACGATCGGGATGCGAACCGGGCTCGGTCATGCCGATCTGCTCGCGGCCGGCGCCGTCGCCAGCGCCGCGGCATTCGATGATCCGGAATTGATTCGCCTTGTTGCATCGGCCATGGCGTGGTGAGGGAATGGCTTGATGAGGCATTGTGCCGAAACGTTGCCGGCTCGACATTGCTGCAACGCAGTCCTTAACCCCGGCGATGCTTGCTCGTTGACCTCGGTGCCGAACGGTCGCACCATGGGTCAGAGCACGATCCGGAAAAGTGGAAACCGGTTTTCCGAAAGGATCGTGCTCCAACCATTGCCGTTTCAAGGGGGCCGCCGTGGCCGGACTCTCCCATCGCCAGACTGAAATCCTCAACATCGCACGCGCATTCGGCCGGGTCATGGTCGAGGACCTTGCCAAGCGATTCGAGGTGTCGGCGCAGACCATCCGCAAGGACCTCAACGATCTCTGCGACGAGCGGTCGCTGACCCGTATCCATGGCGGCGCCATCATCGCCTCGGGTGTCGAGAACCTCGCCTATGAGGCGCGCCGCTTCGTCGCCGCCGAGGAGAAGAAGGCGATCGGCGCCGCTGCGGCCGCGCGGATTCCGAACGGCTGCTCGCTGTTCATCAATATCGGCACCACGACGGAAGAGGTCGCGAGCGCGCTGACCTCGCATGAGGACCTGCTGGTCATCACCAACAACCTCAACGTCGCGATGCTGCTGTACCGTCATCCGCGCATCGAGGTGGTGGTGGCCGGCGGCACGGTGCGGCGCGCCGACGGCGCCGTGGTCGGCTCGACCGCGACCCAGCTGATCGGCCAGTTCAAGGTCGATTACGCGATCATCGGTGCGTCCGCGATCGACGAGGAGGGCGCGCTGCTCGACTTCGATTATCGCGAGGTGCAGGTGGCGCAGGCGATCATCGCCAACGCGCGCAACGTGATGCTGGTGTCGGATGCGACAAAACTCCGCCGCAGCGCGCCGGTGCGGATCGCCCATATGAGCCAGATCCAGACCTTCGTCACCGATTCGCCCTTGCCCGCAGGCCTCGCCAACATCTGCCACAGCCGCGGCATCGAGGTGGTCGTCGCGATGGACAAGCCGCAAGCCGATATCGACGACAACGGCGCCGACGCCGCACCCGCGACGCTGCGCAGCGCGTAGCGCGTAGCGCGAAGTCGTCCTCTCCGCGTCGGCGAGGTAACCGCGCCTTCTCTTCCAATTCCGTCACCCCCGCACAAAGGCTTCGCCTTTGTCGCTGGAGGAGCGCGTAGCGCGTCTCGAAGGGTCGACGGCCACCGGCGGGGCCGTGCACCCTTCGAGGCTCGCTGACGCTCGCACCTCCAGCGACAATGGCTACGCCATTGCGCGGGGGTGACAGGTTAAGCGATAGCGCGGGGTCAGATTGGGTGAGCCTGTCCATCATTCCGCGATCAATCCGCCCAAAAAATCCCCAGTTAAAGTTCCCTATTTTCACTTTGCTTTCGTTTTCGGTTGTGATCTACTTCAATCCGAAAGTAAAACCGTCAAAGCGAAAACGGTTGCCGGGGGAAGCGTTCTTTGGACCGAATTTACGACCTCGCCATCATTGGAGGCGGCGTTAATGGCTGCGGCATCGCGCGCGATGCTGCGGGCCGGGGTAATTCTGTTTTCCTCTGTGAAATGAATGACTTGGCCAGCGGAACGTCGTCCTGGTCGACCAAGCTCGTGCATGGCGGCCTGCGCTATCTCGAGTATTACGAGTTTCGTCTGGTGCGCGAGGCGCTGATCGAGCGCGAGATCCTCTGGCAGATCGCGCCGCATATCATTCGTCCGCTGCGTTTCGTTTTGCCGCACCATTCGGGCCTGCGCCCGGCGTGGCTGCTGCGGCTCGGCCTTTTCCTCTACGACCATATCGGCGGCCGGCACCTGTTGCCGGCGACGCGCTCGGTCGACCTGACGCGTGACGTGGTCGGCAAGCCGCTGATCCCAGGGCGCTACACCAAGGGCTTTGAATATTCCGATTGCTTCGTCGACGACGCGCGGCTGGTGGCGCTGACCGCGCGCGATGCCGCCGATCGCGGCGCCGAGATTCGCACCCGCACCCGCGCGGTCGAGATCAGGCAGATCGATGGCGTCTGGCACGTCACGGTCGAGGACGGCGCCACCGGCGCGCGCGACACCATCAAGGCGCGTGTGCTGGTCAACGCCGGCGGTCCCTGGGTCGAGCAGGTGCTCGCCACCGGCGTCGGCGTCAACGCGCGGGCCAAGGTGCGGCTGGTGCAGGGCTCGCATATCGTTGTGCCGAAGCTCTACGACCACGACCGCGCCTACATCTTTCAGAATGCCGACGGCCGCATCATCTTCGTCATTCCCTACCAGAACGATTTCTCGCTAATCGGCACCACCGATCGCGACTATGACGGCGATCCGGCCGAGGTGAAGGCGACGCGCGAAGAGATCGAGTATCTCTGCGCCTCCGCCAGCGAGTACCTCGCCAAGCCGGTGAAGCCGGAGGACGTGGTCTGGAATTACTCCGGCGTGCGTCCGCTCTATGACGACGGTGCAAGCGAAGCCAAGGCCGCGACCCGCGACTACGTGTTCGAGCTCGATACGCCCGGCGGTGCGCCGCTGCTGTCGATCTATGGCGGCAAGATCACCACCTATCGCCGCCTCTCCGAAGAGGCGCTGGAGCGGCTGTCGCCCTATCTCCGCGGCGCGAAAGCGCAGGAGGGCTGGACCGGCAAGGCGCCGCTGCCCGGCGGTGACATGGACGTCTCGGCGGTCGCAGCGCTGAGCGCCGAGCTGGTTCGCAACTATCCGTTCCTCGCGCAGTCCCACGCCAACCGTCTCGCCCACGCCTATGGCACGCGTGCCAGCAAGGTCTTGGGCAATGCAGCAACGGCTGATGACCTCGGCCGCGCCTTCGGCGCCACCTTGACGGAGAGTGAAGTCCGGTACCTGATGGCGAACGAATGGGCGCGGACCGCGGACGATGTCGTCTGGCGACGATCCAAGCTGGGCTTGCGGATGACGGCGGGTGAAATCGCCGCGCTCGACGAGTGGATGGTCGCCAACCGCGTGTCAGGTGAACGTCCCCTCCGCGAAGCGGGAGGACGGGCATGAGCGTTACACTGCAGAACGTCACGCGAACCGTGGATGGCATCCAGACCATCCGCGATGTTTCGCTGACGCTGGAGCGTGGCACGCTCAGCGTGCTGCTCGGGCCGACGCTGTCGGGCAAGACCTCGATCATGCGGCTGCTCGCCGGCCTCGACAAGCCGACCACCGGCCGCGTGCTGGTCGACGGCAAGGACGTCACCGGCGCCGACGTGCGGCAGCGCTCGGTGGCGATGGTCTATCAGCAGTTCATCAACTATCCCTCGCTGACGGTCTACGAGAACATCGCCTCGCCGCTGCGGGTGCAGGGCAAGCCGAAGGCCGAGATCGAGCAGCGGGTGGCCGAAGCGGCCAGCCTGTTGCGGCTCGAGCCCTATCTGAAGCGCACGCCGCTGCAGCTCTCCGGCGGCCAGCAGCAGCGCACCGCGATTGCGCGCGCGCTGGTCAAGGGCGCCGACCTCGTGCTGCTCGACGAGCCGCTCGCCAACCTCGATTACAAGCTGCGCGAGGAGCTGCGCGCCGAGCTGCCGCGGATCTTCGAGGCATCGGGTGCGATCTTCGTCTACGCCACCACCGAACCGTCCGAAGCGCTGCTGCTCGGCGGCGACACGGTGTGCATGTGGGAAGGCCAGGCGCTGCAGATCGGCGCGACGCCGAAGGTCTACCGCCATCCCGACACGCTGCGGGTCGCGCAGGTGTTCTCCGATCCGCCGCTCAACGTCATCGGCATCGAGAAGAAGGGCGACCGGGTGATCTATGCCGGCGGCGAGCAGGCGCCCGCGGCCGGGCTGTATGCCAATCTGCCTGACGGCACGTACAAGATCGGCTTCCGCGCGCACCAGCTCGAGGTCGGGAGCATCGTGCCCGGCCGCCACAAATTCTCCGCCACCGTGACGGTGACCGAGATCACCGGGTCGGAGAGCTTTGTGCACGTTCATGTCCACGATTCGAACTGGGTCGCAGTGCTGCACGGCGTGCACGAATATGAACCCGGGCAGGTGCTCGAGGCGGCGCTCGATCCCGAGAACATCTTTGTGTTTGACGCCGCCGACCGCCTGGTCGCGTCGCCCGCGACCGCGTTTGCAAGCGAATTGTATGGCAGTTCGCTTGCGGCACGCGTGTCAGCCAGCAAGAGCAATTGAGGGAGATGCCCGATGGCTCGCATTGACCTCGTCGATCTCGCGCAATCCTACAGCGGCAACGACGCGCCGCTGGAATCCTTTGCGCTGAAACCGGTGACGATGACCTGGCGGCAGGGCGGCGCCTATGCGCTGCTCGGGCCCTCCGGCTGCGGCAAGACCACGCTGCTGAACCTGATTTCCGGGATCGTGACGCCGTCGCGCGGCAAGATCCTGTTCGACGGCCAGGACATCACGCCGCTGTCGACGCAGAAGCGCAACATCGCGCAGGTGTTCCAGTTCCCGGTGATCTACGACACCATGACGGTCGGCCAGAATCTGGCCTTCCCGCTGAAGAACCGCGGCGTCGCCAAGGCCGAGGTCGATGCCCGGGTCAAGCAGATCGCCGATCTGCTCGACCTCACGCCGTACCTCAATCGCAAGGCGACGCGGCTCACCGCCGACGCCAAGCAGAAGATCTCGCTCGGCCGCGGCCTGGTGCGCTCCGACGTCGCCGCCGTGCTGTTCGACGAGCCGCTGACGGTGATCGATCCCGAGCTGAAATGGCAGCTGCGCTCGAAACTAAAGGCGCTGCATCGCGAGCTCGACCTCACGATGATCTACGTCACCCACGACCAGACCGAGGCGCTGACCTTTGCCGATACCGTCGTCGTCATGCATGACGGCCGCGTGGTGCAGAGCGGCACGCCGGCCGAACTGTTCGACAAGCCGGCGCATACCTTCGTCGGCTACTTCATCGGCTCGCCCGGCATGAACATCGTGCCCGCCGAGGTCTCAGGCCACGAGGCGCGGATCGACGGCCATGTCATCGGCCTGCATCGAAACTATGGTGTGCTGCCGGCCGGCAAGAAGATCGAGATCGGCGTGCGGCCTGAATTTGTCGATGTCGCGGCACCCGCGTCCGGGCTGCTGTCGGCCACCATCGAGCGGATCGACGATCTCGGCCGTATCCAGTTCGCCCGCGTCCGCGTCGGCAACACCAAACTCGCGGCGCGCGTGCCGCCGGGCTTCTCGATCTCCGGCGATACCGCCGGCCTGATCTTCAATCCCGCCAACGTCCACGTCTATGCCGACAGCCATTTGGTCGAAGGGGTCGCCTGATGGACAAGACCATCAACCAAAAAGCCTGGTTCCTGGTGCTGCCGGTGTTCCTGGTGGTCGCGTTCTCGGCGGTGCTGCCGCTGATGACCGTCGTGAACTATTCGATGCAGGACACCTTCGGCAACAACCAGTTCTTCTGGAACGGCGTCGGCTGGTTCAAGGAACTGCTCGATCCCTCGACCGATCTCGGCGGCCGCTTCCTGGCCTCGCTCGGCCGCAACCTGTTCTTCTCTGCGGTGATCCTTGCGATCGAGGTGCCGCTCGGCATCATCGTCGCGCTGTCGATGCCGCGCGAGGGCTGGAGCGTCGCGGCCTGCCTCGTCATCCTCGCGCTGCCGCTCTTGATTCCGTGGAACGTGGTCGGCACCATCTGGCAGATCTTCGGCCGTCCCGATATCGGCCTGCTCGGCTATGTGCTGAACCACCTCGGCCTCAACTACAACTACGTCTCCAATGAGGTCGACGCCTGGGTCACAGTGATCGTGATGGATGTTTGGCACTGGACCAGCCTCGTCGCGCTGCTCTGCTACGCCGGCCTGAAGTCGATCCCCGACGCATACTACCAGGCGGCGCAGATCGACGGCGCCTCGCGCTGGGCGGTGTTCAAGGCGATCCAGCTGCCGAAGATGAACCGCGTGCTGCTGATCGCGGTGCTGCTGCGCTTCATGGATAGCTTCATGATCTACACCGAGCCGTTCGTGGTCACCGGCGGCGGTCCCGGCAACTCGACGACCTTCGTCTCGATCGAGCTCGTCAAGATCGCGCTCGGCCAGTTCGACCTCGGCAAGGCCGCGGCGCTGTCGCTGGTCTACAATTTGATCATCCTGATCGTGTGCTGGGTGTTCTACACCGTGATGACCAATGCCGGCTCCGAGCGCCCGGTCAAGCAAGGAGCGGCGTGATGCATTCGATCCCCGGCCGCCGCCTGATCATGGCGCTGTTCCTGATCTTCCTGCTGTTGCCGATCTACTGGCTCGTCAACATGAGCTTCAAGACCAACGCCGAGATCGTCTCGACGATGACGCTGTGGCCGCATACGCCGACGCTGCAGCACTACCGGCGCATCTTCACCGACGAGAGCTGGTATTCGGGCTACATCAACTCGCTGGAATATGTCGTCATCAACACCGTGATCTCGATCGCGGTGGCGTTGCCGGCGGCCTATGCGTTCTCGCGCTACCGCTTCCTCGGCGACAAGCACCTGTTCTTCTGGCTGCTGTCGAACCGTATGGCGCCGGCGGCGGTCTACGCGCTGCCGTTCTTCAACCTGTACTCGGCGATCGGCCTGTTCGATACGCCGTGGGCGGTCGCGCTCGCGCACTGCATCTTCAACGTGCCGCTGGCGGTGTGGATCCTCGAAGGCTTCGTCTCCGGCGTGCCGCGCGAGATCGACGAAACCGCCTTCCTCGACGGCTATTCGTTCCCGCGTTTCTTCATCAAGATCCTGGTGCCGCTGATCGCGAGCGGCATCGGCGTCGCCGCCTTCTTCTGCTTCATGTTCTCCTGGGTCGAGCTGCTGCTGGCGCGCACGCTGACCTCGGTGCAGGCCAAGCCGATCGCAGCGATCATGACGCGCACGGTCTCGGCTGCCGGCATGGACTGGGGCCTGCTTGCCGCGGCCGGCGTGCTCACCATCATCCCCGGCGCACTGGTGATCTGGTTCGTCCGCAATTACATCGCGCGCGGCTTCGCGCTCGGCCGGGTCTAGGAGGCGCTCATGGACAGCATCGCATGGATGGCATGGACCTGGCCCACCGCGGTCTTCTTCGTGCTGCTTGCCTCTACGCTCGGGATGATGACCTGGCTCGCGATCGGCTATCCCGAGGCGGAGCGGGTCGGCGTGCTGCGCATTCCGACCACGCGCGGCGACCGTTTGTTCGTCTCGCTGGTGCTGGCGGCGGTGATCCACCTGCTGTGGGTCGGCCTCGTCGGCACCGATCCGATTTTCACCCTGCCGATCGGGGAGGGCGTCGAGATTTCGAGCCTGTGGCTCGGAACGGTAATTTCGCTTCTTTCAGCCGTGGTGATTTTTCGCACCGTCTGAAGAACGCGAAAAAGAGCAGATCCGGGGTCTACCCGGGCCTGATTTAGTCGCTGCAACCGGAGGAATCTAATGCGACATTTACGAATGACTAAAGATAAGCTTTTGACGATGACCAGCGCGGTCGCGCTCGTCGCAGCATCGGTCACTCTTGTCGCGCCGGCCCGCGCCGACGAGGCGGCCGCGAAGAAGTGGATCGACAGCGAATTTCAGCCGTCGACCCTCTCCAAGGACGACCAGATGAAGGAGATGCAGTGGTTCATCAAGGCCGCTGCCCCCTTCAAGGGCATGGAGATCAACGTCGTCTCCGAGACCCTGACGGTGCACGAATATGAATCCCGCACGCTCGCCAAGGCGTTCGAGGAGATCACCGGTATCAAGGTCAAGCACGACATCATCCAGGAAGGTGACGTCGTCGAGAAGATCCAGACCCAGATGCAGTCCGGCAAGAACGTCTATGACGGCTGGATCAACGACTCCGACTTCATCGGCACCCACTTCCGTTACGGCCAGGCCGTCGACCTGACCGATTGGATGAAGGGCGAAGCCAAGGACGTCACCGATCCGATGCTCGACATCGACGACTTCATCGGCAAGTCGTTCACGACGGCACCGAACGGCCACCTCTATCAGCTGCCCGACCAGCAGTTCGCGAACCTCTATTGGTTCCGCTACGACTGGTTCACCAACCCGGAATACAAGGCCAAGTTCAAGGCCAAGTACGGCTACGATCTCGGCGTGCCCGTGAACTGGTCGGCCTATGAGGATATCGCCGAGTTCTTCACCAACGACGTCAAGGAGATCAACGGCGTCAAGGTCTATGGCCATATGGACTATGGCAAGAAGGACCCCTCGCTCGGCTGGCGTTTCACCGACGCCTGGCTGTCGATGGCCGGCAACGGCGACAAGGGTCTCCCGAACGGCCTGCCGGTCGACGAATGGGGCATCCGCATGGAAGGCTGCCGTCCGGTCGGCTCGTCGGTCGAACGTGGCGGCGACGTCAACGGTCCGGCGTCGGTCTATTCGATCGTCAAGTATCTCGACTGGATGAAGAAGTATGCTCCGCCGCAGGCGCAGGGCATGACCTTCTCCGAGTCGGGCCCGGTGCCTTCGCAGGGCAACATCGCCCAGCAGATCTTCTGGTACACCGCCTTCACCGCCGACATGGTGAAGCCGGGCATCGCCGTGATGAACGCGGACGGTACGCCGAAGTGGCGTATGGCTCCGTCGCCGCACGGCTCGTACTGGAAGGACGGCATGAAGCTCGGCTACCAGGACGTGGGTTCGGCCACGCTGCTGAAGTCGACCCCGGTTGACCGCCGCAAGGCGGCCTGGCTCTACCTGCAGTTCATCGTCTCCAAGACGACGAGCCTGAAGAAGAGCCAAGTCGGTCTCACCTTCATCCGTGAATCCGACATCTGGGACAAGTCGTTCACCGAGCGTGCGCCGAAGCTCGGCGGTCTGATCGAGTTCTACCGTTCGCCCGCGCGCGTGCAGTGGACCCCGACCGGCAACAACGTGCCTGACTATCCGAAGCTCGCTCAGCTCTGGTGGCAGAACATCGGCGATGCGTCGTCCGGTGCGAAGACGCCGCAAGCTGCGATGGACGCGCTCGCCGCGGCCCAGGATTCGGTGATGGAGCGTCTTGAGAAGTCCGGTGTGCAGGGTGCCTGCGGACCGAAGCTGAACAAGAAGGAAACCGCCGAGTACTGGTACAAGAAGGTCGAGAAGGACGGCACCATCGCTCCGCAGCGCAAGCTCGCGAACGAGAAGCCGAAGGGCGAAACGATCGACTACGACACGCTGATCAAGTCGTGGCCGGCGACCCCGCCGAAGCGCGCCGAAGCAAAGTAAGGCGCCAAAGGCGTACCAGCCCACGCCATCCGCAAACTGCAAAAGGCCGGGAGCAATCCCGGCCTTTTTTGCTGGATCTGTGGCTGTGGAGACCGGTTCAGGATTGTGCTCAAATGACGCGATGAGGTCATATGCGTCTCCTTGTCATCGCATCATGATCTCCGGAGTTTCGTCATGCGCATGATTTTTCGCTGCGACCCGCGGCTTGCCGATCATCTGCCGCGGCCATTCCCGGCCCGTAGCGCGTTGCCCGATTGGCTGCGCGCGATGCCGGCGAAGGCGCATTCCGACATCCACGACCGCGAGATCCGCACGGTCAAGCAATGTCCGCCCTTCGTCGATGCGATGGCCCATGGGATGATGATCCCGCTGCCCTGCGATGTCAGGGTCGAGCGCGGCGCCTTCGCCTGGGACTGGGACATTCCGGAGCCCGCAACACAGGGCCATCCGCGCGCGCCGCTCAGCTTCCATCCCGTCGCGCAATTCGCCGGCGCGCCGTTCGCCAACGGGCAGGCTGCGCTGAAATTCAACAGCTTCTGGACCATCGAGCTCGAGCCGGGCTGGTCGCTGTTTGCGACGCATCCGGTCAATCGCGACGACCTGCCGTTCCGGGTGATTTCGGGGCTGGTCGACGCCGACCGGTTTCACGACGGCGGCATCAATTTCCCGGCGGTCTGGACCCAGCCGGATTTCGCCGGCGTGCTGTCGAAGGGCACGCCGGTCGTGCAATGCTTCGCGGTGCCGCGCGCGGCCCCCGAACTGGTGTTCGAGGCGTTCGACGATGCGCATCGCGAGGCCTATTCGAAAGTCGTCGGCGAGGTGTTGGCCGCACCCAACGTCTATCGCAAGCATTTCCGCGCCAAGCGCGGCCGGCTAGTGACCTAAGGCTGCACGCAGCGCGCGCTCATCGAGCCACAGCCGGCCGTGCGGGGCCGAGGTCAGCGCCATCGCGATCGATCCGAACAGCTGTGGACGCAAGGCATAGGCGCGGGCGAAGGTCTGCATCGCGGCGTCGGGCTCGCCGCTCTCCTGCAGCGTGATCCCCAGATTGAGCGCGGCTTCGGCGTAATCCGGCTTGATCTCGAGCGCCTTGCGATAGCCGCGTGCGGCGCCGTCATGATCGCGCATATCCTGCTTTACGACGCCGAGATCGAACCACACCGAGGCAGGCGCTGCGCTCGCAACGGCGCGCTCGAGCAGGCTCACCGCACCGGCGAGGTCGCCAGCCTCGCAGGCGAGCCGGCCGAGCCGCGCATTGGCTTCCTGATGCTCGGGGATGGCCTTGAGGATCGCCTCCCAGGCCTCGCGGGCTTGCGCCTTGCGGCCGGCCAGCTCCAGTGTGCGTGCCTTCTCGACGAAGGCTTCGCGTTGCGGCTTGAGCGCGATGGCGCGGTCGAGATGCGTCAGCGCCGTATCGAATTCGCCGCCGGCGCGGGCGAGGCGGGCTGCGAGCAGCCGTGCCGCCGCATTGTCGGGCCGCCGCGCCAGGCTGGTCTCGACATGCTTGCGGGCCGGCGCGATCTCGCCTTTGGCGAACAATACGGCGGCCAGCAAATGGCTCAGCATCGGTTCGCCGGGCTGGCGCGCAAGGCCGCGCTCGCAGAGCTCGATCGCTTCGCCATGCCGGCCGCCATTGAAGGCGACGGTGGCGCGTCGAACGATATCCTCGGCGTTGTCCTTGTTCATTCCGTGCGCGACTGTCTTCAGGTTAGCTCGTTACGGTCCATGCTATGCGCCGCCGGAGATCATGACCAGCGCCTACCGCGCCGTGGAGTCGCCGGCTGCCGCGCGCATCTGCATGTACGCCTGATGGTGCGCCAGCGTCAGTTCCTGGCTGATATGCGACAGCTCGGTCGCGGCGGCTTCGGCGGCCTCGCCGGCGGGCTGGGCGACGCGTACGAACATCGCGGTTTCGTAGGCGCGAACGGCCTCGCGCCAATCCTTTGACCCCACCAGATGCGCTGCCAGCTCCACCGCATCCAGCATCGCGGCGTTGACGCCTTCACCACCGAACGGCGACATCAGATGCGCGGCATCGCCGAGCAGGGTGATGCCTGGGCGGTTGGTCCAATGATGCCCGACGGGTAGCGCGTGGATCGGCCGGAGCGCGAATTGATCGCTGCTGGCGCGGAGCAGGTCGAGCAGGGCATCGGCCCATCCGGCGAATTCGCCGAGCAGCGCGTGACGCATCGCGGATGGCGAGGTGACGTCGAACCGCCGCTCGGCCCATTCGACGGGCACGCGGAAAATCGCATAGCCGCGCAGATGGGCGTTGCCGTTGCGCAGGACCATCAGGCTGCGGCCGGCGCTCTCGGCGCCCATCTTGCCGCGGCCGACCAGCTCCGACAAAGCAGGGTGCCTCGTGTCGACCTCGTCGATGCCGAACTCAACGAAGGTCAGCCCGCTATATTGCGGCTGATAGCGCGACACCAGCGGCCGCACCCGGGACCACGCGCCGTCGGCGCCGATCACGAGATCGAACGGCCCTTCGCGCGCACCGTCGAAGACGAGATCGTAACGGCCGTCATTGCGTGGCGCGACCTCGCGCAGGCAGCGCGCCCAAGCGATGGCATCCAGCGGCAGGGATTGCAGCAGCAGGTCGCGGAGCGCCGTGCGGTCGACCTCCGGACGGTCGCCGGTCATGTCGTCATCCGCGAGCAGCAGCCGGCCATCGCATGTGTACAGCCGGCTACCCTGATCCTCGTAACGTGCGATGCGCAGGAAGCCGTCGGTGAGCCCGGCGCGCGCCAGCGCGAGCTGGCCGCTCTCGGTGTGCAGGTCGAGTGTTCCGCCCTGCGCCCGCTCGGTTGCCGAGCTCTCGCGTTCGAACAGGCTGGTCCTGATCCCGGCAACATGCAGCAGGCGGGCGAGCGTCAGGCCGCCGGGGCCGGCGCCGACAATGGCTATGCGAATGGGATCTGAACTCATGGACACCACGCTCACAATAGGATACATAGGCACCTATCTAATATAAATAGGGGCCTATGTAAATGGTGGGATCGTGACCGACTGGGACCTGTTCGATCGTCCGGCGCCGCTGGTCAATATGGCCTCGCGCAGCTTCCTCAGGCTCGGCGAGCGGCGCGTGAAGCCGCACGGTTTCAGCATCGGGCAATTGCCGGTGATCTATCTGCTGCGCGACGGCAAGGCGATGTCGCAGCGCGATCTCGCCCGCGCCGCCAAGGTCGAGCAGCCGTCGATGGCGCAGATCCTGGCGCGGATGGAGCGCGACGGCCTGGTGCAGCGGACGCCGATGCCGGGTGACGGCCGCAGCCAGTTGGTGTCGCTGACCAAGGTGGCCAGGGCCAAACTGCCGGCTGCGCGCAAGGCCTTGCACCGCGATCAGGACCAGGCGTTGGCCGGCTTCAGCGCGGCCGAAGCCGCGACCCTGCTCGATCTGTTGCGGCGCCTCAATCGAAACCTCGACCGCATGGTCGCGGAGGAGGTGGAGAGCGGCGAGGCTGCCGAGGCGTAGGAATCCGGTATGCAGCGCGTAATGAGAAAAGGCCGGGAGCGACCCCGGCCTTTATTCTGTTGTCGCAATTCCAGCATTCTCTTTCGTCATTCCGGGGCGCGCGAAGCGCGAGCCCGGAATCCATCCTGACGCGAGTGATGCGGATCAATGGATTCCGGGTCTGCGCCTGGCGGCGCATCCCGGAATGACGATATGGAGAGAAAGCGGACCACTTTACTCCGCCGCTTCGGTCGCCTTCAGCGTCGGATAATCCGTGTAGCCCTTGGCGCCGCCGCCGTAGAAGGTCGCCTTGTCCCAGTCGTTGAGCGGGGCGCCGGCCTTGAGCCGCTCGACCAGATCGGGGTTGGAGATGAACGGCTTGCCGAACGCGATCAGGTCGGCGGCACCTGCCTCCAGGACCTTCTCCGCCAGCGCGAAGTCGTAGCCGTTGTTGGCGACATAGGCCTGCTTGAAGCGCTTGCGCAGCGAGGCGTAGTCGAACGGCGCGATGTCGCGCGGGCCGCCGGTCGCGCCCTCGATGACGTGGATATAGGTCAGCTTCAGCGCATTGAGCTGGTCGACGATGTAGTCGAACAGCGGTTGCGGATTGCTGTCGGAGACGTCGTTGGCCGGCGTCACCGGCGAGATGCGGATGCCGGTGCGGTCGGCGCCGGCCTCCTTGGCGACCGCCTTGGAGACTTCCAGCATCAGCTGGGCGCGATTCTCGATTCCGCCGCCATAGGCGTCGGTGCGCTTGTTGGTGCCGTCCTTCGCGAACTGGTCGAGCAGATAGCCGTTGGCGCCATGGATCTCGACGCCGTCGAAGCCGGCCGCCAGCGCATTCGCGGTGCCGCGCTTGAAGTCCTCGATGATCCCGGGGATCTCCGACAGTTCGAGCGCGCGCGGCTCGGACACGTCGGCGAAGGTGCCGTTCACGAAGGTCTTGGTCTTGGCGCGGATCGCGCTCGGCGCCACCGGTGCACCGCCATTCGGCTGCAGCGAGGTGTGCGAGATGCGGCCGACATGCCAGAGCTGGATGAAGATGTGGCCGCCGCGCTCATGTACGCGATCGGTGACCTTGCGCCAGGCCGCGACCTGCTCCTTCGAATAGATGCCGGGGGTGTCCTGATAGCCCTGGCCCTGCTGCGAGACCTGGCTCGCCTCGGTGACCAGGAGGCCGGCGGAGGCGCGCTGGCCGTAATAGTCCACCGCGAGCGGGCTTGGCACCATGCCGGGCGGCACCGCGCGGTTGCGCGTCAGCGGCGCCATCACGAAGCGGTTCGGCAGCGTCAGCGGGCCAAGCTTGTAGGGCTCGAGAAGTTTGGTCGGTTGGCTCATGTGAAACGGTTCCAGACAATGATCGATGAGGAGAGATTTGTGCATTGCCGCGACGAGCGCAATGGCCGGGATATGCCCAGTTTGCAGGCTAGCCGCGCACAATTCCGCCCATGTGGCCGGCATCGAGGAACAGGGTGTGCGCGTTCACATAGGAGGATTCATTCGAAATCAGGAACAGCGCGGTATAGGCGACCTCCCAGCCGGTGCCCTGGCGGCCGAAAGGCACCGTCACGGCGCGGTCCGACCGCCTGCGGCTGGCATCGCGGCCCATCGGCGTGTCCATGAAGCCGGGCGCGATCACGTTGCAGCGAATGCCCTTGTCCTCGCCGGCCCGCGCGATCGCCCGTCCGAGCGCGATCTGCGCCGCCTTGGAGGATTCATAGGCCGGGTTGCGGCCGCCGGCGCGCTGGCTCGCCATCGAGGAGATCAGGATGATCGCGCCGCCCGGCGCCATCACCTCGAGCGCCTTCTGCGCGAATAGCATGTGGCTGCGCACATTGACGGCGTAGTCGCGGTCCCAGGCTTCGGCCGTCATCTTCGGCAGCGACAGGCCGGAGGAAATGCCGACATTCAGCGCCAGCCCGTCGAGCCCGCCGAGCTGTTGCGTGCAGCGTTCGACGGCGGGCGCGATCGCCGCGACGTCGGAGACATCGACCACGTCGGTGAAGGCCTTGCCGCCTTCGCCCGTGATCTGCGCGACGGTGTCGTCGGCGGCTGCCTTGTTGACGTCCAGGCATGCGACCGAGGCGCCCTCACGCGCGAACAGCACGCTCATGGCGCGGCCGTTGCCGATCGGCGGCGCTTCATCCACGGTCGTGCGCTGTCCCGCACCGACCACGATGATGCGCCGGCCGGCGAGGCGGCCGTGGTTCTTCGCCAGCCCCAGCGATTCCGCATGCAGCGAGGCGGACGGATCGATGGCTTTCGGTGCGTGGGTTGTGGTCGGCATGGCGTGCTCCCTGACGTCTTGTTGTTGTCAGGGAGCAGTAGCACGGCTGCGCACGTGACGCGAAAATCCCGCCGCGGGGAATTTGGTCCTGCCGCCGTCATTCCGGGGCGTCCGAAGGACGAACCCGGAATCTCGAGATTCCGGGTCTGCGCCTAATGGCGCATCCCGGAATGACGCGCGAAGCGCGTCAGCTCACGCCGAGGAAATCGCGCTTGCCGACCTCGACGCCGTTGTGGCGCAGGATGCCGTGCGCGGTGACGGCGTGGAAGTAGAAGTTCGGAAACGAGAAGGCGCTGACGAATTGCTGGCCCTTCAAGGTCATGGTGCGCTCGGCGCCGATCGGGAAGGTGACGTCCTTGGCGTCGGCGCCTTCGAACTGCTCCGGCTTGAACGATTTCACATAGTCGATCGTCTTCGCCAGCCGCTGCTTCAGTTCGCCGAAGCTCTTCTCGGTGTCGGGCGTCGACGGCACCTCGCTATGGGTCAGCCGCGCACAGCCGCGTGCGGCGTGATCGCAGACCAGCTGCACCTGCTTGGTCAGCGGCAGCATGTCCGCATAGAGCCGCGATCCCAGTAGCACCTCGGGCGCGATCTTCTTCGCTTCGCAATGCGCCTCGGCCTTGGTCAGCTCGCCGGTGAGGCTGTTGAGGATCTGCAAGTACGCGGGGACGACGGCGTCATAAAAGGACATGGGGATGCTCTTTGTTCTGATGAAATCCGGATCTGCCGAACGGCGATGCTGCACATGGGGCCGCGAAGGGAAGAATACAACTGCGGACGGCTGTAACAGTCGGTCAAATATTGCCTGTGGAAGCCCTTGTCTTCGACCCGTCATCCTGAGGAGCGCGAAGCGCGTCTCGAAGGATGCGCGGCCCGGCTGGTGGCCGTCGACCCTTCGAGACGCGCTTCGCGCTCCTCAGGGTGACGGGGAGAAAGTGGCGAGCGGCGTTTGCCTACCGCGTCCCCGGCACCGTTGCATCCGCGGCCGGCTGCGTACGGCCACCGCCGCGCATCCGCGCCAAGAGCTCCGCGGTCGGCCAGGAATCCGCCGGCAGGCCGTATTTCATCTGCATCGCCTTCACCGCGCTGCGGCTCGCCTGGCCGAGCACGCCGTCGATCTTGCCGACGTCGTAGCCCGCGCGCGCCAGCAGCGATTGCAGCTCCTTGATTTCGTTGAACGGCAGCTGCGCGACCGGCGCGTGCGGCCGCTGCATCGGCGGTGCGCCCGCGATGCGACCGGCGAGATAGCCGGCAGTGGTCGAATAGATCAGCGAGTTATTCCACTCGGTGTAGGCGGCGAAGTTTGGATAAGCGAGGAAGGCTGGTCCCATTCGGCCCATCGGCAGCAGCAGCGAGGCCGGCATCTCGTCATTGGCTAGCGGCTTGCCGTCGGTCAAGGTGACGCCGAGAGCTGCCCATTTCGAGCGCGGCAGCTTGACGGTGAGGTCGGCCTGGTCCCACGGAAAGTTGGCGGCCTGCGGCACGCGCACCTCCTGCAGCCACGGCTCGCCGCGCCGCCACTTCAATCCGTTGGCGATGTAGTTTGCGGTCGAGCCGATCACGTCGGGGCCGCTGGCGAGCAGGTTGCGATGGCCGTCACCATCGTAATCGACGGCATAGTTGAAATAGTGTGTCGGCAGGAATTGCGTCTGGCCGAGCTCGCCGGCCCATGAGCCGATCATCTCGTCGGGCGTCAGGTCGCCGCGCTCGATGATCTTCAGCGCCGCGATGGTCTCGCCCTGGAACATCTCCGAGCGGCGGCAATCGTAGGCCAGCGACACCAGCGATTTCAGCGTCGGCAGATTGCCCATCTGGACGCCGAAATCGCTCTCCAGTCCCCAGAACGCGGCGATCACCGCCGGCGGCACGCCATACTCCTTCTCGGCGCGCGCGAACGCGGCCGCGTAGGTCCGGATGTATTGCTGGCCCTGCTGCATCCGGTAGTTCGCAGCCATGCGGCCGGCGAACTGGGTGAAGATCTGCCCGAACACGCGCTGGCCGCGGTCGCGGTTGACGATGCCCTGGTCGTAAACCAGGTAGGGCGCGGCCTCCGCGATCGTGCGCTGCGAGACGCCGGCGGCGACCGCCTTCTGCTTCAGCTCGGCGAGGAAGCGATCGAAGCTCTGCCCGTTGTGGCAGGACGCAGCCCTTGGCGAGGCCATCGCGGTCGGGCGCGCCCTGACCGGAGCGGAGCCTGCGGGATTGGGCAGCGGCTGCTGCGCCAAGGCAAGGGAGGAGAGCGCCAGCGCTCCCGCGATCGCTGCGAACATGATCGGGGCGCGGAGGGAGGATGCTGGCATCGATGTCACCGGCTGGGATAGGGGGATCAAGGCACATCCTGCATACACCAGGGCGACACCGGGCAACAACGGGGGTGGCCTGTTAGACCAATTGGGCTTCGGCAGGTTGAAGGGCCGCCGCTATGATCGGCCGGTGATTCGCGGGCAGGGGTGTCGGCGGATCGATCACGCCCGGAGGGACCCATGTGGAGTTTTCTCGAGCGTCTGTTGGATTCGTCGACATTTTCGCCACACGGCATCTGCCTGTTGTGGGAGCCGGAGCTGATCTGGCTGCACGTGATTTCAGACGCGATCATTGCCGCTTCCTATTTCTCGATTCCGTTTGCGCTGGCGATCCTCGTCTCCAAGCGGCGCGACTTCCAGTTCGGCTGGATGGCCTGGCCGTTCGCCGCGTTCATCCTCGCCTGCGGCCTCACGCATGTGTTCTCGATCTACACGCTGTGGGTGCCGATCTACGGCCTCGAAGGAATAGTCAAGGCGCTCACCGCTGTCGCCTCGATCTTCACCGCGGTGCTGCTCTGGCCGCTGATCCCGAGAATCCTAGCAATCCCGACCGAGGCGCAGTTGCGCGAAGCCCATGTCGCGCTCGCCGAAGAGGGGCGGCAGCGCCAGCGCTCGGAAGTCCTGCTCGAGCGTTTCCGCGAGGCCGAGGTCAATGAGAGCAAGATCCGCCAGGCGCAGAAGATGGAAGCGGTCGGCCAGCTCACCGGCGGCATCGCGCACGACTTCAACAACATCCTCACCGTCATCACCGGCACCATCGACATCCTGGCCGAGGCGGTCACCCACAACCGCCAGCTCACCGAGATCACCAGCCTGATCCGCGACGCCGCCGAGCGCGGTGCATCGCTGACGCGGCACCTGCTCGCCTTCGCGCGCAAGCAGCCGCTGCAGCCGAGCGATGTCGACGTCAACGCGTTGATGGTCGACACCATCGAGTTGCTGCGGCCGACCATCGGCGACCATGTCGATATCGACTTTCGCCCGACGCCGGATCTGCCGCGCGCGCTGGTCGATTCCAACCAGCTGGTCACCGCGACCATCAATCTGGCGCTGAACGCGCGCGACGCGATGCCGAAGGGCGGCAGGCTGCGGATCGAGACCCGCACGGCCGAGCTGAAGCCATCCGACGTCCACGGCCATGACGGACTTGCCGCCGGCGACTATGTCGCGATCGCGCTGATCGACAACGGCCAGGGCATCGCGGAAGCCGATCTCGCAAAGGTGTTCGAGCCGTTCTTCACCACCAAGGATGTCGGCAAGGGCACCGGCCTCGGGCTTTCCATGGTCTACGGCTTCGTCAAGCAGTCCAACGGCCACATCATGCTCGACAGCGAGGTCGGCCGCGGCACGCGGGTGATGCTCCATCTGCCGCGCGCGGCGGTGCTCTCGCCGGCGGTGGCGCCCGAGCGGCGGCAGCCGGAGGTGCGCGGCGCGCAGGAGATCGTGCTCGTCGTCGAGGACGACAGACTGGTGCGCTCCTACGTGCTGACCCAGATCGAGAGCCTCGGCTACACCACGCTGTCGGCCAACAATGGCGGCGAAGCGCTTGCCGTGCTCGACAGCGGCGTGCCGGTCGATCTGTTGTTCACCGACGTCATCATGCCCGGGGCGATGAACGGACGCGACCTCGCGACCGAGGCGCAGCGGAGGCGCCCCGGTTTGCGCGTGCTGTTTACCTCGGGCTACACCGATGACGCTATCGACCAGGGCGGCAAGCTCGAGCAGGGCATCCTGTTCCTGGCCAAGCCCTACAGCCGCGCCCAGCTCGCCCGCATGCTGCGGGTCGCGCTGCGTGAGCAGGAGACGGCGCGCGCGCAGGAGCCGGCGGAGTAGGCGCGGGATCGTAGCCCGCATGAGCGACAGCGACATGCGGGACCGGTCTTACCCCGCATGTCGCTTCGCTCATGCGGGCTACCGATGCCTCTGCACATGACCAATCGTTAATCCGCACCGCGTCGCTGCGACGCACACCTTCCCCTTGCGGCTTCAGCGGCAAAATCCCTACCTCAACGGCGTCAGTTGTGGCAGCATTCCGCTCGCCGTGAGGGAACCACGATGAATTATTTCCGCACCGCGCTCCTGCTTGCCGGCCTCACTGCGCTGTTCATGGGCGTCGGCTATCTGATCGGCGGCGGCACCGGCGCCGTGATCGCGCTGATCGTTGCGGCTGCGACAAATCTGTTCACTTACTGGAATTCCGATCGCATGGTGCTGTCGATGTACGGCGCCCATCAGGTCGATGCGCGTTCGGCGCCGGACCTTTACAATCTCGTCGCCGAGCTCGCGCAGCGCGCGAGCCTGCCGATGCCGCGCGTGTTCGTGATGGACGAGGCGCAGCCGAACGCATTCGCGACCGGCCGCAATCCGGAGAATGCGGCGGTCGCCGTCACCACGGGATTGATGCAGCAGCTCAGCCGCGAGGAGCTCGCCGGCGTGATCGCGCACGAGCTCGCGCATATCAAGCATCACGACACGTTGACCATGACGATCACGGCGACGATCGCCGGCGCGATCTCGATGCTGGCGCAGTTCGGCATGTTCTTCGGCGGCAACCGCAACAACAACGGCCCCGGCATCGTCGGCTCGATCGCGATGATGATCCTGGCGCCGCTCGGCGCCATGCTGGTGCAGATGGCGATCAGCCGCAGCCGCGAATACGCCGCCGACAATTTTGGCGCGCGCATCGTCGGCCAGCCGATGTGGCTGGCGTCCGCGCTCGCGAAGATCGAAAACGCTTCGCATCAGCTGCCGAACATGGAAGCCGAGCGCAATCCGGCGACCGCGCACATGTTCATCGTCAACCCGCTGTCGGGGCACGGCGTCGACAATCTGTTCGCCACCCACCCCTCGACCGCGAACCGCATCGCCGCGCTGCAGCAGCTCGCCGCCGAGCTCGGCACCCAGACCGCGCCGCGGCCGGCCGGCGCCAGCTATCCGCCGCGCAGCCCGTGGGGCGGCGCTTCAGGCCAGCGCGGGCCGTGGGGTTAGGGCGGTGTGAGATTAGGCTGAATAGCAGCCGCGTATTTCCATCGCCTCTCCCGCTTGCGGGGGGAGGCCGACGCGCGCAGCGCGGCGGGTGGGGGCTATCTCCATGATACGTCTCGCGGAGAGAGCCCCCACCCCAGTCCTCCCCCGCAAGCGGGAGAGGGGGCACCGCCATTGCGGTTGCCATTCAACAAATCTGATCTTGCTTCAGAGCGTAACCCGCCCCGCTACGCGCTAGCTGTGTCCAGCCGCTCCACCTGCCCCTTGCTCAGCTCGAGCCTCGCCGCAGCGACGAGCGTCGCGACCTGCTCGGGCTTGGTTGCGCTCGCTATCGGCGCGGTGATGCCGGGCTTCGCCATCAGCCAGGCGAGCGCCACCGCGGCTGGCTCGGCGCGGGTTTCAGCGGCGACCTCGTCGAGGCCGGCAAGGATCCGCATGCCGCGCGGGTTCATGTGTTTCGGAATGCTGCGCGCACCGCGCGGGCTCTTGGCGAAGTCGCTCTCCGAGCGATATTTGCCGGTCAGGAATCCGGCGGCGAGGGAGAAGAACGTGATCACGCCGACGTCGTTCTCCACGCAGACGCGTTGCAGCGCGCCTTCATAGCTCGACCGCTCCGCCAGGCTGTATTCGGGCTGCATACTCTCGTAGCGCGGCAACCCGTTCGCCCTGGAAATATCCAGCGCGCTTTTGAGTCGCTCCGCCGAGAAATTCGAGGCGCCGATCGCCCTGACCTTGCCGGCCTTGATCAGGTTGTCGTAGGCCGCCAGCGTCTCTTCCTGCGGTGTGGTCTCATCGTCCTTATGGGACTGGTAGAGGTCGATGTGGTCGGTCTGCAGCCGCCGCAGCGAGTCCTCGACGGCGCGCGCGATGTAGTCCGGCTTCAGCCCGACATTGCCGTCTCCCATGTCCATGCCGACCTTGGTGGCGAGGATGATGCGGTTGCGGTTGCCGCGTGCCTTCATCCATTTGCCGATGATCGTCTCGGACTCGCCGCCGTGATGGCCCGGCACCCAGCGCGAATAGACGTCGGCCGTATCGAGGAACGTCAGTCCATGCTCAAGCACGGTGTCGAGCAATCGGAAAGATGCGGTCTCGTCCACCGTCCAGCCGAACACATTGCAGCCGAAGCAGAGGGGAGGGACGGTGATGCCGGAGCGGCCGAGCGCGCGATGCTTCATACGTGTTCTTTCTCTTGTTCTTGACGGGAGGCGCGGAACACTGAGGCAGATCGGCCTTGTTTGCAAGGCATCGTGCCGGCCGCAACGATCTGAGGCGAAGCCGGAAAAGATCGATTGGAAGGAATGATGCAGGCCGCGCGTCAGGTCAGCTTCGCTGCCCCTCAGTCTGCGTCTTCGGGCGATTTCGTCGCAGCGCAGGATTTCATTCGCAGGACGTTTGATGTAGATTGCGCGGCGAGCTGTCACCGGTCACGCCGAATTCCGGAGAATGAGCGGCAGCGCAACTGGCCATCGGCAGGCCGCTTCTTCCTCATTTCAGTACGAAATCTTCTTCTGCCCGGGCCGCGCTCGGGTGAACGCTTTTTTTCATTCCCAGCCAAGTGGAGGGATTGCCATGCACTTCTGCCTCTCAGGGGAATACACGCCGCGTTCCATCAACAGCATCATGGAGAATCCGACAACCAATCGGCTCGAGGCCGCCAAGAAGTTGATCGAGACGGCCGGCGGCAAATTGATTTCGATGTACAGCACGGCGGCCGATGGCCCCGGCGTGATGGTGATCTTCGACGTGCCGGATCCGACCGTCGCACCCGCCATCACCGGTGTGGTCGTGGCGGCAGGCGCCATCCAGAATGTGAAGCTGGTCCGGCTGTTTACGCAGGACGAGATCAAGGTGGTGCGCCAGCACGCGAGCAAGCTGAAGGCTGCCTACTCGCCTCCAGGAAGTTAGCAGGCACGGACGACGAAACGCGGCGCAGATCGATCTGATGACCGCTGTCCCTCGCGCGCGGTGGCGCTTCGCGGCGTCCCGCGCGGAGGCGAGGACCGTTGCGCGCCGCAGATCCGGGGCGCGTTCACGGGATGGGCAGTCGCTCAGGCGGATGTCGCGCGCGCATGCTGGCTCGCATAGCCCCGGCCGGTTGTGCCGTCGCATGACGTCCGCCGCCTCGTTCAGCACGTCTTCGGCGCGGCGATTGCGGCACCACGCGACCGCCGCTCACGAGGGCGGAGAGTCCAGATACACGTAAAGCGCCGCGATCTTGCCGCCCCGCGCGATGATGAAATCCACGCCGGTATAGACCGGTGTTTCGCCTCTCGGCCCGGAGCCCCATGCCAGGCGTCCCGAATTGTGCAGCGCCTGCGGCGCGCCATGCGGCGTGTAAACAAAGTGCGGATGCGTCGCGCGGAGATCGCCGGCGAACTTGTCGAGTGCGTCGCGGCCGACAAGAACGCCCGGCGGCGCGTAGAGCACGCAATCCGTGGTGTAGAGCTCTTCAATTGCCGCCCTTCGGCGCACCGGATCGCCTTCGCCGAAAACCTCCGGAAGGTTTCGGGTGAGCAGCGTCTCGATCAAGCGGACGTCAGCTCCCGCGGAGGGGGCGACGCTGGTTTTGCTGGCATGCTCGTTCATTTGAGACCTCCATGTGATATCTGAAATCATGTGGTCGCAGCCGCCGTTGCGAAACGGCAATGATGGAAAGTCATCGTTTCATATTTTGATGCATCGACGTGACGGCGCTGCGGTCGAAAACGCTTTGGCGCGCCTCATCGTACGTCGAGCCCTCTTCAGCCACCTTTAGGTGCGGTGTATGTACAAACGTTGCCGCCAAGCGATTTGCGCGGCGGCGTTGAAGGGCAGGCGCTTGGGGTCTGCGGGGTTGGGGTCTGAAGGTGCATCACTTGGTTTCGATGTTGGACGCGGCGTCGACGGCGCGCGCGGGATTGCCTGTCCGCATGGTCCGGCTGGCCTGCGGTATTGCGATCGGTTGCGCCCTGATTGGCTTCGCTCCGCAACGCGCGGCGGCGCAGGTGCCATTCTCTCCATTTCAACCGGCGCGACAGATCGAGGCGGCGAAGCCGCTAGCGCGTGACGTCACCGGTCCGCCGGCCGTCAGCCAGCGGCTCGACGGCACCGCGTTCTTTGTCGACGATCTCGGCCATATGCTGACCGCGCGTCACGCGGTCGCGGATTGCGCCCGCATTGTCGTCAGCAAGGAGGGCCGGGCCGTCATGGCGCGCGTGGTGGCGCTGGCCGCGAGCGACATTGCATTGATCAAGGTGCCGCGCACGCTGGGTCTCGCCGCGGTATTCCCTCGCGCCAACACGTCGGTCGCCAACGACATGGTGTTTGCCGAGGCCTATGACCGCCTGAAGCCGATGCTCGCGCATGGCGGATCGCTCGGCAACGCGTTCGTCGATACCACCCTGCGCGATCCCGAGCACCTGGTGCTGCGTTCGAATGTCACCTTCGGCACCAGCGGTGCGCCGGTGCTGGATTCCCGCGGCCTCGTCGAGGGGGTGGTGAGCCGCAGGACCACGATCGATCGCGTGCTGGCGGTCGATGCCGCGCACGCCAAATCCTTTCTCGCCGCGCATGGCGTGCGTTTCCAGGAGGACGACCGGCCGCAGATGAGCGGCACCGCGTCCCGCGCGCATCGCGCCGCCAGCATCTCGGCACGCGTCACATGCCTGCAACAATGAGCGACTAGTTGCTGCAACCGCTAGTGCTCGTCCCGTCAGCCGGCTGTCCGCGGTCAACCCTTGTCCAGAACCATGCTCATCTTGCGGGGCACGCTCGTGCTCTCGTTCGGCCTCTTGATCCTGTCCCCAGCGCCGGGCCACGCTCAAGACGCCAACTTTCGCAATCCGGAACAGGCGCCGCCGTCATGGGCGCAGTTTGCCAAGCTGGTCAAATACCGGTTCGAGGAGTGGATCGCGGCCGACGAGACGGTTGCCAATCGCTTCCGCAGCTGGGTCATCGAGCATTCCGGCAAGGAGAACGGACCGCCGCCGACGCTCGTGGTGCGGGCCTGGCTCAATCCGGACGGTACCGTCGAGCGGGTCACGTTTCCGGCGCTCAATGATGCCGGCGCCACCGAGGACCTGCGGACCATCTTAAAGCGCGGCAATGTCGGCGAGGCACCGCCGCCGGAGATGTTGCAGCCGCTGAACCTGCGCTTCTCGCTCAACCTGCGCAAACCCTGAGCGGGTTCACTCGCGCGTCCGAGCTCGTGCCGTCGACCCTTCGAGACGCGCTACGCGCTCCTCGAGCGACAATGGCGAAGCCGTTGGCGGGGGTGACGGAGCCATGGCGCGCGTTGGGTGAGAATTTCAATGTCGTCCCTGCGAAAGCAGGGACCCACAACCACAGATGATCATTGTTGTGCGATGCTGGAACGACGAGTTTCCGCTTACAATGCCTGCCGCCGAGTATGGGTCCCTGCTTCCGCAGGGACGACGCATGGGGTGAACACCATGGCCAAACAACAGTCCGAACGCTCGCGACGCAGTTTCATCGCCGTCGCCATCGCGGGAATTCCCGCGGCACTGCTGCCGCGACCTGCCGCAGCCTCCGACAGAATGACCAAGCTGCAAGCCGAATATCGAGACACGCCGAACGGCATCTACTCCTGCGGGCTGTGCACGCTGTTCGTCGCGCCCGACGGCTGCAAGGTGGTCGAGGGCGCTATCAGCAAGGATGGCTGGTGCAAGGCCTTTGCCGCGGTCGATTGAGTCACCCTCCCCTGGAGGGGGAGGGTCGGCTCACGTTGAGCGCAGCGAAACGTGAGACGGGGTGGGGTGATCTCTCAACACGGGCGGCACACCCCGCCGCTCATTTCAATCGCATCGACCCAAGAGCGAGCTTCGCTCGTCTCGACCCCTCCAGGGGAGGGCGAAGCTACAGCTCCCGCGCATTCGAGAACGCGAACGACGACACTCGCCGCGTGGTCTCGTCCAGGATCAGGCTGCGCGTGATCGGCGGCTCGGCACGCTGGCTGCAATTCTCGCGCTCGCAGAGCCGGCAGTTGACGCCGATCGGCGTGCCCTCGACCTTCTCCAGATCCATGCCGGTCGCATAGACGAGCTTGGCCGCATGACGGATCTCGCAGCCGAGCCCGATCGCAAAGCGTGGCTGCGGCTGCGGATAGGGCGCCACCGGCCGCCGCACCGTCTGCGCGATCGAGAAGTAGCGCGTGCCGTCCGGCAGCTCGATCACTTGGCTGAGCAGGCGGTCGGGCATGTCGAAGGTCGAATGCACATTCCAGAGCGGGCAGGTGCCGCCGAACTTGGAGAACGGGAAGGTGCCCGAGGAAAACCGCTTCGACACGTTGCCGGCATTGTCGACCCGCAGCAGGAAGAACGGCACGCCGCGCGCGTTCGGCCGTTGCAGCGTGGTGAGGCGGTGGCAGACCTGCTCGAAGCCGGCGTTGAAGCGCTGCGCGAGCACGTGGACGTCGTAGCTCAAGGCCTCGGCCGCGGAATGGAACGCCTGATAGGGCATCATCGCGGCCGCCGCGAAATAATTGGCGAGCGTGATGCGGTACAGCCTTCGCGCGGTGTCGTCGAGCGGGCCGGCGCGGCTGACGATCGCATCGATCGCCGCGCCGCATTCGACAAAGCCGATCTGCAGCGCGAGCTGGAAACTGCGGCCGGCACTGTCGACCAGTTCGGAGATCAGCAACTGACGGCGATGGCGGTCGAAACGGCGCAGCGTCTCGCGCATCACGTCGACCGGCATGACGCGGGTGACGATCGAATGTTTTTCGCGCAGGCGCGTGGCGAGTGCCGTGAACAGGCCTTCGGTCGGCACGTTGAGCTCGTCGCGCAGATTCTCCGCCGGGGTCTCGAGCTCCGGAAAATAGTTGCGGTTGGCCTCGATCAGGTCGCGCACCCGCTCGATCGGGTTGGCGTCGAACTGCGACCCTTCGCGATCGGCCATCTGCGCCGCCACCAGCGTCTCGCCGCGGCGCGCCTCGGTATAGGCGGCGTAGAGCCGTTGCAACGCATGCGTCACGCCGGGGCACAGCTCGGCGAGATCGCGCAGTTCCTGCTTCGGCAGGTCGATCTGGCGGAACAGCGGATCGGAGAAGATCTCGTTGAGTTCGGCGAAGAAGCGATCCTCGTCGGCGGTGGCAAGGTCGCGCAGATCGAGGTCGTAGGTCTCGGCGAGCCGCAGCAGGATCTGCGCCGTCACCGGGCGCTGGTTGCGCTCGATCAGGTTGATGTAGGAGGGCGAGATGCCGAGCCCCTCGGCGATCTGGGTCTGCGACAGCCCCAATTGCTGGCGGATCCGCCGGAAGCGCGGACCGACGAACAGCTTCTTTCCGGACTCGCCAGGCATGGCAGCCTTCCTGACCTATATTGTGACAAGATTTACAAATCGACATTTATTACAAGTTCAGATGTTACATGACATCACCAATAAAAAACAAGGCATCTGTACGAACTTCCCGTTTTCGCGTTTATCTCCTGACACGCACTTCGCGATGCTCTGTCAAGAATGTCGATCTAGCGAGCAGGTCGCGAGGATCAGAATTCGGGCGGCTGAGCAGAGGCAGCAGGATTTTTAGAGGAGACTGACGATGAGCAAGGGCAGCAATTTCTGGGTGATCGGCGGCGAGTTCGGCTCGATGAACTTCCACAAGCTCGTCGAAGGCTCCGCCCAGGTCCGCGGTCCGTTCAAGACCCGCAAGGAAGCCGAAGAGTGCTGGAAGGAAGTCTCGGAAGAGAGCCGCCACAAGGCCGGCGTGCGCTTCTCGATTGTCGAGGAGCCGTCGCGGGTTTCGGCCTGAGCACCAACTTTATCAGAGCTAAGAAACGTCCAAGGACGGCGGCCCCATCCGGTTCATCCGGGTGGGGTCGACCGCTTTTGGGACAGTGCCGGGATCTTTCAGCTGGGGATAAGTGGCCACCTAAGTGCTTGGGAACCAACGTGCTTTGCGGACGTCATGGTTGCTGATAGGTTAATGGGTAAGGCAACCGTCACCACGAGGCCGTAAGGCATGTCCGATCCGCACAACACCGGCAGCGAGGCGCGCGAGATGCGGCCGACGCTGCGAGAGGCGCTGCGGCGGGCGCGGATCGAGGCGGCCGATCGCACCGGCGTCGTCGTCGAGCTGCGCGACGCCGAGGTGGCGCGGCTCGAGATCCTCAACGACGCGCTCGATCCGCTGTTCGCGCAGGTGCCGGAGAAGGTCGATCTGTTCGACCGCGGCATCAGCCAGGGCGAGACGCCACGGCTGTGGATCGACGTGGTCGCGCATGTGCTGATGGGCCGCGACAAGCGCATCTACCGCTTCGTGCAGGACACGAGGTTCGGCCGCATCGTGCTCGCCGAATCGCACGACGTGGCCGTGATGGTCGATGCGGTCACCGATTATGTCGCGCGGCGCATGATCGAGCGCGAGCATGCGATGGTGGCAACGCCGCTTCCGGTTGCCGAGCCGCCGGCTCCGCCGCCGGTGCCGGTGGTGGCGCCGAAGCGCCGCGGCGGGATCGGCATGTTCGTGCTCGGCTTCATCCTGGGCGCGCTGGCGCTGTTCGGCTTCGCGCTGCTGGCGAGCTTGCAGAATTTCTAGAGCATGATCCGGAAAAGTGCGAAGCGGTTTTCCGAAAGAGATCATGCTCAAATAAGGGAAGGGCGGGGGGCATCGTGGTCATAACACCCGCCTCGGCATTCTTCGGCGTCCTGGCGGCGGCCGCGGTGGTCGGCAGCGCCGTGCTGTTCGGCAAATGGCAGACGCTGCGGCGCGCCGAATATATCCGCACCTTCAAGTGGCCGGCCGGCCTCTTGGCCCGGCTCGAGAAGCATCACCCCGGCTTCACGCGCAAGGACAGCGCGCTGGTGTCGCGCGGCCTGCGGCAGTTCTTCCTCTCCTATCTGATGAGCGGAAAGCGCTACGTCTCGATGCCGTCGCAGGCGGCCGACGACCTCTGGCACGAATTCATTCTCTACACCCGCGAGTACGACGCGTTCTGCCGCCGCGCCTTCGGCAGCTTCCTGCATCACACGCCCGCGGTCGTGCTGGTGAAGGAGCGGCGTCGGAGCAATGAGGGGCTGCGGCGGGTCTGGTGGTATTGCTGCAAATACGAGAGCATCGATCCGGTCAGGCCGACGCGGCTGCCGCTGTTGTTCGCGCTCGACGCCAAGCTGAACATTGCGAACGGCTTCATCTATCACACCGACTGCGAGGCGCTGCGCCGCAGCGGCATCGGCGGCAGCAGTCCGTATTGCGGCGGCGATTTCTCCGACTCGTCGATCGATGGATCGTCGGCGGGTTTTGGCGATGCCGGCAGTGATGGAAGCCACGGCGGCGATGGCGGCCATGGTGGCGACGGAGGTGGCCACGGCGGCGGTGATGGAGGCGGCGGCGGAGATGGCGGAGGAGGCTGCGGCGGTGGTTGTGGCGGCGGGGGCGGTGATTAGGACAGCCGCACTTGCTTCAGCTCGCGAATGCCGTCATGAGCGCCGAGCCCGCGCACGGTCTGCTCGCAGCGCCAGCCATCGCCGTCGCGCTCGATCGAGAACAGATTGTAGGCCGCCGCCGGATAGTGCTTGCGCGCCAGCGCCGATGCCGATGGCACGCCGATCGCCGGGATCTTCCGCTCGGGGCCGTCGAACCACATCGTCGAATGGATGTGGTCATGGCCATGCAGCACCAGCTCGACGCCGTGCCGCTTGAGCAGCGCCAGCAGCTGATGCGAATCGGTCAGCCGCTTGGCGCGCCCGTCGGAGTGCAGCGGGTGATGCACCAGCAGGACGCGGAAGGCCTCCTCCCGCGACAGCTGCGCGAGGATCGAATCGAGTGCAGTGAGCTGGGCATGGCCGAGCCAGCCGGTCGCCATCAGCGGCGGCGTCGGCACTGCGGAGGAGACGCCGATCAGCGCCACCGGGCCGCGCCGGCGCACGAACGGAAAATGCGACGCCGCACCATCGGCGTCGCCGCGCAGATAATCGCCGAAGTGACTGACGAAGCGATGTCGGGTCGCGCGCACATAGGCGTCGTGATTGCCGGGGACCACGGTGACGTCGGCGGCGCCGCCGACACCCTCGAGCCATTGCCGCGCCGGATTGAACTCGGCATCCAGCGCCAGATTGACGAGATCGCCCGTTACGGCGACATGGTCGGGCTGCTGTGCCTGCATGTCCGACACCAGCGTGTCGAGCACGTCGCGGCGATGATATTTGTGACGGTTGCGCGTCCAGTTCAGGTAGCCGAAGGCGCGCTTGCCGGCGAGATCGCGCAGCCGCGCGGCCGGCAGCGGCGGCAGATGCGGATCCGACAGATGCGCGAGACGGAACACCGCCATCACGCGATTCCCTTCGGATTGTCGGTGAAAAGTGGCCGGCAGCCGGTCATGTCGTGCTATCCCGAACGTCCTGCCCTGTATTGGCAAGAGCTGCGCAGGCGCGCAAGGATCAAAGCACGGATCAAGCACCATGATGTCGAGGGTTCAGTGACGGTCCTGCTCGATTTACGCAAGCGCTACGAACCGCAGATCAGGTGGGTGTTTCATTTCTACTGGCGGCTGGCCCGCAGCATGACGCTCGGGGTCCGCGCCGTGGTGCTCGACGCCGACAACAAGGTGTTCCTGGTCAAGCACAGTTACGTCCATGGCTGGTACCTGCCCGGCGGCGGGGTCGAGGTTGGTGAAAGTTTTATCGAAGCATTGCGGCGCGAGCTGGAGGAGGAGGGGCGGATCGAGCTCGTGGGCGAGCCGGTGCTGCACGGCATCTTCCACAACAGCCACGTCTCGCCGCGCGATCATGTCGCGGTCTACGTGGTCAGGAACTACCGGCAGGACCGGCTGCCGGAGCCGAATCGCGAGATCGTGGCCTGCGGCTTTTTCGATCCGGCTGATCTGCCTGACGACACCACCCCCGGTACGCGGCTGCGGGTCGCGGAGGTGCTCGAGGGCAAGCCGCCGCCGGCGACATGGCGGTGATGGACCGCGCCCGCGCCAGATGCTATCCCGCGCCCCACAATGACTGAACTGTCCCTGACCATCCTGCCCGAGACCCCGAAAGACGCCCAGGCGATCGAGCGCCTGCACGAGCGCACCTTCGGGCCCGGCCGCTTCGCGCTCAGCGCCTACCGCCTGCGCGAGCACGTCGATCATCTGCTCGATGTTTCCTTCACGGCGCGGATCGGCACGCTGCTGGTCGGTTCGGTGCGGCAACTCCCGGTCACGATCGGCGATACGCCGGCCCTGATGCTCGGGCCGTTGACGGTCGAGCCGCCGTTCCGCAGCCGCGGCGTCGGCCGCGCACTGCTCGAGCGTGCGATCAGCGACGCCCGCGCCAAGGGCCATCGGCTGATCGTGCTGGTCGGTGACGCGCCGTATTATTCGCGGGTCGGCTTCAAGCCGGTCCCGAAGGGACGGATGACGATGCCCGGCCCCGTCGACTACAGTCGCCTGCTTGTCATGGAACTGGTCGACGGCGCTGCCGAGGGCGTATCCGGGCCGATCCAGCCGGACTGGAGCAAGGCGATCTGACGTTCCCGCGAGCGTTGCCCGGAACGGTTGCGCGCTCTCGGAAACTGAAGCACAGTTGAGGCAAGCGCCGGGACAAGACCGGCGCATGTCATATCAACAGGGAGAGTGCGCGCCATGATCAAGGTCAGTGTGATGTATCCGAACAATCCAGGCGCACGCTTTGATCACGAGTATTATCGCGACAAGCACATGCCGCTGGTGAAGGCGCGCCTCGGCGACGCCTGCAAATACTACACCGTCGACAAGGGTCTCGCCGGCGGCGCGCCGGGGACGCCCGCAACCTATGTCGGGATGTGCCACATCTTCTGCGACTCGGTTGAGGCCTTCGCGGCCGGCATGGGCAAGCACGCCCAGGAGATCATGGGCGACATTCCGAATTACACCGATCTTCAGCCGGTGATCCAGATCAGCGAAGTCGTCGTCGGCCACTGAACGGCGCGGACGTAGAGCATGATCCCTCTGCCGCAAGCGGCAGAGGGATATGCTCGTCTCAGAACTTCAGATTGGCGAAGGCCCGCACGCCGAGGCCCGGCATCAGCACCTCGTCCTTGGTGTAGGACACCGAGTTGCGGATGTTCTGGTTGAGCAGATTGTTTCCAACCAGGCCAAGCGTCATCTCGCGCGCACCGATCCACGACTGACTGAGCTTGGTGTTGTAGGTGATCTCCGCGTTCAGCAGGTTGTAGCCCGCGGTCGGCGTCTCGCCGATCACAGCGATGTCGCTCTGCGCGAAGGCGTGCACCAGGTTGATGCGGGTGAACCAATTGCTGTCGCGCCAGTAGACGCCGCCGCCGAGCCGCACCGGCGGAATCCGCGGCACGTTGCTGCCGTCGGTGAAGGTGGCGCGCACCACGTCGAACTGGTTCTCGATGCCCCAGATGCCGCCGTTGAGCGCGCCGATGTCGAGCTGGCTCTGGAATTCGGCGCCGCGGAAGATGGCATCGCGCTGCGAATAGACCGCCTGCCGGCCCTCGTTGCCGGGATCGCCATTGCCGCAGGAATCGAAATCGCTGCCGCACATCACCCCGGTCAGGCGGCGATAGATGAAATTGCTGAAGCGGGTGTAATAGGCGGTGGCCTCGAAGCGGAACGGACCGGTCGCCTTGCGCAGGCCGACCTCGACCGATTTCGCGGTCTCGATGGTCAGGTTCGGATTGCCGATGTCGAAGGTCGCGGTCGCATCATGCGCGCCGCGCGAGAACAGCTCCGCGGGCTTCGGCGCGCGCTCGACATATTGCGCCGTGATGCTGCCGACGAGGTCGCCGGGCAGGTTCTGGATCAGCCCGACGCTGCCGCTGACCGGCGTGTAGGACGGATTGCGTGAAACCGAGCTTTGCGGCGCGCCGTCCGGCAGGAAGTCCGCCGGGAAATCCGGTGTCGATCCGTGCAGCTCGACATGCTCGATGCGGCCGGCGACCTGCGCCTTGGTCTGGTCCGTGAACTTGAACTCGTTGAACACGTACCCCGCGATCCGGTCGTTGTTGTTCGGACTCCACAGTCCGTTGAACAGCGCGCCTGGGTTGTCCGGGCTCGGCGCGGTCAACTCCTGGTGCCCGCCCTGCAGGCCGAACGCCGTGGTCACTGTCGCGAAGCGCGCGTTGAACGGCATCATCTGCACCTCGACGCGGGCCTCCTGCTCCTTGCTGGTGAAGGTCTGCCGCACGCCGTCGCTGAACAGGTCGGCCGGATCGGCGAGGCCAAGCTCGTTGTGCCGATAGTCGGTCGCGCCGACCCAGAACCGCACGGCGTCGATCGCGGCCGCATCGGGCCGGTACTCGCCCTTGACCGCGATCTTGGTCTGGTGCGCGTCGATCCGGGTCCGGTGATCAGCGCCGTCGATTCCCGGAATATGATAGAGCGAGTCGTTCTGGGTGATCGCCGCGCCGATATAGCCGCCCTGGAAGAAATAGGACGCACCGACCGAGGCGCCGTCCGACTGCGTCGCGGAATTCGGCTGGCGGCCGTTCACCGGCCGGGTCTGATCGAACAGATACGGATAGCTCGGGATGCTGTAGTCGCCGGTAGAGCGGCCATAGACATCGGCATGCACGGCGACATTGTTGCCGCCGGCGTCCAGCAGCATGCCGCCCTCGACGCCGCGATTGACCGAGCTCACCGACGTGCGGGTCTCGACATTGAGGCAACCGGGCGCGCCTGTGTCGGCCAGCGGCGCCTTCACCGGCAATCCGTAGCTCTGGAACGGTGCCGCCGCGCAGGCCGGCATCGCGTCGGGAATCCGGTTGTTGGTGGCGCTGACGACGCCGCCGATCGAGGTCGAGCCGTAACGCAACGCGGCAGGTCCCCGCACCACCTCGATCTGGTTGGTCGAGAACGGATCGATCGGCACGAAATGATCTTCGCCGAGGTCCGAGACGCCGCCGCCGCCGAGGCCATTCTCGACAATGCCGACGCGGTTGACGTCGAGGCCGCGGATGATCGGCCGGCTCGACGCGCCGGGCGCGAAGCTCGAACCGGTGATGCCGGGCTTGGAGAACAGGAGATCGCCGAGCGTGGCGCCGCCGGAGCGCCGCAGTTCCTCATTCGGCACCACGGTGACGGTTGCGAACTGGTCGGTGACGACGGGCAGCACGCCCTGCTGCGGTGCCGGCGCCGGTGCTGCTTGCGCCGGTTGGTCTGCTGCGGCGCGTTCGCGGTTGCGGCTAGGTGCAGCCCGGACGACGTGAACCGGCGCGCGTGTCGGCGCAGTGCGATGCCGCTGGATCGGGCTCGGCGCCGTCACCGTGATGTCAGGGAGTTGCGTCGGCGGGTCATCGGCCAGCGCGCCGCTATGCATTGCGCCGAGCAGCAGCCAGCTCGCGCCTCCAATGTGGAGTGCTCGTTTCTTCTGAAGTGTCATTGTCCCGATCCAAGTCCTGATCCAGGGCCGTCGAAATGACGGATCGATCCCGATTTGCCTTGGCGGAGCAGGCCGCAACTGTGACGCGGCCGTCCGCTCAGGGCGTGCAGCAATCAGTCGATGTTCAGGACAGGGGAGGTGCGCGGGAGCGGAAGGCCGCGGTCGCCGATTTCAGATGGATGAATTCGGCATTGGTGGTGCGGAACAGAAGCTCGATGGCTTCCGGCAGCAACAGCACCGGCGGCGCCGAGAACAGCATGCTGCTCGCGAGCGAGATGACGGTGCAGATCGCGCAATTGTCGGCCGGATGCCGGTCGTTGTCGTGCCTCGTGGGCGGCTCGGTCCCGGTCACCTGGACCGCGAGGTCCGGCGTCGCCGAGGTCCCGATATAGGCGAGATCGAGCAGCGACAGGCCGGTCTGGACCGCGGGCGCCGCTTGCACGGCCGCAATGGGGTGGAAGTGCCCGAACGACAGCACGAACTGGACGGCGAGTGCGAACAGCGCAAGCCGCGAGCCAGTCTTGATGCGTCTTCGGAACCACTTCATGCCGATTGAGCCCCACCCATCGGGACGGCGCTCATTCCACGGCCGCCCGATGTTACATTATAACATCGGAGGGCGGCCGTGATGTCAACGGTGGTTCAGACACACTGTGTCGATCCGTTGCTGGTGTGTGATTGAAGCAACGGGGCCGGTTGGACATTGAGCGCTGTTGGTCTCAGCGTCCCTCACGCAGCCAGGTTGCCGCGAATGCGCCGAGCAGCAGCAGCAGGCCGACCAGGCCGGCGAACATCGGCAGCACGCCGACGCCTTTGACCACGCTGGCGTCGCGCATCTTGACGCCGAGCCAGCCGTCGCCGCGGAAGATCGTCGACGCGCGCACCGGCACGATGCGCGGCATGTCGAGGCTCGAGCCGTCGACGATGCGCCGTGCGTCGCCGCCGGTCGCCTGCGCCAGCGGCTTCAGCATGTCGGTGGTCGAGGTGACTTCGGAGAATTCCTTCGGGTTGGTCGGGCCGACATTGATCAGCGCCTTCAGCGTGCCGTCGGTGGCCTGCCACAGGCCGAGCTCGCTCGCGGGCAACGTGGCGCGCCACTCGCCGGGATCGCCGGCGGTCAAGGTCAGTTCATGCGTGGCGCCGCTCGGCGACGTCACGGTGACCGGCGCGACGGTGTCGGCCATGGTCTGCCGCACCACCATGAGATCCTTGCCCTGCACCTGCATGCGCAGCGCCTCTTCGTCGAGGTCGGGCTGCTTCATCAGCCAGTGCGACACCCGCCGCAACAGATCGAGATGCGGTCCGCCGCCTTCATAGCCGCGCGCCCACAGCCAGATCTGGTCGGAGAGCAGCAGCGCGACGCGGCCTTCGCCGAACCGCGACAGCAGCAGCAGCGGCTTGCCGTCGGCGCCGGTCATGACCGGCGGATTGATCGCGTTGCGGGTGTCGACGGTGCGGAAGAACCGGCTCCAATGCGGCGGCTCGGCATTCGAGCCTTCCAGCCCGCGCGTCACCGGATGGCGCTTCCCGGCATCGCTCAAATGCGCGTAGAACGGCTTCTCGGTCACGCCGACCGGCTCGGCCGGCAGCACGGAATCAAGCGGCGTGCGCCAGATGCTGGTGGTCGAGGCGTAGTCGGGACCGGCCGAGACCAGCACCGCGCCGCCGGAGCGGACATAGCGCGCGATGTTGTCGAAATAGGCGATCGGCAGCACGCCCTGGCGGGCGTAGCGGTCGAAGATGATCAGCTGGAATTCGTTGATCTTCTGCTGGAACAGCTCGCGGGTCGGAAACGCGATCAGCGACAGCTCGTTGATTGGCGTGCCGTCCTGCTTCTCCGGCGGACGCAGGATGGTGAAGTGCACGAGATCGACGCTGGGGTCGGACTTCAAGAGATTGCGCCAGGTGCGCTCGCCGGCATGCGGTTCGCCGGACACCAGCAGCACGCGCAGCTTGTCGCGCACGCCGTCGATCGCCACCACGGCGCGGTTGTTGACCGGCGTCAGCTCGTTCTCGAGCGGCGAGGCCTCGATCTCGACGATGTTCGGACCGGCATGCTTGATGTCGATGTCGACGCTGGAGGTCTGGCCGCTGGTCAGCGTGCGCTCGTTGATCACCTCGCCGTCGCGGCGGATCGTGACCTTGGCGCGCTCGCCGGTGACGCCCTGGTCGTCGAGCCGGTAGGTGATGGTCTGGGTCTGGCCGACGATGCCGAAGCGCGGCGCGGCCGTGATCGCGATGCGGCGATCGCGCTCGTCCTTGCGGCCGGTGATCAAGGCGTGCAGCGGTGCCTGGAAGCCGAGCGCCTGCGCGTTGGCGGGAATGTCGTGCACGCGGCCGTCGGTGATCATGAACGCGCCGGCGACGCGCTCGACCGGAACGTCCGACAGCGCCGACGTCAGCGCGCCGAACAATTTGGTGCCGTCGGTTTCGCCGTCGGCCTGGCCGGCCTCGACGACGCGGACTTCGAGGCCCTTGATCTGCTTCAGGCTGTCGACCAGCGACTGCCGCGCCTTGTCGGTCTCCTGGTTGCGGGTGCCGAAATTCTGGCTCGGGCTCTTGTCGATCACCACGGCCGCGACCGAGGTCAGCGGCTCGCGGTCCTCGCGGGTGAAGGAGGGATTGGCCAGCGCAAGCAGGATCAGCGCCAGCGCGGCGACACGCACCGCGGCGCCGCGCGCGCGCGACAGCAACAGCAGCACCGCGATGACGACGATCGCGCCGAGCGCGATCCACAGCACGATCGAGGGAACCAGCGGTGTGAACGCGATACCGTAGTTCATGTCATCACCCCGTCATTCCGGGGCGATGCGAAAGCATCGAACCCAGAATCTCGAGATTCCGGGTCTGGTCCTTCGGACCATCCCGGAATGACGGTGTTGGCAGCTGAACACATCACTCGCATCTCTATTGTCCCAGCCGCTCGATCAGGGCAGGCGCGTGCACCTGGTCGGCCTTGTAGTTGCCGGTCAGCGTGTACATCACGATGTTGACGCCGGCGCGGAAGGCGAATTCGCGCTGACGCGGCTCGCCTGGCGTCAGCGGCAGCATCGGCTGCCCGTCGGGACGGATCGCCCAGGCGCCGGCGAGATCGTTCGACGTGATGATGATCGGCGAGACGCCGTCGCCGCCGCGTGCCGGGCGCTGTGCGGCTTCCTCGTCGTCCTCGCGCGGTAGCGCCTCGACCCAGGTCTGGCCCGTGTTGAAGCGGCCGGGGAAGTCGCGCAGCAGATAGAACGTCTTGGTCAGCACGTGCTCGCGCGGCACCGGCTCGAGCTCGGGCACGTCGAGGGTCGACAGCAATTCGCGCAGCGTCTGCATGCCGGGCGTCTGCGACGCACCATTGTCGCCCGGCGGCGCCTCGACGGCGTCGCGGGTGTCGAAGATCACGGTGCCGCCCTGCTTCATATAGGCGTCGATCTTGTTGATGGCGTCCTGCGCCGGCTTCGGCGCGCCGGGCACGATCGGCCAGTAGATCAGCGGGAAGAATGCGAGCTCGTCGCGCGCCGGATCGATGCCGACGGGATCGCCGGCTTCCAGCGCGGTGCGCTGGCCGAGGAACAGCGTCAGTCCGGACATCCCGGCCTTGACGATGGAGTCGACGTCGGCATTGCCGGTCACGACATAGGCCAGCCGCGTCTGCGACACCGCCTTGATGGCGAAGTCGTCGCTGCTGGCGTTCTGGGCGCGCGTCGGCGACGGCACCATCATGGTCGCAAGGATGAAGGCCAAGGCAAGCACCGCAGGCGCGGCGCGCCGCCGGATCAGCGCGGCAAGGCCGCCGCCGAGCATCGCCACCACGATCGCATCGAGCAGGAACAGCGCCAGCGCCGCCGACAGCATGATCCCGCGCAGGTCACGCGGCTCGGCGTTGGTGTAGGTCGCATGCTTGGCGCGCAGGCCGGAGGTGTCGAGCGGGGCGATGCGGTCGGCGGAGGCCAGCGTGTTGACCGCGATCGGGCTCTCGGCGGTGCCGTAGAAGCCGGGCGGATGGTCCGCGGTGCCGCGGTCGCGATAGTCCGCCGACATCGGCTTGGCGGTCGACGGCGGCGGGCCGAAGGCGCCGAAGCCGTCGAGCGTACGCAGCGGCGCCACGGTCTCGGCGTTGGGATCGCTGGCGACGCCGGGGCCGGGCTTCGAGGTGTAACCGGACATGTCGATCAGCCGGCGCAGCATCTCGACGAAGGTGCCGGACATCGGCAGATCGGACCAGCGCATGTCGGCGCCGACATGGAACAGGCTGACCACGCCCTTGCCGCGATGCTCGCCGGTGACGAGCGGCGTGCCGTCCTCCAGCGAGGCCCAGCTCTTGGTCGCGAGCACGGCGTCGGGCTCGGCCAGCACCTGGCGGCTGACGGTGATGTCCTTCGGCACGGTGAGGCCCGTGAACGGGCCGTCGGCGGCGAACGAGGCCATGTGCTGCGGCTTCTCCCAGGTCAGGCTGCCGCCGAGCGTGCGTCCGCCGCGGCGCAGCTTGACGGGAACGAGGTCGTCATCGGCCTGCGCGAGGCGAGGGCCTGCGAAGCGCACCAGCACGCCGCCTTGCTCGATCCAGGCATTGAGGCGGTCGCGGATCTCCGGCGACAGCGTGCCGACGTCGGCCATCACGATCATCGGCAGCCGCTGGTCGAGGAATTGTCCGATCACCTGCTGCGGCGCGCCGCGATCGCCGAGCCTGACGTCGGCGAAGGGCGACAGCGCGCGGGAGAGATAGAAGGTCGAGGCCAGCAGCGGCTGCGCGGTGTCGTTGCTCGCACCCGAGACCACGCCGATGGCGCGGCGGCGCCAGCGCCGGTCGAGCAGCTGCACGGCGCCGGCCGAATGCTCGCCGGAGATTTCGAGCCGCGCGATGTCGTTGCGCAATTCGACCGGAAGATCGAAGGCGGCTTCGGTCTCGCGCTCCTGCGGGCCGAATGCGTAGCGGGCCTCGCCGATCGGCGAGCCCTTGGCGTCGACCGCGCGCACCGTTCCCGCCGCGATGCCGCTTTCGGTGCGGAGCACCTTCACGGTCATCTTGGCGGCGGCGTTCTCGGCCGCGACCAGCGCCTGCGCGGATTGCGCGCCGCCGGCATAGATCGTCAGATTGCGGCTCTCGATCACCTTGCCGAGACCTTCGGTGAATTCGCTGCCGCGGCCGGTGTCGACGCCGTCGGACAGCCAGGCGATGTCGCAGTCGCCGGTCGATTTGAGGAAACGTTCCAGCGTCGCCAGGGTTTCGACGCGATCGATCGAGTAGGGCTTTGGCGCAAGCTGGCGCAGCGCGACGCGCGCGGCGCCGGCCGGCATCAGCGTGATGTCGCGCGTCGGCTCGGACAGCGGCACCAGCGCGACGCCGCGGCGGTCGCTGTCGGCATTGGTGACCAGCTCGTCAGCGGCCTTGATCCGCGCATCCCAGCTCGAGGCCGCGCTCCAGCCGTCGTCGAGCAGGATCACCAGCGGCTGCTTGCCGGCGGCAACGCCGGTCTGCGGATTCCAGATCGGTCCGGCGGCGGCGAAGATGACCAGCGCGGCGGCGGCGAGCCGCAGCAGCGTCAGCCACCACGGCGTGCGCGACGGCGTCTCCTCCTTGGGCGCGATGTCGAACAGCAGCCGCGTCGGCGGGAATTCGATCCGGCGCGGCCGCGGCGGCATCACGCGCAACAGCCACCACAGCACCGGCAGGCTGACCAGCCCCAATAGCAGCAATGGTTCGGCGAAGGAGAGCGGGAGGCCTGCGATCATGCGCTGCGTCCCGCCTTGACGGTTGAGCGGCCGCCGCCCTTGCTCACCATCATGCCGGCATGCAGGAACAGCAGCAGTTCGGCCGCGGAGCGGCTGGTGGTGTGGGTCGAGAACAGCCAGTCGAGCCGGTTGGTCTCGGCGCGGATCTGGTCGCGATGCAGTGCGACGCGCGCGACATAGTCGCTCGCCCAGCTCTCGGCGCGGCCCGCGGTGATGACGCTGCCGGCCTCCGGCTCGACGAATTCGACGCGGCCGGAATAGGGGAAAGTCTCTTCGGCGGGATCGACGACCTGGATCATCGTGCCGTGCGCGCCCGAGGAGGCAAGCCCGGCCAGCATCGTCGTGATCTCCGCGATCGGCGACCAGAAATCCGACAGCACGACGACTTCGGCCAGCGACGACGGCACGAAGGACGGCGGCAGGCTCGCGCGCGTCTTCTCGTCGTGCAACATCGCTTCCGCCATCTTGTCGATCACGTTGAGGCTTGCGGTCGGGTTCAGCAGGCCGGGAATGCCGACGCGCTCTCCGCCGGCAACGAGCAGCTCGGCAAGCGCGAAGGCGACGATCAGTCCGCGCTCCAGCTTAGAGTCGCGGGCTTCGCGCGAGGCAAAGGCCATCGAGGGCGAGCGGTCGGGCCAGATCCACACCGTGTGCGCGGCCTCCCACTCCTGCTCGCGGACATAGAGATGGTCATCGCGTGCCGAGCGGCGCCAGTCGACGCGTTGCGACGGCTCGCCGGAGACGAAGCGGCGGTATTGCCAGAAATTCTCGCCCGAGCCAGCGCGGCGGCGGCCGTGCAGGCCATGGATGACGTTGGCGGCGACACGGCGGGCCTCAAGCACCAGACGCGGCAGCGATGCGGCGAGCGTTCGGCTTTCGCCATCGGCACGTCGAACCGCCAGGATCTCCTCGTTCTGGTGCCTGTTGTCTGCCGCCATCAACCGATCCGCGTCTTCAACTGCTTGATCACGTCAGGAATGGTGCGGCCCTCGGCGCGCGCCGAGAAGGTCAGCGCCATGCGGTGCTTGAGCACGGGTTCGGCCAGATCGAGCACGTCGTCGATCGACGGCGCGAGCCTTCCGTCGAGCAGCGCGCGGGCGCGGACCGCGAGCATCAGCGACTGGCTGGCGCGGGGACCGGGTCCCCATGCGATCAGCTTGCCGGCTTCGCCGCCCTCGGGGCCGGGGCGCGCGGCGCGCACCAGCGTCAGGATCGCCTCGACCACGGAATCGCCGACCGGCAGGCGCCGCACCAGGCGTTGCGCCGTGATCAGCGTCTCGGCGTCCATCGCCGCCTTGGCGAGCGTCTCATCGGCACCGGTGGTTTCGAACAGGATGCGCCGCTCGGCGTCGCGATCGGGATAGTCGACGTCGATTTCCATCAGGAAACGGTCGAGCTGCGCCTCGGGCAGCGGGTAGGTGCCTTCCTGCTCGAGCGGATTCTGCGTCGCGAGCACGTGGAACGGTTTCGGCAAATCGTGCCGCGCGCCGGCAATGGTGATGTGCTGCTCCTGCATGGCTTGCAGCAACGCCGACTGCGTGCGCGGGCTGGCGCGGTTGATCTCGTCGGCCATCAGGAGCTGCGCGAACACCGGACCCGAGATGAAGCGGAACGAACGCTTGCCGGCGGAGCTCTCGTCGAGCACTTCGGCGCCGAGAATATCCGACGGCATCAGATCGGGCGTGAACTGGATGCGCTTGGCGTCGAGGCCGAGCGTGACGCCGAGCGTCTCGACCAGCTTGGTCTTGGCGAGGCCGGGGACGCCGATCAACAGCGCGTGGCCGCCGGACAGGATCGTCACCAGGGTGTTTTCGATCACCTGGTCCTGGCCGAAGATGACGGTGGCGACCGCGTCCTTGGCAGCCTTGATCTGGCCGGCGACCTGCTCGGCCGAGCGGACGATCACATCTTCCAGTTTTTCGACGCTGTCTGCACCGGCCATTCGATCCGCTCCTTCTTGACGATGCGCTCGATTCTCGCGTCGTCACCACATGGGCCGCATGCTAAACCTATGCGAAGGCCATGTATTCGTTGAATTAAACTATCCCCACCTTATCGGTATTTCAGGGTATGAACGGCATCACGATGTGGCGAGAATGACATCCCGACCACATCTCAGGATACGTGCACCAAATGTGCCAGATTGAGGGTTGGAAACTTCAGGGCAAACAATGGCGAAGCAAGGGCAGAGCGATTCCGGCAGTGAAACTACGGGGCTCGGAGCGAAGGCGCTCGGAGGCAAGGGCCTCGAAGGGCTGACCACCGCCGCCAATCAAGCCGCGACATCGGGTCCGGCCGGACGCGAGGGCCTGCCGCCGGTTCATCTATGGAATCCGCCGTTCTGCGGCGATCTCGACATGCGAATCGCGCCCGACGGCACCTGGTTCTACATGGGAACGCCGATCGGACGCCCTGCGCTGGTGCGGCTGTTCTCTACGATCCTGAAGCGCGAGGACGGCAAGCACTTTCTCGTGACACCGGTGGAGAAGGTCGGCATCCGCGTCGACGACGCGCCGTTCCTTGCCGTGGAAATGCAGACGGAAGAAGACGCGCGCGGCCGTTTGCTCAGGTTCCGCACCAATGTCGACGACTGGGTCGATTGCGAGAAGGGCCATGGGCTCAGATTCGAGGCCGCCGAAGACGGCGGATTGACGCCCTATCTGCACGTTCGCGCCGACCTCTGGGCCAAGGTCACCCGCGCGCTCTACTACGATCTGGTTGACATGGGCGAGGAGCGGATGGTCGATGGTCAGGAGATGTTCGGCATCGAGTCCGGCGGCGAGTTTTTCGCGATGGCCGATGCCAGCCAGGTGAGGGGCGCACTTTGAACGAGCCGTTGCTGAAGGTGAAGCCGGCGACGATCAGCTCGACGGAATTCTTCGCGCGAGCCCGCACGCGGCTCGATTTCGAAGTGCCGCCGGGCCTGGTCGATCCGCATATCATTCCGCGCACCGGAGATTCCGGCAACGATCGCATGCTCGAGATCGTAGCCCAGGAGCAGCCGGTGCGGCCGGCCGCGGTGCTGATCCCGGTGGTCGATCATCCCGAGCCGACCGTGCTGTTGACGCAGCGCTCGCCCAATCTGTCGAGCCACGCCGGCCAGATCTCGTTTCCCGGCGGCAAGATCGACGCCACCGATGCCTCGCCGCTCGATGCGGCGCTGCGCGAAGCCTGTGAAGAAGTCGGGCTGAAGCGGGAATTCATCGACCCTGTCGGCTATCTCGATCTCTATGGCACCGCGTTCGGCTTCCGCATCCTGCCGACGGTCGCCAGGGTGAAGCCGGGATTTACCCTGGAGATCAACGAGGCCGAGGTCGTCGATGCGTTCGAGGTGCCGCTCGCTTTCCTGATGAACCCCGAGAATCATCAGATCCACACCAAGGAATTCCGCGGCATGGACCGGTCCTACTACGCGATGCCGTTCGCCGAGCGCTACATCTGGGGCGCGACCGCCGGCATCCTGCGGGTGCTGTATGAGCGGATCTACCTGTCATGATCCGCACGGTGTTGACCGAGGTCGGAATCTTCCTGATCCCTTTCGCGGTCTATGCCATCTTCCTCTTCGCGACGCGGTCCGGCGTGACGCTGCCGGCATCATGGCCGCTCGACATGATCGCGAAGCTGACGCTGGCAGCGCTGGTGCTGGTCATCGTGAGCTTCGTGTTGCTGGCCGAATTGACCGGCGCGCCGCCGAACTCGACCTACGTTCCCGCCCATATCGAGAACGGCAGGCTGGTGCCGGGAGCTGAGAAATGAGCGAGGTGCGCCTGTTGTCCGACGCGCCGTGGCTCGCTTCGGGGCCCGCGGCGCGCGTGCTCGGCCTGCTCAATGCCGACGGCGAGGAAGCGCGGGTGATCGGCGGTGCCGTGCGCAACGCGCTGATGCGGATTCCGCTCGCCGACATCGACATCGCCACCACGGCATTGCCGGAGGAGGTGATCCGCCGTGCCAAGCGGGCGGCCATCAAGAGCGTGCCGACCGGCATCGAGCATGGCACGGTGACCCTGGTCGTCGACGGCCAGCCCTTCGAGGTGACGACGCTGCGCGAGGACACCGAGACCTATGGCCGCAAGGCCAAGGTGGCGTTCGGGCGCGACTGGGTGCGCGACGCCGAGCGGCGCGACTTCACCATCAACGGCCTGTCGGTCGACGCCTCCGGCGTCGTGCATGACCACGTCGGCGGTCTCGCCGACATCGAAGCGAGGCAGGTGCGTTTCATCGGTGATCCCGCGCAGCGGATCGCCGAGGATTACTTGCGCATCCTGCGCTTCTTCCGTTTCCACGCAGCCTATGGCGCAGGCGAGGTCGATCGCGCCGGCTATCTCGCCTGCATCAGCGGGCGCGCGGGACTTGCCGGCCTCTCGGCCGAGCGCATCCGCATGGAGATGCTCAAGCTCGTGGTCGCGAACGGCGCCGCCGGCGCGGTGGTCGCGATGGGCGATGGCGGGTTGCTGTTGCCGCTGTTCGGCGGCGTCGCCTATACCGGGCCGTTCGCGGCGATGATCGAGATCGAGCAGTTGATGGCGCTTAGGCCGAGCGCGACGCGCAGGCTGGCCGCGCTGACGGTCGCCGTGACCGAGGACGCACGGCGGATCGCAAGCCGGCTGCGGCTCTCCAACGCCGAAGCCAAGGCGCTCGACTCGATGGGCCACCGCTGGTGGCGCTTGCCCGGCATGGACGAGGCGCGTGCCAAGCGCAGGCTCTATCGGCTCGACGAGGAGCCCTATCGCGACCGGCTGCTGCTCGCCTGGGCGCGAACCGGCGCGGACCGCGATGTCGATCAATGGCGCGCGCTCGCCACGCTGCCGCAGCGCTGGCGCGCGCCTCACTTTCCGTTGCGGGCGTCGGATTTCATCGCGCGCGGGATTGCCGAGGGACCTGCGCTCGGGCATGTACTGACCTTGGCCGAGGATGCTTGGCTAGCTGCGGATTTCCCGCTCGATCCGCAGGTGTTGTCTGGCATCGCCGACCAGACCGTTTCCCGTTTCACCCGTGACCATCGGCTCTAGATTTTCTTTCTAGATTTTCTCGCCGGATTTTCTTGCCGGCATCTCGATGCCGCCGTGATCATCGGCGGCACGGTGACGATTGGCTGAACGACGATTGAACGTCGTGTGGAGACGATGCCGCCGGCATGTGCCAGGCAGCATCGCGCCAACAGATCTCAAGCCGCCTTACGCTTCTTCTTGCGGTCGCCGTCGTCGTCCTCGTCTTCGTCGTCCTCTTCTTCCTCGTCGTCCTCTTCGTCGTCTTCCTCTTCGTCATCTTCCGGATCGATTTCGGCCGACTCGAGTGCGACGAGCGGCAGGGTTTCGCGAAACAGGTCGCCGTCCGTGCCCATCCACAGGCATTCGACCTTGTCCTCGTCGACCTCCACCACCGTGATCGGATGGCCGCCGGATTTCAGCATGACGACATCGCCTGGTTTCAGTTCCATGATTCTCCCTCCGCGCTGGATGACGCGGACGGCAAGCTAGCGACCGGTGATGACAGTCCGATCACGGCCGGCGCCTGGCGCGGTGGATTTGCTGTGAAAACAGAAGCCGCGTTATTTGCGCGCGGCCGGAACTAGTTCGGTCAGCGAGCGGATGATGCGGTCGGGCTTGATCGTCGATCCCGGCGGCAGCCCGACGCCGTGCACGTCCATCCAGATCGCGTAGATGCCAAGCCGCTGCGGCGCCACGACTTCCCACTCCAGATTGTCGCCGATCATCCAGGTATCCGGTGCGGTGACGCCGAGCGCCTGCATCGCGTGCAGATAGGCGCGCTCCTCCGGCTTGCCGAAACCGTGCTCGCCCTCGATCTGGATGTGATCGAAGCGATGGCCGAGCGCGAAGCGCTCGACCTTGGCGCGCTGCATGTCGGCGGCGCCGTTGGTGACCAGCGCGAGCTTGATGCCGAGCGCCTTGAACGCATCGATCGCTTCATGCGCGCCGGGGAAGATGAACATCTCCTCCTCGCGATAGGCGGTGAAGCGATCGGCGATGCGATCCGCGAGATCGTCCGGCAGCGCACGATGGCCGGCCGCCGCAAGCTGAGCGAAGCCGCCCTTCACGGTCAGCCGCCGCGCCTCGCCGAGCTTGATCCGCCAGATCGGCTCGGCGCTCGACCAGAATTGCCGTGCAGAGGCCAACAGCGCCGTCGCGACCATGTCCGGGGGCAGGGGCGCGAGCTCCGCGGCGAACTCGGTGGTGATCGTGTTCCAGGCGATCTCGGGACGTCCATAGGCCGACAGGATGGTGTCATCCATGTCGATCAGCATCGCGCGCGGCAGCTTGGTCACGGCCATTTCACCTCCGGCGGCAGCGACGACAGGATCGAATCGACATTGCCACCGGTCTTCAGGCCGAAGATGGTGCCGCGATCGTAGAGCAGGTTGAACTCGACATAGCGCCCGCGGCGGATCAGCTGCTCGTCGCGATCCTCCGCGCTCCAGTCGGCCTCGAAATTGCGCCGCACCAGGTCGGGATAGACCTTCAGGAAGCTGCGCCCGACGTCCCGGGTGAAGGCGAGATCGGCTTCCCAGTCGCCGCTGTCGTGCCAGTCATAGAAGATGCCGCCGACGCCGCGGGCTTCCTTGCGGTGTGGCAGATAGAAATAGTCGTCGCACCATTTCTTGTACTTGTCGTAGTCGGCGACGCCGTTCGGTCCGTTGCAGGCCTCTTTCATCGCGGCATGGAAGGCGACCGTATCGGGGTCATCCTGGGTGCGCCGCCGGTTCAGCACCGGCGTCAAATCGGCGCCGCCGCCGAACCACGCCTTGGTGGTGACGACGAAGCGGGTGTTCATGTGCACGGCGGGCACGTTCGGATTGCGCAAGTGTGCGATCAGCGAAATGCCCGAGGCCCAGAACCTTGGATCGTCGGCGGCGCCGGGAATCTGCGCGCGGAATTCGGGAGCGAACTCGCCATGCACGGTCGAGCAGTGCACGCCGACCTTCTCGAACAGCCGGCCCTTCATGATCGACATCACGCCGCCGCCGCCGGGCTTGCCGGTGTGGTCGGTGCGATCCCAGGGGGTGCGCACGAACCGGCCGGCATTGCCGGGATAGAGCGCTGCGGGGGCATCGTCCTCGAGCGTCTCGAAGGCCGCGCAGATGTCGTTGCGCAGCGCCTCGAACCAGCCGCGCGCACGCGTCTTGCGGTCTTCGATGATGGCGGGGTCTGTTGGCAGCATGGCTAACCCTGTGGGCCGAAATAGCTGCAGCTCTCGTTGCAGCTGTCGCGATGGACGCTGACGCGGGTCAGCCTGCCCGCGTGTTGCAGCCGCTCCCAGATGAAGCGTGAGAGATTCTCCAGCGTCGGCACGCCGATCGCCTCGATCTTGTTGAGGAACTTGTGGTCGAGCGTCTTCTGCACCTCGGCCATGGCGCGCTCGAGCAGGCCGAGATCGACCACCATGCCGGTTTTCGGATCGGGCGTGCCGCGGACGGTAACCTCGGCTCGAAACGAGTGACCGTGAATCTCCTCGCTGGCAGTGCCAAAGGTCGTTCCGGACAGCGCATGCGCAGCTTCGAACCGAAACGCTTTCGTCAATTCCCACATCTCGTTCAACAACCCAGTTCTGACAAAGTAGAGTTCATCTGATGCCGAGCGCCTTGTGCGTCTGCACGCTGAGGCGCCATTGCGGGTGCTTCAGGCAGTATGCGATCGCCCGCTCGGTATTCTCGATCACCTCGGGCCCGTCCATCGGCTGCAGCGAGAAGCGCTCGAAGGCGAGGCCCGCAAAATCCTCCGGCGCGTTCTCCGGCTGCGGATAGACCAGCTTGAGCTCGTGCCCCTTGCGCACCACGAGCTCGGATGCCGCCTTGGGGCTGACGCAGACCCAGTCGAGCCCGTCGGGCGGCGCGATGGTGCCGTTGGTCTCGATCGCGATCGCAAAGCCGTGGCCGTGCAGGGCCTCGATCAGGGCAGTGTCGACCTGCAGCAGCGGCTCGCCGCCGGTCAGCACCACGTAGCGGTCGGCTTCGCCCCCGGTCCATTGCGCGGCAACGGTGCCGGCAAGCTCGGCCGCATCGGCATAGCGGCCGCCGAGCGTGCCGTCGGTGCCGACGAAATCGGTGTCGCAGAACCGGCAGACTGCCCCGGCGCGGTCCTGCTCGCGGCCGCTCCAGAGGTTGCAGCCGGCGAAGCGGCAGAACACGGAGGCCCGGCCCGCATGGGCGCCTTCGCCCTGCAGGGTGAGAAAGATCTCCTTGACCGCGTAGCTCACCAAAAATCCCTTAAGTTACCGAACCGGCAGTTCCTGAGCCGGCAAATCCTGAACCCGCAAGCGCTGAACCCGTCTGCCGCAGCGCCTCTCCAACTGCCATGGCCGCGGTGACCGCCACATTGAGCGAGCGCAGGGACGGCTTGATCGGAATCAGCAGCCGCGCATCCGCGGCGGCCACGACCGCCTCGGTCACCCCTGCCGTTTCGCGCCCGAAAAGCAGGACATCGGAGGCCGTATACGCGAAATCAAGATAGGGTTTCGCCGCCTTGGTCGTGAACAGGATCAGCCGGCATCCGGCCTCGGCCCGCCATTCCTCGAATTTCGACCATGAGTCGTGACGCTTCAACCGCACATGGTCGAGATAGTCCATACCCGCCCGGCGGAAATTCCGGTCCGAGGTGTCGAACCCTGCCGGTTCGATGATATGGGCTGCCACGTCCAGGCAGGCGCAGAGGCGCAGAATCGTCCCGGTATTCTGGGGGATGTCGGGCTGGAACAGCGCGATCTGCATGGTGCGGGCGACCTGTGAAATCCGGATGAAATTGTCTCAATAAAACATCGCTCGGCGCGGATTTCGTGCATTGCACGTGTGCGAGCCGATAGCGGGCTTGCGCTCGTCCGGCAAGGGTGCCAATAGAACGATTCTGGACTGCTGTTCCGCCATTTGGGGTGGGGAATAGTGGTTTTCTGCCGCCGCGGGGGCCGCGGGCGCCGGCAGCCTTTCTTGGGGCGCGTTCTGCGTCTCCGGGGCGGTTCCACCGGCTGCAGAAAAGAAAGGGCTAGGAATCGTGACGACAGCGTCTTCGGCGGACCATCCGACACGCCGTGATTTTCTCTTTGTTGCAACCGGAGCTGCCGCCGTCGTCGGCGCAGCCGCGACCGTCTGGCCGCTGGTTGCCCAGATGAACCCGGATGCCGCGACGATCGCGGCCGGCGCGCCGATCCAGGTCGATCTGACGCCGATCGCCGAGGGCCAGGACATCAAGGTCTTCTGGCGTGGCAAGCCGATCTACATCAGCCATCGCACCAAGAAGCAGATCCAGGAGGCCCAGAGCGTGGCGCTCTCGAGCCTGCCCGATCCGCAGCCCGACTCGGCCCGCGTCAAGGCAGGCCATGACCAGTGGCTGGTCGTGATCGGCATCTGCACCCATCTCGGCTGCATCCCGATCGCCCATGAGGGCAATTACGACGGCTTCTTCTGCCCCTGCCACGGCTCGCAGTACGACTCCTCCGGTCGTATTCGCCAGGGGCCGGCGCCCGCCAACCTGCCGGTGCCGCCCTACGCCTTCCTTACCGACACCAAAATCCAGATCGGCTAAGTCCCGGACCCTCCGGGATTTCGGCTTCCCCTTGGACCCATCGCGTCGTTTTTCTTCTTCAGGATCGCATCAATGAGCGGACCATCTGATTTTCAACCGAGCAACCCCGCTTTGAAGTGGATCGAACGGCGCCTTCCGATCTTCGGCCTCGTCCACTCCTCGTTCGTGGCCTATCCGACGCCACGCAACCTGAACTACTGGTGGACCTTCGGCGCCATCCTTTCGCTGATGCTGGCGCTGCAGATCCTGACCGGCGTGATCCTGGCGATGCACTACACGCCGCACGCCGATCTCGCCTTCAAGTCGGTCGAGCTGATCGTCCGCGACGTCAATTACGGCTGGCTGCTGCGCAACATGCATGCCTGCGGCGCGTCGATGTTCTTCTTCGCGGTCTACATCCACATGTTCCGCGGTCTCTATTACGGGTCGTACAAGGAGCCGCGCGAGGTGCTGTGGATCCTCGGCGTCATCATCTACCTGTTGATGATGGCGACCGGCTTCATGGGCTACGTGCTGCCGTGGGGCCAGATGAGCTTCTGGGGCGCCACCGTCATCACCAATCTGTTCTCGGCGGTACCGTATTTCGGCGAGAGCATCGTGACCCTGCTGTGGGGCGGCTATTCGGTCGGCAATCCGACGCTGAACCGCTTCTTCTCGCTGCATTACCTGCTGCCGTTCGTGATCGCCGGCGTGGTCGTGCTGCACATCTGGGCGCTGCATGTCGCGGGTCAGAACAACCCGGCCGGCGTCGAGGCCAAGACCGAGAAGGACACCGTGCCGTTCACCCCGTATGCGACGATCAAGGACGCGTTCGGTGTGTCGTGCTTCCTGATCTTCTTTGCCTGGTTCATCTTCTACATGCCGAACTACCTCGGCGACGCCGACAACTACATCCCGGCGAATCCCGGCGTGACCCCGGCGCACATCGTGCCTGAATGGTACTACCTGCCGTTCTACGCGATCCTGCGTTCGATCCCGAACAAGCTCGCCGGTGTCGCGTGCATGTTCGGTGCGATCATCGTCTTGGCATTCCTGCCCTGGCTCGACAACGCGCGGACCCGTTCGTCGAAGTATCGTCCACTGGCCAAGCAGTTCTTCTGGATCTTCGTGGTGGTCTGCATCCTGCTCGGCTATCTCGGCTCGCAGCCGCCGGAAGGCATCTATGTGATCGCCGGCCGCATCCTGACGGTGTGCTACTTCGCCTACTTCCTGATCGTGCTGCCGCTGCTCGCCCGCATCGAGACGCCGCGCCCGGTGCCGAACTCGATCGCCGACGACGTGCTGGCGAAGAGCAAGGGCAGGGCCGCGACCGCAGCCTCTGTCATGCTTGCGCTGGTGGTGGCTGGCGGCCTGTTCGCCGGCAGCACCCAGAACGCCAAGGCCGAGGAGGGCGGCGACGCCCCGCCGGCCCAAAGCTGGTCGTTCTCCGGCCCTTTCGGCAAGTATGACCGCGGCTCGCTGCAGCGTGGCCTGAAGGTCTACAAGGAAGTCTGCTCGGCCTGCCACAGCCTGAACTACATCGCGTTCCGCAACCTCGCCGATGCCGGCGGCCCCGGCTATTCGGAGGCGCAGGCGGCTGCGTTGGCGTCCGAGTACAAGATCAAGGATGGCCCGAACGACCAGGGCGAGATGTTCGAGCGCCCGGGCCGCCCGGCGGATTACTTCCCGGCGCCGTTCCCGAACGAGCAGGCCGCGCGCGTGGCCAATGGCGGTGCGGCACCGCCCGACCTCTCGCTGATCACCAAGGCGCGGTCCTACAAGCGCGGCTTCCCGCAGTTCGTGATCGACTTCTTCACCCAGTACCAGGAGCAGGGCCCGGACTATGTCGACGCCGTTCTGCAGGGCTTCGAGGACAAGGCCCCGGCCGGCGTCACGATCCCGGAAGGCTCGTACTACAACAAGTACTTCCCTGGCCACGCCATCAAGATGCCGAAGCCGCTGTCCGACGGTCAGGTGACCTTCGACGACGGTTCGCCGGCGACGGTCAAGCAATACGCGCACGACGTCACCACGTTCCTGATGTGGGCGGCCGAGCCGCGCATGGAAGAGCGCAAGCGGATCGGCATGCAGGTGTTCTTCTTCCTCGTGATCTTCGCCATCCTGATGTACTTCACCAAGCGCAAGGTCTGGGCCGACGCCCACTGACCCCAGGTATGGTATCGCGCGTTTGAAAAAGCCCCTTCGGGGGCTTTTTGTTTTGTGCGTGTTCAAACCCTGGTTCGCGAGAAAGGCGTTTGTGCTTCTGCGATCATGACGAGTGCGCGAGGGGGCCGCAGGGCAATTGCGTCCGTCGCCGAGTACGGACAAAATGCCGGCCAATCAGCCGGCCAACATTGCGGAGGAACTCATGGGTACCAGCATCAACTTCAAGCGTCCGGACGGCAAGGAAGCGTCAGGCTATCTCGCCAACGCCGCGCGCGGCAACGCGCCCGGGGTCGTCGTGATCCAGGAATGGTGGGGGCTGCAGGACCAGATCAAGGGAATGTGCGACCGCTTCGCGCGGGCCGGCTTCGATGCGCTGGCGCCCGATCTCTACAAGGGCAAGGTGGTGCCGTATCACGACACCGACGCGGCCGGCAAAGAGATGAACTCGCTCGACTTCATGGACGCCACCACGCAGACGGTGCGCGGCGCCGCGCAATATCTCGGCAAGAACGGCGCCAAGGTCGGCCTGACCGGCTTCTGCCTCGGCGGCGCGGTGACCATCATCGGCGCCACCAAGATCCCGGAGCTCACCGCCGGTGTGGTGTTCTACGGCATTCCGCCGGAGCAGGCGGCCAAGCCGGCGGACGTCAGAATTCCATTGCAGGGGCATTTTGCCACCAAGGACGATTGGTGCACGCCGGCGCTGGTCGATGGTTTTGAGAAGGCGATGAGGGCCGCCGGCAAATCGCTGGAGCTGTACCGCTATGACGCCGACCACGGCTTCGGCAACGAGCAGCGCCTGTCGGTGCACGACCGGCAGTGTGCCGAACTGGCCTGGGACCGGGCGACGGACTACTTCAGGAAGCATCTGGGCTGATTGCGTCCCCAAGCGAGCTGTCGTCCCTGCGAAAGCAGGGACCCATACGCCGCGGCCGCGGCAATGGGCACGCTGGCAGTCATCTCGCCAAGCAACCACACCCTGTGGTTATGGGTCCCTGCCTTCGCAGGGACGACGGAGAACTAGTTCTCCGCCTTCACCTCGTCCCACCACGGGCAGGTGCCCGACATCAGCTTGAAATTGCCTTCCAGCACCTGCACCGGTGCGCGCTTGCCCTCGGCGGCGGCGCGCATGCGCATCTCGCGCGCGACGGCGCGGTCCTCCGGCGACAGCCAGACGCGCTCGTGGCCCCACAGGCTCGGGCCGTCATGCATCTCGAACGGCGTCCAGTTCTTAGGATCGATCTCGCGGCCGCCCCAGCCGCACTCGACCATGAAGGCTGACGGCGACTTGGCGTAGAACGACGTCATCAGGTCGTTGGTGTGACGGCCGAGCGTGACGTTGACCCGGTCTTCCTTCATCGCGATGTCGTAGGCCTGACCGACATCGTCGAGCGAGAACAACTCCACCATCAGATGATGCATGCCGTTCGCGCCGGTCTCGATCAGCGCCAGCGAGTGATGGCGCGCATTGACGTGGAAGAAATAGGCGCGGAACGGCTTTTCGATGTAGTCGCTGAGGCCGAAGCCGAGCACGTCGACATAGAAGCTCATGACGGGTGCGATGTTCTCGACGGTCAGCACCGCGTGACCGAGCCCGAGCGCGCCGGTGCGGAAGCCGGAAATGGATCGTCCCGGCTTGAACGGCGTGTCGTCGATCTCAGGGCCATGAAACGCCTCCAGACGGTTGCCGGCCGGGTCCTGGAATGAGATCAGTCCGCGGACCCGCCTGCTATCTGCGAGCACCTGCGGCTCGGCGGTCACGGAGACACCGGCGCGCTCCAGCCGCGACGCCAGCGCGTCGAGGGCGGTGGCATCCGCGACCTCCCAGCCGAAGAACCGCGTCCCTTCGCCCTGGGCGCGGTCGATCACGATGCGTTGCTTGCGGTCGTCCATCCGGAAGGCGAGCAACGCGTTGCCTCGCTCGATCGCCTGCAGCCCGACCAGGCCGGTGCCGAACTGCCGCCAGTCGTCGAGTGCGTCGGAGCCGAAGCCGGCATATCCGAGACCCAAAATCGCCATCTGCGCCTCCACCATCTGTCTGTTTTTTGGGCGGCTGACCGGCCGCCATTTCGATAAATCCTACGCGGTTTCCGGTCGCTTCAAACCCCGAAAATGCCGTCCAACAGGGCGTCCAAGGGGCTTCCAAGGTTGGGGCAGGGGTGTCGGGCGATCCCTTGACACGGCCCGCGCCGGGTGGTGAGTAGCGGCCATGAGCACCGTTGCCAGTCCATCCCGTCGTTGGTGGCCCACCTTCTCATAGGTGGCCGGTGCGTTTTCATTTCCCAAAAACGTCGAAGGTCGCCATCGCAGTGCGACGGTCCCTTCGTTTGTCCTGTGTGGCGCTCTCTTCCCAAGTCTCGTAAGAGGATCACATGAACAGGACAGTCTTCTCCCTGCCGGCCAAGAGCGAATACCTCACCAATGGCGGCCTTGCGGTTGCGCGCGTGGTCGAGCAGTTCACCGGCGGCGCCAACCGCCTCGACGATTTGATCGCGCTGCTGGACCGCCGCCGCGGCGTGGTCTTGTCCTCGGGCACCACCGTGCCGGGCCGCTATGAGAGCTTTGACCTCGGCTTTGCCGATCCGCCGCTGGTGCTGGAAACGTCAGGCACCGATTTCTCGTTGCAGGCGCTGAACCCGCGCGGCGAGGTGCTGATCGCCTTCCTCGGCGACGTGCTGCGCGAGCCCTGCGTCGTGATCTCCGAGCGCAGTGCCACGCGGCTGGCCGGCCATATCATCCGCGGCGCTGCGCCGGTCGAGGAAGACCAGCGCACCCGTCGCGCCAGCGTGATGTCGCTGGTGCGCGACATGGTGGCGGCGTTCACCTCCAATGCCGATCCGCTGCTCGGCCTGTTCGGTGCCTTCGCCTATGACCTCGTGTTCCAGATCGAGGACATCGTGCAGAAGCGCGCCCGCGAGGCCGACCAGCGCGACATCGTGCTCTACGTGCCGGACCGGCTGCTGGCGTATGACCGCGCCACCGGCCGCGGCGTGGCGCTGAATTACGAGTTCTCCTGGAAGGGCAAATCCACCGCCGGCCAGTCGCACGAGACGGCGCCGAGCCTCTACGCCATGACCGGGCGGCAGGGTTTTGCCGATCACGCGCCGGGCGAATACCAGGCGACCGTCGAAGTCGCCCGCGCGGCGTTCGCCCGCGGCGATCTGTTCGAGGCGGTGCCCGGGCAGCTGTTTGCCGAGCCCTGCGAGCGTTCGCCGGCGGAAGTGTTCCAGCGGCTCTGTCGCATCAACCCGTCGCCCTATGGCGCGCTGATGAATCTCGGCGACGGCGAATTCCTGGTCTCTGCATCGCCCGAGATGTTCGTGCGCTCTGACGGCCGCCGGGTCGAGACCTGTCCGATCTCGGGCACCATCGCGCGCGGCTCGGACTCGATCGGCGATGCCGAGCAGATCCGCAAGCTGTTGAACTCGGAGAAGGACGAGTTCGAGCTCAACATGTGCACCGACGTCGATCGCAACGACAAGGCGCGGGTCTGCGTGCCCGGCACCATCAAGGTGCTGGCGCGGCGTCAGATCGAGACCTACTCAAAACTGTTTCACACCGTCGACCACGTCGAGGGCATGCTGCGGCCGGGCTTCGATTCGCTCGACGCCTTCCTGACCCATGCCTGGGCGGTCACCGTGACCGGCGCGCCGAAATTGTGGGCGATGCAGTTCGTCGAGGATCACGAGCGGTCGCCGCGTCGTTGGTACGCCGGCGCGATCGGCTGCGTCAATTTCGACGGCAGCATCAACACCGGCCTCACCATCCGCACCATCCGCATGAAGGACGGCCTCGCCGAGGTGCGGGTCGGCGCGACCTGCCTGTTTGATTCCGATCCGGCCGCCGAGGACCGCGAGTGCCAGGTCAAGGCGGCCGCGCTGTTCCAGGCGCTGCGCGGCGATCCGCCGAAGCCGCTGTCGGATTTCGCGCCTGACGCCACCGGCTCGGGCAAGAACGTACTCCTGATCGATCACGACGACAGCTTCGTGCATATGCTGGCCGATTACTTCCGCCAGGTCGGCGCCAACGTCACCGTGGTCCGGCACATTCATGCCCAGGACATGCTGAAGCAGCGCGGATGGGATTTGCTGGTGCTGTCGCCCGGGCCGGGTCGCCCGGAGGATTTCGGCATCGCGAAGACCATCGACACCGCGCTGGAAAAGAAGCTGCCGATCTTCGGCGTCTGCCTCGGCGTGCAGGCGATCGGCGAGTATTTCGGCGGCCAGCTCGGCCAACTCGGCCAGCCCGCGCATGGCCGTCCGTCGCGCGTCCAGGTCCGCGGCGGCAGGCTGATGCACAATTTGCCGAATGAGATCGTGATCGGCCGCTATCATTCGCTCTATGTCGAGCGCGACAGCGTGCCCGAGGTGCTGGCGGTGACCGCGACCACCGAAGACGGCGTCGCGATGGTGATCGAGCACAAGACCCTGCCGGTCGGCGGCGTGCAATTCCATCCGGAATCGCTGATGTCGCTCGGCAACGAGGTGGGCCTGCGCATCGTCGAGAATGCATTCCGGCTTAATGTGAGTACCAAGTGAAGGCAAAGTTTAACCATCGTCATTCCGGGATGGTGCGCTAGCACCAGACCCGGAATCTCGAGATTCCGGGTTCGATGCTTCGCATCGCCCCGGAATGACAGCCAGAGCGAGATCAATGACCTTCGACCACGACATCAAGGCGACCGTTCGCACCATCACGGACTACCCGAAGAAGGGCATCCTGTTCCGCGACATCACGACGCTGCTCGCCGATGCCCGCGCCTTCCGCCGTGCGGTCGACGAACTGGTGCATCCCTGGGCGGGGGCGAAGGTCGACAAGGTCGCGGGCATCGAGGCGCGCGGCTTCATCCTCGGCGGCGCGGTGGCGCATCAGCTCTCGGCCGGCTTCGTGCCGATCCGCAAGAAGGGCAAGCTGCCGCACACCACGGTGCGGATCGCCTACTCGCTGGAATACGGCATCGACGAGATGGAGATGCATGCCGATGCCGTGCAGCCCGGCGAGCGCGTGATCCTGGTCGACGATCTGATCGCGACCGGCGGCACCGCGGAGGGTGCGGTGAAGCTGCTGCGCCAGATCGGCGCCAATGTGGTCGCGGCCTGCTTCATCATCGACCTGCCCGATCTCGGCGGCGCCGCCAAGCTGCGCGCGATGGACGTTCCGGTGCGCACGCTGATGGCGTTCGAAGGGCACTAGCGCAAACCCATCCACAACGTCGTCCCGGCGAAGGCCGGGACCCATTACCACCAATAGTGGTTATGAAGACCGCTGCAGCCGCAGCCGTCGCAAAACGCAAAGCGGTGGTTATGGGTCCCTGCTTTCGCAGGGACGACATCGAGTGTGTTAGGCGGGTGCGGGAGCCACCGGCGGAGGGGTCCCGGCTTTCGCCGGGACGACAGTCATCCCCGCTGCAACAGCATGCTCAGCTCGAGATCGCGGAACGTGGTGTAGTTCTTCCGGATCCACTGATGCAGCTCGGTCGATGAGTCCCTCTCGTGGCGCAGATAGCCGGTGAAGGAGAAGGTCAGCCGGTCGATATAGGTCTTCAGGAACACCGGCAGCGCGCGGAAGCGCAGCACCCGGCTGGCGGTCATGACCGGCGGCAGCTCGCCGCGCACCACGAATTCATTGTCGATGACGATGAGTGCGTTCGGCGGGATCATGCCCTGCAGCGTCTGGTAACCGTGCACCGAGGCGCGGTCGGTATCGGCGACATACAGGATGACCGGCGAGACGCGGCGGCGCATCGCCTCCTTCATCAGCCCGATCTGGTCGACCATTTTGAAGAATTCGTCGAAGGCGTGGTAGCCGAGGTCGATCACCTTGCCGATGCCGTCATTTACGATGACGCGGTCCATCAGCTGCATTTTGCCGTAGGTGTCGATCACGTCGGCGGTTTCGGTGATCCGCGGCAGATAGTCGAGCAGCGACGGCTCCTTCAGATTGATGTCGTAGCAGACGACGTCGCCGTTCTTGAGCAGCAGGAATTCGCCGAGCAGCCGCGCGATCAGCGTCTTGCCGACCTGCGGGCGGGGCGAGCAGATGATGTAAACGGGCGTGGACGACATCGCCCGCTATATCAGGCCAAATTTTCGCCTAATCCAGCCCCATCGCCGCCCCGAACGCGACTTTTTTCGCTGCCCCCGGCGCGATTTTTCGCTGCCTTGGGCGGGACTTTCCGTTGCCCGGCGCGCGACTTTTTCGCCGCCTTGCGCGCGACTATTTTTCGCCCTTGGCCGACTTGGCGCCGACCAGGTCGGTCAGCTTGATCCGGTCGAACTCGCTCCAGACATTGGCGAGCCAGTGCCGGACATAGCCACGCAGCACGAAGGAGTAGTTCGCGGCGTCGTCGTTGATGCCCTTGTTGGCAACGAATTTCAGGAACGGAACCGAGGAGACCTCGACCTGCTCGTAGGCCATTTCGTTGAGCTTCGGGATGGTGAGGTCCACGGCATCCTTGATGCGGTGGAAGTACGAATTGTAGGTCGCCTGGTCCCACTGGAAGAACTGGGTGTCGTTGATGAAGTTCTTAACCAGGAAATACTTCGCGCCGCTCATGAAGTTGGCGGTCTCGGCGATTTCGTCCAGCGAGGCGATCGACGGGCCGAGGATGTGGAAAACGGCGAAGGTGATCTGGCCGGAGCGCGCCGCGTCGAGGAATCCGATGTCGCGCAGCGAGGCCAGCGCGGGTGACAAGAGGCCGGCGCGGACGTCGATCACGGTGACCGAGGAACCGGCGTTCAGCGTATCGAAGATCTTCATCTGGTCCGCGGTCGTCGTCATGTCGACGATCTCGGTGATGTCGGGGTGGAAGCGCTTCAGCGTGCCGCGCGGCGACTCGGTGTCGAACGCCCGGGTTTGCACGTTGTTGGCACTGAAATAGTCCAGGAGCGTCCGCGAGACGGTGGTCTTGCCGACCCCGCCCTTGTCAGCGCCCACCACGATCACAACCGGCTTTGCCATGGAAGTCCCTTAAAGCGCGCTCCCGACCGCGATGGCGATCGGCAAGTCCCCACACTGCTTTGGGCGCGAACATGGCAGAAACGAGGGAGAATTCAATTCCTTAAGGTGCCCACATTGGGTTTGGTAGGGATTTCCTTAATGGACTGAGTGGCCTAGGGCACGATCAGCGGCGCCGGCCCCAGGGGCCTTGAAGTGGGCCCTGGAGCGGGCCCTGCAAAGGACCCAGCGGTCCCAATGGTCCCTGTGCAGGGCTGGTGCCCGGCAGCGGCGGCGGATTGTTCGGTTGTGCTGGCGGCGTGTCACCCCAGGGGCCGTGGGGCGGGCCATGGGTGACAGGTGGAGGCTGGTCGCCCGCCGCGGACGGCTGGTCCTGCGTTCCCGTCGCGTCCGACGTCTCATCCGGCAGCGCCAGCGGTCCGGGGTCGTGGCCGCCGGCAGATTTCACCAAGGCATCGACCCGGGATTTCACCGACGGATGGGTGGCAAACAGGTCGGCAAAACCCTCGCGCGGATTGTCGACGCAGAGTTCCATCACCGCCGAGGTGGCGCCCGGTAGCTCGCCGCGGTTCTCGATCTTGCGCAGCGCCGAGATCATCGCATCGGGATTCTTGGTCAGCTCGACCGATCCGGCATCGGCGAGGAATTCGCGCGATCGCGACAGCGCGAGCTTGACCACCTGCGACAGCAGCCAGGCCAGCATGATCAATGCGACCGCGATGATGATGACGATGATCGCGCCGCCGCCCGAGTCCTTGCTGTCGCGGTCCGACGAGGATGATGACGATCGGGAGGATGACGATGACGACCAGCCACCTCCGCTGCCGCCGCTCCACGACAGATTTGTGAACAGGCGGAAGAACAGCTCGCCGAAGAAGCCGACCACGCCGGCGATGATCACGGCGACCACCATCAGCTGCACGTCGCCGTTCTTGATATGGGTGAGCTCGTGGCCGAGCACGGCCTCGATCTCCTGGTCGTTCAGTGCCCTCAACAAGCCCGTGGTGACCGTGATGGAATATTGCCGCGGGTTCAGTCCGGTCGCGAACGCGTTCAGCGCCGGGCTGTCCATCACCTTCAGCTTCGGCATCGGGATGCCGCGCGAGATGCAGAGGTTTTCCAAGAGATTGTAGAGCCGCGGCTGCTGCTGCCGCGTCACGCTCTCGCCGCCGGTGACGGCGTCGATCATTTTCTGGTGGAAGAAATAGGCGATCACGATCCACGCCACCGCCGCGATCGTCGCCCATGGGAAGGCCGAGACCAGATCGCGCGAGGCATGGGTCAGGTAGTAATCGGCCGTGCGGCCGCTATCGATCATCACCTCCGCGACCAGCGCGCCGGCATAGACCAGCACGTAGATCAGCAGGAACAGGCCGCAAAGCAGCAGCATCGAACGAAACTTGTTCGATGCGATGTGCGTGTAGAGACCATAGGCGGCCATGACGGAGCGGCCTCTCGCCGGCGCGCGTTGCGCCTCAGAACTTCACGCTCGGTGCCGCCTCGACCTCCGTACGGCTGGCGCCGAGGTCGAAGAAATCCTTGGGGGTGAAGCCGAACATGCCGGCGAACAGTGCGGCCGGCATCTGCTGGATGCCGGTGTTGTATTCCTGGACCGCGTTGTTGAAGAAACGGCGGCTGGCGGCGATCTTGTTCTCGAGATCGGAAAGCTCCGATGCGAGCTGCTGGAAATTGGCGTTGGCCTTGAGGTCCGGATAGGCCTCGGACAGCGCAATCAGCCGGCCGAGCGCGCCGGAGAGTTGGTTTTCCGCCGCAGAGACCTGGGCCGGTCCCTGAGCAGAGATCGCCGAGTTGCGTGCCTTGATGACGTCGTCGAGTGTGCCGCGCTCATGTGCGGCATAGCCCTTCACGGTCTCGACCAGGTTCGGGATCAGGTCGTGGCGCTGCTTGAGCTGCACATCGATATCGGCAAAGGCCTGGCTGACCCGCTGGCCGAGCGCGACGAGGCGGTTGTAGGCGCCGAACGCAAACAGCACGAGGAGGACGATGACGCCGATAACGATCCAGCTGGTCGACATGACAGGGCAGCTCCTGATGGACGAGACGGCGGCACCGTAGCCCAGGATTGGGGCGCAGGGCAGCCCGCCGCGAAAAGGTGGGCAGGGATTGGTCGGGGATGGATACGAATTGGTTCAACATCGTTCCGGTGAGGTCGATGTCGTCGTCCCGCTAATTCTACGTCGTCCCGGCCTAGTGCGCGATTGCGCACGGGGGCCGGGACCCATACGCCGCGGCCCGGGAAAAGGCACAAGCGGCGTCGGCTTCGCTTCACAACCGGGTTCGGTGGTTATGGGTCCTGGCCTCCGTGCGCGATTGCGCACTAGGCCGGGACGACGCAAGTAGCTACACCGCATCACCCCAGCGCCAGCGCCGGGCGTTGGCGTAATCGGCCTTGGCGCGGCGGGGCACTCTGGCGACGGCAACGCCCTCGGGCGTGCAGAGCTTGGCCGCGACCTCGACCTTGCCGACATCCGGTTGCGCCAGCACCCGCGATAGCCGGTTCTCAACGCGCGCGTGGCTCAGCGCGACATAGGCGAAGCGTTCGTCCTCGAACGGGGCATCGGCGCCCTTGACCTGCTTGTGCGCGCGCGAGCGCTGCAGGCGCTGCGAGAAATGGCACCAATCGGGCGCGACCAGCGGGCAGCTGCCGTCATGCGGGCAGGGCGCGACGACGTGGGCGCCCGCCGTGATCAAGCGTGCGCGGAGTGCGATGATCCGCGCATAGCCCGCGGGCGTGCCGGGTTCGACGACCAATAGCGTATCGCCGGTTTTGGACCACAGCGCATCGGCCAGTGCCGCGCGCTCGGCCTCGCCGAGCTCGCCGATCATGTAACTGGCGACGACGAGGTCGGCGGGGTCGGCCTTGTCCAGCAAGGCGCGGGCCTGACCGAGTTGGTAGCTGGTGTCGTGCAGGCGTGCGGTGCGTTGAAACAGCCCCTCGGCCAGCGTTCTCAACGCGCCATTGGCGTCGAGCAGGGTGAAGCCCTGCAGCGACGTGAACGTCTCGGAGGCCGCCCAGGTCGCGGTCCCGGGGCCGGCGCCGACATCGAGCAGGCTCATTGGTGCGAAGTCCGGCCTGATCTCGGTCAGCGCATTGAGGCTAGCCACCACGGCCGCATAGGTTGCGGGCATCCGTGCCAGCGCATAGGCCAGCGCATCGGTCTCGGTCCGGATCGTCCCGGAGCCGCCGCCCTCGCGGTAGGTCTGTGAGATGATCACCGCGCGACCGGCCGCATCATTGCGCGACAGGCCTTCGAGCCTGGCGTTGAGGGCGGCACGCAGTTCAGCGGGGAGATCGGGTGAGGTCATCCGCTATACTATCGCACGTCATTGCGAGCGGAGCGAAGCAATCCATCGCGCCGCTTGTGGAGGCGTAGATTGCTTCGTCGCTGTCGCGCCTCGCAATGACGGGGCCGAGAGGCCTCGCCTCAAGTCCGAGGTGCTTCGACGTAGCGTTACGCCACGTTCTGGTCGAGGATATCGACCGCGCCCTGCAGGTCGACCGACACCAGCTGCGACACGCCGCGCTCGGCCATGGTGACGCCGAACAGCCGGTTCATCCGCGCCATCGTGATCGGATTGTGCGTGATGATGATGAAACGCGTCTCGGTCGACGCTGTCATTTCGTTCAGCAGGGTGCAAAACCGTTCGACGTTGTGGTCGTCGAGCGGCGCGTCGACTTCGTCCAGCACGCAGATCGGCGACGGGTTGGTCAGGAACACCGCGAAGATCAGCGCGAGCGCCGTCAGCGCCTGCTCGCCGCCTGACAGCAGCGACAGGGTCTGCGGCTTCTTGCCGGGCGGCTTCGCGATGATTTCGAGGCCGGCCTCGAGCGGATCGTCGCTCTCGATCAGATGCAGCGCGGCTTCGCCGCCGCCGAACAGCTCGGTGAACAGGCGCTTGAAGTGGTTGTTGACGGTCTCGAACGAGGTCAGCAGACGCTCGCGCGCTTCGCGGTTGAGGCTCTGGATGCCCTGCCGCAGCCGCTTGATCGCTTCGACCAGGTCGTCGCGTTCGGTGGTCAGCGCGGTATGCTGGGTCTCGACTTCCTTCAACTCTTCCTCGGCGCGCAGATTGACGGCGCCCAGGCGCTCGCGGTCGCGGCGCAGCTTTTCGAGTTCTTCCTCGACCTGCGCGACCGGCGGCAGCTCCGCGCCGGGCTCGATCTCGGCCATGCCGACGACCGCGCTCGGCTCGACCTCGAGCATGTCGTGGATCTCGCGCTCGATGTCGGCGAGGCGGCGGCGGGTGCCTTCCATGCGCTCTTCGGCGCGCGCGGTGGCTTCGCGGGAGGACGACAGCGCTTCGAGCGAGGTCTTGGCGAGGCGATCGGTTTCCGCCATCGCGGCTTCCGCCGTCGCCAGCGCGTCCGCAGCGATCCTTCGATCGCCCTCGGCGTGCTCGATCTCCGTGATCAGCGCGCTGCGCTTCTCGGCGAACACTTCCGGCGCGTTGGCGAGTTCCTCGCGCTCGGCCGACACCTCGGCGATGCGCTCTTCGATGGTCCCGACCTGCGAGGCGGCGCTGGTCTTGCGGCTCTGCCACTCGTTGCGTTCGGCAACGATGGCCTGCACGCGGCGGTCGGCGAGTTCGGCCTCGCGGGCGAGCGCCTGCGCCTCGGCGCGGACTTGCGCCGCGGCACGGCGCTGGTTGTCGATCTCGGCGCGAACCGCAGCGAGCTGGGCTTCGGTCTCGACACCCGGCGGCAATTCGGACAGCGCGGCAACTGCGTTCTCGTGGGCGGCTTCGGCCTCGGCGCGGTCGGCGGCGACGCGGCTGTGCGCCTCGGTCAGCGCCGATTTGCGTGCGGAGTGGCGGTTGATCTCGCGTTCCGTCGCGGCATGGCGCTCACGCGCGGCGTCGGTCTCGCGGCGGGCGGCACGCACGGCTTCGCGCGAGGCACCCTCGGCGGCAGATGCCGAGCGCAATTCTTCTTCAGCCGTCTCCAGCGCCTGACGCTTGGCGGCGGCATCGATGCGGGCCTGTTCAAGCTCATGCTCGATATCGACCAGGCGGGCGCGTTCGGCGAGGCGGCGGGCCGCACCGGTCGGGGCATGGGCGTCGGCGACAAAGCCGTCCCAGCGCCAGACGTCGCCTTCGAGCGACACCAGCCGCTGGCCGGTCTTCAGCTGCGACACCAGCGCGGCGCCGCGTTCCTTGGCCACCACGCCGATCTGGGCCAGACGGCGCGCCAGTTCCGGCGGTGCCTGGACGTGATCGGCCAGCCGTTCGACGCCATCCGGCAGCGCGGGATCGCCCGCGGCTTCACCGACATTGGTCCAGCGCATCGGCGCGGACGAATCCACCGGCGCGTCGAGGTCGTCGCCGAGTACCGCGCCGATCGCCTTTTCATAGCCCTTGGCGACCGTGATGCCGTCGATGATCGGCGGCCACAGATTCTTGGTCTCGCTGGTGACGAGCTTGGAGATGGTGCGGGCTTCGGTCTCGAGCCGCTGCACGCGCTTCTCGGCCTCGGCGAGCGGATTGCGGGAGGCTTCCAGCGTCTGCCGCACGGCGGCGTGATGCGCCTCGCTGGACTGCACGGCGGCCTCGGATTCGGCGAGCGTCTGCTGCGCCATCTCCATGGCGGCGGCGAGCGCGTCGATGTCGCCGAGATTGCCGGTCTCCTGCGCGAGTTTGGTCTCCTCGGCCTGGACGTTGGCGATCTCCTGATCGAGCCGCGCCAGGCGGTCGCGATGCGTGCGTACGCCGGCTTCGAGCTGGTTGCGCTTGGCGGTCAGGTCGGCGAGCTGCGTGGTTAGCTCGGAGAACTGGCGCTCGGTCGCGGCCAGGATCTCCTCGGCCTCGGAGACGCGCTCGTCGACGCCGGAGCGCTTCTCGACCCGCGACTTGATCTCTTCCTTGAGCTCGGCGTCTTCGGTGTCGAGCCGCTGCAGCGCGATGTCGGCATCGGAGGTCTGCTGCTGCTCGCGTGCGATGTCCTGGGCGAACTGGGTCAGGCGGCGATCGAGTTCGCCGACCCGCTCCTTGGCGCGCTGCTCCTCGCGGTCGAGCATCTCGCGCGCATTGGTCAGGCGCTGCAGGCCGGCGGCGGCGCGCGCCTCGGCATCGCGCAGCGCCGGCAATTCGGCCGCGCGGATCGCCTGGATGCGGGCGGATTCGGCCTGCTCGCGGGTGCGCTCGGCCATCTCGCGCACGGAGATATCATGGGTGTGCGCGGCATCGTTGACGTCGGCATTGGCCTCGATCCAGCGCAGATGGAACAGCATGGCCTCGGACTTGCGCACCTTGGCGGCGACCTCGCGGTAGCGAATCGCCTGGCGGGCCTGCTTCTTCAGGCCTTCCATCTGGCCGCTGAGCTGGCCGATCACGTCCTCGACGCGGGTCAGGTTGGTTTCGGCCGCCTTCAGCCGCAGCTCCGCCTCATGACGGCGGGCGTGCAGGCCGGCAACGCCGGCGGCGTCTTCCAGCACGCGGCGGCGCTGCTCGGGCTTGGCCTGGATGATTTCGCCGATCTTGCCCTGGTGGACCAATGCCGGCGAACGCGCGCCGGTGGCGGCGTCGGCGAACAGGATCTGCACGTCGCGGGCGCGCACGTCGCGACCGTTGATGCGGTAGACCGAGCCGGCTTCGCGCTCGATGCGGCGGGAGATCTCCAGCAGCTGGCTGTCGTTTACCGCGGCCGGCGCCGAGCGATCGGAATTGTCGATCGTCATCACGACTTCGGCGTGGTTGCGCGCGGGACGGTTGCCGGAACCGGCGAAGATCACCGCATCCATGTCGGCGGCGCGCAGCGATTTGTGCGAGGTCTCGCCCATCGCCCAGCGCAACGCTTCGACGAGATTGGATTTGCCGCAGCCGTTCGGTCCGACGACGCCGGTCAGGCCCGGCTCGATCATGAAATCGGTGGGTTCAACGAACGACTTGAAACCGTGCAGGCGGAGGCGCGTGAGCTTCATGTACACAAATCTCGTTTGGCCGGGCGCGAATCTCCCTGCCGTGACAATACCATGGATGGCAATGTCGGTGTCTGGGGTGAATAGCTGCGTGCAGCTCTCATGAGCGGCGACAATGGCGATGCGAGTGCGTCAGGGCAACCGCTTGACCAAGCTTTTCCCAAGGGATTTGCAGGGGATTTACAGGGGTTTTGTGGCCCCTGCATGTCCTCCGAGATTCGCATCGTGCGAATCAGGTTTTCAACAACCAAATTATGCGACGGCCGCATGCCGTGATCGCAAATCATCCACAATTATCGTGCCGCGACTCGAACGCGGCACGATGACGTCGGATTCGCGGGCGCCTGATTAGCTCTTCAGCAGCGGATCGATGTGCTTGCTGAACTCCTCGAACGAGGTCTCGCCCTTCAGCATCTCGCCATTGACGAAGAAGGTCGGCGTCGAGTTCACCTTCAGCACGTCGTTGGCGTATTTCTGGTCGGCGGCGATCTTGTCGAGCAGCGTCTGATCCTTCAGGCAGTCCTCGACCTGCTGCTGGCTGAGGCCGGCCTGCTTGCCGATCCGCGTCAGCGTCTCGGTGGTGTTCTTGACCACCCAGTCGTTCTGCTGGCGGAACAGCAGGTCGATCACGGCGAAGAATTTCGGCGCGTCGTCCTTGGCGATGCAGCGCGCCAGCATCGAGCCGGCGGCGGCCTTGATGTCGAGCGGGAATTCGCGGAACACGTAGCGGACCTTGCCGCTATCGATGTAGGTCGACTTGATTTTCGGGAACACGGTCTCGTTGAAATTGGCGCAGTGCGGGCAGGTCATCGAGGCGTATTCGATGATGGTCACCTTGGCGTCCTGCGGGCCGAGGCCCATGTCCGGCAGCGATTGCGGCTTGGCGACCTCGGCGGCGGTCTGCGCGAACGCATCCGTGATCAGGCGCAGCGGCGACAGCCCGGCGAGGGCGGCAAGCCCGGTCAGCGAGAGAGCGGTGGTGAAAGCGCGGCGCGTGATGATCAAGGTCAGCTCCCGGATTGGCGCATTCACGCCAGAATGAAGGGGGTCCCGAAAAGAAGCCTTCGCTAGCTTGAAACGACCATTGTGGCAATGCCGGGGTCTCGCGGCCGAGCCTGCGAAAAGCGTCAATTTCGCTTGATCGAGGCACCCAGTCGGGCCAGCGCGGCGCGCAGATCGGCGTCCTCGACGGCTTCAAGATTTGCCGCCTCCCGGGCCACGGCTTTGGCGTCGGGCTGGCGCGGCCGGGTCGGGGGGGCGCGGCGCGAAAGCGGCGCCTGCCGGATCGTCAGGCGGCCGACCGCGTGCCAGCCGAAGAAGCGGTTCACCCGTTCCAGGATGACGTCGGAGGAGTGCTGGATCTCCAGCGCCATCGGCCCCTCGACCCGTAGCACCAGCGTGGCCGGCTCCTGCGGCTGCCCCTCCACCGGCCGAGGCCACTGGATCTTCAGCGGCTCGCAATAGGCCGCGATCCGCTCCCCGGCGATCTCGGTCCAGCGCGTCACCAGCTCGCGCGCGGCAAAGCCCTGCTTGGCATAGGCGTCGGTGAAGACGTCGCTGAGCAGGATCGACAGGGGCTTTGCGCTGATCGGGCCGGGTCTGGGCATGGGAGGGTTATAGCATCCCGCAATTCGCGTGAGGAGCGTTCCTGCCGTCATGGCCGGGCTTAGCCGTCCGAAGGACGGCGTCGCTTCCGCTCGCCTATGTCCCGGCCATACACGCCTTTGTTTCCTCGGACAAAGAAAGACGTGGATGCCCGGGTCAAGCCCGGGCATGACGGGGCGAGATTTGCCCTAAAGTGACGTCATGAGCTCTCGCGCGGCCGCCAAGACCAAATCGACCGACCAGCAAGCCGACCGCCCAGCGCGGCTGCTGGCCTGGTATGACCGGCATCGCCGGCGGCTGCCGTGGCGTGCGGAGGCGGGGGAGCGGGCCGATCCGTACCGTGTGTGGCTGTCCGAGATCATGCTGCAGCAGACCACGGTCAGGGCGGTCGGACCTTATTTCGAGAAATTCCTGTCGCGCTGGCCCGACGTGACCGCGCTTGGCCGCGCCTCGCTCGACGACGTCCTCAGGATGTGGGCCGGGCTCGGCTATTATTCGCGGGCGCGCAACCTGCACGCCTGCGCGGTTGCGGTGCTGAGCGAGCATGGCGGGGCCTTTCCGGACACCGAGGACGGGCTGCGCGCGCTGCCCGGCATCGGGCCCTATACCGCGGCGGCGATTGCCGCGATCGCGTTCGACCGCCGCACCATGCCGGTCGACGGCAATATCGAGCGCGTGGTCAGCCGGCTCTTCGCCATCGAGGAGGCGCTGCCGCAGGCCAAGCCGCTGATCAAGGAGATGGCGGCGACGTTGCTCGGCCCGTCCCGTGCCGGCGATAGTGCTCAAGCCCTGATGGACCTCGGCGCCACCATCTGCACGCCGAAGAAGCCGGCCTGCGCATTGTGTCCGCTGAATGACGATTGCGCAGCCCGCGTCCGCGGCGACCAGGAGACGTTTCCGCGCAAGGCACCGAAGAAGAGCGGCGCGCTGCGCCGCGGCGCCGCCTTCGTGGTGACGCGCGGCAGCGAGCTCCTGGTGCGTTCGCGCCCGGCAAAAGGCCTGCTCGGCGGCATGACCGAAGTGCCGGGATCGCAATGGCTTGCGGATCAGCCGGAGGCCGCCGCGCTGGCGCAGGCGCCGGAGCTCAAGGGCGTCACGCGCTGGCAGCGCAAGACCGGCGTGGTCACCCACGTGTTCACGCACTTTCCGCTCGAGCTCGTGGTCTATACGGCGAGTGTTGCGCCGCGCACGCGTGCGCCGGACGGCATGCGCTGGGTGCCGGTGGCGACGCTGGACGGCGAGGCGTTTCCCAATGTGATGCGCAAGGCCATCGCGCACGGGCTGGATCTCTAGGGGGAGACGACCTGCTGACACCATGCTGGCAGCAGGTCTCGGCTACGACGTCCAAAACGGAGGCCGCCATGATCGCAACCGCGCTCGACCGCATCCCGATGCCGCCAGTCGCCAAGCTGCTGGGGTGGCACGTGGCTGACGCACGTCCGCAGGACGGCTGGATCAGGATCGTGTTCGACGGCAATCAGGATTTCTGCAATCCGGCCGGCTTCATCCAGGGCGGCATGCTCTCGGCGATGCTCGACGACACGATGGGGCCGGCGGTGTTCATCATGACCGAGGGCAGGCTGTTCACCACGACGATCACGATGACCGTCAATTTCCTCGCACCCGCGAAACCCGGACCGATCACCGGCGAAGCGACGGTCACGCAGCTCGGCAAGACCATCGCCTTCGTCGAGGGCCGGCTGACCGCCGCTGACGGCACATTGCTTGCGACGGCGAGCAGCAGCATCCGCCTGGTGGAAGCAGCGCGGGCGCTGCGGTGATGCCGCGCACACTGCAATTTGGTCCGTCACCCTGAGGAGGCCGCGTAGCGGCCGTCTCGAAGGGTCGACAGCCACCGGCCGGGCCGTGCACCCTTCGAGACGCCGCTTTGCGGCTCCTCAGGGTGACGGGGACAGTAGGTTGCTTCAGCTTTCGCCCTACCTATGCACCCGCCCGCTGCACGATCGGCGGCTTGGCGTTCAGCCCCTCGACCTGGAAGCCGGCGACGCGCTTGTAGTTGGCGGCGATGTCTTCCAGCTCCTGCTGGGACAGCACCTCGGTGACGACGCCAAAGCCATTGGGCGCGCGCTCCTCGACCAGCTGCATCACCTGCTCCGGGCCGTTGCGGCGGTTGAGCATCACGAGGTCGGTCGTCGCCGGGCGCCGTTCGGCCTCATAGGCCAATAGCGCCGCCTGCGTTGCACCATGCGCCAAAATCTCACGCGTCAGCGTGCGCGCATCCAAAATCGCCTGCGAGGCGCCGTTGGAGCCGATCGGGTACATCGGGTGCGCGGCGTCGCCCATCAGCGTGACCCGGCCGAAGGTCCATTGCGGGATCGGATCGCGATCGACCAGCGGATATTCGTAGGCATGCGGGCAGTTGCGGATCAGGCCGGGCACGTCGAGCCAGTCGAAATTCCAGCTCTCGAACCACGGCAGGAACTCGTCGAGCTTTGCGGTGCGGTTATAGTCCTCGCGGCGCCACTGATAGGTCGGCGGCATATGCCGCTCGGCGACCCAGTTGATGTCGAACTTGCCGTCGGCGCCGGCCTGCTTCGAGATCGGATAGCAGACGAATTTCAGGGTCTCGTGGCCGGCCATGATCATGGTGCGACCGGTCAGGAAGGCATTGCCGCGGGTGATGCCGCGCCACAGGATGCGGCCGTTCCAGATCGGCGGCCCTTCCTGCGGATAGAGTTTTTCGCGCACCGCGGAATGGATGCCGTCGGCGGCGATCAGCACCGCGCCGTCATAGCTGCCGGCGGGCTTGCCGGTCGCCTTGTCGATGAAGTCGGCGCGAACGCCGTCGGCGGTCTCGGTCCAGCCGGTGAGGTGATGGCTGGTCAGGATGTTCTCTGGCCCCAGCCGTTCGGTCGCGGCGTCGAGCAGCAGCTGCTGCAGCCGGCCGCGATGGATCGAGAACTGCGGCCATTTATAGCCGGCCTCGAGCCCGCGCGGTTCGCTCCAGATCGGCTTGCCGTGCTTGGAGAAATAGGCGAGCTCGCGGGTGCGCACCGCTGATGCGTCGAGCACATCATGCAGGCCGAGCTCGATCAGTTCGCGCACCGCATGCGGCAGCACGTTGATGCCGACGCCGAGCTGCCGCAATTCGGGCACGCTTTCGAAGACGCGGCAGGGCACGCCGATCTGGTGCAAGCTGAGCGCCAGCGTCAGCCCGCCAATTCCGCCACCTGCAATCAGCACAGTCATGAAAAGCCCTCTCGATCGGCCATCGTCATCGCATGGCGGCCCGGCCGCGGGCAAGGTCCGCGGTGCCGCGCGGGGTGGACGGCAAGGGGGGCTGCCGCTAACGTCCGCCGCATCTCATAAAAAGCCAGGGCCGGGTTCGCAACGAACCGACAAGGCCCGCAGAGGACAACGACATGCTCAAGCTCTATACCGCCCCCGGTACCTGCGCCCTCGCGTCCCATATCGCACTGGCCGAGGCCGGCGCGCCCTATTCGATCGAGCGGCTCGATTTCAAGATCAACCAGCAGAACAGCCCGGAGTATCTGAAGATCAATCCGAAGGGCCGCGTGCCGTCGCTGGTGACCGACCTCGGCGTGCTGACCGAGACACCGGCGATGCTGGCCTACATCGCGCAGACCTATCCGCAGGCGAAGCTCGCGCCGCTCGACGACGCCTTCGCATTCGCGAAGCTGCAGGCCTTCAATTCCTATCTCTGCTCGACGGTGCATGTCTGCCACGCCCACAAGATGCGCGGCGCGCGCTGGGCGACCCACGAGACGTCGTTCGCCGACATGAAGTCGATGGTGCCGAAGACCATGGGCGCCTGTTTCAACCTGATCGAGCGCGACATGCTGAAGGGCCCATGGGTGATGGGCGACAGCTACACGGTCGGCGACGCCTATCTCTACACGCTGGCCCTCTGGCTCGATGGCGACGGCGTCGACATCGCGACCCTGCCCAAGGTGAAGGCGCATCGCGCCGCGATGGAGCAGCGGCCGGCGGTGCAGAAGGTGCTGGCCGAGCAGAGGGCGTAGGCGCGAGAAATTCGGTGTCGTCCCGGGCAAGCGCAGCGCGACCCGGGACCCATAACCACAAATCTCGCCTGTGGTACGACGCTGGGGCCGCAGCCTTCATCCACGATTCAGAATGGTGGTTATGGGTCCCGGCCTTCGCCGGGACGACGCGTGGAGAGAGCGCGCCGCGCTACACCTTCCGCGTCTCCAGCTCCCGTCCGGTTTCCAGCATCAGCCGGCGCAGCCAGATCGAACCGGGATCCATCTGGGCCCGTGTCGGATAGAACATATGCTGCTCGTCGATCCCCGGATCGAGCGGCGGCGTCACCGTCACCAGCGATAACTGCTTCGCCAGCGCAGAGATCAGCCGGCGCGGCACGAAGGCGACGAGGTCGGTGCGCGCGGTGACGTGCAGCGCCTCGATATAGCCCGGCACCACCAGCGCGATCCGGCGCTGGATGCCCTTGGCGCGCAGCCAGGTGTCGATCAGGTCCTCGTTGTGGCCACGGATGATCACCGCGACATGGCGCGCTGCGAGGAACGCCTCGCGCTTCCTGAGCTTGGCGCCGGCGGGATGGCCGCGCCGCACCGCCAGCGCATCGATGTCGGTGTAGAGCCGTTGGCGGTGAAATCCCTTGAAGGAATTGCCGATCGAGATCACGAGATCGATGGTGCGGGCAAAGTCGGGCGTGAAGATCGGGGAGCTCCGCCACGGCACCACGTCGATGGTGACGTTCGGCGCCAGCTGCGTCACCTTCTCCATCAGCCGCGGCATCAACAGCTCGACCGCGAGGTCGGGCATCATCAGGCGGAAATGCCGCTCGCTGCGCGCGGGGTCGAAATCATCGGAGACGAACAGCGTGCGCACCTGGTCGAGCGCCTGCGCCAGCGGTGAACGCAGCGCCTGCGCCCGCGGCGTCAGCTCCATCCGGGCGCCGTTGCGCACCAGCAGCGGATCGCCGATCAGGTCGCGCAGCCGCTGCAGCGCGTGGCTGGTCGCGGGCTGCGACAGATTGAGCCGCATCGCGGCGCGGCTGACATTGGCATCGCGCAGCAGGGCGTCGAGCGCGACCAGCAGGTTGAGGTCAAGCGAATTCAAATTCATCAGGTGAATATATATCATACCACCTATCGATTGGAAGAATGTGCGCCGGCGCCGCATGATCCGCGGGCAAGGCGTTCTCACGCGAAGCGAACAGCGCTTCGCGTGAGGAAATGCCTGAAATCAGAGCCAATCCATCACAAGGAGACGCGCCATGAGCGCAGCCGACAACAAGAAACTGGTGCAGGAAATATTCGCGATCGCGGGCGATCCCGATCCCGCGGTGCGCGAGAAATCGCTGCTGGTGGCCAATCTCGCCGACGACGCGATCTGGACGGTGACCGGGCAATATTCCTGGTCGCACACCTTTACCGGCAAGCAATCGATCATGAACGACCTGCACGGGCACGTCCGCTCCAGGCTGGTGGAGCGCGGCCGCACCATCGCCCACCGCTTCATCGCCGACGGCGATATCGTCGTGGTCGAGGCCAAGGGCAACAACCTCACCAAGGAAGGCCAGCGCTACGACAACGATTATTGCCTGGTGTTTCGCTTCGACGGCGGCCGGATCAAGGAAATCCGGGAATATTGCGACTCGGTGCTGACCGAGAAGGCACTTGGTCCGTTTCCGGCGGCCGCGGTTCGCGCGGCGGGTTAGGTGCTTGGTAGCCGGGCTCGCGGCGGCGCTCGCCTGGATCAGGCAGTGGCGTGAGAACCGGCGCGCATGGCGGCAGCTTGCGGCCACGAGCGAACGCGAGTTGCAGGATATCGGGATCTGCCGCGCCGATGTCGTCGACCACGGCCGGTATGACAAGGGCAGGCCGCACTGGCCGCCGTGAGAGCGAAGCGATCGCAGCACGCAGGGTGGGCAGGGCGCTGTGCGCCCTTACCCACCCTGCGCAGTGCTTACGCCACCTTGGACTTGAGGTGGCCGAACATGATGTCGCGGGCCGCGTCGTCCATTTCGGCCTTGAAGGTGTGCTTGTCCTTCAGCGCGTTGGCGCGGGCCGCCGCGGGCCGCGCCGAGATCTCGTCGAGCAGCCGCTTCACATTCGGGTATTTGGCAAAGCCTTCCTCGCCGAGGATGAAGGTTGCCATCCGCACCCAGCCCCAGAACGCCATGTCGACGATCGTGTAGCTGTCGCCGACCATGTAGCGGCTCTTCGCTAGATGATCGTTGAGGATCTTGTAGTGGCGATGCGCCTCGTACTGGTAGCGGTTGTTGGCGTAGTCGAGATCCTTCGGCGCGAAGTGCTTGAAATGCACCGCCTGGCCGGAATACGGGCCGACGCCGGTCGCGATGAACATCAGCCAGGACAGCGTCGCGGCGCGGTTGGCCGGGGTGTTGGCGGGCAGGAACTTGCCGTGCTCCTCGGCGAGGTAGAGCAGGATCGCGTTGGAGTCGAACACGAAGATGCCGTCGTCGTCGATCGCCGGCACCTTGCCGTTCGGATTGACCTTGAGGAAGTCGGGCGCGAACTGCTCGCCCTTGCGGGTGTCGACCGGGATCGCCTCGAACGGCAGGCCGGACTCTTCCAGAAACAGCGCGACCTTCATCGGGTTCGGCGCGCCGTTGAAATAGAATTTGATCATGAAGTGACTCCCTTGGTTCTTGTGACCGGCGAGATCGGGACGCGGCGGGCGAGGGCCGCAGACCGGCCCCTCATGCGCAAACTTCGCCGCAATGCGCAAGCGACGAGTTTGTGAATCAGGGTCGCGTGCCGCGCTGGTCAGCCGGCCCAGAAGAAGCCCAGGATACCCGCGACGATCAGCGCGGCGCCCGCGACGTCCAGCACGGCGGCGGAACGGGTCGCGGCGTGCAGGTTGGAGAGCTGCGTCGCGCGCTCGGAGCCGCGGGCATAGCCGTGCACGATGATCTCTTCATTGAACTCACCATGCGCCTCGAGGGCGAGCGTGAGGCCGACGCAGACCAGCAGGATGCCGAAAATGATCAGGCCGAAGAATCCGAGCAGGCCGATCAGCAGCATCGGAAACATGCCGAGCAGGAAGACCGGCAACAGCGGCACCAGCAGCAAGGTCTCGGATTGTCTTCGCATCGGGCGACCAATCGAAACGGCAAGTGACGGAGGTCAATGTAGGCCCGCCGCGGCGGTGCAACAAGACGGCCCGCGTTCAAGACGGCGTCATCGTTCTCCACTCGTCATTCCGGGGCTCGCGAAGCGAGAACCCGGAATCCATCGGGCCGCATAGCAGGTGGCGCAATGGATTCCGGGCTCGCCGCTTTGCGGCGCCCCGGAATGACGAAGAGGGAGAGACGGCGCCGGATCGCGCGGTGGGCGCTCAGCCCACCGCCATCCCGGAACGGATCTCGGCGCGCAGTTCGTCGATCAGCCGCAGGCCGGTCTTGGTCTCGACGTGCCAGAAGGTCCAGCCGTTGCAGGCGCCGGAGCCCTGCGCGACCGCGCCGATGCGGTGGATCGAGCCGACCTTGTCGCCGAGCATGATGGCGCCGTCGGCACGCACCAGTGCGCCATGGCGCTTCTTAGCATCGACCAGTTTCGCGCCGGGCACGATCATGCCGCGTTCGATCAGTTCGGAGAATGCCACCCGCGGCGCCTCACGTGCGGTCATGAACGGGGCCAAGGTCTCGGCCGGCAGCGGCTCGATCGCGGCGATTCGCGCTTCGGCGGCGGCGGCATAGGTCCGGTCGCGCTCGAAGCCGATATAATTGCGGCCGAGCCTTTTGGCGACTGCGCCTGTCGTTCCGGTGCCGTTGAACGGATCGATCACGAGATCGCCGGGCTTCGACGACGACAGCAGCACGCGGGCGAGCAGTTGCTCGGGCTTCTGCGTCGGATGGACCTTCTTGCCGTCGTCGCCCTTGAGGCGTTCCTCGCCGGTGCACAGCGGGATCAGCCAGTCGGAGCGCGCCTGCACGTCCTCATTGGACGCCTTCAGCGCTTCGTAATTGAAGGTGTAGCCCTTGGCTTTCTCGTCGCGCGCGGCCCAGATCATGGTCTCGTGCGCGTTGGTGAAGCGGCGGCCGCGGAAATTCGGCATCGGATTGGACTTGCGCCACACGATGTCGTTCAGGAGCCAGAAGCCGAGGTCCTGCATGATCGCGCCGACGCGGAAGATATTGTGATAGGAGCCGATCACCCACAGCGTTGCCGACGGCTTCATCACGCGGCGGCAGGCGAGCAGCCAGGCGCGGGTGAAGTCGTCATAGGCAGCGAACGACGAGAACTTGTCCCAGTCGTCGTTGACGGCATCGACATGCGATTCGTCGGGGCGTTTGAGATCGCCCTTGAGCTGCAGATTGTAGGGAGGATCCGCGAAGACCAGGTCGACCGAGCCGGCCTGAAGCTTCGACAACTCGGCCACGCAATCGCCAATGACGATGTGGCTCGACGGGGCACTCTCAAATTTAGTGCGGGGCGCCCTTGCAGACGCCCCGCGACGCGACACTACCATGACTCAAGAACTCTGACTCAGGCGACGCTGTCGGCGACGCGGGACTAAACAACCGACTGGCGTCACATTGACCCGGCAAAGTAAAAATCGACTTAATTGGAAATGTTCATGCAAAAGATTGCAGCATCTTTTGCGCGACATGGCGCAGTCTCGTTTGCGTTGTGCTGCAACATCAGCGCGTTCGACGAAAAATTTTGCGGATCATCAAACCGGCACGATTCGGCCGGTAAATTGGCCGCTGCTTGCAGTGTTCGCGGCCCGAAGGATGCGCGTCTAACGACTAGGCAATTTTTGCCGGGCAGGATATTGATTAACAGAATGGAAATTTTAGGTTGGTGTGTCCCGCAATGGGGCGCCGACTGGAATGAAGGGAAACCGCCATGCGCTATGATGATTTCCGCCGCAGCGACGATGTCGAAGACCGTCGCGACGACAGCGGGGGCGGCGGTGGTGGTGGCGGCTTCGGCATTCCGATGGGCGGCGGTGGCGGGCTCGGCATCGGCACGGTCATCGTGCTCGGCCTGCTCGGCTACGCCTTCGGCATCGATCCGCGCATCCTGATCGGCGGCGCCGAGATTCTCACCGGCGGCGGCCAGGCGCCGAGCTATCAGACCGACCGGCAGTCGTCGGGCGGGCAGGCCAAGCGCGGCGCGCCGACCGACGAGATGGGCAGCATGATCGCCGGCATCCTCGGCGAGATTGACGATCGCTGGAGCGAGATCTTCCAGGCCTCGGGCCAGACCTACACCGGTCCGAAGATCGTGCTGTTCCGCAACGCCACCAATGGCGGCCGCTGCGGCATGGCGCAGTCGGCGATGGGACCGTTCTACTGCCCGCCGGACAAGACCATCTTCCTCGACACCGGTTTCTTCCGCGAGGTCGAGACGCGCTTCCGCGGCTGCTCGGGCAACGCCTGCAAGTTCACCGCGGCCTATATCATCGCGCATGAGGCCGGCCACCACATCCAGAACCTGCTCGGCATCATCCCGCGGGTGAACCGGTTGCAGCAGCAGGCCGGCAGCAAGGCCGAGGCCAACGCGTTGCAGGTCAAGGTCGAGTTGCAGGCCGATTGCCTCTCCGGCGTCTGGGTCAACCGCGAGGAGAAAAAGCGGCCGGGCTTCCTCGAGGCCGGCGACATCGACGCCGCGCTGACCACGGCGAACGCGATCGGCGACGACACGCTGCAACGGCAGGCGACGGGCAGGGTGGTGCCTGATTCATTCACCCACGGCTCCGCCGCACAGCGCAAGCAGTGGTTCATGACCGGCTACCAGCAGGGCACGGTGCAGGCCTGCAACACGTTCGGCGGGGGCGGGTAGCGACGGCTCTCGTGCCCCGGATGCAGCGCAGCACAAGTGATGCGCTGCTGGTCCGGGGCCCATCGTGGAGCGAGATCGCAGGTAGATGGGTCCCGGCTCTGCGGAGCAGCGCTAGCGCGCTGCACCGCGTCCAGGACATGAGGTAGATAGAATGTCCTCGATCGACGAATCCAAAACCTTCATCCCGCTCAATATCGCGGTGCTGACGATTTCCGATACCCGCACGCTGGCGGATGACAAGTCGGGCACCACGCTGGCCGACCGTCTGACTGCGGCCGGCCACAAGCTCGCGGCGCGTGAGATCGTCACCGACGATGTCGAGGCGATCCGCGCCGTGATCCGGCGCTGGATCGCGGACCCCGGCGTCGATGTCGTCATCACCACTGGCGGCACCGGCTTCACCGGGCGCGACGTGACGCCGGAGGCGGTCGAGCCGCTGTTCGAGAAGCGGATGGACGGCTTTTCGATCGCCTTCCACATGCTGAGCCATGCCAAGATCGGCGCGTCGACGATCCAGAGCCGCGCGACCGCCGGCGTTGCCGGCGCGACCTTCATCTTCTGCCTGCCCGGTTCGCCCGGCGCCTGCCGCGACGGCTGGGACGGCATTTTGGCCGCGCAGCTCGACTACCGCACGCGACCCTGCAATTTCGTCGAGATCATGCCGCGGCTGGATGAACATCTGCGCCGCGCCAAGGCGAAGGGCGCGAGCGCGTAGCCGTCACACCCTCCCTCGTCATTCCGGGGCATCGCGCAGCGATGAGCCCGGAATCCATTGGACCACATGACGTGCGGCCCAATGGATTCCGGGTTCGCGTTTCGCGCGCCCTCAGATGCGCAATTGCGCATCGGGGAATGACGGTGAGGGGGTGACGCCTAAAGCTCCAGCTCCCAAGTTTCCCCGACCAGGTCGACGCCAAAACTGTGGTGCTTCTCGTCCTTGACCCGCTGAAAGCCGGCACGCGCATAGATGCCGCGCGCGGCGAGCAGGATGCTCTGGGTCCACAGCGTCATCTTCCTGTAGCCCATCTCGCGCGCGGAGCGGACGCACTGGTCGACCAAGGCGCGGCCGACGCCGAGCCCGCGCGCCTTCTCCTCCACCGCCAGCAGCCGCAGCTTGGCGACCCCGTTGCCGCCGTTGACCAGGAAGACCGAGCCGACCGGCTCGCCGTCGGCCTCCGCGATCCAGCAATGCTCGCAGGCCGGATCGAACGATCGCAGAAACTGCGCACAGATCTCGGCGACCAATGCCTCGTAGCTGATGTCCCAGCCGTATTCCTCCGCGTACGCGCGCCCCTGCTGCGAGATCACCCAGCCGATGTCGCCGACGCGGTGGCTGCGCAGCAGGAAGGCTGTCGGCTTCTCGGCCGGCGGCTCCAGCGACTGCTCGATCGTGCCCATCGCGCGCACCACGGCTGCACGGCGGTCGCCGTCCATCTGCTTCAGCAGCGCGCCGACCTCGCTGCGCGAGCGGCGGTCGAGATCGGCGGCAGCGGTGCGGCCCTTGGCGGTGAGGGCCACCTCGTTGACGCGTTTGTCGGCCTTTGACGGCTTGCGGGTCACGATCTGGCGGCGCTGCAGTGCTGCCAGCGTGCGGCTGACGAAGCCGGCATCGAGGTCGAGATCGCGCACCAGATCGGTCGCGGTGCAATCCGTGCGATGCGCGAGCTCGTAGATGATCCGCGCTTCCTGCAGGGTGAACGGGGAATGCAGCAGCTTCGGCTCGATGATGCCGAGCTTGCGGGTATAGAACCGGCTGAAGCCGCGGACCGCGGCGACCTGGCTCTCGAGGGCGGTGTCATGGGAATTTGATTTCATCAAACATATTATTTGACGGAATCAAATAATTCGCAAGCCCTTTCCCACGCGTTTGCTTCGCGCGAACCGGTGTCTGCTTCGCTTGACTACGCCTTACGCCACCATGATCCGGCTGCGCAGCATGGTGCGGGAGGAGCGGCCGAGCCGGCGCAGCAGGCGCGCCTCGGAGCGGCGGGCGTCCGGCCGGTAGCCGCCGATCCGCTCGTAATGCTCGCGCGCGATCAGAAGGCCCTGTTCGGCCGAGGGGCCGGTGATCATCCGGGCGACGAATTTGAGGCCGTCGCGCAGGCCGGGGTCGCTATAGGGCGCGCGGGCGTAGCGGAAGATGCCGGCGCGGTCCTTGCCGCTTGCCGCCACCATCTGGATGAACTGGGTGGTCTCCTCGATCCAGCCGGCATCGAGCACCGCGCCCGGATGCAGGAACATCAGCCAGGGCGAACGCGCCTGCCTGGCGCCTGCCGCGAGTGCCGCGGCGCGCGTGCCCTCGAAACGCAGGAAGTGACAGCCGGCGATGTCGGCAACGCGCTCCATCACGTCGCTGTTGGTGCGGTCGACCAGCAGCACCTCGCGGATGACGCCGGCAGCCGCGCCCGGCACCAGCGCCGCCAGCGTTGCGACGGCGGTCCGCTCGACTCCGTCGGTGGGGATGATCACGCTCAGCATGATTTTGAGGCTTCGCTGGCTCAAACAATGGAGAAACTCCGGCCGTGTTATCACCTTGTCATATTCAAAGCAGCCTTTTCGCCTGCAGATTTTTACGCCATCACTTTGTGGATTTTCTCAGCTCTTGTTCTTGATTTGTTCTCGGGCTGTGTTAGCTTCAAAACATGAGCCGAGCATCCTCTCATGCCCTCAAGCACCCGCCGGTAACGGCGCCCTCCGATAACCCGGCGGGTGCACCTTCACCTGTTCCTGCCCCTTTTCCCGAGCTTGCGGTCGCGATCGAGCGCGAGCGGCGGCGCGGCCGCGGCGCGCAGTCCAATGCCAGCGGCCGCTACGAGGCCGAGGCGCGGGTTGCCTTCGACGACGGCTGGCAGAGCCTCGACGACCTGCCGCCGTTTTCGACCAGCGTGGCGCTCGACACCTCGCGCAAGGTGATCACCCGCAACGACTCGCCCGATATCGGCTTCGACCGCTCGATCAATCCCTATCGCGGCTGCGAGCACGGCTGCGTCTATTGCTTCGCGCGGCCGACCCACGCCTATCTCGGCCTGTCGCCCGGGCTCGACTTCGAATCGAAACTGTTCGCCAAGCCGGACGCGCCCGCGCTGCTGGAAAAGGAGCTGGCAGCGCCCGACTACGAGGCGCGGATGATCGCGATCGGCACCAACACCGATCCCTATCAGCCGATCGAGCGCGAACGGAAAATCATGCGCGGTATTCTCGAGGTGCTGGAGCGCGCCGGCCATCCGGTCGGCATCGTCACCAAGTCGGCGCTGGTGACCCGCGACATCGATATCCTGGCGCGGATGGCCAAGCGCAATCTCGCCAAGGTCGCGCTCTCGGTGACGACGCTGGACCCGAAACTCGCCCGCACGATGGAGCCGCGCGCCTCGACCCCGTCGAAGCGGCTCGAGGCGATCAAGCGGCTGGCTGATGCCGGCATCCCGACCACGGTGATGGTCGCGCCCGTGATCCCGGCACTGAACGATTCCGAGATCGAGCGCATCCTCGATGCCGCCGTGCATGCCGGCGCCAGGGAGGCGAGCTACGTGCTGCTGCGGCTGCCGCTCGAGGTGCGCGACCTGTTCCGCGAATGGCTGATGGCGAACTATCCCGACCGCTACCGTCATGTGTTCACGCTGATCCGCGACATGCGCGGCGGCCGCGACTACGATTCGCAATGGGGCACACGGATGAAGGGCACCGGCCCGATGGCCTGGATGATCGGCCGCCGCTTCGAGATCGCCTGCGAAAAGCTCGGCCTCAACAAGCGCCGCACCAAGCTGACCACCGATCACTTCGCCAAGCCGAAGCGCAGCGGGCAGCAGTTGAGCTTGTTCTGACGCCACAGCCGTCATTGAGAGGGGCGAAGCGACGAAGCAATCCACGCTTCGGTATATGCGGTACGATGGATTGCTTCGCTTCGCTCGCAATGACGAGAAAGGTAAACATGAGTAACGCCCCGACTGCCCGCTTCACCGTCCTCACGCTCGGCGTCAGCGACATGCGCGCCAGCATCGCCTTCTACGAATCGCTCGGCTTTGCCAGAAAGATGCGCGCGACCGGCGAGGAGGTTGCCTTCTTCGACACCGGCGGCAGCGTGCTCGGGCTGTTCCCGTGGCATCTGCTCGCTGACGACGCCGGATTGCCCGATCAGCCGCGGCCGGCCGCATTCCACGGTGTGTCGATCGCCTGGAACTGCAACGACGATTCCGAGGTCGATCGTGTGATGGCGTTCGCGCTGTCGAAAGGCGCCAAACTGCTCAAGGCCGCGCAGCCGACGAGCTATGGCGGTTATTGCGGCTATTTCGGCGATCCTGACGGCCACGCCTGGGAAGTGGTGCGCGCGCCGGGCTTCGAGGTTCTTGAGAGCGGGCGGGTGTCCATCCCGGATTAGAGCGAGCCGAATTGAATAACGGGGAAGGGCGCCGGGTTCCCGGTTGCACCGCGGGCCTTGCTTGACCACCATCCCCGCATGATTCGGGACAAGTCCAAAAGCGCGTCGAAGAGTGCGTCGAAGAAGGCGCTGGCCAAATCGGCCAAGCCGGAGAAGCGCGTGATCGCCGTGACGCGGCCGAGCTTCCGGCGCGAGCGCGCACTGATCAAGCGCGGCGTCTGGCCGGTTGCCGGGTGCGACGAGGCCGGGCGCGGTCCGCTGGCCGGGCCCGTGGTCGCCGCCGCCGTGGTGCTGGATCCTAATCGCATTCCCAAGGGTCTCGATGATTCCAAGCGGCTGACCGCCGAGCGCCGCGAGGAACTGTTCGAGGAAATCTGCGCAACCGCAGCGTTCTCGGTCGCGGTGGCTTCGCCTGCGCGAATCGACCGCGACAATATTCTGCGCGCCTCGCTGTGGGCGCTGGCGCGCGCCGTCCATGCGCTGCCGGAAATGCCGAAGCACGTCTTCGTCGACGGCCGCGACAAGCTCGCCACGCCCTGCGACTGCGACGCGGTGATCGGCGGCGACGGCATCGTGGCCTCGATCGCGGCGGCCTCGATCATCGCCAAGGTGACGCGCGACCGCCTGATGTGCGCGCTGGCGCTGGATTGCCCCGGCTACGGCTTTGAGCAGCACAAGGGCTATGGCGTCCCCGAGCACCTCGAGGCGCTGGACCGGCTCGGCCCCAGCACCCATCATCGCAGCTTCTTCGCGCCGGTCGTCGCCGCGCGGCTGAAGCATTTCCCGGTCGCGGCCGAGCCCGATCTGTTCACGATGGACGCGGAAACCGAAGCCGCAGCATCGGCGGCGGCATAGCGCGACCGCGTCTCCACTCACCCAACCCTGTCATCGCCCGGCTCGCCGCCTCCGCTAAAGCTTCGGCGCGCCTACGATCACAGCCTCGTCGAAGCCTCGGCGGAGACGGGACCGGGCGATCCAGTATTCCAGCGACAGTCGTTTTCGATCTAGAAGCCGCGGCGTACTGGATGCCCCGCCGGAGCCTGTCATCGGGCGCGCGTTCGCGCGACCCGGTGGCGGGGCATGACACCTGTGTTTGGCTTTGCACGGTAGACTCATCGGCCCCGGTTGCCTCTCCCGCCGCCGCCCGTTATCAACTCCTCAGGGATCAGATGGCGCCGCTGACGGGTGGCTGGGGCATTTCAGGCGTTTCATGCGGTTTACCTCCCTGGTTGTCGAACTGATCCGCGCCCGGCCGCGCCTCGTGGTATGGGTCGTGGTGCTGGTGCAGGCCGCGATCTGGCTGTTCCTGCCGCTGATCTTCTACGGCAGCCCACCCGGCAATCTCGCCACCGTCCTCGCGTTTGGCCGTGAGTATCAGGTCGGCACCGACATGGGGCCGCCGCTGTCGTTCTGGCTCGCCGACATCGCCTTCCGCGCCGCCGGCAATCACGTGTTCGGCGTCTACCTGCTGGCGCAGGTCTGCGAGATCGCCACCTTCATCGCTTTCTACCAATTGGCGCGCGCCATCGTCGGCGGTCCGCAGGGCGTGCTGGCGGTGCTGCTGTCGATGACGGTCGTGGTGTTCTCCTCGCCAAGCGTCGAGCTCGGGCCGCTGATCCTGGCGCGTCCGCTGTGGGCGCTGTTGCTGCTGCATTCCTGGCAATTGATCGGGCAGGACCGGCGCGCCGCCTGGTTCGCCTGGTCGATCGACTGCGGCCTCTTGCTGCTGACGACACCGGCGGCGCTCGGCATGATCCTGCTCGTGGTCGGCTTTGCGCTCGCAACCGAGCGCGGGCGCCGCACTCTGCGCGCGGTCGATCCGCTCTATGCGCTGCTGGTCATCATCGTGCTGGCGCTGCCCTACCTGGTCTGGCTGGTCCGCGCCGACGTCCTGGCGCTGCCGGCCTTGCCCGCGGCTGCCGATCTCAAGACGCGCGCGCTGCGCTGGGGCGTCGTGCTCGGCGGGCTGATCGTGGCGACGGGTGCGATCGTGCTGCTGGCGATCCTCAATTCGCGCTGGTTCGCCCGCGACCGTGAGGATTCCCCGATCATCTACCGCCCGCCGGTCAGTCCGCTGGCGCAGCACTTCGTTTATTTCTTCGCGTTCGCGCCGGCGATCGTGAGCAGCTTCGTCGCCGGGCTGTTCGATCTGGATCGCGCCTTCGGCGGCGCCGGCGTGGCGCTCTTGATGTCGGGGCTCGCGGTCGTGGTCGCGACCGGCGATCTGATCCATCTCAGGCGGCAGCGGCTGTTGCGCTCGGTGTGGGCCTTCGCTGTCGCTGCGCCCGCCGCGGTCGCGCTGGCGGCGGCGCTGTTCCTGCCCTGGACCAGCACCACCGAGGTGCCGACCTCGCTGCCGGCAGCCGCGATGGGACGCTTCTTCGACGACAGCTATGAACGCCGCACCAACCAGCGCCTGCGCGCGGTGGCCGGCGATCCCGAGCTCGCCAGCCTGATTGCGATGAACGGGCGCCGTCCGCATCTTTTGCTCGACGCCGCGCCGCAGCGGACGCCGTGGCTGTCGGTCGCAAAGTTCAACGAGACCGGCGGCGTCGTGGTCTGGCGCGCGCAGGACACCGCCGGCACGCCGCCGCCCGAGCTCGCGCAGCGCTTCCCGGGCCTGGTGCCAGAAGTGCCGCGCTCGTTCGACCGGCTGGTCAATGGAAGGCAGCCGGTGCTGCGAATCGGCTGGGCGATCGTGCGGCCGAAGGGGTAGGGATTTCATCCGGAGCCGTAGCCCGGATGAAGCGTAGCGAAATCCGGGGCCGCTTCCTCAACTTGCACGGTCAGTCCCGGATTGCGCTGCGCTCCATCCGGGCTACGAAGCTACAAAGCCGTTGCGGCTTGCAGCACCTTCGCGATCGCGCGCAAATCCTGCCACGACAGTCTCTTGTAGGACGGCGAGCGCAACAGATAGGCCGGATGGAAGGTGGCGACGGCGCGGATCGAGCGCGTGCCGGTGTCGTAGTCGATCCATTTGCCGCGCGTGCGCATGATGCCCTCGCGCGTGCCGAGCAGCGCCTGCGTCGAGGGATTGCCGAGCGTCACCAGCACGTCGGGATTCACCAGCTCGATATGGCGCTGGATGAAGGGCAGGCACACCTGCGTCTCCTGCGGCGTCGGCGTGCGGTTGCCCGGCGGCCGCCACGGAATGACGTTGGCGATATAGGCCTTGCTGCGATCGAGCCCGATCGCCGCGATCATGCGGTCGAGCAGCTTGCCGGAGCGGCCGACGAACGGCAGTCCCTCGATGTCCTCGTCGCGGCCCGGCGCCTCGCCGACGAACATCACGCGCGCCTGTGGATTGCCATCGGCGAACACCAGCCGGGTCGCGGTGTGCTTCAGCGCGCAACCGTCGAATGTCTCCATCAGTCCACGCAGCGCCTCCAGCGTCGGCGCGGTTCGCGCGGCCTCGCGCGCGGACGCGATCGCGGCGTCCGGCGCGATGGTGATTTCGCTGCGCGGAACGGCCGGCATCGGTGGCGGGCGCAGCGGATTGAGTGCAGCCGGACGCGGCGCGGCGGGGGCGGGAACTGGCTCGGGCTCTTCCAGCCGGTTGATCGGCTCGTCGCCGAGCGCGCAATCAACCCCGGCCTCGAGGTAAAAGGCGAGCAATTGCTGCAGTGTAGGGGTGGGCTCGGGCATCAGGGCCATCGGCGCAATCTAGAGCATGGCGGAGAAAAGTGGAGGCTCGATTTCGGAAAAGATTATTCTCTTGAGGTATCCGGGCCGTGCAAAGCCATGGGAGCGCAATTCCATGGTTGTCCTTCCGCCAAAAATCGGAAACAACGACTTTTGAAAAGCTTAGAAGCGTTCTCAATGGGCTGAGATCAAGATCATGAGTGCTGAAGACCTTCCCCCGCGCGAGTCTATGGAATTCGATGTCGTCATCGTCGGCGCCGGCCCGTCGGGCCTGTCGGCCGCGATCCGGCTGAAGCAGCTCAATCCCGAGCTCTCGATCGTCGTGGTGGAGAAGGGCTCCGAGGTCGGCGCGCACATCCTGTCGGGTGCGGTGATCGATCCGGTCGGGCTCGACAAGCTCGTTCCGGACTGGCGCGAGGACGCGGACTGTCCGCTGAAGACGCAGGTCAAGGAAGACCGCTTCTACTGGACCACGTCGCAAGGCTGGTTCCGCATTCCGAACTTCATCATGCCGCCGTTGATGCACAATCATCACAACTACATCGGCTCGCTCGGCAATGTCTGCCGCTGGCTGGCGCCGAAGGCGGAAGCGCTCGGCGTCGAGATCTATCCGGGCTTTGCCGCCACTGAGGTGCTCTATGACGACAAGGGCGCGGTGCGCGGCATCGCGACCGGCGACATGGGCATCGCCAAGGACGGCAGCCACAAGGATTCCTATACCCGCGGCATGGAGCTGCTCGGCAAGTACACGCTGTTCGCCGAAGGCGCGCGCGGCTCGCTGTCGAAGCAGCTGATCGCGAAGTTCAAGCTCGACGCCAACTCCGAGCCGCCGAAGTTCGGCATCGGGCTGAAGGAGGTCTGGCAGATCGATCCGGCCAAGCACCGCAAGGGACGGGTTCAGCATACGCTGGGATGGCCGCTGAACGACAAGACCGGCGGCGGCTCGTTCCTCTATCACTACGACGACAACCGCGTCGCGGTCGGCTTCGTCGTGCATCTGAACTACAACGACCCCTATCTGTCGCCGTTCGACGAATTCCAGCGCATGAAGACGCATCCCGATATCCGCGAGCTGTTCGAGGGCGGCAAGCGGCTCGCCTATGGTGCGCGCGCCATCACCGAAGGCGGCTACCAGTCGGTGCCGCGGCTCTCCTTCCCGGGCGGCGCGCTGATCGGCTGCGCGGCCGGCTTCGTCAACGTGCCGCGCATCAAGGGCGTCCACAATGCGATGGGCTCCGGCATGCTTGCCGCGGAGCATGTCGCGGCCGCGCTCGGCGCCGGTCGCGCCAATGACGAGCTCGTCGAGTACGAGAATGCCTGGCGCTCGTCCGCGATCGGCAAGGACCTGTTCAAGGTCCGCAACGCCAAGCCGTTGCTGTCGAAGTTCGGCAACCTGCTCGGAATGGCGCTCTCCGGCTTCGACATGTGGTGTAACACGCTCGGCTTCTCGCTGTTCGGCACCCAGTCGCACGCCAAGCCCGACCGCAAGACGCTCGATCCGTCGAAGCAGCACCAGCCGATCGCCTATCCGAAGCCGGACGGCAAGATCTCGTTCGACAAGCTGTCGTCGGTGTTCCTGTCCAACACCAACCATGAGGAGGACCAGCCGGTCCATCTCAAGGTCGCCGACATGAACCTGCAGAAGACGTCGGAGCATGACGTGTTCGCCGGTCCCTCCAACCGCTATTGCCCGGCCGGTGTCTATGAATGGGTCGAGGAGGGCGCCACCCCGCGCTTCCAGATCAACGCCCAGAACTGCGTCCACTGCAAAACCTGCGATGTGAAGGACCCCAACGGCAACATCACCTGGGTTCCTCCGGAGGGCGGCGGCGGACCGAACTACGAGGCGATGTAAGGCCAAGGTGAAGCTGACGCGGCCGACCACATTTGCGTGAGGCCGGTCGCAGCGTTCGCTCGTCCTCTCCTCGTCTGGAGCGGCCGGATTGCACCGCCGGATACAATGGTGAGGTGGAACAGGGGGGCGCGGCGCCAGTATCCGGCGCTTTTTGCTTCCGCGCGCGAATATGCCGGGGCCGGTCACGATACCGCCATAGTGGGAGGGTCTTGCGGTGGGCTGGCTGGATCGGCAGGCCTAACGGCCTAATCTGCCAATCGATTCGGCATGGGTTACCTCTGGGCGATCCTTGCGGATAAACGCCAAAAGCGGCATTGTCGCTCGCCGGGATGCCGCCGCTTGGGTTCGCATTTTGAGACTGATCGCAGGATCTTGTCGCGAAGATCTTGGCCGTAAATCCTTCGTGGCCTTAAACCCCTGGAGCAAGGCGACCGTGATGCTGTCCACCCGTTTCAACCGCCTGACGATTGCCGTTCTTGCTGCCGCGGCGCTTGCCGTGCCTGCGCAGCTTGCGGCGCAGACACCCGACCATCCGACCGACAATGCTGCGCAATTCCCAAGCAAGACCGACCTGAAGTCGCTGACCACCGCCGGCAGCTATCTGGCCGCCCGCCACGCCAGTGTCGAGCGCGATGCGGCCTCGGCTGCGGCGTTCTACCGCTCGGCGCTGCGCACCGATCCGAAGAATTCCGAGCTGCTCGACCGCGCCTTCATCTCCTCGCTCGCCGACGGCGACATCGACGAGGCGGTGAAGCTCGCCGACCGCATCCTGACCCAGGACAAGGCCAACCGCGTCGCCCGCCTCGTGGTCGGTGTGCGCGACCTCAAGCTGAAGAAATACGCCGCCGCGCAGTCCAACATCAACCAGTCGGTCCGCGGTCCGATCACCGACCTGGTGGCGACGCTGCTGTCGGCCTGGGCGGCCTATGGCGCCGGCGACAGCAAGGGCGCAGTCGCCTCGATCGACAAGCTGACCGGCCCCGAGTGGTATCCGATCTTCAAGGATCTGCACGCCGGCATGATCTACGAGCTGTCCGGCAAGGAGAAGGATGCCGGCGCCCGCTTCGAGAAGGTCTACAAGCTCGACGATTCGATGCTGCGCACGGTCGACGAATATGCGCGCTGGACCTCGCGCAACAAGGATGCCGCTGCCGCCACCGCGATGTACGAGGCGTTCGACAAGAAGCTGCCGCGTCATCCGCTGGTGCTGGAAGGCATCAAGGAAACCAAGGCCGGCAAGAAGCTGCCGCCGCTGATCGATTCACCGCAGGCCGGCGCCGCCGAGGCGCTGTACGGCATCGGCGCGACGCTGACCCGCCGCGGCGGCGAGGATCTCGCGCTGGTCTATCTGCAACTCGCGCTCTATCTGCAGCCCAACCATCCGCTGGCGCTGCTGTCGCTCGCCGATCTCTATGAATCGGTGAAGAAGCCGCAGATGGCGATCAAGGTCTATGAGCGGATGCCGGCGTCCTCGCCGCTGAAGCGCAACGCGCAGATCCAGCTCGCGACCAATCTCGACGCCGCCGACCGCAGCGACGAGGCGATCAAGATCCTCAAGGAAGTCACCACGGATCAGCCGAAGGACATCGAGGCGATCCTCGCGCTCGGCAATATCGAGCGCGGCCGCAAGAAGTTCGCCGACTGCGCCACCACCTATTCGCAGGCGATCGACGCGCTGCCGGCCGCCGGCGGCGACAAGAACGCCTGGGTCACCTATTACTACCGCGGCATCTGCGAGGAGCGCTCCAAGCAGTGGAACAAGGCCGAGGCCGACATGCGCAAGGCGCTCGAGCTGCAGCCCGAGCAGCCGCATGTGCTGAACTATCTCGGCTATTCCTGGATCGACCAGGGCATCAACCTCGACGAAGGCATGAAGATGATCAAGCGTGCCGTCGATCAGCGTCCTGACGACGGCTACATCGTCGATTCCCTCGGCTGGGCCTATTACCGGATCGGCAATTACGACGAGGCGGTGAAGAACCTCGAGCGCGCGATCGATCTGAAGCCGGAAGATCCGACCATCAACGACCATCTCGGCGACGCCTACTGGCGCGTCGGCCGCACGCTGGAAGCCAAGTTCCAGTGGGCGCATGCCCGCGACCTCAAGCCCGAGCCGGAAGAGCTGCCGAAGATCCAGGCCAAGATCGACAACGGCCTGCCGGACGACACCTCGAACGCCGCCTCCGCCGACAAGAAGAAGGACGACGACGGCAAGGGCGGTTGAGCCCGGTATAGCCGCCAGCGTGCATTGCCAATTGAGACGTGATGCCTGGGCTTGTCCCGGGCATCGACGTTTCCACATCGTCATGGCCGGGCTTGACCCGGCCATCCATCCCCGTCGTGAGATGAATTTTCGGCTGATGGATGCCCGGGTCAAGCCCGGGCATGACGAGCGGAGGCGGAATTTCCGTGCAAACAAAGGGATAGGATCGTGAGGCGATTTACGCTAATCGCAACACATGTTTGTTTTTAGGGGTTTATCGCCGTGCCGGCGCTGATTGAAGAAGGGCGTGCCAAGGTCAACCTGACGCTGAAGGTTGTCGGACGGCGCGTCGATGGGTTTCACGACCTGGAGAGCGTCGTCGCGTTTGCCGATTGCGCCGATCGTCTCACGCTCGAGCCGGGGCCCGAGCTGTCGCTCTCGATGCTGGGGCCGCTCGCCGATGCCTGCGGCGATACCTCAGACAATCTGGTGCTCAAGGCCGCGCGGCTGCTCGGCGAGCGCGTCGCGGATCTCGAGGTTGGCCACTTCACGCTGGAGAAGGTGCTGCCCGTTGCGGCCGGCATCGGCGGCGGCTCGGCGGATGCCGCGGCCGCGCTGCGGCTTTTGGCGCGGCTCAACGAGCTCTCGCTCGACGATAGCAGGATCATGGAGGTCGCGCTGCAGACCGGCGCCGACGTGCCGGTCTGCGTCGCCTCGCGCGCCTGCGACATGACGGGCGTCGGCGAGGGCCTGCTGCCGCTCGACCTGCCGAAAATGCCGTGCGTGCTGGTCAATCCGCGCGTGCCGGTTGCGACCAAGGATGTCTTCAATGCGCTCGGGCTGCGCCATGGCGAGCTTTTGATCGGCGCCACCGATGTCGTGATGCAGGGATCGTCCTGGCCGGACGCCGGCCACGCGGTCGACGACTGGATCGCGGCGCTTTCGCGCGGCACCAACGATCTCGAAGCCCCCGCCGCGCGCATCGAGCCCGTCATCAGCGACGTCTTGTCCGCGCTGCGTGACACCAAAGGCGTTCGCCTGGTGCGCATGTCGGGCTCCGGCGCGACCTGCTTTGCCGTGTTCGGAACCGACACCGACGCCCAGGCCGCCGGCGAAAAGCTCCGCACCGCGCATCCCGGCTGGTGGATGCATGCGGGTGCGCTGAGCTAGCGTTTCTCTCCGCCGTCATTCCGGGGCGTGCGAAGCACGAGCCCGGAATCCATTGATCCACATCTTGTGTGGCCTGATGGATTCCGGGCTCGCGCCAAAAGGCGCGCCCTCAGGTGCGCAATTGCGCACCGGGGAATGACGGGGAAGGGTGCGACAAAACAACCTGACGGGCAACTCGGCAAAACCTGTCAATCCTCATGCGTGAAGCAAAGCTCGGACAGTCTTGTCGCGAGAGCGCGGAAGTTTGACTCACTGACAGTGCCACCTGTTCGGGGTCGTCCCTGCCTAGTGCGCAATTGCGCACGGGAGCAGGGACCCATAACCACAGGCCGTCATTGTTGAGCGACTCCCGAACGACGAGTCCCATTCACAATATCCGCTGCGGAGTATGGGTCCCTGCTTTCGCAGGGACGACAGGGGCATTTGCGGCATCATCCCACCGCAACGCCGGGCAGCGTTGCGCCCCTGATTGCTTGGCAAGCCAAACCCCGTTTGCCATAACAGGATGAAACAACAACGTTGCGCGTGCGGGACCGTTCGAAAATCCGCCTGCAGCCAATGAGCCGGGAGGATGCCATGGCCGATATCCGAGTTCTCGCCACCGATCTGGAATTTCCCGAAGGTCCCGTCGTCATGCCCGACGGTTCGGTCGTGCTGGTCGAAATCCGCGGCCAGCGGCTGACCCGGGTGTATCCCGACGGGCGCAAGGAGATCGTCGCCAAGGTGCCGGGGGGCCCGAACGGCGCGGCGCTTGGCCCCGACGGCAAGATGTACATCTGCAACAATGGCGGCTTCTCCTGGATCCCGACCCGCAACATGATCATGCCGGGACCGCAGCCGGAGGATTATCTCGGCGGCTCGATCCAGCGGGTCGATCTGCAATCCGGCAAGGTCGAGACCGTGGTGACGAAGTGCGGCGAGCACGAGCTGCGCGGGCCGAACGATCTGGTGTTCGACAGGCACGGCGGCCTGTGGTTCTCCGATCTCGGCAAGCGCCGCGCCCGCGAGATGGATGTCGGCGCGTTCTATTATCTGAAGCCCGGCATGAGCGAGATTGTCGAGGCCGTGCACGGCATCCTGCCGGCCAACGGCATCGGCCTGTCGCCGGACGAGAAGACCGTCTACATCGCCGAGACGCCGACGGCGCGGCTATGGGCCTATGAGGTGTCCGAGCCCGGCACCATCAAGCCGCGCGACGTGATCTATCGCGGCGAGCGCGGCAAGCCGATCGCGGGCCTCGGCGGCTACCAGATGTTCGACTCGCTCGCGGTCGAAGCATCCGGCAATGTCTGCGTCGCGACGCTGATCTCGGGCTGCATCTCGGTGATCGCGCCCGACGGCACCGTGGTCGAGCAGGTGCCGACCGGCGACCGCGTCACCACCAACATCGCCTTCGGCGGACCCGACCTGAAGACCGCCTACATCACGCTGTCCGGCAAGGGCGAGCTGATCGCGATGGACTGGTCGCGGCCCGGATTGCCGCTGAATTTCTTGAACAAGTGACGTAAGAACGTCATTGCGAGCGAAGCGAAGCAATCCATGCAGCCACGAACACGGAGAGAATGGATTGCTTCGTCGTTTCGCTCCTCGCAATGACGGAAAGGAATCAAAAATGCCCTGGCTTGAACCGGTCACCCTTCGCGGCGCACATGCGCGGCTCGAACCGCTTTCGCACGATCACCGCGACGGTCTCGTCGACGCAGTGAAGGACGGCCATCTCTCTCAACTCTGGTACACCGCCATTCCGCAGCCGGAGAACATGGCCAAGGAGATCGACCGCCGGCTCGGATTGCAAACGGCCGGATCGATGCTGCCGTTCACGGTGTTCGATGCCGACGGCCGCGTCTCGGGCATGTCGACCTACATGAATGTCGACACGCCGAACCGCCGCGTCGAGATCGGCTCGACCTGGTACGCCAAGCGTGTGCAGCGCAGCGCGGTCAACACGCAGTGCAAACTGCTGCTGCTGCAACATGCCTTCGAAAAGCTCGATTGCATCGCGGTCGAGTTCCGCACGCATTTCTTCAATCACCAGAGCCGGCGCGGCATCGAACGTCTGGGCGCCAAGCAGGACGGCATCCTGCGCAGCCATCAGATCGCGCCCAACGGTACGTTGCGCGACACCGTGGTTTACAGCATCATCGCCAGCGAATGGCCGACGGTGAAGGCGCATCTCAACTATCAACTCAACGAAAAGCCGCGCTGACACTTTGGTCGGCGCCAGAAGCGAGACGATGGAAACGTTCGATTATGTGATCATCGGCGCAGGCTCCGCCGGGAGCGTGCTGACCAACCGGTTGAGTGAAGACGCTGCTGTCAGGGTGTGCGTGCTCGAGGCGGGGCCGAGCGACTGGCATCCCTACATCCATCTGCCGGCCGGCTTCATCAAGACCTTCCATATGAAGAGCGTGAACTGGGCCTATCAGCAGGAGGTGGGTCCCTACACGGGCGGGCGCAGCATCTACGCGCCGCGCGGCAAGACGCTCGGCGGCTCGTCCTCGATCAATGGCCACATCTACAACCGCGGCCAGCGCCAGGATTTCGACACCTGGGCGCAGCTCGGCAATCGCGGCTGGGGTTATCCCGACGTGTTGCCCTATTTCCGGCGCATGGAGCGGCGGATCGGTGAGGGCGACGACACCTATCGCGGCCGCGACGGCAATCTCACCGTCACCACGATGGACTGGCAGGATCCGCTCTGCGAAGCCTTCATGGCCGGCGCGGTCAGCCTCGGCATTCCGCGCAATCCTGACTACAACGGACAGATCCAGGAGGGCGTGTCGTACTGCCAACGCACCATCCTGAACGGCCTCAGGGTCAGCGCCGCGACCGCGTTCCTGCATCCGGCGCGAAAGCGGCCGAATGTCGATGTGCGCACGCATGCCCATGTCACCGGCATCATCTTCGAGGGCAAGCGCGCGGTCGGCGTGCGCTACAACCGCGGCGGCAAGCACGGCGATCCGCTCGAGATCCGCGCCACCAAGGAGGTCATCCTCTCCGGCGGCGCCTACAACTCGCCGCAGCTGTTGCAGCTCTCCGGCGTCGGCTCGCCCGAGCTGTTGCGGTCGCACGGCATCGAGGTGCGCCATGCGCTGCCCGGTGTCGGCGAGGGCTTGCAGGATCACTACGCGCCGCGCTCGGTGGCGCGGGTCAAGAACATCCGGACCATCAACGAGCTGCGCCGCGGTTTCAGCCTGTGGGGCGAGGCGATCAAATGGGCGACGACGCGGCGCGGGCTGCTGTCGCTGTCGCCGACCATGGTCTACTGCTTCTGGCATTCCGGCGAGACCACCGAGAGCTCCGATTTGCAGCTCACCTTCACGCCGGCGAGCTACAAGGAAGGCGTGCAGGGCCAGCTCGAGGACGAGCCCGGCATGACGGTGGCCTCCTGGCAGCAGCGGCCGGAGAGCCGCGGCTATGTCCGCATCCGCTCCGCCGATCCGTTCGCGCCGCCGATCATCCAGACCAACTATCTTGCCGAGGAGATCGACCGCCGCGTCGTCGTCGCCGGCATGAAGCTGGCGCGCCGGCTGCTCGCCTCCGAGCCGCTCAAGCCGTATTTCGCCTATGAGGATTTTCCCGGCCCGAAGGTCACGAGCGACGAGGAGCTGCTCGCAGCCGCAACCCAGCGCGGCACCACCACCTTCCATCCCGGCTGCACCTGCCGGATGGGTCCGGCCGACGCGTCTTGGGCCGTGGTCGACGACCAGCTTCGGGTCCATGGCATGGAGGGCCTGCGCGTGATCGACGCCTCGATCATGCCGCGGATGATCTCAGCCAACCTCAACGCCTCGACGTTGATGATCGCCGACAAGGCCTCCGACATGATCCGCGGCAAGCAGCCCGAGGCGGCTGCGAAGCTGCCGGAGTATGCGTGAGAGAGTTGATGCGTGAGACGCTGATCGTTCGGCGTCGTCGTCCCGGCGAAGGCCGGGACCCATAACCACCGATGGTCGTTGTTGCGTGCCGGCGAAATGACGAGTCCTGTCCACAACATCCGCCGCGGAGTATGGGTCCCGGCTTTCGCCGGGACGACAGAGGAGTGTGTGGCCGTTAGCAGCTCAGGGATGACCGGACTGCTATCAGGACCTCAGCCGTAGACGAACGCCTTGTCCTCGAGGTCGATCGCCGGGAATTCGTCCTTCTCCGCCCAGTAATCCTGGTTGTGCTGCCACTCCGGCTTGTCGCCGCGCTTCGGCAGCAGGTGCATGCCGCGCATCATGTAGCCGGGGTTGAAGTTCTCCGGATCGATCCACGGCAGCAGCGGCATGTTGTGGTCTTCGGGACGCAGCGCCGGCGTCACCTTGTTCACGCCGGTCGCCTTCATGTGCTTGAGCATGCGGCAGACGAAGTCGCCGACCAGATCGACGCGCAAGGTCCAGCTGGCGCGGAAATAGCCGAACACCCAGACGAGGTTCGGCACGCCGGTGAACATCATGCCGCGATAGGTCACCGTGTCCTTGAACTCGAGCGGCTTGCCGTCGATCGCGAAGTCGATGCCGCCATTGGCGGAGAGGTGGAAGCCGGTCGCGGTGATGATGATGTCGGCCTCGAGCTCCGTGCCGGACTTGAGCAGGATGCCCTTCTCGGTGAAGCGCTCGATCTCGTCAGTGACGACCGAAGCCTTGCCGCCCTTGATGGCGTGGAACAGGTCGGCATCCGGAATGAAGGCGATGCGCTGCCGCCACGGCCGGTAGCGCGGCGTGAAGTGGGTGGCGATGTCGTAGTCCTTGCCGAGGACGGCCTCGACCGCCGCCAGCAGGTCCTTCTTGGCGCCCTCGGGCTCGGCGAAGGTCCGCCTGGTGAAGGCGTCCTGCTCGAACAGGATCTTGCGGCGGGTGATCTCGTGGATCCAGGCCTCGTCGACCTGCAGCCTGCGCAGCTCCTCGGCGATCTCGATCGCGTTGCGGCCGGTGCGGAAATAGGTCGGCGAACGCTGCAGCATGGTGACATGGCCTGCATCCTTGGCCATCGCCGGGATCAGGGTCGCAGCCGTTGCGCCGGAGCCGATCACGACCACGCGCTTGCCCTTGTAGTCGAGATCGTCGGGCCAGGTTTGCGGATGAATGATGGTGCCCTTGAACTTCGCCATGTCGGTCCATTCGGGCGTATAGCCCGCGTCGTGGCGGTAGTAGCCTTGGCACATCCAGAAGAAGTTGGTGGTGAAGCGCAGCTGCTCGCCGGTGTCGATGCGCGTGGCATCGATGGTCCAGAGATTGGTCTCGTTCGACCACTCCGCCGCGGTGATGGTGTGGCGATAGCGGATGTGGCGGGCGAGATCGTTCTCGTCGATCACCTCGCCCATGTATTTCAGGATCTCGGCCGCGCTCGCGATCGGGGCACTGGTCCACGGCTTGAAGCGATAGCCGAAGGTGTGCAGGTCGCTGTCGGAGCGGATGCCGGGATAGCGGTGCGTCGACCAGGTGCCGCCGAAGGTCTTCTGCGTCTCCAGCACCACGAAGCTGGTGCCCGGGCATTGCGTGGTGAGGTGGTAGGCGGCGCCGACGCCGGAGATGCCGGCGCCCGCGATCAGGACGTCGAAGTGCTCGGTCGTGACGGGCTCGGCGGCGCGGATTTGGGTCTGGACGTTCATCTTCCCTGGTCTTCTTGTTGGTTGGAGCCGGTGAGCGAAACGCCGGAGCGAATGCCCCGGCGCTTGCGTGAACTAGACTTCGCGGCGGCTGAGGAACGCCAGCCGCTCGAACAGGTGCACGTCCTGCTCGTTCTTGAGCAGCGCGCCGTGCAGCGGCGGGATCAGCTTGCGCGGATCGCGCTCCCTGAGCATCTCGGGCGTGATGTCCTCGTTCAGCAGCAGCTTGAGCCAGTCGAGCAGCTCAGAGGTCGAGGGCTTCTTCTTCAGGCCCGGCACCTCGCGGACCTCGAAGAAGATCCGCAGCGCCTCTTCCACCAGCCGCTTCTTGATGCCGGGGAAGTGCACGTCGACGATCTTGTTCATGGTGTCGGCGTCGGGGAACTTGATGTAGTGGAAGAAGCAGCGGCGCAGGAACGCGTCCGGCAGTTCCTTCTCGTTGTTCGACGTGATCATCACGATCGGGCGCAGCTTCGCCTTGATGGTCTCGCCGGTCTCGTAGACGTGGAACTCCATGCGGTCGAGTTCGAGCAACAGATCGTTGGGGAATTCGATGTCGGCCTTGTCGATCTCGTCGATCAGGAGCACCGGGCGCTTCTCGTGGGTGAAGGCCTCCCACAGCTTGCCGCGCTTGATGTAGTTCTTGATGTCGGACACGCGCGCGTCGCCGAGCTGGCTGTCGCGCAGGCGCGACACCGCGTCGTATTCATAGAGGCCCTGCTGTGCCTTGGTGGTCGACTTGATGTGCCAGGTCAAAAGCGGCGCGTCGATCGCCTTGGCGACTTCCTCGGCCAGCACGGTCTTGCCGGTGCCGGGCTCGCCCTTCACCAGCAGCGGGCGCTCGAGCACGATGGCGGCATTGACGGCGACCTTGAGGTCATCGGTGGCGACGTAGTCCTTGGTACCCGTGAATTTCATCGATCTGTTTGCCTTGCTTCGTTCGTTGGCCGCATGGGTCTCACCTTGGGCCTCAACATGAAACGACCGCTCTCGCAGCGGCCGCCGGAAATGCAAATTGTTCGATCAGGCCCGCCTGATCAGCGACAGGATCACCAGCACGACGACGGCACCGATCGTCGCGTTGACGATGTCGCGGATCGCGCTGCCGCCGAGGCTGATGCCGAGTTGCGGCAGCAGCCAGCTCGCCACCAGCGCGCCGATGATGCCGACAACGATGTTGCCGATCAGCCCGAAGCCCGCGCCGCGCACGATCAGCCCAGCGAGCCAGCCGGCAATCGCACCGATCACCAGTGCCGCAATGATGCCCATTCAAACGTCCTGCCCAATGTCTTGTCAGGCGCAATTGTAATTGAAAAAGCCGGGCGGTCTAGGGCGGATTCCGCAGCGCAGCGGTACCCTGAACGGCACCGGGCGCATAGTATGTCAGGCGTACTGTTTCCGCCCTGCGGAATGATTGTCACCCGCGAGCGACGAGGCCAGCACCGTGCGGTCGCGCCCCGAGCGTTTCGCCTCGTAGAGCGCAAGGTCGGCCTGGCCGAGCAATTCGCTCTCGCTCGCGGTCGCAGCCGACCGGCTGGCGATCCCGAGGCTGATCGAGACCACGCCGCGCCGCGCCGGCGGATTGGCGATCGCCAGCGATCGCACCGTGAGGCGCATCGCTTCGGCGACCTTCAGCGCATCCTGCTCGCCGACGCCGGGCAGGATGATCGCAAACTCCTCGCCGCCGTATCGCGCCGCCAGCGCCGTAGTGTTGATGGTGGCGTCCGCGATCACGCCCGCCACGCGCTTCAGGCATTCGTCGCCGGCCTGATGGCCCTGCGTGTCGTTGAAACCCTTGAAGTGATCGATATCGAGCATGATGAGGGAGATCTGCTCGCGGTCGCGGAACTCGCGCGGCAGCGCGCTGTCGAAGCTGCGGCGGTTGGCGAGCGCGGTCAGGCCGTCGGTCGTCGCAAGCTCCGCCAGGCGGATGTTCAGCGCGTTGAGCTCATCCTCCATCTTGCGGCGCTCGGTCACGTCGCGCAGCACGCCGACGACCTCGATGGCATGATGGCCTTCCGCGATCCCGGCAAGCTTGAAGTTGATCTCGACCCAGACCTCGGTCCCGTCGGCGCGGAAGGTCTTGAATTCGACGGTCTTGGTGGTCGTCCAGTTGGTCAATTCCGATGTCGCCTTGGCGACGTCGGCGAGGTGATCGGGATGCACGAACTCGAAGCAGGATTTGCCGATCAGATCGTCCGGCCTGCGGCCGAGGATGGTCTCGACCGACTGCGACACGAACAGGAAGCGGCCGTCGCGGTCCAAGAGGATCACGACGTCGGCGATGTTGTCGGCAAGCAGCCGGTAGCGCGCCTCGCGTTCCCTGAGCATCCGCGCGACCTTGGTCCGCTTGGCGAACTCCTTGCCGAGCAGGATGGCGAACAGGATGACACTTCCCATCAGGATCACGGCGACAAACAGGTCGTTGCGCAGATCCTGATGCCATGCGGCGAGCACCTGGGCTTCCGGCAGGGCGACGGTGATCACGATCGGATATTGCGACGCGCGCTCGAAGCCGAGATATTTGACGCGTCCATCGAATGGCGATGTGGTTTTGGTATAGCCGGTCCGGTCCTGCTCGATCTGCGCCTTGAAGGCTGCGGAAACGTCCTTGTTCCACTTGCCCGCCGGCCAATGCGCCAGAACGATGCCGTCGAGACGAAGCAGGGTAATTCCGGCGTACGGACCGAATTCGAAGGCCTGGTAGAAGTTGTCGAAGTAGCTGCTCTCGATGGTCGCGAACAGCACACCGCCGAAGCTGCCATCTTCCCGGGTGACGCGCCGCGACAGCACGATGGTCGGATGCCCGGTCAGCCGCGACTGCAACGGCTCGCTGATATGCAGGGTCGCGTCCGGCGAGTCGCGATGGCCGATGAAATAGCTGCGGTCGGCATTGTTGTGGGCCGGCAGTTCCGCGGCCGACGAGTAGATCCGGTTGCCGTCAGGATCGATCACGCCGATTTCCCGGATCTGCGGCAGCGCATCCGCGGTCTTGCGCAAGGCCGCGTTGAAGCGGTCGACGCGCGGCTTCTGGTATTTCAGCAGGTCGACCATGGCGTTCATGGCCACATCGATCGCCTGGACCGAATGCGAGGCGTGTTCCGCCAGCGAATGGGTGAGGTTGCGGATGTCGCGCTCGCCCTGGGCGAGCGCCATTGTGCGGGCCTCGACCGCCTTCCAGATCAAGAGACCGAGCACGAATATGCTCATCGCCGTCACCACGGCGGCGACGATCGCCGTCGGCGAGAACAGTTTCGGCAGCTTGGCAGGGCTATTGGGCAAGTCGATCGGGTCCACGGGCAGCGTGCTACCTCCAGTGATCAACGTCCCATCTTAACGTCACGTTTCGCCGCCGGGAGCCGAAGCTGGCCGGGGTGGTTAAGTGAAAGTGAATGGCTGATCCGCAGCCGCAACCGGGGCAGGGGCCCTTGACGGCACCGGCGGGGCGGGCGATTTAAGTAAATATGTTCCTGCAGTTCTTCACATCGCTGCGCGACGCCCAGGTCCCCGTGACGCTACGGGAATATCTGACCTTGATGGAAGCGCTTGACGCCGATCTCGCCGAACAGACCGTCGAGAACTTCTACTATTTGTCGCGCGCCGCCCTGGTGAAGGACGAGCGCAATCTCGACAAGTTCGACCGGGTGTTCGGCACCGTGTTCAAGGGGCTCGAGAGCCTGCTCGACGCCATGGGCAAGGCGGAGATCCCCGAGGAGTGGCTGAAGAAGCTCGCCGAGAAATATCTCACCGAGGAAGAGAAGAAGCAGATCGAGGCCATGGGCTGGGACAAGCTCATGGAGACCTTGAAGAAGCGGCTCGAGGAACAGAAGGGCCGTCACCAGGGCGGCAGCAAGTGGATCGGCACCGCCGGCACCTCGCCGTTCGGCGCCCACGGCTATAATCCCGAGGGCGTGCGGATCGGGCAGGAGAAGAACCGCAACAACCGCGCCGTGAAGGTATGGGACAAGCGCGAGTTCAAGGATCTCGACGGCAATGTCGAGCTCGGCATTCGCAACATCAAGGTCGCGCTGCGGCGGCTGCGCAAGTTCGCGCGCACCGGCGCCCCCGACGAGCTCGACCTCGACACCACGATCAAGGAGACCGCCAACCACGGCTATCTCGACGTGCACATGCGGCCCGAGCGGCGCAACGCGGTCAAGGTGCTGGTGTTCTTCGATATCGGCGGCTCGATGGATTCGCATATCGAGCAGGTCGAGGAGCTGTTCTCGGCCGCCAAGAGCGAATTCAAGCACATGGAATATTTCTACTTCCACAACTGCCTCTATGAAGGCGTCTGGAAGCAGAACAAGCGGCGCTTCACCGATCGCACGCCGACCTGGGACGTGCTGCACAAGTATCCGCACGACTACAAGGTGGTGTTCGTCGGCGACGCCTCGATGTCGCCTTACGAGATCATGGTGCCCGGCGGCTCGGTCGAGCATGTCAACGAAGAGGCCGGCTCGGTCTGGCTCGACCGCATCACCCGCACCTATCCGCATGCGGTGTGGCTCAATCCGGTGGCGCAGAAGCACTGGGACTATTCGGAATCGACCACCATCATCCGCCGCCTGTTCTCCGAGCGCATGTATCCGATCACGATCGAGGGTCTGGAGCACGCGATGCGGGAGCTGGTGCGGTAAACGCGCAAGGCGTCGCGCGCCGACGGGCGCGCCAACAACATCCAGGGAGAGCCCCATGCCCCAGAACATCCACCGCGGCATCAAGGTGATGATCGACGAGGCAAATGCCGAGATCGAGACCATCAGCGCGGCCGATGCGATCACGCTGATCGGCAAGAACGACGTCGTGATCGTCGACATCCGCGACCCGCGCGAGATCGAGCGCGACGGCAAGATCCCCGGCGCATTCTCCTGCACGCGCGGCATGCTCGAGTTCTGGATCGATCCGAACAGCCCCTACGCCAAGCCGATCTTCCAGGAAGACAAGAAGTTCATCTTCCACTGCGCCGGCGGCCTGCGCTCGGCGCTCGCCGCCAAGACCGCGAAGGATATGGGCCTGAAGCCGGTCGCCCATATCGGCGGCGGTTTCGCCGCCTGGCGCGAGGCGGGCGGTCCGATCGAGGCGTGGGAGCCCAAGAAGAAGGGCTGAGCAGGATGTCACACGCGGGCTTGCCGCCTTCGCTAAGAAGCTTCGGCGGCCACTTCACCGAGAGCCCGGCGAAGCCTTTTGCGTAGCCGGGATCCGCGTGTCCATCGTTTCGAAGCAAGATGGATTGCCGGATCAAGTCCGGCAATGACGATGGAGAGACAGGCAAGATGACGACCACCGACGATCCGCTCGTTTCGACCGAATGGCTGGCTGCGCATCTCGGCGACGCCAACGTCAAGGTGCTCGACGCGACCTTCAAGCTGCCCGGCGTGTTGCCGCTGCCGAAGGACGACCATCTTGCCGCGCATCTGCCCGGCGCGGTGTTCTTCGACGTCGACGCGGTGTCCGATCATGCCAATCCGCTGCCGCACATGTTTCCGAGCGCCGAGCAGTTCGGCCGCGACATCGGCGGGCTCGGCGTCAGCAATGCCGACACCGTCGTGATCTACGACGCCGGTGGCTGGGTCGCCGCCCCGCGCGCCTGGTGGATGTTTTTGTCCTATGGCCATCGCAACGTGCGCATTCTCAACGGCGGCCTGAAGAAGTGGCGCGCCGAGGGCAGGCCGATCGAGAGCGGCGAGGTGAAGGCGAAGCCCGCGACGTTCAAGGCGAGCTACGATCCGAAGCGCGTGCGCAGCATCGAGCAGATGATTGCCAATGTCGAAAGCCGTGCCGAGCAGGTGATCGATGCGCGCGCCGCCGAGCGCTTCGAGGGCCGCGCGCCGGAGCCGCGGCCGGGCATCCGCGCAGGCCACATCCCGGGCTCCCGCAACGTGCCCTACAACCAACTGTTCGATGCCGCGACCGGCGAGATGAAGCCGCTCGACGATCTGCGCAAGTCGTTCAGCGGTGCCGGCGTGAAGCTCGATGCGCCGATCATTACGAGCTGCGGCTCCGGTGTTTCGGCCGGTGTACTGACGCTTGCGCTCTATCGGATCGGCGTCACCGACACCGCGCTTTATGACGGCTCATGGTCGGAATGGGGACAGGCGAGCGGCCCGCCGATCGCGACGGGACCGGCTTGAGAAATACCTTCTAGCGCCGCGTAAGCGGCACCAAGGTCGGGTTGCCGAACGGGTCGAGCTGCTGCTGAACCGCCTGCCGCACCGGCGGCGCGCGGACGATCCGCCGGCGCTCCTTGCGATGTGCCGGCTTGCTGGTCGCACTGCGCTCCGGCTTCTTCGCCTCGGTGGCCTTCGGCGCGGCCGGCGCTTCGACAACAACTTCGGGTCCGCCCAGCGTTGCGATCCTGGTCGCGGCTGCGATGGCCTGGGGTGACGGCGGCGGTGCCGGCTCCGGTGCGGCCATCGCGGGTGCCGGTGCGGCGGGCGCGGGTTCGTTGGTTGCGACAGGCGGATCGGTCACCGCGGCGACCTTGGCCTCGGTTGGCATCGGTGCCGCTTCCGTGGAAACCGGTGCGGGCTGCGATGCGGGCGAGGAATCCGCGGCCGGAGGCTGCGGAGCGACCTCGGCGGACTGCGCTGGCGCAGGAGTTTCGACCGTCTGGGCTTCCAGCTTCGGCGGGGCAGGCGACGGATCATCCGTCTTCACCGCGGCGACCTTCGCCGGCTCGGCCGGAGGCGCGGCTTCGGCAGGAGCTGCCGGCTCGGATGCGACTGGCTCGGACGGTGTCGACGGCGCTGGATTGTCGGCCACCGCCTTGTCCGCGGCTGATGGCTCGACCCGCATCATGGCGAGCACCGGTGGGGCCTCGGGCTGCTGCGCGAATTGCGGCTCGGGCGGAGCCCGGCGGGCCGGAATGCTGGCGAATTCCTCATGCGCCGCGCGAAACAGCGCGGCTGCCCCTAACCCGAACACCAGAAGCGACGTGGCCAGCACGATCGCGGCGAACAAGAATCGAAGGCCGGGGAGCATGGGCGCGGGTTCCCCCTTCTGCGGGAGGGTCTCTGATGTCGAGGGAACGCGGTGACCACACAAGAAAGCCGGCGTCGCGAGCGCGAATCAGGCCGATTCGAAGATATCGCAACCCTCGAAGACTGTTTGTTACAAAATGCGGGTGATTGATGACTTTGGGCAGGTGGACAAACATTCCCGACCCATGAGACATCTTTGCCGCAGCGTTGACGGCACATCACAAATGCCCGAAATGGCCCGGATTTCGCGGATTTGTCTTGAATGCGCCGCTATCTTCCTGCATTGGGCCGTTAACAGTCCGGTGTGGCTTGGGGACTATAACAGAGCAATGATGATCAACCGCATTCTGACGATTTGCGCTGCCGCGGCTCTCGGCGTGGCGGGAACCTCGCTTGCGCGTGCGCAGCAGAGCTATCCGGCTCCCCAGGGCCCGGTCTATTCGGCCGCGCCGCAGCCCTACTCGCAGGGCAACATGCCGGATTTCGACTCGCTCGACGATGAAGACGCGCCGCGCAATTCGGCCGCGCTGCCGCCGCCCGGCCCGGTGATGTCGCCGGATGACCCGCGCTATGGCCGCCCGATGAATGCGCCGGTCTATTCCGATCGTGGTGCACCGTCCGGTCCGGTGATGTCGCCGGACGATCCGCGCTACGGCCGCCCGATGAATTCCCAGCCGGTCTACTCCGACCGCGGTGCGCCGTCCGGTCCGGTGATGTCGCCCGATGATCCGCGCTACGGCCGGCCGATGGGGCCGCCGCCGGTGATCTATGGCGATCGTCCGGGCGCACAGCAAGCCAATCGCGACAATGGCGTTCCGGCCGCAGGCGTGTCCTACGGCGACGATCGCGGCGGCATGCGTCCGCCCGAAGGCGTGACCGGAGCGGTGCCGCAGCAGCAGGCGCCGGTCGATGCCAATGGCAAGCCGTTGCAGATCGCGGCGCTGCCGGCGGACGAGCAGCCGGAAGATGGCCCGGCGCAACTGGCCCCGAATCTGCGGCGCCAGGAAGTGGCGTTCGCGACCAAGGAGCCGGCAGGCACGATCGTTGTCGATACGCCGAACACCTACCTCTATTACATCCTGGGCAATGGCCGGGCGATCCGTTACGGCGTCCGCGTCGGCCGCGACGGCTTCACCTGGACCGGGGTGCAGAAGATCACCCGCAAGGCCGAGTGGCCGGATTGGCATCCGCCGACGGAGATGATCGAGCGTCAGCCCTATCTGCCGCGCTTCATGGCCGGCGGACCCGGCAACCCGCTCGGCGCCCGCGCGATGTATCTCGGCTCGACCGTGTACCGCATTCACGGCACCAACCAGCCGTCGACCATCGGCAAGTTCGTCTCGTCGGGTTGCATCGGTATGCTGAACGAGGACGTCTCGGACCTGTTTGAACGCACCAAGGTCGGCACCCGCGTGGTTGTGCTGCCCGGCGGCGCAGCCCCGGGCACGACGACGGCTTCCGCCGCGCCGCCGCCCAACCCGATGGCCCCCGCTCAGGCCGCGCCGCTGCCCGGCACGCAGCCGACCTCGGTCCAGCCGCTGCCCGCGCCGGTCACGGTGCGCTAAGCCAACCGGCAAACTCATCATTGAAAGAGGCGCGCGAACAGCGCGCCTTTTTTATTTGCCGATCGATGTCCGATCTCAGGCCAGCCGCCGCGGCGGCTCGCTGCCCCTGGTGAAGGCGTCGATGCACGCGACCATCTGCTGATAATGCGCCTGCAGGCTCTCGCGCGTCGCATAGCCGAGATGCGGCGTGATCACGACATTGTCGAGCTTGCGGAGCGGGTGGTCTGATGGCAGCGGCTCGACCGAGAACACGTCGATGCCGGCGCCGGCGATCTTCTTCTCGCGCAGTGCGACAAGGAGGGCGTCTTCGTCGACGATCGGCCCGCGTGCGGTGTTGATGAGATAGGCGGATGGCTTCATGCGGGCGAGATCGGCGGCGCCGACCAGTCCGCGCGAGCGCGGGCTCAGCACGACATGGATGGTGATGATGTCTGATGTTGCGAACAGGTCGTCCTTGCTGGCGTAGCCGACGCCGGCCTCCTTGCATTTCTCCGGCGTCAGGTTGGGGCTCCAGGCGATCACGTTCATGCCGAAAACCTTGGCCATGCCGGCGACCTTGCTGCCGAGCTTGCCGAGGCCGATGACGCCGAGCGTCTTGCCCTCGATCTCGGTGCCGGCAAAGCTCTGCCAGGCCTCGCCGGCGTGCATCCGCGCATTCTCGCGGCCGATGCCGCGGGTCAATTCCAGGATCAGGCCCATGGTCAGGGGCGCGGTGGGATCGCGGCTATACTGGGTGCCGCACAGCACCACGTTGCGCTCCTTGGCGGCCTCCATGTCGATCGCGGCATTGCGCATGCCCGACGTGATCATGAGCTTCAGCTTCGGCAACGCGTCGAACAGGCTGCGCGGGAACGGCGTGCGCTCGCGCATCGCACAGATGATCTCGAAGTCCTTCAGCTTGGCCGCTGCCTCCGCCTCGCTCGCGAACGGCTTGTCGAACACGACGACCTCGACGCGGTCCGTGATCGCCGGCCAGTCGGCCAGCGAAAGCGCGATGTCGAAATAGTCGTCGAGGATTGCACAGCGGAGCCGCGTCATCGGAAGGGTCCATTCAGGGTGAGGCGACGGCGGACAATCAACCGTCGGGGAGCCCCGGATGGTCGCGCGCAATCGGCAGGCGCGCAAGCGGCCGCAGTTTCAAAATGCGGCGATTGTCACACGGCTCAGGATGGCTTGCGCGTCTTCGCAGTGCGGATATCGACGAGCATCGAGCGGACCGCCGGCGACAGCGCCATCTGCTTGGCACGGCAGGCCGGACCCGGGCCGCGCATATAGTGCAGTTCCGGCCGGTAGGGATGGAAAGCCTTGGCAACGAAAGCCCGCCAGAAGGCGCTGAATTCGGCGAACAGCGTCGCCTCGCGTTTGGTCGTTGGACGCGAAAGAGGGGCTGAAATGATGGTAGCCATGACGTGGCCTCAACTGTTTGTCGCGGTTCTGCCGCGAAAATCGCCGTTTTCGGCGTTGAGAACGAGTTTTGGCCTGATTTATTAAAAGATAGTTTCAATTGTCGTGATTCGGCGTGCACATGGTGTCGAACCCGTAATCACCCGTGGCGAATGGACGGAACGTGGTGAACGGATGGAAAACGACCGCCCCGCGGTTGCGCTTTCGGGGGCCGGCCGTTACATCGGCCACAGCAAAATTTCCACAAATCGGATCAATTCCAGGGACAGCGGATGGCTCGCCAGTTCATCTATTTCATGCAGGGTCTGACCAAGGCGTATCCGACCCGCAAGGTGCTCGATAACATCCATCTGAGCTTTTACCCGGACGCCAAGATCGGTGTGCTCGGCGTCAACGGCTCGGGCAAGTCGACGCTGCTCAAGATCATGGCCGGCCTCGACAAGGAGTATAACGGCGAGGCCTGGGTCGCCGAGGGCGCCCGCGTCGGCTATCTCGAGCAGGAGCCGCACCTCGATCCCGCACTCAACGTCCGTGAGAACGTCATGCTCGGCGTCGCCAAGCAAAAGGCGATCCTCGACCGCTACAACGAGCTTGCTGTCAATTACTCGGACGAGACGGCCGACGAAATGACAAAACTGCAGGACGAGATCGAGGCGCAGGGCCTGTGGGATCTCGACAGCAAGGTCGACCAGGCGATGGACGCGCTGCGCTGCCCGCCTGACGATGCCGATGTCACAAAGCTGTCGGGCGGTGAACGCCGCCGCGTCGCGCTATGCCGCCTGCTGCTCGACCAGCCGGAACTGCTGCTGCTGGACGAACCGACCAACCATCTCGACGCCGAGTCGGTGTCATGGCTGGAAGGCCATCTGCGCAACTATCCCGGCGCAATCCTGATCGTGACCCACGACCGCTACTTCCTCGATAACGTCACGAGCTGGATCCTCGAGCTCGATCGCGGCCGCGGCATTCCCTATGAGGGCAACTATTCGTCCTGGCTGGTGCAGAAGCAGAAGCGGCTCGAGCAGGAAGGCCGCGAAGACGCCGCCCACCAGAAGACGCTGGCCCGCGAACAGGAGTGGATTGCGTCGTCCCCCAAGGCACGCCAGGCCAAGTCGAAGGCGCGCTATCAGCGCTATGAGGACCTGCTGAAGCAGGCCAGCGAAAAGCAGACCCAGACCGCGCAGATCACGATTCCGGTCGCCGAGCGTCTCGGCCAGAACGTGGTGGACTTCGAAGGCCTCAGCAAGGGTTTTGGCGACCGCATGCTGATCGACGATCTCACCTTCAAGCTGCCGCCGGGCGGCATCGTCGGCGTGATCGGTGCCAACGGCGCCGGCAAGACCACGCTCTTCAGAATGATCACCAAGCAGGAGGAGCCCGACAAGGGCTCCATCACCGTCGGCGAGAGCGTGCATCTCGGCTATGTCGACCAGTCGCGCGACGCGCTCGACGGCAAGAAGACGGTGTGGGAGGAGATCTCAGGCAACAACGAGCTGATCCTGCTCGGCAAGAAGGAAGTCAACTCGCGCGGCTATTGCTCGTCGTTCAACTTCAAGGGCGCCGACCAGCAGAAGAAGGTCGGCGCGCTGTCGGGCGGCGAGCGCAACCGCGTGCATCTCGCCAAGATGCTGAAGTCGGGCGCCAACGTGCTGCTGCTCGACGAACCGACCAACGACCTCGACGTCGACACGCTGCGCGCGCTGGAAGAGGCGCTGGAGGATTTTGCCGGTTGCGCCGTCATCATCAGCCATGATCGCTGGTTCCTCGACCGCATCGCGACCCACATCCTGGCCTTCGAGGGCGACAGCCATGTCGAATGGTTCGAGGGCAACTTCCAGGATTACGAAAAGGACAAGATGCGCCGGCTCGGCCAGGACAGCATTATTCCGCATCGCGTGAAGTACAAGAAGCTGACGCGCTGATCCAAGATATCGTCACGCCCGGCCTTGTGCCGGGCATCCACGTCTTTGCTTCCCGGATGCAAAGACGTGGAGGGCCGGGACAAGCCCGGCCATGACGAGTGGATAGGGCAAGCATCACGATGCCCTTCATTTGCAGGATCGTGACGGCATCGCGGCGCAATCTGCGGCCAGTTGTCGCTTTTCAAGCGCGCGGGATTGCGTAGATAGAGCGCTCCGCAATTCTCAATTCCGCGAGCACCCCAACATGTCCGCACTTTCAGACGCGCCCGCCCGCTCCAAGGGCCGGCCGCTGCGTCCCGTTCCCATGCTGATCTTCGGATCGCGCTGGCTGCAATTGCCGCTCTATGTCGGCTTGATCATCGCCCAGGGCGTCTATGTCGTGCTGTTCCTGAAGGAGCTGTGGCACCTGTTCGCCCATGCCTTCGATTTCAGCGAGCAGCAGATCATGCTGGCCGTGCTCGGCCTGATCGACGTCGTGATGATCTCGAACCTCCTGGTGATGGTGATCGTCGGCGGCTACGAGACTTTCGTCTCCCGCCTCAATCTGCAGGGACATCCGGACGAGCCGGAATGGCTCAGCCACGTCAACGCCAGCGTGCTGAAGATCAAGCTGGCGATGGCGATCATCGGCATCTCCTCGATCCACTTGCTGCGCACCTTCATCGAGGCCGGCGCGCTGTCGTCCGGCAAGGGCACCTACACCGAGACCGGCGTGATGTGGCAGACCATCATCCACTGCGTCTTCATCCTGTCGGCGATCGGCATCGCCATCGTCGACAGGCTGTCGAACGACTCGATCGAGGGCGCCAAGCAGCAGGGCGGGCATTAGCCGGGACAGCTAATAATGGCCGGCGCGGCGTCATCGCGCCGCGCGCTGGCCGAACAATGCCGGCGCGGTGATCTTGCCCAGCCATTCCGGGATTTCCGCGGCCCCGCGCGGGAATCCGCGCGCCATCGCGAGGATGAATGAGGTCTGCCAGACGCCGAACAGCACCAGCCAGGCCAGCCAGTCCGGAAATTTGACGATCGCGCCGTAAACGGCTCCGGCCGCTATGGCAGCGATCCAGTTCACGACAACGCTGTCGAGCCGCCTGAAGCCGGGATTGATCAGCAGGACGCCAAGGATTGTGATCGCGCCGCCAACGGCTCCTCCGACGCAGCCGATGACGTAGCCCATGAACGGATTATTGCCGAGCGTGTCCCTGACCTCGGCAGGGGTGGTGGTTGTGTCGGCGGTACCGGCATCAGCGGCGGCAGTGGCGACAGCTTTCGAATACTGGCCGAGTGATTGAAGCGTGACGCTGCTGGCATCGTAGGCCGCGATCCAGGCCGCTGCCGTCACCGCAACCACCAGTGCCAGCTGGAACCGGTCCTTGACGCCGAAGATGAAGTTGCAGATCGCGACCACCAATCCAAATATCACACCGGGCAGGATCGTTATCCCACCGGTCGGCGTGGAATCCACGAACGAATATTGCAGAATGCCGGTGGCATACCTCACGGTAATGAAGCTGCCGACAACCGAGAAAAGCGCCAGCACGACGAAGGGCCAACTGGATCGGCCGCGCGACTGCGCGCGCTCGGCCGCCAGCATGCGGTCCACCGCGGCTCGCGTCTCGGCCGCGGCACTGCCCTGCGGCTCCAGGATCGTGACCGCCTTGAGATAGGCCGGGACCTGGTCGAGCGGGGTTGGCGCCATCATCACCGGCAGCACGCGATTGCTCGGGTTCGGCCACCTGGCTCGGGCAAAGGCGAGCTCGCTCAAGGTGTAGCGTCCCTTGGTCACCGATGCCGGGCTGATCAGGAACACCATAAAATCGCTGCTTTCGATGGCTTTTTCGACGCGCGCATCGAAGCTGTCGCCCGGCGGGAGATCGTCGTGCGAAAAGAAAACGTCATGGTCGCAATTGCGCAGGGACTGAGCGATGTTGTCAGCCTGCGATTCCAATTCGGAGGGAAATGACAAAAATATGCGCATGGCAAAACTTACCACCCAGAATTGAATTCTGACATTGCCGAATCTGCGTTGCAATACCTGTTTCCGCTGGTGTGCTGAATGCGAAGTTCGTGCGATTTCGCGGCAGCCGCTTTCACCAACTTCGCATTCATAAAGCACACTAGAATCATAAGTTTGCTAGTGTCCTTATCGGATCCGAAGTTCGCTCCGAAGGTGCGGCGAATGATACGAACTTCGGATTTGGGACACTAGGTGAGATCGATCATGAAATGGCCAGCCACCATCGTCGCATTCGCGGTGCTGCTGTGTGCGCCGCTGCAACAGCCCGCATACGCCGCCGACGCCGCGTTCACCCAGTTCATCGCCTCGCTGTGGCCGGAAGCCAAGGCTGCCGGCGTGTCGCGCGAAACCTTCGATCGTGAGACGCGCTCCCTCGAGCCCGACTACAAGCTGCCCGACCTGATCCTTCCCGGACGTCCGAAGACCGGCGCGCCGGCGCAGGCCGAGTTCGTTCAGGTGCCGGCCGACTACATCAAGGAAGCCTCGATCGCGCGGCTTGCCACCGAGGGGCAGCGGCTGTTGCAGAAGTATCGTCCGTCGCTCGACGCGATCGAGAAGCGGTTCGGCGTTCCCCCCACCATCGTGCTGGCGATCTGGGGCCGCGAGACCGATTACGGCCGCTATTCGCTGCCCTACGACACGCTGCGCGTGGTGGCGACGCAGGCCTATGTCGGTCGCCGCAAGGATCAGTACCGCACCGAGTTCATCCTCGCGCTGAAGATCCTCAGTGAGGGCGCCGTGACGCGCAAGGAGCTGCGCTCATCCTGGGCCGGGGCGACCGGCTACACCCAGTTCCTGCCATCGGAATATTACAAGCACGGCGTCGACCTCGATGGCGACGGCCGGGTCGACATCTGGCACTCGGTGCCGGACGCGCTCGCCTCCGCCGCGCAGCAGCTCGTCAACAAGGGCTGGCAGCCGGGCGTGCGCTGGGCCTATGAGGTGCAGGCGCCGGCCAACGCCGATTGCACGATCGGCGTGCCTGAAGTGACAAAACCGATTAGCCAGTGGCTGCGGGCAGGCTTCGTGCCGGTGCGCGGCGCGAGGCTCAGCGCCACCGAGCAGGCGCAATCGGCTTCGCTGCTGCAGCCTGAAGGCATCTACGGTCCGGCCTTCCTGACCACCCCGAACTACTTCGTGATCAAGGAGTACAATTTCTCCGATCTCTACGTGCTGTTCGTCGGCCATCTCGCCGACCGCATGACGAGCCCGCAGCCGTTCGCGACGCCATGGTCGGCATCGAAGCAGCTGCGCTCCGCCGATGTCGAGGCGATGCAGCAGCAGCTGACGAAGATCGGTCTCTACAAGGACAAGCTCGACGGCAAGGCCGGGATGCAGACCCGCGCCGCGCTCGGCGCCTATCAGAAGCAGGCCGGGCTGAAGGTCGATTGCTGGCCGAGCGAGGCGGTGCTGCGCGCGATGAACGGGCAGCGCTGACCTGCAAGCCTGCCTGGTGGTGGAAAAACAAAAACCCGGCCGTAAGGCCGGGTTTTCGAGGGTGATGCTGAATAGCGTCGATCGATCAGTCGCAAACCTGGATGCGACGGAAGCGCCAGCCGTAGCCGTCCCAGAAGCGCTCACGAACCCAGCGGCACGGAGCTTCTTCGACGTAAACCGGTGCCGGTGCAACATAGACCGGAGCCGGACGGGCGCCTGCGATCGCGCCGCCGAGCAGGGCGCCGCCGATCAGGCCACCGGCAACGCCGGCCGCGATGGCCCCGCCGTCACCAGCCTTGGCAGCCGGTGCAACCGCCAGCGAACCGGCAATCGTGGTAACGGCGACAAGGGCAGCTAAAGTCTTCTTCATGTCTTTGGCTCTCCTGGAAGGTGGTGGCGTCGTGGTTCGGCGCCGGGTTTAGGTGACTCACACGCTGATCTCGAACTGCTGTCTTGCTAAACAGCGCAGAACAGTCAACCGAAAGTAAACGTCCGCAGGCTCATCGCGTAGAAAAGCGGTTTTTTCTGGCCTTCTACAGCAGATGTCCCGGACAAACAGTCGGTTCTCCGGGACATCTGGTTCGAATTAATCGAGATGAACGGCGATCAATCGCAAACGCGGACTCGGCGAACGCGCCAGGTGTAGCCGTCCCAGAACCGCTGGCGCTGCCAGAAGCAATCGGGACCGTAACCGGGCTCGGCGACATAAGCCGGACCGGGCGCGTAGTAGCCATAGCCCGGACCGTAATAGCCGTTCTGCGAAGCGATCGCGCCACCGACGATGGCGCCACCGATCAATCCCGCAGCGACGCCAGCGGCGACACCGCGTTGTGCTTGGGCGGGGGCGGGCACCGCCACAGCCGAAACCGCCAGAGTGGCGGCGGCGCAAAGCGCCAGCAATGTCTTCTTCATGACCTCACCTTTCTCACGGGAGCAGCGACAGCGTACGTGGCGATCTGTCTCGCCTGAAGGGTTCCATATTCCGCTTGAATGATCAATGAACGACGCTGCCGTATTCGCGTCCAAATGCTTGCAGCTTTTGGCATATCTTGCAACGCACAAGCCTGTAGCCGCAGTGAACCGGTGCTTGGAGCGGGTGGAAGCCGGGATTGGCCCGGTAGGCCGGCCTGATGGGCTTCCTATTCCCGAAAGGCGGTCGCCCGATTTAGATTCATTCCAATATGAATCCCGCATCAGTTTGGAATTGCTACAAGAACCGGCTTTTCCCTTTGCATCCGGCCGGGGCCGACAATATCCATATTGGCGAGCATCACCCGTTGGACCCGCCTCATCTGATGATTGTCTGTTCCTGTAACGTCCTCAGCGACCACGATGTCCGCAATGCCGTTCATGGCGGCGGGTCCGTGACACGAAATGCCAAGCAGGTGTATGGCTGCCTCGGCTGTAGCGCCGAATGCGGCCGCTGCGCGCGCACCATCAAGGCGATCATCGACGAGGCGCTTGGCCCCTGCGCCAAGGCCTGCTGCTCGGGCTGCCCCCACAGCGGCCATCCGCACGCCGCCAATGAAGACGCCGAACCGGCCGAATTCGCGCTCGCGGCCTGCTAAGGCCATTTCCGGTTCTGATCGACGCAGAACCGAAGCTTTCCCGTTTCGATGCGTCTTCTTCATGCGATCCGGCTGCCGCGTCACCCGAAACGCTCTGCCTCCGCAAATCCCCCGAATCCGGTTATCCACGCGCTGCTTCCGCGAAGGGTTGCTCTCTCCCACAATCTGATTTAGAAGCGTTCTAAATTCAGTGCTGGCCGGTTTTGGCCGCGACAGGTGGAGTGGATCATGCAAGGCGACCCGAAGGTCATCGATTATCTGAACAAGGGGCTGCGCAGCGAACTGACCGCCATCAATCAGTACTGGCTGCACTACCGGATGCTCAACAATTGGGGCCTCCTGGAGATGGGCAAGGTCTGGCGCAAGGAGTCCATCGAGGAGATGGAGCACGCCGACAAATTCGTCGATCGCATCCTGTTCCTCGACGGCTTCCCGAACCTGCAGGTGCTCGATCCCCTGAAGATTGGCCAGGACGTCAAGGAGATCATCGAGTGTGACCTGGCGGCCGAGATCGGCGCCCGCACGCTCTATCAGGAGGCGGCGACCTACTGCCACGGCGTCAAGGACTATGTCAGCCGCGACCTGTTCGAGCAGCTGATGAAGGACGAGGAAGACCACATCGACTTCCTCGAGACCCAGCTCGACCTGATCAAGCGTATCGGTCTTGAGCTCTACACCCAGAAGCACGTCGGTCATCTGAAGGGCGAGGAGTCCTGATCGGCCTCTTCGCGCTCGGAGACTGGCTTGCAAAAATGCGAGAGGCCGGCCTTGCGGGCGGCCTCTTTCGTTTTCGCGATCCGGATCGCGTGATCGGTCAGTAGCAGCGGATGATGTTGATGGTGCGATCGCCGTCGCGGCCGGGCACCGTCACGCTCTCGGTGGGGCAGCTCGACACATAAGGCCGATCCGACGGCACCACGGCCGGCGGATAGCGATGCGCCCAATCCCAGGGTACGTCCTGGGTGTAGGTATAGCGAACGTCGTTCGACGCCGGCGCCGGGACCTCGGCGGCGAAGGGAACGCCGGCGACGGCGTCCTCGTAATATCCGCTTGTCCCCGGCAACACGATGCCGGGCACCCGCATATGATGACGGAAAGCCGGATGGTGCGCGGAAAACGCACCGCGCGGCGCCGTCCCGGATCTCGCATAGGTCGCGGTCGAGGAAGCAAGCAGCAGCGCTGCAACGCCGAGGGACGCCATCAGCGCCCCATATGTTCGATACGCCATTGTTCGATGAGCCATTGTTCGACAAGCCATGGCCGGCACCACTCGCGGTTACGGAGCATTTCTGCAGACGCTAGGCCGCGCCTGAGGGTGCCCGCAAACTCATCCTTAATTATTGGTTAAAAAGTAAGGTTAACAGGAGGTATCTGTTTCAAATTGGCGCGACTGCGTGGCGGCGCGTCAAACCGCGTCCGCCGGAACGAAGCAGCTGATGATGATGTTGCCGCGGTGGTGCACGTACCACACCACAGCCTCGCCGACCGGGTTGCCGCGATCGCGGATGATCGCGCGCTCCGGCACCATCATCCATTCGCCCTCGATCGGCACCCAATAGGCGCCGCCCCGAACATCATAGCTCGTGCGATGGCCGTCGGAGATATCGCAGCACGGCACGCCGTTCGGCGCGATCACACTCTTGAACCAGGCACGGATATCGGGCGGCACGTTGTCGTATTGGCCGTTGTCGAACGCCAGCGCTGCGCCCGCCATCACGGCGAGCCACGCAATCATCGCGCCATGCGTGAGCCTTCGCATCGCATCCCTCCGCGACAACCTTGTGCGTGATACGCGCGCATCGCCTCGCGCGCGAATCCGATGTTGGTGCGATTAGGCACGAACCGCGCACGAGATGCATGCCCAAAGAATCAGCGAGACAGCGCTGTTGTCCGTGATGCAGTGCGGGATCGTGGTGCTCAGACCGGTTTCTTCGTGCGTGCCGCACTCAAACGGATCACGGTGCTTCTCCTCACGCACGGCGCGTTTGTCCAGCCGCTGCGACGCAAGCCTAGCATGACGGAGAGGCGTTGTCCGAGCGCTGCGCCGCGCGGCTGGCAAGATGTGCTCAGCTCGCCCTCAGCACGTTGAGCGCATACCATCCCCAATAGACCCGGTGACGCTGGATCAGGCCGTCCTCGATCTCCATGACCTCGACGAGATCCATCTGGTCGCCATCCGGGGACTGGCGCGGATATTCCCAGGTGAGAATTCGGCCGTCGCTGAAGAAGCCCTGCTTGAAGCGCCGCCGCTGCGGCGGGTTGGTACGGAACACGCGCGTGATGAATTCGCGCAGCGCCTCGCGGCCCCGGACGATCCCGTCGTTGGTTTGCATCAAATGCTGGACGAGCGGGCTCTCGATCGAGGCGTCGGGCGCATAGAGCGCCAGCGCCGCCTCGAGGTCCTTGTTGCCGAGGGCCTCGTCCCAGAGTTTGTAGATGCGTTCCGCGTCGGTATTGCGGGCTGTCATGATTGTTCCCTTGCGTCGTATTGACTGCCGTCGATTTGAGCGGATCGGGCTGTCGCAACGTTTCAGGAAAAACTGAAATGAGTTTCACGGCACGGTGAATGCGGCTAGGACGTTGTTGCGCGATCTGGAGGACGATGCGGTGAGATCATCCCAATCGGTGCAGACGGGATTTTCGCGGATCGCCGAGGCATTGGGCGATCCGGTGCGCGAGGCCATGGTCAGCGCGCTGGCCGACGGCAAGGCGCTGCCGGCCGGCGAGCTCGCTGCGGTGGCCGGCATCTCGCCGCAGGGCGCCAGCGCGCATCTGCAGAAGCTGGTGGATGCGCGCGTGCTGTCGGTGTGGGCACAGGGCAGGTTCCGATATTACCGGATCAGGGACGACGACGTCGCGGCGCTGATCGAGAACCTGGTCGATCTTGCGGCGAAAGCCACGGCCGGGCGCAAGCGTGCGATGCCGGCCGAGCAGCTCAGGCAATCGCGCACCTGCTACCATCACCTGGCGGGCCAGCTCGGCGTGCTGCTGTCGAATGCGCTGGTGCGGCGCCGCCTCGTCGTCATCGACGGCCGCGATGGTCGCGTGACCGAGCAGGGGCTGGCCTGGTGCCGCGCCGAAGAGATCGATTTCGATCCGGCGCGGCAGCCGCATCTGCGGCTCTGCAATGACTGGACCGAGCGCGTGCCGCATCTCGCGGGTCCGTTCGCCAATGCCGTGCTGGCGCGGCTGGTCGCGATGCGCGGCGTTGCGCCGCATCGGATTCCGCGCGCGTTGCGGATCACCGACCGGGGGCGGGCGTTCTTCGACCGGCTCGGCGTCGAGGTTCCATTCTGACGCCGCGAGACCGTGAAACTAGGGCTTCAGTTCTGATTGAATCAGACCGAAGCTCCAGATTCTTGCTTTGACGCGTTTTCTTCACGCGAACCGGTGTCCACTTCGCTCGAAAACGCTCTACCGGCCGTCCTCGACCTCGGTCTCCGGGCGGTCGTTGCCGGAGGCGGTTTCGGTCAGCCATTTGCCGTCCGACGTCTCGTACTGGATCGCCTCGGTGCGCCCGGGAACGCGCTGCTCGTTGGCGGCGCGCCGGGCGGCGGCAAGCGCCGCGGCATGGCTTGGAAACGGTTCCGAGAACACCCCGTTGACGGTATAGGCCCAGCCGCCATCGTGCTGGACGACCTTGTAGATCACGTGGCTCATCCGGGACCTCGTTTCCATCGTGGACGATGAGGCTGCCAGAATAGACCACGATGTCGTATTTTGCAGCAGCCGATCGTCTTTGAGCAACAAGCCCCGAGGTGCGGGCGAGGGAGACCGACATGTGCCGCAATATCAAGACGCTGTTCAACTTCGAGCCGCCCGCCACCGAGGACGAGATCCACGCCTCGGCGCTGCAATTCGTGCGCAAACTGTCCGGCTTCAACAAGCCGTCGCAGGCCAATGAGGCCGCCTTCAACCTTGCCGTGACCGAGGTCTCGGACGCCGCGCGCAGGCTCCTGATTTCGTTGCAGACCACGTCGCCGGCGCGCGATCGCGAGATCGAGGCGGAGAAGGCGAGGGAGCGTTCGCGGCTGCGGTTCGGCTGAGGCGAGGCTGAGGCTCGCGCATTTCGTGATGCAGGTCACGGTGCGGCGCCACGCCCGCGGGCACTATGGCCGTTCCCCCGGTCCTGGAGCAAACGCCATGAAGCCTGCCGCCCTGCTCACATTCTGTTCGGTTGCGTTTGCCGTGCTCTGGACCTGCGGCATGCTGTGGTCGAGCGGCACGATCGACCTCGCCAACGTCATCATCCTGTCGGCCTGCGGGGCGTTCGCGGGTGTTGCCTGGTACTACGCGATGCGCTGGGTCTTCCAGCTCATGCAGCTCGCCCGGCCGTCCGATCCTCCAGCCAATCCCGGCGCGGAGCGGTGAGCATCGAGCGCGACACGGATTTCGCTGGCCGTGTCGCTGCGTGATGACAGGAAGGGTTACTTCTTGTCCTTCTTGCGGTGCTTCTTCTTTTTCTTGTGATCGTCGTCCTCGTCGTCATCCTCAGCGAAATCGATCGCGTCGACGTCAAGGGCGATCGCCTCGGCTGCCGCGCGCTCGGCGGCATCGCGTTCGGCGAGCTCGGCGGCTTCACGCTCCTTGGTGCGCTTGTAGTCTTCCCAGGCGTCGAAGATCATGTGCAGCCACGGCATCACCTGCTCGATCGACGGCAATTGGCCGGGCGGGCCGGCTTCACCGCGCGGGCCGGCCGGACCCTGCGGGCCCTGTTGACCAGCTTCGCCGCGCGGACCCTGCGCGCCAGCCTTGCCTTGCGCCCCCGGCTTGCCCTGGGGGCCGGCCTTTCCGACCACGCCGGCCTTGCCCTGCGGACCCGGCTTGCCCCGCGCACCTTCCGGCCCCGGCCGCCCCGGATGTCCCTGCGGTCCGGGCTTTCCCGGCTCGCCCTGACGGCCCTGCGGCCCCTGCGCCCCTCGTGACCCCTGGCGGGAAACTGTCTCGTCAGCCACTGCTATGCTCCGTCGCGATTTGAAGCCGCTTGTAACAGAGGTTGGAGCACGGCTTCAATTCTGCCTGCCGACGCCGATGCAAGCGATCAACAGTCATAATTCCATGCGCATATGACAACGGAGGGCGTGTTGCGGGTTCTGGAGGGCATGTACCGCGAAGCCGCGGGCGAACCGCAACCGCTCGACATCGTCGTGACGCGACACGATGTGCTTGACGAAGCGGCCTTTCGCAGCACGGGTGTGCTCGAGCTCTATGAAGAGCTGTTTCCAGCGAGCGAGCGCGACAGCGCGAACGACATTGTGCGCTGGCTGTTGTCGGATGATGTCGGCGAACGGCGTCACTTCAGCGTCTGCGGCGAGGAGATGTCGTATCGTCTCGACTCGCGCTGCCTCATCCTGCGCGCCGGCGCCACGCGCGCGGTCGGGCTCGGCTTCTTCACCTACGATCACGCAAGCGGCCTGATCTTCTGCAACCACGTCGGCATCGCGAAGGCGTGGCGCGGCGGCGGCCTGGCGCGCGCGTTCTATCGCGAGATGGTCGCCATGCTGGATGCGCTGTTTCCGTGCAACATTGGCGTGGTGCTCGAGGTCGAGCCATTCGATCGCGATCGCGTGGCCGCGATCATGTCCGACCTCGAGCGGACGGGCAGGCGGCAGCTCGCGGCGGGCGAGCAGGACGAGATCCGCCGATTGCTGCGCGTAAACTGGTACGACAAGCTCGACTATGCCGTGTTCTGCGACGCGCGCACGATGCGGCCACTCGCGTGCCGCTCGCCATGTCTTGATCCGTCTCCGCCGTCATCGGATTGGGCAAATGGAGAGGAGAACTATTGGCTGATGTGGCAGGCGCGGACCGGCGCGGCCTCTGCGGAGGTGCGCGCAGGTCAACTCTGGCACAAGGCTGCCACCGCGATCTATGTCGAGATCCTGGCAAAATCCCTGGTCGCGCCGGATCCGAACGGCCGGCGCGACTATTGGGATTATGCGACCGCACTGGTGGGCCAGACGCTGCAATTGACTGCGGCGACCCACGTGCATCTCGCACCCTGCCTCGGCGAGGACGACAGAGCGTTGCTGTCGCGCTGGCGGCGTCTTGCGATCGATCTACCGATCTGATCCCTACGCCGCGGCGTGCTCGCTGTGCGGCACGTCGATGCCATCGGCCGAATATTCGCGGATCTTGTTCCGCAAGGTCCGGACCGAAAGTCCGAGCACGCGCGCGGCTCGGGTGCGATTGCCGTCACAGCGCGCGAGCGTTTGCAGCACCAGTTCCCGCTCGACTTCATCGACGGTCGCGCCGATCAGCAATGGGACGATTTCATTTGGAGCCAGCGACGGCAGCAGTGCTTCCGGCGATGGTACGGTGGACGCGTAAGACATGAACTCCTCCCGATCAACGCCCGCCTCGTCGATGAGGCGGAGACATCGAGAAACCAACTACCCCGTAGATCCACGGTGTGCCGGTTTGGTTAACAATTCCTTAACGCGCCGCTAACTCCCTGCTTTGTAAGCAAAATACCCAGAAATCGCCACGATTGCGGTTCCATCCGTCACAGTGTCCGGTAGCCGCCATCGACCATCACGATCGATCCCGAGACATAGGCCGAGAGGTCTGAGGCGAGGAAGATCGCGGGGCCGACGATGTCCTCGGGCTTGCCGGCGCGGCCGAGCGGGGTGTGGTCCATGAAGACTTTCACGAGGTCGGGATTGCTGGCGCGCACCTTCTCGTTCAGCGGCGTCTCGATGAAGCCGGGGCCGATCGCGTTGACGCGCACGCCGTCCTTGCCGAGCTCGGCGGCCAATGCCTTGGTGAAGCCGAGCACGCCGTGCTTGGAGGCGGTGTAGGCCGGCGAGCTCGGGGTGCGCAAATGCACGAAGGACTGGATCGAACCGATATTGACGATGCGTCCCTTGTTCTTGCGCAGCGGTGCGAGGAAGGAATGCGTCACGTTGAAGACGCCGGTGAGATTGATCGAGATGATGTCTTCCCAATCCTTGATCACGGCCTCGTCGGCACCGAGCATGCCGTTGCGGCGCGCGATGCCGGCATTGTTGACCAGGATCGAGACGGGTCCGACCTTGTCGGCGATTTGCTTCGCCATCGCGATGCAGGCGTCGAGATTGGTCACGTCGAGCGCAAAGCTCTCCGCCTTGCCGCCGGCGTTCCGGATCTCCTTGGCCGCTTCCGCCGCCGCATCGCCGTTCATGTCGAGCAGCACCACGCGCGCACCCTCGCGGCCGTAGCCCGCGGCGATCGCACGGCCGATGCCCGAGCCCGCCCCCGTGATGACGGCGATGTGATTGTCGAGAAGGGCCATGGTGTTTCCTCGTTCTGATTTATGAGCGTTGTCGACAACACTATTCAAAACTGCGCCAACCGAAACGCCAAGCCGCGTTTGCGCGTTGCTGTTATCCGGATTCGGATGACAGTACGGACCGATCATGGACCAGCATATCAGACAGTGGAAGGTCGCGATCGCGCGCTTCTGCGCGGCGACTGATCCCGACTATCGCGAAATGGCCAAGATGATCGCCGAGATCGCCACGACCGACATCGACGACACGCTGCGGCATGCGGCCGCACAGGTGCTGCCGATCCTGCGCCAGGCGGCGCTGAAATCGGCCGACCGCCGGACCAGATCGATGGCGCTGCGCCGTCTCGGCATCGTCAGCGATGCGCTACACATGCTGTCCGCGCCGCAATTCGGCCGGCGTGGCTTGACGCCGAAGGCGCTGACGCAGGAAGAGCGCTGCCGGCAATTGCTTGGCCTGCCGTTCGGCCGGCGCCTCGCGGCGACCGAGGTCCACCAGGCGTTCAAGCGCGCCGCCAAGACGGTGCATCCCGACGGTGGCGGCAACGGCCCGGCATTCCTCGAGCTCGCCGCTGCGCGTGACGTGCTGATCAAGCATCATTGACGCGCGATGGCGTCATGGCCTGACGGCGCAAGGGCGGACGCCGCGTTGTTGCCGCGTGTCCGCCCTGTGCGTGATCGGGGGCGCTCAGAACGAGCAGGTGCCGTTGTTGAGGAGGCCGGTCTTGTAGCTGAACGCAGCGTCGAAGGTCGGCAGCTCCTCGCTGACGACGGCGAAGTTCGCCGGCCACGGCGTGGTCGGAATGCTCTGGTCCCAGATCTGGCAGAAACCGGTGTCCTGCCAACGGATCAGATGATAGGGCGTGGCGCTGGCCGGGCTTGCCGCGGCAAGCACGGACACAGTGGCGGCGATGGCGGCACAGGCAATCGCAAGACGACGCATGGAAAATCTCCGGTTTGAAAAAGTGAATGCTCCGCGGGGAAATCCTGGAGCTCAGGGGCCGATCGCCCCGGACATGCAGTGAGTGTTGCAACCCCTGGAACAGGTTCAACGCCGCTTGCGCGGACATTCCCGTCACCAATGGGCGCCTGATGTGCCAAATTGCGCCGGACGACGCGCTTGCTACAGTCGGCGCGTTGCGATTCGCGCCCGCGTCGCGACGCGAGCAAATCGACGTGAGCAAATCCCGGGGAGACCGCACATGAAACTTTCATCCACCCTTCGCGCCGCGCTGGTCGCATTGATGGCCTTCACCGGCCTCGCGTTCTCCACCGCAGCGCGCGCCGACAGCGGCTTCGTGACGCTCACGATCTACAAGGCCGGATGGTTCATCGGCGGCTCCGGCGGCAGCGGCGTGCTGACGTTCCGCGGCCGCTCCTATCGGCTGTCCACCGGCGGTCTCGACTACGGCCTGGTGTTCGGCGGCTCGAAGACCGTGCTGCGCGGCCGCGTCAGCAACATCAACCGTCCATCCGACGTTGCCGGCGTCTATGGCGCGGCGGGCGCCGGGCTTGCCCTCGGCCGCGGCGCGCGCGCGATCGTGCTGACCAACCAGAAAGGCGCGGTACTCGAATTGACCGGCCACCAGGTCGGCCTGATGGCCAACGCCGATCTGAGCGGGCTTGCGATCACGATGCGGTAGAGTTGACGGTGTGGAGCGGCGCCAGCGACAGCTGATCGTTGAGCCGGATTCAGACCATCCCCGTCATCCTGAGGAGGCCGCAACGCGGCCGTCTCGAAGGATGAATCGGCCACCAGCGGGGCCGTCGATCCTTCGAGGCTCGCTTCGCTCGCACCTCCAGCGACAATGGCATAGCCATTGCGCGGGGATGACGGGGCTAGAGCATTATCGCCCCGTTCCAATTCCATCGGAACGGAAATGGCCCCAGGGGCCAGCGTACGCCTGCGCAATTTCGGAATATTGGAAGCGTATCCGTGAGTTGCCCGACGTGTCAAGTCGGGCGCCGGCCACCGCCGGCTACTGTGCATGGGGTTGTTTTTCGATATTTTGTCTAGCTGATGGCGCGAGCCGCCTCGGTCCAGGCCGGGACCGCGTGGCGCTCACTTGAACAGATGCAGCGCTGCGTATTGCAGCAGCATGATGGTCTTGCCGTCGACGATGCGGCCATCGCTGATCATGGCGAGCGCGTCGTCGATCGCAAGCTCCAGCACCTCGATGTCCTCGCCCTCGTCGGCGAGCCCGCCGCCATCGCCGATGCGCATCGTGGCGTCGTATTCGGCGACGAAGAAATGCAGCTTCTCGGTCACCGCGCCCGGCGTCATGAAGGCTTCGAACACCTTGCGCACATGCGCGAGCCGGTAGCCGATCTCTTCCTCCGCCTCGGCGCGGATGCGCATCTCCGGCGCGGCATCGTCGAGCATGCCGGCGGCGGCCTCGATCAGGAGATCGTCATAGCCGTTGGCGAACGCGGGATAGCGGAACTGGCGCACCAGCACCACGGTGCGGGTCTTGAGATTGTAGGGCAACAGCGCCGCGCCGTTGCCGCGGTCATAGACCTCGCGCACCTGGGTCTGCCATTCGCCGTTGCTACGGCGGTAGTCGAATGTCGCGCTCTTCAGCTCGTAGCGGCGCTTCGACAGCAGCTGGACGTCCTTGACGCGGACGCGGTCGGCGATGCTCATGCGTCGATCCTCAATTCCGTTACGACGTCGCTTCGCGACCGTCGAGCCATTTGGCCAGCATCACCGAGGTCGACTCCTCATAGCCGAGCGATTGGTAGAATGCGCCGGCCTTGGCGTTCTCCCGCCGTACCAGCAATTGCAGCTTCGGCACGCCGGCATTGCGCAGCCAGTCCTCGGCCGCCGCCATGATGGTGCGGCCAAGCCCCTTGCCCTGGAGGTTGGGGTCGACCGCGACGTAGTAGACCCAGCCGCGATGGCCGTCATGACCGACCATCGCGGTTGCGACGATCGTGTCCGAGCTGCGGCCGACCAGCACGGCCGAGCTCGGTCCGCGCCGCGCCTGCGCGATGTCGGCAGTAGGATCGTTCCACGGCCGGGTCAGGCCGCACGCCTGCCACAGCGCGACGACAGCGGCGACGTCGGCGTCGGTGATCTCTGCAATGGCGAGAGAGGAGGGCATTGTCGCCTGCACGGTCACAGCACCTTGCCCGGGTTCATGATGCCGAGCGGATCGAGCATCGCCTTGACCTGCCGCATCAGCTCGATCGCGACCTTGTCCTTGACGTCGGGCAGCTCGTCGCGCTTGAGCACGCCGATGCCGTGCTCCGCCGAGATCGAGCCGCCCATCCGCAGCACGATCTCGAACACGACGGCATTGACGTCGTGCCAACGCGCCAGGAAGTCGGCCGCATTGGCGCCGACCGGCTGGCTGACATTGTAGTGGATGTTGCCGTCGCCGAGATGGCCGAACGGCACCGGCCGCGCGCCAGGGATCAGCTTCACGACCGCTGCATTGGCCTCCGCGATGAAGGCGGGAACGGCCGCGACCGGCACCGAGATGTCGTGCTTGATCGAGCCGCCCTCCGGCTTCTGCGCCGCCGACATCTCATCGCGCAGTTTCCAGAACGCCTGGCGCTGGCTCAGATTGGCGGCGATGACGGCGTCATCGACGATGCCGTCCTCCATGCCCTGGGCGAGGATCGCCTCCAGCGCGTCGCGGGCATCGTCGCGCGACGACGACAATTCCATCAGCACGTACCAGGGATGCTTGCTCTCAAGCGGATCGCGGATATCGATGCCGTGGCGGATCGAGAAATCGACCGCGATGTCGGCGAGCAATTCGAAGCTCGTCAGGCTGCCCGCCGCCTCGTTGCGCGAGATCGACAGCAGCTTCAATGCCGCCGCCGGCGACTTCAGGCCGACATAGGCGGTCTCGACCGCGCGCGGCTTCGGAAACAGCCTCAACGTTGCGGCGGTGATGATGCCGAGCGTGCCTTCGGCGCCGATGAAGAGGTTGCGCAAATCGTAGCCGGTGTTGTCCTTCTTCAGCTTGGACAAAGCGTTGAGCACGCGGCCATCCGCGAGGACGACCTCGACGCCGAGGGCCATCTCGCGCGCCACGCCATAGGCGAGCGCTCCGGTGCCGCCGGCATTGGTCGAGAGGTTGCCGCCGATGGTGCAGCTGCCTTCCGCGCCGAGCGACAGCGGGAACAGCCGGTCGACGTCGGCTGCCTTCTGCTGCGCGATTTGCAGCACTACGCCGGCCTCGCAGGTCATGGTGTTGGATTCGACATCGATGTCGCGGATGTTGTCGAGCCGCCGCAGCGACACCACGACCTCGCCATGATGCGGTGTCTGGCCGCCGACCAGGCCGGTGTTGCCGCCCTGCGGCACCAGCGCGATCCTGTGCTCGCTCGCAAGCTTGCAGATCGCAGCGACTTCGGCGGTCGAGCCCGGGCGCAGCACCAGCGGCGAGCGGCCGTGAAACAGGTCGCGCTCCTCGGTGACGTAAGGCTCGATGTCGGCGGCATCGGTCACGGCATATTTGTCGCCGACGATAGCGCGGAACTTTGCAAGCAAATCGGGCGGAAGCGGCGGCACCGCTGATTGGACGATGTTCATTTTTTCTTGGTCTTTCACTCAGTCGGGATCTTTATTGATGCATGACCTCTGCGCAAACGCTTCGCGTTTGTCGCGGCGAAAACCGGCTCGCACCTTTCCGGGTCATGCTTGTTACCGCCCAACCGCTGCGCGGCGCAGCCGGTCATTGATGGCTTCGCCCAACCCGTCCTCGGGAATGGGCATCACGGCGATAGCATCTGCGTTTCTCGTGTCGAGCGTGCGAAGGTAGCCGAACAGATTGGCGGCGGCCTCGGCGAGATCGCCGCGCTCGGACAGGTTCATCTCCACCGAGGCGCATTCGCGCCGCCCGACCTTGGCCGGTCCGAACGCCAGCAAGGCTTCGCCGACATGGACGTCGCTGGCATTGAGCCGGACTGGTGTCCGCGGCGCATAATGCGAGGCCAGCATGCCGGGGGCGATCGGCTGAGCGTCGCCTTCCGCATCGGGCGGCGGCGATTGCAGCGGATGGCCGAGCACGCGCTCGATCTCGGCGCGCGTCAGCCCGCCCGGCCGCAGCAGCACGGGATCGGAGAAACAGCCGACGATGGTGGATTCGACGCCGACCTCGACCGGGCCGCCGTCGACGATCATGTCGATCCGGCCGGCCAGATCGCCGTTCACATGCTCGGCCGTCGTCGGCGAGACATGGCCGGAGAGATTGGCCGATGGCGCTACCACAGCACCGCCGAACGCCTTGATGATGTCGCGCGCCACCTTGTGGGCTGGAATGCGTATCGCGACCGTATCGAGCCCGGCGGTCGCGAGCTCGGCAACCGGGCAGGAGAGCGCCTTCGGCAGCACCAGGGTGAGGGGACCGGGCCAGAACGCTTCCGCGAGGCGCAAGGCCTGCCCGTCGAACAGGGCGATCCGGCGCGCGGCGCCGAGATCGGCGACATGGGCGATCAGCGGATTGAAGGCCGGCCGGCCCTTGGCCTGGTAGAGCCGGGCGATCGCGGCAGCGTTGCCGGCGTCGGCGCCGAGGCCATAAACCGTCTCGGTCGGAAACGCCACCAGGCCGCCCTCGGCCAGAACCCCGGCCGCGGTCGCCGTGGCGGCGGCGCCGGCGGGCAAAATGTGCGTTTTCAGGCCTGTATCCACTGTGACTCAATTCCTCAATTGGTTGCCTGTGGTCCCTTGCGGTCCCCGAAACCCGACGCTATAAGCCGGCCTCTTAGTCGGAGTGTGGCTCAGCCCGGTAGAGCACTGCGTTCGGGACGCAGGGGTCGCAGGTTCGAATCCTGCCACTCCGACCATTCTTTCAAGCACTTATAGTTTCTGCGTTTTTTGTGTGCAACGAAATGCGCATCGATTTGCGGCGCGGCAGCCATGTCCGTCGATTCGATTCGACGCCGCTCGGAACCTGATACGCGACGATTGTTGGGCGCGAGGGTAAAGGCGCCTGACGTGATGTTGCGTAGCACGTCACCAAGCACCAGAAGGCCTCCCGTCGGACCTGTCAGCCGATCCTGGCCGACATCAAAGCACGAATAGCCCGTGGCGAGTAGTGCTCAACGTGCCGTCGCAAATGCTGACATCGCGTTTGTCAGGGGTTGCCGACCTCGAAGGCCAGCAGAACGTTGCCGGGCAGGCCGCCCCATTGCGCGTAGCCGGAATTGACATACAGCATGCCGTCGACGACGACCGCGCCGGGGCCGTCCATGGCGCCGCCACGGGCCGGAACGCCATTCACCGTGGTGTAGTCGCGCGCGGTGTCGATCTCCCAAAGCAGCCGCGCATCATCGGTGGCGTAGGCGCGCAAGAAGCCGCTCACGCCACCCGAGAAGACGACGCCGGGAATGAGGGTGATTGCTGCGGAGAGGGCGGGACTGCACTGGGGGCGATCGCCACAGGCAACCGGCGCCACCTGCATCGCGATTTTCCCGGTCGCAAGATCAAGTCCGAACAGGCCACCGCCCTCGCTTGAGTTGAGACGCCTCGAGCCGTCCCTCAGGAACCGCACGTCCGAGTTGGCGACATAGATTCGCTCCTGGTCCGCGGCGGAGCCCCACTCGGTTCCTCCCAAAGGGCCACCTTGGCCGATCCGCGTCTGCCACAGGATCTTGCCCTCATGGTCGGGATCGAGTGCATGCACCACGCCGGATTTCTGGCCGATCACCAGCACGCGTTGTCCGGCATGCAAGGTCACCAGAATGGGCGATTGTCCGAAGTCGTGGTCGGGACCGCGGTCCTGCGGACAGTTGCTCTGGTCGGTGCCGAAGCACGCCACAACGAAGCTGTCCTTCGGCGTCGCCTGCTGATGCCAGAGCATTCGCCCGGTCGCGAGATCGAACGCGAGGATGGCATCGCTGGTGTCGGTTGCCGGGTCGGCATAGCTGTTCGATGTCGCGACATAGAGCGCCTGGCGCTGAACATCGATCGTCGGCGCGGACCAGACCGACGCGCCGGCCGGACCGAACAGCTGGGTCCCGATCGCGTTCGTCCTTGTGGGATGCGGTGCTTCAGGGATGGTGTAGGTCTTCCAGATCTGCGCACCGGTTTCGGCCTTCAGCGCAACGACGCTGCCGCGAAACGTGCAGCACTGGTAGGTGGGCCGGGATCCCGTGGCCTCCTCGATCGATGACACCCCGACATAGACAACGCCGGAATGGAACGTTGGCGCGCCGGTAATCCGGGCGGCCAGATGATCCTCGACCCTACTCTTCCAGATCAACGCGCCGGTCGCAGCATTCACGGCGTAGACATTGGCGAGCACATCGCCAAAGACGATGGCGGACTGGCCATTATCCATCGGGACAAGACTGATGGCCGCCCTGACCGCTGCGTCGGTCGGAAACACCCAGCGGGTGCATCCGGTCTTGGCGTCGAGGGCGTGGACCTTGCGGTCGCCGCCGCCGACAAACAGCAAGCCGCCGATGACCGTCGGCTGAGCGTAGGCAGTGGACGTGTTAGGAAACCCGAAGGCCCACTTCAGACGCAGCCGCGGGACCTGGTCTGGCGTGAGGCCGGCCATCGCCGCCGGCTGAGACCGGCTATTGTTGAGATCCACGCCCCAGCCGTTCCACCGTGGCCCATCGATCGCTTGCGGGAAACCGGTCTCGCCCTGCGCGCATTGGCCCGCACTGTCGGCCGACGCATGCGAAGCGGCCTTGCCGGTGACGAGTGAGGCGATCGCCGCCCGCTCGTCGGTGCTCAGCCCCTGCGCGAAGGATGACATCGCGCCTGTGGTGATCGCACCCAGAACCTCATCGAACGACTTCGATTGCAGCGCGGCCCGGCTCGGCGCGCGGATATCCGTGTTGCTGCTGTCGTGACACTGCGCGCAGCGTTGCGCGTAGAGGGCGGCTCCGCCTTGCTGCGCTGTCGCAGGAAGGCACGACCAGATCAGGACGACGGCAATCGCAGCACTCAGTTTCATCGCGGTTCACCGGCGTTGGCTTTGATGAGATGAGCGACTGCAGCGTAGCACAACCTGCCGGCTTCCATTGCGCATGGGGAGGCCGGAGGCGTGTGCCGGGCGGTGCCGGGCCTGATCGCGACCGGCCGCCCCCAATTCGAGCGCCTGACGGCGTGATCTCCCATTGACAGGCTGCCCGATGTGATAGAATTATAACACAATAAGTTGCAAAAATAACAAGATGTCATCATCGCATCAGCGTTCCGCGCGGCGATGGGAGGAAAATGGAATTGTCCGGTTCGATCGCGGCAGAGCCTCAGCCGTCGGCGTCGCTTTTGACGGTCGGTGGCATCAGCAAGCGCTTCGGCGGCGTGCGCGCGCTGCGCGACGTCAACCTCGAGGTCGTCTCCGGCGAGGTGCACGCGCTGCTGGGCGAGAACGGCGCCGGAAAATCCACGCTGATCAAGATCCTCAGCGGCGTTCATGCCGCCGACAGCGGCACCATCGAGATCGCCGGCAAACCGGCGACGTTCGACAGCCCGGCAAGATCGCGCGAAGCGGGGATCGCCGTCGTCTATCAGGACCTCAGCCTCGTCGAATCCCTGAGCGTCGCCGACAATCTGTTGCTCGGCCGCGAGCCGCGCGCGCGGTTCGGCTTCGTCCGGAAGCGCGAACTGATGGCCCGGGCCGAGGCGTTCCTGGGCGAACTCGGCATTCCCCTCGATACCAAAGCGACGGTGGGCTCGCTGCCGTTCGCTTACCGCCAGATGACGGAGATCGCCAAGGCGTTGATGGGCGAGGTGCGGCTCTTGATCCTGGATGAGCCGACATCCTCGCTGACGTCGGACGAGGTCCGCATCCTGTTCGATGCGATCGGCAAGGCGACGCGCCGCGGCGTCGGCGTGATCTATGTGACCCATCGGCTCAACGAGGTGTTCGAGATCTCGCAGCGTGTCACCGTGCTGCGCGATGGCGCCAACGCCGGCACGTTCGTCACCGCCGATACCGACATGAAGCGGCTGGTGAACGCCATCATCGGCACCGATCGATTGGCGCCGGCAGCATCGCGCGCCGCGCCCGCGGCAACGCGTGCGTTCGATCCGTCGCCGGTTCTGTCCCTGTCGGGCGTGTCGAATGACCGGCTGTCGGCCGTCGACTTGTCGGTGATGAAGGGGGAGATCCACGGCCTTGCCGGATTGATCGGCAGCGGGCGCACGGAGATTCTGGAGACGATCTTCGGACTTCGGCCGGCCGAGCGCGGCACGCTCGAGATCGAGGGCCGGCCGTGGCTGCCGAACAGCGCGGCCGATGCAATTGATCAGGGCGTCGCGCTGGTGCCGGAGGATCGGCACGTGCAGGGCCTGGTGCTCGACCATTCGATCGAGCGCAACATCACCTTGCCGCGGATTCCGCATTTCTCGCGCTGGGGCTTCATGCAGCAGCGCGCCGCTGCCCGCCGCGCGGAGGCCGCGGTCGCGCGGCTTTCGGTGAAGGCGCACGGCGCTTCCAGCCTGGTCAGGACGCTGTCCGGCGGCAACCAGCAGAAGGTCGTGTTCGGAAAATGGAACGATCCGCGGCCGCGCGTGCTGCTGCTGGACGAACCGACGGTCGGCGTCGACGTCGGCGCACGCGAGGAAATCTACGGCGTGATCCGCAACGCCGCCCGCGACGGCAGCGGCGTCCTGATCGTCTCCTCGGATCTCGTCGAACTGATCGAGCTCTGCGACCGCATCTCCGTGATCGTCGATGGACGCGTGGCGCGAACGCTTGCGCGCGGCGAGATCGACGATGCCGAAGAGCTCCACCATCTCCTGCAGATGTACCAGGCCTCCGGACAAGGCGTATTGCAAGAGCTGCCCGCATGACCGAACTGACCGCGCCCAATGTCGTCGCCTCGTCGACCCGAACCGATCGTCGCCGCAAGCTGCTGCAGAACCTGTTGCGCGGCGAGCGGCCCTACATGCTGTACATCGCCTTCGTCGTGCTGCTGGTCGTGTTCAGCCTGTCCTCGCCCTGGTTCCTGTCGCTCGACAATTTCCTCAATATCGGACGCCAGACGACGCTGGTGTCGATCATCGCGGTCGGCATGACCTTCGTGATCATCGCACGCCAGATCGATCTGTCGGTCGCATCGACATTGGCGCTATCAGGCATGGCGGCGGCGCTCGCCATGAGCCAGATCAGCAACAGCTGGATCGTCGGCGCGATTGCCGGGCTCGGCACCGGCGCCTTGGTCGGACTGATCAACGGCATTCTGACCACGCAGCTTTCGATCCCGTCGTTCCTGGTCACGCTGGGATCGCTGAGCATGGCGCGGGGGCTGGCGATGATGGTGACCAACACCAAGCCGGTCATCATCACCAACGAGACTTACTTTGCGATCTTCGGCGAAGGCACGTTCCTGGGCATCCCCGTTCCGATTGCCTGGACGCTGGTGGCGATGATCGTCGGCATCCTGCTGCTGCACTACAACGTGTTCGGCCGCCGCATCTATGCGGTCGGCGGCAATCCGACCGCGGCGCTTTATTCCGGCATCAACACCAAATGGGTGACGACGGCGGCCTTCGTGCTGACCGGCGCGCTGGCCGGGCTTGCGGCGCTGGTGCTGTCGGCGCGCTCGCATGCTGCGCGGCCCGACGTCGTGCAGGGGATGGAGCTCGACGTCATCGCCGCCGTGATCCTCGGTGGCTGCAGCCTGTTCGGCGGGCGCGGCTACATCCTGGGAACGCTGTTCGGCAGCCTCATCATCGGCACGCTCAACAACGGCCTCGTGCTGCTGGGCGTCAGCTCGCCGATGCAGCTCGTCATCAAGGGAGCGATCATCGTGGCCGCGGTCGCCTTCACGAAACGCTAGAGAACGATCCGGAAAAATGTAGGGGCAAGGTCGCCGGCCTCCGGTCAATCGGCGACCAAAAAGGGAGGAAACAATGAAGCCAATCTTGCGACAAACCCTGCCGCTGACCGCACTGATTGCGGCGACGGCCATTTCGATTGCCCCCGCGGCCCGCGCCGAAGTGCCGGCAAGCTGCGTCAAGGGCGTCGATCTCGCGACGCTTGGACCGAAATCGATCGTCGGTCAGGGGCCGCATGGCGAGAAGGCCGCGTCGCCGGAGGTGCTCGCGCTGTCGGACGCCGACGCCGCCAAGATCAAGGAGAAGCATTTCAAGGTCGGCATTTCCATGCAGACCGTCAACCTCGACTGGGCGCAACTGCAGATCCAGGGCATCACCGACACGCTGAAGAAGTACGGCGTGATGGTGACCGGCGTCGCGTCCGCCGAATATCAGGTCGACAAGCAGATCGCCGACATCGAGAACACCATCCAGCAGCATCCGGACGGCATCATCTCGATCCCGGTCGATTTCACCGCGACCGCGCCGACCTACAAGAAGGTCGCCAAGGCCGGCATCAAGCTCGTGCTGATGGACAGCATCCCGACCGGCCTCAAGCATCCCGAGGAATACGCCTCGATGATTTCGGCGGACAACCTGGGCAACGGACAGATCGCGGCCCAGATTCTGGCCTCCTGCATGCCGCAGGGCGGCACTATCGGCCTCGTCAATTTCGGCGTCGACTATTTCAGCACCAACGAGCGCACCAAGGGGGTCCGCGAGTGGATGCAGAAGAACCGTCCCGACCTCAAGATGAAGCAGGTCGACTTCACCGACCCGCCGAAGGTGTCGCAGATCGCGGGCGACTTCCTCACCGGCAATCCGGATGTCAAAGGCGTGTTCGCGGTCTGGGATCAGCCGGCGCTCGATACGCTGAGCTCGATGCGCGCGCAGGGCATCGACATTCCGGTCACGACCGTCGATCTCGGCCTGCAATCGGCGATCGAGATCGCCAAGGGCGGGCCGCTGAAGGCGACCGGCTCGCAGCGACCCTATGACCAGGGCGTCGCGGAGGCGATGGCGATGATGAATGCGCTGCTTGGCAAGGAGACGCCGGCCTGGGTCGGTGTGCAGTCGCTGCCGGTGACGCAGTCGAACGTGCTGGAATCCTACAAGACGGTGTTCAAGAAGGAGCCGCCGCCGGAACTGACTGACGCCTGCAACAAGGCAAAGCCTGCCTGCAACTGAGCCGCACGAGTTCGATGCGTGGTCCCGCGAGCCCGCGCATCGTGAGCAGCCTGATCCGGGCGTGCCAGCCCCCGCTCGGATCAGGTTGCGCTGGTCACGTACTCGACAGGAAGGCTGCGGAAGTGCTTGCGCATCTCCGATGACGCCGCGCCGCCGACGATGATCCGCGAGAACGCGGCGATGTCGGAGAAGAATGCCGATTTGAGACTGCCGAGCTTGCTCGCGTCGATCACCAGGACGCTCTCCATCGCGGTCTCGATGACGGCCTGCTTGACGGCGACTTCGTGAAAATTCGAGCAGCTCGCGCCGCGGGTCCAATGCACGCCGCCCGCCGAAATGAAGGCCTTGTTGATCCCGAGCCGCCGCAGATAGGACAGGCCGTCGTCCGACGCAAAGGACTGCGATGAGGGATGATAGAGCCCGCCCATCAGCATCACCTGTGTGCCCGGCCGGCGCGTCACGATCGACGCCACGTTCATCGAATAGCAGATCACCGAGAGCGGCAAATCCTCGGGCAGGCAGTCCGCCAGCGACTGCATTGTGGTGCCGCAGTCGATGAAGATCGTATCGCCTTCGTTGATGGAGGCGGCGGCAGCCCGGCAGGCGAGGCGCTTGTCCTGGGTGTGCTGGTCGATCTCCTGCTCGAACGTGTACTTGATGCCGGTCGGCGACGCCGCATTGACGACGTAGCCGCCGAGCAAAGCGAGCGCGGCCTCCGGACCGGCAAGGTCGCGCCGCACCGTCATTTCGGAAACCTTGAGGAGCTCGGCGGCGTCCTTCAGGTGCAGCGCACCACTCGATTCGACGGCGCGGCGCAGCCTCTGCAGGCGCTGGACGCGTGTCTCGCTTGGTCGTGCGTTGGAGGTTTCAGCCATTTTGATCGCCGAGCTTGCTTATCCGATTGACAATGATCTTACAATGTTGTGAGTTTATCAACGTCGATTTGTTACAATAGTAACATCCAGTCCGGCGGGCTGATCCGGTGTCGAGACGATATCGTCCTCGGCACGCGGCAAACCCGGCGGCAAGGTCAGGGGAGGATCACATGTTGCGATCGACACATTCAATCTATCTGGCCACCTCGTCGATTCGCTAGGACCGCAAGGCGTTTCCATGACGCAGAGCGTCTTCATCCAGAATCCGTCCCCGTTGGCCGTGCAATCGCCTTCCCCGGGCGGCGAGCATTTGCATCCGCTGCCGCGCAACAGCGGCCGTGCGCTCGAGATGGATTGGGTCGACGACATCAGGATCAACCTGTCGGCCGCCGAACGGCGGGTCGCGAGCCTGCCAGGCCGGCGAACCGTGAAGAAGGACGCACAGGCGGCGTGGCTGCTCAAGGCGGTCACCTGCATCGACCTCACGACGTTGAACGGCGACGACACGGCCGAACGGGTGAAGCGGCTCTGCGCCAAGGCCAAGGCGCCCGTGCGCCGCGACATTCTCGAGCAGCTCGGCTTTGCCGGGCGCGAGCTGCATACCGGAGCGGTCTGTGTCTACGATCGGTTCGTCGGCACCGCTGTCGAAGCGCTCGATGGATCCGGCATTCCGGTCGCCGCGGTCTCGACCGGGTTTCCCGCAGGCCTCGTGCCGCATGAGCTAAAGCTGAAAGAGATCGAGGCATCGGTCCGGAATGGCGCGCAGGAAATCGACATCGTCATCACGCGTGAGCACGTGCTGACCGGCGATTGGCGGGCGCTTTATGCCGAGGTCCGGGATTTCCGCGCGGTCTGCGACAACGCGCATCTGAAGACGATCCTGGCCACGGGCGATCTCAAGACGTTGCGCAATGTCGCAAAGGCCTCGATGGTCTGCATGATGGCCGGCGCCGACTTCATCAAGACCTCCACCGGCAAGGAAGGCGTCAACGCGACCCTGCCCGTGACGCTGGCGATGCTGCGGATGATCCGCCTCTATCAGGAGCGCACCGGCTACAAGATCGGCTTCAAGCCGGCCGGTGGCATCTCGACGGCAAAGGACGTGCTCAACTACCAGTTCCTGATGAAGGAGGAGCTGGGACGCGACTGGCTCGAGCCGGATCTATTCCGCATCGGCGCCTCCAGCCTGCTCGCCGACATCGAACGGCAGCTCGAGCATCACGTGACCGGCCACTACTCGGCTTTCAACCGCCACCCCGTGGGATGAGACTCCAGCGATGAGCGTCGCAAATTATTTCGAGACCATGGAGTATGGCCCCGCGCCCGAGGCGGACGGCGAGGCGCGCGCCTGGTTGGCGCGGCATGGCGCCACGTTCGGGCATTTCATCGCCGGCAAGTTCACAGCGCCGCATGCGGGCAAACACCTCACGACTGCCGAGCCTGCCACCGGCAAGGCGCTGGCGCGCATCGCGCAGGGCGACGCTGCCGATGTCGAGGCCGCGGTCAACGCCGCCCGCACCGCGCAGGTGGCCTGGGCAAAGCTTGGCGGCCACGGCCGCGCGCGTCATCTCTATGCGTTGGCGCGCATGCTGCAGCGTCACGCCCGGCTGTTCGCCGTACTGGAGGCGATCGACAATGGCAAGCCGATCCGGGAAACCCGCGATCTCGACGTGCCGCTCGCCGCGCGCCATTTCCTCTATCACGCCGGCTGGGCGCAGCTGCAGGACCGCGAGTTTGCCGATCAGGTGCCGATCGGCGTGATCGGGCAGATCATTCCGTGGAATTTCCCGCTGCTGATGCTGGCCTGGAAGATCGCGCCGGCGCTCGCCGCGGGCAATACGGTGGTGCTGAAGCCGGCGGAGTTCACCTCGCTCACCGCGCTGCTGTTCGCCGAACTGTCGGCCGAGGCCGGCCTGCCGCCGGGCGTGCTGAACGTCGTCACCGGCGACGGCGCCACCGGTGCGCTGCTGGTCGAAAGTCCCGGTGTCGACAAGATCGCCTTCACGGGCTCGACCGAAGTCGGGCGGCTGATCCGTCAGGCGACTGCGGGGACCGGAAAATCGCTGACTCTCGAACTCGGCGGCAAGTCGCCGTTCATCGTGTTCGACGATGCCGACATCGATGGCGCGGTGGAAGGCGTGGTCGACGCGATCTGGTTCAACCAGGGCCAGGTGTGCTGCGCCGGATCGCGGCTGCTGCTGCAGGAGAGCATTGCGGAGACCTTCCGCAGGCGCCTGATCCGCCGCATGGAGACGCTTCGCGTCGGTATGCCGCTCGACAAGGCGATCGACATGGGCGCGGTGGTCGCGCCGGTGCAACTCGAGCGGATCAAGGCGCTGGTCGAGACCGGGGTGAAGGAAGGCGCCGAGAAATATCAGGCGTCCGGCGCGATGCCGACGGAAGGATGCTTCTATCCGCCGACCCTGCTCTGGAACGTGCATCCGTCCTCGACGGTTGCGACCGAAGAGATCTTCGGCCCGGTCCTGGTGGCGATGACGTTCCGCACACCGGACGAGGCCGTGATGCTCGCCAACAACACGCGCTACGGCCTTGCCGCCAGCGTGTGGAGCGAGACGATCGGGCTCGCACTCGACATTGCGCCGAAACTCCTGGCCGGCGTGGTCTGGGTCAACGCCACCAATCTGTTCGATGCCAGCGTCGGCTTCGGCGGTTATCGCGAGTCCGGCTTCGGCCGCGAGGGCGGCCGCGAAGGCATGTATGAGTATCTCAAGCCGAAGGCCTGGAGCGGGCGCGAGGCGCGGCCCAAAGCATCGCCGCTGCCGACGGCGTCCGGCGCCAGCGCCGGCTTCGACGTGCCGCCGATCGATCGAACCGCCAAGCTATTCGTCGGCGGCAAGCAGGTCCGTCCGGACGGCAATTATTCGCGCGCAGTGCTCTCGCCGAAAGGCCGCCGTCTCGGCGAGGCCGGCGAGGGCAATCGCAAGGATATCCGCAATGCGGTCGCCGCGGCGCGCTCCGCCGAGGGATGGGCGCGGGCGACGGCGCATAATCGCGCCCAGATCCTCTACTATCTTGCCGAAAATCTTTCGGCGCGCGGCGACGAGTTCAGCCGCCGCATCGCCGACATGACCGGCGTGTCGGCAGCAAAGGCGCGCACCGAGGTCGATGCCAGCATCGAGCGGCTGTTCAGCTATGGCGCCTGGGCCGACAAATTCGAGGGATCCATCCATGCGCCGCCGCTGCGCGGCGTGGCGCTGGCGATGCATGAGCCGATCGGCGTGGTCGGTGTCGCCTGTCCCGACGAGGCGCCGCTGCTCGGCTTCATCAGCCTGGTCGCGCCGCTGGTGGCGATGGGCAACCGGGTCGTCGCGGTGCCGAGCGAGCGCCATCCGCTCGCCGCGACCGACTTCTACCAGGTGCTCGAGACATCGGACGTGCCGGGCGGCGTGGTCAACATCGTCACTGGCGATCGCGATGAGCTGGTCAAGGTGCTTGCCGAGCATGACGATGTCGATGCGCTCTGGGCATTTGGGTCGCAGGACGCCTCGACGGTGGCCGAACGGTACTCGATCGGCAATCTCAAGCGTACGTTGGTCGATCATGGCCTTGCGCTCGACTGGTACGACAAGGCCGCGAGCGAGGGCCCGATCCTGCTCCGCCATGCTGTGCAGGTGAAGAACATCTGGATTCCGTATGGCGACTAGAGCGCTTCCCGGCGAAAGGGACGTCACCTTGCGGTGATAGGGAGGGGGATCCGGACCGTCAGAGTTCGGGGATTTTGACGACAAGGGAGGGACGCAACATGCTCAAGGGCATCAATCCACTGCTCAATGCCGACGTGCTCTACGCCCTGCGGGCGATGGGGCACGGTGATCGCCTGGTGGTGTGCGACACCAATTTTCCGGCCGACTCGATCGCCCGCCAGAGCGTGCTTGGCCGGCTGCTGCGCATCGACAATGTGAGTGCCGCCAAGGCGGTCGAAGCCGTTCTCTCGGTGATGCCGCTCGATACCTTTGTCGACGACGCCGCGATCCGCATGGAGATCGTCGGCCAGGCCCAGGAAGTGCCTCCCGTGCAGCGCGAGGTGCAGGCCGCGATCGACCGCGCCGAAGGACGATCCTGGCCGCTCGTCGGCGTCGAGCGCCATGCCTTCTACGAGAAGGCCAAGACGGCCTATTGCGTGATCGCGACCGGCGAGCGGCGCTTCTACGGCTGCTTCCTGTTCAGCAAGGGCGTGATCGCGCCGGACGGGGAGTGACGACATGAGCAAGAATGGCGTCGCCGTCCTCGGCGTCTTCGTCGTCGACCTGGCGTTCCGCGCCGGCAACATGCCGGCGATCGGCGAGACGATCGCCGGATCGGGATTCGCCATGGGGCCCGGCGGCAAGGGATCCAACCAGGCTGTCGCGGCCGCGAGGGCAGGGGCCAGCGTGAGCTTCATCTCCCGGATCGGCAACGACGCCTTCGGCGAGCTTGCGATCAAGACCTGGCAGGCCGAGGGAATCCGGCCGCGCGTGGCCAGGACGGCGGAGGCGCCGACCGGAGCTGCGTTCATCTATGTCCACGAGACGCGCGGCGATAACGCGATCATCGTGGTGCCGGGTGCGGCGGGCGGGATCGGCCCGGCCGATGTCGACGCGGTGGCGGATGCGATTCGCGACAGCCGCGTGTTCGTGACACAGCTCGAGCAGCCGGTCGATGCGGCACGGCGCGGGCTTGAGATCGCGCGCGCCGCCGGCAGCATCACCGTGTTCAATCCGGCGCCGGCCATCAAGTTCGACTCTGGCCTGTTTGCGCTCTGCGATTATGTCGTCCCCAACGAGACCGAGGCCGAAACGCTGACCGGCATCGCAGTGAGCGATCTCGCCGGCGCCCGCCGCGCCGGCGATGCCTTGCTGGCGAAGGGCGCCGGAACGGCGCTGATCACGCTCGGCGAACGCGGCGCCTTGTTTCATGCGCGGGATCGCTCGCTGCACGTGCCGCCCTTCGCCGCCGGCAAGGTGGTCGAGACCACGGGGGCGGGCGACGCCTTCGTCGGCGGCTTCGCGGCGGCGCTCGCGGATGGCGCCGATCCGCTCGAGGCTGCCCGGTTCGGTTCGGCCGCGGCCGGAATCTCGGTGACGCGACCGGGCACCGCGCCTGCGATGCCGCGGCGCGCGGAGATCGACGCGCTGCTGAAGGGATGATCGCGCGATGATGCGGAATGATCCGATCAAGCATGTCTTCATCTGGCCGGCGGTGCTCGTCGTGCTGGCGATCTCGATCTTTCCGCTGATCTATTCGCTCACCACGAGCTTCCTGAGCTACCGCCTGATTCCGCCGATCCCGCCGCGGGTGGTCTGGCTCGGCAACTATGCCACGCTGTTGCAGGAGCCGCGGTTCTGGAATGCGATCTTCACGACGACGCTGATTGCCTTCATCGCGGTCGGGCTGCAATACGCAATCGGATTCGGCGTCGCGCTGGCGCTGAACGCGCGCGTGCCGGGCGAGCGGCTGTTTCGTGTCGCCTTGCTGCTGCCGATGCTGCTCGCACCCGTCGCCGTCGCGCTGGTGGCGCGCATGATGTTCAACCCGACCATGGGGCCGCTCAACCAATTCCTGTCGAAGTTCGGCCTGGTCAACCTGCCGTTCCTCACCAACGGACATTGGGCGCTCGCCTGCATCATCGCCGTCGAGGTCTGGCAGTGGACCCCGTTCGTGATCCTGATGATGCTGGCCGGTCTGCAGACGCTGCCCGAAGACGTCTACGAGGCTGCCGAGCTCGAGAATGCCAGCGCCTGGCAGCAGTTCTGGGGGATCACCTTTCCGATGCTGCTGCCGATCTCGGCCGCGATCGTCTTCATCCGCCTGATCGAGAGCTATAAGATCATGGACACGGTGTTCGTGATGACGGGCGGCGGGCCGGGCGTCGACACCGAGACGCTGACGCTGTTCGCCTATCAGGAAGGCTTCAAGAAGTTCAATCTCGGCTACACGTCGGCGCTCAGCTTCCTGTTCCTGATCGCGATCACGATCATCGGCGTCACCTATCTGGCGCTGCTGCGGCCTCATCTGGAGAAGCGCCGATGAGCGGGCAGGGCTTGACCGGATTGTCGCCATGGAGCCGCCGCCTGGTTACGGTCGGCGTCCTCGTCTGGTGCCTGATCACGGTGTTTCCGCTCTATTGGGTGGTGGTCACCGCGTTCAAGACGCCGCCGGGCGTGGTCGGCGGACCAACCTATCTGCCGTTCATCGACTTCACGCCGACCTTGCAGCCCTTCATCGATCTCTATCAGGGAATCCGCGGCGAGTTCTTCCACACCTTCCTGAATTCGACCATCGTCGGCCTGTCGGCGGCAGCCATCGCTACCGCGATCGGCGCAATGGCGGCCTACGCGCTGGTGCGATTCGAATTCAAGGTGCGCCTTGGTGCAGGCCTCGTGTTCTTCCTGCTCGCGCTCGGCGGCTATCTGCTGTTCAATGCGACGTTCGGATTTACCCGGCCGCAGGCGCTGTTGCTCGCCTTTCCAATCGCGCTGATCGCTGCTGTCGTCGCCAATCGCCTGCCGTTGCCCGGACCGATCCTCGGCAACGAGGACATCCTGTTCTGGTTCGTCAGCCAGCGCATGTTCCCGCCGATCGTGACGGCCTTTGCGTTGTATCTGCTCTACAGCGAGATCGGTCGGCTCGGCTTTCAGCTGATCGACAGCTTCGTCGGCCTGACGCTGTGCTACGTCGCCTTCTCGCTGCCGATCGTGGTCTGGCTGATGCGCGACTTCTTCGAGGCGGTGCCGATCGAGGTCGAGGAGGCCGCGATGGTCGACAACGTGCCGAGCTGGCGCATCTTCTTCGGCATCGTGGTGCCGATGTCGATGAACGGGCTGCTGGCGACGTTGATGATCACGCTGGCCTTCGTCTGGAATGAGTTTCTGTTCGCGCTGTTCCTGACCAATTCCAGGTGGCAGACGCTGCCCATCCTCGTGGCGGGACAGAACAGCCAGCGCGGCGACGAATGGTGGGCGATCTCAGCTGCGGCGCTCGTCGCAATCGTTCCCATGATGATCATGGCGGGCCTGCTCAGCCGGATGATGCGGTCGGGCCTGCTGCTCGGGGCCATCAAATAGCAAAAAACCTTGTAGGGAGGACTAGACGATGTTGCGACGGACGTTCCTGATGCTGACCACCTCGCTCGCGATAGCCTGCGCCGCGAGCCAGGCGAATGCTGCCTGTAGCCCGGATTACACCGGCGTCACCCTGACGGTGGCGTCGCAGACCGGACCGTATATCGCATCCGCGCTCAAGCTCGGCGCGGACGAATGGGCCAAGAAGACCTGCGGCAAGGTCAATGTCGTCGAGTTTCCGTGGTCCGAGCTCTATCCGAAAATCGCGACCTCGCTCACCGCGTCGGACGCGACGTTCGACCTGGTCAGCTTCGCGCCGGCCTGGCTGCCGGATTTCGTCCCCTATCTCAGCGAGATGCCGAAGGAGATGCAGTCCGGCAAGGACTGGGACGATATCGAGCCGGCCTATCGCGAACGCCTGATGGTGTGGGAAGGCAAGATCTACTCGCAATCGATGGACGGCGACGTCCACACCTATACGTACCGCACCGACCTGTTCAGCGATCCCAAGGAGAAGGACGCCTTCAAGGCCAAGTACGGCTATGACCTCGCGCCGCCGAAGACCTGGAAGCAGTATCTCGACATTGCGGAGTTCTTCCAGCGGCCCGACAAGGGCCTGTGGGGAACGGCGGAAGCGTTCCGTCGCGGCGGTCAGCAATTCTGGTTCTTCTTCAGCCATGCGGCGGCCTACGCCAACAGTCCGAACTATCCGGGTGCGATGTTCTTCGACCCCGAGACGATGGATGCGCAGATCAACAATCCGGGCTGGGTGAAGGGGCTCGAGGAATACATCCGCGCATCGAAGCTCGGGCCGCCCAACGCGCTGAACTTCTCGTTCGGCGAGGTGAACGCGGCCGTGGCCGGTGGCCAGGTGGCGGAATCGATCGGCTGGGGCGACACCGGTGTGATCGCGGCCGACCCAAAGCAGTCGAAGATCTCGGGCAAGGTCGGCTCGGCGATGCTGCCCGGTTCGGACGAGATCTGGAACGCCAAGACCAAGAAATGGGACAAATTCCCGAGCGTGCTTCCGGGCCCGTTCATGGCATTCGGCGGCTGGCAGATCGCGGTGCCGAAGGCCGGCAAGAACCAGCAGGCGGCCTGGGACTTCGTCAAGACGTTGACGAGCCCCGAAGTGTCGGGCCAGGCGGCTATCACCGGCGGCAGCGGCGTCAATCCCTATCGCAAATCGCACACCGCCAATCTGCAACTGTGGAGCAAGATCTTCTCGCCGGAAGAGGCCAAGGAATATCTCGGCGCGCAATCGGACTCCATCAACGCCAAGAACGTCGCGCTCGACATGCGTCTGCCGGGTTACTTCTCCTATACCGAGGTGGTGGAGATCGAACTCGGCAAGGCGCTGGCCGGCCAGACCACGCCGCAGGCGGCGCTCGACGCGATGGCGAAGGAGTGGAATCGCCTGACCGACGAGTTCGGCCGGGCCAAGCAGCTTGCCGCCTATCGCGCGGCGATGGGCCTCCCGCCCAAGAACTAGCTTTCCAGTGAGACCTCCCGGATGATGCGCGAGCGTCATCCGGGGCTTGACCAGCCGTCGACGAAAGGACGGAAAAGGATTCCATGGCGCACGTCGAGATCGAGAACGTCAGCAAGGCATACGGGCCCTACAAGATCATCGAAGGGCTCGACCTCAACGTGGCCGACGAGGAGTTTGTCGTGCTGGTCGGCCCGTCCGGCTGCGGCAAGACCACGACATTGCGCATGATCGCGGGGCTGGAGGCCGTCACCAGCGGAACCATCCGCATCGGCAACCGCGACGTCACGCAGTTGCGCCCTGGCCTCCGCAATTGCGCGATGGTGTTCCAGAACTACGCGCTCTATCCGCACATGACGGTCGGCGAGAACATCGGCTACGGCATGAAGGTGCGGGGCGAATCTCGCGCCAGCATCGAGAAGGCCGTCAATGACGTGGCGCGTGTGCTCGACCTCGAGCAGTACCTGCAACGCCGTCCGAAGCAGCTCTCCGGCGGACAGCGCCAGCGCGTCGCGATCGGCCGTGCCATCGTGCGCAGCCCGGACGTGTTCCTGTTCGACGAGCCGTTGTCCAATCTCGACGCCAAGCTCCGCATCGAGATGCGGACCGAGATCAAGGCGCTGCATCGCCGTCTCGCCAAGACGATCGTCTATGTCACGCACGACCAGGTCGAAGCCATGACGATGGCCGATCGCGTCGTGGTGATGAACAAAGGCCGGATCGAGCAGGCGGCCGATCCGATTACGATCTACGAGAAGCCCTCTAACCTGTTCGTCGCAGGCTTCATGGGTGCGCCCAGCATGAACTTCATCGATGGCGAGATCGTCGCCCGCGACGGCGCGCTCAGCTTCACCGCCCCATCGGGCACGGCGTTGCGCGTGCCGAAGTCCCGAGAGGCGACCTACGCAGCAAGCGTCGGCAAGCCGGTGGTGCTCGGCGTGCGGCCCGATCATGTGTTGCAGCAAGGCGCGCCGGCGGGTTCTTCCGTCCGGTTGCTTGTGAGAGACGTGGAGCCGCTGGGGCCGCACACGCTGGTGATCGGAACCGTCGCCGGCTCTGCGTTCACCGCGCAAATGCCGGTCGGCGTTGCCGCGGAGCCGGATCATGTCATCGACGTTGCGCTCGATCTCGAGCGAACGCATTTGTTCGACAAGGCGTCAGGGATGGCCATTTCCTGATTTGCTCTGGCGACGGCAACAGGATTGCGGTCATCGGAGCCGCGAAGTGAGACCAGCGCTCCAGACGTAACCTTCGGCGCCGAGCTAAGGCGACTGGGATTGAGCTCCGGCCGGTGAGCGGAGCGGCTGTTCCCAGGAGCCGAAACGGGGCCTTTGCCGGCGAAATAGCCCAAGACATTTGGCCGAATCGGTTCCCGCTCGGTGTCTGGAGGCGCGGATCGAGGGGGCTTCGTCGGAAATCGCAGGGCGCACCGCCCATGGCGGCTTCTGACGCGATTGTTTTCCATGTTATCACCTGATCCGTCGAAACTGCGTTCGTGCCTAACCTGCCCGAACCTACGAGCCCGGATCTTGATGATGTTGTCGCTGCCCAAGACCAAAATACGCGTGCTGCTGCTGGAGGGCGTGAATGATTCCGCAGTCCGGATGTTCGAGGCCAACGGCTATACCGAGCTGCAACGTCTGCCCAAGGCGCTGGGGCCCAAAGAGCTCAAGCAAGCGCTGTCGGGCATCCATATGCTGGGAATTCGGTCGCGGACCCAGTTGACCGCGGAAATCCTCGAGGCCGCCGACCGATTGCTCGTTGTCGGCTGCTTTTCGGTTGGCACCAATCAGGTGGATCTCGACGCCGCGCGAAAGCTCGGAATCCCCGTATTCAACGCGCCATACTCCAACACCCGCAGCGTGGCGGAGCTGACCATCGCCGAGATCGTCATGCTGTTCCGCCGGATCTTTCCGCGTTCGGTTTCCGCACATGCCGGCGGCTGGGACAAGTCTGCAGAAGGCAGCCGTGAGGTGCGCGGCAAGACGCTGGGCATCGTCGGCTACGGCAACATCGGCTCGCAGCTGTCGAACCTCGCCGAAGCCATGGGCATGCGCGTGATCTATTTCGATCAGACCGACAAGCTCCGCCACGGCAACACCGAGCCCGCTGAATCGCTTGACGCGTTGCTCGCAGCGAGCGACGTCGTATCGCTGCATGTGCCGGAGACGCCGACCACCGCCAACATGATCGGCTCAGCCCAGCTCCAGTTGATGAAACCCGAGGCCTATCTGATCAACAATTCGCGCGGCACCGTGGTCGATCTCGATGCGCTCGCGAGCGCCCTGCGTGAGGGTCGACTGGCGGGTGCCGCAGTCGACGTGTTCCCGGTCGAGCCGGTGTCGAACGAGGCGCGCTTTGTCTCACCGCTGCAGGGCCTGCCCAACGTCATCCTCACGCCGCATGTCGGCGGTTCGACGGAAGAGGCGCAGGATCGCATCGGCGGCGAAGTCGCACGCAAGCTGATCGATTATTCCGACGTCGGGTCGACCTTCGGGGCGGTCAATTTTCCGCAGGTGCAATTGCCGGCGCGGCCGACCGGCACCCGCTTCATCCATGTTCACCGCAACGTTCCGGGCGTCATGCGTCAGGTCAACGACGCGGTGTCCCGGCACGGGATCAACATCCTGGCGCAATATCTGCAGACCGATCCGGAAGTCGGCTATGTCGTGCTCGAGACCGACGTGGTCGGCGGCGAGGGCGAGGGACTGCTGGCCGATTTGAAAGACATTGACGGCACGATCCGGGTGCGGGTGCTGTATGACGCGAACCGGCCGCAGGGGTGATCGAGCGGTCGTTGCAGCGGTTCCCAGCGAGCTGGACAACGATTCGTGTGAAGAAAACGCGTCGGATCCGAAATCTAGAGCCCCGTTACGATTCAATCAGAACGGACGAGGCTCTAGGCGCAGAGCCCTCGCGCGCGGCGGACCGTATCGGAGGGATACAGGCCGAAAGCCGACCGGTTTGACGCGACAAACCGGCCCATAGGGGTAAAGCCCCACTTCAACGCAACTTCGCTGATCGGAAGCAGGCTCTCCGGCCGCGACAGCTCTTCGTGGATAGCTTCAAGCTGGACCCGTCGCAAATAGGCGACCGGCGTCGTGCCATGGGTCTTGGGCTACGGCATTACGTTAGACGTAATTGCTTTGAATCCTGGCCGATGTGAGCGTCACAGGCAATGACACGATGATCGCAACAGCGCTGGTGACCGTCGCGCTATTTCAGCCTGCCAGCTGATCCTCCGTCGTCAACAACGCGCGCTACAGGTACCAACTCGATGCCTTTCCGCTGGAAAGTCGCAACCGCGGCTTTTGTCATCGCTACGTTCGGTTGGACAAGTGGCTTCTACGGTCCGTTCGTCTGTTTACCAGTTCTGCATGCGGATCGCGGTTGGTCGATATCACTCGTCTCGTCCGCAATAACCGCTCAGTTCTTGATCGGTGCTGTGATGATCTGGTTATCACCCGACTGGTACCGGGCAGCCGGGGCGGCGCGTGTCACACTCGCTTGCGTCGCATTTGCGGCAGTTGCGCTCTTGATTTGGGCGAACGCGCAGTCTCCGTGGCAAATGTTCCTGGCCTCCTTCCTCGGGGGCATCGGCTGGGCAGGTACGAGCGGGCCAGCGGTGAACGCGATCCTGACGCCGTGGTTCAAAGAGGATCGGCATAAGGCGTTGAGCTACGCGTTGAATGGCGCAAGCGTCAGTGGTCTTGTTTTCGTTCCAGTCTGGTCGGCCCTCATATCGAGCAAGGGATTGGAGTTCGCCGCTTGCGTTATCGTAGGCGCGATGGTCCTGGTTCTTGGACCGCTCATCAGCCTATATGTCGCGCCAGCTCCTGCAAGCAGCCTGACCGCTTCCTCCAGTCCTCTGGAAGCTTCACCCTTGTCAAACGCAGGGCGTCGAACCCCGGAGCGCTCGGGATTGCTGCAGGACAGGCGATATCTTTGGCTGACCACCGCATTCACGTTCAGTCTATTTTCGCAGATGGGATTATTCGCCCACCTCGTTTCGCGAATGTCTTCGCAGGTCTCGATCGAGCTGGCGGCTTACGCGGTGAGTTTGACGGCACTTTGCGCGATCGCCGGTCGTTTTCTGCTTGTGCAAGTTCTGGGCAGTAGAGATCGATGCACGATTGCGGCAGGAAATTTCGTCCTTCAGGCTATCGGCACGTCGTTCCTCGCCTTTGGTACCGACTGGATCATGCTTGGCCTCGGTTGCGTGATTTTTGGCGCGGGAGCGGGCAACACCAACACGTTGCTCCCATTGATAGCGCAGCAACTCTTTCGTGAGGGGGAAGTGGCAGATGTCGTTGCAAAGGCAGCGGCCATAAATCAGGCGATCTATTCGTTGGCTCCAGTAATCTTCGGCATGTTGCGAGATTATCTAGGAGACTACACGCTAGCCTTTGCGACTGCTGCGGCGCTTCAGCTCATGGCGGCGTTCATCATTGCTGGAGTACCGAGGAAGCGGCGTGCGCGCCCTGCTGAGAGCTGTATGTCCAGCTGACAGGCGCGCGGAACGGTTGTGGTTGAATCGAGCAATGGCGTCAGGAGTTCCGAGAACGATGCCGCGCGAGCTGAGGCTCTTACCTGGCGGGTAATTGCTGATCCACCGGCGGACTGCTCAAACGCATCTGTGTGTTCGTCTTGACGCACCATAAGACGTTTCGCCTTCCGCAGGATTACAGGATAGGAGCAAGCAAGTGACTCAGCCGGCAGCAACAATCCCTTCGAGCCAATGGACAGTTGAGGGGTTTAAGACATTCTGGGCCGCACCGGTTCTTTCGTTCGTGCCAACAATTCGTCAAGTGATGGCTGGTGACATCATCGGTCACTGGCCAAGGCCGATCGGAGACATCACGGACCCGGATCTTTATCTCGGTGTCATCGCTGATATTCTGACGATTTGTCCGGACTGGAAGTTGGAAGTGCCGGAACATGCGCAATCGGGCAATCTCTATTTCGTTCGCTGGACCGCAACAGGAACGGACGCCGATGGCCGCTTCAAATTCGAGGGCTGCGATCGCATAAAAGTCGACGGCAACGGCCTCGTTCTGGAGAACTTCATTTTTTGTGACCATCCATTCTTTTCAAGAATAGATCCTCGTCGCGGCGCAGCGGTATGCAGGAGTCTTCCTCCCGGCTGAATGAACGCTAGCCAAGAACTCCTCTTGTCATCCGCCATGACATGACCTGTCGAATGCGATTTGCTCGCCGCGCAGGCCCTTCGTCAATCCGCCGAGAAGCCGAACGGGACGCTCGAGGTCCTGAAATCGTCGGGAAGAATCTCGCGTCCGATCGGCGGCGCCGACCGCGCCGCGCATCTCGGGCGATGGCAGACCCGGCAGGCGACGCCGATCGGGGTCGGCTCATCCGCGTTCGGCCCTTGTCCGTCGCGCGTGTAGATCAGCTGGCCCGCATGCTCGGCGGCGCAGCCGATCGCGATTGCCCGCTCGACGCGGATGGCGCCGAACGCGCCGCCGCCGGCAGTCACGGTGCGGGCGATCGAGAAGAACCGCTGTCCGTCGGGCAATTCGAGCCATTGCGTGACGATCTGGCGCGGCGTTTTGAAGATATCGTGGACCGACCATAGCGGACAGGCGCCGCCGTGTTTGGCAAACGGAAAGCCGGCACCATCGAGCAGCTTGGAAATGTTGCCGGCCGGATCGACGCGGATCAGGAAGAACGGCACCTTCTCGAGACCCGGCCGCTGCAGCGTCGTGACGCGGTGCGCGATCTGCTCGAAGCTGGTGCCGAACTGGCGTGCCAGCGCCTCCAGATCGTAACGACGCGTCTCGACCGCTTTGGCAAACACGGAATAAGGCATGATGAGCGCGGCCGCGGCATAGGCCGCGAGTGCGCGGCGGGCCAGCAACTCGGCGCTCTTGCTGGTGAACTTGCCGTCTTCCACCGCCGCGCTGATCTCGCCTTCCAGTTCGAGATAAGCGAGTTGCTTGGCCAGCTGGAAATTGAGGCCCGCGGTATCGAGCGAATCCTCGAGCAGCAATTGTCTGCGATGGAGGTCCAGTCGCCTGACCGAACCGAGCATGACGTTGGGCGGCAGATAGCGGACCTGGAGCTTATGACGCTCGCGAAGCCGCTCGATAAATCCGGCTGGTCCGGCCGGTTCATGGACGAGACGCTCGGCGGCATCGTCGAGATTGGCAAAATTGTTGCGGCGCGCGGCGAGAAAGCGCCTGACTTCCGCAACGGGATCGTTGGCGTCAAAATTCTCCTGACCCGGGTGCGACCCGCCACCCACCAGGTCCGGCGCCCGTCGCTCCGCCAGCGCCAGCTGCTCTTCGCGATAGGCTGTGTAGAGCCGCAAGAACGCTTCAGTCATTCCGGGATAGCTGACCGCGAGGTCGCTGACTTCGAGCGCGGGGATGTCGATGTCGGCAAACATCGGTTCCTTCAAGACCGACTGCATACGCGCGGTGTGATCGGCGCCGCCGTCGCCGGCGAGATCGGCCAGATCGATCTTGTAGGTACGGGCCAGGCGAAGCAGCATATCCGCCGTCACCGGCCGTTGATTGCGTTCCAGCAGCGCGACATAGGGGGCGGAGATTTCGAGATCGGCCGCCATGTCGGCCTGGGTCAGCCCGAGATCGCGCCGCAGCCGCCGCAGCCGCGGGCCCATGAAAACGGAACGGGCGCTTGAGGTTACCATTGCCTCATCCAAGGCTTGTAAGATTCTTACAACAATACATCAGTTTCTTGTAAGTTATGACAAGTTTTCCGCGCCAGGTCTAGCTCCCGGCGAGGCTGGCCTTACAAAGAGACCAGTTATTTCGTCACCGAAGGGATCACGGACATGAACTTCCAACCGCGCGGGATCAGCATCCAGGGGCCGGCTTCGTATCAGAGCGAGCTTGAGGCGGCCGAAGCGCTCCTCAAGACCAAGGACACCTGGAACGGCGTCACCGCCGAGGCCGTGGCGCGCATGCGCCTGCAGAACCGTTTCAAGACCGGTCTGGATGTCGCCCGCTACACGGCTGCGCTGATGCGCGCCGACATGGCCGCCTATGACGCCGACAGCACCAAGTACACCCAGTCGCTCGGCTGCTGGCACGGCTTCATCGCGCAGCAGAAGCTGATCTCGGTCAAGAAGCACTTCGGTAATACCGATCGCCGCTACCTCTATCTGTCCGGCTGGATGATCGCGGCGCTGCGTTCCGAGTTCGGCCCGCTGCCCGACCAGTCGATGCACGAGAAGACCTCGGTGCCGGCGCTGATCGAAGAGCTCTACACCTTCCTGCGCCAGGCGGATTCGCGTGAGCTCAACGATATCTTCCGCGCGCTCGATGCCGCCCGCAAGGAAGGCGACAAGGCGAAGGAAAAGGCGCTGATCGAGAAGATCGACAACTTCCAGACCCACGTCGTGCCCGTCATCGCCGACATCGACGCCGGCTTCGGCAACGCCGAGGCGACCTATCTGCTCGCCAAGAAGATGATCGAGGCGGGTGCCTGCGCCCTGCAGATCGAGAACCAGGTCTCCGACGAGAAGCAGTGCGGCCACCAGGACGGCAAGGTCACCGTGCCGCACGAGGTGTTCATCGCGAAGATCCGCGCTTGCCGCCATGCGTTCCTCGAGCTCGGCGTCGAAGACGGCATCATCGTGACCCGTACCGACTCGCTCGGTGCCGGTCTGACCCAGCAGATCGCCGTGAGCCACAAGCCCGGCGACCTCGGCGACCAGTACAACAGCTTCCTCGACTGCGAGGAGGTGACGGCTGCCAATGCGCGCAATGGCGACGTCATCCTCAACCAGAACGGCAAGATGATGCGTCCGAAGCGTCTGCCCAGCAATCTCTACCAGTTCCGTCCCGGCACCGGTGCGGATCGCTGCGTGCTCGACTGCATCACCTCGCTGCAGAACGGCGCCGACCTGTTGTGGATCGAAACCGAGAAGCCGCATATCGAGCAGATCGCCTCGATGGTCGATCGCATCCGCAAGGTCATTCCGAACGCGAAGCTCGCCTACAACAACTCGCCGTCGTTCAACTGGACGCTCAACTTCCGTTGGCAGGTCTACGACGCGATGAAGGAAGCCGGCCAGGATGTCAGCAAGTACAACCGCGCCGAGCTGATGAAGGTGGAATACGACGGCACGCCGCTGGCGATCGAAGCCGACGAGCGTATCCGTACCTTCCAGGCGGATTCGGCCAAGCGCGCCGGCATCTTCCACCACCTGATCACGCTGCCGACCTATCACACGGCTGCGCTGTCGACCGACAATCTCGCGAAGGAGTATTTCGGCGAGCAGGGCATGCTTGGCTACGTCAAGAACGTGCAGCGCGCGGAAATCCGTCAGGGCATCGCCTGTGCGAAGCATCAGAACATGGCGGGCTCCGACATCGGCGACGATCACAAGGAGTACTTCGCCGGTGAGGCCGCCCTCAAGGCGGGCGGCGTCCACAACACGATGAACCAGTTCGGCTAGTCGATCGAACGGGTCAAAGCGACTATCGGCTGGACAGGCGGGATTGCGAGGCAGTCTCGCCTGTCTGCTCGTTTGGCGGGGCGGTTTCGACGGCGGTGACGCGGTCGAAATCGCCCCGTAGCGTTTGCAAGACCGTTCCCGTCAGGCTTCGCCCGGCTTGTCGAGGTTCCCTCATTCCACGCCAGCGTGGTATGGCATCGCTGCGACCTTGAGGGCACGCCGCGCGATGACTATCGGGCACTATGCATCCGCCGTCACCAGCTCCGCCGTGATGGAGCGGCTCAAGCCGTTCGATCCCCGCATCGTCGGAACGCTGCCGCTCGGCCTTGCCGTGCCGGGCAGCGACATCGATATCGTCTGCCACGCGCCCGATCCGGATGCTTTCGCGGTCATCGTTTGCACCCACTATCAATCGGCCGATGATTTCGTGCTCTACCGATGGACCTCGGGAACGCGGCCGGCGATTGCCCGCTTTGTGTGGGATGGCTGGCCGTTCGAGCTGTTCGGTGACCTGCGTCCGGTCGATCAGCAGCAGGGCTGGATCCATTTCGAGGTGGAGCGGCGGCTGCTCGCGCTTGATGACGGACGGCTGCGGCGAGCCGTCGGCAAGTTGCGGGCAGATGGCCTCAAGACCGAGCCTGCGTTCGCCGCCGTGCTCGGGATATCGGGCGATCCCTATCGCGGGTTGCTCGCGCTCGCGGCGGAAACGGATGCCGGGTTGCGCGCCCGGCTCGCGGCGCGCGGCCTCGGCTGATCGCGAGGTTCATTCACCCGGAACGAGGTGGCCCATCGGCTGTCGCGCGAGGCGCCGGTGTCTGCGGCGGGACAGATAGAGCAGCAGACCGGTCACGGCGAACAGCGGCATCATGGCGGCGGCCAGCATGAAGGCGAGCTTGCCGGGCCAACCCAGGATGGCGCCGCGGTGGATGTCGAGCACGCCGGCGAGGACGCGCTCGCCAAACGTCTTGTCCGCGTAGCGATCCGCTGAGATGACGCGCCCGGTGACGGCATCGATCCGGAATTCGTCGCGCACGCTCTCAAGCGTGGAACCCCGCGACCATGACCGCACGCGCACCGCGGTGCCCGCGCCGGCCGGCAGGGTCAGCAGGGCCCGTCCGTAGTCGTTGTTCTCCTGCTGCAGGAACGTGGTCCAGACACGATCGAAGGCGAGCGGCTTTGCTTCGGCCTTCGCTTCGGTTTTGGCTTCGCCCTTGCCCGCGGCCGCAGCTGCGCCGCGCGGTGGCTTCGGCTGCATCGCCGCATCCGCGGCTTGAGGCCGCGCCAGGAGCCAGTTGGCGCCGGCCTTGTACCACTCGAACGAGTACCACAGGCCGGTCAGCGTCATCACCAGATAGACCGGCAGCACCCAGGTGCCGATCACGGCGTGCAGCGAGCGGTGCAGGCCGCGCCCGCGCAGGCCCAGGTTTGGCTTCAGCCACATCTTCACGCTGCGCGCGCGATGCGGCCAGCGCAGCACGAGGCCTGATATCAGCATCACGATCAGGCAGAGCGCGGCTGACCCGGTGATCTTGCGGCCGATGCCATTGCCGTCCCCCGGCAACAGCAGCCAGCGATGCAGCTTGCGGACGGTCGCGAAGAAGTCCTCGCCGCGCGGCGAGCCGAGCACATGTCCGTCATAGGGATCGACATAGACCGAGGAGGGACGTGCGCCGCCTTCGCCGCGGGCGAAACGGATCCATACGGCCGCCGACGGGTCGCTCGCCATCGCCACGGCGGCGGCCCTGCCGAAGTCGCCGGCCGACTGCAGCCGTGCGACCAGCTCATCCGGTGTCAGCCGCCGCGTCGCACTGACGTCGACGCGCATGATGTGGCTGTTCAGGCTGGCCTCGATCTCGTCTTCGAACGCCATCGTCGCGCCGGTGATTCCGACCACCGCCCACAGCAGCGCCAGCGCGAGGCCGGCGATGGAGTGGACCTGCAGCAGCGCGGCCTTGATCGGGCGGCGGATATCATTCATCGAATCCGGCCTTTCGGATCAGTGCGATTGCGGCCGCTTGATGCGCGGCGATCTCGTCGATGGGGAGAGCATCGGCAGCGAACGCTCCGATTCCCTCGACGATCGGGGCCCGCTTTGCGGTCGCACGCGCGGGGTATTCCAGCTCGGCGGTGGAGAAGATCGACTGGGCCTCGGGTGTGACGAGGAATTCGAGGAACGCGCGTGCCGCGGCCGGATGCGGTGCGTGCCGGGCGATCGCGGCGCCCGTCAGGTTGACGTGACTGCCGCCGCCTTCAAACGCAGTCGGCACCGCCTTCACGGCGCCCGCCCATGTGCGAAAGTCATTGCCCTCGCGGCCGTCACGGAGCTGCGCGAGCGCGACCGTGTTGCCGATCCCGATGTCGCAGCGCCCTTCCGCGATCTCGCGGACCACGTCGTTGTCCTTGCCAGTTGGCTTGTGGGCGAGATTGGCCTTCAATCCGGCGAGCCAGCTCTCCGTCGCATCGGTCCCATGATGCGCGAGATAGGCGGCGATCAGCGCGACATTGTTCTGGTGCGCGGCCTGCCGCATGCACAATTTGCCGCGCCATTTTGGGTCGGCAAGCTCTTCATAGGTGATCGCGGCGAGCGGGTCGTCCTTGCGTGCGAACACCACACGCGGACGGATGGCGAGCGCGATCCACTGGCCGTTGTTGCCGCGCAGGTTCGCCGGCACCGCCGGGGCAAGCGCCGGCGATGCAATCGCCTGCGTCAGCCCGCGCGCCGCAAGCTGGGTCGTCTTGTCGAGACCGATGGTGAGCAGGACATCCGCCGGCGAATTGTCGCCTTCCGATGTCAAGCGCTTGACCAGGCTGTCCTCGATGAAGATGGTCTTGACCTGGGTGCCGGTCGCTGCCGTGAAGGCCGCGACGACAGGCTCGACCAGATTGGCTTCGCGGGTCGAGTAGAGCGTGAGCTCGTCGGCCCGGACCGGGGTGCAGGCGCACGCGAGCGCCGCTAAGACGGCCAGCAGTCCGATCGCTGTCCGTGCCGTGGCCATGCTAGAATTTCACCGTCGCCGAGAGCGAGAAGCGCCGCGCGTCGCCCATCGCCACGGCCAGATTGCTGACGGCCGAGGGATAGTAGACGGTATCGAACAGGTTCTTGACGTTGAACTGATAGACCACCGGGAACGTCTGGACCTTGGTCTCATAGGTCGCGAAGACATCCGCGACGGTGTAGGCCGGCAGCACGAAGCTGTTCGTGGCGTCGCCGGGTCGGTCGCCGACATAGCGCGCGCCTCCGCCGAGACGCAGCCGGCCGGGCAGGGTGGTGCCGAAATCATAGACCAAATAGAGCGAGGCCGTGTTGAGCGCGACGTTCTGCAGGGCGTTGCCGGCGAGCGTCGGATCCTCGGTGACGCGTGCATCGGTATAGCCATAGCTGCCGATCATGCTCCAATTGTCGGTCAGCCTGCCGGTGACGTCGAGTTCGACGCCGCGCGAGCGAACCTTGCCGGCGGTGCGGTACTCGACGATGCCGGTCGTGGCGTTGAGCTGCGAAACCAGCACGTTCTTCTTGTCGATATCGTAAAGCGCAAGCGTGCCGGAGATCCGCTTGTTGAAGTCGAACTTGACGCCGGTCTCCCACTGGGTGCCCTCTTCGGGCGCGATGTTGGAGCCGATCACGACGCCGCCGGTGAGCGGTGCAATAGTCGAGGTCGGCTTCAGCGACTGGGTGTAGCTCGCATACAGCGAGACCTCGTCGGTGAGCTTGAGGATCGCGCCGCCGAGCGGCAGCGCCTTGTCCCCCGAGACGTTGGTGTTGGTGATGAAGGGCCGTCCCTTGCCCGCGATCTGGTCGTATTCCATGTAGCGCACGCCGCCGACCAGCGCGAAGCGCTCGGTCAGATGCAGCGTATCCTGGAAGAACAGCGACCACTGGCCGAGCTTGTCGGTCTGCGCGCTGTCGGTGGCGGACACCGTGGTGCCCGGCGTGATCAGCCCATAGACCGGATTATAGAAGTTGAAGGTCGGCGTCGCCTGCCGGATAAGATTGTCGCGGTAGATCGTGCGATACTGGCCGTCGCCGCCGAACAGCACCTCGTTGCGGAAACCGCCGAGCCAGATATTGCCCTGCAGATAGGAGGTGCCGTAGCTCGCATTGCTGAGCGAGCCCTGCGTGCCGTCATTGCTGCGGGTCTCGACGCCGGTCTTGGTGTTGATGCCGGTGATGCGGAGCTGGTTGGCGCTGAATGTCTCGGTGTTGTAGCTGTAGGCCGCGAACAGCTTCCAGTCCTGGTTCAGCCGGTGTTCGACCGAGGCCTGCATCAGGTCGGAGGTGCCCCACACGTTGTTGAAGGGCTCATCGAGCCGCCGCGTCGCCGGGATCGCCAGCGGCGCCTTGGTCACGGGATCGAACGCGGTGCCGCGGTCGAACGGCGTGATGAATTCGCGGTGCTCGTAGTTGAGCTGGACGGTGGTGTTCTCGCCGTACCAGGCCAGCGACGGCGCCACCAGCATTTCGCGATGGCGCCCGAAATTGCGCCAATAGTCCTCGCTCACGCCATAGCCGATGAAGCGATAGGCGAGGCCGCCATTGCCGATCGGGCCGGTGATGTCGATAGTGCCGTCGGCGCCGTTTTTGTTGTTGGCGAAGGTCGAGCCGAGCAGGGTGACCGAGCCGTGCTGATAGAGCTCGGGGCGCTTGCTGATCGTGTTGACGATGCCGCCGGGGTCCATGATGCCGTAGAGCAGCGACGCCGGGCCCTTCAGCACTTCGACGCTTTCCACCGCAGCATCAAGGCTGCGGCCCTGCACCAGCGGCATGCCGTTACGCATGATCGAGCCGTCGCGGTTGTCGCCGAAGCCGCGGCGCATCACCGCGTCCTGGGTGCCGGCCAGCGTGTTGCCCTGGGTGACGCCGCTGACATTGGCGAGCGCGTCGTCAAGATTGCGCGGCAGCTGATCCTTCAGCACCTGCTCCGGCACGACGTTGACGGTCTGCGAAGTGTCGAGCGGCGAGGCGCCGCTGCGCAAGGTGGTCGAGCTCGGCATCGCGCGATAGTGCAGCTTGGCCTCGTTCAACACGGCGGCGGCAGCTGCCGCGCGCTCCGACGGTGTCGGGGGCGTCGGCTGGGCATTCCGGCTGCGCTGCCGTGCCGCGGCGGCCGACTGCGTTCGCTGTGCCGACCGCGCCGAACTGGCTGCGGGCTTGCGCTTCTGTGTCGGTTGCTCGACCGTGACCGGCGGCAAGGCGACGCTCGATTGGGCGCTCGCCGGCGTCACCGCCGAGGAGATGTCGGCGAGCAGGAATGCTGCGCCGATCAGCAGGTGGGTGCGGCCTTTGTCGGCGGCAGTTCGACGGTCGCCGACAACCCGGCCATCAGCATTCACAGGCACTCTTGCACTTCCGATTCACGCAAACCTATTCACGCCGCGCCTCTAGCAGTCGGCGCGCGCGAAAAGAACCGGAGCAGACTTGAATCCCTCTAACCGGATAGGATTTGAATCGTTCTAAGACAAAGCAGGGCCCGCGCGCGTGCGCGAGCCCTGCATCTCATGACTTGCATCTCATGACTTGATGTCGCGTCAGCGCGTCAAATGGTCGCGCGATCCTTGCCTGAGGTCAGCGGTCGTTGTCCTGTCACGCCTCAAGCGTAGGATGACTCATGTGGCGCGGTGCGCTTCACGACATCGCCAGGAGGACGGGCGCCGAGCCGACCATTCCCGTGCTGACGCCGTCGCGCGCCATTGATTCGATTGCGGTCCAGTTCTCGCGGAAGATCCGCGCCGCCTCGTTGGCACTTTCCGCCTGGATCGTCAGACTGCACGCGCGTCTCGCGCCATTGCTGGCAAGCTGGAAGTAGAGAACATAGCCAGACGGTTCCGCGCTCCGTGCGCCCGACGGTGCCTGCTGCATGTAGGTTTTCCCCAATCGTGTTTTTGTTGCGCCACCCGCAGGCAGGATTGGACCGAGATGCGGCACAGTCGTGGTTCTAAACGCGCAATCTGCACGATTGCGCATTTTGTCCGGCGGTGTTGCCCGGATTCAACAGAGGGCGGAACCGGCGACGAACAGCGGCTGCAACTCAGCCGCGATCACGGCGCCGTCTCAACTGTCGCAGCGTGACCTACGCATCGCCATCCGGATGCACCATCAGGGTTTCCTGGATCGAGGTCGCGAGCATCGCCCCATCGCGGTCATGGACGCGGGCGATCGACAGCCCGCGGCCGCCGTCGGCGCATGGGCTCTCGGTTTCGACATGCATCCAGGCGTCGGGCGAGAATGCACGATGAAACCAGATGCAATGGTTGAGGCTCGACAGATAGAGCGGCGCGCGCGCTTGCAGGTCGCGGAGATGGCCGCCGACGCTGGAGAAGTTGAGCCACCAATCCGAGAGATAGGCGAACACCGCGGCCTGGGCGCGGGAACCGGCGGCCAGTGGCTGCCGGCATCTGATCCAGAAGCGCAGGCGCGGCTCTGCCGTCGCGGCCGAGAGCTGACGTTCAATCTCGGGGATGCGGAAATCCATGCTGGGTTTGATGTGCTGCGAATAGGGACCGAGCGGCCGCAACTGCGCCATCAGCTCATCGGGGATCATGCTCAGATCGGGCAGGCTTTCGGGATCTTCCGGCGGCGCAAACGGCACCGCGTGCCGCGGGCCCGGCTGGGCTGCGCAGAACGTGGCCTGCGCGCTCAGCACGGTACGGCCGTCCCCCTGGCTGCCTACAACGTGGCGGGAGGAGAAGCGTTTGCCGTCCTGCAGAACCTGCGCGTCAAAGGTGATGCGCCGGGCGGGATCGGCGCCGCGCAGAAACAGGAGCTGGAGCATCGCCGCCGGGCGATCTTCGGGCGCGCTGAGCGTTGCTGCCATCATCGCCTGGCCGAGGATCTGGCCGCCGTAAGAGCGCCCGTTGAGATTGCCGTCGCCGAACCGGCTGCGATATCGGAGCGGCGCGATGGTCTCGAGCGAGACCAGCGCCTCGGCTGCCTTGTCGTCCCACGGATCGCACGCGGTATCGGTGCCCTCCGCGGCGTGGATGTCCTGCCCGTCCATTACATCGCCGGGAATTTCTGCGGTCCCGGATAGAGCGGATAGCCGGCGGCGACGCCATATTCGCTGATGCCGAATCCGGTCTCGTTGCCGCTTTCGAGCCGGACGACATGGTCCGACAGCGTGCGTGCGACGGCGCGCGTTGCCGCGTCGTCGAGGTTCCAGATGTCGTGGGCTGCATGGTTCTCGCCGCGGTCGTCGCCATGGGTCCAGCCCTGCAGGCCGCCATACATGCCGGCCTTCAGATAAAATCGGATCGGCAACCCACGCATTCTGACATGACGAGGTTCGCCGCGCTCGAAGACGAAGGTGAAGTCGGCCACCGCGATGGTCTGGCCGAGCGGATCGTCGGCCCATTCGATCTTGTGTTCGACCGAGGTCACCTCGCGATGCGAAACCGATCCGTCGGCTTCGCGGCGGAACTCGGTGCCCGAGAGGTAATGCGGCTTGCCCGGCGTGCGCTCCTTGATGAAGATCGACAGCGCCGACTGCGGAAACTGGAACATCGACCAGGTCCAGAAGAAATTGCGATGGGTCGCGACCGGCGGCCTGGTTTCGTCGGTGCGCATCTCGGAGCGCAGGCCCCAGGAGCGGTCGCGCTGTCCCCACCACAGTTCCGGCCCGATATCGTAGCGCTTGCCGTCGGCGACGATCCAGCCGCGCCAACGGCCGAATTGCGAGACGCGCGCGAGGTCTTCCTCGACGACGCCGTTGCGCTCGCGAAAATTCTGCTTCTCCTGTGCCGCCGGAAAGCTTGCCTTGAATTCGAGTGCAAAGCTGATTCCGGATGGGTTCTCAGCAAGTGAAAGCCGATGCAGGCCCATGCCCTCGACGATTTCGATCCTGAGCCCGCCGACTTCGGTCTCCAGCGGGCGGGTCCCGAGCCGGCGCGAGGCACGGAAATTGTGCTGGCGGCGGCCGATCGTGATGCCGGCAAATCCATCCATCACGTTGCGGTTCGGGTAATAGCCGAGCCCGATATCGATCAGCAGCTCGCGGCCATCGATCGGATGCGCCGTGTACCAGTAGCGCTCAGTGAACCTGATATCGCCGCCGCCGGCCTTGGCAAACGGCTGCGGCGTCTGATGGCCGATGAGATCGTCCTGGGCTGTCAGCATTGTTCTTGTCCTTAGGTTTGAGCCGGTTCGGTCAATCGGATGCGCGGCGCGGGATCAGTCCTTGGCCGGGCCCGCGCCCACGATGTCGCCGAACAGCACCCAGGTCTTGCCGTCGAAGCGGGCGAAGCGGCGTTCGGTGATCGCCGCGTAATCCTGCGGCGTGGTCTGGATCGTGATACCCGGAAGCAGCATCGGCAACTCGATGCCGCTGAGGTTGGTGGCCTGCTTCAGCACGTTCTCCCGCGTGAGATTGTCGCCGCAGCGCTGCAGGATGATCGCCCCGAGCTGCGCCGTGGTGTAGCCGGTGACCGCGATCACGTCGTTCGGGTCCATCCCCGGCATGTATTTCGCGGCGAAGGCGAGATAATCGGCCATGCCCTTGTCGTTGGCCCAAGCCGGATCATTCGGCGTCTTGTAGGATGTCGTGGTCAGGATGCCGGTCGCGGCCTCGATCCCCGCTGGCACCAGCACGCCGGCGATCGAATTCGCGGTCGAGCCGAGGAAGATCAGCGGCTTCCAGCCGAGCTCGTGGATCTTGCGGATCGCCATCGAAGCGAATTTGTTCTGCGCGGCGATCAGGATGGTGTCGGCTCCGGATGCCTTCAGATTCACGATCTGCGAGTCGATCGTGGGCTCGGTCGACTGATACATCGCCTCCTTGACGATCATCGTGTCGGCTTTCGCGCCGAGCCCTTCCTTCAGGCCAAGGACAAAATCCTTGCCGATGTCGTCGGCCTGCAGCAGCACGCCGATTTTGGCGTCGGGCTTCTCGCGCAGCACGTAGCGCGCGATGATCCGGGATTCGTTGACGTAGGTCGGCGAGTAGGGCGTCGTCCAGGGGAACTGCTTGGGATCGTTCCAGCGGGTGCCGCCGCTCTGCACGAGGAGCTGCGGAACGCCGTTGCTGTTGAGGTATTTCTGGATCGCGGCGTTGGTCGGCGTGCCGAACGGCGCCATGATCGCGAGCACCTTGTCGTTCTCGACCAGCGCGCGCGTCACCTCGACGGTTTTTGGCGGGCTATAGGCGTCGTCGCGGGTTACGAAATTGATGTGGCGGCCGTTGATGCCGCCTGTCTCGTTCAGCATCGTGAAATAGGCCAGCATGGTCTTCGGGAAGCTTGCATAGATCGACGCCGGTCCGCTGTAGGGCGCATTGGCGCCGAGCAGGATCTCGGTGTCGCTGACCCCGGGACCATAGGCCTTCTGGGCGTTCGCTGTTCCGAGCGCGCCGGTGAGCGCGAACGCCCACACGGCAAGCGTTGTGATTGGCTTCCGCATCTTCCCCTCCCATGACGCCCTCTTTTGCGGGGCTGGTTGATCCCTGCGGCGGTGCCTTCAAGGGCTTTACCCGTCGCGCTGGCTGTGTAATAATAGACCGTCTGTCCGGATTATCAACTGAAATCTCCGGGCGGCGTATCGGGTTCACGCATGACGGAAACATCCGCAGGCGCGCGCGGCCGCATGGCGGTGAGGAGGAAACATGAAGCTGACGCAGGCGCTCATCTCGGCGGTGCAGTTGCGCAAGGATGCGCCCGGCACCATCCACGCGGGACGGTCGCGAAGCTGGAAGGAGATCGGCCGGCGCGTCGCCTGTGCCGCGGGTGGACTGCGGCGGCTCGGCGTCGAGGCCGGCGATCGCGTTGCGATCCTCGCGCACAACAGCGACCTCTACATCGAGGCGCTCTATGCCATCGCCTGGGCCGGTGCGGTCGCGGTGCCGCTCAACACCCGCTGGGCGGTCGCCGAGAATGCCTATGCGATCGACGATTCCACGCCAAAACTGCTGCTGGTCGACAAGGCCTTTGCCGAGATCGCGTCAGGCCTGCGTGGCGCGAAATCAATCACCGCGATGGTCTATCTGGACGAGGGACAGGTTCCCGACGGCATGCAGGGCTATGACGAGCTTGTTGCGCATGCGCCGATCGAGGATGCATCCGGCGCCTACAACGATCTCGCAGGCATCTTCTACACCGGCGGCACCACCGGCTTCCCCAAGGGCGTGATGTTGTCGCATGCCAACATCATCTATGAATCGCTGGTCTGGATCTATGCGCTGCGGTTCCGCGAAGACACGCGGTATCTGCACTCGGCCGGCATGTTCCATCTGGCCGGCACCTCGCCGATGATCGCGCTCACGCTGGTGGGCGGCACGCATGTTACCATCCCGAAATTCGAACCTGAGCTCGCGATGCGGACCATCGCCGAGCACAGGGTGGATTACTGCCTGTTCGTGCCGACCATGCTCAACATGATGCTCAATCATCCGTCCTTCGGCACGTATGATCTGAGCAGCGTCAGGGATTGCGAATATGGCGCCTCGCCGATGCCGGATGCGCTGCTGGTCAAGCTGATGCGGGTGCTGCCGAGCTGGCGCTTTCACCAGGGCTACGGCATGACCGAGAGCGCGGCGCTGGCGACGATCCTGCCCTGGGAGTACCACGCGCTGGAAGGGCCGCTGGCGGGCAAGCGCAAATCGGCAGGGCGGGCGGCGCCGGGCGTCGAAGTCCGCATTATCGATCTCGCGGGCAACGAGGTGCCGCGCGGCACCGTCGGCGAGATCGCGATCCGCGGCGCCGGCGTGATGCTCGGATACTGGCGCAAGCCGGAAGAGAGCGCGCGGGTGCTGCGCAACGGCTGGCTGCACACCGGCGACGGCGCCTGGATGGACGAGGACGGCTTTGTCTATATCGTCGATCGCCTCAAGGACATGATCGTCTCCGGCGGCGAGAACGTCTATTCCGGCGAGGTGGAGAACGCCATCTTCCAGCACGAACAGGTCAGGGAATGCGCCGTCATCGCGGTGCCCGATCCGCAATGGGGCGAAGCGGTACACGCCATTGTCGTGCCGAAGGACGGCGCACGGCTCGATTCCGACATGGTGATCGCGCATTGCCGCACCCTGATCGCGGGTTACAAATGCCCGCGCTCGGTCGACATTCGCCTCGAGCCGCTGCCGCTGACCGGCTCCGGCAAGATCATGAAGTCGGCGCTGCGCGAGGAGAAGTGGCAGGGCTATACGAGGTCGGTCAATTGATGCAGGACGCTGCCAAACGATCCGATGATGCGCCGGCCGCGCCGGAGCCTGTTCGTCCGATCACAGTTAATGACGATGCAGTGCGCGCTGCGCTCGCGCAGCATCTGTCGCGGATCTCAGGGAGCCGGACGGAGATCATGAGCTTCGGCCGCAAATCGTCCGGCTTCTCCTGGATCACCTATGCTTTTGTGGCCCGCTCCGCTGAAGGGGATCGCAAGCTGATCCTGCGCGTCGGTCCGCCGAACGGGCTGTTTGCGCCTTACTCGGTGCTGCCGCAGGTCCATGCGTTGCAGTCGCTGGCCGGCAGCGGCGTGCCGGTTCCGGCGCTGGTGTCATCAGAACAGCACGGCGCCGAGATCGGCTTTCCTTTCTTCATCTGCGCGCATGTCGAGGGCGACGTTCCCGCACCCTGGGCGGCCAGCGAGATCGATTCGGACCACAAGCGCGCGATCGCCCGGCAGTTCGTCGAGATCCTGGCGTCGCTGCACCGGATCGACGCGGGCAGAACGCCGTTCGCATCGCTGCAACAGGGCGGTCAACGCGCCGAAGTTCGCGCGATCGCCGGCTGGCGCGCGTCGCTGGCGCGTCCGACGGCGCGCTATTATCCGCTGCTCGATTGGGGCGGACGCTGGCTTGAGGATAACTGCCTGCAGCCGCCATGCCGCACCATCGTTCATGGCGACTACCGGATCGGGAACTTCATCGAACAGAGTGGCCGGATCGTTGCCATCCTCGATTGGGAGCTCACTCACCTCGGCGATCCCCATGAGGATCTGGCCTGGGCGATGATGCCGACCTTCAACGCCAGGAGCCGCAAGCTCTATGGCGTGCTCGAGCGCGCGGAGGTGATCGATCTCTATCAACGCGCCTCCGGCATTGCGGTCTCGGACAAGAGCCTCGCCTTCTACGAGGCCTACGCGCTGTATCAGGCGGCGGCGATCCAGATGTGCGCGGTGCGCGCCTTCGAGGTCGATCGCTTCAACGACATGCGGCTTGCCGTGATGGCAAGCCAGATGCCCTCGATCGTGCGGGCCTTCGAGCGCGCATTGGAGGCCGCGGCATGAGTGCATCCTTCGAGCGGTTGATCGACGGCATCATCGATGCCCTGCAAAGCCATGTCGTACCGAACAGCAACGACGATTTCGTCCGCGGTCAGGTGTTCTCCGCGATCTACGCGCTGAACGGGCTGAAGCTCGCGGCCGACTGGAAGGCCGGGCCGCTGCTGGAGCAGGTGCGGCTGCAGGACGATACTTTTGCTGCGGTCAAACGGATGGCGGATGGCGCTGCGCATCCGGAGATTCCGGCGACGCCGCGCCTCCCGAGCGACTTGTCCGACGCTGCCGCGATCGAGGCGTTGCGCGACGATGGCGACCGGCGGCTGGGGCAGCTTCTGCTCTGGGCGAGCGGTGCGGACGCGCGCGCAGCCAATCGTGATCTTGCGACCGGGATCGAGCAGCTGCTGCGCCGGGCGATCTGCGACCAGCTCAAGATCGAACTCGCGACGACGCCGAAGTCGATGCTGCAGCAGATCGCAGGCGGCGATGGCGGCGCGGCGTAGGGCTGAGGCAGTCACGCAGCGGTCCACCGGGGATTGCATGGTTGCGCGTTACTCTGGAACTTAGCCGCGGTGTTTGCAAAGAAGCTTGCCGGCCGGCGGCGCACGTGCTATTCATTGACCGAACGGTCGTTCGGATTATTATTGACGACCGGTGAAAGCATCCGCGGCAAGCGGCCGGCGAGGGAGACGGAGCGATGAACATGATGACCGGCGTCTCGCCATGGGAGCGGCTGATCCGGCCCGACCGGGTGCACGGATCGCTCTACACCGATCCTGAGATCTTCGAGGCCGAGCTCAAGAACATCTGGTACCGGACCTGGGTCTATGTCGGACACGAGAGCGAGGTGCCGAACGCCAACGACTATGTCGTCAAGTCGATCGGCCCGCAATCCGTGATCATGACGCGCGACGAGCAGGGCAAGGTCAATCTGCTGCTCAACCGCTGCTCGCATCGCGGCAATCAAGTCTGTTCCTTTGAGCGCGGCAATGCGCGCTCGTTCACCTGTCCGTTCCACTCCTGGACCTTCGCCAATGACGGCCGGCTGGTCGGCTACGCCTTCCCTGATGGTTACGAAGGACAGGATAAGTCGCAGCTGGCGCTCGGGCGGGTGACGCGCGTCGAGTCCTACCGCGGCTTCGTGTTCGGCTCGTTCGCGGCCGATGGCCCGACCCTGAAGGAGCATCTCGGCGGCGCCGCCGAGACCATCGATCGACTGGTGCGCACTTCGCCCGAGGGCGAGGTCGAGATCACCGCGGGCTTCCTCAAGCATCGCGTGAAAGCGAACTGGAAGTTCATCCTGGAGAATGAGTGCGACGGCTATCACCCGGCCTTCGTCCACACCTCGATCTTCGGCGTCGCCGACAGCATGATCGGCAAGCTCTATGGCGGCGCATCGACCGCGCTGACTCGCGATTACGGCAACGGCCATACCGAGATCGATTTGCGGCCCGAGTTCCGCAAGCGCGAAGCGCCGATGAGCTGGTTCGGCACCAGCGAGGAACGGCTGCCGGACTACACCGCGCGCATGAAGGCCACCTATGGCGACACCGCAGCGCGCGAGATCATGATCGACGGCACGCCGCATGTGATGATCTTTCCGAACCTGTTCATCGCCGAGATCCAGATGTTCGTGATCCAGCCGCTCGGTGTCGACGACAGCGTGCAGCACGTCACGGCGCTGCAATTCAAGGGCGCGCCAGATCTGAACCGCAGGTTGCGCCAGCAGACCATGGGCTCGGTCGGCCCGGCCGGGTTCCTGCTGGCGGATGATTCCGAGATGTATGAGCGCTGCCACCGCGGTGTGCAGGCGCGCAATCCGGAATGGATCTTCCTCGGCCGCGGCGAGAAGCGCCAGCGGCAGGATGAGCTCGGCTTCACGGTCGGCCACGTCACCGACGAGGTGCCGTCGCGCGGCATCTGGACCCACTACCGCAAGCTGATGGAGCCTAACTGATGCTGTCGCGCGAGAGCAGCGCCACATTGATGAGCGCCATCACCGCATTCCTCTATCGCGAGGCGCGGTTGCAGGACGAGCATCAATACGAGGCCTGGGAGAAGCTGTGGACCGACGACGGCGTCTATTGGGTGCCGGCCAACGGCGCCGACATCGACCCGGAGCGGCAGATGTCGATCATCTATGACAACCGCTCGCGGATCGCGCTGCGGGTTCGGCAGTTGATGACCGGCAAGCACTTCACCCAGACGCCGCAGTCGAACCTGCGCCGGTTGATCTCCAACATCGAGTTGATGGACGAGCAGCCGGACGATGGCGACATCGCTGTCGCCAGCAACAGCCTGATTTTCGAGTCGAGTCTGCGCGACGACACGCTGTGGGCGGCGCGCAATGAATACCGGCTGCGCCATGTCGATGGTGAACTGCGGATGGCCAGCAAGAAGGTCATCCTCGTCAACAACGACAAGGCGATCTACACGCTGTCATTCCTGGTCTAGGGAAGGTTTTGCCATGATCGACAAGGGCCCCGTCCTGCTCGACATCACCGACGGCATCGCGCGGCTGCGGCTCAACCGGCCGGACGCGGCCAACGGCATGAGCGCTGAGCTGTTGAGTGCGTTGTGCGACGCCATCATGGTCTGCCACGGCCATCCGGATTTGCGCGTCGTGCTGTTGAGCGGCGAGGGCACCAATTTCTGCGCGGGTGGCGATGTCCGCGCCTTTGCCTCCACGGGCGAGAAGCTGCCCGATTATATCCGCCAGGCGACCGCGTATCTGCAGAATGCGGTGACCGGATTGCTGCGGCTGGAGGCGCCGGTGATCGCCTCGGTGCAGGGCTTTGCGGCGGGCGGCGGCGGCTTCGGCCTGGTCTGCGCCTCCGACATCGTGATCGCGGCGGAATCGGCCAAATTCCTCGCCGGTGCGACGCGGGTGGCGATGGCGCCGGATGCCGGTGTCTCCGTGACGCTGTCGCGGCTGGTCGGCTTGCGACGCGCGATGTCGATCCTGCTGACCAACCCGGTAATCCCGGCTGCCGAAGCCCTGCAGATGGGCATCGTCACCAAGGTCGTGCCCGATGCCGAACTCGCCGATGCATCGCTCGCGCTGGCGCGCGAACTCGCGGCCGGTGCGCCGAAAGCGCTGGCGGCGACCAAGCGGCTGGTCTGGGCCGGCACCGGCACCAGCATCGAGCAATGCCTGTCGGAAGAGGCGCGCACCGTGGCCGAGCTCTCGGGCATGGCCGATGCGCGCGAAGGGCTTGCTGCCGTGATCGAGCGGCGCAAACCCGTCTTCACGGGGCGCTGACGTGGCGACGTTGCCATTCGGACGTCTCGATGGCCGCCGCGCCTTCGTCTCCGGCGGCGCGCGCGGCATTGGGGCTGCGATCGTGCGCAGCTTTGCCGGCGCGGGCGCCAGGGTCGTGATCGCGGATCTCGACGTCGCGGCAGCATCCGAACTTGCGCGCGAGACCGGCGCCGGCGTAGCCGGGCTCGACGTCAGCGATGCCACCGCCGTAAAGGCCGTGATGGCGCAGGACGGCCCGTTCGACATCGTCGTCAACAATGCCGGCGTCGATCAGCACGCTTTCTTCACCGACACCACGGCAGAGGATTGGGCCCGCCTGATCGCGGTCAATCTCACCTCGGTGCTCGCTTGTACGCACGCCGCGCTGCCGGCGATGCAGGCGGCGCGGTTCGGCCGCATCATCAATGTCACCTCGGAGGCGGCGCGGCTCGGCTCCAAGGGCGGCGCGGTCTATTCTGCGGCCAAGGGCGGTGTGATCTCCTTCACCAGGAGTATCGCGCGCGAGAATGCACGCTTTGGCATTACCGCGAACGCGATCGCGCCGGGACCGATCCGCACGCCGATGCTGGAGCAGGCGGTGGCAAAGGGCGGCGACAAGATCCTGCAGGCGATGACCGGCGCGACGCTGCTCGGCCGGCTCGGTGAGCCGGAGGAGGTTGCGGCCGCCGCGCTGTTCCTGGCTTCCGACCAGGCCGCCTACATCACCGGCGAGACGCTCGGCGTGTCCGGCGGGATGGGTATCGGCGGCTGAGATGGCCAGCACAAGCGGCGATATCGCCATCACGCCGGTCGATCGCGCGATCGAGCGCCTGCGTGCGATCTATCGCGGCTGGACCCGCGAGACGTCGGTGGCACAGATGCGAAGCGACTGGGATGACGCCTTTGCGGGCTGCTCGGTGCCAGTGACCTGCCAGCCGGTTTCCGCCGGTGGCGTCGACGGCGAATGGCTGGTGCCGTCCGGCTCACCGCGCGACAAGGCGATCCTCTATTTTCACGGCGGCGGCTTTCGCATCGGCTCGGTGGCCTCGCATCGCGGCCTGGCCGCGCGGATTGCCGACGCATCCGGCTGCCGCGTGCTCTCGGTCAATTATCGCCTTGCGCCGGAGCATCGTTTCCCCGCCGCGCTCGATGATGCACTGACGGCTTATCGGTATCTGCGCGATCTGGAACTGCGTCCGGCCGATATTACCTTCGCCGGGGACTCCGCTGGCGGCAATCTCGTACTCGTTGCGATGCTGGCGGCGCGGGAGCGCGGCTTGCCTCTTCCGGCGGCCGGCGCGCTGATGTCGCCTTGGACCGATCTCACGGCTTCCGGCGCGAGTTATGAGAGCAGGGCCGAGGCCGATCCGATCCACCAGCGCGCGATGATCCTGGCGCTCGCCAAGAACTATCTCGGCAAGGACGGCGATGTCAGCGATCCGCTGGTCTCGCCGCTTTATGCCGATCTCACCGGCCTGCCGCCGCTTCTGGTTCAGGTCGGGGACCGCGAAACCGTCCGCGACGATTCAGTGAACCTTGCTGCGCGCGCCAAGACTGCCGGCGGCGACGTCGAACTCCAGGTCTGGGACGGCATGATCCACGTCTTCCAGATGTTCCCCGAGATTCCGCAGGCGCGAGAGGCAATCGCATCGCTCGCAGTTTTTCTGCGCAACCATCTTCACATCGGCCATGAGAGGGCGCCACAATGAACGTCATGACCTCGGATCCGCGCCAGCTCTCTGAGACCGCATTCCATTTCCCGGAGCCGCCCAACCTGCCCGAGGAGCTGCGCATGCTGCGTGAGCAGGTGCGCCGCTTCGTGGAGAAGGAAGTGGTGCCGCATGCCGAGGCGTGGGAGCGCGACGGCAAGATTCCGCGCGAGATCTATCGCCGCATGGGCGCGCTCGGCTTCCTCGGCATGCGCCATGCGGCCGAATATGGCGGCACCGACATGGGGCCGCTGGCCTCGATGGTATTCGCCGAGGAGCTCGGACGCTCGAGCTTCGGCGGCTTCACCTCGTCGATCCTGGTGCATACCGACATGTCGGCGGTGCACATCAGCCTGCGCGGCACGCCGGAGCAGAAGCAGAAATACCTGCCTGCGATTATCCGCGGCGAGACGGTCTGTTCGATCGCGGTGACCGAGCCCGATGCCGGCTCCGACGTCGCGGGCCTGAAGACGCGTGCGCGGCGCGACGGCGGTCATTGGGTGATCAACGGCGCCAAGATGTTCATCACCAACGCGGTCTATGGCGACATCCTGATCGTCGCGGCGCGCACCGATCCGCACGCCAAGGGCAGCCGCGGCATCTCGCTGTTCATCGTCGAGCGCAACACGCCGGGCATCACGGCAACCAAGCTCGACAAGCATGGCTGGCTCTGCTCGGACACCGCCGAGATATCGCTCCAGGACGTGCGCGTCCCCGCTGAGAACCTGCTCGGCGAGGAGAACAAGGGTTTCTATGGCATCATGGAGACCTTCCAGAACGAGCGCATCTGCATCGGCGGCATCTGCGCCGGCGAGTCCGCCAAGGCGATCGAGCTGACGACGAACTATGTGAAGACGCGGCAGGCGTTCGGCGGCCCGCTCTGGAACCAGCAGGGCGTGCGGCTGAAGCTTGCCCAACTCGCCGCGAAGGCGGCAGCGGCGCGAGCGCTGGCCTATCAGGCCGCCGAGCTTGCGGCGGCGGGGCAGGAGTGTTTGCGCGAGGTCTCGATGGTGAAAGCATTGTCGCCGGAGGTGCTGCACGAAGTCGTGCATGGCTGCCTGCAATTGCACGGCGGCTCAGGCTTCATGCGCGGCACCCCGATCGAACGCATGGTGCGCGACGCCCGCGTGCTGACGATCGGCGGCGGCGCCACCGAGGTGATGCTGGAAGAGGTGGCGAAGCGGATGTGAGGGGTGCCGGCGCGACCTCTATCGCATCTGCCGCCGAGCGCCGGTTTCGCTATGGCCCAAATCCGAGCAAACTGCCGCGTTGTCGGTTCAGTTCACCGTGTCCTTATGGAGGGCCGCTGCGATCTTCTCGAGGATAGCATTCGTTCGTTGGGTTTCCGCGACCTGTTGCTCGCAAAGCTCGATGGCTGTGAGCCCAGAGGCGGAGCGTTGGCGATTCAAGCGAACAATCAGAATATATGCGCCGATGAGCATGACGAACGGCCACCACGAGAGCAAAACCGATATCCAATCGCCATGCATTTGAACGTCTCCACCTTGCGGCCGTGCGGCGCTTCAGGAATGCCGTCCAAATTTTAACAAACGAACCTTCGCACAACGATAAATGTATGAAATCCATGCACCGTTACGTTGCGTGTGGTCGGAGCAAATGCTTTAGCCGATAGGCTTGCCCTGGCCGACCGTCTGCGCCGCGATCCCCGGCTTCAGCCGCCAGTCCTCGCCGAAATCCGCCAGCGGATGGAAGAACAACGGCTCGGTGGTTTCGAGCCGCCGCAGCCGTTCGGCATAGTCGTCGAGATAGCGATGCCGTGTCGCCTCGTCGACGAAGTTCACCGAATACGACACGAAGGGTGGCAGCACCTTGCAGCCGGCATAGGCCAGGGTGCCGTTCTGGATCGGCCACAGCACCACGTCGAGCGCGCCGACCAGCCCGTCGGGTGCGCACATTCCGGGATAGGCGGCGGTCGAGGTCACGACCATGGCGCGGCGGCCGGCGAGGCCACCGGTGTCGTAGCGGCGGCCGGCGCCATAGACCGCGCCGTTGACGAACACGCGGTCGATCCAGCCCTTCATGATGGCGGGAACGGAGAACCACCACAGCGGAAACTGCAGGATCAGGAGGTCGCACCACAGCAGCTTCTCGATCTCGGCGGCGATGTCGCCGCTGAGCGCCCCATGTTGCAGATTGTACTTCTGCTCGCGGTCATATTGCAGCCGGTCGGGGAACCGCCGCGCGCCAAAGTCCTCAGCCGTCGCGACCGGGTTGAAGCGCATGGCGTAGAGATCGGAGATCCTGACCGTATGCCCCAGCGCGGTCAGCTCCGCCACCGACCGGGCCAGCAGCGCAGCATTGAACGACTGCGCCTCCTGATGAGCAAAGACGATCAGGACCTTCATCTCTTCACCTCACCGATTTGAAGCTCAGCGTCGCCGCGGCGGCGCTCTGCTCCCTCTCCCGCTTGCGGGGGAGGGCTGGGGTGGGGGTATCTCCGCATGAGACACTCTTTGCGTGGGGAGAGCCCCCACCCGTATCGCATCTCCGATGCGATACGACCTCCCCCGCAAGCGGGAGAGGTGGAATGAGTTTGCGGAAGCAGCTCACTGCACCGGCTTGAAGCTGAGCGTCGCCGTATCGGCCTGCATGATCTGCAGTTTCTGGTTCGAGAAGCGGACGCCGGCGCCGAAGCTGATCGGCGCCATCACGCCTGTCTCGACATCCTTGGTCTTCTCCAGCTCCGAGATCGTGCAGGCCCAGGTCGGTTGCTTGCCGCAACGCTCGATCGCCGCGATCAGCACCTTCGCGGCGGCATAGCCGGTCATGGTGTAGCGGTTGATGCCCTTGAATTCGGCTTCCGACACCAGCGGCTTGGCCTTCTCGAGGAACGCCTTGCCGGCCGCGCCGGCGAACGGTTCGACGTAGTCGACCGCGTAGATGCCGTCACCTGCCGGACCCATCAGCTTCAGCACCGGTTCGATGCGGCCGGGCCAGAAGATGCCGGTCACCGGCTTGATGCCGAGCTTCTCGAGCTCCTTCATCATTGCGATATTCTCGCCGATGATGCCGCCCGCGAGGAACACCTCGGCGCCGGAATCCTTCAGCTGCAGCATGTCGGACGAGAAGTCCTGCTGGCCCTTCTTGTAGTTGCCGCTGTAGACCACGTTCAGCTTCTTGGCCTTGACGACGGTATCGAAGCCGTCGCGCACGGTGATGCCGTAGTCGTCGTCCTGGGTGATCAGGCCCCATTTCTTGCCGGAGTTCTTGTCGGCCAGGAAGTTGACGAGGTGGATGATGCCTTCCTCGTAGGATTGGCCGACCACGAACACGTTCTTGCGCGGCGGCTCCCACAGGAATTTGACCGGCGCGACGTCGATCACGGTCGGGATACCGGATTTCTCCAGCACCGGCATGACCGCGATCGACTGGCCCGAGCCGGAGATCCCGATCATCGCGAACACCTTGTCGACGTCGATCACCTTCTTGACGCCCTGGATGGTGCGCGCGGTGACGTAGCCGTCATCCTCCAGCACGTATTTGATCTTGCGGCCGCTGATGCCGCCGGCGGCGTTGGCCTCGGCGATCGCGATCTTGTGGCCGATCGAGGCCGCGACGCCGAGCAGCGCCGGCGGCCCGGTCAGGGGCTCGACGTCGCCGATCAGGATCTCGGTGTCGGTGATACCGGGGTCGGCGGCAGCAGCGGGGTCGATGGCAAGGCAGGCCGTGGAAAGCAGCAGCGAGGCCGCCACCAGACGTCTGATCATGGTCTCCTCCTCATGGTGTTGTGTCTTTTTTTGGTTAGTAGCGCAGCGGCCAGTGCACCCAGGTCCGCTTGATGTCGTGCCAGGCACCGACCAGTCCGCGCGGCTGGAAGCGCAGGAACAGGATGATGACAAGGCCGTAGAGCATGCTCTTCAGCTCCTGCGCGCCGGTCGTGAAGGTCGCGTCCATCTGTGCGCTGAACAGGCTAAAGAGGAGCCTGGTCGCCTCCGGCAGCAGCACGATCAGGATGGTGCCGAGCACGGCGCCGAGCGCGGAGCCCAGCCCGCCGACGATCAGGATCGCCAGCGCCTCGATCGAGAGCAGGAACGGAAAGCCCTCGACGCTGACAAAGGAGAGATAGATGCCATAGAGCGCGCCGGCGATGCCGGTGATGAAGGCCGAGGTGACGAAGGCGAACAGCTTGTAGGCATGCAGGTTGATCCCCATGACGCGTGCCGCGGTGTCGTTGTCGCGAATCGCGACGAAGGCGCGGCCGACCCGGCTGCGGCGGATGTTGAGGGTGGCGAATAGCGTCAAGGTTACGAAGGCGAGGCAGAGATAGGTGAAGGCCGCATCGCTGTCGAAGCTGATGCCGAGGATCTCCGGCCGTTGCACCTGGATGCCGCGCGCGCCGTTGGTCAGCCAGCGCATCTCCAGGATTACGGTGTTGATGATGAAGGAGAAGGCGAGCGTTGTGATCGCAAGGTAGAGCCCCTTCAGCCGCAGCGACGGCGCGCCGACGATCAGGCTCGCCAGCGCCGGCACCACGCCGGCGCCGAGGAAGCCGACCAGCGGCGGCATGTGATATCGGGACACCAGTACCGCATAGGCATAGGCGCCGGTGACGAGGAAGCCGACATGGCCGAGCGAGATCAGGCCGGTGTAGCCGGTCAGGATGTTGAGCCCGAGCGCGCCGGTCATTGTGATCAGGATGATCATCAGGAACGACAACGCGTAGGAATTCAGCAGGTGGGGCGCTGCGATCAGTGCCAGCAACAGCACGGCCGACCAGAGCCACACCGGCGGGGAATCGACCAGCGCGACCAGTTCGCTATAGCTCTGTTTGTAATCGCCGGTGCGCATCAGACCCTCTCGATGTCGCGTTCGCCGAAGATGCCGAACGGGCGGACCATCAGCACGACAATGATCATGGCAAAGCCCGCGACCTCCTTCATGCCGGAGCCGAGATAGCCGCCGGCGAGGTTTTCGGTGATGCCGATCAGGAGACCGCCGAGGCCGGAGCCGAGCACGGCGTCAAGCCCGCCGAGGATCGTGGCCGGAAACGCCTTCAGCCCGAGCTGGAACATCGCCGGCGACAGATCGTAGGACAGCGCGAAGAATACGCCGCCGATGCCGGCGATCACGGATGACGCGGCCCACGCCAGCGCGTGAACCTTGGTGGCGCTGATGCCCATCAAGAGCGCGGTGCGGTCGTCGGCCGCGACCGCGCGCATCGCGACACCGACCTTGCTGTAGCGGAAGAATGCCCAGATCGCCGCGAGTAACGCCAGCAGCGTGACGATGACGGCGATCTGCCCGGTGCGCACGCCGATGCCGCCGAGATGCACGATGCCCCGGCCCATGCCGATATCGAGCCCGTGCGGGTAGGCGTCCCAGATGAAATTGATGGCCGAGCGCAGGATCACGGCGAGCCCGATCGTGACCATCACGGTCGCAAACACCGGCTCGCCCAGCATCGGCCGCATCACCAGGCGCTCGATGACGAGGCCGAGCACGACCGCCGCCAGGATGGCGCCCAGCGCGACGACGAACACATTGCCGCTGACCGTGGTCGAGATGGTCCAGGCGATGTAGGCCGTGATCATGGTCATCTCGCCCTGCGCGAAATTGACCAGCCCGGTGGACTTGTAGATCACCGCAAAGCCCATCGCGATCAGGCCGTAGATCGCGCCGATCGCGAGCCCGGAGATCAGAAGCTGGATGAGATACTGCATTCAGGCCTCCGCCTGGTAGATGATGGCGAGTTCGCGCGCGAACTTCTTCTCGATCATGGCGCGGCGCACCTTCTGCGTGGCGGTCAGCTCGCCGTCGTCGTGGTCGAGCTCCTTCTCGAGGATGGCGAAGCGGCGGATATTCTCGACCCGGGCGAAGCGCTTGTTGGTCTCGCCCACGATGCGCTCGACCAGCTCGTGCACCTCAGGCAGCCGCGACAGCGACTTGTAGTTTGTGTAGGCGAGCGCCCGGTCGCGCGCCCAGCGACCGACATTGTCGTAATCGACCTGGACGATGGCGCCGAGATACTTTTTGGCCTCGCCGACCACGATCGCTTCCTTGATGAATTCGGAGTCCTTCAGCGCGTTCTCGATCTCCGACGGGGCGATGTTCTTGCCGCCGGCGGTGATGATGATCGCCTTCTTGCGGTCGACCACGGCGATCTCGCCATTGTCGAGGATGTCGATGATGTCGCCGGTGCGCAGCCAGCCGCCCTGTTCGAGCGAAGCCGTCGAGGCCTTCTCGTCGAGGAAGTAACCCTTGAAGACGCCGGGGTTGCGCAGCAGGATCTCACCGTCGGCATCGCACTTCCATTCGGTCTGAGGCAGGGGGATGCCGCAACCGCCGATCCGGTGATGGCCCTCGGTCTGGATGAAGGCGACGCCGCCGCTTTCGGTGAGGCCGTAGCCCTGCGACACCGGGCGGCCGATGATGTCGAAGAAGCGCAGCGTCTCCGGCGAGATCGAGGCGCCGGCGCACAGCCGGTGCCGGCTGTAAGCGAAGCCGAGGTGGCGCTGCAAATTGCGGAACATCAGGAGATAGAGCAGCCCGTAGGCGACGCGATCGAGCAAGCCTTCCTTGCCGGCCTGCCGGCGATCGGACAGCGTGCGGCCCCAGGCGAGGCAGGCCCTGGTGAAGGTCTGCCGCAGCCGGCCGCTCTCGCCGAGCCTGAACAGAAAGCCCTGTTGCAGTTTCTCGTAGATGCGGGGCACGCCGACAAAAAACGTCGGCGCGATCTCGCGGATATTGATCGCGACCGTGTCGATCGATTCGGCGAAGGAGACCGTGCCGCCGAGTACGAGATGCGTCACCGTGCCGTAGCAGCGCTCGGCGACGTGGCACAACGGCAGATAGCTCACCGCTTCGAACGGCTTGTCCGCGATGCCGACGGTCTTGGCGTAAGCATAGGCTGCGTAGACGAGATTGCGGTGGGTCAGCATCGCGCCTTTGGGCGGGCCCGTCGTGCCCGACGTATAGACCAGGATGCAGACATCGTCGGGCGCGCCCTGGCCGATCAGGCGATCGAGGCTGGCGTTGGCTTCCGGGTTCGCCTCGGCGTAGGCCTTGCCGCGCTCGCACAAGGCGGCGAACGACGTCAGCTCCGGCTGGCGGTAGTGCCGCAGGCCCTTCATGTCGATGCAGACGATGGCTTCCAGATCCGGGAGGCCGCCATTGTTGGCCATCGCGTCGAGCACCTTGTCGGTCTGCTCCTGATCGCCGGTGACGACGATGCGGGCGCCGGAATGCTTGACGATATATTGCAGCTCGACCCAGGGATTGGTCGGATAGATGCCGACCGCGACCGCGCCGATCATCTGGGCGCCGAGATCGGCGTAAAACCATTCCGGCGTGTTCTCGCCGGCGATGGCGACGCGGTCGCCCGGCTTGATGCCGAGCGCGAGCAGGCCGAGCGCGACCGCGCGCGCGGTCTCGTAATAGTGCCGCCAGGAGTGGGGATTCCAGATGCCGTAGTCCTTCTCGCGCAGCGCCAGCGCCTCGCCATGCATGGCGGCGCGTTGCCGCAGCAATTGCGGGATGGTGATGGCGGCATCCGCAAGCGCCGCCTGCAGCGCGTCGGCGCCTGCCGCGGGTGCGCTGTGCGCGGCGTTGGCCCGCAGCGGCGGATGAGCGGTGCGCAGGCTGTCCATCGTCGACATCACGCGCCCGCCTTCATCGCTTCGGCGCGCTGGCCGCCGAGATAGGCCTCCGCGACCGCGGGGTCGCGCCTGATCTCGTCGGGCGTGCCTTCGGCGATCTTGCGCCCGAAATTCAGCACATGGATGCGGTCGGAAATGTCCATCACGATGCGCATCTCGTGCTCGATCATCACGACGGTGATGCCGAGCTCGTCGCGGATGTCGAGCACGAAGCGCGCGATATCCTCGGTCTCCTCCTGGTTCATACCGGAGACCATCTCGTCGAGCAGCAGCAATTTCGGCTCGCAGGCGAGCGCGCGGGCGAGCTCGACGCGCTTCTGCTGGCCGTAAGACAGCGTGCCGACCACGGCGTCCCTGATATGCTCGATCTCGAGGAACTCGATGATGTGCTCGACGCGCTGCCGGGCCGCGATCTCCTCCTTGCGGGTGCGGCCGAAGAACACCACGGCGTCGAGCACGGTCGAGCGCAGATGGGTGTGGCGGCCGGTCAGGATGTTCTCGACCACGGTGCCGTGCTTGAACAGCGCCAGATTCTGGAAGGTGCGGCCGATGCCGACGGCGGCGAATTTCCACGGCGAGATGGTCGAAAGGTCGATGCCGTCGAAGGTGATCCGGCCACCGCTCGGCCGCAGCACGCCCGAGATCATGTTGAACAACGTGGTCTTGCCGGCGCCGTTCGGGCCGATCACGCTGCAGATCTCCCCGGGCGAGACCTCAAGGCTGACATCGGCGACCGCCTGCAAGCCGCCGAAGCGTTTTGAGAGGTTCTCGATCGCCAGCAGCGCGGTCACGACAGCCACCGCTTGCGGCGCTTGTAATGTTTGACGTCGCGCAGGCTCTTGCGGCCGGTGGAGGAGACGCCGAGGTAGAATTCCTGGACGTCCTCGTTGGCGGTGAGCCTCGCGGCCGTGCCGTCGAGCACGACGCGGCCGGTCTCCAGGATGTAGCCGTAATCGGCGATATCGAGCGCGCGCTGCGCGTTCTGTTCGACCAGCAGCACGGTCATCTTCAGCTCGTCGCGCAGGCGGACGATCACCTCGTAGATGCGGTCGATGATCAGCGGCGCGAGGCCGAGCGACGGCTCGTCGAGCGCCAGCAGCACCGGATCGGTCATCAGCGCGCGGCCGATCGCGAGCATCTGTTGCTCGCCGCCGGACATGTAGCCGGCGATCTGGTCGCGCCGCTCGTAGAGCCGCGGAAACAGCGCAAACACCTTGTCGCGGCGCTCACGCGCCTCGGCGCCGGTCCTGGTGTAGCCGCCCATCTGCAAATTCTCGTCGATGGTCAGCGCCGCGAACACGCGGCGGCCTTCCGGTACCTGCACGATGCCGCGGCGCACCAGTTCATCTGGCGCGAGGTGATGCACCTCGTCATTGCGGAAGCGGATGCTGCCGTTCTCGATCACGCCTTCCTCGGTATAGAGGATGCCGGACATCGCTTTGAGTAATGTCGACTTGCCGGCGCCGTTGGAGCCGAGCAGGGCGACGATGTTGCCTTTGGGCACTGCGATCGAGACATCGCGGATCGCCTCGATCGCATTGTCGTAGACGATCCGGATATTGCGGAATTCGAGCAGGCACTCCGGCGCCGGCGCGGCCTGGGGCGCTGCCTGCGCCGTCGGATGCGGGATGGTCGTCGGCATCGCGCTCAGACCCGGCCGACCGATCGGCGTGGGCGCGCGGCGAAGATCGCATCGGTCACGATCTTGGCGGTCTCGGCGCAAGCCTGGGTGCCGCCATTGCCGTACTGCTTCACCGCATCGCCGACGCACCACAGGCCCTCGATGCCGGTCTCGCGCGGCAGGTCGTAACCGGCGCAGCTGCGTTGTGCCGGCCAGTCGTCGCGCATCACCCGGATCGACAGGATCTTTGCCTGGTCGAAATTGGCGAACTGCTCGCGAAGATCCTCGAGCGCGAGCGCGACCTCGGCATCGGAGTCGAAATCGCCGAGCGCCGGCACCGGAACGGCGTAGGCGACGTAAAGGTGCCAGCCGGGCGGCGCGAGCTCGGGACAGGTGGCGGAGAGGTTCGCCATGTTGCAGAGCCGGCGCGTCTTGCCGAAGGTGACGATGCCGGGATGGTTGATCAGCGGCTCGCGGCTCGCGAAATTGATCACGATATTGGCGGCCGGGCGAAGGTCGTTCTTCACCTTGGCGATATAATCGGCCGGGAAGGCCTCGCTGCCGGCGAGCGCGACGGTGGCCTTCGGTCCGGCGTTGCTGATGACGAGGTCGGTGTCGATCCGTACCTTCTCGCCGTTCCTGAGCACGGTGACGCCTTCGACGCGGCCGTTGGCGGTGTGGATCGTGGTCGCCGGCGTGCCGAGCCAGATGTCGCCGTTGCGCCGGATCGCGCCGCCCAGACTGTTCCAGACGCCGATCGTGCCCTGCGGGCAGAAGCCGAACTTCTTGAAAGCGCCCTTGCTGGTGAAATAGGTGAGGAAGGCGCGGGCCGGCAGCTCGGCGGCGTTGCAGGCGAAGATCGCCGCGCAGAGATTGCGGAACAGCGCGTGCACCGTGGCGTTGCTGGTGTAGCCCTTCAGCCAGTCCTCGGTCGATTGCCGCCCGTCGGGAAGGTTGCCGGAGCGGGCATCGGCGAATTTCTCCAGGATGCGCGAGGCCTGTTTCGTGAGCTGCCCGAGCAGCAGCGACCAGCCGCCGCGGCCGACATCGATCACCTTGCCGTCGATGAAGAACGAGCTCGCCGGCTCCGGCGCGCGGATATCGAGCGGCGCGCCGACGGTGTGGAAGGTCTCCTCGAACACGCCGCCGAACTCGATCGCGATCGCGCCGATATTGACCTTGAAGCCGTCGATCTCCTCGGTCGAGGCGCGCCCGCCGAGCCGGTCCTTGTCATCGACGACGAGCGTATGCAGCCCGCCATGGGCAAGACGCGCCGCGGCGCACAGCCCGCCCGCGCCGGCTCCGATCACGACAGCATCGACCTTATGAAAATCCACGCGCAGCCTCCCTCGATGCCGCCGGGTTGGTTCCGGCGTGCGCAATCTGCTTGCTTGATGGCAGGCACTCTAATATAATCCGACCGGTCGTTCAAATTATTTTTTGACGCAGGTCGCGCGTCGTGGCGAGCGATGGAAGAGTTCTGGTGGATGGCGCCCGCAAAGGGGAGGAGGGCGTGGAACGGCAGTAGTATAGAGAGACGGGTGTCGTCCGATTCCGGCGGCGCCGATGGTGTACGAGAGAAACGGGTATGGCGCGGACGCGCTCAGAAAATTACGACGAGATCCAGCGGGGCATCCTCACCACCGCCTGCGGCCTGTTCGCGCGGCAGGGCTACATGCGCGCCTCGATCGCCGACCTTGCGGATGCCTGCAAGCTGTCGCGCGGCGCGCTGTATCATTATTTCGACTCGAAGGAAGCGATCCTGTTCGCGATCCTCGATGCGCATATCCGCGAGATGATCGCCGATGTCGAGACCGCGATGGCGGGCAAGACGGCGACGCTGGAGCAGTTCCGCGCCGCGATCCAGGCCATCGTCGCGCTGAATGCGCGCTCCAGCGACGAGCAGCGCGTGATCCTCAACGACCTCTCGTTCCTCGGCGAGACCGAGCAGGATGCGATCAAGGCGCTGGAGCGCCAGCTGGTCGATACGGTCTCGGATCTCCTCGTCAAGCTCGACAAGGAAGGCAAGATCGTCAAGCGGACCAAGAAGATCTACAGCATGATGCTGTTCGGGATCCTGAACTTCAGCCACACCTGGTACGACCCGAAGGGCGGCGTCGATCCCAGCGAGTTCGCCGACATGGTGGTGGACCTGTTCCTGTACGGCTTCACCATGCCGGTGCCCGCCAAGGACGCCGCGCGGCCGCTGCGCCAGCGCGCGTGAGCTGGCGCGTCTTCGAGCGGCGTCACCGTTGCAGGATGTGCACGTAACAGACCGCGCCGACGCCGACCATATGCGCCAGCCCAATCCGCGCTCCGCGATGCTGGCGCGCGCCGGCCTCGCCACGCAGCTGCATCACGATCTCGCCGATCTGGCCGATACCGGTGGGACCGATCGGATGTCCCATCGCAATCAGGCCGCCGGAGGGATTGATCGCGCATTGGCCGGCGATATCGAGTGCACCTTCCTTCAGCATGCGAACGCCATGTCCTTCGGGGCAGAGGCCGATGCTTTCGATGTAGTGCAGCTCCTCAACCGTGAAGGCGTCGTGCAGCTCAATGATGTCGAGATCCTTCGGTGAGAGTTTAGCTTGCGCCAATGCGAGCTCGGCGGTCTCCTTGGTGAGCGCCGCGTCGAAGCCGGCGCCGGGCGGATAGACCCGCTCGCTGCGGCCGACCGAGGCCGTGGTGCGAATGGCGCGGCCGGCGTCGATGCCTAATCTGCGAATGCCGTCCTCGGATGCGACGATGACGGCGGCGGCGCCTTCGCCGATCGGCGTGCATTGCAACGACGTCAGCGATCCCGACACCCGCTTACCGCCGAGCACCTCGTCGAGCGTGCGCTCCTGCTGCCGCTGCGCATTGGGGTTTTTGGCGCCGTTGCGATGGTTCTTCACCGCGACCAGCGCGATGTCCTCGGTCGAGGCGTTGTGGCGGACCGCGTATTCATTGGTCAGCAGCGCGAAATGCGTGAAGGGGACGATGGCGTCCTCGGTGAGGTTTCCGAGGCCGGTGTCCGGGCGCCGCACCGGATTGCGCTTGTCGACGCCAATTGCCAGCGCAACGTCGGAGATGCCGCTCGCGACCTCGATGCAGGCATGGCGGAACGCGGTCGATCCGGAGGCCGACGCATTCTCGACATGCATCAGCGGCGCGCCGGTCGCGCCGAGATGGCGCAGCATCGGCCGCCCCGACGCCATGCCGAGCAGCGCGGTCGCGACGTAGGTCGATTCCACCACGGGCCATTCGATGCGCGCATCCGCAAGCGCGGCGCGGATCGCGGTGAGGCCAAGCTCCACATAGGGCGTCTCGCTCGGGTTTTGGTAGCGATGCCAGCCGATGCCGACGACGTAGACCGGCCGCAGCTCGTTGAGTGATCGTGTCATGACGAACCTCCGGATCAATTAGGATGCGATGCTGAAGCGGAGATCGAGCACGGTCTCGCCGCTCTCGTTCTGTCCGATTGCGGCGAGCCTGCCGGTCACGCGCTGGCCCGGCGCAACCGGTGCGCTGTCGTCGGCCAGCAGGGTGCGAATGACAGGGCCGTCGTCGAGCGCGACCTTGACGATGGTGAAGGGAGCCGGGCGGTTCTTGTCGGCGTGGAGGTGAACGGTTGCTTCCGCAAGCAGCGTTCCCTTGGCCAAGAGTTCGCAAGGCGTCAGCGCATCGCCGTGGCTGCCGCAGCGCTCGCAGCCATAGGTCTGCATCGGGAAGAAGACGTATCCGCAGTGGCAGCGGCCGCCCTTGAGGCGAACTGTCGCCCCCGCCTGGTCATGAGGTGCTGCGGAATACCGCCCTGGTTTCAGCAGCTTGTTCGGTTGCATGCGTTTCCTCCAAAGAAACTTGTTGACTGACCAACAAACATTATTCTAGCTTGAATGCAAGCAAGAAGTCGCCGCACGGCAAAGGGAGCGAAGCTGAATGGCACGAGCAGTTCGACGCGCGCAGGAGCAGCGAGATGACGCGCCCGTGTCGGTGTCCCGGCGGACCCAGGTCGAGCGGCGCGATGAAGCGGAGCGCCGGATCCTCGAAGCGGCAGCTCTGATCGTCGCCGAAAACGGGCTCGAGGCGATCACGCTGGCGGAGGCCGGCGAGCGCGCCGGCTACAGCCGCGGTCTGCCGTCGCACTATTTCAAGACCAAGGCCGATCTGCTGTCGGCGCTCGGCACCTACATCATCGAATCCTTCATCACCGAGCGCCGCGCGTCCGCGCCGGGATTGACCGGTTACGACAGCCTGCTTGCGTCGTGCCGATACTACTTCGTGATGCCGGCGCGGAATCCTGTCATGGCGCGCGCCTTTCACGCCGTGCTGGCCGGCGCGCTCACCGTGCCGCCGATCACGGCCACCGTAGCGAAACTCAATCGCGAAACCCGAGGCGAGATCGCGGCCGCCCTGCGGGCGGGAATGGCCGAGGGCCGGTTGCGCGCCGATATCGATCCGGAGATCGAAAGCGCGCTCATCCACGCCACGCTGCGCGGATCGGTGGCGCAGTGGCTGGTCGATCCGGAGGGACTGGATCTCGAGGTCATCAGCGCGCACTTCATCGCGACGCTGGAACGGAGGCTGACGAAATGAGCGTCCTGCCGAACAGCGTCGAATACTGGGCCGCCAACCGCCCCGACGATGTCGCCTTCGTCGAGGGCGATCAGCGGATGACATGGTCTGAGCTCAACGATGCCGCGAACCGCGTAGCGCACGGCCTTGCGGCCCGCGGCGTCGTCGCCGGCGACATTGTGGTGTTGCGGACCCAGATTCGGATCGAGTGGCCGATCCTGAGCGAGGCGATTGGCAAGCTGCGCTGCTCGCTGCTCGGCCTGAACTGGCGGCTGACGCCGTCGGAGACGCAGTATGTGCTGTCCAACAGCGGCGCCCAGGTCATCGTCTGCGACGATGACGATCCGGCGGCGCTGAAGCCCGCATTTGAGGGGCTGCCGATCAAGCTTGCGGTCTCGATCGGTTCGGCGTCGCCCGGCTTCGTCGCATTCTCCGAACTGCTCGACGCGCCCGCCGAGCCGCCGCTGCATTCCACCGGCCGGCCGCCGCTGATCCTCTACACCTCAGGCACCACCGGCCTACCCAAGGGCGTGGTGTCGGCAGTGCAGCCGGGCGTGCAGATGGATCAACGCACCAGCGAATATCTCCGCGACGTGGCGCAGACCCGGCGCGGTGAGCCGGGCGGCGTGTCGCTTTTGACGCTGCCGCTGCATCATGGCGCCGGCCCGTCGCAGGTCTGGGGCGCGATCCAGCTCGGCAATCCGGTCATCCTGATGCGCCGCTTCGATCCGGAAGGCGCGCTTCGCCTGATCGCAAAGCACCGCGTCACCAACTGGACCGGCGTTCCCACCATGTACAAGCGCCTCGCGGCGCTGCCGAAGGACGTGCTCGATGCTTACGACGTGTCGTCGATCCGAGCGCTGTCGGTCGGCGCAGCGCCGGTGCCTTACGAGCTCAAGCGCTGGATCATCCGCTATTTCGGCTCAGGCGTGCTCGGCGAAGGATACGGCGCCACCGAAGTCGGCATGATCAGCTTCCTGCCGCCGGAGATGCAGGAACGCAAGCCCGGATCCAGCGGCCGCCCGCACAAGCATGTCGACATCTCGATTCGCGATGCTGAGGGGCGCGAGCTGCCGCGCAACCAGTCCGGCGAGATCTGGATCAGGACGCCGGTGACGATCCGCTCCTATCTGAACGGCAAGCCGCTCGGAACCGACACGCGCGACGACGACGGATATTTCCGCGTCGGCGATGTCGGGATGCTGGACGACGACGGCTATCTGTTCATCACCGATCGCGCCAAGGACATGATCATCGCCGGCGGCGTCAACATCTACCCGGCCGAGATCGAGGCCGCGATCCTCCGGCATCCCGACGTGCAGGACGTCGCTGTCATCGGCATCCCCGACGAGGAGTTCGGCGAGCAGGTCAAGGCGTTCTGCGAGCTGAAGCCGGGCCACATGACCAACGAGGCCGCGATCCTCGATTTCTGCCGCGACCATCTTGCTTCGTACAAGCGGCCCAAAACGCTGTCGATCGTCGATGAACTGCCACGCAACACCATGGGCAAGCTGCTCAAGCGCGAACTGCGCGAGCCCTACTGGAAGGGACGGGAGAGAAACGTATGAGTGATATTCTTGATCTGAACGGCAAGGTGACGCTGATCACCGGTGCGGGCCAGGGCGTCGGGCGCCAGATCGCGCTGCATTTCGCCGCGCACAACGCGGCCGGCATCGTCGTCAACGACTACTTCCTCGATCGCGCCGAACAGGTCGCGCGGGAGATCAACGCCGCCGGCGGCAAGGCGATCGCGGTGCAGGCCGACGTCACCGATCTCGCCTCGGTCAAGGCGATGGTCGGCAAGGCAGAGCAGGCTTTCGGTCCGATCGACGTGCTCATCAACAATGCCGGCAACGCCGGCGCGACCCCCGATCCCGATGCGCGCAAGCCGTTCTGGGAAACCGGCCCGGAGGTCTGGAACAGCTTCATCGGCGTCAACCTCTACGGCGTCATCAACTGCGCTTCGGCCTGCATCCCGCGGATGATCGAGCGCAAGGGCGGTCGCATCGTCACCATCATCTCGGACGCCGGCCGCGCCGGCGAGGCCGGCCTCGAGGTCTATTCGGGCGCAAAGGCTGGCGCCGCGGGCTTCACCCGCGCGGTCGCGCGCTCGCTCGGCCGCCACAACATCACGGCGAATTGCGTGGCGATTGCCGCGACGCTGACGCCCGCGATCGAGGCGCGGCTAAAGGCCGATCCCGAGCGGCAGAAGAAGATGATGGAGAAGTACGTCATTCGCCGTCCGGGCCTACCGTCTGACGTCGCCAACATGGTGCTGTTCCTTGCCTCCGATGCGAGCGCGTGGATCACCGGCCAGACCTATCCGGTCAATGGCGGCTTTACCTTCGCATTGTGAGGCGCAGCGATGACCACTGAGAGCGAACAGGTCGTTCTGACCGAACGGCGCGGCCACATCCTCGTCGTCACCCTGAACCGTCCCGAAGCGCGCAACGCGTGCAACGCTGCGCTGGCGCGCGGCATCTGCGATGCGATGGACCTGCTCGACGCGGAGGACGCGCTGTTCGCAGGCGTCATCACCGGCGCGGGCGGCAACTTCTCGGCCGGCGCCGATCTCAAGGCGGTCGCGCGCGGCGAGCGCGGTGTGACCGAACGCGGCGGCTTCGGCTTGTTTCGCCGGCCGCCGCGCAAGCCGCTGATCGCGGCCGTCGAGGGCTATGCCGTCGGCGGCGGGCTGGAGCTCTGCCTGTCCTGCGATCTGATCGTTGCCGCACGTGACGCCAAGATGGGCCTGCCGGAAGTCAGGCACAATGTCGTCGCCATCGGCGGCGGCCTGTTCCGGCTGCCGAAGCGGATTCCCTATCACGTCGCCATGGAACTGGCGCTGACCGGGCAGTTCAAGGGCGCGGAGTACTTCGAACGCCTCGGCCTCGTGAACCGGCTCGTCGAACCCGGACAGGCGCTGGAGGCGGCGGTTGCCTTCGCCAACGAGCTCCTCGTCAATGGCCCGACCGCGCTCGCCGCGTCGAAGGAGATCATTTTCCAGGCCGCGAACTGGACCGATGAAGAGGGCTGGACCGCACAGGGGCCGATCGCAGAACGCGCGCTGAAATCCGAGGATCGCACCGAGGGGCTGAATGCGTTCGCCGAGAAGCGCAAGCCGGTCTGGAAGGGTCGCTGATCATGCAGGTTGCTGTCCGCCGGAGCGCGCTCCCCGCTGCGATCGCAGATCGGCTTCGCCTGCCGCTGATCGCAGCTCCCATGCTGCGCGTCTCCGGCGTCGATCTCGTGACGGCGGTCTGCCGCTCCGGCGCGATCGGCGCGTTTCCGACCGCGAACGCCCGCTCGGTCGAGGAGCTCGATGCCTGGCTCACCCAGATCGAGCGCAATGTCGCCGATCTCGGCCGGCCGGCCGCGCCGCATTGCCCGAACCTCATCATCCGCCAGCCGCGCTTCAAGGATGATCTCGCCTGTCTCGTCAGGCACAAGGTCGAGATGGTCATCACCAGCGTGGGGTCGCCGGCGGCGGCGGTCGCGCCGCTGCACGATGTCGGCTGTCTCGTGTTGGCGGACATCGCGTCGCTCCGGCATGCCGAGAAGGCGATCGAGGCGGGCGCCGACGGTTTGATCCTGCTCACCGCCGGTGCCGGTGGGCAGACCGGCTGGGCCAATCCATTCGCCTTTGTGCGCGCGGTGCGCGCCATGTTCGACGGTCCGGTCGTGCTCGCTGGCGGCGTGACGGACGGCACCGCGCTCGCCGCGGCGCGGCTGCTCGGCTGCGATCTCGCCTATATGGGAACGCGCTTCATCGTTGCGCGCGAGAGCATGGCGAGCGATGCCTATCGGAGAATGCTGGTCGACAGCACGCTCGACGACATCATGCTGACGAAGGCCTTCACCGGCCTCGAGGCCAGCATGCTGCGGCCCTCGATCGTCGCCGCGGGTCTCGATCCGGCAAATCTCGACGAGTCCGTGTCGGAGGCGCGCGCGCGTGAAAAGTTCGGCGGAAAGGGCGACGCGGCAGCACCGCGGCGTTGGATCGAGGTCTGGAGCGCCGGTCATTCGGTCTCCGGCGTGCACGCGGTGACGGGAGCGGCCGACATCGTCGACGAGGTCGCCGCGCAATATCACGTGGCATTCGAAAGAGGCGCCGCATAAGGCGTCCAAATCCAGTGGAGGAAACCGATGAAGACGATCAGCCGTCGAACGCTGCTCGGGACGGCAGCGGCTGGGCTCGCGGTATCCATTGGCGGTAAGGCGTTTGCCGGCGCCTCCTATGATCCCGGTGCCAGCGATCAGGAAATCCGCATCGGGCAGTTCGGCCCGCTCAGCGGCCCGGTGTCGTCGTTCGGTGTGCTTGCGAACGCCATGGATGCCTATTTCCGCATGCTGAATGACGGTGGAGGCATCAACGGCCGCAAGATCAAGTTCATCAACTATGACGACGCCTACAGCCCGCCGAAATCGGTCGAAGCAGCGCGGCGCCTGGTCGAGGGCGATGAGGTGCTGTTCATCGCGGGCGCGATGGGAACGCCGGGCAACATCGCCGTGCAGAAATACATGAACGCACGCAAGGTCCCGCAGCTGTTCCTTGCGGCGGCCGCCAGCAAGCTGTCGGACCCGGCGGCCAATCCATGGACCATGGTCGGCGGATCGACCTACGAGATCGAGGGAGGTGTCGTCGGCCGCTACATCGCCGCCACCATGCCCGATGCGAAGATCGGCCTGCTGTATCAGAACGACGATGCCGGCAAGGCAACGCTGGCTGGCCTGAAGACCGGTCTAGGTGCCAGGACCGCGCAGATCACGTCCGAGCTGAATTATTCGGTCGGCGATCCGACCATCGATTCCCAGATCGTCCAGATCAAATTGTCCGGCGCCGACGTGGTGTTCCTCATCACCATCCCGAAGATGGCGAGCCAGGCGCTGCGCAAGATGGCCGCGCTCGAATGGCGGCCCCAGATATTTCTCGGTGCCGGCAATGCCTCGGTCCGCGCGACGCTCAAGCCCGCCGGCTTCGAGACCGCGCAGGGCATTCTCGCTTTTGCGACGCGACAGGACCCCGGCAATCCGCTCTGGGCCGACACGCCGGACATGAAGCAATACATGGCGTTCCTCGACCGCTACGTCCCGAACGCCGATCGCGCCGACGACCTCTACGCCATCGGCTACACCGCCGCGGCAACCGCTGCCCATGTCATCAGGCAATGTGGCGACCAACTGACGCGGGCCAATATCCTGCACCAGGCGACCAACCTGAAGAGCTTCGCCGCGCCGCTGCTGATTCCCGGGATCACCCTCAATACCACGCCGAGTGACTATGTGCCGATCAAGCAGTTCCAGCTGATGCGGTTCAAGGGCGAAGCCTACGAGAAGGTCGGCGCGTTGCTCACCGCAGCCTGAGGCTGCGGCCCTGTCGATCACCTCGTCCGCACATCCTTGTGAAGGATGTGACGCCCTCCCGCGCGTAACGCGCCCGGGGCGCGCTGCGTAATCCTGCCACGAACGCCGCAACCGCGGCTGATGGTGGCACCGCAGCGAGGGAAGAAACATCCGCATGAATCTATCGTTCAACATCGCCGAACAAGGCGAGGGGTCTTATCGTCTGCTCGCGATCCTGCGCTGGGTCATGGTGGTGATCTTCGTGTCGTTCGGCATGCAGAAGTTCACGCTGCAATCGGCGCAAGGCATCGTGCAATTCATCAGCAACAGCCCGTTCGTCTCGTGGCTGTCGGTGTTCGGCCTTCGCGGCGAGGCATATGTGCTCGGCATCACCGAGTTCGGCATCGCCGTGCTGCTTGCCGCCGGCGCGTTCAGCCCGATCCTGTCCGCAATCGGCGCATTGATGGGCGTGGTCACCTTTGCAGTGACGTGGTCGTTCTTCTTCACGACGCCCGGGGTGGTGAAATGGAGCCTGTCGACCGACCCGATGGCCTGGAACCTGGCCGGCGAGTTCCTGTTCAAGGACATCGTGCTGCTCTGCGTCTGCCTGGTGCTGCTGCTGGCGTCGTTGCCGCGGTCGATCGTCCGGTCGCGGACCGGATAGGCGCGCGCGCCGCGCGTTCGATAGTTAAGCCATGCTTAATCGCGGCATCGCGCGCGTCCTGCATCGGGAACAGGACAATCCGTCGCACGCAGCCGTGTCTTGCAAATCGAATCTCATGGGCCTATGCAACCCTTGATTGACGAATTGTTGCTAGTAAGAAACCGTCCCCCGGTTGGGAGCGGAATGTGACGAAGTCAGACATATCGGCGGCGAGCCCGGGAAGTGTCAGTATTGCCTCTCCGTCGCTGCGCGTTTCTCGTATTTTCAAGCGCCCCGCATTTTTTAGTTCCATTGCAGTTCCCGCGCCGTGGCTGGAGTGGGAGGGCGGTCGCGATCGTGGGTTCCGGGATTGACCGCCGGAACAGCGATCGGGCCGCCCGTTCCCCAGCCGCAATGGGTAACGGTGCAAGACGCGCGATCGTGAATTCGGACGCGTGGGTTCCACCGCTAGGATCGCGATGTCGCCATTTCTCGATGGCTGAACAGGTCCGCCTGCGGGTCACATCGCAAACATCCTCGCGAATTCGTTCTACATGAGACAATGGCTCTTCGTCCGGATCGCGGCCGTCCTGCTTGCCGTTGGCGCCAGCGTGCTGACGGGGGCGCGGGCTGATTCCGACATGGATGCGCAGATCAGGGACATCGTGACGGCGGAACTGGCGCCGACCGCGACTGCGTCCGATCCGGGCGGCCTCGCCGCGGCGGTCTATGCGGGCGGCCGGGTCGCCTTCTTCAACTACGGCTTCGCCGACACTGCGGCAAAGCGGCCGGTCACCTCGGACACGCTGTTCAATCTCGCCTCGCTGCGCAAGCTGTTCGAGGCGACACTGGTCGCACTCGGCACCGAGCGCGGCGAATTGCGGCTGGACGATCCCGTCGGCAAGTATCTGCCGGAGTTACACGGCAGCTACATCAGCCGCGTCACGGTCGGCGAACTCGTCAACCATACATCGGGGCTGCTGCTGCCGACCGATCATCCGCCCTGGCCGAACGAGGCCTTCAGCCGCGATCAGTTCATCGCGATGCTCAATGCCTGGATGCCTCCTGAAGGCGTGCAGCCCGGCAAGCAGCGCATCTACAGCCATGCCGGCTATGTCCTGCTGCAGCTGGTGCTGGAGCAGCGCTATCGCATGCCGATCGCGACGTTGATCGAGAGCCGTATCCTCAAGCCGCTCGGCATGACCTCGACCTTCATTCCGGATCGTGGCGAGGACAATCGCGCGGCGATGGCGCCGGAGATCATGCAGCGCATGGTCCAGGGCTACTCCCATGACGGCACGGCGATCGGTTCGCCCGGCAATCAGCAGAGCTATTACGATTTTCCCGGCACCGGCCAGATGTTCTCGTCGGCGCGCGATCTCGGCATATTGCTGCGCGCCTGTCTCGACGGCGCGGTGATCGATCCCGAATTGCGCGCGGCATTGCAGGTGACCATGCGCGAGAGTTTTCGTGTCGATGCGACGTTCGGGCAGGCGATGGCGTGGGAGCACGTGCGGCTGGACGGTGTCACCGTCATCGACAAGCCCGGCGGCCTCAACAATGCCTCGGCCTATATCGGCCTGGTGCCGGCGCGCCGGTTCGGCATCGTACTGCTCGCCAATCGGGGCGACTATCCGCACGAGATCGCGCGCTACGGGATCCTGCCGGCACTCGCGAATCTCATCAAAACCCAGATACACTAGCGGTGCCGCGTGCCAACCCGATGACACGGCCAGCGCGGCCGGGCAGGGGATGCATGCAAAAATCGTCATGGCGCGGAACCGTGATCGGCTATATAAACCGGTAGCTTCTTCTCCTGCTTGAAGAGGCTGATGTGACTGATTTACAAAATTCTGATTTGCACGCTCCTGATCTGCATACTTGGCTTTCGCAGCAGCCCCATGGCCTGCGAACCTACCGAACCCTCCAGGAAAAACTCGAGACCTTGAGCCGGCATCAGCCCGAGCAGCGGGCGATGTGCCGGCTGCTGAGCGGTCTCGTCGGCAATTACATCGAGGCCTTCGATGAGGAGCCGCTGCCGGTCACGGTCGCCGACCGCGCCTATGGCCGCCTGCTCGATCTCGTCGCAAGCCTCGATCTCAAGGGCAATCCCGACCGCCGCCTCGCCGACATCAACCGCATCGCGTCCTGCGATCTGCTGAATTGATCGCGCGTCATCCTCGCGCGGCGGCGAGCTCGCGATAGAGCGCGGCGTAGCGGCCGGCGCGATTGTGCCAGGAGACATCGGTGGCCATGCCGGCCTGCTGCAGCCGGCGCCAGGTCACCTTGTCGTTGAACAGCAGGTTCGCCGTGCGCAAGCCATGGGCGAGCGCTTCCGAGGTCACGGGTGCGAACTTGACGCCGGTCGCAGCACTGCCGGTGACCGCGGCTTCGTCGAAGCCCTGCACGGTGTCGGCAAGGCCGCCGACATTGGCAACGATCGGGACCGCGCCGTAGCGTAGCGCGCAGAGCTGGGTGAGGCCGCACGGCTCGAAGCGCGACGGCACCGCGAGCGCATCGGAGCCTGCCTGGATCAGATGCGCCAGCGCCTCGTCATAGCCGATCACCACCGCGATCCGCCCGGGATTGTCGCGCGCCAGCCCGGCGTAGCGATCCTGCAGATCGCGATCGCCGCTGCCGAGCAGCGCGAGCTGGATGCCTTCGCCGAGCAATGTCGGAATGTTCTCCAGCAGCAGGTCGAGGCCCTTCTGCCATGATAGCCGGCTGATGACGCCGAGCAGCATCGCATCCGGCGCCGGCTCGAGCCCGAACCGTCGCTGCAGCGCCACCTTGTTGGCTGCGCGCTCCGCGATCTGCCCGGCGCTGAAGTGCGCCGCGATGTTGGGATCGGTGGCCGGATTCCACACATCGATGTCGATGCCGTTGAGGATGCCGCTCAGCACGTCGGCGCGTTCGCGGAGCAGGCCGCCGAGCCCCATGCCGCCTTCGTCGCTCTGGATCTCCTGCGCATAGGTCGGCGACACCGTGGTGATGCGGTCGGCGAATTGCAGGCCGGCTTTCAAGAGACTGATGGTGCCGTAATATTCGACGCCGTGGAGCGAGTAGGCCTCGCCCGGCAGGCCGAACGCCGCCAGCATGTCCGGCGAGAATTGCCCCTGATAGGCGAGGTTGTGCACGGTCATCACCGTGCCCGGCCGCGGTTGGCCGCCATAATGCAGATAGGCTGGCGCGAGGCCGGCCTGCCAGTCATGCGCATGCACGACGTCGGGGACGAAGCCCTCGATCGCACCCCGGCCGATTTCGGCCGCCATCCGCGACAGCGCCGCAAAGCGGATGCCGTTGTCGGGCCAGTCGCGTCCGTCGGGACCGACATAGGGATTGCCGGGGCGCGCATAGAGGTGCGGCGCGTCGAGCGCGACAAGATCGAGGCCGTCATGGGTGCCGCCGAGCACGCGGATCGGCCCGCCGTAGAATTCGCCCCAGTGCAGCAGCGTCTCCGCCGAGGCAAGCGCCTTGAGCACATCGGGATAGCCGGGCACCAGCGTCCGCGTCGCGACGCCGTGCTGCTTCAGCGCCGCAGGCAGCGCGCCGACCACGTCGGCGAGGCCGCCGGTCTTGACGATCGGGTAGACTTCCGAGGCGACCGCGAGGACGCGGATGGGCGTCATGTCGGGAGCCTGTCGATCATCGGTTGCGTGATCAGCGTGATCCCGTTCTCGGTGGTGCGGAAGCGCTTTCCGTCGAACTCGGGATCCTCGCCGACCACCAGCCCTTCCGGAATCCGCACGCCGCGATCGATCACGACGTTTCTGAGCCGCGCGCCGCGGCCGACATTCACATAGGGCATGATCACCGCGTTCTCGACATTGGCGTAGGAATTGACGTGGACGCCGGTGAACAGCAGCGACCGGCGCAGTGCCGCGCCCGAGATGATGCAGGCGCCCGAGACCAGCGAGGTCACCGCCTGGCCGCGCCGTCCGTCCTCGTCGTGGACGAATTTGGCGGGCGGGGTGATCTCGGCATAGGTCCAGATCGGCCAGGCGCGGTCGTAGAGATCGAGCTCCGGCACGACGTCGGTGAGATCGATATTGGCGCCCCAATAGGCGTCGACGGTGCCGACATCGCGCCAGTAAGAGCGGGGATCGTCGCCGGAGCGGACACAGGAATCGTTGAACTGATGCGCCACCGCGCGGCCGTGCTTGACGATATAGGGAATGATGTCCCTGCCGAAATCATGGTTGGAATTCGGATCGGCGGCATCGCGGCGCAATTCGTCGAACAGGAATTGCGAGTCGAACACGTAGATGCCCATGCTGGCGAGCGACTTGTCGGGCTTGCCGGGCATCGGCGGCGGATCGGCCGGCTTCTCCAGGAACGACTGGATCAGGCCGTTGTCGTCGACATGCATGATCCCGAAGCCTGAGGATTCCGCGCGCGGCATTTCGAGGCAGCCGACCGTGACGTCGGCGCCGCTCTCGACATGCTGCTTCAGCATCACCTCGTAGTCCATCTTGTAGATATGGTCGCCGGCGAGCACCAGGATGTATTTGGTGCCGTGCGCCTCGAGGATGTCGATGTTCTGATACACGGCGTCCGCCGTGCCGAGATACCAATTGGTCTCCGAGACGCGCTGGCTTGCGGGCAAGATGTCAAAACTCTCGTTTCGTTCCGGGCGGAAGAAGTTCCAGCCGCCTTGCAGATGCCGGATCAGGCTGTGCGCCTTGTACTGGGTCGCCACCGCGATGCGGCGGATGCCTGAGTTCACCGCGTTGGAGAGCGCGAAATCGATGATGCGGGACTTGCCGCCGAAATACACCGCCGGCTTGGCGCGCCTGTCGGTGAGCTCCTGAAGTCTGCTGCCGCGTCCGCCGGCCAGCACATAGGCGAGGGCGTGACGCGACAATGGTTCATTTCCGACTGATCTCATGGTCATCCTCCCAGAACTTCAGGCTGGCCCCGCTACCTTCTCTTGTCCGGAAGGCCTGATCGGGCGCCAACGGGGCCGATTGGAACGTTAGCAAGCGCGCCCCGGTTGGGCAAAGCGGGATGGCGGATTTTCGTTCCCTGAATCCCGGCCTCCGAAGATCGGGGTTGCGGGCTGGTTAAGGCTATTGACGGCGCGCGATTTCGGCCTAGAGCAGGCCTGCGCATTTCCTGCCCAAGGCCGGCATCTCATGACAGTTTCTTCCGTCACGCCCCAGACCATCCGTGCAACACTGCTGCTGCGCCAGGAGATCGCGCTGCTCGATGTCAGGCATGAGGCCGACTTCGCCACAGGCCATCCGCTGTTTGCCGCCAACATGGCCGCCGGCCGGATCGCGCTCGAAGCCGAGCTGCGATTGCCGCGCAGGGATGTGCCGATCGTTCTCTATGACAATGGCGAGGGACTGGTCGCTGCCGCGGCCGGCGCGTTGCAGGCGCTGGGCTACAGCAACGTTGCGGCGCTTACCGGTGGCCTGCAGGGCTGGAAGGCGGCCGGCTACGAGGTGTTCGAGGACGTCAATTCCTACGCCAAGGCCTTCGGCGAGCTGGTCGAGTCGCGCAGGCACACGCCGTCACTGAGCGCCGACGAGGTCGCCGCCCTGATAGCGGACAAGGCCAACATCGCGATCCTCGATGTTCGTCGTTTCGACGAATATGCCACCATGAATATCCCGGGCTCGGTCAGCGTGCCCGGCGCGGAGCTGGTGTTGCGCGCAGGGAGCGCGGCGCCCGGTCCCGACACCACCATCATCGTCAACTGCGCCGGCCGCACCCGCTCGATCATCGGCGCGCAGTCGCTGATCAATGCCGGGCTGCCGAACAAGGTGCGGGCGCTGCGCAACGGCACGATCGGCTGGACGCTCGCGAAACACGAGCTCGAACATGGCGCCGGCAAGCGCGGCGGCGTCGGGCCGTTCGCGGGCGCCGCCGACAATGCGCGCGACGTCGCCTATCGCGCCGGCGTCCGCCGCATCGCCGCGGCTGAATTCGCGGCGCTGGAAAAGGACGCACACCGCACGCTGTATCGCTTCGACGTCCGCGACGCCGAGGAGTACGCCGCCGGTCACCTTGCCGGCTTCCGCCACTATGCGGGCGGCCAGCTGGTGCAGGAAATCGATATGGCCGCGCCGGTGCGCGGCGCGCGCATCGTGCTGACCGACGACAAGAGCATCCGCGCCGATATGACGGCGTCCTGGCTCGCACAGATGGGCTGGGAGGTATACGTGCTCGACGGCGGCTATGAGGCCCCACTCGAAGTCGGGCCGCCGCGCGTTGTGCCGAGGCCGGATCCCGCGCACCGCTACCGGCGTCCCTATGAAGGCACCGGCGTCGCAGAGCAGGCGATGCAGGCCTATCTCGATTGGGAGTACGGTCTGGTGGACCAGCTGCGCCGCGACGCGACGCATGGGTTCTACGTGATCTAGCGGATGACATGGTGACGGCGGTGCGACCGCATCGGTGCCGAGTTGCTGGGGCACGCCGCCAAAATATCGAAAACAACCCCATGCAAAGTAGCCGGTGGCTGCCGGCGGACACGGCAACTTGACTCGTCGGGCAACTCAACGGTATTGTTCTATTATTCAGAAATAGTGCAAGCCATCGTCGTCCCTGCCTAGTGCGCAATTGCGCACTAGGCAGGGACGACGATGAGGATGGTTCTCGATAAGGCGTCACACCACGCAGTGTCATCACCCGCGCATGCGGGTGATCCAGTATTCCAGAGACCACAGTGCTCGAGCCGAGGAGCCGCGGCCCATCCCTGTCATTGCGAGCGAAGCGAAGCAATCCATCGCTACCGCATCCGCGGCCAGATGGATTGCTTCGTCGCTATCGCTCCTCGCAATGACGCGGCTAAATATGCCCCGTGCTACTTCGGCAGCGCCACCGGCGTCAGCTTGAACGGGCCGGGGTCCTTGCCCTTGTTGTCGCCGATCACGTAGGACAGCTTGCCCTCGGCGACCCAGCCGACATCGCCGACCTGCGTCACCGAGACCGGCTCGGCCAGACCATCCTTGATGGTGTCGATGGTGGCCTCGCTGCCCTTCACCGTGACCTTGTCGAGCTTGCCGTTGCCCTCGATCAGCAGGAAGCCGCCGCCATGGGCGCGCAGCGCGTCGGCGTGGTCGAGCGGCCGCGACGGCTTCAGCTCGGTCACGGCGCCGGCCTTGCCGTCCTTCATCTCGATCCTGAACAGCTTGGCCGGGATGAAGGTCGTGACATAGAGGTTGCCGTCGGCGCCGATCGCGATGCCGTCGAGCCCGACACCGTCCTTGGCCGGCGCGAGCTGCGGATCGGTCGCGAACGTCGCCAGCGCCGTGCCGCCGGGCTTCAGGCTGTAAACAAACGGCGCGAAGGAATCGCTGACATAGGCGGTGCCGTCGGCACCGACCACGATGTCGTTGCAGAACGATTTCGGATCGCTCAGGGCGAAGCTGCCCTTCGGCGCGCCGCTCTTGAGATCGAAGGTCTTCAGCCAGGCGCCCTTGGTATCGCTCGGACCCGCGACGCCCATGGCGCTGATGTCGTTTGAGCAGACATAGAGCGTTCCGCTCTTCTCGTCGGCGAGCACACCCAGCGTCGAGCGGCTGTCGGCAGCACCCGGCTTGACCAGTTGCTCGGCCTTGCCGCCCGTGATCTTGGTCACGCCGCCATGGTTGAAGCTGCCGACAAAAAGCGTGCCGTCGGAGGTCGAGGTCACGCTCTCCGGAAAACTCTTGTCGGGGACGCCGACCGGAGCCGTTTCGGCGTGCGCCGCGCCGGCTATGCCAAGCGCAAGGATGATGGAAGCAGCGCCCGCTAGAGAAGCGCGGCGGATCTTGAGCAGTTCTCCCGTTGCGCGCGGATGTCCCGCGTCGCCTTTCTTTTTCGTCATGATCGCGTTTCCTCAATGAACCTGGTTGGACCAGGCAGGAATTGTGAGGCGATCGTCTCCGGTCGATGGTTGTTGTCTGCAGGGTTCCCGACCGGATTGTTCGCCCGCCTGCCTTGTCGTCTCGATATATACGATAGTATATAGCGAGAGGGAAGCAGCGAGCGCCGGAGGGCGCGTCATGGAGCGGGAATTGGCGGCGCGCCACCAATGCGTGTGCTGCGCAGGCGTCATCGATGGGCTTGCCGACGATGGTGCGATCGGACTCGATCCACGGAACGGCTTGTTTACCGACGAGTGTGCGTTCGTCTGCAACGAATGCACCGCGAGCCTGATCGGGGCCGCAGCACGACGCAGGCAGGAGACGGTTCGGCGGAAGTCGTGAGGCGGGATGTGTTGATGCAACAATCTCAGTGTCGTCCCTGCGAAAGCAGGGACCCATAACCACCGATGCTGATTATCTTGCGTTGCTGGAACGACGGGTTCCGTTCACAATATCCGCTGCGGAGTATGGGTCCCTGCTTTCGCAGGGACGACCGTGGAGTGTGTGTGGCGGGCTTTGCGTTCCCAAACTCGCAGGAGATCATCACTCTAGATGGTTGACCGTCGCCACTCAGGTGCGGATGTGCCCATAGGCTTGGGATTTGGGATTGCTTCGTCGCTTCGCTTCTCGCAATGACGGAAATAACCAGCCCGTTCAATCCGGGCTAAACGCGTCGTACACCAGCTTCCTGAACGCCGGCGTGATGCGCTGGCGTTCGTTCTGGGTCTGCTCGAGCATGATGTAGATCATGTCGAGCTTCGGATCGACGCCGAAATAGGTACCGCTGCCGCTGTCCCATTTCAACTCGCCGATCGAGCCGGGCGGCGGCGGCTTGGCAATGCCGGGATCGGTGCGCACGGCGATGCCGTAGCCGTAACCAAATCCGTCGCCGGGAAAGTACCAGTAGTCGCGGCCGACGCCGGAGCCCGGTCCGATATGGTCCGTCGTCATGGTCTTGAAGGCGGCAGGGCTTAGATAACGCTTGCCGTCGAGCTCGCCGCCATTGAGCAGCATCTGCGCGAAGCGCGCGTAATCGAGAATGGTCGACACCAGGCCGCCGCCGCCGGATTCCCACTCCGGATGCGCACGCCGGTCGTTCTCCCCCTCGATCAGGATCGTGTCCGACGGCAACGGCTCGGCCAGCCGCGTCCGTTCGGTTTCCGCATCGAGCACGTATCTTGTGTCGTTCATCTTCAGGGGATCGAAGATGCGCTCTTTCTCGAACTGATAGAGCGTCTTGCCGGCGACGATCTCGATCACCCGGCCGAGCACGTCGGTGGAATGACCGTAGCGCCACATCGTGCCGGGTTGTCGTGACAGCGGCAGCTTGGCGAGCCGCGCGGCGAATTCCTTGTTGTCGAACTTGCCGTCGAACAGATGTCCTGCGCGGTAGAGCTTCTGGATCCAGTCGGCGCCGATATATTCGTAGGTGATGCCCGAGGTGTGCCGCATCAGGTCCTCGATGGTGACCGGGCGGATCGGCGGCACCAGCTCGAGCTTGCCGAGATCGTTGCCGCCATCCGGCTCGATGCCGACCTTCACGTCGGCGAACGCCGGAATGTATTTCGACAACGGATCCTGCGGCGACAGCTTGCCTTCGTCGACCAGCATCATCGCGGCGGTGTTGGTGATCGGCTTGGTCATCGAATGCAGCGCGAACATGGTGTCCGGCCGCATCGGCGACTTGGTCGTGACGTCACGATAGCCGAAGGTCTTCAGATAGACCGGCTTGCCGTGCTGCTGGATCAGGATGGCGGCGCCTGGAATTTTTCCTGTCGCAACCTCGTTGTCGAAGAACGCGGTGATGCGTTCGAGCTTCTCCGGCGACGGGGCAGGGGCGTCGGTGGCGCGCGCCGCACTTGATGTGACAAGTGCAAGACACGCGATCGCGGTCGCAGCCCCACGAAGCGTCCGCACGGCACGCCGCGCTGTCCGATCATATCTGCATGACATTGAAAGCCGCCCCTGCCTGATGCCCTGAACGCCGTAGTTTTAGCGTAAGCGCCCCCGCACCATAATCATTTTCGGGCGAATTTATTCCCTGGCGATGGTCGAAATTTACACAATTTGCGTGGCGCCGACCGGCGTGCGCACGGCATTCGACAGCACCTGCAGCGCCTGGCTCAGTTCGGCGCGGTTGCGCGCGGCGCCGAGCGAGACGCGCAGCCCGCGCGGCGCGGCGTCGCCTGCCGCAAAGGCATCTTCGCCGACCACGGCCAGGCCATTGCGCATCAGATGCGACAGCAGGTCGGTGCCGTCGAAATGTTTTGGCAACGGCATCCAGAGATGGTGGCTCGCCGGCCGCGCCGCATAGGTGACGCCTTTGAGGAAGCGGGCCGCGAGCTGCTGGCGCGCCGCCGCCTCGTTGCGGATGGCGCGGATAATGTCGGCGGCGACGCCGGAGCGCAGCCATTGCGTGACGAGCGCGACCATCAGCGATGGCGGCATCTGCATGGTGGCCTGCATACCGGCGCGCATCCGCTGCTCGGCGCCGGCATCGGGCGCCAGCAGATAGGCGACGCGCAAGGCCGGCGCGATGCATTTGGCGATGCTCGCCGCAAGGTAGGTGCGTTCGGGGATCAGGGTTGCGATCGGCGCCACCTGCGGTTCGAGCGGGCCGTAGACGTCGTCCTCGATCAGGACGCAGCCGCGCTTTCGGATGATCTCGGCGATCGCCTTGCGGCGCGCCGCGTCCATCGTTGCGGTCGTAGGGTTCTGCTGCGTCGGCACCAGATAGACCGCCTTCGGCTTGTGCTTGCGGCAGGCCTCGTCGAGCGCGTCGGGGCGGGCGCCCTCCGCGTCCATCGCAACGCCAACGAGGCGGACATCGAGCCGCGCGGCCGCGGCCTTGATGCCGGGAAACGTCAACGCCTCCGTCAGCACGACATCGCCGGGCGAGGTCAGCGCCAGCAGGGCGTTGAAGATGATCGCCTGCGAACCCGGATAGATCACGATCCGGTCGGCCGATGCCTGCGGCACGCGCGGCTGCAGCCACGCGGCGCCGGCGTCGCGCTCGTCAGCGGTGCCGCCGGGACGCGCATAGCCGAGATAGGCGGAGAACCCGGCTTCGGAGCGGATGGTCGCCAACCCCTGCGCGATCCGCAGGTCGAGATTGGCCTCGACCGGCTGCGGCGGCAAATTCATCGACAGGTCGATGTTGACGGGGGCGGGCAGATCGGACGCCGCGCGCGCGGTGGTCTCCGAGACGAAAGTGCCTTGGCCGACCCGGGCGTCGAGCAGCCCGCGCCGCCGCGCCTCGCCATAGGCGCGCGTCACCGTGGTGAGATCGATATCGAGCGCCGACGCCAGCGCACGATGGGTCGGCAGCCGCTGGCCGCGGACCAGCCGGCCGCTCGCGATATCGGCGGCGAGCGCATCGACGATGCGCAGGAACATCGGGCCGTGCCATTCCGAAACTGTAGGGACCCAATCCATGCAATCCAGCGCTTTGTCTTTGATTGTATGCTCCACAATGCATATTGTATGGGTCAGCAGATCAGGTCAAGGACAACGACAATGACCGAGACGGTTTCCCTGCCAAAGGCGATGTTGCGCGGCTTCACCATGAAGTGCCCGAACTGCGGGCGCGGCCATCTGTTCGGCCGCTTCCTCAAGGTGGCGGATCATTGCGAGGTGTGCGGCGAGGATTTCACCCCGCAGCGCGCCGACGATTTCCCGGCCTATCTCGTGATCGTCGTGGTCGGCCACGTCGTGGTGCCGGCGCTGCTCTGGGTGGAGATGACCTACGCGCCGCCGGCCTGGCTGCAACTCGCGATCTGGCTGCCGTTCACGCTGTTCAGCGCGCTCGGACTGCTGCAGCCGACCAAGGGCGCGATCGTCGGCCTGCAGTGGCAGCTGGGCATGGAGGGATTCGCGGCGACGCGACGTGCGGCCGCGCCAGTGCGGGCGCGGACCAATGCCGGGCGAGCTCGCGAAGCCTGAAACCAACTACGGAAGCGTAGCCCGGATGAGCGAAGCGACATCCGGGAACAGCGGCCCCGCATATCGCTTCGCTCATGCGGGCTACAGCCCTGCAGCAAATTAGAAGCGTAGCCCGGATGGAGCGAAGCGCAATCCGGGGCAGTTGTGCCAGTGTGACGAACCCCGGATTTCGCTTCGCTCCATCCGGGCTACTTCATCAAATCGGACGGTGATGCGGCCGGAACATGCGGCCCTTTTCCGTTACCAGCACCACGGCGAGCGCGGCCAGCGTGCAGAGGAAGAAGCCGGTGGCGAACGGCAGCAGCGTGCCGTCGTAATCTTGCCCGATCGTGGTGCCGACGCCGATCCCGAGCAAGGTGGTGATGGTGCCGTAGAGCGAGGACGCGGTGCCGGCGATCTTGCCTTGCGGCTCCATCGCGAGCGCCGTGAAGTTCGCCATCATCAGCCCGAACGCGAACATCATCAGGCCCGCCAGTACCATGAACAGCGGGAGCGACAGCGTGTCGGTCTTCACCGCGAGGAACAGCGCGCCGGCGACGACGGCAAAACCGGTCAGCGCGGCGTGCGAGATCACGCGCATCCCGATGCGGCCGACGATGCGCGAATTGAGGAAGCCGGCGATCGCGACGCCGACCGCGCACGCGGCGAATGCGACCGGGAAGTAATGTCCGAGCTTGAAGACCTCGGTGAAGATCTGCTGCGAGGAGAACACGAAGGCAAACAGCGAGCCCTGCACGCCGCCGGCGGCGAGCGCGTAGCCGAGCGTCTGGCGGTTGGTGACGGTCTGGCGGAACGCGGACAGTACCTCAGGGATCGCCAGCGACTTGCGCAGTTCGAGCGGCAGCGTCTCCGGCATCCGCATCGCGCTCCAGGCCAGCGCGATCACGCCGTAGATCATCAACAGCACGAAGATGCCGCGCCAATGCGTCAGCAGCATCACCGCCTGTCCGAATGACGGCGCGATCACGGGCACCGCGATGAACACCATCATCGCAAGCGACATCACGCTCGCCATCCGCCGGCCGGCGTAGCAGTCGCGCACGATCGAGGTCGCGATCACGCGGGTTGCCGCGGTGCCGAGCCCTTGCAGCGCGCGCGCCAGGAGCAGCGTCTCGAACGAGGGCGCCATGATCGCGAGCAGGCCGGCGATGGTGTAGACGGTCATGCCGCCGAGCAGCACCGGGCGGCGGCCGAAACGATCCGACAGCGGGCCCATCACGAACTGGCCGACGCCGAAGCCGACCAGGAAGATCGACAGCACCATTTGCGGACGGTTGGCGTCGGCGATCTGGAACGCAGAACGGATGTTCGGCAGCGCCGGCAGCATCATGTCCATCGCCAGCGGGTTGAGCGCCATGATGGAGGCGATGACGACGACGAATTCCGGAAAGCCCATCGGGCGGTGGCCTGAGGACACCCAGGCATCGGCATTGATGTCAGACACTTAAAACCTCTTGGAGGCCGCCAGCATAGCGGTCTTGTTGCATTGCACAATCGGCGTTTTGGGATGGGAGACCGTCGGCGGCGGGTGAGGTAGCCGGGTCATGGAACCGGCCCCGAGGACGTTGGTTGGCGCGCTATCGTTGCTGCTGCAACTATTTTACTCGTCCCGCGCCGGAAGCTCTGCTATCCCGGTACCAGCATCCGTGCGGGGCAGGCGCATCGCGGCCGATCATGCCCGTACGGCCAAAAACGGGTTTGGGGAGGCCACATGTCCATCGAAATCTCCGCGCGCTCGCGCGGCGCAACGCTGTCGGATGAGGAGCGCAAGGTCCTCACCGCAACGCTCGTCGGCACCACCATCGAGTGGTACGACTTCTTCGTCTACGCCCAGGCGGCCGGCCTGGTGTTCGGTGCGCTGTTCTTCGCGCCGATGAATGCGAACAATCCGCTGCTGGCGCAGATCGTCTCGTTCGCGACGCTCGGCCTCTCCTTCCTGTTCCGCCCGCTCGGGGCCATCGTCTGCGGCCATCTCGGCGACCGCTTCGGGCGCAAGAACATGCTGGTCGTCACGCTGCTGTTGATGGGCGCTGCGACCGCGCTGGTCGGCCTGCTGCCGACCTACGCGCAGATCGGCGCCTGGGCGCCGGCACTCCTGATTCTTCTCCGCATCCTGCAGGGCTTCTCGGCCGGTGGCGAATGGGGCGGCGCGGCGCTGATGTCGGTGGAATCGGCACCTCGCGACAAGCGCAGCTTCTTCGGCTCGTTCCCGCAAATCGGCACGCCGCTCGGCATGATCCTGGCAACCGGCGTGTTGTGGGTCTTGACCGCGACGCTCGGCAAGCAGGCGATGATCGAATGGGGCTGGCGGATTCCGTTCCTGCTCTCGATCCTCCTGATCGTCGTCGGCATCATGATCCGCCGCACGGTCGAAGAGTCCCCGGTGTTCCTGGCGATGCAGCGCCGGCACAAGGAATCCTCCGCGCCGCTGCGGGAATTGATGCGCAATCATGCGAAGGAGATCCTGCGCACCGCGTTGATCTTCATGGCCAACAATGCGGCCGGTTACATCCTGATCGCGTTCATCATCAGCTACGGCACCAACACGCTGAAGATGCCGTCGGAGCAGCTGCTGCTGATCGGCACGCTCGCGGCGGTGAGCTGGTTCATCTTCACGCTCTTGGGCGGCATCTTTGGCGACAAGATCGGCCGCGTGCGCTGCTTCCAGATCGGCTACGGGTTGATGGTGCTGTGGGCGGTGCCGATGTGGTTCCTGATCGACAGCAAGAACCTGCTGCTGTTCTTCGTCGGCGCGGTCGGCCTCACCATCGCGCTCGGCCTGTCCTATGGCCCGCAGGCGGCGCTCTATGCCGAGCTGTTTCCGGCCAAGGTGCGCTATTCCGGCGTCTCGATCGGCTACGCACTCGGCGCCATCTTCGGCGGCGCCTTTGCGCCGATGATCGCGCAATGGATCATCGGCACCTACGGCCAGTCCTGGCGCGTCGGCGTCTATATCGCGGTGCTGTCGCTGATCTCGCTGATCACGGTGTCGACCATCAAGGACCCGCAGGGTGTCGATCTGAACGTGAATGACGTGGGGGCGTAGGCTCTGTAGCGCGGATTAGCCGCAAGGCGTAATCCGCCATCGTTTCTGCGTCGCGGTGGATTACGCGGAGCCTGTCATTGGGCCGCCCTTCGGGCGGACCCGTTGGCTAATCCACCCTACGCAGCGGCGCGAGCCGCCGCGCATCGCCCTTCAATCCCGCATTTGCTTGTAGACGATATCGCGTATCGCGGATAGCGCCGGCGGCTCTGAACGTCCGGGCAGGCGAACGATCGCAAACAGGGAGGGTTTGATTTCGGGCCGAACCGGAAGCTCGACCAGTAGTTTCGCCTCAATCTTTTCGCGCGCGGGCGCCACGATGCCGAAATAGACCGTGTTCGTGCTCACCACGCAATCGATCATGCTCGCGATATCCTCGCACACGATCGTAAGGCTTTCATCGGGATGCGCCCGAGGTCCATAATTCGCGATCAGCCCCCTCGTCTGCGCTTCAGAGTGGATCGTCGATGCGAGTGGATAGAGGGCGACATCGCTGAATGACAGGCGTTTCCGACGCGCCGCCGGATGGCCGCGTCGTGCCAGGAAGCCCACCCGAAGTGGTGGCAGAATTTCAAGGCTGAGATCGGACGTGGGCGGGATGGAACTGCTCTCGACGACCAGCATGTCGAGGCGGCGCTCGCGCAAAGCGGTGACTTGCTGCGGAATAGGTCCGCGCGCCAGCGTCAAGCGGAGCCTGCGTTGCTGGCGCGTCGCGTAGGCCAACAGCGGCGCCGCCAGTACGGCGCTTGGGGTCGAGCCGAGCCCTACGCGAATTCGCCCTCCCGCGCCGCCGCGCTGCATGGCGACGACCCGGGAGAGCTCGTCGGCCTCAAATACGACATGCCGCGCGTGTTCAAGCACCGCCCGGCCGAAAGCCGTGATCTCGTTTTTCTTGCCGATCCGGTCGATCAGTTTCAGGCCGAGCTCGGCCTCGAGCTGGGCAATGCTGCGCGACAGGGCCGGCTGGGTCAGGTGGATGCGCTCCGCCGCCCGGGTAAAGGTCCCGGCCTCCGCCAGGGCCACGAAGTGGCGAAGCTTTTGCAGGTTCATCCGAAATCCATAACCAATCGGCATCAAGTTCAAATGAACTATGCATTGGACACATAGCAGGTCAATACCTGACGATCCGGCCATAACGGGAGGACGTTATGACCGAGGTGCTTCAGCTCATCCGCAGTCAGGCCGATACGTTCACGGCCATCCGGCACGACCTGCATCGCCATCCCGAATTGCCCTTCGACGAAAACCGCACCAGCGAGCTCGTGGCGGGGCTGCTCACGGACTGGGGCTACCAGGTCGAGCGCGGCATCAGCGGCACGGGTGTCGTCGGCCAGCTTCGCCGCGGCAACGGCCCGCGCGCGATCGGCCTGCGGGCCGACATGGACGCCCTGCCGATCGTGGAAGCGACCGGCCTCGGCCATGCCAGCACCAAGCCGGGCGTGATGCACGCCTGCGGCCATGACGGCCACACCACGATGCTGCTCGCGGCCGCCAAGGTTCTGGCCGAGCGCGGCAACTTCAACGGCACGGTGAATCTGATCTTCCAGCCCGCCGAGGAATACGGGCTTGCCGATAGCGGCGCTGCCCGGATGATCGCCGACGGCCTGTTCGAGCGTTATCCCTGCGACGCCGTCTTCGGCATGCACAACATGCCGGGCTACCCGCAGGGCCGCCTCGTCTTCCGCGACGGTCCGATGATGGCGTCCTCCGACAAGGTGCTGATCACGCTCATCGGCAAGGGCGGCCATGGCGCGGTGCCCCATCTTGCCGTCGACCCGGTGGTTGCCGCGTCCAGCATCGTCATGGCGTTGCAGACCGTGGTCGCACGCAACGTCAACCCGAACCGGACTGCCGTCGTCACGGTCGGCGTGCTGCAGGCCGGCACCGCCAACAACGTCATCCCTGACGGTGCGAAGCTTGAACTGACCGTCCGGGCGCTCGATCGCGAGGTGCGCGAATTGCTTCAGCAGCGCATCACCGCTCTCGTCCACGCACAAGCCGAAAGCTACGGCTGCTGGGCCCACATCCAGTACTGCAAGGGCTATCCGCCGCTCGTCAATTCCAGCGCCGAGACCGAATTCGCCCGTGAGGTCGGCCGTGCGCGCGTCGGCGAGACCGAGGTGGTCCCGCAGGGCGAGGCCCTGACCGGAAGCGAGGATTTCGCATTCATGCTGGAGGCGCGGCCGGGCTGCTATCTCCTGGTCGGCAACGGCATGCCCGGCGAGACCGGCGGCGTCCCCGTGCACAATCCCGGCTACGACTTCAACGACGCCAACATTCCGGTCGGCAGCGCCTATTGGGTGATGCTCGCCGAGCGCTTCCTCAGCCAAGCCCCGCAGTCCTGACGGATCCCAGGGACCAACCGACACGGAGAAAGACATGAGCGCGAACATCGCGAGTGGCGCAGTGTTGCCGGATTCCGCCGACGAGAAGCCGACGATCACGAAGACCGCAGTCGCCGCCGCCATTGCCGGCAACGCGCTCGAATTCTACGACTTCGTGATCTACGCCTTCTTTGCCGTCTATATCGGCAAGGCCTTCTTCCCGGTCGGAAACGAGGCCGCAAGTCTTCTCGCGTCGGTCGCGGTCTACGGCGTCGGCTTCCTGACCCGGCCGCTCGGCGGCGTGGTGATCGGAGCCTTCGCGGACAAGGCCGGCCGCAAGCCGGCCATGATCCTGACGGTTGCGCTCATCACCGTCGGCACACTGGGACTGGCGGCGACGCCGAGCTACGCCTCGATCGGGATGGCGGCGCCGATCATCATCCTGATCTGCCGGCTGCTGCAGGGTCTCGCCATCGGCGGGGAGGTCGGACCGTCGACGTCGCTGCTGGTCGAGGGCGCACCGAGCGGCAAGCGTGGCCTCTATGCGTCATGGCAGATCGCCAGTCAGGGCATCGCGGTTCTCGTCGGGGGCCTGTGTGGCGTGCTCGTCTCGGCCAACCTGACCGAGGCCCAGCTCGCCGATTGGGGTTGGCGCGTGCCCTTTCTGGTGAGCCTGATCCTGATCCCGATCGCAGTGTATATGCGCCGCAAGCTGCCCGAGACCCACGAGGACGAGTCCGGGAAGAGCGGAGCCGAAATCGTTGCCACGGTCGTTTCCGGGTATCGACGCTATTTGATTCTCGGGATCCTGCTCCTTCTGGCCGGCGCGGTCTCGGCCCAGGTCGGCAACTACATGACGACCTACGCCATCCACACGCTGAAGCTGCCCGCGACGCTGGCCCAGACCGGCACGCTCGTCGGCGGCCTGATCACCTTTATTGCTGCCCTCGCGGCCGGCTACCTGTCGGACCATTATGGCCGCAAGGCGCTGATGATCTGGCCTCGCGTCGTTCTCACGGTTCTCGTCATCCCGCTCTTCATGCTGCTGCATGCGAGCCCGAATGCCGCGACGCTGCTCTTTGTGACCGGGACCACCGCTCTCCTGGCGGCGATGAGCGGCGCGGCGAGCCTGGTCGCCATCCCGGAGTTGATGCCGACCGCCTTCCGATCCACCGGCACCTCGCTGATCTACGCGATCGGCGTCACGCTGTTCGGCGGCACGACGCAGTTCATCATCACCTGGCTGCTCGGTGTCGCGGGCCCGCTGGCCCCGGCTTGGTACATGGTGGTCACCAGCCTCATCACGCTCTGGGCGATGTGGATGATTCCCGAGACCCGCGACGTCGACGTCACGAAGTAGGCGGCAGCCGGGAGCCCGCTGGCGCGGTGCTCGCAACTTTGCAGGGTGGATTCAGATGCGGGCGCCGCGGTTGTAGCCGTCGACGAGCTGATTGTAGTCGCGCATCAGCCGGGCCGGCGATCCTTCCACCATCCAGCCCGCGCCGGCGTTGCTCAGCATCATCTTCTCGCCGGAGCTGTAGGGCACCTTGTCGCGAACGCGGCGCATGAGCTGCTTCGCCGTGGTGAGGAATGATTTGGCGCTGCCGATGAACATCGAGCCGAGCTTGACGTCACCGTCCTTGCCCGAGGCCTCCTCGGTTGCCTTCACGGTGGCCTCATATTCGTTGAGCGCCTGGGTTATCGCGTCGAGATCGGGTTTGTCGGCCTGCTGCGCGCGAAGCACGCGCTTGGCCTGGATCATCAGGGCCTCGACATAGTAGTGCGACTTGCGGCCTTCGCTCGCCTCGATCGCGGCCAGCTGCTCGGCTGCGCGATTGTCATTGATCGCCTCGACGCCGGCGCGCAGCGCCTTGTCGGCGCCGGCAAACGCATCCCATGCCGCGACCAGGCGCGGATGGAACGCTTTGCCCTTGGCCATCTTGTCGTCCTTGTAGTTCTCCTGGGTGTAGTAGTCGTCCGCCTCCTTCAACAGCGGCTCGAGCGTGGTGACGGCCGCAACATATGCATTCGCAGCCGCTTCAAGCCCGGCATCATGCGGGTCCATTGCATTGGCGGCTGCGACGCTGGTCTTGCAGTCGGACGTGTCGTAGATCGTGTAAGTGCCGTAGATGATCCGCTCCTTGCCGGTGGGACCGCTTTTGGCGGCCCAGGAAAAGTAGCGTTCGCGGGATTCGTATGATCGCGCCGAAAGACGGTTGATGCACCCGACATAGGCGTTCACCTTTTGCGTCAATTGCGCGGAGGAGGCGCTCGCCGATGACGCAGGCGGGGACTGTTGGGCGGCCGCCGGTTTGAGAAGCGCAACGATGGCTGCAATCACAAGGAAAGAGGTATTTCGCATCGGGAGTTTGCCCTCATCTCGGCCGGAAGTCGGCCGCCTCAGCCTGGGAAAATAATGTGACAGCAGAAGATTACGTCACGAGCCTCCGCCGAGGCCGCGCGGCACACTATCGACAGATTTGTTTGTCGGCTACGGGCCGAAAGCCACTACCGCCGGAACCCGGCGATGATGGGCGCGCCTACTTGATTCCGAGCAGCGCCTTCAGCTTCTTGACCGCGCTGTCGGGCGTCGTCAGCACCTCGCGTCCGGTGACCTCGGCGACGCGCTCGGCCGCCGGCGCCATGCTGTATTGCGCGAGCGCGATCAGATCGCAGTCGCGCAAATCCCTGGCTGCCTCGACCACGATGCGATCATGCTCGGCGCGGTCGCCGCGATCGAGCGCCGCCAGCGCGCCCTCGGCGAGTTTCGGCACCAGCGTCACCGACGCTGGAAATTCCGGCGGCATCGACACCAGCGTCGGCGGGAAGGTCGAGAGCAGGCCGATGCGCTTCCCCTTCGCGACCGCCTGCTCGATCATCGCCTCGTTCGGCTTCAGCACCGGCATCGGCGCGTGCGCGCGCGCCACCGCCTCGATGCAGGGGCCGAACGCCGAGCAGGTGAACAGGACGCCGTCGGCGCCGGTGCTGACGGCGTAGCGGCCCATGGTGAGGAAACGCTCGGTCATCCGCTCGCTGAGCTTGCCGTCGCGCGCAAGATCGGCCGACAGGCTGTCGTCGAGCAGGTTCATCAGCCGTGCCTCCGGCCAATGCCTTGCGAATGATGCCTCGATCGGGACGATCGAGTGCTTCAGGGCATGAATGAGGGTGATGCGCATGGCCGCTGTTTCCTTCTGCCTCTCCCCGCTCTTCGCGGGGAGAGGGTTGGGGTGAGGGGCTCTCTCCCCGTATGCGGGGCGAGGTGATCCGTTACTTGAACGGGATCGCGTACATCAAGCCACCCTTGCTCCAGGTGCCGTTGAGGCCGCGCTCGAGCTTCAAGGGGCTCGCCTTGCCGACATTGCGCTCGAAGATCTCGCCGTAATTGCCGCCGGCCTTGATCGCCGCGACCAGCCATTTGTTGTCGAGGCCGAGCCGGCTGCCGAGATCGCCGGACGCGCCGAGCAGGCGCTGGATCGCCGGGACCTGCGACTTCGTCATCTCGTCGACATTGGCCTGGGTGACGCCGAGCTCTTCGGCTTCGACGAGGCCGTAATGCAGCCAGGTGATGATGTCGCTCCAGACCTCGTCGCCGTTGCGGGTGAACGGGCCGAGCGGCTCCTTGCTGATGGTCTGCGGCAGCACGACGTAATCTTCCGCCTTTGGCGCGGCGGTCGCGACCGCGCCGGCGAGCGCCGAGGCGTCCTGGGTCATGGCATCGCAGCGTCCGCCGAAGAAGGTCTGATACATGGTGTCGGGGCGGTCGAACACCAGCGGCTTCCAGTCGATGCCGTTGGCGCGGCCGTAATCGCCGAGCGTCACCTCATGCGTGGTGCCCTGCGCGACGCAGACCGTGGCGCCCTTGAGATCCTTCAGCTCCTTCACGCCGAGATCCTTCTTCACCACAAAGCCCTGGCCGTCGTAGAAATTGACCGGGCCCTGGCGCAGGCCGAGCGTGGTGCCGCGCAGATAGGTCTGCGTCGAGTTGCGGTACAGCACGTCGATCTCGCCGGACTGCAGCGCGGTGAAGCGGTTCTGCGCGGTCAGCGCGACGTAGCGCACCTTATTGGCATCGCCGAGCACGCCGGCGGCAAGCGCGCGGCAATAGTCGACATCGAGGCCCTTGAAATTGCCTTGCGAGTCCGGCGCCGAGAAGCCGGCAAAGCCGGTCGAGACGCCGCACACCAGTGTGCCGCGCTGCTTGATGGTGTCGAGCGTCGCCGCGCTTGCGCTCGCGATGCTTGCGGCGAGCAGGCTCGCCGCGATCAATGTTTTCCTCATCCTGTCCTCCTCCTAATGACCAACATCTTTCAACGCGCCATCTACCGCAGCGCCGAGCCTTTCGACGATCATGTCGATGTCGCCGGAAGTAGCGATATAGGGCGGGGCGAGCAGCACATGGTCGCCGCGCTGGCCGTCGGCGGTGCCGCCCGAGGGATAGCAGCCGAGCCCACCGGCGAACGCTGCGGACTTGATCCGCTGATGCAACTTCAGCTTGGGATCGAACGGCTGCCGCGTGCCGCGGTCGGCGACCAGCTCGATCCCCCAGAACAGGCCGCGGCCCCTGATGTCACCGACATGGCGGTGATTGCCGAAGCGTTCGGTGAGCCGCTGCTCGAGCTGGCGGCCGCGCGCCTTGACCTGGTCGAGCAGCTTTTCCTCGCTGATCACCTTCTGCACCTCGAGCGCGGCGGCGCAGGCGAGCGGATGCGCCAGATAGGTGTGGCCGTGCTGGAACGCGCCGGAGCCGTTGCGGACGGTGTCGACGATGGCACCGCTCGCAAGCATCGCACCGATCGGTTGATAGCCGCCGCCGAGGCCCTTGGCGACCGCCTGGATGTCCGGCGAGATGCCTTCCTGCTCCCACGCATGCAGCGTGCCGGTGCGGCCCATGCCGCACATCACCTCGTCGAGGATCAGGAGCGCACCGTGGCGGTTGCAGATCTCGCGCACCGCCTTGAAGTAGCCTTCCGGCGCCGGCACGCAGCCGGCGGTGGCGCCGACCACGGGCTCGGCGATGAAGGCGGCAACGTTCTCGGGGCCGAGCCGCTGGAATTCCGCTTCGAGCTCGGCGGCGAGCCGCGCGACGAAGGCGACCTCCGATTCATCGTCGCGCTTCTCGTGATAGGCGAAGGCCGGGGTGACGTGGCTGAACGACGGCGACAGCAGCGGCGCATAGGGCTCGCGGCGCCAGGCATTGCCGCCGGCCGACAGCGCACCGAGCGTGTTGCCGTGATAGCTCTGGCGGCGCGCGATGAAGCGGGCGCGCTGCGGCTCGCCGCGCTCGATGAAATATTGCCGCGCCAGCTTGATCGAGGCCTCGATCGCCTCCGATCCGCCGCTGACGAAATAGACATAGCCGAGACCGCCGGGCTCGTGGCCAACCAGCCGCTCGGCGAGTTCTTCCGCGGGCTCCGACGAGAAGAAGCCGGTATGCGCATAGGTAAGTTTTGACGCCTGCTTTGCGATCGCGGCCAGAATCCGCGGATGCTGATGCCCGAGACAGGACACCGCGGCGCCGCCGGAGGAATCGAGAATGCGGTGGCCATCCTCCGCGATCAGCCAGACGCCGTCACCGCCGATTGCTTTCGGCGGGGTCTCGCGCAGGCTGCGATGCATCACGCGGCTCTTGTTGGCTGCCATGATACTTATCCTTTCTCGACAAAATATTGCGACATCGCGGCGAGCCGGCCCTCGGTCTGCTCCAGCTTGCGTTTTGCGCCCGCGCCGCCCAGCGTGAAGGCAACGGCGGCCAGCGACTGGGCGACTGCGATCGCGCCGGTCAGGCTCGGGAAGAAGCCGGGAGAGGAGGCGGCCTCGAACAGCAGGAGATGATCGGCGCCCTCAGCCATCGGCGCACTGATCGTGTCGGCGATCGCGATCAGCGTGGCGTGCGCCTGATGCGCCGCACGCGCGGTCTCGACGCTGACCAATGTGTAGGGCGCAAAGCCGATCACGACCACGGCGTCGCCTGAGCGGAAAGCGCCGTGGTCGAGATCGAACGGGCCGGAACCGCCGACCAGCTGCACGGCGTCGGGGCGGAACAGGCGAAGCTGGTAGGTCAGGAGTTCCGCAACGCTGCGGCAGCTGCGAAAGCCCGTGATCCAGATTCTATCAGCGGCGTGCAGCGCACGCGCGGCGTCCGCGATCGCGCTCGCCGAAATCCGCGCCAGCCCCGCGGCTTCGGCCTCGATCTTGTCGTGCACCAGTTTGACATCGGCATTCGGCCCGGCGCGGCGGCCCTTGGCGCGGCCGGAGAACGGCGAGGCCTGCGCCGGCCGTCGCGCCTCGGTGAGTGCGGCGCGCAATTCGTCCCAGCCGGAATAGCCGAGCGCCTTGGCAAGACGGGTGAAGGATGCAGGATCGGCGCCGGCGACCGAGGCGAGATCGCGCATCGAGCGGGTGGTGGCGTCGTAATCATTGGCTGCGACAAAACGCCCGACCTCCTGCAAACGCATCGGCAGCGACGGCAACGCGCTGCACAATTCGTTCAGGGGCGATGGTTTCGGCTGAGCCTGGGCCATGAAACATATGTTGCACGAATGTCGATTTGGTGCAACATATGAAGTGCGCAGCCCCGAATACGCTCTTGCGCATGGCAGAAGATCGCTTCTCACTGGGATCCTTGTGCTGTGACGACATCGACGCCGAAACGCTCCCCCGCCCGGGCTCCAGGTCGGTCCTGGCGGCTTTCGCTCAGCGATCCCCGCGTCGCCGGCCTGTTCTGGCAGGTCCTGGTGGTCGCCATCGCGGTCGCCATCGTCGCCTGGCTGTGGTCGAACGCGGTCCATAATCTCTCGGTGCGACGCATCTCGACCGGCTTTGCCTTCCTCGGCCGCGAAGCCGGCATGCCGATCGCGGATTCCTGGATCGATTACTCGCCGAAGAACACTTACCTGCGCGCCTTCATCGTCGGCATCGTCAACACGCTGCGCGTCGCCGTGATCGGCATCGTGCTGGCGACCGTGATCGGCACGCTGGTCGGCATCGCGCGGCTGTCGTCGAACTGGCTGCTGGCGCGGCTTGCCGCGGTTTATGTCGAGGTGCTGCGCGATCTGCCGCTGCTGCTGCAGCTGCTGTTCTGGTACGTGCTGATGCAGGGCCTGCCGGCGGCGCGCCAGGCGTGGAAGCCGGTCGAGGGCGTGTTCCTCTCCAACCGCGGGCTGATATTGCCGTCGGTCCCGTTGCAGGAGGCCAATTGGTGGACGATCCTTGCGCTGGTCGCAGGCCTCGTCGTGCTCCATCTCGTCAGGCGCCGCCTGATCGCGCAGCAGATGCTCGACGGCAAGGCGCGGCCGGCCTGGCCCTACGCACTCGTCCTCGTGGTCGCGCTGCCCGCACTGGTGTCGTGGCTTCTGGGAGCGAGCTGGAGCATCATGCTGCCGGAGCTGCGCGGCTTCAACTTCGTCGGCGGGCTGACCTTGGCGCCGGAATACTTTGCGCTGCTGATCGCGCTCGTCACCTACACCTCGGCGTTCATCGCCGAGATCGTGCGCAGCGGCATTCAGGCGGTGCCGCGTGGGCAGTCGGATGCCGCCAAGGCGCTCGGGCTGAAGCGCAGCTTCGTGTTGCAGCAGATCGTGCTGCCGCAGGCGCTGCGCGTCATCATCCCGCCGATGACCAGCCAGTATCTGAACCTGACGAAAAATTCCTCGCTCGCGGTCGCGGTCGGCTACCAGGACATCGTCTCGATCGCCAACACCACGCTGAACCAGACCGGGCAGGCGATCGAGTCGATCGCGCTGATCATGATGGTGTTCCTCACCATCAGCCTCGGCATCAGCCTGTTCATGAACTGGTACAACGCGCGGATCGCGCTGGTGGAGCGCTGAGATGAGCTCGGTCGCCCACCTTCCGCAGGATCCGCTGCCGATCGGGCCGCGGCCGGCGCCGCGGGCGCTCGGCGGTCATCTCACCGCGTGGCTGCGTGCCAATTTGTTCGCCTCGATCCCGTCCAGCATCATGACGCTGCTGCTGCTGTTCGTGCTCGGCAAGGCCTGCATCGGCCTCTGGCAATGGGGCATCGCCAACGCGGTCTGGATCGTCTCCGGCAATGACAGCAGCGCCTGCCGCGCGCTGCGCGGCGTCGGCGCCTGCTGGGCCGTCGTCCCCGAGAAGTACCGCTTCATCCTGTTCGGCACCTATCCGTTCGACGAGCAGTGGCGGCCGGCGCTCGCGGTCCTGATTTTCATCGCGCTGTTCGCGATTTCGAGCCGCCGCAGCCTCTGGCGCAAGGAGCTGTTCCTGCTGTGGGCCGCAGCCTTGATCGCGATCGGCTGCCTGATGTGGGGCGGCTTCCTTGGGCTGTCCTTTGTCACACAGGACCGCTGGGGCGGGCTGCCGGTGACCTTGATCCTCGCGACCTTCGGTCTGGCGTTCGGTTTCCCGCTCGGCATCCTGGTCGCGCTTGGCCGCCGCTCGAAGCTGCCGGCGATCCGCTCGCTCTGCGTGCTCTATGTCGAATTGATCCGCGGCGTGCCGCTGATCAGCCTGCTGTTCATGGCGAGCGTGATGTTCCCGCTGTTCATGCCCGACGGCGTCAACATCGACAAACTGCTGCGCGCGCAGATCGCCTTCATCCTCTATGCCGGCGCCTACCTTGCGGAAGTGGTGCGCGGCGGCCTGCAGGCGGTGCCGCGCGGACAGTATGAGGCCGCCGACGCGCTCGGGCTGTCCTACTGGGAGAAGAACGCGCTGATCGTGCTGCCGCAGGCGATCCGCCACGTGATCCCGCCGCTGGTCAACACCTTCATCGCCTTCTTCAAGGACACCAGCCTGGTCCTGATCATCGGCATCTTCGATCTCCTGACCACCGCCAAGACCGCGATCGTCGATCCGGCCTGGCAGTCGTTCAGCGTCGAGGTCTACGTCTTCGTCGGCGTGATCTACTTCGTGTTCTGCTTTGCGATGTCGCGCTACAGCCGCGGCCTCGAGGCACAGCGCACGCAAGGCTGAGCGATCCGGATTCTCCATCGCTCGCTTCGCTCACATTCATCCGCAGTCGCCTGCTCTGATTTTTGCAACGGCGTGTTCCGGCTTTAAGGATGCGGCAACCAAGACTTGGCCGATGGCTGGCGCGGAGCGCGGCTGGCACAGAGTGCACTAGGCGCTGTTCCGTCCCTAACCTATTTTGAGTGCCATTCGATTCGCGAACGCGCGCGATGACAAAAATCATTGTCCGCGTGGGCGTCGTCCGATTTGGACTGAGCGCCGCGCAAAGGCTGCCGTTACCTTTTTGATAGGAATGCATGGTGCCTGCCTGACAGGCTTATTTCGATTTTGCTGTACGCCAATGGCCGAAGACAACGCCGTCTATCCGGAGAGCGCCCGAAGCCAGGTCGACGACGCCCTGCAGGGGTTCTCGACCGATGAGCTTCGTGACCTGCTGACAGAGATCGAGCAGTTCTTGAGTCCTGAAGCTAAGCCGCGCCGACCAGGACTGCGGCTGGCGGGAGGCACATACATGAATGAGGCCATCGCGCGCGCAAACACGGATCACGACCTGGATCTGCTCAAGCGTCCGGGCGTTCCAGCCAATACGAGATCAATCCCCAGCAGGCGATCGCTTGAGCAAGAAGACAGGCTCGTCCGCCGAAGCGAGCAAGTTGCGTTTGCCGAAGCCAAGGCCGCAACATGCCGGGCTTGGGCAGATCGTCAAAGGCGTCTGACGGAATCGTTTGTCCCCGGATCCGTTGATCGAGAACTGGCTGAAAGGCTGCTCGCCAATTTCGAAGCGCTCGCGGGGTTCATTGAGGGATTCTGTCGCCGGATGCGCCTCACGGCGAACCAATAGCCGGCTTCAAGACCGTCCCGGTTGGGCCACCGAGGGCTTGCCAAGCCACCTCGGTCCTATTTATGATCATAAAATGGATAAATCGGCTCTTCCCTCTCTGGACCCGTCGCGGCGCGCCTCGATCAAGCGCAAACGCTCGGACGCCGTCGCCGATCTGATCCGTAGCCACATCTTCCAGGCCGGCTTGCAGCCGAACGACCGGCTGCCGCAGGAGGTTGAGCTGATCGAGATGTTCGGCTGCAGCCGCTCGACCATCCGCGAGGCCCTCAAATCGCTGGAAGTGCAGGGGCTGGTGCAGAACACCACCGGTCCCGGCGGTGGCGCGCGGGTGGCGCCGGTGTCGATCAACCGGATCGTCGGCCTGCTCAGCAACTACTTCTATTTCCAGTCGATCTCTACCGCGCAGATCTACCAGATCCGCCGCCTGATCGAGCCGGAGCTCGCCTTCAGCGTGGTCGGCCACCTCACCGCGGAGCAGTTCGCCGCACTCGACAAGGCGATCGCGGTGCAGGAGCATCATCCCGGCGGCATCGCGGACTGGGAGCACCACCGCCACGCCGAGATCGACTTCCACGACATCCTGATCGAGGCCTGTCCCAATCCGCTGCTCGGCCTGGTCGCCCGCTTCGTCAACGAGGCGATCCGGCATTTGATCGGCAAGCTCGGTGTGCAGGAATTCGCATCCAGCTTCACCTGCGAGAACATCGAGTTTCACAAGCGCCTGATGGCCGCGTTCCGCTCCGGCAATGCCGCGCGCGCCCGGCGCGTGATGCTCGACCATGTGCTGAGCGCCGAAGCCGTGGTGGTCCCCGCGGAAGACCGCCGCATGGATCTGCCGGTGTTTTACCAGCCGTTGCGGCTCGACTGAACAACAGCGTTGGAGGAAGCGGTCATGGTCACGCGGCGCGAGAATGAGTTGTGGAGCTGGTCGGCTGTCGATCTGGCGCGCGCGATCGCGACGCGTGTGATCTCGAGCCGGGAAGCCGTGCAATCCAGCCTCTACCGGATCGCGCAGGTCAATCCGGCGTTGAACGCCATCGTTGAGGTGCTTGCCGACGAAGCGCTGGTGGCGGCAGATGCTGCCGATGCCGCGGTGAAATCCGGCGCGGAGCTCGGCATGCTGCACGGCGTGCCGGTCACGATCAAGGTCAATGTCGATCAGCGCGGCCACGCCACCACCAACGGCGTCGTCGCCTTCCGCGACGTCATCGCCGCCGAGGACAACCCGGTGGTCGCGAATTTCCGCAAAGCGGGCGCCGTCATTGTCGGGCGCACCAACACGCCGGCCTTCTCGCACCGCTGGTTCACCAACAACGATCTGCACGGCGCGACCTATAATCCGTGGAGCCGGCACCTGACGCCGGGCGGCTCCAGCGGCGGCGCCGCATCGGCCGTGGCCTCCGGCATGGGCGCGATCGCGCACGGCAATGATTTCGGCGGCTCGATCCGCTATCCCGCCTATGCCTGCGGCGTCGCCGGCCTGCGTCCGACGCCGGGACGAATTCCTGCATTCAATCCGTCGGCGACGTCAGATCGTCCGATCACGTCGCAGATGATGTCGGTGCAGGGGCCGCTCGCGCGCTCGGTCGCCGATCTGCGCACCGGCCTCGCCGCGATGGCGCAGGCGGACGCGCGCGACGGCACATGGCTGCCGGTGCCCTTGCAAGGTGCGCCACTCAAGCGTCCGGTCGGCGTTGCGATCGCGGCGGCGCCGTTCGGCGACGAGGCGCCGGAGGTCAGCGCAGCGGTGCGTACCGCCGGACGCTGGCTCGCGGAGGCCGGCTTTGCGGTGGAGGAGACCTCGCCGCCGCGGCTCGCGGAGGCGGCCGATCTCTGGCATCGCCTCGTGATCAATGAGGAGCGACGCGTGCTGGCGCCGATGATCCGCAAGTTCGGCGACGATCGCAGCCGCTACAATCTTGACTGCCATATTGCCTATGCGCCTGAACTCGACGGCGATCAGGTGCTGGCCTGCTTCGAGCAGCGGCTTTCGATCGTGCGGGCCTGGCAGCTGTTCCAAGAGCGCTGCCCGGTCATCATCCTGCCGGTCTCGGCGCAATTGCCGTTCCGCTTCGATCAGGATCAGGAAGACGCAACGGTGGTGCGCGCACTGCTCGATGCGCAGCGGCCGCTGCTTGCGGTCCCCGCGCTCGGCTTTCCGTCGGTCGTGGTGCCGACGGGGACCGCCGGCGGCGCGCCGGTCGGCGTGCAGGTGATCGCCGGCCGTTTCCGCGAGGATGTTTGTCTCGCCGTCGCCGAGGTGATCGAGGCGCGCGCGTCGACGCTGACGCCGATCGACCCGCGCGATTGAAGGCACACGGATTTCGAAACCAACAACAAACACTGAGCATCATGGGAGAGTACAACGTGACGAATGCACCGATCTGGCAATGGTCCGCCGTGGAGACGGCGGCGGCCATCAAGAGCAACAAAGTGACATCGGAGCAGGTGGTTCGTGCCCATCTCGACCGCATGCACGCGGCCAATCCGGCGCTCAACGCCGTTGTCGTCGATCTCGGCGACGCTGCGCTGAAGGCGGCCAAGGCGGCGGACGAAGCGCTGGCGGCGAGCAAAGGGAAGGGCGGCGCCGTGGGACCGCTGCACGGCGTGCCGGTCACGATCAAGATCAACATCGACGTCGAAGGCCAGGCCAATTCGAACGGCGTGGTCGCCTTCAAGGACAATATCGCGCCGGGCGACTCGCCGGTGACGGCCAATCTCAAGAAGGCCGGCGCTGTTATCATCGGCCTGACCAACACCCCGGAATTCTCGCTGCGCGGCTTCACCGACAATCCGCTGCACGGCTTGACACGAAATCCCTGGAACGCGGACGTGACCTGCGGCGGATCATCCGGCGGCGCCGGCGCATCGATCGCGGCCGGCATCGGCACCATCGCGCATGGCAACGACATCGGCGGCTCCCTGCGCTGGCCGGCGCACTGCAACGGCATCGCCACCATCAAGCCGACCCAGGGCAGGATTCCGGCGTTCAATCCCAGCGCCACGGCGGAACGGCCGCTGATGGCGCAGTTCATGTCGTCGCAGGGACCGCTGGCGCGCCACGTCGCCGACGTGCGCCTCGGCCTCGAGGTGATGGCGCAGCGCGACCCGCGCGATCCCTGGTACGTGCCGGCGCCATTGACGGGGCCGAAGCCGGCCGCACCGATCAAGGTCGCGCTCGCAAAGATCCCTGAGGACATGACGACCGATCGCGGCGTGATCGCGCTTCAGCGCAAGGCGGCCGATCATCTGGCCGATGCGGGCTATGCGGTCAGCGAGGTCGAGGTGCCCGATCTCAACAAGGTCTGGCAGCTCTGGTGCGACCTGATCATGACCGAGACCCGCATCCTGCAGCAGGACCAGATGCTGGCGACCTCCAGCGCCGACTTCCAGAAGACGTTCCACGGCTTCATGGCGCTGGCAAATCCGTTGGACCAGGCCGGCTACATGAAGGCGATCGCCGAGCGGTCGCGCCACATCAGGAACTGGATGACGTTCCTTGAACAATATCCGCTGGTGCTGATGCCGACCTCGGTGCGCCAGACACCGGAGGTCAATGCCGATCTCGGCGGCGACCAGCGCGTCAAGGAGTTGTTCTGGAACGATCTGCGCTTCATTTCGTCGATGAACGTGCTGGGGCTGCCGGCGGCCGTGGTGCCGGTCGGGCTGCATGAGGGATTGCCGGTCGGCGTCCAGATCGTCGGCTCGCGCTATCGCGAGGACATGTGTCTCGATGCGGCCGAGGCGATCGAGCGCAAGGTCGGCATCCTGGCAAGACAATTGTGGGAGCGGCGCTGAGGCGGTCTCGACACCATTCAGCACTGTAAGCAACGCCGCGGCGAAATCTCGTCGCGGCGTTCGCATGACCGGCGACGCGCCATGTTCCTCCTCCCGGAATTTGTGCGCGGAATCGCAGAGCGCCATGCCGGCCACGGGGTTGTCGGCGATCCCTGATTGCTTCAGGAGTTCGTCCGAACCATCCGAACCTTGGGAACGAAATGTCCATCACGAAACGCTCGCCTGTGCTGCTCGCAATTGCCGCCGCGTGTCTCGCCTTTGCCGCCGGCGCTGCTCGCGCGGAGGACGGTGTCCTGCGGGTCGGCATCATCACCGACATGAGCGGGCAATATTCCGATGGCAATGGTCCGGGATCGGTGATCGCGGCGCAAATGGCCGCGGAGGAAATCGGCGGCAAGGTCGGTGGACGCAAGATCGAGATTATTTCGGCGGATCACCAGAACAAGCCTGACGTCGCGACCGGCATCGTGCGCAACTGGATCGACAACAAGGGTGTCGACGTGATCGCCGAAGGCGTCAATTCCGCGGTGGCGCTCGCGATCCAGACCGTGACGCGCGAACGCAAGAAGCTGTTCCTGATCTCGGGCTCCGGCTCATCCGACCTCACCGGCAAGCAATGTTCGCCGACCAGCGTGCAGTGGACCTACGACACCTATGCTTCCTCGAACGCGACGGCGAAGGCCGTGGTCGCGCGCGGCGGCACGCCCTGGTTCTTTCTCACCGCCGACTACGCGTTCGGCCAGGCGCTGGAGCGCGACGCGAGCAAGGCCGTGACATCGGCCGGCGGCAAGGTGCTGGGCGCGGTTCGGCATCCGTTCGACACCGCCGATTTCTCGTCCTTCCTGCTGCAGGCCCAGTCCTCCGGCGCCAAGATCCTGGCGCTCGCCAATGCCGGCTCCGACTTCCGCAACGCGGTGTCGCAGGCCGACGAGTTCAACATCCGCGCCAGCATGCAGCTCGTCGCGCTGCAGGTGACGCTCACCGACGTGCCTGCGCTCGGCCTCGCGCATGCGCACGATCTGCTGTTCACCGATTCCTTCTACTGGGACCGCACGCCCGAGACCCGGGTCTTCGCCCAGGAGTTCTTCAAGCGGCATGGCGCGATGCCGACGGCCTACCAGGCCGGCGTCAACTCGGCGCTGCGGCACTATTTCAAGGCGGTCGCTGCCACCAACTCGGCGGATTCGGAAACCGTGATCGCGCAGATGCGCAAGACCCCGGTCAATGATTTCTTCGCCCAGAACGGCGTGGTGCGCGAGGACGGCCGCATGGTGCACGACATGTACCTGATGCGCATCAAGAAGCCGGAAGAGTCCAAGGGCAAATGGGATCTCTACGAATATCTCGCGACGGTGCCGGGCGACCAGGCCTTCCGTCCGCTCGATGAAGGCGGTTGCCCCTACCTCGCCAAGGCACATTAGGGCGCAAGACGCCGCGGAATGCTGTGAAGTGAGCACGCCTCTCAGGCTCCCTCTCCCCTTGCGGGAGAGGGTGGGGAGAGGGGTGGCCCCGGGCGAGCTGAACGATCAGGGGACCAACCGCGCAATCGCGTTCACTCATCGCTGTGACGAATTCGGAGAGAGCGCGCCGTGTGGCACCCTCTCCCTAACCCTCCCCCGCAAGGGGGGAGGGAACCCGGCCGCCGGTGCGTCCCTCACGTGCGCGCGGCCAATGCGTTGCCCGACCGTGCAAGCCCCTCCGCTTTCCCTGCGCCCTCTTCGAGGAGGAACATGATGCAGGCCTCGGCAAATCATTCCGCGATAACCTGAACGTTTGGCTCGGCGGCTGCGCAAAGCATTCGGTGTCGTCCCTGCGAAAGCAGGGACCCATATCCACAAATGCTGATTGTTGCGGCAATGCTCGTGCGACGAGTCCCTTCAACAATCCCCGCCGCGGAGTATGGGTCCCTGCTTTCGCAGGGACGACAGCTGTGATGACATCGCAATATTCGAGCGTATCCTCCCTGGCAGAACACCATCGCGACGACCGCATCCAACAGAGGCACCATGACCAACACCATCGAGGCTCCCGACGGCGGCTACCGCTTCATGCTCGGCGTCAGTCAGTATTCCTGCGGCGTCGGTGCGCTGCCCGGTTATGCCATCGAGCGGGTCAGGTTCTCTGAACCGGTACCCTTGAGCGCAGGGTTTGAACGGATTGCCGAGATCATCAGGGGCGCGGGCCGTCCGCTGACCGCTTTCGCGGCCTGCGAACTGCGCTCGCCGGCGCCGTTCACCGAGGATGGGTTCAAGGCGTTCAACGAAATCTACATCAAGACGCTGGTCGCCTGGGGCGTGATGCGCGACGGCGTCAATCCGGTGGCGCGCAGCAACGTCTGTCCAAAGCTCGATCGGCCCGCCGAGCCGTCGTTCCACGCTTTCTGCTACACGGTGCCGGCGGCGAAGGATGCACCGACGAGCTTCGTCGTCGCCGGCAGCGGCGAGTCGGTCGAGGGAAAGGCCAACTATCGCGATCATACTGTCGCGCTCGGCGACACCAGCCCGGCTGGCATCCTGGCGAAGGCGAAATTCGTGGCTAACGAGATGGAGCGCCGGATGAGCGCATTCGGTGCCTCCTGGCGCGACACCACCGCGGTGCAGCTCTACACCGTACATGATGCCTACCCGGTGCTCGAAAGCGAGCTCGGCCGCCGTGGCGTGCTTCGCAACGGCCTGACCTGGCATTTCGACCGGCCGCCGGTGGTTGGACTCGACTATGAAATGGATTGCCGGCGTGTGCAACTCGAACGCGTCATGTGATGGTTCGGTCGCGTGATGCATCAAAAGCGCGTGTGGGCACATGCGTAAGCGCGTGCCCTTTCTTGACACAGGTCGCGTCAACCGTTTCCCTTCGCCATCGAAATCATCGGCTGGGTGAACGCGGGTGCAGAACCAATCTGTGATCAGGCGGCGGGATTTGCTGGCGCTGATCGGGACCATCGCCGGCAGTTCGGCGATGTATCAGGCGATGACGAGCCTCGGCTTCGCATCCGAGTCCGCCTACAAGGGGCCGCTCAAGCTCGCGGGCGACGTGAAGGGCGCTTCGGTGCTGATTCTCGGCGCTGGGCTTGCCGGCATGACGGCGGCGCTGGAACTGCGCAAGGCCGGCTACAAGGTCCAGATCCTCGAATTCAACAACCGCGCCGGCGGCCGCAACTGGTCGATCCGCGGCGGTGACAGCTTTACCGAGCTCGGCGGCTTCAAGCAGACCTGCCAGTTCGAGCAGGGGCTCTATCTCAATCCCGGCCCGTGGCGGATTCCCTATCATCACCGCGCGCTGCTCGATTACTGCCGCCGGCTCAACGTGACGCTGGAACCCTTCATCCAGCTCAACCACAATGCCTATCTGCACGCGACGCGTGCGTTCGACGGCAAGCCGCAACGCTTTCGCAGCATCAAGGCGGACTTCCAGGGCCAGGTGTCGGAGCTGCTCGGGAAAGTCACGCAGCAGGGCAGGCTCGACGAGTTCGTCAGCAAGGAAGACCAGGAGATCCTGCTGCAGTCGCTGCGTGACTGGGGCGCGCTGGATCGCGACTACAAGTACAATGCCAATCTCGGCTCCGCCGAGTTCCGCGGTTATGCGCGCGATCCCGGCGGCGGCTTGATGGGCGATCCGCTGCCCAGCGACCCGATCTCGCTGCAGGAACTGCTGCGGTCGCGGATGTGGCGCTATTTGCAGTCCTATGCACGCTACGACTTCCAGACCACCATGTTCCAGCCGGTCGGCGGCATGGACATGATCGGCAAGGCGTTCGCGCGCGAGGTCGGCGATCTCATCCGCTACAATGCCAAGGTGACGCAGATCCAGCAGAACGGCTCCGGCGTCACCGTGAGCTATGTCGACACCGCCAGTCCGTCCGCGGTGCAGCAGGCGACCGCCGACTGGTGCATCTGCACCATCCCGCTGCCGATCCTGAGCCAGCTGCCGCTCGACGTCAGCGGGCCGATGAAGAATGCGATCGATTCCTTGCCCTACGCCGCCTCGGTGAAGGTCGGGCTGCAGTTCAAGCGGCGGTTCTGGGAAGAGGATGAGGCGATCTATGGCGGCATCAGCTACACCGACCTGCCGATCCGGAATATCGGCTATCCGAACTATGGCTTCAACCGCGGCGGCCGCGGCGTGCTGCTCGGCGCCTATTTGTATGAGGGCGCCAATTCCTTCGAGTTCACGGCGATGACGCCGGCCGAGCGGGTCGCCAGCGCGGTCGAGTTCGGCGCCAAGATCCATCCGCAGTACAAGAGCGAGTTCGAGAACGGTGTCGCGGTGGCGTGGCATCGCGTGCCGTTCACGCTCGGCTGCGCCGGCGAATGGACCGAGGCCGGGCGGGCGCAGCATTACCGCAATCTCTGCCAGATCGACGGCCGCATCGCGCTGGCGGGCGAGCACGCTTCGCAGCTGCCGGCCTGGCAGGAGGGCGCGATCCTGTCGGCGCTCGATGCGATTACCCGATTGCACGAACGCGTGGTGAAGACATGATGGTGCGGACAGGAACATCGGTGATCGCGGCGCTCGTACTGCTGTCGGCGACCGCGGCCCTCGGGCAGGACAGCGGGGTGACCAAGCGCACCTTCTCTTCGGGCTACCGTTTCGTGGAAATGACCGGCGAGGAGCTGTTCGGCAATGTCTGCCAGGGCTGCCACATGCCGGATGCGACGGGCGCGAGCGGCGCCGGCACCTATCCCTCGCTCGCCGGCAACAAGAATCTCGAGACCGGCAGCTATCCGATCTACCTTGTCGTCAACGGCCGCCGCGGCATGCCGGCGTTCGGCGACATGATGACCGATGGTCAGGTCGCCGCCGTTGTGAACTATCTGCGGACGCACTTCGGCAACACCTATCAGGACGCGGTGACACCCAAGGACGTCCAGGACGCCCGCCGCTAACCAATTTGGAGAGAGTTCGATGAAATTCATCGGTATCGTACTGGGCGCCGCGCTGTCGGCGATGGCGACCGCTGCCTCGGCTGACGTGGTCAGGCATCCGATTCCCAACTCGACATTCCCGATCGCGCAGGCCGTGACCGTCACCGGCAACACCACGACAGTCTACGTCAGCGGACAGGTGCCGCCGGTCATCAACAAGGACGCCGATCCGTCGAGCCCGCAGGCCTATGGCGACACCAAGACCCAGACCGTCGGTGTCTTCAACCGCATCAAGGCCATTCTGGAAGGCCAGGGGCTCGGCATGGGCGACGTCGTCAAGATGCAGGTGTTCCTGGTGCACAACACGGCCGCGCCGATGGACTTCAAGGCCTTCATGGAGGGCTACACCCAGTTCTTCGGCGGCAGCCAGCCGAACCTGCCGGCGCGCTCGGTGGTCGGCGTCGCCGCACTCGCCAATCCCGGCTTCCTGGTCGAGATCGAGGTGATTGCGGTCAAGGAGGCTAAATAAGGACGCCAAATAAGGACTCCAAATAGCGTGCGCGAAAGCGCGGAGCATGCGCGCGGAAATTGAGGGGCTCGCCGTCTTGCCAAAGTGCGTGTCGCCTGTCTGAATTCATCTCCAATCAGGTGGTGGAATTCTGGGAGAGCACGATGGCGCACAAGGCCCGAAACATGGTTCGATCGCTGCAGATCGCGGCGGCGTTCGCGCCGGTCCTGCTGGCGTCCGGCGCCAGCGCGCAGGGACTGACCGAACAGCAGCAATTTGCCCGCGGCATCTACCAGGAGCTGGTCGAGATCAACACGACCACCGCGACCGGCGATACGCAGAAGGCGGCGGAGGCGATGGGCGCGCGGCTCCGCGCGGCGGGCTTCCCCGAGAGCGATGTCCATGTGTTTTCGCCCGCGCCGCACAAGGGCAATCTGGTGGCGCGGCTGCACGGCTCCGGCGCGCGCAAGCCGATCCTCTTGGTCGCCCATATCGATGTCGTGCCCGCCAACCGCGAGGACTGGTCGGTCGATCCGTTCAAGCTCACCGAGCAGGACGGCTATTTCTACGGCCGCGGCTCGGGCGACGACAAATACATGGCGTCGGCCTTCATCACCAATCTGATCCGCTACAAGAAGGAGGGCTACAAGCCCGACCGCGACATCATCGTCGCGCTCGAGACCGACGAGGAGATCCTCGATGCCAACGGTCTCGGCATGCAATGGCTGATCAAGAACCACCGCGACCTGATCGACGCCGAGTTCGCGCTCAACGAAGGCGGCGGCGTCGGCCTGAAGAACGGCAAGGCGATCCGCAACAGCGTGCAGACCAGCGAGAAGGTCTCGATCGGCTATCAGCTCACCGTGAAGGATCGCGGCGGGCATTCATCGCTGCCGCGCAAGGACAATGCGATCTATCGGCTCGCCGAGGGCCTGGTGCGGCTCTCCAAATACGACTTCCCGATGAATCTCAACGAGACGACGCGGATCTATTTCACCAAGACCGCCGAGGTCGACAAGTCGCACGCCGACGATATCAAGGCGATCCTGGCGCCGCAGCCCGATCCGGCAGCGCTGGCGCGATTGTCGGAGAATCCCGGCTATAATGCGCAGCTCCGCACCACCTGTGTCGCGACCATGCTGGAGGGCGGCCACGCCATCAACGCGCTGCCGCAGCTTGCAACCGCCAAGGTGAATTGCCGGATCCTGCCCGGCGAGCCGGTCGAAGGCGTTCAGGCGACGATCGAGCGCGTGCTCGCCGACAAGCAGATCGAGGTGACCCCGACCGGCAAGGCCGTGCTGAGCCCGCCGTCGCCCTTGAACGAAGAGATCATGGGATCGGTCGAGAAGCTGTCGAAGGAGTTCTGGCCGAATGCCGAAATCGTCCCCGTGATGAGCACCGGCGCCACCGACGGCAGCTATTTGCGCAATGCCGGAATTCCGACCTACGGCCATTCCGGGCTGGGATCCGATGTCGATGACAACCGGGCTCACGGCAAGGACGAGCGCGTGCTCGTCAAGTCGTTCTACGAGGGCGAGGAGTACCTCTATCGCCTGGTCAAGATGCTCGCCGGCGGGAAATGATGGCTGACGGAAAGACGAAGACACGGGTTGCGGTCGCCGGCCTCGGCGCGATCGGCACCGACGTCGTCAAGGCGCTCGATCAGGGCATCGAGGGCCTGACCCTGGTTGCGGTGTCGGCGAACAGTCCGGACAAGCACCGCAGCTGGATCGAAGGGCTCAAGTCTGCGCCGAAGCTGGTGCCGATCGAGCAGCTGGCCGAGGTCGCCGACATCGTGGTCGAGTGCGCGCCGAGCAGACTGGTGCGCTCGATCGTGGCGCCGGTGGTCGCGCGCGGCAAGACCGCGGTCGTGCTCAGCGTCGGCGCACTGTTGCAGAACGAGGACCTGGTCGACCTCGCGAAGGCGCATGGCGGCCAGATCATCGTGCCGACCGGCGCGCTGATCGGGCTCGATGCCGTGACCGCGGCCGCGGTCGGGACCATCCATTCGGCAAGGCTGGTGACGCGGAAGCCGGTCGCGGGCCTCGTCGGCGCGCCGCATCTGGTCGCGAACAACATCCGGATCGAAGGCATCACCGAGCCGCTGCGCATCTTCGAGGGCAGCGCGCGCGACGCGGCAAAGGGCTTTCCGGCCAATCTCAACGTCGCGGTGGCGCTGTCGCTCGCCGGCATCGGCCCCGATCGCACAAGGGTCGAGATCTGGGCCGATCCGACGGTGACGCGCAACACCCACCGCATCGAGGTCGATTCCGATTCCGCGCGGTTCTCGATGATGATCGAGAACATCCCCTCGGAGAATCCGAAGACCGGCCGCATCACCGCGCTGTCGGTGATCGCCTGCCTGCGCAAGCTGCGCGCGTCCTTGCGGATCGGGACGTGATGAAGATCGGGCCCGACGATCTCTTGCTGATCATCGACGTGCAGAACGATTTCTGCCCTGGCGGCGCGCTGGCGGTGGCCGATGGCGATGCCGTCGTGCCTGTCGTCAACCGGCTCGCCGGGCGCTTCGACCATGTCGTGCTGACCCAGGACTGGCATCCGGCGGGCCACAGCTCGTTTGCGACCTCGCATTCGGGCGCGGCGCCATTCTCCTCGATCACCATGCCCTATGGGCCGCAGACGCTGTGGCCGGATCATTGTATCCAGGGCACCGCCGGCGCCGCGTTTCATCCCGACCTCGTAACCGACCGGGCCGAACTCGTGATCCGCAAGGGGTTTCGCGGCGCAATCGATTCCTATTCGGCGTTCTTCGAGAACGACCGGACAACCCCGACTGGGCTCGCCGGTTATCTGCGCGAGCGCGGCCTCAGGCGCGTCGTGATGGCCGGGCTCGCGACGGATTTTTGCGTGCAGTATTCGGCGCTCGATGCACGGCGGCTCGGCTTCGAGACCACGGTCGTGCTGTCTGGCTGCCGCGCCATCGATCTCGGCGGCTCGCTTGCTGCCGCCACGGTGGCGATGCGCGAGGCCGGCGTGGCGCTCGTTGAGGAGATTCCCTGAGCGTGGCCGGGCCGGGGCAAAAACCATTGTTTTGACTGGCCTTTTGTTCTAATCCCCAGCCGTTGATGATCACGCGCAGCGGAGCTTTCGTGTCGGGACAGGTTTTGCGGATAGGAACGCGCAAGAGCGCGATGGCGCTCGCGCAGACGGACGAGGTCGCGCGGCTGCTGCGCGCCTCGGCGGGCGACCTTGCCGTCGAGATCGTCAAGTTCGAGACCCGCGGCGACCAGGACCAGACCAGCAAGCTATTGCGTCACGGCGGCAAGGGCGGCGCCTTCGTCGCCGAGATCCGCGAAGCCATGCGTGCCGGCACGTTGCAGGCTGCAATGCATTCGCTGAAGGACGTGCCGGGCAATGAGGAGACGCCGGGTCTCGTCCTCGCCGCGATGCTGGCGCGCGATGCGGCCAATGACAGCCTCGTGCTGCGGCCGGGCCTGACGCTGGATGCGTTTCGCGCCTCGCGCGGCAAGGGCTTCATGATCGGCACCAATGCCGTGCGCCGCGCCGCCTACCTGCGCCGGCTGTTTCCAGAGGCGACCGTGATCCATTATCGCGGCGCCGCCGACACGCGAATTGCAAAACTCGATCGCGGTGCCAAGCAGCGGCTGCCCGATGGCGGCGAGGTGGGGCCGGCGGATGCGCTGGTGATGGCGCGTTCCGGCCTCGAGCGCATCGGCATGACCGCGCGTATCGCGCATGATTTCTCCGTCGACGAGATGCTTCCGGCGGTCGGTCAGGGCATCGTCGCGGTCGAATGCGTCGAGGCCGACTGGGCGACGCGGGCGCGGCTCGCTGGTATCGACGATGCGCCGTCGCGGCTTGCGGCCGAGGCCGAGCGCGAGGTGCTGTGGGTGCTCAACGGCCATTGCAATTCGCCGATCGCCGGCCACGCCACGCTCGTTGGAAACGAGCTGACGCTGCGCGCCTCCGTGCTCGACGAGGCCGGTGCCGGCTTCATCGAGGTGACGCGGCGCGGGCCGGCGGACCGGCCGCGCGAGCTCGGCCGCGCCGTCGGCATGGAGCTGCTCGTGAAGGGCGCCGCCGAGATCATCGCGCGGACAAGGGTGGACGAATAGCGATATCTATCCCACGTCGTCCCGGCGAAAGCCGGGACCCATAACCACGAATGTTGGTTTTGGGACGTTGCTGGGACCGCAGCTCGCTTGAACAACTACTGACGGTGGTTATGGGTCCCGGCTTTCGCCGGGACGACACCGGTGTGGGGGGCCTAATCCCGATCAGCCTGCAACGGCCAACTGTCGATGATGCGGAAGCGCGATGCCGGGTCGGCTTGCTTGAATAGTGCGATGCGGTCGATCGTGAGCCGCGCAAGCTCGATCGCCGCGAACCGCTCGCGCAGCCGCGCCATGATCGGGCCGCGCCGCTCGTCGCTCAATCGCCCGGTCAGCGTCATGTGGAAGCGGAATTCCTCCATGACGTAAGGATAGCCCCAGCGATCGAGATAGTCGCGTTGCCGCTCCGTGAGCCGTTCGGGCCTGCGCCGCGCGCGATCTTGCGGCGTGAGCGGCGCACGGAACGTATCGAACGCGGTGACGCAATCGGCGGCGAGCTGTTGCAGATCATCCGAGCGGCTCGCCGGGATCACGGCGATGAAGCCGCTGATGGCATCGACAACCGGTTCGATCACCGGAATACGCCGCGCGCGGCCGGCGAAGGCAGCGCACGCATCGAGCAGCTCGGACTCGTTCCTGCCGTCGGCGAGCGCGGTCGGCGCCTTCAGGGTGGCGTGGAAGCCGTATTTGCGCGGATCCTCCGTCACCTCGCGCCAGTCGGGCGCGACGCCATCGGGAAACGGCAGGTCGTCGCCTGACACGGCATCGTAGCCGAGCAGCGCCGAACCGAAGCGGTGCAGGGCGCTGTCGGGTGACGGCGCATAATAGATCGCGTAGCGCGGAGTGTTGGCCATGGCGGCAGAATAGGTCCTGACTATGCTGCCGCAACCGTTTTGCGCGGGGCGAGCGAATGAACAAGGCAGCTCGCGTCTGCCAGATGCACCAACCGTCCGGCCGCGATCACGGCGACGATGCGCGGCCGCAGCGGCGCCTTGTCGTCGACGACGATGATGTCGGCGCGGCTGCCGGCGGCGAGCACGCCGCGGTCGGCAAGCCCCGCCGCGCGTGCCGGCGCCGACGAGATCAGGTCCCAGGCCTTGGCGAGCGGCAGGATGCCATCGGCGGCGAGGCGGAACGCGGCGAGCAGTTGTGCCGGATAATAGTAGTCCGACGCCAGCACCGAGCAGAGGCCCTGTGCGATCATGTCGGATGCCTTGGTCCAGCCGGTGTGGCTGCCGCCGCGCACCACATTGGGCGCGCCGAACACGATGAAGTCGCCGGCAGCGGCGGCGTCGCGCGCGGTCTCCTCATTGACGGGGAATTCGGCGATCGTGGCACCGAGCGCGCGAAACTCCTGGCGCATCGCCGGGGTGTTGTCGTCATGCGAGAGCATGCGGATGTTTGCCGCACGTGCAGCGGCAGCCAGCCGCGCGATCGACGCCGGCACCTCGGGACGGCGCGCCACGATCCGATCGAGCATGTCGTTGACGGCTTCGATGGAGAGCCCGGTGCGTTCGGCCAGCTGGTTGCGCTTCTTCGGCTTGACGTTGCTGTGGTCGTTGAAGGCGAACAGGTCGATGCGGCCCTCGGTGAGCCATTGAATGATCTCGGCTTCGGCTTCGAGATTGTGGGTCTCGTGACGCAGGTGGAAGCGCGTATCGGCGGCGAGCTGCGGCCGCAGCGCCTCGATCGCATCGAGCAGCTTGCGCGCATTCTCCGCGCTGCGCAGGCCGGGCTCCCACGACCAGGTCGTGCCATGGAACACGGTGGTGATGCCGTTGGCGATTGCCTGCCGGTCGCTGTCAACAAGCGCCACGTCGGTCGGGAAATCGACGCCGGGGCGCGGCATCATCTGCCGCTCGAACGCATCGCCGTGCAGGTCGATGATACCGGGCAGCACCAGTAGGCCACCGGCATTGATGTGGAGCGCGGCGCGGCTCTGTTCGGCGCCGAGTGATCCGATGTCGCGGCCTGAGGTCCGCAGCGAGGTCTCGACCAAGGCACCGTCAACCAGCGCGCGTCCGCCCTCGATGAAAATGTCCGTCACGATACGGTGCTCCGTTATTGATTCCGTGATTGGGATACGGCCTCGGCCTCGTACTTGTCGAGAAATTCCTCGACCGCGAGCGCGCGAAAGTCGGGCAGCACACGACGAAGTGTTTCGTGATCCCAGTCCCACCACGCGAGCGCGGCAAGGCGATCCGCTGCCGTCTCGGAGAAGCGTCGCTTCACCGGACGCGCGGGATTTCCGGCAACGATGGTGTAGGCGGGCACATCCTTGGTCACGATCGCGCCGGCGGCGACGACAGCGCCGGTTCCGACGTTCCGGCCCGGCAGCAGGATCGCACCGTGACCGATCCAGACGTCATGGCCGATATGCACGTGATGCGCACGTCGCCAGTTGAAGAAGTCGGTGTCGTCGCTCTCGCCGGGAAAATAGGCGCTGGCGCGGTAGGTGAAATGCGCCTGGGTCGCACGATGCATCGGGTGGTTGCCGGGATTGATGCGGGTCATCGCTGCGATCGAGCAGAACTTGCCGATCGAGGTGTAGGTGATCTGGCTATCGTTCACGACGTAGGAATAGTCATCCATGCTGACTTCAAGCAGGATGGTGCGCGCGCCGACCTCGGTATATTGGCCGAGCTTGCTCTCGCGTACCGACGCAGTCGGGTCGATCGTCGGCACAACCGAGAGTGTTTTTCCGGCCATCAGGGCCTCCGCAAATCGTGTAAATCTTTGGCTTCCGGGGAGATGCGCGCTCGTCATCAGGACGCTTGATGACAACATCATGACGTTGCGATGACGGCAAGGGAACGGCAAGGGAGGGGTGTGGACGATCGCCGCACTGCAACGTCACGTCACATAACTGTTAAACACCGGGGATAGCGATGGCTCAACGCGGCGCGGTTGGAGCATTACATGCTGGTGGTGGATGGTTTGACGTGCCGGTTCGGCACAAAAGCCGCAGTCGACAACGCATCCTTTTCGATCGCGCCGGGCAGCTTTGTCGGCGTGATCGGCCGCTCCGGTGCCGGCAAGTCGACCTTGCTGCGGATGATCAACCGTCTCGCCGATCCGACCTCCGGCCGTATCCTGTTTGAAGGCACCGATGTCACCGCGCTGCGCGGCAAGGCGCTGCGGCAGTGGCGGGCGCGTTCGGCGATGATCTTCCAGCAGTTCAATCTGGTCGGCCGTCTCGACGTGCTGACCAACGTGCTGATGGGCCGGCTTGCGCAGATCCCGTCGTGGCGTTCGCTGGCGCAAGTCTGGCCGGAGCAGGACAGGGCGCTTGCGCTGTCCGCGCTCGAGCAGTTCGACATCGCCCAGCTCGCGGCGCAGCGCGCCGATCAGCTCTCCGGCGGCCAGCAGCAGCGTGTCGCGATTGCCCGCGCGCTGGTGCAGGAACCCGACATCATCCTTGCCGACGAACCGATCGCTTCGCTCGATCCGCGCAACACCAAGATCGTGATGGATGCGCTGCTGCGCATCAACAAGCATTTCGGCATCACGGTGCTCTGCAATCTGCACTCGCTCGACCTGGCGCGAAGCTATTGCGACCGCCTGATCGGCATGGCGGCGGGGCGCGTGGTGTTCGACGGCGCCCCCGCGGCGCTGACCGACCATATTGCCCGCGAGCTCTACGACCTCGAGGCCAATGACGTCATGGGCGCGGCCCCGCTGCCCGTGCCCGATGGCGCAACTGCTCCGGCGCTCGGCACCGCAGCCGCGGCCTGAGCGGCGCATTTTCGAAAAACAGGGCAACCGGGCATTTCGCCCGGCCAATAGGCGTAACTACCAAAGAGGGGTAACATGATCACTCGTCGCATCGTTCTGGCCGGCGCCGCCGCGCTGGCATTCGCTGGCTCGGCTTCGGCCGAGGACTGGAAGACCAAGTATCCGGAGATCACCTTCGCGGTGATCCCAGCCGAAAACGGCTCCGGCGTCACCGAACGCTACGGCCCGCTTACCGAATATCTGTCGAAGGAACTCGGCATCAAGGTGAATCTGCGCGTCGCCAACGACTACGCAGCCGTCATCGAGGGCCAGCGCGCCGGCAACATCCAGATCGGTTACTACGGCCCGGCGTCGTTCGCCCGCGCCCGCCTCACCGGCGTCAAGACCGACGCGTTCGTGATCGACGTCAATGCCGACGGTTCGAAGGGCTATTATTCGGTGTTCTACGTGCTCGCCAAGAGCCCGTACCAGAAGGTCGAAGACCTCAAGGGCAAGAATATCGGCCTGGTCGATCCCAACTCGACCTCCGGCAACAACATGCCGCGCTTCAAGCTGAACCAGATGGGGATCGATCCGGAGACCTATTTCTCCAAGGTGGTCTTCACCGGCAGCCACGAGAACGCCGTGCTGGCGCTGGCGCAGGGCACCGTCGACGTCGCCGCCAACTGGTGGAATGCCGACGACGATTCCAACCTGACCCGCATGCTCGCCAAGAACATGGTGAAGTCGAGCGACGGCACGCCGCTGAAGAAGGAAGACTTCCGCATCATCGTGAAGTCCGACCTGATCATCAACTCGCCCTACGCCTATCTCGAGAGCCTTCCCGACGACATGAAGGCGAAGATCAAGCAGGCCTTCCTCGACATGCCGAAGAAGGACCCGGAAGCCTTCAAGAAGCTGTCCGACGGCAAGAACCTGCCGTGGCAGCCGGTCACCAACGCCGACTACGACAAGACCATCGAACTGATCAAGTTCGTCGACGCCCTGCGCAAGAAGGGCTCCTGATCGCACATCGCCGCTGAACGGGGCCGGGTTCGACAACCCGGCCCTTTTCGTTCATCCCTCGAGCAGACCGGCCCGCATCGATGGCGACCGCCATTTCCATCCTTCCAGCACAGCAATTGGCGACGCTGAACGATGCCTATCGCAAGGCGGTCGCGCGCAAGCGGCTGAAGGCGACGGTGGCAGCTGCGGTGTTCTGCGCGGCGCTGTTTATCGCAGCGCTCGGCGCCGATGTGAACCTGCACACGTTGTTCACCTATTTCGGCAACTTCGTCAGCTATTTCGACCGCATCCTGACGCTGGATTCCGGCGCGCGGGTCTGGACCGATCCGGTGGAATGGTTCTGGGGCCTGAAGAAATGGCTGCGGCTGCTCGGTGAGACCCTGCTGATCAGCTATGTCGGCACCCTGACCGGTGCTGTGCTCGCCTTTGCGCTGAATTTCTTTGCCGCCCAGAACACCTCGCCGGGACCATGGGTGCGCTTCATCATCCGTCGCCTGCTCGAATTCGCCCGCACCGTGCCCGGCATCGTGTTCGCGCTGATCTTCGTGATCGCGTTCGGCCTCGGGCCGATGGCCGGCGTGCTGGCGATCGCGATCCACACCACCGGGGCGCTCGGCAAGCTGTTCGCCGAGATCGTCGAGAATGCCGACATGAAGCCGGTCGAGGGCATCCGCTCCACCGGCGCGAGCTGGCTGTCCTGCATGCGCTTTGCCATCCTGCCGCAGGTCTCGGCGGGCTACGCCAGCTACGCGCTGCTCCGCTTCGAGATCAATGTCCGCGAGGCGTCGGTGATGGGCTTCGTCGGTGCTGGCGGCATCGGGCAGGAACTCGTGGTCGCGATCCGCAAGTTCTACTATTCCGACGTCAGCGCGATCCTCGTCACCATCATCGTCACCGTCTTCATCATCGACATCTCGACCGGCTGGCTGCGCGGCCGGCTGTTCGGCAAGGAGACCCGGCGATGAGCCAGCTGCCGAAGCCGGACACCGCGGACTTGCGTGCGAAATACCCTGGCGTGTTCGAACGCCCCGCGTCGGCGCGGCTGGCGATGCCGGCCACGATCGTGGCAGCGCTCGCGATCTTCGCATACGGCCTGGTCGATCTCGACTTCTCGCCAGCGAAGCTGATCTCAGGGATGAGCCAGCTCGGCTGGATCACCATGATGATGATCCCGCCGAATCCCGGCGCGTCGTTCCCGCTCTATATGCAGGCGCTCGGCGAGACGCTGTCGATCGCGCTGCTCGGCACGACGCTTGCGGCACTCTTTGCGCTGCCGGTCAGTCTCTTGGCGGCGCGCAACATCATCCCCTCAAACCTGATCCGCTTTCCGGTGCGCCGCTTCCTGGACTCGATCCGCGGCGTCGATACGCTGATCTGGGCGCTGGTCTGGATCAACGTCGTCGGCCTCGGCCCGTTCGCCGGCGTGCTGGCGATCATGGTCTCCGACTTCGGCGCGTTCGGAAAGCTGTTCTCGGAGGCGATCGAAGCGGCGGACCGCAAGCAGGTCGAGGGCATCCGCGCCTCCGGCGGCAACGCGCTGCATGAGATCCGCTTCGGCCTGCTGCCGCAGGTGTTGCCCGTGATCGCTGGCCAGGTGCTCTACTTCATCGAATCGAACACGCGGTCGGCCACCATCATCGGCATCGTTGGCGCCGGCGGCATCGGCCTGCAGCTCGCCGAGCAGATCCGCGTGCTGGAATGGCAGAAGGTGTCGTTCCTGATCCTGATGATCCTGATCGCGGTCGCCGCGATCGATTTCATCTCGAGCAAGTTGCGCTTTGCCATCATCGGCCAAAGGGCGGTGGTGTAACCTCCCCCCGCAAGAGCGGGGCGAGGGAGCAGAGAGGTCAGCTATTCTCGACGAGAAACTCCACCCGCTCGGCGGCGAAGCGCGAGCGCTTGGTCACCAGCGGGCGGTCCAGCATGTCGACGTCGGTCGCGTCGACCACCAGGACCGGCCGGCCCAGCGGCAGATCGAGCCGTGCGGCGTCGGTCGCATCGGCGATCGCCGCTGTGATCCGGGTCGAGGCGCGGTGGTAATCCTTGACGCCGTAATGCCCGAGCAGCTTCGTCATCGAGCGAACGTCGGCGAACACGCTGCCGGCATCGGGAAAGCGCTCGGCCGACAGCCAGGTGGTCGAAACACAGATCGGCGTCCGATCGGCGAGCCGCACCGCCTCGATCCGGATCAGCGGCGCGCCGATCTTCAGGCCGAGCTCGCGCGCGATCTCGCGATTGGCGACGTCGCTGCCTGCATCGATCAGCTGGCCGCGCGGCTCGTGGCCGCCGGCGCCAACGATCTCTGAGAATCGCGTACGTGAGCGTAGCGGGTAGGCAAGGCGCTGGGCTTCGACATAGGTGCCGCTGCCGCGCTCGGCGCGCACCAGGCCGCGCTCGGCGAGTGCGGCGAGCGCCCGCCGCACGGTGTGACGGTTGACTCGGTAAGTCTCGGCGATCTCCATCTCGCCGGGCAGCTTTTCGCCCGCGGCAAAGCGGCCGTCGGCGATGCCGCGCTCGATGCCGTCAGCGACCTGCCGCCACAAGGCGACGCCGGAACTTTCCTGCATGCTCATCGCGCGGTGATACCAGAAATCTTCGGTTTGTCACGAAACAGTCATGGCGCTCGGCTATCAAGTTGTCTATTATCATAGACAACTTGATACAAGCAAGGTTGCCCATGAATTCGACCATGAGTTCGACCGGACCCGACAGCAAACAGGCCCAGCGCAAGGCCGCAATGACGGTGCTGGCGCACTCCGCCGCGGCCGACATCGCAGGCAGGCTGGCGGCGATCGCGGTGCCCACGCATGAGAACCTGCGCGAGCCGGAGAACGGCCTCGTGATGATGCGCGGGCGGATCGGTGGCGACGGTGCGCCGTTCAATGTCGGCGAGGCGACGGTGTCGCGCGCGGCGGTGCGGCTTGCGACCGGCGAAGTCGGCTTCGGCTACACGCTCGGCCGCGATGCGCACAAGGCGCAGATGATCGCGCTGTGCGACGCCATGGTGCAGTCCGCGGAGCTGTCCGGCGAGGTGGAGGCCAAGGTGATCGCGCCGCTGCGTGCCGCCATGAATGCCGAGCGCAGTCGCAAGGCCGCGGAGACCGCGGCGACGCGGGTTGATTTCTACACGATGGTGCGCGGTGAGGGGTGATGCAATGACGACGATTGCCGAAATGCCCGCAGGGTTTGCCGACAAGGTGCTGTCGGCGCAGTCCACGTTTCGCTCCGTGATGGATGCGATGGCGCGCCCGGGCAGCGTGCAGCGCGTCGCCGCTGATGTCGGAACGCCCGCCGGCATGATGCGCGGCGCGGCCGCGATCGCGCTGACGCTATTCGATCACGACACGCCGATCTGGCTCGATGCCGCGATGTCGGCGACGCCGGATGTCGCCCGCTGGCTGAAGTTTCACGCCAGCGCGCCGGTGATCGCCGATTCCGCGATCGCGAGCTTCGCGCTGATCGGCGATGCCGCGAACCTGCCGGCGCTGGAGCGCTTCGCGTTCGGCAGCAACGAATATCCTGACCGCTCGACCACGCTGATCCTGCAGGTCGACAGCCTGACGCAGGGTCCGGCCTTCGAGCTGAAGGGGCCCGGCATCGACGGCAGCGCGCTGTTGCAGGCGATGATCAAGCCGCGCGACCTGTTCCAGCGGCTGTCGATCAATGAAGCGCTGTTCCCGCGCGGCATCGACGTCGTGCTGGTCCATGACGACAAGATTGTCGCGATCCCGCGCACCACGCGGCTGATCGCAAGCGGAGTGTGAGCGATGTATGTAGCCGTCAAGGGAGGCGAGCGCGCCATCGAGAACGCCCATCGGCTGCTGGCGCATGAGCGGCGCGGCGATCGCGATGTGCCCGAGGTGACGCTGGCGCAGATCTCCGAGCAGCTCGCGCTCGGCGTCGACCGCGTGATGACCGAAGGTTCGCTCTACGACCGCGAGCTTGCGGCGCTCGCGATCAAGCAGGCGCGCGGCGACATGATCGAGGCGATCTTCCTGGTTCGCGCCTTCCGCGCCACGCTGCCGCGCTTCGGCGCCACCGAGCCGGTCAATACCGGCGCGATGCAGGTGCGGCGACGGATCTCCTCGACCTTCAAGGACGTTCCGGGCGGCCAGATCCTGGGGCCGACCTTCGATTACACCCATCGCCTGCTCGATCCGCAGCTCGCGGAAGGTTTTGTGCCGGAGCAGCCGGCGACCGCGGAAGCCTCGCAGGCGGCAACGCCGCGGGTCACCGACATTCTCGGCCGTGACGGCCTGATCGAATCGTCGCCGCAGGCCGATAGCGATGCTGCGGTCGGCGACCTCACGCGCGAGCCGCTGAACTTCCCGGCCGATCGTGATCTGCGGCTGCAGAATCTGGCGCGCGGCGACGAGGGTTTTCTGCTCGCGCTCGGCTATTCGACGCAGCGCGGCTACGGCCGCAACCATCCCTTCGCCGGCGAGATCCGCTTCGGCGAGGTCGAGGTCGAATTCGCAGCCGAAGACGTCGGCTTTGCGGTCCCGCTCGGCTCGATCGAGCTCACCGAGTGCCAGATGGTCAACCAGTTCAAGGGCTCGACGACCGAGGCGCCGTGCTTCACCCGCGGCTATGGCCTCGCCTTCGGCCAGAGCGAGCGCAAGACCATGTCGATGGCGCTGGTCGATCGCGCGCTGCGCGCACGCGAACTCGGCGAGGAGGCGGCGGCGCCGGCGCAGGACGAGGAGTTCGTGATGTCGCACTCCGACAATGTGCAGTCGACCGGCTTCGTCGAGCATCTCAAGCTGCCGCATTACGTCGACTTCCAGTCCGAGCTCGGCCTGCTGCGCAAGCTGCGGCGGGAGTTCGCGGAAGCCAACGAGGCCGTGGAACTGCAGGAGGCCGCGGAATGAACGCGCCGACGTACAATTTCGCCTATCTCGACGAGCAGACCAAGCGGATGATCCGCCGCGCGATCCTGAAGGCGATCGCGATCCCCGGCTATCAGGTGCCGTTCGCGAGCCGCGAGATGCCGATGCCCTATGGCTGGGGCACCGGCGGCGTGCAGGTGACAGCCGCGATCCTCGGTCCCGACGACGTGCTGAAGGTGATCGACCAGGGCTCGGACGACACCACCAACGCGATCTCGATCCGCAAGTTCTTCGGCAAGACCGCGGGTGTCGCGACCACGACCTCGACCACGGACGCGACCGTGATCCAGACCCGGCACCGCATTCCCGAGGCGTCGCTGCACGCCGGGCAGGTGCTGGTCTATCAGGTGCCGATCCCCGAGCCGCTGCGCTTCCTCGAGCCGCGCGAGACCGAGACGCGGCGGATGCACGCGCTCGCCGAATACGGGCTGATGCACGTTAAGCTCTACGAGGATATCGCGCGCTTCGGCCATATCGCGACCGCCTACGCCTATCCGGTGAAGGTGAATGCACGCTACGTGATGGACCCGTCGCCGACGCCGAAATTCGACAATCCGAAGATGGACAATTGCGCGGCGCTGCAGCTGTTCGGCGCCGGCCGCGAGAAGCGCATCTACGCGATCCCACCCTACACCACGGTGGTCTCGCTGGATTTCGAAGATCATCCGTTCACGCGCTACCGCTTCGACGCAGCCTGCGCGCTGTGCGGTGCCGACAATTCCTATCTCGACGAGATCGTCACCGACGACAAGGGCGGGCGGATGTTCGTCTGCTCCGACACCGACTTCTGCGAGCAGCGCCAGGCCGCCGGCCATCACGGCACCGAGAGCGCGGCGCCGCACAAGGAGAAGGCGCATGTCTGAGCTCTCGAGCCTCGACAATGATCAGCCGCTGCTGGTGGCCGAGGGGCTTGGCAAGAATTACGGCCGGCTCCCGGCCTGCCGCGACGTCTCGTTTGCGCTCTATGCCGGAGAGGTGCTTGCGATCGTCGGCGAGTCCGGTTCGGGCAAGTCGACCTTGCTGCAACTGCTCTCCGCGCAGCTCGCGCCGAGCGCGGGACGGGTGTCCTACCGGATGCGCGACGGCGTGCTGCGCGATCTTGCCGAGCTCGGCGAGGCCGAGCGGCGCTTCCTGTTCCGCACCGACTGGGGCTTTGTGCACCAGGATCCTGCGCAGGGATTGCGGATGGGCGTCTCTGCCGGCGCCAATGTCGGCGAGCGGCTGATGGCGGTCGGCTGGAATCACTACGGTCGTATCAGAGACACCGCATCGACCTGGCTCGATCGAGTCGAGATCGATGTCGGCCGCATCGACGATGCGCCGAAGACCTATTCCGGCGGCATGCGGCAGCGGCTGCAGATCGCGCGCAACCTCGTCACCGAGCCGCGGCTGGTGTTCATGGACGAGCCGACCGGCGGTCTCGACGTCTCGGTGCAGGCGCGCCTGCTCGACCTGATGCGCAATCTCGTCAGCGAGCTCGGCCTTGCCGCCATCGTCGTGACCCACGATCTCGCGGTCGCGCGCCTTTTGTCGCATCGCGTGATGGTGATGAAGGGCGGGCGTGTCATCGAGACCGGTCTCACCGACCAGGTGCTCGATGATCCCCGCGAGCCCTATACCCAGCTGCTCGTTTCCTCGATACTGCCGCCATGAGCTTGCCAATGACCGCGATGATCGAACTTGCCAACGCCGAGAAGACCTTCACCATGCATTTACAAGGCGGCGTCGAGCTGCCGGTGGTGCGCGGCGTCTCGTTCCACGCCGATCCCGGCGAATGCGTGGTGCTGTCGGGCCCGTCGGGCGCCGGCAAATCCTCGATCCTGAAGATGATCTTCGGCAATTATCGCTGCGACAGCGGCCGGATCGGCATCCGCCACCACGGCAAGGTTGTTGACCTCGCGACCGCCGAGCCGCGCCAGGTGTTGAGCATCCGCCGCTCGACGATCGGCTATGTCAGCCAGTTCCTGCGCGCCGTGCCGCGGGTGGCGACGATCGACGTCGTCGCCGAGCCGTTGATCGCCAACGGCGTGGCGCGCGAGGAAGCCCGCGAACGCGCCGGGAGACTGTTGCGTCGGCTCAACATTCCGGAGCGGCTGTGGACGTTGCCGCCCTCGACCTTCTCCGGCGGCGAGCAGCAGCGGGTCAACATCGCGCGCGGCTTCATCTCGGACCTGCCGATTCTGCTGCTGGACGAGCCGACCGCTTCGCTCGATGCGGCGAATCGCGCAGTGGTGGTCGAGCTGATTGCGGAGAAAAAGACCAAGGGCGTCGCGATGGTCGCGATTGTCCATGACGACGAAATCCGCCATCTGATTGCCGACCGTATCGTCGATGTGACCTCGTTCGCCGCTGCTGCCTGAAGGACTGTTTGAAATGACTGCCAAGCAAGACACCATCATCGGCAACGCCCGGCTGGTCCTCGCCGATCGCGTGATCGAGCAGGGCTGGGTTGCGATCGTTGACGGCAAGATCGCCGAATTCGGCGAGGGCAGGGCGCCCGAGGCCGCCGAGGACGCCGGCGGCGATCTCCTGATGCCCGGGCTGATCGAGCTGCACACCGACCATCTCGAAATGCACTACGTGCCGCGGCCGAAGGTGTTCTGGAATCCGGTCGCCGCCGTGATCTCCTATGACGGGCAGCTCGCGACCTCGGGCATCACCACGGTGTTGGATTCGCTGCGGGTCTGGCGCGAGGACGGCGCCGAGGACGTCGACGGCCGCGCCGGCGTGCTGGCGGCGGCGATCTCGGCCGCGCGCGAGGAGGACCTGCTGCGTGCCGATCACTTCCTGCATCTGCGCTGCGAGGTGCCGATGCCCGATGTCGTCGCCGAGGCCAAGGAGCTGATCGAGCGGCCGGACGTGCGGCTGATGTCGCTGATGGACCATACGCCGGGCCAGCGCCAGTTCCGCGACGAGGTCAAGCTGCGCGATTACTACCGCGGCAAGGGCGGCGGCATGACCGACGCCCAGCTCGACGTGCTGTTCGCGCGGCGCTTCGCCTATCAGAAGGAATATGCGGTGGCGAACACCCGCGCGATCGTCGCGCTGGCACATCAATACAAGATTCCGCTCGCGAGCCACGACGACACCACGGACGAAAACGTGGTCGACGCCGTCAACGACAAGGTCGCGGTCGCGGAATTCCCGACCACGATGGAAGCCGCGCGCGGTCTGCACGCCGCCGGCATCGACATCCTGATGGGCGCACCAAACGTGGTGCGCGGCGGCTCGCACTCCGGCAATATCGCCGCCGTCGATCTCGCCAATGAGGGCATGCTCGATATCCTGTCGTCGGATTACATCCCCTCCAGCCTCTTGATGGCCGCCCTGCAACTGCCGCGGCATGTGCCGGCGATCGATCTCGCTTCCGCTGTCCGCACCGTGACCAAGACGCCCGCCGAAGCGGTCGGCCTGTCCGATCGCGGCGAGATCGCGGTCGGCAGGCGCGCCGATCTGATCCGCGTGCACGTCGCGCGCGATCTGCCTGTCGTGCGCAGCGTCTGGCGCGAAGGGGGGAGGGTCGCGTGACCGGTGCGTCCGTCGTCGCCGGACAGCAGGCCAGCACGGTCGGTCCAGGCCGGTTGATCCTGGTGGTCGGCCCGAGCGGCGCCGGCAAGGACACGCTGCTGGGGCTGGCGAAGGCGGCCTGCGCCGATGACCGTGATGTCGTGTTTCCTCGCCGCCTGATCACCCGCCAGGCCTCGGCGTCGGAAGACAATGAAGAGGTCAGCGCGGAGGCCTTCCAGCGTGCGGTCGCCGCCGGCGATTACGCCATGCACTGGGAAGCGCACGGCCATCGCTATGCGCTGTCGCGCGCGATCAATGATGAGATCCGCGCCGGGCGCACCGTGATCGCGAACGTCTCGCGCACGGTGATCGCGGCGGCACGCCGCAAGTATGCCAATGCCGTCGTGGTGTCGATCACGGCGCCGCCGGATGTGCTGGCGGCACGGCTGGCTGCGCGGGCGCGCAGCAGCGACGGCCTGCTCGCACAGCGGCTGGCCCGCACCGTCGACGAGAGCACGTCGACGCCCGATTTCACCATCGTCAATTCCGGCACCGCCGACTATCACGCGCGACAGCTTGTCCGCATCATCAAGGGCGAGCGCTGGGACGAATAGCAAGAGACGACCAGCCACAAAGGAGAACAGCACGAATGTCGGTGATTTCCACGATCGAGCAGCTTGAGGCGATCTACGGCTTCCCGAACGACGCGTCGACCGTGAAGGTCGCCGATCACGTGACGCCGCTCTATCGTGTGCTCATCGAGAAGTCTCCCTTCGTGTCGCTTGCGACCTCGGGCCCCGAGGGGCTCGACTGCTCGCCGCGCGGCGACCTGCCGGGCTTCGTGCGCATCAATGATCCGAAGACGCTGATGATGCCGGATCGCCGCGGCAACAATCGCTGCGATTCGCTGCGCAACATCGTGCGCGATCCTCGTGTCGGGCTGCTGTTCTTGATCCCGGGCTCGGGCAGCACGCTGCGCGTCAACGGCCGCGCCTATGTCACGGCCGAGCCAGAGCTGCTCGCCTCCTTCAAGATGGAAGGCAAGGCGCCGCGCACGGTGATCGTGATGAATGTGGACGAAATCTACTTCCAGTGCGCTCGCGCGATCGTGCGCTCCGACCTCTGGAATCCGGACAAGCGGGTCGATTCGAAGGCGCTGCCGACGCCAGGCCAGATCCTCGCCGAGATGAGCGAGCACACGGTCGGCGGCGAGAAATACGATCGCGAATGGCCGGAGCGCGCGCGACAGACGATGTGGTGAATTGGTCGCGCGCGGCTGCGAACCCTTGTGGCCGTCATTGCGAGCGAAGCGAAGCAATCCATTGGCACCGCACGTGGGGAGGCGTGGATTGCTTCGTCGCCGTCGCTCCTCGCAATGACGGGGTCAGGCCTTTGCCTGCTCATCGAAAGCCTTCAGCGACACCGCCGCGATCTCGCGTAGCGCGTTGCGGTCGGCGCCCGAGGAGGCCATCACGCACATGCCCGATGTGACTGCGGAGAGATAGCGGGCAAGCATGGCCGGATCGGCGTTTTCGTCCAAATCGCGTTCGGCCTTGGCGCGGACAAAGCGTTCGCGCAACTGATCTTCCGTGTGGGTGCGGCGCGCGGCCAGTTCGAATGGAACATTTTCCGAGCCGGTGCCGCAGGCAAGGCCGCCCTGGACCAGCAGACAGCCGGGCGGGTTGGCGGGATCGGTCTGGGCGTCCGCGTGCTCCATCAGGAATCGTTCGGCCACCTCGCGCGCGGTGGAGGCGCTCACAACCTTTTCCATCCAGGCGTCGCGCTTTTCGGAATAGCGGTCGAGCGCGGCCTTCAGCAGGCCTTCCTTGCTGCCGAAGGCGGCGTAGAGGCTGGGCGGATTGATGCTCATCGCCTCGGTGAGCTGCGCGATCGTCGTGCCCTCGTAACCGTGGCGCCAGAATACGTCCATGGCCCGGTCCAAAGCGGCGTCCGCGTCGAAGGCGCGGGGGCGTCCCATTCCCATTTTCGTTGCTCCGTAAGCCGGGCGCCGTTTCTGTGACGGATTGTCCCTGACTTATCCTCTTGTTGCACGTGATGTTTTTCCGCGTCTTCCCATTTCCCCACGAATGAGATAATAAATTCATAGTGCTCGATACATAAGTATCTTGCGAACCGGCGTCCAGCTCCACATCTGTAGCGAACACTACAGATATCTGGAGCGCGTGAATGCCCTCGTCAACCCAAAATCCCCGTTCCGGCCGTTTCCGACGAATCGTCGGCGGAGTCGTGGTCCTCGGCGCCCTCGCGGTGGCCGGCTCGATCGCGACCGGCCACTATTTCCACGCTGCGCAGGCGACCGCGGCCGCCGCCGCCGCTGAACCGGCGGTGCCGGTGACCGTCTCCGTGATCCAGCCCCGCCCGACCACCCTGTTCGATGACTTCTCGGGCCGGCTCGAAGCCGTCGACCGCGTCCAGCTGCGGCCACGGGTGGCCGGCGCGATCCTTTCGACCAATTTCACCGAGGGCGCGCTGGTGAAGTCCGGCGACATCCTGTTCAAGATCGATCCCGCACCCTACGTGGCCGAGGTCGACCGGGCGCAGGCGCAGCTCGAGGCCGCCAAGGCCCGAGCGGTCTTTGCCGCAAACGAGGTCGAGCGCGGCGCGCAACTGGTCGGCAACAACATCGTGACCAAGCGCGATTTCGACCAGCGCGACAACACCAATCGCGAGGCGATTGCCAACGTCAAGGCCGCCGAAGCCGCGTTGCAGACCGCAAAGCTCAATCTCGACTACACGGAGGTGCGCGCACCGGTCGACGGCCGGGTCGGCAGGATCGAGGTCACCGTCGGCAATCTCGTCGCGGCGGGCACCTCGTCGCCGGTTCTGACCTCGCTGGTCTCGGTCAATCCGATCTATGCGAGCTTCGATGCGGATGAGGAGGTCGTGCTGCGCGCGCTGAACTCGATCGCGGACGCCTCCGGCAAGCGCGGCAATCTCGATCAGATCCCGGTCGATATGGTGACGTCGGGCGGCCTCAGCGCCAAGGGGCGCATCCAGCTGATCGACAACCAGGTCAACGGGCAGAGCGGCACCATCCGCGTCCGCGCCGTGTTCAAGAACGAAGACGGCCGGCTGATCCCGGGACAGTTCGCCCGCGTGCGCATGGGCCAGCCCCAGCAGCAGACGCTGGTGCTGGTCGACGAACGCGCCGTCGGCACTGACCAGGACAAGAAGTTCGTCATGTTGGTCGGCGACGACAGCCGCGCCGTGTACCGCTCCGTTACGCTCGGCGGCGCGGTCGATGGCCTGCGGATCGTCACCGCCGGCCTGAAATCCGGCGACCGCATCGTCGTCAACGGCCTGCAGCGCGTGCGTCCCGGCGCACTTCTGAAGATGGAAGTCGCCGAGATGGGCGCGCGCGGCATGCAACAGGCATCCTCTGAAACCAACCAGCACGTCGTGCAGCGCTAGGCGCTGCACGCGGGGGCGGAGCCATGAACCTCTCAAAATTCTTTATCGACCGGCCGATCTTCGCCGGCGTGCTATCGATCCTGATCTTCCTGGCCGGCCTGATCTCGCTGGTGGCGATGCCGATTTCGGAATACCCCGACGTGGTGCCGCCGTCGGTCGTGGTACGCGCGACCTATCCCGGCGCCAATCCGAAGGTGATCGCCGAGACGGTCGCGACCCCGATCGAGGAGCAGATCAACGGCGTCGAGGGCATGCTCTATATGTCGAGCCAGGCGACGACCGATGGCGCGATGACGCTGACGGTGACGTTCCGGCTCGGCACCGACCCCGACAAGGCGACCCAGCTGGTGCAGAACCGGGTGCAGCAGGCCGAGCCGCGCCTGCCGGCCGTGGTGCGCCAGCTCGGCATCATCACCAAGAAGAGCTCGCCCGACCTCACCATGGTCGTGCATCTGCTGTCGCCGAACAACCGCTACGACATGACGTATCTGCGCAACTACGCAGTGCTCAACGTCAAGGACCGGCTGGCGCGGATCGACGGCGTCGGCGACGTCCAGCTCTATGGCGCCGGCGACTATTCGATGCGGGTCTGGGTCGATCCGCAGAAGGCCGCCGAACATGCGTTGACCGCAAGCGACGTCGTTCGCGCAATCCAGGCGCAGAACGTCGAGGCCGCCGCCGGCGTGGTCGGCTCCTCGCCCAGCGTCAAGGGCCTCGACCTCCAGCTCTCCGTCAACGCCGAGGGACGGCTGTCGACCGAGGAGCAGTTCGGCGACATCGTGGTGAAGACCGGCTCGGCCGGCGAGGTGGTTCGGTTGCGCGACGTCGCCCGGATCGAGCTCGGCGCCTCCGAATACGGTCTGCGCTCGCTGCTCGATAACAAGCAGGCGGTCGCGATCCCGATCTTCCAGGCGCCGGGTTCGAACGCGCTGGAGATCTCCGACCATGTCCGCGCGACGATGGCCGAGATCAAGAAGAACATGCCGGAAGGCGTGTCGTACCAGATCGTTTATGATCCGACGCAATTCGTGCGGTCCTCGATCGAGGCCGTCATCCACACGCTGCTCGAGGCGATCGCGCTCGTCGTGCTGGTGGTGATCCTGTTCCTGCAGACCTGGCGCGCCTCGATCATCCCATTGATCGCGGTCCCGGTGTCGATCGTCGGCACCTTCGCGGTGATGCATGTGTTCGGCTTCTCGATCAACGCGCTCAGCCTGTTCGGCCTGGTGCTGGCGATCGGCATCGTGGTCGACGACGCCATCGTCGTGGTCGAGAACGTCGAACGCAACATCGAATCCGGCCTGTCGCCGCGCGATGCCACCAACCAGGCGATGCGCGAAGTCTCCGGCCCGATCATCGCGATCGCGCTGGTGCTGATCGCGGTGTTCGTGCCGCTGGCCTTCATCTCCGGCCTCACCGGACAGTTCTACAAGCAGTTCGCGCTGACGATTGCGATTTCGACCGTGATCTCCGCGATCAACTCGCTGACGCTGTCGCCGGCGCTGTCGGCGCTGCTCTTGAAGGGGCATGACGAGCCGAAGGATTGGCTGACCCGGGGCATGGAAAAGTCGCTGGGCTGGTTCTTCCGCGGCTTCAACAAGGTCTTCACGAAGTCTTCGGCGAACTACGGCCGTACCGTCACCAAGGTGATCTATGGCAAGGCCGTGGTGATCGGCCTCTATGTGCTCTTGATCGGCCTCACCGGCGTGCTGTTCAAGCAGGTGCCGAGCGGCTTCGTGCCGGGCCAGGACAAGCAGTATCTGGTCGGCTTTGCCCGGCTGCCCGACGGCGCCACGCTCGACCGCACCGAGGAAGTGATCCGCAAGATGAGCGACATCGCGCTGACCCAGCCGGGCGTCGAAAGCTCGGTGGCGTTTCCCGGCCTGTCGATCTCCGGCTTCACCAACTCCTCCAACGCCGGCATCGTGTTCTCGACCCTGAAGCCGTTCGACGAGCGCAAGGATCCGTCACTCAGCGGTCCGGCGATCGCGGCGGCGCTCAACAAGAAATATGCCGGCATCCAGGACGCGTTCATCGCGATGTTCCCGCCGCCGCCAGTCAACGGCCTCGGCACCATCGGCGGCTTCAAGCTGCAGATCGAGGACCGCGCCGGCCTCGGCTATGAGGCGCTGAACGACGCCACCAAGGCGTTCATGGGCGCGCTCCAGAAGGCGCCGGAGATCGCCGGTGCGTTCTCGAGCTTCCAGGTCAATGTCCCACAGCTGTTCGCCGACATCGACCGCACCAAGGCGTTGCAGCTCGGCGTGCCCGTCACGGAGGTCTTCAATACGCTGCAGATCTATCTCGGCTCTTATTATGTCAACGACTTCAACAAATTCGGCCGCACCTATTCGGTCTATGTGCAGGCGGACGCGCCGTTCCGCGCGCGGGCCGACGACATCAGGCAGCTCAAGGTGCGCTCGTCGTCGGGCGACATGGTGCCTTTGTCGGCCTTGCTGAAGGTCCGGCAGAGCGCAGGTCCGGAGCGTGCGATCCGCTACAACGGCTTCTTGTCGTCGGACATCAACGCCGCTGCGGCGCCGGGCTTTTCGTCCGGCCAGGCGCAAGAGGTGGCGACACGGATCGCGGCCGAAACGCTGCCGCCGGGCTTTGCCTTCGAATGGACCGACCTGACCTATCAGGAGTTCATCGCCGGCAACTCCGGAATCTGGGTGTTTCCGCTCGCGATCCTGCTGGTGTTCCTGGTGCTCGCTGCGCTCTACGAGAGCCTGGCGCTGCCGCTCTCGATCATCATGATCGTGCCGATGGGCCTGTTGGCCGCGATGTTCGGCGTCTGGCTGTCGAAGGGCGACAACAACGTCTTCACCCAGATCGGCCTGATCGTGCTGGTCGGATTGTCGGCCAAGAACGCCATCCTGATCGTCGAATTCGCGCGCGAGCTCGAATTCGCCGGGCGCTCACCGATCCGCGCTGCGATCGAGGCCAGCCGATTGCGGTTGCGGCCGATCCTGATGACGTCGATGGCGTTCATCATGGGCGTGTTGCCGCTGGTGCTGTCGACCGGTGCGGGCTCGGAGATGCGGCGCGCGATGGGCGTCGCGGTGTTCTCCGGCATGATCGGCGTCACCGTGTTCGGCCTGTTCCTGACGCCGGTGTTCTATGTGCTGCTGCGCACGGTCACCGGCATGAAGCCGCTGACGCAGCATGGCGAGGCGACCATCCCCGGAAAAGCACACGCGGCATGATGCCGCGTGTGCAGAGCGTTTTCGAGCGAAGTGGGTACCGGTTCGCGTGAAGAAAACGCGTCAAAACAAGAAACGAGAGCTTCGGTTTTGATCGAATCAAAACTGAAGCTCTCGTTCGTGTCAGTTTGAAGAGGATCAGGCTGCGATATCGAGCAGCAGAAGTGACGAACCGCGGACCAGCACCTTGCGGCCCGCGGGCGTCAGTTCAAACGAATCGCCACGCATCGCAACATAACCGAGCGTGATGAGGCTCTCGACGGCGAACCGGTTCAGCCGTGACGGGTTTGCTGCGGGAGCCCGCAATGCTTTCAGCGCATTCCACTGATCGGGTCTGAGTTCGAATTCTTCGCTCATTGGTCCAGGCACTCCAGAAGTTCTTGGGGTGCGAGATACAGAGCGCAGATGAATTTCGTGCGACCACAACGAGTCAGGATTTCGATTTATGTGGACGCGCCGTCACATCGCCGTGTCATTGGAATACTTCAAGTTTTTCGAATCATTGCGGCGCAACAACACGTGATGTTGTCACAGAGATTAACCGCACACCGTCAGACCGGTTAATCGTCTCGATTAACCGGGTTAATCGCGAGGATTAACCGGCTAAAGCGGCTGGTTAACCGCGCCGCACACTTGCGCCGCCATCGACCGGCAGCGTCACACCGGTGACGAAATTCGCCTCATCCGAGGCGAGGAACAGCGCGGCATTGGCGACGTCCCAGCCGGTGCCCATCTTGTGACGCAGCGGCACCTTGCTGTCGCGCTCGGCCTCGACCTCGGCGCGGCTCTTCTTGAATTCGCGTGCGCGCGTATCCACCGCCATCGGCGTGTTCATCAAGCCCGGCAGGATCACGTTGGCGCGAATGCCATATTGCGCATTCTGGTAGGCGAGCTGTTCGGTGAAGGCGATCATCGCCGACTTGGTCGCCTTGTAGGCGACGTAAGGATAGGTCGTGATCGCGGCCATCGACGAGATGTTGATGATCGAGCCGCGCTGCTGCTGGCGCATGATCGGGATCACATGCTTGGCGGCGAGGATGCAGCTCTTCAGGTTGATCGCGACGCAGCGGTCGAACGCCTCCTCGGTGATGTCGAGCAACTCGGCATCGCCGCCGGAGAGGCTGACGCCGACATTGTTGTGCAGGATATCGACGCTGCCCCAGCGGCCATGCGCATCCGCCACCATCGCCTTGATGTCGGCATTTTTGGTGACGTCGGCCTTGAAAGCGACAGCGGTGCCGCCCTTGGCCGCGATCAGGTCGACGGTTTCCTGCGCCGACGCCAGATTGCGATCGACGCACAGCACCTTGGCGCCTTCGCGCGCGAAGGTCAGCGCGGTGGCGCGGCCGTTGCCGATGCCCTCGCCGGGGCTCTGGCCGGCGCCGACGACGATGGCGACGCGATCTTTAAGGCGCATCTCACTTCACTCCCGGGATCGGGTACTGCTGCAGTACCTCTTTGTAGGCTGGCTCATTGTCGATCTGCATGGTGGCGAGCACGCGCACCACGGCGCAGTAGAACGCGATCGTCAGCACCAGGTCGGTCATGTGCTCGTCGGACAGCTCTCGCTTGATCTCGGCGAAGGTCGCCTCCGACATCGCGAGCTCGCGCACCATCTCGCGGGCGCCCCTCAGGATCGCCTTCGCCAGCGGTTCGAGCCTCGACGGCGCGCCAGAGGTTTCCGCGATCAGGCCTTTGATGTCCTCGTCGGTGACGCCGAACTCCTTGCCGATCTTCACATGATGGGTGAACTCGTATTCCGACTTCTCGAGCCAGCCGACCTGCAGGATCGCGAGCTCGCGCAGCCGCGGGTCGAGCTTGCTCTTGAAGCGGATGTAGCCGCCGATGCCGTTGAAGGCGCGCGCCATGTCGGGCGAGTTCACCAGCAGCTTGTGCAGATTGGTGTTGCGCTTGAGCATGTCGCGATATTCGGGGGCGACCTGATCGGCTTCGAGATAGGGCAGGCGGGCCATTGTTGTTGTCCTTGGTTCGGCGGCTTGCGGAACGGGCGGCTGTTGCTTCAGCCGTAGAGGGCTTTGTGCTCTTGCTCGTAGTTGGCGTAGGAGTCCTTCATGCTGGCGCCGTTGAGCAGCATGGTGGCGACCACGGCGCCATCGGCATCGAACACGGTCGAGCGCACCCACATGCTCTCGGTGCGCTTGCTGCCCGAGAGCGCAACGACCTCGCGCTCGACCCAATAGGTCTCGCCCGGGAACAGTGGCCCGCGCACTAGCCGGATCTCCTGATCGGCGAACAGCCCGACGGCCGGGCCACGGACCGGCAGCCGGTCCTCGCGCGCGCGGTACTGGAACAGCACGCTCAGCATCTCCATCGGGATGATGGCGCGGCCCCAGGGATTGTACTCCAGCGAATAATAGTCCGAAGGCTCGGTGATCACCTTGAGCTTGTCGGCCAGCGAGAACGGATAGAGATCGCCCATGTTCTGGTCGAAATCCATCTTGATCGCCTGCCGGGACGTCTTCATGCCGACCTTGATGTCGGCGAGGATCACGGGATCGGCCAGCGGCTTCAATTCGCCAAGCCTGTGGGCGAGCGCCGTCTCCGTGCCGTCACCGTCGATCGAGGCGGTGCCGCGCAGGATCTCGGTGCCGTCGGGTTTGATCATTCCGATCGTGCAAACGGTCTGGCCCGGTTTCGGCTTCTCGATCTGGGCCTGCACCTCTTCGCCCTCGAACACCGGATTGCGATAATGCGCCGACAGGCACCCGGTCATGAACCAGGCGCGGCCCCAGATCCGCTCGCACAGCGGCGCGAACTGGCTGAAATGGGTCGGTCCCTCGATCGTGCCGCCGCGGAAGCCGAGCTTCTGCGCGGTTGCATCGTCGTGAATCGAGGCGTGGGCGTCGTAGGTCTGGGCCTGAAGCATCTGCTTCGGGCTGCGCCAGGGACCCACCAGCAGATTGCCGTTCTCCACGATTTCCGTCGTGAATGCGGATTCGACTTTAATCATCCTTGGTCTCCCTTTGCGCGCCACCGTTTCAAAGAAGCCGGGGTTCGGCAAGCCTCGCAGAGCGACAAGGCCTCGCATGCGCAACATGAGATATGTGCTGCGGCCATGGAACGGGGCTGTTCATGCATAACAAAATCAGTGCATGCTGATGCATGATCATGGGCAAGGCAATGAGACCGGTTCGGACCGGCGTGACCTGATCGGCGGGGAGCCTGAAACTGATGGCGTTGATGGAAGTTGGACTGGACGACAAGTACCGGTTGGATACGAAACGAATCTTCCTCTCCGGTACCCAGGCTCTGGTCCGATTGCCGATGTTGCAGCGCGAACGCGACCGCGCGCACGGGCTGAACACCGCGGGTTTCATCTCCGGCTATCGTGGCTCGCCGCTCGGCATGTACGACCACGCGCTGTGGCGGGCGAAATCGTTCCTCAGGGAGCATGACATCGCCTTCGTTCCCGGCCTCAACGAGGACCTGGCGGCGACCGCGGTGTGGGGCAGCCAGCAGGTCGGCATGTTCCCCGGCGCCAAGGTCGATGGCGTGTTCGGCATCTGGTACGGCAAGGGTCCCGGCGTCGACCGCTCGCTCGACGCGCTCAAGCACGCCAATTCCGCGGGCACCTCGCCGAATGGCGGCGTGATTGCGCTCGCCGGCGACGACCATGGCTGTCAGTCCTCCACCCTGGCGCATCAGAGCGAGCAGGTGTTCGCCTCGGCGCTGATGCCGGTGGTCAATCCGGCGACGCTACAGGACTATCTCGACCTCGGCATCCTCGGCTTTGCGCTGTCGCGCTATTCCAGTTGCTGGGTCGGCTTCAAGGCGATCTCGGAGACCGTCGAAAGCTCGGCCTCGATCGTCAGCGATCCCGATCGCATCAAGATCATCATGCCCGACGATTTCGAGATGCCGCCCGGCGGGCTGTCGATCCGCTGGCCGGATCCGCCGCTGGAGGCCGAGCGCAGGCTGCATGGGCCCAAGATGGAGGCAGTCGCGGCCTTCGCCCGCGCCAACCGGTTCGACCGCATCGTGCTGGATTCCAAGCCGGCGCGGCTCGGCATCATGGCGACCGGCAAGGCCTATCTCGATCTGCGCCAGGCGCTGGCTGATCTCGGTATCACCGATGCCGACGCGCAGGCGCTGGGCCTGCGCATCTACAAGGTGGCGCTGACCTGGCCGCTGGAAGCCCGCGGCGCGCGCGACTTTGCCGAAGGCCTGCAGGACGTGCTGGTCGTCGAGGAGAAGCGCGGCTTCATCGAGGACCAGCTGGTCCGCATCCTCTACAACATGGACGCCTCCAGGCGTCCATCGGTGGTCGGCAAGTGCGACGAGAGCGGCGCGCCGCTGTTGCCGAGCGAGGGCGAGCTGACGCCGACCATGGTGGCGGCCGCCGTGGTGGCGCGGCTGCGCCGGCTCGGTCACCACAGCCCGCTGCTGGAGCAGCGTCTGGCCAAACTCGAGGCGTTCGATCGCCCGGCCGAGGGCACGGGCACAATCAAGCTGCAGCGCACGCCGTATTTCTGCTCGGGCTGTCCGCACAACTCCTCGACCAAGATTCCCGACGGCAGCCGCGCCATGGCCGGCATCGGCTGTCACGGCATGGCGCTGTCGGTACCGAACCGCAACACCCAGACCATCTCGCATATGGGTGCGGAGGGCGTGAGCTGGATCGGGCAGGCGCCGTTCACCAGCGAACAGCACGTGTTCCAGAATCTCGGTGACGGCACCTATACGCATTCCGGCTTGCTGGCGCTGCGCGCGGCGGCCGCCGCCGGCGTCAACATCACCTACAAGATCCTCTACAACGACGCAGTCGCAATGACCGGCGGCCAGCCGGCCGAAGGCGGCTTCACGGTGGCGCAGATCGCGCATCAGGTCGCGGCGGAAGGCACCAAGAAGCTTGCGATCGTCTCCGACGATCCCGACAAATATCCCGCCAATTACTTCCCCTCCGGCGCCACCATCCATCATCGCCGCGAGCTCGACGCCGTGCAGCGCACCCTGCGTGAGATCGAGGGCCTCACCGTTCTGATCTACGACCAGACCTGCGCTGCCGAGAAGCGCCGCCGCCGCAAGCGCGGACTGTTTCCCGATCCGGCCAAGCGCGTCTTCATCAATGAGCGCGTCTGCGAAGGCTGCGGCGACTGCTCGGTCGCGTCGAACTGCGTCTCGGTGCAGCCGCTGGAGACCGAGCTCGGCCGCAAGCGCCGCATCGACCAGTCGAACTGCAACAAGGATTTCTCCTGCGTCGAGGGCTTCTGCCCGAGCTTCGTGATGGTGCAGGATCCCAAGCTGCGCAAGGCCGACCGCACCGCCGCCGATCCCAAGGCGCTGTTCGCGGACCTGCCGGCGCCGCCCGCGGCCGCGTTGAGCAGCCCCTACAACATCCTGATCACCGGCATCGGCGGCACCGGCGTCATCACCATCGGCGCGCTGCTCGGCATGGCGGCGCATGTCGAGGGGCTCGCCTGCTCGACGCTCGACTTCACCGGCCTGTCGCAGAAGAACGGCGCGGTCATGAGCCACGTGCGGCTCGCGCCGACATCCGACATGCTGACCACGGTCCGCATCGCGCCCGGCAATGCCAATCTGATCCTCGGCTGCGACCTCGTCGTCGCCACCAGCGTCCCGGCGCTGAGCCGCGCCGAGCGCGGCGTCACCCGCGCGGTGGTCAACGCCGACCTGTTGCCGACCGCGAGCTTCGTCATCGATCCCGATATCGACTTCGAGGCCAGCTCGATGCGCGACGCGCTGAACGGCGCGGTGAGACCGGATGATCTCGACATCCTCGATGCCACCGGGCTTGCCACCGCGCTGATGGGCGACAGCATCGCGACCAACGCCTTCATGCTCGGCTTCGCGTTCCAGCGCGGCGCGATCCCGCTGTCGCTCGAGGCCATCCTGAAGGCGATCGAGCTCAACGGCGCCGCGATCGAAATGAACAAGACCGCGTTCTCGTGGGGCCGGCTCGCCGCGCATGATCTGCCGCGCGTGGTCAGCGCCGCCCGCTTCAAGAACGCTGGCGCCGCGCCGGCGAAGAAGACGCTCGATGAGGCGATCGCGTTCCGCGCCAAATTCCTCACCGACTATCAGGACGCGGCCTACGCCAAGCGCTACCTCGACGACGTTGCGCGCGTCCGCTCCGCCGAAGCTGCGGCAGCGCCGGGCTCGCAGGACCTGACCGAGGCCTTTGCCAAGGGCCTGTTCAAGCTGATGGCCTACAAGGACGAATACGAGGTCGCGCGGCTCTATTCCGATGGCGAGTTCAGCAAGGCCTTGAGGGAGCAGTTCGAGGGCAATTCCGGTTTGAAGGTCTTGCTGGCGCCGCCCTTGCTGGCGCAGCGCGATCCCGTCACCGGGCGTTTGCAGAAGCGCGAGTTCGGGCCGTGGATCTTCAAGGCGTTCGGCCTGCTGGCGGGGCTGAAGGGCCTGCGCGGCACCGCGTTCGACATCTTCGGCTACACCGCCGAGCGCAAGAGGGAGCGCGCGCTGCCGGTGGATTACGCGGCGATGATCCTGCGCCACCTCGACGGCAAGAAGCCGCTCGATTTGCCGCGCCTGGTGGCGCTGGCGAAGGCCGCGGACCTGGTGCGCGGCTACGGCCACATCAAGGAAGGCAACGTCGCGCGCTACCGCACCGAATGCGCGCGGCTGGAGCGCGCGATCGGCCAGCCGTTGGCGCAGGCCGCCGAGTAGGCTGGAGCGTTTTCGAGCGAAGTGGCTACCGGTTCGCGTGAAGAAAACGCGTTCAAAACACCAACCTAGAAACCCGCTCCGATACCATCGGAACGGCGTTCCAGGTGGTAGGCAGCGGGAACTTTCCACGGCCGCCTTGGTTGACCGGTAACCCTGCCCGCGAGCCGCGGCTGGATTCGCGCGGCCGGGCCCCTACATAACGGCCGTTCTGTTCGAGTGATTTCAGGAGGCCCTTTGATGGTCCTGAAAAACGCTTTTGTTGCAACTGTTTGCACCGCGTGCCTGGCGTTGGGTGGCGTGGCGTTTGCCGACGACTACCGCCCGAGCGAGTTCTTCAGTCTCGACCTCTCGCAGGCCGTGCTGTCGCCGAAGCCGCTTGGCCCGCCGGCGCAGTTCCAGCCGGTTCCGGTCGAGGCCAAGACCGATCGCAGCCCGGATCAGCACGCCAATGTCGAGCCGCGGGTCGATCAGCCGAAGGTCGAGCCGCAGAAGGCGGTGCGCACAAGTAGGGTGACGGAACCGCGTGACGCGGCGCCACATGAGCGCAAGCGCGCAGCGGCGCACGTTCCCGCCCGGGCCAAGCTCGCCCGGCGCCACTCGAACCCGCTCGATGCGGAAGCCCGCGACACCAGGATCCAGACCTGGCCGTGCCGCACCGGCGGCATCTGCAACTGGCAGCGGTGAGAGTGCCTGCCGCGCCTGTGCTCTCTCAAGGTGCGCCAATCCCAAACCCGTCATCCTGAGGAGCGCGCTCGTGCGCGCGTCTCGAAGGATGCACGGCCCGTCCGTGGCCGATTCATCCTTCGAGACGGCGCTGCGCGCCTCCTCAGGATGACGCGTAAGCCGCTGTTGTTCCGATAGCCGTCTCATCCCCCGAGTCATCCCGCCGTCGCAAAACCGTCGGCGCAGAGTCAAGAAACCGTAAGGGCGGAGTCAAACAGCGCAGGCAAAACCTTCGTTGCGATTCGACGAAGGTTATTCGATGCCGACAGCGATCTCCGCGAGGGGGCGAGGCCTCACGAGGCGTCAGCTTCTGGTGCGCTCGGCATCGACGGCCGCGCTGGCAGGAGTGGGCGCGCTGGCAAAGCCATATCTGAGCCGCGCCGCCGATCGGCCCGCAATCGCGGGCATCCAGTCCGGCGACGTCGCCAGCGATTCCGCTGTGATCTGGGCCCGCACCGATCGCGCCGCGCGCATGCATATCGAATGCGCCGCGGTCGAAAGCTTCGCCACCATCCTGCGCACCGCGTCCGCCGATGCGCTGCCCGACCGCGACTTCACCGCAAAGCTGCTGCTCGATGGTCTGCCGCCGGGACAGGACCTGTTCTACCGGATCCGCTTCGAGGATCGCGACGGCATTGCGGGTGAAAGCCGCGTCGGGCACTTCCGCACCGCGCCGTTGGACCGCCGCTCGGTCTCGTTCGTCTGGTCCGGCGACGTGGTGGGGCAGGGCTGGGGCATCGACCCCGCGCGCGGCGGCCTGCGCAGCTACCGCACCATGCTGAACGAGCGTCCGGACTTCTTCATCCATTCCGGCGATCACATTTATGCCGATTGCACGGTGCCGGCGGAGCAGACGCTGCCGAACGGCGAAGTCTGGCGCAACATCGTCACCGAGGAGAAATCGGTGGTCGCCCACAGCCTCGAAGAGTTTCGCGGCAACTACAAATACAACTGGCTCGACGAGAATTTCCGCGCCTTCCACGCCGAGGTGCCTGTCTTGGCGCAGTGGGACGACCATGAGGTGGCCGACGACTGGTCGCCAATCGGCACCGCTGACGCGACCGGCTACGATACGGACGGCAGCTCGCGCCTGGTGGCGCGGGCGCGGCGCGCCTTCCACGAATTCATGCCGATGCGGCTGATGCCGGAGCGCGACGGCCGGGTCTATCGCAAGATCCCCTACGGGCCGCTGCTCGACGTCTTCATCATCGACATGCGCTCCTACCGCGATTCCAGCTGGAACAAGCAGGGCGATCCGGACCAGGCGTTCATCCTCGGCGAGAGCCAGCTCGCCTGGCTGAAACGGGAGCTGGTGGCGTCGGATGCCACCTGGAAGGTGATCGCCGCGGATCTGCCGATCGGCCTCGTCAGCCTGGATGCCGTCGCGCTCGGCGACGGCTCGCCGGAGCGGCGCGAGCACGAGATCGCTGACCTCCTGTCCTTCATGAAGCGCGCCGGCGTCCGCAACACGGTGTGGCTCACCGCCGACATGCACTACACCGCCGCGCATCACTACGATCCGAACCGCGCGGTGTTCCAGGAATTCGAGCCGTTCTGGGAGTTCGTCTCCGGCCCGCTGCATGCCGGCACCTGGTCGCCGGGCGAGCTCGACAACACCTTTGGCCCGAAGGCGATGTACCAGAAGGGCTGCTCGGCCGAGCAGGGCGACAATCTCGCGCCGTGCTTCGGCCTGCAATTCTTCGGCCGCGTCGACATCGACGGCAGGACCGGCGTGATGAAGGTGACGCTGAAGGACGTCGACAATCACGATCTCTGGTCGGTCGTCATCGAGCCGCGGCCGGACGCGCGGCCCGGCCAGATCATGGCGCAGCATATCTAGGCTCGCGAAAGCCGTCGCGACATCTTGATTTGCGGGCGCCTTGCCCGAAGGGTCGGTTTGCGGGCAGACTGCGTGCTGGCAGTTCTGCCAATTTCATTCCTACCAGACGATTTGCTGGCGTGACGTCGTCGATGACATCGGCGCCCCACGCGTCAGGAGCTATCCATGGACAATCTGCAGACACAGGGCATCAGCCTGCCGCAGCTCGGGCTCGGCACTTTCCGCATGCAGGGCGATGCCTGCCGCGCAGCGGTCGAGAGCGCACTCGGGCTCGGTTACCGGCATATCGACACCGCCGAGATGTACGGCAATGAGGAGGCGATCGGAGCCGCGATCGCCGACGCGAAGGTCGCGCGCAAGGACCTGCACGTGACCACGAAGGTTTGGCACGAGAATTTGGCGCCGGACGCGATCCGGAGAGCGTTCGACACGAGCCTGAAGAAGCTGCGGCTCGATCATGTCGATCTCTACCTGGTGCACTGGCCGTCGCGGAACATGAAGCTGCCGGCCGTGTTCGAGACGCTGACGAAGCTGAAGCAGGAGGGCCGCACCCGCGCGATCGGCGTCGCCAATTTCACCACCGCGCTGCTCAAGACCGTGGTCGAAGACATCAAGGCGCCGATCGCCTGCAACCAGATCGAATATCACGCGATGCTGGACCAGACACCGGTGCGGAAATATTTCGCCGCGAAATCGATCCCGCTGGTGGCCTATTGTCCGCTGGCGCAGGGCCGTTTCGCGACCGATGAGACGCTGGCGAAAATCGGCACCAAGCATGATGCCACCGCTGCGCAGGTGGCGCTGAAATGGTTGCTCGACCAGAACGGTGTTGCGGCGATTCCAAAGGCCTCGCGCGCCGAAAGCCAAAAGGCCAATCTCGACGCGCTGAAGGTTGAGCTCGACGATGACGACCGCAAGGCGATCGCTGCGCTGCGCAAGGACATGCGCTGCGTCAATCCGGGCTTTGCTCCGGCGTGGGATTGAGATCGGCGCGCATCTGGATAAGGACGCAGAACAAGAAAATGGCTCCGCGAGGAGCCATTTTCCGTTGTGTCGGTCTTTCGTGTGTGCCGGCGCTTAATAGCGATCCCGCCTGATGACCACCGCGCGGTCATGGTCGTGATGCCAGCCGCGATGCCAGCCACGGTCGTGGCGCATCTCGGCGCGCGCGCCCCAGCCGCGATCCCAGTGGTGATGGCCGCGCTTGATCACGACGGTCTCGGCGCTCGCGATCGACGGAATGGCCACTGCAAGGGCACCAATCGCCGCAAGAACAAAGCTAAATTTCTTCATCTCATCCTCCTCAAATGATGCGAGGAGGAAACCGTGCAGGTATCGAAACGTTCCTCAGGGAACCGGGTGAGTTTTCTGAACGCTTGTTCAGCAACCATCGCAGCGCAACCCTCGCCGTGTGTTTGCTGCACAACCGACGCGTGAGCGTTACCGCCTCTTTCGGTGGTCTTGCCTAACCACGGTGTCCGACGCATCATCACGCCATAAAATCAATGTTCGGGGGGACGTTGCCGTGGGTGAATTTTCACGCCGGGATTTCTTGAAAGGTACGGGATCGGCCGCTGCTGCTGTCATAGCAGGGCCGGCCGCTGCGGCGATGGGACCGGACGACAAGTTCGACCTCGTGATCAAAAGCGGCGACGTGATCGATCCCAGCCAGTCGCTGCGCGGCAAGCGCGACATCGGCATCCGCTGGGGTCTGATCGAGGCGATCGAGGACGAGATCCCGGCGGCGCGCGCCGTCAAGACCATCGACGCCTCGGGCAAGCTCGTGATGCCAGGCCTCGTCGATCTGCACTGCCACGTCTACCCGTATGGATCGGCGATCGGTATTCCCGCCGACGAGCTGGTGCAATTCCAGGGCACCACGACCGTGGTCTCGGCCGGCGATGCCGGCGTCAACAATCTCGCGGCGCTGCGCCGCTTTATCGTCGCGCAGTCGCGGACGCGGATCTATGCCTTCGTCCATATTGCCAACAACGGCCTGTCGGCCTTCCCGGTGGCCGAGCTCTACAACATCGACAATGCGCAGGTCGAAGCCTGCGCCATGGCGCTTGCGGAGAACCCGGACTTCCTGATCGGGGTCAAGGTGCGGATGTCGGAGAACGTCATCTTCAAGCATGGCATCGAGCCGCTGAAGCGCGGCATCCAGGCCTGCGAGATGTGCGGCTGGCCGGCGCGGATGATGGTGCATATCGGCGGCGTCGAGACCAGGGAGTTGATGTCTGACATCCTCGATCTGCTACGGCCGGGCGATATCCTCACCCATGCCTATTCCGGCGCGCCGAACATGTCCGGCGCCTTCACCAACATCGTGCAGGACGGCAAGTTGTTGCCGGCGGCGCTCGCGGCCAAGCAGCGCGGCGTGCTGTTCGATGTCGGCCATGGCGGCGGTAGCTTCGATTTCACGGTGGCCGAGATCGCGATCCCGGCCGGTTGCACGCCAGATACGATCTCGTCCGACATCCACGTCTTCTCCGGCAATTCGCCCGGCATTCCGTTCCTGCCCAACGTGATGAGCAAGTTCCTGGCGATGGGCTCTTCTCTGGATCAGGTGGTGGCGATGGCAACCTCAGTGCCGGCGCGCATCATCAACCGCACCCCGAAGATCGGCACGCTGCAGCGCGGCGCGCCCGGCGACGTCGCGATCATGGATCTCATCGAAGGCCCGGTCACCTTCGTCGACACCCGCAACAACAAGCGCGACGGCAATCTGCAGCTGAAGCCGATGCAGACCGTGGTCAACGGCGTGCCATTCGGCCGGCCGTATCAGGCGCCGTTTTCGGTGCGGTAAGGGGGCAGGCAGGAGGCATGGATTGCTCGTCGCTTCAGCGCAAAATTGCTTTGCAATTTTGTCGCGAGCTCCTCGCAATGACGGGGCGAGGCCATCTCGTCAGTGCGAGCGAAGCGAAGCAATCCATCCCGCCGCGCGGGGAACGCTAGCCGCGCTTCTCCACATTGCTGCTGCGCGCGGGCACGCCGAACTCCTTGCGGCACACTTCGGCCAGCACCGCGACGCCTTCGCGGATCTGCTCGTGCGAGGGGCTGGCGAAGCAGAGGCGGAGCCGGCTGCCGGAATGCGCCTTGCTGGTCGACCATTCCGGTCCCGGATTGATCGAGACCCCGGCTGCCAGCGCCGCCTGATAGAGCTTCATGGTGTCGACATGGTCGGGCAGCTTGACCCAGAGGAAGATGCCGCCCTTCGGCGCCTCGAACTCGGCCGACGTGCCGAACTGCTCGTTCAGTGCCTCCATCAGCGTGTCGAGCTTGGCGCGCAGGCCACGGGTCAGCCGCGGCACGTGGGTCGCGAAATGCGGCGCGCAATATTCCGACAGCACCATCTGCTCCAGCGCGCCGGAGCCGGCGTCGGTCTTCAGCGGCAGCATCCGCGACATGATCTCCCAGGGCGCGACGATGAAGCCGACCCGCAGCGCCGGCGCGATCGATTTCGAGAACGAGCCGATATGGATCACGCCGCCATGCTTGCTCATCGCATAGATCGCCGGCGGCCGTTCGCCGTTCCAGATCAGATCGGCATAGCAATCGTCCTCGAAGATCGGCACGCCGTATTCTTTCGACAGTTTCAACATCTCGGCGCGGCGACCTTCGGGGAGGATCGAGCCGGTCGGGTTCTGCACGGTCGGGATGGTGTAGATGTATTTCGGCGTGATGCCGTGCCGCTTGTGATCGGCGAGCGCTGCGGCCAGCGCATCGATCCTTATGCCGTCGCCATCGAGGGGAATGCCGACCGCGTTGACGCCGAGCCGCGTCAGCCGGTTCAGCGAGCCCTGATAGGTCTCCTGCTCGATCAGCACGGTGTCGCCCTTGGCGAGCAAGGTGTGATTGACGAGGTCGAGCGCCTGCAGCGAGCCGGAGACGATCATGATCTCGTCCGGCGTGCAGGCAATGCCGGCATCGCGCTTCAGCTTCTCGGTGAGGAACTGGCGGAGCGGCAGATAGCCCTGCGGCCCGTGCGCCAGGTTGTAGGTCGCGAGATTCCTGCCCTCGCGCTTCAGCACGGCGTTGACCGCCTCCAGCAGCCCGTCGACCGGGACCTGATCGGGATCGTTGTTGCCGCCGACGAAGCTGTATTTGGCGAGCCCGGTCCAGCGCGCGGCCGGCGCAGGCAGGCCGGCCGGAAGCAGCGGTGCAAAGTCGAACTGGGCTGAGGTGGACATGGACGTTTCGCTCCGTGTTGTTGTCGTTGAGAAGGCCTGGGGGAGGCGGCCTTCCATGAAGTCAGTTCTTGCCGGTCAGCCTGATCGGGCGGCCTTGGCTGATGAAGGCATAGTGCCCGGCGCCGACGCTGCCGACCATCAATGCCTCAACCGCCGGTTCCGCGATCTCGCCGGCGGCTGCCCAATCGACCACGAAGTTCGCGCCGGTGCCGCCGCGGGTATCGGTCGTGGCGATCGAGACCTCGACGGTCGCAAACGGTTTTAGCGCGACCGGCGATTTGAGGTAGCTCTCCACCATCCTGCCTGATGTGTCGAAATAGGCGATCCGCTTCAGCACCAGCGGCCTCGTCTCGGAGGCGTTGTGCACGCTCAGCGTCACCGAGAAATCGGCCCTGAGCTTGCCCTGGCTCATCGACACGCTGGAATACACCGGCACGTAGAATGCACCTGACGCGGTGAGGCCTTCCGACGGCACCGCGGTCAGCGAGTTCGCGAAATTTTGTTCAATACTTCCGGAGGATTGTGCTAGCGCCTCCGTCATGCGCGCGGTGAGCAGGCAGAGCAGAACTGCCAGAAAAATGCCGCCTGCGCGGATGTGACACATTGCTCGGTTGATCCTCACGCCCGGCCCTCTAGGTTGCGGCAACAGGAAGTCTTTGACGCATGCATGAACTGATTCGCGATATCACGCTCTGTATCCTGTTTGCCTGGGGGATCGGGCTGCTCGCCCATTTCTCCCGGCAACCGCTGATACTGGCCTACCTTATCGCCGGCTTTTTCATTGGTCCATTCGGCATGGGCTGGGTCAAGTCCCAGGAGTCGATCAGCGTCATCTCCGAGCTCGGCCTGATCTTCATGCTGTTCATGATCGGGCTGGAAATCGACCTCAAGAAGATCATCCGTGCCGGCAAGGTCATCCTGTTCGCCGGCGCCGGCGAGCTGATCGTCGGCTGCCTGATCGGCGTGGCGTTCTTTGCCGGGATCGGGCTTGCGATCGGCGGCGGCAAGTTCGATGCAATCTACCTTTGCGTCGCCTGCGCGCTTTCCTCGACCGTCATCATCGTCAAGGTGCTCTACGAGAAGCGTGAGCTGGATACGCTGCCGGGCCGCATCACGCTCGGCGTGCTGGTACTGCAGGACATCTTCGCGATCCTGTTCCTGGCGGTGCAGCCGAGCCTGGACAATCTGCAGATCAGCGTCGTGCTGTTGTCGATCGCCCGCGTTGCGGTGCTGGTCGCGACCGCGCTGGTGCTGAGCCGCTACGTGCTGCCGCGGCTGTTCCACCAGATCGCGCGCCGGCCCGAGCTCGTGCTGCTCGGCGCTCTCGCCTGGTGCTTTCTGATCGGCGAGATCGCCGAGCGGCTGCATCTGTCGCGCGAGATGGGCTCGCTGGTCGCCGGCGTCTCGATCTCGACCTTTCCCTACGCGCTTGACGTCACCGCCAAGGTCACGACGCTGCGGGATTTCTTCATCACGCTGTTCTTCGTCGCGCTCGGCATGACGATCCCGATCCCGGGCTTACAGGTGATCTGGCTTGCGCTTGTGATCGCGGCCTTCACGGTCGTGAGCCGTCTGGTCACGACGTTCACGCCGCTCTATCTGATGAAGCAGGGCCTGCGCGCCAGCCTGCTGCCGGCGATCAATCTGGCGCAGATTTCCGAGTTCTCGCTGGTGGTGATCCAGACCGGCGTTGCCGCCAACCATATCGGGACCGAAACCGCGAATGCGGCCTCGTTCGCCTTCGTGGTGTTGGCGGTGCTCTCGACCTTCGCGATGGCCCGCAGCGATCAGATCGTGCGCGGCCTGATCGGTCCGTTGAAGCGGATCGGGCTGCGTGATCTCGACCATCGACGCGAGGGCGGCGGCGAGTCCGGGCAGGAGGCGGAGGGACATGGCGATATCCGGCGCATCGTCATCCTCGGCTTTTTCCGCGCCGCGAGCGCGCTGATCAGCCAGATCGAGCGGCAGAACCAGTCGCTGCTCGAGCAGATCAGCGTCATCGACTTCAACCCGCTGGTGTTCCGCACGCTGACCGACCGCGGCATGCATGTGATCTATGGTGACATCAGCAATGTCGATACGCTGGTTCATGCCGGCATCGGCAATGCCGAGATCATCATCCTGAGCGTGCCGGATTTCCTCTTGGTCGGCGCCGACAACGAGAAGTTGGTGCGTCACGTCCGCGCCCTGAATCCGACCGCGAAGGTTGTTGCCACCGCCGATCTCCTGACCGGCGTCGACGACCTCTACGACGCCGGCGCCGACTACGTGACGGTGACCCGGCTCAGCGACGCCGGCGAGCTCTATTCGGTGATCGAGGCCGCCGACGCCGGCCTGCTCGACGACAAGCGCGCCGAGCTGGATGCCCAGCTCAGCGACCGGCGCGAGGTGCTGCCGTAGCCCGGATGGAGCGAAGCGAAATCCGGGGACCGCGCACGCGGAAATGTCCCGGATTGCGCTTCGCTCCATCCGGGCTACAGGCTCCTGTCACCGTCCTGGTATGCCTGCCGGACGCATGGCGGGTTGCATAATGATACTGGCGCTGACATCGGAACCCGGCTAATCCACTGCCTGCATATAACGAGATGTCAGGACAATGGCCGATACGATCCAGGAAGTGCTGCAAGCCTTTGCGAAGGGTGAACTCGTCGTCGTCACCGACGATGACGATCGGGAAGGCGAGGGCGATTTGATCGTCGCGGCGTCGTTCTGCACGGCGGAAAAGATGGCCTTCATCATCCGCCACACCTCCGGCATCGTGTGCGCGCCGATCACCACCGAGGACGCCCGCCGGCTCCGGCTCGATCCGATGGTGGCGCATAACGAGTCCAACCACACCACGGCCTTCACCGTCTCGATCGACTACAAGCCCGATGGCGGCACCGGCATCTCCGCCGACGAACGCGCCTCCTGCTGCCGCGCGCTCGCCAATCCCAATGCCGGCGCCAATGATTTTGCGCGCCCCGGCCACATCTTCCCGCTGATCGCGCGCGACGGCGGCGTGCTGCTGCGCTCCGGCCACACCGAAGCCGCGGTCGATCTGTGCCGGCTCTCCGGCCTGCCGCCGGTCGGCGTCATCAGCGAGCTGATGAACGACGATGGAACCGTGATGAAGGGCGAGCAGGTCGCGAGATTCGCCGCCGCCCACAAGCTCAAGCATGTCACGATCGCGGACATGATCGCCTATCGCCAGGCGCGCGAGAAACTGATCGAGCGGGTCGCGACCTTCACCACCGAAAGCCCGATCGGCCCCCTGCAGGGTTATGCCTATCGCTCGCCGTTCGACGAGATCATGCATGCCGCCTTCGTCTATAACGGCATCGGCGACGGCCGGGACGTGCTGACCCGGCTGCACAAGCCCAATATCGTGACGGACCTCTTCACCGGTCCGGCGCGCATGGAAGCCGTGTTGCGGCACTTCAAGGCTGCTGGCCGCGGCGTGCTGGTCTATCTGCGCGACGGTGCCGCCGGTGTTCCGGTCCAGCCGGTGAGCGAGCAGAAGTCGGCGGAGGCCGATCGCAACAAGCAGTGGCGCGAGGTCGGCGTCGGCGCCCAGATCCTGCGCGATCTCGGCATCACCTCGATCCGCCACCTGACCTCTTCGGTGCACGACTACAAGGGTCTGTCCGGTTTCGGCATCGAGATCGTGTCGAACGAGAGATTGGAGTGCTGACTGTTGTCATTCCGGGATGGTCCGAAGGACCAGACCCGGAATCTGGAGATTCTCCGGGGCGCAATGGCGCCTGAGGTTCACGCTATCGTGTGCCCCGGAATGACAATGATCCCAATTCAATTGCGCTTCGCAGCATAGCGCTTTAATTTATCCGCCAATTTCCGAGAGACGATGCGAAAGGATGTTTCATGAGCGTGCGCCCCCAGGCCAAGGACAAGCCGGCTGCCGCCAGCTTCCAGTGGGATGATCCGTTCCTGCTCGACGACCAGCTCACCGAAGACGAGCGGCTGATCCGCGACACGGCGCGGGCCTATGCGCAGGACAAGCTGCTGCCGCGGGTCACCAAGGCCTATCTGGAAGAGAAGACCGACCGCGAGATATTCAACGAGATGGGTGAGCTCGGCCTGATCGGCGTGACGCTGCCCGAGGAATATGGCTGCGCCAATGCGAGCTATGTGGCCTATGGCCTAGTGGCGCGCGAGATCGAGCGCGTCGATAGCGGCTATCGCTCGATGAACTCGGTGCAGTCGTCGCTGGTGATGTACCCGATCTACGCCTATGGCGACGAGAACCAGCGCAAGAAATATCTTCCCAAGCTCGCGACCGGCGAATGGGTCGGCTGCTTTGGCTTGACCGAGCCGGATGCCGGTTCCGACCCCGGCGGCATGAAGACCCGGGCCGAGAAGGTGGCCGATGGCTACAAGCTGAACGGCGCCAAGATGTGGATCTCGAATGCGCCGATCGCCGACGTGTTCGTGGTGTGGGCCAAGTCGGCCGCGCATGACAACCAGATCCGCGGCTTCGTCCTGGAGAAGGGCATGAAGGGCCTGTCGGCGCCGAAGATCGGCGGCAAGCTCTCGCTGCGCGCTTCGATCACCGGCGAGATCGTGCTCGACAACGTCGTGGTGCCGGAAAGCGCACTGCTGCCCAACGTCTCCGGCCTCAAGGGTCCGTTCGGCTGCCTCAACCGCGCCCGCTACGGCATCTCCTGGGGCGCGCTCGGCGCCGCCGAGGACTGCATGCACCGCGCGCGGCAATACACGCTCGACCGCAAGCAGTTTGGCCGGCCGCTCGCCGCCACCCAGCTGGTGCAGAAGAAGCTCGCCGACATGGAGACCGAGATCGCGCTCGGCCTTCAGGCTTCGTTGCGCGTCGGCCGCCTGATGGACGAGGGCAAGATGGCGCCCGAGATGATCTCGATCGTCAAGCGCAACAATTGCGGCAAGTCGCTCGACATCGCCCGCATGGCGCGCGACATGCACGGCGGCAACGGCATCCAGATCGAGTATCACGTGATGCGCCACGCCGCGAACCTCGAGACGGTGAATACCTATGAGGGCACGCACGACGTCCACGCGCTGATCCTCGGCCGCGCGATCACCGGCATCCAGGCGTTCTCGTAAAGCGGCGCCCACCCAAACGTCGTCATGGCCGCGCTTGTCGCGGCCATCCACGTCTTGGGGCTCGCACAGGAAGACGTGGATGCCCGGGACAAGCCCGGGCATGACGAGGTCAAAGAGAAGCCGGACATCACGGACAGAAGCCATGGCCGACAACGACGACATCCCGTTCAACCGCGAATTTCCGCTGAAGCCCGGCGTGGTCGAGCAGGTCCGGCCCGGCGTGCGCCGTGTCCTCTGCAACAATCCGAGCCCGTTCACCTTCACCGGCACGGTCAGCTACATCGTGGGCCAGGGCAAGGTCGCGATCATCGATCCCGGTCCCGACGACGAGGCGCATGCGAAGGCGCTGCTCGATGCGGTCAAGGGCGAGACCGTGACGCATATCCTGGTCACCCATACCCATCGTGATCATTCGCCGAACACGCCGCGGATCAAGGCCGCGACCGGCGCGCCGGTCTATGCCGAGGGGCCGCACCGCGCCTCGCGCCCGCGCTTCGAGAGCGAGAAGCACAATCCGGAATCCGGCGCCGACCGCGATTTCCGGCCCGACATCGAGGTCAAGCACGGCGACCTCATCGAGGGCAGTGGCTTTGCGCTGGAGGCGGTCGCCACCCCCGGTCACACCGCCAATCATTTGGCGTTCGCGTGGGCCGAGCGCAGCATCAATTTCGTCGGCGACCATGTGATGGGCTGGTCGACCTCGATCGTGGCGCCGCCGGACGGTTCGATGATCGACTACATGGCCTCGCTGGAGCGGCTGGAGCAGCGGTCCGAGCAGCTCTATTTCTCGGGTCATGGCCCGGAGATTCCTGAGGGCCCGCGCTACGTCCGCTTCCTGGCGCGGCATCGCCGGGCGCGCGAGGCATCGATCCTGCACCGCCTCGGCAAGGGCGAGGCCGACATCCCGACCATGGTGCGGGCGATCTATATTGGACTCGATCCGCGCCTCGCCAATGCCGCCGGCTATTCGGTGCTGGCGCATCTGGAGGACCTGGTCGCGCGCGGCATCGTGGCGACGGATGGCGATCCGGTGATCGGCGGAACGTACCGGATGGCGTAACGACTCCCTCGATTCGTCATTCCGGGGCGCGCGAAGCGCGAGCCCGGAATCCATCGTGCCGCAAGTAATGTAGTGAAATGGATTCCGGGTTCATCGCTGCGCGATGCCCCGGAATGACGGGGGAGATTATTTCTTCACCGACTTCGCCGGTGGCGCCTTCGGCGCGACCGGGGCCGCCTTCTTCGCCGGCTTGGCGTTTTCGTTGTCGGCGGCGGAGTTGAGGTCCTCGATCAGCTTCTTGACCCGCGCGGCGTTGCTGCCGAGATCGGCGTCGAAATAGCGCGAGGCGGAGCGGATATCGACGCGCGAGTCCTCGTCGTCGGGCGTGACCCGGATCGAGACGTCCTCGCGGAAACCCATGATCGGCGTGCGGGCCACCGCCTCGATGCGGCCGATCCGGCGCGGCGGCTGCGGCGCGCGTGCGTCGATGACGAGCCATTTGCGGCGGTTCACCAGCCGCAGGGTCATCTCATAGGCACGGTCGACCGGGGTTTCCAGTTCGACGGTTTCGATATCGGGATAGGCGGCGCGCTGCTTCTCGGCCGAATAGAGGCCGGCATAGGCGGCCGGGTTGGTGCCTTCGCCGGTGCGCAGCCGCGCCAGCGCCTCGAATTTCGGCGGGTCGATCGCATCGGTGGTGACGTCGTAGATCCGCGGCAGCTTGCGGTACTGATAGGTGAGATAGGCCGGGTAGCCGAGGATCGCGGCGTCGATCAGGAACGCGAGCAGGATCCGGCCCATGCCGCGGGTGCCGTTCTGCCAGATCGCGGCGAAGGCGGCCAGTCCGAGCAGGATCGACAGGCCGGCCAGGCCCAGCGCGCCGAAGAAGGTCGCCAGCGCCGGTTTGACCTCCAGGAACCCGAACCGGACGATCAGGATCGAGACCACCACCGCAACGACGGAGAAGATGGCGAGGTTGCGCGACCAGGTGGCGAGACCGGACACGGGCTCCTGCTGGTAGGGAGCGGAAAACCTGCGCGCCATCGTCGAAAAATCTGCCGGTTGAGATGTCCTTGGGCGACCTCAGCCGCCGCCAATGACCGTGTGAGACCACGGACCTGCGGCGAATTCAAGGGATTTGGGTTGATTACCCTCCCCTGGAGGGGGAGGGTCGACGCGAATGAAATGAGCGGCGGGGTGGGGTGATCCCTCAGCACGGGCACCTGTCTCAGTGGAGGGACTGTCACCCCACCTCGATTCGCATTTCGCTGCGCTTCATGCGAACCGATCCTCCCCCTCCAGGGGAGGATGACAGCTCGCCCTACGCCGCGGCGGTCGGGAACGTGTAATCCTTGAACTGGTCGCGCAGCGCCGTTTTCAGGATCTTGCCGGTCGCGGTGTGGGGAATGCCGTCGACGAAGGCGACGTCGTCGGGCATCCACCATTTGGCGATCTTGCCGTCCATGAATTTCAGGATGTCCTCGCGCGTGGCGCTCTGGCCCTGCTTGAGCTGCACGATCAGCAGCGGCCGCTCGTCCCATTTGGGGTGATGGACGCCGATCACGGCGGCTTCCGCCACCGCCGGGTGGCCGACCGCGAGGTTCTCGAGATCGATCGAGGAGATCCATTCGCCGCCGGACTTGATCACGTCCTTGGAGCGGTCGGTGATCCGCATGTAGCCGTGCTCGTCCATCGTCGAGACGTCGCCCGTGTCGAAAAAGCCGGCATCGTCGAGGATGTTGCTATCGACGCGGAAGTAGGCTTTCGCGATCGCGGGGCCCGAGACCTTGAGACGGCCGAAGGTCTTGCCGTCCCACGGCAGCTCCTTGCCGGCATCGTCGGTGATCTTCATCTCGACGCCGAACGGCGGGTAGCCCTGGGTCTGCAGGATGTCGAGCCGCTCCTCGCCACTGCGATCGGTGAACGGCGGCTTCAGCGTCGCCAGCGTGCCGAGCGGGCTCATCTCGGTCATGCCCCAGGCGTGGCGCACCTGGCTGCCCATGTCGAGGAATGCCTTGATCATCGAGCGCGGCATCGCCGAGCCGCCGCAGATCACCATCTGCAGGTCCGGCAGCTTGACATTGTTGGCGGCCATGTATTGCAGCAGCATCAGCCACACCGTCGGGACACCCGCGGTATGGGTGACCCTCTCGGTCGACAGCAGCTCGTACACCGAGGCGCCGTCGAGCTTCGGGCCTGGCATCACCAGCTTGGTGCCCATCGACGGCGCGGAGAACGCGATGCCCCAGCTGTTGGCATGGAACAAGGGCACCACCGGAAGCATTGTGTCCGACGCGGAGGTGCCGAGCGCGTCCTTCGAGTTGGCCATCAGCGCGTGCAACACGTTGGACCGGTGCGAATAGAGGACACCCTTGGGATCGCCCGTCGTGCCGGAGGTGTAGCACATCGCCGCGGCGGTGTTCTCGTCGAAGGTCTTCCACGCGAACCTGCCGTCGGATGCCGCGATCCAGTCCTCATAGGCGACCGCGTTCTTCAGCGTGGTCTGCGGCATATGCGCCTTGTCGGTCAGCACCACGTAGCGCTCGACGCTCGGCAGCTGGCTGGCGATCTTCTCCAGCACCGGAACGAAGGTGAGGTCGGTGATGACGATGCGGTCCTGGGCGTGGTTGACGATCCAGGCGATCTGTTCCGGAAACAGTCGTGGATTGACCGTATGGCAGATCGCGCCGATCCCCATGATGCCGTACCAGACTTCGAGGTGGCGCCAAGTGTTCCAGGCGATGGTGGCGACGCGGTCGCCGAGCTTGATGCCGTCGCGTTCCAGGCTCTGCGAGACCTTCAGCGCGCGGGCGTGGATCTGGGCGTAGTTGGTGCGATGAATGGGGCCTTCGACCGACCGGGTCACGACTTCCTGCGTGCCGTGATATTTGGCGGCGTGCTCAATAATCTTGTGACATAGCAAGGGCCAATCTTGCATCAAGCCAAGCATACGCAAATCCCTCCTCGATCCTCACGCATGATCCGCCGGCATCTTGGACGGCCGGCAGTAAAATCATGGAACTGACATGAACTGTAGCGCGGAGAAAGCAAGCCGAAAATGGCCTGATGGCGCCTTTCGTCGCGGGGGCGCGGCAATGGTTACCGCTGCCGTCACGCTGCTTTGGCTTGGCATGCAAGCGGGGCCCGCGCAGGCCGCCCGTGGCATGCCGACCTCTCCGTGGGACGATTTGTTCGGTGTCCGGCCGCAGAGGGCGCACAAGGCGGTCCGGCGCTCAGCGGTGCCGCTGCCGAAGCCGCGTCCGGCAGAGGCGCCGCCGGCAGCAGACGCGCCTGCGGCAGCTCGCGCGCCTGTGGCCGCGGAGCCCGAGCCGCCGGCGGTTGCGGCACCGCCACCGGCCGCGCCTGCTGAGGCTGCCAGGCCCGGCGAGACGACCAGGCCAGCCGAAGCAGCCAAGCCCGCCGAGCCGCCCAGGCCGCAGCTTTCGGCCTGCCGACAGGCCCTCACCGAGGAGATCGCGATCGCGCCGAGCATTCCGGATATCCACGGCGTCGGCGGCTGCGGCGGCGAGGATCTGGTGCGGCTCGAGGCCATCGTGCTGCCGGACAAGCGCACGGTCGCGGTCAAGCCCGCGGCGATCCTCCGCTGCAAGATGGCAAGTGCGGTTGCCGACTGGGTCCGCACCGATATCGCGCCGCTGGCGCAGAGCCTTGGGGGCGGGATCAGCAATCTCGACAATTTCGACTCGTTTGAGTGCCGCGGCCGCAATCGCGTCGCCGGCGCGCAGCTCTCCGAACATGGCCGCGCCAATGCGCTCGACGTGCGCGCGTTCGGTCTCGCCAACGGCAAGTCGATTTCGCTGACCGACCGCAGCGTGCCGCGCGAGCTGCGTGAGACCGTGCTGCATTCGGTCTGCGCCCGCTTCTCCACCGTGCTCGGCCCGGGCTCGGACTGGTACCACGAGGACCACATCCATCTCGATCTGACGGAGCGCCGCAACAATTACCGGATCTGTCAGTGGAACGTTTACGATCCGATGCCGCGTGTCGCGCCGCTGTTGCCGGCCGAGCGTCCCGAAGAGGCGCCGCCGCGCGATGTCGCCGCAAAATCGGACGCGTCCAAGCCGGACTCATCCAAGCCGGACTCATCCAAGCCGGACCGATCCGAAGCCGACCGCGGCAAGGCCGATGAGCCGGATGCGGCGAAATCAGATGATGCGGCCGCGCCCGACGGCGCTGCCGAGACAAAGCCGCAGCCAACAAAAAAGCGCCGGCAAAGCCGGCGCCTTTGATCGCGATTGCGACGTGACTGGGATCAGTAGGGGACGTTGCCGCCGCCCTGCAGCGCCATCTGCGGCTTGTAGGGGGAGTCGCCGTGCTTCGGCTCCAGGACCACGACGATGGTGCCGAGCTTGACGCGGTTGTAGAGGTCGATGACGTCCTCGTTGGTCATGCGGATGCAGCCCGAGGAGATCGACGAGCCGATGTATTCCGGCTGGTTGGTGCCATGGATGCGGAACAGCGTGTCCTTGCCGCCCGAGTAGAGATACATCGCGCGCGAGCCCATCGGATTGTCCGGGCCCGGTGCCACGAAGGTTGGAACGCCGAGGCGCGAGATTTCGCCGGGGGTGGGATGCCAGGCCGGCCATTCGGTCATGCTGCCGACCTTGGCGATGCCGGACCAGGCCATCGCTTCTTCGCCGACGGTGATGCCGTAGCGGATCGCCTTGCCGTCGTTCATCACGTAGTAGAGGTAATGGTTGTCGGAATCGACCACGATGGAGCCGGCGGCTTCCTTGCGGTGATACTCGACGATGGCGCGGCGGAACGGCTCGGCGACCGGCGTCTTGACGTAGGTGGTCTTGGCCAGCAGTTCCTTGTCATGCGGCTTGAAGGCAGCGGTGTTGGTGGCCTCATAGGTTGTGGCCTGCATGCAGCCCGACAACATCAGGCCTGCGGCCAGGATCCCAAAGGTAACTTTGAACGACGACATGATTACGTTCCAATCGAAAATCCGCGTCTCAAAGCGCCACGATTACGCCCTAAACGCCACGATTCCATGTGGGGCATTATTGCCGAAACGTGCCATTATTCCCAGAGTTTAGATGCCTTTCCCGCATCGCGGGACGTCGCCTGTGGCTTTTTTGCCGCAAGTCTTCTGGTGTGGGGCCAGTTTTTGTGCAAACAGGCAACGGTTGCTCAATCGAAGCCGCTTCAACGTCACATTCACCGCCGCCTGGCCGCCACAAAGGTGGATGTCCGGTTAATCGCCCGGTCATGAAGCGCCAGCCAGAATCGCGCTAAGTCGACGGGTCTTGCCAGCCCTGTTTCCAATCCTGTGTCTCGGAGTTCGTGATGCTGTCGGTGTTCGTTCCCTCCGATTTCTCCCTCAAGAAGGCCGCCGTCACCGACCTCGGCGCGTTGCCGGAGGGCGCGGTCTGGGTCGACCTGGTGAACCCGACCGTCGAGGAGGACCGGGCCGTCGAGAAGCTCGCGGGGATCGCGGTTCCGACCCGGGAAGACATGCAGGAGATCGAGATCTCCAGCCGGCTCTATATCGAGAACAGCGCGCGCTACATGACCGCAACGCTGATGTGCCAGTCTGACACCGATATGCCGCGCACCACGGCGGTCACCTTCATCCTGACCAGCCATCGCTTGGTCACGGTGCGTTACGACCTGCCGAAGCCGTTTGCGCTGGTCGAGAACAAGCTGGCGCGCTCCTGTGCGCCCGGCATCACCGGAGAGCAGGTGCTGATGGAACTGCTGGATGCGGTGATCGACCGCTGCGCCGACCTCCTGGAGCGCTGCGGGGCCGACATCGACCAGGTCTCCCACGACATCTTCGAGCCGGAGAGCCAGCGCCACGGCCACGCCAAGCAATATTCGCAGATCCTGATCGCGATCGGCCGCAAGGGCGACCTGACCTCGAAGGTCCGCGAAAGCCTGGTCTCGATCGGCCGCCTCGTCACGTTCCTTTCGGCGATCGTGGAGGGCGTGAAATGGTCCAAGGACATGCGCGAGCAGCTCAAGACCATGCAGCGTGACGTGGCCTCACTGACCGACCACGCTTCCTATCTCTCCAACAAGATCACCTTCGTGCTCGACGCCATGCTCGGCGTGGTCAATCTGGAACAGAACAACATCATCAAGCTGTTCTCGGTGATGGCGGTGGTGCTGATGCCGCCGACGCTGATTGCCTCGATCTACGGCATGAATTTCAAGATCATGCCGGAACTCGAGTGGGCGCACGGCTATCCGTATGCGCTGGTGCTGATGCTGATCGCGGCTGTTGTGCCGTACTGGATCTTCAAGTGGAAAAAGTGGCTGTAGCACTGGTTCCACACGTCGCGTTTTGGGACGCGCTTTCTGCCTTATTTCCTCTGCTAAAATTTGAGCGTTGCGCTGAACGTTTGGGCGAAACTTGTCTGCGATAACGCCCGCCTCGAAGCCGGAGGACAGCAATGGTTGAGAAGATCATAACGCCACGGCGTAACGTCATCGACTTTGCGCGCTATCAACACGACCGCGCAGCAGGCAAGGTGCAGGCGATCTCGCCGAGACTTTGCCGTTACTGTGGCGCTGCGTTGCTTGATGGTGAAGACGAAGACGATTGCTCCAGCGCGTTGAATGACATCGCGCTGCAGCCGCTTGAGAAGAAATCTCGTCGGTTTTATGCGGACTAGAGGCTGAGGCCTTTTGGAGGCAGAAGCCTCGTCTGCGTCGTTACGCCTGCAATCGAAGCAATCCTTGGAGTACGGCCGCGGCGGCGGCCGGGATCGCCTCGAACCTCTTTCCCCCTCATTCTCATCCAAGCCAAAGCTCAGACGTGCTGGCCACCGTTGATGTGGATCTCGGCGCCGTTCACGTAGGAGCTGGTTTCCGTGCACAGCACGTAGATGATCTTGGCGACCTCGTCCGGAGTGCCGAGGCGATGCATCGGGATTTGCTGGTCGACGATCTTCTCGGTGCCCGGCGACAAAATCGAAGTATCGATCTCGCCCGGTGCGATCGAATTGACGCGCACGCCGACGCGGCCGAAGTCGGATGCCATTTCCCGCGTCAGTGATGCCAGCGCGGCTTTCGAGGTCGCATAGGCAACGCCGGCGAACGGATGCACGCGCGAGCCGGCGATCGAGGTGACGTTCACCACCGCGCCCTTGGCGTGCCTGAGCTCGTCGATCAGTCCGCGGGCCAGCATGATGGGCGCGAAGAAGTTGACGCGGAACACGTGCAGCCACGTCTCGATATCGGTGTCCATGGTCCCGAGCCGCGCGCCGCCCGCACCCTTCGGCGAGATCGCGGCATTGTTGACCAGCGCGTGCAACTCGTCGTTCACCAACCGTTTGCGGATCTCGCTGATCGCGCGAACGGTGTCGTCATGGTCGCCGAAATCGACCTCGATGTGATCTTCCGGTCCGGCGCCCCAGGGGCAGACTTCCGGGAATGCATGCCGCGAGCAGGTGATGACGCGCCAGCCGGCGGAAGCAAACCGGATCGCGGTGGCGTGACCGATGCCGCGGCTGGCACCGGTCAGGAGCAGGGTACGGCGCGGCGCGTTGGAAGGAGGGGACATGGTGTCTTTCAGGTTGGCGTCTTTTAAGCTGTCGTCGTCACGGATAGAGCCGCACCTTCGACCATGCACTGCCGGCGCCATCGCGGCGGAATTCGATGCGGTCGTGCAGGCGGTACGGGCGGTCGTGCCAGAACTCGATGCGCTGCGGCGTGATCCGCCAGCCGCTCCAGCCCGGCGGACGCGGCACCTCGCCGATGACGTATTTCGCGCCGGCCTTGGCGATCGCCTGCTCGAATGCGAAGCGGCTCTCCAACGGCTGCGATTGCTTGCTGGCCCAGGCGCCGATCTGCGCCTGCTTCGGCCGCGTGGCGAAATAGGCGTCGGCCTCGGCGTCCGCGACCTGCGTCACCGCGCCGCGGATGCGCACCTGACGGCGAAGCGATTTCCAGTGAAACAGTAAAGCGGCCTTGGGGTTTGCGGCCAATTCGCGGCCCTTGGCGCTGGCAATGTGGCTGTAGAACACGAAGCCGTCGGCATCGAAGCCCTTCATCAGCACCATCCGCACGTCCGGCAGCCCGTCGGCATCGACGGTTGCGAGCGCCATCGCGTTCGGATCGTTCGGCTCGGACTTGACCGCTTCCGCAAACCATTCGCCGAATAGGGCGAACGGCTCCTCCGCCGCGGTGAAATCACCCGATGTTAACGGTGTCGGGTGTTTGATGGAGGTCGTGTCGGTCATGTCAGGAGTCCCGATTTGCATTCGCCCGCGTCCGAGAGCGCGTTTCTAGCCCTATATAGGGCATGGGGGCGCGTTGGCCTATCGGCGATCCACCCCGCGGGCGCGGTGGTGACCTTGATCCTGATCGGCGTCGGTGCGAGCGGCTGCAGCCTGTCGCGCACCGATGCTTTCGCCAAGATGGACGACAAGGATGTGACGGGCTCGATCAACCCGACCCAGGTCAACGCGGTGATGCCGACCGACAGCGATCTCGCCTTCGCCCGCAACGCCGCCTCCGACGTGCTGACCAAAGGCGACAAGGATTCCAGCCAGCCTTGGGAAAATCCCCAGACCGGCGCACGCGGCTCGGTGACGCCGCTGGCTCAGGCCTATTCGGGCGAGGACGGCAAGACGTGCCGGGATTTTCTCGCCAGCTATGTTAATGGAGCCACCGAGACTTGGCTCCAGGGCGCCGCTTGCAAGGCTGGACAGGGGCGCTGGCAGATCCAGAGCCTGAAGCCTTGGAGCAGAAGTTCCGGCTGACACCCGGTCCCGATCTAGTTGCAAAAATGCCACTGAGCCCCCACATAAGGGCAAAGTGGGCCCGATGGGTCCCCAGGACTGATTTTCCCGTGAAGGAGACGTGACGGATGCGCGACCCCTATGAGGTCTTGGGGGTGCAGCGGAGCGCCAGCGCTGCGACGATCAAGAGCGCCTATCGCAAGCTCGCCAAGAAGCATCACCCTGATAACAACAAGAACGATCCGAAGGCGGCTGCCCGCTTTGCGGAGATCAACACGGCCAACGAGATCGTCGGCGACGAGGACAAGCGCAAGCAGTTCGACCGCGGCGAGATCGACGCAGACGGCAAGCCGCGCTTCCAGGGCTTCCCCGGCGGCGGCGGTGCCGGCGGCCGTGCCGGTCCCGGTGGCTTCGAGTACAGCTTCCGCGGCGGCGCCGGCCCCGGCGGCGGCGTGGGCGGCGGCAGCTTCGAGGACATCCTCAACAGCATGTTCGGCAACGCCGCGCGTGGCGGCGGTGGCGCGCGCGGGGGGCGAGCCAGCCCGTTTGAATTCGAAGGCGGCGGGGTCGGCGTCGATCTCGATCTTTCGGTCGCCATGACGGTGTCGCTGGAGGAATCGGCTGGGGGCGGCGACAAGCGCGTCCGCCTGCCGACCGGCCGTGAGCTCAACGTCAAGATTCCGCCCGGTGTCACCGCAGGCCAGCAGATCCGGCTGAAGGGGCAGGGCGACACCGCGCAAGGCCACCCGCCCGGTGACCTCCTGATCACGATCTCGATCGCGCCGCATCCGTTCTTCAAGGTCGACGGCAACGATCTCCGGATCGATCTGCCCATTACCCTCTACGAGGCGGTGCTGGGCGGCAAGGTCCGGGTGCCGACGCTCGGCAGCGCCGTCGAACTGTCGATCCCGAAGAACACCTCCAGCGGCCGTACCTTCCGCCTCAAGGGCAAGGGGCTGTCGAAGGCGGGCGCCGTCGGCGACCTCTATGTCACGACCCGCATCATCCTTCCCGACGGGAACGATGCCGAGCTTGAGGCATTGATGCAGACGTGGCGGGAGCGAAATTCCTACAATCCGCGCAGCGATCTCGGCTGACCGCCGAGATCGCGCCCCAAAAGACGCGAAAGACGCGAAACTGCAACTACCCCGGACTCTATCGGGGTAGACGCGGGCGTTGCGAGGGCGTCAAAGGGTGACCGGCCGTCCGAAGTCCAAAATCTGCGGCGTGCAGATCGGATCCGGAAAAAGAGTGCGGCCTCGAGAGGGGGACCAGCGCGGTACACAAAACCCCAATCGAGGCCGCGTGCGCCGATCGGCGGATCGGGCGCGGATCATCTTCGCGTGAGCATCCGGTACGACAATGAGACGCGTCCATGACGCGAATCGAAATTTTCAATGTCGGAATTGGGACACTGAGTGAGGCTGGATTCACTTACTCGAAACGGCACAATGGCGGCGGCTGATCTCCCGTAAATCTACGGGAAATCAGCCGCCGTTCTTCTCCATCTGATCGTAGACCGCCTGCGCGACCTGGGTCAGGCGCGTCCGGTCGGTGCCGCCGCTGACGACATAGGCGACGCCGCGATCGGCCCAGAACAGCGCGCCGTCGCTGCCCTGGACGGCATAGCGCATCTGGGTCGCCTCGGTTTTCGCCTTGGCGGTGTAGACCGTGAAGCGCTCGCCGGACGTGCTCTCATACATCAGGAACGACGCCGGCCCGCTCGGCCCCGGCAGCAGGCGGCCGCCGACCAGCTTCAGCCCGGTAAGGTCGGGCGCGCGGACGTCCCAGCCGCAGCGCTTGGTCAGCCATTGCTGCAGATGATCGCGCTCGCTGCCGGGCACCTCGACCGGATGACGGACCTCGACCACGTAGAGCCGATGCGCATCCAGCGCGTCGAGCGTGAAGCTCTGGAAGGCCGACGGCGTCGCCGCGGCGCCGCGCGCGATCCAGCCGACGCCACCGCCGGCGATGAAGGCCATCAGCGTCGCCGCCACCGCGCCATAGACCCAGCGGCGCGGCTGGCGCACCAGCCGCTCGAGTTCGAGTCGCTTCGGCACCGCCTCATCCAGCACCGTGTCGTAGCGCGCATGCAATGTCTCGGCCATCGCGCGCCATGACTGCACCCGCGCCGCGTCGTCGGGATGCGCGGCGAGCCACGCCTCGACATCGCCGCGGCGCTCGGCCGGCAGCTCGTTGTCGACGTAAGCGTGCAGCTCGTCTTCGGTGACGGGGATATTCGGGTCGGTCATATCAATGGTCTCTGCCAAATCTTGTTCGAAAAACGTTCATGCGTAACACCTGTATTCGCGCACATTATCATTTCACTCGCCTCAGCGTCGGGCGCTGGCCCTCGATCGAGGCCCGCACATGGGCGCGCGCGCGGGCGAGGCGGGACATCACCGTGCCGATCGGCACGCCCTGGATGTCGGCGACCTCCCGGTAGCTCATGCCCTCCAGCATCACGAGCAGCAGCACCGAACGTTGCTCCTCGACCAGCGTCGACAGCGCGCGCTCGATGTCGCGTCCCTCCGCCTCGGTGCCGCTGGCGTCGGCATTGTTGTCGAGCAGCGGCATGAAGGCCGGCCGCCGCGCCAGCGAGCGCCTGCGGTTCTTGTTCAGATTGGTCAGGATCGTATAGAGCCAGCTCCTGACGTCGCCGCCGAGAAACAGCCGCTCCGAGCGCAGCGCGCGCACCAGCGTGTCCTGCACCAAATCATCGGCGATATCCGAGTCACGCACCAGCGCGCGCGCATAGCGGCGGAGCGCTGGAATCATGGCTTCGACACTTTGACGAAACGCGGTCATGCATCCCAGTCTTCGATGGTAGCGGCGATAGCCGCCTTATCAAACATAACACCCTAACGGCGTGGCTATTCCGGTTGCGCCGAGCTGCGCGCATAGCGCCTCGGCTGCGGCCGATTTGGGCTTGTCGCCAGCCAAAGTGCTGGTGTACCTCCGGGCCAGAAAATTTCGAAGCGAATGCCGGTGCCAACGATCTACTACATCCGCCACGGCGAGACCTCATGGAACGCCGAAGGCCGGCTTCAGGGCGTGCAGGATATTGCTCTTAACGAGCGCGGCCGCGCCCAGGCGGCACATGCCGGCCGCATCCTCGCCGATCTCCTGGCGCGCGACGGCCGTGACAAGACGACGCTGCCGTTCGTCGCAAGCCCGCTGCTCCGGGCGCGCGCGACCATGGAGCTGGTGCGCACCGAGCTTGGCCTGCCGCCGGGCGACTACGCCCTCGACGCGCGGCTGCGCGAGATCGCCTACGGGTCGTGGGAAGGCTCGACGTTGGCAGAAGCGCAGGCCGCCGACCCCGTCGTCTATGCCCGCCGCCTGGCCGAGAAGTGGACGGTGTCGCCGGAGGGCGGTGAGAGCTATGTCGACGTACAGGCGCGGATGACCGAGTGGTACGGCTCGGTAACGTCGGACACCGTCGCCGTCGCACATGGCGGCACGGCGCGGGCGCTGATGGTGGCGCTCGGCTTCGAGACCCCGGCCTCCGCGGCCGACCTCACCATCGAGCAGGGCGCGGTCTACGTGTTCGGCGCGGCGGGCCTGCGGAAATATAGTTAAGGGCGCAGTTCAACCATCCTCCGTCATGCCCGGGCTTGTCCCGGGCATCCACGTCTTTGCGGCTGCAGCGGAAGCCAAGACGTGGATGGCCGGGACGAGCCCGGCCATGACGAAGTCGAAGTTTGACCCCGCTGCCTGCGCGCGTTACGACACGCCATGTCCTTCAATACTTTCGGCCATATGTTCCGCGTCACGACCTTCGGCGAGAGCCATGGGGTCGCGATCGGCTGCGTGGTGGACGGCTGCCCGCCGATGATCCCTCTGACGGTGGAGGAGATCCAGCACGACCTCGACCGCCGCCGGCCCGGCCAGTCGCGCTTCACCACCCAGCGCCAGGAGCCGGATGCGGTGAAGATCCTGTCCGGCGTGATGGCGCATCCGGAAAGCGGCGTGCAGGTCACGACCGGGACGCCGATCGCGCTCCTGATCGAGAACACCGACCAGCGCTCGAAGGATTATTCCGAGATCAAGGACAAGTTCCGCCCCGGCCATGCCGACTTCACCTATGAGGCGAAATACGGCCTGCGCGACTACCGCGGCGGCGGGCGTTCCTCCGCGCGCGAGACCGCGACCCGCGTCGCGGCCGGTGCGATCGCGCGCAAGGTCCTGCCCGAGGTGAAGGTGCGCGGCGCGCTGGTGCAGATGGGCCCGCACAAGATCGACCGCGAGAAGTGGGACTGGGACGAGATCGCCAACAACCCGTTCTTCTGTCCCGACAAGGACAAGGCGGCGTTCTTCGAGAGCTATCTCGACGGCATCAGGAAGAGCGGCTCCTCGATCGGCGCCGTCATCGAGGTCGTCGCCGAGGGCGTGCCGGCCGGGCTCGGCGCGCCGATCTATGCCAAGCTCGACAGCGACCTCGCTTCCGCGATGATGAGCATCAACGCGGTCAAGGGCGTCGAGATCGGCGCAGGCTTCGGCGCTGCCGAGCTCACCGGCGAGGAGAACGCCGACGAGATGCGGACCGGCAACAACGGAACGCGTTTCCTGTCCAACCATGCAGGCGGCGTGCTCGGCGGCATCTCGACCGGCCAGCCGGTGGTGGTGCGCTTTGCGGTCAAGCCGACGTCCTCGATCCTGACCACGCGCCGGACCGTCGACCGCAAGGGCGCCGATACCGACATCCTGACCAAGGGCCGCCACGACCCCTGCGTCGGCATCCGCGCGGTGCCGGTGGGCGAGGCCATGATGGCCTGCGTGCTGGCCGATCATTTTCTGCGCGACCGCGGGCAGACCGGGCGCTGATCCCCTATATAATGGTCGTCACCGGATCGGGTGCTCGCCTGGGGAATGCCATGAACGCGTCGGAGCTTCGGGACATCATCGAATGGATGATCGGCGGCGCGCGCTCGGCACCGACCCCGGCGCAGATGATGGCGGAATGCTGCGAACGCCTGGTGCGGGCCGGCCTGCCGCTGTGGCGCGTCGGCGTCTTCGTCCGTACCCTGCATCCCGAGATCTACGGCCGCCATTTCATCTGGAAGCCGGGCGCCGAGGTTGACACCGGCAGCGTTGATCACAACATCCTGGACGCCCCGGAATTTGCCGTCAGCCCGCTGGCGATCGTCCTCAAGCAGGGCGTTGAGGTGCGTGCGCGCCTCGACGACCCCGCCAGCACACGCTTTCCGATCGTGGCGGACCTGCAGGCCGAGGGCGTCACCGACTACATCGCGGTGCCGCTGATCAATACCGACGGCCCCCCGAACGCGTCGAGCTGGACCACCAGGCAACCGGGCGGCTTCACCGACGAGCAGCTCGATGCGATCCGCTCGATCACTGTCCCGCTGTCGCGCTACATCGAGATCGTCACGCTGCGCCGCACCGCCACGCTGCTGCTCGATACCTATGTCGGCAACCGCGCCGGCGAGCGGATCCTGGGCGGCCAGATCAGGCGCGGTAGCGCCGATACGATGGATGCGGCGATCTGGCTGTCCGACCTGCGCGGCTTCACCGCGCTGTCCGACCGCTTGCCGTCCGAAACCGTCGTGGAGATCCTCAACCTCTACTTCGATTGCCAGGTCACCGCGATCCGCGACCATGGCGGTGAGGTGCTCAAGTTCATGGGCGACGGCCTGCTCGCGGTGTTTCCGGTCGACGAGTATCTCGGCGACGAGGCGCAGGTCTGCTCGCGGGTGCTGGAGGCGGCGCGCGAGTCGCGCGCCGGCGTCGAGGCGCTGCAATATCCCAATGGCGACGCGGTCGAGCGCTTCCGCTTCGGCGTCGCGCTGCATCTCGGCCGCGTGCTCTACGGCAATATCGGCGGCGGCAACCGGCTCGACTTCACCTGCATCGGTCCGGCGGTCAATCTCGCTGCGCGGCTCGAGAAGATCGCCGGCCGCCTCGGCCGCACCGTCGTCGCCTCCGAGCGCTTCGCCGGCATTCACGACGGCGGCTGGAGCGATCTCGGCGAGTTTCCGATCGCGGGATTTGCCAAGGCCGAACGGGTCTACGGCCTGTTCGACGAGGCGCCGGTCGCAGCTGCCGGCTAAGGGCAGCGTACGTGACTGACACGAACGCGCAACATCGCACCGGGATCGCGCTGGTCGTCGCGGCTGCGGCGGCGTGGAGCACTGCGCCGTTCTTCACCCGGCTGCTGCACTTCGATTCCTGGACCATCCTGTTCTGGCGCGGGCTGTTCGGTGGCGGCGCGATCGCGCTGTTCCTGGTCGCCACGCAGGGCTGGCGCGGCGCGCGCGATCTCGTCGTGATGCCTTTGAGCGGATGGCTGGTGGCCGGCCTCTCGACCTTCGGCATGGTGACGTTCATTCCGGCGCTGCAACTGACCAGCGTCGCCAATGTCGCCATTCTCATCGCGATGCAGCCGTTTGCGGCGGCCGCGATCGCCCGGCTTTGGCTCGGTGAGCGGGCGCGGCCCGGCACATTGCTGGCAAGCCTTGTCGCGCTCGCGGGTGTGGCGATCACCGTGAGCGGCGCCGGCGGCATCGCGGATTACAGAGGCATCGGCCTTGCCTGCGTGATGGTGCTGGCGATTTCGCTGATGACGGTGGTGATCCGGCGGCACAAGGGGACGCCGATGATTGCCGCCGCGGCGCTCTCGAACTTTCTCGGCAGCGCCGTGAGCTTGCCGTTGGGGCTCGGCATCGGTGCGGTCACCGGCGCCGATCTCGGCGTGCTCGCGATGTTCGGCGTATGCCAGGTCGGTCTCGGCCTCACCCTGTTCACGGTCGGCTCGAGGTTGCTGCCATCAGCGCAGGCGTCGCTGATCGCCACGCTTGAAACGCCGCTGATGCCGTTCTGGGTGTGGCTGGCGTTTGCCGAGGTGCCGTCGCTGCGCGCCCTGATCGGCGGCGCGCTGGTGATGGGGGCGGTCGTCGCCGACATTGCGCTGAGCCAGCGGGCACAGCTCGCGCGGCCGGCGGAACGGTGATGTCCGCTATTCCTCGGGCTCGGTGGTGAACAGCAGCGGATAACCCTTGGCGCGGCCGGCGTCGGTGGCGCGCGTCGCTTTGGTCTCGGCGACATCCCTGGTGAAGACCGCGACCACGCAGACGCCGCGCTGATGCGCGGTCAGCATCACCTTGTAGGCCTGGTCATCGGTCATGCGGAATTCGCCCTTCAGCACGGTGACGACGAATTCGCGCGGCGTGTAGTCGTCGTTGACCAGGATCACCTTGTGCAGGCGTGGCCGCTCGACCTTGGTCTTTGTCCTGGTTTTCGGCTTGACGACGGTATCGGGCATCGCACTCCCTCGCGATTGCCCCGTAAGAATACCGTCTTCCCGCACGTGTTGGAACCGTTCGATTTGCACGGCGTCATTGCGGCAACGGCACGGCGCGTTGCCGCATGCGTGGCAAGTGATGTCCAGCCTTCAAGCGTCTAACTCGCAGGCCTCTAACTTGCAGGTCTCTAACTTGAATGTGAAGGACAGATGATATCTGCGCTTTTCGCCGCCTGATTTGCGTGTCACCATGACACGACACGACGGGAGGGCCGCAATGCGCTGGTATGTCTCGATCGGAGCGGTGCTTGTCGCGGGCATGTTGGCCAGCGGCGATGTGGCCGGTGTTGCCGCGCCCGGCCCGGGAACACAGACAGGCCGGTTGGCCGAAAAGGAATCCACGCCGAGCGTCGACATCGAGTTGATCATCGCGGTCGACGTCTCCTACTCGATGGATATGGACGAGCTCGCGATCCAGCGCGAGGGCTATGCGCAGGCGATCGTTTCCAAGGAGTTCCTGCAGGCGCTGAAGGCCGGCCCGAACGGCAAGATCTCGATCACCTATTTCGAATGGGCCGCTTCCAACGACCAGAAGGTCATCATTCCCTGGCGGGTGATCGACGGCCCCGAGTCCGCCGATGCAGTCTCCGCCGAGATCATGAAGACGCCGGTGCGCCGCGCCTCGCGCACCTCGATCTCGGGCGCGATCTATTTCGCGATCCCGATGTTCGACGAGAATCCGCATCGCGGCCTGCGCCGCGTGATCGATATTTCCGGCGACGGCCCCAACAACAACGGCACGCCGATCACGCCGGCGCGCGACGCGGCGCTCGACAAGGGCATCGTCATCAACGGCCTGCCGATCATGGTGAAGGAGCCGTCCTATTCGACGATGGATATCGAAAATCTCGACTATTACTACGAGGATTGCGTGATCGGCGGGCCTGGCTCCTTCGTGGTGTCGATCAAGGATCGCGAGAAGTTCAAGGAAGCGATCCGCACCAAGCTGCTGCTCGAGGTCGCCGGCCGCACCCCCGAGCGCCCGATCGTGCGAACTGCCGAGAAGGAGCCGCGGGTCAGTTGCACGATCGGCGAGAAGATCTGGCAGGATCGCTGGGGGCGGTAGCGACGACCACGACGCTTCGTAGGGTGGATTAGCCGAAGGCGTAATCCACCGATTCTTGCGCAAGACATGGCGGGTTACGCTGCGCTAACCCGCCCTACAAATCTTTCGAACGTCGCTCTCGAGTTCGCGGAGCGTCTGCATCGCGGCGGTGTGCTCGGCGGCGCCGATCTGCCGCCACACCTCGGCAACGCGCCCGGCGAGGCCGCGAACCGTCACCGGAAAATTCGCTGCCTGCGCCAGCGCGCCCTTTTCGTTGATCAGATACTGCCCGTTCAGTGCAAACAGCACCTGCCCGATACACGCCAGCACGCGATAGGCGCAGCCGGCGACATGCGTGCTGTCGCCGCGCGGCAGCGCGAGCTCGGCATTCTCGATCGCGAACAGGATTTCCCATTGAAAGCGCCGGACCAGCGCCGCGCGCAGGGCGGGCGGGTAGGGTGCGGTCTTTGCCTTCAGGGCCGCGACGAGGCCATCGGGATCGTGCAGGACCCGGCACAGCGCGACCTCGCCCATCCAGATCGCCGAGCAGAAGCCGTGCGGATGGCCCGGCTGGTAGTGCATGCTGATCTCGCCGTTCCGACAGGCATTGATCACCATCGTGACCTGGTCGATGCTGCGGTAGAGCAGATCGACCTTGCGGCCGCCGATCGGAAGCCAGGCGCCGCCGACGATCCACCGGCCCCATTCGCCGACCGGCTTCACCTGGGCAGCTGCGGGATCATCGACCAGGCCGGTCACCACCGTGCGCAGCCGATCGACATCCAGCGCGGCGCTATCCCGATAGTACAGGCCGAGATCGGTGTCGGAGGCGTCATGCGCCGTGCCGCGCGCCCGCGAGCCACCTAGCACGATGGCGGCGACGCCCGGGACGCCGGCAAGGACGGGAATGATACGTGCGAGCAGCGGATCGTGGGACATGCGATGCGGATTATAGCGAGACCGCCGCGGGCTGCGATAGTCGCAGCAATGTCTCAGCGTGCGAAGCGCGCCACCAGCTCGACATGCGCCGTGTGGCGAAACTGATCGACCGGGGTGACGCCAGCGATCTTGTAGCCGCCGTCGATCAGGATTTTTGCGTCGCGCGCAAACGTTGCGGCGTTGCAGGACACCGCGACGACCACCGGCACCTTGCTCGCCGCAAGCTGGGTGACCAGCGCCTGCGCGCCTTGCCGGGGTGGATCGAACACGACGGCGTCGTAATCGCGCAATTCCTGCGGCATCAGCGGGCGGCGGAACAGGTCGCGCGCCTCGGCCTTGAGCGGCTTCAGCCCCGGCGTCGATTGCGCAGCCTTCTGCAGCGCCGTGATCGCGCCGGCGTCGCTGTCGAACGCGGTGACCCGCGCCTTCTCGGCGAGGCGGAGCGCAAACGGGCCGACGCCGCAAAACAGATCGGCGATGTGCTTGGCGCGTCCGCAATGCTCGCGAACCAGCGCCGCCAGCGTCTCCTCGCCCTTGACGGTCGCCTGCAGGAACGAGCCCGGCGGCAGCACGACCTTCACCTTTCCGATCGCAATCTCGGGCGATCCGCGCTGCAGCACCAGCTCGCCATGCCGTGTCAGACGTGTCAGCCGGTGTTTCTCGGCGACCCGCGACAAAGTGGTGATCAGGCTGGTCGGCAGCGCGCCGGAGCCGCGCACATCGATGTCGAGGCCATTGAGGGTCGCGGTCACCTGGATGTCGAGTGGCTTGCCGATCGAGATCAGCGGTTCGGCTGTGGCCCAGGCCGCCTCGAGCGCGCCGTCGAGCGCCGGATCGAGGATCGGACAGCGGTCGACCGGGATGATGTCGTGCGAACCGGCCGCAGCGAAGCCGACCTTGAGCACCTCATGGGTCCCCATGCGTCCGTGCAGCGTGATGCGGCGGCGGCCCGCGCCATGGGCGTCGAGCAGCGGTGCGACTTCGGCCGCGACCTTTGCCTGCGCCAGCGTCTCGATCACGATGTTGCGTTTCCAGGCGCGGTAGGGCGCGTCATTCCAGTGCTGGATCGCGCAGCCGCCGCAGACGCCGAAATGCGGGCAGAACGGCGTGATCCGCTCGGGGCTTTCCTGCGTCACCCGCAGCAGCCGCCGCCGGTCGGGATGATTGCCCGGAACGTCGTCGACCTCGACCGTTTCGCCGGCCAGCGTGGTGGGCACGAAGATCGACTGCGCGCCATCGATCGCGACGCCGTCGCCGCGATGGCCGACATGGTCGATGGTGAGAAGCTCAGCCACGGCGCGCGCCGAGGAAGAATTCGATGTTGCCGTCGCCACCGGTGATCGATGACGGGAACACCTGAATGTCGGTGCAGCCGAGCGAGGCGGCGAAGGCGGCGATATCGTCGCAGATCTCCTGGTGCACCATCGCGTTGCGGATGACGCCGCGCTTGGCATGTTTGCGCGCCGCCTCGAATTGCGGCTTGATCAGCGCCAACAGATGCATCGGCGCCGCCGCCAGCGACAGCGCCACCGGCAGCACCAGCTTCAGCGAGATGAAGCTGACGTCGATCACGACGACATCGGGCCGCGCCGGCAGGCGTTTGCCCTCGAAATTCCTGATGTCGGTCTCCTCCATGGAGACGATCTTCGGATGCCCCTGCAGCGAAGGATGCAGCTGGCCGTGGCCGACATCGATGGCGAAGACGAGGCTCGCACCATTGGCGAGCAGCACTTCGGTGAAGCCGCCGGTCGAGGCGCCGACATCGAGGCAGACATGGCCCTCGACGTCGATCGGATAGTGCTCGAGCGCGCCGGCGAGCTTGACGCCGCCGCGCGAGACATAGGGATGCGCCGGCTCGGCCGTGAGTTCGGCGCCGGGCGCCACGATTTCGGATGCCTTCGCAATTTGTCTGCCGTCAGCGGTGACGAGGCCGGCGTCGATTGCGGCGCGGGCCCGGGCCCGGCTTTCGAACAGGCCGCGCTCGACCAGCAGCACGTCGATGCGCTTGCCGGCGGATGCGTCGTTGTCGTTGTCGCCCGGCTTGGTCACTTGCTTGGTCACTTGGCGGCCTGCCGGCGCTGCGCGGCGGCGAGCCGCACGCAGGTCTCGAAGGAGGTGAGGTCGTGCCAGAGGTCGGCCGCAGGCTCCCTCGGCGTCACCAGCGGACTGCCGTGCAGCTCGAGCGCATGCATCATCATCAGATTGTCTGGCAAGCCAAACTCTTCCACCGTCAGTCCCTCCGCGTCGATCAGGCGTCCGTCGGATGCCGGCACGACCTGCTGCAGCCGCGCCACGCGATTGGCGTAGGACGTGGGATCGTTCGAATAAGCGAGGCACAGCTTGCCGCGTCCCGCCATGTAGCCGAGTTCGTAGACGGTGCCTGCGTCGGCACTGGGGCCGCGAAACGGCGTCAAATTGGCGATCACGGCGTCAGCCGACTCCATCATCGCCTCGTTGCTTTTGAAGATGGTGAGTGAGGCGCCGGCGGCGGTGGGACTGATGCTGTTGTCGAGAGGATAGAGCCCGGTCAGCCCGTGATAGGCGCACACCTCCGCCTTGCGGCGGCCGATTTCCACGGCATCCGGCAGGAACACGTCAGGACCTGCCAGATAGATTTTCATGGACTTGCCGGCACCAGGGGCACCGCCCGAGCAATGAGAGCGTTTTCAGGCGAAGTGGGTATCGACTTCGCGTGAAGAAAGCGCGTCAAAACAAAAATCCAGAGCTCCGTTCCGATTCAATCGGAACGGAAAGGCTCTAGGCGAGCTTGACGGTCTCGGTCTTGTAGTCCTTGCCGAGGGTTTCGAAGACCTTGGCAACGATGCTCTTGGCGTCGAGACCCGCGCGGGCATACATCGCCGCCGGCGAGTCGTGGTCGAGGAACACGTCGGGCAGGATCATCGAGCGGAACTTGAGCATGCCGCTGTCCAGCATGGCGTTGTCGGACAGGTACTGCATGACATGCGAGCCGAAGCCGCCAATCGAGCCTTCCTCGATGGTGATCAGGATCTCGTGGTCGCGGGCGAGCTTCATGATCATCTCCTCGTCGAGCGGCTTCATGAAGCGCGCGTCGGCGATGGTGGCGGAGAGGCCGTGGGCGGCAAGCTCGTCGGCGGCCTTCTCGCACTCGGCGAGGCGGGTGCCGAACGACAGCAGCGCGACCTGCTTGCCCTCGCGGACGATGCGGCCCTTGCCGATCTCCAGGGGAATGCCGACTTCCGGCATCTCGACGCCGCGGCCTTCGCCGCGCGGATAGCGCAACGCGCTCGGACGATCGTTGATCGCAACCTGCGTCGCCACCATGTGAACCATTTCGGCCTCGTCGGAGGCCGCCATGATCACGAAGTTCGGCAGGCAGCCGAGATAGGCGTTGTCGAACGAACCGGCATGGGTCGCGCCGTCGGCGCCGACCAGACCGGCGCGGTCGATCGCGAAGCGGACCGGAAGGCTCTGGATCGCGACGTCATGGACCACCTGGTCATAGCCGCGCTGCAGGAAGGTCGAATAGATCGCGCAGAACGGCTTGTAGCCTTCGGTGGCGAGGCCGGCGGCGAAGGTCACCGCGTGCTGCTCGGCGATGCCGACGTCGAAGGTGCGGTCCGGGAACGCCTTGTTGAAGATGTCGACGCCGGTGCCCGACGGCATCGCCGCGGTGATGGCGACGATCTTGTCGTCCTTCTGCGCTTCCTTGACGAGGCTCTGGCCGAACACGTTCTGGTAGGCCGGCGCATTCGGCTTGGCCTTGGCCTGGGTGCCGGTCGCGACGTCGAACTTGACGACGGCGTGGTACTTGTCGGCGGAGGCCTCGGCAGGACCGTAGCCCTTGCCCTTCTGGGTCACGACGTGAACCAGGATCGGCCCGGTCTCCATGTCGCGGACGTTCTTCAGCACCGGCAGCAGATGGTCGAGATTGTGGCCGTCGATCGGGCCGACATAATAGAAGCCGAGCTCCTCGAACAGCGTGCCGCCGTCCATCATGAAGCCGCGGGAATATTCCTCGACGCGGTTGGCGCGGTTGGCGAGGATCTTCGGCAGGCGCTTGTTGATCTGCTTGGCCGCCTCGCGCAGCGAGCGGTAGGTCTTGCCGGAGTAAAGGCGCGACAGATAGGCGCTCATCGCGCCGACCGGCGGGGCGATCGACATGTCGTTGTCGTTGAGGATCACGATCAGGCGCGAGTTCATCGCGCCGGCGTTGTTCATGGCCTCATAGGCCATGCCCGCCGACATCGCGCCGTCACCGATTACGGCGATAACGTTGTTCTTGCCGCCGGAGAGGTCGCGCGCCACGGCCATGCCGAGGCCGGCCGAAATCGAGGTCGAGGAGTGCGCGGCGCCGAACGGATCGTAGTCGCTCTCGGTGCGCTTGGTGAAGCCGGAGAGGCCGCCGCCGGTGCGCAGGGTGCGGATGCGGTCGCGGCGACCGGTCAGGATCTTGTGCGGATAGGCCTGGTGGCCGACGTCCCAGATCAGGCGGTCGCGCGGGGTGTCGAAGATGTAGTGGATGGCGGTGGTCAGTTCGACCACGCCGAGGCCGGCGCCGAAATGGCCGCCGGTCACCGACACGGCGTCGATGGTTTCCTGGCGGAGCTCGTCGGCAACCTGCCGCACCTGCTCGACCTTCAGCTTGCGCAGGTCATCCGGCGTGTGAATAGTGTCAAGAAGCGGCGTTTTACTAAATGTGGTCACAGCGAATTTCCAATTTTTGCCTGTCGGAACGAACGGCCCGACGCGAGATGGGTTGGCGCGCTCACCGCGCAGCGAATTCCAGACACTGGGTGCCGTCCCGGCAGGCCCTGCCTGGTTGTAAGCCTAGATTCACTCCGGATTGGACCACGTGATATGCATCACCTTGGTCGCTCTTCACCCGTCCCGGTTCAGTTTTGTCGAACCATTTGAGACGCATGCCGCCCGAATAATTCGGGCCGCCCGCCACCCTCAAATGCCCATAGAACTGGAAGCATTACACCAAAGCCGTAACCAAAGCCAACCCGATAGGCGGCGCAGGGTTCCTATGCGCCGTCTTGAAAAACCTAGACTTTTCAATGCCTGGGGCCAAAAGCGGGTTCCAATTTGGCCATTTTAGCGGCAGCCGGCGGGTCCGGATCGGCCGGATTCGCAGCCGCAGCCGGTCGCCGCGGTCACCCGGCGGCGTGATGGATTGCCGGAAATAGGCAGCAACAATTGCCCGCCGCGGCGGACATCCTGTCGCAGGGGCGCGGCTCGCGGCGCTACTGCACGTCGAGCGGTTCGGTGCCGGTCGGCTGGCCCGAGGCGTCGGTCGTGATCTTGTCGACGCGGGCTTCGGCCTGGCGCAGCAATTCCTCGCAGCGCCGCTTCAGCGCCTCGCCGCGCTCATAGATCGCGACCGATTCCTCAAGCGGGACCTTGCCGTCCTCGAGCCGCTTGACGATCGATTCGAGTTCCTCGATCGCGCGTTCAAAGGAGAGCTTCTTGACGTCGGCTTGAGTGTTTTCGGCCATTATGTGTTCCCGGTGCGCCGATCAGACCGTGATCGGATCTTGTCGTCCAAACATGACCTGTCGCAGGCCATGCTTGCCCCGGCGCAGAATCAATCGAATTTTTGCGGGGGTATTGTGGCGGGGATTTACCTGCCCATCAATGCGGTGACGTGAGATGCCACCGACTCTTTCAGCCCCTCGAGGTCGTAGCCGCCCTCCAACACGGAGACGACGCGGCCGCCGGCGCTCTTGTCGGCGAGGTCCATCAGCTTGCGCGTGACCCAGCCGAAATCCTCGCCGGTCAGGTTGATCGAGGCCAGCGGATCGCGGTGATGCGCGTCGAAGCCCGCCGAGATCACGACCAGTTCGGGGGAGAACTTCTCGAGCTGTGGCAGTATCAGGTTCTCGAAGGCTGCGCGGAATTTGGCGCCGCCGTCGCCGGGCGCCAGCGGCGCGTTGACGACGGTGTCGTGCTCGCCGCGCTCGCCGACCGCGCCGGTGCCGGGGAACAGCGGCATCTGATGCGTCGAGCAGTACATTACGGTCGGATCAGCCCAGAAGATATCCTGCGTGCCGTTGCCGTGATGGACGTCGAAATCGATGATCGCGGCGCGCTTGATGCCGTATTTGCGCTGCGCGTGACGCGCGGCGATCGCGACATTGTCGAAGAAGCAGAAGCCCATCGGCGTCGATTTCTCGGCGTGATGCCCGGGCGGGCGCACCGCGACGAAGGCGTTCTGGTGCTTGCCCTCCATCACCGCATCGGTCGCCGCCACTGCGCCGCCGACGCCACGCATCACGGCTTCCCAGGTGCCCGGCGACATCGAGGTGTCGCCGTCGATGTAGATCATGCCGGAGGTCGGCGCGATGTGGCGCAACTCGCCGACATAGTGCTCGCCGTGACAGAGCAGCACGCTGTCAAGGTCGCCTTCCGGCGCGAGGTCGCGCACCAGCGCCTTGAAGCGGTCTTCGCCGAGCACCTCGGCAACCGCGCGCAGCCGGTCGGGGCGTTCGGGATGTCCGGGTGGGGTCAGGTGATCGAGGCAGGCAGTGTGCGTCAGAAGCAGTGTCATGCAAATTCCCGGCGCATTGGGGGCGCGTGCGAGGAACGTCTAATTTAGGCCGTTACCGGCTCGCCGGAAAGGCCTGTCTCCGGCCCACGGATGTTCCATGCCCGCACTTCAATTGATCCGCTCGATCCGCTTGCCGGCCGCCGGGCCGACCGGGCTGTTGGCCTTGAAATAGGCATAGAGCGCATCGACGTCGTAGATGCCGAACTGCTGCGCCGTGCCTTCCTTGAACACCGTGAAGCCGTCGCCGCCCTCGGCGAGATAGTTGTTCACGGTGACGCGATAGCTCGCGGCCGGGTCGATCGGCTTGCCGTCGAGCGACATCCGCGCGGCGATGATGCGCGCGCCGTCGCCCTTGCTCGCATCCCACGCATAGGCAAAGCCCTTCGAGACCTGCAGGGCGCGCGGCCGTTTCGGGTCGGCCCATTGCTGCTCCAGCACGTCCTTGAGCTGCTTGCCGGTCAGCGTCATCGTCACGAGCTGGTTGCGGAACGGCTGGCTGGCGAAGATGTCGGCATAGGTGACGGCGCCGTCCTCGCGCTTGACGATGTCGGTGCGCACGCCGCCGGGATTGGTGAAGGCGATCACCGCGCCGCCATTCGGCTCGGAGCTGGTCGCGCGCAGCTGCGCGTCGGCGACGATGTCGCCGAGCACGCTTTCGCCGGTCTCGGCGGGCGTGCGCGACAGCGTTTCCGTGACCGAGCCGGCCGCACGGTTGGCGATCGGCGCGGCCAGCCGGTCGTAGGATTCCAGGAGCGCGCTCTGCTCCGGGTCCTTGGCAGTGCCGCCGATCTTCACAATGGTGTTGTCGGCCTTGGCGTTGATCACGTCATGGCTTTTCGGATCGAGCTGAAGATCGATCGCGGTAACCAGCGTGCCGTATTTGTCGCCTGATGTGACGAGCCGTCCGTCGATCTCGCAGACATAGGCCTGGTGGGTGTGGCCGGAGATCACGACGTCGACCGCGCGATCGAACTTCTTGACGATGTCGACGATCGGTCCCGAGATGCCGGGGCATTCATTATAGTCGCCGGTCGGAAAGCCGCCCTCGTGGATCAAGACCACGATCGCCTCGACGCCCTTCGCCTTCAGCTCGGGGACCAGCGCATTGACGGTCTCGGCCTCGTCGCGGAAGTCGAGGCTGGCGACGCCGGCCGGCGACACCAGGTTCGGCGTGTTCTTCAGCGTCAGCCCGATGAACGCGACCGGTATGCCGTCGAATTCCTTGATCTCGTAGGGCGGAAACACCGGCTTGCCGGAGGCCTTGTCGATCGTGGAGGCGGCCAGATAGCGGAATTTGGCCCCCAGGAAGGGATGCGGCCCCTGGCACTTGTCGACCGGGTGGCAGCCGCCATTCTGCATCCGCAGGAGCTCGTCCTTGCCCTCGTCGAATTCGTGATTGCCGACCGACGAGATCGCAAGCCCCATCATCGACAGCGACTCGATGGTCGGCTCGTCGTGAAACATCGCCGACAAGAACGGGCTCGCACCGATCAGGTCGCCGGCCGCGACGAAGATATTGTTCTTGTGGCCTTCACGCAGTTGCTTAACGGCGGTGGCCAATCGCTCGGCGCCGCCGGCGGGCACCATGATCTTTTTGGTCGCGTCAGCGGGATCGGTGATGCGGATGCCGCTCGGCGGCGGCCGCAGATAGCCGTGGAAATCGTTGATCGCGAGAATGCGCAGGCTCACCGGCGCTGTGGTCTGCGCCAGGCAGGGGCCTGCCGCGGCCAGTCCGAATGCGTAGAGCGCGGCGAGGGGCGTAAGGCGGGGCTGTCTCATGACCTGTCCATGGCGTGCACGATCATGGAACACACGATCATGGCGCGACGCCACTACAATTTTGCGACGCTTCGTTTCAATCCTTCGTGCGCGCCATGAAGGCCTTGAAGGCGCTGACCGCCTCGTTGGAGCGCATCCGCTCGCTGAACAGATGGTTCTCCTGCTCGATGCGGCGGGTGACGTCCTCGGGCGGCAGCCGGATCAGGCGGCGCGAGATCGCCACCGCCTCGGCCGGCAGCGCGCAGATCTCGCGCGCCACCTTGTGCGCCTCGACCTCGGCATGTCCCGGCGCCACCACGGTGTTGACGAAACCGGCGACGCGGGCGTCGTCGGCCGACATGGTGCGGCCCATCACCAGCATCGCGAAGGCGCGCTGATGGCCCATCGTCCGTGGCATCAGCAGGCTGGAGGCGCCTTCCGGCACCAGGCCGAAATTGGAGAACGGCGTCGAGAACAGCGCGGCCTTGCTCGCCAGCACATAGTCGCAGTGAAACAGCATCGTGGTGCCGATGCCCATCGCGACGCCGTCGACGGCGGCGATGATCGGCTTCACATTGTGGGCCAGTGAATACAGGAACTTGACCAGGTCGGAGGCGGGCGGCGTCTCGCCGGTCGAGGTGCCCTGCGCGAGCAGGTCCTCGATGTCGTTGCCCGCGGTGAACACGCCGGAGCCGCCGGTGATGATCAAGCAGCGGATCTTCGGATTGTTCTGCGCCTTATCGATCGCATCGCTGATCGCGCGAAACATCTCCTCGGTGATCGCGTTCTTCTTCTCGGGCCTGCGCAGCCGGATCACGCGTGTGGCGGCTTCGTCGGTGACTATGACATGCGCGGTCATCAAGCAGTCCCAGAGTAAGCGGTCCGAGGGTCGGCCGGCAGCGTCGCCGGCGGAGGTCGTGACCGCTATCCTACATGATCCCGTGCAAGCCCCAAGGGCTCCAGCGTGTTCTGCTCCGCTTTTCCCTGCGGGCGAGCATGAGAACGGCGCAATGCAGTTAACCGGAGTTTCGCGATTTCCAGGTCGCCGGTGCGCAAGCCCAACCGGCGCCGTCGTACGTAACCCTGCATCGTACTCGGCTCAGCCGCGTCCGACGAACGAGCCGATCCCCCGGCCAACCTCCACACCGTGATGAACCAGGGCGCCGAGATGATCGCCGGGGACCGACATTGCGTCCAAGCCGTTCTCCGCGGCAAAGCGCTGCATCGGCACATGCGGTGCGTCGTCCTGTCCGTTCCAGAGCAGCACCGGCACGCGTGAGGACAGCACGGCGTCCCTGGCGCCGTCGATCTGGCCGAGCGCATCGAAGCAGGCGCGCACGCCGCCCTCGAGGTCGGACGTGACCCATCCCGTGAGCTGCGGCGCGGTACGGCGTGCAAACGTCATGAAGGCGCCATACGTCAGCGGGCCGGCGTTGCTGCGCGGCAGCCCGGTGAGGAAGTCCCAGCCGCCGATTGCCAGCGACGCCAGCCGCGCCGGGAAGAACCGGGCGACGCCGACCGCCACCCAGCCGCCCATCGAATGTCCGACCACATGGGCGCGCTCGTGGCCGAGATCGTCGATCACGGCGACGATATCGCCGGCGCGTTGTTCCTGATCGTAGAATTCGGGATCAGCGGGCTTGTCGCTCAGGCCATGTCCGAGCGAATCGACGCAGACGACGCGGAAGCGATCGGCGAGCGCGTCGACCACGCCGCACTGCTTCCAGCTGGTGGCGTTGAGCAGCAGGCCGTGCTGCAGCACGATCAGCGGCCCGGACCCCTCAACGGTGTAATGAATGCGCTGGCCCCGGTGATTGGCGAATGGCATGTCTGGAGATCCCCACGTTTCACCTGAGGTGAGCGCGGAGGCGCCGGGATTCAAGACCTTGTTCCGGATCGGGAACCGATCCGCGCCGCCGCCCGATCGCGTGCGGAACCTGGCGTTCAGCCGCCCCAGACCGTGGCTTCGCTCCAGCCAAGGTCCTTGAACTCGGCCGCCCGGAGCGGCGCCTCGCCGGCGGCGAAGAATTCGTCGAGCTGCGGCGGCTTGACGGTGGTCTCGGAGAGCATGGCGTGGGCCTGGCCGCGATGATGGATCTGGTGCTGAAACAGATGCATCAGCAGGCGGTCGCGCCGCTCGGTCTGCACCGAGCTGTCGCGATTGACCTTGACCACATCATCGAGCCGTTCAGGCGTCAGCGCATCGCAGTGAGCGATCAGGCGCTGGTCGATCGCGCCTTGCGCTGCTTGCAGCGCCGCCACTGACGGGTAGGGCACCTCGTTCGCCCACGCCTTCGGCCCGAGCCAGCCACCTTCGAGCGCGTCGACGTAGAACAGATCGATGACATGGATGTGGTTCAGCGTCGCCTGCAGGCTCGGGAAGAATCCGGTCCGCGCGGCGGCGAACTCCGTCTGGCTGAGACCGCCGCATGCCGTGAGCAGGCGATGATTGGCCCAGGCGTTGTTGTAAGCAAAGGCGCGAAAGGTCTGAACGAGGCCTGCGGGCATTTCGGTCCTCACTGGATTGAAGGGATCAGGCCGGCGCCGCGGCCAGCCGGCCGACCCGCGACAGCAACAGTTTCAGGATCGGCGATTTGTTGGCCTTGTGATAGGCGATCACGAGATCCGGCGTCGGCGCCTCGCCCTGCACCGGCCGCGTCGTGATGCTATCGGGCAGATAGCGCGCCGTGTAGGCCGGCAGCAGCATCACGCCATGCGTCGAGGTGATCATCGATATCGCGTGCACGACATTGTGCACCTCGTGCTCCGGCCTCGGATCGATGCCGACGCGGTTGAAATAGTCCAGCACGACGCGGCGCACCGCCGGCGCGGATTTGGACGGCAGATAGAAGGTCTCGCCCGCGATGTCTTCCGGCGCGACGGCTGACTGCGCCGCCAGCCGATGGTTGCTCGGAAACACGAACACCAGCGGATCGGTGCGCACGCGCTTGTGCGCCAGATCCTCCATGCTCTCGTCGGCGCGCATGAAGGCCGCATCGAGCTTGCGCCGCATCAGGGCCTTGGCGAGCAAGGGCGAGTAGTCGCTCGACAGGCGGATGTCGATGCCGGGAAATTCCTCGCGCAACACGCGGGTCACCTCGGGCAGCAGATCGATTTCGGCGCCCGACAGGAAGCCGAGCGAGAAGACAGGCTTCGGCGGCTGGGCTGCGCGCAGCGCCGCTTCCTTGGCGGCCTCGGCCTGCAACAGCGCCATGCGGGCATGGTCGAGGAATGCCTTGCCGGCCGCGGTCAGCTCGATGCCCTGCGCGCCGCGATTCAACAGTTGCACACCGACCTCCTCCTCGAGATCGCGGATCTGCCGGCTGAGCGAAGGCTGCGAGGTGTGGAGCTTCTGCTCGGCGGCAACCGTCAGGCTGCCGGCATCGGCCACGGCAACGAAGTAGCGGAGATGCCGGAGCTCCATCACAATCCCCCAATCACCGCCTGCCAAGTCGCGTTGCCAGCTCTCGCGGGCATGTCTCGCAGGCATGGGGCCAGCTTACAAAGTCTTTTTCAAGTCGGCCAGCGCCCTCTATAGCGAAGCGTATTCCGATCACGGGATCTGCCTCGCAGGCAGAGCCCATCTCGTCTGGTCTGTCCGGCTCGACACAGCGGCGAGCCGTGAAGACGGCGTGACCACAACATGACAGCGAGCCAACCATGTCCAAGCAAAATAAACCGAGCATTGTGTTCGCTCACGGGCTCTGGGCCGACGGCTCGTGCTTCGGCAAGCTGATCCCGTCACTTCAGGCCGAGGGACACGAGGTGATCGCCGCGCAATACGGCCTCGACGCGCTCGCGACCGACGTTGCGGCCGTGACGGCCGCGCTGGGACCGGTCAGCAGCCCCGCGATCCTGGTCGGCCATTCCTATGGCGGCACCGTCATCACCGCAGCCGGCGCCGATCCGCGCGTCGCCGGTCTCGTCTACATCGCAGCACTCGCGCCCGACGCCGACGAGACGTCGCAGAGCCTGCAAGCGAAGTTTCCGGTCACCGACGTGTTCTCGCATATCGAGGTCGCCGACGGGCGCATCTGGCTGAAGCCGAGCGGCACCGTCTGTTTTGCCGGCGACCTTTCAGAGCAGGAGCAGGCGCTGGTCTGGGCAACGCAAGGCGTCCCGGTGCCCGATCTGTTCGACCAGAAGGTCGAGGGCACCACGTGGCGCGCGAAGCCGAGCTGGTATGTCGTGGCGAGGCGGGACCGCACCGTGCATCCCGAGTTGCAGCACTTCGTCGCAAAACGCATGGGCGCCGCCGTCGTCGAGGCCGACAGCAGTCACGTGCCGATGCTGTCGCAACCCGGCCTCGTGCTCGATGTCATCCGCAAGGCCGCGGCTGCCGTTCAACAGCGCTGAGCGCCTCGGCTACTTCAGGGATCACGCACATGTCGAAGGGGATTGCCGTGGCGTTGTTGGCATTGGTGCTGACCGGTGCCGGCAGCGTGCTGACCGGATTCGGCAGCGCCGCCGCGCAATCTTCCGGCAATCAAACGAGGGCAAGCGCCATGGATACGGACATCGCAACGATCAAGCAGGCACTTGCCGGAAACTGGGAAAGCATCGCGCCCGAGATCCGGCCGAGCAAGAATCCCGACGGCTCGATCAAGCCGTTCTATCTCAAGCGCGCCTTCATTTATCAGTCCTCCGACCGGTTCGAGCTCGTGGTGGTCAACTCGGCCGATCCGTATGGCAAGGTGCCGCTGGCGCGGATCAGGATCGTCGGGCACATGCAGTGGCAGGGCGCGCATCCAATCGCACCGGGCGCGCAGAAGGTCGACTTCGTCGCCGACGAGGCCTACGAGGTCACGCCGCTGGCGCAGGGCTTTGCCGATGTGCTCAACAAAATCGCCTCTGCCGGCTACGCGCCGTGGGCGGTCGACGCGCCGCAGAGCATCTTCGGCAAGTCCTTCGCGCCGTTTGCGCTGAAGGAAGGCACTAACTTCATGGAATACGACCTGGTCTATCTTAGGGGCGACCTGCTGTTCTGGGGCGCTCGCAATGTCGACGGCCGCGGCTTCGACGCCGAGCAGAACCGGCCGACCAATCTGCAGATCCCGCTGGTGCGCAAGTAATTCTGATCAAGTAGCCCTGATATCGTCAAGGGAACGAAGCCATGAACGCGTCGAACCAAGATCGCCGCGTCCAGTTCGTGCTGGACGCGTTCGATACTCTGTTCAACAAGCGCGACTATGCCGCCGCCGAGCGGCTCTGGTCGCCGCGCTACGTCCAGCACAGCGCGCATATTGCGCCCGGCCGGGACGGGCTGTTCGATCTCGTCGAGGGCTTGCCCGCGACGCTGCGCTATGAGAACCATGTCGGCGCGGCGAGCGGCGATTTCGTCATTCTGCACGGCCGGTTCAGCGGTCATGGCCTGCCGGCGGCATGGGTCGTCGCCGACATCGTGCGCATGGAGGGTGACGTGCTCGCCGAGCACTGGGACGTCATCCAGGATGAGGCGACGCGCGAACAGTCGCGCAGCGGCCTGCCGATGTTCGGCGATCGCTTTCCCGGCTGAGCCGGCCCAGCGAGCGCGCACGGCGGCTGGGGAGACCGGACATGCAACTCGCAAAGAACGTGATCGACGTCGGCCTTTCCACCAACAATCTGGAGCCGATGCTGCGGTTCTGGCAGCGGGACGCCGGGCTTCGCTTCGATCATGTGCAACCGATCCGGCGCGGGCAGAAGCAGTACCGGCACGACGCGCATGGGTCGGTCATCAAGCTCAACCATCATGTCGAGCCGCTGCCGGATGCGGCACCGAGCGGCTATCGCGAACTGATCGTTACGCGAGACGGCGTTGGAGCGCCGGAGCGCATGGCTGATCCCGACGGCAACGGCGTTTGCCTGGTGGCGCCCGGACATGACGGCATCACCCAAATTGCCGTTTCCATGGCCGTGCGCGACCTCGCCGCGCATCGCAAATTCTACGGCGACATTCTCGGCTTCGCCGAGCAATCCTGGTCGAGCGGTCCGGCGTTTCGCCTCGGCGAGAGCCTGATCCTGCTCAGGGAAGATCGGGCCGCGACCGTCGATCCGGTTCGAGGTGCGCGCGGCTGGCGCTACATCACGCTGCAAGTCGCCGATATCGACGCCGTGCACGACGGACTGCGCGCCAAGGGCGTGCGCGAGGGCCTCGCGCCGGTGACGCTTGGCGAGGTCGCGCGGATTTCCATGATCCTCGATCCGGACGGCAACTGGATCGAACTGTCCCGCCGCGCATCGATCGTCGGAAGCCTGTCCGATCACTAGACGTCAATGCGTCCGACCCCTGGGGCGACGCGGCGGAACGAACCGGCTTCTTCCGCTGTTGGCTGAAAGGGGCTTCCAAGAGAGGGAACCGCAATGACAAAGGCAATTGCAGTCGCAACCGCATTGCTGCTTGGCACAGCCTCATTCGCTGTGGCGCAGACGCCGAAGAGCGGCGGCGGAACGGCATCTCCGGGCGCTTCGCAGTCCAGCCCGGGCCATGAGATGCAAAATTCGAAGAGCAGCACCGGGCCCGGCGCGTCTGAATACAGCCCCGGGGATCGTATGCACGACAAAGGCACGGTAGGCCGGGCAAAGGGCGCGTCTGAATATACGCCGGGCGATCGCATGAACGACAAGCGCAAGTAGAGGATCAAGCCTGCATTGAAGTCGCCGGTCTACCCGGCGACTTCGAGATTTGGCCCCTTGGTCGCAACTCCCGGACAGCTTCAGTGACGGTGCTTCCAGTTGCCCCGGCCGCGGTACCATCCGTAGTGATGACCGCGATTGCCGTGCCAACCGCCATGTCCGTGGCCGTGTCCATGGCCGCCCCTTACCTGAATGACGGCTGCGTCTTGGGCCGCAATCGGCGCTATTCCCAACCTCGCGGACGCAGGGCTGACAAACGCCAAAATCAATAACGACACCCCTGCAGTAATCCACTGAACATATCTCACCGAGATATTCCTCCCGCGCGGAATTGCGCGAACTCACAAGGCGAGCATAGCTCCGTTTGTTCCATCCACCCGCCAAAAATGTTCCGGATTTACGTCAAGATAACCCCGATGAGGTCCGCATCCCAGATTTCTGCCGGCCAGGCGGTGCTGATGCTATGATCGGGTGAACAGATACTCCCGGTGATGATCGCTTTCATGCAGTCGATTTTCAGGCCGCAGCTGGTTCATCGATTTCCACGAGCGGCGATCGGCTCGGTCTGCCTTCTGCTGTTCGTCCGCTTGGCAAGCGCCGAACCTGTCGGCGACCCGGCCGTGAAACCGGCCGCGCAAGACGCAGGGTCAGCTCAGACGGAAACATCTCGTCCAAGTACGAACATCGGAGAGAACAATGGTCAGGCCGATCGGTCGGCGTCAGACCATCAATCCTCATCCGTTCCGTCGCCGGCGCCACCGCCTTCGAAGCTCGACGGGCCGCAACAATACTGCAAGGCATTGGAGCAGGCCGCATTGGAGAACGGCTTGCCGCCGGATTTCTTCGTCCGGCTGATCTGGCAGGAAAGCAATTTCGATCCGGGTTCAGTTAGTCCGGCCGGTGCCCAGGGAATTGCCCAATTCATGCCCGGCACCGCGCGCTGGCGCGGCCTGGCTGACCCGTTCGAGCCACTGCCTGCCTTGCAGGAATCCGCCCGCTGGCTTCGCGAACTGCGCGCGCAATTCGGCAATCTTGGCCTTGCGGCGGCTGCCTATAATGGCGGCCCGCGGCGCGTTCAGGATTGGTTGGCGGGACGTGGAAATCTGCCGGGCGAAACACGCGCCTATGTCAGGATCATTACCGGCAAGTCTGCCGAGGAATGGGCGCAGGGCTCGGTAGAGGACCGAGTCCACACCGACGCTGCCATGGCCTGCGGTGACATCGTGCGCGGCATGCTCATCAGGGCGCTGCCTGCGGCCCCGAGAGAGGCCGTGACAATTGCACAGCAAGCGGCGTGGGGACCTTGGGGACTCCAATTGGCCGGCGGTCCGTCGCAATCCAGGGTCCTCGCCGACTACCAGCAGCTTCAGAAGCGCTTTGCATCCGTGCTCGGCGATCGCGCGCCGCTCGTCCTGAGAGCGCGTATGGCGGGGCCTGGCTCGGCAACCTGGTATCTGCTCCGGGTTGCCGAGACGACGCGCGAACGCGCCAACCAGCTCTGCGCGCGGCTGGAGGCAATCGGCGGGCGCTGCCTCGTCTTTCGAAACTAGTGCCTCGTTATGCCCCGATTGAGGCTGACCTGAAACAACGGCCCTTGGTCGGTGCGGACCTCGAACGCCAGCAGACTGTGTTTGTCCGAGGGCGGGTTGTCTTTCGCCATGCTGAGCAACGACTGCATCGCTTCGTGGGCGGCAGTCTCCTCGTCGCGCAGCTCGATGCCCTGCCTGTCGGCATAGAGTTCCTCGCCGTTGCGGATGTCGAAATAATAGCGGGTTGCCAATTGCGGCTCCCTCTTTGCGATGGGAGCTGCCCAGGCTCTCGAGTGCCGGCGCGCTGAATTCACCCGGCAGCGCCGCACTCTGCGTCAGCAGGTCCGAATTTGCTACTCAACAATGATATCGATTCAAGGAACCGCTCACGCGCTCGCTCGAGCCCGCTATCGTCTTCCGGCCACGATCTCGAACGCTTGCAGCGAGCGAGATAAACCCCGGAACTGGCAATTGCACCTTGCATAGCTGAGATAAGTGTATACTTGTATTGTATCGACTGGCCTTGAGCCTTGTAGATCGGTCCCAGGGGACCCTTTTTCAAAGACATCGTCGGATGAAAGGGAAGGCGCGGTGCTATCAGCACCGCGGCTGAAGCTTTCGTCACCTTGTTGATCGGCTGCCGTTTCACGGATGTACTGGAATGGCAGTGCGGCCCGCTCTGTCACCGATAGAGCGGGCATTCGTGTTTGTGCGCTTGACTGTCTTCTACCGCGAGAGGTGATCCGTTGCAGGTTCTTGTCAGGGACAACAATATCGACCAGGCACTGCGCGTTCTGAAGAAGAAGATGCAGCGCGAAGGCGTCTTCAGAGAGATGAAGCGCCGCCGCTCGTTCGAAAAGCCTTCGGAAAGAAAGATTCGGGAGAAAGCCGAGGCCGCGCGGCGAGCCCGCAAGCTTGCCCGCAAGCAGGCGATACGGGACGGATTGATTGCCGCTCCGCCGAAGAAGCCCAGATTGCTGGCACCGAAATTTCCGGCACTCAGTCAGTTGCCGCCGCGAACCAGCGGCCCCCGAGAGAGTTAGTCCTCCGTACCGCAATCCTGTTGGAGGGAGCGTGCAAGATGAAGCAGCGACCTTATCGAGGCGATGGATGTCTCCAGGAACGCATCTCTGACGAACACTGTCGTCGGCGAGCCGAAGGCCGGGATGTTCGATCGATGGACGAGAAGCGCCGGCAGCGCGCGCAGAACCTGGCCGGCACGGCCATCAACGCCATGACAGATCATTCGGCCAGCCGGATCGATCAGTCTGCCCGCAAGCATGATCTGCTGGACGGTCCCAGGGAGTTTCGCTCGTCTCGCCGGGATCGTTGACAAAAGGGTCGTGCGGCTTTTTGCCGTGACGGCGAAACCGATTGGCAGGCGACGGGGGTCCTAGTCGGTGCCGACGGGGATGGCGGAAGCCCAATCATTGATTTGCCCGGCGGCGCAAGCCCCCGTCCTCATCTTCAGCTGTCATCGCCCGGCTTGACCGGGCTATCCAGTGCGCCGCAGCCTCTCGGCTCAAGCACCGGCGTCTCTGGAATACTGGATCACCCGCATGCGCGGGTGATGACACCGAACTTGCCCGAGATCGCGCAACACACTCACTGTCGTCCCTGCGAAAGCAGGGACCCATAACCACGAATGCTGCTTGTTGCGCGACGCTGGGGCCACAGCCCTCTTCAACAACGCGACCCTGTGATTATGGGTCCCTGCTTTCGCAGGGACGACGATCGAGGATGTGGGCAATGCCAACCATTCGCTGTCGTCCTGGCGAAAGCCAGGACCCATTACCCCAAATGAGCATTGCAGCGCGACGCTGGGGCCACGATCTCGTTCACAATCAAATGCGGTGGTTATGGGTCCTGGCCGCGGCGCGCAATTGCGCACTAGGCCAGGACGACAATGACGAGTCCCGCCTGCCAACCTCCGCCGCGGAGTATGGGCTCTGCTTTCGCAGGGACGACAGCATGTATGCATCAAACGAGCGGGAGGGGCCTATGGCGAGTACGGCGCTTTGGGCCTTCTCCCGCGATCGCAGCGGAAAGCGTCCTACCCCGCCAGCACCGCATCCGCGCCGGTTATGGCCTCGGCGCTCTCGGTCACGGTCTTCTCCAGCGATGGCGCCTGCACCGAGATGTTCTCGGCGAAGAAGCGCGCCAGCGCGACGTAGCGCTGCGGCTCGGCTTCGCCGTTCGCCTTGGCGGCCAGCGCCTCGCCGGCAAGCATGCAGCCGCCGAGCGCGGCGCTGAACAGCCGCAGATAGGGCGTCGCGCCGGCCAGCGCCTCGTTCGGCGCGGAGGCCAGCCGCTCGAGCAGCCATTGGCTGGTGCGCTCGAGCGCGGCATGGGCGTCGCGCAGCTTGGTGCCCGTGGTGCCGAATGCCGGATCGTTGGAGGTCTCGACCTGCTTGATGGTGGCGGCGAGCTCGTCGAGCAGCGCCCACACCGAAGCGCCGCCATTGGCGCCGAGCTTGCGAGTGACGAGGTCGATCGACTGGATGCCGTTGGTACCCTCATAGATCGAGGTGATGCGGGCGTCGCGGTAATGCTGCGCGGCGCCGGTCTCCTCGATGAAGCCCATGCCGCCATGGACCTGCACGCCGAGATAGGCGACCTCGTTGCCGATGTCGGTGGAGAACGCCTTGGCGATCGGGGTCAGCAGCGCGCCGCGTGCCGCGGCGTCCGCGCGCACCTTGGCGTCCTTGGCGCGCACCGAGACGTCGAGCGCGACCGCGGTGGCGTAGCAGATCGTGCGCGCCGCAGCCGTCATGCTGCGCATCTGCATCAGCATGCGCTTGACGTCGGGATGCACGATGATCGGATCCATCCCGTCGCCCTTGTGGCCGATCGCTTTTCCTTGGCGGCGTTCCTGCGCATAGGCCAGCGCCTGCTGATAGGCGCGATCGGCAATGCCGACGCCCTCGAGGCCGACGCCGAGCCGGGCCTGGTTCATCATCGTGAACATGCAGCGCATGCCCGCGTTTTCCTCGCCGATCAGAAAGCCGATCGCGCCGCCCTTGTCGCCCATGGTCATGGTGCAGGTCGGCGAGGCGTGCATGCCGAGCTTGTGCTCGACGCCGCTCGCATGGATGTCGTTGCGCTCGCCGAGCGAGCCGTCGGCATTGACCATGAATTTCGGAACCAGGAACAGCGAGATCCCCTTGGTGCCGGCGGGCGCATCGGGCAATCGTGCGAGCACGAAATGCACGATGTTGTCGGTCATGTCGTGCTCGCCATAGGTGATGAAGATCTTGGTGCCCTTGATGCGGTAGGTGCCGTCAGGCGCGCGCTCGGCGCGGGTGCGCAGTGCGCCGACGTCGGAGCCGGCGTTGGGCTCGGTGAGCTGCATGGTGCCGGTCCATTCGCCGGTCACGAGCTTCTCGAGATAGGTCTTCTTCAGCTCGGCGCTGCCATGCGCGTCGAGCGCCTCGATCGCCGACAGCGTCAGCAGCGGGCAGAGGCCGAAGGCGACGTTCGATGCGCTCCAGATCTCGGTGCAGGCGGCGTTGATCGCGAGCGGCAGGCCCTGGCCGCCGAACGCTTCCGGCCCGGACACCGCGTTCCATCCCGCGGCGGTCCAGCGCTGATAGGCGTCGGGCCAGCCGGGCGCAGTCGTCACCTTGCCGTTGTCGAGCTTGATGCCGTGCTCGTCGCCGACCTTGTTCAGCGGCGCCAGCACATCGGAGGCGAACTTGCCGGCTTCTTCCAGGACGGCAGCGGTGATGTCGCCGTCGAAGTCGCCGTAGTGGCCGGCCGCCACGGCGGCAGCGAGCCCCGCGCCGTGATTGAGGGACAGCAGGATATCGTTGATCGGCGCACGGTAGGTCATGGCGTTACTCCCGACGAGGCGTTTGGAAATTGTCTTCCCATGAAACCAGCGGCCTCTCAACTGTCCGAGCGGACATCGCCCGGTCTGTTTCGGCCACCGCAGCGTCGCCCGATAAGTCGCCCTATAATAAGGGTGCCGGCAATCAACCTGCGGCTTTCCTGCCTTTTCACGCGCCGCCCTGTTGAAAAGGCCGGACTCACCCTATAGACCGGCGTGGCCTTCGATCGGCGCGTTGGGGCGTAGCCAAGCGGTAAGGCAGCGGATTTTGATTCCGCCATTCGGAGGTTCGATCCCTCCCGCCCCAGCCAGTCTATCGCCTTGATTTATCAGGTTGTTCTGCCTTTGTTTCGATCCGGCATTCTGAATGCGGTCCGCCCCCTCATTCTGAACATCTGTTGCCGCTTGGTTTGCAAGCATGTGCGCGTGGCGTTTCCGAGTCGCCGACAGCATCCGGGCTTCGGTTCGTTTGGCATACCCGGCGTAGCTTTCTCGGGTTCGGTGGGCTGATAGGGCGCGGCCTTGTCCCTCGGTCAGTTCGGCCTCCTCGAGCTCAGTCATGCCGCCGTGCCGGCAAGCGTCCAGGGTGAACTCTTCGGGTAGGCCTATCTCTTTCCGCATGCGCTGGACGATCTTCTGCATGCCGGAGAACGAGTAGGGCTTGACGACGGTCTTCTTACCCTCGTCTGAACCGCGGCGCTTGGGGACGATCTCCCGCAAGATCATCTGCACGCCGCGGCGCGTCAGCTTGGCGAGCACTGCCTCGGCCTCCTCATAGAATTTGACGATCTCTCCGGAGGGCAGTTGATCCTCCAGGGGATGGTCGATTACGGCGCCGGTCTTGTGGTGCTCGATCCGGATCGTCGGTTTCGGGCCCGTCCGGTAGTCGGTCCATTTGATGTGGCCGGCAATCACGTTCTCCGGGCGCTGCAGCCACTCGAAGCAGATAACCGCCGCAGCACCACACTCCGGCTCGCCGCGCTCCACGCAGCCGTGCGCGAACTTGTAGGCCTGTTCTCGCGTGACGGCATGCTTCACCAATTTGACCCGGGTCGCCATGGTGACGCCCAGCCAAGGGTTCGGGATGTCTGATGGAAACTCGGCCGGGTGCAGCCGATGCACCACACGCCAGGCTTTGCGGCAGAGAACGACCAGCTTTTCGGCGGTGCGCAGCCGGTTGCCTTTGCGGCCCTTGACGAACGTATCGTACAGCTTGTCCGCTCCAAGCGGCGTCACAGACTTGATCGGCCGGCTGCCGACGCGGTCGCCACGCTTGGTCAATGTGTCGCAGATCTCGCGCATGTTCCATTCGTAATTCCGGCGCGATCGCGGCTTGACCTTCTCGAGGTAGGCGCGGCTCTGTCTGTATTCTCGGAAGAGCCAATCAATCGTGCCGATCCGGGGTGCAGCTTCGCTCGATATGGGGAGTCCCTTGAGGGCGTCCATCCATTCCTCGAACAGACCGTTCAGCGTCGCCGCCCGGCCCTCTGCGCCGCACGCTTTGGCGTAGTCGGTGCCCAACGGTTCGTTCGGCACTGGACAGCCCATCTTCCGATATCGCGTGGGAAGGTTGTAGTAGAATGCTGTCTTTCCGGACGCCAGTTTCTTCGGGATGACGTAGCGGGGTAGCTCCACGTTCACAAATCCGCGGCGATGTCGGTTGTGAAGGCCATTTCCCGCGGCAGAATTGCCGCGTCCAGATCGTCCCTGAGCCATAGCTGCCGGCGCCCTTCCTTTACGCGGGGCAAAGGATACTCCTTCCCGACACGCTTGAGGAAGGCCTCAGCGGTTGGTTCGCCGCAATACCCGGCTGCGACTGCAGCTGACATACGACGTGGCCAGGAACCAGCAGGAATTACGGCAAAACGTGGCATGAACCGTCGAAACTTGAGCTACCGGAATGGCGTCCAGTCGTGTGGTGCCGATGCATCTTGCAGATCGCCGCTGACGCTCGAAACCGCGATGGCAGCGAGATCGCGCAACAAGATAGTAGATCGTATTAAAGGGATGGATTGCCGAGCCGCGTCGGGGTCGCAGCAAGCGCTTATAATAAGTATTCCTGTGGCTGCGCGCCGCCAGCGAACAAAGCGCTTGTATCAAATAGGGGGACCAAACCCTTTCGAGAAACGGTACCAAAGCACTCCGGATCACGACATCTAGAAAGTTCCTTCGAGGACATGAAGGTCGTTAGACAGGATGCAAGACCTTGCTCATCATGCGGACGTGGTTGTCGATTCTCTCAGCCCCCTTAAGCTCCCGCAGCGAAACTGAGGGGCCTCAGGTCGGCCAAAAGGGGCCCGGTGATCGAAAGGGGACCCTTTGGAAGCAGTTGGCGGGTGCGGCGCGCCTATGGTTAGCCTTTACGCCCGCGATTTGCGGCAGTTCTCTTGGGGCAGGCGGACCTGCCAGCGCGGGTACTAACCGACGCTGATCATATTTGTGATGTCAACCGCGAGGTCGCAGCAAAGAGTTCGATCATCGCGAGCAAGAATCTGGCGCTCATTCAAGCATTGAGGCCGGGAAGCGCCTTGCAACACCCCACAAAGCCGGATGGTCGGGGTTGATCTCGCCGCGCTTGACTAGCTCGTGGGACAATAGTCAAGCACCTAGGCGACTTTGTCCCCCTGACGTGCCAAGCGTGTCCGCTTTCGCACTGAGCTCTAGGTCAATTGACGCTGCTTGAGAGCTGAGCGGGTATCAGAGAGTCTTGGGCGTCAAAGTATTCTTCGATCTCACCAACCGCTCTCTGCTCCCATTCGTCGGCCTGTGTCAGCAATGAGATTCGTTGGACTGGGCGGAATGCTGCGGCTTGACGGCACAGCGAAGCGATTGCGCGGTAGCGACGCACGTTCTCCAGAATTGCCGATCCTGTCATGTGATTTCCCCATTCAGCTTCCAGACGCGAACATGAGGCGGATCGATTTTCGATTGGTTAGCGGCCGGCTTGGAAAGCATCTATGGTTGGCAAATCCTTGCGATTTGAAACCTCTCTGACCCTTAACGCGGGATTTCCGACCGAAGGATATTGACCATGGGAATGGTGGCTTCTGGATACGCGGCAGGTTTTGGTAAGTGGCCGAAATAGCCCCACTAGCCACCCACCGCCGGAACGAACGTAGATTGGTTGGAGAAGGTCAGTGACGAGCGGTATCGGAAGTGGTGCGTCGGTGCTGTAGACTGCGTTCGGAAACATCCGGAGGTGCAGCGCATGGCGATCGTATTCATTACCGGCAGTACGGATGGTCTCGGCCGGGCGGCGGCGCGGTCGCTTCTCGATCAGGGGCATCGAGTGGTGGTGCACGCGCGATCGGCAGATCGCGCCGCAGCCCTCGGAGAGCTCGCGTTGCGTTCCGAACGAGTTGTGGTCGGGGACCTGCTGGGGGGCGCCGAGACGAAAGGCATCGCGGACCAACTGAACGCGATCGGGCGCATGGATGCGATCATCCATAACGCTGGCGTCTACACACAGCGGAGTCGTGGTTCGACTCCGGAAGGGCACGCTGGAACGCTGGCGATCAATACTCTTGCGCCCTACTTGCTGACGGCACTTATCGAGCGCCCCGGTAGACTGGTCTATCTCAGCAGCGGGCTGCATCGTGGCGGGGAAGGCTCGTTGGATGACCTTGATTGGACGAAAAGGTCTTGGGATTCGGCGAGGGCCTACGCCGAGAGCAAGCTGCACCTCGTCGCGCTTGCGTCCGCGCTGGCGCGACGCTGGCCAAGCGTCCTAAGCAACGCGGTCGATCCAGGCTGGGCGCGCACGAAGATGGGTGGCGCGGGCGCCCCGGTAGATGTCGAAACGGGTCAGAAGACGCAAGCCTGGCTGGCCGTGAGCGACGATCCAGCCGCGCTAGTTAGCGGCCGCTACTGGCATCAACTCCGGCAGCAAGAGCCGGCTAATGAGGCGACTGATCCGAGCTTCCAGGACGAACTCATCGATAAGTTGGGCAAGCTGACCGGAGTTAAACTACTGGCGTAGGTAACCAGCGTGGATCTGCTCTGGGGCAAAACCGCCCGCGGCGGACCTATTGCCTGCACTTGAAAAAAGTATGAAAAAAATTCCTTGATTTTGGCGTGTCGCCGGCGCCGTCGAAGACTTTGCTCTGCAGCTGTTTTGTGGGCGGCGGGAGCCATGGAAGTCCATGCGGACGCGGTGTTCGCCCCGCGCTGGTCGAAGATTGCCTTAGGCATTGGGGAACCGCGCTTTGGCCTTGAAGATACGTTTGAGGATCTTTTTATTGTTCCGTGATACGTAAACAGATCTAAGTCTTGACGAGGTTTGCAATAAATGATACCTTTGCATATCTTTTTGAAGAATTAAGATACGTAAACAGATCATGCAACGGAACTCAGAAGCAACCCAACAGCTAGGACGCCTCCTCCGGGATGCAAGAAAGCAAGCGGGCCTGACTCAAGAGCAGGTGGCCGAACGGGCGGGCATTTCCCGGCCGCGTTACCGCGATATTGAGCAGGGCAGCGCCGCTGCGCGGGCGACTACGCTGATTAACGTCGCGCGCGCCCTCGGCATGGAGCTAATGCTGATCCCACAGGCCATGGTGCCCGGCGTCAACGCACTTCTTCGACCGTCCGAAGACGAGGACCGACCAGCGTTCACCACCGATATGGATGATGATGATGAGCACCCGGGTCCGCGCCCCTAACACCATTCAGTCGCTGGACGTGTTCCTTCAAGACCTCAAGGTCGGAACGGTCGTGCGTACGCCAGGCGATTTCAATGCTTTCAGTCTCGATCCGGCCTATCGAGCTATGGCGAAGCCCCCGATACTAAGCCTCTCGCTCCGCTCCGCCGATGGTGGCCTTCGCAAGGATCCGAAGCCCGCAGCACACATGCTGCCCGCGTTCTTCGCGAATATGTTGCCCGAGGACAAGCTTCGCGAGGCGATGGAAAAGCACCACGCGGGAGCAGTGAGGCAAGGAAACGATTTCGACCTCCTGGCGGCGCTTGGCGAAGACCTGCCAGGTGCAGTGCGCGTCGTGCCGAGCGACGGCAGCACCACGATAGCCGTTCAAGACAATCCACGTGAGATCAAAGCGCGGTTTTCCTTGGCGGGAGTTCAGATGAAGCTCTCCGTGATGAAAAACACGGGCAAGGGTGGCGGACTGACTTTGCCTATCGGCGACGAGCAAGGTCAGTACATCGCAAAATTCCCCTCGGCCAATCTTGTCGGATTGTCCGAAAACGAACTCGCCATTTTGGCGCTGTCCGAAGTCCTCGGAATGGATGTGCCGGAACGCGAGCTTGTCGAAAAATCCGATTTCGAGGGAATTCCCGAAGAATTCAATACGCTGTCGACCGGCAAGGTCTTGCTGGTGAAGCGGTTCGACCGTGGGGCCAAAGGTACCCGAATTCACATCGAAGACTTCGCTCAGATCTTTGGTCGGCAGCCATCCAAAAAATACGATGACGCATCATACCACGACATCGCCTCCGCGCTGAACGTGGCGGTTTCGACCGATGCCGCACTCGAATTCGTTCGCCGACTGGCACTTGCCGCGCTCGTCGGCAACGGCGACATGCACTTGAAGAACTGGTCCACAATATACCCAGGTGATGGTTGCACTCCGGCCATCGCCCCCGTGTACGACGTCCTATCAACCGCCGCTTATTTTCCGAAGGACGATATGGCGCTCTCTTTAGGAGGAGAGAAATCCTTCAAAGCGCTTACTCCGGACCGCTGGCGAAAGTTCGCCAATCGCGCCCGGCTACCTGAACCGGCGGTCATCTCAGCCGTCGAGGAGGTCGTATCGTTGGTGAACGACCATTGGTGGCAGCTCCCAGAGCGGGAAGTCGTTCCGGCCGCTGTTCTTAGTAAGATCGATGCAAAAATCGAGGAGATGAGCCCGGTTCTAGATCCCGGCCACGTTCCGAGGCCTTCCCCGGCTAACCCCTGAGCTTGGTGCTGCCCAGATCTAGATCCGCGGTCGCGCTGATTGCGCTTCTGAACGCTCCACGTACTTTGCGTAGGCCCGGCGGATTCGGTTGTAGTCGACTCCGCCGGTGTGAAATCGTTTCACTTCGTTCCCCAAAGGCGGCGACTGCGATGGCCGTATCGAAGACGCCTTCTACGGTGTCGCCATCACAAAAGGGGATCGCAACCGCCCCGAGATACTCGTCCCGCTTCCGCTTCTCGAGCCCCCACATCTCGTATTTCAGCGAAACCAGCACACATGGATGACGTCGTCTTCGACTGCAGTCGGCTCGATTCTTTGTGAGCGCCTGAAATCCACGCTAACCAGTCCACCCAAAAGTTGGGAGACAGCAGTAGATGCCTTTCCATGATCATGGCCCTCCCCAAGCCGAGCCGCCAGGCCGTCCATTGTGGCCTCGATGGTGATCGACTGGCCGGAGGCGATCGGCGGCGCACCCCGCAGGGGCTCGACAGCAAAGGAGGAACTTTCTTGTTTCGCGAGGAATGACGGCGCAGCCGGCAGGGGAAGAAAGTTGTGACGCCGCTGCTGCGCCATAGGCGGTCGAGGCTTCAGCCGGCCTTCGGCCAGATTCATCCATCGAAGAGGCCGTTCGGTGCGCTCGGCCTGACGGAGCTGACATCAAGGAGAACGGGGCGGTTTGCGAGCCAAGAGAGTCCGGCCCGACGAATCAATGGCGATTGGCTCTCTTTCCTGGCGATGGACGGATTTCGCTTCCGCCATCAAGCCTCCGCAGCACGCCCCATTCACGAGAGTCGCTGCCCGCGTCCGTGTGCCGCCGCCGTTTGGTCGATTCCGCCACAACGACAGCCACGAACCTGGCCTCTCTGCGATGACCGGTCGAGCCTCGATGCCGATGACGAACGTCGATGATCATGACGGTGGGCTCCGCCAGCCACGCGCCACCAATTCAGTCCGCCGCGTCGATCCGGCCGAACTCCGTGACCTGACGCTCGAACAAGGAGCGATAGATGCCGCCCGGCCGCGTGGTGAGGGCGGCATGGGTGCCCTGCTCGACGAACTTGCCTTGATCGAACACCAGGATGCGATCCATGCTGCGCACGGTCGACAGCCGGTGCGCGATCACGATCGAAGTGCGGCCCTTCATCAGCCGCTCCATCGCCTGCTGGATCAGCGCCTCGGATTCCGAATCGAGGCTCGATGTCGCCTCGTCCAGGATCAGGATCGGCGCATCCGCCAGGAACGCGCGCGCCAGCGCCACGCGCTGCCGTTCGCCGCCCGACAGCTTGATGCCGCGCTCGCCCACGAGCGTGCCGTAGCCCTTCGGCAGCCGCATGATGAAGTCGTGCGCATTGGCAAGCCGCGCCGCCTGCTCGATCGCCTCCATGCCGGCGCCCGGCCGGCCATAGGCGATGTTCTCCGCCAGCGTGCGGTGGAACAGGATCGGCTCCTGCTGCACGATCACGATCTGGCTGCGCAGCGATTGCTGCGTCGCCTTGGCGATGTCCTGACCGTCGATCAGGATCTTGCCGCCGGAGACGTCGTAGAGCCGCTGCACCAGCTTGACGAAGGTCGTCTTGCCGGAGCCGGAGCGCCCAACGAGGCCGACGCGCTCGCCGGCATCGATGTCGACCGACAGCCCGTCATAGAGCGGCAAGCGATGGCCGCCATAATGGAACGTGACGTCGTCGAACACGATGCGGCCGCCCTGGATGTCGATCGTCCTGGCATCATCAGCATCGACAATGCCGAGCGGCTCGCCATGGATCTGCACCAGTTCCTCCATGTCGTTGACCGAACGCTGCAGGTTGTTGATGTGCATGCCGACATCCCGCAGATACGCGTGGATGATGTAGTAGCTGGTCAAGACATAGGTAACGTCGCCCGGCGTGGCGGCGCCCTGTGCCCACAGCAGGATCGCGCCGCCGATCACCGAGGTGCGGAAGCACAGCAGCACCATCAGCTGAGCGGCCGCGGTGTGGGTGTAGCGCAGCCAGGTCCGCCGCACCCGCCGGCGCCAACGGCTGATGACGCCGTCGAGCCGCGCGTCCTCGCGCGCCTCGGCACCGAACGACTTCACCACCGCGTTGCAGGTCAAGGCGTCGGCCAGCGTGCCACCGACCTTGGTATCCCATGCGTTGGAGACGCGGGCGGCCGGCGCGACGTGGCGGACCGTGAGCCTCATCGTCATCGCGACATAGATCACCGCGCCGATCGCGACCACCGCGCCGAGCTGCGGCCAATGCAGGCCGAGCAGGATCATAGAGCCGAGCAGCACCACCAGCGACGGCGACAGCGCCGCCAGGATGGTGTTGTTCAACAGGTCGAGCCCCCACATGCCGCGCGTGATCTTGCGCACTGTAGAGCCGGCGAACGAATTGGCGTGCCAGTCGGTCGAGAAGCGCTGCACGCGCATGAAGGCCTGCTGTCCGACATCGGACATCGTCTTCAGCGTAAACGGTACGATCGCCTGCAGGCCGGTCAGCCGCAGGATCACCTGCAGCAGGCCGAGGGCGACGATCGCGCCGAACGCGGTCAGCGCCGCGCGGCATGCGGTAGAATCGACGGCGCCCGCGGTCAACGCGTCGACCAGGTGGCCGGAATAGACCGGCATGAACAGGTCGGCGACGGTCGCGCCGAGGAAGCCTGCGATCACGACAGCGGCGCGTAGCGGCTGCTCAAGCCAATGTCTGAACACGAACGGGATCACCATCCGCATCGCGGCGGCGCGCTTGGTCGTCTGAGAGGTCATGGCACAAACCGGCCACGTGTCTGCCGGGCAGGCAGGCTCCATCTGAAGCGATGCGCAAGCGGAATCCTGCCGCGAGCGTCGTTGAAAATCACGTCGCTCACCGCAATCAGTGCTACCAGAATAGCCTTCTTTCCATTGTGGAGCGTCTTGGTTGAGAACGTCCAATAGAATTGGAGAGTCGTCTCTTCGCCGTTGGCTTGATCTCGTTCAAGTGCGCCGACCGGCGAGCGGTCTCGAACATTCCTAGTGGCGCGTGCCGATCCTTTGGAAATGCGATTCCACCAACAGACTCGGCTAGCAACAAAGCTGCCTATGGTGCCGCGCTTCGTTTCGGACAACGCGTAGCCTGCTCGTTGTTCAAATGATGTGAGAGTATTTGCGATTCATTTGCCCTCCGCCACCGGTCAGGAACATTCATGGAGCCGGTGCAGGAGGGGTCTGCACAAGCCGTGCCAAGGTTTTAAGTCTCGAGGCGATAATTTCACGTCGGTGAACCCGACTGAGAGCCCTGGAGGGGAATGAGGATGGTTAGGCTTTCAAGCGCTTCGATCGGCATGACCGGCATCACGGCGCCGAGTGGCGCTGTTCTAATTAGGACACTCGCGGAAGCAGACTCGGACACTTTCGTCGGACTTGCGACTACTGAAGGCCCTTTGCCCGAGAGAATCGCATCGTGTATTTCATTTCCCCGCCATGCGAAGCGATCCGGAGCCGAAGCTTGGAAAGAGCAAAGACGGAAGGCGAGGCATCCGCCTGCCGGTTTATGGCTCGGACGAATAGTCCCCACACGAGGTTGCCGAGGAGTCTGGTGAGCGAGACCGGCGGTCCACGTGCTCGATCAGGAGGAGATATCCCCTTTGATGTTCGCTGAATGCGACGGCTCCATCACCGATACCCGCCCTGTGATGGCCGGACCGGACGCAACTGAGGGACGTACCGCGTCCGCCCGCCGATCTGCTGTGAGGCGACAAACAGCATGATCGAGCGGCTGTGCGCTCTCCAGCGTGATGTCCTAAGCGTGTACGAAAATGGAATCTGTACGTGCAGTAGGAATCAGCGTCTCCGTAGGCGCAAACAGAACGAAAAGATGCGATCACGACCATCGGTGTCATGCCGCGGCTGGTTACGGAACATGTATCGCTACGGTGCTAGTGTTCAGTCCCGGAAATTCGCTGACAAAGTCGCGCGAGTTTCTTGAGAATGCGGTCAGCGGTAGCGGTCCAGACGAAGGGCTGTGAATTTGCATAGTCGGTGCGGATGAAGCGATCGATTTTTTGACGAGGTCGCGGCGGAGTCGAGTGAGCCACGACGGATGGCCGCGTTGGGTGATGAGGGCGAAGAAGCGTGCGACCTGATTGAACCAGGAGGATTGAGTGCCCCGTTGCGTCGGCGCAATCGAACGCGCCGACGTGTCGGCCAGCGTGACGGTACTGGCCGGATTGCGGAAGCGCTGAACGTCGACACAACCGATCTAATTAAACGGTGACGTTGGAGCACTTGCGGCCCGATAGTTCGGTCGTCGAATGCCTGGGGCTGATGAGCAGCTTCAACGAGCAGTGGCGCGCTCAGGCGCTCGGCCAGATCGAACGGGATCCCACGGTACTGGACCGACTTGTCGCAATTTGTCCCGCATGGGATGACATTGTCGACAGCGTGCTGGAGGCCATGAAAGACGTCCAATCAGAACGGGACGGGCCCCCGCAATTGATCCGGATCTGCTCCACCGCGCACACCTGCTCCGTCGCCCCTGACCGAAGGTCGTCTACGGCCAGCTCTTGAGCTGAGCGATGCCCCGCCCGGGCCAGCCGGGCGAGGCATCTTGGGTCGGGTCAGTCGCCGTTGCGACGGCTGGGGCGGGACCAGATCAGGCTGAAGCCCTCACCGTCCTCGTCGTCGAAGAGGTTGGCGAAGATCGGAGCGGTGAAGCTCGGATCGTCGAGCTTGAGACCCAGATAGTCGCGGCCCTCGTTGGAGCGCTTGGACCAGGCGGCCCCGATCTCCACGCGGCCGACGTAGACCCGGTGGCTGGGGGCGTTGTCGCCCGAGCGGCTGGCTTCGGGGACGATGCGGACGTTCCTGGCCTGGACTGAGAGAGTGACGATTTCGCCGGTGAACTCGTTGTCGCCGGTCTTCTTGAAGGTGCCGATGGTCGCCATGGTAGTTCTCCTTGATCTCTGTTTTCCGAGCCCGCACCTTGCGGCCTCGATGGTGGTCGACAGGCCGGAGGCGATCGACGGCGCACCCCGCAGGGGCTGGACAGCAAAGGAGGAACTTTCTTGTTTCGCTAGGAATGACGGCGCAGCCGGTAGGGGAAGAAAGTTGCGACGCCGCTGTTGCGCCGTAGGCGTGGCGATAGCGAGTCCCGCCGAGAAGCCAGCCCAACGAATTTAGTAGTCATTGGCTCTTTGTGCTGACAGGCGCAAATTTCCGCTTCCGCGATCACCGCCTCGGCCACATGCTCCGCTCACGAGGGGCGTCGGCCGTGTCTGTGAGCCGCCGCCGTTTGGTCGATGCCCCTCACAATGACCGCCACGAACCTGCCTCTCTGCGATGATCGGTCGAGCCTCGACGCCTAGGCCACTCTCGGTCCAGCTTCAAAGACGATGACGGCGAGCGCTCTGGGTGCGTGATCCAGTCAACCTCACGCGATGTGACGTTATCAGCCCATCGCCAAGCCTTGCCTCGCGGGTCCGGGCGCGGTCAGGTCACTCTCCGGGCTCAGCATCGACAAATCCGACCACAGCGTCGTCGTTCACACAATGGCAGCGGCCGGGCGAGCGATCATCTTGCCGAAACAGGCAATTCCCGGTGGCCTGCGCCACGCGCGCATTCTGTCAGAATACAAGCGCGCTTCATGTCTGAAACCCGCCTCCGACTGTATTCGAAAGCCACATTGCGCCAAAAAAAGCGAGCTTGCCCCTTCTATGGTGCTGGCCCAAATCCTGCACCGGCTGCGCGCCAGGGGGCAGCGGCAACAAGATGGGAATCGCGTTTGGGCCTCGGTCTATTAATCGACAATGCGGTTGCCGCACCGGAGGTCGCCTGTCTCCACGCCGCTGCGAGAACGGAAGACGCTCCTGCTTGCTACGCCCTCGCGCGGCGTTGGTCATGCCATCAGAAACCCGTTTTCAGAAGAGGGCCGGCGTATCGTCACTTGCACGCGGCAACCCTTCGGTGGCGGGCGATGTCCTTGGGATTCGGAGACAGACAACCATGTCCACGTCGATCTAGGCATTCGTCGGACGGTGCCGCACGCCACCGCCGAGGTCGCGGAACGACTTGCTGGCGCACCGCTACACGCATTGATCCACAATGCCGGCATTTCGCCATAGACACCGGACCGTACCCGGCAGACGCCGTTGACGGCGTCAGTCGAAAGCTGGATGGGGCTGTTCCGCCTCAATCTGCTTGGCTTGATCCTGCTCCAGCAAGACCTCTTTCCCACGCTGAAGGCGGCCTCGGCATCGATCGTCGACATGACTTGATCGGTGGCTTGCCGCGCGCACCCGTTTTCCAGCACCGCCAATGCCTCCCGGCGTCAAGGCTGACGGTTGCTTGCTTACTCTGAAGCGAGGCGTCAATACATGATCGATGAACTGGATCTGCGAACCTTCAAGCCACATCCGCAACGCGACGCCGTGCTCGGCGAAGTGCACGCGCGCCCTTTCATACGCCTTGTTTCGCCATTTAGCGTGATCCACTTCGCTTTTCTTGCGCAGGGCGAGGCGGCCGCAAGCGATCGTTGCCGCTTTATCGATTTCTGCCTGGAGCGCAATCTTCCGCCGCCTGAGCAATCGGCGAAACATCATCAGGTTGTGATCGGGCCCGCCATGTTACGCTGGGAGCAGCATTCGGAATTCACAACATTCACCTGGATCTGGACTAACGCAAATGGCCCTGCCGCCCACCTATTCGGCAAAGTTGATGATACCGTCCGATCGCTGATCCTCGCGTTGCGGCAAACGGGACAATTGCTGGTCGCGATCAGGTTAGAAGTGGAGCGTGACGCCTCGCCGACCAAGCGCGCCGAACAGATTTTTGACAAGAATAGCCTGGCCATGGTTGCCACAAAGAGCGGTACAGGCGTTGCCGCCTCAGACTTCCGCGTGGACGAAAAAGGCTTCACGAGAATCCTCGTCTGCGACCTCGGGTTGACGTCGCACGATCTCGGAGCGCTGGTGCAACGGCTCCTGGAAATCGAGACCTACCGTCTGTTGGCGCTGCTTGGCCTGTCGGCGGCCCTTGAGCTTGCTCCGTCTGTTGATCGCATCGACCGCCGTCTTGTTGACGCGCTCGAAAAAATGCAAAGCGGTGCGGGACTGCAATTCAACAACCATCTGCTTGCCGAGCTGACGGCGTTGGCCGCCTCCTTCGAAAGACGTGCGACTGGTAGCTTGTTTCGCTTCGGCGCCAGCAGGGCCTATAACGAGCTGGTCCAGTCGCGACTGTCCATCATTGAAGGCAACGATGTCTCGGGCTATCCGACCTGGTCGTCGTTTCTGGCGCGTCGCATGGCTCCGGCGATGCGAACCTGCGCGACCGTGGAGGATCGTCAGGCGACTCTGTCGGTCAAGCTCGCGCGTACCGCCGATCTGTTGCGAACCCGTGTCGACGTCGAAATAGAACGACAGAATCGTGACCTATTGCACGCTATCAACGAGCGCGCGAGGCAGCAACTTCGGCTGCAGTGCACGGTCGAGGGATTGTCGGTCGGGGCGATCGGATATTACGTGGTCAGCCTGTTTAGCTATCTTGCCAAGGGCGCGCACGACGTCGGACTGCGAGTTGAGCCCTCGTTCCTGACCGCAATCTTCGTGCCGATCGCGGTCGGCGTGATCTGGCTAGTGAGTTACAATGTCCGAAAGCGACACCTCAAGCACGACGACGCGCCCTCGGTGGCTTGCGACTAAAGCTCCTTGAGGGACTCAGTGCGTCCGTCCTACGAAGCTCGCATAGTCGTGGTGCGACGCCGCCGCTAAAGCCCGGACTGGTTAGCCCGTAATTCGTGCTTTGATTGGTCGGGATAGCGGCAGAACCGATGCCACGTCGAGTCAACTCCTTGAGATCGTCGAGCACGAAAATTACCGAGGAAAGGCGAGAGCGGCCCACCCTGAAGGTTCTCTTCCATCGGTCTGATCAGACCGTCCTCCAGCACCCCGGCGTTCAGGGACGGCCGGATGAGGGGCACAAAATCGCCCTTTGCCGTCAACTTCCTTCCTCAAATGCAAGATCCCCGTCAGCTCAATCGCTGCGACGCCATGCGACGCATCGCGGCCAGTTCTTGAGCTGAGCGATGCCCCGCCCGGGCCAGCCGGGCGAGCCATTGCGGATCGGCTCAGTCGCCGTCGACGGCTGGGGCGGGACCAGATCAGGCTGAAGCCATCACCGTCCTCGTCGGCGAAGGTTGGCGAAGATCGGAGCGGTGATGGGTACAGAGGGACGATTTCTCACGCCGGCCGCGGCGCAGCCCGTCAAAGACGCCCATAGAGATCGAGGACGCAATATTGTCGGTCCGCGCCAGCCATCCGCCATGGGGCGGCCGGCGCATCGCAGGCGAGCTTCGCAGGCGCGGCATGACAAAAGTCGCGGCGCCATCGACGATCACGACCATCCTTTCACGGCGAGGCGCACTCAACCCTGCCGATGGAATGGGGCAATCACGCTACCAGCCGGGCCGACGGGAAAACTGCCCCCCGGGCTGGAAGGGGAAACTGCCCCCTCCTATCGCGGAATCCGACCTTCGAACCGTCATCGAACGCTTGCTGAGCGCGCGGGTTCTGGACCGCAGACGCGCCATGGTGCTCCTGACGCATTGGCTCGGCCTTCGTCAGAGCGGCCTATGCAGACTGATCGGGCTCCTACTTGGCGCCGATGTCTTCCGGTCTACACCTCGCGTGATGTGTGTCCCCATTGTGCCCCAGCTATTTCCGGGCACACGCTAAGGGAATGAAGCTTGTAACTTATTGATTTATTGGAATTAATGGTGGACGCACAAGGGATCGAACCTTGGACCTCTCCCGTGTGAAGGGAACGCTCTCCCGCTGAGCTATGCGTCCGGGATGTGACATGCCAATGGCCGCTGGTCGGCGGCCGGTCGAAAAGTGGCGCTTCGTCAGAGCGTGCGATTTACGAAGTGCCGGGTAGGGGTGTCAAGCCAAACCCTTCACGAATCAAGACCTGCGGGAATCAGGCGCCTTGCTGGCGGGCGCGGGAGGCGTGTGACTGCAGGGCCCGGATGCGCTCGGCGAGCGTGCCGCCGCCTTCGGGCATCCCGCTGCCCGGCGAGACGCCATTTGCGACGCCGTTGGCGGGCTTGGCGGCCGCCTTGGCCGGCACGGTCGGCTCCGCGGCCAGCATGGCCTCGATCGCCGAATTGGGGCCTTCCAGCTGGATCGCGAGCTTGGCCACCTCGGCGGCGATGTCGTTGATGCGCTCGCGCAGCAGCGCGTTCTCCATCCGCTCGGTCGCCCAGGAGCTCTCGGCCTGCTGCTGGATCGCGTTGATGTCGCGCTGCAGCTTGCCGCGATCGTCGCGGGCGATGCGCAGCTGCTCCTCGATCGCCGCCTTCTCCTGGCGCAGCTTCTCGAGCACGGACGATTTGCCGCCGCTTGTCGCCGCGATCTCCTCGCGCAGCTCCTGTACGGTCCGCTCGGCGGCGGCGTTGGCCTGCTTGAGCTGGCCGTTCTCGAATTCACGCTCGGCAAGCAGCTTGCCCTGGGTCGCAAGCCGGGTCTCGAGGTCGGTGACGCGGTTGCCGAGCATCTCGGCTTCCTTGACCTGGACGATCAGCTGGCGGTCGAGATCGGTGACCCGCTGGCTCAGATTCTCGACCCGGCCGCGCGCGTCGGTGAGCTCGCGCGTTGCGGTTTCCGACTGGTTGCGCTCCTGGGCGAGGCGGGCTTCGGTTGCGGCAAACTCCCTGGTGGCATCGCCGACACGGTTCTTCAACTCCTCGACCTGGGTCCGCACCGCGACCAGTTCGACCTGGCGGCTGTCCGCCGTCATCGCGCGGTCGCTGAGCTCGGCGTTGATCTTGCCGAGTTCGCCTTGCTTGTCGGTCAGCGCCTGCTCGGCATTGCGCAACAGCTCGGTCTTGGCGGAAAACTCTTCCTCGGTGGCGCGAAGCTGCTCCTTCATCGCCTTCTCGCGCGCCTCCAGCGCGAAGATCGCGGCGTTCTTCTCGCCGAGCTCGATCTTCATGCGGTTGATCGCATCGGTCTTCTTGCCGAGCTCGGCGAGCTGGCTCGTGGTCTTGCTCTTGAGCTGGTCGACGCTCATCTCGAGCCGGCGGGCCGACATGGCGAATTCGGCGCGGAGCTGGTCCTTGTCGGCCTGGATCTCGGCCATTGACAGCGGGGTGGCTGCCTCCATGCGGCGCGTGGTCAGCCGCACCGCCCGGTTATGCACCAGCGGAACGATCATCAGGCCACACAGCATCGAGATCAGGAAACCGATCGCCGCGTACATGATCGGCTCGATCATGAAGGGTCACTCCAAAGAAAGCAGAAGGAAAGAAGGATTTGTTAATCACAATGCCACGGCGGGCCGGCCAAAGGCCAGCCCGTTTGCCGCGTTAACCTGAATCGCTAACCGCCCCGGAGCGCCCGGCACAATCACCCGATCGGCGCCGCGACCTAGAACGGGTTCCAGGTCGCGCGCGGGGTGAATTTGAGATAGCCGACGCTGGCGCCGAGCCGCAGGCCGATGCCGGAGCGAATCGGCACCAGCACGATGTTGTTGGCGGTCAGCGCCGTCATGCCGAAGCCGCCGACGATATAGGCCGAGCCGTCGATGCCGACGAAGCGCTGATAGATCGCCTGCGTCGAAGGCAGGTTGTAGACCAGCGTCATGGTCCGGGCGCCGTCGCCGCCCCAGTCGAAGCCGACCGAAGGACCCTGCCAGTAGACCCGGAGGTCGCCGGCGTTCTTGGTGTAGAGCGTGCCTTCGCCATAGCGCAGCCCGGCCACGAAAGCGCCGGAGCCTTCCTCGCCGAGCACATAGCCGTTGGGCAGGCCCCATTGGCTGACCGCGCGCTCGATCACCGATGCGAGCCCGCGCGAGACGTTGCCGAAGAACTTGTGTCCGGCGCCGACCAGTTCGTCGGGCCCGTAAGTATACGGTGTCGGCTCACGCTGCGGCGGTGGATATTGCGGTGGTGGGGGCTGCTGCGCGGACGCCCCTGCGCTCCAGCACATCAGCGCGGCAAACGCGACCGCGGCAAGGCGTGATGCGAAAGTCATTAAGAACCCCTGCTATCGAAATCCGGGCGTTGCCCTTTAACCTGATGCCAACAGGCACGGCTCTAGGTTGCGCCCAGTGTCCCCTCGACTCGGATGTTATCGGTATCAACTATGACGGCACAACGGCAGGAAAGATATGGATCGTGCCGGGGCATGGCGTTTTTCGGCCTGTTGGCGGGCATTTTGACGGCCATCGGGCCCTCTTTGCCTGTTCAGGCCACGACGACCGAGCGCGTGGTGACGAACCGCTACTCCGGCCTTGCGATCGAGGGATTCGATCCCGTCGCCTATTTCACCGATGCCGCCGCCACCCAGGGACGGCCGGAATATGAGGCCGCCGACAGCGGTGCGGTCTGGCGTTTCCGCAACGAAGGCAACCGTGCCTCGTTCGTGGCACATCCTGAAATCTATGGCCCGCAGTTCGGCGGCTACGATCCGACCGATCTGGTACGGGGCGTGACCTGCGCCGGCAATCCGCGCTTCTGGGCCGTCGTCGGCAACAGGCTTTATCTGTTCAACCGGGAACACAGCCGCGACGCCTTTGCCGCCGATCCCGCGCGCTTCCTGAAGGAAGCCGCGGCGCGCTGGCCGGAGCTGGAAGAAAGTCTCGCGCAGTAATCACGCCGCCGCGGCCGGGTCGCCCCACGCGATGAATTCCGGCACCAGAAAGTCTTCGCGGCCGAGCCCGAAATGCAATGGGCGCCCGTTCGAATCGGTCACCTTGCCGCCGGCCGCAACGACGACCGCGTGACCCGCCGCCACATCCCATTCGGATGTCGGCGAGAGGCGGGGATAGATATCGACCTCGCCCTCGGCGACACGGCCGAACTTGACGGCCGAGCCCAGCACGGCGCGGACCGCGCCGCCGCGTTCATCGATGAAGGCTTCGGTGCGCGCATCGCCGTGTGAACGGCTGACCGCAACGGTCCAGGGTGCGCCGCGTGGCGGGCAGGGACGGCTCTTGATCGGCACCGCCTGCGAAACCGTGCCATTCTGCAGCGTCAACCGCTCCGCACCCTTGCCGACGATGCCGCGCCAGATCAAGCCGAGCGCGGGCGCACCGACGATGCCGAGCAGCGGCACGCCCTGCGTGACCAGCGCCACATTGACGGTGAACTCGTCACGGCCGGCCACGAACTCCTTGGTGCCGTCGAGCGGATCGATCAGGAAGAAACTGTCCTTGTAGGGCGGGGTCGCCAGGTGGACGCGCTCCTCCGACAGCAGCGACACATGCGGCGTCAACCGCGTCAGCCCTTCGACGATGATGTGGTCGGCGGCGAGATCGGCCTCGGTGACCGGCGATCCGTCACTCTTGCCTGTGACGTTCATGGCGGATCGGTTGACTGCAAGAATTGCCTCGCCGGCCTGGATCACCAGTTCGGTCAGCGATTCGAGCAGCGTGGCGGCGGCTTCGCAGCCGATCAGGGACGGCTGTGCCTTATTCATGGGCGGGTCTCATATCCTGTTCGTGTTCCCTGAGATCGCGATGCGATGCAAGGCATTGCATCGCGACCTCATCCCCTTGTTTGAGCATGATCTTTTCGGAAAACCGGTTTCCACTTTGCGCTAACGCGGCCGTTCCGGTCCGGATCATGCTTTATCAGTCCCGCCGCAAGCTGGCAGCATCCGTCTGCGCGGTGTATCAAGCCCACAGGCATGCGTGATTCGCACTCCTCCCGCGGCGTGCGGCTTTCCAGGAAACAATTGATGTCTGGCACTTCGTCTCCCGGTCCCGCTCCCGATGCACTCGAACTCGCGGCGCTGTTGTGTTCGCGGGTCTGTCACGATCTCATCAGTCCGGTCGGCGCGATCGTCAATGGGCTTGAGGTGCTTGACGACAACCCGAAGCCCGAAGACCGCGACTTCGCGCTCGATCTGATCCGCAAGAGCGCCAAGACCGCTTCGGCGCGGCTGCAGTTCTGCCGGCTGGCGTTCGGTGCCGCGGGTTCCTCCGGCGCGCAGATCGATCTCGGCGATGCCCAGAACATGGCGAAGGGGCATATCGAGGACGGCAAGGTGACGCTGACCTGGAATTTGCCGCGGCTGCTGCTGCCCAAGAACCGGGTCAAGCTGCTGTTGAACATGCTGGTCATCGCGCAGCAGACCATCCCGCGCGGCGGCACGCTCACCATCGATCCGGTCGGCGAGGGCGAGACGATGAGCTTCCGCATCCTGGCCGCGGGCCTCCATGCGCGGGTGCCGCAGAACATCGTCGACCTGCTCAATGCAAGCTCGTCGAACACGGTCGATGCGCATGCCGTGCAGCCGCATTACACGCGCCTACTGGCTGATGCCTGCGGGTTGAAAGTGACGCTCGCGCTCGACGGCGACAAGGTCGTTATCTTGGCGTCCTGAACGCGGCCGCGGGAACATCATTAAGCAAAGGTTACGACCGGCCGCGCGATTCGATCGTGCGGCCTTATCTCTTTGTTGATCCCGTTCTTTTCCAATTACTCAACCAAACTTAAACGCTTTGCGGAGAAGCTGACCTAAGTTCCGGCCGGCGCGTCGATGTCGCGCGCCGCAGCGTTTTCGGCGTTTTTCGAAGGTTGGTTTCATGGACGATCTGTTGCGCGAGTTCCTGACGGAGAGCAGCGAGAGCCTGGACACGGTCGACAACCAGCTGGTGCAGTTCGAGCAGGATCCGAACAACGCGAAGATCCTGGATAATATTTTCCGGCTTGTGCACACGATCAAGGGGACCTGCGGCTTCCTCGGGCTGCCGCGGCTGGAAGCGCTGGCGCATGCCGGCGAGACGTTGATGGGCAAATTCCGCGACGGCATGCCGGTGAAGGCGGAAGCCGTGACGCTGATCCTGTCCTCGATCGACCGCATCAAGGAGATCCTCGGCGGGCTCGAGGCGACCGAGGCCGAGCCTGAGGGCAACGACCGCGACCTGATCGATCAGCTCGAGGCGATGGTCGAGCGCGGCATGGCCGCGATGGTGGCCGGTGAGGCTGCTGCTGAAGAAGATGTGCCTGTCGTTGAATCTCCATCCGTGCAGGCGGCGATGACCGAAGGCACGCTGGTGGTGCAGACGCTGGAGCGCCCGCTGCGTCCGGGCGAGGTCTCGCTCGACGAGCTCGAGCGCGCCTTCCGCGAGACCGAGATCGAAGTCGCAGCGCCCGCGCCCGCGCCGGTCGCCAAGCCCGTCGCCGCTGCCCCCGCAGCCGAGCCGGCCGAGGCCGCAAAGAAGCCGGCCCGCAAGGCCGCCACCGAGGATGTTGTCCAGGAAGGCGACAAGATCGCCAACCAGTCGATCCGGGTCAACGTCGATACCCTCGAACACCTCATGACCATGGTCTCCGAGCTGGTCCTGACCCGCAACCAGCTTTTGGAGATCTCACGCCGCAACGAGGACACCGAGTTCAAGGTGCCGCTGCAGCGGCTCTCCAACGTCACCGCCGAGCTGCAGGAAGGCGTCATGAAGACGCGCATGCAGCCGATCGGCAATGCCTGGCAGAAGCTGCCGCGCATCGTCCGCGATCTCTCCGGCGAACTCGGCAAGCAGATCGAGCTGGAGATGCACGGCGCCGACACCGAGCTCGACCGCCAGGTGCTCGACCTGATCAAGGATCCGTTGACGCACATGGTGCGCAACTCCGCCGATCATGGCCTGGAGACCACCGCCGAGCGGGTCGCCAGCGGCAAGCCCGAGCAGGGCACCATTCGCCTAAGCGCCTATCACGAAGGCGGCCACATCATCATCTGCATCGCCGACAATGGCCGCGGGCTCAACACCGAGCGGATCAAGGCCAAGGCGCTCCAGAACGGTCTCGTCACCGAGGCTGAGCTCGAGAAGATGACCGAGGCCCAGATCCACAAGTTCATCTTCGCGCCGGGCTTCTCGACCGCGGCGCAAGTCACCTCGGTGTCCGGCCGCGGCGTCGGCATGGACGTGGTGCGCACCAATATCGACCAGATCGGCGGCACCATCGACATCAAGAGCGTGGCCGGCGAGGGCGCCTCCGTCACCATCAAGATCCCGCTGACACTGGCGATCGTCTCCGCGCTGATCGTGGAAGCCGGCGGCGACCGCTTTGCCATCCCGCAGCTCTCGGTGGTCGAGCTGGTGCGGGCCCGCGCCAACTCCGAGCACCGCATCGAGCGGATCAAGGACACCGCGGTCTTGCGGCTGCGCAACAAGCTGCTGCCGCTGATCCACCTCAAGAAGCTGCTCAAGATCGACGACGGCGCCACCTCAGATGCCGAGAACGGCTTCATCGTGGTCACCCAAGTCGGCAGCCAGACCTTCGGCATCGTGGTCGACGGCGTGTTCCACACCGAGGAGATCGTGGTCAAGCCGATGTCGACCAAGCTGCGGCACATCGACATGTTCTCCGGCAACACCATTCTGGGCGATGGCGCCGTCATCATGATCATCGACCCCAACGGGATTGCCAAGGCCTTGGGCGCGTCCGGCTCCTCGGCCCATGACATGGCCGACGACAATGCGAGCGGCCATGCCACGAGCGGCGAGCAGCTGACCTCGCTGCTGGTGTTCCGCGCCGGCACCTCGCAGCCCAAGGCGGTGCCGCTCGGCCTCGTCACCCGGCTGGAAGAGATCGCAACCGACAAGATCGAGCTCTCCAACGGCCGCTACATGGTGCAGTACCGCGAGCAGCTGATGCCGCTGGTGCAGATGATAGGCGTCGAGGTGCAGACGCAAGGGGCGCAGCCGATCCTGGTGTTCGCCGACGACGGCCGCTCGATGGGGCTCGTGGTCGACGAGATCATCGACATCGTCGAGGAGCGGCTCAACATCGAAGTAGCGGGCTCGCAGGACGGCATTTTGGGCTCGGCCGTGATCAAGGGCCAGGCCACCGAGGTGATCGACGTCGGCCACTTCCTGCCGATGGCGTTTGCCGACTGGTTCTCGCGCAAGGAGATGCGCCCGTCGGCCTCGGCGCAGTCGGTGCTGCTGGTCGACGACAGCGCGTTCTTCCGCAACATGCTGGCGCCGGTGCTGAAAGCCGCCGGCTACAAGGTGCGGACCGCGCCGAATGCCCAGGAAGGGCTCGCCGCGCTGCGCTCGGGACAGGCCTTCGACGTCGTGCTGACCGACATCGAGATGCCCGAGATGAACGGCTTTGAGTTCGCCGAGAACATCCGAAGCGACCACAACCTCACCGGGCTCCCGATCATCGCGCTGTCGGCGATGGTGTCGCCGGCGGCGATCGAGCGCGGCCGGCAGGCCGGCTTCCACGACTATGTCGCCAAGTTTGATCGTCCCGGGCTGATCGCGGCGCTGAAAGAGCAGACCGCCGAACTGCGCCGCGCGGCTTAAGGGAAACAACAGTGATGAGCAGCAAGACCGAGACCAGTGAAGGCGCAATGGCCGAGTACGTCACCGCCGTGATCGGCGGACAGCTGTTCGGCCTGCCGATCTCGCGGGTGCAGGACGTGTTCATGCCGGAGCGGCTGACGCGGGTGCCGCTGGCCTCCAGCGAGATCGCCGGCGTGCTCAATCTGCGCGGCCGCATCGTCACCGTGGTCGACATGCGCGCCCGGCTCGGCCTGCCGAAGGCCGACGACGGCAAGCCGCCGATGGCGGTCGGCGTCGACCAGCGCGGCGAATCCTATGGCCTCCTGATCGACCAGATCGGCGAGGTGCTGCGGCTGCCCGACGACAGCCGCCAGGACAACCCGGTCAACCTCGATCCCCGCATGGCGAGGCTCGCCGGCGGCGTCCATCGCCTCGACGGACAGCTCATGGTCGTCCTCGATGTCGATCGCGTGCTCGAACTGGTGCCTGATGCCAAAGCGGCCTGAGACGGGCCGACTGAATCGAAGAACTGAAACATCCCTCCGGGGATGAGGAAGTAGAGGTCGCAGATGAGAACATGTCTTGTTGTCGATGACTCAAGCGTCATTCGCAAGGTTGCCCGCCGTATCCTGGAAGGGCTCGATTTCCAGATCGTCGAGGCCGAGGACGGCGCCAAGGCACTCGAGGCCTGCAAGCGCGCGATGCCCGAGGCCGTGCTGCTCGACTGGAACATGCCTGTCATGGACGGCTACGAGTTCCTCGGCAATCTCCGCCGCATGCCCGGCGGCGATCAGCCGAAGGTCGTGTTCTGCACCACCGAGAATGACGTCGCGCATATCGCGCGCGCGCTGCATGCCGGTGCCAACGAATACATCATGAAGCCGTTCGACCGGGACATCGTCACCGCGAAGTTCCAGGAAGTCGGTTTGATCTAAAGCATGATCCGGAAAAGTGGGAACCGGTTTTCCGAGAAGATCATGCTGATTTAGGTTTCTACGTTCGATCCGGCGGCAGAAGCCTTCGGCTCAACGGTTGTTGTGCGTCGTGTTGCGTCGCTGGTGAAGTCATGAGTGTTGCGTTGACAAGTACTGCGGTCCCGACATCGACCCGTTCCGACAAGGTGCGGGTGATGGTCGTCGACGATTCCGTGGTCATCCGAGGGATGATCTCGCGCTGGATCGGCGCCGAACCCGACATGGAGGTCGTGGCCTCGCTGCGCACCGGCCTCGATGCCGTGAACCAGCTCGAGCGCTTCAACCCCGACGTTGCGGTGCTCGATATCGAGATGCCCGACCTTGACGGCATCTCGGCGCTGCCGCAGCTCTTGGCGAAGAAGCGCGATCTCGTCATCATCATGGCCTCGACGCTGACCCGCCGCAACGCGGAGATCAGCCTGAAGGCGTTGTCGCTCGGCGCGTCCGACTACATTCCGAAGCCGGAGAGCACGCGCGAGGCCACCGCTGCGGAAACCTTCCGCCACGACCTGATCCAGAAGATCCGTCATCTCGGCGCCAAGGCGCGGCGCAGCCCGGTGCATACCACGGCAAGCCCGCCGCTTGCGCCCGGGCACGACAAGCCGCGCCCGGGGCTGGCCCCAACTGCGGCGCCCGCCCAGGTCGCGCGCCGTTCGTTCGGCCTGCTGCAGCCGAAGGTGCTGCTGATCGGCTCCTCCACCGGTGGCCCGCAGGCGCTGATGACACTGGTCGCAGAGATCGGCCCCGTGATCGATCGCGTCCCGGTGCTGATCACCCAGCATATGCCGCCGACCTTCACCACCATTCTCGCCGAACATCTGGCGCGCACCAGCAAACGGCCGGCGCATGAGGGGATCGACGGCGAGAGCATCAGGCCGGGTCAGATCTATCTGGCGCCGGGCGGACGCCACATGCGGATCGCCCGTCACGGCATCGATGCCACGATCGCGCTCGACGACGGGCCGCCGGTCAATTTCTGCAAGCCCGCGGTGGATCCGATGTTCACCTCCGCGATCGATGTCTGGCAGGGCAGCATCATGTCGGTGATCCTGACCGGCATGGGCTCCGACGGCATGCGCGGCGGCAAGGACATCGTTGCTGCCGGCGGCAGCGTGATCGCCCAGGACGAAGCGAGCAGCGTGGTGTGGGGCATGCCCGGTGCTGCGGTCCATGCCGGCATCTGCGCCGCCGTGCTGCCACTCAATCAGATCGCATCGAAGCTCGTTCGCGTGTTTGCGGGAGACCGTTCGTGACGCCGCTGGACTACGAGTATCTGCGTAAGCTGCTGAAGGAACGCTCCGGCCTCGATCTGTCGGCCGACAAGCAATATCTCGTCGAGAGCCGCCTGCTGCCCCTGGCGCGCCGGTCGAACCTCGCCGGCATTCCCGAGCTCGTCCAACGGATGAGGGGCGGCGCCGAGATGCTGACGTCGGAGGTGGTCGAGGCGATGACCACCAACGAGACCTTCTTCTTCCGCGACAAGATCCCGTTCGATCATCTGAAGGAAGCGGTGCTGCCGGCGCTGGCGCAGGCGCGCGCCGCGCGCCGCAGCTTGCGCGTCTGGTGCGCGGCCTCGTCGACCGGGCAGGAGCCCTACTCGATCGCGATGCTGCTGAAGGAAATGACCGCGCTGTTCACCGGCTGGCGCATCGAGATCATCGCCACCGACCTGTCGCAGGCGGTGCTGGAAAAGTCCAAAGCCGGCCTGTTCAGCCAGTTCGAGGTGCAGCGCGGCCTGCCGATCCAGCTGCTGGTCAAGCACTTCGTGCAGAAGGGCGAGCTCTGGCAGCTCAACGCCGATATCCGCGGCATGGTGCAGCATCGCCAGCTCAATCTGCTGCAGGACATTTCGCATCTCGGTACTTTCGACGTGATCTTCTGCCGCAACGTGCTGATCTATTTCGATCAGCAGACCAAGGCAGGCATCTTCGGCAAGATCTCCCGGATGCTCGAGCCTGACGGCGTGCTGGCGCTTGGCGCGGCGGAATCCGTGGTCGGCATCACCAATCTGTTCAGGCCCTATCCCGACCGCCGCGGGCTCTATCAGCCCAGCACCGCGCCAGTCGCGCGCGCCGGCGCCGCGCATGTGCTGAAGGCGGTTGCGTCCGCGGCGCGCTAGCGAGGCCTTTCCGAATTAGAGGTGGCGATGCTGCCAATACCGTCATCCTGAGGAGCGCGTAGCGCGTCTCGAAGGATGAACGGCCACCGGCCGGGCCGTCGATCCTTCGAGACGCCGCTGCGCGGCTCCTCAGGATGACGGGACAAAGGTTCTCGACGTCCTCACAAGATCGCGTGTGGCAGGAAGCGCGATGTGTTGCCGGTGATCGGGTTCTCGTCCTCGCGGATCGACAGCCCGCAGGGCGTGTGGTCGACCAGCCAGCTGCCAAGCACGGGGTACTGCCCGGAGAAATTCGGCAGCGGCGCGAGGGCCTGCCGGATGAAGCCCTCGGCGCCGTAGGGGCCTTCTTCCGCGACCAGCGTGATGCCGGCGCTGACCAGCTCGACATTGGCGCCCTCGCGCGAATAGATCGGCTTGCGCACGAACGAGGTGCCGAGCTGCGCGGCCTGCGGGTCGTCCTCGAAATAGGCCGGCAGCAAATTGGGGTGGTTCGGGAACAGCTCCCACAACAGCGGCAGGATGCCCTTGTTGGACAGGATCGCCTTCCAGGGCGGCTCGATCCATTGCGTCGGCGCCGAGCTGAGGTTCTTGCCGAACGCGTCGTGGAACATCCACTCCCATGGATAGAGCTTGAAGGCGAGCGCGATCGGACTTTCGTCGAGGTCGACGAACTGGCCGTCACTGCGCAGTCCGATCTGCTCGATGTCGAGCAGCGTGGTCTTCAGCCCGGCCTGCGCCGCGGTGTCCTCGAGATAGGCTAGCGTGCCGGCATCCTCGGCATTGCCGGTCAGTCCGGTGAGATGCAAGGGGTGGGTCGCGCCGATCGTCTTCCAAGCCTCGATCAGCGCCTCGTGGATCGAGTTGAACTGGTCGGCGCGCTTCGGGATGATGTTGCGTTCGATCGCCTGTTCGAGCCAGGTCCATTGAAACACCGCGGCCTCGAAGATCGAGGTCGGCGTGTCGGCGTTGTATTCGAGCAGCTTGGCCGGGCCGCTGCCGCTGAATTTGAGGTCGAGCCGGCCGCAGAGGCTCGGCTCCTTGCGGCGCCAACTCGCCGCGATCAGGTCCCAGAACGCTTCCGGAATCTTCAGCCGGCGCAGATATTGTTCGTCCTTGATCGCGCGCCCGGCGAGCTCGAGGCACATCGCGTCGATCTCGCCGGTCGGCGCCTCGATATCGCGCTCGATCTCGTCGAGCGTGAAGGCGTAATAGGCGCGCTCGTCCCAGTAACGTTCGCCGTCGATGGTGTGGAAGGTGAAGCCGGCGCTTTCGGCGGTTGCCTGCCAGTCGTCGCGCTCGGAACATGCGATGCGTTGCATGAAGGGGTCCGTGATCTTCAGACGATGCGTGTCGGCTCGGTGTCAGCCGCCGCCATGTGCGAGACCGTTGTCGTAGCGGGCGATGCTGCGTGGCGCGTCGCCGAAGCCTCCGGAGGGTGATATCTGCTCGGGCTTCCGCTTGGCTTTGTGCCCCGCATGGTGATGACTGCGGGCCTGGCCTGGCGTCAGGCCCATCGAGGCTGCGCCGATCGCGACGCTTCCCATCAATTTCAGCCAGACCCGTCGCGAGCGTTTCATGGACGCGATCCTTGCCTTCTGCGCAGCCGCGCCGAGTGTCCATCAGCTCCGATCGCCGGGCAAGCGAAAGCGCATGACGACACGGCAAAGTGCTTGTCAGCCACCGCCGAAGCCGAACGCATGCGCGAACGAGCCGAAGCCGCCGCGGCTGACCGACGAGCTTGACGATGAACTCGACGAGGATGAAGAGCCGCCGGACGAGGAGCTGCCGCTGTAGAAGCTGCTGCGCGACGAGCCGCCACCACCACCGCCACCCGACCCGGACGACGAGCTGCGCGGCGCGCAATCGGCGCCGGGTTGCAAGGGGACCGGCGCGGTGACGCCCGGAGGCGGCGGCGGGACAGGCTGGCAATTCTGACGCGGCATCAGCGCGTAGGCGCCGCCGCCGACTGCGAGTGTGCCCATCATCAGCAGCGCGACATGATTGGAGCGCTTGGAAGGCGGCTCCGGCCGCGTCGCCACCGCCGGCACGCTTGGCCGCCGTTTGCCGAATTCCGGGTTTGGTTTGCGCGCCATGGTTCGGTTCAATGGCTCAGTAAATCATGCAGGCCGCGTTCAGCGCGCCTGCGGCCAGCGAGGACAGCCCGAGCCAGATCGCCGCCGCCATCTCGCCGGAGGCGATCCGCGCCGACAGGTTCGGCACCGGGATCTTCACGATGTAATAGACGATGATCTGCACGATCAGCGCGATGATGCTCCAGATCAGGCAATCCACCACGTTGGCGGAATGGGCGATGGCGCTGACAACAGGCAGCACGAAGCCGAGCAGGCTCAAGCCCAGCGCGATCGCCGCCGCCGGATCGTTGTCGCGGATCAGCTGGAATTCGTCGTGCGGGGTGACGCGGGTGTAGACGAAGAGGTAGGCGACCACGGCGATCAGCGCCGTGCAGAAATAGACCAGGAACGCCGGCAGGCCGGCGAGGGATTGCAGGATCATGTGATGCGCCCGAACAGCCCTAGATGGTCATCCTATAGCTGATTGGTCGCGGTTCGCGAAGCTTCGGTTCGATCCAACCTGTGGGCGACGGTGGCCGCGGACGGCCGCCGGAAAATTGCTGCGCGGCGGTGTGAGCCGCTTCACAGCGGCTCCCGCGATAGTCGTCTATACGATATGCAACCAGAAGTGCATGTCGCGAATGGGTTCGGTGATCCCGATGACGACCAGTTTTGGCAACGACATCCTGCCGATGTTTCGACCGGGCGACATCGCCTGCATGACCCCAAAGGGCGTTCGGCTCGGCGACGCCGACTGGATCTGCGACCCGGCCGCTAATGATGACTTTGCCGATCACGCCAATGCACGCCGCGTCTTCGCGGCGCTGTCGTCCGGCTTCATGCCGCCCGGTCACCGATGGTCGCAGGACGCGCTCGATACCTATGCGAGCTGGATGGGGGACGGATTCCAACCATGAACGGATTCCAACCATGAACCCGATGTGGAGAGCAAGATGAGAAGGTCGATCGACACATTGCTCGTCTGTGGTCTGCTTGTGCTTCCCGCGCTTCCGGCCGCGGCGCAATCGCCGCCGAATGCCGCGATGACCGCGCCGGATCAGGTCGCCTGGCAGCTCTTCATCCAGGCCAACACCCGCGCCGGCGGCAGCAATTCGACGTTCGAGACCTGGGCGAGCGATACCGATCTGTTCCAGCCCAATCCGCAGTTTCCGGCGGCGCCGACGCCGCCGTCGCTGCGTCCACCGATCCTGCCGCAGGTGGCACGGGAAGGCGTGCAGCAGAGCGGCGGCTTGCTGCCGGCGCTGCCGCCGGGTGCAGCGCAGGGGCAGATGGAGGAGACGCGTCACAACAAGCCGACGTTCGACTTCATCGTCCAGAACAACCTCTACAAGCTGTCGGGCGTGAAGGCCGCCTTCGGCAAGGCGCTGTCGTTCCCGGTGGATTCCATCGAGGTGAAGGGGAATTGGCTGCCGGTCAGCGACATACCGCAATTCACCAACAACAAGGTGACGCTGGCGCAGGTGCCGCAACTCTATCACGTCAACAGCGCGGCCGGCGTGCAGTACGCCCTGGTCTCGATGCATGTGATCAGCAAGCAGGTGCCGAACTGGACCTGGGCGACATTCGAGCACCGGTTCAATCCGGGTCGCTGCGACATCATCGGCTGTCGTGACAATTTCGGCGCGCAGACCGCGTTGGTGCCGTCGAACCGGACCGCCGGCCAGGGCTATCCGGATTGCGTGAAGACGGCCGCGCTGACGGCGATGCTGTCGAGCGCGGACATCGATCCCGTCTACAACAATTATTGCCTGAAGGGCTCGCAGGTGGATTTCGTCGACAATGTCGGGCTCGACATCCGGGTCGGCAATTCCGTCACCGAGGACGGCTTCGTCGCGACCTCGTCCTGCATCACCTGCCACGGCCGCGCGGCCTTCAAGGCCAACGGCACGCCGTCGTCGCAGGCGGGATTCCTGTCGTTCGGTCCGAATGGCCCGGTTGCTCCGCTCGGGCCGCTGCTGCCCGAATGGTACTGGAAGTTCTCAGGCCAGCCGCCGATCTTCGAAGGCAAACCCGGTCTCACGCGCATCGCGACCGCGGCAGACTTCGTCTGGTCGATCCCGTTCTGCGCCTACGACGATACGCAGAATCCGGCGCAGCCGAGCCCATGTGCCGGAAAGTGAGACGGCACTGATGGCGGGCACCTCCGAGCGCAGGGTTCCGCTAGCCGGCAGCAACCGTGCCGCGCCTGTTGGTGCGACGCTGGTCGGCGATGTCGATCCCGACGAGCGGATCCCCATCGTGGTCTATGTGAAGCGGCGCACCCCCGACAAGTTTCCGACGGGCAGCACCGGGGATCTCGCCCGGCTCGCCCGGCCGATCACGCGGCACCAGCTCGCGACGCAGCGCCATCGCAGCCATGCCCGCGCCGTCGCCCGCGTGGTGCGGCTGGCGGCAGAGCGGGACTTGACCGTCGGCGGCAGCGATCCCGTCGCGCGCACGGTCGAGCTGGAAGGCACGGCGCGGCAGATGGCCGAGATCTTCGGCGCGACGCTTCGCACCTACCGCGACGGCGAGCGCACGTTTCGCGCGCGCGTCGGCGGCCTGACGGTTCCGGCCGAGATCGCGCCATGGACCCGCGCCATTCTCGGCTTCGATCAGCGGCCGCTGCGGACCAGGACGCCGCTGGTGCAGGCCCAGGCTGACGCGGGCGATGGCAACGGGCTGTGGCCGATCGACATCGCGGCCCTCTACGGCATTCCGCTGGATCGCGACGTGTCGTCGATCTGTGTCGGCATCATCGCTCTCGGCGGCGGCTATCTCGCGAGCGATCTCGCCATGGCGGTGGCCGGCATGAACCGGCCTCCGCCGGTGGTCGTCAATGTGCCGCCGACCGGCAATGGCGGCTTCGGCACTAACGATGTCGCCGATCAGGAGATCGCGCTCGATCTCCAGGTGCTCGCCGGCCTGCTGCCGAAGAGCAAGATCGTCGTCTACTTTGCCGAGAACTCCGCCGCGGGTCTGACCGACGCGATCCATCAAGCGGTGTTCGATGAAGAGCATGCGCCCCAGGTGGTCTCCGTCAGCTGGGGCAGTGCCGAGAAATACTGGACCGGGCCGGGGCGCGACGCGATGCAGGCCGTGCTGGCCGATGCCGCGCGGCTGCGCGTCAGCGTGCTGTTCGCCTCCGGTGATCAGCTCGCGACGAGCGGCCTGACCGACGGCAAGGTTCATGTCTGGTTTCCCGCCTCGAGCCCCTATGCGACGAGTTGCGGCGGCACCCAGCCCGTGCCAGCCGCGGGCAATGGATCAGCCGCAGCGGAGGCGGTCTGGAATGCCGGCGCGGTCGGCACCGGCGGCGGCATCAGCGACGCGTTTCCGGTCCCCGACTATCAGTCGCATTTGACGCTGCCGAAATCGCAGAACGACGGCGCTATCAGGCGCGGCGTTCCGGATGTCGCCTGCGCGGCCGCGGCGAGCCCGGGCTACCGCATCATCGTCAACGGAGAGGCGATGCCGATGAGCGGGACCAGCGCCGCGACGCCGCTATGGGCCGCTTTGGTCGCAATAGCTGTCGCCGCGCGCGGCGAGCAGATCGGCTTTCTCAACGCTGCGCTTTATTCCAACCCCGGCGCATTCCGTGCGGTCGTGCAGGGCAACAACCGCGTCGGCGGCAAGGGCTACGATGCCGGCCCCGGCTGGAGCGCCTGCACCGGGCTCGGTGTTCCGAAGGGCGCGGATCTGCTCGCCGCTTTGACCGCGATCCCGGTGGCGTAACCTCCCAAAAACAAAAACCCCGCCATTTGCGGCGGGGTCCAGGAGGTTTGCTGTAGAAAGCGAAGCGTCAGGCGGGAATGCGCTCGTCGGCCTCGTGCGGCTCGCGCAGCACGTAGCCGCGGCCCCACACGGTCTCGATGAAATTGCGGCCCTCGGAGGCGTTGGCGAGCTTCTTGCGGAGCTTGCAGATGAAGACGTCGATGATCTTCAGCTCCGGCTCATCCATGCCGCCGTAGAGATGGTTGAGGAACATTTCCTTGGTGAGCGTGGTGCCCTTGCGGAGCGAGAGCAGCTCCAGCATCTGGTACTCCTTGCCGGTGAGGTGCACGCGCTGACCGCCGACCTCGACCGTCTTGGTGTCCAGATTGACCACGAGATCGCCGGTCTGGATGACCGACTGGGCGTGACCCTTGGAGCGGCGCACGATCGCGTGGATGCGGGCGACCAGCTCGTCCTTGTGGAAGGGTTTGGTCATGTAGTCGTCGGCGCCGACGCCGAGACCCTTGACCTTGTCCTCGATGCCGGCGAGGCCGGAGAGGATCAGAATGGGAGTCTTGATCTTCGAAACCCGGAGCTGCTTGAGCACGTCGTAGCCGGACATGTCGGGCAGGTTGAGGTCGAGCAGGATGATGTCGTAGTCGTAAAGCTTGCCGAGATCGACGCCTTCTTCACCGAGATCCGTCGTGTAGACGTTGAAACTCTCGGATTTGAGCATCAATTCGATCGACTGCGCGACGGCGCTATCATCTTCAATCAGCAAAACGCGCATGCCAGTCCCCTATAGTCGCCGCTCCGGGCGTCAGGTCGGCCGCACTTGCGGCACTCACAAAACGCCTTTGAACAACTGATTCGGATCCTGACGAGATATGGTTAACAAAAACTGATTCCTCGACGCAAGCTCTAACCGTGCAATTTTTGTCGAATCGCCCTAAGATATTGCGTAGAAGAAGCTTTTCCTAACCGCGCTCGTTCAGTTTCCACATTAAGAGCCGGGCCTAACCGACTCTCGCGACTCGCCCTTCTTCTGATGGGCGAGCGACCTCAGTCACCAAAGACAGTGACGCAATGATTAATGATGCGGGTAAACACGAAGTTAAGCGGCCGGCGCAAAATTGCGGAAACTTAAGGTTTTCGCAATGAAGGCGCTCGCGGAGCAGATCGGCGACATCGACGGCGTCAATATTTATGGCCGTGTGGTCGGCGTCCGCGGGCTCATGGTCGAGATCGCCGGCCCCATTCACGCGATGTCGGTCGGCGCCCGGATCGTGATCGACGTCGGCGCCGGCCGCTTCATCCCGGCCGAGGTGATCGGCTTCTCCGGCGAGAACGCGGTGGTGATGCCGTTCGGCGGGCTCGAGGGCGTCAGGCGCGGGTGCCGCGCCGTGATCGCCAATGCGGCGAGCCAGGTGCGGCCGTCGCCGGCCTGGCTCGGCCGCGTCGTCAACGCGATGGGCGAGCCGATCGACGGCAAGGGGCCGTTGCAACAGGGCGCCTCGCCGATGTCCTACCGCAACTCGCCGCCGCCGGCGCATTCGCGCAGGCGGGTCGGTCCGCCGCTCGACCTCGGCGTGCGCGGCCTTAATACTTTCCTGACCTGCTGCCGCGGCCAGCGGCTCGGCATCTTCGCCGGCTCCGGCGTCGGCAAGTCGGTGCTGCTGTCGATGCTGGCGCGCAATGTCGATGCCGCGATCTCGGTGATCGGGCTGATCGGCGAACGCGGCCGCGAGGTGCAGGAATTCCTCCAGGAGGATCTCGGCGAGGAGGGGCTGGCGCGCTCGGTCGTGGTGGTCGCCACCTCGGACGAGCCGGCGCTGATGCGGCGCCAGGCGGCGTATCTGACACTCGCCATCGCCGAATATTTCCGCGACGAGGACCAGGACGTGCTGTGCCTGATGGACTCGGTGACGCGCTTTGCGATGGCGCAGCGCGAGATCGGCCTCTCGGCAGGCGAGCCGCCGACCGCCAAGGGCTACACGCCGACCGTGTTCACCGAATTGCCGAAGTTGTTGGAGCGGGCAGGGCCGGGCACCGGCGTCGGCACCATCACCGCGATCTTCACCGTGCTGGTCGACGGCGACGATCACAATGAGCCGATCGCGGACGCGGTGCGCGGCATCCTCGACGGCCATATCGTGATGCAGCGGGCGATCGCCGAGCGCGGCCGCTACCCCGCGGTCAACATCCTCAAGTCGGTCTCGCGCACCATGCCGAAGTCCGCCGACCCCGACTTCCTGCCCTTTATCAACAAGGCGCGGCAGGTGATGGCGACCTATGCCGACATGGAGGAACTGATCCGGCTCGGTGCCTACCGGCCGGGTTCCAGCCCCGAGGTCGACGAGGCGATCCGGCTGCACGAGCCCTTGGAAAGCTTCCTGCGCCAGGCCAAGGACGAGGCCACCAGCCTTGGCGACGGCTACCGGCAACTCGCTCAAATCCTGTCGGGTTTGGAAACGGAACGCTAACTTTGTCAGGCCATCATCCCCGGCACACCATAGTTATGCCGGCGGGGCCCAGGGGGGAGCCGGTTCTGTCCCGCGTTCAGAATTGGGACTTCTGGGGAGTATGAGTCGATGAAGTCACGTGAAACGCTGATCCGCCTGAAGAAGTTTCAGGTCGATGAAAAGCGCCGTCGGGTTACCCAGATCGAAGGCATGATCGCCGACTTCCAGCGCATGTCCGTCGAGCTCGAGCGCGAGATCCAGACCGAGCAGGAGCGCGCCGGGATCAATGATCCCTCGCACTTCGCCTATCCGACCTACGCCAAGGCCGCGATCCAGCGCCGCGAGAACCTGACCCGTTCGGCCGACGAGCTGCGTGCCCAGCTCGACGACGCCAAGGCGCTGCTGTCGGAAGCCTTCGAGGAGCTGAAGAAGGTCGAGCTGCTTGACGAGCGCGACCAGGCGCGCGAACGCGCGGAGGAGAGCGCTCGCGAGCAAGCCGACATGGATTCGATCGGCCTGATGCGGGCCCGGCTCGGCGTGATCGCCTGATACCTCGCTCCCTCCGCTGACCATCTTGAGAGCCCGGGCCGATCGCCCGGGCTTTTTGTTGGACGCTGTCCACAAGCCGGCCTCTCGTCGGCCACTTGGCGGATCGTGCTGTCCCAAAATATGCTACCACCGGTCCAGACCAGATGATGATCGGCGGCGCGGTGGCAATGGGGCGATGGGGGATGCAGGCTTGGAGGGCGCTGAATGCTGACGCCGGCTGAGCTCGTCTGGCTGATCGCCGCCGTCGCGAAGGGGGATCAGGCCGCCTTTGAGCGGCTGTACGCCGCGACCCGCTCGAAACTCTTTGGCGTTGTGCTCCGTATCTTGCGGCGTCAGGACCTCGCCGAGGAGGTCATTCAGGAGGCTTACGTCAAGATCTGGAACAGCGCCGGGCAGTTCAACCCGGCCCTGTCGTCCCCGATTACGTGGATGGCGTCGATCGCGCGCAACCGCGCCATCGATGTCGTGCGCAAGCGAGGCGAGTCCTCGCTGGAAGATGAGCCTGCGGCGATGGAAGTCGCCGCCGACTCGCCCGATCCGCTGGCGCGACGGGAAATGACGGAAGAGTTGAAGCGGTTGCTGGAGTGCGTCGGTCGTCTGGAGCCCGATCGTCAGAAGCTCGTGCTGCTCGCCTATTACAATGGCTGGAGCCGCGAGCAGCTCGCCGCAAAGTTCGAGACACCGGTGAACACGGTGAAGACCTGGCTGCGCCGCAGCCTGATGGATATCCGGGAGTGTCTTGGACTCTGATTGATGGCCTATAGCGAAGACCATATCGCGCTCGCCGCGGAATATGCGCTCGGTACGCTCGATGCCGACGAGCGTACGCAGGTCGAGACCATGATGGCCGTCGACACCGAGTTCGCCGCGCTCGTGCAGGCCTGGGAGTTCAGGCTCGGGCCGCTGAACCAGATGGTCGGCCTGGTCGAGCCGCGCCCGGTGGTCTGGGAAAACATCAAGGCGGCGATCGGCCATGCCGGCGCGCCGCAGGCGCCGCTGGTGCTGCCCGAGACGCCGGCCGCGTCCGTGACACCGCCGATAACCGACGATCCTGGATTCGGCTCGGCGTTCGATCCGGAGCCTGCTCAGCCATCAGAAATCCCACAGCCGGTCGAGATTCGGCGGCCACCAATCCAGCCACGTTTTGGCGTCAACGACAGCACCAACATGATCGCGCTTGCGGGCCGCGTGAAGCGCTGGCGCGGCATCGCCTCGGCGGCGACCGCGATCGCGGCCGCGCTGCTGGTCACGCTCGGCCTGCAGATCTACCGGCCCGACGCGTTGCCGAATGCGATCCGTCCGAAGCCGCGCATCCAGACGGTGGAAGTGAAGACGCCGGCGCCGGCGCTCGCGCCGTCGGCGCAGTATGTCGCGCTGTTGCAGGGACAGAATGGCGGGCCGGCCTTCATCATGACCATCGACGGCGCGACCAAGAATTTCACCGTGCGCAAGGTCGGCGCCCCATCCGAGCCCGGCAAGAGCTTTGAGCTCTGGCTGATCTCCGACAGACTGCCGCAGCCGCGCTCGCTCGGCGTGATCGGCGCTGACGATTTCACCGCGCGCCCGGTGCTGTCGGGCTACGATCCCGATGTGATCAACGGCGCGACCTATGCGGTGACGGTCGAGCAGGCCGGCGGTTCGCCGAATGGCCAGCCGACTTCTGCGCCGATCTTCACCGGCAAGCTGATCGAGACCGTGCCGCCTGCGTCGGGTTCGACGCCGCGATAAATCTGCGCCTTGCTGCAAGCGTCTGAATGCAGGGCGCTCCGTCACAGCAATGACGTGGATAAAGCCATGGCGACGATCCACCATCCGCACAAAAAGAAAACGCCCGTGGGGAGCGGGCGTTTTCGATAGTCAACTTGGGGGTAGTTGGGGGTCTTAAATATCCACGCAGCGACTTTGGGGGGCTGTAAAGAACACTACGTGAATTCGTGAAACTCTCCTGTTAGCGGACCAGCGAGCTGCTCGTGCTCGTGATCGCGACCGGCTTGCCGGCCTTCATGACACGTGCCGTCTGGGTGTAACCCTCGTCCGACGAATTGTGCGCAGTGATGCCGAAACCAGCGACCAGAATACCGGCGACCAAGGCCACGACCACAATCTTCAGGTGCGTCGTACGATCAGCGCTGTAGATCGAGTGGTTCATGGAAGTCTCCTGCCGCCTTCCTGCTCTCAGTAAATTTGTCGGTTTGGTGTTCTGCCCGGTTCAACGTCTCGTGCCCCACCAACGTAGGATTTGCCGATTCCGTTCCCTAGGGGTCATCACAAGAGCGTGATGAGACGTGATCGGGCGCGATCAAAAACCGTCTCCGGCTTCCAAAATCCACATTAACTGGATGTAATATCAGTAGCTTGCTTGGAAGCCGGATCATGTTACCTGAGATGGGGCCGTTCCGGACTGTTCCACATAAATCAGTTGCCTGTGGCGAGAAAGCACAGGCGAAAACGCAAATGATTTGCGCCGGCTAGCGCGTTTTCGAGCGAAGCCTGTCCCGCACTCGATGCGGGATGGACGCCGGTTCGCGTGAAGAAAACGCGTCCAAACAAGAAGCTCTACACGCTGCCGACGGTCTTCAGCCGGGCCCGGGGATGGATCTCGGCCTGCGACAAAACGGTGGTCTGCGAGCGGAACCGTTCCACCAGTGAGCGAACGAACGGCCGGATCGCGGCCGAGGTCACCAGCACCGGCGCCTCGCCTTCGCGCGCCGCCTGCTCGAAGGCGTTGCGCACGGCGGTCATGAATTCCGACAGCTTCGAAGGCTGCATCGCCAGGCTGCGGTCGTCGCCTTGGCCGACGATCGACTCGGCGAACGCCTGCTCCCAGCGCGCCGACAGCGCGATCAGCGGCAGATAGCCGTTCGGCGAGGTGTTCTGGGCGCAGATCTGGCGCGCCAGCCGGGCGCGGACATGCTCGACCATGGTGGCCGGATTGCGCGAGAACGCCAGCGCGTCGGCGATGCCCTCGAGGATGGTCGAAAGATCGCGGATCGAGATCCGCTCGGCGAGCAGCAATTGCAGCACGCGCTGGATGCCCGACATCGTGACCTGGCTCGGCACGATGTCCTTGATCAGCTCGCCCTGCTCCTTCGGCAGGTCCTTCAGCAGCTTCTGCACCTCGCCGTAGGACAGCAAGTCCGCCATGTTGGTCTTGAGCAGCTCGGTCAGATGCGTCGACAGCACGGTCGCGGCGTCGACCACGGTGTAGCCCTTCAGCGCAGCCTCTTCCTTCAGGCCGGCATCGACCCAGGTCGCCGGCAAGCCGAAGGTCGGTTCGATGGTGTGGATGCCCGGCAGCTGCACCTGGTTGCCGGAGGGGTCCATGACCATGAACTGGCTCGGCCAGATCTTGCCGGTGCCGGCGTCGACTTCCTTGATCTTGATGACGTAGCTGTTGGCCTCGAGCTGCACATTGTCGAGGATGCGCACCGCCGGCATCACGAACCCCATCTCGATCGCGAGCGAGCGGCGCAGCGCCTTGATCTGCTCGGTGAGGCGGTCGGTGCCGTCGGGGCCGTTGACCAGCGGCAGCAGCGCGTAGCCGAGCTCGATCTTGAGGTCGTCGATCTTCAGCGCGGCGGCGATCGGCTCTTCCGCGGCGGCAGCGGCGGCGGCCGCGGCTGCAGCGGGGGCGGCAGCGGCGGCGGCCTCGGCGGCGTTGGCGACCCGCTTCTTCTTGCGCGCGTTCCAGGCCAGCGCCGCGGCGCCGGAGCCCAGCGCCAGGAACGGCAGCGTCGGAATGCCCGGCAGCAGCGCCAGCACCAGCATGACGCCGGCCGACATGCCGAGCGCCTGCGGATAGCCGGAGAGCTGACGCATCAGCGCCTTGTCGGCGGCGCCGGTGATGCCGGCCTTGGAGACCAGGAGGCCGGCCGCGGTCGAGACGATCAGCGCCGGCACCTGGGTGACGAGGCCGTCGCCGACGGTCAGCACGGTGTAGGTGCGGGCGGCTTCGCCGAAGGAGAGGCCCTGCTGGGCCACGCCGATGATGATGCCGCCGACGATGTTGATGCCGACGATCAAAAGGCCGGCGATGGCGTCGCCGCGGACGAATTTCGAGGCACCGTCCATCGCGCCGAAGAAGCCGCTCTCGTCTTCCAGCGCCTTGCGACGCTCCTTGGCGGCCTTCTCGTCGATCAGTCCGGCGGACAGGTCGGCGTCGATCGCCATCTGCTTGCCGGGCATCGAGTCCAGTTGGAAGCGCGCCGCGACTTCGGCGATGCGGCCCGAACCCTTGGTGATGACCACGAAGTTCACGATCACCAGGATCGCGAACACGATGATGCCGATCACGAAGTTGCCGCCCATCACGAAGTTGCCGAACGCCTCGATGACGTGCCCGGCAGCCGCCGTGCCCTCGTGGCCGTGGCTCAGGATCAGCCGGGTCGAGGCCATGTTCAGCGACAGCCGCATCATGGTCGAGATCAGCAGGATGGTCGGAAACGACGAGAATTCCAGCGGCGCCTGGATGAACAGCGAGGTCATCAGGATCAGGATCGAGATCGTGATCGAGACCGCCAAAAACAGGTCGAGCACGATCGATGGCAGCGGCAGGATCAGCACCACCAGGATGGTGAGGACGCCGAGCGCCAGCGCGAGATCGCCGCGCTTGAAGATGTCGCCGATCTCGCCGAGGCTCGGCAATCCGCCCTTGCCTGCCGTGCCCTGACCCGCCGTGACGTCGACCATGGTAGCCGCTCTCCCTCGCGACTGGCGGCCGCGGCCGCCAAGCGTCTGCGCGACGGCCGCAGGGCCGCCGTTCCGAAAGTGAGGCACCGCGCTGGCGTTCACGGGGATCTCCGCCCGTTAGACGCGTTCGACGACACTCAACTTCACTCGGCAATTCTTGCCGGGTGTATGGTTAGCAAAGGGTTAATAAGTGCGTTTTGCGGGGGGGCGCGGGTCGTCGCAGGCACCGGGCATGGGGGATTTTCGGCCGCGAGGGGCGGCGGGACCGCCCGGCCGTTCCAGCGGCGGGTTCGCTGCCTCTATCTCAGCGCGCCGAGCACGACGCCCGATGCGGCGATGAGGCCGAGCGTGATGACGCTGGCACGCCACAGCAATTGCTGCCGGGCGGCGCGCCGGTCGTGGAAGGCCAGCCAGTCGTGGACAAAGCCCGCGGGAATGTCGAACACCACCGCAAGCTCGTCGCGATAGTGCGTCTCATGCTCGCAATACATCGTGCGGACCGTCGGCACGCCCAGCCGCTCGAGCTCGCAATGCCACTCCCAGGCATGCTTGCCGTTGGTCCAGCGATTTTCGAAAGGGATCACGTGTGATTCCATGACGAGCCTCCTGGCCCACCCTTGAACCTCACGTGGCAAGTCTAGCTCAATATCCGGACCGGCGCGAGATCGGCGTCGGCTGGCCGAGGCCGATCATGGCGGCGTCAATTGGCTGAGAGCATCCATCGGCGCCAATGCGTCGGCTGGATGTCGAGATGCCTGCTGCCGGCATGGTCGACCCATTCGGCGCCGTCCCGGTGGCACGGGAACATCAACGCGTGCACCATGCCGTCATAGTCGAGGACACAGACCTCGAGCTCCCGGTCCGACGGCGCCGACGCGACGGGTAACCACTCTGCTGACGACGAATGCATGACGATCCTCCGACGATATGCGCTTCGATCCTTTACCTTGCGAGCTGCGCGCCATCCGGGCGGATGATAGGTCCGGACGGCGAGCCGCCAATGTGAACCGGCTCGCATTGTAGCAGTTTTTCTCATCAGCATGGATCACGGTTCGACGGATGATATTCCCGCTTGATCGGTCCGTTGCGATCGCTGCGGTGCACGATGCGGATTGAACTTTCGCGGCCGGGCCGACGACCAAACGCCAGCAACGCCATCAGCCGCCAGAGGCATCCATGTCGAACCGGGCAGGTCGAACCATGACAGCAGGCATTGCTGCCGCGATCGCACTGCTGTCGGTGCGGGCGTCCGCCGTGACGCTGCCGGACGACCGGGCCTGGATGATCCGCATGATCGCCTGCAAGGGTAACGGCGTCCTGATGGAGGTCTACCTGCCGCAATCCGTCGTCTTCGCGCCGCATGGCGGCATGGCCGCGGGCAAGACGGCGGACGGCTACTACACGCTCGATCTGACCGAGCTCAACAAGGGCAAGGACCTCGAGCCGGTGCATGTGACGATGAGCGCGGACAAGAAGTCCGTCACCGTCGACCAGTACACGCGCGGCTTGCCGCCGACCCGCATACCGGTCGGCGGCGGCACCGTGGATTTCGATCAGCGCTTCGGCATCGGCGCGAAGTGCGGTCCGTTCCAGGCGCAGGATCCCAACTACGGCAATTGAGCCGCCTCACGCGCCGGTGTAAGTGGCGCGTCCCCTTGCTGGCGCATGCCTAATCTCTCGGCATGTGGCTTGACCCGCAGGCAAATGCCGACGAAGTTCCGCGTGCCGTGGTAATTTCTTCTGAATTTTCCCCTGAAGCCGCAGTGTTCATTCCCGACTCGCGCCGGGCATGGCTGCGCCTTGCCATAGCCGTGGTGATCGGCTCGCTCGGCAGCGTCGGCATGTGGTCGGTCGTGGTGGCGTTGCCGGCGGTGCAGACCGACTTCGGCGCGACCCGCGGAACGGCGTCGCTCGCCTTCACGATGGTGATGCTGGGCTTCGGCCTCGGCCAGGTCGTGACCGGCAAGATCAGCGATCGCTATGGCATCGTCGCGGCGATCGGCGCCGGGATCGGCATTCTCGGCCTCGGCTATATCGGCGCCGGCTATGCGCCGTCGATCTGGGCCTTCATCCTGGTGCATTTCGCGATCGGCCTGTCGTCGGCCGCGACCTTCGGTCCCCTGATGGCGGAGGCCTCGCACTGGTTCGAGCGCTACCGTGGCCTTGCGGTCGCGATCGCCGCCAGCGGCAATTATGTCGGCGGCACGGTATGGCCGCCGCTGGTCAATTTCGGCATGCAGAGCGTCGGCTGGCGCACCACCCATATCGCGATCGGCATCTTCACCGCGATCGCGATGGCGCTTGCGCTCGTGGTGCTGCGTTTGTTGATGGGCGCGGCGACCCGGCGCAGCCATGTCAACGCGGCACCGCCGCGGGTCGACATGCGGCTCTCCACCAACGCACTGACCGCGATCCTGTCGCTCGCGTCGATCTCCTGCTGCGTGGCGATGTCGATGCCGCAGGTTCACATCGTCGCCTATTGCGGCGATCTCGGCTACGGCGTGGCGCGCGGCGCCGAGATGCTGTCGCTGATGCTGGGCTTCGGCATCATCAGCCGGATCGGCTCCGGCTTCCTCGCCGACCGGATCGGCGGCATCCGCACCCTCTTGATCGGCTCGATCGCGCAGGGCGCGGCGCTGCTGTTCTACCTGTTCTTCGACAGCCTGACCTCGCTCTACGTCATCTCGGCGATGTTCGGCCTGTTCCAGGGCGGCATCGTGCCGAGCTACGCCATCATCGTCCGCGAGGCGATGCCGGCCTCCGAGGCCGCGACCCGGATCGGCATCGTGATCTTCGCCTCGGTGTTCGGCATGTCGTTCGGCGGCTGGATCTCGGGCGTGATCTTCGACACCACCGGCTCCTATGCCGCGGCCTTCGCCAATGGTCTCGCCTGGAACCTGCTCAATGTCAGCATCATCCTGCTGCTCATGATGCGGTCGCGGCAGCGGCTGGCGATCGCGTGATCCACTAAAGATCGACCGAGATTCTCGCGATCGCCTTTTCCAGCCGGCTCTTGATGGAATCCATCTTGCCGGTCAGTTGCAGCAGCTCCCGCAGATCGAGGTCGGCATAGACGAACTCGTTCAACTCTTTGCGTTGCGCGGACAGGTTCGCCATCTGCTTCTTGGCGTGCTCGGTCAGTGACAGGTTCACGACCCGGGCATCCTCGGTCGAACTCTTGCGGCGCACGAGGTTCTTCTTTTCGAGCAGCTTCGATTGCGTCACCACAAACGACTGATCGACGCGCAGTGCCCTCGACACCGCGCCGACGGGCAGGCCGACGCTGCGGTCCTCGGCATTCGCCAGCACCGTCATGATCATCCATTGCGGACCGGTGATTCCGATCATCTTGGCCCAGATGCTGCGCAACTCGTCGAGGCGGATGCTGGTCGACACGATCTCCCAAGCCAATCGCTCAGCCGCGTCCTGCAGTTTGTCGGTCGATTTGCGCTCGGTCATGACCTACCTTAACAAAAATTCATCTTCACAGATATCGAGCAATTTTTGAAGCGGGCGCCGTGACGAAAATGTTCGTCGATGCGTTGCCTGAATGACACATGGCTGTGCAAACATAGAATGACTAACTAATATAAGTTGAATATGTGACTACCCGATTGCATTGTTCCCCGTCGGAGATGGGGGGCATCCACCATCTCACGCCTGCAGTGGCCGAGTTGACCACGAGCATCTTGAAAATGGCTGCGCCGCAGCGGTTTTCGGGAGGGGAACGTTTGTCGCTTTGCCAGCAGAGCAAGGCATCACTTGAAGGCATCACTTGGAGGATAGCATGAAGATCGTAAAGGGCCTTTTGTTGGGCTCGGTGGCAACTCTCGCCGCGAGCAGTGGAGCCATGGCGGCCGACCTTCCGGTCAAGGCCAAGGCAGTCGAATACGTGAAGGTCTGCTCGCTCTATGGTCCGGGCTTCTACTTTATTCCGGGCACCGACACCTGCATCAAGCTGGGCGGCTACTTGCGCATGGACGTTCTGGCGAACACCAACTCGGACCACACCGGCAACTACGCCGGCGCTGGCGGCGCACAGAACCGCTTCACCAACGGCTACACCTGGCGCTCGCGTGAAGACCTCAACGTCGACACCCGCACCGCGACCGAATACGGCGTGGTCCGTACCTTCTTCGATGCGACCTTCAGCTGGACCTCGGACAGCTATGGCGCGGGCGCCGCGGCAGGCTCGACGGTCTACTCGCCGATCGGAACGTCTGCTGCCCCGAACAACGCAAGTGCAGGCGGTGTCGCCGCCGGCACGGTCGGCGTCTACTACGCCTTCGTCCAGTTCGCCGGCTTCACCATGGGTAAGGCGGTGTCGCAGTTCTCGGCGCCGTGGGCCAACTATCCGGGCAACAACTTCGATGGTCTCGTCGGCGGCGGCGGCACGATCACCGGTGTGAACCAGTTCACCTACACCGCGCAGTTCGGCAACGGCGTGTCGCTGGCCCTGTCGGCCCAGGATCAGTCGGCCTACTATCAGGCCGGCGTGCAGAATCTCGGTGTGGTCGGTACCGGCGCGCTCGGTCCCTACGGCGCGAGCGACTATGCCGGCACGATCGCTCCGGATCTGGTCGCGTCTCTCCGCGTCGACCAGGCCTGGGGTCTGTTCCAGGCGTCGTTCGCGGCGCATGACAATCACGCGGCCTACTACGGCGCCACCGAGTTGACCGGTCATCCGGACGACAAGTGGGGTTGGGCGGGTCAGTTGGCCCTGTCGATCAAGAACATCCCGACCGGACCTGGCGACACCATCAACGTCCAGGGCGTCTATACCAACGGCGCAACGCGCTACAACATCCAGGATCTCTCGGGTGCCGGTGCGTTCACCTCCTTCGGCAACACCAGCGTTCCCGGTGCCTATCAGAGCATCGGCTTCGGCATCGCGCCGGACAGCGTGTTCGTCAGCGGCGGCTCGCAGCAGCTGATCACGACGTACGGCGTGCGCGGTGCATACGTCCACAACTGGAATCCCTATTGGAACACCAGTGTCTACGGTGCGTGGGCCCAGGTTAATTACAACAGCACCGCCAAGGGCTACATCTGCGGCCCCGGCGGGACTGGCGTGGGCGGATCGTTCGGCGTGCTAATCGGCGCTACCTCGAATCTGACCTCGTGCAACCCCGACTACAGCGTTGCTCAGATCGGTACGCAGACCCAGTGGACCCCGGTGAAGAACCTGACCTTCTCGGCTGACTTCACCTACACCCATCTGGATCAGAACTACGCCGGCACCATCACCTATCCGGGTAGCGCTGCGATCGGCAAGCCGGCCGCCGTCTACTCTCTCAGCAACCAGGATACCTACATGTTGCTGCTGCGCGCGCAGCGCAACTGGTAAAGCCGGGTTGATCCGGACTTGATTGCTACCCAAAGCCTCGACGGGAAACTGTCGAGGCTTTGATTTTGAAAGAAGAGTCTATTGTATGATTTACTAACATTAGTCTATCATGTACAAACCAAGCGTCGGTTGCTCTGCCGACCATGACGAGGAGATATCAGACTTCTTCATGAACTAACCTCCAGAACCTCCGGCAATGCCCTGCCGGAGGTTTTTCATTTGAGGCGGTACGTCAAGGACGGCAACACCGCACCCGTCTAGCGGTGCGGGGATAAGCCAGCACGCGCTCAAGCGGTCTCTCCTTGCGAAGTCACGGCTGAGTGAGTGGTTGCATGCCGGTTCTCGCGATTCCGTGAGCGCGCCGGCGGCAAGTTCGCCACGCGAGACAGGCAAGTTGGCGGTATCCGGAACATTTCCGAGCATTTGCTCGGCAACGATTGCTGCAGCAACATTCGGCCCTCAGGCATAAGCGCAACGCATTCCTGCGCCGCCATATCAACATTTGCCGCCGCCGAATTACTTCAATTATATGAAGCCCAATTGGAATAATTTCTTGGGAGAGCCGCGTGATTGGCGTTTGCGATTTCGGCGCCAGTTTTTTCGCGGCGACCGAAGCGGCGGCTCGTCGACCCCAACGGGCGGACTCGTACCTTTCACGCGTACCGGCAGCGGAGCCGGGTGCGAACGAGTTGACGAAACATGCATGACCACTGTGGGGCGCGTGGAGCCTCGTCAAGCAGCGTCGAGTTCGATGACAAGGGCTGGCCTGCCTGGCCGGATCGCGAGGATCTGTCGGCGGAGTTCATCAAGCTGCTGGCCGCCGCACAGGAAGGCGGCTCGACGGTCTCCGAATGCTGGCTGACCTTGAGCAAGATCAACCTTGCCTCGGAGAGCTCGTGGTCGGAAGAGTGGATCAAGACCGCGGAACTGAACGAGGCGAGAGCTGAGCTTTCGTTGCTGAACAACAATCTGGTCACCGCCCGCCGCAACTGGCTTCGGGCGACCACCTACTTTCACGCTGCCGTAAGGCCTCCCGGATATGCCAACGATTGGCTGAACCGTGCCGTCGACGGCATGCGGCGATGCGCAACCAGCTTCTTGAAGACCCGCCTTCCGGCCGGCCAGGTGCTCTCGATTCCCTGGACCGAAGACCTGTCTCTTCAAGCCTACTACCTACCGTCAACCTTGCGCGACGATGGACCCGTCATCGTGTGCATAGGCGAGCCGGGTTCCTACAAGGAAGAGTTGATCACCAAATACGCAGGTCATGCCAACGAGCGCGGGTTCTCGCTTCTCGCCGTGGATCTGCTGGGGATCCAGACCGCCTTGTCGCCGGAACGGCTCGAGGGCCACAAGTTCGAAGCGGCGATGAGCCGCGTGCTCGACTTTCTTTCGGAGCAGCCCGGTGTCGACAGCACGCGGATCGCCATCGTGGCGGATGCCTGCAACTCGTCCCTGGTCGCTCGCGCAGCCGCAAGTGATGCCCGGTTTGCCGCGGCAGTTTGCGACGCGGGCATCTGGGACTCGCACGAGAAGAGCTTCTTTTATCGGCAAGCAGGCGACGGTGAGCAGGCCGGATGGCTCGATGAAGCCAACGCGATCTCGCGAAGCATCGATTGTCCGCTCCTCGTCACCGCGGGTGAGGGCGGCTGGCTCCTTCCGGGCGCCCTGATCGAATTCGGCAACCAATTGAGCAGCATTCATCGCGACGCCAGCCTGATCCTGTTCCGGCGCGCCGAGACCGCTGCCATGCAGGGGCATATCGACAACCCCACACTGGCCAATGAAGTCATCTTCGACTGGCTTGAAGACAGGCTCCGGCTGCGAAAGGGCTTGTCCTGAAGCGACTCGTTGAAGGTGACCGTTGCGGACCGATCCGTGCGGTCACACTGCTTGGCCGGCCTTCAGCAATGAGCAGCCGGTGATCTTCAAGCTGCCGTCGGCCTGCCGCTCCAGCGTGTAGAGCGCCTCCCACGCCTCGCCATTGGCGTCGATGATCTGAACGCGTTGCGCGATCCGGTCGCCTTCGCTGCGCGCCTCGCCGAACTCGAAGCTCCTGTGGCGATAGACCGGCGCGTATTGGTTCTGCACCATCGACATGAAGATATCGGCCTGCGGAAAGATCTGCCGGATCGCGGGCGCGGCATAGGAATAGGCCGCCGCGGCGTCGTCGCGGCCGAACGCCTGCTCCTGGGCGCGGATCACGTCCTGCGCGGCACCAACGTCGTCGGCGATGGCGGGCGAGGCGAGGGCGACCAGAACGGCGGCAATGAGGGCGATCACGCGCATGCGGGGCTCCATGTCGGGTGCCAGCAGATACGCATCCTACCACGCGCCGGTTTCCGTCGGTTGGGATGGCGTTCCGTTGGCGCGCGGTCTCGCCTCCGTCAGCGGATCGAGCCCTTGAAATTGTCGATGTCGGGCGAGGGACGGGCGGGAAACAGCCGCGCGGTCGAGGAGTTGTCGAGCCGGCGCTTGCATTTTGCCTCGTCGGCGCTGTCTTCGCTGCCGTCCTTCCCGGTGCGCTTCCTGGCGAAGGCATCGTCCTGTCGGTTGACGATCAGCATCGCATGGTCGCGCTCGAGCGTATCCGGATTCTTGCGCTGCTCGTCGGAGCGGAACGCGCCGCCGGTGATCTTGCCCGTCATCTCGTAGTCGCAGCCGGCCTTCCAGTCACCCTGGTCCCACTTCCATCCGGCCGCTTTCAGCGTGCCGTCTTTCTCAACGGTGACCTTGATGACGGCGTTATAGGCCAGCCAGATGCCGGCAAGCCCGCTGCGCTTGTCGTCAAAGCCTTCGAGCAGCGCCAGGCGTTCGCGCTGCAAGCCGTTGACGTGATCGCGCGCATCGACGGTGAAGTGGACCTGCGAGCTCTGCTTGTTCCAGGCCGGATGCAGGAATTCCGGGTATTGTTCGGTCTGGCTCTTCACCCAGTTGCGCTGGTCCTCGATCAGCGCGCGCCGCGTCGCCTCGTCGAGCCGCGGCTGCAACGCCTTCCAGGCGCGGTTCAGCCGCTGGTCGTTGTCGGCGAGATCAGGATCGGCGCAGATTTCCTCGTCGGTCGCGGTCTCGGGCCTGCTGCAGTCGAAGGTCGGCGCGACGAACGCGGTGTCGGCCTTGTCGGATGCCGCATCCTTGCCGGCGGCGAAATAGCTGCCGGTGACCTGCCACATCGACGAGCAGTCGTTGAGCCCGTCAAACTCCTCGTCATCGATGGTGCCGACGACCCGCAAGGTCTCGCCCTGGCGGCGGAGTTTGATTGACGGCGGCTTGCTTGAGGCGGCGGCATCGGTCGCCACGTCGGTCTTGGGCTTGTCGGGCGGCGTCTCCACCTCGATCACCACGGGGCCGGAGAGCCAGGCAGTCCCCGAGGGCTTCAGATCGGCGGTCAGCTTGCAGGTTCGCCTGCGGTCGCCGCCATAGTCGCCGCGCAGATCGGCGGCGAGGCGGTAGGCGCCGCCCTCGGTCGGCGTCAGCGTGAGGTGGCCGAAGGCATTGACCCAGTTGCCTGACAGGCCCGGACGGCCGGATGCGATGCCCTCGAGCGCGGCCGCGCGGCGGCGCAAGGTCGCGGCGAAACCTGCTTTCAGCTCGTCCTCGTCGGTATCGGCGAGCACTTCCGCGGCGTCGATGATCATCTCGTTGAACCAGGCCTGGTCGCGCTTCAACAGCGGCTTGACGTTCGCCGGCAGCTTGGGAAGCGCCGCGTCGAACGCCTTGTCGATCTGCGCCACGAGCTTGTCGGTGCCGGCCTTCTTGCAGTCGGCGGTCTTGATCCGGGCGTCGCCGCCAGCGCCGCACAGGCTGATCGCGGTCGGCGCGCTGCTCGATGCGCGCAGGAAATCGTCCATCGCAGCCGACGCGCCGGGCGCAAGGACCAAGATGGCCGCGACGGCGGCCGCAAGCCGTGGGGAGCAAGGCATCGACGTCACCCGCGAGGCCGCGACATGCGGCCCTTGCGGCTTGGGTCGCGCAGCGCCTGCGCCGGGTTCAAAATGTCGGCGGCGTGCAGGCCGAAATCACCTCGCACGGCTTGGCGCCGATGCAGCGGAAGCGGTGCGGGCGGCGGCTTTCGAAGTAATAGGCGTCGCCGGCGTTGAGCACCCGCCGCTCGTCGTCGACAGTGACCTCGAGCCGGCCCGAGACCACGATGCCGCCTTCCTCGCCCTCATGCACCAGCGGCACCCGGCCGGTGTCGCTGCCGGGCTCGTAGCGCTCTTTCAGGATCTGCAACGCACGTCCGAACAGGCTGTCGCCGATCTGGAGGTAGGAGATCGGCTTCTTGCCGATCTCGGTCAGCTCATCGGCGCGGTAGAACGCCTTGCGCGGCCGCTCCGGCTCGATCGCGAAGAATTCCGCAAGCCCCATCGGAATGCCGTCGAGGATCCGCTTCAGCGCGCCGACCGACGGGTTCATCTGGTTGGATTCGATCAGCGAAATCGTCGAATTGGTGACGCCGGAGCGCTTGGCGAGCTCGCGCTGCGACAGCTTGTGCCGCGCGCGGATGAATCGAAGCCGACCGCCGATGTCGACGCTCATGACAGATCCCTGTTGCAGGTGTTGCGGATCGAACAAATAGTCGCAGACCGCCTCAACAAGATCAATGGCTTGCTGTGCGACAGAAAAGGACTTGTTGAGTACCGTGAAGAGTGGTCCGACTACGCATCCCCAGCCCATGGAGTGCACCGTGACCGTTCATCAGATTCCGAACACCATCAAGACCGATTCGTTCTGGATGCCCTTCACGGCCAATCGGCAGTTCAAGAAAGCGCCGCGGCTGTTCTCCTCCGCCAAGGGCATGTACTACACCTCGGTCGACGGCCGGCAGGTGATCGACGGCTCCGCCGGTCTCTGGTGTGTCAACGCCGGCCATGGACGCCCGCAGATCGCGGCCGCTGTCGAGCGCCAGCTGTCCACGCTGGACTTCGCGCCCTCCTTCAACATGGGCCATCCGCTGGCGTTCGATTTTGCCGAGCGCCTCGCCGAGATCGCCCCGAAGGGGCTGGATCGGATCTTCTTCACCAATTCGGGCTCTGAATCGGTCGATACCGCGCTGAAGATCGCGCTGGCCTATCATCGCGCCGCCGGCCAGCCGACCCGCACCCGTCTGATCGGCCGCGAGCGCGGCTATCACGGCGTCGGCTTCGGCGGCATGTCGGTCGGCGGCATGGTCGCCAACCGCCGCCAGTTCGCGACCCATCTGCCCGGTGTCGACCATATCCGTCATACCCATGATCTCGCCCGCAACGCCTTCGCCAAGGACCAGCCGGACCACGGCGCCGAGCTCGCCGACGACGTCGAGCGGATGGTCGCGCTGCATGGCGCAGACACCATCGCGGCCGTGATCGTCGAGCCGGTGCCCGGTTCGACCGCGGTGCTGCCGGCGCCGAAGGGCTATCTGCAGCGCCTGCGCGAGCTCTGCACCAAGCACGGCATCCTGTTGATCTTCGACGAGGTCATCACCGGCTTCGGCCGCCTCGGCACCCCGTTCGCCGCCAATTTCTACGGCGTGACGCCGGACATGATGACGACCGCCAAGGGCATCACCAACGGCACCGTGCCGTGCGGCGCGGTGTTCGCCAGCCGCCAGGTCCATGACGGGCTGATGGTCGGTCCGGACAACGCCATGGAGCTGTTCCACGGCTACACCTATTCGGCGCATCCGGTGGCCTGCGCGGCGGGTCTTGCCACGCTCGATATCTACAAGGACGAGGGTCTCTTGACCCGCGGCGCCTCGCTCTCCGATTACTGGCGCGATGGCCTGCACTCGCTCAAGGGCCTGCCGAACGTCGTCGACATCCGCAACCAGGGCCTGATGGGCGCGATCGAGCTCGCGCCGCGTGATGGGGCCGTCGGTGCGCGCGGCTACGACGTCATGGTCGATTGCTTCAATCGCGGCCTCTACTTCCGCATGAGCGGTGACTCGCTGGCGCTGTCGCCGCCCCTGATCGTCGAGAAGTCGCATATCGACGACATCGTCTCGATCCTCAGCGACGCCATCAAGCGCGTGGCCTGATAATTGCTAGCTAAATTATAGCTAGCTCTACAAATTGCTGTCGCCGTTGCGAAGCAGAGTGGTTTCGCAGCGGCGATTGCGTTTTCGCTGCAGGATGTGAGGAAAAGTGAAGGTCCTTGTTCTCGGCAGTGGCGTGATCGGCGTCACCTCGGCCTATTATCTTGCGCGCGCCGGCCATGAGGTGACGGTGATCGACCGTCAGCCGAAGCCTGCGCTCGAAACCTCCTTTGCCAATGCCGGCGAAGTGTCGCCGGGGTATTCGTCGCCCTGGGCCGGCCCCGGCGTGCCGGTGAAAGCGGTGAAGTGGCTGCTGATGAAGCACGGCCCGCTGGTGATCCGCCCGAAGCTCGATCCCGTGATGTGGCTCTGGCTGCTGAAGATGCTGCGCAACTGCACCACGTCGCGCTACGCGGTGAACAAGAGCCGGATGATCCCGATCGCGGAATACAGCCGCGACTGCCTGCAGGCGCTGCGCAATGACATCGGCATCCGTTACGACGAACGTGCGCAGGGCACACTGCAACTGTTTCGCGAGCAGGCCCAGCTCGACCACACCGGCGATGACATCGCTGTGCTGAAGCAATACGGCGTCCCGTTCGAGGTGCTCGACCGTGAGGGCTGCATCAAGGCCGAGCCGGCGCTGGCCGGCGTGAAGCAGAAATTCGCCGGCGGGCTGCGGTTGCCGCATGACGAGACCGGCGACTGCCACATGTTCACCCAGGCGCTCGCGCTGGAGGCCGAGAAGATCGGCGTGCGCTTCAACTTCAATGTCGGCATCGACGGCTTGAACGCCGATGCCATTCGCATCACCGGCGTTGCGACCAGCGCCGGCCTGATGACCGCGGATGCCTATGTGCTGGCGCTCGGCAGTTACTCGCCGCATCTGGTGCGGCCGCTCGGCATCTCGCTGCCGGTCTATCCGGTGAAGGGGTATTCGATCACGGTGCCGATCAAGGACGCATCCGGCGCGCCTGAATCCACCGTGATGGACGAGAGCTACAAGGTCGCGATCACCAGGCTCGGCGACCGCATTCGGGTCGGCGGCACCGCCGAGATCTCGGGCTATTCGACCAAGCTCTACGACGCGCGGCGCGCGACGCTGGACCACTCGCTGACCGATCTGTTTCCGCGCGGCGGCGACCTGCCCAAGGCCACCTTCTGGTGCGGCCTGCGCCCGATGACGCCGGACGGCCCGCCGGTGATCGGCGCGACACGGTTCGCCAACCTGCACCTCAACACCGGCCACGGCACGCTCGGCTGGACCATGGCCTGCGGCTCGGGCCGGGTGCTGGCCGACATGCTCTCCGGCAAGAAGCCCGAGATCGACACCAAGGAGCTGTCGATCAATCGCTACGATGTCAGGTTCGGGTGAAAGCGAGCGGGCTATTCGTAGCCCGCTCGCCGGATCAGCGACGGCAGTGCGAACAGGCCGAACGCGACCATGCCGACTGCGACGGCTGCGAAATTCCAGGTGACGTCCGCCTTCAACGCGACCACCGCGTAGCCTCCGGCGACGGCGATCGCGGCCCTGAGCAGCGCGGCGAGCACAGAGGCCTCCATTCGCCGGGTCGCCTGGCCGGCGCAGTAGAGCACGTAGCCGAGTCCGAAGAAGCCGAAGAACGGTCCGACGCGGTGCAGATACTCTGCGCCGATCTGCAGCACGGCGGGGTCCTGGCTGAACAGCCCGATCCAGGCTTCGGGGAAGGCCGCCGCAGCCAGCCCGATCAGCTCCGTGAGCGTGCAGGCCATCACAATCCCGATCCATGACGTCTTCACCGCGCGGTCGATCCGGCCGGCGCCGAGATTGGCGCTGATGATGATGCCGACCGGTCCGCCGATGCCGTAGGCCAGCGGCACCAGCAGAAACTCGAGCCGCGAGCCCGCGCCGTAGCCGGCCAGCGCCTCGACGCCGCCGATCGCGACATAGGCGGTGACGATCGCAAGCGTGAGATTGGTGGTGGCCGACACGACGGCCGACATGCCGCCGACGCGAAGGATCGCCAGCATTGGCGCAAGCGAGAGCGCCGGGATGCGAAACGACGGCTTCAGCGCGCCAAAGTGGCCCCAGAGGTAGATCGCATAGGCCAGCGTTCCGAACGCGTAGTACACGAGCATCGCGACCGCGCCGCCGGAGGGGCCGAGGCCCTGATGGCCGAACGCGCCGAAGATCAGCGCCGGCGACAGCGGCAGCAGGATCAACGCGCCGCTGCAGACCACGATGACCGGGACCAGCAGATTGCCGGTGCCGCGCACCACGGCCAGCAGCAGGTTGAACAGCCAGATCGGGATCGCGCCGGCAAAAATGATGCCGGAATAGGACAGCGCGATCGCAAGCGCGTTGCCCGAGATGCCCATCGTGCCGTAGAGCTGCGAGCCCAATGTCAGCATCACGACCGATGTCGCGAGGCCGAGCAGGACGCCGAGCACCACGGCGTACCACGCGTAGTCGCTGGCGTCGCCGATCCGGCCGGTGCCGAGCGCACGCGCGACCGTCGTGACGAAGCCGCCGCCGATCGCACCCTGCGCGATCGCCACCACCAGCGACACCAGCGGAAACACCGGCGCCACGCCGGCAAGCGCATCGACGCCGGTGCGCGAGACGAAATAGACCTCCAGCAAGCCGATCAGGATCTGCACGGTCATGACGGTGGCGTTGGGCAGCGCAAGCCGCAGGATCAGCGGCGCGATCGGCTGCTCCAGCAGCATGCGGGTGCGCGGATCGAGATCGGCGGCCGCGGCGCGCGGCGGCGCGTTTACGTTACGCTGCGGGCAACGCGCGTCGGACGGTGCTTCGGTTCGGCGCAATAGAACGGCGGAAGAGGACATCGCAGGTGCTCCAGGGTGCGCGGTCTCGGCACCCGCTCAACTAGTCCCGGCGCGGCGACGGAGCGAACGATATGATTTGACAGCACTTGTTAGCGTTCCTAACAATCGCCGAATGGCCCCGTTGCCGCCGTTGGAGACCCTGCGCGTGTTCGAGGTGGCTTGCCGTCACGGCAGCTACTCGGAAGCTGCGCGCGAGCTGCATGTGACGCACAGCGCGGTGAGCCAGCGCATCCGGCAGCTGGAAGAGGAGCTCGGCCTGACGCTGTTCGAGCGGAAGGGCAACCGGATGGTGCCGACGCCGGCCGGGCTGCGGCTGCAGGCCGGCGTCAAGGGCGCGTTTTCGGAATTGAATGCGGCGCTCGGCAGCCTTCATACGCGTCGCGCCGACGCCGAGCTGACCGTGAGCCTGTTGCCGGTGATGGCGGCGCGCTGGCTGGTTCCGCGGCTGTCGCGCTTCACGGCCCGCTATCCCACCATCAACCTGCACATCAAGACCGGTCAGGCGCTGGCCAACTTCAAATCCGATGGCGTCGACATCGCGATCCGGTTCGGCACCGGCGACTGGAAGGGGCTTCGCGCCATCAAGCTGTTCGGTGAAGAGTTTTTCCCGGTGTGCAGCCCGAGCCTCAACGGCGGCCGATTACCGAAAGATCCGGTTGCGATGCTGTCGGAGCCGCTCCTGATCGACCGTAATCTGTCATGGCGCGCCTGGTTCAAGTCGGCGGGTCTGAAGCTCGACCGAGACATCGTCGGCACGTCCTTTACCGATACCAACGCGCTGATGGAGGCGGCCGTAACCGGGCAGGGCATTGCGCTCGGGCGCCTCTCGATCACACGATCGGACATGCTGGCGGGGAAACTGGTGCGCCTGTCCGACCACAGTCTGCGCGTGGCCTATTGCCACTATGCGGTCTATCCGACGTCCTCGGAGTCCAATCCCGCGCTGGTCGCTTTCCGGGACTGGCTGGTGGAAGAGGCGCAACGCGCCTGAGCTGCGCTATTCGGCGGCATCGCGGTCCACGGACGGTTCGACATCGTCGTCTCGTTTCGTCGCCGTCCAATTCGAAAGCGCGTTCGAGAACCTGTCGAGATAGAGATACACGACCGGCGTCGTGAACAGCGTCAGCGCCTGGCTCACGATCAGGCCGCCGACCATCGCATAGCCGAGCGGCTGACGAATTTCCGCGCCTGTTCCGGTGCCCAGCATCAGCGGCACGCCGCCGAGCAGGGCGGCCATCGTCGTCATCATGATCGGGCGGAAACGTAACAGCGCCGCCTTCCGGATCGATTCACGCGGCGACAAATGCTCCTCGCGTTCGGCGGCGATCGCGAAGTCGACCATCATGATGCCGTTCTTCTTCACGATCCCGATCAAGAGAATAATGCCGATCAGCGCGATCAGGCTGAAGTCGAACCCGAACGCCATCAGGATCGCCAGCGCACCGACGCCGGCCGATGGCAGGGTGGACAGGATCGTGAGCGGATGGATGTAGCTTTCATAGAGCATGCCGAGGATCAGATAGACCACGACCAGCGCGGCCAGGATCAGCAGCGGCACCGAGCTCAGTGATTGCTGGAACGCCTGCGCGGTGCCCTGGAAGCTCGAACTGAGCGTGGCCGGCGCCCCCAGATTGGCGACGGCGTCCTGGATCGCGTCGGTGGCCTGGCCGAGCGCGACCCCTTGCGCCAGGTTGAAGCTGATGGTGGTCGCAGGAAACTGCCCCTGGTGGGCGATTGCGAGCGGGCGCACCGGAACCGTCGTCCACTTGCAGAACACCGAGAGCGGGACTTCGTCGCCCGTCGCCGGCGACTTGATGTAGAGCTTGTTGAGCGTGTCGAGCTTGCCCTGCAACTCGGGGAGGATCTCCAGGATGACGTGATAGCTGTTGAGCTGGGTGAAGTATTGGGCCACCTGGCGCTGGCCGAACGCGTCGTACAGCGTATCGTCGATCAATTGTGGCTGGATGCCGTAGCGCGACGCGGTGTCGCGATCGATGGTCATCGTCAGCGTCGTTCCCTCGGTCTGCTGGTCGGTGGCGACGTCGCGCAATTCGGGCAGGGTTTTCATGCTGGCCAGGATCTTCGGCGCCCATTGGTTCAGCTCGGCGAGGTTGGCGTCCTGCAGTGTGTATTCGAATTGCGTCCGGGTGGCGCGGCCGCCGAGCCGGACGTCCTGCGACGCTTGCATGTAGAGCCGTGCACCCTCGACCGCCTCGAGCTTCGGCCGCAGCCGCGCGATGATCTGCTGCGCGTCCGCGTTGCGCTCCTCGTGCGGCTTCAGCGTGATGTACATGCGGCCCGAATTCAGCGCGGTGCCGCCGCCGCCGATGAACTCGGCCATGCTGTCGACCGCGGGATCGGCCCGGACGATCCGGCTGAGCTCTTCCTGATGCTGCTTCATGTCGGCAAACGAGATGTCCTGGGCCATCTCCGACACGGCGTTCAGGAAGCCGTTGTCCTGTTGCGGGAAGAATCCCTTGGGAATGATCACGAACAGATAGACCGACAGTGCCAACGTCGCGAAGAAGATGCAGAGCGTGGTCCGGCTCCAGCTCAATGCCAGATCGAGGCCGCGCTCATAGCCATGTAGCATCCTGTCGAATGCCGCTTCGCTCCATTGGTAGAGCCGTCCGTGTTTCGTTTCGCCACGCGCGCGCAGGAAGCGCGATGCCATCATCGGCGTCAGCGTCAGCGACACCACCAGCGAGACGAAGATCGCCATCGCCAGGGTCACCGCAAACTCGCGAAACAGCCGGCCGATGACGCCTCCCATCAGCAGCAGCGGGATCAGCACCGCGACCAGCGAAATGCTGATCGACAGGATCGTGAATCCGATCTCGCCGGCGCCCCGCAGCGCCGCGGCAAGCGGCCGTTCGCCCTGCTCGACGTAGCGCGTGATGTTCTCCAGCATGACGATGGCGTCGTCGACCACGAAGCCGACCGCAATCGTCAGGGCCATCAGCGAAAGGTTGTCGAGCGTATAGCCGAACACCCACATCAGCGCGCAGGCGCCGAGCAGCGCGAGCGGCACGGTGACGGCGGGAATCACCGTGGCCCAGAAGCTGCGCAGGAAGATGAAGATCACCATGACGACCAGAACGATGGTGATCAGCAGCGTGATCTGCACGTCCTCGACGGCGGCGCGGATGGTCAGTGTCCGGTCGCTGATGATCTTGATCTTGATGGCGGGCGGAATCGCGGCAATCAGTCTCGGAAGCTGCGCCTTGATCCTGTCGACCGTGCCGATGACGTTGGCGCCGGGTTGCTTGAAGATGACGAGGAAGACGCCGCGCTTGCCGTCCGCCCAGGCGGCCTGCTTCATGTCTTCCGGCCCGGCGACGGCCTGGCCGATGTCGCGAATCCGCAACGGGCCGCCGTTGCGGTAGGCGACGATGACGTCATTCCAGTCCTTGGCGTCCGGCAGCTGATCGTTGGCGTAGATCGTGTAGGCGCGGCTGGCGCCGTCGATGTTGCCCTTCGGGCTGTCGACCGTCGTGATGGCGATCTGGCTGCGGATGTCTTCCAGCGAGAGCCCCTTGGCGACCAGCTTGGCGGGATCGATCTGCACCCGGATCGCGGGCTTCTGCTGTCCGCCGATGAACACCTGGGCGACGCCGGAAATCTGGCTGATCTGCTGCCCGAGCTGGGCGTCGACCGCGTCGCTCACCCTGATCAGAGGCAGGGTGTCGGAGGTCGCCGACAACAGCAGGATCGGCGAGTCCGCCGGGTTGACCTTGCGATAGGTCGGCGGCGACGGCAGGTTCTTGGGCAGCTGGCCGCCGGCGGCATTGATCGCCGCCTGGATGTCGTTGGCGGCGCCGTCGATGTTGCGGTTCAGATCGAACTGGATGGTGACCGCGGTCGACCCGAGTGAGCTCGTCGAGGTCATTTGCGCGATGCCGGGAATCTGCGCGAATTGCCGCTCCAGCGGCTGCGCAACCGAGGAGGCCATGGTTTCGGGGCTGGCGCCGGGCAGGCTCGCCGAGATCTGGATGGTCGGAAAGTCGACCTGCGGCAGCGGCGCGACCGGCAGCAGTGGATAGGCGACGATGCCGACGAACAGAATGCCGGCCATCAGCAGCGAGGTGCCGATAGGGTAGCGGATAAACGGAGATGAGATGCTCTCGTTCATTTCGGCAATCCAAATGAACGGCAGGCGCATCTTTTCCCGAACGGCGGGAGTCGTCCTCGAAAGCTCGAGCGCGAACGCGCGTTTCCTCGCCATGGCCAATCGGCAGATCGCGGAGTTGGCTCTCGCGTCTACCTGTTTTTTGCCAGCATAGTCATTCCCGGGGACGACGCGCGAATGGAAACACCGGATCGCCCATTCGACCTTCGTTCAATGGCCGGAGTCCGCACGCCCAACACGTCGCCTTCGCGCGGAGTATTTCTGATGACGATAAATTTGTAGCAGCTACGACGAGCGCGGCCGGTCGGCCTTCTTCTTCGCGGGTTTCGCCGTGGATGCTGCCTTGGCCGCCGGCTGCACCCGCAGCCCGTCCACGAACACATCCAACAGCCTGAGTGCCGTGGTCTGCCAGCCCGGCTGGTCGTGCATGTAGCACATGCCGATCAGCGCGCGCAGCACGTCCTCGGCGCTGATGTCGTTGCGGATCGCGCCGGCCGCGACGGCGCGCGCGAGCAGGGTGCCGATCGCTTTGGTAAGGCGGTCGAACGAATAGGCGTGCAGCTCGGTCGAGCCGTGCGCGACCAGCGCGAGCGCTGCGACCATGCCCTTCTTGGTGGCGACGAATTCCACATTGGCGCGCAGCCAGCGCCGCAGCGCCTCGACCGGCTCGGGGGCGCATTGCAGTTGCTCGGCAAGATCGCCGAGCTGCTCGACCTCGCGGCGATAGACCGCCTCATACAGCGCCTCGCGGGTCGGGAAGTGGCGATACAGCGTGCCGATGCCGACGCCGGCATGGCGCGCGACCGCCTCCAGACTCGCCTCGCTGCCGCCGGCCGAGAACACGGCCTTGGCCGCTTCCAGCACGCGCTCGCGATTGCGCACGGCGTCGGCGCGCGGCTTGCGGACAATTTCTGGTGATGAGGTGGCCATTCCTTTTTCTTTTTACCCTCCCTTGTAAACGGAGGATGCCTCCGTATATGGCGACCAGCACCGGGCCTGACAAGGCGCGCCGATCATGCATCGGCGGCCACGGGTTCGCGTTGCCTCGATTCAACCCGACCATACACGGATCGGAGCGCCTTGCATGAATCTCTCCATCAGTCTCACCATCAACGGTGTCCGCCGGGATATTGCCCTCGACGACCCCCGCGTCACCCTGCTCGACCTGTTGCGCGAGCGGCTCGACCTCACCGGAACCAAGAAGGGGTGCGACCGCGGCCAATGCGGCGCGTGCACCATCCTGGTCGACGGCCGCCGCATCAATTCCTGCCTCGCGCTCGCCGTCAGCCATGACGGCGCCGAGATCACCACCATCGAAGGCGTCGGGCGCGGCGGCGAGCTGCACCCGGTGCAGGCCGCCTTCATCGCCCATGACGGCTTCCAGTGCGGCTTCTGCACCCCGGGCCAGATCATGAGCGGCATCGGCCTGATCCAGGAAGGGCAGGCCGGCGACGACCCCGAGCGCGTGCGCGAATGCATGAGCGGCAATCTGTGCCGCTGCGGCGCCTATCAGGGGATCACCGAAGCCGTGCTCGAGGCACAATCCAACATGACCGCCAGCAAGCAGAGGCGCTCCGCATGATGAATTTCGATTATGTCAGGCCGGCCAGCGTCGCGGACGCTGTTGCGGCGGCCTCTGAGAAGGGCGCGAGCTATCTCGCCTCCGGCACCAACCTGCTCGATCTGATGAAGGGCGGCGTCAGCCGGCCGAGCCGTCTCGTCGACGTCACGCGTCTGCCCGGGCTCGATCGTATCGAGCAGCTCGCCGACGGTAGCTTGCGCATCGGCGCGCTGGTGCGCAACGCCGATCTCGCCCATGACGCCGCGTTCGCGCGCAACTATCCCGCGGTCGCCGAAGCGCTGCTGTCGGGCGCGTCGGCACAGCTGCGCAATGCCGCGACCGTCGGCGGCAATCTGATGCAGCGGACGCGCTGCGCCTATTTCTACGACGCCGGCAGCGCCTGCAACCGGCGCTGGCCGGGCGCCGGCTGCGACGCGCTCAACGGCGAGAACCGCCTGCACGCGGTGCTCGGCTGGAGCGAGGGCTGCATCGCCACCCATCCGTCGGATTTCTGCGTGCCGCTGGTCGCGCTCGACGCGGTGGTCGAGATCGAGGGCAAGGGCGGCCGGCGCGATCTGCCGCTTGAGGCGCTGCATCGTTTGCCCGGCGAGACGCCGGAGCGCGAGACCGCGCTGGAGCGCGGCGACCTGATCGTCGCGCTGCGGCTGCCGGCCGAGGCGCAAGGTTTTGCCAGGCACGCCCGCTACATCAAGGTGCGCGAGCGCACGTCCTATGCCTTCGCCGTGGTCTCGGCCGCAGCTAGCCTGCGCATCGAGGACGGCAAGATCCGCGAAGCCCGGCTCGCGCTCGGCGGCGTCGCGGCAAAGCCGTGGCGGGCGCGCGAGGCCGAGCAGGTGCTCGCCGGCGCCGCGCCCGATGCGGCTGTCTATCGCGAGGCGGCGTGCGCCGCGCTCGCCGGCGCAAAGCCGTCCGGCGACAACGCCTTCAAGATCGAGCTCGCGCAACGCATCGTCGTGCGCGCGCTCACCCTTGCCGCCGCAGGCACGCCGGACCGTATTGCCGCGCTGCCCGGCTCTCCCTTCTCATCCGTTGCAGGAGCGTAACGCATGACGGTTGAACTCAGTCTGACCCGCGACCCCGCCCATATCCGGCATGGCTCGAATATCGGCCAGCCGATGACCCGCACCGACGGCGTGCTGAAGGTCACCGGCAAGGCGCGCTATGCCGCCGACAATCATCCGCCCGGCATGGTCTATGCCGTGATCGCGACCAGCTGCATCGCGCGCGGCCGCGTCACCGCGCTCGACGTCGCCGCCGCCAAGCGCCATCCCGGCGTCGTCGACGTGATGACGCCGGCGCACAAGCCCGAGCTTGCCGAAGACCCGGACGCCAAGGGGAATCCGTTCGCCTTCCGCATGGAGCTGTTGCAGAGCGATAAGGTGCGCTACGCCAACCAGGCGATCGCGGTCGTGATCGCCGAGACGCTGGAAGCCGCGACCGAAGGCGCGGCGCTGCTGTCGCCGCGCTACCAGGTCGAAATCGCGCGCGTCGGCCTCGACGCCGGCGAGGCCTACGCACCGCCCGTGGTCGGGATCGGCAATCCCGCTGAAGTCCGCCATGGCGACATCGATGCCGGCATGGCTGCGGCTGCGAAGCTGACGGATTCGACCTACGAGACGCCGGCGCAATATCACAACGCGATGGAGCCGCATGCGATCGTCGCGGTGTGGGACGGCGACCGCCTGTTCATCGACACGCCGAGCCAGGGCATGGGGTTCGCACAGATGCGCATCGCCGGGCTGTTCGGCATTCCGCCTAGCAACATCCACATCAACAGCCCGTTCCTCGGCGGCGGCTTCGGCTCCAAGGGGCTGATCTCCGGTCCGCAGGTGCTTGGCATCATGGCCGCCAAGTTGATCGGCCGTCCGGTCAAGCTCGTGCTGCGCCGCAGCCAGATGTATGGGCCGGTCGGCCATCGTCCGCCGACTCGCCAGCGCATCCGGATCGGCACCGACGATGCCGGCGCGCTCACCGCGATCAATCATGAGGCGCGGATCACGACGTCGAGCTTCGACGATTTCTACGAGCCCGCCGCTGACGCCTCGCACACGCTCTATGCGAGTCCTGCGATCCGCACCGCGCACGAGGCGGTGCGCGTCGACACCGGCACGCCGCTGTTCATGCGCGCGCCGGGCGAGGCGACCGGATCGATCGTGCTGGAAAGCGCGATCGATGAGGCGGCGTTCGCCTGCGGCATCGATCCGCTGGAGTTCCGGCTGAAGAACTACGCCGAGGTCGAGCCGACCACCGGCAAGCCGTTTTCCTCCAAGGCGCTGCGCCAGTGCTACGCCAAGGCCGCCGAACGGTTCGGCTGGGCGGGGCGTCCGCTGCAGCCGAAGCAGATGCGTGACGAGAACGGCTTTCTGGTCGGCTGGGGCGTCGGCACCGCGACCTTCCCGGCCATCATGTTCCAGGGCAATGCGCGCGCGGTGATCCGCGCCGATGGCAGAGGCGTGATGGAGACCGGCGCGCACGACATGGGGCAGGGCGCCTGGACCGCGCTGGCGCAGATCTCGGCCGACTCGCTCGGTCTCGATTTCGATCAGCTGACGTTCCGCTCCGGCAGCTCCGATCTGCCCGATGCCGGCATTGCCGGCGGTTCAGGGCATACCGCAACCGTCGGCGCCGCGATCCACAACGCCGGCGCTGCCGTGATCGCTAAACTCGCCGAGCTCGCGACCGCGGACCAGCGCTCGCCGTTGTTCGGCGCCGGCAATGCCGGCGTGGTGGCGCGGGCCGGCCGGCTGCATCGCCGCGACGATGATGCGCGCAGCGAAAGCTATGCCGACATCCTGGCGCGCGCCGGCCTCGCCGAGGTCGATGCCACCGGCACCGGCGCAGCCGATGCGGCGGCGCAGTCGCAATATGCGATGCACGCGCATGGCGCGGTGTTTGCCGAGGTCAAGGTCGATCCGGAGCTCGGCCAGATCCGCGCCACGCGGCTGGTCGGCGCGTTCGCGGCGGGGCGCATCATCAATCCGCTGATGGTGCAGAGCCAGCTCTACGGCGGCATGATCTGGGGCCTCTCCTTCGCGCTGCACGAGGAGGCGGTGATGGACCATCGTTCGGGGCGCATCCTCAATGCGAACCTCGCCGAGTATCATGTGCCCGTGAATGCCGACGTGCCGCCGATGGAGGTGATCACGGTCGACGAGCATGATCCGCATGTGAACCCGCTCGGCATCAAGGGCGTCGGCGAGATCGGCATCACCGGCAGCGCGGGCGCAGTCGCCAACGCCGTCTTCCACGCCACCGGCATCCGCGTGCGGAATTTCCCGATCAAGATCGAGGGGATCGTGATGGGGTTGAAGTGATGCGTCTTGACGTGAGGGCTCCGTAATAACAGGTGTCGTCCCGGCGAAAGCCGGGACCCATAACCACGAATGTGAGTTATGGCGCGATGCTGGGGCCGCAGCCTTCTTCAACAACGCAACCCTGTGGTTATGGGTCCCGGCTTTCGCCGGGACGACGAACGGAGAGAGCGGGGCGTCACCCCGCCTGCGTTACGCAGTTCACCCACAGCACCACCGCGTTGGCATCGCGCGCCGGATTGGAGAACCGGTGTGGACGCCGGCTGGCGAAGCGGAAGCTGTCGCCTTGCTTCAGCGTCCAGGTCTCGGTGTCGACCGTCAGAATCATCTCGCCTGATAGCACGAGGCCGGCCTCTTCGCCGTCATGGGTGTAGAACTCGTCGCCGGTGTTGCCGCCGGGCTCGAGATGCACCAGGAACAAATTGAGCCGGCTCTCGCTGCCGGCGGGGCTCAGCAGCTGCTTTGAAATTCCGGTGCGCCACAGCTTCAGCTCGGCGCGCTGCACCTCGCGGGTCACGACGCCGCCGGCGCTGTCGTCTTTCGGCGTCGCGCCGAACAGCGCGGCGATGCCGACGCCGAGCACGTCGGCCAGCGTTGCCAGCACGCGCAGCGAGGGCGACGACAGGCCGCGCTCGATCTGGCTGATGAAGCCGATCGACAGGTCGGTACGCGCGGCGACCACCTCCAGCGACATCTGCTTGGTGCGGCGCAGGTCGCGGATGCGGCGTCCGACCGCGAGATCCATCGCAGGCTCGGCCGGCTTCTTGACCGGCTTTTTGGCCGCGCGGCGTGCTGTCACGGGCTTCGCTGCCGCGCCTTTGCGCATTCTCTTGCCGCCGCTCACGTCAGTCCGCTTCCTTCATGTGCATGAAAACCGCTTGCAATGGCGGCGGTTTCGTGACCACAATTTCATATTGGTGAAAATAGGCCGGAACGGCGTCGCCCGCAACACCTAGCTCGAAAAGCAGGGCGATGCGGCGCCGAGGCCAGCTTCGGGAGGTGTGCGATGTCGTTTCAGCGTCTCGTCCAGGCCGCAGTCGCGGCGCTTGCCCTTGCCGTGAGCGCGCCTTCAGGGGCGCAGCAGGTGCTCAAGGTTGGCTCGACGCCGACCGGCATCCCCTTCACCTTCCTCGACACCAAGACCAATTCGATCCAGGGCATCATGGTCGATCTCGCCACCGAGATCGGCAAGGACGCTGGCTTCTCCGTGCAGATCGAGCCGATGCAGTTCTCGGCACTGATCCCCTCGCTGACCGCCAACAAGATCGACATCATCGCGGCCGCGATGTTCGCCACCGCCGCGCGCAAGGAGGTGATCGACTTCTCCGAGCCGGTCTACACCTATGGCGAAGGCCTCGTGGTGCCGAAGTCCGACGCCAAGGCCTATGCCACGCAGGAGGATCTGAAGGGCACTGTGGTCGGCGCCCAGGTCGGCACCGCGTTCGTCGACGCGCTGAAGAAGACCGGGCTGTTCAGCGAGGTCAAGGTCTACGACACCATTCCCGACATCCTGCGCGACGTGAATGCCGGCCGCCTCAAGGCCGGCTTCGCCGACTATCCGATCCTCGCCTACAATCTGCAGCAGGGCAATTTCGCCGATGTGCGGCTGGTCGACGGCTACAAGCCCGTCACCGTCGGCACGGTCGCGATCGGCATCCGCAAGAGCGACACCGAACTGCTGGCCAAGATCAACACTTCGCTGGCGAAGCTGAAGGCCAACGGCACGATCGCGAAGATCCTGGAGAAATGGGGCCAGAAGGCCAGCGCGTCGTGAGAGCGCTTCATTCCGCCCGGGTTAGGGAAGAGCGACCCGTCGCCCTGAGGAGCGCGTAGCGCGTCTCGAAGGGTCGACGGCCACCAGCCGGGCCGATTCATCCTTCGAGACGCGGCGAAGACGCCGCTCCTCAGGATGACGGGGGATGTATTCGTGCATGTGATGGGACTGGAACACGTTTGGGCCGATGCAAAAATTCTTCCATGACGCCGTCGAGTTCGTGCCGATCCTGTTGCAGGGGGTCTGGCTGACCATCGTCGTCACCGTCGGCTCGCTCTTGCTCTCGACGGTGCTCGGGCTGGTATGGGCCTTGATGCGGGTGTCCGGAATTCGCATCCTCACCGGCCTCAGCGCTGCGGTGATCAATGTGATCCGCGGCATCCCGATCATCGTGCTGCTGTTCTACATCTATTTCGTGATGCCCGATTTCGGCATCGCGCTGTCGGCGCTGCAGGCCGCGATCATCGGGCTCGGCATCGCCTACTCGGCCTATCAGGCGGAGAATTTCCGCGCCGGCATCGAGGCGATCGACAAGGGGCAGATCGAGGCGGCGCAGACCATCGGGATGGGCTGGTGGCTCACCATGCGCCGCGTGGTGCTGCCGCAGGCGGTCAGGATCATCCTGCCGCCCTACGGCAACATCATGATCATGATGCTGAAGGATTCCTCGCAGGCTTCCACCATCACCGTCGCCGAGCTCGCATTGCAAGGCAAGCTGATCGCCTCCTCGACCTTCAAGAACACCAGCGTGTTCACGCTGGTGGCGCTGATGTACCTCACCATGAGCATTCCGCTCATCCTGCTGGTTCGGCACTTCGAGAACAAGGCGAACCGCAAATGATCGAGCTCAACGACGTCCACAAGAGCTTCGGCAAGGTCGAGGTGCTGAAGGGCATCACTGCCTCGGTCGCCAAGAGCGAAGTGGTCTGCATCATCGGCCCGTCCGGCTCCGGCAAGTCGACCATCCTGCGCTGCATCAACGGGCTCGAGAGCTACGATCGCGGCGAGATCAGCGTCGAGGGCGCGCGCGTCGATCAGGGCAATCGCTCGATCGTGGCGATCCGCACCCAGGTCTCGATGGTGTTCCAGCGCTTCAACCTGTTTCCGCATCGCACCGCGCTCGAGAACGTCATCGAGGGGCCGCTCTATGTGAAGAAGGAGCCGCGCGAGGCGGCGATCGCGCGCGGCCGCGCGTTGCTCGCGCAGGTCGGGCTCGCCGACAAGGCCGAGGTGCATCCGCCAAAGCTTTCCGGCGGCCAGCAGCAGCGCGTTGCGATCGCGCGGGCGCTGGCGATGCAGCCGAAGGCGATCCTGTTCGACGAGCCGACCTCGGCGCTCGATCCCGAACTGGTCGGCGAGGTGCTCTCGGTGATGCGCAAGCTCGCCGACGACGGAATGACCATGGTGGTCGTCACCCATGAAATGGGCTTTGCCCGCGACGTCGCCGACCGCGTGCTGTTCATCGACGGCGGCGTCATCGTCGAGCAGGGCGCCGCCAAATCCGTCCTCAACCAACCGCAGCATCCGCGCACCCAGGATTTCCTGCGCCGCGTGCTGCACCCGCTGTGATCAGTTCGTGATGCCGCTTGGTCAGGTCGTTTCAGCATTGACGGTCCACCTCTCCCCTTGTGGGAGAGGTCGGATTGCATCGTTAGATGCAATCCGGGTGAGGGGTTACGCTCTCTCGCGGGACCTGAACCCCTCACCCGGCGCCGCGCGCCGACCTCTCCCGATGGGAGAGGTCAAAACTGAGCTCTCGTCATGACCCCACCCACCCGCCTGCCGCTGCCACCGAGCCTCTACGCCGACACCGCGGTGGAAGCGACGCCGACGCCACCGCTGACATCAGACAAGAGCGTGCCGGTCGCGATCATCGGCGGCGGGTTCACCGGCCTGTCGACCGCGCTGCATCTTGCCGAGCAGGGCGTGCTTGCGACCGTGCTGGAGGCACAGGAGCCGGGCTGGGGCGCCTCGGGCAACAATGGCGGACAGACCAACCCCGGGCTGAAGCACGACCCGGATCAGATCGAACGGGATTTCGGCGCCGATCTCGGCCGCCGCATGATCGAATTCTCTTACGGCACCACCAATTTCACGCACGATCTGATCCGCCGCTACCAGATTCCGTGCGAGGCGCGGCAGAACGGCACGCTGCGCGCCGCCTACAATGAGGCCAGCGCCGCCGCGATCGAGACCACGGCCAAGCAGTGCGTCCGGCGCGGCATGCCGGTCAAGCTGCTCAACGCCGCTGAGATGCGCGAGATGACCGGCAGCGACCGTTACCTCTGCGCCATGCTCGATGCGCGCGGCGGCGACCTGCATCCGCTGAGTTACGCGCGCGGCCTGGCGCGCGCCGCGATCGGCGCAGGCGTTGCCGTCCATGGCGAGACGCCGGCGCTGTCGCTCCGCCGTGACGGCGGCCGTTGGCGGATCGAGACGCCGCGCGCAATCGTGCATGCCGACAAGGTGCTGCTTGCGACCAATGGCTTTACCGATGATCTCTGGCCCGCGCTTCGCCGCACCATCGTGCCGGTATTCTCGTCGATCGCGGCGACCGCGCCGCTGTCCGACGAGGTCGCGCGTTCGATCATGCCGGGCCGTCCGGTGCTCTACGAGAGCGGCCATATCACGGTCTATTACCGCATCGACCAGCACAATCGGCTGCTGATGGGCGGCCGCGGCCCAATGCGCTGGATCAGCAAGCCGACCGACGTCGCCTATCTGATCCGCTACGCCGAGCGGCTGTGGCCGCAGCTCAAGGGCGTCAACTGGACGCATGGCTGGAACAGCCGGCTCGCCATCACCGCCGATCACTATCCGCATGTCCACGCGCCCGCGGAGAATTTGCTGATCTCGCTCGGCTGCAACGGCCGCGGCGTCGCGCTCTCGACCGCGATGGGCGCGCAACTCGCCCGCCGACTGATCGGGGGTCCCAAGGCCGAGATCGACATGCCCGTGACCGGCATCAAGCCGATCCCGATGCACGCCTTCTGGCGCGTCGGCGTTACCACGGCGGTGCTGACCGGGCGGGTCAGGGACAAGCTCGGGGTGTAGCTACGCGCTATCGCGTTCCGGTCTCGCCCAAATGCGTTCTGAAGAACGCGATGGCCGCGGCGTGGAAGCGCTGATGAAAGGCGACGCGATCGAAGCCCGGCGCGTCGGTGCAGATGGCGGCCATCTTGGCTGTCTCCTCCGACGTGCAGGTCGCGAGGAAGGAGAAGTGCTTTGCATCCTTCACCAGGTGAAAGTCCGTTCTGGACGGCAGCCGGTCGTTGATGGCGGCGGCACAGCAGCCGGACAGACCGTCGCCATTCTGCGCGGGGTCCGAGCTCCACAATTGAATCGGGATCGTCACGGCCTTCAAATTCTCGGCGGCAAAGAACAGCACGGGAAAGGGATCGACGATGATCGCGGCCTTGATCCGCGGATCGTGGACGACCGGTCCGCTCGGCTTTTCTCCGCCTTCGAGCTCCTTGCAGGCCCGCAAGCTCGACGTCTGGCAGTTCGGCAAGCCCTTGCGGAGATCGGGCTCACCGCCGATCGCCGCGAGACCTGTATAGCCGCCCCAGGAGAAGCCATAGAGACCGATGCGTCCGGCATCGATGCGAGCTGCATCGGGCCAGCCTCCGAGTGCGTAGTCGATCGCACGCTTGATGTCGGCGGGCCGCTCGACCGTGACGGCAAGGCTGTCGGTGCCGCTGGTGTCGCGCTCGGTATCGGTCGGATGATTGATCGTCACGACGATCAAGCCGGCATCCGCAAGCGCTGCGGCCGTGTCATGGTGGCCGCCGAGCCAGCCGCGCCTTCCATGCGAGATCACGATCAGCGGCAGCTTGTCTCCCACGATCGGGCAATCGTTGACGCCGAAGAACGTTCTGCCGCCGCGGGCATCGATCTCGTGCGGGGGCTCGGCGCAGGGGTGCCAGGCCACCCCTCTGATCGCAGGCCCGTCGGGACCGGCGGGAACGTCGAAGTGCCGGAGTCCGGCGGCGTGCGTCGCAGAGACCGCAAGCAGCAACAGGGCTGACAGCACGAGGGGAGCACAACGCATGGCTATCGCTTGTCCAGAATCCGCAACTCGGCCGTGGCGCTGGCAACCGTCAAATCGTCGGCGTCGATCAGATCGGCCTCGACGATCATGTCGCGGTCGGTCTGCGAGACGACCTTGGCCTTGGCTGTGATCGGACCGACGCGCGCCGGTTTGAGAAACCGGGTGGTGAGGGTTCTGGTCACCACGGTCTTGGTTGACGGGAGCGCAGCGAGGGCGCCGAGGCCCGTGGCCGAATCCAGCATCGCCGCAAGGAAGCCGCCCTGGATCGTTCCATGCCGGTTGGTGAACAGCGGCTGCGCCACGAAGCGGATCGAGGTGATTTCGCCGTCGAAGCCCAGCCACTCGCGTCCCAGGAGCTGAGCGCCGGGCGGCACGTCTGCACTTGCATCGTTCAAGCCGGTCACCATCGTCCGTTGTTGCGGCGAAATGTATCAGCCCAGTTGCGTCCTGCAATGTCCCTCGGCGCGTCATCGCGAAAGCGTCAATCGCTGATTTATCTGCGGCGTCGGTGCGATCCGAGCTTGGGAAATCAGGGAACCAGCTTTAGATGTGGACAGCGGTCGAAGTTTGGGGCCATGCTGAGATCATTGACGATCCCCATGGTGCGTGACCCATGACCGGGCATTTTTTACGGTGTTTGCGTGAGGTAAATCCGAATTCCCGATTTGATTGCCACGGACTTGGAAGACTCGTCGGCCGCCGCGACGACAGAGCTCCCCGCTGACCTGAAGGCTGACATCCTGGCGATTGGCCGGATCGACGCAGTTCCGACCATCCTCGACGTGGTGTGCCGCAGCACAGGCATGGGCTTTGCCGCGGTGGCGAGGGTCACGGAAAGCCGCTGGATTGCCTGCGCGGTGCGGGACAACATTTCATTCGGACTGAAGCCCGGCGATGAGCTGAAGGTCGAGACCACGATCTGCGACGAAATCCGGGCGAGCGGACACGGCGTTGTCATCGACCACGTTGCCGAGGATCCGGCCTTTCGCGATCACCGCACGCCAGCGATGTACGGATTTCAAAGCTACATCTCGATTCCGATCGTCCTCGCCGATGGCACGTTTTTCGGGACGCTCTGTGCAATCGATCCGCACCCGGCGAAACTGAACACGCCGGAAGTCGTCAACATGTTCAGATTGTTCGCCTCGCTGATCGCGTTTCATTTGCAGGCGCAGGAGAGGGTCGCAACCAGCGAGGCCGCGCTGCTCAACCACCAGCAGGCGGACGAGATTCGCGAACAATTCATCGCGGTGCTCGCGCACGATTTGCGCAATCCGCTCGCCTCGATCGACGCGGGCATGAGGCTGTTGCTGAAGGAGCCGCTCAACGAAAAGTCGATGACCTATGTCGGGTTGCTTCAGAACAGCGTGAAGCGCATGGCGACCCTGATCGACGATGTCCTGGACTTCGCGCGCGCCCGTCTGGGCGGCGGCTTCAAATTGAAGCGCAGCGCCGACGCGCAATTGCTGCCGGCGCTTGAGCAGGTCGTCAATGAACTGCGCGCGGCGTGGCCCGATCGCGTGATCCAGACCGATTTCGCCATCAATCGCGGCATCAATTCCGATCCGGCCCGGATCGCGCAATTGCTGTCCAACCTGGTCGGCAATGCCCTGAAGCATGGCGATGGCAATTCGCCGATCAGGGTGTCTGCGGCAACCGACAGCGAGGGCTTTGAGTTGTCGGTCGCGAATGGCGGGGCGCCGATCCCTCCGGCGGTTATCGAGAGGTTGTTCCAGCCGTTCTTTCGCGTTGCGCACCAGTCCACCTACGAAGGCCTGGGTTTGGGCCTCTACATCGCCGCGGAAATTGCGCGTGCCCACAACGGCAAGCTCGAGGTGACGTCCTCCGCTGCCGAAACACGGTTCACCTTTCGGATCCCGCGCTGCTGATCGGACCATGCCCGGTGGCGTCGCGAGAATGCGTACGTATGACGCACCGGCCGTGCCCCATCTTCAGTGTCGTCCCGGCGAAGGCCGGGACCCATTACCCCAGATCTCAATCGTTGCGCGACGCTGGGGCCGCTATCCCGTTCATCACCGAACGCGGTGGTTATGGGTCCCGGCCTTCGCCGGGACGACGGTGGTGCGCGACGTGACAACTTGAATCGAGAACCATCCTCGTCGTCGTCCCGGCGAAGGCCGGGACCCATTACCCCAGATCTCAATCGATGCGCGACGCTGGGGCCGCTATCCCGTTCATCACCGAACGCGGCGGTTATGGGTCCCGGCCTTCGCTGGGACGACGGTGGTGCGCGATGTGACAATTTGAATCGAGAACCATCCTCGTCGTCGTCCCTGCTCCCGTGCGCAATTGCGCACTAGGCAGGGACGACGGTGGGAAGAGAGCTGTGCGCACAATTTACCCCTCCGCGATTGCATCGCTCCACGGATGAAACGGCTCGGTGGCGCCGCTGTTTGTGGTGCCGTCGCGCAGCACGACGCTGGGGCAGGCGAACTTCTTGGGCTGGGTCTGGATGCGTGCCTCCGCATAGTCGAAGCTGGCGCGCAGCGCCTCGCGCACGGCTTGCGGCAGGCGGACATCGCCGATTACGACATTGCCTTCGCTGGCGTCGATGCGTGGCTGATGGATCGCGGCGTCGAGATCCATGCCGAAATCCATCACGAAGGAGAGCAGCTGCGACACCGCGGGCAGGATGCGGCGGCCACCGGATGCGCCGGCGGCGAGACGGCGGCCATCGGCCGCCTCGGCCACGACGGGCGTGTAATTGGTCAGGCAGCGCTTGCCGGGCGCAAGCGAGTTCGGATTGCCTTGCGTCGGATCGAACCACATGATGCCGTTGTTCATGGTGAGGCCCGTGTTCGGCGTCACAAATTTGGAGCCGAAGGTCGACAGCAGGGTCTGCGTCACCGCGGCCATGTTGCCGTCGCGGTCGACCGCCGAGAAATGCGTGGTGCAGCTTGGGGCAATCGCCTCCGCGCCGAGCGCGCGGCGGCCGTCGACGTCGCCCATGTCCTTCAGCCGCTCGCGATAGGCGGCCTGCAGCGCCTCGGCGTAGGCGGTGTAAGCGGTCGCATCCGGACCGCCCTGTGCAGGTTCGAGCGCCTTCTGCAACAGGCCGAGCGTGCGCGCCATGGTCGGACCCGCGGTCAGCTCCGGCGTCGCGTAGACCATGCCGCCGCGATAGGGAATCTTGAGCGGCTCGCGCAGATGGGCGCGGAAGGCGGCGAGATCGCGCACCGACAGCGCGCCGCCGGCGGCCTGGATGTCGTCGGCGATGCTGCGCGCCAGGTCGCCCTCGTAGAAATCGCGCGAGCCCGCCGCGGCAAGCTGCGCCATCGTCGCCTGCAGCCTGTCCTGCGGCATGCGGACCACCGATTTGATGCCCCATTGCGCATTCGGCGGCAGGCCGTCCAGCAGATACGCCGCGGCGCTGGCCGGATAGCGCCGCAGATCCGCGGCCGAGCTTGCGATCATGTCGGTGGTCCACCAATCCACCAGCAGGCCTTCGCCGGCAAGCTTGACGCTCGGCGCCAGCAGGTCCTTCCACGGCATTTTGGCGTGGCGGCGATGCGCCTCCTCCATGCCGGCGACGACGCCGGGCACCGCGATCGAGCCGGGGCCGTGCAGGTTGCGGTCATCCTTGACCCGCGCCCAGGGGAACAGGTCGGAGGCGGCGCCACCGGTCAGCGGATAATCCTCCAGGCGCAGGCCGTCCGGCGCGCGCATGCCGTAGTCGATCACCTCGACGCGATTTTCCTTGGCGCGGTACAGCACCATCGCGCCGCCGCCGCCGGCGCCGCTCATCCACGGCTCCAGCACGCCAAGGGCAAAGGTGGTTGCAATCACGGCGTCGACGCAATCGCCGCCCGCTGCCAAGACCTCCGCGCCGACTTCGGCCGCCTTGCGCGACTGCGCGGCGACGATGCCGCCCTTGGCGCTGACGGCCGGCTTGCGGATCACTTGCGAGTTGGAGAACTGGTCGGACATGGCGTTGCTTTCGCTGTTCTTGTTGCGGGCGGGTCGCGTTGGCGTAGCATGCCAAGCTTGGCACTGTCAGTGCAACAAGAACCAATTTCGGGGAGCGGAAAATGAGCAGTGTGAAGCGTGAGCGGGACGGCAAGGTCGGCATTCTGACGCTGAACGATCCCGCCAGCCTGAACGCCATGACGCCGGAACTGCTCGGCGATCTCGCACGCGCCATCGGCGAGATGGGCGTCGAGCCCGGCATCCGCGCGCTGGTCCTGACCGGGGAGGGGCGCGGCTTCTGCTCCGGGCAGAATCTCAAGGCGTTCAACTCGCTCGGCGACAATATCTATACCGGCGTGATGAAGCATTATTGGCCGGCGATGCAGGCCTTGCGCGAGTGCCAGATGCCGGTGGTGGTCGCGGTCAACGGCGTCGCGGCCGGCGGCGGTTTCAGCCTTGCGATGTCCGGCGACATCATCCTGGCCGCGCGCTCGGCGAGCTTCATCCAGGTGTTCAGCCGGATCGGCCTGGTGCCCGACCTCGGCTCGACCTGGCTCTTGCCGCGCCTGATCGGGCGCCAGCGCGCGCTCGAGTTGATGCTGCTGAACGAGCCGTTGTGGGCCGAGCGGGCCAAGGAGTGGGGATTGGTGCGCGACGTGGTCGATGACGCAAGGCTGCTGGACGAGGCGAAAGCACTCGCTGGCCGCCTCGCCGATGGCCCGACGCGCGCGCTGGTCGCGACGCGGCAGCTGCTCGAGGAGAGCGAGCACGCAAGCTACGCCGATCAGTTCCGCCGCGAAATCGAGCTGCAGATGGTGATCCGCGAAAGCGCCGACGCGAAGGAAGGCCGTCAGGCCTTCGTCGAGAAGCGCAAGGCCCAGTTCACGGGGCGTTAGGCAAGCATGCTAGCCGATCGCAATCGCGATCTTGCCGAAATGCGCGCCGCTCGCCATGTGGGCGAAAGCCTCCTTGACCTGGTCGAACGCGAACACCTTGTCGATCACGGGCTTGACGCCGTGCATGCTGATGCCGTCGCACAGCGCCTGCAGATCCTCGATCGAGCCGACGGTGACGCCCTGCAGCCGCTGCTGCTGCATCACCATCAGCGGCAGCCTAGTGTCGGAGGAGGCGGGACCGGCGAGCACGCCGATGAAGGCGATCGTGCCGCCGATCTTCGTCGCGCGGATCGACTCGTTCAGCGTGCCGACGCCGCCGACCTCGACGACGAGGTCGACGCCGCGCCCGGTCAGCTCGCGCGCCTTCTTGCCCCAGTCGGGCGTGGTCTTGTAGTTGAGCGTGACATCGGCGCCGAGCTGCTTCAGCCGGACGATCTTGGCATCGCTCGAAGAGGTCGCGATGACGCGGGCGCCGCACATCTTGGCGAATTGCAGCGCGAACAGCGAGACGCCGCCGGTGCCCTGGGTCAGCACCGTCTGTCCCGGCTTGATGTCGCCGAGCTTGACCACCGCGCTCCATGCCGTGAGGCCGGCGCACGGCAGCGCCGCGGCCTCGATGTCGCTGAGATGGTCCGGCGTGCGCACCAGCGCGTGCGCCGGGAAGACCCGGTACTCGGTCAGCACGCCGTCGACGCTGCCGCCAAGCGCCGCGCGCATCCGCGCTTCGCTCGGCTCGCCGCCGAGCCAGCTTTCGAAGAAGCTGCCGATCACGCGGTCGCCGGGTGCGAAACTCCTGATCCCGGCGCCGACCGCCTCGACGACACCGGCGCCGTCGGAGACCGGCACCAGCGGAAACTTCTGCCGCGAGCCATAGCCGCCCTTGACCGTGAGCAGGTCGCGATAGTTCAGCGTTGCCGCCTTCAGCCGCACCAAGACCTCGCCGGGGCCGGCCTGCGGAACCGGCTTGTCGACCAGCGCAAGCGCGTCGACGCCGCCGGGGCCTTGCAACTCATAGCATTTCACGGGACGTCTCCTGCTGGCTGTTCTCGTCGATCTTCTTGTCTTGGGCGGCGCTCCGGGCGCCGCCGCGCATCCACCGAGCATATGTCAGGCTTGCGGCGCGTGGCCATAGCGTGCCGTGCGGCCGATCGAATGGCGCCCATGTCCGAACATGTTGGCGCTGCCGAAGAATACCGCCAATGTGCCGTGACCGAGCGGAGGTGACGATGGCTGCCTTGCTTGAGACGAAACGCAATCCGATCGCCGCGTTCGCGCGTGGTGTGTTCGGAGCGCTGCTTGCCGTTGCATTGATCTGGTGCAGCGGTGGGATCGCGGCGGCGGATGACAATCTCTACCGCGCGCAGACCGTCGTCACCGGTCAGGGCGAGCCGAACCGCATCATCGGCTTCGGTGCATGTCTGGAGGACGTCCTGATCAAGGTCTCGGGCCAGCCGATGCTGGCAAGCGACCGCAGGCTTGCCGCATACAAAGCGAAGGCCGGGGAGTTCGTCAGAAGTTTCGACTATCACGACCAGTATGCCGGCAAGCCGCATCATGACGAGCAGGGCACCCGCGACCGGCCTTACGACCTGACGGTGGCTTTCGACCAGAGCAAGATCGACGGCATTCTCGCCAAGCTTGGCCTCAAGCCGTGGCAATCGCAGCGGCCGGCGCTCGGCGTCTTCGTCGAGATGCTGCACGGCCCGAAGGACTACATCGTCACATCGGACGGGACGCAGTCCGATCTGCAGCGCGATGCGCTCGCGGCTGCGGCCGGCAAGCGCGGCATGCGCTTCGTGCTGCCCGAGACGGCCGCTCTGACGGGCGCCAATCTCACGGCCGCCGGCCTCCTGGAGACGCCGCCCGCGCAGTTAAGTGCGATCGTGGCGCCGCGGGGCGGTGAGGCCATTCTGGTCGGACGGCTGGTCTGGGATGACAAGGATCTCGGCTGGGCCACGCAATGGCGGATGGCGTGGCGCGGCAAGGACTACACATGGCGGTTTCGCGGCGTCACCTTCGATGAGGCCTTCCGGCGCGGCATCGGCGGCGCTGCGCAGGTGCTGTCCGGCAATGGCGATCCGGGACGATCGAAATGAGCTTGCTTTAGCCGGCGTAGCCGAGCGTCTGCGACGGGTACTCCCCGAACATCGCGCGGTAGTATTGCGAGAAGCGCCCGAGCTCGATGAAGCCCTGTTCGATCGCAACCTTGGAAACGGTGGTCTGCTCCGGCGTGCTTTCGCGCAGGATCGAGCGGATCGTGCAGAGCCGCTTGTAGCGCAGGAACGTCACCGGGCCGACGCCGAACACCTCGTGGAAGGCGCGGTGCAGGCTGCGGCGCGACAGCCGGAGCTCGGTGCAGATTTCCGAGACATGGACCGGGCGGGCGCCCGCGGCGAGCAGATAGTCCTCAACGTCACGTACCAGCTTCATTGCCGACGGCAGATAGCTGGTTCCATCAGGCGGCATCGACGTAACGACCGTCGCCGTCACGCAGTCGATGATCGCACGTTTCCAGAACTCGGCCGACGCCTCCGACAAGGCGTCCGGATACCGCGCAAGATGCGCGATGATTTGCGGCAGCCTGTCCGCCGCGCTCATGCCGATCGTGCGGTCCGCGCGAAAATGGTTCTTGACGCTCCATGTTTCGGCATCGGCGAGCCGCGGCTCGCCGCCGAATATGTCGGGCAGATCGGCCATGTCGAAGCGAATGGCGGCATAGGACGAGGCCTTGTGAAAGACGCCGTCATGCTCGACCGACGGAGGGATCACCAGCACGTCGGCCGGCTGCATGTCGAATGCCCAATGCGTGACGCGATCCGTGGCGTTCAGCAGCATTCCGATGATCAGCTTGTCATCGGCCGAAGTACGCTGGGTGCGGACCCCGACATTGAATGCGCCGATGCTGAGCGAGAAATCGCCGATCCCGACGTGGGACAACGTCCCGCGCAGCTTGCCGCGCTCAAGCTGCATGACCTCGACATGCGAGCCTTTGACGGCGTCGTGGAGTCCCTCGAAGCCGTCAAGCTCGCCGCTGTGAACCGTCAGGTGCTGGCCCATATCCATGCGTCCCACGGCGGAATCGTGGGCGGGATTTTTGCCGGTTTTGCCCAGGAAGGCAACGTGGACGACGGCACGGGATTGATGGGCGGGACGTCGATTTGCCAGGACCGCGCGCGCCTTGGGGACGAGATTGGCACAAAGTGCATATCGCCCCGCCGCATGGCGGGCAATCGTTTGATCTCAAAGCAAAATGCGCGGTCGTGAGCGGCTCTGCGCCGGTGGCTAGGCCGCCATCAGGTGCTCGAGCGCAACAGCCTGCTCGCGGGTCTGGAAAGCGATCGCGGTATGCGTGAAGCCCGACGAGGCCTGGGTCTGCGCGATGTGATTGAGGACCTCGGTGCCCTTGACCACGTGAAGGTCCATTCCGGGGCCGGCGGGGAAAATGCCGAGGACGACATCGTAGGCGTCGACGATGGCCTTCAACGCGCCACCCTTGTCTTCCGAAGCATCGATAAAGATACGAACATCCGCGGCGATACTACGAAGTTCGTCAAAGTCGATCACTGGAAGTCTCCTATACGCAACTCACTGATCGACTTTAGCTACAACTTGCTTACTGAAACCTAAATTACGGCCGGTTCCTTCGTGCACTCACCGCACCGTGACTCGCATTTCGATCTGCGCGATCGCCGCCGTCCCGGCCTGCCGCTGTCACGCGCCGCTCGGCGATCTCCGCTTCGCAATGCGCTTGACCGGCGCATGGGCCGGCGCGGCATGTTCGGATGGATCGGCCATGTGAGGAATGCGGTGCTCGATGCGATCAACGACACGGAAGAAGGTGTCCAGCGTCCTGGCGTCGAGGCCGGCCGTGAGGTTGCTGTGCCGGCGCAGGATCTCGTCGAGGCTGCGGTCGAGCAGTGCCACGCCTTGAGCTGTTAACCGGATCTCGCTCCGGTTCCGAGCGCTGCCCCTGACCGGGGTCAGCTCGATCAGCCCCTTCTTCTTCAGCGAGGTGGTCTCGCGGCTGACGACGGCCTTGTCCAGCTGCGCGTTGGTCCAGATGTCGTAGGCGCTGGCGGGCTCATGTTCCCTGAGAAAGGACAGCACCCGCCATTCCGCGAGCGAGACGCCGTACGCTTGCGGGAAGAACGCGTTGGCATTCGCGCGCAACTTCGCGACCAGGCTCGACAGCACCGTCGGCACATAGCGTTCGAAATCGATCACCAGCTCCGAGCGCGCGTCCTCCTGCGGGGCGCGGCGCGCGTCAGCGACTTTGGTACGACTTGGAGCAGTCCGGCTTTTCATTCTTTCACGAGGTGTGTGCGCGCGATCAAGACCAGGACCGCCGCGACGAGGAGAACGCCTGTGACCACGAGGAATCCGGTGGTGAAGCTGCCCGAAGCGTCCTTGGCGCGTCCGATCACGATCGGGATCGTCGCACCGCCGATGCTGCCGATCATGCCGACGAGGCCGATCGCTCCCGGCGCGCTCTGCCGCGACATGTAGGACTGCGGAATGGTCCAGAACACGGCCTGCGTACCATAGACGCCGACATTGGCAACCATGAATCCGATGATGATCCAGACCGGCGATGTGGAAAAGGCCGCGATCGCGAAGCCCGCTGCGGCGATCACGAAGGTCGTCGCGGCATAGTAGAAGCGCTCACCGACGTGATCGGAGTGCCGCGACAGTCCAATCATGCCGATCAGGCCGGCGATCGGCGGGATCGCGGTCACGAAGCCGACCTGCGAATTCGGCAGGCCGAACGACTTGATGATCTGCGGCAGCCACGGGAACAGCGACGCCAGCCCGCAGAACAGGCCGAAATTGCACAGGCCGAACAGCAGCACCATCGGCTTGGTGATGGTCCTGAGCACGCCTTCGGCATGCACCACCCCGGTTGCCTTGGCGTCGCGCTCCAGCGCGCCGGTCAGCCAGTTGCGCTGTGCCGTCGACAGCCAGCTCGCCTGCTGCGGGCGGTCGGTCAGGTAGAAAATGCCGACGATCCCCAGGATGATGGGCGGCACGCCTTCGAGGATGAACAGCCATTTCCAGCCCGAAATGCCGAACGTTCCGTTCAGCTCGAGGATGGCGCCGGAGATCAGCGAGGCGAAGATATAGGAGATCGGCACCGCATAGTTGAACATCGCGTTGTAGCGGGCGCGGTAGCTGAACGGAAACCAGAGGCTGAGCAGCAGCATCACGCCGGGAAACAGGCCGGACTCGGCAAAGCCCAGGAAGCCGCGGAATGCATAGAGGCTCAGCGGTCCCTGCGTGAAGGCCATCAGCACCGTGGCGATGCCCCACAGGATCGCGATCCGCGTCAGCGTGACGCGCGCGCCGTATTTGCTGAGGATGAGATTGCTCGGGATCTCGAAGATGGAATAGGTGAAATACATGATCCCGACCGCGATGCCGAACATCTCGGCGTTGAGGCCGAGCTCCTTGTTCATCTGCAGCGCGGCAAACGAGATGTTGCCGCGGTCGAGAATGGCGAGGAAGTACATCGCCATCACGAACCACATCAGGCGCAGCGCGACCTTGCGGATGGTGCTGCGTTCGATCTCCGGATCGGCGGTCACACTCGCCGCCTTGTCCATCACGACTTCGGTCATCCCAGCTTCCCCCGATTTTTGATTTTTGATGGTTGTCTTATGCCGGCAGGCAGACTTCCAGCCTGTCGCCTGCCACGCGCACGGGATAGGTCTGGATGTCGATCTCGACCGGACTGCTCAGCGTTTCGCCGGTCCTGATGTCGAAGCGGCCCATATGTAGCGGGCACTCGATCTCGCAACCCTCCAGCATGCCGTCGGACAGCAGCGCCTCCGCATGGGTGCAGATGTTGCTGGTGGCGTAGTACTCATTGCCGACGCGATAGAGCGCGATGTGGTGGCCGGCGATCTCGATGCCGTGGGGCTCGCCTTCGTTCAGCGCGCCAAGTGCGGCAGCTTCGTGCCAGATTCCCTGATCCGTCATGTGTCTTCTCAAATGCTGTAGAAATCGAGCACGGTCGGGACGCGGTCATTGACCAGCGTGATGACCTTGCGTGCGATCTTCCAGGTCTCGCCGTCACGCCTCAGCGTGTGCTGATAGCGCCCGTGGCGCAGATGCTCCTTGGCGACACGTGGGTCGTAGACGTGGACCGAGAACACCGAGTGGCAGGTGATCTCGTCAGGCCCGGTTTCGGACGCTTCCACGTTCGAGATCTGGTGCACGGTGCGCGGCAACGGCAGCGCGGTGATCGATTTGCGCGACTCGATGCGCGCGATCCGCTCTTCCAGTCCGCGGCGGGCATCGTGGTAGAGCAGCGAGACCTGCGTATCGGGATCGTTGGTGGTGGTGTATTCGTCGAGCCATCCCGGTACCCAGTAGACGGCATCCTCGCTGTACATCGCGACCCAGTCGGTCCATTCGCCGGTGTCGAGCAGGCGGGCCTCGCGGAAGATGACAGCGGCCGCGACCGCCTGAGCATCCGTTTGCTTGGTTGAGCTGTCAGCCATCACGCCGTCTCCCCCGCGGCGTGCTGCAACAGCCTGCGCCACTCACGATAACCGGGGTGGAAATTGGTCTCGCCGCCGAAACTGGTGGGGCCGAACGACCATTCGGACGCCGTTATGCCGAGCTCGCGCGTATGCGCGTTCTCGCCGTGACCGACCTCCGCAACGCCGCGCAGATAGCCTTGCGTGGGCGCGGCTGACGTCGCGTCGTAGCCGGTCTGGCAGAATTCATACATCACGTTGTCGTCGGAGCTCGCGAGCCCCGACGCGTTGAAGAAGTCTTCGTAGTTGCGGATCCGCAGCGTGCGCGCGGCGGCACTCTCGCCGACCGGCGCGAGGCAATGCGACACCATCTCGGTCTTGTCCGGTGCCAGCGGCCGCCAGGTCCGCACCTGCGCCGACAGGATGTCGATGACCTGGAGGTTCGGAAAGATCGTGAGGTTGCGTTGCCGAAGCATCCACTTGGCGCGGGTGCTGCCGACGCGCTGCCGCACGGCATCGAGACGCGCCGGATCCATGCCGAGCGGACGGCCATAGAGTTGCGTCCGCTTGATCGACCAGTTGACGGCATGGCCATAGTCGAAACTGAAGCTGCCTTGCCCTTCCTGTTCGCCCTCCGGCTCAACCGTGAAACCGGCGTCCGGTCCGGCGGTGGCATTGCGTTTCTTCAGGATATCGACGTAGGAGCTGTGGGTGGTCGCGAAATGATAGTAGTCGAGACCGTTCTCGAACTGCAGTTTCCAGTTCGCATCGAACGTGTAGGTGCTGGCGCCCGGCACGAACTCGACCTCACCGCTGTCGCTCTGGTCGATGATGAGGTCGAGGAAGGCGCGGGTGTCACCGAGAAACTCCTCCAGCGGCGGTACGTCGGCTGAGAGGCTTGCGAACAGGAATCCGCGATACGAGCCGAGCCGGGCGACCGGGAGCAGGTCGTGATTCTGGTTCGAGAACGACGGCGGATACTGCCCGCTGGCTTCCTCCGTCACCGAGATGTTGCGTCCACTCGAGTCGTAGGCCCAGCCATGATAGCGGCAGACATGGAATTTCTGCCGGCCCTGCTTGAAGGGGCAGACGATCGTGCCGCGATGCCGGCAGGTGTTGAGGAATGCGCCGACCTTGCCCTCGGAGCTCCGCATTACGAGAATCGGATGCCGGCCGATATGGGTGGTGACGAAATCATTGGGCCGCGCGACCTGGGATTCCAGGCCAATGAAATTCCACGTGGCCTCGAAGACATGCTTGAGCTCGGCGTCGAACACGTCCGGATCGCTGAAGATCCGGCGATCGACTTGGAAGATGCGTTCGCTGGGGCGGTCGTCAATCAGCCGGGAAATCTCCCGCAGCCGTGCCGCGTGGTTCTGCGAAGCAGCGTTCATCACGTCCTCCCTTCGACCTGCCCCGCCGGCTGCAAGGTGCGTTCCACGGGGGGAACAGCCGGCTTGATCGCCAATCTTGGAACGACTCTATAGTTGTCATGACAACTATGGTCAAGATGATTGGTCGACCGGAAATCCTGAGCCGGGCGCGGTGGGGCCAGGCCGGTCGTCTGGAACGGCCGGGCGGATGCAGCGAATGGGACCCGCGCGGAGGGCACCAGCACGGAATGAGCAGATCGTTTGGAGTGGCGCGTTCAGGCCTTGCGTGCCGGCGCAGTCAGGATAATCCCGTCATCGATCAAGGTGCGGCAGATCTTCTTCAAGGCGGCAATCGCTTCACGCGTTGCCCGGCTCACCGGCCGTCCGCGCGGTAGTGCAAGGACGCGGTCGGCGCGCATCCACGGCAACAGCGCTGCCGCTAGCGTACCGGCAGCAAATTCCTGGTGAATGCCGGAGAACGGCAGCAATGCATAGCCGAGGCCCGCGGCCACCATGCGCTTCATCGGCGTGCTGTTGTCGACCCGAACCGCGCAGAGCGTTGTCGATAGGAACGGGTTGCGGCTGAGCGGGCCGACAGCGGATGGCAGGGCGTCGAACTCCTTGCGGGTCAGTCTGCCGCGCTTCAGCAGCGGATCGCGCGCCGGCCCGATCAGGAACACCTGTTCGACCATGAGCAGTTCATAGTCGAGGTGGTCGTTGGGCGGCGGCGTCGTCACGATCGCCAGATCGAGCTCACCGCGCAGCAGGCGCTCGGATGCGTTTTCCGTCAAGACTTCACTGAGCTCGAGCCGCACGCGTGGAAATTGCTTCACGAACGTCTGGGCAAGCGGCGGGTAGAGGATATCGCCGAGGCTGGGCGGCGCGCCCATCCGGACCGTACCGCTGGGCTCCCGATTTTCCGTGCGCACCTCGGCCTTGATGTCGTCGATTGTCCCAAGCAGCCAACGCCCGCGCGCGAGCAGCACCCTGCCGGATTCCGTGACCGAGACCCCGCGCGCGCCGCGTTCGAGCAAGGCGCCGCCTAACTCGTCTTCAAGCTCCTTGACGTGGCGGCTGAGCGCCGACTGGGCGACGTTCAGCGTGCTCGCGGCCGCGGCAAAGCCGCCACGCTCGGCGACGGCAACGAAATAGCGAATCTGCCGCAGGTCCATGTGGGGCGCTCCATCTCAAATCGAGATGGATACCATATCAAACATATTCTTGTGAGATACCAAAAAGGGAGCAGTCTCCTTCCCAAGGATCAAACGGAGGAGACGAGGATGGGCATCGCCACCGATGAGGCACGCCAGACGTCCGTATTCATCGCCGGCGGCGGGCCGGTCGGCCTTGCGATGTCATTGCTGCTCGATCGCTTCGGCATCGACTGCGTCGTGGTCGAGAAGAGCCCGACGACAACGGATCATCCCAAGTCGCGCGGCTGCTGGGTCCGCACCATGGAGATCTTTCGGCAGTGGGGGATCGAGCAGGCGATCCGCGAGCGCGGCCTGCAGGACAACTCCGACATGTTCGTGTTCCTCGACAGCATCGCGGGTCACGAGTTCGGCCGCACCCGTCCCGAGCCGAATGTCGGACATACGCCCGCCTGGAAGAGCCTGGTCGCCCAGGATGCCGTCGAGGAGGAAATCCTGCGCGTGGTCGAGAAGTCCAAGCACGCCACGGTCCTGTTCAACACGGCCTGTGAATCGTTCGAGGAGACCAACAGCGGCGTCAACGTCACGACGCGTTGCGAAAAGACCGGCGAGGTGACGCAATGGACGGCGACCTATCTGATCGCCGCTGATGGCGCAGGCAGCCAGACGCGGCGCAACGCCGGGATCGAGATGGTCGGACCGTCCACGCTGGCGGTGATGTCGAACGAGTATTGGCGGGCCGATCTGTCGCGGTTGCCGATCGCGCGCGAGGCCGCCGGCTTCATCATCGTCCCGGACAGGCCCGATCTGCCGCGCGCCGCCATTTTGAACACCAATGGCCGGGATCGCTGGCTGACCGTGACGCAAATCGGCCTGACCAAGGACGATCGCGAGCGGCCGTGGACCGACCAGGAATTCATCGAGATCGCGCGCGGCCATGTCGGCATTCCGGATCTCGACGTCACGCTTCTCAACCGCTCGATCTGGCGCGTCAGCATGCAGGTGGCCGAGACCTTTCGAAAGGGCCGGGTGTTTCTGGTCGGCGACTGCGCGCACCGCTTTCCGCCGACCGGCGGCTTCGGCCTGAACTCCGGCGTGCAGGACGCGCATAATCTCGCCTGGAAGCTCGCCTTCGTGTTGAAGGGACTCGCGGACGAAAAGCTGCTCGACAGCTATTCCAGCGAGCGCCGACCGATCGCGCAATCCAATGCCAATTTCAGCTACGGCAATCGGCTGCGATTTGGGCTGACCGACGACGCCGTCCGGTCGCGCAACCCGGACCGGATCAGGTTCTGGATCAACGATATGGACAACCACCTGCACAGCATCGGGCAGAACCTCGGACACAATTACGAGGAGGGCGCTGTAATCCCCGACGGCACCGTCGCGAAGGCGCTGAACTCCCGCTACTACACGCCGACCGACCGGCCCGGCGCGCGCTTTCCGCATATGTGGCTCGAGCCCTCGCGCAAGACATCGACGCTCGACTGGTTCGACAAGGAATTCACCGTCGTCACGGGGCCGCTCGGCAGCGAGTGGCTGGAGGCAGGGAAGCAGGTATCGGAGAAGACCGGCTTGCCGCTCTCGCTCAAGCAATTGCCGTCAGCCGACCCCGCGGACGGATTCCAGCTGGGCATGCGCGGCGCCGCGCTGGTGCGCCCCGATGGACATGTCGCGTGGCGGATGCCGTGGGTGCCGTCGGATCCGGCGAAGGAATTGGCCGGCGCGCTCTCGACGTTGCTGCATTAGCGGAGGCTCCCATGCAATCGTTCGAATCCAAAGGCGTCGTCACGGCGTTCGAGAAAACCGGACGCGGCGAGCCGATCGTGCTGCTGCATGGCGGCGAGGCCGATCATTCGATGTTCGACGGTCTTGCGCCGGCGCTGGCGGCGCATTTTACCGTGATCGCTTATGACCAGCGCGATTCCGGCGCCACCAGGAATCCTCCGTCGTCCTATTCGCTGGCCGACCTGGCTGACGATGCCGCCGCCCTGATCAGGGGGCTCGGCTACGATCGTGTCCATGTCTTCGGGACCTCGCTGGGCGGCCAGATCGCGCAGGTGCTGGCGGCCCGCCATCCCGGCCGCATCGATCGCCTGATCCTGAGCAGCACCTGGAAGGTCAACAGGAGCCCGCTGGACGTCAATGCGGATGTCTTCCGCACACTCGCGTCGTACCGCGCGGACACCGCAGGCAACGCGCCGAGGATCGCGGAGTTCTTCTTCCCGCCGGACTATCTGCGCGCGCGGCCCGAGCTGGTCGACATCTTTCGTGGCTCGAACCGCGACGACGGCCAGAAGGCGCGACGCGGCGCTTTGCTCGCGCAGCCCGTCGCCGCCGATCTGACGGGCTTTGATCGCCCGACCTTGCTGCTGGCGGGTGCCGACGACCGATTGATCCCGAATGCCGAGACATTTGCGCTCGCCCGCGACCTTGCGTGCGTCGAGACGAAGACCATCGCGAACGTCGGCCATGTCGCATCGATCCAGGCTCCCGAGCGGGTGGCGGAGGCGGTGACGGCATTTCTGAATTCAAAAAAGAAGGCGGCTTGACAACAACAGGGGGAGACCATGGCTGACCAAGCGAGCGCTGTGCCGTTCGACGAAGCGCCGGTGACGACGCGCTATTGGCTATCGATCATCATCTTCGCCATCTCCGGCGTGGTGGATTTCTTCGATTTCTTTGTGGTCGGGTTTCTGGTCTCGGTGCTGGCGCCGAAATGGCACCTGACGTTCGGCCAGACCTCGATCATGCTGATGAGCGCCGGTATCGGGGCGATGCTGGGGGCGTTCGCCGCGGGCGTCCTTGCTGATCGCTTCGGGCGCAAGCCGCTGGCGGTTGCCGGTGTTCTAGTTTGCGGCCTGACCTCGGGCGCGATCGCGTTCATTCCGGAAGACGGCTGGATTGCGTTTGCGATCCTGCGCTTTTTCGTCGGCTTCGGCCTTGCCGCGGGCGCGGCGGCGGCAGTTCCTGCCATCGTCGAATTCGCACCGACCCGCCATCGCACATTGGTTACGAGCCTCGTGGTGGTTCCGGTCGCCTTTGGCGTACTGTCGGCATCGTTGACGGCGAGCTTCCTGTTGCCGCTGGTCGGCTGGCGCGGCCTGGCGGCGGTCGGATTCCTGCCGATCATCCTCGCAATCCTGACCATGATCATCATGCCGGAATCGCCGCGCTGGCTGATCAGCAAGGGCCGTGTGCGTGAGGCGCAGTCGAATATCCGAAAGCTCTATCAGGTCGGCGGCGAGTCATTTGTCCTGCCCACGCTGCCGCCGGCGAACCCGGCGACATTTGCCGATCTGTTTGCCGAGCAGCGGCGCTTCTGGCTGACAGTCCTGATCTGGTTCGGCGCCAGCACGGCGAATTACGGTGTCTTCCTGTGGGGACCGACCATCGTGGCGCTGCTGCTTGGCGTTGCGCCCCAGGATGCGGCGAAGATGTTCATCTATGTCAGCCTCGCCGGCGTTGTTGGCCGGACCGGCTTTGCCTTTCTGGCGCACCGGATCGGCCGCAAGCCGTGTGGTCAGTTGATGGGCTATGGCACCGCGGTCTCGCTGGCGCTGGCGGCCTATTTCCACAACGACTTTGCCGGCTCGGTGCCGCTGTTCCTGGTCTTCCTGATCGTCGGCGCCGTGTTCTTCGACGGTGGTTTCTCCAACATCGGGCCCTATCCTGCGGAGATCTTTCCGGTCCAGCTTTCGGGACGCGCGGTCGGCCTTGCCCAGCTCTCGAACGGCGTCGGCAAGATCGTAGGTCCGCTGTGTCTCGCATTGATCGCCGGCGCGGACAATGTCGTGCATCCCGGAGCGACCTCCGCGGCCGTGATGCCGGCGTTTTTCTTCCTTGCCGGCGCGGGCCTCCTGATCGGACTTGCGTTTACGTTCCTCGGCGTCGAGCCGCACGGACGCCCGGTGGTTCTGTTTGGTGACAACGCAGGCTCGAACGCTGCACCGAAGCCGCTGGCGGCAAAAACGGCAACTTGATGAGACGGAAGGTCATATCATGGACAATGCGCACGACATGGTCGCAACGGCGGCACCGTTCGATACCGCAAAACTCGATCGGCTGATGGATGAGGCGGGGCTCGACATTTTGGTCGTCACCTCGCGTCACAATGTGCAGTACCTGCTCGGCGGATATCGCTTCTTCTTCTTCGACGTCATGGAGGCGATCGGCACCAGCCGCTATCTGCCTGTCTTCGTCTATCAGAAAGGACACCCTGAAAATTCCGTCTACATCGGCAACCGGATGGAGAAATTCGAGCATGAGCTCGGACGGATTTCGGCGCCGAACGTTAAAGCGGGCGCGTGGGGAACGATCGATGCGATCGGCCTCGCCATTGACCATGTGAGAAAGCTTGGAGGCTCCGCCAGGCGCGTCGGCATTGAGGCCGGCTTCCTGCCGGCTGACGCCAGGGATCATCTGCGTGCCGGCCTTGGCGACGTCGAGCTCCGCGAGGCCCATTTCACGCTGGAGCGGCTTCGTGCCGTCAAGTCTCCGGCTGAACTGGATCTCATCAGGGAGGCTTCCGAACGGGTCGTCGATGCGATGATGGCCACGTTCAAGTTGTGCGCGCCGGGCATGACCAAGAACGACGTCGTTGCCCGTCTGCGCCGTGAGGAGCAGCAACGTGATCTCGTCTTCGAATATTGCCTGATTGCCGCGGGCAAGAGCCATAACCGCGCGCCGTCGAACCAGCGTCTTGCGGAGGGCGACGTGATCTCGATCGATTCCGGCGGAAACTACCGGGGCTATATCGGCGACCTCAGCCGCATGGGTATTCTGGGTGAGCCCGACAGCGAGCTGCGCGAGTTGCTGCAACAGATCGAGGACATCCAGCAGGTGGCCCGGCGCGCGATCCGGCCGGGCGCCATGGGAGGTGACATCATTGCGGCGGGCGAGGCGGCCGTCAAAGTCTCTCCGCATCGCGCCGTGCTCGACTTCACCGCACACGGCATCGGGCTTGTCAGTCACGAAGCGCCGCGCCTCACCGCGACCGGCCCGGTCCCTTATGCGCCGTATGACGCCGACCGGCCGCTCGAATCCGGGATGGTGATCTCGATCGAAACCGCGCTGCTGCATCCAACGCGCGGTTACATCAAGCTCGAGGACACGCTGCTCGTCTCCGAGGTGGGCTGGGAAGCGCCCGGTGACCAAGGCAGGGGGTGGAATTCGTCGCATCTCATGGCTTGAACCGGTCAACGCCAGGGCCGCATTTTTGGCTGGGTCACCGATTCAGCTGCAGTGCTGGAGGCGCTCGCTGGCGAATTTCGGAATACTAGAAATGTACCCCTGAGTTGCCCGACATGTCAAGTGGTCCGGTCGAGCCGGCCGCCGCCGGCTACTGTGCATGGGGTTGTTTTCGATATTTTTGGCAGCGCCCCCCGCGACGGCCCAAATGACTTCATATGCGCCCGGCCGGGCGATTGATCCGGCGGTCTTTGCTTCACGCGAGCCTCCGGTCGTGCGATGCTTCGACCTGGAAGCAGCGACGGCTCCGGCGCCGTCTGCTCGCGAGGCGGCGCCGACGATGGGCAGGTGCAACCGGTATCGATTGCCGCCCCATCGACAAAGCGACCCGATGACCGCTGCCGCCAACGCGCTTCACGACTACGCCCAAAGCATCCTGACCGCCCGTGTCTACGACGTGGCGGTCGAGACGCCGCTCGATCCGATGCCGCGGCTCTCGGAGCGCCTGTCGCGCGCCGTCCTGCTGAAGCGGGAGGATTTTCAGCCGATCTTCTCGTTCAAGCTTCGCGGCGCCTACAACAAGATCGTCAGGCTGCCGGACGCGCAGCGGAGACAGGGCGTCATCTGCGCGTCGGCGGGCAATCACGCGCAGGGTGTGGCGCTGTCGGCGCGCAAGCTCGGCATTCCCGCGACCATCGTGATGCCGCGGACGACGCCCGCCATCAAGGTCGAAGCCGTCCGGCGTCTGGGCGGCGATGTCGTGTTGCATGGCGACACGTTCGACGACGCACAGACCAAGGCCAGGGAGATCGAGGTCGCGCGCGGCCTGACCTTCGTGCATCCGTTCGACGATCCCGACGTGATTGCCGGCCAGGGGACCGTCGGGATGGAAATCCTGCGGCAGCATCCCGATCCGATCGAGGCGATCTTCGTGCCGATCGGCGGGGGCGGGCTGGCGGCCGGCGTCGCCGCCTTCGTGAAGTTCCTGAATCCCTCGATCAAGGTCGTCGGCGTGGAGCCGGCCGACGCAGCCTCGATGGCGGCAGCGCTCGCCAAGGGCAGCGTTGTCGCGCTGGATCAGGTCGGCTTGTTTGCCGACGGCGTCGCGGTCCGCAAAGTCGGAACGGAGACGTTTCGGCTCTGCCGCGACCTGCTCGACGAGGTCGTCACCGTCGACACCGACGCCATGTGCGCCGCCATCAAGGATATCTTCGATGACGTGCGATCGGTTGCCGAGCCCTCCGGGGCGTTGGCGCTCGCCGGCCTCAAGGCTTATGCCGAACGCGGCGCGCTCAGCGAGGGAAGCCTGATTGCCGTCAACAGCGGGGCCAATCTGAATTTCGACCGGCTGCGCACCATCGCCGATCGCGCCGAGGTCGGCGAGCATCGGGAGGCGCTGCTTGCGGTGACGGTGCCGGAGAAGCCGGGCAGTTATCGGCACTTCATCCGCATCCTCGGCTCGCGGGCCATCACGGAATTCAACTACCGCTTTGCCGAGACGACCGCGCCGGCGCAGCTCTTCGTCGGTATCGCGCTGAGCCGCGGCGAGGCCGAGAAGCGGGAAGTCATGGAGCTGCTTCGGCGCGAGGGCTATCCGATCCTGGATCTGAGCGAGAACGAGATGGCCAAGGACCATGTGCGCTACATGGTGGGTGGTCGCGCGCCGCTTCTCAAGGACGAGGTGATCTACCGCTTCGAGTTTCCCGAGCGTCCCGGCGCGTTGCTGAAATTCCTCGAGAGCCTGGCGCCCGACTGGAACATTTCGCTGTTCCACTACCGCAATCACGGCGCCGACTACGGACGCATCCTGGCGGGCATCGAGGTCAAGCCTTCCGAGCGCGCGCGGTTCGTTCAGGCGCTCGACGCGCTCGGCTACCCCTACTGGAACGAGAGCGAGAATCCGGCCTATCGCCTGTTTCTCTCTGCCGAGAAGGGATGAAGCGGCGAGGTCCTACGCTGATCAAGAGTAAAGAGGACGGTTGGCGGTGCTAGACATCGGCGAGCCGCCACGCAATCCGTGCTGAAGAGGCAATTCGTGCTGAAGAGAAAGGCAGTCCGTATGACCCGTGAGGAACGACAATTGCGCGAGGCTGTTATTGCCAAGTGCCGATGGATGAATGCGTCGGGTCTCAACCAGGGGACATCAGGCAACATCTCCGCCCGCTACAAGGACAGGATGCTGATCACGCCCTCGGCGATCCCGTATGATTCGATGAAGCCGGAGATGATCGCGTCGATGCCGCTCGAGGGCGACTATGGCACGTGGGAGGGGCCGCTGCAGCCGTCCACCGAATGGCGCTTTCATCTCGACATCGCGCGCGCCCGCCCCGATGCCGGCGCCATCGTCCATACCCACTCGACCTATGCGACCGTGCTCGCGATCGCACGGAAGCCGATCCCGGCCTGCCACTACATGATAGCGGCATTCGGCGGCACCGACATCCGCTGCGCCGGCTACGCGCGCTACGGCACCAAGGAATTGTCCGATCATGCGATTGCCGCGCTGGAGGGTCGCAATGGCTGCCTGCTCGCCAATCACGGCATGATCGCGCTCGGCGCCAATCTCGACAAGGCGATGTGGCTCGCAGTCGAGCTCGAGACCCTCGCGCGGCAGTACTACCTCTCGCTTGCGCTCGACTCGCGGATCATCCTGAGCGACGAGGAGATCGCCGACACCGCGAAGGGGTTCTCCACCTACGGGTTGCAAACGCCAAAGCCGAGCAAGGCCCGCGCGACGGCAAAGGCGGCGCCGCGCCGCGCCGAGAAACGGCGCAGCAGCAAGCGATGATGGGCGCTCGCCGGTCCGGGACGGCATGTTTGACGGCCCCGTCAGCATAGGCAAGACTGATCGAAGTCAAACTGTGCCTGCGGGACATTTCCGGTGCTCGATTCCGATTCTGATTTGCCTTGGTCGACCAGTTGGGCAGGCCTGCGGTCTGCCATGGCGGCGCTTCTCATCGCGTCGACAGTCTTCTTCAGCGCACCTGCCTCCGCTCAAGTGGCGTGGCAGATGGCGACGGAATATCCTCGAAGCAATATCTCGGGAGTTGGCTTGGCAAGATTCGCGGAGCTCGTGTCAGCGCAGACGAACGGATACGTTACGGTCCGCAATGCGTTCGATAACGAGTTGAAAATCAGCTCCGGCGAAATGTTGCGTGCGGCTCAGGAGGGGCGGATTGCCGGTGGCGACGCATTTGCGGGGCCGCTCGAAGCGTCCGATCCGGTGTTTGGTCTGCCGTCGCTGCCGTTTGTCGTCCAGTCCATCGAGGCGGCGCGGACCATCAATGAGCGCGCGCGGCCACTCTACGAGAAGGCGTTGGCCGCACGCGGCCTCAAGCTCCTGTACATCACCATTTGGCCGTCCACCGGCCTCTGGAGCGTGCAGCCGATCTCGACGCCGACGGACCTGCGATCCATTGCCGCGCGGACGTATGACTACAATTCGGCCGAGGTCATGCGCGCGGTCGGTGCAACGGCGGAGTATCTTCCGTTCAACGAGGCAATCGCCAAGGTAAAAAGCCACGACCTGAATGCCATCCTGACGTCGGGCGACGGCGGGGCCGGCCGAAAGCTCTGGCAGGATCTGACCCATTTCACGGCGATCAACTATGCGATTCCGATCTCGGTTGCCTTTGTCAGGACCGATGCCTTTGAAGCGCTCCCGGAATCGGTTCAACGCCAGGTGATGCAGGTGGCTGCCGAGACGGAACAAAGCCAGTTCCAGCTTCTGGCCAATCGCACGGCCGAGAACTATGCGCGCATGCGTGCCAATGGGGTTGAGATCGCAGAGCCGGCGCCGGCTGCTGTTCTCGCCGCGCTCAAGCAAGGTGCGTCGGCACCAATCGCAATGTGGAAGGCCAAGGCTCCTCCGGAAGCCGTGGCTATCGTCGAGCGGGCGTTGCAGCAGCAGTAGACGGTGGCGTCATGCACTGGCGGCGATGAGCCAAGGCGCTGAGCGCGGCGTGCAACACTAGTTCGTGCGTCGGCTGCGGCCTTGCGGTGCATGCGCATTGACAGTCGATGAACTGGCCGACGCGGATGTGGTCTCGACCCGAGGGGTCGCAAGATGCAGGTTGCGGCGAATGTGAAATTCGAATGTGCCGGCGAGCGCCGTTTCGATAGCGGAGAGCTGCGCGGCTCCATCGTCGAGCAGCGCGTGGCCATGACCCGCCGAGAACAATGCGCCTGCAACGAAGATCGGGAAATAGGCGGTGCATCCGACGCCGAGATCCCTGTCGTCGATGCGCCCGCTGAAGCCGTTCGCTTCGTTCGGCTTGCGGGGGTCCCAGTTCGCCGGCGGCGCGACACCAAAGTTGCCAAAGCACGGCGACAACCTCAGCTCCCGTCCCCAGGGCAGGCGCGCGACATTGCGCGTGCGATCGAGCGGGACATGCCGGCAGCAAAAGTCCAATGAGGTTTCCCGCGCAGCGCTCGTCGGGGCCCTCATGTTCCAACCCCAGTCCGATCGCAGGCGGACATCGAGGACACGAACCTCGAGCACGTCGCCCGGTTCGGCGCCCTCGATGTGGATCGGTCCGGTCAATAGCCGCGGTGCGGCTCCGTAGGACGCGGGGATGTCGCTGCAGCCAAGCGGTTCGACCGGGTCGCTCACGAGATCGAAGGCTTCATCCGGCTCGGCCGATAGCGTTTCGATCGTCACCCGATCACCGGATGCAATTCTGATGACGGGACTGAGCCGACCATCCCACAGTCCCCAATGAAGATGATCTGGTGTCGAGGTAAGATAATGCTCCACGGTCCATCCTCTCTTGTTGGTTCTTGTTGACGCCTGTGCGCATGGCGAGGCTTTCGAAAGCGACGTTGGCTCATAAGCACGATCTGTGCCAAGAGCCGCGAGCTGGGCAGGACATCCTATCTATCGGCTTATGGTCCTAATACCCTCCGCGTCGAGCCGACATTTTGAGCTGGCCAGGTCAACCATGCGGCAGTTCCGTCCGCTCGCGTAGCCGCTAGCCGGAACCGTGATAGGCGGGACCGTCAAGTTGGAAGAGTGCGCGCTGCTCGTCTCACGTGCAGCCGGCCTGTCGTCTTCCATCGCGGATCATCTGAGACATGAGCGAGCTCGCGCGTTCGACTCACGATTTGCGATCGCCAAGCGGCACTATGATGCCGTAGCGCCATTTCAAGTGCTTCGGCCTGTTTCGCGTCAAGGAATGGTCGGCCTTGCCGAGTTGCCTGGTGATCCGGATGTTCTCAACCATCCGGCCGAAGGGCGGCGATGACGCGACGAGCAACTGCCGCCGGACGCAACAACTCGTCTCCCGCAGCAGGGACTGCTGCGGTCCTTCGATGGCCATTTACTTCGCCCATGGCATGTCGCGGCAGCGGTATCCGCCACGATTGGGTCGCGAAGATTCTGCTAGACGTATGGGACTAACATTAGTACGATAGGTCCAATTGGCAGGAAGGGCCTGCGGTTCGCTCCTCAGCCGCCGCCGGTTGCCGACAAGGAGGATGTTTTGCCGGATACCCTGGTGGAGCCGTACACGCGGCTCAGAGAGAAGATGGCGCAGCGCGACCGCAGCCTGCGCGAGAAGGTGGTGTCGCTCGAGGAAGCGGCAGGCTTCGTCCAAGATGGCATGAAGGTGGGTGTTGGCGGGTCGACCATGTCCCGCACGCCGATGGCGCTGCTCTGGGAGCTGATCCGCCAGCATCGCAAGGACCTTTCGATTTCGCGCTGCATCGTCTCGACGGACGGCGACCTCGTGTTCGGATCCGGCATCGCGAACCACGTCGTCACCAGCTGGTTCGCCCAGGGGATTCTCTGGGGCCTGTCCAAGGTGATGCGGCATCACGTGGAAAATGGCGGCAAGCGCTATGAGGAATGGAGCCACATGGCTGTCGGCATGCGCTTTCGCGCCGGCGGCATGGGCGTTCCGTTCCTGCCGACCCGCGCCATGTTGGGGTCGGATATCGTTGGTCAGCGTCCCGAAGCCAAGCAGATCGATTGTCCGTTCACCGGCGAGAAGCTGCTCCTGGTCCCCGCGCTCAACCCCGACGTCGCGCTGATCCACGTCCAGCGCTGCGACCCCTACGGCAACGCCCAGATCGACGGCCTGCAATTCATGGACATCGATCTCGCGCTCGCTGCCAACAGCGTGATCCTCACGACCGAGCGGATCGTCTCGAACGACCAGATCCGACGCGCGCCGGACCAGACGAAAATTCCGTTCTTCTGCGTCGATGCCGTGGTCGAGGTTCCCTACGGATCGGCGCCGCACGAGTGCTACGGCCTCTATGAACCGATGATGCGGCACATGGAGGCCTATGTCACGCAGGTCAACGCGGATCCCGTGAAGGGCATGCAGGAATATCTCGACCGCTATTTCTACAGCCCGAAGTCCTGGAACGAATATCTCTCGCTGATCGGCATGGATGAGGTGTTGGAGGCAACGCAGAAGGGCAGGAGCATCTATAATGACTGAGGCGCAGCGCTACACCGCAAGCGAAATTCTCGCGATCTTGAGCGCGCGCCAGCTGCAGGACGGGCAGGTGGTCTTCGCCGGCATCGGCGTGCCGCTGCTCGCTGCAACCCTGGCCCAGCGCACCCGCTGTCCGGCCCTGACCATTCTGTTCGAGGGCGGCGTGGTCGGCGCCTTCGTCGAGCCAGGCAAACTGCCGCCGTCGACCAACGACCAGCGCTGCACCAAGCGCGCCAACATGGTCCTCGGCAGCGCCGATGTCTTGCTGCTGCTCCAGCGCGGTTACGTCGATGTCGGCTTCATGGGCGGCGCCCAGATCGATCAGTTCGGCAATCTGAACTCGTCGTTCATCGGCGACCCGGCCAAGCCGAAGACGCGCCTGCCGGGTACCGGCGGCGGCAATGACATCTCCAGCCTGACCAACATGATCGTCGCGATGAAGCACGAGAAGCGGCGCTTCGTCGAAAAGGTCGACTTCATCACCAGCCCTGGGTTCATCCGCGGCGGCACCAGCCGGCGCGACTCGGGCCTGCCCAGCGGCGGCATGTGGCGCGTGATCACCGAGCTCGCCGTGTTCGGCTTCGACGACAGGACCCGGCGCATCAAGGTGCTGGCGCTCAATCCCGGCGTCAGCCGCGAGGAAGTACAGGACAATACCGGCTTCAGGCTCGACTTCGACGAGAACCTCCACGTCACGTCGCCGCCGACCGATCACGAACTCGAGACGCTGCGGATGCTCGATCCCGACCGTCTCTTCACCGCTTAAAGCTACACCAAGTCCGGAGATCTATTGATGACCACGCTCGCCAACACGTTTGGTATTGCCGCGCGCAACTTCACTGCCTATCCCGAAATGCCCAACGCCCGGGCGCTCGTCGAGTACGGCGTTCGGGTCGAGGAGCTCGGCTACGATTCGGTCTGGGTCTGGGATCACATGCTTCTCGGCGTCGATCCGAACTTCCCGATCATCGATTCCCTGACGACGCTGACGGGCATTGCCGCGCGCACCAAGCGGATCAAGATGGGCACCGGCATCCTGGTGCTGCCGCTGCGCAACGCGGTGGCGCTCGCCAAGCAGCTCTCGAGCATGGATCAACTGTCCGAAGGCCGCCTGATCATGGGCATGGCGTCCGGATGGTACAAGCGCGAGTTCGACGCGCTCGGCATTCCCTTCGAGAAGCGCGGCAAGATCATGGATGAAAATCTTGAGATCATGCGCCGGCTGTGGACCGAAGAGTCGGTTACCGGCGAATACATGCGCCACAACATTTCGAAGGCGGTGATGTATCCCAAGCCGGCTCAGCCGCAAATTCCGCTGCTGATCGGCGGATACGCCGATCCCGTGCTGAAGCGCGCCGCTCTGAACGGGGACGGCTGGCTCACCTACTTCTATCGTCCGGCCGACTTCAAGAAGTCCTGGGACAAGATCATCAACTTCGCCAAGGAGGGCGGCAAGGATCCGTCGACTTTGAAGAACGCCTCGCAGCTGCCGATCATGATCGGCAAATCGCGGCAGGCGGTCGAAGCCGACATGATGGACTGGCTCAACAAGGAGTGGGATTTCCCGGCTCACAGCGAATGCAGCCGCGAGAGCGCCATCATGGGCTCGGTCGATGAGTGCGTCGCCCAGCTTCGCGAGCATATCGCGCTCGGCGTCCAGAAGATCATCTTCGTCCCGTACAAGTATCAGGCGGACCAGGTCGAGACCATCGCGCGCGAGATCATCCCGCGCCTGCGCGCCAAGTAACGAACCCGGAAATGCTCAACACAGGCGACAAGCAGATGACTGACCCCGTACGCAAGAAGATCATCGACAAGGTTGACGCTTCGAAAGATCACGCGATCAAGTTCCTCCAGGATATGGTCGCGATCCCGAGCGTGACCGGCGACGAAGCCGCGATCCAGAAGCATATGCACGGCTACCTGACCGAGGTCGGTCTGGAGGTCGACATGTGGGAGACCAATTGGGACGAGCTCAAGAAGCATCCCGGCTATCGCCCGGTCGACCGCGGCTACGAGAACCGTCCCAACATCGTTGCGACCCTGAAGGGCACCGGCGGCGGCCGCTCGCTGCTTCTCAACGGCCATACCGATGTGATCCCCGTCGGCAACGGCGAGGGATGGAGCGACAATCCGTGGTCGGCCTCGATCAAGAACGGGCGCATCTATGGCCGCGGTTCGTGCGACATGAAGAGCGGCGTCGCCAGCCACGTGCTCGCGGTCCAGTACTTGAAGGAGCTTGGGCTCACTCCGAAGGGCGATGTCATGATCAACATCGTCATCGACGAGGAAGTCAGCGGACACGGCACGCTCGACACCGTCATCCGCGGATACAAGGCGGATGCCGGTATTTCCGGCGAGACCAGCGACCTGTTCGTGCAGCCGGCCTGCATCGGGCGCATCTGGTTCCAGATCGATATCGAAGGCAAGCCCGCCGGTATCCAGCAGCGCTACCTCGGCATCAGCGCCATTGAGCTCGGCAACAAGATCGTGAAGGCCGTGCAGGAGCTGGAAGACGAGCGCGTTGCGAACGTCAAGCACGCGCTCTACCCGAGCGCCATCGACTCCTTGCCCTGCATCATCGGCAGCTTCCAGGCCGGCAACTATCCGAGCGCCTTCCCGGCGAGCGCCGTTCTGAAGGGATCGATCGGTACGGTTCCGAGCGAGGACCACGAGGGCGTCAAGCAGAGCCTCGTCAAGAAGATCGCCGAAGTTGCGGCTCAGGATCCCTGGATGAAGGACCATCCGCCCGTGGTGAAGTTCGTCGGCTATGACGCCGAGGCTTCGGAGATTCCGGTTCAGCATCCGATCGTGCAGACCGTCTGCGACGTCTATACGGAAGTGACCGGCAAGAAGCCGACGATCTCGGGGCGCCAGGGTGCGGCGGATACGCGGTTCCTGAACAAGTACGCGAATACGCCAACCGTGATCTTCGGACCCGGTTCGACGGCGGTCATGCATGCGAACGACGAGTATGTGTCGATCGATGATTATCTGACGGCCATCAAGGTCATGGCGCTCAGCATCCACGACTGGTGCAATTCCGCCCCAACCAAGTAATCGAGGGCCGGATCGATCGGGAAGGGGCCCATGGTTGGGGCCCCTTTTTTTGGCGGCGTCGGTGGTGCGAACTCGCTATTGTCGCACGCGGGAGGGTTCTCGAGACTCGACGGTCAATCCTACTGATGCTATCTTTGCAATAATAGAATGAATTTGATGTTCGAGCCGTCGATCGCTCCGGACACGGACGACAAGAGGGGAGACGGAGTGGCAAAGCAAGGCGTTGGAGCTTCCGTTCCCCGAAAGGAAGATGATCGCTTTCTCCGCGGACGAGGCGAATATGTCGGCGATATTCGGTTGCCCGGCATGCGCGACGTTGCGTTCGTCCGTAGTCCGCTTGCACATGCGCGGATCAAGGATATCCGTATCCCGCCGCACCTCCGCAGCAGCGTGTTCATTGCGTCGGATATCGCGGCCGATACGCGTCCCATCCGCGCTGTGTCCGGACTGCCGGGCTTCAAGCCTTCCGATCAGCCGATCCTCGCGTTCGAGAAGGTCCGTCAAGTCGGCGAATTGATCGCGATGTGCGTCGCCGATACCCGCGCGGAAGCCGAGGACATTGCGGCTGCGGTCGAAGTCGATTTCGAGGAATTGCCGGCCGTGCATGACATGCTGCTGGCGCGGCGTCCGGGCTCGGCCCTGGTGCACGAGGAGTGGGGCGACAACGTCTTCCTCGAGACGTTCGTCGACATCAACATGGAAGCGGCCTACGACGCTCCGATCAAGATCACGCGCGAGATATCGACCGCGCGGCAGAGTATGGCGCCGATGGAAGGCCGCGGCACGGTTGCGGTCTGGCACAAGCGGATGGACCAGCTCGTCCTCTACACCGGCAATCAGCAGCCGCACATCGTGCGCAACGGCCTATCGGAGTGCCTCAATCTCGAGCAGCTGAAGATCCGCATCGTTTCGCCCGATGTCGGCGGCGGCTTCGGCTACAAGGGTATCGTGCTGACGGAGGATGTTTGTCTTGGCTGGCTCGCCATGCGCTGCGGCTATCCGGTGCGCTGGATCGAGGATCGCCGTGAGCATTTGACGGCAGGCGCGAATTGCCGCGAGCATCATTATAACATCACCGTCTATGCCGATCGCGACGGGAAATTGCGCGGTGTCGAATGCGAGGCCTCGGTCGATTCGGGCGCCTATTCGTCTTATCCGTTTTCGGCATGCCTGGAGGCTGCGCAGATCGCCAGCATTCTGCCCGGCCCGTACGATTTCCCATCCTATCGCTGCCGCACGTGGTCGGTGTCCACCAACAAGTGCCCGATCCTGCCTTACCGCGGCGTTGCCCGAACCGGCGTTTGCTATGCGATCGAACTGATGATGGACGCGATCGCACACGAATGCGGTCTCGAGCCGTACGAGGTGAGGCTCAAGAATTTGGTGCGGCCGGAACAGATGCCGTTCGACAACATCACCAAGAAGCATTTCGACAGCGGGAATTATCCGGAATCGCTGCGACAGGCTCTGGCAAAGATCGATTTGGCAGGCCTCCGCGCGCGCCAGAAGAAGGGCGAGCCGGACGGCCGGCTGATCGGGGTCGGGCTATCAGTCTATTGCGAGCAGGGCGCGCACGGCACGTCGGTCTACGCAGGCTGGGGCATCCCGATGGTGCCGGGACACGAACAGGCGACAGCGCGGATGACTCCCGACGGTGGCCTCGAGCTTCGCATCGGCGCGCATTCGCATGGTCAGAGCATGGAGACCACGCTTCCGCAGGTCGCGCACGAGATCCTTGGCATCGATGTCGCGCGCATCAAGCTGGTTCACGGCGATACCGAGTACACGCCGTACTCGACGGGCAGCTGGGGATCGCGCTGCGCGGTGATGTCCGGCGGCGCGGTTGCGACGGCCTCGCGTGAACTCGCGAAGCTCATCAAGGGGATTGGCGCGCATCTGCTGCAGACCGAAGTCGAGAACGTCAGACTCGAGAACGGCGCGGTCGTCGGTCCTTCCAACAGCGTGAAAATCGATGAAATCGCGCACACCTGGTATCGCAGGCCGCAGGATCTGCCGGCGACGGTCGATCCGAGAGGCCTTGAGGTCACCGTCGGCTACAAGCCGGCGCGCGATTCTGGCACGTTCAGCTACGCGACCCATATCGCGGTGGTCGCCGTCGATCCGGAGCTGGGCGATATCGAGCTGATCGACTACGTCGTCGTCGAAGACGGTGGCCAGTTGATCAATCCCATGGTTGTCGACGGGCAAATCTATGGCGGGCTGGCGCAAGGCATCGGCACCGCACTGTATGAAGAGATGAACTTTGACACGTCGGGGCAGCCGCTCGCATCGACCTTTGCCGACTATCTGTTGCCGGGCCCGACCGAGGTGCCGGCGCCCAAGCTCGGCCACATGGAGACGTTGGCGCCGTATACGGAGTTCGGTGTCAAAGGCATCGGCGAGGGCGGTGCCATTGGGCCTCCCGGAGCAATCGGCAATGCGGTCAATGACGCATTGCGGCCTCTTGGAGCCCAGGTCCTGCACACGCCAATGACGCCACGGCGTGTCCTCGAGGCCATTCGGGCCGCAGCCGAGAGCCGCAAGGCGAGGGCGCCCGAACTGGCGGAAGGGTTGCCGGCGTGAAACCTGTCAATTTCGACTATGCGCGTCCCGATGCAGTCGATGCGGTGATCAGGCTCATCGCCGACGACAGCAGAACCGTCAAGATGATGGCCGGGAGCCAGTCACTCGGGCCGATGTTGAACCTCAGGCTCGTGCAGCCCGATCTGATCGTCGACCTGACCGGGATCGAAGAGCTCCGTTGTTTCACTGACGGCGCGGACGAAATCTCGATCGGGGCGTGCGTCACGCATGCCGATATCGAGGACCTCCGCGTCACCGACGTCACCCGCGGTGCGCTGCCGACGGTCGCCAACGGCATCGCATACCGCGCGGTGCGCAATCGCGGCACCATCGGCGGAAGCTTGACGCATGCCGATCCGTCGGCCGACTGGCACTCGATCCTCGCCGCGGTTGGGGCGAAAGTCGTGCTGCGCGGTCCGGACGGGGAGCGGACCGTGGCCGTTGAGGACTACATGGTCGGCGCGCTCGAAGCCGACCTGCGCCCTGGTGAAGTTCTCGTTCGCGTCGTGGTGCCGCGACTGAGCAAATCGGCGCGCTGGGGCTATTACAAGAGCTGCCGCAAGACGGGCGAATTTGCCCACGCGATCGGCGCCTTCATGACCGACCCTGATCGCGGCATCAGCCGTGCGGTGATCGGCGCGACGGAGAGCCGTCCGATCGTCATTGCCAAGGCAGGCAATGTGATCGGCGACGGCCGCGCGCCGCGTCCGAGCGACAGTTTCGACGGCCGGGCCGTCGACGAGATTCTGGAGAAGGCAGGGATGGTCGATCCCCTGGACAAGCAAACCCATGTCGCCGCGCTGCGCCGCGCGATCGAGCAGGCACGGCCGCAATGAGCACCTGCAACCTCAACGTCAACGGCAGCGCCGTCAGCGTGGAGATCCAGCCGCGAACGCATCTTGCGGACTTTCTCCGTGAGAAGCTCAATCTGACCGGCACCCATCTGGGCTGCGAGCACGGCGTCTGCGGTGCATGCACACTGCTCGTCGATGGTGTGCCCACGCGCTCCTGCATCACCTTCGCGTTGGCTTGCCAGCAGGCCGACGTCACGACGATCGAGGGGCTCGACGACGACGAGATCACGCGTGAGCTGCGTGCGGCCTTCACGCGGGAGCACGGCCTGCAATGCGGCTATTGCACGCCGGGGATGGTTGTCTCGGCGCGCGATGTCGTGCTGCGCATGCAGGACCCCAGCGAGCGCGATATTCGCGTGGCCATGAGCGGAAACCTCTGTCGCTGCACCGGCTATGTCGGCATCGTGCGCGCCATCCAGGGTGTGATCGCAGACCGCCGGGGGCGAGGGATCGCGGCGATTCCAAACGGAAACCGGACGCGTCTTGGGCCTTCGGGCTCCGGCAATGCGACCGCGGTGACCGCGGCTGCGGCTCGGCCCAAGACAACCGCCGCACCAACGGCGATAAAGGCGGAAGCTCCGGCAGCGGCGGCGGCCTCGCTCAGGGATACGAGCTGGAAGCCGCAAACGACGTTCACGCAGAGCTTCACCGTCGGGCATCCGGTCGATGACGTCTGGAATTTCTTCTCCGACATCGGCGCGGTCGCGGCCTGCCTGCCGGGCGCATCGCTGGCCGGAGAGCCGGTCGACGGTCACGTCGACGGCCAGATCAAGATCAAGGTCGGGCCGATCTCTGCCGAATTTCAAGGCATCGCCGATGTGACGCGCGATGATGCGAGCCGCACGGGCACGATTGTCGGTGCAGGCAAGGACAAGCGCAGCAACTCGTCAACCCGCGGCCTGATCGGCTATGCCGTCAAGCCGGCTGACGTGGAAAACCAAACCAAGGTCGATCTCAGCATTGGCTTCACCTTGACCGGGGCCCTGGCGCAGTTCAGCCGCTCTGGTTTGATCCAGGACGTGGCCGGACGAATCATCGCTGTCTTTGTCCAGAACCTCGAGACGCGGCTCTCCCATCGATCAGGTGGAGGCGAGGGCGAGCCGGCCATGGTTGGGGAATTCGACGCCGGCGCGCTCATGCGATCGATGGCGTTGGATTATGTGAGACGAGCGCTTCGATGGCTCTTGCGACGATCCTAGTTGTTCGGCGATAAAAACTCGCCTTTGGCGATGAAATGGACTATCTTACTATCATGAATAAGGTAGTCCCAAATTACGAGCGCAGCCGGGTCCCCCTCTACGTGCAGGTTGCATCGGTCATGCGCCAACGGGTCGAGTCCGGGCGATGGCAAGAGGGCGACAAGATCTCGACCATCGAGGAGCTCGAAACCGAATTCGGCGTCGCGCGCGTTACGATCCGGCAGGCGATCGAGATGTTGCGGAACGAGGGGCTCCTCGACGCGCAGCAGGGACGCGGGACGTTCGTGTCCGGAAGACCCAAGAATCGTCACTGGCTGAACCTGGCCAATGATTTCGAGTCGATGGTCGATTCCGTCAGGAACAACGTCCTCAAGCGCGTCTATGTCGAGGAAAATGCGGAGCCGCCCCGGCTCGCCGCGCATGAAGGGCGGCCCGCCGCCAGCTACGCGTTTCTCAGAAGCGTGCAATACAACGAGGACGAGCCGTTTTCGGTCGTCAACCTCCATCTGGCGCGCAACCTCTATCTCAAGGACCGCAAGCGCTTCACCCACACGGCCGCGCTGACGAAAATCATGGAGATGGACGACATCACGCTCGCCCATGCTCATCAGGTTGTGACGATCGGCGTGGCCGATCCCGAAACCGCCGAACTGCTCAAGATCGGCCTCGGCGAACCAACCGCCGATTGTCGCCTGGTGCTGGTCGACAGCAACGACATTGCCGTTTACGTCGCCAATATCCATTATCATCGCAGTTGCTTCGCGCTCCGTTCCGATCTTCTCGAAAAATCGAAGAAGCGAACGAAGGCCTGACGAAGGCGCGGGCGCAAGGCCCGCTCCGAATCCGCGCTGGAGCGTTTTCGAGCGAAGTGGCCACCGGTTCGCGTGAAGAAAACGCGTCGAAACAAGAATCCAGAGCTTCGGTTCTGATGTAATCAGAACCGAATATACTCTAGGCGAGGATGCTGGCCGGCGAAGCGCCCACGATTTCCGTGTAGCGCTTCTGATCGGTCGCACCTTCAGTGTTGATCAGCAGCACGCGCGATGCCTGGTTCAAGCCCAGCGATTCACGCGCAGTACTGCTCTTGGCGGCGCGCCAAAGGCCGGCCAATCCGGCTGCGCCACTTTCGCCGGCCACAATGGCTGGATCATCGCCCGTCGGATGGGCGAGGCGGCGCATCGCTGCCGCGGCACCTTCTTCGCTGACCATCATGAATGCGTCCGCCTTCCGCGACAGGATGCGCCAGGCAACCAGAGAAGGCTCGTAGCATTCCAGCATCGCCATGATCGTCGGCTCGCCATGGGCGATCTTGATCGGCGCGCCCGCGATGGCGCTTTGATAGAGGCAGGCAGCCCGTTCGGGCTCGACGACCACGAATGTCGGCCGGCTCTTGCCAAAGACGACATCAAAGTAGCCCGCGACCGCGGCTGCGAGGCCGCCGACGCCGGCCTGGATGAAGACATGGGTGGGCGCCTCCGGCTGCTGCCGGAGGATCTCGTTCAGCATCGCCGTATAGCCCTGCATGACCAGTCCGGGGATGCGCTCATAGCCGGGCCAGGACGTATCAGAGACGACGATCCAATGATTGTCCTGGCAGACCTTGTCGGCGACCGCGACGGAGTCGTCGTAGGTGCCGGGCACCCGCACGATTTCCGCTCCGAAGCGGGCAATCGCCTGCACGCGCTCGTCCGTGACGCCGGAATGCACGAAGATGACCGCTTTGGCTCCGACCATCTGCGCGCCGGCCGCGACCGATCGCCCATGATTTCCATCGGTGGCGCAGCCGACCGTCAAGCTGCGCGCGATCTCGCGTATCGCAGGCGTCCCGATCTCGCTGATATCCACCGCGCGGCCCAGCTTGTTGCCGGCATGCTCCAGCAGTAGCCTGACGACAGCGTAGGATCCGCCCAGAGCCTTGAAGCTGCCGAGGCCGAGCCGATGCGATTCGTCCTTGATATGGATGGACTTGACCTCGAATTCGCGGGCGAGCGCCGGCAGCGATCGCAGCGGCGTTTCCGCGTGGTTCGGTCGGAAGGCGAGAAAGCGCTCGACTTCGCTGGCTTCTTCACGCGCCAGCGTGGCGGCATCCGCCGGGTCGAGCGGTTGGTCGTGAGATGAACTTGTATTCGACAGGAACATTCGAACCGGCCTTCGCGATGAGTTGTTTGGTGGGAGCTGCCGCCGCCGATCGGACGTGTCGCGATCGGGCAGCGTAGCTTGCCAGAGTTGGGGATACATACTATCATTGGGATGATGGTTCAATACGTCTCTCGTGAGACGGCCGTCTGCTGTCGCCGCTCCAAAGCGATCTTCGGAAAAGCCGTAAAAATTGTTCGAAATAGGGATTGTCTTACTAATGATAGGACATTATAGCTCAAGCAGACGAGGTGACGGATGACCATATCGATCAACTTGAACGCCGACATGGCCGAAGGGTTCGGCGCCTACGACGTCGGTGACGATGCCGGAATCCTCAAGATCATCGGATCGGCCAATATCGCTTGCGGCTTCCACGCCGGTGACCCGCGGGTGATGCGCAACGTCGTGCGCGAAGCCAAGCGCCTCGGCGTCACGATCGGCGCTCATCCCGGCTTCAACGATCTCTGGGGCTTCGGGCGTCGGCGCATCGATATGCGCCCCGATGACCTCGAATACATGGTCGCCTACCAGATTGGCGCACTGCAGGCGATGGCGGCCTACGAAGGCGAGCGGGTCACCCACCTCAAGCCGCACGGCGCGCTCAACAACATGGCCGCCGAAGATGCCGAATACGCGCTTGCGATCGGCCGCGCCATCAAGGCTGTCGATCCGCGCATCATCTACGTGGCTCTCGCTGGGTCCGAGATGGAGAAGGCCGGCCGCAAGCTCGGATTGCCCGTCGCAATCGAAGGCTTCTGCGATCGCCAGTACGACGACGACGGCAATCTGACATCGCGCAAGATCGCGGGCTCGGTCATCAAGGACGCGGCGATCGCCACCCGGCAGGTGCTCGATATGGTGCTGAACAACACCATCACCTCCCGCAACGGCAAGAAGATCACATGCAAGGTCCACTCGCTGTGCGTCCATGGCGACGAGCCCACGGGCGTTGCCACGGCCCGTGCGGTGCGCGAGGGCCTCGAGAAGGCCGGCGTCAAGCTCGTGCCGCTCACCGAAATGCCCCTCGACTAATCCCGGAAAGGCCACCGAGACATGAACACGAAACCGACGATTGCCATCCTTGGAGGAACCGGTGACCTGGGATCCGGCCTCGCGAAATGCTGGCTTGCCGCCGGTTACAAAGTCATTATCGGTTCACGCTCCGCGGAGAAGGCCAGGAGCGCGGCCCAGACCATGACCGGCGACGTCGCGGGCGATGACAATTCCGCCGCCGCGCGGGCTGCCGACATCGTGGTCGTTGCCGTGCCGTTCGCGAGCCATGATGCGACGCTGAACGAAGTCAAGGACGTGGTTCAGGGCAAGATCGTCGTGGATGCCGCAGTCCCGCTGGTGCCGCCGAAAGTATCCGTGGTCCAGCTTCCGTCCGCCGGCTCGGCCGCGCAGATCGCGCAGCAGTTGCTCGGACCCGGCGTGCGGGTCGTCTCCGCCTTCCACAATGTGGGTGCGACCAAACTGCATCAGGGCAGCCGGGCGGATTGTGACGTTCTGGTCTTTGGCGACGACAAGGCGGCGCGCGACGTCGTCATCGGTCTCGCGAATGAAGTCGCATCGGCCGGCATCGACGGCGGCGTGCTGGCAAACTCGGCGGCCGCCGAGGCGCTCACATCCGTGCTGATCGGGATCAATCGGCGCTACAAGGTGCCCGGCGCCGGCATCCGCATCACCGGCCTGCCCGCTACCCCGGGTGCCTGATCCATGCCTGTGGGGACGCGAGTCGAATACATCGCCCTGCAGGACATTCGGCGCGTCGAGCCGGGCGAGGATCTTGCCGCGCTCATCAGGCAGAGCCTCGCCGGGATGTCGCTCGAGCTGCAGCGGGGCGACATCCTCGTCGTTGCGCAAAAGATCGTTTCGAAGTCGGAAGGGCGGTACGTTCGGCTGAGCGACGTCGAGCCGTCGCCCGAGGCGCTCGAACTCGCGGCGACGGTCGGCAAGGATCCGCGCTTCCTCGAGGTCGTGCTGCGCGAGTCCACAGAGGTCGTCAAGAGCAGGCCGAACGTCGTCATCGCCGCGCACCGGCTCGGCTTCGTCATGGCCAACGCCGGCATCGATCAATCGAACATCGAACACCGTGAGGGCCAAGAGCGCGTCCTGCTGCTGCCCGAAGATCCCGACGGATCCGCGCAGAGGCTGAAGGTCGCGCTGGACGCAGCCGGCGGCCTCAATCTTGGAATCATCATCAACGACAGTTTTGGCCGTCCCTGGCGCAATGGTGTCGTCGGCGTGGCGATCGGTGCCTCCGGCATTCCCTCGCTGTTGAGCCAAATCGGCGTCCCCGACATGTTCGGCCGGGCGATGCGCGTCACCGAGATCGCCATCGCCGATGAGATCGCCGGCGCCGCCTCGCTCCTGATGGGGCAGGCGGGCGAGGGGATGCCGATCATCCTCGTCCGTGGCCTCACGCTTGATGGTGCGGTCTCACCCGCGGCCGCGCTCGCGCGACCCAAGAGCCAGGACATGTTCCGATGAGTGGCGCTGACCTCAACGTTGTTGCGCTTTGCGGCGGAGTCGGAGGCGCCAAGCTTGCCTATGGCCTCAATCGCCTGCTGGGCGCCAAGCTCGTCGTCATCGTCAACACAGGCGACGACTTCGAGCATCTCGGCCTCACGATCTCGCCGGACATCGACACGGTGGTCTATACGCTGGGCGAGCTTGCCGACGAAGAGCGCGGCTGGGGGCGAGCCGGCGAAAGCTGGAACTTCATGGAGTCGCTCGGCGGCCTGAAGGGCGAGACCTGGTTTCGCTTGGGAGACCGCGATCTTGCCATGCATGTCCTGCGCTCGCGCGCGCTGAGCGCCGGCGTGACCTTGACCGATTTCACGGGCAGGATTGCATCGCATCTTGGCATCGAAGCGAGCATCTTGCCGATGACCGACGATCCGTTTGCGACGATCGTGGTGACGGCCGATCAGAAGCTCGCGTTTCAACGCTATTTCGTCGAGCTGCAGGCGCGGCCCGAGGTGAGGAAGATCGAATTCCTGAGCCCCAGCGGTGGAACGGCGACCAGCACCGCGTTGCGGGCCATCGATGCCGCCGATGCCATCATCGTCTGTCCGTCGAACCCGTATCTCAGCATCGATCCGATCCTGGCTGTGCCCGGTATCCGGGCTGCCCTGGATGCAGCGAAGGCTCTCATCGTTGCAATCTCGCCGCTGGTCGGCGGCCGCGCCATCAAGGGGCCGACCGCAAAGATCATGAACGAGCTCGGCGTCGCCACGAACTGCGCCTCGATCGTCAGGCATTATGGCTTCCTCGATGGTCTGGTGATGGATCGCGAAGACCAGGCCGACGCCGATGCGATCGGCATTCCCGTGCATGTGACGAACACGATCATGCGCTCGAAGGATGAGCGTGTTCAGTTGGCACGCGAGTGTCTCCGATTTCTCGATCGACTAAACAGCTGAGCGGAGCGATGGACGATTCCGAAACCTGGGCCCTGGTGCCTGTCAAGCGGTTCAGTCAAGCAAAAGGCAGGCTGGGCGACATCCTCGTGGCGACCGAGCGCGCAAAGCTGGCGCAAGCCATGCTGTGCGATGTTCTCGGAAACCTTCGGGATACGCACTCGCTGGCCGGTATCGCCGTGGTGAGCGCCGATCCGGAAGCGTTTGCGATCGCCAAGCGCTTTGGCGCCGCCATGATCTTTGATGAGGCCGAGACCGGCGTTAACGCCGCGGTACAGCGTGGCCTCGATGCGTTCCAACCATACGAGCGGCGGGTTCTTGTCGTGCCCGCCGATATTCCGTTCGCCCGGCCGGAGGACTTCGAACACGTCATCCGGTTGCTGGACCACACGCCGATCGTGCTCGTACCCGCGCTTTACGACGGTGGCACAAATGCCCTGGCGATGCGGTCGCCCGACATGCTGGAGCCTCGGTTTGGCGAAGACAGCTTTCGCGCGCACCGCGCCCTGGCGCGGCAGCGGCAACTGAGCTGCAGCGTGTTCAAGTCGCACGGCATCGGCAAGGACATCGACTGCCCGATCGATTTTGGTCCGTATCTGATCTCGTCGCAAAACCTCGGAACGACAGGTTCGTTTCTTGATGAGCTCAAAATTGCCGAACGCTTCGGCAGCGACGACCATCCCGTTCCCGTGAGGCTGTTCTGATGACGTCCGTCTTGAATCTCCCATTCGACCGTCGCCTGTCCCGAAGCGAAGCCTACGAGCTGATCGATCTTGCCGAGATCGACGAACTCTTGGTGGCCGCCGCCAGGCGAAGGGATGCCGCGCATGACGATGTCATCACCTATTCGCCCAAGGTGTTCATCCCGCTCACCCAGCTTTGCCGCGATGTCTGTCACTACTGCACGTTCGCTCACGCGCCGCGTTCGAACGTGAAGCCGTATCTCTCGATCGAGGAAGCGGTCGCCATCGCGAAGGCCGGCAAGGAGGCCGGCTGTCACGAGGCACTGTTTACGCTCGGCGACAAGCCGGAGCTTCGTTACCGCGTCGCGCGTGAGGAGCTGACAAGGCTCGGCCACGAATCTTCGCTCTCGTATCTCGCCGAAGTCGCCAAGGCCGTCTTCGAGCAAACCGGCCTGCTGCCGCACGTCAATCCCGGGATCATGAGCGAACTCGATCTCGCCATGCTGCGCAAGGTGTCGGTCTCGCAGGGGATCATGCTGGAGTCCGCGTCCGATCGGCTTTGCGCGAAGGGGGGCCCGCACTTCGGATCGCCGGACAAGGTGCCGGCCGTCAGGCTGCAGACAATCAAGACGGCCGGTGAGCAGGCCATTCCGTTCACATCCGGAATCCTGATCGGCATCGGGGAGACCAGGGCCGAACGGATCGATGCATTACTCGCGCTGCGGGACCTGAATGACGCGCATGGCCATCTGCAGGAGATCATCGTCCAGAACTTCCGGCCGAAGGTCGGGACACGCATGGCCGATGCGCCGGCGCCTTCCGTCGACGATCATCTGTGGACCATCGCTGTCGCCCGCCTGATATTCGAGCCGGAGATGAACATTCAGGCGCCGCCGAACCTCAGCCCGGCAGCGCTGGGGCGCGTCGTCGCGGCAGGGATCAACGATTGGGGCGGCGTATCGCCTGTCACGCCGGACCACGTCAATCCTGAAGCACCGTGGCCGCATCTGCGGCTGCTGGAGGCTGCAACGCGGTCAACCGGCAAGCGGCTCGAGAAGCGGCTGCCGATCTATCCGGGTTTCGCGCGCTATCCCTCGCGCTGGCTCGACAACAAGCTGCTGAAGTCGGTCCTCGATCGCATCGACGGCGACGGATTTCCGCGCACCGACGACTGGCACCCCGGCCACATCGGCGGGCTTCCATCGCGCGAGCTCGGATGGTTGAAATCCGCGCCGCGCTCCGCGCACGGCAGCGAAGTCACGTCGGTCGTTGCCAGGGCCCAGCGCGGCGATGAGCTTTCGGAGGGCGAGATCGTCAAGCTGTTCCGCGTTCACGAGAGTGACTTCACCAGCGTTTGCCGGGCGGCCGACGAATTGCGGAGCAGCGTCAATGGCGACGTGGTGTCCTACGTCGTATGCCGCAACATCAACTATACCAATATCTGCTCCTTCAAATGCCAGTTCTGCGCCTTCTCGAAGGGGAAGATGAGCGAGAATCTGCGCGGGCGTCCCTACGACCTCGATATGTCCGAAGTCGCGCAGCGGGTCACCGAGGCCTGGGACCGCGGCGCCTCCGAAGTGTGCATGCAGGGCGGCATCCACCCTTCCTACACGGGGCAGAAATATCTGGATGTCTGTCGGGCCGTGAAGGGCGCCGTCCCGGCCATGCATCTCCATGCGTTCTCGCCGCTCGAGATCTATCAAGGCGCGCACACGCTTGGCATTTCCGTTGCCGAATTCCTGCAGGAGCTGAAGGCGGCCGGCCTGGGAACCCTGCCGGGAACGGCCGCCGAGATCCTCGACGACGAGGTGCGCGAGACGCTCTGCGCGGACAAGATCAGGACCCAGCAGTGGCTCGACGTCATGCGCACGGCGCATTCGATCGGGCTCCGATCGACGGCCACCATCATGTTCGGCCATATCGAGCGTTACGACCATTGGACGCGGCACCTGCTTCGGCTGCGGCGCTTGCAGGCGGAGACCGGTGGATTTACCGAACTCGTGCCGCTGCCGTTCGTTCACATGGAGGCGCCGGTCTATCTCAAGGGCCGGGCACGACCGGGGCCGACATTCCGCGAGGCGGTCTTGATGCACGCGGTGTCGCGCCTCGTCCTCAACCCGCACATCACCAATATCCAGGCGTCCTGGGTCAAGATGGGACCGGAGGGACTGCGGCACTGCCTTTCGGCCGGTGTCAACGACCTCGGCGGCACGCTGATGGATGAGAGCATCTCGCGATCGGCCGGCGCCTCGTACGGCCAGGAAATGACGCCGCAGGCGCTCGAATCGATCATCATTTCGGCCGGCCGTGTGCCGCGTCAGCGCACGACGACGTACGGCGTCGCGGATGACGTTCGGAGGCAGCGTTCATTTGACGCGGTCCATGAGCGGCAGGCCAGCACGGGCATGCGATCCGCGGGGTGCTAAAGGACCCGGAAGGCCGCGAGATTCAACAGGGATGATTGGAAATGGCGTTTGTAATCGAGCCGAATGTCGTCGACAGGAAAGGCTTGCGGCAAGCCGCGGCGCAAGCGCGCAAACTTAATCTGACGCTGCCGACCTTCTCGCAACTCGCGCACCCGCCGCTTCCGTCGGCCAAGGTGTGGGAGGATATTGCGGCGGTCGGGCCAGATGAGCCGAGCGCCGCGAACCTCTGGCGCATGCACTGGTACAATGCGGAAAACCGCAGGGGCAGGGACCTGGTACCCGGCCATATCGTGCTGCCAAAGGAGATCACCGGCGTCGATGCCAAGATCATCGTGCTGCTCGGCGATCGCTTTCCGATGATCGGCGCGCACAAGGTCCTGCCGGCCTATGCCGCCTTGATCGAGCAGCTCGTGACCGGGCGGTTCGATCCATCCAAACAGAAGGCTGTCTGGCCTTCCACCGGCAATTACTGTCGCGGCGGTGTCGCCGTTTCGCGGATCCTCGGCTGTCGCGGCGTTGCCGTCTTGCCCGAAGGGATGAGCCGCGAGCGCTTCGAGTGGCTCGAGAAGTGGGTAATGGACCCAGGCGACATCATCCGGACACCCGGCACCGAGAGCAACGTCAAGGAGATCTACGACAAGTGCGCGGAGCTCAGGCGCGACGACAGCAACGTCATTCTCAACCAGTTCTCGTCGTTTTCGAACTATCTCATCCACTATGAATGCACGGGGCGCGCGGCGGAAGATGCCTTCAAGGCGTTCAACCAGGACGATAACCACGAACTGGCGGCCTTCGTCTCGGCAACAGGATCGTCGGGGACGATCGCCGCGGGTGATTTTCTCAAGAGACGCTGGGGCTCGAAGGTCGTTGCCGTCGAGGCGCTCGAATGCCCGACGATGCTCAACAATGGCTATGGCGAGCACAACATCCAGGGGATCGGCGACAAGCACATCCCGCTCATCCACAATGTCATGAACCTCGACTTCGTTGTCGGGGTCTCGGACCGAACCACGGACCAGCTTAATCTGCTGTTCGGCACGAAGGCGGGCCGCGATTATCTCGAGACGCGCCGCGGCCTCGAACCCGCGCTGGTGCGCGCCTTCGACCATATCGGCATCTCCGGGCTCGCCAACATCATCGCCTCGATCAAGCTGGCAAAGCAGATGAATTACGGGCCCGAGAAGGCCATTATCACCGTGGCGACGGACAGTGCTGCCATGTACGGGAGCGAACGCAGGCAATTCGAAGAGGAGCACTATGCGCGTGGCCTTGATCAGGTGAACGCCGCCGAAATCTTCGGCGCCTGCCTGCTCGGCGCCGCCTCCGACAATGTCGTCGAGCTGACGGAGCTGTCGCGCCGTGCCGTCTTCAACCTGGGCTACTACACCTGGGTCGAGCAGCAGGGGGTCTCAGTTGCCGATTTCGAGCGGCGCCGTTCGCAGTCCTTCTGGAGCAAAATTCAGGACAGTCTGGGCGAATGGGATCAACTCACCATCGAGTTCAACAAGGAGGCGAATTTGGCGAACGCCTGATCGGCACGCGCGGCATCGTGTCTGTCGAAGGAGTTTCGAAATTGGTCAAGGGCGAAAGCAATCGCGCAAATGATGAGCGGCTGCGTCAAATGAGGGCACTGCGAAAACAAAAATAGAGCAGGGCGCCTGCTTGACGGCGGATTAGAAGTATCTTTAAGATACTAAGAATAGGATGATAGGATCATCCCGGCGGTGACGAATGGCCAGCACCCATAAGCTGGCGCGCTGCACTGGTGTTTCGTTCCCTAGGCATGGCTCAAGCGAGCGCAGGAGGAAAGATGAAGCGAGCACACGGATTGATTACGGGCGCGGCCCTTGCCGCGGCAATGTCGACCGCACTGGCGACGGGCGCCGCGGCACAGACCATCAAGATCGGTGTCAATGAGCCGCTCACCGGTCCGTTCGCCGCTTCCGGTACCTATGTCGTGAACGGCGCCAAGATCGCCGCCGACGAAATCAATGCCAAGGGCGGCTTGCTCGGTCGCAAGATCGAGCTGGTCATCGAGGACAACAAGAGCAATCCGACGGAGGCCGCGGCCGTCGCCGAGAAGCTGATCACCGGCGACAAGGTGCCCGTGATCATGGGCGCCTGGGGCTCGAGCCTGACCCTCGCAGTGATGCCGAAGCTGATGGAATACAAGGTCCCGATGGTGGTGGAGACCTCGTCCTCGAGCAAGATCACGACGTCGGGTAATTCCTACATCTTCCGCATCTCGCCGCCATCGTCGGTCGAGGCGACCGAGTTCAAGTCCATCATGCCGTCACTCGGCATCAAGAAGGCGGACTTCCTCGTCATCAACAATGACTGGGGCCGTGGATCGGCCGAGGACTTCGGCAAGATCATGAAGGCCCAGAACATTCAGGTCGGCCTCGTGGAGATCATGGATCAGGCCGCCCAGGACATGAGCGCGCAGCTTGCCAAGATCAAGGCAACCGACTCGGACACGATCATGGTCACGACCGCAGTCGAGCAGCTCACCCTGGTGTTGAAGCAGGCCGCAGCGCTCGGCATCACCAAGCGGATCGTCACCACCGGCGGCTCGCAGAATCCGGATCAGCTGATCGAGCAGGCCGGCGCCGCAGCGAACGGCTCCATGCATTTGACGACCTTCGCGCCCTGGTATCCGGACAAGACCCCGGACCCGGCGGCAACGAAGTATTTCCTCGGCGAGTGGAAAAAGCGTGGCTACGCGGTCGCCGGCGCGACCGAGAGCTTCCGCGGCTACGACGGAATTCGCACGATCGCCAATGCGATCCAGCGGGCCGGCAAGGCAGAGCCTGCGGCGATCACCGACGCACTATGGACGACCGACTTTGCCGGCCTGAACGGTCAGATCAAGTTCCAGAAGCAGGGGCCGGCCGGCAAGGAAAGCGGCCAGAGCATGCCCAACCTCTATCTGATCAAGATCGAGAACGAAAAGATCGTCCTGTCGGGCTCCTGAGCTCGACGATCGCAGAAGGCGCCACCATGATTGGTGGCGCCTTGGCATTGCCTCGCCCATTGTACATGCTCTGAAGAGAGGATCAGCGGTCTTTCGACCGAAAAAATCAGCATGACCGAGCTTCTGCAACACATCGTCAACACGCTCATCCTGGGCAGCACCTACGCGCTGCTGGGCATCGGGCTCACGCTCATCTTCGGCATCATGCGCGTGGTCAATTTCGCGCACGGTGAGCTTTACTCCTTCGGGGCCTATGCGCTGTATTTCGTCGGCGTGATGCTCGGCCTGAACTTCTTTCTTGCGCTGATCGTGGCGGTCGTCCTGGGCTGCTTTGCCGGTGCGCTGATCGAGGTCGTCTTGCTGCGCCCGATGCGTGGCGCGGACATTGATACGACCATGCTGGTCATGATCGGCGCCATGATCGTGATGCAAAATGGCGAGCAGTTCGTCTGGGGTGGCGTCGCGAAGTCGGTTTCGACGCCGTTCCCGGAACTTCCGCTCGTCATCGGTTCGATTTCGGTGTCCTGGTTGCGCCTGTTCGTCTTCTGCGCGGCCCTTGCCCTGATCGGCGTGTCCTATCTCCTGATCAACCGCACAAAACTCGGCAAGGCGATGCGCGCCACCTTCCAGGATCGTGATGCGGCTTCGCTCATGGGCGTCAACATCCAGTTCATCTACATGGCGACGTTCGCGATCGGCTCGAGCCTCGCGGCAGCGGCGGGCGCATTGCTCGGACCCGTCTACGTCATCTCCCCGCAAATGGGCAATCTCGCTTCGCTGAAGGCGTTCGCCATCGTCATCCTGGGCGGCCTCGGCAGCATTGGCGGGGCCACCATCGGCGGCTTCCTGTTGGCTTTGGCCGAGGAGCTTGGTGCCGGCTACGTTTCGTCGGGCTACCGCGATGCCATGGGCTTTCTGATCATCATCGTCGTGCTGCTCTTCAAGCCGACCGGCCTGTTTGCACGCGCGGAGCGGATCGGATGAAGCGCTTGATCCCCTATATCGCGCTTGCTGCGTTCGCATCCGTCCCGCTTTGGCTGCACGATCCGTATTTGCTGAACGCCTTCATCACGACGGGTATCCTCATTGTCGCGGCGATGAGCCTCAATCTCCTGCTCGGATACACCGGACAGCTGAGCCTTGGTCACGTCGCGTTCTTTGGCATTGGAGCCTACACCAGCGCGCTGGTGTCGCTGGGCTTCGATGTCGAGTTGATCGGCGGTATCCGCGTGGTTCACGAACCCTGGCCGGTCTGGACCGGGTTTGTGATCGGCACCCTGGTTGCAGCGCTCTGCGGCTATGCCGTCGGTAAGCTGTCCTTCAAGGTGCGGGGTGCCTACTTCGTCATCGTGACCATCAGCTTTGCGGAAGTGGTCCGGCTGGTCGCGCTCAACTGGGTCGAGCTGACCCAAGGCCCGCTGGCCTTGACCTCGATTCCACCGATGACGCTGGGGCTGCCCGGAGTCGGCTATCTCGATTTCTACAGCAAGCAATCCAACTACTATCTCGTGCTTGCCGTCCTTGTGGTGTCCTACATCGTCATCCAACGTCTGGTTTACTCCCGCGTCGGGCGCGCAATGATTGCGCTCAAGGAGAACGAGTCGCTCGCAGTCTCGGTCGGGATCGACGTGACCCGCTATTTGGTGCTGGCCGCGGTGTTTTCGGCCGGCATCGCGGGGGCCGCCGGCAGCCTCTACGCCCATTACCTCAAGATCATCGATCCCGACGTGTTTGCGTTTCTCTACACGGTCACGATGGTGATCATGGTGATCTCGGGCGGCAAGGGGACCCTTGCGGGACCTATCGTTGGCGGCCTCATCTTCGGCTTCATTCCCGTCGCGGCCCGTTCTTTCGCTACCCCCGAGATCCAGTGGATCCTCTATGGCCTGCTGATGATCATCATCGTCTTCGTGTTGCCGAAGGGGATCGTTCCTGCCATCGAGAAGTGGTTCGCGGCACCCAGCACCCGCGCGGATCCGGAGCCTCTCCAAGCCAAGATGCACGACACGCCATGAGCACCATGCCCTCCAACGCTCCGCAGCCGGTTCTGTCCGTTGAACATATCGCCGTGCATTTCGGCGGACTGATTGCGATCACCGATATGAGCTTCGTCGTCAACCAGGGTGAGATCGTCAGCCTGATCGGACCGAACGGCGCCGGCAAGACGACTGCCTTCAACGTCATCACCGGCTTTCTGCGACCGACCAAGGGCGAGGTGCGCTATAAGAATAACTCGCTCAGCAACCTCAAGCCGCATGAAGTCACCTCGCTCGGCCTGGCGCGGACCTTTCAGCGCACCAGCGTGTTCCAGAGCGTGACCGTGTTCGAGAACGTGATGATCGGCCTGCATCGACGGAGCCGGTCGACACTGCTGGATACGCTGCTGGCGCTGCCGCGCGAAGGGCGAGCGGAGGCGGAGTTGAGGAATCTTGCGCGCGAACTGCTCGAGATCGTCGGGATAGCGCGCCGTGCCGACGAACTCGCCGGGTCGCTGTCTTACGGCGACCAGCGTTTGCTCGGCGTCGCGCTTGCGCTTGCAACAGACCCGTCGATGCTTTTGCTGGATGAGCCGGTGTCGGGCATGAACGCGACGGAAACCGCCCGGTTCATGGAGTTGCTCAACAAGCTGCACGGCCGCGGCATGTCGATCCTGCTGGTGGAACACGATGTGCCGATGGTGATGGGCGTCTCCGATCGCATCGTCGTGCTCAACTACGGCCGCATCATTGCGGAAGGGCCGCCCGCGGCGATCCGCGGCAATCCCGAGGTCATTCGTGCCTATCTGGGTGAAGGAGCCAGCCGGCATGCTGCACATTAATGGTCTTGTTTGCCGGTATGGCAAGGTCGAAGCCCTCAAAGGCGTCACCTTGTCGATCGGGCAGGGGCAGCTGGTCGCGCTGATCGGAGCGAACGGTGCCGGCAAAAGCACGACGCTACGGGCGATCTCGGGAATCCTGCCTTCGGCGGCAGGACGGATTACGTTCGACGGGCACGACATTACGAAGTGCTCGGCGCGGGAAATCCTGAGCAAGGGCATCGCTCATTGCCCCGAGGGGCGGCGGGTATTCCCTGACATGACCGTCGACGAAAATCTCGATATGGGTGCGTATCTGCGCTCCGACCGTCGCGAGATCGCGGCGGATCGGGAGCGGATCTTCGGGGTGTTTCCGCGACTGGCCGAGCGCCGGCATCAGGTTGCCGGGACACTATCCGGCGGCGAGCAGCAGATGCTGGCGATCGGTCGCGCGATCATGTCCAAGCCCAGGCTCATGATGTTCGACGAGCCATCGCTTGGCCTCGCGCCCAACATCGTCGAACAGGTGTTCTCGATCATCGATAGCATCAGGAAATCCGGGACCACGGTCCTAATGGTCGAACAGAACGCCTACTCGGCGCTCGAGATGTGCGACTACGCCTATCTTCTGGAGACCGGTTCCATCGTTCTTTCCGGCAGCGGCAAGGATCTCATCGACGATGAGCACGTGCGATCTGCCTACTTGGGCGGATGACGGTCGGTGAGCAGGAATGACGGGACTTTCATGGGCGGTGCGGCGCGAGCGAGGGACGAGGTGGGTTCCGACGAATGCCTGGTGCTTCTCGCGTCGTTCATGAGGGTGCGGGATCGAAAAGCTCGCGCTGAGATCGTCAAGCTTGCGCAACGATGCGCCGACTTCGAGCCCGGCGGAATTGTCTCCTTTGGGCTCGAGACGCGGCGCGATTGATGCGTCGGCGTTGCCAAGCCGGCAAATCCCTGCGGCGCAGGCGGCCACCCAGGGATCGAGGACGATCCTCTGGGAAATGCCGTGCTTGCGTCGCCGATTTGGTGAATGACCTCGTTAGTTCTCAAGAGTGGTGCTGTGAGCGTGAAGATCGCCGTTGCCAAGGAAATCGATGCGTCCGAGCCGCGGGTTGCGGTCTCGCCCGATACCATCAAGAAGTTCAAGGCGCTGGGCGCCGAGGTCGCGGTCGAGCCGGGCGCGGGCGTCAAGTCGGGGCTGCCCGATTCGGAGCTTGTCGCGGCGGGCGCGACCGTCAGCGCCGATGCGCTCAAGGACGCCGACATCATCATCAAGGTGAAGCGGCCGGAGGCCTCGGAGCTCGCGAAGTACAAGCGCGGTGCGCTGGTGATCGCGATCATGGATCCCTATGGCAACGAGGCCGCGCTGAAGACGATGGCTGATGCCGGCGTGTCGGCGTTTGCGATGGAATTGATGCCGCGCATCACCCGCGCCCAGGTGATGGACGTGCTGTCCTCGCAGGCCAACCTCGCCGGCTACCGGGCGGTGATCGAGGGCGCCGAAGCGTTCGGCCGCGCCTTCCCGATGATGATGACCGCCGCCGGCACCATTCCGGCCGCCAAGGTGTTCGTGATGGGGGTCGGCGTCGCCGGCCTGCAGGCGATCGCGACCGCGCGGCGGTTAGGTGCCGTCGTCACCGCGACCGACGTGCGCCCCGCCACCAAGGAGCAGGTCGAGAGCCTCGGCGCCAAATTCCTCGCCGTCGAGGACGAGGAGTTCAAGAACGCGCAGACCGCCGGCGGCTACGCCAAGGAGATGTCCAAGGAGTACCAGGCCAAGCAGGCCGCGCTGACCGCCGAGCACATCAAGAAGCAGGACATCGTGATCACGACCGCGCTGATCCCGGGCCGCCCGGCGCCGAAGCTCGTCAGCGGCGAGATGGTCAAGTCGATGAAGCCCGGCTCGGTGCTGGTCGACCTCGCGGTCGAGCGCGGCGGCAATGTCGAGGGCGCGAGGCCCGGCGAGGTGGTCGAGACCGACGGCATCAAGATCGTCGGCTACACCAATGTCGCCGGCCGCGTCGCGGCCTCTGCCTCGAGCCTCTATGCGCGCAATCTGTTCTCGTTCATCGAGACCATGGTCGACAAGGCCAGCAAGGCGCTCGCGGTCAATTGGGACGACGAGCTGGTGAAGGCCACCGCGCTGACCAAGGACGGCGCCGTCATCCATCCCAACTTCCAGCCGAAGTAAGGAGAGAAGCCATGGAGCATCTCGCGCAGGCCGTCGATCCGTTCGTGTTCCGGCTGTCGATCTTCGTTCTTGCGGTATTCGTCGGCTATTTCGTGGTGTGGTCGGTGACCCCCGCGCTGCATACCCCGTTGATGAGCGTGACCAACGCGATCTCGTCGGTGATCGTGGTCGGCGCGCTGCTCGCGGTCGGCGTCGGCATGGTGTCGAGCGGATCGGGCTGGGCCCGCGGCTTCGGCTTCGTGGCGCTGATCTTCGCCTGCGTGAACATCTTCGGCGGCTTCCTGGTCACCCAGCGCATGCTGGCGATGTACAAGAAGAAAGCCAAGTGAGCGGCGTGCACCTCGGGGTGACGAAGACAAAGGGGGACCTGAGATGAACGCCAATCTGGCTGCTGTTCTGTATCTCGTGGCGGGGGTGCTGTTCATCCTGTCGCTGCGCGGCCTGTCGAGCCCGGCATCGTCGCGCCAGGGCAATTTCTTCGGCATGATCGGCATGGCGATCGCGGTCGCCACCACGCTGGCGAGCCATCCGCCGGCCGACGGCGTCGCCTGGCTCTTGGTGATCGTCGCGATCGCGATCGGCGGCAGCATTGGTGCTGTGATCGCGCGCCGGGTGCCGATGACCTCGATGCCGGAGCTCGTCGCCGCATTCCACTCGCTGGTCGGCATGGCCGCGGTGCTGGTCGCCGCCGGCGCGTTCTACGCGCCTGAAGCGTTCGACATCGGTACGCCCGGCAACATCCATCCGCAGAGCCTGGTCGAGATGTCGCTCGGCGTTGCGATCGGCGCCTTGACCTTCACCGGCTCGGTGATCGCGTTCCTGAAGCTGTCGGCCCGGATGAGCGGCGCGCCGATCATCCTGCCGTTCCGCCACGTCATCAACATCGTGCTCGCCTTGGCGCTGGTGTTCTTCATCGTCGGCCTCGTGATGAGCGGCAGCGCGCTCGACTTCTGGCTGATCACCATCATCGCGCTGGCGCTCGGCGTCCTGATGATCATCCCGATCGGCGGCGCCGACATGCCGGTCGTGATCTCGATGCTGAACTCGTACTCGGGCTGGGCCGCGGCCGGCATCGGCTTCACGCTCGGCAACTCGGCGCTGATCATCACCGGCGCGCTGGTCGGCTCCTCGGGCGCGATCCTGTCCTACATCATGTGCCACGCGATGAACCGCTCGTTCATCTCGGTGATCCTCGGCGGCTTCGGCGGCGAGACCGCAGCCGCCGGCGGCGGCTCGGGCGAGCAGAAGCCCGCCAAGCTCGGCTCGGCGGACGATGCCGCCTTCATCATGAAGAACGCCTCCAAGGTCATCATCGTGCCCGGCTACGGCATGGCGGTGGCGCAGGCCCAGCACGCGCTGCGCGAGATGGGCGATATCCTGAAGAAGGAAGGCGTCGAGGTGAAATACGCCATTCACCCGGTGGCGGGGCGCATGCCCGGCCACATGAACGTGCTGCTGGCCGAAGCCAACGTGCCCTATGACGAGGTGTTCGAGCTCGAGGACATCAACTCGGAGTTCGCCCAGGCTGACATCGCCTTTGTGATCGGCGCCAACGACGTCACCAACCCGGCTGCCGAAGAGGACAAGACCTCGCCGATCTACGGCATGCCGGTGCTGCAGGTCTGGAAGGCCGGCACCGTGATGTTCATCAAGCGCTCACTGGCGTCGGGCTATGCCGGCATCGACAACCCGCTGTTCTACCGCGACAACACCATGATGCTGCTCGGCGACGCCAAGAAGGTCACCGAGAACATCGTCAAGGCGATGTAAGGCAGGCAGCGAATGGCGCTCGCCCGTGCCAGGGCCTTGCGATTGGCTAACCCGGAAGCAGATGGCCTATCAAGCGCCGGATCCGATCGGGTCCCGCGGCGATAGCGTGCGGCCCAGGATGAGCTCGAGCGATGGCCATGCCTCACCGGATGACGAGCAAATCCGCATCAGCAAGGCCTGGACCACCGGCATTCGACGCTCGCCGTGTTGCGGCTGACCCGCAGCCGCTGTCTGACCAAACTTATTCGTCTGGACCGGGGAGCCGCCGTCACTGAAGTGAATAACGGGCATGCCGACGGAAATCGACGCGGCCACATCGATCCGCAAGGCGTCGTGGTTGCGTTGCATCGTTGTCGTCGTCCTCATCAAGAGCGAGCGAACCGGCGAATAGTCCATGGTCCTACACATCGTACTAAGTGATGAACGGCGGACAAGTTCAAAGATTCGACGTCCTGTGCCTAAGATCGCAGCGTCGTCCGACAGCCCGGCGGTATGTCGGAGTGCCAAAAAAGAGCGGCCCGCTTCGGCAACGAAGCGGCCGCCATGGATTTGCGCAAGGCAAATGCCGGCTGGCTAGGGCCGCTCGAGCATCCCGCCGCCGAACATTGTCGGGATGTAACGTGGTGCCTCAATCGCAGCCATGAAGCGATGCTTTGTCGCGATCGGATCGAGTGAGATCGGCGGCCGCACGACTTCGACGTCGGGCTCCGTCGCCAGAACCAGGACTCCGACGCCATCGCGCTTTTCGGCCGCGGCGATGCCGGCGGCGAGTGCGCTCGGCGCATTCAGGTTCTCGGCGTGCTTGATTCCCGAGGCCCGCGCCAGCTGTGCCAGATCGAGCGTCGCGTTGGTCAAGGCTTGACCGCCTGAAGCTGCGTGAACGCCGTTCTGGATCAGGAGGATGGTGAGATTTGACGGGTTCATCGCGCCAATCGTGACGAGCGTTCCCATATGCATGAGCAGGGCGCCATCGCCTTCGACAGCGATGACCGGACGATCCGGTTGAGCGATGGCCAGGCCCAGCGCCAGCGGGAGTGTCAGTCCCATGGCGTCTTCGAAGTAGAAGTTCTCCGGTGCGTGATGCAGCGATGCCCACAAATACGAAGCATTGCCGAGCGACGTCACAACGAGCGCGCGGGACGGCAGGCTGCCGGCAAGCGCCCTGTAGTAATCCGCCCGGGTCGGTCGTGCGTTGGTCACCACTGGATATCCTCCCGACCCATCAGCAGGGCAAACGGACAAGAAGCTTCTTCCGCATAGGTCGCGGCATGTTCGACCTGCGGACCGATCGGGCGGTATCGATCGGTGCAGGCATGGGCGAGGCCGATGCCGCGGAAGACCGGCTCCGTCGCTCGGCCCTTCGGCACATGATAGAAGACCGGATCATCGGGCGTGCCCCGATAGGACACCAGCATCAGCAGCGGAAATTGATAGCGCTGCGCGAGCGACACCATGCCCGCACCCATGCTGAGCACACCGGCATTCTGCACAAGCAGGGCGGTGCGAACGCTACCGAGCCGGCTGCCACAAGCGATCGCAAGCGCCTCCTCTTCATGGGTTGCGCGCACCAGCGTCATGCCCGGCTCCTGGTCGATGCGAATAAGGATTTCGCCCAGCCAGCTGTCGGGGACAGAGACGACGGTGCCGAAACCAAGACGCTTGAGCGTATTGAGAACGGCAGACGGCCGATGGGCCTCTAAAGCTTCCGTCGATGTCGTCATCGACTGCCTCCGTGATTTCAACCAACGTGGCGCGCAGGCTATTCGCAAAAGGTACTATTGTCGATAAGATAAAACTATTGCGGGTCGGTAAGGTGCCTGATAAAAGGTACTATTAAGCAGATGATAAGTTTAATTTCATGACCGAGGATTGCAGCTGGAGCCGGGCGCTGCATTCCCTCGCTGGAGGGAGACTGCAGCTATGCTTCGCCTTTGGTCCGTGTTGATCGCTGTTCTGATTGCTTTGCCGGCTCACGCACAAGACAAGCTCGTTGTCAGTATCTGGGGCGGCAGTTGGCGCGATCTGGTGGCCGAGACGGTTGCCAGGAAATTCACCGCCGAAACCGGCGTCCCTGTCGAATTCATCACCGGCGGCACCATCGATCGACTGAACAAGGAAAAGCTCGCCAAGGGAAATCCCGACAGCGACGTGACGTTCACGACGTCGCATGTCGGGTGGCTCTATGCCAATGACGGGTTGTTCGAGACGATCGATACCTCGAAGATCCCCAATGCGAAGAACCTCGCGGACGAGGCGCGGATCAGTCCCTACCATCTCGGCGCCTGGGCCTATGTCTACACGATCGGCTACCGCCCCGATCTGATCAAGGACACCAAGTTCGAAAGCTGGAATGATCTCTGGAAGCCGGAGCTGAAGGACAAGCTCGCCGCTCCGGATTTCGATCCCAGCCACATCATTGCGGTCGCCGCCATTCTTGCCGGCGCCGACCCGGCCCATTGGGAACAAGGCGAGGAGAAGCTCAAGGCGCTCAAGCCAAACTTCAAGGCGTTCTACACTAATGACGCCAACAGCCAGCAACTGCTCGCGAGCGGCGAGACGCCGGTGCAGATCGTGCTTTCGATGAACGCCTACTACATGATCGGGCAGGGCATTCCGATCACGCTCGCGATGCCGAAAGAGGGCGCGGTGCTGGGAATCGACACCGTCGCGATCATGAAGGGGTCAAAGAAGGTTGACCTCGCATACAAGTTCATCAACGCGCTCTACGACCCAGAAATTCAGGCTGAGATCTCGAAGCAGAAGAAGGGAAGCCCGGCAGTCCTCAACGCGAAGATCGATCCTGAAATCGCCAAGCTTCCGGGCGTCTTCACGTCGGCGGAGCAATGGAAGCAGCAGATCAACATCGACGCCAAGCTGCGCGCTAACAAGACGGCGGAATGGCGCAAATGGTTCGCCGAAAACATCATGAACTGATCCGTTGCCAGATCGGTCCGGTATCATGAATCAGCAGCCATTTCTGCGCATCTTCACGGCGCCGGCGGCGCTCTGTGCGATCGGGTTCCTCGCGGCGATGGTTGCTGTTCTGCAATACAGCCTCAGGGCCTACGTGCCGGGATCGCTCGACCCCGGCGGATTTACGCTGGCGAATTTCGCCGACCTTCTCAAGCCGCTCTACGCGCGCGTGTTTCTCGATACCGTCGTCGTGTGCGCGATGACCGCGGTCGTGACATTGATCGTCGGATATCCGCTGGCCTATGCACTTGTGCGCGTCGAACAGCCGATCCTGCGCTCCGTTCTCCTGGTGATTGTCGTGACGCCGCTGTTTCTGGGCGAGGTCGTTCGCACCTATGCGTGGATCATCGTCCTGGGCAACAATGGCTTCATCAATTCCTTGCTGATGTCGCTCGGCCTCATCGGTAAGCCGCTGCAGCTGATGTTCACGCCATTCGGCGTTGTGGTTGCGCTCGTGCACGTCACGCTGCCGGTCATGGTCATCATGCTGGCCGCCGGATTGTCCCATATCGACCGCGACTATTCCCGAGCGGCTGAAAGCCTGGGAGCCGGTCCCATTCGGGTGTTCCTGACCGTGACATTGCCGCTGTCCTTGCCGGGCGTGGTCGCCGGCACCACGACGGCATTCGCCTGGACGTTCTCGGCATTCGCCACGCCGCAACTCATCGGCGGCGGCCGCGTCAATATGATCTCCAATCTGGTCTACCAGCTTGGATTTTCGAGCTTCAACTTTCCCTTCGCCGCGACATTGTGCGTGGCTGGGCTGGCCTTGACCGCCCTCGTGCTTGGACTGCTTCAGCTTGCGTCCCGACCGCTTCAGAACATCGAGGTGCATTGATGATTCCGCGCTCGACCTATCAGAGAGTGCTCGGCTGGGTCGGATTGCTGACGGTGCTCGTCATCATCGCCTTTCTTGTGCTGCCGGCGGCAGTCGTGACGATCGCCGCGTTCAACGACAAGCCCATCCTGTCATTCCCGCCGCAGGCCTGGTCGTGGCGATGGTTCGGTAGGGCCCTCGCCTATGAAGACTTCCGGCAAGGGTTCTTCAACGGCCTGATCGTCACGGCCTGGAGCTCGACGATCGCGCTGTGCGTTGGCGGCATGTTCGCTTTTGTCATCGACCGCTACAAGTTTCCGCTCAAGTCCGCCATCGAGGGAGTCCTCATCTCGCCGTTGGTGATTCCGCACTTCACGGTAGGGCTCGGCTTTCTCATCCTCGCGGCGCAAGTCGGCCTGAGCCGCGGTTTTGCGGTCGTCGTGATCTGCCACGTTATCCTGGTGCTGCCGTTCGTTCTGCGCAGCGTGTATGTCTCGCTGAGGAATCTCGACCAGAGTTACGAACACGCTGCTGCGAGCCTCGGCGCCGGACCGCTTCGCGTCCTGACCACCGTCACCCTGCCGCTGTTGCTGCCCGGGCTCGTCAGCGGCTGGCTGTTCGCAGCGATCCTCTCATTCAACGAGTTCACGGCCTCGCTGTTCGTGACCTCGCAGCGGACCCAAACGCTTCCGGTCGCGATGTACAATTATGTGCGCGAGTTCGCCGATCCGTCGATGGCGGCACTATCGGTCATGTATATCGTCGGCACCGCGGCCTTGATCGCCTTTGCCAATGCGTTCCTCGGGCTCGGCAAGGTCCTCAATATCGAGCAGTCTCACTAGGGAGCACGGATCTTGAAGCCGTCTGCGAATGTTGAAGGGGAGCAAACGGCGGTCCATTTCGACGCCGTGACCAAGCGATTTGACGATGTCGTGGCCCTGAACGCCGTGACGCTCGGCGTCGGCCGCAGCGAGTTCGTGACGCTGCTTGGTCCATCGGGGTGCGGCAAGACAACGCTGCTCAAGCTGGCCGCGGGCTTTCTGGGGCCGGACGGCGGTTCGATCTCGATCGAAGGCAAGCGCGTGAATGACATTCCGACCTACCAGCGCGGCATCGGCATGATGTTTCAGAACTACGCGCTGTTTCCGCACATGAGTGTGGCGGAAAACGTCGCCTACGGCCTGAAGACGCGGCGGGTCCCCAAGGGTGAGCGGGACAAACGGGTCGCCGATGCGCTGGCGCTTGTCAAGCTGAAGGGCATGGAGAACCGCAAGCCCCGGCAATTGTCCGGCGGCCAACAGCAGCGCGTTGCGCTCGCGCGCGCACTCGTCATTAACCCGACCGTCCTGCTGCTCGATGAGCCGTTCTCGGCGCTGGACAAGAGCCTGCGGACCTCGATGCAGGTGGAGCTGCGGGAAATTCAGCGCAAGCTGGGTCTGACCACGATCTTTGTGACGCACGATCAAGGCGAGGCCTTGAGCATGTCCGATCGCGTGGCGGTCATGTCCGAGGGCCGGATCAGGCAACTCGGAAGCCCTGTTGACGTCTATCGCAGCCCGGCGGACCCGTTCGTGGCCGGCTTCGTCGGCGATAACAACAGGCTGCGTGGCCAGCTTGTGAGCATGCAGGCCAGGCAAGCGATTGTCGCGCTCGGCGATGCGCTGGTGAACGTGCCGGGCGAGAGCCTTTCCGGGCTCGAGAAGTCCGCGGCGGTTGACCTGTTCGTCCGCCCCGAACAGTTCAGCGTTGTGGCGCCCGAGGAGCCGTGCGCCATCAAGGGCAGCGTTGTGGCTCAGATCTACCAGGGTGGCCACGTCGATCTTCAGATCGAGTGCGCTGGAGGCGCCGGGGAGCGGCTGCTGGTGCGATCCCCGGGCGAGCAGGCCGTTCTGCGCTGGCCAATGGGGGCGCCTGTCGGCATTGCCATTCAGACAGATCGGTGCTCGGCATTTCCGGCAGCCTGAATCCAATCGTCTTTCGCAGAGGCGTGAGCGTGAAGAAATCAAGCTTGCGGTGTATTGTGAGGCCGGTCTAGCGGCGCCCATCTTGTTGTTTCCTGCGGCGTCATTGTATCTGGTCGCGCAACTGTGGAGAGAATGTTGAGTGAGCCCCAATCGATCACCGCAGCCGAGGCGATCAGCACGTACATCGAGGCAAAGGACCGAAACCTGCCCCAGCTCATGAAGCGTGCGTTCGTGCAGGAGTGTGAGCTCCAGATGCAGCTCCTGACCGACGCGATCTCGTTTCCAAGCTCGGCTCACGGATTGGAGAGCGTCACCGACGTTCTCGTACGAAACTTTGGATCGCAGTATGAGAATGTGCGCACTTTCTGCCTCTCGTGCCCTGAGTCCAATCGTCTTCCACGGTTTCAATGCGACTGGCTGGTGGGGATGTCAAACAAGTCCGACGGCGAGGTACGCGTCGGTTGCGGCGAGTACACCTGGGATTTTGATGCCGCCGGTGACGGTCGCGTCAAGCGGCTGCTCATCAAGATCGAGTTCATGTGTGTGCTGCCGGCGAGCTATCAGGCGTCTGTCCTGCAATGGCTTTCGGCTATCCCCTATCCCTGGTCGTCATGCAGTGAGGCGCGCGCAGGTTTGCCCTCGATCGACGCCTTGATGCCGATTGCTCAATTTCTTCGGCGGGAAGCGCGCAACTGACTTCGGCAGTTGAGCTGGACGGCGGTCTATCGAATTGAGGCTTCGATGGCGAAGGTGCGCCTGGCGGGCCCAGGAGACGCCGCCCGCCAACCTGCACACAGGCCGCTATGGGCGATGACGGACGATGGTGTTGGCCACCGTCCGCCTGCGTCGTCACTGCGACACCAGCTCGCAGCCACCCTCGCCGAGCGGGCGGAAGGCCTGCTCGGCGGGAATCGTTGCGACGATGTCGTAGTAGTCCCAGCGTCGGCTCGAGGCCGCCGGTGTCTTGACGCGCGCCAGGTACATGTCGTGCACGAACTGGCCGTCGCTACGGACCGTGCCGCGAGCAAACGAATCGGCAACCGGCAATTCGCGTATCTTGGCTGCGACAGCAAGGCCATCGTCGGAGTTTGCGGCCTGCACCGCACGCAGATAGTGCCGCACGGCTGAATAGACGCCGGCCTGGGTCATGGTTGGCATCCGCCCAACCTTCTCAAAGAACTTGTTGGCCCACGCCCGCGACTCGGCATCGCGGTCCCAATAGTATGCGGTGACGAACTGCAGGTTCTGTGCGGCCGCAAGGCCCATCGCGTCGACGTCGGTGAGGAACACGGTCGGTGCCACCAATGCCTGTCCGCGGGTGATGCCGAACTCGGCCGCCTGTTTCACCGAGTTGGTCATGTCGGCGCCGGCGTTGGCCAGCGCGATCACCTTGGCGCCGGACGCCTGCGCCTGCAGCAGCACCGAACTGAAGTCGGCGGTGTTGAGCGGGTGGCGCACTTCGCCGATCACCTTGCCGCCGCCGTTCTCGACCGCGCGGCGCATGTCGGCGGCGAAGGCGTGACCGAACGAATAGTCCACCGTGATCAGGAACCAGCTGTCGAGCTTCTGCGCCGTGAGCGCCCGCGCGAGGCCGTAGCCGTTGGTATAGCTCGTGTAGACCCACTGGAACGAGGTCCGGGTACAGGCCTTGCCGGTGAAGTCGGAGGAGGCCGACGCGTTCAGCACGATCTTGTTGCGTTCCTTGGCGAGAGCGGTCACCGCGAAACCCACGCCGGAATTGGAAATGTCGGCAACGACGTCGACTTTCTCGGTGTCGAACCAGCGCCGCACGATGCCAAGCCCGATGTCCGGCTTGTTCTGGTGATCGGCCGCGACGATCTCGACCGGCACGCCGCCGATGCTGTTGCCGAACTCCTCCGCCGCCATCTTCGCCGCGACGACCGAGCCTTCGCCGCCGAGGTCGGCATAGGCGCCGGAGCGGTCGTTGAGGACCCCGATGCGGATCACATTGTCGGACATCGCGGCGTGCGCGACGTGAATGTGCAGCAGCGTCGCGGTCATCGCCGCGCATAGGGCCCTGAGAGTGGTTGTCATGGTCGGGTGCTCCTCCGGAGGTCGTGTTGTTTGCTGTTTGGTTTTGTTGCGTGGTACGCAATTCGCTTGTGCATCGGTGCGGAGAACCACTGGTATTTCCCGCGATTTCAACATCGAGCACAACGAAAATTGCTTGTAGAGCAATTTTTATTGACAAGGAAGCAAATTAAGGAGAGGGTCGGAGCAATGAAAACGCAGGACGAGACGCTGGCGAGGCTTGGAGCACGCATTCGCTCGCTGCGGGAGGAGCGTGGCATGAAGCTGAAGGATCTGGCCGACACCACCGGGCTGTCCGACGCCTTCGTGTCGCGCCTCGAGCGCGGGCAGGTGTCGAGCTCCGTTGCCAATCTGATCCAGATCGCGCAGGCGCTCGACATTGGCGTCAGCGAATTGTTCGCCGCACCGCAGGACCAGTCGCGCAGCCACGTCACGCTGCATCGCCATGGCGACGATGGCGAAGACCAGAGCATCCCGAGCACCGGCTATCGCTGGCGATTGTTCGCGGGCGGCATGCCGAACGATGATCTGGAGGTGTTTCACCTCTCGTTCCCGCGCAAGAACCGGATGGACCTGATGGTGTCGCATCCGGGACAGGAATACTGCTACGTGATCAGCGGGCGCATCCGCTTCCACGTCGGCGCCGAGGTGTTCGATCTGGCGCCCGGTGAGGGCATTTTCCTCAATTCCGAGCTGCCGCACCGCGCCGACAACATCAGCGAGGACGAAGCGCGCATCCTGATGGTGGTCGCGAAGTCGCCGCAGAAGGCCGAGCATTTCGACTGGTGGCGCGTGCCGAGCGCCGCCGCCCCACCTCGATCACCCAAGAGCAAGCCCCAAGGAGACTGATCCATGCAGACCGCAACCGCGACCGGCAGGCACCTGCCGTATGAGGCGAAGCACATCGACGATGTGGAGTGGGAGACCATCCGCTGGCCTGGCGAGACCGGCAAGATGCTGTTCCACCCGCGGCCGGAGCGGCCGACCGAGCCGAACGCGGGCATCCTGCGGCTGGAGCCGGGCGCACATCATCCGATCCACAATCACGAGTTCGCGCAGGTCTGGTACATCCTGAGCGGCGAATTCAGGATCGACGACAATCTCTACACGCCGGGCACCATGATCTTTCATCCGGACCCGCATTTCGAAGGCAAGTTCGAGACCGCGACCGGCGGCGATATCCTGATCGTGCAATATCCGGGTCCGACCACCGGCGGGCGGCCGATCTATGCGGGGCGCTTCAACATGGAGCAGCGTCGCGACATCGCCGAAGAACGCACCGACCTCTGATCGATCGGCGCAACGGACGACAAGCCATGGCGCTGATCACCTATCTCACCACCATTCGCTTCGGCTTCGGCGAGGCGGACGCGCTCGGCGACGAGATCGCAGCGCTCGGTATCCGTCGGCCGATGCTCGTCACGGACCGCGGCATCGTCGCGGCCGGCCTGGCGGAGCGCGTGACCGCCACGCTCGGCACTGCTCCTGTGGTGTTCGACGCGACGCCGCCGAATCCGACCGAGCGTGCGACGCTGCAGGCGCTCGCACGCTATCGCGAGGCCGGATGCGACGGCCTCGTCGCGCTCGGCGGCGGCTCGCCGATCGATCTCGCCAAGGCGGTGGCGCTGCTCGCCACCCATGCAGGCCCGTTGGCGCAATATGCCGCGATCGATGGCGGTGTGGCGCGGATCACCGCCGCCGTCGCGCCGCTGATCGCGATTCCGACCACCGCCGGCACCGGAAGCGAAGTTGGCCGCGCCGCCCTCATCACGCTCGAGGACGGCCGCAAGGTCGGCCTGATCAGTCCGCATCTCATCCCGGCGCGGGCGATCTGCGATCCGCTGCTGACGCTCGGCCTGCCGCCGGCACTGACGGCCGCGACCGGCATGGACGCGCTGTCGCATTGCATCGAGACCTATCTGTCGCCGCGCTTCAATCCACCGGCGGATGCGATCGCGCTCGATGGCGCGGCGCGCATCGTCGGCCATCTCAAGCAGGCGGTGAGGGCGGGCGATGACCGCGACGCCCGCGCCGAAGTGATGATGGGCGCGCTGCAGGGCGGCCTGTGCTTCCAGAAAGGCCTCGGCGCGGTGCACGGGTTGTCGCACGCGCTTGGCAGCCTCGCATCGCCGAGCCTGCATCACGGCACACTCAATGCGGTGCTGATGCCTGCGGTGATGCGCTACAATGCTCCGGCGATCGCAGCCAAGCTGCCGCGGCTGAGGCTGGCGCTCGGTCTGCCCGAAGATGCCGACATCGCCGCGTTCTTCGATGCGCTCAATGCCGAGCTCAATCTGCCGCGCGGCCTGCGCGCCATGGGTGTGCCGGCCTCGGTGCTGGACGACATGGCGGAGAAGGCGGCGAGGGATCATTCCACCGCCACCAATCCGCGTCCGGTGGATGCCGACGGCTACCGCGCCATTTTCCAGGCGGCCTGGGAGTGAGTGGACCGCGGCGAGATGATGCGGCGAGCGCGATGCCGGACGGCTCCATCGATGCAGCACGCATGGGGTCCCGGAGCCAGGGCTTTGATCTGATGGTGGGCCCGGCAGGACTCGAACCTGCAACCAGACCGTTATGAGCGGCAGGACAAGGGATGCGGCCGTTGATTTTTCAGCATTTTTTGTGATGGTTGGCCGCGTTTATCGCTCTTGGAGGGATCGTTTCTGGTGCGAAACTGGTGCGGTTGGCCGAGCTTCCGATCCCGACCGCCGAACGGCCTGGCTCGTAGGTTCGACTTCCACTCTCTCCGCCAGCTCCTTTGCGCCCTTCACATCAACGACATACCGCGGACCTGCCGATCGGCATCGTTCGACGGGCCGCGCGTCGCGAATCCAGTGCTCGCCGCCAGCGCTCAATGTTCCACGAGTGGCGGCACCCATCACGCCGGTGGTGCGGCCGCGATCGGCCTCGCTCCAGCAGCTGCCAGCGCAGATCCCGACCAACGAACAGGAAGCCCTCGCGCCGGAAAGCGCGAACGCGAGCCGCGGTGCCGACCAAATACGGATGTGCAATTACGGCTTGTCGAGGATCGCGTCGATCATCCTGTTTATTGCCTCGCGCGCATCCATCCGCATTCTCGGATTGGGCTTGACCAATTGCAGAATGACATGACCATGCACCTCGACCAGCATCCGATCGACGGTCTCTTCGACCGGTAGGTCGCCACGGATTTCGCCGAGCTCCTTGCCTTCCCTGAAGAGCTTGATCCAGAACCGGCGCTGCTTGTCGAAGCGTCTGGTTTGAATCGCCTGAATTTCAGCGTCGCGGGTGCTCATTGCGACATAGTTTATCCAGAATCGCCACCAACGCTCCTTGGGCGACTGCAATGCGTAGGATAGAGCAATGCGGCGAAGCTGGGCAGCTGGCGAGCCCTTATACTGATCCCAGTCGTCCGGCAATTCATAACCAGATTCCAGCGCAGCGGCGATCAATGCTTCCTTGCTGCGAAAATGGTACGTGATGGTGCCCAGACTTACCTTGGCAGCATCGGCAACTTGTCGCATCGTGAGATTCTCGATCCCTTGCTCCGCAATGAGATCATACACCACGCCGGCAATATGCTTCTGCTGCAATTGCCCGCGAGTTTCAGGCGGTGGTGTCCGTTTGAAGGAATTGACGCTCATTTGCGTTGTTGCGCTCGTGCGTTAGGTAGCCACGCTTGGCGTGTCAGTGTCGTAAGCGGAATAGCGTCCGCAATTCAGTCTTGATCACCTTGCCGGTACTGTTCCTCGGCAATTCGCGCAAGAACACCACGTGCTTCGGCTTCTTGTAGCTCGCCAGCTCAGAGGCGCACCATCGAATCAATTCGTCCTCGGTGAGCATCACATCCACCTCAGGCTCGATGAACGCGGCAACGGCTTCTCCGTAAACGTCGTCGGGGACGCCTACGACGGCGGCGTCGGCAACCCCGCTATATCGGAGCAGCACTTGCTCGACCTCCTTGGAGTAGATGTTGTATCCGCCGGATAGCACCATGTCCTTCTTGCGGTCGACAATATAGAGAAATCCATCCGCGTCGAAACGGCCGATATCGCCTGTCTTGAACCAGCCTTCCTGGAAGGCGTCTCGCATCGCCTGCGGTTGATTGAAGTAAGTCCTGAACAGCAGATATTGTCCGGGCAACCCGCATCTGACCCAAATCTCGCCTGCTTCGCCGGTGTTGACCGTCTGTCCGTCTGCATCGACGAGGCGCATTTCGACGCCGGGAGTGACGCGACCGACCGAAGCCCCATGGTCGAACTGTTCGTCCGGCTTGAGCATCGCCAGCGAGCCGGCCTCCGTCATTGCGAAAAATGAAAATATCTCGAGCTTCGGCAGCGCCTTTAGCAAACGCCGCTTGATCTCGGCTGGAAAGGCCTCGCCCGTTGCGACCAGCACGCGCAATGAACTGAATCGGGTCGGTTCAGCCTCGATGACGGGCAACATCATTCTTCCGACGGTCGGAACGATCGAAATCAAGCTGATCTTTTCGGCCTCGATCAGTTGCATCGCTTCATTCACGTCAAAGCGCGGCATGATATACAGTGTCGCGCCCAACACGGCCATGTTGCCGACCCGTGCAAATGCCGTGCGATGCGCAAGCGGCGTCGTCACGACGATGCGATCATCGGGCGACAGCTTCCAATACATCGCGTTCAGGAAGCCGTTTCCGACGATATAGTTCGCCTGCGTGGTGATGACGCCCTTGGGGTGTCCAGTCGTACCGGACGTGTAGGAAATCATGCAATCGTCGTGCTCGGAAGGCAGTTCAATTGGTTCCGGTTGACATGCGAGCATCGACGCAATGGAAAGTTCAGTCGGGTCGTCGGAAGGCCCGACCACGAAGCGGCGGACGGCGCCTCCACGGCAGATATGATCGACCACTTCACGCTCGCCTTCGCTGAAGAAGACCGCGGCTGGCGCCGCGTCAGCAAAGATGGTCGCAATCTCGTTGGTCGACAATCGCATGTTGATCGGCATCGCCAGCGCGCCACTCTTCACGATCGCGAAGAACACTGTGACGAACTCGCAGCAATTGGGCAGGCACATTGCCACCCGATCACCGATAGCAACGCCCGACTTCCGCAGTGCGGTCGCTATACGATCACTGTCCTCGTACAATTGACGAAACGTCACGCGGGTCTCGCCGCAGACGAGTGCGGCTTTGTCAGGGAACGCCTGCGCTTGCGCAGCCAGATAAGATGCAAGCTTCACGGCGCGACCCGTACAGGAGCGAAGTCGGGATAGACGGTCTCGTCGTTTAGCCGGTCCCAGCGAACCTCGACCGGCATGCCGATGACAACTTCGTCCTCTGAACAATCGACGAGATTGCACAGAAACCGCACTCCCTCCGCGAGGTCGACATAGGCACACAGGTAAGGCACCCGCGCCTCATGACCGGGCCAGGGCGAGCGCGTTACCGTCCACGAATAGACTGTGCCCTTTCCCGAGGTCTCGCGCCATTCGATCGTATGTCGGCCGGTATAGAGACTAATCGGCCGCGGATAGTGCTGGTATCTTTGCGTCTGTGTGCAGAACTGCAGCATGAGTTTGCCGCGCTTGGCCCCGCCCCAAAACTCCTTTGTATCGAGATAGGAGCCGATCTTCGGCAGTGGACGCTGGGGCTTGATGTTGTCGTTGATCATATTATTGCTCCAGGATCATCACGCCGGACGTACACCAGTTGCGCGCGTAGGGAATGCCGCCGATGCCGGTCACCATAGCATTCCGGGTTCTCTTGATTTGGCGCGGGCCGCCGTCACCAAACATTTGCCGAACGGCCTCAACCAGATTGAGCCCGCCGCCCGCGAGACCTGGTTGACCCGCAGATATCTGACCGCCTCCGGTGTTGAGGGGCAAATCGCCCTTGAACGTCAAGTCCCGGCTCAGGACGAAATCCGCACCCGCACCCTGTGGGCAGAAGCCAATCTGCTCAAGCTGCAACATGATGGCGATAATGAAGTCGTCGTATGGATGGAACGACTGGATGTCCGAAGCTTCGAGCCCGGCCTGCTTGAGCGCCCGCGGGCCGACCTCAAGAAACCCGGAATCCATGATTTCAGTCATCGGCTCGGTCACCTTGTAGTGCGTCCTTTCCGCGTAGCCCGTCGGATAGACCGCCTTGAGACCCCGCCTCGTCGCTTCCGCTGCCGACATCACCAGAACGGCATTCGCACCATCACAGACCATGACGCTGTCCAGCACACGCAGCGGGTCGGAGACCAACTTCGAATTCAGATAGTCGTGCTCGGTCATCGGCTTGCGCAGGCGCGGACAAGCATTGTCATTCAAGATCGAGTGCTGCCGCTGGGTGACCGCCAGCTTTGCCAATGCGTCCCTGTTCAAGCCGTAGAGATGGTCATAGCGGCGCATGATCATGCCGAAGGCGCCGACAGGTCCGCGCAAGCCGGTTGGATATTGAAACTCGTGCCGCTGTGCACCTTGCTCCGGCGTCGCGCCACTGGATTGCGCGTCTGCTGCAAGAACCAACGCAATCGAGCACATGCCGCCGCGGATCGCCATTGCTGCCCGCGCTACGCCGCCGATGCTCGATACGCCGCCCAATCCCATCAGTTCGAGCCAGCTCGGCGAGATGCCCAGTACGTCCGCCATGTATTGCGCCCAAAATGGATTCGCGCTCTCGCTCATGGTCTCCGAAACGGAAAGCCCATCGATTTCAGACTTATCGACATTGGTCCGGACCAAGATCTCGTCGAGAGCGTCTCCCGCAAGCTCATAGGATGTACGCCCGGTGCGGACATCTATTTTTGTTTCAGAGTACCCTACGATCGCAACGTCTCTCATGGCGCCCTCTATCCGTCGACAGCAAACTGTACATCTGTACGAATAGTCGTACAAGTGTACAAATTGGATGCGCGCCGGCAGGACAGGCGGCTGCTTCCGCGACATCCAGTGGGCCCGGTTGTCCGCCTCACGCTTCCGTCGAAGCAGGCCACCACGCGGATTCCGTTTCTGCGTTTGACGAGTGCCGGCGCGGACGGGCAGCGCGGCCAGCGAAAAATGACTGAGATCGAACCCTCAGGAGGTGGGCGCGCTTTCAGAGATCAGTGTGCCGAGTTCACCAAATTCCTTGAGGATGTCGGAAACTTCGGCGCCTGCTGCTTCAGACAGGGGAGACTGCGGTTCAGCGGGCAATCCGACGTCGTATCCCTGCAAGCCAAGGCCATACTTGATGCAGGCTGCCAGGTTGAACCTTGCGAAGACCTCGTTGACGCGCCATAGCCGGCGTTGAAGAGCAGCCGCCTCTTCCCAGCGCCCGGCGACTGACAGATCATAAAGTCTGACGCTCGTGCGGGGCAGGATGCAGGCCGGACCTGCCATCCATCCCAATCCTCCCAGCATCATGACGGCGACCGGAACGTGAGAAGAAGCTGCAAAGATGCCAAGTTGGGGGCATCGGTTCATGATTGAAAGGAGCCGCCCCGTGTTGTTGGAGGCGTCTTTCACATACTGAATTTGGGGATGGTTGGCGAGGCGTTCGATAACGTCAATCGAAAGGTCGGTCTTCTGGAACTGGGGATTTGTGTAGATCAAGAGTGGCAAAGCGACCGAATCCGCAACGGCACGAAAGTAGCTTTCGATTTGCCTCTCATCCAACGGGAAGTATGACTCGAGTACCAGGAGGATGCAGTCAGCTCCCAGTTCCTTGCAGCGCCTGGCTTGCCGGATGGCCTCGCGAGTCGTGGTGGCTGCGACGCCGGCGATAACAGGCACCCGCCCTTGGGTCGCATCGGCAGTGTGTCGCACGACGTCGGCACGAGCGTCGGCATTGAGATAGGCATATTCGCCCGTCGAACCGAGAGCTGCGAGACCATGCACGCCGGCCTTGATCAGATCATCGCAAATGGCCCGTAACGCGGGACCATTGACAGTCCCGTCGCTTCGAAGCGGCGTCGGAAGATAGGGAAACACTCCTCGAAACTTCGTCATAGACCGCTCCGCCCAGGTGCATCTGCCGCAAAGTATACCTATGTTGACTATTTGGTCAACTAAGGACATCATGCGGCGGAAACAATCTGGCCCCGGCTCTGCGGAGGGGTGGCGAACAGAGGAGATGGTTTGCATGGCCATGACCATGAACGGCGAAGTCCAGCTTCTGGCGTCTCGTGAGGCGGTATGGGCGAAGTTGAACGATCCCGAGGTGCTCAAGGCGTGCATTCCCGGTTGCGAGGAGCTTGAACCGACGGACGACGGCGGCTTTCGTGCGGTCGCCAAAATGAAGGTCGGCCCGGTGTCGGCCCGCTTCAAGGGACGCGTAACGCTTAGCGATCTCGACCCGCCCAATGGCTACAAGATTTCCGGTGAAGGAGAGGGCGGAGTCGCCGGCTTCGCCAAAGGAGGTGCGACGGTGCTTTTGGTTGAAAAGGACGGTGGCACGCTGCTGACTTACAATGTCGAAGCCCAAATCGGCGGGAAGCTTGCGCAGTTGGGGCAGCGCCTGATCCTTGGCTCGGCCAAAAAACTGGCAGACCAGTTTTTCGGCAACTTTGCCAAAGAAGTACAGATCTGAGTCATTTGACGGGCCGATCACGCATTCCACGAACCGACGTCCCCCGAGACGATCCTAGAGGGCAGCGCAGATCGACGCGGTGAGCAGCAGCTCCGGTAAGACCGCCAGTCTGCCTCTATGTTGACTAGTTAGTCAACATAGAGTACAACCCGGATGACGTGGCGGCACCAGTTGTGGTCGGCTTTTCCATCTAAGGCGATATGCGAAAGGTTGGGCCGGTGCCCGCCGACGCTAGGCGAAACCAGATTGTTTTGAAGACAGGAGAACTAGATGGCTACGGCAAGGCACGCTCGCTCGAAGGAGCTTGAATCGGCTTCATTGGAGCAGATCATGGATCGCTACGTCGCGCGTTATGCCGACCGCCGCGCGGATTGGGCGGCGTTCGAGGACGCCAAGATCGAAGGCTTCAAGCGCGCGCAACACCGCTTCATCGGCGCTGGCGGCTCGGGCAAGCACAACGACGTCGCGGCGATCCCGCCCGGGAATTTCACTCTTTCGATCATGTTCGTCCCTCCCGGGCAGGGCAATGCCGCTCATACCCATGAGGTCGAAGAAGTATTCTTTGTCCTGCAGGGGCACCTCGACGTCTTCGTGCAGGACGAAGATGGCCGCAAGATCAGCAAACGCCTGGGTCCATGGGAATGCATTTCCTGTCCGGCCGGTGTGATCCACGGCTACGATAACAACAGTCTCGAGCCCGTCTACTTCCAGGTCATGCTCGGTCGCGCCAAGCCCGAAACGATGGGGTACGCGGATGACGAGCTCTACAAGCGCCGCGATGAGCACTTGAAGGCGTCGTAGGAGGCCAGTTTCTCCCGAGCGCCTGAGCCTTTCTGTGACGGAGGGGATGGCGCTGAACTCGGGCCGGCGGATCACGCAAGGATCAGGCCGGCCCGCTTTTTGATCGTTTGGATCAAGCTGTACGGCGCCAGCACGGATGTTTTCGGATTAGACGGCAAGGTCGCTGATCGAATCGAAGCCGAAATCTCGCCGAACGCGCCGCGCGCCACAAACGAGTGATTGTTGCCGTCGGCGGCAGGATCGACAATCAAGCGCACTTTCGTTTTCTCGAAGCCGAGCCCGGCCAGCGCCAGTGCCGCGACGACGTTGGCATTCTGCGGAAACTGGAGCGCGGCCGTTCGTGCATCGGATTCGAAAAACGCGGTCGCCTGCCTGACGGAGATCAGATCGATCAATTGCTCCGCCCGGGTACCTTTCCAAGCCTGCGGCGCCTTGCGGCCGGAATATTCCACCGAATCGAGGCCGGCTTCACGAGCGGCGCTGACCGCATCGATGCCGCCGAGTGCGCCGCCTGGTATCAGCAGGCGGCCGCCTCCATCCGCTGCTGCCTTTCGCAGCGCATGCTCAAGTACCGAATCTGCCAACGCGCCGACTGAAGCGACCAGAAGATCCGTTCCGTGCCGGAGGATGGCTTCGCCAACGTCGCGCAAGCTCCCGTGACCCGCGCACTCGACCACCAGTTCGGGGCCGGTTGCCAGGAGAGCTTCGAGGCTGTCGACGACGGGAACTGAACACGCTTCGGGGCGTGGGAGCGAAAACGCCGCGCTCACCTCGATGGACCGATCGGCTTGCAGATGCTCGATGACAAAGCTTCCGATCGCCCCGAAACCAATGACCGCAACCCTCATGATGGCCTCCAATCCCGGACGATTACGCATCTCCAAATCATGTTGACTATATAGTCAACATAGTGTCAAGCTTTCGGCTTCTGCACGCAAGCCGTGCCGAAAACTCCGCGCGATCGAGGTCGCGCTCCTGGGCGGCTTCACTCAAACGGGAAGAAGAAGATGACCACGACTGATGTCGGTACCTCGGCTTCGACGGCAGCGTCCGCAATGGATCAGGTATTCCCTGTGAGAAACCCTTACAGCGGCGGCGTCGCTTTCAACGTACGACCTGGCGGTCCGGCTCGGCTCGCGAGCAGTGTGCGCGTAGCGAAAACGGCGTTCCGGACGTATCTCAGAACTCCCGCCCATCAGCGCGCCGCATGGCTCAGCGGGGCCGCAGCTGCAATGGAGAGCGTGGCCGTCGACCTCGTCGAGATGACCATCGCTCATATCGGCAAACCCCGTAAGGCAGCCGAAATGGAGGTCAAGCGCAGTGTCGCGTTTGTCCGCGCCTGTGCGACGCATTTGCACAGCTTGAAAGGCGAGCTGGTGCCGGTCGACATGGTGCCCAACGGCGCGGCGTTGTTCGGCTTTACTCGTCGCGTGCCGTATGGCGTGGTGGCTGCGGTCACGCCGTTTAACGCGCCCTCGAACCTCTTGGTGCAAAAGCTTGCTCCCGCGCTGATTACCGGCAACGCGGTCATCATCAAGCCATGCCTGGAAGGCACGGAGATCGCTGGAGCAATCGCCAAGGCTTTCATCGCCGGCGGCGTCCCGGAGGGGCTGGTGCAAGTCCTTCCCGGTGATCGCGAGGAGGCGCTTGGCTTGGCCGCTCACTCCGATGTCGATGTCGTCACCTTGACCGGAGGCACTGCCGCAGGGGATGCGCTGGCCCGGGCAGCCGGCGCGAAGCGATTTATCGGCGAGCTGGGTGGAAACTCACCAAACATCGTTCTTGCCGATGCCGATCTCGAGGATGCGGTGAAGCGCATCGTTCCGTCGTCGTTCGAGGCGAGCGGTCAGCAATGTATCTCGACGCAGCGCATCATTGTGGAAGCGTCAGTATTCGACGCATTCCTTCGACGCTTCATTGATGCGGCAAAGCGCCTCAAAGTGGGCGACCCGACGCTACCTGACACCGATCTCGGTCCAGTCGTCTCGTCGCGCGCAGCCGCAAGGATCACCGCGATGATCGATGACGCGCGTGGTCGCGGTTGTCGGGTCGAGACCTGCGGTGAAGTGGTCGATTGCATAATTCCGCCGACGATCGTGGTTGATCCGCCCGTAGGCACCCGGTTGATCAGGGAAGAGGTATTCGGACCCGTCGTTGTGGTGATGCGCGCCAGCGATATCGATGATGCGATCCGCATAGCGAATGATTGTGAGTTCGGTCTGCAGGGATCGTGCTTTACGTCAAGCCTCGCGAACGCGTTGCGGATGTCCGAGGAAGTCCACGTCGGCTCACTCTGGATCAACGAAGCGAGCCGCTTCCGGCTCGACAATTATCCCTTTGGCGGCGTCGGTCGATCCGGAGTTGGACGCGAGGGGCTGCCCTACGCGTTCGAGGAATACACGCAGCCGAAATTCACCGGCATTCGGCTACCTTGAGCAGATCGCGATCGGGCTCCGGCAGACGCAGAAACCCGGGGACCAGGTGAACGCCCTCAGAAAGGGGGCCGTGACGCGATCTTGCATCAGGCGAGTTGAACCGAGGTCGCGTCGCACGTTTCAGCGATAAAGTCGAGGCAGGCCTGGCCCAGAACGTCCTCGGCGGTGTCGAAGTGCGCGATGATCGACGTGTGATTGTGGCCTTTCATCCAGGCGAACGGCGGTGCATGACCCTTCGCCGCCCCCAGTCGGTGGGCAAGCTCGAAGCAGTATACGTCGATCAGCGGATTTTCGAACTCGGAGCATGCGACGAAGGTCGGCGGACTAGAACTATCGACATGCGAAACGGGCGAGACATCGTCATAGGTCGAAACGTCAGGCCCGTAATATTCGGTGACACGCTTGGCATTGGGGTTGTCCGCTCTCGCATCCGCCCGTACGCGGCCGCTGACGATCAGAACGCCCGCGAGGCCATGCCCCGTCGCGGGCTGGTGCCGTCTATCATAGGCATAGCTTCCGACATGAGCGCCGCCGGCGGAGTGTCCCATCAGAAATATCCGATTGGGGTCGACACCCAGGTTTGCCGCGTTGTTCCGCATCCAATGCACGATGGCCGCGATGTCCCGGGTGGCTTCGGGATACCGCGCGTCGGGCGCCAGGCGATAGCCGGCGTTGATGCCGACGATCCCGTGGCGCGCGAAGTAATAGAGTACGTTCGCGTATATCTCCGTGCTGCGATGGCGGCTGCCCTCGGTGAACGCGCCGCCATGGACAAAAATCAGACCGGGCCGCGTTGTGGAACTGCCGTCAGCCGGTTGGAATACCTCGAACGCCTGCCGTTCGTGCGTTCCATATCTCACCGTCTCAGCCTGGATCCCGTCTTTCGGTGAAGACTTCAACACCCGGCTGAATTCCTCCACCATCAGCCTCACATGGCCCGTGGTGTCGCTCGCCCACTTTGGGCCAATCTCGGCCATCAGGACGCGGAGATCGGAAGGGATCTCGGGGCGCTTGGTCATCAGTCGGCGTACCATCGTGTGTCTTCGCTGGTTCGCCAGTTACAGCTTGAGCAGTCGTCTGGCGTTATTGCCGACCAATTTACGTTTGTCGTCGATCGAAAGCTGAAGTTCTCGGATCCAGTTCATTCCATCCTTATTGTCGACGTAAGGGTAATCCACGGCGAACATGATGCGGTCGATGCCGAGCTCGAGCATGGTGCAGGTCAACGCCGGCGTCGAAAAGAAGCCGCTGCAGGTCACGTGGAAATGCTGGCTGAACTGCCTACGGAAGCCCAAGCCTTCCTGACCAGGGCGGGCCAAGGCCTGGTCAATGCGCCAGAGCAAGAACGGCAAGGTCTCGCCAAAGTGGCCGAGGATGATCTGTAGCCTTGGGTACTTTTCCAACGCACGGCTCAACACGAGCCGAATCGCCGCGGTCGCCGTTTCAACGGTAAATCCCCAAGCCGGCCGGATCACCGTGGGAAAATCGCGCGCATAGTCCTCGTAATAATACTTGGTGACCTCGGAATGTGGCACCGAGGGATGCAGATAGATCGGCACATCGAGCTTTTCGGCGACCTCGAAGATTGGCCAGAAGCGTTTGTCGTCGATGAACAGGCCGTTGGTTAGCCCGTGGATCATTGCGCCCTTGAACTTGAGCTCATTGACGCAGCGTTCGAGTTCCCGCGCCGCCTGCTCGGGCACCGGTGTCGGCAGAGCAGCAAACGCGGCAAATCGACCGGGATGTCTGGCGCACGCCTCCGCAAGGCGATCATTGACCCGTTTCGTTAAGTCGACCGCGATTTCAGGCCGCAGCTTTTGGGCTGCGGGCGCTCCATGGGAGAGCACCTGGACGTCGATTCCCGCCTCATCCATCGCACGCAGCCTGGTGTCGCCGATCTCGGCAAGCTGATCGGCCACATGAGAGTTGTTCTCGCCGGCTGGGAAATGCCGCGCCATCTCGGGGTCCCAATAGTGTTCCTCGATGGCGATCACTGGTGTATCGTTGAACATGGCGAATGCCTCTTTTTGTACCTCTGGCCGGCGCTGGCTCCGGTGAGGTCGATCCACGGGCCGTCTCCGGTTGCGTCCAAAGCCTATTCGTTTGTTGACTATATAGTCAACATAAGACATAGTCCGGCCACGCCGTGAAGCGCTGATCCGGCGATGGCTGGGCCGAGCGAATTGCGAGCGCTCCTTTTCGTTCTTATTGGGTCGCGATGCAGACCGTAAGTCGGCCCATCGCGCATTGGTGGAGACAGAATGAAGCCGCCCGCTTTCGAATACGCCGCGCCCTCGACACTGGCTGAGGCCGTCAGCCTTCTCGCTTCGCGCAACGGAAATGCCAAGGTGATTTCCGGCGGTCAGAGCCTGATGCCGATGCTCGCATATCGTTTGGCTGCACCTGAGCTGCTCGTGGATTTGAGGCACCTGAAAGACCTCGCTGCGATCCGGATCGAGGCGGACGGCGTCCGGCTGGGTGCAAAAGTGAGGTGGTGCGATATCGAAAATGACCGGCGGCTCGCGGTCAGCCATCCGCTGCTCGCCGAAGCCATCAAGCACGTTGCCCACTACCAGATCCGCAATCGCGGCACCGTGGGCGGTTCGGTGGCGCATGCCGATCCATCGGCCGAGATGCCCGGCGTCGCCCTGACTTGCGATGCGCGCATGACGATCGTCGGCCCCGCCGGCACGCGCGTCGAGGCGGCGGCGGATTTCTTCACCGGTCCGCTGGAGACCAGCCTTGAGCCGGACGAAATTCTCACCGAGGTGCATTTGCCGGCGTGGCCGGCGGAACGACGGTGGGCATTCCTCGAATTTGCGCGTCGCAAGGGCGATTTCGCGATGGCTGGCGTTGCTCTTCATTACGATCTCGATGGCGGCGGCCACATCACCGATGCGCATATCGGCGCGATTGGGATCGCCGACCGGCCAATCCGGCTCGCCGAAGCCGAAGCGGTGCTGAATGGCAATCAGGTGACCGATAAGTTGATTGCGATGGCTTCGGCAAAGGCACGGCAAACCGTCGATCCGCCGAGCGACATTCATGCGCCTGGCGCATACCGTGCAGCCCTTGTCGCGACGCTGCTCAGTCGCGGTTTAAAGAAGTCGGCCGTTTAGGAGTTTTAGATGAAGATCGAATTCAGCCTCAACGGAAAACCCGTCAGTGCCGACGTTGAACCTCGTACCACGCTTGCCGATTGCATCCGGGACGATCTTGGCCAAACCGGTACCCACTTGGCATGCGAGCACGGCGTCTGCGGCGCTTGCACGGTGCTGGTGAACGATGAGGCCGTCCGCTCCTGCCTTATGCTCGCAGTCCAGGCACAGGGCGAGCGAGTTGTAACGGTCGAGGGGCTTTCCGGAGATGAACTGACGCCATTGCAGACCGCGTTCCGCAAGCATCACGGATTGCAGTGTGGCTTCTGTACGCCAGGCTTCATCACCACGGCGCATGCGCTGTTGAGCCATGAGCCGTATGCGGACGAGGAGCGGATACGAGAAGTCCTTTCAGGCAACCTCTGCCGATGCTCGGGATATGTCCCGATCGTCGAGGCGGTGCTCGAAGCGCGCAGTTCTTACCAGGTTCCCGGGAGCAAGTGATGAAGGCCTCCAACTCGTATATTGGCCGCCCGATGGAGCGGGTCGAAGACTTGCGCCTGCTTCGCGGCAGGGGCACGTACGTCGCAGACGTCAACCGGCCGAACCAGCTTTATGCGGTGATCTTGCGGAGTTCGACGGCGCACGGCTTGATCAAATCGATCGATAGCAGCGCGGCGCTCGCGCTGCCAGGGGTACATCGCGTACTGACCGGCAAGGATCTGGGGGACAACGTTCCGCGGATTCCGCTGCGCTTGCAGCCGTTGCCGCAGCTCGAAACGTTTCATCAGCCGGTGATCGCCGATGGCAAAGTCCGCTATGTCGGTGAGCCTGTCGCGGTCGTGATTGCCGACAGCGCGGCCATGGCTGAGGATGCGCTGGAGCATATCATTTTGGATATCGAGCCGCTGCCAGCCGTGGCCAATCGCGAGCATGCCGAAGCCAAGCGATCCGTATTGTTCGAAGATCATGGTTCCAACGTCGCGATCACCTGGAAGGCGTTTCGCGGCGATGCCGACGATGCGTTCAAGAACGCGGACTACATCCGCCGGGAGACGTTCAAGGTCCAACGCCACGCTGCAATGTTCATGGAGCCGCGAGGCTTCGTGGCCGAATGGGATGCGGTGGCCGGGAAACTGACGGTGTGGGGCGCGGCAAAGACTGCCTGGCATAACCGCCGCACGCTTGCCGCCCAGCTCGACCTGCCGATCGAGGCGGTGGATCTCATCGAGGTCGATGTCGGTGGCGGCTTTGGTTCGCGTGGCGAGTTCTACCCGGAAGACTACCTCATCCCTGCAGCCGCGCGCATCGTAGGCCGTCCGGTGAAATGGACTGAGGATCGCCGCGAACACCTCATGAGCGCCAACCACGCGCGCGATATGGAATGCGACGTCGAATTCGCGACGACGCGTGACGGTCGCTTCATAGGTCTGCGTGGGCAAATCTGGTCGGATATCGGCGCCTACGTGCGCACCAACGGATCGGTCGGTCCACGGAATATCGCGCAATATATGTGCGGTCCATACTGCATGGAGCATGTCGACCTGAAGAGCTCGATGCTGACCACCAACAAGACGCCGTGCGGGACCTATCGCGGCCCAGGGCGCTACGAGACCGATTTCGTCCGCGAACGCATGATCGATCTGGCCGCCCAGGACTTGAAGATCGATCGGATCGAACTTCGTCGTCGCAATCTGGTGGCCGACGCGCAAATGCCTTATCCGCTGCCTTCGATCACGCCCTACGACAGCTCGACCGAGCTCGATAGTGGCGATTATCACACCGTTTTTGACCGCTGCTTGAAAGAATTCGACTGGGAAGAAAAGAAAAAGCTGAGTGGTAAGTTGATCGACGGTTACTACCACGGCATCGCGATCGGCAGCTTCATCGAGGGTGGCGCGGCGGGGCCAAAGGAAGAAGTGCGCCTGGTGCTGGAAACCGACGGTGCGCTGTCGGTGTATATGGGATCATCCTCGGTGGGGCAGGGCCTGGAAACCATCATGGCCCAGATCGCGGCCGACGCGATGGAGATGCCTTACCACAAGATAACGATCCTTCATGGATCGACCGCCTACGTGAAAGATGGTTACGGGGCGTATCACTCTCGTTCGACCGTGATGGGCGGCTCGGCCATTCTGTTGGGCGCCGAAAAGCTCAAGGAGCTGATCAGGAAAACGGCAGCGGAGCGGCTCGGCTGCAAGCCGGAGGAAGTGATCGTCGATAGCGAACGCGCCAGCTTCGATGGGAACCAGCTTTCGTTTGCGGATCTGTCGGAAGCCCCCCTTGAGGTCGAGGCCGAATTCTTCAATAAAAAATATACCTGGGCTTATGGCACGCAAGCTGCGCACGTCGCCGTCGATCCAGGCACGGGTCATGTCAAGGTGATAGAGGTCATGTCGGTCGAGGATGTTGGCCGCATGATAAATCCGCTGACCTTGCACGGTCAGGCTATCGGTTCGATGGTTCAAGGCCTCGGCGGCGCCTTCCTCGAGCACTTGGTGTATGACGACGAAGGACAGCTCCTGACGGGCTCTTTTGCCGACTATCTGCTGCCCACCGCCTCGGACTTTCCGAAACTGGATTCGGTGACGCTTGAGCTCAGGCCGTGCCCGAACAACCCGCTCGGTGCCAAGGGCGCCGGCGAGGGTGGGCTTATTCCGGTGGGGGGGCTTATGGCCAACGCGGTGGCGGACGCGCTGTCCCATCTCAATGTTCAACCGATGCAGCTGCCGCTGTCGCCGCCGCGGATCTGGCAACTGGTCGAGGAGGCGGAGGCATCGCACGCTAAAACCTAGTCATTTTGCATTTGATTTTCGGGTGCGGTTGCGCTCTGTTCGTGCAGCAAAATGGGAGCGTCCCCAGCCTGAGCGTCGGTGAATGCAAAGGCCGTTGGCGAAATGAATGCTTCCAGGGTATTGCTCTTGTAGACGAAGGGAGCCGCGTCTTGGCGCGTCGTAGCAGTGATCCGGCTCGCGTACGCGAGAAGATCTTGAAGCTGGCGATCGAAGAATTCGCCCGCATCGGGTTCGAGGGCGCACGGGTTGACCGCATCGCGGAGCGCTGCGGTCTCAGCAAGAACATGTTGTACTACTACTTCAAATCCAAGGAAGGCTTGTTTGTCGCCGCCCTGGAGCGGATGTACGAAGACTTTCGTAATCAACAGAGCGATCTTTCGGTGCGCGCGAGTGATCCTGTGCTTGCGCTGAAGCAGCTGATCGAGCACACCTTCGTGGCGCTCGAGAGCAATCCGAATGCGATCCGCCTGCTGAACGAAGAGAACAAGCACCGCGGAAAATATATCCGCAAGTCGAAGCGGATCCGGGAGCTCTACAATCCGCTCGTTGAAACTCTCAGTTTCATCCTGGAGCGCGGTAGTCGAGACGGAACTTTTCGTTCCGGTTTGGACCCCGCAGTCGTGTATCTGACACTCTCGTCGCTGTGCTATCATTACCTCTCCAACCAATACACGCTGGAAAATGCGCTCAATAAAGACTTGAGCTCAGCATCGTCGCGAGAACATTGGCTCAAGCACGTTACGAATCTCGTCCTGCAGTATTGCGTGTTGGATCCCGGCGCGGCGTTAGAACGGAAATCAAACGTCAAAGCGCTCGCAGAGACCCCTGGCTAAGCATTCGTTTCACCCTGTTCGAAGGAAGATGAGCTGCTTCTTACAAGGCATTTCTTGATCGTGCATCAAGCGAGACGCTTGAAAAGAGTGCAGCTGGCAGGGTCTACGTAGAGGTCCATCTCGGTCTAACGCCCTCGATCCGCTCGCCAAGATCTGCTCTTGAGCGGAACCAGCGAACTGTGGCGCGCCAGCTCGCCCGCAGCAGATCACCATGCTGGCAACATTGGAAGTTGAAGCTGCCCAACCGCCAGAGCGCAAGGCGAGGGCATTCCGGATGCCTCTTGCGGCAAACTCGAATGTACGTGCGATCACTGGCGGCGACCGGCTCCACGAGCATCTCAACATAAGCGCGCGATCGGGCGATCCTGTCGCGATCAAGGCAGCCCAAATTTCACGCTGGACAAATTCAAAAATTCAGTTAACTGAATAGTCAACAGAAATAGAAAACGGCGCATGTGGCGCCTTGGCGTAGTTCTTGCTCCCCTCGAGAGCGACTGTCAGCCCTGTGGGAAGGAAACAATGATTGCTTTGAAAGCTAACGTGGAGGGTGGCGCATATGGCGCTCTGGTTCCGAACGCTGGCGGATCGAAACCGCCGATGATTCACATCGCTGGTCTTGAGAAACGGTTCAGGACGCGTTCCGGCGAAACCGTAAACGCGCTCACAAACGTCGATCTCGATATCCAGGAGAACGAGTTCATTTCGGTGGTTGGTCCGAGTGGGTGCGGCAAGACGACGCTGCTACGCATCCTCGCGGGTCTCGAAGGCGCATCGTCAGGCGTCATTCAATGCGACCAGACACAGATCACTGGGCCGCGCCCGGACGTCGGCGTGGTGTTCCAGCAAGCGACGCTCCTGCCATGGAACACCGTATTGGCCAATGTCCTGTTGTCGGCACACCTCAAGAGCGATCGATCGGAAGCGACGGTAAGGCGCGCCGAGCGCCTGCTGGCATTCATGGGGCTGAAGGACTTCGCGCAGAAGTACCCCTTCGAACTGTCCGGCGGCATGCAGCAACGTGTCTCGATCTGCCGGGCATTGATGCGCGAGCCGCGGATCCTGCTGATGGATGAGCCGTTCGGCGCGCTCGATGCAATGACGCGCGAAGCGATGAACATGGAATTGATGCGGGTCTGGTCCGAAGAAAAGAAGACCGTCATCTTCATCACTCACAGCATCCCGGAGGCGGTGCTGCTCGGCGACCGTGTCGTGGTCATGTCGCCGCGACCGGGCCGGATATCCGAGATCATCGACGTCGACGTTGGCCGGCCGCGTCCGCTGCAGACAATGGCAACTCCACGCTTCGGAGAGATCTGCGATCACATCCGGAATATCTTCGGAGCACAATCCTTGACGACGACATCGCTATGAGCAGTCCAATGACCCCATCGCGAGCCCACCTGTTGCAGTCAATCGCCGTCGCCGTAGCGGTGATCGCATTCTGGGAAGGCGTTTGCCGCCTATTCGCGGTCTCGCCCATCGTGCTTCCCGCCCCGAGCTCGATAGTGTTCAGGCTGTATGCGCTGGTCACGAGCGGAATGATCTGGCCGCATCTCTGGGCAACGTTGGTCGAGGTCCTGAGCGGCTTTGTGCTCGGCTGCGCCGCAGGCTTGATTATCGGTGCGATGATCTCGCTCATTCCGGTTTTTGAGCGACTGGTCTACCCCTATCTCGTCGCGCTGCAAACCTTGCCGAAGGTCGCCATTGCGCCCCTCTTCATCATTTGGTTCGGCTATGGCTTGACGTCGAAAATCGTAATCACGGCACTCGTCTGCTTCTTCCCGGTGTTGGTCAGCGTGATCGCCGGCTTTCACTCCACCGATAAAGATCAGCTCGACATGATGAAGGCATTCGGTGCCACCAAATTGCAGACCCTAATGCGTCTGAGGATTCCGTCGGCATTGGTGTTGATCTTTGCCGGCCTCGAGATCGCTGCCGTCCTTGCTGTTATCGGCGCCATCGTTGGGGAGTTCGTTGGCGCTCAGGTGGGGCTCGGCTACCTGGTGGTTACGCTGAACTTCAGCATGGACGTTTCCGGCGTCTTTGCCGTGTTGATCATCTTATCGGCGATCGGCCTGGTGATGCACGGCCTGATGAGGTATGCCGCACGCAGGTACATCTTCTGGATCAGGCGTAGCGATGCGCCAGTCATGACGTGAAACAATTTAGGAGATAGCCGATGTCGACCATGTTGCGTAAGCGCGGACTATTAGGGGCGGCTGCCACCGCGATAATCGTTTATTTCGGCGGAATGCAGAGTGCGAGCGCCCTGGAAAAGGTACGCTTGCTGATTCCAGTTCGCAATATCGACGAAGCGTTCTCACCATTCGTCGTCGCCAAGGAAAAGGGCTATTTCGCATCCGAAGGCTACGACGTTACGCTGATCGCGGTCGGCGGCTCCAACGAATCGGCGATACAAGTGTCGGCGGGCAACGCGGAAGTCGGCGCCGCCTCGCCAGGTGAAGCTCTGGTTGGGGTTCAGTCCGGAAAGCTCGACATTCGATACTTCTACGGGCTCTACTATTCGAACATCTGGTCGGTCGCCGTCCTACCTGATAGTCCGATCAAGGCGCTCGGCGACCTGAAAGGCAAGAAGCTGGGCGTCCAATCGATGGGGAGCGCCGGTACGACGTTTGGTCGCGCGTTCGTGCAGGCCGCCGGCCTGGATCCCGACAAGGATGTTTCCTTTCTGCCGATAGGTGTTGGAGCGCAGGCCGTCACATCGATCCGTCAGAAGTTTGTCGACGGGGCCGTCTACTGGGATGCCGCGCTCGCCAAGTTCAAGTTCTCCGGTCTCGGCATTCGCGAGCTACCGGTGGCGGAAAATCTGCGCGCGCTGCCGGATGTGGGCTTGCTGGCCCGCACACAGACGATCGAGAGCAATCCAAAGATGTTAACGGGAATTGGACGGGCCGTTGCAAAGGGCTACGACTACTCGATGGCAAATCCCAAAGCTGCGGTTCTGATCACTTGGAAAGCGTATCCCGAGGCTGCCTCCAAAAACCCAGACAGCGCTGCAGCGCTTGAGGAAGGAATAACCGTCAATCAGGCACGGCTCGGCATTTGGAATACGCCTAAGATTGGTGACAAACACGGGACGTTTGTCTCCGACGATTGGAATCGGCTAATCAACTTCTTTGTCGACCAGAAGGTCTTACCGGCTCCCATAGCCGTCGATCACGTTCTAACGAACCAGTTCATAGATAGTATCAACAACTACGATCGAACCGCCATCATCAACGATGCGAAGAAGGACGGAAGCTCCAAGCTCCAGGGCGATTGAGGATCGTCACGCTCGGCGCCATACTGATTGCGAGAGGCCTTGTACGGCTACCCGTGCCAAACTGAATATAGCGCATCGCTTTCCCTCGAAACGGGATAGGGCATGTTAGGGCGAAGACGACGGATATCGAGCCCTTGTGACGGCGCTCGTCGGAAAGGTTATCGCCAACATGAGCAAGATCAAAGCAGTCTGCGTCTATTGCGGTTCCTCGCCCGGACACGATCTTGCCTACGTCGAGGCAGGCGAACGATTGGGACGCGCACTTGCTGCATCGGGATTAACGCTGATCTATGGCGGCGGAACCCATGGCGTGATGGGCGCAGTTGCTCGCGGCACATTGGACAACGGCGGCAAGGTCGGCGCGATCATTCCGAGATTTCTCACCAACTGGGAAACGACGACCGACGCGCTCAAGACGTTCGAAGACTTGACGATCACCGACACCATGCACGAGCGCAAGCACAGAATGTTCGAGCGTTCTGATGCCTTCGTGGCGCTTCCGGGTGGCATCGGCACCATCGAAGAAATCGTGGAAATCATGACCTGGGCCCAGCTTGGGCAGCACCGCAAGCCGATGGTCCTGGTGAACATCAAAGGCTTTTGGGCGCCGATGATGGCGATGCTGAACCACATACGCAACGCAGGTTTCCTTCATAGAGACCACCTGCTTCAGCCCATGGTCGTCGATCGTGCCGAGGATGTCATCCCTGCGATTGTCGCTGCCGCTGCTAAAGATGGCGCGCCCAAAGCCGGTGGTTCGTCGATCATCGACAAGATGTAGATCTCAACGTCCTCAGACGTCATGAGGCCAGGTGCCGTTGGCTTCTGATGTTGGCCCATAGCGACATGCTGCGCTGCCGCACGAACTTGGTCGCTATAGGAGCAAAGTGGACATAGTCACCACCAGCCACATGCCCCGCTGGTCTATAAGTACACGGCCTAGTGACTATGTGTTCTCTAAAATAATATGGGCGAGCTCTGCCGGCCTAGAGAAGAAGGAAGAATGGCTGGTATCGATGCTAATGATCTTCGCGCCGGGTACATCAGCGGCCATTTGACGTTGGCTTTCAATTGGAATCGCTTTGTCCATTGAACATTCGATAAAAACGCGAGGGATCTTGCCGAACCGATCGGCTGTTATCTCTGACACTACAGCGTAGGGCACGGTGCTAGTGATGGGCACGCAATTCTTGATAGCTATATTGACGTCATGGTCGCTACAATCGCCGTAAAACGCAGCCTTCACGAGGTCGCGCCGGGTTGTATCGAGCTCGAGACCGCGACCGTCGCCAACTAACTTAACTATCGCCAGGATTTCCCTTTTCTGAGGATTAGTGGCATCTGCTTTAGTATAATCCAAGACCGTTTTTCCTTGGGGGACCATGAACGCTGTAAGATAGATTAGCTTCGAAATCTTCTCCGGATACTTCTCCCCTAGATAAGTCAATGTGGCGCCGCCCATGCTATGGCCGAGCAATACGACAGGCTCTCTTGACTCTTGCAGCATTTTCTCTACGGGCTGCACATATTCTCCCATAGTCGAAAAGCTATCATATCGGCTCTCGTCGAATCCGTGTGACTTGAGGTCAGGCGTGGCCACAGCGCAACCCGCTTCAGCCAGAAAATTGCTGACTTTTTCAAAACAAGCGCCCCAGTGCCATGATCCGTGGACCATAATTATCTTCTGCCTGGTCGGCGGAGACGCTTCTGCCGATACTGCAGAGGCGGAGATGACAGAAAAAGCAGTTGCACCAGCAATTTTGAGCGCGTCACGTCGTTTCATAAATGTTTCCCCAAGTAGCTGTCGTACGGAAGTCGGTCGGGCATCGGAAGGCAATCCGACGGGCCGCCGCGAGCGATTTAATGCTCCAATTCGCCACCCCGAGGTCGGCTGCGAAGCTGGCCGGTATGGGCGGCCCAAACGCTGCTCAGTATCTCGTATTCCGAGACGTCCATCGGGTGATCGATAGGCGGATATTGAGCTAAGTTGCGCTGCAACGCTTCCAGCTGCTTGGCCAGCCCGCACCTCAGTGCTTCAAATACTCGCCGAAGTTTTTGAGAAGTCATCTAGTGTCTCCGAAGCAATAGTCGCCAGTGGCGGCCGCTTGGACCATTCGTCGACGGGTCTGAGGAGGGTCTGTCCAACCGTCACACACCAAACAGCCTCCGGTCTACGCGCGGATTTCTCCGCTCTAAAACGGTAACGTGGGCTCCCTTCATCCCTCGGGATCGCGCGGCGCGTATATTGCTAGATTGTGTTGACGGTATGGTCAACATGATTCATGGCAAATGCACCTCGGTACAGCGTACCGAATCGTCGGCGGGTTGCTGGCACTCATTAGCGATGACTCAATTTGTGCGACAGGGTCGAAAATGAAGCCGGAATTAAAGCGAGCGGCGTTGGTGTTGTTGGGGCGGCGCCGTGATGAACTTCACGGGTGGCGCGTCGGCGGGAGGAGAAATACGGGCCGGGCTGATACGTAGATTAAATCGGTCAAATGATCCCATGTAGATCCGCAACGTCCAGGGGGCCAGTTGGCTTCGTGGCGTCTGTAGTCCGCATGGCACCAAGTTGAAGCCCACTTGAACCACGCCTCGATTGCGGGCTTTGGTGAAGAAGGCCGAGGGGCTCTGCAGGGATTAGACCCAAGTGCGGTGGATCTGTCTACGTTCATGGAATCCTAGAGCATTTTCCGACCGGAATGAATCGGGTGGGGATTCCCAAAACGGCGCGAGTCAGATTCAAGCTGCATGCTGGCGAGGGAGGTCAGCATGTATGGCCAGGGCGCTTTCGGTTGATCTTCGCCAAAGGGTGGTAGCCGCGATTGACGGTGGCATGTCCTGTCGACAGGCTGCCGAGCGCTTTGGTGTCAGCGCGGCCAGCGCGATCCGCTGGCGCGGTCGCCTCAAGGAAGTTGGCGACATCGTTCCTAAACGCCAGGGCGGTGACCGCAAATCGCAGCGCATCGAAGCGCATTCGCAATTGATTCTGGAGGCGGTGACCGCGAAGCCGGATATCACGCTCGCCGAGTTGCGAGAACTGTTGAAACGTCGTGGAATATCGACTGGCATCGCGTCGCTCTGGCGTTTTTTCCAGCGCAGAAAGATCACACTTAAAAAAAGACAGCGCACGCCGCCGAGCAACGGCGCGGCGATATAAATGCCGCGCGTGAGGAGTGGTTCGAAGGGCAAATCGATCTTGACCCTGAGCGTCTCGTCTTCATCGACGAAACCAGCGCCAACACCAAAATGGCGCGGCTTCACGGGCGCTCGCCACGCGGCGAGCGATGTCGTGCAGCTATCCCACACGGACATTGGAAGACGACGACATTCACCGCTGGATTGCGCTCCGACGGTCTGATCGCGCCGCTTGTTCTGGACGGCCCAATGGATGGCGACGCTTTCCTGGCCTACGTCGAGCAATTGCTCGCCCCATCGCTGCGGCCGGGCGATACCGTTATCATGGACAACTTGCCCGCTCACAAGGTCCATGGTGTTCGAGAGGCCATCCAGGCGGTCGGAGCAAGCCTGCTCTATCTTCCGCCCTACAGTCCAGACTTCAACCCGATCGAAATGGCCTTCTCTAAACTGAAGGCGCTGTTGCGGGCCGCCGCAGCGCGCACCATGCCTGATCTCTGGCAAGCAATCGCCAACGCTCTCAAACGCTTCTCACCCGAGGAGTGTCAAAACTATCTCGTCGCGGCTGGTTACGACGCAACGTGATCGGAAAATGCTCTAGCGGAAACGATTGTCTACCAGATCTGATCGTTGTGAGTTTCCTGGTTGGCTCAGCTTGCACCTACCGACGGCTTATCCGCGTGCGACAATCCGAACGTCACGCTATGCTCTGGCCTTGCGGGAAGGGCAGTGGCTTCGCACTTTGCCTTGGCGGCACCATACCTCGCCGTCGATTGACACGGTCTGATCTGGACAGGGCGCGTCGTGTCGATCGGGAGCACCGTCTTGTACGAGATCTTCTTCAAGGCAAGATTGGATTTGATGCTGGATACACCCGAAATGCGCGATAGCTTGTTTACGATGAGATCTTCGAGGTCCTCAATATCCGAAGCCATGACGCGGAGCAGATAGTCGTTATCACCAGTCATGAGATAGCATTCCATCACTTGCTCCATGCGATCGATTGCACGGGTGAAGTTATCGAGTGAGTTCTGTACTTGCTTTTCGAGCCTCACCTGGATGAATGCGGTCACGCCAAGACCCAGCACGGAGGCATGGAGGATTGTAATTCTGCGATCAATCACGCCAAGCTTTTCGAGGTTTTTGACCCGGGCGAGGCAGGGTGAAGGAGAGAGGTTAACTCGAGCGGCGAGTTCGACGTTGGTCAGGCTCGCGTTCTGCTGCAATTCGTTCAGGATCTTGATATCGATTCTGTCCAGCGCCACCACGGTCATACTGTAGTCCTCCTATGGGCAAACGATACGACTGTCGAGGCCTCCCGTCCCGCGCGTTGCTCCGCACGGTGACATCTCGATGACAGCGATGCTAACGCTTCCCTCGGTTGCGGAATTTCGACAAAATGCCGACTTGTATCTAAAAACTGACAATCTGATCGGTATCCATGTTGCTTATCAGGCGTTGGAATCGTGAGAAAAATCGATCCCACATAGAATAGGTGAATCCGCGCCGAAGCGGCAGAACCTGCGGATTGGGGAAGCTCCGGCGAATGTTTGTGTTGCCGTATCTGAAAACGATCAGCAGATTCGGCAGATTACCAAGGGGAATTTTGGCTAGCCTGCAAGCATGGCAAGCTCCGATATTCTGCTGATAGATCGCGACGCCGACGTGGTTGTGATGACGATGAATCGTCCGCCGGCGAACGCTCTGAATATTGACCTGATCTCCGTCCTTCTGGATCGAATTCAATCCTTCGCACGAGATGAGGCTCCGCCGGGTATCGTCCTGACGGGACGTGGAGATCGCTTCTTCAGCGCCGGCGGCGACATCAAGGAGATCGCGACCGTCGAGGTGGCAACGCCACGGTTAAGGATGTTTCACGCGCTGCTGTGTGAAATGGAAAGGTATCCGAGCCCATTCATTTGTGCCGTTCGCGGTTACGCCGTGGGAGGAGCCTTCGAGTTTCTGCTGCATGCAGATTACGTGGTGGCAAATCCCGAATGCCAGGTCGGGTTCCCGGAGATCAATCATGGGCTGCTTCCCGCCGTGAAGGGCATGCGTCAAGCGGGGCGAATGCTCGGCCAGCGGGCTGCCAAGGAGTTGCTGTATTGGGGAGAGTTGATCGACGCGTCAAAAGCCCTCAGACTGGGTGCGGTCGATCAAATCGTTGACACGGACGAGGTTGCCAACAGAGCCAGATCGATTTGTCGTCAGCTCCGAAGCAAGGACAGAAAGCTGTTCGCGGCGATAAAGCGGTCTTTGAATCTCACCGGTCAGATGAGTGACGGTGAACTAGACGACATGACGATCGCGGATCTGCCGGCGTATCTGGACGAAGAGGGTTCTGCCGAAGCCAGAGCCCGCTTTCTGGCGAAGAACAAGAAGGTCTGAATGAGCGAGCCTGGATGGATGGGCGATCTGCGCCTGGAGCTCATGACATTCGAAGATGTCTCGATGGCTCTGAGCAGCGGGTTCCACACTGTGGTCGTACCTTGCGGGGCCGTGGAGCAGCATGGACCCCATCTGCCGCTTTGCATGGATGCGGACCATGCGGAAGCCCTCGCCACCTTGGTCGCCCGCCGCCTCGGTCGAACGCTTATTGCCCCGACAATAAGGGTCGGCTGCTCTTCCCATCATCTGACGTTTCCCGGCACCATATCGATACGTCCCGAAACGCTCGAGGCGTTGTGCTCGGACTATTGTGCCAGCCTGATGCGGCACGGCTTTTCCAGAATCATCTTCTTCTCTGGCCATATCGGCAACTTCCCGGTCCTCAGGGACATGATGCCGCGCCTTCGCGGGAGCGTTGAAGGACGAGCACGGATCGATGCTTTCGTCGATTCCGAGGCGTGGATGAAGGGGTGGCGGGAAGCGGTCTCCGCTGCCGGTGGCGATGAAGCCGCGGTAGGCGGCCACGCCGACATCGCCGAAACGTCACTGATGATGAAGATTCGTCCAGACAGCGTACGTATCGATCGTTTCGAACCAGGCCACATCGGTCTGCTGTCGCAGCACCAGCTGGAGCTGATGTGGAGGAACGGCATTTCCTCCGTCACGCAGAACGGGGTCCTCGGAGATCCTCGTGGTTCGACGGTTGCGATCGGGGAAAGCTGTCTTGAGCACATAGCCGACCTCCTGGTCGACGCGTTCGAAGACTGACCCGCTTCACACCTTCCTGCACAGCTTGAGATTTGCGCATCCGAACGAGCGGAAAAGGCTCGTCGTCAAGACGTGTGCGCCGTCGAGAGCAGGCCGTGAAGCCCACGGCGAAAGACGGCTCCGTGCGCGCCACTGGCGAGCCCATGTTCACAGACAGCACAAAATTTTGAAAGTCGGGCGTCGACGAGCCGTATTCGGAGGAAAATTTCGCCGGTTCTGCAACATTGTTTCGTCCATCAGGTACGCCGGAAGGACAGCAGAATGGCACTCAAATTTGGGTTCTGGTCGGAGCAGGAAACTCAGGTCGGGCAAAGCTACGCCCGGCGGCTTCATGAACTCGTTGATGAGGTTCGCCTCGCCGAGAAGGTGGGTTTCGATTGCGTCGCGCTCTCTGAGCAGCATGTTGCGCTTGGCGGCATTTCCAGCTCGGCACCGGAGGTCGTCTACGGGTACCTCGCCGCGGTGACGTCGCGCGTCAAGCTGCGTTCCGCCGTTACCCTCATGCCTCAGCGGATCAATCACGCGCTGCGCTCCGCGGAGCGTCTGGCGGTCACCGATATCCTTTCGCACGGTCGCATGGAGTTTTATGGCGGGCGCGCGAATACGACGATTGCCATGCGGGCATTCAATGTCGATCCGGCTGAAACGCTCGCACAGATGGAAGAAGGAATCGCGCTTCTCCGCAAGTCGATGCGCGAAGACATTTTCACATTTGAGGGCAAATACTACCAGATCCCTCCGCGTCAACTTGTGCCGAAGCCGGTCCAGAAGCCGTACCCGGTGATCGGCATAGCGGCCACCAGCGAGCGCAGCCACAACTGGGCGGGCTCCGAGGGATTGGCCGTGATGAGCCACTCGATCTATCAGGGCTGGGAAGTCCAGAAGAAATTGCTCGCCGCCTATCGCGGCGCCTGGAAGCGCGACGAACAGGGCCCGCTCGATCGTCCCCGCATCGGCATCCCGCTATTCCTCGGCATCGGTCCCACCGATCAGAAAGCCAAGGACGATTACGCTGAACCGCTCATGCACTATGCGCGGATCTCGACGGATGCGTATCCGCGCCTGGCGAAGCTTGCGGACGACTATTCCTACATGAGCGAGAGCGTCCCGTCGATGGAGCGCGCCGGGCGAGACTGGGACTATCTCCTGAATCACTCCGCCACGACCGTGTGCGGAGCTCCGGATACCGTCATTCGCCAGCTCGAACAGTATGAAGCGCTCGGTGTGGATGAGGTGCTTCTGCACCTGGATTCGGTACCTCACCACAAGATCATGGAGGCGATCGACATGGTGGGGCGCTACGTGATCCCGCATTTCAACGACAAGAACAACGTTGTCCGTCCCACCGAGGAAATTCTCGACACGATCCGGGCAATGCGGCCGCAGAACTCCGGGTCCTCGAAGAAGGCAGTGTAAGGAACAGGTCCATGTTAGAATCGAAGTACGAATATCTCCTCATCGAGAAGCGCCCGAGCGGTGTCGCGGTCGTGACGATGAACCGTCCCGAGATCCTCAACGCGATCAACTGGGACATGCATGACGAGCTCGAGCAGGTGTTCGTCGATCTCGATCGGGACAAATCGGTCCGGGCGATCGTGCTGACCGGAGCCGGCCGTGGTTTTTGCTCCGGTGGCGATCAGAAGACGCTGGACAAGAGCCCGATCCCGTCGCCGACCCGCGGCGGACGCCACCTGGTCCGCAACATGCTAGAAGTGGAGGCTCCAATCATTGCCGCCGTCAATGGCGTGGCCGTCGGTCTCGGCGCAACGCTTGCCCTGATGTGCGATGTGATCTTTGCGCAATCCACCGCCCGGTTTGCCGATACCCATGTCACGGCCGGCGTCGTGGCGGGCGATGGTGGTGCGGTCATCTGGCCGCTTCTGATCGGTCCGGTCCGCGCCAAGCACTATCTTATGACGGGCGCCTTCGTGTCCGCCGAGCAGGCTGTTGCGATGGGCATGATCAACGAAGCCGTTTCCGATCGTGATGTCCGCGAGGTGGCGATCGAATACGCGGAAATGCTGGCGAGCGGTCCACGAGAAGCAATCATCTGGACGAAGTATTCGGTGAACAAGATTGTCAAGGAGTTCGCGCATCTCCTGTTGGACACGTCCACCGCCCTGGAAACCCTTACGTTCGCTACGCCCGAGCGTCGCGAAGCGGTAGCCGCCTTTGCGGAGAAGCGCAGGCGTTTCGCGGAGCGGTGACATGAATGTCGGGTCCATTACGTCCGGTGCCCAGCTTGCTTCGGTAACTCTTCCGCAGCTTCTGCAAGCCCGACGCATCGAGAGACCAACGGCCGTCGCATATCGCCAGAAGCGCGCCGGCGAATGGATATCGGTGTCGTGGCACGACTATGCGACGAAGGTGTGCCGGCTGGCGGGTGCCCTCCAGATGGCGGGACTCGCGCGTGGTGATCGCGTCGCCATCATGGGAGACGTGTCCCAGGAATGGCTGCTCGCCGACATGGCGACCATGTGCGCCGGCGCCGTGACCGTGGGCGTGTATTTCACTTCATCCGTCGAGGAGGTGAACTACTACCTCGGTGATTCCGGAGCCCGTTTTGCCTTCGTGGGAGACGAGACGCAGTTGCGGACGCTGCTGGCAGCCAGCACCGCGGCGACGCTCGAGAAAATCGTCGTGATGGATCCGTCGTGGACCGGCGAGCTCAGGGCGAAGAACATCGTCTCGTTTGCCGAGTTCTATGAGCCTGTTTCATTCGATTGCGACGCCTTTCTTCGTGAGCAGGTCGCAGTTGCCAAAACGGACGAACTGGCGAGCATTGGTTACACGTCGGGTACCACGGGGTATCCCAAAGGCGCCATGCTGACGCACCTGTCATTGCTCGCAGGTGGCCACGTGCAGACGACATTCCATCCGACCATTCGGACCGAAACCCAGCGGCTCGTGGTTCATTTGCCGATGTCGCACACGGTCGCGCGAGCCCAGGCAACCACGTTGCCATTGCTGTCCGGAGCCGTTCCTCACTTCGGGGAAACGACCGCGGGGTTCGCGCAGACGATCCGGGAAGCCAAGCCGACGTACTACATGGCTCCGCCTCGCTTCTACCAGAGATTCGCAACCCAGATCCTCAGCGTGGTGCACTCGGCCAGCGCCAAGCAAAGGAAAGATTACCAACTGGCGATGCGGATCGCGCGCAAGGCGCTCGATGACCGCCAGGCGGGGCGGACGCCGGACCAGTATCTCAGCGATCTGTTCGCGGCATGTCGCAGGCACATCTTCGGTCCGCTTTTGGCGGAGGTTGGTTTCGACGAACTGAAGATCGCCTATACGTCTTCCGCGCCGATGCCATCGGAGGTCATGACGCTTTGGCAGCTCTGGGGGTTGAATCTCAAGGAGTGCTACGGGCAGACCGAGATGGTGGGCGGAAATCTCGTCCAGATGGTGGACTGGCCGAAGGCCGGCAGCGTCGGCATTCCCGTTCAGGATCCAGCCTGGGAAACCGCGGTGCTGGAAGACGGCGAGATGATCGTTCGAGGACCGGGCTTGTTTACTGGCTATTGGAACAAACCCGAGGAAACCAGATCCGCGCTGCGAGACGGATGGCTGTATACCGGCGATATCGCCGAAATCGCGCAGGATGGAAGCTTCAAGCTCGTCGATCGGAAGAAGGAGATCATCAACACGTCCGGGGGGAAGTCGGTCAGCCCGACCCAGATCGAGAACGAAATTCGGCAGAGCCCCTACATTTCCGAAGCCGCCGTCATTGGCGAGGGCAAGAAATACCTGACGGCTCTTATCGAGGTCGACGCCACGGCGACGATGGATTGGGCCAGGTCGCGGGACACCGACATCGCGCAATACGCCGACCTCGCAAAATCCGAGATCGTCATCCGGATGATCGAAGGCGAGGTCGCAAAGGCGAACAACCGCCTGGCACGCGCCGAGCAGATCAAGGCCTTCCGTATCCTTCCCGAGGAGCTCTCTCCCGAGAATGGTGTCATGACGCCGACGCGAAAGAAGCGCCGCAAGCAGCTGATGGAGCGATATCGAGCGCTGATCGACACGCTCTATGACGAATCCGAGGAGAAATTGATCAAGGCGCAGGTCGGATAATCGGCGCGGAAAGCATCGGTGCAAAATGAAGGTCAAGCACGTCTATCTCACCGCCAGTCAACCGGCGAAGCTTGCGGAGTTCTACGCGAATACCGGTCTCACCATTCGCTTTGCGGATGGTGAACGCTGGATCCAGTTCCGGAGCGAGGGTGCGGCCTTCTGCGTTTCCGGAATGGAAGAGTCCGCCTCGATTCCATCTGCAAACGCGGTCGTGGTTTTTGAAGTCGAGCAGCTGGAATCGGTAGTCGAACGCGCCATCGCTGCGGGCGCGACGCTTGTTGCTCCCGTTCGGGACATGGGCGGTCACGGACGCGTGGCGCAAGTTTGCGATCCCGAGAGCAATGTCATCCAGTTCTTCGAAGCTGCCAAAGCGGATCGATAGCATGATGCGTACAGGGACTTTACTGAGGCCTCGACACCATTTCGCGGAGCCGGACGTGATGAATGAGTTGATGTCGGTCGACCCGACAAAGGGTCTCGAAGGTGCTCGACTGATCGACGGTGCTTCCTTCAAGACGGCGCTCAGAAATGTCAGCGGGAGCGTATCGATCGTGACGTCCGGCCGCGCGCCGGAACGGCATGGCTTGACGGTCACTGCCGCGTCATCGCTTTCAGTCGACCCCTCGACCGTCCTGGTGTGCGTCAACAAGTCGGCCGGAGCTCATGACACGATCGTCCGGACCGGATGTTTCGGTTGGAACCTGTTGACCGCGAGCCATGTGGACCTCGCGCAAAAGTTCGCAGGGCTTGATGGAAGCAAGGGGGACATTCGCTTCAGCGAGGGCAGTTGGACGGAATTGGTATCTGGCTCACCGATCCTGATCGGTTCGCTGTGCAGCTTCGACTGCCAGGTCATCGGCATGCATCCGGTGGGGACCCACACGGTCTTCTTCGGCGCGGTTCTCGGCGAGGTCCATCAGGACCACTACGAAGGGCTGATTTACCGGCATGGCAGGTTCGCGATTCCGCAAGTGCTTCCCGAAGCAGGTCGATGAGCCTGCTTCGGGAGCAGCGATCACCGTCCATAAACATACAGCAGCGAGGGAGCAAGGCAGATGGGGAATATCCTCGGCAAGGATTTGACGCGGCGCACCGTTCTCGGGAGCGGAATGGGCCTCGCCGCCGGCTTGATGCCATGGCATGCGAGCGCTGCATCTCGCACCGTCAAGGTTGGTTCGATCATGCCCAGCAGCGGCGTGTTGGCCTTCCCGGGCCAGGCTTGCGTGCGCGGAATCAATCTTGGCGCCAAATTCGCCAAGGAGCGGTTCGGCGTCGAGATGGAAATCGTTCACGCGGATACGCAGAGCAAACCGGAAAACGGCCGAATCGCTGCGGACAATCTGATCAGGCAGGGTTGCACCGTCCTCATTGGAGCATGGGACTCGGGCGCTACGATTTCGGCGCTTCAGGCGGCCGAAGCCGCCAAGGTTCCGATGGTCGTGCACATTGCGAGCGCCACCCAGGTCACGTCGCAGGGATTCACCCAGGTGTTTCGTTTCTATCCGACGTCGCTGACGATCGTTCGGCAATCGTTGCTCGAATTGAAGGCGATCCTTTCGAGTGTCGAAAATCCGCCGAAGAGCGCTGCAGTGCTGCACCTCAACAACACGATGGGGCAGTCGACGGCCGCGAGCATCGATCAGGCGTGGAAAGAGGTCGATGTACCGCTGAAGATCGCCGAATACATTCCCTACGACGAAAAGGCGCGGGACCTCTCCGTCGAGGTCGCGAAGGCAAAGGCCTCGGGAGCGGATGCGCTGGTGTCTGTGACGCGCGTCAACGACGCTATCATGATCACCCGCGAATGCATCAAGCAGGGGTGGAATCCCAAGCTGATCTTTTCGCCGAACTCAAACGGCGTGCAGGACAAGGCGTACTATAACGCGCTCGGCAAATATGGAGACGGCGCCATCCTGTCGACCGTCTGGTATAACCCGAAGGCGCCGGACACCGCCGCAATCATCAAGAGCTTTGAGGCCAGCTATCCAAACGAGTGGCTGGACGCAAATTCCGGATGTGCCTTCGAGGCGGTCCAGATCGTCGCCGACGCGGTCATCCGGGCAAATTCGTCAGTCTCCTCGGAAATCCATGCCGCTCTCAGGAAAACCGACCTGAATCCGGTCCTGATGTACAGCGGCAAGATCAAGTTCGACGAGAACGGACAGAACATCAATAGTGCCGTTACGATGCTGCAGGGACAAGGCGGAATGCCGAAGGTGATTTCGCCGCGGGCTATCGCCGACGCAAGCCTGCAGTATCCGCTCAAGCCGTTCGAGGTCCGCTAATGGCCTTGCTCTGGGCAAATGTGGTCATAAGCGGGGTCCTGATAGGCTTGGTATACGGGCTGATCGCACTCGGCCTCACGATCATCTTCGGCGTGATCAGGGTCGTGAACTTTGCCCACGGCGCGATGGTGGTGTTCGGCCTTTACATCGGGTACTGCACCGGACTTTGGTGGGGCATGCCGACTATCCTGGCTGCGTTGCTGGCCGGCATCCTGATGTTCGCGGTCGGCTATTACCTGGAAAGCGTAGTGGTGACGCGGTTCGTCACCCGACCGCATCATGTGCAGTTCATCCTGTTCATCGGCATCTCGCTCCTGTTCACGGGAATCCAGCTTCTTTGGTTCGGGCCGGATCCGCACCCTTCCGTGTCGCAGTTGTCCTTTGAAACGATCTCCTTGGGAGGCATTCGGATCGATCTGGCGCGCTTGCAGGCTGCATGTGCCACGACCGTTCTGATCCTGGCTTTGGCCGCATTTCTCAAATACTCCTTGTTCGGTAGATACATTCGAGCGGCGGCCGACAATCGACTTGGCGGTTTGATCGTCGGGATCCCAATTCCCAAGATCTATGCGATCACGTTTGGAATTGGCACTGCGTGTGCCGGCTTCGCCGGCGCGCTGATCTCGCCGCTGTTCGATGCGCAGCCCTATCTCGCTGTCGATTTCACGCTGCTGGCGTTCGTGACCGTCATCGTCGGAGGCCTTGGAAGCTTCGTCGGGGCTCTGATCGGCGGCTTGACGATCGGCGTGACCGAGGCCGTTGCCGCACTCATTGTCGCACCGTCCATGAAGACTGCCTTGTCGTATGCCTTGCTGATCGTGGTGCTCATTCTGCGTCCAAGAGGGTTCTTCGGTGCAAAAGAGATTTGAGTCTCGCCCCGACTTCGTCGGCGCGGCAGCCGGCATGGCATTGTTCGCCGCACTCGCGCTGCTTGGCGCCGTGTTCAATTCATATTTGGTCTCTCTGCTGACGATCGTATTCATTTTCGCTTTTATCGGGCAATCCTGGAGCCTGATGCTTGGTCTGGGTGGGCAGCTATCCATAGGGCACGCCCTGTTTGTCGGAATCGGTGCCTATTCCGTTGCGGTGCTCGATATCAAGTATGGCCTTAGCCCCTGGCTCGGGCTGCTCGTGGGATCGGTGATCGCCGGCGCGGTCGGTGCTGCGCTCGCCTGGTTGAGCTTCCGCTTCGAGGTGCGGGGAATCTACTTCGGCCTGTTGACGATCGCCGCAGCTGAATTTGCCCGAGTGATGTTCGGCGGTTGGGATTTTGTGGGGGGAATGCAGGGCCTGTTCTTTCCGGCTCAGTCCGGCGAGAGTTCCCTGCTGATGCTGCGCGGCGGCGCTCGCTTCTATTATTTTGTCGCGCTCGCCGCCGTTGCGGTCGGTGTAGGCGTAACGGCGCTCATCAGGAAGTCCTTTCTGGGATATGTGTGGCGAGCGATGCGCGATGACGAAGATGCGTCAAGGGCGCTCGGAGTAAGGACCTTCCTTCACAAGGTTCTGGTTGTATCGATCTCCGGAGCATGGGCTGCGATTGGCGGTGGTCTTCTGGCCCTGGTCCAGGGATCGATTTTTCCCGACTCGATCATGGGAATGGGGATTTCCGTCGACGTCCTGATCGGGCCGATCGTGGGTGGTCTGGGAACGGCGTTCGGTCCGCTGCTCGGGGCGCTCATCATAATCCCCCTGGATCACCTGATGAGCTCCTTCAGCGACACCATTGGTCTGCCCGGATTGAACAATGTCGCCTACGGCATCGTTCTGATCGGTGTCGTCTGGCTGCTGCCGGATGGCGTGTGGCCGGCGCTGCTCGGCCACTTTGAGGCGAAGAAGGAAGTACGATCAATTCGCAGTCGAATTGTCCAGACCCAGGAGGTCGGACAATGACCGCGCTTCTCGAGCTCAACAATGTTTCGAAGCGCTTCGGCGGCTTGCTTGCGGTCGACGGCGTCAGCTTCAGTTTGAAGGAGCGCTCCATCACGGCTCTCGTCGGTCCCAACGGGGCCGGCAAGACGACCTGCTTCAACATGATTGCCGGGGCGTTCCGGCCGACTGCCGGTACGATACGCTTTGAAGGCGAGACGATCTCCGGACGCGGCGCGGAGGCGGTATGCCGTCTGGGCATTGGGCGGACGTTCCAGATCGTCCGGCCGATGCGCGATATGACCGTGCTGGAAAACGCGATGGTCGGAGCGTTCAGTTGGACGAGAAAGGTCTCCGAAGCGAGGGAGGCCGCCCTGGATACGCTGGAGACGGTCGGTCTTGCGCCAAAGGCCAACGCGTCGATCAGCCAACTGACGCTTCCCGATCGAAAGATGCTTGAAACGGCAAAGGCTCTCTCGACACGGCCGCGCCTGTTGCTGCTTGACGAGGTGATGGCCGGGCTCCGTCCAACCGAGGCCGCGGCCGTCGTTCGCGTTCTCCGTCGCCTGGTAGAGCGCGGACTGACGATAATGCTCGTCGAGCACGTCATGCGAATTGTGATGGAGGCGGCGGAGAATGTCGTTGTTCTGCATCACGGCGCGAAAATAGCCGAGGGAGCCCCCGTGTATATCGTGAAGCATCCCGAGGTTCTGGCCGGATATCTTGGGGACGGCTTCCGTGGCTAAGGAACCCCTGTTGGCCGTCGAAGGGCTAAACGTCGGCTATGCCGGATCGGCCGCTCTCAACGACGTCTCTCTTGCCGTGCAGGCAGAGGAGCTGATCTGCGTCATCGGAGCCAACGGTGCCGGAAAGACGTCCTTGATCCGCACAATTGCGGGTATCGTCTGCCCGACAAGGGGGCGGATAGCCTGGCGGGGCAGAGACATCGTGGGCATGTCGCCCTGGGAGATTTGCGAGCTCGGCATCGCCCAGGTCGCCGAAGGGCGCGAAGTGTTCCCGAATCTCTCGGTAGAGGACAATCTTCTGATCGGAGGATCGTTGAAACGAGCGCGGGGCCGCCGGGACGCCAATCTGCGGCGGGTGTATGAATTGTTTCCGCGTCTGGATGAGCGGCGGCGACAGTCGGCAGGAACGCTGTCGGGCGGCGAGCAACAGATGCTTGCCATCGGCAGGGCGATGATGTCCGAACCGGAGATGATCATGTTCGACGAGCCTTCGATCGGACTTTCACCCGCGCTGACGACCGTGATGTTCGACGTCGTCAAGAAGCTGCATAGAAACAGGATAACGATTCTGCTCGTGGAGCAGAACGTAGCGAGCTCCCTCGCCATCGGAGATCGGGGTTATGTTCTCGAGAATGGCAGCATTGTTCTCGAGGGAACCGGCGCGGGCTTGCTTTCCAACCAGGATGTAAGGCGCGCCTATCTGGGGCTGTAGTCGAAGGATGTGCGCTCTGTAAGGAAGCGGCGCGGGCTCTTTCCCAGGGTCTTTTTGAACATCGTAATGAACGCGCTCGGAGATTCGTACCCGAGATCGAGTGAGACGGTCTGGACGGACGCGCCCGCGGACAGGCGCTGCAGCGCGACCAGGATGTGGAGCCGCTGCCGCCAGCGGCCAAATGTCATTCCGGTTTCCTTCACGATCAAACGCGCAAGCGTACGCTCGCTCATTGCGTAACGTGCGGCCCATTCATCAAGCGTGCTCCTGTCTCCGGGCTCGTGCAACAATGAAGCCGCAAGTTGCTGGAGGCGACTATCTGCGGAAATCGGCAGGTACATCTGCTCTGTCGACATCTGCACGAGTTCGTCGAGAAGGACGCGGCCGAGCCGGCTGGTCGGGCCTTCGACCGGATACAGGGGCGGAAATGCCGCAAGACGCTGGATCAGCTCTCGAACGAGAGGTGAAATCGTGAATGTGCAACAAAAATCCGGAAGCTTGCTTGCGGAAGGCTCGATGAAGACGACGTAGATTTTGCCGAAATCGGACACGCAGTTGCTGTGCAGTACCCCGGCGGGAATCCAGACCGCCCCCTGAGGAGGAACAATCCAGAGTCCCCCTGGCGCCCGGCACATGACCGATCCGCGCGAGGCGACCACCAATTGTCCCTTCTTGTGCGAGTGCAGGGGCAGCTCGTCGTCGTCTTGTCTGGTCTCGATGCACATCGAGACGACGGGGCGATCGAAATAGTCGGGATCGATGGGAGTATAGTTGATCCGGAGATCGGGAAGTTTCAGCCTCGGAAGGCCATAGTCGTCATCGGCGGCGGATATCTGCATCGCGTTCGCTCGCTTGGGCCCGGGAATCAACCTTCCACATCTTGAGCGGCCGGTCGCTGGGTCGGCTCGCAACGGCGTTCCAACACAGCATAGCTGCTCCACGCCAGTACAGCCAGCCGAAAAGCGGCGCTGTTGCCTGCGGCACGTCGCTGAGGGCGAACATGCGCCTAGAGATCGAGAACGAGATCGCTGCATGGGACCGCTCGGCACGTGAGCACCGTGCCGGAATCTTCCGGGACTGCACCAGAGAGCTGCCTTGTGCTTCCAGCCAGCACGCGCACTGCACAACTCTCGCACTGCCCGACCCGACAGCCGCTTGGAGCGCGTATGCCCAATCGCTCCGCGCATTCGAGCAGCGTGCCGTCCTTGGGACCCCACTGGAACGAAATGCCCGATCGCTTGAACGAGACCGAGCAAGGGCCCAGGCCTTTTTCGAGCGTGTTCGTCGGCGAGATGAATACTTCGGTGTGAATGTCGAATTTTGGCACACCGAAGGAAACCAGGCTCCTCGTTGTCGACGTGACCATTGTATCGGAGCCGCATAGATAGAATCGCGGGCGCTCCATGACCAGTGAGGCGTCGATCTGAGCGGCATCGAGGCGACCGTGGACATCAAAATCGGCTCCAGGAACATCCGAAGCGCGTGGTCGACTATAGAAAGTTCTGACAACAAGTCTCGGCAACCGTTGTGCAAGAGCTCGAAGTTGGCGCTTGAATGCGTGCTCCGAGCCGTTCCTGTTGCCGTACAACAAGGTGACCGAAGGCATTTGATCGCCATCGAGCGAATTCAGAAGGCTCATAAACGGAGTGATGCCGATGCCTGTTGCCATCAGGATCAGCGGAACGGATGATACCGTCGGCATCGTAAAGGCGCCGCTCGGAGCCTCGACCTCGACCATATCTCCTACCTTCAAGGTCTCATGTATGAGAGACGAGAGTGAGGTTGAGGCGTCACTGGCGCCGGCTGACGCGCGACCCACACAGATCCTGTATTCCGATCGATTTCTGATGCCCGCCGCTCCGGTCAATGAATAGGCGCGCGTCAGAAGTTCACCGGTGTCGGGACGTGCCACCCTGATACGTACGTACTGGCCGGGTTCGTAGTCGGGCAGCGCGCCGGTTTCCTGCGGTGACAGCGAAATGGCAAGGGCTGAGTCCGATTCCGCATGCCGATCCGACACGATGAAACGCCGAAACCCCTGCCATGAGCGGCTGCCCAAATCGCCGACACATCGGACGTCGCACGCGATCGCCCGATGGTTGACGGAGCCGCTGACCGGATCGCGTGTCTCGGCAGAGACGAGGCTGTTGAAATTGGAACTGGCCGCCCCTGTCAGCGCGTACGACTGCTTGCCGAGCGGTTCACAGGCCTCCCACCAGCCGAAGTCGGCGGCCAGTACGTCGGATGCGAGAGTATCGTCGATCTCGGCGACGAACCGCGTGGAGCCGTGACGGCTCGTGACTTCGACACTGTGCCCGTCGTTGATGTTCTTCAGGCGCGCAACACTCCCATGCAATCGGATTGTCGGTCGGCTGGCGCGTCGCCTGAGCGAGGCGATCCCGCGATGTTGACTATGGCAGAAGACGCCGTTCTTCATGCTGATCAGTGTGAACGGATAGAGTGACCGATCGACGTGCTCTTCCGCATGGATCGGCACAGGAGATTGATGATTTCGGAGCAGCAGTTCGGAGTAGAGTTCGACCCGTCTTGTTTCAGTCTGGAAGCCCGCCACGCGATCCCTGGCATCAACGTGGCCATATTTGCGTACGGCATGTTCGATCGGACGAACGATCTTGCCGTCATTCGCCCGCAGATCCTGGACGGTGATCCCGAGAGGAGCCAGCATGTAGTTCCAGCCAGCGTCGATGTCGCCGTGGAAGAACTTGTCGCCCATGCCCAGACGTTCAGCCAGGGCAAATACGATTTCCAGATCGGAGCGTGCTTCTCCCCGCGGGGTCAAGACGGCCGGGCGCAACTGAATCAGGTTCTGGGCGGCTTCACTAATGCCGAAACCGAAGCGTAGACCTTCCCGCTCCCATGGAGTGCTTGCCGGGAGCAGGACATCGGCATAACGGGCCACCGGAGTCTCTACGATGTCGGTGTGGACATAGAACTCTACGACCTCCAGCCCTCGGCGAATCTCGTCGGTGTCTCCCTGCGTGAGGAGATGATTGGATCCGAAGCCGACGAGCGCACGGATCGGATAAGGATCGCTGGTCACGATGGCGCGGTAGACGTCGAGCGGCTTCACGCGTCCTTCGGCTGCTGGTCCCATCGGACGGATGTCGCGTCCGAGCGTCTTGCACGATTGCGTCTCGACGAGGAGGTCCGTCGAGTCGACCTTGTTCGCGGGCTGCCTGCCCAGGATGCGGTTGCCACCGATCTCGTCGAACGATCCGCGAAGAGCGTAGAGCGTGGCGACCGCACGCTCTATTTGCGTCGCGTTGCTGCCTTGGCCAATGCCTGTCCAGGCGTGGTAGGCAATCTTGCTGTGGCTCGCCATCAGCGATGCGGCGGCTTTCAGCTTTGTGCGTGGAACGCCGGTTACCTGCTCGACCCGCTCGGGTGTCCAAGCGGCACAGGCCCGCTGGAAGTGATCAAAGGCAGGCCTGCACGCGATCGCTTCGCCGTGATGACCCCGGACTTCATACCGGCCGGTCAGGGCAAATCGGCGAGCGGTATCGACGTCAAGCAGGCGGGCCGCATCATAGATGCAAGGTTCGTCGGTCCGAACGTCCCACGCCACGAATTGCTGTGCCGTCTCGTCACCTTCGCGATCCCGGAGATCCCGCGCCCTTAGCAGCAGTCCGTCGGACTCACGCACGAGCATCGGCGCATTGGTCCACCGCCTGAGAAATTCCAGGTCGACCCCTCCTTCCTGGATCAAGAGATTTGACACGCCGAGCGCCAGAGCGGCGTCAGTGCCCGGTCGGACTTGGAGCCAAACGTCTGCGTCAATGGCGAGCGGGGTCGCTCGCGGATCGACGACGATCATGGCTGCGCCATTCGCGCGGCCGCGCGCAATTGCGTCCGCCTGAGCCAGCCAGGTGCTGGTGGGGTTGTGCCCCCAGAGGATAATCAGCCCCGCATGCGCATAGTCGGCAGTCGGCATGCCGACGCCGAAAGTGAACCGATGCGCCACGTCCCTGTGCCAATTGCAAACGTCAGTCGAACTCGCGATGTTCGGGCTTCCGAACAAGCGAACGAACCGATCAATCCATTCGATGCTGTCGGCGATACCGGTTCCGCTTTTCGTCGTTACAGCAAAAGCGACTCCTTCGGCCCCGTAGCGCTCCCGGATATCGAGTAACTTTCCCGCACAAAGATCGAGCGCCTCGTCCCAGGAAATACGTACCCACCCTGGATCGGGATCTGTCTTTGGCCGGGTGCGGCGCATCGGATAGAGGATTCGATTGTTTGCGGCCACGATCTCCGGACCGGCCCGGCCTTTTGGACAGACGGCGTGCCCGGTCGGATGGCCGGGATCATTTCGCACGGCGACCAGCCGGTCGTTCTCGACGACATTGATCGTTCCGCATTGCGAGCCGCACAGCGTGCAGAAGCTTCGGATCTCTCCCATTGCCGATTTCCGTGAGTGTAGCGCGCTCTTGGAGCGCTCTTTGACGCAAGCAATTGTTCCGGAGCGGCACAAAAAGTCGCGAGGTACGAACCGGTTGAGCCAGCAAGCATGTTCACCGACGAAGTACGTCGATCTTATGCCATGTTGACTAATCGGTCAACAAGTGTATCAATCCGCCATTCACGGGAGGGCGGGCATGGGTAATCTGCGACTGGTTCTTTTTGCCTGGATGGTGTCGTTTGGCGTGCACTGTGGCCAGCCCGCGTTCGCGGCCGACAAGGTCCAAGCCTTGATCGGGGTGCGAAATATGGATGAAGCGCAGGCGCCCTTCATCGTCGCCAAGTATCTGGGCTATTTCAGCCGGGAAGGGCTCGACGTCGATCTGCTGACCGTCGGCGGCTCGAACGAGATCGCAATTCAAGTCGCCTCCGGCAACGCCAATCTAGGTGCTGCGAGTCCTTCGCAGGCCGTGATCGGCATGCAAGAGAATTCAGCGGCGCCATTGGATGTCCGCTACTTCTACGACTACAGCTATCGCAATATCTGGTCCATGTCCGTGCCGGCGGACAGCAACATCAGATCGATCGCGGACCTCCGAGGAAAGAAGATTGGTATCCCTTCATTGGGAAGTGGAGGCGTCACTTACGGCAAAGCTTATGTGCGTTCAGCGGGGCTGGACCCGGACAGGGACGTTACGTTCATTCCGATCGGGGTCGGCTCCCAAGCCGTGAGCGCCGTTCGGCAAAAGATCGTCGATGCGATCGCGTTCTGGGATGTTGCCAACGTCCGGTTCGGACTCAGCGGCCTCGCTCTCCGGAATCTCGATGTCGGTGAGAATCTGGATGCGCTGCCGGATCTGTCGCTTTTGGCGAAGAACGACGTCATCAAGAACAATCCGCAAATGCTGATCGGATTTGCGCGAGCGGTATCAAAGGCGATCGATTTCACCAACGCCAATCCGGTGGCGGCCGTCATGATCACCTGGAAAGTCTATCCGGAGAGCCGTCCTGGGGAATTGGGTGCGCAGCAGGCCCTCGCTCAAGGTCTGAAGATCCTCGAGGTACGAAGTCCAGGGTGGAGAAGTGCCAAGACCAACGGAAAGAACGGTCTCTTCGTTGAAGAAGATTGGAAAAACTTGAGCAGCTTTCTGCTGGCAGGAGGGCAGATAGCCCGCCCCGTTCCGACTTCGCGAATGTACACTAATGACCTGATCGACGAGATCAACAACTACGATCGTGATGCCGTCATCAGGCAAGCGAAAGAGTTTGACCTCGGATCGGTTCGTTAACTGGGCGATCACCGCGCTTGACGTAATGGCGGCTGGCGCGGTCGAGTGGATTGGGGTGCGCGGAGATATGACATGCGAGCCGTCCGATGACCGTGCATGCGTTTGTCGATCTGCGCATCGACATCATCCGCCTGCGGAAGATGGTCGAGTTCACCGGTGTGTTCGGCCGTTTCGCGATGGCGGCGCTGGCTAAATATCTCTAACGTCCGCTCGGCATGTTCACGAGTGCGGTCGGGCCTCAACCAGCCATCTTTGGGGGCTTCCCCAACATGGGCAAGTTCGAGCGGCGGCACGCCGCACGCGACAAGGATTCGGACCGGCCGGCCTAGAGCCTCCGAGCATCTTATCCTCGCCCAGGAAAGCCGTTTGATCTGGAGGATCGAGCAGCCGTCGCTTTCTGCTGCCACCTGAGGCTCAACTGTTTGCAAGCAAGACGCAGGCATTCGCCGTAGCTCAAATGGTGGGTTTTGGCGTTGGAGGATCAAAAACGCCTTATCTTCCAACGCGGATTGACTGACACTCTCTCCGCCGAGAACAAAAAACGCCTCGGACGTGGGGGACTTGAGGCCATCATCCAGGCTCCACTAGCAATCCAAGTCACGTGAACTGCATCTTCTATCTACGGAGTGGCAGCACCGACCCGAAACTGCCCCCGAGCTTCCTCTCTCGCTTGGCGATCTTTTCGACCGCGTCCGCGAGATAATCGGGGTGATGATGACCGTAGGTATTGAGCAAGACGTCAAGCGACATGCCGAGGTAGCCCGCCGCCTGCCAGGGATCGGCGCCGCGCTGCATCAGCCAGGTCGCTGCCGTATGCCGGAGCGTATGGGGCGAAATACCCGCGCCAAAGCCGGCCAGTCGCACCGCGGTCTTGAACGCCGTCTTCACCGAGGTAACGGGCTTTCCATTGAACTCCACGAAGTGCTTTGCGTGATGATCGATCCGGTGCCACCGTCTGAGGTGCGCAAGCAGGCGAGGCGGGATCGGCACCGGCGGTTGCCGCTTGTTGGTCTTTGCGTCGCCCTGGCGGCGCCGGTAGTAAATGCCGCGCTCCAGATCGACGAACGCGCGGCCGACTGCCGGAATAGGTGAGGCCGCTGCGATCGCTCCGGCGCGGGAGCCGCTGTAAACGCCAATCAGGATGAACCGGGCGAGGTGACGCAAAGGCCGTTTTCCTGTCGCGACCTTTTGGCCCTTCAATGACCCCCGGGACATTCTCTGCATCTCGCGGTACCGCCAGCACGTCCAGATCAGCTTCGCGGCATGGGATCTCGTGAGCCACCGATCGCGGGGTTCGCCCTTTGCCGGCAACGTGATCTTGACGATACCCCGATGGTAGCCCTCCGCAGCGTGATGATTGATGGCGGCGCGCAGGTCTTCGAGATCGCGCCGTGAGCCTCCTTTGTTGCCGCGCTCCCTTGCGAATTGACGGCACTGCTCGCCGTCGACGTCAGCAAGCATTTTCGCGCCCCACCAGTCGTTCAGCCGACCAATCCGCTTCTTGAACTTGCGTATGCCGGGAATTGCCTCTTCTTGATCTTCGGCGATCTTGAATCGGTCGCGGAGCTTGGCGAGCTCGGCATCGAGATAGATCGAGAGCACATCGCCGATCGGGATCGATTCAATGTCCTGGGCCTTGCGCTTGGGGGTGTACTTCGATGCGATGTAATCCTTCAGCGTTTGCTCGGCGGCCGTAATTTCATCTGCAGCGCAGCCTGTGCCGATATCCCGGCCGTTGTCCCGGATGATCCAGGTTGCTCTATGGGTGACGTTGCCGGCCTTGTCTCGTCGGGCGGCTTTGAGCTGGAGCCGGGCCCCCTTGCTTCGACGCGGCATAATTCCCTCATTCGCTCAATATGAAAAAGTGTCGTGTAGTCCTTGCCGGCGATGCGCTCGATGATGAGTCGCCCGCGAGCGTTCTCTCGGCGCAATCCGGAAGCGGTCATCGAACCATCCGGGAATGCCACGGCCGCGGCCACAGAAAGCCGGAGAGGGTCGTGCTGGCCAATGGTCTCCCGGCGATTTGAGACGTCAGCCATGTTAGCGAAATCGCAATCTGCGAAGCACTAACGGTGATCGAGTTTCACGCGAACGCCATTGTTCTTTTTCTGGTCCCCTGAAGCGTGTGCTTGGCCTGAATTGCCGGACGAGGATCGGAGGCGCTGGTGCTCGCCCGCAATGATCGGGAGTACCGCGCCGCTCAGCGCAATCGCCAGGAGGCATTCTTCCACGCGAGCTAGACGTCTCGAGGTCATCTGTGCCCATCGACACATACAATCGGCTCGTGGACGGCAGCTCAATTGCGACAAGCGGCAGTTTGGGCAGGCTAGCGCGGCTGCGAAGAAGGCTCGGGACAGGCGCGCCAACATTGTCCTAGATGCGGATGTCGATCACTTTTTCGATATGCTCCATCCGCTTTTGGGGCCAACTTAGCTTTGACTGGGTGATGCGTGCTCCTTCTAATTCACGCGCGCGAAGTCGGCTCGCTTAAGTGAGGCGATTGGCTCCCTCGCTGATCCGCTGGCTAAATACCGACAGTCTCACGACTCAATGACATTCGTCGGCTGCTCGATATGCCTCGCGCGATTCTACCAGGCCGGGCGTCTCGCCGATACTGGCAGATCTGACAGGTTGTGCATTGGCCTGACGCGCCGCCTGAGACGCTTGGTTCAGCGTCTTCGATGCGTTCAGTGTCCATCTTTGGCTCCTTCCGCGGACGACTTCCCTGCTTATGGACGTGACGACCTATGGGAAGCGCCCCGCCATCCGAAACCCTCGCCAGCTCCTTTTTTCCCCGCCGGCAGACCGGCTCCTCGCGGCCGCTTCGCTGCAAAAAGGCCGCTCTCTCGGGTGCGCCGCTGCGCTTCGCCCCGATGGGTTCAATGGCACTTCGCTCCCCATGACGGTCTCGCCATCGCGAGGGATCGGCCCTGCGAGAGCGAAGGAGACAGACCATGACTGCAATCGGATTCGTCACCCGCACGGACAACGGCGGCTACAGGGGTGAGCTCAAGACCTTGTCCATCCGCGCCCACATCGACATCGTTCCCAATAGCGGCAAGTCGACTGAGGCTCAGCCAGATTTCCGCATCATCGCGCACGGAGCCGAGATCGGGGCCGGCTGGATCCGGCGCATGGACCAACTAGCCTCCGGTCCATGCAGCATGGCGCCCGCCGATGCGGCTTATCCCGGCCTTGTCACGCGAAAATGCCGGAAACCAGTGCAATTCCGTCTTCTTCAGCACAAAATGCCGGGCGGCATACCAGATAGTTCTGTCGCTGAGATCGTTCGTTGGGCTGTCTTCGATCGAGATCCGCGTTCGGCGTTTGCGAAGGATCCACATCCTTCGCTTCCTCCCTGGACTTGGCCCGGCTCGTGCCGGGCCATTTTTTTGCTCGGCGGCTGAAGCGTTTGCGGGATCAGCTTGTCAGCCGGCTCAGCGCTGTGGGGCTCAGCGGCGTATGATTTTCTTGAGGATCTCTGTCAGAGTCCGAAATTCTTCTCGGGTCAATGGGGCAAATGTCTCGCCGGAAATCTCGCCAATGGTCTCGATCGCAGCGTCCGCCGTCCGCCTCCCTTTGTCCGTTAATTCGATCTGCCGTCGTCGTGGATCCAAAGGATCCTTGGAGCTCTTGATTAGCCCGCGCGATTTGAGGCGATTGATGACGCCAGTGATCGTTGCTGAATCATAGTGGATCAGTCGTCCCAGGTGATTTTGAGAACATGATCCGACTTCCCTCAGTTTTGCCAGCGTCGAGAATTGGGGCGGGGTCAGTTCTTCGATCATTTTCGCGACAAAGATCGATGTGTGGGTACGGAGCGCTACGCGCAACAGGAATCCTGGTGCATCGTCCAACCTGTAAGACTGTGCGGCCTCTTTCGGCTTCTCCGTCGGAGCCGTCTTGGTTTTCGGTTGCACGATTTTCGTCCTCTTGCGGCACTTGGCCGTGGCTCGGCTTGAACAAAGCTGGATGGCTCGGCCTCGGAAGTCCCGAGTTGATCATTTGTGTACATTCGTTGCCCCCAAGAATCCATGCCGTCTGACCGCGAGCCCTATCAACTCGGTGGGCCGGAACGTGTGTGCCATCACTTGTGTGCAAGTGTAGCGCTTGCATACAAGTGATAAATGCGATAGGGATTGAGGATTGCCCCCTGGGAGGAGCCGCGCAGGCTTCCTGGCCATCGGCGGCGACCTCGCACCCCGGATCCGAGCATGTCGGTGACTGACAGCATGAGCGCCGTACGACCCGACCTCATCGAGAAGGTTACGGGGCGGGCAGAATACGTTACCGACCTCGTGATCCCCGGGATGCTGCACGGCTTTGTGGTTCGTTCGCCGGCTACTCACGCGCGCATCTCGTCGATTGACGCGAGCGTCGCCAGGTCCGTACCCGGCGTCGTCGACGTGCTCATCGGAGCAGATGTCGCCTCGTTCGGTTGCTGGGGTGTCGTGCTCAAGGACCGGCCGATCATGGCAATCGACCGAGTCCGGTATGTGGGCGAGCCGGTCGCCGTGGTGATCGCTGAGACCACCGAGATCGCCGAAGCCGCCGCGGAGCTTGTCGACATCGCGTACGATGAACTCCCTCATGCAACGACCATCCGTGAAGCGATGATGGCGGATGCGCCGCTCATCCATGAGCATCACGAAAACCTCGAAGACTTCTACTTCAAGGGCGGCGCCAGGCCGACACCGAACAGCAACATTTTTCACACTTACAGGAACAACGTCGGAGATGTCGACGCTGCGGAGGCGGTCGCGGCGTACGTTCACGAAGACCGCTTCACTTTTCCGGCGATCTCGCATTTCGCGATGGAGCCGCATGCGGTCATCGCCGACTTCCAGGGGGACTCCCTGACGGTCTGGGCCGGTGCGCAGACGCCGACCGCGGTTCAGAAGGTCCTGTCCAGACTCTTTGGGCTGGCATTGGCCAAGGTCCGCGTAATCGTTCCGTTTGTTGGCGGGGGATTCGGCGGCAAGGCCTCCGTCAAGATCGAGCCGTTGGTCGCTGCCGCGTCCTGGAAGGTGCGGCGCCCGGTTCGTGTCGCTCAATCCATGGCCGAATCGATGCTGACCTGTCGAAGGCTTGGCGCAGACATCACGATTCGAACCGCGGTCGACGCCAACGGACGGATCCTCGCGAAGAGCGCCAGGCTTCTGCTCGACGGCGGCGCGTATTCAGATACGGGCTCGGCGGTCGCCACGAAATCGGCAAATCGCATCATGGGGCCATATGTGGCGCCGAATCTGAGCCTCGAGGCATGTGCGGTCTACACGAACACCGTCCCTGGCGCGGCATTCCGCTCAATCGGCGGCCCGCAAGCCGTATGGGCCAAGGAATCGCACATGGACAATGTGGCTGCGGCAATCGGAATGGATCCGACCGAGTTCCGCTTGCTCAACTTGGTCCCGCGCGGCGAGCGCATCCGCCCCGATCTGCGCGCGCTCGACATGGACATGAGCGAGCTGATTGGCCGGGTGGCGCAATCGTTCGCATCGGAGACGAAGGCGTCCAATCGTCAGGCACGCGGATTGGCCGTTGCCGCAACCGATCCGGCGAACACGCCGATCAGCAATGCGATCGTGCGTCTCAAGATCGATGGGTCGATTCTCGTTTCAGTCGCGAGCATCGAGGTTGGTCAGGGTGCGCACGCGACGATGGCCCAAATCGCCGCGCAAACCTTGAAGCAGCCGGTTTCTGCGGTCACCGTCCTGCGCTCCGATACGGCGGTCGCCCCATATGATTGGGGTACCGGCGCGAGCCGCTCGACCGTCGTCGTTGGCCTCTCCGTCGAGAGCGCCGCTCTCGACGCGGCCGATCAGATTCTCGAAATGGTTGCCGAGGTCTGGGAGCTTCCCCGCGACGGCCTGTCACTCGTCGAAGGAGGCGTCTCGACCGGTTCGGAAGTTCTCACTTTCCATCAGATATTTCATCGCAGCCTGGGTGTCGATTCGGGAGAAGTCGTCGGCCGCGGCGCCATCACGCCGCGTTCGAAGAAGGGCTCCCTGGCGGAGTCACCTCTGTTCTGGGAAACATCCGCGGGTCTCGCAGAGATCGTCGTCGATGAGGAAACCGGCGAGATCCGTGTGCCTCGGTACGCCAGCGCCGCCGACGTCGGTCGTGTGATCAATCGCGTCGCTGCGGAAGGTCAGGACGAGGGCGCCGCCGTCATGGGGCTCGGTCACGCGCTCTACGAGGCCCTCGAGTTCGAGGACGGGCAACCCGTCAACGCGACGCCGATCGATTATTCGATCCCGCGGATCTCCGACGTGCCGTCCTCGTTCGACACGATACTTGTCGAAAACGGCGACGGCCCGGGGCCTGGCGGCGCCAAGGGAATGGGCGAGGGAGCAATCCTTCCAGTCGCACCGGCGATCGCCAACGCGCTGTTCTCCACCTACGGCATCCGAATCACCGATCTGCCAATGACACCCGAAAAAGTGTGGCGCGCGCTACAGAAGAGGAGCTGAATTCATGGAATTCAACATGTCTATGGCGGTGCCAGCGACGCCGGCGCAGCTTTGGAGCACGCTGCTCGACGTTCCACGCATATCAAGTTGCATCCCCGGGTGCGAAAGCGTCGAGGAAATCCAGCGGCTTGCAACCTACAAAGCGACCGTCAGGCAGAAGATCGGTCCATTCAAGCTCGAAGTGCCGGCTGACATCATCGTTGAATCGATTACCGAGCCGTCTCACGTGCGCACCCGAGCTACGGGCCGTGACAAGATCACAGGAACGCGGCTGGCGGTTGTTCTCGACGTGACCGTCACGCAGGAAGGGTCTGGGTCCACATTTGCCGTGGACGCGAAAGTCGACGTGCAGGGCCGCCTTGCGACCATGGGGTTCGGCATCATCAAGCGCCGGGTCGATCAGAACTTCGAAGAGTTCGAGAAGCGGCTCAAAGAAATGCTGGGCGCGGCCTGACCATGCTGCCGTCACCCTTCCAATTCGAGCGGCCTTCGACCATCGCCGACGCCGTGCGCGCCGTCGGGGATTCCAGCGACGGCATGTTCTACGCCGGCGGGACCGAGTTGCTGCTCGCGATGAAAATGCGCGTCATCCGTGCGGACCGCCTCATCGACATCAAGGGCATCCCTGGGCTCGATTGCATCGCCGTCAACGACATCAACGAGATCGAGATCGGCGCGCGCTGCACGCACAGGAAGATCAGCGGCGATTCCGTCATCCGCGAGCACGTGCCGGCGCTGGCATCGCTCTGCGCGGAGGTGGCGAACATCAGGGTCCGGAACGTTGGAACAATCGGCGGCAATCTCTGCTTCGGAGAGCCCCACGCCGATCCGCCGACGATGCTCGCGGCCTTGAACGCACGACTGGTGCTCGAGGGATCCAAGGGCACGCGTGAAATTCACGCCGATGATTTCATTCGAAGCGAAATGGAAACTGTGCGCGAGCCTGACGAGCTGCTGAGAGTCATCGTGTTCCCGCGGCCCGCGGGACCGGTAACTTATCGCCGGTTCAAGCATGGTGAGAGGCCCTCAGTGAACGTCGCGATGGCCTGGTCACTGGACGCCGGCGGGAGCACGATCAGAAGCGCCCGTGTGCGGGTCGGCGCGCTTGGTTCGCGGCCACAGCCTTTGACGGCCGTCGAAGGTGCCCTCCGAAACGTAGCGGTGGCAGAGGCTCGTCGGGTGATTGAGACAGCTCTTCCCGCGGCGCTGGATCAGCTTGAGGTTAACGCGGATCGGCATGGCGGGGCCGATTACAAGCGTCACCTTGCAGGCGTGCTTCTTCTGCGTAACGCCGATGAGGCGATCATCGCCGGGACGAGCTGGCTGAAATGACACAGGTGTTGGCCATCTCGTTCTCGTTGAACGGCAAGACGATCGCCGTCGACGTCCCGGCTCATGTGCTCTTGATCGATCTTATCCGAGATCGTTTGGGCCTGAAGGGAACGAAACGTTCCTGCGACATGGAAGTATGCGGCGCTTGCACGGTCCTTCTCGACAGTGAACCGATCTCGAGCTGCACAACGCTCGCCGTCGATGTGGATCGGCGCGAGGTTACCACAATCGAGGGTGTGACGCCGCCGGACGGACTATCCCGGATCCAGGAGGCGTTCGTGCTTCATGGCGGTCTGCAGTGCGGCTTCTGCACGCCCGGCTTCATCATGGCGGTCACGGCTCTCTTGAAGGCCACGCCACACCCGACAGACGCGGAAATCCGCCACTACCTGCACGGCAATCTTTGCCGCTGCACCGGTTACACCAAGATTTTCGAAGCCGTGAAGAGCCTTGCGGTCCAGCAGGTCTCGCAGGATGCCGTTTGAATCCGTGCGAGGCAGCGCAGCTACCTTCTGGAGATATCATGAGTATTGATCAGGTCAAAAGAACGAGTGTCCTTATCGCAGGCGCTGGCATCGGCGGTCTGGCGATGGCGCTATCGCTGCTTCGACGCGGCATCGATTGCGACGTCTTCGAGCAGGCGTCCGAGTTACGCGAGGTAGGCGCCGGCCTTTGGGTCTCCATGAACGGTGTGCGTGTTCTTCGTGATCTCGGTCTCACCGAGCAAGTCGAGCAGAACTGCATCGCGGCAGAGCGACGTTCCATCCGGCTCTGGAACACGGGTGAAACGTGGTCCCTCTACAATCGGAGCTCCGACGCGGCCCGGAACCAACCCTATCTGCTGCTGCGCGCGCATCTGCTGAAGATCCTTGTCGACGGTGTGCGGCGATTGAAGGCGGACGCCATCCATCTGGACGCCCATGTTGTCGGGTTCAGCCAGAGCGACGAGGGAGTTCGGGCGCAGTTCGCAGATGGCCGTGAGATCGAAGGTCGCGCCTTGATGGGCGCCGACGGCTCCCATTCGAAGGTTCGTACCAGTCTGATCGGCCAGATCGAGAGCCAGTACACCAATGCAATCGCCTGGCGTGGTCTTGTGCCGGTCGACCGCCTCGAGCCGCATCAGCGCGAGCCCGTGGTGTCTACCTGGATCGGGCCGACCGCGCATGTCACGGCATATCCGGTCCGCTGGCAGAACACGGAATTGATGACGTTCTCGGGTCAGGTCGATCGCAACGACTGGCTCCTGGAATCGTGGTCGGAGAAGGGCTCTGTCGAGGAGTGCCTGAAAGACTTCCTAGGCTGGCATCCCGACATCATCGCGCTCGTCAGCAACGTCGATAGCCTTCACAAATGGGGCCTGTTCGTGCGGCCTACGCTGGCTGGTTGGTCGCAAGGACGGGTCACGCTTCTTGGAGATGCCTGCCATTCCATGCTGCCGTATCTCGGTCAGGGAGTGAACATGGCGTTGGAGGACGCGTCCGTTCTCGCCCGCTGCTTCGAGCAGCATCCCGACGATCTCGCGAGAGCTTTCCAGACATACCAGAGCCTGCGACTTGATCGCACAACCAGGGTCGTGAAGTCCGCTGCCGGGATGCTGCCGATCTTCCATAACCCGGCGCTGTGCAAGGCCGAAACGGCGGGAGACTACATCAGGACCCAGTGGGCGCCGGAAGCGACCGCCGCTCGTTACGACTGGATCTACCAGTACGACGCGACCGCCGTTCCTCTTCATTGACATCTCTCCTCCACGAGCACCGGCGTACAACGATGATCGGCAAAGAGAAGCCCTGGGACGACGTAATACCGCTCGAAGAGCGCGAGACCTATGCCATCGCAGGGTTGGGTGGCGCGGCTGGATTCGGCAGGCGGCCCGCGCTCCTGGTGATTGACGTGCAGTACCGCTCGGTCGGTGACCGGCCGATGCCGATCCGCGACGCGATCAAGCAATATCCAACCAGCTGCGGTGAGGCCGGTTGGCAGGCCATAACGCAGATTTCCGAACTGATGAGGTTGTTTCGCGGGAGAGGATGGCCGGTGATATTTCCGCATGTCGCCAGCAAGGTCAGCCATGACCAGGGGGCATTCGCGGCAAAAATTCCGGGCATCATGCAAATTCCGCCCGAGGGCTACGACTTTGTTCGCGAGGTGGCTCCAGAGCCGGGGGAACTGCTGCTGCCAAAGACGCAGGCAAGCGCATTCTTCGGCACCCCGCTGACGACGTATCTCGTCGGGGCCGGGATCGATTCGCTGGTCGTGACCGGCTGCACGACCAGCGGCTGCGTCAGGGCATCGGTAGTCGATGCGTGCGCGCTGAATTTCAAATCGATCGTGCCGAGCGACGCCGTCTACGATCGTTCGCCGACTTCGCACGCGGTCAACCTGTTCGATATAGCCAGCAAGTACGCAGATGTGATGCCGACCTGGGAAGCCATCGAGCGGCTTCGCGCGCTGGCGGATGATCGTACCAAGGATCGGCCGACATGAAGGTCGCCCCGGTCTCCGGTCTGCTTTACGGCGCTCATGTGCGTGCGAACGGCATCCGCCAGCATTACCTGCGGTTCGGCGGAGCCGGGCCCGCCATCGTCATCGTCCCGGGCATCTCGACGACGGCGGCACAATGGGCGTTCATCGCGGAACGTTTGTGCGTTGGACACGACGTCTATGTGCTCGATGTCCGGGGGCGCGGCCTTTCCGAAAGCGGACCGCATCTCAATTATTCGCTGGATGCCTGCGCCTCCGATCTGGTTTCGTTCGCCGAGGCGCTGGAAATAGGCACGTATACCTTGCTCGGCCATTCCATGGGGGCCCGCATCGGCATTCGTGCCGCGCGCTGGCGGCCATCGTCCATAAGACAGTTGATCCTGGTCGATCCACCGGTCTCCGGCCCTGGACGTCGCGCCTACCCGAGTGCGATCGGACCTCTTCTCAAGCTGCTTCATAGCGCAAGCCTCGGAGAAGCGGACGCGGCTCTGCGAAGCCCGTCCGCGCCGCGCTGGCCCGAGAGGCACATTCGTGCCCGGGCCGAGTGGATGCACACCTGCGACGAGCGCGCCCTGATCGAAAGTCACAAGGGTTTTCATCACGATGACATTCACAATGACCTCGCCAACCTCAGCGTCCGCACTTCGCTGCTCGTTGCCGGCAAGGGCGATGTCATACGCCCCGAAGATGAAAGAGAGATTCAAAGATTATTGCCGTCCATCGAGATCAAGCGGCTGGAGAGCGCGGGTCACCAAATGCACATCGACGACACGGAAGGATTCCTTTCGATCGTCAGAGACGTCCTCGCCTGACCGCCCAGAGGCCGGTTGAAGCGTCGCGAATACATGCCTGGCAAAGGAGATGACTGAAGATGACCCGGCAACGCATCGATGTTGAAATGCTCGAACTCTTCAAGGCCGAGCTTACACTCTGCAAGGTCAGGGAAGGCGAGGTCGTAGCTGTCCTGAGCGGCGACGAAGAGCAGTCGGAATATGCCCAGACGTTCATGCTGGCCGCGCGGAGCCTCGGCGCGACAACCTTCCACCTCAATGTTCCCAAGTACGGCCAGAGCAAGGTTGCGGGCCAGCAGGGCAGACACGCGCTGACAGGCAACCAGCCAGCGATCGACACGCTCAAGCGCGTGGATATGGTGATTGATCTTCTGGGTCTGCTGTTCTCACGCGAGCAGCTCGAGATTCAGGAGGCAGGCACGCGCATTCTGCGCGTCATGGAGCCGTTCCACATTCTCAAAAAGATGTTCCCGACCGAGGATCTCCGCCGGCGAACTGAGCTCTCACGAACGCTCCTGCAGTCGGCCAGAACCATGCGCATCACGTCGCCGGGCGGAACAGATGTGACTTACGGCCTAAAGCAGTATCCGGTCATTTCCGAGTACGGATACACCGATGAGCCGGGCCGCTGGGATCATTTCCCGTCAGGATTTGCTTTCACGCAAGCCACGGATGGGGACGTCAACGGCACTGTCGTTCTGATGCCGGGCGACATTCTCTGCGCATTCAAGCGCTACATCCAGTCTCCGGTCACGCTGACCATCAAGGACGGCTACATCGTCGACCTCGAGGGCGAGGGCACCGACGCGACGCTTATCAGGAGCTATATCGACAGTTTCGGCGATCCGCGGGGTTGGGCAATCTCGCATATCGGGTGGGGATCGAATGAGCGCGCCGATTGGCACCACATAGCTGCATCTCAGCAGCTCGCGTCGGAGCACATCATGAACGCGCTTTCCTTTTATGGAAACGTTCTGTTTTCGACCGGACCGAATACCGAGCTTGGCGGCACGAACGACACGCCGTGCCATCTCGATATCCCGCTTCGCGGCTGCAGTCTCTGGCTCGACGATGTCCACATTCTCGACGAGGGCGAATTTGCCTACCCGGAGTTGAGGACACCCGGCCGCTAGGCCTGGCCATCGAATCGGGGCCCGGAGCTGCAGTTACGGCTCCCAAAATGACACGTAAAGCGCTTCGGCGACGATCATCCACTGTTCAGCTCTTTCAACGGGGAACGCATTGCATGTCTAAAACCGTCTCAGGCGCGGAAGATTACACGGCCAGGCAACGCTATTCGATCATGATCTCGGCAATGCTGGGATACATTCTCGACTTCTACGATGTCCTGATCTTTCCGTTTCTTTTGCCCGCGATTCAGCGGTCGATGTCGCTATCGTTGACAGAGATCGGCTCTCTGCAGGCCCTGACACTATTCGGATCGGCGATCGGCGGGGCCCTGTTCGGCGTCATCGGTGATCGCCTTGGCCGGAAGACCTCGCTTCAGCTCACCATCGCGCTGTTCTCGGTCGCGGCGATTATTTCCGCGTCCGCATGGAATTACTGGTCGCTTGCGGTGCTGCGGTTCATCACCGGCATCGGTCTTGGCGGCGAGTACGGCGTTGGCATGGTGCTTTTCAACGAGGCCTGGAAGAAAGGCAGTCGAGGCCTGGGCGCGGCTGCGCTTCAGGGCTGTGCCGTGATTGCATCGTCCACGGCCTCGATCGTCGGAATCTGGCTTATCGCGACGTTCAGCGACGAGTGGAGCTGGCGTATCGGCTTGCTGAGCGGCGGAGTGCCGATCCTGCTGATCATCTTCATTCGCTTCTTCATGCCTGAGTCGAAGATCTGGCTGGAGTACGAGGCGCAACGCAAGGCCGGTCCGGTTACGGCCGCGGCCCGCACTCTTCCCCTTGCAGACTTGTTCCGCAATGGTCTGGCGCGGCAGACCGTCACTGCCTTCGTGTGGTTGATGAGCTACATGCTTTGCTACTACAGCGTAGTCTCCTTCATTCCGACGCTGCTGCTCCGGGACATGCACACGCCGGGCGACGTCGTTCGCACCACGGCGGTTCTTCTTTCGGTGGTCAGCGGCATCTGCTACCTCGCCAACGGCTTTTTCAACGACAGGGCTGGCCGACGGTTCGGTGCCCTCGTGCCGGCGTTGTTTTGGGTCGGATCCCTGGTTGGCATGGCGGTGTGGGGAAGTCAGCTCTACGCCGGCTCGAAGACCGAGTGGCCGATGTTCTGGCTCTATATCGGTTTCGGTATTGGCAACGTTGCGCTCGGCGTGACGGGCGTCTGGATCTCGGAGCTCTATCCGGTCAACCTGCGCGCAACGGCGGTGTCTACATTCTATATGGGCGGACGCGGCCTTGGCAGCATCGCGCCAGTGATCGTACCCCTTGCGGCTGCTCATTTCGGCGGAAGCCTGCTGAACGGCATGGTCGTCGTGGCCCTTCCTGCCGCAGCTACTTTCATTCTTGCTTCTCTTCTGCTTCCTGAAACGCTGGGTCGCGATCTGTCCGCGAAGGGCTTCGAGGCCGACGCGGAATCGGAGCCTGCGATGAAGGCTGCGCCGGCCTCGAGCGTATGATGCACCCGTGAAATGACGCGCAGCCGGCGAGATGAGAGCTTGTCGCGCTCATCTCGTCGGCTCGGCGCGGAAGATGCAATCCGTGACTGGGCCGTCGATACGGACAAATGACGTCTGATCGAGACACGCACACCAGCGAATCAAATGTTGGCCGGCACCGTCTTCTTCATGCCTGCCGGTGCGCCGGTGGCAGGTGTTGTCGACCGGCCGATGCGCGGCGTCCTTGCAGACCTTGTTGCGGCCATGCAATAGAACCGCGTCGGCAATCTGGGTTTCCACAGCGTGGTGATAAGGACGTATCGTCCGGAATTGACGACGTCCGACGTGTCAGCCGCGACCTTCAGATCGGCAGGTCAAGTTGCGGCGCCGCATCGTCGCCTTGTAAGGACGAAAGCGAAACTCCCAACAGCCGGACTGACCTGGAAAAGGGTATCTCGTTCTGAAGCAGCGCGATCGATAGTCGTGCGAGTTCCGCGCGGCTCGAAACCGCGGCAGGTACCGACCTGCTGCGCGTAATGATTTCGAAGTCGTTGAACTTTACCTTGAGGGTCACCGTTCGGCCACGCGCTGCCTTGTCTTCGCAGTGCCGCCAGACCTTGTCGATAAGTGGCTGCAGTTCGGCGGCCAATGTTTGGAATTCGGTCAAATCGCTGGAGAAAGTAGTCTCTGCGCCGACCGACTTCCGAATTCGATCCGCGCGGACCTCACGAGTATCGACGCCCCTCGAGATCCAATAGTAGTACGCACCGGCCTTGCCGAAATTGGCCTGCATGAATTCGAGCGACTGATTGCGCATATCGAGCCCCGTGTAGAGGCCCAGGGCATTCATCTTGGCACCGGTCGCAGGACCAATGCCGTGGAATTTTCCGACGGGCAGGGTTTCCACAAATGCCGAGCCCATCTCGGGCGTGATGACGTACTGGCCATTCGGCTTGCGGTGATCCGAGGCGAGCTTCGCCAGAAACTTGTTGTATGAGATGCCGGCCGAAGCATTGAGACCTGTCTCGGCCTTGATCTTGGCCCGGATAGCAAGCGCGAGATCGCGCGCCCATGGAATGCGTTGCAAATTGTCGGTCACGTCGAGATACGCCTCGTCGAGTGACAGGGGCTCGATGATCGGCGTGTGTTCCGCGAAGATTTCACGGATTTGCTGCGAGATGGTCTTGTAGACCTCAAAGCGCGGCTTGACGAAGATCAGATCGGGGCATTGTCGTTTTGCCGTGACGGACGGCATGGCCGAACGAACTCCGAACTTTCTCGCTTCATAGCTGGCCGCCGCTACGACGCCGCGTTCGCTGGACCCTCCGACGGCGACCGGCTTGCCGCGGAGGTCTGGATTGTCCCGCTGCTCGACGGACGCATAGAAAGCGTCCATGTCGATGTGGATGATCTTGCGCTGCCGGACCGGCGCAATTGCCTGGTCGTCATCGATCTCGATGGTCACGTGGCTAGCCCAGCCGTATCTTCCTTGACGCCGCGGGCGACGATTTGGAGGGTGCCGTCGGCAAGCGGCCGCTGCAACTTCAGTGCCTCGTCCGGAGGTGCCGTCATCCATGCGTCGACTTCTGCTGGCGTCGTCAGGATCACCGGCATTGCCTTCGGGTGAATGGCGCCGACCTCGGCGTTCGGCTCCGTCGTCAGGAACGCGTAGAGGTCGTTGGTTGTCTCGCCTTCCTTGACCTTCCGGACGGACGTCCAACTGGTCCAGATACCGGCGAAGCAGGCGAGGGGACGGGTCTCGTCGAGCGCGAACCAGATATCACCACCCTCGGCCTTGTTGAACTCGCTGAAGGAGTTGAACGGCACCACGCAGCGTTTTTCGGGGCCGAGCCATCTTGTCCAGTGCTTGCTCTTCACGTTGCGGATATTGGTCGTGCCGCCGTCCGGCTCCATCCGCAGCAGTTCCTTGAAATCGACGGGGTTACCTTTCGCCTCGAGCTTCGCCGCGCGTTTCCTGGTTGCTTCCATCATGGCGTGCTGCGAAGACGGCATTCCCCACCGTGCCGTCGCGAGTTCGCGGCCCTCGGCCCCATTGCGCACGATCGGCGCCTTGTAATCGGGAAAAACCCCCGGCATCGGCGCCAGATTGCCAACGTACCGGTTCACGACGCGGAACAGCGCGGCGATGGCGGCCTGATTGGTCGTGATCGAGTAGAGATTGCACATCGGTCAGGCTTTGGTCCGAGGGTGGCGCGGCTGCCCCGCCAGTTGTAACAGAGTCGCAGAGGGACGCCGGCCCGCCGTGGTGCATTTTCGGCAGCGCAGCCGGCTGGCGAGATCATGCACGAAGGTGGCCCGCGGATTCTTCATCGCCGCGAGGTCAACGTCACTTGGTGTCTTGCAACCTTCGCACCTGATTGCGAGCCAAGCGAAGCCTCCATTCACGGCCTGGTCGATTGTCGGGGACGGATCGATCGGCTCTCCGTCTGACCACATGCGTTCGTTCCAGCTCTCGCACAGCAGCTTGTCCGCCTGATGGATGAGTGCTTCCCCCTTTGCCCGCATTTCTGCCGATCGGGTGGCCAGGATATTGGCCATTGCTCGCGCCTTGCCAAGCTCCTTGCTCAGAGCCCTGCGGTCGCCGCCTGACAGCGGCGTAGGGTGATACTTCGGGGCCATCCGACATCCCGGCGCGAAGAGAGGATCGGCGACCTGGAGCGGGCTACGGCGTTTCGAATGCCGGCCAGCACCCGTCTTCCTCGTGCCTGCCAGTTCGTTGCTGGCAGGTGTTGTCGAGCAGCCGCTGCGCGACATCCTTCCAGATCGCGTTGCGGCCATACAATCGGACTGCATCGGCGGTCTGGATTTCGACGATCCGCTCGCAGCGGCGGCAGGAGACGCGAAGGATGTGGCGCTGAAATTCGCAGAGACGTCGTTGCCGCATCCGGGCATCGGTTACGCCGGCCCGAGGATCCTTGAGCACCGATTCCCAGTACTCGGCCGGGAGTGATGCATCAGGAGCCGGAGCTGAAGGAGCCGGCCTGCGGGCGTCCTCGGCCAGCTTTTCCATTTGCTTCGGGGTCGGCATGCGCCAGCTCGCGGGTCGGTCGGTCATGGCGAATTAGAACATAACAAGAACAAATGTCGAGTCTGCCCGGGCCTGGCCGCGAAGAAAAAATTGTCCGGTTGGGGAGGCTGTGCTGTCGGAACCAGGGCCTGCGGATCGTCTTGAATCCGGCATCAGTATCGGAGTTCCCATGGCCCCCCGCGCTAACTGGAAAGGCTTCCTGCGTCTTTCCCTCGTCACCTGTCCGGTCGCGCTGTATCCGGCCACGTCCGAATCCGAGAAGGTCTCGTTCAACCAGCTCAACCGCAAGACAGGCCACCGGATCAAATACGCTAAGGTCGATGCCGACACTGGCGAGGAGGTTGCCAACGAGGACATCGTCAAAGGCTACAAGGTCGACGACGACACCTTCATCGAGGTGAGCAGGGAGGAGCTCGAGAACGTCGCGCTGGAATCGACGCGAACCATCGAGATCGACGAGTTCGTCGACCGCAGCGAGATCGATCCGCGATATCTGATCCGGCCCTATTACCTGTGTCCTGACGGCAAGGTCGGGCACGATGCGTTCGCCGTGATCCGCGAAACCATCCGCGAAATGAACAAGGTCGCGATCGGGCGCGTGGTGCTGACCAACCGCGAGCACATCATCGCGCTCGAGCCGTTCGACAAGGGGGTGATGGGAACGCTGCTGCGCTATCCCTATGAGGTGCGTTCCGCGGGCGAGTATTTCGACGACATCCAGGATGTCAAAGTCACCAAGGACATGCTCGATCTCGCCAGGCACATCGTCAATCAAAAGGCGGCTCACTTCGAGCCGGACAGGTTCCAGGACCAGTACGAAACCGCCCTGATCGACCTCATCAACAGGAAGCGCGCCGGAAAGCCGATTGCCGCGAAGGAGCGGCCGCGTGGCGAGAACGTCGTCGATCTGATGGACGCGCTGCGCAAGAGCATTGGCGGCGAAAAGGCCGCACAAGCAGCCAAGCCGGCCAGGAAGCCGCGCAAGGCCGCAAGCGGTCAAAAGGAAATGCTGATGCCGATCGCCGGCAAGAAACCCGCGAAGGAAGCTGCGGCAAAGAAGCCGGCAGCAAGGCCGCAGCGGAAGTCAGCCTAGGTCCGGCTGATCCGGGCTGATATAGTGATGGCATGGCATTCCGTGTCTTGATCATCGGCGGCACGGGGCAGGTGGGCGCTGCGGTGGTGCGTGCCCTGGCGGCGGAGCCGTCCTGCGCTGAGGTCGTGATGGTCAATCGCAGGGCGATTTCTCTGCCCGCCGATCAGCGTGTGCGGCAGGTGGTTTTGGATACGGCAGCTGCTGATCTTCCGTCAGATGTGACCGAGCTTGCGCAAAGCATGATTGCGCAGGGCGATCCCGTCTTTGGGGCATGCTGTGTCGGCGTCGGACAAGGTAGCCTGAAATGGAGCGAGGAGGAGCTGAAGGCGCTTGAGATCGGCGTGGTCGGCGGCTTTGCCCGCGGTTGCCGCGCCGCAGGTATCACACGGTTTGCTCTGCTGTCGGCCGTGGGAAGCACCCCGAAAAGCAGGATCCGCTATGTCCGGATCATGGGGCTCAAGGAAGAGACGGTTCAAGCGGTCGGCTTCCAACGCCTCGCGATTTTTCGCCCGGGAATCATCTCAGGCAATGCGCACACGCCGGGCTATGTCGCCTGGCTCGGCCGTTTGATTCCTGGGAGGTTTGGCGCGATCGAGCAGGACGATATCGCCCGCGCCTTTGTCGCCGAGTTCATCGGTGGGTCGACCCAAACCGGGGTCGTCCATTTCGAGAACGAGGCCATGAGACAGATGTCTCGTACGCTCAGATAGCCGTCGTTTCCTGATCAGGGACATTCGGGGCAAGTATCGCCGATCGAATCCAGCACCTCGCGAACCACGGCCACCGCTTCGTCAGCGGAGATGCCAGCTGGTGGATATTTGCGGGCGATATCGAGGGCCCGATCCCGCGCATGCGGATCGGCGCGATCCTGCATCCAGCCGTGCTCCTCGCACTCGCGGACGGCGCCCGCTTCCTGGAGCACATGGATCGCCCATCCGCGCAAAGTCCGTATCGCCGGGCTTCGTTTCCTCGTCATCAGCATCGATGTAGCTCCTGACGGACGAATCGCTGTGTCCGCCATTCGTTCCCCTCCTATCACGTGGCTGGGACTCGCGACGGTTTGAGCTTGATGATTGAAGTCCGATGAGTCGGGGCTCTGCTCGCTCCGGCTTTGCGCGCCCGCAAGGGATAACGACTGAAGACTGAGTTGCTCCCACGGGAAGGCATCACGTCACGAGGGAGAGGAGGTTGAAGAAAAGCTCTCCAACGAGCAGATCATTGACGCGATGACAGTGGCTGGAAAGGAGGTCCAGGTTCGTCAAACCTAGTCATCATGTCCTTGTCCGGGCGCGTGCGGCGATGGCCGCAGCGAGCTCTTGTGAACCGAGCCGCGTGACGTCTCGGTAGGGTAGGCGCGAGACACCTCGAAGAGGATATCCCTACGCCTCCCCCCAAACCGTGCGGGCACTTTTCAATGCACACGGCTTTCCGTACGCGCATGCTCTCGACCGGAGACGGCTGCACGGCATGACGGGCACAGGACAATGGTCTTGCGCCGCCAACCGGACCGTTTCCAGACCGTCAGCGATCCGCTTCGCAGGTCACCTAGGCGACGGAGATGATGCATCTCGAATGGTCCCGTCGAATCGCTGCACGCTTCGCATTCGCGAGCGTTAAGTCGATTGATCAGATCATTTGGGCTTTTGACCCACCACGCACCTGCCGTGACGTTGTCGATAGTCGGACTTGTCCAGTAGGCTCGGGTGAGATGTTTCAGTCTCCACAGCTTGATGCTGCGAAGCTTACCACGGACCACGGAGCTAACCTCGTAGTCCGTGCCTTTCCACAGACGCGCCATGGTTCTTGCTCTCGTCGTCCGATGCCGCATCGCCAGCGTCTTCACAAGACTGCGGAACACGACAAGCTCCAGCAATCCCAAGGCGCTCTTGATGTCGTCGGCAAACGAGTGGTAGTTCGCAAACCCACGGAACTCTGAGTTATAGGCGAGGACGGTTGCAACGTCGCTGGTTACCAGGAACTGCTCGCGCGGACTGCCGGTCTTCTTGGCGAGATCGCCATAGCCGTGTTGCTTGCAGAACTTGGTGACTTCCTTGCGCGGCACCCGCAGGCTGACATTGCCGGTGGTCGGCCGACGCATCACGCGCCATGTCCGTCCAGCCGGTCCCTTGCGGCCGGATTTTCGTCCAGCCCCGTAGGATGTGTATGTCGAGATGCGATAGCTCAGGAAGGTCACTCCCTTTGAAGCGGCGTGAACCCCACTTTTCTCGGGCGACACGGCGAGCTTCAAGGTCTCCGTCAGGAATCGTTCGACGCAAGCCATGATCTCACTCGCTTCCCGCTTGCTCCCGATCACGCCGATGAGGAAGTCGTCGGCATAGCGGCAGTAGCGGAGCCTTTTGAAGTTGGGGTCCATCGGATCGACGGAAGGCACTTTCCGTCGCTCCTTATTGATGGCTTTGATCTCCGCAAATGCAGCATCGATCTCGGCCCGATCCGTGCCTTCGGCACGGAGCCGTTCAATCTTCCGGCGGAGACTGAGGACGCGCCGTTCCAACGCCACGTAGCGCGGGAATGGACGTCGCTCACGGCCTTTGTCGAAGTCCGCCTTCATCATCTGCATGTGCTGGTCCAGCTCGTGCAGATAGATGTTGGCGAGCAAGGGCGAGACGGCTCCCTGAACGCAAAAGATAACTTCCGCTTCGAACGGGCGATTGTGGGCTGGCGTGGACGGTGCGTGGTTGATTTGAGACGCAAAAGGTAATACCCACATGTCAGATGATTCGTTCGACGCGAGTGCAAAAGGCCGAACGACTGAGAGCCGCGCGGCGCTTGCTCGCGGACGAGATCGGCATGGCGGAGGCCGCTGTGGCTTTATCGCGCACGTTTGGCTTGTCGCGACGACAAGCCTATCGCTACCTCGAACTGGCGCGAGCGGGTGCGCCGCCGTTGGCGGCCGAGAACTCGGTTACGATCACGCTCAAAATGCCGGAAAGCCTCGCGCGCGGTCTGCGTGCTCACGCAACAGCGCGCGGCGTCACGACAAGCGAGGTCGTCAGGCAGGCCGTGGCGGCTTTCCTGGTGGTGAAGCGCAGGCATGGTTGAGCAGCGACCGATACGTCGTGCCATCCATCTAGAGTTCGCATTCGATCGGCTGCTCGCTGCCAAGCTCGAACAGGCTTACGACATTCTGGTTCCTGATCGGGTCCGGGTGGTGGGCAGCGCAAAGGTGACGGGAGCAGACGATGAAGACGGCAGCAATTTACGCTCGTGTATCGTCGGACAAACAAAGGGAGGAGAACACGATCGCCAGTCAGACGGCGGCGCTGGTTGCGTTCGCCCGCGCGCGGCAATTCGAAGTGCCGAAGGAGTGGGTCTTCGAGGACGACGGCTATAGTGGGGCGAACCTAATCCGTCCCGGCCTTGAGCGGGTGCGCGATCTTGCTGCCGAGGGGCTGATCGAGGCCGTCCTCATCTATGCGCCCGACCGGTTGAGCAGACGATACGCGCACCAGATTCTCTTGATCGAGGAGCTCGCCCGCGCCGGCGTCGAGACCCTGTTTGTGCGCGCGCCGCGCGGTTCGACGCCTGAGGACGAATTGCTCGTGCAGTTCCAGGGAATGATCGCGGAATATGAACGAGCCCAGATTCTGGAGCGCTCGCGCCGCGGCAAACGACATCGCGCTCGTCAGGGCGAAGTCAGCGTACTGAGCGGCGCTCCGTTCGGGTATCGTTTTATCCGCAAGACAGATCACTCGGCTGCGTACTACCAGATCGACGAAGAGCAGGCTCGCATTGTACGGTGGATGTTCGAACTATACACCGTTCAGGGGCTCAGCATCGGCGCCATCGCTCGCCTCTTGAACGAACAGGCAATCCCCACCTGCAAGCGACGCGGTCGGTGGGAGCGCTCGACGGTTTGGGGAATGCTGCGAAATCCGGCGTACAAAGGCCAAGCCTGCTTTGGTAAGACGACGCTTGCACCGCGCCAACGGATCACGCGGCCAATACGGATGCGTGGCGGCATTGCCACTCGCAACAGCGCCAGCCACGAGCAGCCGCGAGGGGATTGGATCACGATCGCCGTGCCGCCGATCGTCAGCGAAGAGACCTTTGCGCTCGCGCAGGAGCGGCTCGAGACCAACAAGACTCATGCGCCGCGGCGGACCGTCACGCCCAGCGTCGTGCAAGGTCTCGTAAGCTGCGCCAAGTGCGGCTACGCTCTCTATCGCACATCGACGCGATCGAGCGCACGCGCGATCCACTATTATCGATGTCTCGGCTCAGACGCTTGGCGGCAACTATCCGGCCCCGTTTGCAGCAACCGTCCAGTGCGTCAGGATCTTCTGGACGGGGTTGTTTGGGCGGAAATCGTGCGGCTGCTCGAAGATCCCGAACTCATCCATAACGAACTCGACCGACGGCTCGCAGCGGCGCGAGAAGCCGACCCGACCAAACGCCGTGAGGAGGCTCTCCGCCGCGATCTCGTTCGCATCCGCAAGAGCATCGATCGCTTGCTCACCGCCTATCAGGACGGCCTTCTCTCGCTGGACGAACTGCGCGAGCGCATGCCGAACTTGCGGCGGCGCGAACAAGCCGACAACGCCGAACTGCAGGCGGTCGTCGACCAGTCAGTCGACCGTGCAGCCTACCTGCGCCTCGCTGAAACGCTGGCCACGTTCCTTACGCGACTGCGGTCGTCGGCGGGAACCCTCGACGTATTGGAACGCCAGCGCGTCCTGCGGCTTCTCGTCAAGGAAATCCTCGTCGGCGACGACAAGATCATCATCCGGCACTGCATCCCTTTGCCCATGGCACCGGGGGACGGCCCGCCAGCCGGCAGTGCGGACGCTGCACTGCCGGCTACGCAAAGTTACCTTTTGCGTTCGAGGAGCCATAACGCCGCCCTGCGGCGTGCCACTGTAAGTGCGTCCATAGACCCAATCTTCCATGTAGCCTGCTTTGAGCATTCCTTCGATCAGACCAATGAACTTATCGTCATCGATCCGCTTCCTTAGAAGCCCAAGCAGGATGTCATGGTCGATGTTGTCGAAGAACCCACGCACATCCACTTCGACCAGCCACTTGCAGCCCGTCCAACTTTTCTTGATGAGCTTGAGTGCGGTGTGACAGGATCGCCCCGGGCGGAACCCATGTGATTCGTTGAGGAACACAGGTTCATAGATCGCTTCGAGTAGAATCCTGACCGCCTCCTGAACGAGCCGGTCTTCCACCGTGGGGATACCCAGCGGTCGTGTCTTGCCGTTGTCCTTCGGGATATAAACCCGCCGGACTGGCCGGAAGCGATAAGTGCCATCTGCCACGCGCCTGGCGATGTCGGCGAGCTTCTCCAGCGACATGCCGTCGAAGGTCTTGCCGTCTACACCGGGCGTCAGAGCTCCCTTGTTGCGGGAGACCTTTTCGTAGGCCCACTCGAAGAGATGCGGACATCTCATCAGGCGGTGAAGGCCATTTACGCGCTTACCCGACCGCGACAAAGTCGGCAGTGATTCAATTCTTCTCTGGATGGTACCGGCCTGCATCAGCAGAACCTCTCCGTCGAAGAATCTCTTCTACGCATACTGCACATGCCGTTATTCGCGGCATCGTCCTTCCCCCGATCGGAGGCGCTTTCGGTCCGGTCGCCCGGCCTTATACGCATGATCGTCCGCCTCGCGGCGGCTGTCCCGGCCGTTACGCCGGGCATTTGGGTACTATGACGGCTCCGTCGCCATACAGGTCCTCGAAAGAACCTGTTGCAGGCGATCCCGTAGTTGCGTGTGCGGGGAGTTGCGGTGTGTTTAGGTGTCCCATTCGTCTCCTTGACCCACGGATGGTGGTCGTCCCACGCGGACTGGTGGCAGTTCGCACTGGCCGGTGCGATCTGCCCCGCGTGGCGTAGCGTGTCAGCCGCGTTCGCTACTGCCAGCCCTTTGGCGACTGGAAACTGGGATTCAGGCAATACAGCTTTCACCATGCACACCTTACTTTGTGCTCTCCACCGGGCTGCGGCGCCCGATTTCAAGACGTTTCCCGGCATGCTCTGGTCCCGTTCTCCTTTCGGAGTCTCAGTCGCTTCCGACACCGGTAAGCCGGGCAAGTAAGAGCCATAACCAGCAGGCTCCATTCTTTCGAACACTCCCTTCTTCTCCACGCCTCAACGGCGCACGCCATCCGGCTGCGATCCCTCGCGCGAACATGTGAGAATCAAGCGTGCAATACATCGCAATATATAATGTGTCGCTCGCCGGAGGCACTCGCCCGCGGGCCCCACCGTCATTGCATGCCGGCGTCGCTATCGCTGTCCCGCGTTCGGGTACCTTGTTAACCGGTCTCGCGACTGCAGTCGCCTCGGTGCCCGCGGTCATTGCATGCCCGCGTCGCTATCACTGCCCTCTCGTCGGCTGCCTTTTTGATTTTATCACTCTTGGCTTGATTTCAATTCTTCCGAGTTGCTCAGCGTTCTCGTTGTTGAGGGCTAATGGGCGCTGCCCCTCGCGCGCGCCAGGGTAAAGCGCCGGCTGCGCCGGCGCCGACCCGAGCGGTCTCCCCGGTCTTCCGCGCTTTTTCACACTGACGAGTTGGGACCACATAGGCGCACGCTTGTGCAGACCCGCTTCTCGCGAAGCGGCCCTCATCGGGCGGGCGATCCCTGTTCCAATCAGGATGCTCCTCACGGGGCTATCGTCGGCCTACGGGCTGATTCGTCGGGAGCCACCTGGCGATCCTGCGCCGTGAGCGCCTAGAGGGGACGAGTGCCCCGGCGGATTAGCTGCGGTCGACGCCCCGTGGGGAGTTGCGCCTTTGAGCGCCAGAACAGGGCCGGCGAGGATCGCAGCTGCCCGACCACGCAGAAAGGAAGGGGAATGATGGAAGACATAGCTGCATACGTCGGCGTCGATTGGGCATCGGCGACGCACTACGCATACGCTTTGGATGCCCAAGGAGCTAAGCTCGGCCATCGCTCATTCCAACATAGCGGTGACGGGTTGGCTGAACTGGCTGACTGGATTCTGCGTACGACCGGGGCCGAACCAGGCCGGATCGCGATTGGCATCGAAGTCCCGCACGGGCCAGTCGTCGAGAGCCTGATGGATTCAGGTTTCCTGGTTCATGCGCTAAATCCAAAGCAGCTTGATCGATTTCGAGATCGCTTCACCATGGCAGGCGCCAAGGATGATCGGCTCGACGCGTTCGTGCTCGCTGATGCTCTGCGGACCGATAGGCGTTTCTATCGATTCCTGGAGCCAGTGCATCCGACGATCATTCAGCTACGTGAGTGGTCGCGCATGACGGAGGACTTGTCCGCCGAACGCAATCGCCTGGCCAACCGCTTTCGTCATCAGCTCTGGCGCTATTTTCCGCAAATGCTCGAGCTCGCGGAAGACTGGTCGCAGCAGTGGATTTTGGATCTTTGGGATCTGATCCCCACACCGACAAGGGCACAGGCCGTGAGGACGTCGACGATCGCAAGGCGTCTTAAGGAGAGTAAAGTAAAGAGGTGGACTGCGGACACCTTGCTCAATCATCTCCGCAGCACACCGATATCCGTTGCATCCGGTGTCACGGAAGCCTGCGTGGCGCATTGCGAGCTCATTCTAGGCCGTCTGCGGCTGGTTATGCAGCAGATGAAGCTTGCCATGAAGGAACTCGAGCGCCTCTGTTCGGCGGTGGCCGAACTTCCATCAGCGACCGGCATCGCGCCTCACGCCGATCCCGAGATCTTGCGGTCGATGCCTGGAATCGGAACGATCGTCCTCGCGGCACTTCTGTCCGAAGGACACGATGCGATCGTTCGCCGAGACGCTCAGGCGCTTCGGGGACCATCGGGCGTCGTGCCCGTCACGAGACGCAGCGGTAAGCAAATTGTCGTGGTCATGAGGCAGTCTTGTCCGCACCGTCTGAGGACTGCTGTCTATCATTGGGCACGCGTTGCCGTGCTGCATGACTTCCAAACACGCAATCGATATGCCGCCTTACGCAAGCGTGGACATTCCCATGCCCGCGCGCTCCGATCTATCGGCAGCAGGTTGATTGGCGTTGCTTGTGCCATGCTCAGGACCGGCGAACTCTTCGACAACGGCCGGCCGCCGCAGTCCGCGGCGGCCTGATCCTGCCGTCGGCGAGACGCGAAGCTTCCAAATTGCGTAGCGTCGCGACGACGACAGGCCCGGATGTAACCAGTCGTTCTTCACATCAGCGAGCGATGGCACTTATGAGTGTTGTCGCCGGGCCGGCGTTGTTTTGCGCGTCGCTGCGCTCCCGCGGCGAAGACTTAGGGCTCCGCCCTCAGCGCACTTCGGAGTGCCTTCCGCCCAGCTTCGGTCGCTTCTCAGTGACGTTATGGGCGACAAATAGCACGCTCCCTGCAGCCGGTTCCCCGCGAACGCACTCGCTCCGTTTGCACACCCGCTGCTCGCCGCGAGGCAGGGCTTCGAGCGCGATGTTGCGCTCTTCACCCTGCCCAAAAGGTTTAGAACGGGAAGCTGCAAATGTTTGGCCGAACTTGCGAGAAAAAGGCTCTTGCAAAAGGTGGGGAGTCCCCTCCGCCCGGGTCGCCCTGGCGCTTGCTACCCCCGGTCTCGCCGACGGGCAGGGGCGCAGGCGCGGAGTGCGCCTTGCACCCATGGAAGCAAAGGAGATCGATCATGTCGGCTAAATCAATTGGAATACCTGATGGAACGGAGGTTCGCATTCCGCTCCACAAGCTCAAGAAGTCGCCGAAGAACGCGCGCAAGACGCCGCACAGCGATGCGGCGATCGAGGCCTTGGCGGCGAGCATCGCGGCCAAGGGTATCTTGCAGAATCTGGTCGTTGAACCGGAGGTCGATGGCGAAGGGGCGGCGACGGGGTTCTTCTGCGTGACCATCGGTGAGGGCAGGCGGCTGGCCCAGCTGCTGCGGGTGCAGCGCAAGGAGATCAGGAGGAGCGAGCCGATCCGCTGCATCGTCGATACCGCGAACGATCCCCACGAAATCAGCCTGGACGAGAACGTCACCCGGGAAAACATGCATCCGGCTGATCAGTTCGAGGCCTTCAGGAAGCTCGCGGACGAGCGCGGGCTCGGCGCGGAGGAGATCGCGGCGCGCTTCGGCGTCACGGCGCATGTGGTGCGGCAGCGGCTCCGATTGGGAGCGGTTTCGCCCAAATTGGTGCAGCTCTATCGTGATGGCGATCTGACGCTTGAGCAGCTGATGGCGTTTGCTATCACGGATGATCATGCCCGGCAGGAAGCCCTCTGTGAGCGCCTGCCCTTTGACCCGGATGCCTCGACCATCCGCCGTCTGCTCACCGAAACCCATGTCGCCGCCACGGATCGCCGCGCGCGTTATGTTGGGCTCGAGGCCTACACGGAAGCGGGCGGCACGATCCTGCGCGACCTCTTCACCGAGGATCGTGGCGGCTATCTGGAAGACGTCTCACTGCTCGATTTGCTGGTGACGGCAAGGCTCAATCGCGAGGCGGATGCCTTGCGGGCGGCCGAGGGATGGCGGTGGACCGAAGCTCATCTCGACTTCCCGCATGCCCACGGCATGCGGCGCGTCTACCCGCATCCGGTCGAGCTTTCGGCGGAGGATCAGGTCGCCCTTCAGGCAGTGCAGACCGAGTTCGACCGGCTGACCGAGCAGCATCAGGCGGCCGAGGAACTGCCTGACGAGGTGGACACGCGGTTCGGCGGATTGGAGGCCGAAATCGAGCGGCTGGAGGCAAAGCGGCAGGCCTACGATCCCGCCGACGTCGCGCGCGGCGGCGCGTTCGTGGTCCTCAATCACGATGGCGCGGTCCGGATCGAGCGCGGCTTTATCCGTCCCGGTGATGAGAAATCCGAGGCTGAAACCGGCCCGGACGGCGACGCCGAGGGGCCGGATGAGAAGGACCGGGGAGGCGAGGACGACGCGCCGGACGGTGAGGACGACGAGGAGGACGAGGACCAGACGCTCTCCGACGCGCTCATTCGCGACCTGACCGCGCACCGAACCTTGGGGCTGCGCCTCAATCTGAGTGAGCAGCCCGACGTTGCCGTCGTGGCGCTTACCCACGCGCTCGCCGCCCAAATCTTCTATGTCGGGGCGGCCGCGCATGTGGTCGGCATCCAGCCGGTGAAGACCGATCTGGCCGCGCACGCGGACGGGATCGAGGACACACCGGCAGGCAAGATGTGGTCGGATCGCCATGCCAATTGGGCGCGGCAGATGCCCAAGGACGTCGCCGGACTGTGGGAATTCGTGGCCGAACTCGACCACGATAGCCGCATGGCGCTGTTCGCGCATTGCGTCTCCCTGACGGTCAATACGGTCAAATTGCCATTTGACCGGAGGCCGCGGGCGCTGGCCGCGGCTAGGCGCTTGGCCGACGCGGTGGCCCTCGACATGACCGCTTACTGGCGTCCGACGGTGCGCAGTTATCTCGGCCGCATCACCAAGGCTGGCATTCTGGCGGCCGTCCGCGAAGCCGTCGGCGGGGAGGCGGCGGAGCGCCTGTCGGACATGAAGAAGGCCGACATGGCGCAGGCCGCAGAGCAGCTGTTGGCCGCAACTGACTGGCTGCCGTCGCTGCTGCGGACGGTCGTGCCACAGGGGGCAACCGACGTGCGAAGCGAGGCGGAAGGCAGCGAACCGCATTCGCAAGCGGCGGAGTGAAGCCTGCGCCGGGGCCGCGCGGGCGGCCCCGGCGGGGTCAAAATTTCGGCCGCGCACCATCAGGTGCGCGGCCTATTTCATGGATGCAAAGCGGCGATTTCCCACGCAAGAGCTCCCTCCGATCGGGGACACGATCCGTCCGATCAACGCCGATTGCGGCGGCCAGGGAGGCCGTATCGCGGCTCCTTCGACCTTCACCAGAGAGGCATAGATCGGGGCCGGGAAGCGCGGATCGTGGCTTGACGGCGCGTACCGCAAACGCATTCGGGCGGACAATTCTGGCGGTACGATCGGTTCCCGTGCGAACAGATGGCCGGGGGCCTTGTGTTGATCCGGCTGGGTCCTCGCTGCGATTGATGCGCGGATGTCGCTTCAATTTTCGACCGATCCAGCTGGTGTCTGATGCGGTGCAGGGGCGGTCACCATGGTCATCCCGTCAGCTCCGTTGTGGGCGCGCTTCCAACGCAGTCACGATTGGGCTGATCAAGCCCGGAGGACGGCAAGGGCCTCGATCGCCTTCCCGCAACAGCTCACGCCTGCTTTTTTCCCCTGCCTCCAAGCGGCGGCATTCCTCGCGCAAGGCAAAAAAAGCAGGCTCTCGCCGTCCTCCGCTGGCGCTGCGGGCCTTGCGGCTGCGGGCCGATCGCTCCCCGGGCCAGGGATCGCCATCGAGGCTGCGATGGACGCGGCCCGAGCAAAACAGACGGAGATTATCATGGCGACCATCGGCATCTTCACCGCCTCCGACACCGGCTACACCGGCTCGATCAAGACGCTGACGCTCAACATCAAGGCCAAGCTCGTTGCATCCGAGAAGGACAACGACAAGGCTCCCGACTACCGCATCTTCGTAGGTACGACCGAGTTCGGCGCGGCCTGGAAGAAGACCGTCCGCGACAGCGATCGCGAATATCTCTCGCTCAAGCTCGACGATCCGAGCTTCCCGGCCCCGATCTACGCCTCGCTGGTGAAGGTCGAAGGCGAGGAGGGATTCAGCCTGATCTGGTCGCGCCGCAGCGGCGACTGACTGGCCGGAACCATCGGCCCCGCCTCTTCGGAGGCGGGGCTTTTTCGTTTCTTGCCCCGCTTTGGGAGAGCGCGGAAAGGCATTTTGCGTTCGGAGAACGGGCTTCGCGGCGGGTCAAAATGCGATCGATCGGACGGATTTTGGGGCGGCGTTTTGGGCTCGGCGAACGGGATTTCGCGTCGGATCGAGGTCCGATTTTCGATCCCGGGGCGTGACAGTGCGCCAGTGTCGCGAAGGGGAATGACGTCGCCGCGCGTGCTCTCTGAGCTCGAATTGGCGTCCGTTTGTTGAGCGAAAGGGCACTGCTTCGGGCCGCTTCGATCAAACACGCGACGGGTCGACTTGGCAGCTTGAGCAAAGCCAAGCCAACCAGGCATGAGGACGGAGCGGGGTAGGGTGTAGGGCAAGATAAAAGCACTGTCGCCGAAAGGCGGCTAAGTGGTTGTCTGCACATCCAAGAGTTGGAGATAGTGCTGGGCGCGATGTCGCCACAACGTATTCAAGTGACTCAGTCTCCGCGTGAAAGCCGTCAACGTGCTGCGTCCGGGTCTGTTGTATGGAAGATTCCGGAATCTCGCCGACAACGGCGCATGCGAAAATTTTCGGAATGAGCCTTCATGTCGATGGAGGCGGCCGAGCGACGGTCGCTTCCAAGGCACGTCAACTGTTCTCAGAACCGCTTCGATCGGCGCTACTATTTTGCATCCATCGAAGCTTCTCGGAGGTAAGTGCGCACTTCGAAAGGACTAGCGAAATAGGACGATAAGACTCGGGTTTGAATTGAGGCTTGACCGTGGGTTCGATCCAGCCTGCAATGTGTCCCTGAACGGCCCGCAGGTTTCACCTCCGATAGGTTTCAAGCATCCCATGTCAGACTGGCTCTCTTCTGCGCTCGATTATATCCCCACATGGATTGACTATCAGCGGGAACTATTCGATCAGCCAGGTGTCTCGCTGGCGATCGCTCACAAAGGTCAGGTATTGCTTGAACACGCGAGCGGCATGGCCGATCTTGCAACCCGCGAGCCACTCACCTCTCGTCATCGCTTTCGCGTCGCCTCGCATTCGAAGACGTTCACGGCGGCGGGGATTATGTTGTTGCGCGAGCGCAATAAGATCCGCCTTGACGACCGGTTGGGTGAGTATCTGGCAAATCTGACGCCGGAGGTCTCTGACGTCACCATTTCGCAACTGCTTTCGCATGTCGCCGGCCTGACCCGCGACGGGCCTGACAGCGGCCAGTTCTCGGACCGCCGGCCTTTCCTGAGCGAGGCGGAGTTTCGCGCGGATCTGTCCGCGCCACAGCCGCTCGCACCGGGCGTCACGTTCAAATACTCCAATCACGGTTTCGCGCTGCTGGGCAAAGTCATCGAGAAGGTAACGGGTGAGCCGTATGGCCCGTGGATCCATGATCAGGTCGTTGCCCCAGCCGGCCTCAAAGAGACGACGCCTGACTTCGATCCGACCGTCTGTAGCCCATTCGCCCGTGGCCACTCGACGCGCCAACCCTATGGCCGGCGCTTTGTGATCCCCGGGGATAATTTGACGAACGATATGGCCTCGGCGACAGGTTTTACGGCAACTGCCGGCGACCTCGCACGGTTTTTCGGCCAGCTTTCTCCCGGCGCCCAATCGAGCATTTTGACTGCAGCAAGCCGCCGCGAGATGACCCGACGCCATTGGCGGGATGCCCACTCACAACTCGAGCGCTACTACGGTCTGGGCACGATTTCCGGTCCGCCGGGACCGTGGAGTTGGGTCGGTCATGCCGGTGGGTTTCAGGGAACGCTGACGCGCACCGTGGTTCTGCCGGAACAAGATATTGCCATCAGCATCCTCACCAATGCCATAGACGGTCTCGCGAACGTGTGGTTCGAGAGCGTGATCCACGTATTAACGACCATCCACGGTCTCGGTGCCCCGGGACCTGAGACGGCTCACTGGCGTGGCCGCTGGTGGACCCTGTGGGGTCCGTTGGATTTGTTGCCCGGCAAAGACAAGGTGCTAGTTGCGGCGTCGGGCCAACTATCCCCATTCTTGGATGCGACCGAACTACGCCCGTCCGGGATCGACGAGGCGATCGTTGCGTCGGCGCAGGCCTTCGGCGATTGCCGCCTCGTTCGCGGGCCTGCAGGCAACATCGAGGGAGTTAGTATCGGCAGCAAGCACTTGGTGACTGAAGACGCGATTAAGTCCGAGGTAGAGCATCGGTACCAACCGAGCTCGCAGGCAACTTAGGTGGCGTTCTGTCGTCGCGAGCCCCTAGCTTAGTCGGCGTTTGCGACCCTGATCGCTCGTAAGTCCCGCGGAGCGCGGCCGCGCGCCTCGAAGAATTGCACTTGGGCGTGCTTGCTGGTCGCAGCAGGCACAGGATCGATGCCCCAAAGAACATTGAGGTCACCATACCGCGTCAACTTCTTTGGCGAACGTGCGGACGCCGCCGCGGCATTTGATGCAAATGAGGCCAGATGACCCAATCGGCGTGGGCAATGGCCAGTTCTGCGCGGCGGCGGATTCCCTCATCCGGTCAGATTGGATCCGGTCGCGTAAGCTGTCACCGTCTCGCGTTCCAACCAGCGCGGCGGCGAATCCCACAACAGCAATTCTGACCGCAACGCGTTTCGCAGACACTAGGGGGTCTAATTCGACCCATGTTTCATAAACTGTAGGACAAGTTCTACCGACCGCTCAAGCCGCTCCAACAGCAAAGCCAAATCTGTCGCCGAGATCTCCTCGAGGTGCAGATTTTCGACTGAAAGCAACTGGGCGATGAGCTGGTCGATCGGTTCTGCTCTCGACGTGGAGCCCGCACTTCCATCTATGCTCGATCTAACGTGTCCGTCGGGAGTGATCGTCATCGCAAGCGTTGACTTGGCTAAGATGGCGGTCTCCACGATCGCTGCAGGTAACTCCACATTGCAGATAATAGCCGTCCGGAGGCGATAGCCGGCGCGGTACGACATGGGACCCAAAGGTCCCAATTCGCCAACCTCCCAAAACGCTTCCGCTATGTCAGTCATCGTGCGCAGGCTTCGGGAGCCAAGTCGTTATTGTGGAAAGCGATCTTGCAGGTGGCCATTGATCCTCGAAGAGCAGCTAGATCAAGCAATAATGTAGACGATAGTCAACATTTGCGGCTAAAAAATGGGACTCAAAGTCCGTGGATCGATAGTCGTCTCCGACGTTCTTTGGGCCGATGCCCGTCGGGAAGGACGATCAAGGAATAATCGGAGTCGTGGCTGACAACGTCAGGTCGCTCAGAAAGACGGCTGGGCTGTCGCAAGAAGAATTAGCCCATGAGGCGGGGGTGGATCGGACCTATATTAGCCAGGTCGAACGCCGCCAAAGAAACGTGACAATCGTAGTCCTGGCGAAAATCGCAAGAGCTTTGAACGTGACACCTGACAAGCTACTACTTGCGTCCTCATCTCGGAGAAGAGGTCCCTGAGCGTGGCTATAAATCCACCTCGCCGCACGGACCGATCCAGAGCGACCAGGATTCGGGCGGCTGTCTTCCCGACTACTAACTATCAATTTCGACAGCAATCCCTTTGTTATCATTACTTTAGGCGATCTTGGATACACGACCAGCCGTTCGCAATCGATGACGCATTGGAGAGTGTCGGCGAGAAGGATGATGCAGACCTGCGCCGCGCGCTTGATATGGCCGATCGCATGGCTCCGCTGCTAGCACACGCGGCGCACGTGCAGGGCAATCCACGCATCGTGAAGCGGTTGCTCAACGTCGTCCGTAGGCGCGACCCGTGCTCTTCCCCGTAACGCTCGGCTTGGTCAAATAGTAGATCGTGGACGTCGCCCACGGCATTCGACGTCTCAGAGTATTGATAGCCGAACGCGCGCACCGAAGCGGCCTCATCAAGGGCGTCAGCATCTATCCTCTCTGCTTTCGCAAGAAACCGGATACCCGCGCTGACGGCAGCATTGGCCTCACGGACCCTGCTGGAGGCGACGCCAGGGTCCATATCGAACTCTTCGTAACGCGAGGCCAGCCACTGCTTATAAAACTCTTCAAGGCTCGCCCAATCGGCGCCAGGCGAATAGCTCGACCCGTGGTCGGAGTGGATGACCTCCGCCGCAAACGCTGTTGGGAAGCCCTTCTGAGCCGTTTCCAGCTTCAGCTTATGGTTTCGCGGTGGCTCCTGACCGCTGTGAACCAAGAGGGCTGAGAGTATCGCGTCCACCGCCGAGTAGCCATCGCTCACGGCTTGGCGCGGTGTGCCGGCAAATCGGGCGTGGTGGGCATATTGTTTGGCAAGGGCCAGTTGCAGCAGAACGTCCTCTTTCACGCAGATTTGGGCTCAACGGGGCTCTCTTTGATGATTTTGGACACTTGGCCACGCTGAAGAACAGGGTGGTCCCGAAATGCACTTTGCTGTGCATCTCGGTCTTGCAAGTCTTTGAAGTCGCAGTAAATGCGAACGCGCTCCGAGCGCACCACAAACCCGCATGTGCCGTCGAGGTTTCTTCGTTCCGCATTTTTGACAATCACCGCGACAGGCGCGGTGTGTGTGCTTGTTGTGCCCAAGCCATTTCTGGGCACACGCTAGACTGAAGCGTTCTGCCGGTCGAGTTCACGGATCAATCGCGATATCTTCGTTCGAGCTTGTCCCATGCATCCTTGGCGACCGATCGTTGGCGCTCCTCGAACGTTGCCAACAAGCCAGATCCGTTCTCCAGGCTGCCGTCTTGCTTCAAGATCGAGAGGATCTGGCTTGAAGCGCGCAATGCCGCCTGCAAGGCGGCATTTGCATATAGGACGATGCCAAAACCCATTTGCGCAAAAGCGGCCCGTCCGGGATCCGGTGTTCGTCCACCGTGGACGATATTCGCAACCTGCGGAACGGGCACTTCGCGGGCGATCCGCTCGAGTTCGGCGAGGGATAGTGGCGCCTCCACGAACGTCACATCGGCGCCGGCTTCCGCAAAGCGCAGCGCTCTTTCGATCGCGCGATCGAGACCCTCGACCGCGCGGGCGTCCGTTCTGGCGATGATCTGCAGGTCCCGATCGCCGCGGCTATCCACCGCGGCCTTTATCTTCTGGACCATCTGGTCCAGAGGAATGACATCCTTTCCGGCAAAATGCCCGCATCGCTTCGGAAAGACCTGGTCTTCGATTTGAAGCCCCGCGGCTCCGGCGCGTTCGAGCACACGGACGGTGCGAACCATGTTGACCGGATTGCCGAAGCCGGTGTCGGCATCGACGATTACCGGGACCGAGACCGTATCTGCCATCGCCGCAACTGCGGCCGCGACTTCCGTCAAGGTCGTTAGCCCGATGTCGGGCGCGCCCAGATGCATGTTGGCAATTCCGGCGCCGGTCGCATAGATCGCAGGAAATCCGAGGTCTTCGGCGACTCTCGCAAACAGGGCATTGGCGACGCCGGGGACCGTAAGCCCCTCCCGCTTTGCCATCATCTGCTTCAGTCGTGTCGTGTTGCGCATCCTTAATGCTCCGTCTTCAATGCTGCATTCCCCAGCGATCAATGGTGCTCCGCTCGATCGCGCGAAAGAGGATCAGTTCGACGAGGAGGCCGACGATGATAACCGCAAGCAGACCCGCGAAGACGCTCGGTGTCTCCAGCGAGTTCTTGCTCTGCAAGATATACCAGCCAAGCCCACCATCGCCGGAGGCAACGCCGAACACCATCTCCGCCGCGATCAGGGTGCGCCAGGCAAACGCCCAGCCGATCTTCAATCCGGACAGCACGCTCGGCAAAGCCGCCGGTAGGATGACCTTGCCGATAAGGGAGAGCCCGGAAAGCCCGCAATTCCGTCCGACCATGCGCAGCGTCCTGGATACGCCGCGAAAGCCGGCGTTGGTATTGAGCGCAACGGCCCATAACACCGAGTGAATCAGCACGAACACGATGCTCGATACGCCAAGACCGAACCAAATTAGCGCAAGTGGAAATAGGGCGATTGCCGGCAATGGGTTGAACATGGACGTCAGCGTGGTCAGCAGGTCGGTGCCGAAGCGCGAGGTGATCGCTGCGACGGCAAGCATGGCCGCAAGTGCTACTCCCGCGATGTAACCGATCAGCAGTGTCTGCAGCGAAGCAAGGACATGACGGGTCAACTCACCGGTCGAAAGACCGGACCAGAGTGCTTCCAGCGTCTGGGCGAGGGTTGGAAAGAGCAGGGGATTGTTGAGCCAGCGTCCGTACAATTCCCACGCTAGCGCCAGCATCAGGATGACCGCGCCGCGCCGCGTTCCATCGATATTGTAGAGTCGCTCCCAGACCGAAAGGCTTCGTTCGGAAACGACGGTGACGTCGGGAACTTCACGTATGACGTCACGCCGCTCCGGCATCGTCGTCGCGTTCGTCTCCATGCTAGTCGACCTCCGCTCTTCGGTCTTCGGAGAACAGCAGACGGTGGATTTTCTCCGACTTCTTCAATCCGCTTGACGGATCGATATCATCCTTGCCGTCACCACCAAGCTCGGCCTTGACGCGGCCCGGATGCGGCGAAAGCAGCAGGATTCGATTGCCAAGCTTGATGGCTTCGCTGATCGAATGCGTGACGAAGATGATCGTCGTTTTCGTTTGCCGGCATAGCAGCAAGAGATCGTCCTGCATCTGCGCGCGCGTCAGCGCGTCGAGCGCGGCGAACGGCTCATCCATCAGCAGAATTTCCGGTTCGACTGCCATGCCCCGGGCGATGGCGACACGCGCCTTCATGCCGCCGGACAGCGCGTGAGGGAAGGCATCGGCAAATTGTGACAGGCCCACTCGGCCGACGAAATCGCGCGCCTTCTTGATCGCAAGCTCCCGCGACATGCCGACGCCATTTGTTAGCGCAAAAGCGACATTCTGCGTCACTGTCAGCCAGGGAAATAGTTGGTCGAATTCCTGGAAAACCATCATCCGGTCCGGGCCGGGCTTGGCGATCTCTCGTCCGGCCAATCGGATGCTGCCCTCGGCGGGATGCAGATATCCGCCGATGGCTTTCAAAAGGGTCGACTTGCCGCAGCCGAGCAGGGCTGACGGGCTGGCGAGCGCCGGTGTCATCGACGCGCTTCAGCTGGTTGCTTCGACACTGGCGCCGTCGTCACCGGAAAGGTGGCTGCAAGGATGTCGTTGATGGCTGTGACGTTCGCAAGCTTCTCGAGGGTCCCGCAGGAATCGAGCAGGATCCTTCCAAGGTTCGGCGCCAGAAGCCCGGCAATGTTGGCGTTGAACTTGCGTTCGATATCACCCCACTTGACCGGATTCTCCGGACTGCCGCGCCGGTGCAGGATTTCGCGTGCGAATGAACGCCCGTCGATGGTCCGCACGCGGACGCGCGCGGCATGGCGGAGAGACGGGCCGCTCGCCTCGAGCTCTGCATCCTCCTCGATCTTGATCTTCGACATGAAGTCCAGGAGCTGCGGGCTCGCGATATCGGCCTCGCCGTAATCTGCCGCGGTCACGTCTTTCTTGTGCGCCATGACGCTGAGGCCGTAATACATGTTCATCTGGGCGGCCGTGACACCGGCGGGCCGGTACGGCCAGGCCGTGTGCACGAAAGTCATGTGGCCGCAACCGACATGTACCTCCGCAATATCCGCCGCCTCAAGCTTCTCCTCGGTAAGGATCGACCGCATCGCATCGAGCGCAGCGTGGATGCTGGTCACGTTGGGATACATCTTGAAGCCGACCTTGCCGGCTTCCCAGTCCTCTCCAATTCCTTCCAGCAAGCGCGAAGGATTTGGCGTGCGTGAGAACGAGCTCAGGAATCCGCCATAGCCGGCTTCTACGACGTCGGATATCCCTGTAAAACTCCGTTTGGCGAGGAGCGCAGCGAGAAGACCGCCTTGCGCCGCGCGGCCGGTATGGAGGCGCTTCACCATGGCGCCTTCCTGCGACGCCATCAGGCCGGCAGCCATCGATCCGGCAATGCCGAGCGCGTTCTGCATCTGCTCGGCATTGAGCCGCAGCATTTTTCCGGCGGTCGCCGCCGCGACGAAAGTCCCCGACGTGCCCTGCGGATGGAAACCGTTCAGAAACAGCGACATCGTCGCGGTATTGCCGACGCGCAGGCCGACCTCGTAGCCGACCGCCAGGGCCGTGGCGATATCCCGTCCGGTGACAGTGGGATCGGCTTCGGCCAACGCCAGTGCGATCGGCACGGCCAGCGAATTGGGATGAAGGATGGATTCCTTGTGGATGTCATCCATCTCGAAGGCGTGGCCGGCGGTACTGTTGACCAGCACCGCATTCGTCGTCGAGGTACGATGCCCGCTTCCCCAGATCGAGGCGAGCGGATTGCCCCCTTCCTCTCGCGCCAACTCGCAGACCTTTTGCGTCCAGGGCAGGGTCGCGCCATGCAGGCACACGCCGAGCCCGTCGATCAAGCTAAGCTTGATGCGTTCGATCACCTCGGTTGGGATGTCGGCGAATCCGGTTATGGCGGCGAAGCTCGCGAGTTCGCGCGTGGCGTGAGGCAGAAGGGAGGGCTGTGAGCTGCTCATGAGGATCTTTTCTTTGAGGATGCGTTCCGGACCGGTTCAGCTTCCGGCCAAAGCATGGCTTTCCGGATAGAAGAATTGCTTCCAATCGGTGACGTCCTGGCGGATCAGGCCGATGCTCTTCATGAAGGAAGCCCAGCGGGCGATGCCTGAAGGAGCGATCGAAAAATGGGTGTCCTTGTCCGAGAGGATACGAAGCATCATTTCCTTCGGCACCCTGGTGGCGGAGGCCTCATTGTAGAGGTCGGCGGCCGACTGCGGATCAGTGGCGATCAGGTGATTGGCTTCATCCAGCGCCTCGACATAGGCCTTGCACAGCGTCGGATTGGAGTCGTGGAAGCGTTTCGGCGAAGCCGACATCACCAGTGTCATGTCGCCTAGGATGTCGGCCGAGTTTGCGATGCGCCGGATATTGGGATTGTCGAGCTCCATTAACGAGAACGGGGGTGAGGCGACATGGGCATTGATTTCCGTCTTGCCGCTCAGCATCGCCGCCGTCGCATCGGGATAGGGGACCGCGACGGTGAATTTATCCAGCTGTGCATAATTGGCGGGACCCAATTCGTGAGCGACCATCATTTGCAGGATTCCGGCCGGTAGCGAACTCCTCACGCCGGCGACCGCGATCCTGTCTCCGGAACCGAAGTCGGTCAGCGTTTTGATCTTCGGATTGATCGTGTTCAGATACATCGGCGTCGAACTGATGCCGCTGAGGCCGGCAATCTCGGCCGAGGGATTGCCGAGCGCCTTCGACCAAAGGATCAGAAAGCCGGGCGTGCCGACGGCCGCCACATCTAAGGTGCCCGACAGCAAGGCATCATTGATCACGTTCCCGCCGTCGAGGACCCGCCACGTGACTTTGACGTCGCCGAGCCCGAGCGCGCGGGCGTGCTTTTCGATCAGCGCATTCCTCTGCATCACCATCTGCGGCAGATAGAGGACGCTGTAGCCTCGCGACACGCGGATTTCACCCGCCTCCGCCGCTGCCGCGTGGCTTATTGTCGTTAACGCCATGGTGATGCTCAGAGCGAGCGAGGCGGTCAGTGCACGCAGCGCGATCTTCATGGGTCCTCCCGGATTCTTGTGGTTGGTTCGGTTAAAGCTTGCGGCCCCTCCTATGTCCAATATATTAAAGGGCGGGGTCCGATACGTTTTGGATATCGCCGATGGAGCTGCGCCATCTTCGTTATTTCGTCGCCACCGCGGAGGAGTTGCACTTCACGCGCGCGGCACAGCGCCTTGGCATCGCGCAACCGCCGCTGACCCAGCAGATCAAGGCGCTGGAAGCCGAGTTGGGACTGAAGCTGTTTCATCGCCTGCCCGGCCGCGTCGAATTGACGGATGCCGGCCGCGTATTCTTCGAGGATGCGCAGCGTATCCTTGACGGAGTCGGCCGCGCGGTGGCGCGAAGCCAGTCAAGCGCCAAGGGCATGGTCGGACGGCTCGGGATCGGATTTACGGAGTCCGCTTCCTTCAGCACGCTGGTGACGTCGTCCCTCCAGCGCTATCGGCACGACTTTCCGAACGTGGAATTGTCATTCGAGGAGGCCCGTACCGCGCAATTGGCGGAGCTGCTGCGACAGGGACGCATCGATGTGGCCTTCGTCCGGCCGCCGGTGACACGAGGGAACGATCTCATATTCCGGCCGCTCCACAGCGAGCGAATGGTAGTTGCCGTTCTCAAGCGTCATCGCCTTGCGGGACGAAGATCGCTCCGGCTGATCGAGCTGAAGGGCGAAGAGTTCATCCTCTATCCACGCGCGACGCGCCTCGGTCTTTCAGACATGATCCTGACGGCCTGCGAGAGAGCCGGTTTTAGTCCGCTGATTGCCCAGCGTGCGCCTCAGATATCCTCGACGATCAATTTCGTTGCCGCGTCGCTCGGCATCACCATCGTGCCCGAGTGCATGATGACCAGCCGGTCCGACGCCGTAAGCTATGTGCACTTGAGTTCACCTCGTCTCTGTGCCGACCTTGGCGTTGCTCACCGCAGCAACGAGGGTTCGTCGGTGGTCACGGGTTTCATCGACAGAATACCCAGTGGCTCGACTTCGGCAGTAACGTTCGGAAGCCACATGCAGGAGCACGGCGTCTAGCGTGTAATGTCTTAGCTTCACTCGTAGCAAGTCACTGCGAGCTCATATGGCCTTCGATATGCCGATCGGAGGCCATTCTACTGCTGCGTCTTTGCGAAATGCGCGCAGCTTTGTCATGGGCTGTCCGCGAGAACGTCCCGCGGCACATAGACCAGGCCGTCCATGATGCGGCGTGCCGTGCGGCTGAATCCGAGCGCCTCGAAGGCGACCCCGCCGGGAAGGTTGGCCGGCCTCGCCGACACATTGACCGTCATGACCCCGAGCGGATGTCCGATCCGCAAACGATCGGACTGCGCGGCCAGATCGCCGATGGTGCGATGGACGATCGAGCCGAGGATCCGCGACGCCGCCGCGGTACACATCGATCCCGTGCCGGCCATGCTCTCGTGGCAGCGGTTGTACCAGACCATGCGGCTGCGCAGATCGGTCGTCGCCGCATCGACCGGCTGCCCTCGCATGTTGGTGTAGGGCGCGGGCGGGGCAACGATCATCATCAGCGGCAGTGCCGGCGACTGCTGGTCGACCTCGCGCCAGTCGCTGCAGAAGCCGATGGTCTCGGCTGCCTTGCCGCGGATCTCCCTGAGCCGATCGATCAGATCAGGATCGGAGGCGAAGCGCTCCGGCAGCTCGCTGCCATCGAGGCCGATGGCGTGCGCCTCGACGAACACCGCCGGATTGGCGACGTCGCAGATCGTCACCTCGAGCCGCGCGCCGGTTTCCAGCGTGATGCTGTCGACCGCCCGGCCGGTCGGCAGCATCTTGCCGGTCTTAGCGCCGATCGTTCCCGCATAATCCATCCGGATTTCGGCGCCAGTGCCGGGCACGCCGTCGATCGCGAAATCGCCGGCGACCTTGGCGCGGCCGCCGGCGACCGGCACATGCGCGACCAGGATCTTGCCGGTGTTGGTGTTGTGGATCCGCACCCGCGTCACCGGCTCGGTGATCTCGACAAGACCGGAATCGATCGCGAACGGCCCGACGCCGGCGGAGATGTTGCCGCAGTTGGAGCTGTACATCACGAGGTCGCGGTCGAGCACCACCTGGGCGTAGGTGTAATCGATGTCGGCATCGGGCCGCGCCGAGCGCTTGATGATCGCCATCTTCGAGGTGATCAGGCGCGAGCCGCCGAGCCCGTCGATCTGGAGAATATCGGGTGTTCCCATGATTCGCTTGAGCAGGCGATCGCGGGCCGCGCCGGGCGGCGGAATGTCGTGCTCGAGCAGATAGACACCCTTGCTGGTGCCGCCGCGCAGGATGGTGCAGCGAATGGCGACCTGATCGGGTTCTGTCATGGGATTGGTCCTGTTCCGCTCACGCGGAGGTGCCGCGTCGGTAGGACATGATGCGGGCGCGCGGGTCCACCAACAATAGCAATCGGCTGATCGATTATTCACGCCGCCGGAACAATAATCCGCTGGCCGCGAGCGGCTACCGCGAAGCGCGCGCGGTCCGGGCGACACGCGCGCGCAGCAGCTTGACGAAGGCCTGCGCCGCGGGCTGCAACGGCTTGCCGCGCAGCGTTGCGATGCCGATCTCCCGGGTTGCCTTGCGACCCCTGAGTTGCAGCAGCTTGAGTCCGTCGAGGTTGAGCTGCGGCGTGACCAGGCCGGCGATGAACGAGATGCCAAGTCCTGCGCGCACCATCGCCGTCTTGGTCAAGATGTTGCGCGTCAGCAGGATCGGCTCATAGGGCAAACCGGCGTCCGCAAAGACCCGCGCGAGATTGCCCCAGGCGGTCGAGTTCGGTGGAAAGCTGATGATCGGGTATTTCACCAAATCCCGCAGCTCGACCGAGCGCTGCGCGCTCAGCGGATGGCCGCTCGGCACCATCACCATGAAGGCGTCGTCGAGGAGTTTCTGGAAATTGAACTGCCGCTCCTCCGGATCGAACGGGATCACCGCGAAATCGATTTCGCCGCTGGCGAGCCGGCCGAGCTCGCGGCCGAAGAAGTCGTCGATCACGATCACCTCGACGCCGGGCCATTCTTCCTTGAACTGCTTGACCGCCGTGGGAATCAGGCCGGCGGCGACGGTCGAGGTGGCACCGAGCACCACCCGGCCGCGCTTGAGCTGCGCCTCGTCGTTGAACTCCTGCACGATGGAGGCGAGGTCTGCGACCGTGCGTTCCGCCCGCAGCTTCAGCCGTTGCCCGGCTTCGGTGATCGTCACCCGCCTCGTGGTGCGGTGAAACAGCTTCAACCCGAGGATCGCCTCGACGCGCTGGATCCGCGCCGTGATCGCCGGCTGCGAACAGCCGAGCGCCAGCGCGGCGGCGCGAAAGCTGCCGAGTTCGGCGATCGCCAGGACGCTTTGCAAATCGGCGGCTTCGATATTGATCAGTTTCATCTATCAATTGATCCGATCTTTCCGGATTGTTGAAAGAAAGCTCCGGGTGTTGTGTGAGTCAAACGATTTCTTCCGGGAGCGAAGCATGCAAGGCCTTATTCAACCCGTGCCGCAAAACCTGCAGAACGATGCCGCGATCGATCGCGTCGGCGCCACCGATGCGCTGACGCGCTTCGTCGCGCGGACATCGTTTGCCGGCCTCCCGGAGCCGGCGGTGCGCGTGCTTCGCGGCTGCTTCCTCGATTACGTCGGCAACTCGGCGTTTGCCTCCCTGCACGGCGAAAGCAGCCCGGCGATCCGCGCCGCGATCGCGCGGCTCGATGCAGCCGATGGACCCGGCACCGTGATCGGCGAGGGGCGCGGCTATTCCTGGCAATACGCGGCGCTGCTCAACGGCGCCTATGCGCATACGCTGGATTTCGACGACACCAATCAGGGCCATCCCGGCGCACCCGTGATCTCGGCGGCGCTGGTCGAGGCCGAGCGCGTTGACGCGACGGGCACCGCGTTCTTCGAGGCGCTGGCCGTCGGTTATGAAGTTTATTGCCGGGTCGGCGGCGCGATTACCATCGCCGGCTATGACCGCGGCTTCCACATCACGGCGATCGCCGGAATCTTCGGAGCCGTCGCAGCCGTGTCGAAACTGCGTGGGCTCGACCCCGCCATCATCGGCAACGCGTTCGGACTGGCGCTGAGCAAGGCCTCGGGTTCGATGCAGTATCTCGAGAACGGCTCGTGGAACAAGCGGCTGCACCCAGGCTTCGCCGCACATGATGCGTTTCTCTGTGTCACGATGGCGGAGGCCGGTGTGATCGGCGCCGCCGCGGCGATCGAGGGGCGTTATGGCGTGCTGACGAGCTTCACCGGCGCGCCGCAGCCGGGCATCCTCACGGATGGTCTGGGCACCCAGTGGACGCTGCTGCGCACAGCGATCAAGCCGTATCCATCCTGTCGCTTCACCCATTCGGCCATCGATGCCGCGATCGAGCTACGGCAGCAGGTCGCAGCGGCGGACCTGACGCGCGCCAGGATCCGCATCGGCCTGTCGCCGGTGGCAATGAAGATCGTCGGCGAGCGCTCACCCGCCAAGCTAGATCCGCGCAACAATGTCGACGCGCAGTTCAGCGTCTATTTCCAGACCGCCGCCGCCTGGCTCGACGGCAAGCTCGAATGGTCGAGCTATCAGCGGCTGGGTGCGCCTGACATCGTCGCGCTGGCGCAGCGCATCACGACCCATGTCGATCCTGCGATGAAGAAGATCGGATCGTCATTCACCGTCGAGATCGACGGGATCATGCTGTCGCGGACCATCGACACTCCGCTCGGCGAACCCGAGCGGCCGCTGGACTGGAACGGCCTCACGGCAAAATTCCTCTCGCTGGCCGAGCCGGTCTACGGCAGCGCGAAGGCTGCGGCCATCGAGCAGGCCGTCAGGACGATGGGCCCGGCGACCGCGATGTCCGGACTCGTCAAAGACCTGCGCAGGGCCGCCGCGGCGCCGCAGAGCTAGATCGCGCCGACCACCACACAACACATTGGAGGAGGGAGCATGCCGCCTGCGTCGGGCGCAATGAGCGCGAATGCCGGAAATCGGCTGGATCGGTTGCCGATGAGCCGCTGGCACTACCGGCTGGTGGCGCTGGTGACCGCCGGCATGTTCGTCGATCTGTTCGAGCTCTATTCCGGCGGCAGCATCCTGGCGGCACTGGTGCAGGAGGGATGGTCGACCATGTCGGTCAATGCGACCTTCCTGTCGGTGACCTTCCTTGGATTGTTGATCGGCTCATGGTTCGCGGGCGTGCTCGGCGACCGCTATGGCCGGCGCTTCTGCTACCAGCTCAACTTCGCGATCTTCGGCATTGCATCGCTCGCCGCGGCCTTCGCACCCAACATGACCGTGCTGATCGGTCTGCGCTTCGTGATGGGGCTCGGCCTCGGCGCCGAGGTCGTCGTCGGCTATGCGACGCTGGCGGAATTCCTGCCTGCGAAGAACCGCGGTCGCTGGGTGGCCCTGATGGCGATGATCGCCAACTTCGCCTCCTTCGTGTCGCTTGTCATTGCCTATTACGTGATCCCGGCCGTGGGCTGGCGCTACATGTTCGCGATTCCGGGCATCGCGGCGCTGCTGATCTGGCTGGCGCGGCGGTCGATGCCGGAATCACCGCGCTGGCTGGAAAGCGTCGGCCGCATCGAAGAGGCGGACCAGGTCCTGTCCGAGATCGAGGCGCGCGTTGCGGCAAGCGGTCCGCTGCCGGAAGCCGCACCGCCCGCGCCGGTGCGGCCGCAGGAACCGATTTCGTCGGCCGTCCTGTTTTCGCGCCCCGTGCTGCGCCGAACGCTGATCGGCATCCTGATCAACATCACGGTCGGCTTCACGCTGTACGGCTTCCTGCAGTGGTTGCCGACCATCTTCGTGCAGCAGGGCATGACCCTGGGATCGTCGCTGCAGATCGTCATGGTGATGACGGTCGGCAAGGTCGTCGGAGCGGGCGCCGGCGTCGTGCTCACGGATTGGGTCGGTCGCAAGCCGAGCATCACGCTGTTCGCGCTGCTCTCGTCCCTGCTCGGGATCGCCCTGATCTTTACCCAGGGCGACGCATTCATCGCAACCAGCTTCGTGCTCGCGGTAGCGCTCGGAGTGACCAACACGATCGCGTACACGGTCTATGTGCCGGAGCTGTTCGAGACGCGCTACCGGCTGCGTGGCACCGGGCTCTGCGGCGCCGCCGGACGGCTGGCGACGTCGGCCGTGCAGTTCCTGGTGGTCTACCTCTACGCCAATGGCGGGCTTGCCGCGATCGTGTCGATGCTCGCAGCGCTGCTGGTGATCGAGGCGATCGCGGTGCAGCTGTTCGGGCCGGAAACCAAACAGGTGTCGCTCGAACAGGCAGCCTCGCAGACTCCGGAGCTCGTGCCCGAGCGAGCGCTGGCCGTCGTGCCGAACAAATCCTGAGGAGGAACGGATGAACCAACGCGTGTTGCCCGAGCAGACCGGCATTCCCTGCACCATCCTGCGCGGCGGGACCAGCAAGGGCGTCTATTTCCACGAGGCCGATCTGCCGCCGCGTGGTGCGCTGCGCGACCGGGTGCTGAAGCGGGTCATGGGGACACCCGACGTGGTGCAGATCGACGGTCTCGGCGGCTCGCGGCTGATCACGTCAAAGATCGCGATCATCAAGCGCTCGTCGCGAGGCGATGCCGACGTCGATTTCACCTTCGGCCAGCTCGAGGTCGAGCAGGATGCGATCCATTGGAGCGGCAATTGCGGCAACATCTCCGCCGGCGTCGGGCCATTCGCGATCAACGCAGGCCTTGTCGAGGTCGTCTCGCCCGTCACCGTCGTCCGCATCTACAACACCAACACCGACAAGGTTCTGATCGCGCGTGTCCCGGTCCAGGGCGGACGGGCAAAGGTGACCGGCGATTTCGCCATCGACGGGGTGCCCGGGACCGGCGCCGAGATCTTCATGGACTATCATCTCACGCTCGGCGCCCGCACCGGGCGGATGCTGCCGACCGAGAATGCCGTCGACACGCTGGAGCTCGAAGGCGGCGATCGCATCGAGGTGACGCTGTGTGACGTCGGCAATCCCTGCGCGTTCTTTCGCGCCAGCGATGTCGGCCTCACGGGCAGCGAGCTTCCCGATGCGATCAATGGCAACCGCCCGCTGCTCACCCGGCTGGAGGATATCCGCCGCAAATCGGCGGAGCGGATGGGGTTTTCGCGGGGCGGCAGCGAACCATCAGCCGAAGCGACGGGAGGACCGTTGCTGGTGCTGGTCGCGCCGCCAGCGGATTACGCCAATATGCGGCGCGAGCATGTGCTTGCCTCCGACATGGATCTGCGGGCGCGGCTGGTGTTCTTCAACAAATGCCACGAGAGCATGGCGGGGACCGGATCGATGTGCACGGCGGCGGCGTCACGAATTCCCGGTTCGCTGGTCAATCAGGCGCTCGGTGCGCCGCCGGACGGTCGCGATACGCTGCGGATCGGCCACCCGCTCGGCATCATGCAGGTTCGCGTCAAGGCGCGCGCTGCGAATACGGTCGGCGGTGTCGCATTCGATGAGCTCGGCTTCGGCCGCACCGCGCGCCACATCATGGATGGCACGGTCTACGTACCGACTTCGACTTTCACAGACATAGCCGCCGGCAGCGCCGGCAAAGTTAGAATTGGGAGAGCCACGTGAAACAGACCACGGCGTTTCGGAATCTGATGCGTTCCGGCAAAATCATTCTTGCACCCGGCGCCTATGACGGCATGACGGCAAAGCTGGTCGAGGGCGCCGGATTCCCGGCGGTCTACATGACCGGGGCCGGCACCGCGGCGACGCTCGGCTATCCCGATTTCGGCCTGGTCACGATGACCGAGATGGTGGCGAATGCGGCAACCCTGGCGCGCTCGGTCAATATACCCGTGATCGCCGATGCCGATACCGGATATGGCAACGAGCTGAATGTCACGCGCACGGTACGCGAATATGAGGCCCGCGGCGTTGCCGGCATTCATATCGAGGACCAGGTCGCGCCGAAGCGCTGCGGCCATCTCGACGGCAAGGAGATCATCTCGGCCGACGAATTCGTTGCCAAGATCCGTGCGGCCGTCGCGGCGCGGCGCGATCAGGATTTCGTCATTATCGCGCGGACCGATGCCCGCGCGGTCGTTGGTTTTGACGAGGCGATTGCGCGCGCCAATGCGGCGGTCGCGGCCGGTGCCGACATGGCCTTCGTCGAGGCGGTGCAGACCATGGACGAGCTGCAGGCCGTGCCGAAGCTGGTGAAAGGGCCGTGCCTGCTCAATGTGGTGCGCGGCGGCAAGACGCCGGATATCGATTTCTCAACGGCGCAATCGATCGGCTACGCGCTCGCGATCCTGCCGAGCCTGCTGCTGGTCGCGTCGACCGAGGCCTGCATTTCCGTGCTGCGTGGCGTCAAGGAGACCAACGCGCCGCCGAGCTCGGCGGGCGTCATGCCGGTCAGCGAGCGGTTCCGCCGGCTCGGCTCCGACGAATGGATCGCGCTTTCGACCAGGTTCCGCGATGCGGCTGCGCCACGGGCGGCGGAATGACCATGGCGAAGACGCTGCTCGACAAATTATGGGACCTGCATGTGGTCGCCGATCTCGGCGATGGCTGGTCGCTGCTGCACATCGACCGCCATCTGCTGCATGACCTCTCGGGCACTGCGGGCCTCGCGGCGCTGGCGCAGAAGGGGCTGACCGTCGCAAACCCCGAGCTTGCCTTCGCAACACCGGATCACGTCGTCTCGACCCGGCCGGGGCGAACCGGTGAGACATTTGAGCCCGGAGCAAGACTCTGGGCGGGATTGCGCGATCTCTCGCAGAAGGCCGGTATCCGCTATTTCGAGCTCGGCGACATGGGGCAGGGCATCGTGCATGTGATGGCGCCCGAGCTCGGCATCACGCTGCCGGGCGTCTCGCTGATCTGCGGCGACAGCCACACCTGCACCAATGGCGGGCTGGGTGCGCTGGCCTTCGGCGTCGGTTCGTCCGAGCTGACGCACGCACTGGCCACGCAGACGCTGCGTCAGCGCAAGCCCAAGTCACTCCGCGTTCGGTTCGAAGGCAGGCCCGGCAAAGGCGTGACATCCAAGGATCTTATCCTGCATCTGATCGGCAAGCTCGGCGCGTCGGCCGGCACCGGATATGCCGTCGAATATGCCGGTGAAGCGATCAGGGCGATGGACGTCGAGGGACGGATGACCCTGTGCAATCTGTCGATCGAGCTCGGCGCCAAGATCGGCTTCGTCGCCCCCGATGAGACCACGTTCCGCTATGTCGAAGGGCGTCGTTTCGCGCCCAAGGGTAAGGCGTTCGACGATGCGTTGATGCATTGGCGCTTGCTTCACGCTGACGCCGACGCAAGCTACGATCGCGATGAGATCGTCCGCGCCGATAACATCGCGCCGACCGTGACGTGGGGGACCAGCCCGGAACATGCGATCGCGATCGATCAGGCGATCCCCGATCCGGCCACCGCGCCCAATGTCGTTACTCGCAAGGCGTGGCAGGAGGCGCTGGACTATATGGCGCTGACGCCGGGACGGCCGATCGCGGGCACCAAGGTCGACTGGGTGTTCATCGGCTCCTGCACCAATTCGCGGCTGTCCGATTTGCGCGAGGCCGCCAAGCTTGCGCGCGACCGGCATGTCGCTGCGGGGCTCCATGCCTGGATCGTGCCGGGCTCGGAGAAGGTGAAGCGGGAGGCGGAGGCCGAGGGCCTCGATGCCATCTTCAAGACTGCCGGCTTTCAATGGCGCGAGCCCGGTTGCAGCATGTGCGTCGCGGCGAACGGCGAGCAGGTGCCCGCGGGCGCGCGCTGCGTCTCGACCTCGAACCGCAACTTCGTCGGCCGGCAGGGACCGGGCGCACGAACCCATCTCGCGAGCCCCGCCATGGCGGTGGCCGCCGCGGTGACGGGAATGATCACCGACGTCCGGAGGCTCTGAGCGATGCAGCCGTTCACCGAGGTCACTGGTCCCGCTGCGTCGCTGCCGCGCGCCAATGTCGATACCGATGTCATCATCCGCATCGAGCGGTTGACGTCGGTCCCGCGCGAACAACTCGGGCGCTATGCGCTGGAAGTGTTGCGCTATCGCAGGGATGGTAGCGAGGATCCGGATTTCGTGCTCAATCGGCCGGCGTTCCGCGTTGCGCCGATCCTGATTGCCGGCGCGAACTTCGGCTGTGGCTCATCACGCGAGGGCGCGGTCTGGGCGCTGATGGCGGCAGGGCTGCGCTGCGTCATCGCGGAGAGCTTTGGCGACATCTTCTATAACAACTGCTTTCAGAACGGCATGCTGCCGGTCGCCCTCCCGGAACCGGCGATTACGGCGATCTCGGCGCAGACCGGGGAGGGCGAGCCGTTGACGGTCGACCTGGTCAGCCAGTCCATCGCACTGCCCGATGGCCAGCAGATCGGCTTCGAGATTGATGCCGCCCGGCGGAAGACATTGCTCGAAGGGATCGACGAGATCGAGCTGACGCCGCGGCAGCGGGACGACATCGTTGCCTGGCAACAGTACGACCGCGCCGCTCGCGGCTGGGTCTGGGTGTTGTCGGGCGCCTGATAGTGGCTGGCGCTATCACAGGCTATTGTCGTGAGGCATTCAGGAACAGCGGCCGGAAGATACCCATAGAGCCTTCGATTTCTACTTAGGTTTGGCGCGGTCGAAGAGAATGCAGGTTCAAATCCTGCCGCTGCGCCCTGCCCGCAGTATGACAGGGCCGAAAGGCACTTTAGAGCGCGAAATGCACCCTAACTCGTTTTCCGCCCCTGCAACTCATTGAAGCTACAGGAAATGCGAACGCCCTCCGAGCGCACCACAAACGCACATTTCACGTTGAAATTATTGGGTTTTTTTCCAGATGTTACCCGGGAAAGTTACCACTCCGTTCCCACGTGGTGTTCGCGTGCCGTTCCCGCCCGGCAGGTCCAAGCGGTCGTCGAGTGACTGACCCTGATCGAATGTGACGATTTTCTCCATCCCGCTGATGCCGAGCCGCTCTCGATTCGCCTGAGCGATGTAATGGGCGGGCATCTTGGGATCGGTCCAGCCGAACATTGCCATCATCTGGCTCTCCGTACAGTCGGCATAGGCCGCAACTTCGGCCCGGGCCTTGCGCACGCCGTGGCAGCTCTTCTTCGGCTCGTTGACGTCGGCCAGGACCGCATATTTCTTGAACTTGGCCGCCCATGCCTTCTTGTTCATCGGAAGGACGCGGCCGCGCACGAGCTTGCCGGTGAAAACCTCCGCACCAATGATGTTTGCTGCTCGAGCCGACCTGAGGCTCTCGGCGAACTCCGGATGGACAGGCACCGTGACGGTCGTATTGCCCTGGCTTTTCTCGGTGGCAATCTGCACAGCCATCTTCCGAACGATCTGGCGCAGGTGGGGTGGCCCGAAACGGTGGGCATCTCCAAGCCGCAGGAACGTGTAGTGCAGGATGTCGTCCGTACGACCGCCGTCCTGCTCTCCGTAGTCAGCGGCATTTGCTACCTCGCGAACGGCTTTTTCAACGACAGAGCTGGCCGCCGCTTCGGAGCTCTCGTGCCCGCGCTGTTTTGGGTCGGGTCTCTGGTTGGTATGGCAGTCTGGGGCAGTCAGCTCTACGCCGGATCGAAGACCGAATGGCCGATGTTCTGGCTCTACATCGGCTTCGGCATTGGCAACGTGGCGCTGGGTGTGACCGGCGTCTGGATTTCCGAACTCTATCCGGTGAACCTGCGTGCGACGGCGGTGTCTACATTCTATATGGGAGGTCGTGGGCTTGGCAGCATAGCCCCCGTGATTGTACCGCTTGCGGCCGGGCATCTAGGCGGAAGCCTGCTGAACGGCATGGTCGCCGTGGCCCTTCCCGCTGCGACTATCTTCATTCTCTCCTCGCTTCTGCTTCCCGAGACCCTGGGTCGTGATTTATCCGCAAGGGGTTTTAAGGTCGACACGGAAACGGAAGGCAACATGAAGGCAGCTTTGGTCTCGGGTGTCTGACGGACGAACGAGCAGATGACAGCGCGTTGGCGAGATTAACGCTCCGATCGCGATTGATGGCATGGTGATCGAGCCAGGTGATCTTATCATCGGAGATGACGATGGACTGCTCTGCGTACCGTTTGGCGATGTGGACGAGTTGATAAAGGCGGCTACAGCAAAGTACGAGGCGGAGCATAAGCAAATCGCCAACATAATGGCGGGGACGCACGATTCCTCTTGGGTGGATAAGGCTCTGCGCGAGCTGAACTGCGAAGGAGTTGCTTGACAGCGGAGTGGCGCGCCGCAACGCGCTTTGGTGGCAAACCGGTGCCTGCTATTTCCTCCGCGGTGCTTACTCGCCCAAAGGAGATGACCGTGACCGCGTGCCCGCATCTAACTGCAAAATATACAGAATCTGACGCACCCGACACGATTCGAACGTGTGACCGTTGCCTTCGGAGCAAGATAACGTACCCGTCCGAAAAGTGCGATAGGGCACGCTACACCACGCTATCCGGCTGAAGCAACTGGATATTCTCAACAACAACAGCGACGTTCCTATCCGAAACCCCGCACCGATTTTCTCCCGCCTGCTTACGCGTTGCTTACTTGGGGAGATCTCGCCCGGAACGAAGGAACGTCATGGTCAAGATCACAAAAAGGGTTGTCGAGGCGGCGGATGCTCGAGAAAAGGACTACCTGATCTGGGATGACGAATTGCCCGGCTTCGGACTCCGGGTCTTTAGTTCGGGCAAGCGCAGCTATGTCATCCAGTATCGGACGAAAGGCCGCTCACGTCGCTACACCATCGGGCTTCACGGAGCTTGGGTGCCAGAGACCGCACGCCGAGAGGCGAGGGTGCAACTCGGTCGGGTCGCTGGGGGTGATGATCCCGTCGAAGATCGCCAGCTCGATCACAAGGCGATCACTGTGAAGGAACTGTGCCTCCGCTATTTCGCGGATCTGCAGGCCGGCCTCATCCTTGGGAAAGGCGGGCGACCGAAGAAGGTCTCAACGATCACCACCGACACGGGCCGTATTGAGCGGCACATCATTCCGCTCCTAGGAACCAGGCGGGTCAAGGATCTCACCAAGACCGACATCAACAAGGTCCTCAAAGACATTATGGCCGGGAAAACGCGGGTTTCGGTCAAGACCAAGAAGCTGCGGGGAAAGGCCATCGTCCGAGGCGGTGCTGGAACGGCGACGCGCACCGTCGGTCTTCTTGGCGGCATCCTTACCTACGCCGTCGAAGCGGGCATTATCGAAAGCAACCCGGCCCATGGCATCCGCAAGCCGAAGGACAACGTGCGGAAGCGTCGACTGTCGGAGGCGGAGTATCGAATACTCGGTCGGATGCTCCGCGACGCCCCCGAGCAGGAGAAATACACCACCATCCTGGACATCGTTCGTCAGCTTGCGCTGACCGGCTGCCGGCGTAGCGAGATGATCGGTTTGAAATGGACGGAGGCGGACACCGAGGCGAGTTGCTTGCGGTTGGAGGACAGCAAGGAGGGTGAATCCATCCGTCCCATTGGGTTGCCTGTCGTCGAGTATCTCGAGCGACGGCGTACTGACGATGTTGGCACGTACGTTTTCCCGGGTCGGGGTGAGGACAACGCGTTCGGCAGCTTCCCGAGCCATTGGAAGCACATCTTCGAGGACTCCCCGCTGTCGGATGTGACACCGCATGTCCTACGTCATAGCTTCGCGAGCATAGCCAACGATCTCGGCTTTACCGAGGTAACAATCGCCGCTCTGGTCGGCCATGCCAAAGGTTCGGTGACGAGCAAATACATCCATACGCTTGACACCGCGCTCATCATGGCCGCGGACACGATCTCGGGCTACATTCAAGGCCTCCTTGACGGCATTGAGTTCAAGCAGACCGCATACGCGTTAGACCGCGATTCACGAAAGGCTGCCCTGGCTCGTTTTCTTAAGAGGGCTTCAGGTGGTGATCAAGAGGTGGCCGAGGAGGAGCGCCGTTTAGCAGCATAATCCTAGACGCAATGCGAGGTTATCGAACGGCCGGTTCTGGCGCAAAGCGGGCATTCGTCAGGACATCCCGCCGGTTTGTGCTGACAACGGAAATGGGAGTCCTGCTGGTGGGATGACCCAAACTTAGAATAAGTTGGATCGGCATTCTCGGGATTTTAGACCAGGACGACGGTGAGCACGGTCATAATCGTTGTACCGACGGTCGGGTTTTCGCCGCCGGGGCGATCAATGTAGCAGCGCTCACCGCCGCTGCGGAGCAGAGGACGGCTCCGACCGCGGCGGCGACATCAAAAGCCGAAAGCAAAGCAGATCCGGATGACGCTATCACTGGTCCGATAAGGGCTGTCACGACCAACCCGCCAGTACGCGCTACTGCGCTGTTCAGGCCGGACGCTGCTCCGGTGTGGCGACTGTCGACGGACATCAGCACTGCTGTCGTAAGCGGGGCGACCGCACAAGCCATTCCCAAAGAAATCACGACCATCGCGGGAAGCGCCCCCAGCCAGTAGCTTGTGGCAGATTCGATCCGCAGCATCAGGAGAAAACCGGCCGCGACGATCACCGGTCCTGTGATCAACAGCCATCGTGGACCTATTCGGGCCGCCAGCGCGCCGGCGGCAGGCGATGCCACGGCGATTACCAGTGGCAAAGGCAGGAGCGCGGCGCCGGCCTGCGTCGCGGTGTACCCACCCGCCTGGATCAACACATAGGGCACCAGTACGAACAACCCGCCGAGAGCGCCGTACAGCAGGAGTGTCAAAAGCGTGAGGCCGACGAAGCTCGGAGATCCAAACAGCGAGAGCGGCATCATGGCATTGTCGCCCAGCCGTCGCTCCGCAGCGAGGAACAGGAGCGAGAAGATTAGGCCCGCTCCGAGGATGACGAAGGTGGAGGGCGACCAGGCCCGCCCGGATCCTTCGGTCAACGCCCAGGTCGCGAGGCCCAAACCGGCTGTAGCCAGCGCTCCGCCCAGCCAGTCGAGACTGCCGGCCGTGTCGTCGATGTCCCTGTCGACGTAGCGGGATGCCAGCGCGATTGCAGTTGCGGCCAGCGGAACGTTGATCAGAAAAGCGAGGCGCCAACTGCCGGCATCGATGAGCCACCCGCCAAGGACAGGTCCGATCGCGCCCGCGGCGGCCCCGGTCGCCGCCCATATGCCGATCGCGCGGCCTTTCGCCTCTCCGGAGAAACTCTGGCCCAGGATCGCGAGACTATTCGGCATCAGCATGGCCGCGCTTGCACCTTGCACGAAACGGGCAATCAGTAACAGGACAAGAGTCGGCGCCGCCGTGCAAGCCAGAGAAGCAAGACCGAACAGCGCAACGCCCGCGATCAAGAGACGACGGCGCCCGAACCGGTCTCCCGCTGCTCCTCCCAGCAAAAGTAGCGCGCTCAAGGGAAGCAAATAGGCATTGACGACCCACTGGAGCCCGGTGGCGTCCGCATGAAAACTCTGACCGATCGCCGGTAGTCCAACGTTCACGACCGAACCATCGATGAACGCCAAGCTCGATGCCAGGATCGTCGTCGCGACAACGAGGCGAGGGTATGCAGGCGAACGCGTACATTCGGCTGTTTGCACGGTCGCGGCGTCAAAGGGAACGTGAACGGCGTTGCTCATTTGCATTCTATGTAGGCCGCATACCCTGGGAGAACCAGCTGCAGAAAGCGGAGCCGCTTTGGCACTAACGATTGGATGTGTGGCAGTCCGATCCTCTCGACCGGCGCTCACGCAGAACCTGAGAGATGGCGTGCGCGTAACCGCTTCAAGCGCGAAGCGGCCGTTCGCACAATGGAAGGTTATAGGATTTCGGATTACCAGCCATAGCAACGTGCCTTCGTTCCCGGAGACATCGCGTAGAAAGCTCCTCTTGTGGAGGAGGCCTTCTCCGTTCCCTTGGCACGTCGGACTCTTACGTCATGTCGCGTTCCCAACTGCCTCGCGCACCAACGCCAGGAATTCATCAACCGTCAGAACCTCGTGCCCAAAAGTTGGATAAGAAATATCCACAGCCGCGCGGTGCGCCTCGGGTGTGAATTCCGCCACGGCGTCCTTGATGAACGTCAGGTGATAGCCAGCCTCGGTCGCATGTCGGCCGGTGCCTTCCACGCAGGTTTGCGAAGTCAGCCCCGCAAGTATCAGCTTTTCGATCCCTCGCTTTTTTAGTTGCGCATCGAGGTCTGTTCCCATGAAAGCGTTAAACGTGCGATGTCGGCCGGCGACAATGTCGCCGCTGCGGGGGTGAAACGGTTCGTAAAAATCTGAACCAAATTCATTGTTCCAGAAAATGTGGTCTTTCATCGCCGTCTGCATGCGTAGCGGGACGTACTTTACATCGTCGAAGCTATGTTCGTGTAAGCCGTGCGGTGCGTAGACAATCTGCAGGCCAGCGGTTCTTGCTCCCGAGATGAGGCGTGTCATATTCCGGATGAAATCGACCTTTTCAATCTGATCCTGGATCCAGCTATTGATCTTACCGTCCTTTGCGAGAAAATCGTTCAAGACATCGACGAGCACGAGTGCAGAAACGTCGGTTGGATAGATGGAATTAGTCATAGGGCGTCTCCTTCAGGAGGTTTTAGAAATCACCGAGCGTTCGTGCGCTCGCGTGTTACTACAGAGCCGACATCTCACTTTTTTCGTTTTTCAACTTTCGAGGAGTTATCTTGCTCAGCGCATCATCGTGTTGACACTGCTAAGTCCGCGGGAACAACAGAAGCGACGCGGTCATCTCGCCTGGTTGTGGATTGAAGTTATTGACTTCAAATATTGAAGTGTCTATAGCTGGCTTGCCCCGCTTGGTCAATCCACATCGCAGCAACGTGAGATGAACCCGCATCGATGCTTGGGGGTGCCGACACGGAGAGCTTCATGACCCATGAATTACAAACCATCCGAGTGCGGGTCGATTCCGGCGTGCTGTTCGCGACCTTCGATAACCCCCCGATCAATTTGATCGGGCCCGAGTTGGTCCGTGACCTGATTGATCTTTTGGACCGTCTGGAGCAGGACCAAGACGTGCGTGTCGTCGTGTTCGCGAGTGCCGACGAGGAATTCTTCTCGCCGCATGTCGATATTGCGAGGGTTGCCGAATATACCAAGGAGGCCGCCCGCATTAGCGGCTCGGCAAGCGGATCACTTGGCGGTCTGCTTCGGCGGTTGAGCGAAGTCCGCCAGATCACGATTGCGCAGGTGGAGGGGATCGCCCGCGGTGCCGGTAGTGAATTTGCCTTGGCCTGCGACATGCGCTTTGCCTCGCGTGAGCGGGCAATCTTTGGCCAGATCGAGGCCGGACTGGGCGCCGTCCCAGGTGCTGGCGGCATCCAGCATTTGACGCGGTTGCTTGGTCGCGGTCGGGCGATGGAAGTAATCTTATCGTCAGGTGATTACGACGCCGATCTGGCAGAGCGTTACGGTTGGGTGAACCGCGCGATGCCTCAAGCTGCCCTGGGGCCGTTCGTCCAGGCGCTCGCCTTCCGTATCGCTAAGTTCCCGCCGGCAGGCGTTACCGCAATCAAGAGGAGGGTCAACGACATCTCACTTTCGCCTCTCGCGGATGTCCGCACCGACGGCGCGCTGTTCCAGGAGACAATTGTACAACCACGCGCCCAAGCGCGCACCAAGGAGCTCCTCGACGGAGGTATGCAGACGAGAAGCACACTTGAGCGCGAATTCGCCGACGCACTCGTCCGTCTTAAGTCCTAACAACGGGTCGGAGTGATTGATTGGAATGACCAATCACACGGCCCTGATTAGATATTGAAGGATAACCATCATGAAAGCGACGGGATACTCGACATGGAACGGTTCCTGGAAGCGGGGAAATGGAACGATCTCAACCCAGACAAAGACAATGAAAGATGTGCCATATACGTTTTCGAGCCGTTTCGAAGGAGCCCCCGGCGCGAGTCCTGAAGAACTGCTCGCCGCTGCCCACGCCGGCTGCTTCAATCAAGCCTTGGCCAACAATTTTGGAATGATCAGCTTTGAAGCTGAAAGCATTAGCACCTCAGTCTCAATCGAATTCGGTGATTCGGTCGTAGGACACCCAGCGATAAAAAGTTTGCATATTACGGTCGAAGCCAGCGTTCCCAACATCTCCAAGGAGCAGTTTGACTACTGCGTGCAGCAGGCCAGGAATAATTGCACTATTTCAAGAGTTCTGAAGTGTGACATCACTTCGTCGGCCACACTGAGGGCGACTGCGAACGCTGGCGCCCCGGCCTGAGGGGAGTCTCCGACGACCGCTGCGGAAAGTCGCCGGAGAGTTCGGTCAAAGTAACAGCGCCTCTCCGGTCAGTCGAATCCGCTATTTGACCTTGCCATCCTTGTCATACTGCTTGACGTATGCCCAAAGGTCGTTCACCTCGGTGTTCTTCTTGATGCCCGCCATCATCATCTTGGTTCCGGGAAATTTCGTTTTCGGATCCTGGATGAATTCCTTGAATTGAGCTTCGTCCCAGGAAACGCCCGAAGATTTCAACGCAGCCGAGTATGAATAGTCAGGTATCCCACCGACTTTTCGGCCATCCAGGCCGTTGAGCTGCGGACCGGCCTTGCTTTTGGCGTCTTCCCCGACGGCATGGCACGGCAGGCATTTGTTGAACGACGACTTGCCGGCGGAGGCGTCCTGCGCTGCCGAATTTGATACCAGCAGGGTCGATGCGCCGCTCAAGATGAGCGCGAAAAGGGCTTGTCGTTTCATCCGAGGGGTCTCTCTGCTTTTAGGCGCTGCATGGCAGCGACGCGTTATTGCGTCTCCGCTTTCTTGGAATCGAAATCCGGGTAGAAGTTCGGAACCGCCCGCTGCAGTTAGCTTCTGGAGTTCGTGAAGCGGGTTGCAGAGGCTGAAGGTAGCCGGAGCGGTGGTCGGGCTTCATCCGCTACGGAGGAGCCGCCGCCGAATTGGCCAGGTATCCATGCAGCGCGGCCACCACCTGCGCGCCTTCGCCGATTGCCCCGCCAACCCGCTTCACCGAGCCGGACCGGACGTCGCCGATTGCGAACACGCCTGGTATCGATGTTTCCAGGGACTGCACGTCACGCCCTTCTGCGGCCGCGCCGGTAATTATGAAACCGCCGCGGTCCAGATTGACACCGCAGGAATCCAGCCAGGCGGTCGCCGGATCAGCGCCGACGAACAGGAACACGTTTTTAATCTCGCCAGCAGATTCTTCGCCTGACAGGCGATTGCGCCAGCGTACGCGTTCCAGCCCCACGATCTCGTCGCCCTCAAGCGCTGCAATCTCGGTGGCGTACATCAACTCGATGTTCGGCGTCGCCGCGATTCGGTCGATCAGGTAGCTGGACATGCTGGCGGCGAGGCCGTTGCCACGGATCATCATTCGGACCTTTGCGGCGTGACCCGCGAGGAAAACAGCCGCTTGCCCCGCTGAGTTGCCTCCACCGACAAGGATCACTTCCTGTTGCCTGCAAAGCTGCGCTTCGATCGGGGATGCCCAATACCAGATGCCGCGCCCCTCGAACTTGGCGAGATTATCGATGTCGGGACGGCGGTAACGCGCTCCGCTCGCGACCACCACTGCCTTTGCGCGGAGGGTTTCGCCGTCGTTCAGTTGGAGCGTGAATGCGCCACTTGCGCGTTGGCAGTCGATCGATGTTACGGAAATGGGGATCAACATATCGGCGCCGAACTTTTGTGCCTGGTTGAAGGCACGCGCGGTCAGCGCCAGGCCCGATATCCCTGTTGGAAAGCCCAGATAATTTTCGATCCGCGCGCTTGCGCCGGCCTGACCGCCAAAAGAGCGCGCATCGCACACGGCGACCGAGAGGCCCTCCGACGCGGCATAAACCGCCGTCGACAGGCCGCCGGGACCGCTGCCGATGACTGCGACATCGTAAAGCTTGCCTCTGACGATATGGTCGAGCATTCCGATCGCGCGCGCGAGTTCGGAAATCGTTGGGTTTCGAAGCACCGTGCCGTCAGGCGCAACCACCAGCGGCAACTCTTGCGCCGACGGCGCGTACCGCGCCACTATATCGGCGGCATCCCTGTCGTCCGCAGGATTCAACACGTGATGCGGCAGGCCGTTGCGGGTCAGGAAGCTCTGGAGTCGGACCATGCCGCTTGATGTCGAGGAGCCGATCATCGCAAGGCCTCCGACGCCCTGGATCAGGTTGACCCGTCGCAGAATCAGTGCGCGCATGATGCGCTCGCCTAGATCAGCTTCGGCGACGAGCAGTGCGCGAAGGCGCTCCGCAGGAATCAACAGGGCTTCAACGTCCCCTTCGGCATGTCCGTCGACCAATGCGACCCGACCCGAAAGTTGGCCTATCTCGGCCGCGAATTGGCCCGCGCTGTGCTCGGCCCTCGGAGTGACATTCCCTAGGGTCTGTACCTAAATAGCGACACGTGATTCTCTTGCCTACGTGTTGATTCGGGGGCGAGAGAATGCGCGATGGTTTGTTTTGGCTGAACGACAGGCAATGGGCGCGTATCGAACCGCATCTGCCGAGGGGACTGACGGGGCCGGATCGGGACGACGACCGACGCATCGTCAGCGGCATCATTCACATGTTGCAATCGGGTGCACGATGGCGTGATTGTCCACGTGAATACGGCCCTTACACGACGATCTACAATCGCTTCAATCGCTGGGCCAAGCGAGGACGATGGTGCGCAATCTTCGAAGCGCTGGCCAAACCTGGCGAAGACGGCGTCGTACTGTCGCTCGACTCGACCTCGATTAAAGCTCACCGGTGTGCCTCCGGCGGAAAAGGGGGGAGCACAATCAAGCAATCGGCCGCTCGCGCGGAGGCCGCACGACAAAAATCCATGCGCTGAGCGATCCGCTCTGCCGGCCGGTCGTCCTGCATCTGACTCCAGGCCAGTATGCCGATATCGCTGCGGCTCCCGATGTCCTGGCGCTCGCGCCACCCATGAGCGTGCTCCTCGCCGACAAAGGGTATGATGGCGACAAGCTTCGCGGCGAAATCATTCGTCGCGGCGCCAAGCCCGTAATCCCCAATAAATCTAACCGTGTCGTCATCCATCGCTTCAACAAACGCGCCTACAAAGGACGAAATGTCATCGAACGCTGCTTTTGCAGGCTCAAGGACTTCCGGCGCATCGCCACGCGATATGACAAGCTCGGCCGTAATTTTTTGGCCGCTGTTCATCTCGCCGCTCTCGTCGCATATTGGCTCAATTGAGTCTCAACCCTAATCCGTCACGCTGGGTAATGGCAATTGTTCCAGACAACAGCACGAACATCCCCGGATGTGCCATACCGGTCCGGATCATTTGTTCGCCATGCTTGTATCTTCTAATGTCGCCGAACTTGCGGATTCGTCCGATCTCGGTCGCTGTAAGCACAGGAAAAGTCTGGTCATACCGAGGACGAGCGGAAAAAAGTGGTGTTGGGGCCTCATCGAGACTGAACTGTAGCGACATCATTGCTCCGAGCGCTGTTATTGCGATCCATCTGCTTTTCGAGAGCTGAATCGATTTTAGCCGGCTTCTCGGTTTCGGTTTTGGAATGCTGCGGCAACTGGTAACCGCGGGCAATACGAAATCGATGTTAGGGCGTCGCTTCTAGTGAGAGCTGGCCATCAGGGAAAGCAGTCTAGACCGGCATTACCCGCATATGAGGCGCCGCTCGACGAACGTCAATGTCGCTTCAAAAAATAAAGTAACTGCCTCTCGAATGAGCAGTTTTGCCGGACGTTTGCTATTGATAACTCTAAAAATTGAAGCTACTGCAATCGACATGTCTTCGCGACGCCCCGGTCATTGCCTGGTCTCGACGGCGGAACAACAAACGGCCCGGCTCTCTTGGAGATATCTCATGACCTACAGGATCAACGTCAACGGCGTAGACCATTTGGTAGACGTCGATAGCGATACGCCGCTGCTATGGGTTCTGCGCGACGTACTCGGAATGACCGGCACAAAATTCGGCTGCGGCGCGGCTCTTTGCGGCGCCTGCACTGTCCACCAGGACGGTAGCGCGATTCGCTCTTGCGTCACCCCGATCGACAGCGTCGCTGACTCCAAGATTACAACCATCGAGGCCGTCGGAGAGACGCCGGCTGGGGCGAAGATCCAGAAGGCCTGGCTCGATCTCGAAGTCGTGCAATGCGGCTACTGCCAGTCCGGCCAGATCATGTCGGCCGCCGCGCTGCTGGCGAGCAATCCGAGCCCGAAGGACGGTGACATCGACGATGCCATGGCGGGCAACATCTGCCGCTGCGGCACTTATGTCCGGATTCGCGAAGCCATCAAGCACGCCGCTGCGGCGCCGGCTGCTACCGGACAGAAGGGCTAACATCATGTTCGATAAATTGATCGATCGCGAAGACGATACGGCTTCGTCGATGCGCCCGTCGCGCCGCACATTTCTCATCGCCGGCGCCGCCGCCAGCGGTGGGTTGGTACTGAGTGTCAGTATGCCGGGCTGGATAGGTGGTGCGGAAGCTGCCGACGCGGCGAGCTTCGCGCCCAATGCCTTTGTGCGTATCGGCCGCGACGGCAAGGTGACGCTGGTCATGAATCAGGTTGAGATGGGGCAGGGCACCTACACTTCGATGTCGATGCTGATCGCCGAAGAGCTCGAAATCGAATTGTCGAAGGTAAACCTCGAACACGCGCCGCCGGACGACAAGTTGTACGGCAATCCGCTGCTGGGTTTTCAGGTCACCGGCGGCTCGACCTCGGTGCGCGGCTTCTGGAAGCCACTGCGCATGGCCGGCGCTACCGCAAGGGCGATGCTGATCTCTGCCGCGGCGGAAGTCTGGAAGGTCGATACCGCGTCTTGCCATGCGATCAAGGGGGAAGTCATCCACGCCTCGACAGGCCGTAAGCTGCCTTATGGCCAGCTCGTCGACCAGGCCGCGAAATTGCCTGTGCCGGCCGATGTCGCCCTGAAGGACCGCAAGGATTTTACCCTGATCGGCACCTCGGCGAGGCGTACCGACACCGCCGGCAAGGTCAACGGCACCGCCGAATACGGTATCGACACCAAAGTGACGGGCATGAAGGTCGCGACCGTCTCGGCTTGTCCGGTGATCGGCGGCAAGCTCGGCAGCGTCGATGACAGCAAGGCGAGGGCAGTCAAGGGCGTACTGAAGATCGTCAAGCTCGACAACGCCGTGGCTGTCATCGCCGACCACATGGGTGCGGCGAAAAAGGGACTCGAGGCGCTCGCCATCACATGGAACGAGGGCGCCAGCGCCAAGGTATCCAACGCCGACATCGTGCGGCAGCTCAAGGACGCCTCCGCCAAGGACGGCGTCGTGGCCGTCAAGCAGGGCGATATTGTGAAGGCCATGGCTGCGGCAGCGACCCAGCTAGACGCGGTCTATCAGATGCCGTTCCTAGCCCATGCCGCGATGGAGCCAATGAACTGCACCGTGCACGTCCGCAACGATGGCTGCGACGTCTGGGTCGGCACCCAGGTGATGACCCGGGCGCAGGCAACCGCCGCGGCCGTCACCGGCCTGCCGCTCGACAAGGTCAACGTGCACAATCATCTGCTAGGCGGGGGCTTCGGCCGGCGGCTCGATGTCGACGGCGTCACCCAGGCGGTGCAAATCGCCAAGCAGGTCGACTACCCCGTCAAGGTCATCTGGACCCGCGAGGAAGACATCCAGCACGACGTCTATCGTCCGTATTATTACGACACGCTGCGGGCCAGCCTCGACGCCAAGGGTAAGCCTATCGCCTTCAGCCATCGCGTCGCCGGCTCCTCGATCCTGGCGCGCTGGGCACCGCCGGCGTTCAAGAACGGTCTCGACGCCGATGCGGTCGAGGCCGGGTTCGGTCCCTACAGCTTCGACAATCTGCTGGTCGATTACGTCCGGCAGGAGCCGCCGATCGGCCTTACGACCGGCTGGTGGCGCGGCGTCGGCACCACGCACAATGCCTTCATGGTCGAAGGCTTCATTGACGAATTGGCCGCCAGCGCCAAGCAGGATCCGATCGCCTATCGCCGCGTGCTGCTGGACAAATCGCCGCGCGCCAAGGCGGTACTCGATATCGTCGCAGAGAAGGCCGGCTGGGACAAGCCTTTGCCGGCGGGCAAAGGTCGCGGCGTCTCCCTGGTGTTCGGCTTCGGCAGCTACATCGCGCAGGTTGCCGAGGTCTCGGTCGGCAAGGATGGTCAGGTCAGGGTCGAGCGCGTGGTCTGCGCCGTCGATTGCGGCCAGATGATCAACCCCGACACCATCAAGGCGCAGATGGAAGGCGGCATCCTGTTCGGACTTACCGCGGCGCTCTATGGCGAGATCACGCTGAAGGACGGTCGCGTCGAACAGAGCAATTTCGACACCTACCAGGCGATGCGCATCAACGAGGTGCCCATTATCGAGGTTCACCTGGTCGATAGCCACGAGGAGCCCGGCGGCATCGGCGAGCCCGGCACGGCCTCCATCGCGCCCGCCGTCGTCAATGCAATATTTGATCTGACCGGCAAGCGGCTGCGCAAACTGCCGATCGATCCGTCGCAGCTGAAGTCCTCTTGATTAGCGCATGAGAGGGGCAGGCCGCTGCAGATCCCGGCTGCCCTATTCGGAAAGCCCTTTCGCCGCCCGAAACGCCGTTCGTCTCGCTTCGCGCTCTTTAGTCCACCGCTTGCTTATCGTGCTTCGGGTGTCATCGAACGTGAACTTCTTGCCCGTGGATGGCATCCGCCAGTCGGCATCGATGACCTTTCCGGTCTTCTTGTGGATCATATGGGCGGCCGGCTCGTCCTTGGCTCCGAAGCCTCCATACTTCATGCCCCATTGCCGCAGCAGAAGTATCACGGGATCCAATTCTTTGCCTTTGTCCGTGCGTCGGTATTCGTATCGGGGCGGCCTCTCGCTGTATAATCTTCGCTCGACAACCCCGTCCTTTTCGAGCCGCTTCAGCCGCGTCGAGAGGAGGTGGGACGACATTCCAGTTTGTGCCTGCAAGTCGTCGAACCGCCGGGTACCCATAATCAACTCGCGAAGGATCAACAGGGTCCAGCGGTCGCCCACGACCGAACACGCGCGGGCGATCGGACATTCGGTGTCGGACACGTCATCCCAACTCATCGTTACCTCCTGCATTCCGGTCTGAAGCGAAATTGTTAGGCTTCGGATATGCAATTTGAGACTTCACTATTTGAAGTTTTGTCTCTATTGCGACAGTTTTGTGAGCCTTGTCAAGGAAAACGCGAGGAATTCACGGCAGTATCCAGCGCAATTCGCCCGCGGACGAAGCGTCCTCTGCGTGCCCGCCTGAAAGTAGCTTCATAAATTAAAGTGACCTTGACTCCGGTCCAACGTGGCTTCATATAGTGAAGTGACATTGGGAGCCGCGCGCTCTAAAGCCTGCCGCCACTTGATTTCCACGCTGCCGCGTGCCGAAGCCGATGAGAGCTGCGCCCTCATGGACGAGCAACATGCGATCGCCTGGCATCGGCTCCGATCGAACCCCGAAACGCGAGGACACCATGACCGCGAAAACATACGCCCCCGACCGGACGGCACTCCTGATCGTCGATCCCTACAACGATTTCATGAGCGAAGGCGGTAAGCTCTACAACGCGATCAAGGAGACCGCCGACGCTTCAGGCATGTTCGCCAACCTTCGAAAGCTGATTCCGGCTGTGCGTGCGGCCGGAATCCAGGTCTTCATCGTTCCTCATCACCGTTCCGATGCTCACGGTCATGACTATGACGGCTGGCAGCACGTCAACATGTTTCAGGAGCAGAATAAGCCCCTCAAGGCGTTTGAAGTTGGAACCTGGGGCGGCCAGTTCAATGCCGAGTTCGGTCCCCAAGAGGGAGACGTTATTGTCAAGGAGCACTGGGCGCAGAGCGGTTTCGCGAATACCGACCTCGACCTGCAGCTCAAGCAGCACGGTATTCAGAAGCTCATATTCGTCGGACTGATCGCCAACAGTTGCATCGAGTCAACTGCGCGCTTTGGCATGGAACTGGGATACCACGTTACGCTGGTGATGGATGGTACGGCGGCGTTCAGCGTCGAAGGAATGAAAGCTGCCGCGACGAATGCTCCCATGTTCGCACACGCCATGCTGAACACTAAGGAACTGCTGGAGCAACTGGCTGTTTAAGCGCGGATAAAACGGCCTCTCGAACACATCGTCTATTCAGGTTTCGGGCATTGAAAGAAATGGACACGAAGATGATATTGGGACTCTCGACCTCAAGTTTCACGCTGCTCCACGTCTTGATCAGTCTTGTTGGAACCCTCGCTGGATTTGTGACCATTGGCGCGATGTTGTTCGGCAGGTGGCTCCGTGACTGGAATGCGCTTTTTCTAGTTGCAACAATAGCTACCAGCGTAACGGGTTTCTTCTTCCACTCTGCCAGCTTCGGACCACCGCACGTCATAGGGGTTCTTTCGCTGGTGGTTCTATCTGTAGCCCTTTCGGCGCAATACATTGGCCATTTACAGGGACGATGGCGCTGGATTTACGTATCTAGCGCGGTCGTTGCTCTGTATTTGAACTCGTTCATTGCGGTCGTTCAGGCTTTCCAGAAAGTATCGTTCTTAGCGGCTTTGGCGCCAACCCAATCCGAGCCGCCGTTTTTAGCTGCACAATTGGTCTTGATGGCCGTGTTCATCGTGCTGGGGTACTTCGGCGTCAAACGCTTTCATCCGCCCTCGTTAGCCAAAAATCTCAAAGCGGCGTTAGTCGCCGGGGACGGGAGATAGCCCTGCTTTGAAGATCCGCCGTGGGTGGCAGATTATAATCGAACTGATTGAAAGAAAAAATCATGGCCCAGACGGATTCTGTGACGGTCGCTGCATTCGTGATGCCGCGGCCGGACCACCGGCCTTGGCGCCGCGTCGCTGCGCCGCTGGCCGCGGTGTCCGCCGTCGCGGGATTCGCGTTAGTGGCGACGCTGAGTTGGGACGGTTGGACCGGCGCGCTCTCCGTACAGACTACGAACGACGCTTATGTCCGTTCGCAGATGACCAGGCTCAGCAGCCGGGTTGCCGGCGAGGTTAAAGCGGTCAACATCGATGATTATCAGCATGTTGGTGTCGGCGACCTTCTGATCCAGATTGACTCCGCGGATTACGAAGCCCAGGTCGCCCAAGCCGAAGCAGCCGTGGCAAGCGCACGTGCAGCGCTCGACAATCTCGAAAATCAGGCGAAGCTGCAATCCGCGACCATCACGCAGGCCGAAACACAGCAATTGTCCGCCCTGGCGCTCGAGACCGAGGCTCGGCAGGAGCAGGAGCGACAGCAGACGCTCACGCTGACGCAATCCGGCACGCGCCAGAAATCCGAACAGGCCGTCGCTGCCTACGCCAAGGCCCAGGCGGACGTGAAGGCAAGCGCCGCGGTCATCGCCGCACAAAGGCACCAATTGGAGGTGCTTGCGGGAACCAAGTTGCAGCGCGCCGCGGACCTGCTCGGGGCGCAGGCTACCCTTGGCGCGGCAAGGCTGCGCCTGGGTTACACAAAAATTGTCGCACCATTCGACGGCGTCGTTGGTGAACGGCAGGTGCAGCCCGGTGACTACGTGAATATAGGAAGCAGCCTGATCGATGTCGTACCTCTGCCCAGAGTCTATCTCGTCGCGAACTACAAGGAGACCCAACTGACCAGGGTCAAGCCCGGTCAGCGTGTCGAGATTGTCGTAGACAGCTTTTCAAACCAGCCGCTCCACGGGCGCGTGGCAAGAATTTCGCCGGCAAGCGGTTCGCAATTCGCGCTTCTGCCGCCCGACAACGCCACGGGAAATTTCACCAAGGTCGTGCAGCGCATTTCGGTGCGCATAGAAATAGATCCAGGACAACCACTTATCGAGCGCCTGTTGCCTGGCATGTCAGCGACGACCCGCATCCGCACAGACCAGTCGATCGCAGGACCCAATGGCGCAAGCTAACGTCATCAAAAGTGGACCGGTTTCTGCTGGCATAGTTGGGTTCCAACCGCTGTTTGCGGTCGGCGCAGTCCTGATTGGATCGTTCTTGGCCAGCTTCGACACGCGGCTGTTCTCACTGGCGTTGCCCGACATCCGCGGCGCAATGTCGCTCAGTTTCGATGAGGGCGCCTGGCTCAGCACGACCACTTCCGCGTCGCAAATCCTGATCGCGCCGGCAGTTGCGTGGTTAGCGACGGTATTCGGGTTGCGCCGCGTGCTCGGAATTCCCAGCCTGGTCTATGCCGTGATCTCGCTGCTCATTCCATTCGTCAAGGATTACAATTCCCTGTTGGCGCTCAGCTTCGTCCACGGAATCCTTCTTGGAACTTTCGTGCCGGCGACGCTGATGATTATCTTCCGCAACCTTCCCATCAAGTGGTGGCTGCCGACGATCGCCATCTACTGCATACGGGTGGGCTTTTCGACGAATTCCGGGATTTCACTCGCCGGTTTCTATGTCGATCATGTCGGCTGGCAATGGATGTATTGGCAGGACGTATTCGTCGCGCCCCTGATGGGGCTCTTCGTCTATCTTGGGACGTCCCATGAAGTCGTCGACAAGGACCTGCTCAAGCAAGCCGACTGGGGCGGCATGCTTCTACTCGGCGTCGGCATGGCGATGGTCTATGCCGGGCTTGACCAAGGCAATCGGCTGGACTGGCTAGGCTCCGGCGCCGTCGTCGGCTTGCTCGGCGGCGGCGGATTGCTCTGCGCTGGCTTTTTCGTCAACGAGTCGCTTGTCGCGCATCCATGGGCGCATTTCGAGGTGCTGTTTTCCCGCAATATCGGCTTCGCACTTGCTGCCACACTCTTATATACGTTCACCAGCATTTCGAACTCCTCGCTCGCACCGAACTTTCTCGCGACTATAGGGCAGCTGCGGCCGCAACAATCAGGCCCGTTATTTCTTACCTTCGCCATCCTGCCAATGGCGTTCCTTGTCCCCCTTTCGATCTATCTCATCAGGCACCACGATGTTCGGCTGGTGCTCGTTGCTGGACTGGCGTCGTTCGCCGCCGCTGGACTGCTCGGTACCGAGCTCACACACGATTGGTCATTGAACGACTTCATCCCGATGGTGCTTTTGCAATCGGTGGGCCAGTCCTTCACGTTGCTGTCGATTATCATAATTGTGCTCTCGAACTCCGATCCGACGCGTGCGACCGCATTCTCCGCCTACATCCAAGTGATGCGACTAGGCGGGGCAGAAACTGGTGTCGCGCTGATGGGCACCTGGTTGCGTATTCGCGAGCAGGTCGACTCGAACCTGATCGGGCTAAAGATTTCTGCAGGAAGCGCCGATGTTTCCCACGCGCTTGCGAGCTTGACCGGTCGATTTATTTCGCATGGTGCGGGTGTGGCGCAGGCGCGAGGCGCGGCGATGTTGGCCGCAACTGTTCAACGGCAAGCCAACACCATGGCCTACGTAGACGGCTTCTGGCTAACGGTGTGGTGCGCGATCGCAGCGCTTGCCTGCGCCGCGATGATCGGCGTCGCCCCACCGGGGCCGCTATCGCCAGAACAAGAATAACCGCAATTCCACCAACAGGTCGCCGAACGAGGCGATCCGCAACGGAGAGGAACAGGCAGCATGTCCGCATATCTAATTTTCACGCGCGAACGCACCATCGACCAAAGCGAGCTCGACGTCTATGGCGGGTTAGCGCCGGCGACCGCCGTCGGTCACAACATGACGATGCTCGCCCGATATGGCGACTTCGAGGTTCTGGAAGGTACGGCAATCGAAGGATCCGTTGTGCTCCGATTTCCCACCTTCAAAGAGGCGAAGGCCTACTACGACAGCCCCTCCTACCGGGCAGCAGCCGCGCATCGGCACGCAGGAGCGGATTACCGGGCCTTTATCGTCCAGGGCATCGATTAAAGCCCGAACTCCTGTTCGCGCCAGCCGGGCTGGCCATTTTCTTCCATCGATAATCGTCAAGGACAAACATCATGATCCACCGTCGCCTCGGCCGTTCCGGACTTCGGGTTCCGGCACTCAGCTTCGGTACCGCTACATTCGGCGGCGGCAACGACTTCTTCAAAGCCTGGGGATCGACGGATGCCGGCGGCGCCGCGCGGTTGATCGATGTTTGCCTCGATCACGGCGTGTCCATGTTCGATACGGCCGACGTTTACTCTGACGGAATGGCCGAGACGATCCTCGGTGAGGCGATCATGGGAAAGCGGCATCGACTACTGATCTCGACCAAGGCCACGTTCCCAACGGCCGATGGCGCAAACGACTATGGTTCCTCAAGGCAGCATCTGATCGATGCGGTCGACGGTTCGTTGAGACGCCTCGGCATCGATCATATCGATCTCTTTCAACTGCACGGACAGGACTGCAATACCCCGGTCGAGGAAACGCTTTCAACGCTCGATCGGCTGATACATCACGGCAAGATCCGATATGTCGGAGCTTCCAATTTTTCGGGTTGGCATCTGATGAAATCGCTCGCCACGGCCGATCGCTACGGCTACCAGCGCCACGTCGCACATCAGGTATACTACTCGCTCCTGAATAGGGATTACGAATGGGACCTGATGCCGCTGGGCATCGACCAGGGAGTCGGGGCCGTTGTCTGGAGCCCGCTCGGATGGGGCAAGCTGACCGGCAAGATCCGACGCGGACGGCCCGCACAGCCCGGCACGCGGGCCAGTGACATCGCCGGCACCGGTCCACGCTATGACGACGAGCGCCTGTTCCGGATCGTCGACGCGCTGGACGCGGTCGCGCTTGAAACCGACAAGACCGTCACCCAGGTGGCGCTCAACTGGCTTATCGAGAAGCCCACTGTGGCAAGCGTCATCGTCGGCGCCCGCAACGAGGAACAACTCGCGCAGAACATCGGGGCGGTGGGCTGGACGCTCTCCGGCGATCAGCTCAATGTGCTCGACGCAGCCAGCGACATCTCCCCCGCTTATCCGGCCTGGCATCAGAACGAGTGGCCCGCCTTAAACGAAGGCAGGAACGCCGGGAAGCCGCAGCGATGACGCGCGACATCGTCAGTTGCGAAGCCATCTACTCTCGACGACGATTTCCCCAGATTGCTTACTCGCTTGAATGAGACTGAATTGCAGTTTCGGTTCGAGCGCGCATATCGCGTTATAAGATAAAGGAAAAATGGCGCACCCGACATGATTCGAACGTGTGACCTTTGCCTTCGGAGGGAAACGCTTACCGATCCTGCTGTAGGCTGCCGACGGGTATTGAAGGGTTTGGCCAGTAGTTGGATGTGCCACGATGGATTCCATGAAAAGTTGGGGGCAAAGCGCCAGTTTCCGGTGGAAGCTCAAACGGTGGGGTTTGGTCTGCGAAGGTCGAATGCGTTATCCTTCAACGGGGATTGACTGACACTCTCTCCGCCGCTGCACTGTTGTCCTCTATCCGATCGTTCGAACGGATTGGGACTAGCTCTGCGATTTTACCGCCTAGTGACTGCGTACCCCTTAGTGCGGGTTGGGGGAGGGACGTCGAGATGGCTGTCGACAAACGTTCTTGACAGTTTTGGTTAAGCGGTCTGTTCGCCCGGCTCGCACGGCCCCTCACGAGGCGCAGCGAAGCTGGGTGAAGACCGTAGCGGTCGATGAGGCCGGCGTCCAGGGTCGTAACGACGTGGTCGCCGCTCTCGAGTTCGACAGTCTGTACAGGCTGGTCGACGAGCGCTTCGCTGACGAAGATGAATTTGCCGTTTGATGCGATCTCGTCGCTGCCGCGGACGCGGCGGATCACCGCAACGACCCGGCCGTTGGTTATCGATGATGAGAGCGATTAATCGCGCTCGGGCCACTCTCTCGCTGGAATAGACCAGCGCCCACGCAAAAACGTTGTTCCCACCAGAAACGACCGACGCGGTCGTGGGTGGCCTATCGTCAATCAATGCCTTCGCGCCGGACGTTGAAGACTGAGCTCTGCCACTATGGCCCCAGATTCATCTCGCACCTCGATGGTGACTTGACGCGACCTATTGGCACTGGCTCGATCGCGCACAACGTCAGCTAACGATTTCGCTGCCTCGATATCGGGCAGGAGGATGCCTTCCTCGTCGACCGCGAGTTCATCGCCCTCCCGGATATCGAAGAAGTAGCGTCTCATCGTCCGGAAGCAATCTGGATCGAACCGCGCTATGAGCCTTCGCGGCGACGAAGCTGCGAGGCTCCGCACATGATTGGCATGGAGACAAAATCACAGATCAAATGTCTCTCCAATCGTTCCTTCCACCTTGAACACTCAGGTCGAACGTTCTTTGGACCCTTCTGGCTCGTCGCTATTGTCAATTTGGGATTGGAGGACGCTTGATTAGTGCTCGACCAAATGCGCCGATCATTGCTGCCGCCTCATGATCTCCACGACCATCGAGAATGCGATGAAGCATCCTCGCACTCTCCTGCAATACGGGCAAAAGAGACGGGTCACGTTCGCACAAGACGCCTGCGATACACAGCGCAAGGGCTTCCATACCCATCTTCGCTTGAGCTAGCGGATCTGCTGCCATCTTTTCTTGCCTTCATAGACAGTTTCGCAGTCGTACACCGTCGAAACCCCGGACTCAGTTTGTGAGACGCTCGCTCCTGGAGGCGATCAAGCCCTTTAATTCCCCGACAAGACGCCGCCTGATGAAGTTGCGTTCAGCGTCAGTCAGGTGAGTGTCCAACAGTCGCCGGTATCGCCGTACATTTTCTTCGCGGGTCCACCGAGCATTGGCGCGAGATATTCTCAACGGCCGACGCCGCCTCGTCGCAGCATGCCGTTCCGGATCGGAAACAGCGCAAACAAGTTTGCTGAAACGAGGCAGCGGCATCGCCATTCCGCCGCGAGGCGGCGGGTCATTCTCCTCGTCCAAACGCTTCAGCGCGGCCAGGATGTCGGCAAGGCGCAATCTATGTGGGATGCCGGGCACTTCCCGAAGAGCCGGCTGGGACTCGACGGCGTACATATCCGACGCCCAGGAAGAGAGGATGACGCGCTTCTCGTCTGTCGAAAGCCGAGCATCTTGCAGTAAATCTCCGGGTGAATTGTAGTGGGATACCGGATGGAAAAGGGGATCAATGATGTTGGCATTGCGATTGACGTGGCTCATGTCGTGTCTCCTATTTCTCCTTTCGTCCAGAGACGGGTTGATACGAGTTTAGGATGAGGTCGGCGAGGTTTACGCGCCGCCGACCTCAGATGTCAGTTGCTATTGATCGCAATGCGCTTGACGCTCGATCTCGATTGCTCGGACTTCGGTAGCGTGACGGTGAGGACGCCGTTCTTGAACTCGGCTCTCGCCTTGTCTTCTTCGATGCCATCAAGCGAAATCTGTCGCTCGAAAGATCCGTAGTATCGCTCGCTGACGAACTTGGAATCGTCGTTGCGTTCGGCTCTCCGTTCACCGCGGATCGAAAGGACGCCATTGGCGATTTCAACCTGGACATCCTTTTCGCTGAGGCCGGGAAGTTCGGCAGAAACCGCGAGCTCCTTGTCGGTCTCACTCAGTTCCAGGCGCGGCCAGCTGAACTGGCCCTCCATCAGCGGAGTGTTGATGCGACCGAAAGAGCCGAAGCCGCGGAAGGCGTCATCGAACAGGCGGTTCATCTCGCGATGGAGCGTGAGAAACGGATCGAACGCCTCGCGTCTGGTTGAGAGTTCTTGACCTTTGGTCCAGGGAACCAGATCCCGAATACCCATGATATCCTCCTAACTTGACATGCAGCTGGTCAGCACACGGGCGGCTATCGTCCGTGCGTGATTTGACCCAACATGAAGCGGGCTCAGGCCGCCTTCTGCGTAATTTGCCCGGCGGGAGCGTCACCTTCGATGGCGATGCGCCGAGGCTTCATGGCCTCGGGGATTTCGCGCACGAGTTCGATCCGCAGCAGACCATTGTCGAACATTGCCGTCTTTACTTGGACGTAATCGGCAAGGTTGAACTGCCGCTTGAAAGGACGCGCCGAGATGCCCCGATAGAGGAATTCGTGCTGGTCCTTATCGCCCTTGCGCCCCTCTACGGTCAGTACGTTCTGCTCGGCCGTCACGGAAATCTCATCCTGACTGAAGCCGGCCAGTGCCACCGAGATCTGGTAACGGTCCTCGCCGAGCCGCTCGATGTTGTAGGGCGGGTAATTGTCTTCGGACCGATGCTGGGTTTCGTCGAGAAGATCGAAGAGGCGGTCGAATCCGATGCTCGAACGCCATAGGGGGGTGAAATCGTATGTCCTCATAGCCAAGTCCTCCTGAGAGCAAGATGGATACGAAGGAGCGCAAGACATATGGTGCAAGACACCTGTCCGGCGCCCTGTTCGCTCTGCCGAGCCCAACCTGGCGCCCGGCACCCGCCCGAAAGCGGCAAAAATCCAATTAGAAAACCGGCATTCAGTTTCAAGGGTAGCTGTAAATTTTTTTTGGCTTGGTTTGGCTCGGCTATTCCAGCCCGCACCGGAACCGAGTTCGTTCAATTTGCCCACCAAGCGCACGACGGGGACGGGCGATCTGCGCTGAGCCCACTCAATGCGGGGGCATTGTCGCTCCGCGTACCAGACGGGATTGGAGGCGCGTTTGCACTTTGTTCGAGAGGGCAGCGGTGTCGAGCCACCCCCGGGAAGGCACATCTGTCAAAATCCGTGCCAGCCCATTACGGCAATTCCATTCGCTCCACCATCAACCGCCACCGCTCAGTTGCCCTTGCGGACCAGCTTGCGCTCAATGGGCAAAGCTGAGCCGCCCACCGGATTGCATTTCTTGGCTTTGTCTCGAATTTCGTTCAACGTCACACCCTGGATTCGGGGCCTACGCTGACGCGCCACAATCGCATAGGGGCGGACGATCAGCCCGCAAGCAGCCGGCGGGAAAGCGCCCCAGCCGGTTGCGCGCGGGTCTTCCTGCCGCCGGCTCGGAGCCTGCCGGCAGCTGGCCGCGGCAGAATCTCAGCCCGCCAATCGGGGCAATTCGCTTCGAAGGCCCGCATTATGAAGTGCACGCCTATCGCCGCTACGATGAGCGCCAGAATGCGGATTATGACGTTTATTCCGGTCTTTTATTCCGGTCTTTCCCAGGAACCGCTCAATCGCCGTCGCCGTCCAGAGTGTCACCCCGATCAGGAATGTTGCACTGATCGACGCCGCGGCAAGCAGCGCCTTCGATAGCCGGCCGGGATTAACATTGGAGAGGGTGATGATGATGCTCACTTCGGCTGGGCCGATTTACGCTACCACAAACAACCTTCGAGGGAGGCGAGGACGCGCCTAGCTGGTGATCTGGATTCTGATGAGGAACAATCCAATTTGCTCATTGTTCTTGAAACTCTGCATACAGCGGAGAGGAGGACCACATGAGAAAGCTGTTCCTGGTTTCCATCGCTACTATATTGGCGTCAACAGGTGCCTTCGCTCAGACGGTTGTCGGCACGACCGGTGCCGGACACGCAGCCACTGTGCAGATCGAACCGCAGTACCGCACGCGTATCCACGACTACGTGACCGAGCACAAGATTCGCCCGGTGGAAACGCGGGAGAGGATCGTCGTCGGTTCACCTGTGCCGCGCGAAGTCGAGCTCGAAGCAGTGCCCGCCGATTGGGGGCCTTCGCTCACTCGGTATCGCTATATCTATTCTGGCGATCGCGTGATGCTCGTCGATCCCGAGACCCGGACCGTCGTACAGGAAGTCGATTGACGATCGCGGACGACTGCTCCGGTGATTGTTTTCCTGCAAAAGGAAGAAGCCACCAACTGAGGTGGCTTCTTTTTCGTTCCGATTCACATACGTTACTTCCGGAGCCTCAATCCAGCCGGATCCGACCATGATGCCGCGCGGCGACAAGTCCAGCTACACTGGCAAGCAAAACTGCCAAGCCGAGCACACCGAAGAAGGCTATGGGCACCGCGGCCCGAGCGGTGCGCACGGCGTCATGTCACATCGTCCTATGGTGCTTGCGGTGCTTGTGGGATCGGCTTGAGGTCATCGTGCCGGATCCGCGCCGCTCCTTGGTGTCGTTCAGGGTCGCGCCGGGGTTAGGGGATCCTGGACTGCTGGTAGCGCCTTGACCGCTCTTCGCTGCGGGGGAATTGCCACCTCCACCGCCTGCACCACCACCACCGCCGCCTCCACCCTGCGCGGATGCGGCCGCAATCGATCCAAAGACAAAGGCTGCCGTCAAGGTTACTTTCGCTGCTCTCATCAAACGTTCCTCCGAATAACCATATGTCCGGTGCCGCACGGCATTAGGCGATGCCGGATGATGACCAGGTGAAATCTCGGCCCTAGTTCGAGCCTTCGCTGGGGCCGTTCCTTTCGAGCAGGCGGATAGAGAGCGTCCGTGCATTGCGACTACGAGATGTTTCCCGATGCGGAGCTTTAGCTGGCTGCTGTGGTCGGCTGCGGGCCAGCGTTTCTGATAGCGGCCACGATGATCGCATCGCTGATCCCACCGCAGTCCCCAGGCTGACCCCGAGAGGGGGAAGCCTGCTGGAATCGAAAGGGGCCGCCCGCGTGCGGCCCTTGCCGGTCTGGTCTCGAAGATTTGCTCGGATTGAAAAACTGGTCCCGGCAAGAGCTGGATTAGATCTATCGGAACATGTGGGGAAAACAGGCGCCTGGGAGCGTTGGCTGCGAAAACTGAACCGGCAGATAGCGTTTACGCTGGCCTGATCTGATCCTTTAGCTTGCGATTGATGAGCATTTCAGCGCGGCGTTTTGCCAGCTCGGGCAGCCGGGTTCGAACCGCGCTTTGTATCGACTGGCCATCTAGTTCAATGACGATCTCAAACTGATCGTCATAGCGGCGCGTCACGGTGAAGGCGATTCCTCTATGTGTGAAGGTGCTAGGCATGTGTACGGCCTAACAAATCGCGTGCACCAGTTGCACCGGAAAGCTACGGGAAACCGACCCGCTCCGGGGATGGAGCTATGCGTGGCATAATCATCCCAGGTTCGTTCACCAGCACTGCATTCGAATATGCGAACGTGCTTGCCGGTGCGAATGTTCAGCATGGTCCGGACCAAATCCTGCGGCTTGCCGCACCGACAGGTCTTGGTCGGCTGGTTCTCGATCTCTTGGACTTTCTGCAGGATTGCGGTCATCGACTTCGCCCCGCTAGCCAGGCGAGTGCTTAAGTTACAAAGTGAACACTTGTTTCTATAGCGGGCGCCAGTGCTCCAAGAGGGTATGGAACGTTTGTCTCGAAGGGTGCCGGGTTCGCGCCACTAACGCGGCCTTTACTCTTGCGCGTCCGGATGGAGAGTCCGTTTTTCGGTTGATGCTGCTCATGTGCCGGGTGCGCCTACCGGCGAGAGGCAATGGTTGGACCCGGAGATCTTGCTTGATCGGTGGGACCGCTCTGCAGCGCCGCTCGCCTTTCGGCGACGGCATGATCGAACAGTTCAAGGACCAGGCCGAATGCGGTCAAGTCATCTTGTTCGATCGCTCCCTCATCATAGCACTTCAGGGTTTCGCCGATGATCGCGTCGACTTCATGTTGCGATGTTAGAATGTCCTGTTCGGACCCGGCATTCCGAAGGTCCGAGACCACGGCAAGAATGCGGTTGCGGTGTCTGGTGTTGTCGTCCCGTTCGTCCCGGTTCAGATAGCGACGCAGCCAGGCGGCGGCCGAACCGATCCCGGAAAGAAGAAGCAAAGCGAACCAGAAGTAATCGCTGTACTTGTCCAGAAAAGTCCGCTCGGTCCCGTTGATGACCGCTGCGGCGCCGCGGTGCACCGAGGGCTCCGCCTCCTTCTCCGTCTCGGGCTTCGTGATGTGCGCGGCGCCGGCGACACGTTGCGTGATCGCGTCGCGGACAGCGAAAAGCTGTCGGTAGAAGGCCGCCGCCTTGGCTTCGGACAGTTCATTTCTGGCCAGGATGAGATGGTTGACGCTGATGGTCTCGACCTTGTCCTCAGGCCAAGCCGGTTTCGCGTTGAAGACACTGCCGGGAATTTCCTCCGCTTCATAGCGGGCGTTCCTCAGAGCGATCGCCTCGGATGCTTCGACCGGAAGAAACTTCGGAGCTCCGCGCGATCGCGAAGTCGCGGCGATCGCGGCGGAAGTAACCTTGCTGTCGAGCGGACCGACGGCGAGATAGGCATCGAGGGTCGCGTCTTGCGCAAGTTTTTCGATTTCTTCGGTCCCGAATTGGACCGTCGCAACGTTGTCCGGCCCCACACCGGAGGCAACGAGAACGGTCCGCAGCAGTGCGAGGTTGGCTCCGGTCCTTCCGATGATGCCGACCTTTCGACCCGCCAGATCGGCGATCTCTCCGATCTTCCCGGCGGCCTTTTTCTTGGAGTCCTTGCGAGATCCCCCGGAAAGCGACCACAGGACGACGTAGTTCTTTCGCAGGACCGCCAGTGTCTGCGCGTCGGCCGGCATGCCGAGGTCGCCGCGACCGATTGCCAAGTCGGTTTTGCCGGCGCCCAGCAGAGCCAGGGATTCGGCCGCTCCTCCGGTCGTGATCGGGGAGAGCCTGACGGTCCTGCTTTCCTCCCCGAAAGCCTCGGCCATCGCTTCGACCACCTGATGATCGTCGCTGCCAGCGGGCCCGACGGCGATCCGGAGAGTCTCGGGCTGCAAGACGTAGAAGAGGGCGGCCGCAGCGGCGCCAAAAACAGCAAATCCCAATGCCAGCACGATCAGTAGCCGTCGTTGGCGTCGATCGTGGGCGCTCCTGACTGGACCGTACGGTGACATCAGCAGAACCTACGTGAACAAACGCCCACTTGGGAACTATAAGTGCGCCGCCGATAACTTGGACGAACCAGTGTATGACCGGAATGTTCCGTCGCGCGCGCGAGAACAAGTTCACGGCGGGCCTGGATTTGACTGAGAAGAATACTTCGGGCGCCGATGGCCAATCCTTCGGCTGGCTTTCCGACGGCACAACCCGTTCTTCGGCGACTAGTGAGCGGAAGGCCGGCCCCAATGAAAAAGGCGGCCGTGCCTTCGGGTGCGCGGCCTTGGTTGCGTTCGGATGGACCGGTCACCAGTGGTGATGGCGATGCCAGCGGTGCAGTACGACCGGATAGGATCCGCGGTAATAGGCATAGGCGGGGCGCACGACGCGGCGATAACGGTAGCCGTAAGATAGGGGCGCCGAGTAGTAAGTCGTAGTGTAGCCGCCGCCCCAGCGATAGGGTTCGTCGTAGCCATAGGGACCGTCATAATAGCCGGCTCCATAGTAGCCGGGGTCGCCGTAGTAGCCATAGCTGGGTCCCCAGCCGTACGCCGAGGAGGCAAGCCCTCCGATAACAGCACCCGCAACCAATCCGCTGGCGATACCCGGTCCCCAGCCGCCCCAGCCACCTCGCCAGTGAGCTTCGGCAGGAGACGTCGTGGCCACCGAGGCTAGACCAAGTGCGCCGACCATCAGCGCCGACATTGCAATCTTCTTCATCGGAACTCCTTTCACATTAGGCATGCCCCTCCGATAACGGGAAAAATAGGCAATGGTTGCTGCTGCCCCCCCGGCGGCGCGGGGCAATGGGAGCTCGGCGCCAGGGCAGCGTCGCTCGAATCCGTGTACGGTCAATCGCTGCTGGTCTCTCAATGACTGTGCGCGGGGGCGCTCGCTATCGCTCTCCGGGCCAGCATGTTGAGAAGGGTTCATCGTGGTGATCTTGACCTTATGAGACGAGGTGGCTTCAAACGGGCAACCGGGCTGTCGCGAGCACTTTTGCATCGCATATAAAGCTCGTTGATAGGGTCCATTTCGGTCGGCTCACGATATCGAGTGCGACTGTCTCTCCCATACAGGCGCACCGTTCCTGTGATGCTTGAACCGAACCGTCCCAAACTTGCGTTAGCTAATCTAATCCACACTCAAGGCGGCCTAACATGCGCGCCCCAGACCCCGTCGGAACGATCATTGTGGTTCTCGTAATGCTTGGCTGCCTCAAGCATGGCCTGGGTGAATGAGACGACGGATCGGCGTGCCAAGACGATCTTGTCTTAGTGGCATGCCAGACTGAGGCGTCGGCCGCCTTGGGACTAGGGCAATTACTTTGACCCAGATTCCAGATTCCCTGAGCGAAAAGTTACGCTAGGATCGGGCTTTCCCTCAAGGGGGCATTTCATGTTCGATACGGCTACCACCGCACTTTTGCGCGCGGTTCTCGACGAAGTCTGCGAGAGCGTTTCGCAACGCGAGATCGGGACGCGCACCCACGTCGCCTCGAAGATTTTGGAAGCTGCCAACTGCGGAGAGGTGTCGCCCGAAGGTCTGAAGCGGGTTGGACGCCAAGCTCTCTCGCAAGCACCGACTATGTGGCGTTGACCGGCCGAGGACGAGGGGTGAATTTTCAGGTCACGGTGCTGAAGATTCTGGTGAGCCACCCGGATGGATTTGCCGGGATAGCCGACCTCAAGCGCGACATGGCGATCCTGGCGACCAGCGGCCCGGACTGGGCCGATCGCACCAGGCGACTGGCTGCGCATGTGCCGGGCCTCGACATCTTCTCCCAAGGCCTCGTGGCGCGCGAGAACGGCGGTTGGAAGATCACCGCCAAGGGGCGCGTCGTTCTCGAATTCATGGAGGCGCGCCACAGCGCCAAACAGCCGATAGAGACGGTGCCGGTCGAGAAGGTAGATGCGGCGCTGCCGCAGCCCGCTGAGCGGGCAAGGCGGCGACGCGAGCGTCGAGAGCGTCGCCGCGCGGGGCGCGAACGCGCGCGGGCGAGCGCTTCCTAGACTGTGTGTGCGCCGTCGGAAGGCGACGAGATCCAGGCCGCAGCTCATGGCGTTGAGCACGAAGATCAGTCCCGGACCGCAGAAGGTCGCGATGATCTTGAGCGCTTCGACATCGGCAGCGAGTGACAGTGGGGATTTGCGTTCTTTCCTCCGGCGTTCATCTACGAATCCCTTCCAGGAGAGGTGGGCGCGGGCATCCTGGCCACCCTTGCTGGTTAGGCTTGCGAACTGGATCTCACGTCGTATCGCGGACGCGCGAAGGTTGCGGACATCATCGGATGGCTCATCAGTTTGGGCGGGTTTTGGCCTCGCGCACCCATAGGTGCCGCTACGATCGCAGCGGCACCTGTTCCTCAAGACAACAAATAGTCCGACGCTTTACCGGGGTGATTGCTTGGTGGCGGGTCCGCTCTTGCCGCCCGGAAGGCCCTTGATGTTCGAGGGATCCTGCTCCTGCACCGAGAGGTTTTGCTGGCTTGATCCGACTGTGCCCTTCTGTGCGGCAGGCCCGTTCTTGTTGCCAGCTGAGCCGCTGATGCCGGCACCGGAATTCTGGGCGCTGGGCGCCGTTGCCGGACTTGTGCTTGCGGCGGCCGAATTCGGCTCACCAGGCGGATGAGCGGCAGCACCCGGCTTTTCTTGTTCTCCGACATAGCCCGATGCGCCTGAGTTCTGGGTTTTCGCGCCCTTGTCGGCTTCGCTCTGAAGGTTCTGCCCGGGATTCGTCTGCTGGGCGGCTGCCGGAAGGCCAAGCGCCGTGGCCGCGAAGACGAGCGTCATTAGAGTGGGTATCCGCATGACTGCTTCCTCCTTCGTCTGCTTCTCCCGCAAGGTTGACAGTCAAACAACCGGATAGAAGGCGCGGCGTTCCTTTAAAGATCGAGCAGGGCCGACGGCCGTGCTCGTGATTACTTCACAATGAAATCTATGTCGGACACCGGCCTCAGATGCGACGGACTACGTCTTATCCCCGCGACAAGAGGGGCGAAAGTCCCGCCGTGAGGCGCCATGCCGATATGGTGCCGGACTACGCGGAACATCCCGAAGTCCTTCGCAGAGGAGTTCAGAATCGCCCCCGTGCGCTTCACTAGAGTCGCAAATTCATCACAAGGGACGATAGCCCGTCGTCCGTATTTCGTCCTATGCGGACGGACAGGCTTTCCGTGCTGATTTGCAAGGTGGCTGACGGGGCAGATTTGGCTCGGTCATGGTCGCCTCGACGACACGCCGTTTCGCGAAGTAGGAAGGCGACTGGCGCGCCATGGCTACTCCTGCGGCGGCTGCCCGTTTGAGGCGGATACGCCACCATCGACCGCCACATTAGCGCCGGTCATGAAGCTCGCGTCTTCGCTCGCGAGGAAGGCCATCACGGCGGCAACCTCCTCTGGCTCGCAGACGCGGCCCAGCGGTATCCGCTCGGCGAACTTCGCGAGCAGTCCCTGTCGTCCATCATGTCTTCCGTCATAGCCGTGCGCATGAGGCTCGGGCAGACCGCGTTCACGCGGACGCCCTTCTTGCCGAGGTCGAGCGCGAGCGCGCGCGTTAGGTTGACGACGGCGCCCTTCGCCGCATTGTAGGGGCTCATGCCCCAATCACCGCCTGTCCCCGAGACCGATGCCGTGTTCACGATCGAGCCCTTGGTCCTCTCAAGATGGGGTAGGGCCGCGCGGCAGCCGTAGAACACGCCATCGACATCGGTCGACAGGACTTTCCGCCACCTGTCGTCGCTGATGTTCGCCGGGTCGCCGCCTTCATGGACACCCGCGTTATTCACGAAGACGTCCAGCCGGCCGAAGCGATCGACCACTGCGGCCACCGTTGCGTTGACGGCCCTGAATCCGACACGTCGGCGGCATGGGCTATCGTCCGGTCGGCCGGCAGACTTTTGGCGACCTTTTCGAGGGCGTCCTTGTTGCGGCCGACCAACGCGACCTTGGCGCCCTCGGCCGCGAACCGGCGAGCTGTTGCTTCGCCGATGCCAGACGCTGCGCCGGTAACGATGATGACCTTTTCCTGGAACCTATCGTTCATAGAGGAATCCCGCTGTTCCGTGGCAACGACAGCAATTCTCGCGCCGAGAAGCCGCTGTCGATCTACGCGTTCTCAGGCAGCGCGCCGCTTTCTGGTCCGCGCCGCCTTCTTGGCTGATCGCGACCGTTCCGCGGCCGGCCGCTTGGCCGAGGCGGCGCCGCCGAGACGGCCGCCTTTCTTTGACGGCGAATGGTCTTCTTCCGTCCCGCGGCCGGAGCCGCTCTTCTTGCCGCCGTGGGTCTCCTTGTTCACGGTCGCCCAGGCGCGCCGCTCGGCCTCCTTCTCCGGAACGCCACGGTGCTCGTAGCCTTCCTCGATGTGCTCGGCCTGGCGCTTTTGCTTTTCAGTGTAACTAGACTTGTCGCCGCGGGGCATGGGGTTCTCCCTCGATTGAAGTATTACGTTCAAAACTGGGGAAGGCCAGTCGGTTCCAATCGTGATGACAAGTTGCGGTCCGATAGCAGCGCCCAATTCCCGTCGCGCAGTCACAGTCAAGAAGACCTCACGCAGCGACCGTGGGAACCTTTCTGTGGTTGCGTCTTTTGAATCGACGATGAGCGTCGAAACCGAATTGAAGTTCCAAGCTTCTCCCCGCGGGTTAGCGGCCATGACGAAGGGCGGCGTCCCCGGTGTGCGGGGCGCCGATTGGTCCAAGCAACACCTTGTCTCGACGTATTTCGATACGAACAAGCGCAAGCTCGAGCGGAGTGACGTCACGCTGAGGGTGCGTCAGGTCGACAACAAGTTTGTGCAAACGGTAAAGTCTAATGCCTCAGGAAACCTCCCGCGCGGCGAATGGGAGGCTGAGGTCGATCGCCTCAAGCCGGACATTACCAAAGCAGACGGTACGCCGCTCGATGACTTCAACGCCAAGAACTTGTCCAGGAAGCTGAAGCCGGTCTTTCGCACCTCAATTCGTCGTGCCGCACAGACAATTCGAACCCGCCGCAGCGAGATTGAGCTCGCGGTTGATCGCGGCAAGATTTCCGCCGGCGGCCGCTCGCAACCGATTGCCGAATTCGAGCTTGAATTGAAATCCGGACGTCCGTCAGATCTGTTTTCGTTGGCGCGAAAGTTCGACCGCAAGACCGCCGCCGAGCTCGACTTGCGATCGAAGGCCGAGAAGGGCTATCGGCTCCTTGAAGATGACGGCGAAGGAGCGGTGCATGCGGCACCTATTCAGCTGGATCGTGAGTTAGCGCCAAACAGAGCCTTCCGCATGATTGCGTTTGCGACGCTCCGGCATTTTTCATGCAATGCGGATGCCGTGCGGGCACTTGATTCAGAGGCAGTTCATCAGATGCGGGTAGGCTTGCGGCGAACGCGCGCTGCCATCTCGCTCTTCAACGATGTCCTTCCGCGAATGAATACCGCGCAGATCAAGACTGAGCTTGAATGGCTCACTCGCGAGCTCGCGCCAGCTCGTGAAATCGACGTATTCTTGAAAGAGCGCGTTCATCCCGTCGCGCACGAGACCGTGCCAAAACGCGGCTACCGCGCTATCGAGAAGAAGTTTGCCGCTCAACGGCTTGCGGCCTTCAGGCGCGCTGGACGGGCGGTCGCGTCGGCCCGGTTTCGTCGTCTTTTGCTCGATGTGCTCGAATGGATCGAGACCAGCAGGGCGCCAGCCCATGACGAGCGATTGATTGGTCCATATGCGGCAGCATTGCTCGCCCGGCGCATCAGGAAGGTACGCAAACAAGGCAAACGCTTGCAGGAACTCGATCCGACGCAACGCCACAAGCTACGCATAAGAATAAAGAAGATCCGGTATGCCGTCGAGTTCTTTAAGAGCCTTTACGCCCATAGCGATCACAAGGAACTCGCGGGGCTTTCCGACCGGCTTAAAAGAATTCAATCGGCCCTTGGCTCCTTAAATGACTTTTTGGCGCATCGCGAGATGGGGACGAAAGCTGCACTGAACGCCCCTCGCGCCAATCGGAGGGCTCAGGCATTCGTGTCCGGGTTTGTGGTTGGTCGGGAGCGCGAGGCGGCAAGGGGTTTGATGAAGGCGGCGTCCAGAGAAATCGGCCAGTTGCGCCGATTGCGCAGTGAGCCTTGTTAGGCGCAGTCGACCGCGGAACCTCCGCGGCCTCTCGTGGAGTGTTTAAATAGCGCGATTGAATTCGATCCCACGACATTTGCAGCCATTAAGATTTCGCGGCCCGTGCAGAAAAGTGCGCTTCACTGATTGCAGCGGCAAGGCGAGGACTGAAGCGTACATTCCATTTGGCCAAAGGCCAGCACCTTGATTACGTCTCGATGAGTCCTATGTCGCCCCTGGGTGAGGGTGCAAGCCTATCTGTGACGGAGAGTTCGCATGCGCATCGAGCCAGTCTTTCTGTTTGATCTCGACGGTACGCTGGTCGACAGCGTCTATCAGCACGTACTGGCCTGGAAGCATGCACTCGATTCCGAAGGAATCGAACTATCGGTCTGGCGTATCCATCGCAAAATCGGCATGAGCGGTGGCCTCTTCACCAATCAACTCCTCCGGGAGATCGGCATCGAGATCAGCGCGGAGCGGATCGACCGTCTACGGCGCGCGCATGCGACCTTTTACCAGCAACAGGCAAGCCAGGTCCGCCCCCTGCCGGGCTCACGCGAACTTTTGCGATGGTTGTCGGAAGCTGGAATTCCGTGGGCGATCGCGACCAGCGGTCGAATGGAAACTGCCGCCGTCAATCTTGCGTCGCTGGGCGTCGATCCGGCACGAACCTCGGTTGTGACGCGGGATCAAGTTAAGTATGCCAAACCGGATCCAGATTTGTTTCTTGCCGCGGCCGCGCGGCTTAACGCGCCGATCGAGACTGCCATCGTGGTCGGCGACAGCGTCTGGGACATGATGGCGGCCATCCGTTGCCGTGCACTGGGGGTCGGTCTCCTGAGCGGCGGGTATGGACCGGACGAACTCAGGCAATCCGGCGCGTTCCGTGTCTACGACGACCCGGCCGACCTGTTGCGCAGGATTGACGAGGTCGGGGGACGGCGCTGATCGAGTTTTTGGCCTTCATAGGTCTCGAGCGAAAAGCAGCCGCGGCGTTGTTATTGCAGTTCCTAACGTAGGAACGAATGACAAGCCTTGCCGCTTGATCCCGATCAGGAGGGATCACGAATGGCCAAGCTTGAGGACGGGCGCATTGTCGAAACACCAACCGAAGCGCGTCAAGCTGAACGAGGTCCGAGCATGCTGGTGCTGCTGACCGTCAGCCTCGGGATGGCGGTAATCATCCTGGCCGGCGTTTGGATGATCTTCTTCAGGACCTGACCGCCGTACTCCAAAAGCGCGCTGTGAAGCTCACCAAATCGGCGAGAGCCGAGAGTTCTTGCAACGGTTCAGGCGCCGCCTCGCGCCGACTTCGCGTTCGGCTTGCAGCCAGAAATCCATTTCCGAACCGTCGGCCTTGCCGCTCCGCTCCCAAAGCGCGTAGGCGCGTTGTCGAAGCTTGTCGTCCAGGCCGCTGACTCTCTTTTAGTTTGGGGCATCTTGACGTTGGGCTCGCGTCCCCAGACGCGCAGCTTTTCGACGATGCTGAGCGCCGGGGAGGGATCGAGGTCCTGACGTGTTGCCGCCGCAGCGTCCGCGGGTTTTGGCATCTTCTGCAGACCAAGTTTGCCGCCGACCTTGTTGGCCAGCGTCCCATCGATGTTCAGCAGATGCGAGACCATCCGTTCCCTGATCGCGAGCGTTTTGACCTTGCTGAGTTCGAACGTCAGAGCGGCGGCGATGTGCGCCCGTTCACCCATGGTTTGACTGATGAAAAACTGACGGGCCTGGCTGTAATGGTCTGCGAAGCTCTCGGCACGCAAACGACGTTTGGGCCCTTGCTCGACGTCGGCGAATGGCGTGAACCCGTGCTGTGGCGACTCTCTCGGGCCTTCGCCGAAGGAATTCGGCTGGTAATTGGCACGCCCGACCGGATTGCGCATGGCCATTTGGCCATCCTGCTGAAAGTTAGCGAACGGACATTTAGGCGCATTGATCGGAATGTGAGTGAAATTCGGGCTTCCCAAGCGCTTGAGCTGGGTGTCGAGGTACGAGAAGTTGCGCCCTTGGAGGAGCGGATCGTGCCGAAACCTTCCATGAAGCGAAACGAGCGCGGGATCGCACGATCGGACATCACCCACATGATCATGTGGAAACGCGCAGTCAGGTTCCTCTTTTACGGCGTGGATCAGATCGGGAAACTTGATTGCGTCCTGGATGAAGAAAACCGGCATGCTGTTGCCGGCGATGTCCCAGTTCCCTTCCTGCGTGTAGAGCTTGACGGCGAAGCCCCGGACGTCCCGGGCAAGGTCGAAGGAGCCCTTGCTTCCGGCCACGGTCGAAAACCGGACGAAGGCAGGTGTCTTTTCACCGGCGCGCTGGAATGGGTCAGCCCTGGTGTACTTCGATAGCGGCTTGTAGTTCTCGAAGAAGCCGTGCGCCGCATAGCCGCGCGCATGCACGCCCCGCTCGGGAATCCGTTCGTGATCGAAGTGGAAGATTTTCTCCCGAAAGTGGAAGTCCTCGAGCAGCGTGGGACCGCGCGGGCTGATTTTCAGAGTGTTCTGGTCGTCGGAAACAGGACCGCCCTGTGCCGTCGTGAGCACAGGCACCTTAATGATGCGATTTGATGGAGTTCGCCTCCTTCACCACATTCGAGCTTTTGGTCGTGGATGGTCGCCGTCCCGCCGGGTTCGCGGGTTGCCTTCGTTGTCTTCGCCATTGTTTGTTTCCTGGAGGACGAACTAAGAAGTCGTAAATCCGGGGAGACGCGCTACGTTCCTATTCGGGCGCCGACCTTGGTCAGCGGCGCTTGCAACTGCATCGGGTGCCGATCGCCGGACGCTTGTTTCTTCGAACGCCTGTGGCTCTTCGGGCCTTGGAAATCTCGATCGTCTGGCTGATGACCTGACATTGCTTGTCCGATCGTTGCTCAATCTTACCGCAGCGTAGGCAGGTCAGGTCGGTGCGCTGATCCAGAGACATCATGGGCTTGAGCCGCTGACCGCAATGCGTGCACTTTGTCCAGTCCACCGATCGATCCCATTCTTCTGGCCCTCAATCGACGCGAGGAACAAAGGTTTTTAGGCCGCGTTGGTCGGTCGTTCCGGGAGGAATAGTTGGAGAAGGTGGCTGATCTAACCGCGGAAGTAGCGAAGTCGGTTAGGCAACTTTTCACCGAATTTCATCGGTGATGAAAAGGCTATCGCGGTCGACGCATTGATATGTGCGTGGGCCAAAGTCGTCCCGCATGCGTAGCGAAGGTCCGATGGACAATCTAACGAAAAAGGAACAGCCGGACCGCTCGAAGATAAACATGCACGAGCCCTTCGAGGTCAAATACTGGACCCATGCGCTTGGCGTGTCGAAGGAAGAACTTCAGAAGGCCGTCGACAAGGTCGGGAATTCTGCGGCGACGGTGCGCAAAGAGTTGGGCATTAAGGAGTAGGCATGGCGACCGAATAGCAGATACGAGACTATGCACACCTACTCTGGGAGAGAGAGGGGAAGCCAGAAGGCCGGGACGCCGAATTCTGGCACGCGGCGGAAGTTGAGTTAAATGCAGAAAGCGAGAGCCCTGACGCGCCAGCGGAGACCGACCAACCCAACAAGACCACGATTCCGGGGTGACCAACTCACCTCTCCGATTTTGAGCCGCATCGGTTGGGCAAGGCAACTGTCCATGCCTGCCTTGGCGGATGATCGCGCCTGAACTTCTCGCGCTGTTCGGCCCACTGGCGGACCATATGATCCGTCGTTCCGGTTATCTTGCAAGAAGTGAGTTTCTGAAACAAACGAACAGCGCGGCCGGTCCGGGATATAATGTCGGCGCATCCGGCTTGCCTTAGTGAGCTTTCAGTAAACCCGCCGCAAAGGACGCCAATAGTCAAGATGTTTGCCTTCCGCGCTGCGACGGAATCGTAAGGCGTATCACCGATTGCGACAGCATCGGATCCTTCGATCTTGAGCTTCCGGAGAGCAATTTCGAAGATGTCCGGCGCAGGTTTCGATTCCTCTACATCATCGGAAGAAGTCGTCACGTCGACCAAGTCACTGATGCCAGCGATATCGAGGTACGTGTCGAGTTCATCTCCCTTGGCCGAGGAGGCGATAGCGATCCGAAGTCCGATGTTGCGCGCGCTCCGCAGTAGATCTGGAACCGCCGAAAAGGGACGCACCAGCGGCAGGTATTTTGTCTTGAAGCGATTGCCGCGCCATTCTTCCAATTCCTTGCCGTGGTCCCGTTGCTCGTCTGCCGACAGAAAGACGGGAATGAGCTTGTCTCCTCCTTTGCCAATCTGGCTTCGAACCTGCTCGAAGCTCACGTCGTGGCCGAATTTGAGCATAGCTTCCTGCCATGCAATCGCATGAACATCCACCGAGTCCACAAGCGTTCCGTCCAAATCGAAGATGGCGGCTCTTGGCAACTCAAAGTCCTCCTGCGAGGTAGCAAGTGACTCTGAAGTGCTCATCCCGTGCGATGGCGCTTCAGTCGAGATGGCCGGTTTCCAGTTGGTCTGCGGCCCGCTTTCGCGAAGTCGCGCGATTCTTCTGCGACTGTTACTATCCGCTCGCCAGTTTTCATTCCCGCATCGTGCTCATTGGCTCGCATAGGAACTTTGGCTTCCTGGCCAGATTGTCAGGACGAATTGAGCGGAGGAGACTTGCATGAACCAGCTGATTTATCTGGTGGGACTGATCGTGGTCATCCTTGCGGTGCTGTCGTTCTTTGGATTGCGGTAGGCGCATCATGGACAGTCACCAAAGTGTTGCCGACGTCGTCGACAATAAGGGCGGCTTGCGACTGCAATGGAGCCCGGTCTTCGCGGGTGCGCTCGCCGCGGCGGCTCTATCGCTGATCTTGATCAGCTTCGGCGCTGCGATCGGCCTTGGCGTCAGCTCAAGCTCACCGTCATGGCGCGATGCATCGTCTGCGCTAGCGCTGCTGTCCGGCCTGTACCTGATCCTGCAGGCGCTGGTCAGCTTCGGCGTCGGCGGCTACATTGCTGGCCGTGCGCAGCGCGTGATCGGCGCAACGCCGGCCGATGTGATCGAAAGCAGCGACGGGCTTCATGGTCTGACCGCCTGGGCGCTTGCCGTCATCGTGGGCACGGCGGTTGTCGCGCTGGTCGGACTGTCGGCCGCGCGTCCGACGATCCAGAACCGGCCGTCTGCCACGGCGGCGGAGCCGTTGCTGAGTGCGGAGCTGGATCGCCTGTACCGGTCGCCACGGCGTCCGGCCAATATTGACATCGGGTACGAACGGGCTGAGGCAGGCCGCATCCTGCTGACCAGCTCTGGCCATAGCGGCGTGAGCACCGAGGATCACAGCTATCTGATCCAGCAGGTCGCGGCTGCGACCGGGCTGCCCGCTGCCGACGCCGAAAGGCGCGTCGACAGCGTCATGGGTGATGCCAGAACCGCCATCCAGCGGTCGCGGCGGAGTTCGGTGATCCTGGCATTCTCTGCCGCGGCGGCGCTGCTGTGCGGCGCGGTCGCCGCTTGGGTTGCGGCCTGCGCGGGAGGTCGCCACCGCGATGGCGCACCACTGCCAGAATGGATGGGTGGTAGGCCAACCACCGCCGTACCGATCGTTTGAATCGTTGATTGAACGTGCTCGAGGGAGACAGAGATGGCAGCGATCTTGATCATGGACCACACCGGCGACACTCGCCATCATTTCGATCCGAGGGACAGCGAGCAACTCGCCCGGGCGAACGCGCGCTTCGCCGAACTAACGTCGGATGGCTACACCGCCGCAGTGCGGAAATCGTCCGGCGAAGCCGCGCTCGTCCGCGCGCTGGATCCGACCGCCGAGGAAACCTTGTTCTATCCAAGGCTGGTCGGCGGCTAAGGCCATGATGGCCCGCCCGCGCGCCGTGCCTCTGCTGTCCGCACTGCGCCGCGCCGTCGGCACGCTGGGGGCGACGTTGTCCGCGATCCGGGAGCGCTGGCAGGCCCGCGAACGAAACGAGGCGCGCGGGCTGGCGCTGATGTCCGCATGGTTGTCGCCCGAGCAGCGCTCGCAGTTCGAGAAATGCAACCGCTTCGACGTCGTCGGCTCGGAGTCCGGCAAGCGATATCGAATTTGCTACGGGACATCGACCAACGTCTATGAAATAGACGACACAGGCCGCGTTGTGATTGGCTGGTGCTTCCGGCCGGTCGGTTGTCTGGTGCCGGGGGACGTGATGCTCGCCCAGAAGATCGCGCTCGAAACCGACGAGCGCGCGACCCTCATGGTTGCGAGGCCGTTCTCAAGTTCCCTGCCGCCGCGCGCAAATCTCCCTCCGATCAGCTAAGCACTCGGTTGGCGGCCGGCCACGCGGCGGGAACGTGGTTTTCCCCGACGCGTTTGAAGTTGCGGGGGCGGCCGCGTCGGTTGTTTTCGCCGCAGGGAGGGCCGATGGCGCTCAATTTCGAAACATTGCAGGCGACGCTGGTCCTCTACGGACTGAACGCCGTTTTTGCGATCCTGCTCTTTGTCCTCGGATGGCACGCATCGGGCATCGCGCAACGCTTCGTATTGCGGGTGCTCGCCGCCACGCACCGTGTCGACGCCCTGGTGACGGTGTTCCTGTCCAGCCTTGCTCGCTATGCGGTGCTCGCGGTGGTCGGTATCGCCGTGCTGCAGCTGTTCGGCATTCAGACGGCAAGCTTGGTCGCGGTACTCGGCGCCACATCACTGGCGATTGGGCTGGCCTTGCAGGGGACATTGTCAAACCTTGCTGCTGGTGTGATGCTCCTATTGTTCAGACCGTTTCGGATCGGCGATGACGTCGAGGTCGCCGGCAAGGCCGGCAAGGTGCAGGCCTTGTCGCTGTTCATGACCGAGCTGATCACATCAGGCAACACCCAGATCCTGCTGCCCAACGGATCGGTTTGGGGTAGCGCGATCATCAATCACAGCACCTATCCCGGCACGGGCGAGGTGAAGGTGTCGTTTCCGGACCGCGCGGGGCGGCCGATCAAGCGGATCGGCGAGCAACTTCTGAAACATCTGCGCGAGGACTCCCGGATCGAGGCACAGCCTGCGCCTGAAGTGCATGTCTCGAAAGTGGTCGACATCTCCGATGCCGCGCACCCCATCGTCGAGCTGACGGTCAGCGCAAAGACGAAACCGACCGACGCCGACGCCGTCAGGCAGCGGCTCATGGACCTCGTCACTGCCGTGCTCACCGATTCCGGCACCGCCCGGCCGGAGCCGTCTCAAGCGGCGGGGTAGGGAACGTCGATGATCCTGCCGGGTTGTCGGATGCCGGTTTGCAGTGGATACCGCCATGGGCGCCAACACCCGATCGCCTTCGCTGAGCCTGGTCTTTCGCTCCTATCTCGGAGACGTGCGACGATGGATCGCCCACCTGGTGACCGGCTACGCGGTGGCGTGCGGATTTCTGCTGGTCGCCGCGGTTTCGCTGCTGGTTGCGTTCGGGATCGGGGTTGCCGCGGGCTTCCATGCCCTTGAGCTGCATTACGACATCTGGATCGCATACGCCGTGGTCGGAGGCGCCTTCCTGCTCCTCGGGCTTGTAGGACTGCTGGCGGGGCGCATGCTGCTCGCACGTCCAGCGCCGGCGGTGCCGCGCCCCAGCCGGCAGGCGGACATGCTCAAGCGCGCCATCGTCGTGCCCGTCGCGGCGCGGCTGATCGTCACCTCCGGGTCGGGATCGGGGGCAAGCGTCGATCTCACGACACGGACACTGGCCGCCGGGGCTGCAATCATGCTCGTCGGCTGGTTCGCCGCATCGCGCCTCAGGCGTCGGCACGACGCCATCCAGGACTAGCGATGGCGCGGCGCTCCAGTTGGTCAAACGACCTGATGCTTGCCGGTGCAACGGCTCTGGCAACCGTGGCGATCTATCGACATGTGTCGCGATCGGCGACGCCGGTCGAACGGGAGCAGGGTGTCGAGCCCGCATTGGCCGAAACGCAGGATCGTGGACGGCCGGCTGAGGCGCCGATCCAGATTCCGGCCGCAGGCTGGAAGGACATTCTGCTGCGAACCTATCAGCAGATCGAGGAGGACCGGCTGCTGGCGACCGCCGCCGGCGTCGTGTTCTACGGCCTGCTGGCGATCTTCCCGGCCATCACCGCGCTGGTCTCGAGTTACGGCCTGTTCGCCGATCCGTCCACGATCTCGTCCAATCTGCAGAGTCTGGCGCTGATGCTCCCGGAAGGCTCATTCGCGATCGTCCAGGACCAGATCGCTCGTGTGCTGGCGAAGGGCACCTCGACGCTCGGTCTGACCTTTGCGGTCGGTCTGCTGATTGCGATCTGGAGCGCCAATGCCGGCATGAAGGCGATCTTCGATGCGCTCAACGTCGTCTACGAGGAGAAGGAGAAGCGGGGCTTCTTCAAGCTCAACCTGATGTCCCTCTCATTCACCGTCGCAGCCCTCGTCTCGATCATGCTGATGGTCGGAGCGGTGGTCGTCGTGCCCCTTCTGCTACAGCAGGTTGGCCTCGGCGCACGGGCCGAGCTCATCGTCCGGTTCGGACGGTGGCCGATCCTGGTGCTCCTGCTCCTCACCGCGCTTGCGGTGCTTTACCGCTATGGCCCCAGCCGAACCCAGCCGCGCTGGCAATGGCTCAGCGTCGGCGCCGTCGCGGCGGCTGTGCTATGGCTGATCGGTTCCGCGCTGCTCTCCTGGTATCTTGCCAACTTTGAAAATTACAGCGCGACCTATGGCTCGCTCGGCGCGGCCATTGGCTTGATGACCTGGATGTGGATGTCCGCCATCATCGTGCTGTGCGGGGCGGAATTGAACTCGGAGATCGAGCATCAGACCGCCATCGATTCGACCGAGGGCCGAGGCAAGCCACTCGGGACGCGGGGCGCAAGAATGACGGATACGGTTGGCAGGGTGTCGTAGCAAGAGGCTCGCTGTCTAATACCGCCGCACGGTTGACCGGAAAGCGATCCAGATCGCAACCGACAGGAGCCCCAGTCCACCGAGCACCAAGAAGGCTGGGCCATAGCCGATCCATTGTGCGATCCAGCCGCCGAGTGCGGGGCTAAGCGACGCGCCAACGCCTTGGACGGTAATGACCGCGCCTTGCCCGAGATTGATACGCCCTGTTCCGTTCAACGATCGCGCAACCATTCCAGGTACGGCGACACTTTGCAGGCCGGCGCCGATGCCGTCGAGGATTTGCACCGGCAGGACGCCCCACCAGCCGGACAGAAAAAAAGCGAGCACGCCGCGGATGGGCAAGGCCAGGAACGACAGCAGCAGGACAGGCCAGTAGTTCCGGCGCTCGGCCGCGCGCATGCCGGCGATCGATGCTAGGACCATCACCCCCTGAGCCACCACGATCGTGGTTGCGACAAAGCTCGGACCATCAGCATGACCGCCGGCAACCGCGGCAAGGCCGTAGAGCGGTACGATTGCTGCATTGCCGAGATGAAATACGGCCAACGCGACCGCGAGCACCAGGAGCGGCTTGTGCTTAACCAGCACGGCAAATCCGTGAGGCTGACTTTCGGGATCATCTTCCTTTCCGCGTGCCGCACGGTGATCGATGCTGTCGGACGGGATCAAAAGGACGCAGGCGATCGTGATCGCACCAAACAGGGCGGCGAGAAGGAAGACTGCCCCGTAGCCATATTGCCAGCCGAGATAGCCAGATGCCGCGGCGCCGGTCATATTGCCGGCGTGATTGAAGGCCTGGTTGCGACCGTTCTGCCGGTTAAAGCCGCGCTGCTTGACGATGCCGAGCGTGATACCGGTGACCGCCGGAACGATGGCTGCACCCGCGATCGATGTTGCGACCTGGGACAGTGCAACGGCCCAGAATGTTTGCGACAGCAGGATGACGGCTGATGCCACCACGACGGCGACGCCGGGCACGATCACCCACGCCTGCTTGTGGTTCGTGGTGTCGATGCAGCCGCCGATCGGGGTCGTGATCAGCATGCCCGCGATATTGCCGAGCGTCAGTGCGGTCCCGATCAGGCCGCTGGTCCAGCCATGCATCTGCAAGAAGATCCCGACGAACGGCCCAATCCCCGACTGCATGTCCGCCATGAAGAAATTGACGGCAAGCAGCGGCCACAGATGTGGAGGTGCGGCGGACGCTTTTGCCTGGCGATGGCGCATGTTCCATGAACGCACGTAATCGCTGAATGATGCCGAGGCGGATGCTATTTTTTCCGCAACCGCGCAAGCGGCGATGTGCATAGGAACCAATAATAGCGCGCGCGCTTAAGCCAAATGGTTCAGGTCAACGTGCTGGAAAGACCGATCGAACGCATCAAGGAAACCTGCGAGCTAATGGGTATCGCAGATAAGTTCGATTGTGCGCTTCCCGAGCTTGAGACGTTTCTCGAGGCGCAGGTCGCCCAGGGCGAGGTGAGAGAAACCAGGCTGACCTATGACGGCCTGCGCTACCTGCGACGGTTGCTGACGGAGGCATTACGCTCGCCATCGCAGAACGTCAGATAGCTGTGCCGCATAACTGTGCCGCTTCGCGTTGATCATGAACTGGTGAAAAACGCCAACGGAGCAACTCATGAATTTGAATGGCAAGAAAATTGCTATCCTCGCAACGCACGGCTTTGAACAGTCGGAGCTCGAAGTGCCGCGCGATCGCTTGACGAAGGCCGGCGCCACGGTCGAAATCGTGTCGATCGCCGCAGGCGAGATCAAGGGATGGGACAAGAAGAATTGGGGACGTGCGGTCAAGGTCGACAAGACGCTGGATCAAGCGGCAGCCGCCGACTACGACGCGGTCGTCCTGCCGGGCGGGCAGATCAATCCAGACCTGCTGCGTGTCGAACCCAAGGCGCTGAAGTTCATCAAGGAAATCTTCGAGGCGAAGAAGATCGCCGCAGCTGTCTGTCATGCGCCTTGGCTGTTGATCGAGACCGGGATAACCAAGGGCCGTAGGATGACCTCCTACAAGTCGATCAAGACCGACGTGGCGAATGCCGGCGCAATCTGGCAGGACGCCGAGGTCGTCGTCGACCAGGGCGTCGTGACGTCTCGAAACCCCGGCGATCTTGAGGCCTTCAGCGCTAAGATCATCGAGGAGGTGAGGGAAGGCCGGCATACCCAGCGTAGCGCAGCGTGAGGTGGTGGGGAGAAATGAACCGATGCGTTGAGACCCTGTCTTTTCTGTTACAAGACCTGCCTTGCCACGGCGATGATCCATTGCCCCGTCGCCGGCGGCAAGCACGTTGAGCCGGCGCATTTTCGCCTGATGATGGGCTGCGCGGAGATGTGCCGGACGGCGGCTCATTTCATGTTGATCAACTCCCCGCATCATAAGCACATATGCTGCAAATGCGCGGAGATTTGCAGCGAATGCAGCGAGGATTGTGAACGCGTCGGCGGCATGGACGAATGTGTCGTGATGTGCGGTGCGTGCGCAGAATCGTGCCGGAGGATGGCAGCTTGACAGCAGCCTTCATCGTTTGACAGCCGACACGTTAATTCGCATTTGTCTCATCAAGACGTTGACGAGAATGATGATCAGCAGTGCGATCACCGACGCGTTAGCACCACGCCGAGGGACCAGCCCGCCTCGCCGGCGTCGTCTCGGCGGTCGTGGATGGGCCCTGAACAGCGGGTTTTGGAACACATCGGAGTGTCAGGGCTTCTCCTGTTGAGGAGATTGTCATGAACAAAAAACCCGTGACGCAGGATCCCGGGCGTTCCAGCGACTGGGGTTCGCATACGCAAACTGACAAGCCTTGGAAAGGCAATCCCGAGAAGGAGCAGCGCTCCGGAGACGAGAAGCCGGACCTTGAAAAATGGCATGAATCGAACACGCAATGACACGGGCGAACCAATGGCCATTGTCTATGATCGCGACGTTCGCCGAACAGGTAACGTCCTCAGCCGGGCGTTCAGCAATATCTGGAGTGACCTATGGATATGGGTCTGGAAATCATCTACGGCATCGCAGCGCTTGTGCTGCTGACCGCCCTGATTTTCGCTGTGATGCAGCATCATTTCCGCAACAGGCGATCAGTTCAGACCGGCGACGAAATTGTCGGCGAGAGGTATGAGCGGAATGAAGACATGACACAGTGCTTTCCCTGACTTAGGAGGACATGATGGGATTGGCTCAATATGCGGTGGTCGCCGCGGGCGAAGAATGGGGCGTTCTGCATGATGGCAATGTCAACGGCGGATATGCCACCAAGGAGGCGGCGTTCGAGTCGGCGGCAGCTGCTGCGGCGCTGGCGATCAGGATGGGGCACGAGGTCCATGTCAGCGTGCCCGGACGCGAGGAGGGCGAGGCAGCTCTGACCAAGCGCGCAAGCTGATACCGCTCGCGCAGGAATTCGTCACGCTCGGCAAGCCGGCTGAGTAGTTGGAGCTGACATAATTGGCGCGCCCAACGGCGCACTACTTGCCATTCTCGGTGGTCAGTTCGAACGACTTGATGACGTAGTGCGTTTCGAGCAATTGTAAAAGTTCGACCGGCGGAGGAGCCCTTTCGGGACGTCGCCACGAGATCTCAAAGAGATAGTCGACGTAGGCGGTGCCGTCATGGCGTCGCTGCTCCTGAAATCGGCTGCTGTAGTGCAGCGGCTCGATCAGCGTTGGGAGCGCATTGATCACGCCGAAATCGGCCTCACAGGTCACGGTCAGGGCCGCGCGGTGGCGCCGCGGGATCGCCTGGTCAACCCATTTAAGAACCGAGAGGGTGACAACCCCGATGACGGTTGCGACGCAGCCCAGCGCGAGCTCGCCGCCACCGAGGCACAGGCCAATCACCGTTATGAGCCAGAGGGTCGCGGCCGTCGTCACGCCGGTCACAAGATCGCCTCTCTTGAGGATCGTACCGCCACCGATGAAGCCGACGCCTGTCAAAATGCCGAGCGGTAGCCGCATCAGGTCCATGACCGCGAAAGAGCCCGCGTCCTTTCCGTCGAGGGTGAGAAGGAGATTGGCCTGGATCATCGACAGCGAAGCGGCGAGGCCGACCAGAATTGTGGTCCTGAGCCCGGCGGCATGCCCGCGCGCACCGCGGTCAAAGCCGATGATGGCGCTCGGATGATGGCGCTCGCCAGAACAGTCAGGGCGAGGCGGATGGCTATGTCGGTCCAGGTAGGATGAAGCGGCATATCCCGTGTCGGTTCCTTTGCTGGGAGCCAATGCGGAGTGGATTTGTTCGTTCCTATCGGGTCGGCCGTCGCGGAGGCGCAGATCCAAGCAGTTCGCAAAGCCTTCTGGCGTCGGCCGGCGCCGCGCTTTTCTGGTCGTTGTCGAAATAGACATATACGTCGTTTCCCTGCCGCTTCCAGCCGCGGATGCGCTTCGCCCACTCGGACAGCTCGGCGGGCTTGTAGTGGCCGCTGTATCGGCCGCCTGGACCATGGCCGCGGACATAGACAAAGTCGGCTGTTCGCTTCCAAGGCGCCGGCGCGTCGTGATGATCGGAAATGCAGAGTGCGATGTTGCGGGTCGCCAGGAGTTTCAGGATACGCGGCGAGTACCAGCTCGGGTGACGGAATTCGAAGGCATGGCGCCGTCGCCGCTTCAGCAATTTCAGGAACGACGCCAGCCGATCGGCGTCGATCGTGAAATTCGGCGGAAGCTGAAACAGGATCGGACCCACCTTGTTGCGCAGCAATAATAGACGGTCTTCGAGCAATTCAAGGCTGTTGACCGAGTTCGCGGAGAGGCGTTTCCAGTGCGTGATGAACTTTGAAGCCTTCCAGGCGAAGACGAAATCCGCACCCGTCGCATCGTGCCAACCGGTGACCGCCTTCGCCGTCGGCGTGCGGTAGAACACGCCGTTCAGCTCCGTGGTCGGGAACTGGGTCGCGTAATAGTCGAGCTGCTGCTTGAGCGGCAACCCCTTGGGAAAGAATGGTCCGCGCCAGGACGAATAGTGCCAGCCGGAGGTACCAATCAGGATGCGCGTCATGCCATGGTCCGGGCTAGTTTACGAAGTCGCCTTTGGTGATCCGCTGCGACTGGCAAATACCAGCTTTCCACCCCAGCACCGAGACCGTCGAGCGCAGCGGAGTGGACGCGTTCGTTCCCGACCCATACCTTCAACTGTCGTGTTACTCTTTGCCTGGAAGGATCGTCTCCAGCACCTGCCGTGCGGCACCACGGATCACGCCAACTTCGTTGGGGTCGCCCTTGGCCAGGGCAATGGAGAAGTTCTTGGCCTGCTCCAGCGTGATGTGCGGCGGCAGTGGCGGCACCTCCGGATCGGTCTTCACCTCCAACACCACCGGAACGTCGCTTGCGAGGGCCTGATCCCAGGCCGGCCCGACGAGATCGGGTCGATCGACATAGATGCCGCGCAGTCCGACCATCTCAGCAAAGCGGGAATAGGAGATGTTTGGGATCCGCTGCGACGCTTCGAACTTCGGGTCGGCATTGAAGATCCGTTGCTCCCAGGTGACCTGATTGAGATCCTCATTGTTGAACACGCAGACGATCCAACGATGGTCTTTCCACTGCCGCCAGTATTTCGCGACCGTGATCAGCTCTGCCATATTGTTCATTTGCATCGCGCCGTCGCCGACAAGGGCAATCACGGGACGGTCGGGGGCAGCATATTTCGCCGCGATCGCGTAGGGGACCGCTGCTCCCATCGAGGCGAGGCCGCCCGAGAGCGAGGCGTTGATGCCGCGCCGCATCTTGAGGTCACGAGCAAACCAGTTGGCGCAGGAGCCGGAATCGCTGGTGATGATGGCGCGGTCGGGAATGCGGGGCGACAGCTCCCAGGTGACGCGCTGCGGATTGACCGGCTTGGCGGGCTGCCGCGCGCGATCCTCTAGTGTCGTCCACCACTCGCGCACTTTGCCCTCGATCGATTTGCGCCATCCGTCCTGGCTCTTCTGCTGCAACCTCGGCAGCAAGGCGCGCAGTGTCTCGGCGGCGTCGCCGACCAGGCCGACCTCCATCGGAAAGCGGATCGACAGCATGCTGGCATCGATGTCAATCTGCACGCCGCGGGCGCTGCCTTCCTTGGGCAGGAATTCGGAGTAGAGGAAGGCGGAGCCGACCATCAACAATGTGTCGCACTCCATCATCAGGTCGTAGCTCGGCTCGGTGCCGAGCAGTCCGATCGAGCCGGTGACCCAAGGAAGGTCGTCGGGCAGGACGGCCTTTCCAAGCAACGCCTTCGCACAGCCGGCTGACAACCGGTCCGAGACAGCGATGACCTCGTCGGTCGCACCAAGCGCGCCGGCTCCGATCAGCATGGCAACCCTCTTTCCCGCATTAAGAATGTCCGCGGCGTGGCCGAGGTCAGTCTCATGCCTCACGACGCGGGGCGGGGTGTATCCGATGCTGGAGCGCAGTGTGCCATAGGCGCGCGGCGGGTCCTGGTAAGTCTCTTCCTGAAGGTCGTTTGGAAGGATCACCGCGGTCACGGTGCGCCGGGCCAGCGCGATGCGCGCGGCGCGGTCGATTAAATGGCGGACCTGCGCAGGCGTAGAGGCCTGGGCAACATAGGCACTAGCCACGTCCTTGAACATGGAGACGAGGTCGAGTTCCTGCTGATACTGGCCGCCAAGCGCATTGCGCGCCTGCTGGCCGACGAGGGCGAGCACCGGCTGATGGTCCAGCAGGGCGTCATAGAGGCCGGTTGTGAGATGAGAGGCTCCCGGCCCCGATGTCGCAATGCATACGCCGAGACGCCCGGAGAACTTTGCGTAAGCCGACGCCATGAACGCGGCCATTTCCTCGTGACGCGCCTGGATGAATTCGATGCGGCCGCCTGCGCGATTGAGTGCGCCAAATACGCCATTGATGCCGTCGCCCGGGTAGCCGAAGATATGCCGCACACCCCAATCGTGCAGGCGGTGGACGATGAAGTCGCTGACAGTTTTGGACATGAGAGGCCACCTCGGGCTGACGTTCGGGGCTGAACGGTTCGACCGGCCCGCCGTTCCTATCCAAGGGGTTCCGCAATCAGCGCCGGTGGAGCAGACCGAAGATCAGCGCGACCACCGCGAAGGCCGCGATCATGCTCGAAAATGCGATGTCGGCGACGGTAGTATTGGTAAGGCTCGACAGCACGCCGACGCCGATCACCGGCAGCGCATTGCCGATGAAGCAGCACACGAAATAGGTCGAAACCACAGCGGCGCGCTCGTCGTCGGGCGCGATTTGGTTGACCACCTGAAGGCTGCCGCGATAACCAAGCCCGGCAGATATAGCGACAACAGTGGTGGCCGCGAGCATGACCCGTACCGATGCGGAAACCTGCGCGGTGACGATCGCTCCGGCTGCGGGGATCATCAGCGCGAGCGACCACAGCATCGAGGTCCGGCTGGCGAGCGTCTGCGTTGCCACGATGACCAGCCCGACGACAATGGCGAGCTCGAACAAAAGCGCACCGCCGGCGGCACGGTTCTCGATATGAAGGTCATGCGCCAGAATCGCGGGCATCAACGAGGCATAAAAGCCGACCAGCGCCATCAAGCCGAAGCCGGTGATTGCAGGGGCCACAAACTGCGCCTGGATCTCCCGCGGCAACCCCAATCTGGGGCGAACCTCAATGTGCCACCGGTCGGGATTGCGCACGGTCTCCTGGGTACGCCAGATCAGCGCGGCGACCGCGCACGCGACGACGAGATAAACAACAAACGACAGCTGCAACGGCCATGGTGCATATTGTGCGAGCAGCCCGGACAGCAGCGCCGCGACACCGAGGCCGAGGAAATTGGTGCTGGTGCCTATGATGGCCGCGCGCCCTTTGTCAGCTCCGCCGACGAGTTCAGCGAGCCATGCATTGCCGGTGCCGCTGGCAAGGCCAATCCCAAGGCCACTGAGGATGCGGCCCATGTAGAGCCAGGCGATGCCACGGGCGAAAAGGAAGACCAGAGCGGCGAGGATCAGGAGCACAATCGCCGACAATGCCGTCACCCGCCGGCCGGCACGGTCGGATGCACGGCCAAACAACAGCAGTGCGGCGATATTGCCGATCGCATAGGCCGCATAGATCAGCGTCAGAGTGATCTGCGAGAAGCCAAAGGCCTTCTGATAAATCAGGTACAGCGGCGTGATCAGGGTGCTGAGGCCGAAGGCTGTGGCAAGCAGCATCCCCACCGCGGCGAACGCCGCCGTATGCCGAAGTTCCACCCGTGGGGTGCGCATGGCGTCAAGCTGCGCCATTCGAATTGCCTCATGAAGCCGGAATAGCGAGGCAATCCGCGGTCGGGGCGTTCGTTCCAGACGAAACCGCCGGCAGCCAGATCGGCGGCTGTCGGCGATCGGCGACTACTTTCGGTTTTTCTCCAGGTCCTGTGCCATTGCGAGATGGTGCTGGAGCGCGGGCAGGGTCTTGCCGGCCCAATCCTTCAGCTTCGGATCGTCGCCGCCCTTGGCGTAGCGTTCGAACAGCGAGACGGCATCCTTGTGGGCGCTGACCTGCATCGGATCGTACTCACTGGCGAAATCGCTCGCCTTGGCATCGCGCAGCCGCCCGAGCTTCTTCTCGGAGCTGTAGTCGAGGCCGATCGGCAATGCCGACTTCATCTCGCCGCTGACCAACTCCTTCAGCTCCGTACTGGTCTTGGTATGGTCGGTCACCATCTGATCGGCGAAATTCTTTTCGCCCGCATTTCCTTTCTGCTGGGCAATCTTCGCCGCCTCGATCTCCAGCATGTCACTCGTGGCGGCTTCCTTGATGAAATCCTCCGTCTTCGGCGCGACGCCGAGGACGGAGTTGACGCCGGTTTTCTCACCCACCGATTGGGCCAGTACCGGCAAGGTCAACCCGCAGCCGATGGCAATCGCTAGAATGGTTCGCTTCATCGCTCGTCTCCTCAGGCCGCTTCGGCGTTGATGGCGCTGATGGCGAGCTTGGTGAGCGCTTCGTCGGTCTTCTTTTCCTCGGCGAGGGTCTGGTCGATGAGCTTGACGGCGTCCTTCATGCTGAGCTTGTCCGCCCAGGCCTTTAACGTGCCGTAACGGGCGATCTCGTAATGCTCGACCGCCTGGGCTGCGGAGACCAGGCCCGGATCGAGCGCCGGCGTGTCGGCGTACTCCTCCATGATCTCCTTGCCTTCGTCGAGGATGCCCTCGATGGCATCGCACTTCTTGCCGCGCGCCGGCTTGCCCATCAGATCGAAGATCTGTTCGAGCCGTTCGATCTGTCCTTCGGTCTCGTCATGATGCTTGTCAAACGCCGCACGAAGCTGGTCGGACGCAGCCGCCTTGGCCATGCGCGGCAACGCCTTGAGGATCTGCTTTTCGGCGTAATAGATGTCCTTGAGGGTATCGAGGAAGAGGGCGCTGAGATCTTTCTCCGACATCGGTCGCTCCGTTCATTGGTGGATGGTTCGGACGTCCCAACACGCGCGCAGAAAGCAAGTTCCTATCTTCGATCGCGTCGTGGCGAGGCGCTTTGTCGTCGCGTCGCGGGGCGCATTACGATACGCCTCGTGGCCGGCTTGCGAACTCTTGCCGCAAGGTTGCGAAGTCTTGCCGCAAGTCCGTCAAGGAACGAAGCCTCAGGCTGCCCGTTGATCGGTCTCATCTTTCAAGGGAGAACCGCGATGGACTGGAATCGTGTCGAAGGCAACTGGAAGCAGGTCAAGGGCAAGGTTAAGGAGCAGTGGGGGAAGCTCACCGACGATGACCTCGACGTCATCGCTGGCAAGCAGGATCAGCTGGAGGGCCGTCTGCAGCAACGCTACGGTTATGCGAAGGATCAAGCCGCGAGGGAGGTGAACGACTGGTACGATCGCCAAAAATGGTGAGTCAGATCAACTCCGGTGGCCCCGCTTTGCGGGGCCTTTTCTTTGGCGCTATCCGTATGTGGAACGTGGGCCAATGCGATGCGTTTGGACTCTGTTACCGCTTCAACCACAGGCGTCCATGCCGATAACAGTCCCACCGACCTGGCCCGATGTTGCCCTTGCGCGCGCGATCTCGCGCAACACGACGCCGCCGACCGAGCGCGCGGCCTCGGTCCTGACGTGGGCTGCCGACGAGCATGTCGTCTGCGCGTTGACACTGGGCTGATGGTTGCTGTGCCGCAGCAGGCCGCCGCAGCAGCGCCTGGCAAGCGATCACCTGTTGGCTACGGCCGTGGTCGCATCGCTGGTTCCGCACCTCCTCAAATCCGTCTTCAATCAGGAGCGGCCGGACGGGCTCACGGTGCTCGGGCATCTTCACGGCATTCCGATCTCGGGCAAGGCGATGGATGCCTTTCCGTCCGGACATGCCATTCAGGTCGGCGCCATCACTTCCGCGGCGAGCCGGCTTCCCCTCGGCCAGCGCGGAATCGTCTGGGCTCTTGGAGTGGGCCTGATATCCACGCGCGTTCTATTGCTGGCGCATTGGGCGAGTGATGTCGCAGTGGGCTCGGCGATAGGGGTTGCGCTTGAGCTGCTGATACGGCGCGTGACAGGATATGGGAGCCGCGGTCGGAGCTGAGCCGATGGCACAGTTTCTCAGCCGCCTGCTCATGCGGTCCATCTCTGCATCGACATGCAGCGGCTGCTTGAGCCAGGCGCGCCCCGTTCGACGCACGGCCTATGTTGGCGGGTTTGTGCATCCAAGGCGACACCTCGGCACTACATTGCAATACCGGTGCAATACCGGTCAGGTCGACAGAGGGTAACGGTCCGAAAGAACCACAGTTCCGACAGCAAAGGCCGGGCGCATCGCGCCCCCGTTGCTGATCTCGCGGGAACCAAACCTAACCCGGACAATTGTCGCGAAAGTGCTCCAGAGGTTGTCGGACGAGGTCGGGAAAGCGGCCATCGCGGTCGAGTACGTCAAGCCAAGCTGATGGCCACCACGACTTGCAGTGGCTCGGTGCCGTTCTCTGCCCCAAGGTCTTGATAATTTGCATCAGCCCGGCTGTTGCGGAATCAATCCGGGTCATGCTTCGCTACACGAAATGGTCCGGCCGCTCCTTTCCGCTTGGTAGCCCCGCGGAAATTGCTTGCGGACGGTCACGTCACTTGCAGCATCCAATGCCATGGCGGGGTGCGGTCGCTTAGTCGACTTCAGGCTTGATGCCCTGTCCCAAGATCAGCCTTGGTCGCGTGTCGGTTGATGTGCACCGTCTGCGGAACAGCAGGCGCTGTGAACATCGTCCCGAATTGGCATGACAGGGTTAAGCCGGACGAGCGAGGCAATGGTTCGCCGAGAACGTAGGGCATTATCGGCATAGGCCTTGCAGTTTAGCTGGTGCAGGAGATTTCAGTGTCCCGGTTCAGGAATAAACTGTCGCCCGGTGTGTGTATTTGAAATCGGGGCCTGACGAAATCGAGAGGTATCGATGATCGACACACCGCCTCCACAGGCCAGGTTCATCGTCCGGAGAGGAAGCACTGACTGGATGGTCTACGATCGAAAGCTCAAGGGACCAGCGCAGCTAAAAAAGGATGGCCGCTTCGCTGAGAAGCTGACGAAGGAAGAAGCGGAACATATAAAGCAAAGCCTGATGAATAGTCGGCGTGAAGATAGGGCTTAACGGCAGCAAAGACCCGTTCGCCAAACCAGCTTAGCGCTCATCTCGCACGTAGGGCTTTGCTGCGAAGCGAGCCTTAGATACTGCTTTTTTAGATGGCGCTCCGTAAAGCTACGGATGCCCTGTGTGCGGCGGAGGAACCCGTTGTCGGTTCATCATTAATGTTAAGAGGGGGAACCTCCTGCGGCGCTGGACGGCCGCGCAAATTTACGGCAAATTGCATCTAAATTAGATTTTGGGATGCTTGCCCGCATTTTTCGCGGACAGGAGCGCAAGCCTCCCCACGACAAAGCAGTTTAAAGACAAGAATTTTCATGCGTGCGGTGCTCAGAGCCGCACCGAAGCGGGCAGGGTAGTGTGTTCGAGGTCTTTCACAGCACGGCGGACGAGCAAATAATATAAACGTCGCTCCAATTGCTTGTCGGCCGAAACGTTCACAGATTTTTTGAACGAGCGTTTAGGCGGTTTGATGAATTGATTTTCGACTGCAACCACACCTGCTCTGCGTCGGCAGAGTTTTTGGGAGTGTGTGTATTGGGTCGCGTTTATTTCGTCCGGAAAGCCAAGCTGCCGATCAACTGGGACGAGGTTGAAGCGCGCCTGCACGAGCTTTCGAGTTCTGCCTCTTCGACGTCGATCGATCTTTTGCCCTTACGTTCCATAACGAACCATCCGCCGGCGTTGATTGCTCAGCCGGCGTCGGATGTGTCCGTCGTCCCGACAGAGGCGCCGCCAATCGCCCCGCACGCCCCGTTTGAATCGCGGTCGTTACCGGCAGCAATCTCATCGCTCTTTTTAAGCACCAGCCAATTGCAGGACAGCATCATGATCGCTCAATCCAAAGTGGCTTCAGTATCTTCGAACACTTCGGCGGCCATCGCGGGGGTCCGGCTCAATCATTGCCAATGGGGAACGTTCACTGGTGCAAGCTTTAAACGCGAGATCGCCTTCATCGACCGCGGCATCGATGACCTCGAAACGCTGCTTGCCGGCATCCGGCCCGATGTTGAAGCGATCTTGCTCTCGGACGATGAACCGGCTGTCCGCCAGATGGCACGGGCGGTCCAGGCCAGGAGCGAACTGAACGCAATCCACATTGTCGCCCACGGACAGCCTGGAACGATGGCCTTTTCGGCCGGGCTGCTGTCGCTTGACGCCATGGATCGTGTCGCGGGTGATCTGGCGGATCTGGGCAGCGCGATCACACAGGGCGGCGAACTGCGGTTGTGGAGCTGCGCGGTCGCGCAGGGTGAGTACGGCGCGGCGTTCATCGACGCGATCGCGGCCGCAACCGGCGCCAAGGTGGTGGCTTCGGCCCAGCGGGTCGGTGCCGCCGCGCGCGGCGGCAGCTGGGATATTTCGTCGCTTGACGACTCAACTCTTGCAGAGCCGCCGATCACGGCCACCGGGCAGGGGGCCTATGCGGGCGTGCTGGACACCAACAACACCGCGATCTCCGGCAACAACAGCACCAACACGCTGACCGTGACCGGAAGCAACGACAGGGTCAGCGATGGCAACGGGACCAATTCGGTCACGGTAACGGGCAGCAATAACACCGTCTCTGACGGCAATGGGACCAACACCGTCACCGTAACTGGAAGCAACAATACCGTTAGCGATGGCAACGGCACCAATACCATCACGGTCTCGGGCAGCAACAACACCATCAGCGACGGCAACGGCTCCAACACGATCATCGTCAGCGGCAGCAACGCGACCATCAGCGACGGCAATGGCGGCAACCTGATCTATGCAGCCAATACCACCGGCACCAATACCATCAGCGACGGCAACGGGACCAATGTCATTGTCGGTGGCAGCGGATCGGATGCCATCAATGCGGGCAACGGCAGCAATATCATCTATGGCGGCGCCGGAAACGACACAATCAACGTCGGAAATGGCACCGACGTTATCATCGGAGGGGCCGGCAGCGACACCATAAATGCAGGCAACGGCGGCGCTCTCGCGATCTATGCGCTTTCCGATCATTATAGAGTCGTCTCCGGTGCATTGCAGTCACTGGCCGGTGATGTCGACAGGTACAATGGCGGCGGCGGGACCGATACGGTTCGCATCGTCCTAACTGCGGACGAATACGCGCTCATCCGGTCGCAGTTGACGGCATATGCGAGTTGGTTGGCCGCGAACCAGGGCTGTGGCGGCGCGACGTATTCGTTCAATTTCGCCGCCGGGACCTCCGGCACCGGGGTCTCGACCACGGGCGGTGGCCTCGTTCTCAATGGTTGGGAAGCGCTCCAGATTCAGATCGTCAATCCCGCAACGATCAACCTGGGGCTCGGCGCGAGTTCGAACACCGGCTCGCTCAACAATCTCTTCACCAACACAGTCGGCACCAGCTCGACGAGCTTCACCGACACGTACAAAATCGTGGGCGTCGCCGCTGGCAATGGAAGCACGACCGCGACCTCTTTGGATCCGTCGCTCAATGTTGCGCAATACCTCCACGGGACCGCGACCCTTCCGACCTCCTATACGGTGGCCGGCGCAGACGGCACGCTAACGGTCAATGCCGATGGCACTTACAGCTACGCCGTGACGTCCTTTGCGACACCGACCGACGTCTTTACCATTTCGACGCTTGATCAGAACGGTTTCGTTACCTCGACGACACTGACGTTCGGGATGCCGAACCATGGACCGACCATCGTTGCGGGATCGACCACGGCGAATGGCGCGATCACGGAAGCCGCGAACGTCACCGGCTCGAGCACAACGGACAGCGCATCGGGCACCATCGCCTTTGCCGACGTCGACCTGTCGGACAGCCACACCGTCACGCAGGGTACGCCGAGCTTTGTGTGGTCGGGCGGTGCTCTCACGACCGGCCAGGCCGGCGCCCTGGCGAGCGCCAGCACGCTGGCACTGACCAAGACCGACTCGACCGGCACGGGTTCGGGCAGCGTGGCCTGGAGCTACAGCGCCCAGGACAAGACCTTCGACTTCCTGGCGGCCGGGCAGACCCTGACGGCGACCTACGTGGTCACCATCAATGACGGCCATGGCGGCACCACGACCCAGAACGTGGTCGTCACCATCACCGGGACCAACGACGCGCCGACGATCTCGGCCGGGACGACGGCGAGTGGAGCCTTCAATGAGGCGGCCGGGGTCACCGGCTCGACCACAACGGACAGCGCGTCGGGCACCATCGCCTTTGCCGACGTCGACCTGTCGGACAGCCACACCGTCACGCAGGGCACGCCGAGCTTCGCATGGTCAGGCGGCCCGCTGAGCGGCGGTCAGATCAGTGCGCTGACATCAGCCAGCACATTGGCGCTGACCAAGACCGATTCGACCGGCACGGGTTCGGGCAGCGTGGCCTGGAACTACAGCGCCCAGGACAAGACCTTCGACTTCCTGGCGGCCGGCCAGACGCTGACGGCGACCTATGTGGTCACCATCAGTGACGGTCATGGCGGCACCACGACGCAGAACGTGGTGGTGACCATCACCGGCACCAACGACGCCCCGACGATCTCGGCCGGGACGACGGCGAGTGGAGCCTTCAATGAGGCGGCCGGGGTCACCGGCTCGACCGCAACGGACAGCGCATCGGGCACCATCGCCTTTGCCGATGTCGACCTGTCGGACAGCCACACCGTCACGCAGGGTACGCCGAGCTTCGCATGGTCAGGCGGCGCTCTCACGACCGGCCAGGCCGGCGCCCTGGCGAGCGCCAGCACGTTGGCACTGACCAAGACCGATTCGACCGGCACGGGTTCGGGCAGCGTGGCCTGGAACTACAGCGCCCAGGACAAGACCTTCGACTTCCTGGCGGCCGGCCAGACCCTGACGGCGACCTATGTGGTCACCATCAATGACGGCCATGGCGGCACCACGACCCAGAACGTGGTGGTGACCATCACCGGGACCAACGACGCGCCGACGATCTCGGCCGGGACGACGGCGAGTGGAGCCTTCAACGAGGCGGCCGGGGTCACCGGCTCGACCACAACGGACAGCGCGTCGGGCACCATCGCCTTTGCCGACGTCGACCTGTCGGACAGCCACACCGTCACGCAGGGCACGCCGAGCTTCGCATGGTCAGGCGGCCCGCTGAGCGGCGGTCAGATCAGTGCGCTGACATCAGCCAGCACATTGGCACTGACCAAGACCGATTCGACCGGCACGGGTTCGGGCAGCGTGGCCTGGAACTACAGCGCCCAGGACAAGACCTTCGACTTCCTGGCGGCCGGCCAGACCCTGACGGCGACCTATGTGGTCACCATCAATGACGGCCATGGCGGCACCACGACCCAGAACGTGGTGGTGACCATCACCATCACCGGCACCAACGACGCGCCGGTCGTGGCGGCTGACGCCTCCGGCCCGCACGCGATCACCGAGGTCGCCGGCGCCACCGCCAGCAGCGCGGCGGATACGACGGGCGGCTCGCTGAGCTTCACCGACGTCGACCTCAACGACACGCATTCGGTTGCCAACCTGGTGCACTCGACGACCTGGTCGGGCGGCAGCACGCTGCCGAGCGGCCTGGCCGCGACGCTGGCCTCGGCGCTGAGCACCACCGTCAGCACCGACAGCACCGGCACGGGCGCGGGCTCGGTCGGCTTCAGCTTCAGCGCAGCCGACAGCAATTTCGACTTCCTCGCCGCGGGCGAGACGCTCACCGTGGTCTACGACGTCACCGTCACCGACAATAACGGGCTGAGCTCGACCAAGCCGGTCACCATCACCATCACCGGCACCAACGACGCGCCGGTCGTGGCGGCTGACGCCTCCGGCCCGCACGCGATCACCGAGGTCGCCGGCGCCACCGCCAGCAGCGCGGCGGATACGACGGGCGGCTCGCTGAGCTTCACCGACGTCGACCTCAACGACACGCATTCGGTTGCCAACCTGGTGCACTCGACGACCTGGTCGGGCGGCAGCACGCTGCCGAGCGGCCTGGCCGCGACGCTGGCCTCGGCGCTGAGCACCACCGTCAGCACCGACAGCACCGGCACGGGCGCGGGCTCGGTCGGCTTCAGCTTCAGCGCAGCCGACAGCAATTTCGACTTCCTCGCCGCGGGCGAGACGCTCACCGTGGTCTACGACGTCACCGTCACCGACAATAACGGGCTGAGCTCGACCAAGCCGGTCACCATCACCATCACCGGCACCAACGACGCGCCGGTCGTGGCGGCTGACGCCTCCGGCCCGCACGCGATCACCGAGGTCGCCGGCGCCACCGCCAGCAGCGCGGCGGATACGACGGGCGGCTCGCTGAGCTTCACCGACGTCGACCTCAACGACACGCATTCGGTTGCCAACCTGGTGCACTCGACGACCTGGTCGGGCGGCAGCACGCTGCCGAGCGGCCTGGCCGCGACGCTGGCCTCGGCGCTGAGCACCACCGTCAGCACCGACAGCACCGGCACGGGCGCGGGCTCGGTCGGCTTCAGCTTCAGCGCAGCCGACAGCAATTTCGACTTCCTCGCCGCGGGCGAGACGCTCACCGTGGTCTACGACGTCACCGTCACCGACAATAACGGGCTGAGCTCGACCAAGCCGGTCACCATCACCATCACCGGCACCAACGACGCGCCGGTCGTGGCGGCTGACGCCTCCGGCCCGCACGCGATCACCGAGGTCGCCGGCGCCACCGCCAGCAGCGCGGCGGATACGACGGGCGGCTCGCTGAGCTTCACCGACGTCGACCTCAACGACACGCATTCGGTTGCCAACCTGGTGCACTCGACGACCTGGTCGGGCGGCAGCACGCTGCCGAGCGGCCTGGCCGCGACGCTGGCCTCGGCGCTGAGCACCACCGTCAGCACCGACAGCACCGGCACGGGCGCGGGCTCGGTCGGCTTCAGCTTCAGCGCAGCCGACAGCAATTTCGACTTCCTCGCCGCGGGCGAGACGCTCACCGTGGTCTACGACGTCACCGTCACCGACAATAACGGGCTGAGCTCGACCAAGCCGGTCACCATCACCATCACCGGCACCAATGATGCGCCGGTATTGTCAACCACCTCGCAGGTCTTGAACACGGAGTCACCAGGTTCGGGCGCCCCCTCGGGAGCAGTAGGGACACTCATTTCTTCTCTCGTCAATCTCGGGGCAAACGTTTCCGATGCGGACGCCAATGCGTCAACAGGTGTAGCCATAACTGCGGCGGATACATCGAACGGTACGTGGTGGTATTCGATTGATAACGGCAGTCACTGGTCAAGCCTGGGAAGTATCAGCGCGAGCTCGGCGCGCTTGCTGGCAGCTGATGGATTTACGCGCATATACTTCCAGCCCTCCGCGGGTTTCGGTGGCACAATCACAAACGCAATCACATTCGAGGCGTGGGATCAAACGACCGGCTCGAACGGTGCGCTTGGTAACGCTAGCCTCAACGGCGGATCGACGGCGTTCTCAACCGCCTCAGCAATGGCTTCGATTTCACTTGTCAGCACGAGCCCCGTAACGCTCACGACAGCTACTGACACAGTCTTCTTCGTCTCAGGATCAAATCTTGTTAATGGAGTAATAGGAGCCGGCGCAACGCTCAACAGTGGTGACTATCTCACCGGTGGCACCGGCACGGACACGCTGGCGATCTCCGGCAACAGCGGGACGTTCAACCTGAACAGCCTCGCGGCGTTCACCGGGTTCGAGACCGTGACGCTGAGCGGCACGAGCGACAGCCTGACGCTGAAGAACGGCCAGAACCAGACGATCAATGCCGGCAGCGGCAACACCATCACGCTGGGCACCGGCAATGACACGGTGCAGTTTACGTCTGGCACCAATACGTTGAATGCAACCAGCACGACACTGAACAGCGGCGACAGCCTGACCGGCGGCACCGGCACGGATACGCTGGCCTTGACTGGCGGCGGCACGTTCAACCTGAACAGCCTGGCGGCGTTTACCGGCTTCGAGAATGTCACGGTCGACAACAACAATACGACACTGACGCTGAAGAACGCGGCGGCGATCAACGTCACGCTGGGTAACGGCACCGACACGGTAACCGGTGGCACCGGGGCTGCCAGTGCCACGGTAACACTTGGCACTGGCACCGACACGGTGAATTTCGGCGCCGGCAGCGGCACCAATACGGTGAATGGGGTGATCGGGACGGGGGCAACACTCCTTGCAGCCGATAATCTGACGGGTGGCACCGGCACGGACACGCTGGCGATCTCCGGGAGCAGCGGCACGTTCGATCTCAACAGTCTTGCGACCTTTACGGGCTTTGAGAATGTGACGCTGAGCGGCACGGGCGACAGCCTGACGCTGAAGAACGGTCAGAACCTGACGGTCAACGCCGGCAGCGGCAACACGATCACGCTGGGTACCGGCAACGACGCTGTGTCGTTCACTTCCGGCACCAATATAGTGAACGCGACGATCGGAACGGGCGCGACGCTCAACACGGGCGATAGCCTGACCGGCGGCACGGGCACTGACACGCTGGTGATCTCCGGCAACAGCGGAACGTTCGACCTGAACGGTCTGGCCACGTTCAGCGGGTTCGAGAATGTGACGCTGAGCGGCACCGGCGACAGCCTGACCTTGAAGAACGGTCAGAACCTGACCGTCAACGCCGGCAGCGGCAACACCATTACGCTGGGTACCGGCAACGATACAGTGTCGTTCACTTCCGGTACCAATACGGTGAATGCGACGATCGGAACGGGCGCGACGCTGAACAGCGGCGACCGCCTGACCGGCGGCACGGGCACCGACACGCTGGCGATCTCCGGCAACAGCGGAACGTTCGACCTGAACGGTCTTACCACGTTCAGCGGGTTCGAGAATGTGACGCTGAGCGGCACCGGCGACAGCCTGACGCTGAAGTTTGGTCAGAACCTGATGGTCAACGCCGGCAGCGGCAACACAATAACGCTGGGCACTGGCAACGATACCGTGACGTTCACAAGCGGAACAAATACCGTCATCGGAAGTGTAAATGGCGGCACGCTGGGAGCCGGCGATAGCCTCACTGGAGGCAGCGGAATCGATACATTGAATATTTCGGGTCCAGCCTACGCCTTCGACTTCAACACCCTAGCTGCTTTTACCGGATTTGAATTCATCAATCTGGCCGGATATTCCGGTCAGAACGTGACGCTAAGGAACGGTCAGAACCTGTCGATCAATGCCGGGAGCGACACCACCATTACGCTGGGCACGGGCAATGACACTGTCTCGTTCACATCCGGTACCAATACCGTAAGCGGTACGATTGGAACGGGCGCGACGCTCAACAGCGGCGACAGCCTGGCTGGCGGCACCGGCGCGGACACGCTGGCGATCTCCGGGAGCAGCGGCGCGTTCGATCTCAACGGTCTTGCGACCTTTACGGGCTTTGAGAATGTGACGCTGAGCGGCACGGGCGACAGCCTGACGCTGAAGAATGGTCAGAACCTGACGGTCAACGCCGGCAGCGGCAACACGATTACGCTGGGTACCGGCAACGACACGGTATCGTTCACTTCCGGTACCAATACTGTAAACGGCGCGATTGGAACCGGCGCGACCCTGAACAGTAGCGACAGCCTGACTAGCGGCACCGGCACCGACACGCTGGCGATCTCCGGCAACAGCGGGACGTTCGATCTGAACAGTCTGGCGACGTTCAGCGGGTTCGAGAATGTGACGCTGAGCGGCACCGGCGACAGCCTGACCTTGAAGAACGGTCAGAACCTGACGGTCAACGCCGGCAGCGGCAACACGATCACGCTGGGTACCGGCAACGATACGGTGTCGTTCACTTCCGGGACCAATACGGTGAATGCGATCAGCTCGACGCTTAACAACGGCGACAGCCTGACCGGCGGTTCGGGTACCGATACGCTCGCCCTGACCGGTGGCGGCGGTTTCAATCTGAACAGCCTCACCGCGTTTACCGGATTTGAGAACATCACAGTCGACAACGGTAATACGACGCTGACGCTGAAGAATGCGGCGACGATCAATGTCACCTTGGGTAACGGCACTGATTCGGTGACCGGCGGCACAGGCGTTGCGAACACCACTGTCACCCTCGGAACGGGTACAGACACGGTCAACTTGGGCAGCGGCAGCGGCAGCAACACCATCAATGCAACCGCTACGGCTCTCTCCGGCTTTGCTGATAGTCTTACGGGCGGCAGCGGAATCGATAGATTGGTCGTGACGGGGGTGGGGTCGAGCGGTGCGCGCCTTCTTGGCGGACTGGCTACTGGGTTGCCAAACTTCGAACAGGTTGATCTAACGGGATCGACCTTTGTCGATCTTCAACTCGGCGGCAGCAGTCAGACGATTACGGTTACCGAGGGAAGCAACGACACCATTGCCTTCTCGGGAAACAGCAATCTCATAACACTAGGTAGTACGGGAGGTACGCTCAACTTCATTGGCGTAGCGTCTTCAGGTAACACCGCAACACTTGGTACTGGGGTCGACACTGTTTCGTTCGTTGCTGGCACCAACGCGGTGAACGCGACCAGCACGACGTTGAACAGCACCGACAGCTTGACCGGCGGGTCGGGCACGGACTCGCTGGCGTTGAGCGGTGGAGGAACGTTCAGCCTGAACAGCCTGGCGGCGTTCACCGGATTTGAGAAGGTGACAGTCGACAACGCGGCGACGTCCCTCACATTGCGGAACGGCGGCACCATTGCGGTGACGCTCGGCAACGGTACCGATACAGTGACGGGCGGCACCGGTGCCTCGAACGCGACCATTACGCTTGGGACCGGCACCGACACGATCGGCCTGAGTGGCGGCAGCGGCACGAACGTCGTCAATGCGACGAGCGCTACCCTGGTTTCGACGGACAGCCTGACCGGCGGCACGGGGGCGACGGATACGCTTGCGCTGAGCGGCGGCGGGACGTTCAACCTGAACAGTCTGGCGGCGTTCACCGGATTTGAGAAGGTGACAGTCGACAACGCGGCGACGTCCCTCACATTGCGGAACGGCGGCACCATTGCGGTGACGCTCGGCAACGGTACCGATACAGTGACGGGCGGCACCGGTGCCTCGAACGCGACCATTACGCTTGGGACCGGCACCGACACGATCGGCCTGAGTGGCGGCAGCGGCACGAATGTCGTCAATGCGACAGCAAGCACACTGCTTGCTGGCGACAGCCTAACAGGCGGCAGCGGCACGGATAAACTGGTGCTGACCGGCTCGGGAACCTTGGCCGTCGCGAGAATTAACCTGAGCACAGGTCACTTTTTGGACAGTTCAGGCGCACTGCTGTCAGGAGGCATTTCCGGATTCGAAACGATAGACGCGACGAATTATACCGGCACCACTGGCCTAGTCCTGACAGGCACATCCGGAGCCAATACGCTGATAGGTGGGTCGGGTGCCGACGTTCTGAATGGGATTGGAGGTGCCGACACCCTGACTGGCGGTAGTGGCAACGATCAATTCCGGCTGCAGATTAATGGAGGTGGAGTTGCTACGATTACGGATTTCAGCAAAGTAGTCGGTAATCAAGATACAATTGGATTCCTCGGCGGAACGGGTGCTGGTGCCGTGTCGTTTGCCAACACGACGGCCTCCGCTGCAGGTGCAACACTCTCCACTGCAGATTTCGATAAAACACGTACCTCGATAACTAACATCGCTAACAACGAGGCTAATAAAGTCATCGTCCTTCAAAATTCAGACACAACGACAGATATCCAGACTCTGACTGGAGGCAACCCTCAAACCAAAAACGACTACGTAGTCGTATTTAATTCAACTACCAACCATGCCGAAATTTGGTTTGATGATAACTGGAACGACTCAGCCAATCGGGTGCAAGTAGCCACCCTAAACAACATCACTACACTTGCGGGAGTCACCAGTCTAAGTGCGTCGGATTTCGTGGTTTACACTAGCGCCTACGCTACGCAGCCTGCCGGTATCTCTGGCGCCCCGATAAATCTTGGTCTGGACAGCCAGGCGCCCGACGACTCGCTCGTGACTGTTTCTGCCTCGGATCTTCTCCCTGGGTGGACACTCAATGGCGCTACCCAAAATGCGGATGGTTCCTGGTCGCTGCAGACTGGCGACTTGCGAGCGTTGACCGTTAATACGCCGGCCAACTTCACAGGCGCGGCAGTGCTTCACCTATCACTCACCTGGACGAACCCGGACGGGACAATCGGCAACAGCTCCGTGCCGGACAACGTGGAAGCATATGCACCGGGCTCGCCGATATTTGCATGGTCCGGAAACGACCATCTCACCGGATCAAGCGGCAACGACCTGTTCGTCTTCTCTCAACCGATCGGCAATGATGTCATCCATAGCTTCGACATCTCAGCCGACACTCTCGACCTGATCAGCTACGGCTGGCAGAACTTTGCCGATGTCCAGGCCCACACCGCCGACGACGCCAACGGAAACGCCGTGGTCACGCTTGCTGATGGCCAGACAATCACGCTCGACGGCGTGCATGCGGCGGACCTGACCGCAGCAAACTTCGAGTTCGACGTGACGCCGACGGTCGAAAATCCCGGTCCAATGACCATCGGCGACGGCGCGATGCTGCCGTTGTCCGGCGTCATCCACAACACCGGCGAGATCGACCTGCAGGCTTCCGGCGACGACACGCTGCTGCAGCTGATCCAGACCGGGATCACGCTCAACGGCGGCGGTCACGTGGTCCTGTCCGACGATGACCACAACGTCATTGCCGGTACGGCCCCCAACGTCACGCTCGACAACGTCGACAACCTGATTAGCGGCGCGGGCCAGATCGGGCAGGGCAGCCTGACGCTCAGCAACGAGGGCATCATCGACGCCACAGGCACCCATGCCCTGGTGATCGATACCGGCGCCAACGTGATCGCCAACGCCGGCACGCTGGAAGCGACCGGTACGGGTGGGCTGGTGCTCGCCAGTGCGGTGGCCAACAGCGGCCTGATCTGGGCCAATGGCGGCGCGGTCGCAGCAGAGGGCGAGGTGACCGGCAATGGCAACGCTTTGATCAGCGGGGCCGGCACCATCGAGTTCGGGGCAGCCTCGGCGGCAGGCGTCACCTTCGACACGACCGCCGCCGGCCACCTGATCCTGGATGACGCCTTCCACTTCTCCGGCACGGTGAGCGGCCTCGATGGCAATGACGACATCGACATCAAGGGCGTCAGCTTCGGTACTGGCACCACGTTGAGCTTCACGGAGAACCAGGCGGCGACCGGCGGCACCCTGACGGTGTCGGATGGAGCTCACACGGCGAATATCGTCCTGCTCGGTCAATATGATCCGGCCGGCTTCGCCGAGAAGGCCGGCACCACGAACGGCACGGTGATCACCTATGATCCGCACCACATCGCTTGAGCGTAGTGAACGGAAGAGAACCAACTGGGGAGAAGGCGAACCCCGTATATTTACCCTCCTGCCTGTTTTGCGCCGGCGGCGGCTATCAACGCGGCTGTCGGCCATGCTAAATGGAGGGATTGGATGATTGATTTATTTGAATCCTTCGACTGCCGCCCAGGGGCGGCCAGCGATCATGTTTAGAGGGTGGCTCCGGCCAATTTCCGCGTGAGTATCCCCCGTAAAAAAGCGGACGAACTGCGGCAGTCGCTGCAAGCCTGCCAGAGCTATTTTGTCACTGGCGCGATATTCAGCCTGGCCATCAACCTGCTCTATCTGGCCGGCCCCCTGTACATGCTGCAGGTCTATGACCGTGTGATCTCGAGCGCCAGCGAGATCACGCTGCTGATGCTGACGCTGGCGTTGTTGCTGGCGTTCATGGCGCTCGCGGGTCTCGATGCGGTACGCGCTCGTGTGCTGACACGCACTAGCATCCGCCTCGATCGGAAGATCGCGCCGCGAGTGATGACCGCCATCATTGACCATTCGACAAAGATCGGCGGCGCGCGCAGCCAGTTGCTGCGCGATTTCGACACCTTCCGCCAGTTCATCACCGGGTCCGGAGTTCACGCGATCTTCGACCTGCCTTGGGCGCCGATCTATATCGCGGTGATTTTCGCCCTGCACCCGTTCCTGGGCGCATTTGCGCTGGGGTGCACGATCGTCCTGGTCCTGATGGCCCTTCTCAACGAATGGATCGTCAAGCCTCCGCTTTCCGAATCCAGCGAGGCGGCAAATCGAAACTACAGTTTCACAGAGATGAGCCTGCGCAACACCGAAGTGGTGCGCGCAATGGGGATGACCGCCGGCCTCTTGAAGCGCTGGGGCCGTGACCGTGACCGTATGCTCGAGCGCCAGGTTGCCGCAAGCGATCGCGCGGCCACGATGCAGAGCGTGATTCGCTTCCTGCGGCTTTCGATGCAATCCCTGATTCTCGGTCTCGGCGCCTATCTCGTGATCGAGCGGCTCACCACCGCTGGCGCCATGTTTGCCGCCAGCATCCTGCTTGGCCGCGCCCTGCAGCCGGTCGAACAGATCGTTGGGTCATGGCGCGGCCTCATCTCCGCTCGCGGTGCATTCCTGCGGGTGCGCGAGCTGTTGGCCGCCAATCCACCGCGTCAATCGGGACTGACCCTGCCGCGGCCCGAGGGGCGGGTGTCGGTCGAAGGGCTGTCGTTTGCCGTGCCCGGGACATCAAGGCCCATTCTGCGCGGGGTCACATTCCAGGTCGAACCGGGTGAAGTCCTCGGAATTATTGGCCCCTCCGGCGCCGGCAAATCCACGCTTGCGCGGCATATCGTGGGCGTTCAGGCGCCGTCTGCAGGTGTCGTTCGCCTTGACGGGTCCGATGTTTCGACCTGGATCAGGTCATCGCTCGGCGAACATCTCGGCTATCTGCCGCAGGATATCGAGCTGTTTGCCGATACGGTCGCAGCCAATATCTGCCGGTTCAAGAACGGAGACGACAAGGCCATCATTCTGGCAGCGCAAATGGCCGATGTGCACGAGATGATCCTGCGGCTCGCTGACGGCTACGACACCCAGGTCGGTGAGGGGGGCGCGATCCTGTCAGGTGGCTACCGTCAACGCATCGGCCTCGCACGCGCGGTCTACGGCCATCCGAGCCTGGTCGTGCTCGATGAGCCGAGTTCCAACCTCGATTCCGAAGGCGATGCGGCGCTCGCCGAGTGCATCATGCAGTTGAAGCGACGTGGCGCCACGGTGGTGATCATTTCCCATCGGCCGGCCACCATCGGCGTGGTCGACAAGGTTCTGGTGTTGCGTGAGGGCGTCGTCGAGATGTTTGGACCCCGCCAGGAAATCCTGTCGCGTCTGACCCGGCCCGTGCCGGTTCCGGCAGTTCGGGGCGCGGCGGGCTAGGAAAAGTCATGGCATTGCTTGATGTCGCAGACCTGTCGATGCGCCCCGGAGCCGCCCCACGCCGGACAAGGCGCGCGAACAGGGATGACGGGCCAAACGACTCCATTCGCGGCGTCGCCGTAGCGGGCTGGCTGATCATCGCCATCTTCTTCGGCGGCATCGGCACCTGGGCGGTGACTGCGCCGCTCAACGGGGCGGTGGTCGCCAACGCCGTGGTGAAGGTCGATGGCAACCGTAAGAGCCTCCAGCACCTCGATGGCGGTATCGTCAAGGAATTGCACGTTAGGGAAGGCGACAAGGTGCACTCAGGCGATTTGCTGATCGTCCTCGACGAGACCCAGGCTCGCGCCGAACATGAGGTGCTGACCCAGCAATATGCCGTGCTGCGAGCAACGGAAGTCCGATTGCTGACCGAGCTTGACCATGGCTCCCAGCTTGTCATGCCGCCAGATCTGAAGGCGCGCTCTGACGATCCCTATTTCAAGAGCGTCTGGAACGGGCAGCTCAGTCAGTTTGACACCCGCCGGGCGTCGCTGGAGGGGCAACGAAGCGTCGTCCGCGAGAAGATCAACCAGCTGGGCTCCCAGATCGTTGGCGCGGAAGCGCAGGTGAAATCGTTCACCAACCAGATCGACTCCGTGCGCAAGGAGGCCAGGGACGTCGCTCCGCTCGTCGAGCGAGGGTTGATCGCCCGTCCGCGTATCCTGCAACTGGAGCGGACGGCGTACGGTCTCGAAGGCCAGATCGCGGATGCGAATGCCAGCATCGCCAAGGCGCGCCAGGCGATTGCAGAGCAGGAACAGCAGATCGCACAGTTCGACAACGACCGGATGACCGACGTCACGAAGGACTTGCGCGACACCCAGGCCAAGCTCCTGGAGGTCATCCCGAAGGCAATGAACGCCAAGGCGGTGCTGGGCCGGATGGAAATTCGCGCTCCTTATACCGGACGCGTGGTTGGCCTTAGCGTGTTCTCGATGGGAGGCGTGATCCAGCGCGGCGACAAGATCCTGGACATTGTGCCAGATGAGGATTCGCTCACAATCGAAGCCCAGGTGGCCGTCGAGGATATCAGCGATGTGCACCCGAACACGCGCGCAGAAGTTCATCTAACCGCCTACAAACAGCGGATCGTTCCGATTATCCATGGCGACGTCATCCTGGTCTCGGCTGACCGCCTGACAGATCCCAAGACCAACAATCCTTACTACACGGCCTTCGTTCGGATCGACCAGGACGAGCTGGCGACCATGCCCAACATTCATCTTTACCCCGGGATGCCGGCAACGGTAATGATCCCGACGGTTCAGAGAACCGCGTTTGACTACATCGTCGGGCCCCTGGTGATGTCGTTCAACCAGTCATTCCGGCAGAAATGATCGCAAAGGACGAGTCTCGCAATGTTTGCACTCGGTCTAGCAACGGGTGGGCAACCATGGCCGCACAGAGGTGATCAATGGTTGTACTCTGCGTCGCCAGCGGAAATCATGATGCTCGGTGATCCGGCCAAACAGGCAACATGATCAGGAGGACAAGATCAGGTGCGCACTCGCTCTTTCGGATGCACGCGCGATGTTCTCGATCTGCCATGTTCGACTCCGAATTTATGCGCGCGCTGACGACCTTGACCCCACATGAACTTGGCGGCGGGGAGATCGTCTTTCGGCGCCGACGCGCTCCGACATGAGGATGGCCGCCTGTATTGGTTCGCTTCACGACCGTCGGTCCATCCGCGGTCGACGACCCGCCGTCCTCGGTAACCAGCCTGAAATTGAGACGCGGGTCATTGCCGTCCAGGGCGGTCGAGTAACCTTAGACACTATGGTCTTCATGGACGGCTCTGTCATAGCGATCCGCAGGCATGGCTCACGGATATCCTTGCCCGCATCGCCGCCCACCCAGCTCATCGGCTGGACGAGCTGCTGCCCTGGAATTGGACGCCGGGATCAGCAATCTCTGCTCGAGCGGCATGACCACGCACGTCAACAAGGTTCATCACGTCACCACCATCACCCAGGTCGCAAAGGACCTCGGTGAAGACGAAGATTGGCTGCGCGACATTGCCATCGAAATGGAGATCGAGGACGGCCTGATCGGGGTCTATGGCGTCGGCGAAGATGGTGTTCAGGCGTTCACCGACTTTGGCATCGAAAACCTGATCGAGCTCGTCAGGTTCTACAAAGAAAACCCCAAGCTGCTCACGCGCTGGCAACGGGAATGATCCAACCAGCCTGCGGCCCACGCCGGATGCGTACGTTCTCGCAGACCCAGCCGGTATCGTCGCACAGAATGCAGCGTGGCGCGGTTATCGCATCAGCCGGAACAGTTCGAGCACGTCGGCAAGCCGTAGCTTCGCGCCTTTGGGCATTTGCTGGAGTAGAATAGACCGCGTCTCCGCGGCAATCTCGTCTCGCTTAAGTGGGCTGTCCTCCGCGTGGAACAGCCGCATCTTGGCCGCGAACTGGCGGGCCACCTCTAGCGGGATCTCGAGCGGCTTTCGGGTGATCGGCATAGCCGGAATATAGGTATTTGGGGCGCATTTACGAATCGGCGGCCGTTCGCGGGTGCTAGCCTCTTTATGTGACCAACATATAGACCAATGCGGTGGCGACAAATGCCGTCCAGACAAGCCAGAGACGGAAATCGAGCAGATCGCGGTTCATGGTCCCGATGGTACGCGGCACGGCTGACACGGACCTTAACCTTACAGCGCACCGTCGACCGAGGCGGTCCCTTTGCTATCCAAAAATGACGAAATAGCCTACGCAACCGACAGCGGCGGCCAGCCAGACCAGCAATAGAATGTGATACACTGTATTGGGCCGCACCACTAAAGTTCTCCGACGTCCTCAACCGCTAGGCCGTTACCGAGCCTTCCTTCTCTTCTTCGATTTGATCATGTCAGCCTGTGCCCGATAACCTTTGGCAAGGGCCATCAGACCGGCCGACGATTCCGGGTCGAGCGACGAGGCGGCCGCGCGCTCTGCCTTGTCAGCCTGTTTGCGAAGAGACTTAATCATCTTGGCCATGGCCGGTCCTAATGAGGCACGTACTCATAGACAAGTGCCCCAAGCCCGAGCATGGCAACCAAGACGGCTATAGCGAGAACGGATTGCGGGCGCATGCTGCTTCCCCCAGTTCCGAATAAACCGGAGATTAATCCAGCGCGGGCACCTATGTGAAGGAAATGTTCGGGTGGGTGCTTGTTGGCACCCTGATCATCTTCTCCGTCACGACGCTTTTGGCCGGAACGGGTCTGGGAATCCGGCTCGGTCAGGACGAAGAGGTTTTGCTCGTCGTGCAGGTCGCCTCACTGCTCGCATCGATTACCGCCGCCGCCGTCCTATTGGCGCTGAAGGGGCCGCCCGATCGGCGCTAAAACGAACCTAGCATCCTCTCAATGTAGGCGTTGACGGTTTCGGCGAAATCGTGCCGATCTCCGGTAACGGCATCGCGCTGCTTCAGCACGTCTTCCTGAAGCAGGCGAAGCCCGCTTCTGCGGGCGGCCACAGGCGTTGCTTCCAGATATTCGGTGATGGCACGCTCAGCCGGTGGAATGCCGTTCACGTCGCCCTCAGCGATCAACCGGCGCAGAATACCCAAGCAAGTGTCCAAGTGTGGCATGCCCGAGTATGAGTCTCGATTCGAGCGCTTGTCACTCAGGAACTCCATTCAGCCACACGGAGAACCACCAAAGCACGCCCCGCCGAGCCTCGGCGCGGCCCGCCCAGGCCTTCGCGCGTGCCAGCGAGAAACGCCACAACGTTGGCGACAACAAGCCCAGAGCGATGCCCCAAAGAAGTGCCTTCATCCGCTCCCCCTCTGACCGACAACTTTCCTCAACCAGAGGGCGAACGCAAGAGGCGGCGGTGCCGGAGGGGCTGCAGGTCCTCATTCGGCGGGCCCCGGTGGAGGGACCCCGGCGGCAGCAGCTCCGCAAAGCGGATTTCCGACCGTCGGCACCAAAGCCAGGATACTACGGCGGCGCTGCTATCGTGAAGGCGCTCCCGACACGCCTCGGGCGAAGTCGATGACCTCGCCCCAGTCCATTCGGGTATCGACCCAGCCAACCTTGCTGCAGGCGGTGCAGCACTTCAGGTGCGCCGAGATATCCAGTCCCAATCCGGCAGATCGGCCAGCTTCAGTCGGCCGTTGTGATGCTCACAGCCGACGCAGAAGACCAGCACCGTCTTGAAGCCGGCGTTGCGATCGACCGGGCCGCTCCAATAGCGGAGGAAGTGAGCGGGTTTGCGACGCCACGGCATGCGCAGATAATCGCGCCGATCGCGCGCGGTGAGCAGCCGCCAGCAATCGCGGTTGTGACGGCTTGCTCAACAAGAGATTGGTCAAGGCGTGGAATTAAACGCCATCACGCGGCGGCATCGACCGTCGCAATGACACTGCGCATGTCGCAGGCCAGCTGGCGGTAGTGCGCCCCCAGGCGCAGGTAGAGCTCTCGCTTGCTTCCATCCGCCTGCCGGCCAGCGATCAAGTCGCACTTCGTAGCGAGATTCTCAAATCGTTCCAGCTTAGCCAGCAAAGCTGTCATAGCGGTTTCCCTGAACGCTTACTGAGGGACCAACCACGCTACTCTTTGGATTAGTTCGTGGTGAACATTGTTATTGAGCAGAACTAATTTTGTTGTCCGGCAGCGTCGTCTAGGTGTGATACCTTCGCGGGTCATTTGCAGGGTAACAGGATCGGTTATCAATTCGCCTCTGTGATCGCGGGTTTCCAGTCAGTGAAACAATAGAGTCCGCTCCAATGATGGACGGGCTTCCCGCAACGTAGGCAGCTAAAGAGGCCCGAGCTGATCACGGAAGCGGCGCTCCGCTCTTGAACCGCAGAATAAACCGCGGCGCAGCCGCGGCATGAAAAATAGACAATCATCAAATCTTCCTTGGAGCGCCCAAAGTGCCCTTTTTAGCGGCGTCATCGCTCAACGTTGGAGTCGCTTCTTAGACCGGCGGCCTAGATGGTCGATGAGGACCCAAATTACCCCGATCACGATAGCAGCGACCGCTATTGCATCAATGATCAAAAGCACTAGTATTTGGCGCAAGAACTTTTGCCCTTAATGGAAAAAGGCCGCAGTGCGCAGGTGCACTGCGGCCTGTCCGGGAAAATTGCCTGTCAGTGCAATGATAATACTTCCAGCCCCGGTTGAGATTGAGGCTGCCTCACGGATTTTGAGGAGTGGAGTCTAAAATGCTGTTCCGGTAGATGGAACATTGCGCATGTTGCCATGCGGTGACAGGAAATTCCGCAATGCGAGGACCAGCCTTCCTGGCGGACAAGTTGCAAGCGGGCGAGGAGGCTTAACGAGACGACTTCGCCGGGTGATAACGGAATGGATCAGCGCGCCAACCCTTGCCATGACGCAAGAGAAAGCCGTGCGCGACCAGCTTTCGGCACGTTGGGTTGACGCGCTGTATTGCTGCGTTCTCTCCGAAGAGTCGATCGGCCTGGCTGCTCGCGAACAGCGCGAACTATTTTCTCTGAGACTGTCATGGCCACCGAAATTGATCGACCAGATCAATCGCGTGCGTGTCCTACGTCAATGACCCAAATGGGACATGAGGCCTCGTCGGGCGAATTCGGAGAACGCGAATAATCAATCGCTGCTAACTAAGGTTGTGAAGCCGCGGCAACCTGCTAGAGTGGGCAATTACATTTTGATCAAGTAGTTGCTTGCCAATCGATTGGAATGAGGGCGTGCCATGCCCACCACGGAAGAATTCCGCGAAGAGGCCGAGGCTCAAATCGGTCGGGCGGCCAGACAAGGGCGTCCGCATATCGAGATCAACGCAGGCGAACTACATCGTATAGTAAGCCCGGATCAGAACAGGCACCCAATGGCCTGCAATGCCATGCGCCAGCTTATGGGACCGGCCGACGTAGTGATCTATGAAACTCCAGCCGGGGACGGTCCATCGTTCACCGTCCGGTATGCTTTGCCTCGTTAGCATCGGCTTCGTCGGGCTTGTCCGGGCGTCCCGCCGCCATCGCTTCGACCGTTTCGACAACCCGTTGGCGGCTCGCCGGGTCCCGGATCGAGCGAAAGGCCCGAAGAAGCCGGAACGCGTCCGCAGCGTCTTTGCTCAATCTTTCCTTCGTCAAGCTCGCCCTCGCATGGTCCTCAGTATGGCCAAACTTGTCAAACTTCGTAACCCTATTCCAGCCGTGCGCCTACGGGCCTTTCTTGGGACCGCGCAGGGTAGTCACCAGCGTAGCTATCGCTCGCCGGGCGGGTTGGCGCATGGCTACCCACTACCCGAGGTTCGGCGAGCAATACCAATTTGATTTCGGGTATGAGCGCGACAAAGACGACGGTAAGGGGCTCTCGATGAAAGAGGCCGCCAACTGAGGCGGCCTTACATTCAGGCGCGCGTTCTCAGGATTCGGGATTGGTCGCCTGAAACGTCGCGATCTTCCGATCGCCGTCCCACAACTCTACCGCCTGCCCGATGGCGAGCTTCCTTGCCCTTGTCTTTCGCGGTCTCGTCGTCGTCGCATGGAAGGTCCACGCGGTCGATGATGTGGCCATCATCCCCAAGGATATAATCCTTGTAATTGCGCATTGTCGCAGAGCGCTCCCGAACGCCCCCGTCTTCCCGAGGCTTTAAAAATCAGGGCCTTGGCCTATATGGCGGTGGTCCAGTAATGCATGTGCCCACTGACGAAACTCGGCAAGGCACGTCATAGTGCAGTCTGCCGCCGGTAGCGTTGGCCGGCACCTTAGGCATCGCAGGCTCAGGCACGGCACCCCCTGGTTGCTGCGGCGTTGGGCTGTCTTGGGCTGCGCTGGAACTGTTCACGGCGAGAAGGCTCGACAGCACCGCAAACGATACCAGTAGCGACTTCATTTTCATGGTCCGGCCCTCCGGTTCGCCCTTGGGTATCCCGGACTATAGCAGATCAGCAGGAACTCCGTTTACCCACGGCGAACCCCGGGCCTACATCGAGAAGACGACGATCAGGATCAGCGCAGTAAGCGCTATCGAGGCGCAGCCAGCTATGGTGATGGCGTCCCGCTTCATGCCATGAGCCTGAAATTATCGGCTCCCCGATCTTTGATTTTGATCAAGAACGAATTGCGACCTATGGAAATTTATAAGCCCAGAACATGGAATAGGGTCTCTCAGTAGTCCTACCGAGAACAACGGGTGCTGTCCTAATTCGGACACTCGCTGCGGAGAATTAGGACAGCCCGGGAAATACCGGGCAGACAGAGGCTGTCATAATCTGCAATCGTGGCTAGCATTCTAGTGCGGGACAATTTTGGAGAATCCATTGCCGGCGTGGCTGCAAGAGGAAGAAGAACGGCTGATGCGGATGATCCGGGAGACCGAACTGTCGCAGCGCGAGATCGCTCAGAAACTGGGACGAACCGAGGCGGCGGTTAGCGCACGGCTCACTATCATCAGAAAGCGGGTGGCAGAGAGGGAGAACGGCTAGCCATGGGCCGCACGGCCCGGCGCCATCCCCGTGGTTTCCCGGAATCCACATTTGATGTGGAAAACTTTAGCTTAATCGTTGCCGGGGCTAGACATTTCAATCCCGATCTCATTTTCGAGAATTTTTTCCCGGCAAGGGGCCGCATCGCGGGCGGCCCCTTTCGATTCGGCGGAGCGGCGAAGCGGCCCCAGCATCGACCTCCAAGGGCGCTGGGGCCGTTTCTTTGGGGGCTCGTTATCCAAGACCTACTTGAATGGTGTCCATTGCGTGCCGCATGGAAATTCGATGAAGCCGTACTTGAGGTAGAACGCCATGGCATTTCTGTCGATGGCGTGAACCAAGACGGCTCTTGCGCCGAAACGGCGAAGCGCTTCTTTCAGCAATCCGGCTCCAAAGCCCTTCCCATGGGCGAAATCGAATGGATGCGAAACAAGGTTGGCCGAGAGACCAACGTTCGATTGCTAGTGGAAGTCCAGATGGGGCCGAAGGAGATCGGCAAGCTCATCAAGTTGCCCGAAGCTCAAAAGGCGGTCCTTGAAGACGATGACGACGACGAGGAGGCCGCCAACTGAGGCGGCCTTACATTCAGGCGCGCGTTCTCAGGAGTCGGAATTCGTCGCCTGAAACGTGGTCCTACCGAGAACATCGGCCAAGCCATGGTTTCCGTTCGCTTAATCGGAATCAGGAACACTCTCAAAATCAACTTAGGACACGAGGGCATAAAGACGGACAGCACCGGCTTGGCCGATGTTCTCGGTAGGACTACTGAGAAACCCTATTCACTTTTCTGGGCAATATAGATTTCGATAGGTCGCAATTCGTTCTTGATCAAAATCAACCTGCGGTGCCGCAACAGCTTGGGCCTTCCGGGGATTCTCCGTGACGGAGTTCCAGCTCGCCCAATTTGAATTTAACGATCGTGTGGCTACGTAAGGAACTATGCCATTCGACAGACGAGCAGGAATCGAGACCAGACTCACGCGGTATCGCCTCGTGGAGCAGCGGCTCACTGCGGAGCCTAACGCCGCCTCTAATCCGGAGTTGAGGAGGCTGCGGCGGATCATTGCCGATCTGGAACAGCAGCTTGTCGAACTAGACGAAAAGTAAGGCCGCCTCAGTTGGGGCAGTCACAAAACGCAAAAATGCTGCACCCCAAAATCTCTCCCGGTTTTGACAAGACCTATTGGTCCTCATTGAGGGCGAGGCTTGGGGGTAAGCCGAAGTTCCAGCAGCCAACGCTGCGATCCATCTCTGATCCATTTCAGCGCTTGGACCCCCAACTTTCCAGCGCTGACGACTGCTACAATCAAAATGACCCGCTCTCCGCAGACGCCCCTGTTACTTCTTCGCTGGCTGACGCAGTTCTTCAATCTTTGCACCGTGACCAGCAGCCTCGGCGGCGCTCGGAGCCACGGCTTCAGCTCTGCATCGCGTGGCAGGTGGATTACCGCATATGCGACCCATCTCAGCTCACCCGACGCATTTGCCATTCGGACCACGATAACCGGGGCCGCCTCGCTCTCCGCACTCCGCGGCTGCCGGTCTTGCAAGACAGAGCAACACGGTAACGGCTGCGAGGAGCGGAGCGGTCATGGCGCGACGTCCAAATCGACGGTGCTGCACGGCACGTGGCGGGGAAACACCGCTCTGCTAGAACGCACGAAGTCTATTCGTCCGCAACCTTGATCCAGTCGCCGCGCGCGTCCTTCATATCGCGGTGCTTTTTTTCGGTGTCCCAATCCATGCAGATGCGGATGTCGCCAGGGCCATTGAAGGTGCACAATTCTCTGCCAATGATCCTGTCGTTCATATCTCTCGTGACTTTGATCATCGCGTCTGTACCGTCCATCTTGAACATGACGGCGTTGTTGCAGACCTTCAGCTCCGGTTGACAGGCCCTCATCGTGTTTGCTCGCCCGCCGTTTTGCTGGGCCGACAGTTGAACAACCTTAGTGACGAAGTCATCCCATGACGGCGGCGCGTTGGGTTTCGACGTCGGCGATAGGCTCATCGGATCACTCGGCCGTGTTTGTTGAGGCGTCTGCCTCGCGACCTGGCCCGACTCCAGAGGCATCGGCGCGCCTGTGGCGGCGGTTTGACTTGGCTTCCCCATCATGGTGGTGCCCATCGACTGGAGATCCTGCGAGCTTAACCAGACCATGTCGCTCGGCGCGGTCACAACCATTCTCCCGATGATCGCTGGCGGAACGCCGAGCTCTTTCGCCATCTTGGCCATGGAGACCGTTGCTGCCCCCGAGGCAACCGTCTCCTCGCCATTCTCACCGGAGGCGCCGTGAACACCAACTTGAGCGCCGTAGCTTACGTTCTTCTGTGATCCGGCGGCAAACATGAGGAAGCAGGCCGATGCGCAGAATGCCGTCTTCCCGACGTTGGTCGACATTTTGCCAAACCTGATCGCGTCCGCGATCTTCGCCCCCTCGAGCAAGTTACCGCCGGGAGAATCCAGGCGGACATTCGCGACATACTTGCCGCTGTCGTTTGCCTGCTTCACCGCTGCTGAAAACCTGTCGAAATCGCCAGGCACGATCTCACCGGTGATCCAGATGGTCGCCTGGCCCGACTTGCCGACGCCGCTCTTGATCTCGGCCGATTGACCTGGACCGAGGGCGAAGAACATCGCGCAAAACGCGCAAGCTGCCGCGCTCCCAATACGTATCGCACTCATAAAATATGCCCCAACAAACAGATGAGATTTTCCCGCAACCAAAAAGCGCAGGCAAGCCCATTCACAACAAGCGCAGGGATACTTTCGGTGGGCGTGTGGCGCGCGGGAGTACACCCCGAAAGGAGACCACGAAGACCCAGAATGAAAACCACCGCACGGTCCCAGAGCGCCCGCTGGCGAGCTATAACCGTTTGGCGCTTAGGCGCCTCAACGGCGGATCATGGCGCTCGTGGTGGCTTGTCGTCAGGTCCAGTCACGTTGTCTGTCCCTACGCGCGTTCTGAATTGCGCAGTAACCTCTTGATCTGATTAGCCGCCGAAATGGCCTGTAATTCAGAACCGACGTTGATACTGCTCAAAATCCTCGCGGATTTTGATTCCGCCATTCAGCGACGAGATCGGAGCCCTTCCTAATCGCCGGGTCTAACGATACCCGATGCTGGCGGGACCGGTCGCAGCCGACAAGCACGCGTTGGCCCGACTGTCGATGTTGTCAGCTATGCCGCGATCCGGACAGGGAACGTGTGGGACAGTTGGCACCACGTGCGCGCTTCATGCGGAAGATTGAATGATGTATCGCGGTTCGGATGGGTGTGGGGAAAGGCGGTAGCGGTCTCTCGACTCGAACCCCCGACGGATCTGCAACTGCCGACGGATCATTATGCCCACCATCGGATTCGTTGGTAGTCGATTTGACAAGCAACACTCGCGTCTGGAATCAGATGCCAACCACCGATTGACCACCGAAACCCCGTGAACAAAGAGCGATAACGGTGGTCAATCAGAACCGAATTTCATTGTTTTTGTTGGTTTTTTCGGTTGCTATTTACGTTCGGGACGCAGGGCCGCGGGGTCGGCAACGCCCCTTTGAGGTCGATAGGGACCGTTCGATCCTCATCATGGGATAAGCAGTTGAAATCGTAGCAAATGCGAACGCCCTCCGAGCGCACCATAAACCCACGTCCAGTTGTGCCGGTGGGCTATGTCCAGTCGATAGGCCGGACCCAGCGGCGCCTGGCAATCGCGGACACGCACTAGCGTTGATGAACGCGAGTAGATCGTTGCGGCAATCCGTCTTTGGAAGTTGCCATTAAGATTCGCGTTCGTGGCGTGTCGCTCGGCGGCACACCCTCCATAATCGGGTGCACACAGATTCCCGCCCGACTGGCGACCTCGCGGCACCACCCCCGTCGAATATACGGCTCGGCATCTATCTCACTTGCCGCGGACAGACCGCGCAGTCTGTAGAGTTGAATGTATCCAATCTATCTTTTTCGGCTCCGTGCTTTCGATATAGTGTCGCCTTTGGACATTGCGAATATTGCAGGTTATTCTCCGTAACTGACTGATAATAATTACTATGTTGTCGATCTCGGTGGCCGCGATTCTTTGCGCGAGATATCCCGTCACTTGGCCATTTGGATACCGAAGTTGACTTTTGGATACATTTTGTCCAGTTTCCTTCTAGAACAAAAATCAACCTTGGGAGGACCCGGTGACCGGCAGTTCGGGAGCGCGCGGGCCGAAATTGACGCAGACAACGGCCGTGCTGGCGATGTGCGCGGTCTTGATCGTCGTTTTCTCGATCTTCCTGAAGGGCTTCCTGACGCTCGGCAATCTGTTCGCGCTGGCGCGCAACATTTCGATACTCGGCATTCTCGCGCTCGGCATGGCGGTCGTCGTGATCGGGCGTGGACTCGATCTGTCGCAAGTTGCTTCCTTCGCCGCCTCCACGGCGATCGCGATCATTCTGATGAACTCGGGCTATACGACGCCGGTGGCGCTGCTGGTCGGCTTCGTGATGGCGATCGCCATCGGAACGCTTAACGGGTTCCTCATCTCGGTAATCGAGATGCCACCGCTGCTGACGACCTTGGCGTCGAGCCTTGCGGTATTGGGGGTCGTACGCACCACGGCTGTGCAGCACTATGTCGTCTATCTTTCCAAGGGGCACGACGAGTTCCTGCGGCTGGGCGGAAACATCTGGGGTGGTGTCCCGATCTCGATCTTGATCTTCGCGGCGACTGCGGTCGTCGTGCATCTCTTCCTGTCGCGCACCGTGATCGGCCGCTTCGTCTATGCGCATGGCGACAACCCCGACGCGGCGCGCCAGACCGGTCTGCCGACCCGTCCACTGACCATGATCGAATACGCGCTGTGCGCGGCGATCGGTTACATCGGCGGCGTTGTGATGGTCGCGCAGACGGCACTGATGCATCTCCAGGTCGCGGAATCGACGATCATTTTCGATGTCATCATGGTCGTGGTGCTCGGCGGCGTCAGCCTCGTCGGCGGCCGCGGCAATGTGATGAGTGTCATCGCCGGAACGTTGCTGATCGGCGTGCTGTTGAACGGCATGACCATCATGGACATGGACGTGCAGACCCAGAACATCGTCAAGGGAATAGTGCTGCTGATCGCGATCCTGCTCGATTCCCGGCTGCATCCGCGCGACGAGGAGACGTCGAAGCAGGGCGATTGAAGCTCTGCATCCATCAACGGGCCGCAAAAATCGGCCGACATAGGGGAGGAACAAACATGACGAAAACAGTGCAGAAGAAGGCGCTTGCCGGCATTGGGTTGGCGGCGATGGTGGCGACCGCCATGCTGGTGGCCGCGCCATCGCAGGCGGCCGGGCCGCGCGACCAGTTGCGCGAGAAATTCGACAAGGCGCTGAAAGGCAAGACGGTGGCCTGGTCGCCAGTCTGGATGGGTGTTCTGGAATCCGAATGGACACGCGTGATGAAAGATCGTTTCGACGATTACGGCATCAAGCTCGTCACGCGCGACGCCAACATGAAGTCCGACATACAGCTGCAGACCGTCAGCGACTATATCAACGAAAAGCCTGATGTGCTCGTGGTCCAGAATCCGAACGTTACGCTGCTCGCCAAGGAGCTCAAGCGAGCGATGGACGCAGGCATTTATGTCGTGCAGGTCAACATGGCGTCGAACACCCTCAGCGACGCCTATGTCGGCGTCGATGCCAAGGATCTCGGCACCAAAATCGCTCGCGAGGTGATCAACCAGTGCGGCAGCGGCAAGGGCTCGGGGGAGATCGCAATCCTCGAAGGCGAGGCGACCGCAGCCTATTCGCTCGACATGAAGAACGGCGCCATGGAAGTGTTCAAGACTGACCCGTCGATCAAGGTCGTGTCGTCGCAGCCGACAGGCTGGGACGCCAACAAGGCCGGTGATATCACGACGACCGTGTTGCAGCAGCACCCCAAGCTGTGCGGGATCCTCAGCGTCTGGGGACCGCAAACTGCCGGCGCAGCGCAGGCGATCAAGGCGGCCAACATGGGCGACAAGGTAAAGGTGTTCGTTGCCAGCGACGGACAGCCCGCGGATTGCGATCTGCTGGAACAGGGCGCGTTCTCCGCGAACCTGTCGTATCGCGCCGACGTGCAGGGACAGACCATTGCCGACGCGGTGATCGCGCTCTTGCAGAGCGGCGACAAACCGGGCTCGAAGAACGTCGCCTATTACACGACCCCCGCCTGGGTGAAGTCGAAGGACGACCGGATGTACTGCTTCAGCATCCCGAAGGGCGCGAAGTAAACGTTCCGGCGCCCGCGCCCCCTGCGGCGCGGGCATCCCGGAGTTGCCGATCCCCATTCCCTGCGTCGTCCCGCCGTTCGGCCGCGCCTGCGCCGAACCCGCCGGAGTCTGTTGATGAAAAGCCTGCAACGAGCCTGGCACCGCCATTCGCCCCAATTGTTCCTGGGCGAGCTGCTTGAGAAGCGGTGGATGGAGCCGATCATTCCATTCACGCTCACGATCGTGGTGTTCCTGGCATTCGCGGTGATGATCCCGCGTTACCTGACGGCGGGCAGCCTTCAGGAGCTGATGCGGAATTTCGCGGAGCAGGGGATGGTCGCGGTCGCGATGGCCTTCTCCGTGTTGTCGGGCGGCATCGACCTGTCGGTCGGCGCGGTGTTCGCGATGTCGAACTTCCTCGCGCTCTATCTATATCTCATTGTCGGACTGCCGCTGCCGGTGATGATCGTCCTTGTCATCCTGTTCGGCGCCGCAATGGGTGCGATCAACGGCGGCCTGATTGCCTACGGCAAGACCCGGCCGTTCTTGACGACCCTGGTCGTCCTCATCATCGTCCGCGCGGCCTACAACAAAGTGACAGTTGCGTTCACGGACGAACTCGCAAGCATCGATAGCGGCTCCAGTACGTGGGATTTCATTGGGTCGGGCAGAGCTCTCGGCATTCCCGTCAACATGCTGGTGTTGATCCTGCTTGCCGTCGGAACACACTTATTTCTCACCCGTATCAAGCCCGGCGTCCACATCATGGCGGTCGGATCGAGCCGCAAGGCGGCCCGCCACGCCGGCGTCAACGTTAAGCGCGTGCTGTTCTCGGCCTATGTGATGTCCGGGGCAATCGCGGCACTGGCGGGGATCCTTTATGCAGCACGGCAGAGCAGTTCGGGCACCGACACCGGCGTCGGCTGGGAGATCAATGCGCTGGCCGCTGTGGTTCTTGGCGGTATCAGCCTTGCCGGCGGCCGTGGCACCATCGCGCGCGCCGTCATGGGCGCGGCGATCATCTTCATGCTGACCAGCGGCATGGTGCGGCTGGGCATCTCTGGCAACCTGACGACCGCAATCATCGGCATCATCCTGCTGCTTGCGGTCGGTTTCAACGTGAAGTGGGTCAAGAACAAGGGCAAGGTGCTGCAGAAGGTCTACGTCACCCCGAGCTGGGTTGATTTCGAGCCGCCGCCGTCGGTCGAGCGCGGCAGCGGCACCCCGTTCGCGGAGAACGACCGCTTGAAGAACGCGGAAGCGATCGCGCTCAACATGATCGAGGGCCCGGAGGACGTCATCCTCGACCGCAGAGACAACCTCTACACGGTCAACCGCAACGGTTCGATCATCCGCTTTCTCGCGCCTGACTATACCGTTCGCGAAGAGTTCGCGCGCATCGGCGGCCGGCCGCTCGGGTTGGCATTCGATCGGGATCAGAACCTCCTTGTCTGCATCGCCGGGATGGGCGTGTATGGCGTCAAGCCCGATCGATCGGTCTTCAAGGTGACCGACCGCACCACACGCACGCGTACACGCCTTAAGGACGATTCGCGGCTCTATCTCGCCGACGATCTCGACGTAGCGCCCGACGGCAAGATCTACTTCAGCGAAGCCTCGACGCGCTACGAACTGACCGACTGGGCGCTCGACGGCTTTGAAGGCCGCGGCAACGGCCGCCTGATCTGCCACGATCCGAAAACCGGCATCACCAAGACCGTCCTCAAGAACCTGACGTTCCCCAACGGCATCTGCATTTCGCATGACGGCCGGTCGGTGCTGTGGGCAAGCACCTGGCTGTGCCAGGTCAACCGCTACTGGATCGCCGGCCCGAAGGCAGGCACCAGCGAGATCCTGATCGACAACCTTCCGGGCTATTGCGACAACATCAACCGCGCTTCGGATGGTAAATATTGGCTCGCCTTCGTCGGCCTGCGCACGCCCGTGTATGACCTTGCCATGCGCAATCCCGTTTTCCGCACCCGTATGGTCAAGCAGATACCGCCGGACGAGTGGCTGTGCCCGGGGATCAATTACGGCTGCGTGGCCAAGTTCGACGACAATGGCGTCGTGACCGAATCGCTCTGGGATCCGGGCGGGCTTTCGCATCCGACGATCACCTCGGTCCGTGAACACAAGGGCTACCTCTATATCGGGGGTCTCGAGAACAACCGCATTGGCCGTATCCGCCTCCAGGACGCTGATCCGACCTGGGAAGCGCACAAGTCCTATTGGGGAGGGGCCTGAGCCATGTCTCTGCTTGGCGATATCGTCGATCGCGTGTTGTTCCCGAACCGGGAGCTTCATGGCATTCCGGTGCTCGACGGCGCGTTTTCCCCGAACCAGCGGCTCGATGGCGCTCGCCGGCTCGGCGCGGAGATCGAACGGCCGGATGACATCGCGTTCGGGCAGGACGGTGCGCTCTATGTCTCGACCGGCAACAGCATCCTGCGTTGTACTGGGGATGATTTTGACAAGCGCGCCGTGTTAGCAACACTCGAAGGGCCGGTCGGCGGACTTGCCAGCACGCCGGATGGCAGACTGCTGGCTTGCGTCTCTGGGGTTGGGTTGGTGGCGCTTTCGCCAGTCGGGAAGATCGTCGCAAAGCTCGAAAGCGTCGCTGGTGAGAGGATTGCCTGTGCATTGTCGGTGACGGTAGCCCCCGATGGGGCGATCTATCTGACCGATGGTTCGCGCACCAACCAGGCTGACCTCTGGCTTACCGACCTGATGCAGAATCGCGGCCCGTCGGGCCGGCTCATCGCTTGCGATGCCTCGCTCGGTGGCGCGAGCGTGCGTGCGGACAAGCTTGCATGGCCACTTGGCGTGGTCGCTTCCAGCGACGGCAATGAGGTCTGGGTCGCCGAATCCTGGGCTCATCGTCTGACTGCTTTTCCACGCGCCGGCGGTGAGAGACGCGTGATCGTCAAGAACTATACCGGCTATCCGGCACGGCTTGGCCGCGGTGCGGACGGAGAGGTCTGGATGGCCTTCCTCGCGCTTCGCACGCAGCTGACGGAATTCGTCTTACGCGAACGGGCATTCTGCAAAGAAATGATGCGGACAGTACCATCGGAGCTGTGGATCGGGCCGGTGCTGGATGGTCGCCTTAATCCGCGCGAGCCGACCCAGATCGGCCGCATCAAGAAGCTCGGCATTCAGAAGCCGTGGGCGCCGCCGCGTTCGTATGGTCTCGTTGCACGGCTGGACGCCAAGGGCATGGCGGTGGAGACGTTGCACAGCCGGGTCGATGGTCGAGTCCACGGAGTAACCGCCGTCCGCCCGATTGGCTCGCGCGTGCTCGCGGTGTCCAAGGGACGCGATTGCCTGGTTGAACTGCCGCGTGGTCGCGGCGCGCAGGAAGGATGAGCGCCATGCGGGCGGAACAACAGGCAGGCACCCCGCTGCTGCAGGTCTTCAATGGCAGCAAAGTCTATGGCGGTCTGCATGCGATCGATGGCGTTAATTTTGATCTGCGGCCGGGCGAAATCCACGCGCTGCTGGGCGAAAACGGTGCGGGAAAGTCGACGCTGTGCAAGGCGATCGCCGGCGCAATCGTCCTGACCTCCGGGGACTACATGATCCGCGGACGCAAGGTCTCGTTTGCCTCGCCAAAGGAGGCGCTCGAGGGCGGCGTCGCGATGGTCTACCAGGAGTCCAGTCTGGTGCCGTCAATGACGGTCGCGCAGAATCTCGAACTCGGCATGGAGAAGTGGGTTACTGTCTACAGCAAGATCAATATTGCGGCGACGCAGTCGTTGCAATCAATGAACTTCAATGTCGATCCGCTGGTGCTGGTCGAGAATCTTGGAACTGCCAAGCGGCAGATGGTCGAGATCGTGCGTGCCGTGCGCCACAATGCACAGGTCTTCATCTTCGATGAACCGACTGCGTCGCTTACGCCCGAAGAAACGCAGCATCTGTTCCATCTTCTCAACACCCTGAAAGAGAAAGGCGCCGGGATCATCTTTATCTCGCATGCGCTGGAAGAGGCACTCAATATCGCCGATCGCATCACCGTACTCCGGGACGGCAAGCTCGTCGCCACTATGCCCGCAAAGGACGTCACCCGCGACTCGCTCGTGCGGATGATGGTTGGCCGCGAGGAAACCGCAGCTCAGTACGCGACCCACGGCGCCGATCCAGATGCGCCAAAGCCGCACTCGGCGCGCGGAGAGAAGGTGCTTTCGGTCGAGAATGTGACGATGGGCAGCATCGTCAAGAATATGTCCTTCTCTGTCTTCAACGGGGAAGTCGTCGGCATTTTCGGACTGGTCGGCGCGGGACGTTCCGAGATCGCGCAGATCGTCAGCGGCGCGCGCAAGCGCAACTTCCTGCGCGGCGGGATGATCTATCTGCGGGACAAGCCCGTCCGCTACCGGGTGCCGCGGCAGGCAGTGCGCGACGGAATAGCATATATCACCGAGGATCGGAAAGTTGACGGCTTCTTCGAGACAATGACGGTGGATCAGAATATCTATCTTGGCTATCTGTCGTCTCCGCGCATCAGGCGATTCCTCTACTCCGCGCGCGAGATGAAGCGCATTGCCGATCGATGGATCTCGGCACTTTCCATCTCGGCGCTCAAGCGAACGTTGAAGATTGTGGAATATTCAGGTGGCAATCAGCAGAAAGTCGTGGTGGGGAAGTCTCTGGCGCAGGGACCGACAGTGGTCATCTTCGACGAGCCGACGCGAGGGGTCGACGTCAGCGCCATTCCGCAGATCCACCAGGCAATCCGCGGGTTGGCGGGCGAGAACAAGGCGGTCGTCGTGATCTCTTCCTATTTGCCGGAGATCCTGGCGATCTCGGATCGGATACTGGTCGCGCGTGGTGGGCGTATCGTCGAGGAAATGACGCGGGCCGATGCGACCGAAGACAAGATCATGTACGCGGCCATTCACTGATAAGGAGGGCCTTTCATGAGTGCCTATCAGCGGCCTCCCCATTGGGACGACACGGCGCGCGACGCCAATGAAGACGATCCCGATAGCGGTCGGCTGATGAGCGAACGGATCGCAAGCGAAATCCGCAGCGCGGTGTTGAGCGGGGAGATGCGGCCGGGCACGCGGATCCGGCAGGAGCTTCTCGCGGCGCATTTCGGAGCGAGTCGCATTCCCGTGCGCGAAGCACTGAAGCAGCTCGAGAACGAGGGGCTGGTCGTGATGGCGCCGAACCGTGGTGCCTGGATTGCCGACGTCAATTCAGAGGAGTCGATCGAGATCTACAAGATCCGCGAAGCTGTCGAACCGCTGGCCATCGGCGAAAGCGTTCCGAACCTGACCGACGAGGACATCGAGGCGCTTGACCGCATCGTACGCGAACTCGAGCAGGTCACAACGCTTGAGGAATACATCCAGCTTGATCGGGAGTTTCATCTGCGCACCTATTCGCGCGCGCGGATGCCGCAACTGCTGGCGATGGTCGAGCGCTTCTGGAACAGCACGCAGCATTTCCGGCGACAATTCGTCAGCGAAACCTATGCCAAGGATGGCTTTCCGTTCTCCGATCCCCAGCACGTCCTGATCATGGATGCGATCCGGGCGCGCGACGTCGACGCCGCGCAGGCGTTGGTACGTCTCCACATCCGGCGCACGCGCGTTGTCATTCAGGCGAAAGAGAGTGGGGCGGCCCAACCGCGCCTTGCGAACCGCGCCGCGTCGCCGCACGCCCGCCTCGGGTCGGTCTATCGAGGAAAAAGGTCCAATGATTAGTTTCCGGAGCAACGGCGTTGTCCGCGATACGATAATGATAGCGACCGGCTATCAGAGCCGCAGGGCCGGGCACGACGGCCGGCATCGTCGCGACCACGGCGGTAACGGGCAACAAGGATGATGGCCGACTCCGATTCCGCGTCGCGGCTGCGCGCCTATGAGGAAGCCGCAGGCAGGCTGCGGGCGCGTCGCGGGGATGCGCTTGTCGCTGTTCCCGATCACAGAACGCTGACGGCGCTCGATCTATTTCGTGCCGCGCCGCGCAAGGCACCGGCACTGTTCTATTTCGATGCGACGCAGACCTATGGCGATATTGACCGGTACAGCGACCGGCTCGCCGGTGTGTTCGCGCGCAAAGGGGTTGGACGGGGGGACCGGGTCGCCGTCATTCTTCAGAATGTGCCGCAATTCGTCATCGCAAGCATAGCGGTCTGGAAGGTAGGGGCCATGGTCGTCACCCTCAACCCGATGTACCGCACGCCGGAGCTTCAGAAGCTGTTCAAGGACTGCGAACCCAAGGCGGTGATTTGCCACGATGATCAATGGGACAATGTTTTCCCGGCGACCAATACGGTCGATCCCGAACTGGTGCTCTGGACCGCCGCTCGTGAATTCCAAATGAGAAACGATGTCCGCGTGCTGCCGGAGCCGGGCCGAGCGCCGCAGGCTCATGCGCTGGACATGATCCTCGCCGAAGACCAACCGGCCCCGCCGGCGGCGGTTCTGACCTCGGACGACGTCGGTCTGCTGCTCTACACGTCCGGAACCACGGGCGTTCCCAAGGGTGCGATGCTGACGCATCGCAATCTGGTGGCGACGGCGCTGATCTGTCGCGATCATTTTGAGCTGAACGGCCTGTCGCGGATCTTTGGTGTCGCGCCGCTGTTCCACGTCACCGGCTTCGAGATCCAGATGGTCGCGGCTTTCGCCGCGCACGCGGCGATGGTGCTGACCTATCGCTTTCAGCCGCAGGTCGCGCTGGATGCCTTTCTTGAATGGCAGCCGACATTCATCGTCGGCGCCATCACCGCGTTCATCGCGCTCATGAACCAGGCCGACGCGACCAGCCGCCATTTCGAGAGCTTTGTGCATCTCTATTCCGGCGGCGCGCCGATTGCTCCCTCGGTCATCGACGCGTTCGCGAAACGGTTTGGGCAGGCGATCCGCAGCTCTTATGGAATGACTGAACTGACCTCTGCGAGTCACCTTGCGCCCAACGAAGGTCCGATTCCCGTCGATCCCGAATCCGGCGCACTGTCGATCGGCAGGCCGACGCACGCCGTCGATGCGATCGTCGTTGACGACGAGCGTCGCCCGCTCGGGCCCGGCGAGCATGGTGAAGTGGTAGTGCGCGGTTCGGGTGTGATGGCGGGCTACTGGAGAAAGCCGGCGGAAACCGACGAGGTGCTGACCAATGGTTGGCTGCATAGTGGCGACGTCGGCTTCTTTGACGAGAACGGCTGGTTCTATCTGGTGGACCGCAAGAAAGACATGATCTCCGCCTCCGGCTTCAAGGTCTGGCCACGTGAGGTTGAGGACGTGATCTACGGCTTTCCGGGGGTGCGCGAGGCAGCCGTTGTTGGCGTGGCCGATCCCTATCGGGGAGAAACGGTGGTGGCGTTCGTGTCCGTCCAAGCCGGCACGGTAATCGATGTCGCCGCGCTGTCCCGATTCTGTCGCGAGCGGCTGGCAGCCTACAAATGCCCCGTTGACATTCGCGTGTTGGACGATCTGCCGAAGACAGAATCCGGAAAAATTACCCGAAACACGCTCAGGGACGGGCTGCGCTGCCGATAAGGAGAATTTACGTGGATATCACCCAAAGCGAACGCAGCCAGCAATTGGCCGCCCGTATCGAGCGCTTCATGACGGAGCACATCTATCCGAATGAGCGCCGATACTATCAAGAGGGCGAGCGCCTCGGCCCCTGGGCCGTGCATCCGGTTGTCGAGGAACTGAAGCTGCTCGCACAACAGGCCGGCTTGTGGAACCTGTTTCTGCCTGCTCACGAGGACGGGCTGACGAATCTTGACTATGCGCCGCTGTGCGAGATCATGGGACGCTCGCATCTTGCTCCCGAGGTCTTCAATTGTAGTGCACCGGACACGGGCAATATGGAGACGATCCTCCGTTACGGTACGGAGGCGCAAAAGGAACGCTGGCTGAAACCCTTGCTCGCGGGCGAGATTCGTTCTTCGTTTGCGATGACCGAGCCTGACGTTGCCTCATCGGACGCGACCAATGTCGCGAGCCTGATCGTGCGTGACGGCGACGACTACGTGATCAATGGCCGGAAGTGGTACACGACCGGTGCCACCGATCCGCGGTGCAAGATCATCATCTTCATGGGGCAGACCGCCCCGGCGCACCCTGACCGTCACAAGCGCCAATCGATGATTCTTGTACCGAAAGATACGCCAGGCGTGCACGTCGTCCGTTCGCTGCCGGTGCTCGGATTCTATGGTGTGCCGGATCGTGCATCCGAGGTGATGTTTACCAATGTGCGCGTGCCGGCCACCAATATGCTGCTTGGGGAGGGGCGTGGATTTGAGATCGCGCAAGGACGGCTTGGGCCTGGGCGCATCCATCATTGCATGCGGTTGATCGGCCTTTCCGAGCGCGTGCTCGAGCGCATGTGCCGGCGAGCGCTGAAGCGTGTTGCTTTCGGCAAGCCTCTCGCCGAGCAAACGGTTACGCTTGAGCGCTTGGCCGAAGCGCGCATGAAGATCGAGCAGGCCCGCCTGCTGACTCTCAAAGCGGCCTATATGATGGATGCGGTCGGCAACAAGGCCGCGCGGCAGGAAATCGCGATGATCAAGGTCGTCGCGCCAAACATGGCGCAGACGATTGTTGACTGGGCAATACAGGTTTTCGGTGGGGGTGGAACCAACAACGACCATTTCCTTTCTGCGGCGCTCGCTACGACCCGCTTGCTGCGGCTAGCCGACGGACCCGACGAAGTCCACCGCAACCAGATAGGCAAGCTCGAGCTGCACCGCTGGCTCAATTCCGATCCCGCGCAGACCGGCGGCGATGCCGATCCGATGTCCCCAGAAGAATCCGAATCATGGTCCGAAGGAGGCCTGTGGCCACGTCCAAAGAGTCTACCCTAGATGGGGTCCGGAAGGTGAGGGGGCTCGCCGACCACGTGTCGAAACTGCCGGGTCCACCCACACTGCCGCGAGCAAGCATCGCGGTGTTGGAAACGCGGCAATCTTGCCGAGGCGAGATTCTTTGCCGCGATGACGCGCGGAGCGATCGCCGCCAGTTAGCTCGTTCACCCTCTCTCAGTTTCTTTAATGGTGGGCGGAGTGCGAACCGCCCACGAACGAAAAGTGCACGTATCTGGTGCGGTTTCTGGTGCGGCCATCCCGCTGGCGCCAACAGAAACGAGCTAGGGTATTGATTTCCTTGGTGGGCCCGGCAGGACTCGAACCTGCAACCAGACCGTTATGAGCGGCCGGCTCTAACCATTGAGCTACAGGCCCCGCCGCCTTGCGGGCCGCGGGGCGCGGCCGGCAACGGTGCGGGCTCCGTTTACAGGGTGCGTGGGGTTTCGGCAATGCCACCCCCCCGGCCCGCGCCTCCGCCGCCGTGCCGCCGCGTCTCACGGACGGCATCGCCGGAACACCGGCCGGGCAGCCATCTACCGTGACCATCCGGCGCGCTCCACGATCGGCGGCCTCAGTCGACCGAGACGCCGGCGAACTCCACCACCTTGCGCCACTTCTCGGTCTCGTCGGCGACCAGTCTGCCGAATTCGGCCGGGGTCATCGGCTTCGGAATGCCGCCGACCTCCGCGAGGCGCGCCACCAGCTTGGGGTCCTTCAGGGCCTCGCCGACCGCCTTGTTGAGGGTATCGACGACTTCCGGCGGCGTGCCCTTCGGCGCTGAAATGCCGTAGAAGCCGACCGCCTCGAAGCCCGGCACGGTCTCGGCGATCGCCGGCACGTCGGGCACGCCCGGCCAGCGCTGCGGCGAGGTCACGCCGAGCGCCCGGACGCTGCCGCCGCGCGACTGCTCCAGCGCCGACGGCAGATTGTCGAAGATCAGCTGCACCTTGTTGGAGATGATGTCGGGGAAGGCGATCGCGGATCCCCGATACGGCACGTGCTGCATGTCGCACTTGGTCATCGCCTTGAACAGCTCGGCCGACATATGCACCGAGGTGCCGTTGCCGGACGAAGCGTAGGCGATCTTGCCCGGATTGGCCTTGCAGTAGTCGATGAACTCCTGAACCGTCTTCACCGGCATCGCGTTCGAGACCACCAGCATGTTGGTGAGCTGCATGATGCTGGCGACCGGGGTGGTGTCGCGCAGGAAATCGTAGGGCAGCTTCTTGTAGAGCGAGGTCGAGATCGCGTTGTTCGGCGCGACAAACAGGAGCGTGTAGCCGTCGGCCGGCGAGTTGATCGCGGCGGCGGCGGCGATGTTGCCGCCGGAGCCGGCGCGGTTCTCGACCACGAATTGCTGGCCCAGATGATCCGACAGCCACTGGCTCATGATGCGCGCCACGATGTCGACCGGGCCGCCTGCGGCAAAGCCGATCAGCCAACGCACTGGACGGTTCGGATAGTCGGATGCGGAGGAGGGGGCAATCGAGGCAAGGCAGCAAATCAAACCAAGCAACGCGGCGCGTGCGAACCGGAACATCGTCTCTCCCGTCATTTTCTTGTGACTGTTGCCGTCATGGTTTCACAAAACGCTGGCTTTGCCTACGACCCCGCCCGTGCGACGATAGTCGCGCTCATGTGCAATGCCTGAGGCTCGGGATGAAATTCGCTGTTATGATCTGCGCAAGCGCGCTGCTGCTCGCGGGCGGCGCGGCGGCGCAAGAGGGGGGCAAGACCATTTCCAAAACCACGATCAGTTTCGCCACGGCGACGCCGGGTGGCGGCTTTCCGCTCTATGGCAATGCCTTCGCCGAGGTGATGAACGCGGCCGATGCGACGCTGTCGATCGAACCGCGCAACACCAAGGGCTCCAATGAGAACATCCCGCTGCTCGAGGCCGGCAGCGTCGACATCGCAACCGTTGCCGGCGAGCCGTCCTACGAGGCCTTCATGGGCATCGGCCGGCCGCCGGCCACCAGGCTGAAGATCCTCACCGCGATGTATTCGAGCCCGGGCATGTTCGTGGTGCGTGCCGACAGTCCCTACAAGACGATCCAGGACCTGGTCGGCCAGCCCGTCGCGTTCGGCGCCAAGGGCTCCGGCCTGCCGATCCTGTCGCGCTACATCCTCGACGGCATCGGGCTGAAGCAGGACGAGGACTTCAAGTCGATCTATCTCGATCGCGCCGGCGATGGGCCCGCGATGGTCGAGGACGGCCGCGCTGCGGCGCTGTGGGGCGCCGGCATCGGCTGGCCTGGCTTCAGCAAGATGGCCGAGAGCGCGACCGGTGCGCGCTTCATCGCGCCGACCGCGGACGAGATCGCCCGCATCCGCGCCAAGCACACCTTCCTGAAGCCGCTGACGATCCCGGCCGGCAGCTACCCGAAGCAGACCGTAGCAATCGCCTCGGTCGGCTCCTGGAGCTACATCCTGGTGCGCGAGACGTTGCCCGACGATGTCGCCTACCGATTGGCGAAGACGCTGCACGGCGTCGAGGCTGACTTCTGCAAGAAGCTTGCCCAGGCTTGCGAGACCACGGCAGCGAACACCGTCGCCGCCGCGCCCGATATCAACCTGATCCACCCCGGCGTGCTCAAATATTTTCGTGAGATTGGGGTAGCTCGCTAGCGCGGCGAATGGTGAGTGGCGAATAGCTGACGATCGCACCTATTCGCTACTCCCTGTTCGCTGTTCGCCTATCTCACTTCTTCACCAGCGGACACGCCGGATCCGGCGGGCCGAACGCATCCTCGCCGGAGATCTTGGCGAGGATCTTGTAGTAGTCCCACGGATACTTTGACTCGGCCGGGGTCTTGACCTGCACCAGCCAGAGATCGTGCACCATCAGATTGTCCTCGCGCAGTTTGCCGTTGCGGGCGAAGAAATCCTCAACCGGCTTCTCGCGCATATTGGCCGCGACCTTGAGCGGATCGTCGGTGCCGCTGTCCTTGATCGCGTTCAGATAGGCGGTCACCGAGGAATAGACGCCGGCCTGCCACATCGTCGGCATCCGGTTCATCTTGGCGAAATAGCGCTTCGACCATTCCCTCGTCTTGTCGTCCATGTCCCAGTAGAACGAGGTGGTCAGCAACAGGCCCTGCGCGGCCGACAGGCCGATCGAGTGGATGTCGGTGATCAAGGCGAGCAGCGCCGCCATCTGCTGCCCGCCGGCGAAGACACCGAACTCGGCGGCGGTCTTGATCTCGTTGGTGTTGTTCGGCGGTCCGCCGGCAATGCCGATGATCTTGGCCTTCGAGGCCTGCGCCTGCAGGATGAAGGACGACAGATCGGGCGTCGCAAACGGCGGCCGCACCGCGCCGAGCACCTTGCCGCCGGTCTTGGTCACGATCGCTGAGGCGTCCTTCTCCAGCGAGTGGCCGAAGGCATAGTCGTCGGTGATGAAGAACCAGCTGTCGCCGCCGCGCTTCACTACCTCCTGTGCGGTGCCGACCGCGAGCGCGCGGGTGTCGAACACCCACTGCATCGCGTAGGGCGAGCAGAACTTGCCATGGAAGTCGGTCGCGCCCGTCGAATGCGTGATGAACAGCTTCTTCTTCTCGTTGGCGATGTTCTGCACCGCGAGCCCGACCGCCGACACCGGCACGTCGACGATCAGGTCGACCTGATCGACGTCATACCAGCGCCGCGCGATGGTCGCGCCGATATCAGGCTTGAGCTGATGATCGCCGACGATCACAGAGATCGGCTTGCCGAGCACCTTGCCGCCGAAATCGTCGACCGCCATCTGCGCGGCGGTGACCGAACCCTGTCCGGTCGGCGTCGAGGCCGGGCCGTTCATGTCGGTCAGCACGCCGATCTTGACGATGTCGTCGGATACCTGCGCCGATACGGCCGAGGAGGCCAGCAGCGCGGCTGCGAGCGTCCCGAACACGGCTAGTCTGGAGCCAATGCCGTTCCGATTGAATCGGAACGGCGCTCCAGATTTTTGTTTTGACGCGTTTTCTTCACGCGAATCGGTACCCACTTCGCTCGAAAACGCTCTGGTGGCGATCATTCTGTCTCCCTCCTGAACTGGCGCATTGGCCATTATGGTTGTGCCGGGCCTCCGGGACCCGGTCATATTGGTTTCTTTTGCAACTAGTTTGGGGTCCGCGTCAACGCGCCATCGGCCTAATGACGGTGCCGCGGCACGGCGCAAGCCGGTTTCTTTCGGGGCCGATTCAGTCCATAGCGGGCCATGATCACCGCCCAGCGCCTTCCGGCTTCGCTCACCCCGCTCGATGCGGCGCTGGCCGCCGTGCTGCGCGACCTCGTGCCGGTCCAGCCGATCGAGCTGCCGCCGGCCGACGCCTTGCGCTGCATTGCCGCCGAGATGCCGGTCTTGCGCGCATACCCGTTGCACGATGTCGCCGTCGGCGACGGCTGGGCGATGCGCGCCAATGATCTGGTCGGCGCGTCGTCCTATGCGCCGCTGCCGCTGGCCGGACTTCCGGTCTGGGTCGCCGCCGGTGCGGCGATGCCCGACGGCACCGACTGTGTGGTCGATGCCGATGCCGTCGACACCTCCGGTCCGTTGCCGCAGGTGCTCGCCGAAGCCATCCCGGGGCAGGGCGTCCGGCGTGCCGGCAGCGACATTGCGGTTGGGCGTGCCGTGATCGCGGCGGGAGAGTTGGTGCTGCCGCGCGGCCTGCTGCTCGCATGCGCGGCCGGACTGGAGCTGTTGCGCGTCCGGCGGCCTCGGCTTCGCATCGTCAACATCTGCAACGGTCAGCTAACCGCGCAACTGATCGCTGACACCGCGCGCCTCGCGGGCGCTGAGATCGTCTATGCCGAGGCGGCGCCCGATGTGGGGGTGATTGCAAACGCGCTCGAGGCAGATGGTTGCGATCTCATCATCACGATCGGCGGCACCGGCGTTGGTCACACCGATGCGGCGGTGAATGCGCTGGCGAGGTGCGGCACGTTGCTCGCGCACGGCATTGCGCTGCAGCCCGGGCGCACCGCAGCGGTCGGCCGGATCGATGCGACGCCGGTCGTTGCGTTGCCGGGGGCGCCGGATCAGGCTTTCGCGGCCTGGTGGGCGATTGCGCTTCCGGTGCTCGACCGCCTGTCCGGCCGTCGGCCGCGTCAGACATTGGCGCTGCCGCTGGAACGCAAGATCGCCTCCGGCGTCGGTATCGCTGAGGTTGTGCTGCTGACGCGTCAGCAGGGTCCTCAGCAGGATTTTTGGACCCCGCTTGCGATCGCCGACCTGTCGCTCGATGCCATCGCGCGCGCCGAAGCCCTGCTGATCGTGCCTGGCGCTGCCGAGGGCTTTGCTGCGGGCACGGTTGTCGATGCCTATATGTTGCGGGAGTGAGTTCCCGAGATGACCAATATTTTCACGCCGAAACCCAACCCATCCGTCGAGCAGGATCAGTTCCTGACCATCCTGTCGCGCGAGGAGGCGATCGCGCGCTTCGAGGCGGCGCTGTTCCCGCTCCGATTGGCGTCCGAGACGCGGCTGCTCGCTGACGCGCTCGGGCGCGCGCTGGCGGCGGACGTGCTGGCGCCGATCGACGTGCCGCCGTTCGATCGCTCCAATGTCGACGGCTTTGCGATGCGCTCCGTCGATCTCGCGTCCGCCGCCGAGGGCGCGCCGGTGCACCTCGCGCTGAATGACGAGATCATTTCGTGCGGCACCGCGCCGACCGGGCCGGTGCTGCCGGGCACCGCGACCGCGATTGCGACCGGCGGTCCGGTGCCGCGCGGCGCCGATGCGATCGTGATGGTCGAGCACACCCAACCCGCCGGCAATGACGCCATCGAGGTCCGGCGCGCGGCGTCGCCCGGGCAGTTCGTGTCCTATGCCGGCTCCGACATCGCGCGCGGCGAGGCGCTGTTGCGCGCCGGAACGATGATCGGGTCGCGCGAGATCGGCATGCTCGCGGCCTGCGGCATTGCCGACGTTCAGGTGGTGCGCCGTCCGCGCGTTGCGATCCTCTCGACCGGCGACGAACTGGTGCAGCCCGGTGAGACGCTGCGGCCGGCCGCGATCTACGACACCAATGGTGCGATCGTCACCGCGGCGATTGCCGAGAATGGCGGTGACGCGTCGTTCCTCGGCGCGATTGCGGACAATGAGGCGATGCTGGAAGCCGCGATGCGCAAGGCGCTGGCGGACAGCGACATGCTGGTGCTGTCGGGCGGCACCTCCAAGGGCGCGGGCGACGTCTCGCACCGGATCATCGGCAGGCTCGGCAAGCCCGGCATCATCGCGCATGGCGTTGCGCTGAAGCCGGGCAAGCCGCTCTGCCTTGCGGTCTGCGACGGCAAGCCGGTGGTCATCCTGCCGGGCTTTCCGACCTCCGCGATGTTCACCTTCCACGACATGATCGTGCCGGTGCTGCGGCGGATGGCCGGCCTGCCGCCGCGCTCCGATGCCAAGGTGGCGGCGAAGGTGCCGGTGCGGATCGCCTCCGAGCTCGGGCGCACCGAGTTCGTGATGGTGTCGCTGGTCGAAGGCGCCGACGGCCTGATCGCCTATCCGAGCGGCAAGGGATCGGGCGCGATCACGTCGTTCGCGCAGGCCGACGGCTTCCTGAAGATCGAGGCGCTGGCCGATCAGTTGCCGGCCGGCAGCGACACCGAGGTGACGCTGTTCACGCCGCATGTGCGGGTGCCCGATCTCGTCATCGTCGGCAGCCATTGCACCGGGCTCGATCTCGTCACCGCGCCGCTGGCGCATACCGGCCTTGTGGTGCGTTCGATCGCGGTCGGCAGTCTCGGCGGGCTTGCGGCGGCCAGGCGCGGCGAATGCGATCTCGCTCCGATCCATCTGTTCGACGACAAGACCGAGACCTACAACACGCCCTATCTCGCCGACGGTCTCGAGCTCGTGCCGGGCTGGCGGCGCATGCAGGGCATCGTGTTCCGCAAGGACGACACGCGCTTTGCCGGCTTGAGCGCAGAACAGGCGGTGCGCGCCGCGCTCGCCGATCCCGCCTGCATCATGGTCAACCGCAACCAGGGTGCCGGCACCCGCATCCTGATCGATCGCCTGCTGGCAGGCAGCCGGCCCGACGGTTACTGGAATCAGCCGCGCTCGCACAATGCGGTTGCGGCCGCGGTGGCGCAGCATCGCGCCGACTGGGGCATGACCATTGCGCCGGTCGCCCGCGCGTCCGGGCTCGGTTTCATTCCGCTTGCCGAAGAGCATTACGACTTCGCGCTGGTCACAGTGCGAAAGCAGCGGCCGGCGGTACAGGCTTTTCTCGACGCGCTGGCATCGGACGAAAGCCGCGCCGCGTTGACAGCGGCGGGGTTCAGGCCGGCCTAGGCGATCCACGACATTCACCGCTGTCGTCCCTGCGAAAGCAGGGCCCATAACCACAGGGTCGTGTCGTTGAAGAGAGCTGCGGCCCCAGCGCCGCGCAACAATTGAGATTTGGGGTAATGGGTCCCGGCCTTCGCCGGGACGACAGTGAATGTGTGGCATTGCCTACATTCTCAATCGTCGTCCCTGCGAAAGCAGGGACCCATAACCACAGGGTCGTGTCGTTGAAGAGAGCTGCGGCCCCGGCGCCGCGCAACAACTTCCATTTGTGGTTATGGGTCCCGGGTCAAGCCCGGGACGACACTGAATTTGTTGCACGGCCCGTGAGTCAAACATTCGCGTTCTCGCGACAAGAGTTGCCCGAGCTTTGCATCATGGTTGACAGGGTTTTGCTGAGTTGCCCGTCGGGTTGCTTTGCCGCAGGTCTCGGTGCGACCGCGGATCCGGCTCAGTGCCGCATGGCGGTCTCGACGAACTCCAGCACGGAGCGCGGGACCTCATCGTATTCGACGAAACGGCGCCGCAGTTCGTCGGCAATATCGGTCGTGACGTCGCGCGACCATCCTTCGCTGGTATTGAAGGCTATGATGCGGACCGGACGGCTGTACTGGTCATCCAGCAGGCGGCGGATCAGCGTTTTCCGGTCGGTGCCTTCTTCATCGGTTTCGCACCAGGCGCGGCCAAGCCGGCCGAAATCGTTCAGCACCAGATAGGTGTCGTGGTCGATTTGGTGCGGCACGATCGAAGGCGAGCGAGGCATAGGTGGTGCTCCGGTACGCCACAATATCGTGTTCCGGGCGCCCGGTGCATTGGAAACTTCGAGGTATATCCGCTGGATAAGCCGCCGAAGGCGCTCCGCGAGCAGGTTGCCCGATCACTCGCGCAGCTTGCGGTCCAGGAAGCCGACATAGGAATTATCCGGATCGAGTTTGACGGCCAGGCGAAGCGCGGCACGGGCGGCGGACTTGTCACCCTCGGCCGTGGCCTGGTGCTCATCCAGAATCGCATTGGCCACGGTGCGCGCGGTGTCGAGACGGGCCTCGTCGATGGACTTGTCGGCAAGATAAGTTTCCACGGGCTCGCGGAGGCGCTTCAGTTCGTCCACGCTGACCGAACTCAGCGGATACCAGTTGTAATATTCGAGACGCGGCCGATCATCCGTGAGGCTCGGCACATCCCTGACAAAGGCCGCGAGCTTTTCGTCGGCGGCGATGAACGTCGCAAGGAAATCCTCGGGCGAGCCCAGGCCGTTGGCTGTCAGGTCTTCAGCCACCCCAGGTTTCGACATGCGCGTGGCGAGCACGCGAGGATCGATTGTCAGCGGTTCATCGGAGGCGATGGCCACGCCTTCCATTCTGGACGGCAACCACAGCGAGACGTGCTTGAACTGGCCCATCATCGCCTTGAGGATCATCTTCGCAAGAATGCCGCGGTTGAAATCCAGCGGCACCCACTGCGCGAGAACGGCGCCAGGGCGCATCTTCTGCTTTGCCAGCGCATAGAATTCCTCTGTGTAGAGGTTGATGACGCCGGCGTCATGGGGTGGCGGGGGCTCGAGGGTGATGACGTCGAATGTCTCGTTGGTTCCCAGCAGGAAGTGGCGCCCGTCCGCGACGATCTGATGGACCTTGGGATTTTGATAGAACTGCTTGTTGATCGGCACGAAACGCGGCGCAACCTCGAAAACCGTCGAGGCCAGATCGACCGCGTCGATGGATTTTAGTTCCTGATGGGTACTGACCGCACCCACGGTGGTGCCGGTCCCGATGCAAATCACGACGGCCGTTTCAACCGGGTCCGGGTGCAGCAGAATGGGATAGTGCCCCATCGCGGCCATGTAGCGTCGGCCCTCGGGACGGTTGTTCGCATAGCTCTTCGAATTCACCACCAATTGCTGATAGGTGCCCGCCGCCTTCTCGCGATACTCGACCACCGCAAATGTTGCTTGTTTGGTTTCGCGCAGCTCGAGGACATTGCCGCCTTCGATCGCGGTCAGGACCCGTTCCAGATAGTGCGGGGTGAACAGCAGGAGCGCTACCGCGATGATGCTTGCGGCGACTGCCCCTTGCCGCCACAGGCTGCTTTCTTTCAGAAGACCCGGTTGCGATACGGTCGTCGCGACAAAGAGCAGGACGTTCAGAACAATCAGGGCGGTGAGCGCGCCCTGGCTGCCCAGATAGGGGATCAGAAGAAACCCGGCCGACAGGGAGCCCAGCACGCCGCCGGTCGTGTTCAAGGCGTAGAGCGTGCCGATCCGGCGGCCCAGCGCGCTCATCTGCATCACCGTCAGTTCGCTGGCCAGGGGAAAACTGATTCCGATCAGCGTAGTCGGCAGCAGGAGGGCAACGGCACAGATCAGGAAGAATGAAACATCACCTCCCAAGAGCTCCTGCGCCTGGACTGGAACCAGGCTCGATACGATAGGAGACAGCACGGCTTCCACGGTGCGCGCCTTGCCGAGGATTCCGACGGTCAGCGTGGCCGCAACCGCGATGAGCAGCTGTGTTACGGCGAAGTACCGCAGCAGTTGATCCTTGCGGGGTGCGAGCAGCCTGGCGCAGATCAGGGCGCCGATCACTAGCCCAAGCAGGTAAACGCCGAGCATGCCCGAGAAGGCGTAGACACTCGAGGTGCTGACATTGGTCAGGAAGCGGAACCAGACGACTTCATAGGCGATGGACACGAATCCGGAGCACGCGAAGATCGCGACGAGGATGGACGTTCCGCGACGTCCCGGCCCGGCGGTTTGCGCCGGTGCTTCCGCCGCGACCGGCGACAGGTGCCTTGCGTCGCGCGCGAGGAGCAGGGCCACGCCGCCGACGCAGACGTACAGGCCTGCCGCGACCAGGCTCGATCCTGTGATCCCCCAGAGGCCCATCAGGACAAGGCCGACGGCCAGGGTGCCAATCGCGGCGCCCAGGGTGTTGAACCCGTAGAGCAGACCGATGCGATTGGCGAGGTCGGTTTGCGTGCGGGTCAGGAACTTCACGAGGAAGGGCAGGGTCGCGCCCATCAGCATCGTCGGCAGCGACAGGATGGCGAGCGACAGCGCGACCATGAGCGGCAACCGGAGTGGAGACTCCAGGTCCAGCATGGGCGACAGCCAGCCCACCCATGTCGACCAGTGCGACAGGAACGCGGTCACCGCCAGGCAGACGACGGCAAGCGCGAGTTCGAGAAACCCGTAGATCTTCAGGGGGCGGCTGACGGTGTCGGCGATCCGGCCCCCGAAAGCGCTGCCCAGCGAGAGACCGAAAAAGAAGCTCGCCACCGTGACGCTGACGGAGACGGTCGCGCTTCCCAGCACGAATTGCAGTTGCTTGAACCAGAGAACCTGGAGGATCAGGGATGCCGCGCCCGACGCCAGGAAGATCGTGGTGACCAGAACCCGGTTCTTCAGGCTTATGGCGTCTCGAACACCATCACGATTGGGCACTGGACAGGCCTCCCATTGATCGGGAGAACTGGTACGGCAAATGCCGTTAATATTGCCCTTATGGGGCGGTCTGCTGGCGTTTGCGCTGCCGCGGGCGCAGCTGCTCCGGGAGCTTTCCCAAGCCGATCCTCCCCGGCCGGGAGCCTGATCGATCGCCATCCGCCGGCGGGGCTGGCATGACATTGCGTCAAGGCTGATATAAGCAGCATTGGACGTTATATGTCTGCGGAGATTGCGTATGAAGGTGATAGGCCTCGCGGGCTGGAGCGGAGCCGGCAAGACCACCCTGCTGTCGCGGGTGATCCCCTATCTGCTGGGCCGGGGCTTGCGCGTCTCCGTGATCAAGCACGCCCATCACGAATTCGATGTCGACGTGCCCGGCAAGGACTCTTGGGTGCACCGGCAGGCCGGTGCGACGGAGGTGCTGGTATCCTCGACGCGGCGCTGGGCGCTGATGCATGAGCTGCGCGGCGCCAGCGAGCCGCGGCTGCCGGAACTGCTCGCCAAGATGGCGCAGGTCGATCTGGTCGTGGTCGAGGGCTTTAAGCGCGAGCCGGTCAACAAGATCGAGGTGTATCGCGCCGCCAACGGCAAGCCGCTGCTGTTCCCCGACGACCCGCGCGTGGTCGGGATCGCCAGCGACGTCGCGGTCGAAACCAGGCTGGCGGTCGCGCATCTCGACGACATCGAGGACGTCGCCGAATTGATGCTGCGCTCCGCTATTCCGGTCGACGACGTGCTGGCTTCGGCCGCGGCGGAGAGCTGATAGGGTGAGAAGGTGCCGCCGTTGACGATGCTGGACGGCTTCGCCATGGTCGAACCATGACCACGACAAAGCTCGATCTCACCGGCCTGAAATGCCCGCTGCCCGCGCTGAAGACGCGCAAGGCGCTCAAGAGCGTGACGGCGGGAGATTTCCTCGAAGTGCACTGCACCGACCCGCTTTCGGTGATCGATATCCCGGCCCTCATCCAGGAGACCGGCGACAGGGTCGAGATCACCGAACGAAGCGACGTCCGGATCGTTTTCCTGATCGAGAAGGCGAATGGAACGATAGATAATTCAAATGCTGCAGCGCCGCGTACGCGCTAGATCCGGCTTGATATCTACCTTTTGCCAATCGACACCTATTTTCCATTCTGCGCGAATTGATAATCTCCTCCCGGGTTGCGGAGATGGAGCTGTGCCCAGATGTGGGCACAGCGACAGACAACGGCCGGCCTGCGTCCAGATCAGGGACGGCACGGCCGGGCATATCGGGTCGTATTTGGGGGTTAGCATTTGCGGAATGCGCGTGGTTGGTCCCGGCGCATCGAGGAAATGTGCGGAGCAGCCGCCTGACGGTGGCCGCAAAGGGCTGAGACCGGGCTGAGACGGGATCGAAGACGCAGACGCGCCTGACAACGGCGGCTGCAGGGGAGGAGTCAATGACCACAGTGAGCAGCGCCGCACGCGTATCCACGGCAGGCGCAGGTTTCCTCGACAAGGAACACACGATCGCGACCGCCGGCTTCAACCGCTGGCTGGTGCCGCCGGCGGCGCTGTGCATCCATTTGTGCATCGGCATGGCCTATGGCTTCTCGGTGTTCTGGCTGCCGCTGTCGCGGGCGATCGGGCTGACCGCGCCGAAGGCGTGCCCCGATATCTCGCTGGTGCAGGAATTGTTCACGACGACTTGCGACTGGAAGGTCGCGAGCTTGGGGTGGATGTACACGTTGTTCTTCGTCGTGCTCGGCGTCTCGGCTGCGGTGTGGGGCGGCTGGCTCGAGAAGGTCGGACCGCGCAAGGCCGGCTTCGTCGCCGCGCTGTGCTGGTGCGGCGGCCTCGTGCTCGGCGCGATCGGCATCGTCACCCATCAGCTTTGGCTGATGTGGCTCGGCTCCGGCGTGATCGGCGGCATCGGGCTTGGCCTTGGCTACATCTCGCCGGTGTCGACGCTGGTGAAATGGTTCCCGGATCGCCGCGGCATGGCGACCGGCATGGCCATCATGGGTTTTGGCGGCGGCGCGATGATCGGTGCGCCGCTCGCCGACAAGCTGATGAGCTACTTCAAGACCCCGACCTCGGTCGGCGTCTGGGAGACCTTCCTCACCATGGGCGCGATCTATTGCGTGTTCATGATGATCGGCGCGTTCCGCTATCGCTTGCCGCCCAGCGGCTGGCAACCGGACGGTTGGACGCCGCCGGCCAAATCCAACGCGATGATCTCGACCAAGAACGTTCACCTCGATAACGCGCACAAGACGCCGCAATTCTGGCTGATCTGGGGTGTGCTGTGCTTGAACGTGTCGGCGGGCATCGGCGTGATCGGCATGGCCTCGCCAATGTTGCAGGAGATCTTCGCCGGCAAGCTGATCGGGCTGCCTAATGTCGGCTTCAATGCGCTCGATGCCGCACAGAAGGCGCAGATCGCAGCGATCGCCGCCGGCTTCGCCGGCCTGCTCTCGCTGTTCAATATCGGCGGCCGCTTCTTCTGGGCCTCGCTGTCGGACAAGATCGGCCGCAAGAACACCTATTACACGTTCTTCGTGCTCGGCATCGTGCTCTACGCACTGGCGCCGACCTTCGCCGCGATGGGCTCGAAGCTGTTGTTCGTGCTCGGCCTCGGCATCATCCTGTCGATGTATGGCGGCGGCTTCGCCACCGTGCCGGCCTATCTCGCCGACATGTTCGGCACCCAGTTCGTCGGCGCGATCCATGGCCGTCTGCTGACGGCGTGGTCGACGGCGGGCATCATCGGTCCCGTCGTGGTGAATTACCTCCGCGAATTCCAGCTTGCCGCCGGCGTGCCGCGCGATCAGCTCTACAACACGACGATGTACATCCTGTGCGGCATGCTGATCGCCGGCTTCATCTGCAACTACATGATCAAGCCGGTCGATCCGAAGTGGCACATGAGCGACGCCGAAGTGGCGAAGCTGCAGGCCGCGACGGCAACCGGCGGCAACGGCGCGACCGGATCGTTCGGCATCGGTAAGGGCGGTCTGGACGGCAGAGCGGCGCTGTTCTGGCTGTTCGTCGGCATTCCGCTGGCCTGGGGCATCTACATGACGCTGCTCAGCGCGGTCAAAATCCTCTGATCGCGACCATCATCGCCGCGGGCCGCCGATTCCCGGCGCCCGCGGCATTCGCTCTATTCCTTGAACAGAAATCGGATTGGGGGATTTCAATGTTTCGCACCCGGATTTGCCTTGCCGCCGCGCTGCTCGCCGTAGGGCTTCATGCCGCGTCAGCCCAGACCGCGGCGCCGGCAGCACCCGCACCGGCCGCCACCACCACGGCCAAGCCGTCGAAGATCAAGCTGACGATGGATAAATTGAAGGCCATGAAGGAGCAGTGGCGCGCCAACAAGCCCAAGCTCAAGGCCTGCCGCAAAGAGGTGAAGCAGAAGGGACTGACCGGCGACGACCGCTGGTTCTATATCTCGGACTGCATGGCCAAGAGCTGAGCGCGACCGCTTCCAATGCGCTGAACTTGAGCGGAGAGAGTACGCCGCGCGGTACCCCTCTCCCTAACCCTCCCCCGCAAGGGGGGAGGGAACCCTTCCGCCGGTGATTCCCTTACGTTCGGCTCGATGTTGGGCGTTAGCGCTGTGAGACGGTGAACGGCGCGAACAAACCAATCATTGTCGTCCATCCATTGATCCGATGAGACCATCTGCATGTGAAGTGAGCACGCTCGTCAGGCTCCCTCCCCCCTTGCGGGGGAGGGTCGGGGAGAGGGGCAAGCCCAGGGCGAGATGATCGACGTGGAGCTTCATCCCTCCGCCCGCGGATCACTCCGCCGCGGCGGGTGTCGCCTTGGCCGGCTCCAGCGCGGCCGCAATCGCCTCGTCGACGCGCTCCAGCCAGATGAACTCGAGCTTGGCGCGGGCGCCGGCGGGGATGTCGTCGTAGTCGCGCTTATTGCGCGCCGGCAGCATCACCCGCGTCAGGCCCGCCGCCGCGGCCGCGACCACCTTCTCCTTGATGCCGCCGACCGGCAGCACGAGGCCGCGCAGCGAGATCTCGCCGGTCATCGCGGTGTCGCTGCGCACGGTGCGATCGGTCAGCAGCGAGGTGAGGGCGGTGAACATCGCAACACCTGCGCTCGGGCCGTCCTTGGGCGTGGCGCCGGCGGGAACGTGGACGTGGATGTCGCTCTTCTCGAACACCGCGGGGTCGATGCCGAGCTGCGAGGCGCGGCTCTTCACCAGCGTCAGCGCGGCCTGCACGCTCTCGCGCATCACGTCGCCGAGCTGTCCGGTGATCATCAGCGCGCCGCGGCCTGGGGTGCGCGAGGCCTCGATAAACAGGATGTCGCCGCCGACCGGCGTCCAGGCAAGCCCGGTGGCAACGCCCGGGATGCTGGTGCGCATCGCGATCTCGTTCTCGAACCTGGGCTGGCCGAGCAGCGACACGATGTCCTTCGGTGCGATGGTGACGTGGCTGGTGCTGCCATCGGCGATCTGCACCGCGACGTTGCGCAGCACCTTGCCGATCTCGCGCTCCAGATTGCGGACGCCGGCCTCTCGGGTGTAGCTCTTGATGATCAGCCGCAGCGCGTCCGGATCGATCTCGACCTGATCGGCCTTGATCCCGTTGGCCTCGAGCTGGCGCCGCACCAGGTAGCGCTTGGCGATCTCGAGCTTTTCGTCCTCGGTGTAGCCGGCGAGGCTGATCAGCTCCATGCGGTCGAGCAGCGGGCCGGGGACGCCGTCGAGCATGTTGGCGGTGGCGATGAAAACGACGCGCGAGAGGTCGAACGGCACGCCGAGATAATTGTCGCGGAAGGTGCCGTTCTGCTCGGGGTCGAGCACCTCTAACATCGCGGCCGACGGATCGCCCTGGATGCCGCGGCCCATCTTGTCGATCTCGTCCAGCATCATCACGCAGTTGCGCGCGCCGGCCTTCTTGATGGCCTGGATGATGTTGCCCGGCAGCGCGCCGATATAGGTGCGGCGGTGGCCGCGGATCTCGGCCTCGTCATGCACGCCGCCGAGCGAGACACGCACGAACGGGCGCGACATCGCGCGCGCGATCGATTGGCCGAGCGAGGTCTTGCCGACGCCGGGCGGCCCGAGGAAGCAGAGGATCGGCGCCTTGCCACCGGGCGCGAGCTTGCGCACCGCGAGATATTCGATGATGCGGCTCTTGATCTTCTCCAGCCCATAATGGTCCTGGTCGAGGATCTTGCGCGCTTCCGCGATGTCGATCGGCTTCTCCTCCGGAATGCTCCAGGGCAGGTCGATCAGCCAGTCGAGATAGCTGCGCACCATGCCGGATTCGGCCGCCGCCTCCGGCATCCGCTCGTAGCGGCGCAATTCCTTCTGCGCCTGGCTTTCGGCTTCCGGCGGCATCTTGGCTTCTGCGATCGCCTTGGTCAGTTCGGCAACCTCGGCGGCCTTGCCGTCGCCTTCGCCGAGCTGGCGCTGGATGGTCGCCATCTGTTCGCGCAGGATCGCCTCGCGCTGCCGCTCGTCGAATACGGCTTTGGTCTTCTGCCCGATCTCCTGGCTCAGTCTGAGCACCTCGATGCGCTCGGCAAGATGCCGCGAGACCTTGTCCATCCGCGCCACGAGATCGACGGTTTCCAGGATGTCCTGCTTCTCCGCCGGCTTGATGTCCATGTAGGAGGTCGCGAGGTCGGCCAGCGTCGCCGGCGAGGTCGTGCCCTGCAGCGCGGCGATCAATTCGGGCGGCGTCTGCGGCAGCAATTGCGCCGCCTCCAGCGCCTGGCGCTGCAGGTTGAGGAAGCGCGCCTCGATCTCGGGCGAGGTCGTGGTCGGCTCGGGGATCTGCAGCACGCGCGCCGCCAGGAACGGGGTGCCGGGCAGGTAGTCGAGCACGCGCATGCGCTGCACGCCCTGGCAGACCAGATGATGGCTGTCGTCGGCGCCGGTGATGTAGCGCACGATGTTGGCGACGGTTCCGACACGATAGAGCCCGTCGGGTCCGGGATCGTTGGCCTCGGGATTACGCTGCAGCAGGATGCCGATCGGCCGCTGCTCGCGCACCGCCTGCTGGGCGGCGGCAATCGAGGTCGCGCGCGCGATCGTGATCGGGATGATGACGTCCGGAAACAGCACGGTGTTGCGCACCGGGACGATGATCGTTGCGTCGCTCGGGATCGGCGCCGAGCTCGCCGGATTTGAAATGTCTGTTGCGGCCATGTCGAAATCCCTCAGCTCGATTTTCCGAGCCGCAGGCCGACGCAGCCATGCGCGGCAAAGCGGCTGATGGTGTAGCGGCCGGTCGGCAGCGTGATGCGGCGCTCGAAGCGGCCTTGCGGCAGCTCGAGGCGCAGGATGCGGGCGTTGCGCAGCTCAGCGGGCAGGATGCGGCGGCCGGAGATCACCAGCGTGCCGCCGTCGAGCGCGGCCTCGACCTCGTCGGGGTCGACCCCCGGCAGCGCGACCAGGATCAGGATCTCCTCCTCGGTCTCGATCACGTCCATCGGTGGTTCCCAGCTCGGCTCGCTGCCGCCCGCGCTGGGCTGCAAATTGAGGAAGCTCTGGTGCAACCGCTCGGCGCGGGCGAGCGCCTCGATCGCATCCGTCAGCATCCAGTTGATCTGATCCTTGGGCCGCATGGGCACTCTCCACGTCGCATTGGGAAGCGACGTTACCGGTCTTGCCGCCGACGGTAAACCGGCTTCGGGCGGGGTCGTTCGAGGGAAAAATTGTCCAAATTGTTGGTCATTTGCACATGGTCGCGCTGCGCCGCTGGGCTTTGCCCAGACCAGACTGGCTCGATGTTCGGATCGCCGCCTACAGCCAGCCGGAACGCCTGAATCGCCAGAACAGCCCGGCGCATGCGGCCAGCATCAGGCCCATCACGACGAAATAGCTATACTCCCATTGCAGCTCCGGTATGTACTTGAAATTCATACCGTAGATACCGGCGACGGCGGTCGGCACCGCAACGATCGCAAGCCATGAGGCGAGCTTCTTGGAGATCGCCGTTTCCTGCGCCTGACCGACCAGCAGGCTTGCTTCAAACGCAAAGGCAAGCACCTCGCGCAGCGAGTCGATCCGTTCCTGGATGGTGCGGACATGGTCCGTGACGTCGCGGAACAGCGGGCGCATTGTGACGCGCACCATCGGCAGATCGTCGCGTTCCAGCCTGCGGCAGACCTCCACTAGCGGTCCAATCGCGTTGCGCAGCCGCAGCAGATCCCGCCGCAGCAGATAGAGCCGCTCGATCTGCGCCCGCGTCATCGCGCTCGCCAGCACTTCCGCCTCCATCGCCTCGACCTCGTCCTGGATCGCCTCGAGCACCGGCGAGTAGTTGTCGACGATGAAGTCGAGGATGGCATAGAGGATGTAGTCCTCGCCCCGGGCAAGCGCGCGTGGGCAGCTCTCGCAGCGCTCCCTGACCCTCGTGTAGGATGTCGAGGCGCCGTGTCGGACCGAGACGATGTATCCCTCGCCGACGAACAGATGCGTCTCGCCGAACGCGATACTTTCGCCGTCGAGCTGCGCGGTGCGGGCCACGATGAACAGCGCATCGCCGTATTGCTCGATCTTCGGCCGCTGATGCGCGTGATCCGCATCTTCGATGGCGAGGTCGTGCAGCTGGAATTGCCGCTGCAGGCTGCTCAGCAGCGTCATGTCGGGTTCGTGCAGGCCGATCCACACCACATGATCCGGCTTGTTGCGCCAGTCCGCTGCTTCATCGATCGCGATATTGGCAACGCGTCGTCCCTCGACGTAGACGCCTGCCGCGATCACGCCATCGGAGGGGACGGGTCCGGCGGTTGCGACAGTTGGCGATACGAGGTTCATGATCTCCACCCTCGGTTATCGGACCCGCTTGACGCTATTGCTTGCCAAAAGGCTAGCACTGAATGGACGCCGGTCAACACACGCAGAGGCGTTGCGTTCCGGCGCGTGGGGCACGGCCCGTGCCCACTGCGGGGTGGCCGGTCTTTATGCGGCCCCTATGCCGCACCGCGGCGGGTCCTCTCGAATTCCTACGGCCGTCCCAGCATGTTCTTGGGTGACGCGGTGCGCTCGCGCGCGCCGCCAACAGGAAGGTGGGACATGACCTTGCTCAATTACCACGATGCCCGGCCGCACGGTTCGGCCGGTGCCATGCCGCTGACGCTGCGGCGGACGATCCGGCGGATCGGCCTTGCTTTCAGAACCATCCACCGCGCCATCGCCGCCGCCAAGATCCATCGGCTGCGCAACGAGCTGTTGCTGCATCGCGGCCATGAGGACTGGGCGCGCAGCCATCTCCATGTCGGCATGCTCGGCGGCGATGCCGAGAAATATCCGCGCCCGCCGGTCGTGCTCGGCGAGAAGTGGGATTACTGAGATGCGCGCGGCTTCATTCATCGCTGCCCTGCTGCGTCGCGTGGCAGAAGGAATGCTCAAATTCCTCGCCTGGATCGGCGAGGAGCCGATCAGCGGCTACCGGCCCGAGGCGCATTACATGCGCGGCCCGGGACCTGCGTGGCGGGCCAAGCATCAGCCGGGTCAGGTGGCTTCGCTTCGCCGCATCAGGTGATCGAGCAGGTTCATCGGGAGCGGGAAGACCACGGTCGAGGAGCGCTCGCCGGCGATGTCATGCAGCGCCGCGAAATAGCGGAGCTGCATCGCCTGCGGCTCCTGGGCGAGGATCCGGCCGGCCTCGACCAGCTTCTCGGCGGCCTGCTGCTCGCCCATCGCGTTGATCACCTTGGCGCGCCGCAGCCGTTCCGCCTCGGCCTGCTTGGCGATTGCCCGCACCATGGTTTCGTTGAGATCGATGTCCTTGATCTCGACCGCGGTGACCTTGATGCCCCAGACGTCGGTCTGCTTGTCGAGGGTCTCCTGGATATCGGCGTTCAACTTGTCGCGTTCCGCCAGCATCTCGTCGAGCTCGTGCTTGCCGAGCACCGAGCGCAGCGTGGTCTGGGCCAACTGGCTGGTCGCAGCCATGTAGTCGCCGACCTTGATGATGGCGCGCTCGGGATCGACAATGCGGAAGTAGAGGACGGCGTTGACCTTGACCGAGACGTTGTCGCGGGAAATCACGTCCTGCGGTGGCACCACCTGCACCATCACCCTGAGGTCGACCTTCACGATCTGCTGCACCATCGGAATCAGGATGATGAGCCCCGGGCCCTTTACCCCGGTGAAGCGGCCGAGTGTGAAGATGACGCCGCGCTCGTATTCGCGCAGGACGCGCACGGCCTGGGTCAGGAAGATGATGACAAGCAGGACGACCGCGGCATAGGTGAAATAATCAAGCATCATGCTGTACCTCCTTCGCCGGCGGACGCCGGCGCACGCCGTACCACCAGCGTCAAATCGACGATGTTGGCCACCTCGACCGTCTCTCCGGCCTTGAACGCCTCGGTACCGCGCGCCTGCCAGCGTTCGCCATTGGTGAAGACGTGACCTGATGTCTCGGACCAGTCGAGCACCTCGGCCGGTAGCCCGCGCATGGCTTGCGCACCTGTCCGGAACGGACCGTTGCGCGCGCGGCGCAGCGCCCCGAGCACGACCAGAATGAGCCCTGCGAACATCGCCGCGACGATGCCGATGAGCGACCATGACAGGTGGTATCCGGGCGCCTCGATCCGGAACAGCATGGCGGCTCCCAGCACAAAGGCGACGATGCCTCCAAGGCCGATCACGACAGTCGGGTTGAAGGCTTCGATCGCGAGCAGCGCCATCCCGACCAGCATCAAGGCGAAGCCGGCGTAGTTGATCGGCAGCATGTTGAGCGCGTAGAGGCCGAGCAGCAGGCAGATCGTCCCGACAACTCCGGGCGCTACGGCGCCGGGCGACATGAATTCGAAGATCAGGCCGTAGATGCCGACCATCAGGAGAACGAATGCGATGTTGGGGTCGGTGATCACAGCAAGCACGCGCGAGATCCAGTTGGGATCGATGGCTTCGATCACGGTATCCTTGGTCGCCAGGCGTTGCGTCCTGCCGCCGGCAAGCTCCACCGTCCGGCCGTCGACTTGCCTGAGCAGGTCGGCCGGATCATGCGCGGTGAACTCGATGACATGGGCCTGCAACGCCGCGTTGGCGGAGAGGGTGGCGGCGTCGCGGACCGCCTTCTCGGCCCAGTCGGCATTGCGGCCGCGCAGTTCGGCGAGGCTGCGGATGAAGGCAACGGCATCGTTCGTCACCTTCGCCGTCATGGTATCCTTGGTCGTGGACGGGTTGCCGCCGTCCTTCTGGTCCGTGCCGTCCTTGTCCGGGGTGCTGCCCGGCAGACCCGGCATCGGGCCGCCAATCTGCACCGGCGTCGCGGCGCCGATATTGGTGCCGGGCGCCATGGCTGCGAGATGGGTCGCATAGAGAATGTAGGTCCCGGCGCTCGCGGCATGGGCGCCGGAGGGCGCAACATAGCCGACGACGGGAACGGGCGAGGCCAGCAGGTCGGTGATGATCTCGCGCATGCTGGTGCTGAGACCGCCTGGCGTATTCAGGCGCAGAATGACGATCTCGGCGTGCCGCTCGGCGGCCTTCGCCAGGCCGTCCTTGACGTAGCTGGCCGATGCCGGCCCGATCGCTCCGTCGATTGAAATGGTCAGGGCAAGACGGTTGTTGTCCGCGGCCGTACCGGGACCAATGGAAACAACCAGAGCGACCAGGGCGATCGCCACAACGAGAGCCGCCTTGAAGGTCTGCACGGCAAGCACTCCCTTGCCGTGGATATGGGATGCCGTTCCGGAACCTCAATATGGCGCGGTGTCACGGACGCGGCGGGCTGATTCCATTGTGCGTTGCGATGGCCTGCGTTGTGGCACGCTCAGTGCGCGACGGCCAGATATTCGTCGGCGATTTCGGTCATCGCCCGCGCGATCTCGGCCTTCGCCGGTCCGTTGAGCTGAACGATCGGCAGCCGTGTCGCGGGCTGCATGAACCCCAACAGCGCCAGTGCGAATTTGAGGGCGGCGGGGTGCTCGCGCTCGAGCAGCGTCGCGAGCGGCACCAGCCGCTGATGCAGCTCGCGCGCCTGATACAGCCGGCCCTCACGCAGGTGCCGGGCCACCGCCACGCACAGATCGGGCGCGACGTTCGAGATCGACGAGATGCAGCCGTCACCGCCGGCGGCCATATAGGCGAGCGACATGGTGTCGTCGCCGGTCAGCATCCGGAACGTCGACGGCAGGCGTGGACGCAGGCGCCTGAGGCGGGCGACATCGCTGCTGCCATCTCGCAGTCCGATGAAGCGCGGCGATGCTGCGAGCTCAACCAGCGTCTCGTCCGCCAGCCCCTTCACCGTCCGCGACGGGATGTCGTGCAGGATCACGGGCAGTGTCGTGGCCGCAGCGACGGCGCGAAAATGCGCCGCCATGCCCTGCGGCATTGGCTTGTTGTAATACGGCACGACCGACATGATGGCTTCAGCGCCGGCCGCTTCCGCCGCGCGCGTGAACGTGACGGCACGATCGGTCGCGTTCGACCCGGCGCCGGCGATGATGCGGACCCGCCTGCGCGCGATGTGGGCTGCGATGCGAACCAGCTGGGCGCGCTCCGCAGGCTCAAGCGTCGAGCTTTCACCCGCGGTCTCTCCGACCACCAGCGCCGTGGCGCCGGCCGCGATCTGGCGCTCGCACAGCCGGCCGAACGCATCGGTATCGATCTCGTCATGGTGGTTGAAGGGGGTCGGAAGGTCGGGGATGAAGCCCGACAGCCATGCCGCTGAATCCGCTTTCGCAACCGTCTTCGCAATGACCTTCGCAGTCATGGGGGTGGCTCAGGCCACGCGGCTGGCGGGGAGAGGCACGGTCTCGCCGCGCATATCGAGCTCGAGCTCGCGCGACAGCTCGACGATCATTTCGGGGTGCTGGCCGTTCTCGAACAGCGCGTATTTGACGGCCTGGGCGCGGTTGACGAACAGGCCGCCATAGAGGCCGTTCTGCTGCTGGGCGACCCACTGGCCGCGGTGGTTGCGGCCGATGAAGACGATGGTGGACACAGCGCTACACGAGGGAGGTTCGACGAGTTTCACGGTGATAGTCCTTCAGATGGAAGTCACGCGTTAATGTCTGTTTTGCGGGATATGAAATCGAGCGCGGAGGACGGCCGACTTCATAGGAGCGGCATAGGATTTGAGGGGTGGGCTTAGATGTGCTGGACGATGCCGGTCCCGAGCGCGCACAGCGCGACATAGGCGGTCATCTCGTCCCAATGATTGAGATTTGTGGCGAACGGCATCTCGCGTTTGGCGATACCGGCGAGCGCGCAGATCAGCGCCGACATCCAGAGCAGCGTGACGAGGCCCCTGCCGAAGCCTGCGCCGGCGAACACGGCAAAGCCGATCATGATGGCAAGCCGGAAGCCGAACCGGACCATGACCTGGACCGACTGCAGCTGCTGCGGCAGTTGTTTCGCGTTCACGACGGCGCCGCCATCAGCCGATGTTGTCGACGAAGAGCGGCTCGTAGAGCGAGCTGATGCCGCGACGGACGGTCGGCACGCTGGTGCGGTTCTCGGGCGCCGAGATTCGCTGCGCCTCGACGAAGCCGCTGAGGATCGCGAGCGCAAGATCCGCATGGTGGGTCTCGATCGACTGGTCGAGCCAGTCGGGCAGCTCGCGTTCGCGCGACAGCGCGCAATGCCACTCGCCCTCGTCATAGACCAGGCGGCGGATCTGCCATTGCGGCAGCTCGAGGTCGAGCAGCGCGATCGCGGCGTCGGTCCATGCGCCGGACTGGATCAGGCGCTCGACACGGGCGCTCTTGCCGCTTTGTCCAGCCGAGGGAAAGCGCCGGCAGGTCTGGCTGATGATGTCGGCCATGAACTCGGCGGTCACTGTATAGGCATCGCGCAGCCGTTCGCCGAGGTCGGTGGAGGTGGGTTGGGAGAGCATTGTCATGGCGTCATCTCGTCGAAGGCGCGGCCCCAGAAGGCTAGGCTCAAGGTATTGGCCGCAGGCCCAAAATGGCCGGATAGCCATTTGAAAACGAGATGAGGCGAGCGGCGGAGATATAGGGATTCCATAAAAATGGAACGGGCCCTTCACCCTCCCCTGGAGGGGGAGGGTCGCTTCACATCGCGTCAGCGATGCGAAGCGGGGTGGGGTGACGGTGCCTCCGCGTCTGACAGTGCCCGTGCTGAGAGATCACCCCACCCCGTTTCGCATTCCGCTTCGCTCCATGCGAACCGACCCTCCCCCTCCAGGGGAGGGTGACGCAGTACGCATCTTCAGGTCGATTTGGTGCAGGACGACGGCGGAGAGCGGATCGCCACTTATGGGATTCCTATAACGTCCTTATGCGTCACATCTCGAAATCCTATGCCCCGGATGGCACCTCACGGTCATCCGGCGCGGAGCGCTTATACGGTCGCCCGCGCCCCTCGGATGCATAGGAGTCTCTCATGATGGACATTCTCATGGCGGCGCTCGCGATCGGCTTCTTCGCGGCCGGCATCGGCTACGCCTACGCCTGCGAACGGCTTTAAGGGAGGCGGCGATGATCTTCGATTACTCGCTCGCCGGCCTCGTCTCGCTCGGCCTGCTGTTCTACCTCACCTACGCACTGCTGCGGCCCGAACGCTTCTAGGCGGCCCGCGATGTCAGCGCTTTGCACAATTCTGTTGGCCGACGCGGTGTTGACCGGGCTGTTGCTCGGCATGTTCGCGTCGCTGCTGCGCTTCGCACCCATTCGAAAGGTTTGACGCAATGACCGTCATCGGTTGGATTCAAATTATTCTGTTCTGCGCGATCGTGGTCGCGCTGGTCAAACCGCTCGGCTGGTACATGACCCGCGTGTTCAACGGCGAGCGCACCTTCCTCTCACCCGTGCTGCGCCCGGTCGAGCGCGGCATCTACTGGGTCGGCGGCGTCGACGAGCGGCGCGAGCAGCACTGGCTGACCTATACGGTCGCCATGCTGCTGTTCCATGTCGGCGGCTTCGCTCTCATTTACGGCCTGATGCGGCTGCAAGCGGTGTTGCCGTTCAACCCGGCCGGCCAGACGGCGGTTGCCGAGGATCTCTCCTTCAACACCGCGATCTCCTTCATCACCAACACCAACTGGCAGAACTACGGCGGCGAGAGCACGCTGTCCTATCTGGTCCAGATGCTGGGCCTGACCCACCAGAACTTCCTGTCGGCGGCGACCGGCATCGCGCTGGCGATTGCGCTGATCCGCGGCTTCACCCGTTCGTCGATGCGCACGGTCGGCAATTTCTGGGTCGACGTCACGCGCTGCACGCTCTACGTCCTGCTGCCGATCTGCATCGTCTATGCGCTGTTCCTGGTCTGGCAGGGCATGCCGCAGACCCTCGGCGCCTATGTCGACGCCACCACGCTGGAGGGTGGCAAGCAGACCATCGCGCTCGGGCCGGTGGCCTCGCAGGTTGCGATCAAGATGCTCGGCACCAATGGCGGTGGCTTCTTCAACGCCAACGCTGCGCATCCGTTCGAGAATCCGACCGCGCTGTCGAACCTGGTGCAGATGATCTCGATATTCGCACTCGGCGCCGCGCTGACCAACGTGTTCGGCCGGATGGTCGGCAACGAGCGCCAGGGTTGGGCGATCCTGGCCGTGATGGGCATCCTGTTCGTCGCCGGCGTCACCGTCACCTATTGGGCCGAGGCCAACGGCACCTCGGCGCTGCAGGCGCTGGGTCTCACCGGCGGCAACATGGAGGGCAAGGAGGTCCGCTTCGGCATCGTCGCGTCCTCGCTGTTCGCCGTCGTCACCACCGCGGCGTCCTGCGGCGCGGTCAACGCCATGCATGACAGCTTCACCGCGCTCGGCGGCATGATCCCGCTGATCAACATGCAGCTCGGCGAGGTCATCATCGGCGGCGTCGGCGCCGGCTTCTACGGCATGCTGCTGTTCGTCGTGCTGGCGATCTTCGTTGCCGGCCTGATGGTCGGCCGCACGCCGGAATATGTCGGCAAGAAGATCGAGGCGCGCGAGGTCAAGATGGCGATGCTCGCGATCCTGGTGCTGCCGCTGATGTATCTCGGCTGGACCGCGGTCGGCGTGGTGCTGCCGTCGGCAGTGGCCTCGATGGCCAATGCAGGCCCGCACGGCTTCACGGAGGTGCTTTATGCCTACACGTCCTCGACCGGCAATAACGGCTCGGCCTTTGCGGGCCTCACCGGCAACACGCTGTTCTACAATCTGACGCTTGCGTCTGCGATGTTCGTCGGCCGCTTCTTCATGATCGTGCCGGCGATGGCGATCGCGGGATCGCTGGTCGAGAAGAAGTCGATCCCTGCCTCGGCGGGCACCTTCCCCACCACCGGCGGGCTGTTCGTCGGCCTCGTCATCGGCGTGATCCTGATCATCGGCGGCCTGACCTTCTTCCCGGCGCTCGCGCTCGGGCCGATCGTCGAGCACCTCGCCATGAACGCCAACACCCTGTTCTGATTTTGAATACGTCCGGAGTGACATCCATGGAAACCATGAAACTGCAGAAACAGGTGACGGCGTCGACCATGCTCGACCCGAAAATCCTGGTGCCGGCGATCTGGTCGGCTTTCGTCAAGCTCGATCCCCGGCTGATGATGAAGAACCCCGTGATGTTCGTGGTGGAGGTGGTGGCCGCATTGACCACGATCATCTTCGTGCGCGATCTCGTCAGCGGCGGCGCCAACCTCGGCTTCACCTTCCAGATCATCATCTGGCTCTGGTTCACGGTGCTGTTCGCCAATTTCGCCGAAGCCGTCGCCGAGGGCCGCGGCAAGGCGCAGGCGGAATCGCTGAAGAAGACCCGCACCGAGAGCCAGGCCAAGCTGCTCACTGGCACCGACCGGACCTATCGCATGGTGCCCGGCACGTCACTGAAGGTCGGCGATGTCGTGCTGGTCGAGGCCGGCGACAACATCCCGTCCGACGGTGAGGTGATCGAAGGCGTCGCCTCGGTCAACGAAGCTGCGATCACCGGTGAGTCCGCGCCTGTCATCCGCGAGTCTGGCGGCGACCGTTCGGCGGTCACCGGCGGCACCCAGGTGCTGTCGGACTGGATCCGCGTCCGCATCACCGCGGCGCAGGGCTCGACCTTCATCGACCGCATGATCAGACTGGTCGAGGGCGCCGAGCGGCAGAAGACGCCGAACGAGATCGCGCTCAACATCCTGCTCGCGGGCCTCACCATCATCTTCGTGTTCGCGACGGTGACGATCCCGAGCTATGCGGCCTATGCCGGCGGCTCGATCTCGGTCGTGGTGCTGGTGGCGCTGTTCGTCACGCTGATCCCGACCACGATCGGCGCGCTGCTGTCGGCGATCGGTATCGCCGGCATGGACCGCCTGGTGCGGTTCAACGTGCTGGCGATGTCCGGCCGCGCGGTGGAAGCCGCCGGCGACGTCGACACGCTGCTCTTGGACAAGACCGGCACCATCACGCTCGGCAACCGCCAGGCGACCGCGTTCCGTCCGATCCGTGGCGTCTCCGAGCAGGACCTCGCCGACGCAGCACAGCTTGCCTCGCTCGCCGACGAAACGCCGGAGGGACGCTCGATCGTGGTGCTGGCCAAGGAGAAATACGGCATCCGCGGCCGCGACATGCACGAGCTTGCCGCGACCTTCGTGCCGTTCACCGCGCAGACCCGGATGAGCGGCATCGATGCCGGCACCTCGTCGGTCCGCAAGGGCGCGGTCGACGCCATCCTCGCCTATGTCGACGGCGGCTCGCCCCGCACCGTCGCATCGGGCAATACCGTCCGTGCGGTCGCCGCGACGATGAGCGCCGAAGCCCGCGAGATCCAGGCGATCGCCGATGAGATCGCCAAGGCCGGCGGCACGCCGCTGGCGGTCGCCAAGGACGGCAAGCTGCTCGGCGTCGTGCACCTGAAGGACATCGTCAAGGGCGGCATCCGCGAGCGCTTTGCCGAATTGCGGCGCATGGGCATCCGCACCGTGATGATCACCGGCGACAATCCGATGACCGCGGCCGCGATCGCAGCCGAAGCCGGCGTCGACGACTTCCTGGCGCAGGCAACCCCCGAGGACAAGCTCAAGCTGATCCGCGACGAGCAGTCCAAGGGCAAGCTGGTCGCGATGTGCGGCGACGGCACCAACGATGCGCCGGCGCTCGCGCAGGCCGACGTCGGCGTCGCCATGAACACCGGCACCCAGGCGGCCCGCGAGGCCGGCAACATGGTCGACCTCGACTCCAACCCGACCAAGCTGATCGAGGTGGTCGAGATCGGCAAGCAGCTCCTGATGACCCGCGGTGCGCTGACCACGTTCTCGATCGCCAACGACGTCGCAAAGTACTTTGCGATCATCCCGGCGATGTTCCTCGCGTTCTATCCGCAGCTTCAGGTGCTGAACGTCATGCACCTGGCGAGCCCGCAAAGCGCGATCCTGTCCGCGATCATCTTCAACGCGCTGATCATCATTGCGCTGATTCCCCTGGCGCTGAAGGGCGTCAAGTATCGCGCGGTCGGTGCCGGCGCGCTGCTCAGCCGCAACCTGATGATCTACGGCTTGGGCGGCATCATCATCCCGTTCATTGGCATCAAGGCGATCGACCTCATCGTCGCCGCCCTGGGCCTTGCGTAACCACAACCGTCATTGCGAGGAGCGAAGCGACGAAGCAATCCATCGATCCCCGTGCTGAACCGTGGATTGCTTCGCTTCGCTCGCAATGACGAAGCAGACTGAGGAGACCGACAATGCTTAGAGAAATCCGTCCCGCCATCCTTGTGCTGGTCCTGCTGACCGCGATCACGGGTCTTGCCTATCCGCTCGCCATGACGGCGATCGCCGGCGTCATCTTTCCGAAGCAGGCGCAGGGCAGCCTGATCGAGAAGGACGGCAAGGTGATCGGCTCCGCCCTGATCGGGCAGGAGTTCAAGGAGGATAAGTACTTCCACGGCCGGCCGTCGGCGACCGTCGCGCCCGATCCGAACGATTCGACGAAGACCGTGCCGGCGCCCTACAACGCGGCCAATTCCGGCGGCTCCAACCTCGGCCCGACCAGCAAGGCGCTGAACGACCGGGTCAAGGAGGATGTCGAGAAGCTGAAGGCGGAAAATCCGACTGCCAGCGTGCCGGTCGATCTCGTGACCACCTCGGCCAGCGGCCTCGATCCCGATATCTCGCCGGACGCTGCGCTGTTCCAGGTGCCGCGGGTCGCCAAGGCGCGCAGCATGTCGGAGGACGCGGTGCGCGAGCTGGTGACGCAGAACACGCAGGGTCGCTTCGCCGGCATCATCGGCGAGCCCCGCGTTAACGTTCTTGCGCTCAACCTGGCGCTCGACGCGGCAAAGGCAAAATAGGGGAGTAGGCCCGCTCTCGCAGGATGACTATATTGCGGTATGGCCAATCAGCGTGACCCCAATAAACGACCCTCGCCGGATGCGCTGCTGGAGGCGGCGCGCCGGGAGACCGATCGATCGGGGCGGCTGAAGATCTTCATCGGCGCCGCCCCCGGCGTCGGCAAGACCTACGAGATGCTCTCGAGCGCCCACGCCCGCCTCAAGGCGGGCGTCGACGTCGTGGTCGGTGTCGTCGAAACCCACGGACGGGTGGAGACCGAGGCGCTGCTCCGGGGTCTCGAGGTGATACCGCGCAAGCGGCTGGCCTATCGCGACCAGACGCTCGAGGAGATGGACCTCGACGCCCTGATCGCGCGGCGGCCGCAGCTCGCGCTGGTCGACGAGCTCGCCCACACCAATGCCCCGGGCAGCCGGCATCCCAAGCGCTATCTCGACGTCGAGGAGCTGCTGTCGCACGGCATCGACGTCTACACCGCGATCAACATCCAGCACATCGAGAGCCTCAACGACGTCGTCGCGCAGATCACCCATGTGCGGGTGCGCGAGACGGTGCCCGACTCGGTGGTCGATCGCGCCGATGCGATCGAGCTGATCGACCTCACGCCCGACGACCTGATCCAGCGGCTGAAGGAGGGCAAGGTCTATGTGCCGAAGCAGGCCGAACGCGCGCTGGAGCACTATTTCTCGCCGGGCAATCTCACCGCGCTGCGCGAGCTGGCCCTGCGCCGTACCGCCGAGCGGGTCGACGAGCAGCTGCTCACCCACATGCAGGCCAATGCCATCCAGGGACCCTGGGCCGCGGGTGAGCGCATCCTGGTCTGCCTGAGCGAGGATCCGCGCGCGGCCGGGCTCGTGCGCTATACCAAGCGCCTGGCCGACCGGCTGCATGCGCAATGGACCGCCGTCAGCATCGAGACCCGGCGCAGCCTGCAACTGAACGACGAGCAGCGCGACCGGCTTTCCGACACCATGCGGCTCGCGGAATCGCTCGGCGGCGAGGCGCTGACCCTTCCCGGCGTCGGCCGCCGCATCGCCGACGACGTCATCAATTTCGCCCAGGCCAACAACGTCACCCAGATCATCATCGGCAAGTCGACGCGGTCGCGCTGGTTCGAGCTGACGCGCGGTTCGGTGGTGCACGATCTGGTGCGCCGGGCCGGCAATATCAGCGTCAACGTGATCGCCGGCGACGAGCTACCGGTCGGCAAGGCGGCGGTGCAGACCGCGCAGCGGCAGGAGCCGTTCAACCCGCGGCCCTATCTGATGGCGCTGCTGCTGACGGCGATCGGGCTCGGCGCGGCCAAGCTGATCCAGCCATTCTTCGGCATCGAGAATGTCGACCTCGTCTTCATCACCGCCGTCGTCGGTGCGGCGGCGCGCTACGGCCTGTGGCCGTCGCTGCTGGCCAGCGTCGCGGCCTCGCTGTGCTACAATTTCTTCTTCCTGCCGCCGGTCTATACCTTCACAATCACCGACCCGACCAATGTCGCGGCGTTCTTCTTCTTCATGCTGATCGCGCTTTTGGTCTCCAACGTCGCGGCGCGGGTGCGCGTCCAGGCCGACACCGCGATCGGCCGGGTCCGCACCACCGAGTCGCTCTATGCCTTCAGCCGCAAACTCGCCGGCACCGCGACGCTCGACGACGTGCTGTGGGCGACCGCCTACCAGATCGCCCTGATGCTCAAGGTGCGCGTGGTGCTGCTGCTGCCGGAGGGCGGGATGCTGACCGTCAAGAGCGGCTATCCGCCGGAGGACCAGCTCGATCAGGCCGATCTCGCCGCCGCCAACTGGGCCTGGGGCAACGATCGCCCGGCCGGCCGCGGCTCGGACACGCTGCCGGGCGGCAAGCGGCTGTTCCTGCCGATGCGCACCGGCCGCGGCCCGATCGGGGTGATCGGCATCGACGACGACCGTACTGGGCCCTTGTTGACGCCGGACCAGCGCCGGCTGCTCGATGCCCTGGTCGACCAAGGCGCGCTCGCAATCGAGCGCGTGCTGCTGGTCGAGGACATGGATCGCGTCAAGCGCACGGTGGAATCCGACCGGCTGCGCGGCGCGCTCCTGACCTCGATCTCGCACGACCTCAAGACGCCGTTGGCTTCGGTGCTCGGCTCGGCTTCGGCGCTGCGCGATCTCGGCGCCAGCCTGAGCGATGCCCAGAAGCATGATCTGCTCGCCACGGTGATCGACGAATCCGAGCGGCTCAATCGGTTCATCGCCAATCTCTTGGACATGACCAAGCTGGAATCCGGCGCGATCGTGCCCAACACCGCGCGGCACGATGTCGGCGAGATCGTCGGCAGCGCGCTGCGCCGCGCCGCCAAGATCCTGGTGCATCACCGGGTGTCGCTCGAGCTCGCCGCCGACCTGCCGATGCTGGAGCTCGACGCCGTGCTGTTCGAGCAGGTGCTGTTCAACCTGCTCGACAACGCCGCCAAATACGCCCCCGCGGACACCACGATCTCGATCCGCGGCGCGCGCGACCGCGACACCATCGCGTTGCAGATCCTCGACGAAGGCAACGGCATTCCGGCCGCCGAGCTCGACAGCGTGTTCGACAAGTTCTATCGCGCCGAGAAGGGCGACCATGTCCGCCCCGGCACCGGCCTCGGCCTTGCGATCTCGCGCGGCTTCGTCGAGGCGATGCGCGGCACGATCGCGGCGGCCAACCGTTCCGACCGGAGCGGCGCCGTCATCACCATCCGCCTGCCTGTTACGGCCGACACCAACGCGCTGGACACTGCTGCATGAACGCGACGCCGATAAAAGTCCTGGTCATCGACGACGAGCCGCCGATCCGCAAGCTCTTGCGGATGGGGCTGAGCACGCAGGGCTACGACATTCTCGAGGCGTCTAACGGCAAACTGGCGCTGGAGATGTTGGGCGAGGGGCCGGCGCTGATCATCCTCGACCTCGGACTGCCCGATATCCAGGGCCACGATCTCTTGCGCATGATCCGCGGCCGCAACGAGAGCGTGCCGATCGTGGTGCTGTCGAGCCGCGGTGACGAGGCCGGCAAGGTGCAGGCGCTCGATCTCGGCGCCGACGATTATCTGACCAAGCCGTTCGGCATGGATGAATTGCTGGCGCGGCTGCGCGCGGCGCTACGGCACCAGTTGCAGGTGCAGGGCGAGCGGCCGGTGTTCCGCTCCGGCGATCTCTCGGTCGATCTGGTGCGCCGGATCGTCAAGGTCGGTGACAGAGAGGTCAAGCTGTCGCCGAAGGAATATGACCTGTTGCGCGTGCTGGTGCAGCACGCCGGCAAGGTGCTGACCCATCGCTTCCTCTTGAAGGAATTGTGGGACGAATTGACCGACGCGCAATATCTGCGCGTTTATGTGCGCCAGCTCCGCCAGAAGATCGAGGCCGATCCTGAGCGTCCGCAATTCGTGCTGACCGAGACCGGCATCGGCTATCGGCTCCGCGCGGCGGACTAGGCGTTGTCATGCCCGCTTCAAGCGGGGCATCCAGTACGCCGCGGCCTCTCGGGTCAATCGCCACGGTCTATGGAATACTGGGTCGCCCGGTCCAGCCGGGCGACGACACTGTCGGAACTTTCACTCCCATCAAGGCTTGTTTTCCGTTATCGGGAGAGAAGCCATGGCAAGAAAATACTCGCGGAAGGCATCAAGCGATGTCGAGCGCGTGATGAAGAAGCGCAAGGCCGGCACGCTGCGCAGCGGTCGCTCCAAGAAGAAGGTGACGAGCCGCAAGCAGGCGATCGCGATCGGCTTGTCAGAGGCCCGCGCGAAGGGGCGGAAGGTGCCGAAGAAGGCGTCCAAGAAGAAGACCGCGAAGAAGCGGAAGGCTGCAAAGAACAAGACTGCGCGGAAGCGCTAGCGCCTGTCACTCCGGTTGTCATGCCCGGGCTTGACCCGGGCATCCATCCAAAGCGTGGATGGCCGGGTCGAGCCCGGCCATGACGCGTCGGTCAAGTCATCCAAACAGCTTGAGTTTGGAACTTGAACGGATACCGTAGGTTTTGGTTCCTGATGGCCGCAGGCTCGCGGCGGCCGTGGTTCGCGCCGAGGCCTGGACGTGCCGCTGAGAAATCTCACCACCTATCGCAAGAAGCGCGACTTCGAGAAGACCAATGAGCCGGCGGGCGACATCAAGGTAGCGCCCGGCAAGCAGCGGCGCTTCGTGATCCAAAAGCATGACGCGACGCGGCTGCATTATGATTTCAGGCTGGAGTTCGACGGCGTCTTCAAGTCCTGGGCGGTGACGCGCGGGCCCTCGCTCGATCCGCATGACAAGCGGCTCGCCGTCGAGGTCGAGGATCACCCGCTCGACTATGGCGATTTCGAAGGCACCATTCCGGAAGGCCAGTATGGCGGCGGCACGGTGCAGCTCTGGGATCGTGGCACCTGGGAATCGGACGATCCCGAGCGTGGCTTCAAGAAGGGCGACCTTAAGTTCACGCTGCATGGCGACAAGCTGCGCGGCAGCTGGGTGCTGGTGCGGATGAAGAACGACCGCTTTGGCGGCAAGCGGACCAACTGGCTGTTGATCAAGCATCGCGACGAATACGCCGTTGATGGCAATGGCGAGGCGGTCCTCGACGAGGACCGCTCGGTCGCCTCCGGCCGCTCGATGGCAGAGATCGCAGCCGGCAAAGGCCGGGCGCCGAAGCCGTTCATGCTGGCCAAGGGCGACGGCAGGGCCAAAGCAGATGCGGTCTGGCAGTCCAATCACGGCATGGCCGCGGATGCGCGCGCCAGGACCAAGGCGCCGGCACCAAAAGAAGAATTGAAAGCGCAATTGAAGACGAGGCCGAAGGCGCAACCGAAGCAGGTGGCGGAGATGCCGGATTTCGTTTCGCCGCAGCTCTGCGCCGCGGTCGAGAGTCCGCCCAACGGCGCGGGCTGGTGCCACGAGATCAAGTTCGACGGCTATCGCGTGCAACTCCGCGTCGAGGACGGCGAGGCCGTGGTGAAGACCCGCAAGGGGCTCGACTGGACCGACAAGTTCGGCGCGATCGTGAAGGAGGCCGGCAAGCTGCCGGATGCGCTGATCGACGGCGAGATCGTGGCGCTCGACGAGAACGGCATGCCGCATTTTTCGACGCTGCAGGCGGCATTGTCCGACGGCAAGACCGACCAGCTGATCTTCTACGCGTTCGACCTGCTGTTTGCCGGCAACGAGGATCTCCGCCCGCTGCCGCTCGCCGAGCGCAAGGCGCGGCTGCAGGCGCTGCTCGCCGCGCGCAAGGGTAAGAATGCCCTGATCCGCTATGTCGAGCATTTCGAGGAGCGCGGCGACGCTGTGCTGGATTCCGCGCGCAAGCTTGGGCTGGAAGGCATCGTCTCCAAGCGGCTCGACGGCGCCTATCGCTCCGGCCGCTCCGATGGCTGGACCAAGGCGAAAATCCGCGCCGGCCATGAGGTGGTGATCGGCGGTTGGAAGACCACCAACGGCAAATTCCGTTCGCTGATGGCGGGCGTCTATCGCGACGATCATCTGGAGTTTGTCGGCATCGTCGGCACCGGCTTCGGCCAGGACACGGTCCGCCGCATCATGCCGGCGCTGATCGCTGCGGCATCCGACACCAGCCCGTTCGGTGGCAAGGACGCGCCGAAGAAGACCCGCGACGTGCACTGGCTGAAGCCGGAGCTCGTCGCCGAGATCGAGTTCGCCGGCTGGACCGACGCCGGCAATATCCGCCAGGCGGCGTTCAAGGGCCTGCGCCAGGACAAGCCGGCCCATGAGGTCGAGGCCGAGCGGCCGGTCGTAACCAAAGTGGTGAAGCCGATGGCGAAAGCAAAATCCAGCGCGGTCATGGGTGTCGCCATCTCCCACCCGGACAAGGCGTTGTGGCCGGATGCCGGCGACGGCGCGCCGGTGACGAAGCTCGACCTCGCGAACTATTTCGAGGCGGTCGGCGCATGGATGATCGGATATCTCAAGGGCCGGCCATGCTCGATCGTGCGCGCCCCCGACGGCATCAAGGGCGAGACGTTCTTCCAGCGCCACGCGATGGCCGGCACGTCGAAGCTCCTGAAGCTCGCCAAGGTCTCCGGCGACCGCAAACCCTACCTGCAGATCGACCAGGTCGAGGGTCTGGCCGCGGTCGCGCAGCTCGGCGGACTTGAGCTGCATCCCTGGAATTGCGCGCCCGATGCCTATGACACGCCGGGACGCCTGGTGTTCGATCTCGATCCCGCGCCCGACGTCGCGTTCTCCGACGTGATCGACGCCGCCAAGGACATGCGCCAGCGGCTCACCGCGGTCGGTCTCGAGAGCTTCTGCAAGACCACCGGCGGCAAGGGCCTTCACGTCGTGGCGCCGCTGCTCTCAAGTGCGAAGGACAAGGTGACGTGGAAGGAAGCCAAGGCGTTTGCGCAAGGCATCTGCCAGTGGATGGCGCAGGACGATCCCGAGCGCTATCTGATCAACATGTCGAAGGCCAAGCGGACCGGAAAGATCTTCCTCGACTATTTGCGCAACGACCGGCTCTCGACCGCGGTCGCGGTGCTGTCGCCGCGGGCGCGTCCGGGTGCGACGGTGTCGATGCCGCTGACCTGGAGCCAGGTGCGCGGCGACCTCGATCCGAAGAAATACACGGTGCGGTCGGTGCCGGCGCTGCTCGCCAAGAGCAAGGCGTGGGATGGCTATGAGGACGCGGCCTCGTCGATCAAGCCGGCGATGAAGAAGCTCGCGGCGCATTAGCAAACGTTTAGGTAAGCTTGTGCCGCTGGCTTGGTCGTCATACCCCGCGAAAGCGGGGTATCCAGTACGCCGCGGTCTGTCGGTTCAACATTGACGCCGCTGGAATACTGGATCACCCGCCTTCGCGAGCGCGGGTGATGACACCGCTGCTTGACATCTTGAATTGCGACCCACCCTCATCGTCGTCCCTGCGAAAGCAGGGACCCATAACCACGAATGGTAGTTGTTGGATGATGCCGGAACGACGCGTCCGTTCACAATATCCGCCGCGGAGTATGGGTCCCTGCTTTCGCAGGGACGACGCTGGGAGAAGCCGCGGCTCATCGATTCAATCGCTGACGTCTCTGGAATACTGGATCACCCGCTTGCGCGGGTGATGACAGTTGTTGATGCGGAGTCGTGCGCAACACGCGCCTCGGCGCTACAGGCGTCCCAGCAGGAGCAAGATCAGCAGGATCACGATCACGAGGCCGAGGCCGCCGCCGCCGTAATAGCCGGTGCCGTAGAACGGTCCGCCGCCGATGCCGCTGAAGCCGCCAAGTAGTGCAATGACCAGAATGATAAGAATGATCGTTCCAAGTGACATCTCAGTTCTCCTCAGCCCACGGGCCTGTCGTCTCTGCCCTTCGGGGGAGGAAACAACCCGCAACTATGAAGGTTCCGATTTGAGCGGTGCGATAAAACTGTGTGATCTTCCATTTGCGGTGGAACAGAATTACATCAACGGAATCCATGGAGGAGTGCACCGCGATGTCGGCTCCGCTGATTGTCTCGATTCCCCACAGCCTCGGCCGCGACGAGGCGATGCGCCGCCTGAAGACGGGCCTGTCGCGCGCAGCGGCAAGCGTGCCTGTGATGAGCGTCGACGAAGAGCGCTGGGAGAATAACCGCATGAGCTTCCGCGTCCGCGCGCTGGGACAGGTCGCCGCCGGACATCTCGATGTCGAGGATACCCATGTGCGCCTGGAGGTGACGCTGCCGTGGCTGCTGCAACGCTTCGCCGAGGTCGCGCAGGTCGCCATTCAGAAGAGCGGGCAGTTGCTGCTGACCAAGCGCTGACGCGCGGCGCTAGCCGTGCGCGCGCACACGCCTTGAAGCTTGCCTGGCTCCAGCGACGGCTCTCGCCTTCAGCACCGCGACCGGCAGCCTGGCGAACAGCGTCGAGAGCTGAATTCTGCTGTCGCCGCCCGGGAGCGCGTATCCAGCGAGGTCGATCTCGCCGTCAAAGGCCTCAGCGCGCGGCCAGCTGCGTCCGCCCTGCGTGAACGGGGCAAATGATTTGGCCACGACGACGATGATCGCCTCGCGGCCATGGCGCCGTGCGAAGGCGATGACATGATCGCGATGCGGGCCACTAACCGTGAGCGGCCGGTAGTCGCCGCTGCTGAAGACCTCGGGCAGCTCGTTGCGCAGCCGCAGCAGTTGCCGCGTCCATGCGAACTTCAGGCGGCCATCGCGCCAGCTTTGCGCCAGCGCGTCCCAATCCGGCGCCTCCAGCGCCGCGAGCATGCCCGCGCGTGCGGCGAAGTCGACCGGACGGCGGTTGTCCGGATCGACAAGCGAAAGATCCCAGCTTTCGGTGCCCTGGTAGAAATCCGGCACCCCCGGCATCGTCGCCTTCAGCGTGATCTGGCTCAGCGAGTTCAGCGCGCCGATCAGCGCGGTGCGCACTGTCAGCGTCGCCAGCGCATCGAGGAATTCAGGCGAGACCGTGCGATCGAGGATCCGCGCGATGAAGGTCTTCACGCCTGCCTCGTACGCTTCGTGCGGATTGAGCCAGCTGGTCTCCTGCTTGCCTTCGCGCGCGGCCTTCAGCGCATAGGCCTGGATGCGCCCGACCAGCGATGCGTCGTCCGGGTCCCAGGCGCCGAGCAGGGCCTGATACAGCATGTATTCGAACGTTGCCGACGGGGCGCGCATCTCGCCGTCGAGCACCAGATGCGGCGCGTTGAGCACCTTCCAGCGCGCCACCGCGCTGGTCCATTCGCCGGGGATCTCCGCAAGCGCCATGATCCGGGCGCGGGCGTCCTCGCCGCGCTTGGTGTCGTGGGTCGCGGTCGCCGTCATGCCGTGCGGCCATTCGCGGACGCGGGTCTGCATCATGGCGTGGAAGGTCGCGGGCGTAATCGCGCTCGCCGCCGGATCGCCGCCGACCTCGTTGAGTGCGAGCAGGCGATGGTAGCGATAGAACGTCGTGTCCTCCAGCGACTTCGCCATCATCGGTCCGGTGAACTGCTGCACCTTCAGCGCGAAGCGCCGGATCCGTGGTGCACCGTGCGGCGGCCGGCCGGGCTTCAAGAGGTCCATGGTCAGGGCATCGCGCAGGAAGTCGAAGATGCCTTCGTCGGCGGCGAACCAGTCGGCGCGGGCGCGCTCGATGGTCGCGCTGATCAGCGCGCGGTCATGCGCGGCTGGTCCCGAGGCGGTGAGATAGGTGCGGTAGACCGGGAAGTGCAGCACATAGAGCTCGAGCGCCTGCCGCAAACTGTCGGCGGAGAAGTCGCGGGTCGAGTAATGACCGCTGGCGATACGCGCGAGCAGCCGCGCCAGCACGGTGAATTCGCTGGTCAGCAAGGTCTCCAGCACGCGGCGCTTGGCCGCGCGCAGCACCGGCGTCAAATTCGGCGACTGGTTGCTGATCTGGCGCCAGATCTCGTTGAGCGGATCGAGGCCGCCGCCGTCGACCAGCGTCTGGCTGATCGTGTTCATCCATTCATAGCCGGTGGTGCCATGGACGCCGCTGAATTTCGGCAGCCTTTCGTCCTCGCCGAGGATCTTCTCGACCACCATGTAGATCAGCTTGGCCTTGGCGCCCTGCGCGGAGCGGATCAGGCGGCGCAGGCGCTGGAAGTATTGGGCGGGGTCGCGTAGCCCGTCGATATGGTCGAGCCGCAGGCCCTGCAGCCGGTCTTCCGCGATCAGTCGCTTCACGAGACTATGGCTCGCCTCGAAGGTGGCGGCGTCCTCGACTCTGAGGCCGGCCAGGGTGTTGACGTCGAAGAAGCGGCGATAGTTGATGTCGCTGGAGGCAAGCCGCCAGTGGCCGAGCTTGTAGTGCTGCCGTTCCAGGAGATGATGCAGCGCCAGTGTCTGAGTCGGCCGGTCCTCACTGGTGCGATAGGCATCGAGCCCGCGCGCGATGATCTCGGCACTGCCCTCAATCGACTTGATCGCCGCCTTCAGGGCCGGCGCTTCCTTGCGGTTCGGGTGACGCAGCCCGCGATACCTGGCGGCGAGCTCGAGCAGCGCGCGCCCGGCTGCGCTGTCTTCGGCGCCCGCCTCGCGGACGGTGGTCCGCAGCACCTCACCATAGCGCTCCGGCGCGATCGGCAGGCGGTGCTCGAAATACCAGGCGGAGAAACTGCCTTCGCTCGCGTCGTAGCGTAGTTCGATCTCGCCGCGCTCCAGCGCCTGGCCGTAGGACGAGCCGAGGATCGGCAGCAGCACGCCGCCGCGCGCGCGATAGGGCAAGAGGTCCCAGTCGATGTCGAAGGAGATCGCGTGCGGCGACACCGGTCCCCATTCCAGCACATCGAGCCACCACGGATTATCAGCAAAGTGCACGCCGACATGGTTCGGCACGAAATCCAGGATCAGGCCGAGGTCGTTCTGCTTCAGCGCATCGCTGAACCGCGCAAAGCCTGCTTCGCCGCCGAGTTCCGGATTGAATTTGGTGTGGTCGACGACATCATAGCCATGGGTCGAGCCCTTGCGCGCTTTCATGAACGGCGAGGCATAGACATGGCTGATGCCGAGTGCCTTCAGATATGGCGCCACGGCGGCGGCGGCATCGAAGTCGAAATCGGCAGTGAGTTGCAGTCGGTAGGTTGCGATCGGGATCGCCGGAGGCATTGTGCTATCCGATGTGCCAGCGCACCGCCCAGCCGGGGAGGTCGCTCGACAACGCGCCGCCCCAGATCGCAGTTCCCTTCGGTTCCGCTGTGCCGGTGATATCCCGATCCGACAAATTGGCCGTGAGCCACAGCGTGCGGCCGTCGCCCATCCGCCAATGCGCGGTCAAAAGATCGCCCGTGACGCGGTCGCCGCCGAAGCGTGCCCCGATTAGGTGTGGCGTGATCTCGCGCCGGCGCACGGCGAGCAGGTCGCGCACCAGCGCCAGCCGCGCGCGGGCGGGATCGTGGCCAAGCGCCGCCCAGTCGAGCACGGCCGATCGTACCGTCTCCTCGGCAAGCGGGTCGGGTATGTCGTCGCCGTACTTGGCATAGGCCCAGGCGAATTCCTTGCGCCGGCCGGCGCGGACGGCGTCGGCGAGGTCGCCCTTGAAGTCGCAGAAGAACGGGAAGGCTGTCGTCGCGCCCCATTCCTCGCCCATAAACAGCATCGGCGTGGTCGGTGCGATCAATGTGACCGCCAGCGCGGCCTCGATCGCCTCCGGCCTTGCGATGCTCTCGAGCCGATCGCCCAGCGGCCGGTTGCCGATCTGGTCGTGGTTCTGCAGGAAGTTGATGAAGCAGGTCGGCGACAGCGCGCCGCTCGGCTCGCCGCGGGCCTTGCCGCCCCAGAACTCCGAAACTTCGCCCTGGTAGATGTAGCCGGACGACAGTGCGCGCGCGAGGTCCTGCTTCGGCGCGCGGTAGTCGCCGTAATAGCCTTGGCTTTCTCCGGTCAGCAGCACGTGCCAGGCGTGATGATAGTCGTCGTTCCACTGGCCGCGGAATTTGCCGTGCGGCGGATCCTCGGCGGCATCGAGCAGGCTCGCGATGTTGTCGCCGTTTTCGAGCACGAGGTTGATGTGCCGGCCGGTCTCGGTGGCGAGCTTGCCGGCAGCTTTGCTGAAGTCATGCAGGATGGAGATTTCGCCGGCTTCGACGATGGTGTTGACCGCGTCGAAGCGCAGCCCGTCGAAGCGATAGTCGCGCAGCCAGCTGACGACGCTGCCGATCGCAAACGCGCGCACCTCGGGCACGCGATAATCGATCGCGCTACCCCAGGGCGTATGCGCGTCGCTGAAGAAGGTGGGCGCATAGCGGCCGAGGTAGTTCCCTTCGGGGCCGAAATGGTTGTAGACCACGTCGAGCATCACCATCAGCCCGCGCAGATGCGCTTCGTCGATCAGGGCCTTGAGGTCTTCGGGCCGGCCGTAGGCGCTGTCGGGCGCATACCACAGCACGCCGTCATAGCCCCAGTTGCGGCGGCCGGCGAAATCCGCCAGCGGCATCAGTTCAAGCGCGGTGATACCGGTTGCCACCAGATGATCGAGCTTGTCGATCATGGCGCGATAGGTGCCCTCCGGCGTGAAGGTCCCGACATGGGCCTCGAGAATGACGGCCTCATGCCAGGGACGGCCGCGCCACTCCGTCGCGCGCCATTTGAAGGCTGAGTGATCGATCACCTCGCTCGGGCCGAACACGTCGTCCGGCTGGAACGCGGAGGCCGGATCAGGCACGTCGACGTCGTCATCGATGCGGAACTTGTAACGCGTGCCGGCGCGCGCGCCTGCGATCTCGGCGATGTGCCAGCCGGCGGCATCGCGCGTGAGCGCATGCGGCTTGTCGAGCAGGAGGTCGACACGCTTGGCCGCCGGCGCCCAGAGCCGGAAGCGCGCACCGTCCGCGGTCAGTTCGGCTCCGAAGTGCTGCGCGCTCATGCGGAGCCTGCGAATGCCAGCACCGAACGCGGCGGTGCCGTGGTGTCGGCGCCGGCTGCAAATTGCTCGGCCGTTTGTTCTGCCTTGGTCGTGTTCAAGACCTGTTGCCAGCTCCTGTATTCCGCCATCCGCGGCATCCTGAACACGATCTCCTGCGGCGCGGCATTGAGCACGATAAAGATCGGCGCCTGGCCTTGTTCCATCGGCCCCAGCACGTAGGCGAGGAACCGGCTTTCCGGGAATTTCCAGTCGGATTCCTTCATCTCCTCCGCTGATGGCGTCAGCCAGATCACGCCATAGCTGCCGTCGGCGCGGCGGCCGTCGAGCCAGCTCTGGCAGCGGATCTGGCCGAAGCGCTGGCGGAGCGCGGTGAGGTGACCGATGAAGGCGATGGCGTCGTCATCGGTCCCGAGGTTCTCCCAGCCGATCCAGCCGGTCTCATTGTCCTGGCAATAGGCGTTGTTGTTGCCGGCTTGCGTGTTGGCGACCTCGTCGCCGGCAAGGATCAGCGGCGTGCCCTGTGCGAGCAGCAGGCAGGCCAGCGCGTTCTTCCTGAGCTGGCGGCGCAGCGCGATGATGGCAGGATCGTCGGTCGGGCCTTCATGGCCGCAATTGTTGCTGTGGTTGTCGTTGGAGCCGTCGCGATTGTCCTCGCCATTGGCCTCATTGTGCTTCTCGTTGTAGCTGAAGAGATCGGCGAGCGTGAAGCCGTCATGCACCGTGATGTGATTGACGCTGGCGCGGGTCGCGCGGTTGTCGTGGTGAAACAGATCCGAGGACGCCGTCATGCGGCCGGATATATCGCCGACCAGGCTGCCTTCGCCGCTCCAGTAGCGCCGCATCGCGCTGCGATAGCGGTCATTCCACTCCGACCATTGCGACGGAAACGCGCCGACCTGGTAGCCGCCGAGACCGAGGTCCCAGGGCTCGGCGACCATCTTGGCGGTCGCCAGCACCGGGTCCTGGCGGATCGCGGTGAGGAAGGGATGGTTGCGATCGAAGCCGTTCGGTCCGCGCGCCAAGGTCGTGGCGAGATCGAAGCGGAAGCCGTCGACATGGCAGACCTCGACCCAGTAGCGCAGCGAGTCCATCACCATCTGCAGCACGCGCGGATGGGTGAGGTTGACCGAGCTGCCGCAGCCGGTGAAGTCGTCATAGAAGCGCGGGTTCTCGCGGTTCAGCCAGTAATAGGAGGCGTTGTCGATGCCGCGGAAGCACAGCGTCGGGCCCATATGGTTGCCCTCGGCGGTGTGGTTGTAGACGACGTCGAGCAGCACCTCGATGCCGGCGTCGTGCAGCCGCGCCACCGTGGTGCGGAACGAGTCGAGCGCATTGTCCTGGGCGTAGCGTGCCTCCGGCGCGAAGAAGGCGATGGTGTTGTAGCCCCAGTAATTCGAAAGTTTCTTCTCGACCAGAGTGCGGTCGTCGATCAGGCCGTGGATCGGCAACAACTCGATGGTGGTGACGCCGAGCCGCTTGAGATGGTCGATCATCGCCGGCGATGACAGGCCGCCATAGGTGCCGCGCAGGTTCGGCGGCACGTCCTCGCGCTTCTGGGTCAGGCCCTTGACGTGGGCCTCGTAGATGATGGTGTCTGCCCACGGAATGTGCGGCCGGATCTCGCGGCGGCCCCAGTTGAACGTCTCGTCGACCACCACCGCCTTCGGCATGCCGCGGGCATTGTCGCGGCGGTCGAAGGAAAGGTCCTCGCGGGCGCTGCCGGTGCGGTAGGCGAAATGCGCATCGCTCCACACCAGCCGGCCGGCGAGCCGCTTGGCATAGGGATCGAGCAGCAGCTTGTTGGCGTTGAAGCGGTGGCCGCGCTCCGGCGCGTAGGGCCCGTAGACGCGATAGCCGTAAAGTTGGCCCGGCGAGACGTCGTTGAGATAGCAGTGCCAGACATCCTCGGTGCGTTCCGGCATCTCGATCCGCTCGAGCTCGCGGCGGCCCTGGCCGTCGAACAGGCACAGCTCCACTTTCTCCGCATTCGCCGAGAACAGCGCAAAATTGGTGCCTCTGCCGTCCCAGCTTGCACCGAGCCGTGCGGACGTACCCCCGGTCAGTCGCATCAATCAGCTTTCCGGTACGAGGAAGATCGCTGCCAGCGGCGGAATGGTCAGGCTCAGCTCGGGCGTGGCGCCCTCCGAGGCACGGACCTCGCCGATATTGCCGACATTGGTGCCGCCGTAATGGGAGGAATCCGAGTTGAACACCTCGTGCCACTTGCCCGCGAACGGCACCCGGACGCGATAGTTGCGGTAGACATTGGGCGAGAAGTTCAGGACCACGAGGCAGCGGGCGCGCGCATCGTTGCCCTTGCGGATCCAGCCGAACACATTGTTGCTGGCGTCGTCGGTGATGACCCATTCGAAGCCGGCCTGATCGCAGTCGAGCTCGTGCAGCGCCGGCAGCGCGCGATAGAGCCGGTTGAGGTCGCGGACCAGGTTCTGGATGCCGCTATGCCTCGGCTGTTGCAGCAAATGCCAATCGATCGAGTGGTCGTGATTCCATTCGCGCTCCTGGCCGAACTCGCAGCCCATGAACATAAGCTTCTTGCCGGGGTGGCCGAACATGAAGCTGTAATAGGCGCGCAGGTTGGCGAAGCGCTGCCAGTCGTCGCCGGGCATGCGGCCGAGGATCGAGCGCTTGCCGTGCACGACCTCGTCGTGGGACAGCGGCAGGATGAAGTTCTCCGAGAAGGCGTAGTGCAGGCCGAACAGGATGTCACCGTGATGGAATTTACGATGGATGGGGTCCTTGCTGATATATCTCAGCGTGTCGTGCATCCAGCCCATGTTCCACTTGTAGCCGAAGCCGAGCCCGCCATATTCGACCGGACGCGACACTTGCGGCCACGCCGTGGATTCCTCCGCCGCCGTCATCGCCTGCGGGAAGTGCGCGTAGAGTTCGGTGTTGAAGCGGCGCAGGAAGTCGATCGCCTCGATGTTCTCCCGGCCGCCATATTTGTTCGGGATCCAGCCGCCGGCGGGACGGCTGTAGTCGAGATACAGCATGGAGGCGACGGCATCGACGCGCAGCCCGTCGATGCCGTAGCGATCGAGCCAGAACAGCGCGTTCGACACAAGGAAGTTGGTGACCTCGGTGCGCCCGTAATTATAGATCAGCGTACCCCAATCGAGGTGCCGGCCCTGCAGCGGATTGGCGTGCTCGTAGAGCGCGGTGCCGTCGAAATTGCCGAGACCGTGCGGATCGTCGGGGAAATGCCCAGGGACCCAGTCGAGCAGCACGGCGAGGCCGGCGCGGTGGCAGGCGTCGATCAACGCGGCGAAATCGTCGGGCGAGCCGAAGCGGCTGGTCGGCGCGAACATGCCGGTCGGCTGGTAGCCCCACGAGCCGTCGAACGGATGCTCGGTGATGGGCAGGAATTCGATATGGGTGAAGCCCATGTCGCTGGCGTAGGCCGGAAGCTGCTCCGCCATCTCGCGATAGGTCAGCCACTCGTTGCGGCCCTTGCGGCGCCACGATCCGAGATGAACCTCATAGATCGACATCGGCGAGCTCAGAGCGTTGACGCGATCGGGCGCCGGGCGCGGATGCGGGATCTTGCGCTCGTCGATCACGATCGAGGCGGTCTTCGGGCGCACCTCGGCGGCGAACGCCAGCGGATCGGACTTCAGCGGCAGATGTTGGCCGTTGCGCCCGATGATCTCGAACTTGTAGTGATCGCCGACGCGCGCGCGCGGGATGAACAGCTCCCAGTAGCCCGGGCCGCGCACCCGCATCGGATGCCGCCGTCCGTCCCAGAAATTGAAGTCGCCGACCACGCTGACCCGCCGCGCATTCGGCGCCAGCACCACGAAGCCGATGCCGTCGACGCCGTCGAGCGTCATCGGATGGGCGCCGAGCGTGTCGTAGACGCGCAGATGCGTCCCCTCGCCGAGCAGATAGAGGTCGAAATCGCTCAGGATCGGCGGAAATCGGTAGGCATCCTCGAGTTCGACGACGTTGTCTCCGAAGCGGGCGCGGAGCTGGTAGCGCGTCGAGCCGTTCGGCAGGGGACCTGCGAACAGGCCGGCGTCATGGATTTTGGCCAGCGGCGCCGTCTCGCCATGCTCGCCGATCGCCTCGACATTGGCGGCGTCAGGCAGGAAGGCGCGCACGACATTGCGATCCCCCTCGGCGTGGAGGCCGAGATAGTGGAACGGATCGGAATGGCGGCCCTCGATGATGGCATAGGCCTCGGCGGGCAGTTTGGTCATGCAACCTCGTGCGGCTGTTGGGCCAGGAGTCTCAACAGGCCAGTCAGTGGGACGCGGAGCCAGTCCGGCCGGTTGGCCAGCTCATACTCGATCTCGTAGAAGGCTTTCTCAAGCAGGAAAAAGTTGAGCAGGCGGTCGGCCGCCCTGGCATCAGTGGGCCACAGCCGCTGGCCGGCCATGGTCTCGCGATAGGCCGCCAGCAGGGCATCCGCGGCCTGGTCGCGCCATTCGGCCAAAGCGAGGCTCAGCCTGCCGCTCTCGTCGGGGGCGACCTTGAGGGCCCGTTCCAGCGCGACGGTCGCGGCATAGTCGATCGAGCGGATCAGCCCGGCGACGTCGCGCGCCGCCGGTGCCTTGCGGCGCCGCTCGGCGATGGTGCGACCCGGTCCGCCGTCGAAATCGATGATGAAGACGTCGTCCTTGACGACCAGCAACTGGCCGAGATGCAGGTCGCCATGATGGCGGATGCTGAACCCGTCGGTCTCGCGCGGCAGCAGCGCCTTGAGCCGCTCCGGCAGCATGTCGTGCTGGGCTTGCAACTGATCGGCCAGCAGCCGGTCGGCCTCTTTCAGGGAGCCGCGCCGCTGCTTCAGCGTGTCGAACACGCGTTCGGCGCGCGCCATGATCTCGTCGCTCCAGCGCTGCAGATCTTCGGGCCTGGTCGGTTCGGGCGCGAAATCCGGCTGCTCGCGGTTGCTGGCGAGCGCGATGTGCAACTCGGCGAGACGCTTGCCGCTGTGCGACAGGTGGCGCAGGTAAGTCGCATGATCGCCGTTCTCCTCCGGATGTTCGCTCGCCGCCAGCAGGCGCTGCCGCTCGACGAGGCGATCGAGGTGAGCAGCGGCCACGGTCCAGAGGTCGCCCTGGTTGACCACCATGGCGTGCAGCACCGCGATCGCGCTGCGATTGTCACCCTCCACCAGTTCCGATGTGCCCAGCAATGCGGGTGTGTTGGGGAAATTGATCACTTCGGTGAGGAAGCGGCCCATCTCGATCTCCGGATTGATGCCGACCTCGAGCTTCCGGTAGATCTTGGTGACATACTCATTGTCGACCAGCGCGGTCGAATGCGGCTGATCGTTCTCGAAGACGCGGATGCGCTCGGGCTGCCGCACCGGGCGGTCGGAGAAGCGGCTGGTCGGCCGGAATTCGAGCTTCAGGCCCTGCTCGCCCTCGTCGACCGTGAGATTTTCCCGCAAGTTGCGCAGGAACAGGCCGGTGAAAATCTGGTCGGTTGAGACATCGAGCAGCGTGCCCTCGCGCGCGCCCTGACGGACCGCGGCAAAGGCACGCGGGTTGTAGCGCTCGCGGTCGAAGCGCACCCATTCGATCTGCATCGGCAGCACGTAGCGGCTGGTGTTGCCGCGCTCCGTGGTTTCGAAGAAGATCAGCCAGGGCCGGTTGTCGCCGATGTCGCAGAACGGGATCGCGGACACCAGCGTCGGCTGGATCGCCTTCGCGGAATGCTCCGGGTACCAGCGCGTGCGGGCGAGATGGCCGGGCAGCACGTCGTGCTCGAACACGCCGCGCTCCCGCGCCAGCGACGTCCAGGTCGAACCGAGCGGCACGACCAGCGTCTCGAACTCCGGCACCGCCCGCGGCTTCACCGGCTCGGACTTGTCGCGCTCCTGCAGCTGGAACCAGTAGAAGCCGTAAGGCGCCAGCGTGATCATGTAGGGCAGCTCGCCGATCGCCGGGAAGCGCGTGCGTCCCAGCATCTCGAGCGGGATACGGTCCTTGAAGGCGGAGAGGTCAAGCTCGGTCGCCTGCGCCGAGCGCGACAGATTGGCGACGCACAGGATCGCCTCGCCCTGGTACTGCCTGACATAGGCGAGCACCGAGCGGTTCTCGGGGCGGATGAAGGTCATGGTGCCGCGCCCGAAGGCAAGCGTCGACTTGCGCACCGCGATCAGCCGCTTGGTCGCCGACAGCAGCGACGACAGGCTGCGCGACTGCGCCTCGACATTGACGGATTCGTAGCCGTAGACCGGGTCCATGATCATCGGCGCGTAGAGCCGCGCCGGGTCGGCACGCGAGAAGCCGCCGTTGCGGTCCGGCGACCACTGCATCGGCGTCCGCACGCCGTTGCGGTCGCCGAGATAGATGTTGTCGCCCATGCCGATCTCGTCGCCGTAATAGATGATCGGCGTGCCGGGGAACGACAGCAGCAGCGAGTTCATCAGCTCGATCTTGCGCCGGTCGTTGTCCATCAGCGGCGCAAGGCGGCGGCGGATGCCGACATTGATGCGGGCGCGCGGGTCGTTGGCATAGGTCGACCACAGATAGTCGCGCTCGACGTCGGTGACCATCTCCAAGGTCAGCTCGTCGTGATTGCGCAGGAACAGCGCCCACTGGGCGGCTGCCGGAATGTCGGGCGTCTGCCTGAGGATGTCGGTGATCGGAAAGCGGTCTTCCTGGGCGATCGCCATGTAGATGCGCGGCATCAGCGGGAAGTGATAGGCCATGTGGCATTCGTCGCCATGGCCGAAATATTCCTGCACGTCCTCCGGCCATTGATTGGCCTCGGCCAGCAGGATCTTGCCCTTGGCATAGGCGTCGAGCTCCTGGCGCAGCCGCTTGATGATGGCATGCGTCTCCGGCAGGTTCTCGTTGTTGGTGCCGTCGCGCTCGCACAGATAGGGAATGGCGTCGAGCCGGAAGCCGTCGACGCCGGTGTCGAGCCAGCGCTTCATCACCTGTACGATGGCGCGCACCACACGCGGATTGTCGAAGTTCAAGTCCGGCTGGTGCGAGAAGAAGCGGTGCCAGTAGAACTGGCCGGCTTCCGGATCCCAGGTCCAGTTCGACTTTTCCGTGTCGGTGAAGATGATGCGGGTATCGAGGTATTTCTGGTCGGTGTCGCTCCAGACGTACCAACTGCGCGCGCTCGAATTCGGCGGGCTGCGGCGCGCGCGCTTGAACCAGGCGTGCTGGTCCGAGGTGTGGTTGATGACGAGCTCGGTGATGACGCGCAGGCCGCGCCGCTTGGCTTCCTGGATGAAGCGCTTGAAGTCCTTCATCGTCCCGAAATCGGGATTGATGTCGCCATAGTCGCCGATGTCGTAGCCGTCGTCGCGGCCGGGCGAGGGATAGAACGGCAGCAGCCATAGCGCGGTGACGCCGAGCTCCTGCAGATAGCCGAGTTTATCCGTCAGGCCCGTGAAGTCGCCGATGCCGTCATTGTTGCTGTCGGCGAACGCCTTGACGTGCAGCTGGTAGATGATGGCGTCCTTGTACCACAGCTGGTCCGCGGTCTCGGTCGCGACCTTCTCCCGGCTATTGACGGAGGAGAATACGTTCATGACGGCTCCTTCAGGCGACACAGCGCAACAGCAACGCGGGATCGCGCGCAGGATCCAGACGCAGGCGGATGCCTCCCCATTCGAGCGCATGACGCGCGCCGGTGACGAGGTCTTCCACGGCCGTGACGGGGCGGCGGGCGTCGCCACGGCCGACCGTGACGTCGCCGAGCGGAAGCCAGACGTCGCGGGGCTCGGACGATAACGCAATCGCGGCCGCGATCACATTGCCCTGATCGGCCGCCTCCTTGACGAAGCCGATCACGCCGCCGTCATCGACATTGATAAAGCGCAGGTTGGCGAATTGTTGCAGGGCCGGATTGCCGCGCCGGATTTGGTTGAGGGCCGCGATATAGGGCTTGATGTTCCCGGCCTGATCCCAGTCGCGAACCCTGATCTCGTATTTCTCGGAGTTGAGATATTCCTCGCGGCCGGGCACCGGCGTGTGCTCGAGCAGTTCGAATCCGCTGGTGATGCCGTAGCTGCTTGAAAGCGTCGCGGCCAGCGCGAGACGCGACTTGAACATCCAGGATTCGCCGCTTTGCAGGTGGAAGGGCAGGATGTCAGGTGTGTTGACGAAGAAATTCGGCCGAAAGAAGTCGCGATCGGGATAGGATATCAACTCGCCGAGATACGCTTCGAGCTCGAGGCGCTGGGTGCGCCAGGTGAAGTAAGTATAGGACTGCGTGAAGCCGAGCTTGGCGAGACCCTTCATCAGCTTCGGCCGCGCGAACGCCTCCGAGAGGAACAGCACGTCCGGATCGCTGTCCTGCACCTCGCGGATCAGCCATTCCCAGAATGCCAGCGGCCTGGTGTGCGGATTGTCGACCCGGAAGATTTTCACGCCCTGTTCGACCCAGAACAGCACGATATCGCGCAGTGCGCGCCATAGCGCGGCGGCATCTTCGGATCCGAAATCCGGGTTGACGACATCGTCCCAGCGCTGCGGCGGATGTTCGGCGGCGCGCATCGATCCGTCCGGACGCCGCTTGAACCATTCCGGATGCGCCGTGAGCCAGGGATGATCGGGCGAGCATTGCACGGCGAAATCGAGCGCCACCTCGAGGCCATGGTCCCGGCATGCCGCCACGAAAGCGCGGAAGTCGTCGAGCGTGCCGAGCTCCGGATGCACCGCGTCGTGGCCGCCCTCCGCCGCGCCGATCGCGTAGGGGCTGCCGGGATCGCTCACGTGCGCAATGGCGGCATTGTTGCGGCCCTTTCGATGGGTCCGCCCGATCGGGTGGATCGGCGCCAGCAGCACGACGTCGAAGCCCATCGCCGCGATATCGGGCAGCCGCGCGATGCAGTCGCTGAAGGTCGCGTGCACGCCCGGCGTTTTGCCCTGGCTGCGCGGAAATATCTGGTACCACGCGCCGCTGCGCGCCCGCGGCCGGTCGGCGGTCAGGGGATAGAGCTGCGATCGCACCAGGTCGCGGCGAAACTGGCTGCCGGCCATCGCCTCACGCAATTCGGGTGCGAGCAGCGCGCCCGGCTCGCCGGTCTGCAGAAAGATTTCGCACTGCCTGATGATGACCGCGGCCGCGGCCGGGCCACCGGCCTGCGCCCGGGTCAGCATGCCCGCGCCTTCGACGGCATCCAGCGTGTGGTCGCCGCCGTCGCGCTGCTTCTGCTCGAAACGATGTCGCCAGCTGGCGAATTCGTCGGTCCAGGCCTCGATCGCGAAGCTGTAGCGGCCGGGCCGGTCGGGCACGAAGGTGCCGCCCCAGCGGTCGTCGCTGTGCAGCGTCATCGGCGCGTGCTGCCATTCGCCGTCGCCCTCATGTCGCCACACCAATGCCGCTGCGATCACCTCATGTCCGTCCCGGTAGATGTCGGCCCACACCTCGACAGGTTCGCCTGCGATGCGCTTGACCGCAAAGCGGCCGCCATCAACCGACGGATAGACATCGGTAATATGAAAAGTGCTGTGGGCACTCTCGACAGGCCGGGCGGTTTTGTTCACGGTGATGCCGCCATTGAATAGGCAAATGAAGTCCCGGCGCCGGGAAGGAGGCACGCCAGACCCATATAGAAAGCCGCTCGCCGGGCAATGGTTCCCGGTGGGAACGCCGGATAGGGTAGAGCGTTGAACATCAACTATCCCTTTCCCGTATCTGTACAATTTAGCAACGATCCCAATACCGTTGCGAGCAAGCAGCGTGCCGAATGGACCTTTACGCCAAAGCCCAGACCCTGGGAATCCAGACCGAGTATATCGATGGTAGCGGTCACCGCCGTGTGACAACCCCCGAGGCGCTGACGGCGATCCTCGCGGCGCTGCCGCCCCAGACGCCGCGTCGGATGATCGCCGATCCCGTGGTGGTCAGAGGCGGCCATGGCGGACAGACTCAGCTCGCCGAGGCGGCTCGGCTTCCGGTGCAATGGAAGCTCACCAACGGCACTGCGGTGCTCGCGCAAGGCGAGGCGAATGAGCGGAGTGTGACGTGGCCGTCGGGCTTGCCCGAGGGCGTGCACCGGTTGCAGCTCAAGGACGCATCGGGCAGCGAGGAGGTGCCGCTTCTGGTGGCGCCGGACGGCGCATTCGGCGGCGCGTTCGACCGCTGCTGGGTGATCGCGGTCCAGCTCTATGGCGTGCGGTCGGCGCGCAACTGGGGCATCGGCGACTTCACCGATCTGCAGGGCCTGCTCGAATTCGCCCATCGGCTCGGCGCCGACGGCATCGGGCTCAATCCGCTGCATGCGCTGTTCGACGATCGGCCCGGCGATTGCAGCCCATACTCGCCGAACAGCCGGCTGTTCCTCAACGCGCTCTATATCGACGTCGCGAAGATTCCCGAATTCCGCGCCGATGCCGAGACGCAAGCCGCGCTGGCGCAGCTCCGCAGCCGTGACGTGGTCGACTATGTCGGTGCCGCGGCGCTGAAATGGCCCGCGCTGCGTGCGGCCTTCGCGGCCTTCAAGGCAAATCCAGGCCTCGGTCGCTGGCAGGATTTCGAGGCCTATCGCAAGGAGCAGGGCGTGCTGCTGTCGCGCTTCGCCTGCTTCGAGGTCATGCGGCACAAATTCAACACGCCGTGGTGGGAATGGCCGGACGAGTGGCGGCAGCCCAGTGACACGGCGTGCGCGAAATTGCGCCGGGCGCGCGACACCGCCGCCGAGGTCGAGTTCGTCGAATTCGTGCAATGGACCGCGGACCGGCAGCTCGGCGCCTGCCAGGCGCTCGCGCACAAGCTCGGCATGCGGGTTGGGCTCTATCTCGACGTCGCCGTCGGCGTGCAATCGGATGGCTTCGACGCCTGGAATGAGCAGATCGCGATCTCGCGTCATCTCGGCGTCGGCGCGCCGCCGGACCCGCTCAACACCGCGGGTCAGGACTGGGGCCTTGCCGGCTTCAATGCCGCGGGCCTCGAGCAGCGCTCGTTTGAGCCGTTCCGGCAGATGCTGCGCGCCTCGATGCGCCACGCCGGCGCGATCAGGCTCGATCACGCCTTCGGGCTGAAGCGGCTCTATCTTGTGCCGCGCGGCTTCGGGCCCGCCAACGGCGCCTATGTGCTGATGCCGTTCGAGGCGCTGCTGGCGGCGACCGCGCAGGAGAGCACAGCAAGCCGCTGCGTCGTGATCGGCGAGGACCTCGGCACCGTGCCCCCGGGTTTCCGCGAGCAGATGAACGGCTGGGGCATCTGGTCTTACCTCGTGATGATGTTCGAGACCGACGACCAGGGCGTCTTCCGCAACGCCGACTATTATCTGCCGAACGCGCTGGTGACGTTCAACACCCACGACCTCTCGACCTACGCCGGCTGGCGCTCGTTCAGCGACCTCAAGACCAAGCGCGCGCTCGGGATCGATCCCGGCGAGACCGACCAGGGGCGCTGGGATGCGCTCGGCCATCTCGACGACGTGCTGCGCCGGCACGACATCCACCACAATGATTTCTATTCGGTGGTGAACTTCATGGCCCGGACACGATCGCGGATGATGGCGGTTTCGATGGAGGATTTGCTTGGCATCGTCGAGCAGCCGAACATCCCCGGCACCGTCTACGAGCATCCGAACTGGAAACGGCGGCTGCCGGTCTCGATCGAGCATCTCGCGTCGGCGATCGACACCGACGCGCTCAAGCGTGCAACCCGCGAGCGGTCGCACGCCTGACAACGCGGAGCACGGCGCGTGGCTTCTCGTATCGAAGACTATGGACTGATCGGCGATTGCGAGACCGCAGCGCTGGTCGGCCGTGACGGCTCGATCGACTGGCTGTGCTGGCCGGCGTTCGATTCCGACGCCTGCTTCGCGGCGCTGCTCGGCACGTCGCGGAATGGCCGCTGGCTTCTGGCGCCCGCCGGGGCGATCAGGCAGACCTCCCGCCGCTATTGGGACGATACGCTGATCCTGGAGACGCGGTTCGAGACCGAGGACGGCGTCGTCGCGCTGATCGACTTCATGCCGCCGCGCGGCCATGCCTCCGACGTGGTCCGCCTGGTTCGTGGCATCAGCGGCCGCGTCAAGATGCACATGGAGCTGGTGATCCGCTTCGGCTTCGGCGTCGATGTTCCCTGGGTGAAGAAGAACCCGGACGGCGAGGGGCTGCTGGCGATCAGCGGCCAGGACATGACCGTGCTGCGCACCTCGGTGAAGACATCGGGCAAGGACCTGACCACGATCGCCGAGTTCGAGGTCGGCGAAGGCGACACCGTGCCGTTCGTCCTGACATATGGTGCGTCGCATCAGCCGGTGCCGGAGCCGATCGATCCCGAGGCGGCACTGAAGGATACCGAGCAATACTGGAAGGAATGGTGCAGCCGTTCGACATATGACGGCAGCTATCAGCGCGGCCTCGTGATGCGCTCGCTGATCACGCTGAAGGCGCTGACCTTCAGGCCGACCGGCGGCATCGTCGCGGCCCCGACCACGTCGTTGCCGGAAAAACTCGGCGGCGCGCGCAACTGGGACTACCGGTTCTGCTGGCTGCGCGACGCCACCTTTACGCTGCTGGCGCTGATGAATTCGGGCTACACCGAGGAAGCGGCCGCCTGGCACAACTGGCTGCTGCGGGCCGCGGCCGGCGCCCCCGCCAACATGCAGATCATGTACGGCATCCTCGGGCAGCGGCGCCTCTTGGAATGGGAAGCCGGATGGCTGCCCGGCTATGAGGGGGCACAACCGGTCCGCGTCGGCAATGCCGCGCATGCGCAGCTGCAGCTCGACGTCTACGGCGAGCTGATCGATGCCTTCCACCAGTCCCGTATGGCCAAGCTGAAGCTCGACGAGGAGAACTGGTCGCTCGAATGCACCGTCGTTGCCCATCTCGCCGACGTCTGGGACCAGCCGGATCACGGCATCTGGGAGCGCCGCGGCACGCCTAGACACTACGTGTCCTCCAAGGTGATGTGCTGGGTTGCCTTCGACCGCGCCATCAAGAGCGCGGAGCGGTTCGGCTTCAAGGGACCGCTGGTCAAATGGCGGGTGCTGCGCGAGGCCATTCATCGCGACGTCTGCCGGCAGGGCTTCGACCCTGGTCTCAACAGCTTCGTCGAGAGCTATGGCTCAAAGCTGCTCGACGCCAGCCTGCTGCTGCTGCCGTCGGTCGGCTTCCTGCCGCCGTCCGATCCGCGCATCCGCGGCACGATCGCGGCGGTCGAGCGGCACATGATGCGCGACGGGTTCGTACTGCGGCACGATCCGCGCGAGGTGTCCGACGAAATCCAGCCGATCGAGGGCGCGTTCCTGGCCTGCAGCCTGTGGCTCGCCGACGCCCATGTGCTGGCGGGAGATCTCGACAAGGCGCAAACCATGTTCGACCGCGTGGTCGCGGTCGCCAACGATCTCGGGCTGCTGGCGGAAGAGTTCGACTCCGACGCCGGCCGGCAGACCGGTAACTTTCCGCAGGCGCTGACCCATATCGCGCTGATCAACACGGCGCACAATCTCAGCGCCGCCAGGGCCGACGCCGAGAAGCCGGTAGTGCAGCGGTCGACCTGATCGCGGTCTAGCGGCCCATCGTCAGCACGACATCCATCGCGCGCGCGAAACCGTCGTGCTCATTGGTTTCGGTGACATGGGTGGCGCGCGCCTTCACGTCATCGCTGGCATTGCCCATCGCGAACGAGACGCCGCTTCGCGCGAACATCGGCAGATCGTTCTGCATGTCGCCGATGGTGGCGACATTCTCCAGCGCCACGCCGAGGCGCTTCGCGATGCCCTCGACGAAGGTGCCCTTGTCGTGGCCGGGCGGAGTGACGTCGAGATAGTAGGTCTGCGAGCGGACCGCGGTCGCATCATTGCCGACCATCTGCTGCATCTCCGCCTCGCAGCGCTGCAGCAAGGGCGCATCCGAGCTCGCACCGACGATCTTGCAGGCCCGGTCGAGATAGGGCGTGAAATCGCTGACAATGGTCGGATCATGCTTGATCGCGCGCTTTTCGTGCGCGTTGTACTCGCCGTCGGGATTGCGCGTCAGCCAGCGGTCGTTGGTGAACAGCCAGATGTCGATGCCGCGCTCGCGGAGCAGGTCGATGCAGCGTTTGGCGACGGCTGGGGGGATCAAATGCTGCTCGATCGGCTTCAATTGCGGATCGACGATCGAGGAGCCGTTGAAGGCGCCGATCGGCAGTGTGATCGCGAGCGGCGTGACGAGGAAGCCCATCCCGATGGTCGGCCGGCTGGAGACGATGGTGAAGCCGATGCCAGCCTCGTGCAGTCTGCGCACCGCGGTCAGAGCGCCATCGGTCAAGGTCTTGTCCTTGGTGAGCAGCGTGCCGTCGACATCGGATACGACAAGGGCGATGCGGGTCATGAGCGGTCCAGTTTCAGTTGACTGACAATGTCTTCGACGATGGTGTCGACCGAACGGTCGATCGCAACCGTGATCGGGCGTTCGTCGGGCGTCGGCGGCTCCAGCGTCTTGAACTGGCTGGCGAGCAGGCCCGGCGGCATGAAATGGTCCTTGCGCGCGGCGAGCCGCGTGGCGATCAGCTCCTGCGTGCCGTCGAGGAAGACGATGCGGATATCGTCGCGGCCATGCACCAGGATGTCGCGATAGGCGCGCTTCAGCGCGGAGCAGGCGATGACGGCACGTTCGCGGACGCCGCACGTGCGGTCGATCTCATTGGCGATGGCGCGCAGCCAGGGCCAGCGATCCTCGTCGGTGAGCGGCTGGCCGGAATGCATCTTCGCGACATTGCTCGGGGGATGAAAGCTGTCGCCGTCCTCGAAGCGCCAGCCGATCCTGATCGCAAGGCGGTCGGCGATGGTGCTCTTGCCCGAGCCCGACACGCCCATCACGACCAGTGCGCAGGGGTTTTGCCCGTCACCCAAGAGAGTCACCCAAGAGAATCCTCCGGCAGCGCGGCCTGGTCGATCAGCCAGACGGTTTCGCCCAGCGATCGCGCGCGGTTTGCCGGCAGGTTCTCGCCTGCGAACAGGCGCGTCAAGATCGCGCGCTTGTTTTCGCCCGCGACCTCGAACAGCATCTCGCGGCAGGAGGCGAGGGCAGGCAGGGTCAAGGTGACGCGCGGCACGAACGGCTCGACATTGGCCTTGGGCACCCCGACCGCCCAGCGCTGGGTCTCCTCGACCGCGGGATAGCCCGGAAACAGCGAGGCGGTGTGGCCGTCGGGCCCGATGCCCATCAGCACCAGGTCGAACAGCGGCCGCTTCGGATCGAGCTGTTCGGCGCCGTAGAAGGCCATCAGCTCGTTCTCGTACAGCGCCGCGCTGACGTCGGGATCCCTGAGATCGGCGGTGTCGGTTGCGATCGGATGGACATTCGCAGCCGGAGCGCAGCGGTCGAGGAAGGCTTGGCGCGCCATGCTCATATTGTGCAGCTTGTCCTGGCGCGGCACCAGGCGCTCGTCGCCGATGAACCAGTCGATGCGGTCCCACGGAATCCGCCGGCGATGGTCCGGTGTCGCCAGCAGCTGGTAGAGCGCCTTGGGGCTGGAGCCGCCGGTGAGGCAGACCGCGATCCGGCCGCTGTTCTGGTCGAACCTGGCGATCACCCGTTCGGCGGCGGTCTGCGCCAGTGCGGCCGGATCGGCGACCGTGATGATCTTGCGCTCGCCGCTCGTGGTCATGGTCAGCTCAGCTTCCGCCAACTGCGGCCGTCGCGCGTCAATAGCGCGTTGGCCGCCTCCGGGCCTTCGCTGCCGGCCTTGTAGGGTTGCAGGCCGCGCCCGCCGGCAGTCTTCCAGGCGTCGAGGAAGGGCTGCACCGCCTGCCATCCGGCTTCGACGCTGTCGGCGCGCTGGAACAGCAGATTGTCGCCGATCATGCAGTCGTAGATCAACGTCTCGTAGCCGGTCGACGGCTCGGCCTTGAAGTAGTCCTTGTAGCGGAACTTCATCTCGACGCCGTCGATGTTGATGGCCGGGCCGGGCACCTTGGTGTTGAATTGCAGCTCGATGCCTTCGGTCGGCTCGGTGGAGATGACCAGGTAGTTCTGCGACAGGCGATCCACCGCGGTATCGCGGAACATCGCGAACGGTGCCTGCTTGAACTTGATCGCGATCTCGGTGCGTTTGCTGGTCAGCGCCTTGCCGGTGCGCAGGTAGAACGGCACGCCGGCCCAGCGCCAATTGTCGATCGTCAGCTTCAGCGCGGCATAGGTCTCGGTCGAGCTGTCCGGCCTGACATCCGGCGTCTTGAGATAGTCCTCGATCTCGCTGTCGCCGATCCGGCCGCCGCGATACTGGCCGCGCACCGAGTTGGACAGCGCCTCCTGCTCGCTCTGGATCTGGATCGCGCTCAGCACCTCGGCCTTCTCCGAGCGCACCGCATGGGCGTCGAACCGCGCCGGCGGCTCCATCGTCACCAGCGACAGCAGCTGGAACAGATGGTTCGGCACCATGTCGCGCAGCGCGCCGGTGGCGTCGTAGAAACTGCCGCGATGGCCGACGCCGAGCTTCTCGTCGACCGTGATCTGGATGTGGTCGATGTGGTTGCGATTCCAGATCGGCTCGAACATGCCGTTGGCAAAGCGCAGCACCAGGATGTTCTGGACGGTTTCCTTGCCGAGGTAATGGTCGATCCGGTAGATTTGGTGTTCGTCCATCAGCTTCAGCAGCGCGGCATTCAGCGCCCTCGCCGACGCCAGATCGGTGCCGAACGGCTTTTCGATGATCAGCCGCCGCCAGGCGCCGTTCTCCTCCAGCATGCCGGTGCGTCCGAGCTGCTCGCTGATCGGCAGGAAGGCGCTCGGCGGGGTCGCGAGATAGAACAGCCGGTTGCCGCCGGTGCCGCGCGCCGTCTCGAGCTTGTCGAGCCGCTCGTTCATCGCATCAAAGGACGCCGGATCGCGCGGATCGGCTTCGATCGCGGTGACGCATTCGAACAGCCGCTTTGCGATCGCCTCGTCCACGGGGCGGGTGGCGAATTTGCGCAACCCTTGCAACAGACTGTCGGTCAGCTGCTCGCTCGACATGCCCTTGCGGACGATGCCGACGACGCAGAATTTTTCCGGCAGCAAATTGCCGGCGGCGAGATTGTAGAGCGCCGGGACGACCAGCCGGTGTGTCAGATCACCGGTGGCGCCGAAGATGATGAAGGAGCAAGGATCGGGTTTCTTCTGCACGTGACCTTCCGCGGTTATCTCTAGAGCTCCGTTCCGATTGTATCGGAACCGAGCTCTCGATTCTTGTCTTGACGCGTTTTCTTCACGCGAACCGGTGCCCACTTCGCTTGAAAACGCTTTTAGGCCTTCTTCGGCGGCTCCTTGTGGCCGCCAAAGCCTGCGCGCATCGCCGAGAGGATCTTCTCGGCGAAGGTGTGATCCTTGCGCGAACGGAAGCGGGTGTAGAGCGCCGCCGTCAGAACCTCGGCCGGCACCGCCTCGTCGACCGCGGCATTGACGGTCCAGCGGCCTTCGCCGGAATCCTCGACGAAGCCGGAGTAATTGTCGAGCGTGTGGTTTTGCGCCAGCGCCGAGGCGGTGAGGTCGAGCAGCCAGGATGGGATCACGCTGCCGCGCCGCCAGACTTCGGCGATATCGGCGATGTCGAGATCGAAACGATGCTCGGGCGGCAGCGCCTCGATATTGGCGTTCTTCAGGATGTCGAAGCCTTCGGCATAGGCCTGCATCAGGCCGTATTCGATGCCGTTATGGATCATCTTGACGAAATGCCCGGCGCCGATAGGACCGGCGTGGATGTAGCCCTGCTCGATGCGCGGATCGCGGCCGTCGCGGCCGGAGGTGCGCGGGATGTCGCCGATGCCGGGCGCCAACGTCTTGAAGATCGGATCGAGCCGGTCAACGACGGGTTTGTCGCCGCCGATCATCATGCAGTAGCCGCGCTCGATGCCCCAGATGCCGCCGCTGGTGCCGACGTCGACGTAATGCAGCCCGCGCTCCCTGAGCGCCTTGCCGCGCCGGACGTCGTCCTGCCAGAAGGTGTTGCCGCCGTCGATGATGACGTCGCCGGGCTGCATCAGCTTCGACAGCGCCTCGATGGTGGCTTCGGTGATCTTGCCGGCCGGCAGCATCACCCAGGCGGTGCGTGGCGCCTCCAGCTTGAGGACGAAATCCTCCAGCGACGAGGAACCGGTGGCATTGTCGGCGACGAGCGCCGCGACCGCCTTCGGATCCTTGTCGTAGACCACGGTGGTGTGACCCTGGGTCATCAGGCGGCGGACGATGTTGCCGCCCATTCGCCCGAGGCCGATCATGCCGAGTTGCATTGCTCGCCTCCGTCAGTTCAGTGCGGCCGAGATCGCGGCATCGAGTGCCGCAAGCCCGGAGGTGAGGTCGCCCTTGAGGTGCACGCGCAGCGCCCGCCGGCCTCGCTCGGTGAGCACGTCGAAATCGCCGCGCGCCTGCGCCGCCTTGATCACGCCGAAGCTCGCCTTCTGGCCGGGTACGGCCAGGTCCTTGCTGTCGTCGGCCGTCACCTGCAGGAACACGCCGCTGTCGGGCCCGCCTTTGTAGGCCTGTCCGGTCGAATGCAGGAAGCGCGGTCCGAACTCGGCGCAGGTCGCAAGGTGTTTCGCATCGCGCACCTTGAGCCGCATCGCCTGCATGGCGTCGATGGTGTCGCCGTCGCGCTCGATATAGGCGAGCAGGGCGACATAGTCGCCGCGGCCGGAGCGCGAGAGGTGGGCCTTGATCCAGGAATTGAGGTCGCCATTGGCGCCGGCCTTGCGCAGCTCCTCAGCGTTCTGCGCGTCGGTGTAGAGCTCGACGCCATCCGCCGACACCACCGGCCGCTCGGCCGGCAGCGACCCGGTCTTCTCGAACGCTGCCGTCAGCTCGCGCGTCTTGATCTTGGCGGCCTCGACGTCGGGCTGGTTGAACGGGTTGATGCCGAGGATCGCGCCTGCCACCGCGGTCGCGATCTCGAAGCGGAAGAACTCCTGGCCGATATGGTCGATCGATTTCATCACGATCCGGACCACGGGATGGCCGGCGGCTTCGAGCGCGGCGAGCTTGGCCTCATGCGCGGCGTCGTGCTCGCCCTCGGTGCGGAGGTCGATGAAGAAGCGGTCGTTGCCGTAGACCGCGGCGTCGCCGATGGTCTCGCCCTCGATCGGGATCAGGCCCTTGCCGTCCTTGCCGGTCGATTCCGCGATCAGCTGCTCGGCCCAGGCGCCGAAATCGGCGACCTCGGGCGAGGCGAAGATCGTCACCTTGTCGCGGCCTTCGAGCCCGGCGATGCCCATCGCCAGCCCGAGCTGGACGCCCGGGTTTTCCTGTGGCGGCACGTCGGCGCCGCAGGAGCGCACCATGGCCAGCGTATGGCCGAGCAGGCTGCGGACGTCGATGCCCGCGGCGGCCGCCGGCACCAGGCCGAACGGCGACAGCACGGAATAGCGGCCGCCGATCGCAGGGTCGCCGTAGAAGATGCGGGCAAAGCCCTGCTTGATCGCGACCTTCTGCAGCGACGAACCGGGATCGGTCACTGCGATGAAGCGGTGGCCGGCCTTGTCCTTGCCGATCGCCTTGGCCACCCGGTCGAAGAAATAGTCCTTCATCACGTTCGGCTCGGTGGTGCCGCCGGATTTGGAGGAGACGATGAACAGCGTCTTGGCGATGTCGACATACTCCTCCATCGCGCGGACCTGCGCCGGGTCGGTGGAATCGAGCACGTGCAGCCGCGGGAAGCCGGATCTGTGCGGGAAGGTCTGGGCCAGCACCTCCGGCCCGAGGCTCGATCCGCCCATGCCGAGCACGACGGCGTCGGTGAAGTTCTGTCCCTTCACGCGCTTGGCGAAATCCTCATAGTCGGCAACGTCGGCGGTCGCAGCGCTGGTCAGCCAGCCCAGCCATTTGTCCTCGTCATCGCCGGTCCAGACCGACTTGTCCTTGTGCCAGAGCCTTCGGATCTTGGCCGACGCGCGCCATTCCTCGGTGCTCTTCTCGAGCGCCTTCTCGATCGTGGTGCCGAGCGCCAGCTTCTGATGGTCGATGCCGCCGCCGAGCGAGGTCGCGCGCTTGTGGGCGACCGCGCCGTACAGCTTGTCGGCCGCGTCGGCGAACAGCTTGACGCCGTCCTTGACCAGCTCCTCGGTGATCGCATCGAGCGAGATGCCGGACTTCTCCAGCTCCTCCAGCACGTGGCGGGCGTCCTCGACATTCTCCTCGAGGCTGTCGCGGACCTTGCCGTGGTCGCGGAACGCATCGAGGGTTGCCGGCGGCACGGTGTTGACGGTGTCGGGGCCGATCAGCTCCTCGACATAGAGCACGTCGCTATAGTCCTTGTTCTTGGTGCCGGTCGACGCCCACAACAGCCGCTGCGGCTTGGCGCCCTTGGCGGTGAGCTTGTCCCAGCGCGGGCCTGAGAACAGGCGCTTGTAGTCCTGGTAGGCGAGCTTTGCGTTGGCGATCGCGACCTTGCCCTTCAGCGCCGCGAGCCGCTCCTTCTCCGAGGGGTCGTTGGCGCGCGCGATCTTCTCGTCGAGCTGCTTGTCGACGGCACTGTCGATGCGGCTGACGAAGAAGCTGGCGACGCTTGCGACATGGGAGGGATCGCCGCCCTTGGCGACGTACTTCTCCAGGCCCTTGAGATAGGCTTCCGCGACCTGGCGATAGACCTTCTGCGAGAACAGCAGCGTGATGTTGATGCTGATGCCTTCGCCGATCAGGTACTCGACCGCCGGCAGGCCCTCCGGCGTCGCCGGCACCTTGACCATCAGGTTCTTGCGGTGGACGTCCTTCCAGAGCCGCTCGGCCTCCGCGATCGTGCCCTTGGTGTCCATGGCGAGATACGGCGACACTTCGAGGCTGACGAAGCCGTCGCCGCCATGGCTCTGGTCGTAGACCGGGCGCAGCACGTCGGCGGCGTGCTGGATATCCTCTACCGCAAGGTGCTCGAACAGGTCGGCGACCGAGCGGTCGCCCTTCTTGAGGGCCTTGCCGATCGCCCCGTCATACTCGTCCGAGCTGCCGATCGCCTTCTCGAAGATCGAGGGGTTGGACGTCACGCCTTTGACGCCGTCGGTCTCGATCAGCCGCTTCAGGTCGCCCTTGGCGACGAAGCCGCGGGCAAGGAAGTCCAGCCAGACGGCCTGGCGGTGATTTTCGAGTGCTTTGACGGGGTTCATGGGTGCCTGTTCTCGTTCGATCGAGGGTCGATTTTTGGGTTCCCGGGCAGCTTTCGGGGGTGGAGGCGGATTGTCAACATGGCTGGGGGCCCGGGCGGAATATCAGCATTCCCAAGGGATAACGCCATTCACAACAGTTCGATCCCCTCGGATGCGGGTGCGAGCAGACCCTGATCTCGGCACATTTTTATGACGCGTTGCCGGCGCGCGGCCGTGCGTCAGGGCCGCAGGTAGAGGTAGCCCTGGGATTGCAGCTCGGCGAGGCGGACCACGCCGCCGCGCTCGGCGGCGACGAAGCCGGGCAGCAGGTCGTTCAGGCCGATGTTCTGCGATTTCATGGTGTTGCCGCAGGCGGCAAGCTCGATGCCGTCCTTGCTGAGCAGCCCGACATGCTTCGACAGGTCGGGATTGGCGGTCGCCGAATGGAACGCCTTCAGCGCCTGGCCGTGCACCACGAGCGCGATCGTCACATTGCCGGGGCCGCCGACGCCGTCGAGATGGTTCTGGATGTTGCCGATCACGAAACTGACCTTGCCGAGGTCGTCGAGGTGATAGACCACCTTCAGCTTTCCCGGTGGTGAGGTCTCAGCAGCGGCGTTCGCCCGCGACGCTGCAAAGGCAGCGCCGATCGCCGAGAGGGTGCCCCACAGGATGCTGCGTCGGTGCATGGCGTCCCTCGCGCGATATTGTTGACAGGACCGAAGCCTATCACTTGTGGCGGAGCGCAGCGAGTTCCTTGCGGTCAGTCACAAGTTCGGCGCATTCGCTCGAGTCCGCGCGATCGACGCGAAAGATCTTGTCGTCTGCGCCGGCAAGCAGCTCTTCGCTCGCGTCATCGTCGGGCTTGTTGCGATTCCACATCCTGATGCTGCTCAGGCGTGCGATCGCGGATTTATCGTCCTTCGACAACGCGACGCTGATACCGCCGCCCTCGCAATCTACGCCGCATTCGAAGCGTATTTCGGGTCCGGATTCGGTCGCGATCGCATGGTTGCAGTAGCCGCTGGAGTCGAAATTGCCGGGACGATGGCGGTAGGCGACGCCGAGCCGGAACGAGTAGTTGGTGGTCTTGTCCTCCGGCGCATCTTCTGCGGCGACGAGCAGCTTCATCGCACTGACCTTCTGCTTCGGATGCTGCGCCAGATGATTTGCATCGTAGCGCCGCACGAAGCAGGCATAGGCTTTCGCGCCGGGCGGGCCGGCGAACATCCTGTTGTCGAAGGCGGACGCCTTGGCCTTGTCGACGCCTTCCTGCGCCTCGACGGTTAACGCCGCGCCGGCGCAGGCTGCGGCGGCAAGTGCGACAACGAGGAACGTCTGCTTCATGACCGCCTCGGGAATAGCCCGCGCCTCCAAGGTGTCATCTTTACAGCGCGGCAATGGTGCCGCGCGGAACTGCGCGGGCTCGTTGCCTTAGTCGCGGCGACAAGGAGGCACGTTCAACCTTGCCTGACAGTTTGTTCATGCGAGTCTGTGACGTGCACATCTTGACGCCAAGGCTGGACAGTCACACCTTTTGAGGGAGGCCAACGTTCATCTTCGGACGGGGAAGTTGCCCCGCTCGGATGTCCACCTCGGAAGCCTGGGCCCCGGTAAACCACGGATGTGGCTGAGGGGTTACAACCGCTAAAATCAGGTTACCAACGGGGGATATTGATGAACCATTAAGCTTCCTGCCTGTTGATAAGGCAGAGGCTGCACGCGCCGTGCATTGCCGAAATGAGTCGGTCGAGTGTCCAATGGACCCAGCGTGCCGACGCTGATTCGATCCTAGGACGCTCTGGTTGCGACTCGTGTCAGTCGTGCGGCGATACATATCGTGGAGAGAGGGATCATGTACAACGATTCTTTGTTCAACGCCTTCGCAAGGTCGTTTGAAGCGCGAAGCCAGACCGACATGTCGATGGCCGAGTATCTGGAGTCGTGTCGAAGCGATCCGATGCGATATGCCAATGCGGCCGAGCGGTTATTAGCGGCGATCGGTGAGCCCCAGATGATCGACACGGCCAAGGACCCACGCCTTGGCCGTATCTTTTTGAACCGTACGATCAGGTCGTATCCGGCCTTCGCCGGCTTCTTCGGCATGGAGGACACGATCGAACGCCTGGTCGGCTTCTTCCGCCACGCCGCACAGGGCCTCGAAGAGCGCAAGCAGATCCTCTATCTGCTCGGACCGGTCGGTGGCGGCAAGTCGTCGCTCGCCGAGCGCATCAAGGCGCTGATGGAAATTCATCCGATCTACGTGCTGAAGGCGGGTGACGAACTGTCGCCGGTGTTCGAGAGCCCGCTCGGGCTGTTCGACCCCGAGCAGCTCGGGCCGATGATCGAGGAGAAGTACGGCATTCCGCGCCGCCGGCTGAGCGGGCTGATGTCGCCCTGGGCCTACAAGCGGCTCGAGGCCTTCGGCGGCGACATCTCGCAATTCCGTGTCGCGCGCATCCAGCCCTCCCGGCTGCGCCAGATCGCGGTCGCCAAGACCGAGCCCGGTGACGAGAACAACCAGGACATCTCCTCGCTGGTCGGCAAGGTCGACATCCGCAAGCTCGAGACCTACGCCCAGAACGATCCCGACGCCTACAGCTATTCCGGCGGCCTCAACCGCGCCAACCAGGGCGTGCTCGAGTTCGTCGAAATGTTCAAGGCGCCGATCAAGATGCTGCACCCGCTGCTGACGGCGACGCAGGAGGGCAACTACATCGGCACCGAGAACATCGGTGCGATCCCGTTCACCGGCATCATCCTCGCGCACTCGAACGAAGCCGAGTGGCAGAGCTTCAAGACCAACAAGAACAACGAGGCCTTCATCGATCGCATCTGCGTCATCAAGGTCCCGTACTGCCTGCGGGTCACCGAGGAGCAGAAGATCTACGAGAAGCTGATCCAGACCTCCGAGCTTGCCGCCGCGCCGTGCGCGCCGGCCACGCTGGAAACGCTGGCCCGCTTCTCCGTGATGTCGCGGCTGCGCAAGCACGAGAACTCGACGCTGTTCGGCAAGATGCGGGTCTATGACGGTGAGAGCCTGAAGGAATCCGATCCGAAGGCGCGCAGCGTGCAGGAATACAAGGACGCTGCCGGCGTCGACGAGGGCATGGACGGCGTCTCCACCCGCTTTGCCTTCAAGGTGCTGGCCTCGACCTTCAATCACGACACCACCGAGGTCGGCGCCGACGCGGTGCATCTGATGTATGTGCTGGAGATGGCGATCCGCCGCGAGCAGCTGCCTGACGAGACCGAGAAGCGCTATCTCGAATTCATCAAGGCCGACCTCGCGCCGCGTTATGCCGAGTTCATCGGCAACGAGATCCAGAAGGCCTATCTGGAATCCTACTCCGACTACGGTCAGAACCTGTTCGACCGCTATGTCGACTATGCCGATGCCTGGATCGAGGATCAGGACTTCAAGGATCCCGACACCGGCCAGCTGATGAACCGTGAGCTGCTGAACCAGGAGCTCACAAAGATCGAGAAGCCGGCCGGCATCGCCAACCCGAAGGATTTCCGCAACGAGGTCGTCAAGTTCTCGCTGCGCTCGCGGGCGCACAACAACGGCAAGAACCCGAGCTGGACCTCCTACGAAAAGGTTCGCGACGTGATCGAAAAGCGGATATTCTCGCAGGTCGAGGATCTGCTTCCGGTCATCTCGTTCGGCTCCAAGAAGGACGGCGAAACCGAGAAGAAGCACGGCGAGTTCGTCGAGCGGATGGTGGAGCGCGGTTATACCGAGCGCCAGGTCCGCCGGCTCGTCGAGTGGTACATGCGGGTGAAGCAGGCCGGCTAGTGCACGATCCGGAGAGCCGGCAGCGGCTTTCCGTCTCGTCTCGTTCCGTCCAATAAAAATGCGATGCGACTGGTCATGATCGCATCCGGCGTGAGGCAGATGCAACGTGGTCATGCATATCGTCGATCGGCGGTTGAATCCGGGTAGCAAGAGCCTGGAGAACCGGCAGCGCTTCCTGCGGCGCGCCAAGGCGCTGGTGCAGGGTGCCGTCAAGAAGTCGTCGCAGGACCGGGACATCAAGGATGTCCTGGAGGGCGGCGAGGTGACCATCCCGCTGGACGGCATGGATGAGCCGCGGTTCCGGCGCGAGGGCGGCACGCGTGACATGGTGCTGCCCGGCAACAAGAAGTTCGTCGAGGGCGACTGGCTGCAGCGCCCCAACCAGAGTGGTGCCAAGGGCTCCGGCGCGGGCGAGGGCGACAGCGAGGATGCCTTCCGCTTCGTGCTCAGCCGCGAGGAGTTCGTCGACCTCTTCCTCGACGACCTCGAATTGCCTGATCTTGCCAAGCGCAAGCTTGCGGAAACCGAGAGCGAGGGCATCCGGCGCGCAGGCTATGCGACATCCGGCTCGCCCGCCAACATCTCGATCAGCCGCACGGTGAGCCGGGCGCTGGCGCGCCGCGTGGCGCTGCGCCGGCCGCGCAAGGACGAGGTCGAGGCGCTCGAAGCCGAGCTTGCGGCGTGCGAGGACGAGACGCGGCGTCGCGAACTGCTGGCGCTGCTCGAAGCGCTGAAGGCCAAGGTCAAGCGGATCCCGTTCATCGATCCGATCGACATCCGCTATCGCCGCTTCGAGACGGTGCCGAAGCCGGTGGCGCAGGCCGTGATGTTCTGCCTGATGGACGTCTCGGGCTCGATGTCCGAGCACATGAAGGATCTGGCGAAGCGGTTCTACATGCTGCTCTACGTCTTCCTGAAGCGGCGCTACAAGCACGTCGAGATCGTGTTCATCCGGCACACCGACCGCGCCGAGGAGGTGGACGAGGATACGTTCTTCCATGGGCCGGCGTCCGGCGGGACGCTGGTGTCGAGCGCGCTGGTTGCGATGCACGACATCGTTCGAACCCGCTTCCGTCCCGCCGACTGGAACATCTACGCCGCGCAGGCCTCGGACGGCGACAACATGACCTCCGACAGCGGGGTGACCGGGCATCTGTTGACCGACAAGATCCTGCCGGTCTGCCAGTTCTTCGCCTATCTCGAGGTCGGTGAGGCCGCCAACTACACCTTCGACATGCCGGACTCCTCGCTCTGGACGCTCTATGAGCGGCTGCGCAACGAGGGCCAGCCGCTGTCGATGCGCAAGGTGAGCGAGCGCGGCGAGATCTTCCCGGTGTTCCAGGACCTGTTCAAGCGCCGCACCAGCCAGGAAAGGGTATAGTTTAATGGGGTCTTCCGGCGAACTGCTGTTCGATGGCGCCGACTGGGATTTCCCGACGCTGCAGCGAATTCACGACGCCTGTGAGGAGGTCGCACGCAAGGAGCTCGGGCTCGACGTCTATCCCAACCAGATCGAGGTGATCACCGCCGAACAGATGCTCGACGCCTATTCGTCGGTCGGCATGCCGCTGTTCTACAAGCACTGGTCGTTCGGCAAGCAGTTCGCCTTCCAGGAAGCGTCCTATCGCAAGGGCTTGATGGGCCTCGCCTACGAGATCGTGATCAATTCCTCGCCGTGCATCTCCTATTTGATGGAGGAGAACACCGCGACGATGCAGACGCTGGTGATCGCGCATGCCGCGTTCGGGCACAATCACTTCTTCAAGAACAATTATCTGTTCAAGCAGTGGACCGACGCCGAAGGCATCCTCGATTATCTCGAATTCGCCAAGGGCTATATCGCGGTCTGCGAGGATCGCCATGGCCGCGAGACGGTGGAGCGGACGCTCGATGCCGCGCATGCACTGATGTCGCACGGTGTCGACCGCTATCCCGGAAAGAAGACGCTCGATCTGCGTGCCGAGGAGAAGCGCGCCGGCGAGCGCCGGCAGCACGAGGAGGCCGTGTTCAACGATCTGTGGCGGACGGTGCCGAACACCAAGGCCAAGAGCAAGGCGACGCTCAGCGCCGAGCGACGCCGCGCGCTGCTCGGCCTGCCGCAGGAGAACATCCTCTACTTCCTCGAGAAGACCGCGCCGCGCCTGCAAGGCTGGCAGCGCGAGCTCATTCGCATCGTGCGTCACATCGCGCAGTACTTCTACCCGCAGGGCCAGACCAAGGTGATGAACGAGGGCACCGCGACCTACGTCCATTACCGCATCATGAGCCGGCTGCATCAGCAGGGCCGGCTCACCGACGGCAATTTCCTCGAATTCCTGCAGTCGCACACCAATGTGGTGTTTCAGCCCGAGTTCGACGATCGCCGCTATTCCGGCTTCAATCCATACGCGCTCGGCTTTGCCATGATGCAGGACATCGAGCGGATCGTGAAGACTCCGGAGGACGAGGACCGCGCCTGGTTCCCCGACATCGCCGGCAAGGGCGACGTCGAGGGCGTGCTGCGCGAGATCTGGAGCAACTACCGCGACGAGAGCTTCATCAACCAGTTCCTCAGCCCGGCGCTGATCCGGCGCTTCCGCATGTTCCATCTGCACGACGACCCCGCCGAAAGCCAGGGCATCAAGGTCGATGCGATCCATGACGAGCGTGGCTACCGCCGGGTGCGCCGCGAGCTGGCGCGGCAATACGACGTCGGCTTCGTCGACGCCAATATCGAGGTCGTGGATGTCGATCTCGACGGCGACCGCCGCCTGATGCTGCGTCACACCACCGTGAAGGGCGCGCAGCTCAACGAGACCGACACGCGGCGCGTGCTGCAGCATCTCGCCGATCTGTGGTCCTACGACGTGGCACTCACCGAACTCGACGGCACCGACAAGGTGCTGAAGGAGTACGTCGTCAGCCCGCGCGCGGCTGCGGTCGCTGCCTAAGCATGATGCTCTCGCGGAGATGAGCGCGGCGCCGACCGTCGCGCGGAATGCAAATCTTGCTCGGTGAACCTTCGTGCCCAGCGCAGGCTCACATCATGAACATCCCGGCAACATTTTCGGATATGAGAACGCATGACGTTCTGCGCGCGAACGTGATTGCCGGCGCGCGGACAGGTAGCCGTCACGAACTCCGCTGTCGTCCCTGCGAAAGCAGGGACCCATACGCCGCGGCTTCTGTTATGAACGAACCTCGTCGTTCCAGCGTCGCCCGACAATCTGCATCGGTGGTTATGGGTCCCTGCTTTCGCAGGGACGACAGCGAGCTTGCACGTCCTTGCCGCGTCATCGTGACGGCGAGAATGAATGCTCAGCGCAGGCTGGCGTTGATCTTGTCCAGCACGGCCGAGCCTGGGCAGAGCGCCTGTTCGTCCAGCGTGTTGAGCGGCGTCTCGACGGTGTCGAGATGGGTGTGCAAATCCTCGGCATCCGGATCGACGTAAAGGAGCCCGGTGACGATCTGGCCCTTGGCCGCGTGCTTCTGCAGGAAGGTCTGTGCTCCGAGCCGATCGTGCGGATCGTAGTCGGCGTCTAGCTTGCGCAGCGCGAGCCTGGAGCCGTCATGCTGCTCGACCACCTGCACGGTGCCGGGCGCATAGTCGACACTGATCGGCTCGCGGCCGACCAGCACGTCGAGACGGTTCACCGCGTCATTGTGCTCGCGGACATAGTCGAAGCTCTTGGTCGAGCCGGCGTGGTTGTTGAAGGCGATGCAGGGGCTGATCACGTCGATGAAGGACGCGCCCTTGTGGCGGATCGCAGCGGCAATCAAGGGAACCAATTGCGTCTTGTCGCCGGAGAAGCTGCGCGCCACGAAGGTGGCGCCGAGTTGCAGCGCGATCGCGACCAGGTCGATCGCGTTGTCGGTATTGGTGACGCCCTTCTTCGACTTCGAGCCGCGGTCGGCGGTGGCCGAGAACTGGCCCTTGGTCAGGCCGTACACGCCGTTGTTCTCGACGATGTAGGTCATGTTGACGGCGCGCCGGATCGAATGCGCGAACTGGCCGAAGCCGATCGAGGCGGAATCGCCGTCGCCGGAGACGCCGAGATAGATCAGGTCGCGGTTGGCGAGATTGGCGCCGGTCAGCACCGACGGCATGCGGCCGTGCACCGAGTTGAAGCCGTGCGAATTGCCGAGGAAATAGTCCGGCGTCTTCGACGAGCAGCCGATGCCGGAAATCTTCGCCACCCGGTGCGGCTCGATCGAGAGCTCGTAGCAGGCTTCGATGATCGAGGCGGTGATCGAATCGTGGCCGCAGCCGGCGCACAGGGTCGAGATCTTGCCCTCGTAGTCGCGATGGGTATAGCCCAGCTCGTTCTTCTTCAGGCCGGGATGATGAAACTTCGGCTTTGCAATGTAGGTCATGTCACGGCCTTGCGGAGAGGGGTCACCTTGAGATGATCCTGGTGGTCGCCGATCGAATTGGCGATGAAGCGCGCGGTGATCGGCGTGCCGTCATAGTGCAGGATCGGCACCAGCCGCACCGGGTCGATGCCGTTCTCGTTGACGATCAGCTGGCGGAGCTGCGCGTCGCGGTTCTGTTCGACCACGTAGACGAAGTCGTGATCGGCGATGAAGCTCGCCACGCTGGAGTGGAACGGGAAGGCGCGGATGCGCATGCGGTCGAGCTGATGGCCGCGCGCCTCCAGGATTCCGATCGCCTCGTCCATCGCGGGCGAGGTCGAGCCGAAATAGAGCACACCGTACTTGGTCGGCTTCGCTGCATTGGCCTGCAGCGGCCGCGGCACCATGTCCTGCGCCGTCTCGAACTTGCGCACCAGGCGTTGCATGTTGTCGGCGTAGACAGCGCCTTCCTCGGAATAGCGCGCGTAGCGGTCGCGCGAGGTGCCGCGGGTGAAGTAGGAGCCCTTGGTCGGATGCGTGCCGGGATAGGTGCGATATGGGATACCGTCGCCGTCGACGTCGAGATAGCGGCCGAAGTCGCGGCCTTCCTCGAGCATCTCCGCCGTCATCACCTTGCCGCGGTCATATTGCTTGGCGTCGTCCCACTTCAGCGGGCGGCACAGCCGATGGTTCATGCCGATGTCGAGATCGAGCATCAGGAAGATCGTGGTCTGCAGCCGCTCGGCGAGATCGAAGGAGGCCGCGGCGAACTCGAACGCCTCCGCCGGATCTTCCGGGAATAGCAGCACGTGCTTGGTGTCGCCATGCGAGGCATAGGCGCAGGCGATCACGTCGCATTGCTGGGTGCGGGTCGGCATGCCGGTCGAGGGACCGGCGCGCTGGATGTTCATGATCACGGCCGGGATCTCGGCGAAGTAGGACAGGCCGATGAACTCGGTCATCAGCGAGATGCCCGGACCCGAGGTCGCGGTGAAGGCCCGCGCGCCGTTCCAGGAGGCGCCGATCACGATGCCGATCGAGGCGAGCTCGTCCTCGCCCTGCACGATGGCGTATTTCGCCTTGCCGGTCTCGGGATCGTGGCGATACTTCTTGCAGTGGCTGGTGAAGGCTTCCGCCACCGACGATGACGGCGTGATCGGATACCAGGCGCACACCGTGGCGCCGCCATAGACGGCGCCGAGCGCGGCGGCGCTGTTGCCTTCCACGAAGATGCGGTCGCCGACCTTGTCGGACTTCTTCACCCGCAGCCCGGTCGGGCATTTCAGGTTCTGCAGCGCCCAGTCGCGGCCGAGATGCAGCGCATGGACGTTGGAGGAGAGCAGCTTCTCCTTGCCCTTGTACTGCTCGCCGACCAGCTGTTCGACGACCTTGGGATCGAGGTCGAGCAGCGCGCAGAGCGCGCCGAGATAGATGATGTTCTTGAACAGCTGGCGCTGTCTGGGATCGGTATAGGTCGAGTTGGTGATCGCGGTCAGCGGCACGCCGATCACCGTGATGTCCTCGCGGAATTTCGACGTCGGCATAGGCTTGGTCGAATCGTAGAACAGGTAGCCGCCGGGCTCGATCGAGGCGACGTCCTTGTCCCAGGTCTGCGGGTTCATCGCCACCATCATGTCGACGCCGCCGCGGGCGCCGAGGTGGCCGTCCTCGGTGACGCGCACTTCATACCAGGTCGGCAGGCCCTGGATGTTGGAGGGGAAGATGTTGCGCGGCGACACCGGCACGCCGTGGCGCAGGATCGAGCGCGCGAACAGTTCGTTGGCGGAGGCCGAGCCCGAACCGTTGACGTTGGCGAAGCGGACGACGAAGTCGTTTACGCTGCTGATCGGGCTTTGGACTGACATGTTGATCCCGCTTGAACCATATCGATGAGGTACTTCTGCATGTCCCAGGCGCCGGTCGGGCAGCGCTCGGCACACAGCCCGCAATGCAGGCAGACGTCTTCGTCTTTCACCATGACGCGGCCGGTCTTCAGGTCGCCGGAGACGTAGAGCGCCTGGTCGTGATGCGGCGAGGGCGCTTTCAGACGTTGCCGCAAATCATCCTCTTCACCGTTCTCGGTGAAGCTGATGCAGTCCATCGGACAGATGTCGACACAGGCGTCGCATTCGATGCAGAGCGGCGCGGAGAATACCGTCTGCACGTCGCAATTCAGGCAGCGCTGCGCCTCGCCGAGCGCGAGCTTGAGGTCGTAACCGAGCTCGACTTCGGCGCGGATGTCCTTCAGCGCGATCACCTTGTCGCGATGCGGCACCTTGAAGCGCTTGTCGGCGGAGATGTCGTTGTCGTAGCTCCACTCGTGGATGCCCATCTTCTGCGAGGAGATCTGCACCTCGGGCAGCGGGCGCTCGTTGATGTCCTCGCCGGACAGCATCCGGTGGATGGACAGCGCGGCGTCATGGCCGTGCGCCACCGCCCAGATGATGTTCTTCGGCCCGAACGCCGCATCGCCGCCGAAGAACACCTTCGGATTGGTCGAGACGAACGTCTTGGGGTCGACCTTCGGCATGTGCCACTTGTCGAATTCGATGTCGCAATCGGCCTCGATCCAGGGGAACGCATTCTCCTGGCCGACCGCAACCAGCACATCGTCGCAGGACACGGTCTCGTCCGGCTCGCCCGAGGGCACCAGATTGCGCCGGCCCTTGTCGTCGTATTCCGCCTTCACCTTCTGGAAGGTGACGCCAATCAGCTTGCCGGCCACATGCTTGAATGCCACCGGCACCATGTAGTTGAGGATCGGGATGTCCTCGTGAAGCGCGTCCTCCTTCTCCCACGGCGAGGCCTTCATTTCCTCGAAGCCGGAGCGGACGATCACCTTGACGCTCTCGCCGCCGAGGCGGCGCGCGGTGCGGCAGCAATCCATCGCGGTGTTGCCGCCGCCGAGCACGATGACGCGGCGGCCGATCTTTTCGACGTGGCCGAACGACACGTTGGCCAGCCACTCGATGCCGATATGGATGTTGGCGGCGGCCTCCTTGCGGCCGGGAATGTCGAGCTCGCGGCCGCGCGGCGCGCCGCTTCCGACAAAGATCGCGTCATAGTTCTCGGAGAGCAGCTGCTTCAGGCTGTCGACGCGCTGGCCGCCCTTGAACTCGACGCCGAGGTCGAGGATGTAGCCGGTCTCCTCGTCGATCACGTTGTCGGGCAGGCGGAATTTTGGAATCTGGCTGCGCATCATGCCGCCGGCCTTGGGATCGCCGTCGAACACGGTGCAGTGATAGCCGAGAGGAACGAGATCGCGCGCCACGGCCAGCGAGGCAGGGCCGCCGCCGACCAGCGCGATGCGCTTGCCGTTCGTCGGTCCCGGCTTCGGCAGCCGGTCCTTGATGTCGTCCTTGAAGTCGGCGGCGACGCGCTTCAGGCGGCAGATCGCGACCGGAGTGTCCTCGACCCGGCCGCGGCGGCACGCCGGCTCGCATGGACGGTCACAGGTGCGCCCGAGAATCCCGGGGAACACGTTGGACTGCCAATTGATCATGTAGGCGTCGCTGTAGCGCCCCTCAGCAATCAACCGGATGTACTCGGGAACGGGGGTGTGTGCGGGGCAAGCCCATTGGCAATCGACTACTTTGTGAAAGTAATCCGGCGCCGAGATATCAGTCGGTTTCATTCCTACCTTTGACCCGCGCGAAAAATGCCTGCCCGCGCGGCCTTATCGTTGACGACGAACGCTCACGTGGCGTTGTTCTGGTTTTTGAATTGGATCATAGGCTTATCTTATTAGAGCCGTTCCAGAGAAGGCAAAGGCTAAATTGTCCGATCATCAGCTTTCGCGCGGCTGATGCGCGTGTAGCGTTAATCTCGTTTGCGTTATGCGGCGGTGCAGCATGATCTGCACCGGCGCGCCGCTCTTGTTTGAGTATGAATGTCCACGCAAACGTTGCGCGTTTGCTTCAACCGCGCGGAAGATCGCTCTTCGCGACATCCCACAACAGCCGGTAGACGCCGCTGGTGACCACCAGCGGCTTCAGGGCTGCGTTGGAGGTGATGCCTGCTGCGGCCGCAGGCACCGCGCCGACATCGGTCGCGTCGATCAGCACGAACCAGTCGCCGGCACCGGGATCGGCTTTCCCGGCGTCCGGCGTCAGCGGCTTCGACAGCACTGGGTCGTTCTCGAGCAGATGCATCGAAATGATGCCGTCGCGCGAAGCTGGATCGAATTGCTCCCGCAACGCAGCGCGAAGTTTGTCCGCCCCCTCGGCCGGCGGGCGCAGGCGGATGATGCCGAGGGCTGCGCCTCGGCCGACGCCGCGGCTGATCGTGATGCGCGCGACGCCACGGATCATGTTCTGGAAGCGCGCGATGTTGGTCTTTGACCGGTCGGTCTGGTTGGCGAGCGCCTTGCGATAGGCGGGGCTTTCGAGCACCTCGAAGGTCGCGGTCGAATAGAGGCTGAGATATTTCGGCTTGCCGTCATGGGCGACGTAGCGGCGGGCCTCCAGGAAGCCGTCGATCGCGACTCTTTCTTCGAGATGCTCGCGATCATACCAGCGGTTGAATTCAGCTTCGTGTAAGCTGTCGATATCCATCGAGGTCAGCAGCATGCCTTGTCCGGCGATTGGCATCGAGTGCTCCTTTTTTGCCTGTTTTATCTGCGTAATATCGCCTGATAGCGTGCGCCCGGGAAGCCGATTCCGGGGTGCCCGCGACCGTGCAGACCAAGGATTGCCACAATTGCCGCAATCCTGTTCAGCGCGCATTCACGGAAGTAGCCTTTCCATCCGTAACGCCAACTCTCGAGAAGAAAAGGGACGACCACTATGACGCGCATTCTGTGGGCATTGATCGTCGGTCTGGTGTCGCTCTCGTCGCTTCCGGTCCATGCGCAGGATCAGGAGAAACGTCTCGCGCTCGTGGTCGGCAATGGTGCCTATCAGGCCGGCGCGTTGCAGACCGCCGCAAACGACGCCGGATTGATCGCGCAGACATTGCAGGCCGCAGGCTTCGACGTGGTCGGAGCGCGCGATCTCGATAGCGAGACGCTGCGCAAGTCGTTCCGCGATTTCATCCAGAAGGTGCAGGACGCCGGGCCCAATGCCGTGGCTTTCGTCTACCTTGCCGGCTATGGCGTGCAGCTCACCGGCGAGAACTACTTCGTGCCGGTCGATGCCAAGATCGCCCGCGACACCGACATCCCGGTCGAGGCGATTCGCATCTCCGATTACAGCCATCAACTCTCGGCATTGCCGATCAAGGCCGGCGTGATCGTGCTCGATGCGGCGCGCAGCAATCCCTTCGCCAAGGACGGCCAGCCGCTGGCCGGCGGCCTTGCGCTGGTCGATCCCGATCCGAAGCTCTTGATCGCCTTCAATTCGGCGCCCGGCACCGTCGCCCCTGACGGTGCGCCGCCTTACGGGCCCTACGCACAAGCGCTGGCGGAAATGATTCGCGCCGGCGGCCTGACCTTGCCCGAGGTGTTCGACCGCGTTCGCCTCCGCGTCAACGAGATGACCAAGGGCGCCGAGATCCCGTGGAATGCCCAGAAGGTCGACGCGCCCTTCATGTTCTTCGAGCGCAAGCCGGACGCACCGCCGCAGCAGGTCGATGCCGGACTGCGCACCAAGCCGATCCGCGATTTCCCGGCGCACGACGCCTATGCCGCGGCGCTGGAGCGCGACACGCTGCAAGGCTACGAGGATTATCTGCAGGCCTATCCGACCGATCCGCTGGCCAGGCGCGTGCGCGCGATCGTGGCGGCACGGCGCGAGGCCATCACCTGGCGGCGCACCTACAATGCCGACACGGCCGATGCGTATTGGTCGTATCTGCGGCGTTATCCGCGCGGCCCGCATGCATATGACGCCCGGCGCCGGCTCGCTTATCTGTCGGCCGCGCTGGAGCCGCCGCCGCAGTTCACGGCGCTCGACTATGACGTGCCGCCGCCGCCGCCCGACGAGGTCGTCTATGTCGACCGCCCGGTGCTCTACTACAGCGATCCGGTGTTCGACTTCGCGCCGCCGCCGCCGCCGCCGGTGTTCTTCCTGCCGCCGCCGCCGCCCGACTTCGTGGTGCTGCCGCCACCGCCGCCGCCGATCGGACTGTTCGTGCTGCCGACGCCGTTCTTCGTGGCAATGCCGGCCTATGTCGCCGCACCGGCCTATGTCGTGCCGCCGCAGAACAACATCGTGTTCAACAACATCCACAACACGACCGTTATCAACACGGTCATCAACAATCCGAACCCGACGCCGGCGCAGCTCAACGCGGCCGGCGTGACGGCGGCAATGGGCGGCGCACCGGTCACGGCCGCGCCGCAACTGCCGGCTGCAGCGGTGCAGCGCGCCAATCTGGCACGGCCGGGCGGTCCGCAAGTCGTGACGCCTGCACAAGGTGCGGCCATGGGAGCGCCCGGCGCCGCGCCGAACGCAGCCGCCGCGCCGAATGCGATGGGTGCGCCGGGCGCACCGGGTGCGCACACCTTGCCGGGCGCCAAGAATGGACCGCCGCTGCCGCAGTCGGCGACCGCGCCGGCCAGCCCGACGCAGCAGCACGGCGCCGTGCAGCCCGGCACCCTGCAGCCCGGTGCCGCGCAACCTGGGGCCGCGCAGCCTGGGGCAAAGCCGAACGCGGTGACACCAGGCAAGCCGGCGACAGCCATGGCGCCCGCCAACGCGCAGCCGGCTCCGCCAACGAAGCCCGGCGTTGCCCCCGCGACCAACGCGCCGGCCTCGCCCGCGGCCGCCGGCAAGCCCGGGAGGCAGCAGCCGCTCACGGCGACGGCACCGACCGCGAACGTGAAGCCCGCGACGGCGCCGTCGCCGGCGAACCGCACGCCGCCGGCACGGCAGACGCCGGCGGCGCGTTCGGCACCCGCGCACGCCGCGGTGTCGCCGGCACCGGTCTCCCGGCCCGCGCCGGCGCGTGTCGCAGCTCCGCCCCGCGCGGCTCCCCCGCCACCCCGCGCCGCAGCCGTTGCGCCGCGCCCGGCACCCGCACCGGCCCCGCGTGCCGCGCCGCCGCCACCACCACGGCCGGCAGTGCAGGCGCAACGCGCAGCACCGCCGCCGCCGCGGCCGGCACCGCCGCCAAGGCCCGCCGCAGCAGCACCTCGAGCCGCGCCGGCATGCCCTCCCGGCAAATGCAAACACTGAGGGCATGACACCATGAGCCGGGCAGGTCAGCCTTCATGAGCATCACGGCCACACTCGGAGCGCGGACAGCCGCGAAACTGATGATCGGTACGATCGCGGGGCTGGTGGTGTTCCACCAGCCGGTGCGGGCGGCCGAACTCGCGGCGCAGGACATCGCGCTGCTCGACCGCCTGACCTGGGGCGTCAGTGCCTCCAGCGCGGCGCATCTGCGCGAGGTCGGCACCGAACGCTGGCTGCAGGAGCAACTGCATCCGGCCAACACCGCATTGCCGGCCGCCGTCCAGAAGCAGATCGAGGCGATGCCGGACGTGCACCGCTTCCCGTTCGACATTGCGGCCTCGTTCGACCAGCAGGGCAAATCCGCCAACCAGGTCGCCGATCCGGAGCAGAAGAAGGCGGCGCAACAGGTCTATCAGCAGGCCATGAACGACCGCGCCAGGCAGGCCGCGGCCCGCACCATCCTGCACGCGCTCTATGCGCCCGATCAATTGCGCGAGCGCCTGACCTGGTTCTGGTTCAACCACTTCAATGTCCACCAGTACAAGGCCAACATCCGCGTGCTGGTCGGCGACTACGAGGATCGCGCGATCCGCGCCAACGCGCTCGGCAAATTCCGCAACCTGCTCTCGGCAACGCTGCATCATCCGGTGATGCTGCGTTACCTCGACAACGCCGACAACGCCGCCGGCCACCTCAACGAGAACTACGCCCGCGAGATCATGGAGCTGCACACCATGGGCGTCGGCTCCGGCTACACCCAGGCCGATGTCGAGGCGCTGGCGCGGATCCTCACCGGCGTCGGCATCGACTTCAAGTCGGAGGATCCGAAGCTGAAGCCCGAGCAGCAATCCCAGCTGGTCCGCGAGGGCGCCTTCGAGTTCAATCCGGCGCGCCACGATTTCGGCGACAAGACCTTCCTCGGCCATCAGATCAAGGGCCGCGGCCTCGCCGAAGTCGATGAAGCCCTCGATATCCTCTGCCGTCACCCCGCGACCGCTGCGCATATCGCAAAGCAGCTCGCGACCTATTTCGTGTCGGACAATCCCCCGGCCGCGCTGTTGCAACAGATGGCGCAGACCTTCCAGAAGACCGACGGCGATATCGCGGCTGTGATGGCGACGCTGGTTCATGCGCCGGAATTCGCCACCAGCCTGAAGGGCGGCGCCAAGTTCAAGGACCCGATGCTCTACGTGATGTCGTCGGTGCGGCTCGCCTACGACAGCAAGGTCGTCCTCAACACGCTGCCGATCCAGGGCTGGCTCAACCGGCTGTCCGAGGGCCTGTTCAATCACGAGACGCCCGACGGCTATTCGATGCTGTCGGCGGCCTGGAACGGTCCCGGGCAGATGATGCTGCGTTTCGAGATCGCGCGCGCGATCGGCTCGGGATCGGCCGGGCTGTTCAAGCCGAACGAGCCCAACGCCGTCGACCAGCCGGCGTTTCCGCTCGTGATGAACGGGCTCTATTTCAGCAACATCAAGCAGACGCTGAGCCCGACCACGCTCGCCGCGCTCGACCAGGCCGTCTCGCCGCAGGACTGGAACACGCTGTTTCTGTCGTCACCCGAGTTCATGCACTGAAAGGGAGGTTCGCCAATGAACCGCCGCGAACTGATCAAGGCCTTCGCCGCTTCCGCTTCGCTCACCCTTGCCGGCCGGGTCTGGGCGGCGCCCGCGACCGACGCGCGCCTGCTCGTGGTGTTCCTGCGCGGCGCCTACGACGCCGCCAATGTGGTGGTGCCGGTCGGCAGCGAGTTCTACTACGCCTCGCGCCCGACGCTTGCGGTGGCGCGGCCCGACGCCGGCAATCCGAATGCGGCGCTCGCGCTCGACGCCGGATGGGGGCTGCATCCGGCACTGCGCGATTCGATCTATCCGCTGTGGGCGAAGCGCGAGATCGCATTCGTCCCGTTTGCCGGCACCAGCGATGATCTCTCGCGCAGCCATTTCGAGACCCAGGACACGATCGAGCTCGGCCAGGCGGTCGGCGGCAGCCGCGACTACCGCTCCGGCTTCATGAGCCGGCTGGCGACCGAGCTGACGCGGGTGAAGCCGATCTCCTTCACTGATCAATTGCCGCTGATCTTCCGTGGCCAGAACCAGATCCCGAACATCGGCATCGCCAGCGTCAGCAAGCCGGGTGTCGACGACCGGCAGGCGCGGCTGATCCGGGAGATGTATGCCAAGGGCGATCTCGCCAATTCGGTGTCGGAAGGCTTTCGGGTCCGCGACGACGTCTATAAATCGGTCTCCGAGGAGATGATGGCGGCCAACCGCGGCGCCGTGTCGCCGCGTGGCTTCGAGCTGTCGGCGCGGCGGATCGGCCGCCTGATGCGCGAGCAGTTCAACCTCGGCTTCGTCGACGTCGGCGGCTGGGACACCCACGTCAACCAGGGCGCGGCGACCGGCTATCTCGCCGACCGTCTCGGCGAACTCGGCAGGGGCCTCGCCGGCTTCTCCGAGGAGATCGGCCCGGCGATGTGGCGCGACACGGTCGTGGTCGTGATCTCCGAATTCGGCCGCACCTTCCGCGAGAATGGTGACCGCGGCACCGATCACGGCCATGGCAGCGTCTATTGGGTGATGGGCGGCGGCATCAACGGCGGACGCATGGCCGGCGAGCAGGTCCAGGTCGCACAGGCGACGCTGTTCCAGAACCGCGATTTTCCGGTTCTGACCGACTACAAGGCATTCTTCGCCGGCCTGATCCAGCACGTCTACGGCCTGCAGCAGGCGAGCCTCGAACGCATCTTCACCGGCATCAAGCCGAAGGACCTGAACCTGGTTTGAAGGGGCGCTGCCAAAATATCGAAAACAACCCCATGCAAAGTAGCCGGTTGCCGGTGTTCGACCCGGCAACTTGACTCGTCGGGCAACTCAGGGGTATTTTTCCATTATTCAGAAATGGTGCAATGCCTAGGTGAACAAACCAGATCCCGCACATTTTGACGATCCAGATTACGTCGCAGACTGCATATTGCTTGGAACGGTTTATTCGATTTCGACCGGTGCGAAGCCATGGGTCCCGATCGAATTGCTTCGGGACCGGTTCCGGCAAGCTGGCGGTACTCCAGCTCAGTTCGAAGCCGCATTGAGGTACGCTTTGACGGTCGACTGGCTAATCTTAGACGAGACGGGGACGTCTGCTGATTTTGGCCGAGCCGGGTTCGAACTGTACTCTTAGTCCCGGCATCAGTTTGAGGCCAGCGCCAGCAAGAGCGGGACGAAGGGACGCAGTCCCGTCGCTGCGGCTGTCGGACTTCACTCTGCCTTCGCGGCCAAATCCGCGATCGCCTTCATCACGGCGTTGCGGATGCCGGGGTCGTAGAGGATGTGGCCGGCGCCATCGATGATGCGGACCTCGCTGCCCGGCCAGCGCGCGGCGAGCGCGTGCGATGTGGCGGGCGGGCACAGCAGGTCGTAGCGGCCCTGCACCAGGATGCCGGGAATGCCGGCGAGCTTGCCGGCCTCATCCATCAGCTGGTTCGGCCGCATGAAGCAGTTGTTGGCAAAGTAGTGCGCTTCCATGAACGGCGTCGAGGGCAGGGCGCCTGCTGTCTTCGTCAGGTCGAGCCGCGTCTGCTTCGGCGTGTGCTCCGACAACGTGCGTTCGGTGTCGTGCCAGGCGCGTGCGGCCGGTGCATGCACGGCCATATCGGGATCGAGGATGCGGCGGTAATAGGCCGTAAGCGGCGCCGCGTGCTCGTCTTCGGGCAGGAAGTTGAGAAAATCCTCGGAGAGGCCGGGATAGAAGCGCGGCAGGGCACGCAGGAACACGTCTTCCAGCTCTTCGCTTGTGCCGAGAAACGTCGCGCGCAGCACCAGCCCGCTGACCCGCTCGGGATGCGCCTGCGCATAGGCCAGCGCCAGCGTCGCGCCCCAGGAGCCGCCGACCACCATCCAGCGCGAAAAGCCGAAGCGTTCGCGGATCTTTTCCAGGTCGGCGATCAAATGCTGCGTCGTGTTGTTGTCGCGGCTGCCCTTCGGCCGGCTGCGGCCGCAGCCGCGCTGGTCGAACAGCACGGCGTGAAAGCGCTCGGGATCGAACAGGCGGCGATGATCGGGCTGACAGCCGCTGCCGGGGCCGCCATGCAGATAGACTGCGGGGATGCCGCCCTCGCGCCCGACGCTCTCGACGTGCAGGTCGTGGCCGTCGCCGACATCGAGCCATTCCGACGTCAGCGGAGCAAACGGGTCGGCGCGCTTCGCGGCCTTGCCGGCATCGGCGTCAGGCGCCATTGGATTGGTCCCGGCCGTCGTCCGTCTCCAGCGTGCCGCCGGCGAAGTTGCGGTAGAGGAAGCGGTTCTGCGCGCCGGCGGATTCCTGCTCGGCCTGCTTGAAGATCTCCTCATGCCGCGGCGACAGCGCGCAGGCCGGGTCGGTGTTGCCGGCATCGCCGGTCAGCGCAAACGCCTGGCAGCGGCAGCCGCCGTAATCGACCTCGCGGAACTCGCAGCTCTTGCACGGCTCCGGCATCCAGCCCGTGCCGCGATAACGGTTGAAGGCCTCCGAGTTCTGCCAGATCCAGGCGATCGAATGGTTCGAGCGCACCGACTCGAATTCCAGTCCCGTGATGCTCTCGGCGGCGTGGCACGGCAGCACCTTGCCGGCCGGCGAGATGTTGAAGAACTGGCGGCCCCAGCCGCCCATGCATTTCTTCGGCCGCAGCGCGTAGTAATCCGGCACCACATAGTCGATCGCGAGCGTGCCTTTCAGGCGCACTTGCGCTTCCTCGACGATGCGGCTGGTCTCCTCGATCTGTTCGATCGTCGGCATCAGCGCGGCGCGGTTCTTCAGCGCCCAGCCATAGTACTGCACGTTGGCGACTTCGAGCCGATCAGCATCGAGGTCGACCGCCATCTGGATGATATCGGAGAGCTGATGCAGGTTCTGCCGGTGCATCACGGCATTCACCGTGAGCGGCATGTCAAGCTCGCGCGTCCATTTCGCGACTTCGAGCTTCTTGCGGTGCGCGTCCTTGAGGCCGGCAACGCGATCGGCAACCATGGGTTCATTGCCCTGGAAGCTGATCTGCACATGGCTGAGGCCGGCATCGGCCAGCGCCGACAGCTTGTCCCTGGTCAGCAGCACCGCCGAGGTGATCAGGTTGGAATAGAGCCCGACATCGGTCGCGTGCCGCACCAGCTCGACGATGTCCTTGCGCGCAGTCGGCTCGCCGCCGGAGAAATGGATCTGCAGCACGCCGAGCTCGGCAAGCTCGCTCAGCACCTTCTTCCATTCCTCGGTGGTGAGCTCGGTCGAGCCGCGGTCGAGCTCGACCGGGTTCGAGCAATACGGGCATTGCAGCGGGCAGCGGTGGGTGATCTCGAGCAGCACCGCGAGCGGGATGCCGTAAGTCTCGGCCGCCGAGCGCGTTTGCTCGAGCACCGCGAGCCCGTCGGTCGAGCCTGCCGTCGTTGTCTTGTTGCCGGCGAGCGTGTCAGTCATGCTGTGCTCTCGCGCGCTTCGGTGAGAAAGCCCTTGTCGGCCAGATCCTGCAACATCGCGATCACGTCGGTCGCGATCGCCTCGCGTGGGGCGGCGTATTTTTCGGCGAGCTGGTCCACCATCTCTGCGACGCTGCGCACGCCGTCGCAGAGCTGCAGCACCTCGACCGCGATTTCATCGGGCGCCAGCACGCGCTCCGGTGCCAGGATTACCCAGACCTGCCGCGTCTCGTCGAATTTCAGCTTGGTATGGCGCGGCAGTTTCGGCCGGCTGGTCTCGCTGACGCTGATGTTGCGGCTGGCCATGTTACGTCTCTTTATTTGAGCATGATCTTTCGGAAAACCGGTTCCCACTTTTCCGGATCATGCTCTAGCTCGTCTTCGGCACGAAGGCGCCGGGCGGAATCTGGCCGTCGACATAGGCGTGATAGAGCGCGTCGAGCTGCACCCACAGCACGTTGGTCTTGAAGATCAGCGCGTTGCAGACCGCCTCGCGCTCGGCTGGCGTCCTCGCATGCTGTTTGACGTAGTCGAGCGCGAAGCCGGCGTCGCGCGGCGCCTGGGTGAGGCGGCGGCTGAAATAGCTCATGATGTCGGGATTGACGAAGTCGTAGTGCTTCAGCATCCCCGAGATGCGCTCCTCGTGCAGGTTCGGCGCGAACAATTCGGTGAGCGAGGAGGCGATCGCTTCGAGCGGCGTGCGGTCGCGGCAGAAATGCACATAGGCTTCCACGGCAAAGCGCGTCGCCGGCAGGATGCCTTCGGTGGACTCGACATAGGCGGTGTCGAGGCCGAGGCCTTCGGTCAGCTTCAGCCAGCGCTCGATACCGCCCTCGTTGCCGAGATCGCCGTCATGATCCTCGATGCGATGGCGCCATTCGATCCGTGTGTTGCGATCGCGGAAGCGCGAGATCACCATCGCGTCCTTCAGCGGGATCGTGCTCTGGTAGTAGTAGCGGTTCAGCGCCCAGGCCTGGACCTGGCCCTTGTTGAGCTTGCCGCCATGCAGCAGGCGGTGGAACGGATGCAGGCTGTGATAGCGCGTCGCGCCGATCGTGCGCAGCGTTGCCTCCATCTCCTCGGCACTGTCGAGCGTGATGCCCTTGCCGATCGAGAGCGCGGTCATTCCTGAGGTCAGCACGACATTCACAGCACGATCTCCGTTCCGTCGGAGGGAATCTGCCAGCCCGCCTGTTCGGCCGCCTTGCGTTCGGCCGAGGTCCCAAGCAGCGCCGGGTTGGAGTTGTTGATATGCAAAAACACTTTTCGTCCGATGTCGAGCCCGGCGAGGCTGGCGATCGCGCCCTGATCGCCCGACATTGCGATATGTCCCATGCCCTGGCCGGTCTTGTTGCCAAGGCCCGCCGCGATCAGCTCGTCGTCGCGCCACACCGTGCCGTCGAAGAACACCAGCGGCGCGCCCTTGAGCCGTGACTTCAGGTCGTCGGTCACCCGGGCGCAGGCAGCCAAGAAGTAGAAGTATTTGCCGCTGCGCTTATCCGCAATACGCAGGCCAAGCGTATCGCCGACGCCGTCGGCGCCCGCCGGGTGCGTCTTGCCCTCGAGATACCACGCGCCCTTGCCGGGAACTTCGAACGGCAGCACCTCGAGCCCGGACGGCGACCCGTCGGGCAGGGCCGGCTCGAAGGGCTGGTCGACGGCGATCGGCCGGCGGGCGACGTTCTTCTCGCTCAGCACGTTGAAGATGCTGTTCGCACGCAGGATCGCCAGCACCCGCTCATGCGCGTAGATCGCAAACGGCGAGCCCTCGCGCATCGACAACAGCCCGGTGACGGCGTCGATCTCGCCATTGGTGAGGATGACGCCGGCGATCGGGCTGTGGCGCAAGGCGCCGTGCTTCGGATGCAGCTGGGGCGTCGCGATCAGCTGCTGACGCAGATCCGGGGAAGCGTTGACCAGGAACCAGTGCGTGCCATCGCCGCTGACGGCGATCGAGGCTTGCGTGCTCTGCAATTCGGGATGGTCGCTTCGTGCCGTCCTGCAGACCGCACATCCGCAGTTCCACTGCGGAATGCCGCCACCCGCCGCGGCACCCAGGACGACGACACGAAGCATGATCCGTCCCCTGGAGACGTTTAACTCGGACCCAAATGACTCGGACCCAGAAAATAACCCGGACCCAGAAACGTTACGAGGTGGACCCCGGCTTTGGAACACACCCCCATGTTCGGGAGCGCGTTACGCCCGGATGTCCACCTGCGCTAAAACGCTAAACGTGTATAGGGCGCTGCCGCTTACTTGCGGGTGGCGCACATATACATGTTGATTTCCATGCCGACCGACACTTCGACGATCTTCGGTGCTTTCCAGGCCATTAGGCTCTCCTTGTTGCAACCGGACGAACTTTCCGCCCTACAGTTAAACTACTGTGGTTGGAAAAGTTCGCCACTTAAATTTTTGGCAAGCTGCCCTGCTGAGGTGCATGCTGCACTGCGGGAAGCAAATCCGATCCACTCACAAATTTGTGCACGCATTTCCCGTCAAAACCCGGTGGGATCAGACCTTTTTCCTGTTGTTCGCCACACGGTGAATGGTGATCTTGGACTATGAGACAGGAGCCTTGCGGTCCTCCGAAGGTCCTGATGACGATTCTGTGCTTCCCTGTGACGGGAAGCAACTAACCGAGCCGAGTTCTGCCGATGCCACGCTATTTCTTCAACACCCGTATCGGCGACGAGCTGATCTCCGACCCTGACGGTGAAATCCTGCGCGATCCGGATCGCGCATGGGAGATGGCGCGGGCGATGATTCGCGAACTGCTTAAGACCGAGGGGGCCGACGGCGCGCTGCTCAGCGCGGTGATCGAGGTGACCGACGACGAGGGCGAGATCGTGCTGGAGTTTCCGTTCACCGAGGCGATTCTCGATCGTCCGGATCATTCGATGACGAGGCACTGAGAGAGACCGGCACTGAGACACGCCGACAAGGTCGCGTGGCCACAACCATGCGTTGGCCGACGTCAGCATGTTTCCGATTGCAATTGTCCGGACAAATTCGCAAGACTATGAACGGACAGCCGAATGGCGCCGGTCGAGGTCAATGGCGCAATCAACAACGGCTTCCACCCAGGGGAGACCATCATGAAAAAACACTCATTCGCACCGCGCGGCCTGCTGCTCGCGGGGGCCATGCTGGGAGCGTTCACGCTCTCCGCTGCGGCGCAACAGCCGGCGGCCGCGCCGGCAGCTGGTGCTGCACCGGCCGCCCAGCCGCTGCCGCCGGGCTCGCCCATGATCGGGCGTCCGGACAATGAAGCCGCCGCCAAGCTCGCGCCGGTGGCACCGCCGCCGCTGCCGTCCGCGCCGGACAAGCTGCCGCTCGCCAAGCTCAAGGTGCCGGCCGGCTTCAATGTCGAGGTCTATGCCGCGGGCATGGCCAATGCGCGTTCACTGGCGCTCGGCGACAAGGGCACCGTGTTCGTCGGCAGCCGGCTCGTCGACAAGGTCTATGCGATCGTCAACAAGGACGGCAAACGCTCGGTCAAGGTGATCGCCTCCGGCCTCTACCGTCCGAACGGCGTCGCCTTCAAGGACGGCACGCTCTACATCGCCGAGCTCTCGAAGGTCTCCAAGATCGACAAGATCGAGGACAATCTGGACAACCCGCCGAAGCCGACCGTCATCTACGACAAGCTGCCGAAGGACGAGGCGCATGGCTGGAAGTTCATCGCCATCGGCCCCGACAACAAGCTCTATGTCCCGGTCGGACAGCCCGGCAACAACGTGCTGCACGACGCCGACCACGGTCAGATCCGCCGCATGAATCTCGACGGCTCCGGCGCCGAGGTCTACGCGCTCGGCGTGCGCAATTCGGTCGGCTTCGACTGGAATCCCGAGACCAAGCAGATGTACTTCACCGACAACGGCCGCGACTGGCTGTCGGAGACGGTGCCGGAAGACGAGCTCAACCGCGTCACCAAGGCGGGCGAGGATTTCGGCGCGCCTTACTGCTACCAGGGCAACATCATCGACCAGGAGCTCGGCTGGGGCAAGAACTGCAAGGACTACACCGCGCCGGTCGGCCTGATGGGTCCGCATACCGCCTCGCTCGGCATGCGCTTCTACACCGGAAGCCAGTTCCCGAAGGCCTACAAGAACGCGATCTTCGTCGCGCGTCACGGCTCCTGGAACAAGTCGCAGAAGCAGGGCGGTGACGTCGTCGTCGTCAAGCTGAACAAGGACGGCACCGTGAAGTCGGTCGAGCCGTTCATGACCGGCTTCCTCGAGGACAACAAGTATGTCGGCCGCCCGGTCGACGTGATGCTGCTGAAGGATGGCTCGCTGCTGGTCTCCGACGACTGGAACGGCGCGGTCTATCGCGTCAGCTACGGCAAGCCGAAGGTCGCCAATCAGTAAGCTGAAACCAGCGATCGGGGGCAGCGTCCGCTGCCCCCGATTTTCTTTTGAACTGCACGCAAGGATGGACCGATGCGTAAGCTCGCACTCGCCGCGGCGCTGGCCGCTCTCAGCTTCTCCGCAAATGCCGAGACCATCCAGGAACGCACTGTCGCGTGCTTTGCCTGCCATGGCGAGCATGGCACGTCGGAAACCGAGAATACGCCCTCGCTCGGCGGCCAGCAGGCGCCCTATGCGCTGATCCAGCTGTTCATGTTTCGCGAGAAACTGCGGGTATTCGACCCGATGAACGAGATGGCGAAACCGATGACCGACGACGATTTGCGCACCTTCTCGGATTTCATCGCCACCTTGCCGAAGCCCACGCCACCTACGGATGCCGGCGACCCGGCGCGGATGGCGCGCGGCCAGGCGCTGGCGCAGCAGAACCGCTGCAATAGCTGCCACAATACCGATTTTTCGGGCAAGGACAACGTCCCCCGCATCGCCAACCAGCGCGAGGACTACCTCGCCAAGACGCTGGCCGAATACAAGGACAACAGCCGCCACGGCTACGACGCCACCATGGCGGACGTGATGCAGACGGTCACCAAGGAGCAGATCGGCGACCTTGCCTATTACATCGCGCATGTCCGCTGAAACATCAGGCGGCGGGCGTCTGGTCTTGGCCTTCGTGCGGCGCTAAAACGCGTCCGTCACACGGAGTGTTCTTATGCAGGATCTTTGGCGTCTGTCGGCGGCTGAACTCGCCTCCCTCATCAAATCCAAGAAGGTATCGGCGAAGGAAGCGGCCGAGGCCGGGCTCGCCCGGCTCGACGCGGTCAACCCGAAGATCAACGCGGTGGTCGATCACCGGCCGGACGACGTGCTGGCACAGGCAGCCTCGATCGATGCGGCAATTGCGCGTGGTGAGGCAGTCGGGCCACTGGCCGGCGTGCCCGTTACCATCAAGGTCAATGTCGATCAGGAGGGCTACGCCACCACCAACGGGCTGAAGGCGCAGCGCGACCTCATCGCCAAGGCCGACAATCCGGTGGTCGCCAATCTGCGCAAGGCCGGCGCGGTGCTGCTCGGCCGCACCAATTGTCCGGCGGTCTCCTATCGCTGGTTCACCACCAACCTCATTCACGGCGACACCAAGAACCCGCGCAATCCCGGCATCACGCCGGGCGGCTCATCCGGCGGCGCCGGCTCCGCGGTTGCCGCCGGCATCGGCCACATTGCGCATGGCACCGATATCGCGGGCTCGGTCCGCTATCCGGCCTATGCCTGCGGCGTGCACGGCCTGCGGCCGAGCATGGGCCGCATCCCTGCCTTCAATTCGGCATTGCCGGAGCGTCCGATCGGCCCGCAGATCAGCGCGGTGTCGGGCCCGCTGGCGCGCACCGTCAACGATTTGCGCATCTCGCTCGCGGCGATGTCGGCGCCCGACTATCGCGATCCCTGGTACGCGCCGGTGCCGCTCGAGGGACCGCCGCGCGAGAAGCGCGTTGCGATGTGCCTCAACCCTGATGGCCTCAACCCGGTGCCGGAAGTTGTCGCCGCGGTGGCCGATGCCGGCAAGCGCTTGCGAGACGCCGGCTGGATCGTCGAGGAGATCGCCGATACGCCGTCTCTGCGTGAGGCGGCCGAGATCCAGACCCGGCTCTGGCTCGGTGACGGCTACGAGGCCCAACTCGCGTTCGCGGAACGCGAGGGCGATCCCGGCGCGCTGGCCTGCCTGCGCGGCGTCCGCTCAAAAGTGCATCCGTTCGACCTGTCGCAGGCGCTGACCCGCCGCGCGACCCTGACCCGCGAATGGTTCGCCTTCCTCGACAAATATCCGGTGCTGCTGATGCCGGTCTCCGGCGAGCTGCCGTTCCCCGATCATCTCGACCGCAAGGACGAGGCGTCGTTCGCGCGGGTCTGGCACGCGCAGCTGCCGCAGATCGCGATCCCGTTCATGGGTCTTCCCGGGCTGGTCGTCTCCACCGGACTCGTTGGGCGGATTCCGGTCGGCGTGCAGCTGGTCGCCGGCCGCTACCGCGAGGATCTCTGTCTTGCCGCGGGCGAAGCGGTGGAAGCCGGCGGCACGCCGTCGTCGCCGATCGATCCGGTGATCTAGCGCATGATCCGGAAAAGTGGGTACCGGTTTTCCCTCGCGACAAACGCGGAACGCGTTTGCGCGGAGATCATGCGCAAGTGAGGAGAACTATGGCAACCGTCTACGATTTCACCGCCAAGTCGCTCACCGGCGACGAGGTGCCGCTGCAGCGGTTCGAGGGGCAGGTGCTGCTGATCGTCAACACGGCGAGCGCCTGCGGGTTCACGCCGCAGTACAAGGGCCTGCAGGAGCTGCACGCTGGCCTGTCGGCGCGCGGCTTTGCCGTGCTGGGCTTTCCCTGCAACCAGTTCGGCGCGCAGGAGCCGGGCGATGCGAAGCAGATCGCCGCGTTCTGCGAGACCAACTACGCCGTGACGTTTCCGATGTTCGCCAAGATCGACGTCAACGGCTCAGCCGCGCATCCATTGTACGAGCACCTGAAACGTGAGAAGTCGGGCCTGCTCGGGCCGGCGATCAAATGGAATTTCACCAAGTTCCTGGTCGATCGTTCCGGCAAGGTCGTGGCGCGGCATGCGCCGACCGCCCGGCCCGAAGGATTGAAGAAGGAAATCGAGGCGCTGCTATGAGCGACGACAACGACACCAATGACCAGTTTCCCGACCGCCTCTCGGTCGATCCGAACAGCCCATACTACAATGCGGAGATTCTTTCGCGTGATGTCGGCATCCGCTTCAAGGGTGCCGAGAAGACCAATGTCGAGGAGTACTGCATCAGCGAAGGCTGGGTGCGGGTCACCGCGGGCAACGCCAAGGACCGCTACGGCAATCCGCTGACCATCAAGGTGCACGGGCCGGTCGAGCCGTATTTCCGGGATAAGGCGAAGTCCTGACGCTGCAGTCAATCGTCATTGCGAGCCACCCGGTCGGCGCGAAGCGCCGCCGGATGACAGGCTCCGCGAAGCAATCCATTCCTCCGCTTGTTGAGACATGGATTGCGTCGTCGCTTCGCTCCTCGCAATGACGGAGGAGAGAAGCGGGGCCCCAACACAGAAGGCAACTCCCATGTCCGTCCGCATCGTCGACGTCCGCGAGGTGACAAAGCCGATCTCCTCGCCGATCCGCAACGCCTATATCGACTTCACCAAGATGACCACGAGCCTGGTTGCGGTGGTCACCGATGTGGTGCGCGACGGCAGGCGGGTGGTCGGCTACGGCTTCAATTCCAACGGCCGCTACGGGCAGGGCGGTCTGATCCGCGAGCGCTTTGCGCCGCGGCTGCTCGAGGCCGATCCGAAATCGCTGCTCGATGCCTCCGGCACCAACCTCGATCCGGACAAGGTCTGGTCGACGCTGATGTCGAACGAGAAGCCGGGCGGCCATGGCGAGCGTTCGGTCGCGGTCGGCACCATCGACATGGCGGTGTGGGACGCAGTGGCGAAGATCGCGGGCAAGCCGCTGTTCCGGCTGCTCGCCGAGCGTCACGGTCTGACCGCCAATCCGCGGGTGTTCGTCTACGCCGCCGGCGGCTACTACTATCCGGGCAAGGATCTCGGCGCGCTGCGTAAGGAGATGCGCGGCTATCTCGACCGCGGCTACAACGTCGTGAAGATGAAGATCGGCGGCGCGTCGCTCGCCGAGGATCGCGAGCGCATCGAGGCGGTGCTGAAGGAGATCGGCAGTGAGGCGCAGCTCGCGGTCGACGCCAACGGCCGCTTCGATCTGGAGACCGCGATCGCCTACGCCAAGATGCTGCGGGAGTATCCGCTGTTCTGGTACGAGGAGGCCGGCGATCCGCTCGACTACGCGCTGCAGGCCGCCTTGGCCGAGTTCTATCCCGGCCCGATGGCGACCGGCGAGAACCTGTTCAGCCACCAGGACGCACGCAACCTGATCCGCTACGGCGGCATGCGGACGGATCGTGATTGGCTGCAATTCGACTGCGCGCTGTCCTACGGGCTCTGCGAATATCAGCGCACGCTCGCGGTGCTGAAGAACCACGGCTGGTCGCCGAGCCGCTGCATCCCGCATGGCGGCCACCAGATGTCGCTCAACATCGCGGCCGGCCTCGGCCTCGGCGGCAATGAAAGCTATCCCGACCTGTTCCAGCCCTATGGCGGGTTCCCGGACGGCGTGCGCGTCGAGGGTGGCCACATCGTCATGCCCGACCTTCCCGGCATCGGCTTCGAGGGCAAGTCGGACCTCTACAAGGAGATGAAGGCGTTGGCGGAGTAGGCGCGGCCCATCCGGCCGGCCCGGCAGGCTCGCGTCCGCCTGTGAAACTATTTTGAGCGCTGCTCAATAAAATATTGAACGTTGCTCACGTTCCGGTATACTCATGCAGGAGAGGCGCCTCTATCCGGGTCATTGGGGGAGGCGCGGAACCGGCCATGAGGATCACCGCATGCCATATTCAGCGAAGAATCTCCGGGACGCCGCCGATGCCGGGGTGATCAGCGCCGCTGATCTGGACCGGTTGCTTGCCTTCCTGGCGAGCCATGACGGGCAGGGCGCGGCGGGCGATGCAAGCCCTGCGGCCAGGTTCGATGCCGCCCATGTGCTCTGGTACGCCGGCGCGCTGATCGTGATCGGCGCCATGGGCCTGTTCTCGACCCTGGCCTTCACCCAGATGGGCGGCCGGGCGCTGACGGCCTGCGCGATCGCCTACGCCACCGCATTCGCCGTGGCCGGCCACCATCTCTGGTACGGCCGGGATCTGCGGGTTCCCGGCGGCTTGCTGATCGCGATCGCGGTCTCGATGGCGCCGCTTGCGGTCTATGGCATCCAGGACGAGCTCGGCTGGTGGGGCAAGTTCGGCAAGCCCGGAACCGTGCAGGATTTCTACATCTGGGTGAAGGGCAGCTGGATCTTCATGGAGATCGCGACCGTTGCCGCCGGCATCGTCGCGCTGCGCTACTTCCGCTTCGCCTTCATCGTCGCGATCATCGCGTTCGCGCTGTGGTTCATGTCGATGGATCTGGCGCCATGGTTCAGCGGAACGAATTATGCCGACTTCGAGACGCGGCGCCGGGTGTCGGTGTGGTTCGGATTGGCCGTGCTCGCGGTGGCCTGGATCGTCGACTATCGCAGCCGCAATGGTGACTTTGCGTTCTGGCTGCATCTGTTCGGCCTGATGGCGTTCTGGGGCGGCATTACCGCGTCCGAAGGGTCAACCGAACTCTCGAAGGCGGTCTATTGCCTGCTCAATATCGGTCTCGTCGCGGTCGCGGTGATCCTGATGCGGCGCGCCTATGCGGTGTTCGGCGCGTTCGGCATCTGCATCTATCTCGGACATCTCGCCGACGTCGTCTTCAAGGACTCGCTGTGGTTTCCGTTCTCGCTGTCGCTGATCGGAATTGCCGTGATCGCCGCAGGCCTGCTCTACCATCGCAACGAGCGTGCGATCGCCGCCTGGCTCGAGGCGCATCTACCGGCGGGGCTGCGACCGCGATCTGCAACGGCGTGAGGCTCGCGACAAGCCCGGGCCTCATGACGGCTGTGATCGTGCTCTCGCGATAGCGGACGGAGAGTGGCTGTCGCCTACGACAGCCGCATGTCCAGCAGCCGCCGGCCTTCGCCCTTCAACAGCTTCTTCACCGCGCTCGAGGCGATCACCTCGCCATTGTTGGCATAGGCCTCGTGGTTCTTCTCGATGTCGTCGAGGCGGTACAGGTAGTTGACCATGACGCCGGCGGATTCGCGCAGGCCCTTGGGCGAGAGGTCGCCGAGCCAGTTGATCCGCTCCAGCCGGGCGCCGTTGCCGAGATGGAAGCGCGCGACCGAATCGATCTGCCGTCCCTTCGGCGTGCGCGCCTTCAGGAAGTAATAGGCGGCGAGCGGCTCCAGCACGGCGCGCAGCTGCGTGGCGAGCTCGGCGTTCTCGAACCAGTCGGGCTTGCCGAGGCTTTCCAGGAGCTGGCGGTCCTCATCGGTAAGCGGCACGTCATCGGCCTGCTTCACCCATTGCATGAAGCCCGGCACCGGCGACAGCGTCACGAAATTGTCGAGCTTCGGCAATTCGCGGCGCAGTTCCTCGACCACCTGCTTGATCAGGAAGCTGCCGAACGAGATGCCGCCAAGGCCGCGCTGGGTGTTCGAGATCGAATAGAACACCGCGGTGCGGGCGCGCTCGACCGGCACCGGCTCGCGCTCTTCGGCAAGCAGCGGCGCGATCGCGCCCGGGATGGCTTCGGTCAGCGCGACCTCGACGAAGATCAGCGGCTCGTCGGCCAGCGCCGGGTGGAAGAACGCGTAGCAGCGGCGATCCACCGGATCGATGCGGCGGCGCAGATCGTCCCAGTCGCGGATCTCGTGCACGGCCTCATAGCGGATGATCTTCTCCAGAATATTGGCCGGCGACGACCAGTCTATCCTGCGCAGCACGAGAAATCCCCTGTTGAACCACGACGAGAGCAGATGCACCACGTCGCGGTCGAGCGCGGCGAGGTCCTTGTTGCCCTTCATCAATGAAAGCAGATCCGATCGGATCGACACCAGCTCGCCGGTACCGCCCGGCGCGCGATTGAGCCGGCGAATCAATTCCTGACGGCGCGGCTCGGAGGCGAAATGCAGGTCGCTGGCGTCGCCGCCATTGGCCTTGTCATCCGCCTTGGCGCGCCAGCTCTCGATCGCCTGCGCCAGTCTGGCGTGATCGGGGCCGAAATCGCGGGCCAGCGTCTGGAAGAACGACAGGCGGCCGGCGGCATCGAGATGGTGGTAGCGGTCGAGCACCTCGCGCGCCATCGCGGTGCCGGAGGCCTCGCCGCGGCCGGACAGCAGCGCCTCGCACAATTCCAGAAGTTCGGACGCATCCTGCTTGTCGTCGGCCGGGCTGGCGCGGCCGAGCAGGACGCGGCCGCGTTCGGAAATCGTCGAGAGCAGATCGGAGAAGAAGGCGTTGGCCATGGGCAGTTCGTATCCAGCGGGTCGTATTCAGTGAAGCCGGACCTTACACGGGATTTAAGGTCGGGAGGACTGCAATCAAGCGCATGGATCGTACGGAAATATGTCGCAGGGCGACAACGGTACAATTCGTCAGAGCTGCAGGCGGTGACAAACCCCGTTCACGTTTTCTCCGCGAACGCGGTCGGTGTCTTGCCGGTAACCTGGCGGAACGCATGGGAAAATGCCGGCACGCTGGAATAACCGAGGTCGGAGGCGACCTGCTTGACCGAAATATTCGCGTTGGTCGACAGGCGTTCGATCGCGGCCGCGATGCGGGCGCGCTGGCACCAGCTCTTGAAGGACAGTTGCGTCTCCGCCGAGAACAGGCGCGACAGCGTCCGCGCCGAGGTGCCGACCGTGCGCGCCAGCGCATCGATCTCATGGTCCCTCGTCGGATCGGCCAGCACGATGTCGGCGGCGCGGCGGCAGCGCGGCTCCTGCGGCAGCGGGATGAAGGTCGCGGAATCCTCGGCCTGGTGCAGTTCCAGCATCACGAGCCTGATCAGGAGATCGGTGCGCTCGCGTCCGCATGCCGCGTCGAACAGCGCAAGGATCGCCTGGTGCACCAGCGGCGACACCCGCACCACGAATTCATGGCCGAGGCTGTCGCTGCGCTTCTCGCGCGCGAGCCAGGCCCGGTCGAAATACAGCGTGCGCATCTCGATATCGGCGAGCACGTCGATCGCGTGGGGGAGCAGGGCCGGGACCCACACCGCACGGTCCGGCGGCACCAGCCAGCGGCCCTTCGGCGTCGTCACCTGCATGGTGCCGCTCGCGGCATAGACCAGTTGCGCTTCGCGGTGCATGTGCGGGTCGAGGCGGACGCCCTTTTGGTAGCTGCGCGCGACCATGTGCACCCCGTCACCGGTGACGCGCCGGTCCTTGTGGAGGGCTCTTATTGGCGGCTCAGCGATAGTCATTGGCGACATCCCGTCAGGACAAGGACCTATAACCTATTTTCGAGCAATTGAAGAATCGCGTGAGAGACGTGCCTCATGAGCAGCCCCACCAATAGTCCAAGCCGGGTGATCAGTTTCGTCAACGCCGGCCATTTCATCGATCACTACGCGATGCTGATTTTCGCGGCCGCCGTCATCATCATGGGCCCGGCGCTCGGCATGGCCTATTCGGAACTGCTGCCCTATGCGACGCCGGGCTTCATCGCCTTCGGCGCCGGCTCGCTGATCACGGGCTGGCTCGGCGATCGCTGGAGCCGCCGCCACATGATGGTGATCTTCTTCGTCGGCATCGGCCTGTCGATGATCTCGGTCGGCTTCGTGCAGACACCGCTGCAACTCGGCGCAGCACTGCTGGCGATCGGCATCTTTGCCTCGATCTACCATCCGGTCGGCACCGCGATGATCGTATCCTATGCCGAGAAGCTCGGCGCCCAGATGGGGATCAACGGCGTCTGGGGCAATCTCGGCGTCGCCTCCTCGGCGCTGGTCACCGGCGTGATCGGCCAGTATCTCGGCTGGCGCTGGGCCTTCATCGTGCCCGGCACGGTCACCGTACTGGTCGGCATCGCCTTTGCGATGACGGTGGTGCATGAGGACCGCAAGGGCTCCAGGCAGGCCGCAGCCCAGGTGCGCGTCGCCAAGGAAGACATGTGGCGGGTGGTGCTGTCGCTGCTGATCGTGGTGATCGCGATCTCGACCACGTTCAACGCGGTGACGGTGGCGCTGCCGAAACTGTTCGCCGAACGGCTCGCCGATCTGACCAGGAGCCCGGCCCTGCTCGGCGTGATCGCGGCTGGGGTCTATGTGTTCGGCGCGATGACGCAGTACACGATCGGCAAGCTGCTCGACAGGCATTCGCTGAAGACGGTGGCGCTGCCGCTGTCGTTCATGCTGGCGCCGTTTCTATATCTGGCGGCGAGCCTGTCCAACCTGCCGCTGATCGTGGTCTCGATCGGCATCGTGATGGGCGCGTTCGGCCAGGTCACGGTGAACGATGCCATGGTCGGCAAGTACACCACAGAGGAATGGCGCTCGCGCGCCTACGCGGTGCGCTATTTCGTCGGCTTCACCGCGGCGGGCGCCTCCGTCGGCCTGGTGGCCTGGCTGTACGACCAGGGCGGCTTCTCCATGATGCTGCGCGCGTTCGCGGCGCTGTGCCTCTTGGCGATTGCGGCCGCGATCATCCTGCCGCGCGAGATCCGGACGCCCGCCACCCAGGTGAACTGACGTGCTGGCGGTTTGCCGCACCATTTCAAGCTGAAACAAGCCCCAAGCGCCCATCCGCCAGCAGCGGATGGCGCTTTTCCGCGCACCGCACCATTCCGTCCGCAAACTTGTCCGGTCCCGGCGGTGTGATACGCTCCACATGGGCCTTCGGGCCGAAGGCGCCGGTTGCGCCGATCACTGCCATTTTGTGGTTTGTGGAGCAGCCGAAGCCATGGGCGAAATTCGCGACTTCAGATCCGGCAAGCCGGGCAAGCCACCGCCCGGCGAATCGATGCCGCGCCGCCTCGCCGCGATCGTTGCCGGCGACATCGCCGGCTACAGCCGCCTGATGGAGCTCGACGAAGAGGGCACCCACAACCGCGTCAAGCGGATCGAGCGCGATCTGATCGAGCCCACCATTTCCGAGCACCACGGCAAGCTGGTCAAGACAACCGGCGACGGGTTCATCGCGATGTTCGACAGCCCGGTCGAGGCCGTCCGTTGCAGCATCGTGATTCAGCAGAACATGATCGGCCGCAACGCGGCGATCGCGAGAGATCACTGGATCGAGTACCGGATCGGCGTCAATCTCGGCGACGTCATCATCGAGGCCGACGATATCTTTGGCGACGGCGTCAATGTGGCCTCGCGTCTGGAAGGGATTGCAGCGCCCGGCGAAGTCTTCATCTCCGGCGGCATCTACGAGCAGATCAAGCACAAGATGGTCTGCGGGTATGAATCGCTCGGCGACAAGAAGGTCAAGAACATCACCGATCCGGTCCGGGTCTATCGCGTGTTGCCGGACGCTGCCGCGTACCAGAGGACGCGCCGGCGCCGTGAGTCCATCCTGCTTACGCTGCTCGGACTGGCGGTCGCAGTCATCGCTGGCGGCGTGCTTTGGTACATGCTGGCGCAACCGCGCAGCAAGCTGATCGACGTGGCGCAGGTGCCTCCGTCACCGGCCGCATCGCCGGCCGTTCAGCAGCCGGCACCGAGCCCGGCTCCTGGCCAAGCTGCAAGTCCGGTCCCAGGTGCCGCACCGACGCAGCAAGCCTCGCCTCAAGCCGCGCCCCCTGCAACTCCCGCCGCGTCGGTGCCGGAGCCTGAAATGGTCTCGCTCCAGGGCGGCAGCTTCTCGATGGGGAGCAATGACGATCCCTCGGAACGGCCGATCCGCAAGGTGACGGTCAAGCCGTTCGCCATGGGCAAATATCCAGTCACCGTGCGGGAATGGAATGCCTGCGCGGCGGCCAAGGCGTGCGGCTTCACAGCCAGTGGCAAAGACGACGTTCCCGTCACCAATGTCAGCTGGAGCGATGCGAAACAGTATGTGGCCTGGCTCGCCGAGGGGACGAAGAAGGCTTACCGGCTTCCGAGCGAAGCCGAATGGGAATATGCGGCGCGTGGCGGAACGCAATCGAGATACTGGTGGGGCGATCAGATGCAATCGGGCAATGCCAGTTGCAAGGATTGCGGTGGCGCCGGTGCCGCCGAGCAGCCGGTCAAGGTCGGCAGCCTCAAGCCGAATCCGTTCGGTCTTTACGACATGGGCGGCAGCGTCGATCAGTGGGTCGAGGATTGCTGGCACAGGAACTACCAGGGCGCCCCGGCCGACGGCGCGGTGTGGTCCGGCGGCGACTGCGGCTCCCATGTCATTCGTTCCGGCTCCTGGAAGAATGACGCGCGCTACGTCCGTCCGGCCAATCGCGACAATTACGACACCAATGTTCGCTATCCGACCCACGGTTTCCGGGTCGCGCTGTCTCCCTGAGAGATCGTCTGCAAGCGCCAGGTTTGGAGGGGTTATGAAAAGTGCAGGCCTGATCATGCTCGCTGCGGCACTGACATTGCTCGCTGGTCCGGCCACCGCGCAGAACAAGCCGGCGGGGAAAGACACCAAGCTGTATTTCATCTGGCCGCGCGACGGAGCTAAGGTCAAAAGCCCGTTCGCGTGCCGCTTTGGGCTGCGCAACATGGGCGTCACCCATGCCGGCGACGAATTTCCGAACAGTGGCCATCACCATCTTCTGATCGATGTGGATGAGCCGCTCAATCCGAATGAGCCGATCCCGTCGGACAAGTCTCACCAGCACTTCGGTGCGGGCCAGACCGAGACGCAGCTCGATCTGGCGCCCGGCAAGCACACCTTGCAGCTGGTGCTCGGCGACGCCAAGCACTATCCATTCAACCCGCCGGTCGTCTCCGAAAAAATCACCATCCGGGTCAAATAGGCCGATGCGGATAGCTCCCTTGCGCGAACCGCCGCTTGCGCAAAGCGGCCTCGTGCGGTTTGTTGCGCGCCGCTGGGCGCAAGACCCGGCGTGGAGGGCATCCGATGTTGTCGCGACTGCTGCGTCTGGCTGGCCTCGTTCTGGGAGTGATGACGATGGCAACATCCACCAATGCCGACGCCTTGAAGGATCAGATCGCGCCAACCGGAAAGCTCCGGGTCGCGATCGCGATCAGCCCGGCGGGCGGCGCGTTCTGGTCGACCCGGACCGAGAACGGCTATGCCGGCGTTCCCGTCGATCTCGGCAGGGAGATGGCGGCGCAGCTCGGCATTCCCGTCGACTATGTCGTGCACCAGAATTCCGGCCAGATCACCGATGCGGCGTCGAGCAACAGCTGGGACATCACCTTCCTGCCCAAGGATCCCGAGCGCGAGACCAGGATGACGTTCGGGCCGATCTACGAGGTCGCCGACGCCACCTATATCGTCAAGTCGGGCTCAACGATCACGAATTTCGCGTTGCTGGACCAGGACGGCGTCAAGGTCGCGGCCGTCAACGCCACCACCACGATGCGCGGGGCGATCGCGCATCTCAAGCACGCCAAGGTCATGGGCTATCAGACCTATGACGAGATCTTCAATCTCCTGAAGAGCGGCGAAATCGACGCCTTCGCGTTGTCGCGCGATCAGCTCAATGCGATGGCCAAGAAGATTCCGGGCACCCGCGTGCTGGACGAGACCTTCAAGCAGACCGTCACTGCGGTTGCGGTGCCGCTCGACCATCCGCTGGCCGCCGCGTTCGCCACCAAATTCATGACCGACGCGATCGCCAACGGCACGCTGCGCAAGGCCTATGACAATAACGGGCTGAAGGGCTCGCCGGTGCGCACCGAGGCGAAGTGAAGTCGCGCACATTCCTGTCCCGTCACCCTGAGGAGCGCGTAGCGCGTCTCGAAGGGTCGACGGCCACCAGCCGGGCCGTGCATCCTTCGAGACGCGCGCAAGAGCGCGCTCCTCAGGATGACGGTGATGGAAAGGCGCGCACTGGGTGACATCTGGGCATGCTGCATAATTCCGCGCCATCGCGCGGGGCGGTTCCTGCGCCACCTATCTAACTCATTGGATTAACAGGGATTTAAAGCCGTCCGCCAGCGCCCCCAGTTGGCATGTGCATTGCTTTAATTGCACCAGTCAATGACGACTGCCGTCCTCCGGATTGCCGAAGCCAATGCAGGCCGAGGTGAGGGGATCAAGGCGCCCCGCCCGGGCGCCGCGAGCAATCGTTGCACCCCCCTAACTCACTCCCCGGACGGACGAGCAATTCAACCAACCCGCGTCGCTTCCGGCAAGCAACCGGCGCGGCCGAATTGCGCAAGGGGAATTTTACGAATGGCCTATCTCGCACCGTCCGAATTCGTCACCAAGATGGTGGACGCCGGCGAATCCAAGATCTTCATGTCGACGCGCGACACCGTGATCCGCGCCTACATGGCCGGTGCGATCCTCGCGCTGGCGGCCTGGTTTGCCGTGACGATCAACGTCAACACGGGCCAGCCGCTCGTCGGCGCATTGCTGTTTCCGGTCGGCTTCGTGATGCTCTATCTGCTGGGCTTCGACCTGCTGACGGGCGTGTTCGTTCTCTCGCCGCTCGCGCTGCTCGACAAGCGCCCCGGCGTCACGCTCGGCGGCGTGCTGCGCAACTGGGGCCTCGTCTTCATCGGCAACTTTGCCGGCGCGCTCACGGTGGCGTTCATGATGGCGTTCGTGACCACGTTCGGCTTCACGCAGGAGCCCGACAAGGTCGGCATGACCATCGGAAACGTCGGCGAAGCGCGAACGCTGGGCTACGCGGCGCATGGCGCGGCGGGCATGGCTACCCTGTTCATGCGCGGCATGCTCTGCAACTGGATGGTTTCCACCGGCGTCGTCGGCGCCATGATCTCGACGACGGTGCCCGGCAAGGTCATCGCGATGTGGATGCCGATCCTGGTGTTCTTCTACATGGTGTTCGAGCATTCGGTGGTGAACATGTTCCTGTTCCCGTCGGGACTGATGCTCCATGCCAAGTTCTCGATCATGGACTACCTGATCTGGAACGAAATCCCGACCGTGCTCGGCAACCTCGCCGGCGGCCTCGCCTTCACCGGGCTCACGCTCTACACGACGCATGTGAAGACGGCGCCGAAGCGCCAGCGCCTCGCGGCTTGATCCTGGCCGGCTTATGGGGCTCTCCTGTCACGGAGGGCCCCATTCGCATTGGGACGGGCGATGCCGCGCGCGCTGACAATATCGGTCGGGCAATTCTCTGATCAGGGCCGCAAGGACACCAATCAGGATTTCCACGGCGTCTTGATCCCCGACGAGCCGCTGCTCGGCTTGAAGGGCATCGCCGTGGTGCTTGCCGATGGCATCTCCTCGAGCAGCGTCAGCCGCATCGCCGCCGAGTCCGCGGTCAAGAGCTTCCTGACCGATTACTACTGCACCTCGGAATCCTGGTCGGTGAAGACCTCGGCGCAGCGGGTGCTGGAGGCCACCAATTCCTGGCTCCACGCGCAGACCAGGCGCAGCCAGAACCCCTACGACAAGGACAAGGGTTACGTCTGCACGCTGAGCGCGCTGGTCATCCGCTCGACCACGGCGCATCTGTTCCATGTCGGCGACTCGAGGATCTACCGCGTCGCGGGCAACAGCCTCGAGCAACTGACCAACGACCACCGCGTCGTGATCTCCTCGCAGCAGAGCTATCTCGGCCGCGCGCTCGGCGTGAATCCGCAGCTCGAGATCGACTACCAGAATCTCGCGCTGGAGCGCGGCGACACCTTCCTGCTGGTGACCGACGGCATCTACGAGCACGTCCCCGCGCGGCAGCTCGCGAAGACGATCAGGGATGGCGCGGCCGATCTCGATGCCGCCGCGAAGTCGATCGTCGAGCAGGCCTATCAGAACGGCAGCCCGGACAATCTCACCGCGCAGATCATCCGGATCGACGAATTGCCCGACGGCGACGCCAGCGAGGTGTTCGGCCAGCCCACCGAGCTGCCGCTGCCGCCGCTGCTCGATGCAAGGATGCTGTTCGACGGCTACCGCATCGTCCGCGAGCTGCATGCATCGCACCGCAGCCACATCTATCTCGCGGTCGACGAGGAGAGCGGCACCACGGTCACGATCAAGATCCCCTCGATCGACCTGCGTGACGATGGCGCCTATCTGAAGCGCTTCATGCTGGAGGAATGGGTCGCCCGGCGGATCGACAGCCCGCATGTGCTGAAGCCGTTTCTGCCGCAGCGCAAGCGCAACTTCCTCTATGTCGCGATGGAGTATATCGACGGCCAGACCCTGACGCAGTGGATGATCGATAATCCCGCACCGGCGCTGGAGACAGTGCGCGACATCACCGAGCAAATTGCAAAAGGGCTGCGCGCCTTTCACCGCAAGGAGATGCTGCACCAGGACGTCAGGCCCGACAACATCATGATCGACGGGACCGGTACGGTGAAGATCATCGATTTCGGTTCGACGCGGATCTCGGGCGTTGCCGATGCGGCGCCGGCTGATGTTGAGGACATTCTGGGCACCCAGCAATACACCGCGCCGGAATATTTCCTCGGCGAGGGCGGCACCGCGCGTTCCGACCTGTTCTCGCTCGGCGTCGTGACCTATCAGATGCTGACCGGCCGCTTGCCCTACGGCGCGCAGATCGCGCGCGCCCGCACCCGGTCCGACTTCAACCGGCTGGTCTATCGTCCGGCCGCGCATCGCGGCCGCGAGATTCCGGCCTGGGTCGACGGCACGCTGGAGCGCGCGGTGCACACCAATCCGCTCAAGCGCTACGACACCTTCTCGGAGTTCTTGTTCGACTTGCGCAATCCCAACGCAAGATATCTGACGACGTCATCGACGCCGCTGATCGAGCGCAACCCGGTGCTGTTCTGGAAGTCTACGACGCTGGTGCTGGCGCTCGTCGTGGTGGTGCTGCTCGCCTACGGCGCGCATCATTTGCGGTAGCGGCCCAAATTTCGCCAACCTATCCCTGTCACCCCGCGTAAAGGCTTCGCCTTTGTCGCTGGAGGTGTGAGCGGCGCCACGTGCTCCACTGTCGTCCCGGCGAAGGCCGGGACCCATACGCCGCGGCGGATGTTGTGGGCAGAACTCGTCGTTCCATCGGCGCGCAGTAATCGCCATCGGTGGTTATGGGTCCCGGCCTTCGCCGGGACGACTTGAGGAGAGAGACGTGGACGCAGCTAATGCGTCGCGCCGGCGGCGATCGGATCCAGCCCGCTCTTGACCAGCGCGTCGCGCGCATCCGGCGAGGCGAGGAAGCTGATCAGCGCCTTGCCGGCCTCGGGCTCCTTCGAGGCGATCGCGATGCCGGCGGAGAACACCGTGATCTTCTGCAACGGCTCCGGCAACGGACCTATGATGTCGATGCCGGCAACCGGCTTCAGCTCCGAGATCTGCTGCAGGCCGATCTCGGCCTCGCCCTTGGCGACGATCTCGCCGACCGGGGTTGCCGGGATCATCCGCGCCTTGTCCTTCATCTGGTCGGTGATGCCGAGTTTTGCGAACATCTCGGTCGAGACATAGACGCCGCTGGCGCTGTCGGAATAGGCGACCGATTTCGCCGAAAGCAGCGCCTGCTTGACGGTGTCGGCCGAGCTGATGTCCGGCTTTGGCGCGCCTGATTTGACCGCAATGCCGATCGGCGACTTCACGAGGTCGACGCGGCTGTCGGCCGCCACCTTGCCCTGCTTGATCAGGTCACCCAGCGCATAACCGACCATGATCAGCACGTCGGCCGGCTCGCCGCGCGCCAGCCGCACCGGAATGGCGTTGGTCGTGGTGCCCATCGACGGTCCGAAGGCGGTCACCACCTTGTGTCCGGTCTTGTGCTCGAACTCCGGCACCAGCGCCTTGTAGGCCGCGGTCAGCCCGCCGGAGATCATGACATGGACTTCGGCGGCGGATGCGGCTGACGTGAGGGCGAGGGCGCCGATGACGGCGAGCGTGAGGGCACGGAAAGCGGCGCGCATGGAGTTTCTCCCTGGACGATTCTTGGGGCGCGTGGGTCGTCGTGGCGGGGAGACTACTGTGCGAGGGGAGGTGTGGCTAGGGTTGCGCCGCCGTCATTGCGAGGAGCGCAATGATGCGGATGGAGCAGTGTCGGGAGGCGAGATTTCGTAGCCCGGATGAAGCGCAGCGTAATCCGGGACCGGCCTCTCCGCGGAAACACTTCCCCGGATTGCGCTTCGCTTCATCCGGGCTACGCGGAATCCGTCACGAATTCACATGCACGAAATCGCGCAGCAGCGGGTAGATCTCGTTGTTCCAGCGCTTGCCGGAGAACACGCCGTAATGGCCGACGCCGGCCTGCATGTGGTGCACCTTGCGGTAGGTGCGCACGCCGGTGCAGAGGTCCTGGGCGGCGAGCGTCTGGCCGATCGAGCAGATGTCGTCCTTCTCGCCTTCCACCGTCATCAGGCCCATGCGCCGGATCGCCGCCGGGTTCACCGGGCGGCCGCGATGCATCAGCATGCCCTGCGGCAACAGATGCTCCTGAAACACGTCGCGCACGGTCTCGATATAGAATTCCGCGGGCAGGTCCATCACGGCGAAATACTCGTCGTAGAAGGTCTTGATCACCTCGGCCTTGGCGGTCTCGCCCTTGGCGAGATGGTCGGCGAGGTCGATGTGCTGCTTGATGTGGCGCTCCAGATTCATCGAGACGAACGCCGTGAGCTGCACGAAGCCGGGATAGACCTGACGCAGCGCGCCCTTGCACTGCATCGGCACGTAGTTGATCAGATTGTCCTCGAACCATTTGATCGGCTTGCTCTTGGCGAATTCGTTCACCTTGGTCGGCAGGATCCTTGTGTCGATCGGTCCGGCCATCAGGGTCAGCGATGCCGGCCGGGCCGGATGATTGTCTTCGGACATCACCGCGGCAGCGGCCAGCGCCGACACCGAGGGCTGGCAGATCGCCACCATATGCGCGCGCGGGCCGAGCTGGCCGAGGAAGTCGATCAGGTGGTCGGTGTAGTCCTCGAGCCCGAAGCGGCCCTCCTTGCGCGGGATGTCGCGCGGATTGTGCCAGTCGGTGATGTAGACGTCATGGTCCTGCAGCAGCGTCTTCACGGTGCCGCGCAGCAGCGTGGCAAAATGGCCGGACATCGGCGCCACCAGCAGCAGCCGTGGCTGCTCCGGTCCGTCCACCTTCCTGAAGTGCAGCAGCGAGCCGAACGGCGTCGCATAGGCGACCTCCTCGGTCACCTGGTATTCCCGGTTGCCGGCGGACACGCTGCCGATGGCGTAGTCCGGACGGGCGTAGGTCAGGGTGGAGCGCGAGATCAGCTCGAGCGCCGCCGCGAGCCGCCCGTACACCCGGTCGGCGGCGCCCTGCGGCACCAGATTGAGGTATTTCAGCGCCGCTGCAGCCCCGGTCCGCCATGGCGCCGTGAGGTCCATGTGGTTCTGATAGGCTTGGTACATCATTGACATCATACGCATCCGCCCCTGGCCCGGCTGGATATGCAATATCGACGCCAGAGAGGGGGCGGGCTGCCCGGCAAATTGGCACGTGGCTTGCTGCAAAAATGAACGGCTTCGGGGCGCGGCGGTTGGACCGGCGCGCGGTCACCGGGGGCTAAGGACGCGTTCAGGCGTGAGGATCCGATATGGCGAAAGCGACACTCACCATCAGCAGCAAGAATTATTCGTCCTGGTCGCTGCGCGGCTGGCTGCTGGTGAAATTCGCCGGGCTGGAATTCGAGGAGGTGGTCACCGCGCCCGATGACGCCTCGGCGCGGGCCGAACTGCTGCTGCTGTCGTCATCGATCCTGGTGCCCTGCCTGCGCCACGAGGGCGCGACCGTCTGGGATACGCTGGCGATCGGCGAGTATCTCAACGAGGTCATGCCGCACGCCGGGCTATTGCCCGAGGACCGGATCCAGCGCGCGCATTGCCGCTCGATCTCGGGCGAAATCCATTCCGGCTTCACCACGCTGCGCTCCTCGCTGCCGGTCAATCTCAAGGGGCATTTTCCCGGCTTCAAGATCTGGTCGCGCGCGCAGGCCGATATCGACCGGGTCTGCACCATCTGGCGCGACTGCCTCGGCATGTCCGGCGGACCGTTCCTGTTCGGCGAACGCCGCACCATGGCGGACGCGATGTATGCCCCCGTCGTGACCCGCTTCATGACCTATGACGTCAAGCTCGACCCCGTTCTCGCGGCGTATGCCAGGACCATCATGGCGATGCCCGAGATGCGGGAATGGATCGAGGCGGCGAAGGCCGAGCCTGCCGACGTCGAGGAGCTCGAGGTCGAATATTAGGCAGCGTGCGCCAAGGCCTGCCGGCGCCGGCGGCTCAAGCTCCAGGCAGGCCTTGCTCAATGGACGTGCCGTCGGCGCCCGGCATCGGTGCCGCGCGGCGATCGGGCGCAGCCCGCGCCGAACGCAAATTCAGGCTTTGCTCCAAGTGCTTCCGCTGCGACGGCGGCGCATGGCGGGACCGATCGCCGCAGCACAACCGGGCTGGCAAGGATTTCGCATAGCAACAAGCGAGCTGTGACCGCGACGATGCGACGCTGCCGAAAATTTGGACGCTGAGCCGGCGCCGTGATCTCGCGAACACGAGAACCGTGGAGGCTTGAAATGAACCAGCACGCCGCCGTCAGCAAATTTTCCCACGTCAAACCCGGTGACACCGAGTTCAAGGGCGGAGGTCTGCGCGACTTCTTCCTGTATCGCGATCTCGGCATCGCCGATGCCACCGGCGGGCAGGTGATCTGCCATCTGGTCAAGGCCAATCCCGACCTGCCGCCGGAAGAGGGCACCGGCTGGCACAAGCATCTGTGCGATTTTCAGATCGTCATCATGACCAAGGGCTGGGCGCGCTTCATGTACGAGGACAAGGAGACGCTGGTCGAGGCCGGCGACGTGATCCATCAGCGGCCCGGCATCACCCACTATCTGTTCGATTACTCGAAGGACATGGAATACCTCGAGATCGTCAGCCCCGCCGATTTCAAGACCGTGGATGTGCCGCCGGCGACCGAGGCGGTGCCGCCGGTGACGCCATGGAAATGATCGCCAAGGAGGATCAGAGGAGGGACCGCAAATGTCGTCCGCGGAGGAATTAACCTTTGTCGTCGGCCGCTGGTTGCGGCCGATCGTCATGCTTCTGTATGTGGTGCGCCGCCTCGGGCTGATGACCACATCTAGCCGTGAACAACGGAGTACGTCGCTCGATCAGTGATTCGGACGCGGTTCGTTCCATCCGCGTTCCAAATCTTAAAACGCCTCGCGTGCGCGTCGCGTTTTGAAACAGCGCGCGCCAACGCGCCCCTCAGGCCATGCCCGCCTGCTTCACGCGCGGCATGCGCCAGGCGATGACATTGACCTCCAGCGCGCCGCCGGTTGTGTCATTACGCCACTGGCCGTCGATGAATCGGCAGGCGAACGGCAGCTGATACGTTCCGCTGTGATCCTCACAAAGCACTTCCACGCGTTGTTCCGGCGAAGGTTCGCCATTGCCGTCGAATTGCGCCAGCCGTTTTTCGCGCGTAGCCATACGATCTGTCTCCACTGCCCAAGGTCGAGCCAAAAGGGGTCGAACCAAACAAGTTCCGAAGGCCCCCGTCCCCACGAGTAGTCCCGGTAATGGGTCAAGCACACCGCTTGAATGCGGTTTCAGTGTGGTATGTGTGCCTGGCTTTCAGCGTCGCGAGCACAAAACTGTGAATGACGCATGTGATTGAGGATGCCGATGATCGCGCGTTTCGTTGTTGCCTTGCTCGTGCCGCTTGCACTCGGCGTCGTCGGAACCGCGCATGCGCAGGACGTTCCCGGCGTCGAGATCTGCACCGTCGAGAAAACCATGGAGCGTCGCACCAGCTGCCTGCAGAGCAACGTCGATTTCCTGCAGAAGACGATCGGCAAGCTCACATCGGATCACCAGCAGAAGCTCGACGCCGCCAACCGGCAGATCGAGAGCCTGAAGAGCACTATTGCGGGCTTGCAGAAGCTCGTCACCGATTTGCAGGCGGCGCAGGTCAAGCTGACCGAAGACCTGAAGAAGAAAGCCGACGCGCCGCCGGCGAAGGATGCGACGCCTGTGGCGAAGGACGGGACGAAGTAGCTTCGTCATTGCGAGCGAAGCGAAGCAATCCATCCCACCACGCATGCGGAGCGATGGATTGCTTCGTCGCTTCGCTCCTCGCAATGACGGATCGGGCGTAGTCGCGCCTTCTACGCCACCCGATACGTCTCCATCACATCGCGATCCGGCTCGTAGCCGAGCCCGGGGCCTTGCGGCACGGCGACATGGCCACGGGCGTCGACGTCGATGCGGTCGCCCCACAGGCAGGCGGGGCGCTTCATGAAGAACATTTCGATCAGGCCTTCGTCGCGGATCGCCATCAGATGCAGCGTGGCAAGGAAGCCCGGCCCGAAATAGGGCGAGTGCGGAATTACCTGGACGCCGAACTCGTCGGCGAGGACCGCCACGCGCAAAAATTCGGTGACGCCGCCGACCTTGATCACCGATGGCTGGGCGTGACTGACCGCGCCCGCGGCCATCATCTGGCGGAATTGATGCACCGTGCAGGCGTTCTCGCCGGCGGCGATATCGAGCCGGCCTTCTCTCCGCACCTCCGCGAGCGTTGCAAAATCCTCCGGCGGCCAGACCGGCTCCTCCAGGAACATCGGCGCGGCCTGCTTGCAGTCGCGGGCGAACTGGATCGCCGCCGGCCCATCCAGCGGGCAGTTCATGTCGACCATCAGCGGCACGCCGGGGCCGATCGCTTCGCGCGCCGCGGCAACCGCCGGCACGGTGGTCTCGTGCAGCTTGATCGCGGCGTAACCGAGCTTGATCGCCTTCTTGCATTCGGCGGCGATGTGCGCCGGATTGCCGATCCGCATCAGGCTCGCATAGGCCGGAATCGCGCTGCGCTTGGCGCCGCCGATCAATTGATGCAGCGGTACGCCCTTCACCTTGCCGGCGAGATCCCACAGCGCGATGTCGAGCGCCGAGATCGCAAACATCGTGATGCCGTAGCGGCCGAACAGATGCAGATTGCGCTGGATCTGCTCCATCGCGGCGGGAATGTTGGCCGCGTCGGGCACTTCGAGGCCGCGCGCCTGCGGCGCGATCATCTCGGCCACCGCCATGCTGCTCGTCTTCGGGCAGACATAGGCGAAGGCATCGCCCCAGCCGGTCAGACCGGCATCGGTCGACACCTCGACCAGCACCATGTCGAGCGCCGAGATCGCGGACGCGCCCTGGCGAAAGCTGGCAGGGCCTGCATCATAGGGAATGCGGATGTGGTGGGCGCGGACGTCGGTGATCTTCATTGTTGTTGTCCTTCCGATCGCAGGATGTAGCAGGATGTCCCTGAAGCTCGTGAGGGCCGGATGCGGCAGCCTGGACGGTGTTGCTTCGGCGTCTGGGTTCCAGCCATCGCAGCTCTTGCTTCTGGCAAGTCTTGCTCGTGGCAAGTGTTGCTCGTGAATCGTGTCGAAGACGTGGATGCCCGGCGTGGCGCCGGGCATCACGAACTCCGAAGCTGTGGAGAAGGCTGCTACGAACTCTTCTCGCCGCTCATCACGGGGCCGAACCGCTCCCAGCTCTCGCCCTTGAAGCGCATCATCTGCAACTGCTCGATCGGTGCATAGTCGTCCGGTCCGGTCTTGATCTTGGTGCCGGGCAGGTAGATGCCGATCTCGAAGTTGAGGCTGGCCGCCTGCTTCATCAGGTTCTCGCGGGTGAGGTTGTCGCCGCATTGCCGCAACACCTGCTCGAGCCCCTTGGCGACGCCGTAGCCGAACACGGTCGAGGCGTCGTTCTGGTCGCCCTCGGGATACCACTTGGTCATGAAGGCGCGCCACTCGTTCATGGCTGGATCGTTCTTCCACTCGTGATCCGCGGGATCCTTCAGATACTGGGTCGACAGGATGTCCTGGCTCGCCTCAAAGCCGGCCGGCTTCATCACGCCGCCGATCGAGACCGAGACGTTGGTCAGGAACTGGACCGGATGCCAATCCAGCTCGGCGGCCTTCTTGATCGCCTGCGCCGCGAATTTCGGCGTTGCGATGTTGACGAAGATGTCGGGGTTGGCGCCCTTGATCTGCACGATCTGCGAATCCACCGTCGGCGACGTGGTCTCGTAGGAGGATTCGACGACGATCAGCTTCTTGGCCGCTTCGCCGAGCCCGTCGTGCAGGCCGATCAGGTAGTCCTTGCCGAAATCGTCGTTCTGGTAGAGCACGCCGATGGTCTTGCCGGGATATTTCTGCAGGATGTATTTGGCATAGATCCGCGCCTCGACCTGGTAGCTCGGCTGCCAGCCCATGGTCCATGGAAAATTCTTCGGATCGTTCCACTTGGCGGCGCCGGTGGAGACGAACAGCTGCGGCACCTTCTTGGCGTTCATGTATTTCTGGATCGCGGTGTTGCCCGGCGTGCCCAGTGGATTGAAGATCAACAGCACCTCGTCGCTCTCGACCAGCTTGCGGGCCTGCTCGACCATCTTCGGCGGGCTGTAGCCGTCGTCGTAGGAGACGAAGTTGATCTTGCGGCCGTTGATGCCGCCCTCGCTGTTGACCTTGTTGAAATAGGCGGCTTCCGTCTTGCCGATCGTGGCGTAGGCGGATGCCGGGCCCGAATAGGGCATGATGTTGCCGACCTTGATCTCGGTGTCGGTCGCACCCGGATCGTATTTCTTCTGGGCGTTGGCGGCGCTGGCGACGGCGATCGTCAAAAGCCCCGCAAGCGCCGCAGACTTGACGCAGTTGACATAGCTCAGGCGGTGGTGATGCATCATTGTCCTCCCTGACATGCTGGCCGCGGCTCGTGCAGTCTTGATTTTCGGGCAGCTTGGTGAGCCGTCGGATCGATGCAACTGCGAGTATGCACGATTGCAGCGGTGTTGCCAGCGACGGCTTTGCAGTAAAATTTCGCAGAGCGGAACCACAGTTTCGCCGCTGCGCAGCAAGGACTGTCAAATGCCGCGCGCGGCAGCCGTGCATGATGCCTGAGCTTTGCAGGAAGGCCGTCGTCCATGAATCCAGCCCAGAAGGCGCTCTGGTACATCGAAAGCCACCTGCGCACGTCGCTGACGCTCGATGATATCGCTGTTGTCGCCGGGGTCTCGCGCTTCCATCTGGTGCGGGCGTTCGCGGAGGCGACCGGGTTTTCGGTGATGCGCTACGTGCGGGCGCGGCGGTTGAGCGAGGCCGCGCGCGAGCTCGCCGCCGGTGCGCCGGACATTCTCACGCTCGCGCTGGATGCGGACTACGGCTCCCACGAGGCATTCACCCGCGCGTTTCGCGACCATTTCGGCGTCACGCCGGAGACGGTGCGCGCGACGACGTGCCTGACCAAGCTCAAGCTTCAGGAGCCGATTACCATGATCTCGACCGCTCTCGATCACATCGATCCGCCGCGCATCGCGATCGGCAACGCATTCCTCGTCGCCGGCGTCGGCGAGCGCTACAACCACACCAATGACAGCACGGCCGGCATTCCGAACCAGTGGCACGGTTTCCACCAGCAATTCGCGCATGTTCCCCGCCAGGTCGGTGACGTTGCCTATGGTGTCGGCTGCAACGGCGACGATGCCGGCAATTTCGACTACATCGCAGGTGTCGAGGTCGCCGATTTCTCCGACCTGCCGCGCGAGTTCGCGCGGGTCCGGATCCCGGCGCAGAAATATGTGGTGTTCACGCACGCCGACCACATCTCGACCATCCGCCGCACCGTCAACACGATCTGGAATCGCTGGCTGCCGCAGTCCGGCATGAAGGTTGCGGACGCGCCGAACTTCGAGCGCTACGACGACAAGTTCGACAAGAACAGCGGTAATGGCGGGCTGGAGATCTGGGTGCCGGTCGAGGAGTAGCGGCCGGTGTGGTGGTTGCGCGGGAGACGAGACTTGCGGGAGACCTTTCAGATGAACGTCGACAGATACGAAACACCGGTTGCCATGAGCGATCCGGGGCGTCACGCGGCTCTATTCGATGGCCTGCCGCGGGGCGCCGGTGCGCTTGCGGCGACCGTGCAGGGCCTGCTGATCCATCAGCACATCGCGCCGGCCTATGGGGTTACGCTCGGCGGCGACCAGCAAGCGCAATCACAGGTCCGCCCCGTCGAGACGATGCTGGATGAAATCGTGACGCGCGATGCGCGGCCGCTTGCGGCGGCGCGTGCCGTCAACGAACGGCAGGTCGGCGTGTGCAGGCACTTCACGCTGCTTCATGTGGCGATGTTGCGCACCCAGGGCATTCCGGCGCGTGCCCGTTGCGGGTTCGGCGCCTATTTCGAAGCCGGAAAATACCTCGACCATTGGGTGACGGAGTATTGGAACGAAGACAGGCAATGTTGGGTATTGTTCGATTCCCAGATCGACGATCGGCAGCGTGAGCTGTTCGGGATCGGGTTCGATGCAGCCGATGTCCCCCGAGACCAGTTCCTCGTTGCCGGCGATGCCTGGTCGCTCTGCCGCGAGGGGAGCCGCGATCCCGGCGCCTTCGGCATCCTCGACATGCACGGGCTTTGGTTCATTGCGGGCAATCTTGTCCGCGACATCTGCGCGCTGAACAATCGCGAGATGCTGCCGTGGGACGTTTGGGGCGCCATGCGCATGCAGGACAGCGAACTCGATCTCGCCTTTTTCGACCGGCTGGCAATCGTCAGTCGTGAGCCCGATGCTCACGTCGATGAACTCGGTGCGCTCGATCGCGATGAGCGGGTGCGTATTCCCAGGGCCGTGTTCAACGCCGTGCTCGACTGCGTGCAGGAGCTGTAGCTGCAGGTCGCGGGCGCGTCGGACTTCGAGCCCGTCGGACCATGTCGCGAGAATGCGAAGCTGCGGCTCGCAGGCGGTCCAACAAACTCGATGTCGTCCTGGCGAAAGCCAGGACCCATTACCCCAAATGGCAATTGTTGCGCGACGCCGGGGCCACGATCTCTTTCACAATGAAATTCGGTGGCTATGGGTCCTGGCCTTCGCCAGGACGACGATATTTTGCGACGGGCAGCGCAACACACTCGCTGTCGTCCCTGCGAAAGCAGGGACCCATAACCACGAGTGGTTATTGTTTGAACACTTCGGAACGGCGACTGCCGTTCACGACTCTCGCCGCGGCGTATGGGTCCCTGCTTTCGCAGGGACGACGGTTGTGGGCGTGGCGCGCTTAATGCGATCTTGCGAGGCAGAACGCGACGACCTGTTCCAGCGCCGTCTTCATCGGCGAGGACGGGAACAGCGCCAGCGCGTCGACCGCCATTGCGCCGTAGTGGTGAGCGCGGCTGATGGTGTCCTCCAGCGCGCGGTGCTTGGTCATCAGCCCGATCGCGTGATCGAGATCGGCCGCGCCGATCTCGCCGCGCTCCAGTGCGCGGATCCAGAACTGCCGCTCGGTGTCGTTGCCGCGGCGGAAGGCGAGCACCACCGGGAGCGTGATCTTGCCCTCGCGGAAATCGTCGCCAACATTCTTGCCGAGTTTGGCGGATTTGCCGCCATAGTCGAGCACGTCGTCGACCAGCTGGAAGGCGATGCCGAGATTCATGCCGACCGAGCGGCACGCCGTCTGCTCGGCCTTGGGCCGGTTGGCGATGACAGGGCCGACCTCGCAGGCGGCGGCGAACAGCTCCGCCGTTTTGCCGCGGATCACGGCGAGATACTCGTCCTCGGTGGTCGCGGTGTTCTTGGCGGCGGCAAGCTGCATCACCTCGCCCTCGGCGATGGTGGCGGCGGCGGCGGAGAGAATGTCGAGCGCGCGCAGCGAGCCGACCTCGACCATCATCCGGAACGCCTGGCCGAGCAGGAAGTCGCCGACCAGCACGCTGGCCTCGTTGCCCCACAGCATCCGCGCGGACAATTTGCCGCGGCGCAGCTCGCTCTCGTCGACCACGTCGTCATGCAGCAGGGTCGCGGTGTGCATGAACTCGACCGCGGCGGCGAGCTTGATATGGCCGTCGCCTGTGTAGTCGGCGAGCTGGGCCATCGCCAGGGTCAGCATCGGGCGCAACCGCTTGCCGCCGGAGGAGATCAGATGATTGGCGACCTCGGGGATCATGGTGACTTCGGAGCCGGTCCGCGAAAGGATGGTCGCGTTGACGCGCTCCATGTCGGCGGCGACAAGTCCCACCAGCCCGTCGATCGAAGCATTGGACGGGCTTTCGAAGGGTACAATAACCGCCACGCTGGTCTCCAATTTTGCCGAATTCGCACTAGCTCAGCTATAACAATAGAAACTGCGAAGGTGTGCGGCAAGGCCACGAAGTTGTTGACATGTGACGCATTGGCCGCACAGCCGGGCGGAGAGGAGAGTGGATTTTGCGGGAATTGGTACGGACCAATGACGTGGTGCTGGTCTCCGCCGTCGGCGCGCTGCTCGACAGCGCTAACATCCATCATCTGGTGCTGGACCAGAACATGAGCATCATCGAGGGCTCGCTCGGCGTGCTGCCGCGGCGGATCCTGGTGCACGAGGACGACAACCACGAGGCCCGCCAGCTCCTGACCGATGCCGGCCTGGGCCACGAATTGCGGGCCGATGAGTAGAGCGTTTTCAAGCGAAGTAGGCCCCGGTTCGCGTCAAGAAAACGCGTCCAAAAACGAGTCTCCGGCCGCCGAGATCACCGAAGACGGATTCCTCGGCGGGCAATTGCGGCTGCGGCAGCCCCGCAGCGGCCATCGCGCCGGCCACGACGCGATTCTGCTGGCCGCGGCGACGCCGGCGCGATCAGCCGACCGGGTCGTCGATCTCGGCTCCGGCGTCGGCGCCGCCGGGCTCGCGGTGGCACGGCGGGTGAGCGGGATCGATCTGGTTCTGGTCGAAATCGACCCTGCATTGGCCGAGCTTGCCCGGAATAACGCCAGCGCCAACGCGATCATGGCCGAGGTGATCGTGCTCGATGTCGAGGCCGGCGCTTCAGCGTTCGACGACGCGGGCCTTGGACCGGACAGCGCCGACGTCGTGCTTATGAACCCGCCGTTCAACGATCCCTCAAGGCACCGCGCCTCGCCGGACGGCGTGCGGCAGCGCGCCCATGTCGCGACCGCGACCACGCTGGCTAGCTGGGTTCACGTGGCGCGGCGGATCCTCAAGTCGAACGGGCAGCTTGCGATGATCTGGCGGGCCGACGGGATTGCTGAGGTGCTGGCCGCGCTGGACCGCGGCTTTGGCAGCCTCGAGATCCTGCCGGTTCACGGCGAGGCGGCCTCGCCGGCGATCCGAATCCTGGTGCGGGCCACCAAGGGCGGCCGGGCGCCGACGCGGCTTCATGCCGCGCTGTTGCTCAATGAAGAGTCAGGTGTGCCCAATAAATGGGTGCAGGAGATCTTGGCTGGGAAAGGGGAATTGCCGCTGGCGCGGCGCTAACGGGCAGGGATGCTGCCCGCGTCGTACTGGCACTAAATCACTGCGAGGCCGTTTCCGACTGGCGTTCAGGCCTGGATGTGAAATGGATCGCGGTCAGAAGTGTACCGATCAGCAAAATCAGCAGGTAGATCTTCATGGCTCCCTCTCCGCCCGCGCGTTGCAACCCCAATGACAAAATGCAAAACGCGTTCCACGAAATCCAATGACACTGGCGTGATAAAAAGTGGTTAATTCGAGGTAACGGCATGAGTGAACAAACAAGTGATCGCCAAGGACATTCTGGAGCGCATTCTGGAGGACGTTCGGGATGGCTCGAACGCGCGCAGGGAATGTTGCCGGCACGTTTCCGGCGCGGCATGGCTGTCGTGCCGGTGGTGCGGCTGTCGGGCGTGATCGGCGCGGTGACGCCGCTGCGGCCCGGCATGTCGCTCGCGGGCGTTGCCAAGATGCTGGAGCGCGCCTTTGGCACTCGGAATGCCAAGGCGGTGGCGCTGGTGATCAATTCGCCGGGCGGCTCGCCGGTGCAGTCGCGGCAGATCTATCTGCGCATTCGGCAACTGGCCGCGGAGAAGAAGCTGCCGGTGCTGGTGTTCGTCGAGGACGTCGCGGCCTCCGGCGGCTACATGATCGCCTGCGCCGGCGACGAGATCTATTGCGACCCGTCCTCGATCCTGGGTTCGATCGGCGTGGTCGGCGGCAGCTTCGGCCTCGAAGGATTGATCAAGAAGATCGGGGTCGAGCGGCGGCTCTATACGGCGGGCAGCCACAAGGCGATGCTCGATCCGTTCCTTCCCGAAAACCCCGATGACGTCGCCCGGCTGAAGTCGATCCAGCGCGAGATCCATGCGATCTTCATCGCGCTGGTGAAACAGAGCCGCGGCAGCCGCCTGAAGGGGCCCGACGAGGAGTTGTTCACCGGCGAATACTGGGCGGGCGAGACCGCGATCGGGCTCGGGCTTGCCGATGGCATCGGCGACCTGCGCGCGACGCTGCGGGCCCGCTATGGCGAGAAGGTGCTGACCCCGGTGATCGCGCCCGCCAGCGGCATGCTGTCCGGCCTGCTCGGCCGGCGGGCGCCGGGGGCGGGGTCGATGGCGGCGCTGGACGGGCTGGCAAGCTTGCCGGACGATTTGATCTCGGCGGTCGAAACGAGGGCGATTTGGGCCAAATTCGGGCTGTGAACACGGGGATTTGAGCGCGCCATTTAGCCCCAAAAGCGCGATTGCGGCGCAGGCCGCCTTGCGCGAGAATACCTTCCATTGGGGGCCTGACAGACGTGAACGACAAGGATCGACCGATGCCGCCGCTGATTGCATTCGCAGGCGTCCTGGGTGGCCTGGCCGTGGTCCGCTGGGCATACAAGACCGCCGTCCGGATCAACCAGGAACTGGAAGAGGCGCGATTGTCCCGCGTGGCCGAGGCCACGCGCGCGAGCGAAATCAAGACCCTGCGCCGCGACCCCGTGACCGGAGCCTATCGTCCGGGCTAGCCTCCTTCGTCATTCCGGGGCGATGCGTCAGCATCGAACCCGGAATCTCGAGATTCCGGGTCTGGTGCTAGCGCACCATCCCGGAATGACGCTCAACATCCCCCATCGCCTTGATTCCATTGGCAGCCGCCGATACGGTCCCGCGCGCTTCACAACCCCCCTCGCGAGACCTGTACTGACGATGGACGCCCTGCCTGACCACATGCGCCCGGAACGTTCGTTCCAGGGCTTCATCCTGGCTCTCCAGCGATTCTGGGCCGAGCAGGGTTGCGTCATCCTGCAGCCCTACGACATGGAAATGGGCGCCGGCACCTTCCATCCCGCGACCACGCTGCGCGCGCTGGGGCCAAAGCCGTGGAACGCGGCCTATGTGCAGCCCTCGCGGCGGCCCAAGGACGGCCGCTATGGCGAAAACCCCAACCGCCTGCAGCACTATTACCAGTTCCAGGTGATCATGAAGCCGTCGCCGCCGAACCTTCAGGAGCTGTACCTGAAGTCGCTGGCTGCGATCGGCATCGACGCTGCCGTCCATGACATCCGCTTCGTCGAGGATGATTGGGAGAGCCCGACGCTCGGCGCCTGGGGTCTCGGCTGGGAATGCTGGTGCGACGGCATGGAAGTGTCGCAATTCACCTACTTCCAGCAGGTCGCCGGCGTCGAATGCGCGCCGGTCGCGGGCGAGCTCACCTACGGGCTCGAGCGGCTCGCGATGTATGTGCAAGGCGTCGACCGGGTCTACGACCTCAACTTCAACGGCCGCGAGGGTGCCGAGAAGGTCACCTATGGCGACGTCTTCCTGCAGGCCGAGCAGGAATATTCGCGGCACAATTTCGAATACGCCGACACCGCGATGCTGTTCGAGCAATTCAGGATGGCGGAAGAGGCCTGCCGCAAATACCTCGCCGCCGGATGGCGCGAGAATAGCAACATCAAGGAACATCTGATGGCCTTGCCGGCCTACGACCAGTGCATCAAGGCGAGCCACGTGTTCAATTTGCTCGACGCCCGCGGCGTCATCTCGGTGACGGAGCGGCAGAGCTACATCGGCCGCGTGCGCGATCTGGCGAAGGCCTGCGGCGAGGCATGGATCCACACTGAAACGGGCAGGGCGGTCTGATGCCCGATCTCCTCCTCGAACTGTTCTCCGAAGAAATTCCCGCGCGCATGCAAGCCAAAGCGGCGGACGATCTGCGCCGCATGGTGACCGAAAAGCTGGTCGCCGAGGGCCTCGTCTATGAAGGCGCCAAGGCGTTCGCGACCCCGCGCCGCCTTGCGCTGACCGTGCACGGCATTCCCGCGCGCCAGCCCGATTTGAAGACCGAACGTCGCGGCCCGAAGATGGGCGCCCCGGATGCGGCGGTGCAGGGCTTTCTGAAAGCGACGGGTCTCAAGTCGCTGGATGAAGCGAAGATCCAGAAAGACCCGAAGGGCGATTTTTACATCGCGCTGATCGAGAAGCCCGGCCGGGCCGCGATCGACGTGATCGCGGACATGATCCCGGTGATCATCCGCACCTTCCCCTGGCCGAAATCGATGCGCTGGGGCGCGCGCTCGGCCAAATCAGGCGCGCTGACCTGGGTGCGGCCGCTGCACGCCATCACCGCGACCTTCGGTCTGGAGACCGAGGAGCCCGATGTCGTGAAATTCTCGGTCGACGGCATCGAGGCCGGGCAGACCACCTACGGCCATCGCTTCATGGCACCTAGCGCGATCAGCGTGCGCCGCTTCGAGGATTACGAGGCCAAGCTGAAGGCGGCCAAGGTGATCCTCGATCCGCAGGCCCGCAAGGACATCATCCTCGAGGACGCCAAGGAGCTGGCGTTCGCGCAGGGCCTCGAGCTGGTCGAGGACCAGGTGCTGCTCGATGAGGTTTCAGGCCTCGTCGAATGGCCGGTCGTGATGATGGGATCGTTCGAGAAGGAATTTTTGTCGATCCCGGATGAGGTGATCCGCGCCACCATCCGCAACAACCAGAAGTGCTTCGTCGTCAAAGACCCCAAGACCGGGAAATTGACCAACAAGTTCGTGCTGACCGCCAACATCGAGGCGCCCGACGGCGGCAAGACCATCGTCGCCGGCAACGAGCGCGTGATCCGTCCGCGGCTGTCGGACGCGAAATTCTTCTACGAGACCGATCTGAAGACCAGGTTGGAAGATCGGCTGCCGAAGTTCGAGCAGATCGTGTTCCACGAGAAGCTCGGCACCCAGGCAGAGCGCATCAAGCGGATCGAACGTCTCGCCGCCGAGATCGCGCCGCTGGTCGGCGCAGATGTCGAGAAGACGAAGCGCGCCGCGCGCCTCGCGAAAGCGGATTTGCTGACTGAAGTGGTCGGCGAATTCCCCGAGTTGCAAGGCCTGATGGGGAAGTACTACGCGCTGGCGCAGGGCGAGGATGCGTCGGTCGCCGCGGCGAGCGAGGAGCACTGGAAGCCGCAGGGGCCGACCGATCGCGTCCCGACTGATCCGGTGAGCGTCGCCGTGGCACTGGCGGACAAGCTGGACACGCTTGTGGGGTTCTGGATAATCGATGAGAAGCCGACCGGATCGAAGGACCCGTTTGCGTTGAGACGAGCAGCGCTTGGCGTGGTGAGAACTATTCTGACTCTTAATCGTCCGTTGAACTTGCTCAAGCTCTTCGACGAAGCGTGTGCGCTGTTCCCGCCCAAACTGCCGGGGGAGGAAAATACGGAAGCCTACGCTGCGCATCTGCTCTCGCAAAAGCCAGACACCGGGCCCGCGCGGTCGGAGAGGTACTATGTTTCGCTAGAGTTGCTGGGCTTTTTCGCTGATCGCCTGAAAGTCCAGTTGCGCGAACAGGGCGCCAGGCACGATCTTGTCGACTCAGTATTCGCGCTCGACGATGACGATGATCTCCTGCGCATTGTCCGCCGCGTCGAGGCGCTCGGCAAATTCCTCGACAGCGACGACGGCAAGAACCTGCTCGCGGGAACCAAGCGCGCCAGCAATATCCTCAGCATCGAGGAGAAGAAGGACAAGCGTACGTTTGATGGCGCGCCCGACGCCGCGCTCTACAGGCTCGACGAAGAGAAGACTCTGGCTGCGGCGATCGATCAGGTGAAGGCCGAGGCCTCTGCCGCGGTTGCAAAAGAAGACTTCGCCGGTGCGATGAGCGCGATGGCCAAGCTGCGTCCGGCGGTTGATGCGTTCTTCGACAAGGTCAAGGTCAACGACGATGACCCCAAGGTGCGCGAAAACCGCCTGAAGCTGCTCAACGAGATCCGCGCCGCGACGCGTGCGGTGGCGGATTTCTCCCGGATCGAGGGGTGACCGATGGACCGCGCAACGCTCGCCGCTTACGACAAGGAGGCGGCGGCGTTTGCGCAGGACTGGCACGAGCAGCCGGCACCTCGTGACCTGCAGGAGATCGTCGGGCAATTCTTCATCAAGGGCGGTGCGACCGCCGATATCGGCTGCGGCAGCGGCCGCGAGGTGGCGTGGCTCAATGCCAACGGCTTCCCGGCCGAGGGCTTTGATGCCTCCGAGGGCCTGCTCGCGGAAGCTCGCACCCGCTATCCGGCGCTGCGCTTTGTGCGCGCCGAATTGCCTGAACTATCCGGCATCGCCGCCGACAGTTTCGACAATGTGCTGTGCGAGACCGTGATCATGCATCTCGATCACGCGCTGATCGTGCCGTCGGTGCGCCGCATGTTCGACATCGTGAAGCCGGGCGGCATCTTCTATCTGAGCTGGCGCGTCACCGCGGGTGACGACGCGCGGGATGCGCATGGCCGGCTCTATGCAGCCTTCGATACCGCGCTGGTGCGGGCTGAACTGGCGGCGGCCGAATTGCTGTTCGACGCGGAAGTCGTCAGCGCCTCGTCCGGCAAGGTCATTCACCGGCTGGTCGCCAGCAAGGGCGGGTGATGATGGCAAGGCTCGCGACATGCGCCTGCGGACAGCTCCGCGTCACCTGTCAGGGCGAGCCCCTCACGATATCGCTGTGTCATTGTCTCGAGTGCCAGAAGCGGACCGGCAGCACCTATGGCGTCGCGGCGTTCTTTCCGCGCGCCGATGTCGAGCCGCAGGGCGAGGCGCGCGAATACAGCCGCATCGGCGGCAGCGGGTCTCCAGTGGTGTTTCATTTCTGCCCGAATTGCGGATCGTCGGTCTATTGGGAACCCGGTCGCGCGCCGGATCTGATCGGCGTTGCGGTCGGCGCCTTCGCGGATCCCGATTTTCCCGCGCCGTCGCAGTCGGTCTTTACGCAGCGCCGCCACACGTGGGTCGTCGACAGGTAAGCGGCCACCGTGGCGATATGTGTCGCGCTGGAAATATCTGGAAATGATTTGCAATTTGTTAACCATGCCCTGCGAGGGTCCTGGCGAGTCAACGATTTCTTAAGAAATCGCCCCTCGCGCCAATGCAGGGACCTCCCCGATGACCTCGATCGGCACCACGCCCAATCCCTACGCCCAATATGGCTCGGCCTATGCGCGGGCCGCCGCGACGCCCTCGCTGGCGGCGACCTTGTCAGGCGACGGCAGCGCCGGCGACCTGTCGGCGCCCGCGACATCGAGCGCCGCGACCAACCTCACGCTGTCGGACGCCGCCCGCGCGCAACTCGCCAAGGCGCCGCTGCCGGATTTTGCGACCGTCACCCATGACGCGCGCGTCGCGCTCGACCGGCTCTACACGGCCGCAGGGGTGAAGAAGCCGATCGTCGACGGCAAGACCACGATCGATCTCTCGACGCTGGATCGCCGCTCGCTGTTTGCGATCTCGACCAACAATGGCGGCAAGTTCACGCCGGACGAGCAGGCGGTCGCCGCCACCGAGCTGAAGCAGCGCTTCGACAAGGCCCTGGCGCCGTCGCTTGCGACCACGCGCCTGACCGGCGACTACAGCGTCAGCTACAAGTCGGCGCTCGACTATCTCGACGGCGCCAGCGATGAGGAAAAGGCGACCGCGACCTGGGCCGGTCAGCGCGCCGCGGTGCTGAAGGGGGTTCAGGCGACGCAACAGGATCCAAACAAGGCGCCGACGGGAATTTCAGGCGACCCGATCGCGGCCGCGCTGACGGGAACCACATCTCCCACGACGGGTAAGCCACGCGACTTCGGCAGCGTGGCGAGCGATGCGCGCGCCTTCCTCGATCGGCAGAAGAGCGAGGCGGCGAAGAGCGGCAAGGAACTGGTGTACGATTCCCGCCGCAAGACCGGGCAGCTCGCCGATCTGTCCTCGCTCGACAACCGCTCGCTGTCAGCGATCTCGCTGAACCAGGACAAGAAGTTTTCAGGCGAGGAGATCTTCGCGGCCAAGCACGAACTCAACACGCGGACCCGGCTTGCGGTGCTCGATGCGCTGAAGCAGAGCCAGTCCGCCGGCGATCCGCGCCAGTTCAGCCTCGGCATCCTCAAGCAATATTCCTCGATGAGCGCGGAGGAACGCCAGGCTGCCAACTGGACGCAGGATTTCCAGGACGCCGCGATCAAAAACTACAAGTCGACCTCGACGCTGCTCTCGATCCTGAAGTCGTAGATCGCGACGTCGGAACTCATCACGTGGCAACAGAAGAGCCCCGCCCGGTGGGGAGGCCGGGCGGGGCTTTCTGGTCCGGTCGAACTTCGCGCACATCCGCTTGCGCGGCGCCCGGACTGTTCGTTCAGGCGATCGTGCTGAACTGAGCTACTCGACCACCTGAACGATCCGCCGCGAACGCGGCTCGACCAGAACGGTCTCGCCATTCACGACGGTGTAGCGATAGGGCGTCGCGCCGAACCGTTGCGGCACGTCGTAATAGGTTACGCCGGCATCCGGCAGCACGGTGCCGATCACGACGCGATCCGGAACGGTGTAGTTCGGCACGCGCTCGCGCACGATGTATTCTCGGAATGCCGGGCGCTGCTCGACCGCAATGCCTTCGTCATCCTCGACTGCAACCGGCGGGCCACCGCGGACAACGCCGACGGTCTGGGCCTGTGCGGCAACAGCCGGCACCGTGATCGCAGCAGCAACCGCTGCAACGGCAAGTATTCTGTTTCGCATGGCTCGCTCCATTCTTTAAATGCGCGCGCCGACCTTCGCCGATGCGCACGCCGAGCCAATGCATCTGGTGTGGTGATGTTCCGGAAAAACCGCCGCCACATACGCGGCATTTTGGAGCAATTTTCGTGAGTTGCGGGAACTCTCAGGCGGTGAAGGACGTCTTGATGTGGAAACCCCCGCAGCGGATAAACTGCCGCTCGATTCGCTCCTCCAAAAACCGCCGGAGAACTCTTCAATGGTCATCACCGCTGGGCATTTGCCGCACATTGTCGCTCTGATTGCAGGCATCCTGATCCTGATCATGCCGCGGCTGCTCAACTACATCGTCGCGATCTACCTGATCTTCGTCGGGCTCGTGGGAATGGGCCTGCTGCGCTGGCTGCACCTGTAGCGGGAAAGCGGGGTTTCGCGGCTTGCGCGGAACCCCCCAAAATGGTGTAAGGCGCGCATCTTCGACCCCTCTTTTCGGATTGTTGTCTGACATGGCCAAAGCCGTCGCGAAGTCCAAGAAAACTGCCGAGAAAACCGCAGCGAAATCAAAGTCCTCGGCACCGGCCCGGAAGGCCGCGCCGGCGCGCAAAGCGCTGAAGAAGAGCGCCCCGAAGCCGGCGCCGAAGCCCGCCGCCAAATCGACCGCGAAGCCGGCTGCAAAGCCCGCCGGCAAGGCGCCGGTAAAGGCCGTCACCGCTGCGAAAAAGGCGGCTCCGCCGGCGATCAAGGCCGGCAAGTGGGTCTATACGTTCGGCGACGGCAAGGCCGAGGGCCAGGCGACCTTGCGCAATCTGCTCGGCGGCAAGGGCGCCAACCTCGCGGAAATGGCCAATCTCGGCCTTCCGGTGCCTCCCGGCTTCACCCTCCCGACCTCGGTCTGCACTTACTTCTACGACCACGACAAGACGTATCCGAAGGAACTGAAAGCACAGGTTGAGAAGGCGCTCGACTATGTCGGCAAGCTGACCGGCAAGACCTTCGGCGACGCCAAGAATCCGCTGCTGGTCTCGGTCCGCTCGGGCGCGCGCGCCTCGATGCCGGGCATGATGGACACCGTGCTCAATCTCGGCCTCAACGACCGCACGGTCGAAGCGCTCGCCGAGCTCTCCGGCGATCGCCGCTTCGCCTATGACAGCTATCGCCGCTTCATCACGATGTATTCGGACGTGGTGCTCGGCTTCGAGCATCATCACTTCGAGGACATCCTCGACACCTTCAAGGACGGCCAGGGCTATTCGCTCGACACCGACCTCACCGGCGACGACTGGGTCGAGCTGGTCGGCAAGTACAAGGAGGCGGTCGCCAAGGAGACCGGCCACGACTTCCCGCAGGATCCGCACGCCCAGCTGTGGGGCGCGATCGGTGCCGTGTTCTCATCCTGGATGAACGCGCGCGCGGTGACCTACCGCAAGCTGCATGACATCCCGGAATCCTGGGGCACCGCGGTCAACGTGCAGGCGATGGTGTTCGGCAACATGGGCGAGACCTCGGCGACCGGCGTCGCCTTCACCCGCAACCCGTCGACCGGCGAGAGCAAGCTGTACGGCGAGTTCCTGATCAATGCGCAGGGCGAGGACGTCGTCGCCGGCATCCGCACGCCGCAGGACATCACCGAAGAGGCGCGCCAGGAATCCGGCTCCGACAAGCTGTCGATGGAGGCCGCGATGCCGGTCGCCTTCAAGGAGCTGACGCGGATCTACACGCAGCTCGAAAAACACTACCGCGACATGCAGGACATGGAGTTCACGGTCGAGCAGGGCAAGCTGTGGATGCTGCAGACCCGCGGCGGCAAGCGCACTGCCAAGGCGGCGCTGCGCATCGCGGTCGAGCTCGCCAATGAAGGCCTGATCTCCCGCAAGGATGCGGTGACGCGGATCGATCCGGCCTCGCTGGACCAGCTGCTGCACCCGACCATCGATCCCGCTGCCAAGCGTGACGTGATCGCGACCGGCCTGCCGGCGTCGCCTGGCGCTGCCTCGGGCGAGATCGTGTTCTCGTCGGACGAAGCGGCCAAGCTGCAGGCCGACGGCCGCAAGGTGATTTTGGTTCGCATCGAAACCAGCCCGGAAGACATCCACGGCATGCACGCCGCGGAAGGCATCCTGACCACCCGCGGCGGCATGACGTCGCATGCGGCGGTGGTCGCGCGCGGCATGGGCAAGCCCTGCGTCTCCGGCTGCGGCACCATTCGTGTCGACTACGGCCGTGGCACCATGAGCATCGGCTCGCGCACCTTCAAGACCGGCGACGTCATCACCATCGATGGCTCGGTCGGCCAGGTGCTGGCCGGTCGCATGCCGATGATCGAGCCGGAGCTGTCCGGCGAGTTCGGCACGCTGATGGGCTGGGCCGACGAGGTCCGCAAGCTTGGCGTCCGCGTCAACGGCGACACGCCCGATGACGCGCGCACCGCGGTGAAGTTCGGTGCCGAAGGCATCGGCCTCTGCCGCACCGAGCACATGTTCTTCGAGGAGACCCGCATCCGCACCGTGCGCGAGATGATCCTCTCCGAAGACGAGCAGTCGCGCCGCGCCGCGCTGTCGAAGCTGCTGCCGATGCAGCGCGCCGACTTCGTCGAGCTGTTCGAGATCATGAAGGGCCTGCCCGTCACGATCCGCTTGCTCGATCCACCGCTGCACGAGTTCCTGCCGCATACCCAGGCCGAGATCGAGGAAGTGGCGCGCGCCATGAACACCGATCCGCGCAAGCTCGCCGACCGCGCCCGCGAACTGTCCGAGTTCAACCCGATGCTCGGCTTCCGCGGCTGCCGTCTCGCGATCGCCTATCCCGAGATCGCCGAGATGCAGGCCCGCGCGATCTTCGAGGCGGCCGTCGAAGCCGGCAAGCGCACCGGCAAGCCGGTCGGCCTCGAGGTGATGGTGCCGCTGATCGCGACCAAGGCCGAGTTCGATCTGGTCAAGGCGCGGATCGATGCGATGGCCAACGCGGTGATGAAGGAAACCGGCGTCAAGCTGACCTACCAGGTCGGCACCATGATCGAGCTGCCGCGCGCCTGCCTGATGGCGGGCGAGGTGGCGGAGACCGCGGAGTTCTTCTCGTTCGGCACCAACGACCTGACGCAGACCACCTACGGCATCAGCCGCGACGACGCCGCGAGCTTCCTCGGCACCTATGTCGCCAAGGGCATCCTCGAGATCGATCCGTTCATCTCGGTCGATCGCGACGGCGTCGGCGAGCTGGTCAGGATCGGCGTGACGCGCGGCCGCAAGACACGGCCGAACCTCAAGGTCGGCATCTGCGGCGAGCATGGCGGCGATCCTGCGTCGGTCGCGTTCTGCCACGAGGTCGGGCTCGATTACGTCTCGTGCTCGCCCTATCGCGTGCCGATCGCGCGTCTCGCCGCAGCCCAGGCCGCGCTCGGCAAGGAGATCGCCAGCCAGGCGTAAGCGATCGAACAATTCGATAACGACAATGGCCGGGACCAAGTCCCGGCCATTTTGTTTTGTCGCGTGCTTCAGCAAATGGCGTCATTGCGAGCGGAGCGAAGCAATCCATCGTGCCGCTTGCCGCGACATGGATTGCTTCGTCGCTTCGCTCCTCGCAATGACGAGGCGTTGGCGGTCACCGCCTGCAACACTTTGTTCACCATCCTCGTTGACCCGGTGTTTACGACTTTCATGCGCCGCGCATTTACCAAGGCGCGTGATGCAACGCGCAACACCCGCGCGATCGCTTGAGTGTAGCGCGCGTGCAACGCTGATTAACTTCGCGGCAACCTAAACAAGTTAGCAACGGGAAAGGTCGAATTGCGCGGATGTACCGCGTTCGATTGCACTCAGTAAGCGTTGCGTGAGCGTACGATGTTTGTGTCGCGTAACCAGCCGAAGGGCGCACGTCTTGCGCTCTTCGGTCTCGGTCTTGGCATCTTCGCACTGATGCCGACCGAGCTCGGATATCAGGATATTGCGTCGCTTTTGGCCCGGCAGCCCGGCGTCGCCGAGCGCTGGCAGAAGCGCGTCTTCGCCTCCGCGGTCGGCTCCATCCAGGTCGCGACCTACAGCTTCGGCCGTCCGATCGGAACTTCCGCGCCGCAGGACCCGCAAATCCTGCTCGCACGGCTGGACAGTCCGAGCGCCGACATCACCGGCACGGTGACGCGCGACCCGATCACAGCAACGCCGCCGCGCTACCAGGCATCCGATTTTCCCAAAGTCGATCGCACCCTGAAGGGTGATCGTCTCGTCGTCGGACGGCCTGACCAGGTCGATCCTGCACAGCCCGCGAACCCGGCGCCGGCGAACGAGGATCCCGCGACATCGAATTCGTCGGTCAAGGGCATGAAGACCGCGACCGCGCCGGCCGACAACGCGCCGCTCGATCCCGAATTGCAGGAGGCGCTGCGGGCGCCGCCACTGCCGCAATATGTGAAGCCGTCGTCGCAGCAATACGACGTGTCGATGTCGCTCGAGGCCAGTCCGCTCGATGACCTGAAGCCTGTGCCCGCAAAGCCTGCCGCTGCGCCGCCTGCCGATGCAACCCATGCGCGCGACCCGTTTGCATTCAAGACCGCCAGCCTGTTCTTCGGCTCGTCGCTCGGCACGCCCGAGAATCTCGAACGCTGGCAGCCCGGCGAGGCGCCGGTGGTCGTTGCGCCCGCAGCGCAGCCCGATCCCGACCTGAAGGTGATGGCGTCACTGCCGGTCGATGCCGACGGCCCGGTCAAGGCCGGCGAGATGGGCGAGAGCATCGCGCCGAAGGGCGAGGTCAACGCCGACGACCAGCACACCAAGACGCCGGCGGAACGGCTCGGCCTGTTCGACGAGAAATCGCGCGCCAAGTCGGAGAAGTGCCTCGCCGAGGCGGTCTATTTCGAGGCGCGCGGCGAAGCGGTGCGCGGCCAGATCGCGGTCGCCCAGGTGGTGCTGAACCGCGCTTTCTCCGGCAAATATCCGGAGACGGTGTGCGGCGTGGTCTACCAGAACAAGAACCGCCACTATGCCTGCCAGTTCACCTTCGCCTGCGACAACATCCCCGACGTGGTCCGCGAGCCCGACATGTGGGACCGCGCCAAGAAGATCTCGAAGGCGATCCTCGACGGCAAATTGTGGCTGCCGGAAGTCGATCGCTCGACCCACTACCACGCCTATTGGGTGCGGCCGTCCTGGGTCAGTGAAATGAAGAAGACGTACAAGTTCGGCGTCCACACCTTCTATCGCCCGCGCGCCTGGGGCGACGGCAGCGACGCCCCGAGCTGGGGCAATCCGGCCGAGACCGCCAAGATCTCGGCGCAACTCGCCGAAGCCGCCCAGAGCTCGGCCGAGCTGGCCAGCGCCAAACGATAACGCCTCCAGCCTTCCATTCCGGGTTCGCCATGCCTCGGAATGACGCTCGTCATCCTCGCGGATTCTGCAGAGCTGCCTTGCGAGCGAACATTTTTCTCCGCCGCCTCTTGGGCTTTCCATGCAGATGCATTAACTCCCGGTAATGTTTTGCGGGGCGGTTCCCCCGCCAGTTGCGGGGGAGGACAGCATGGCCGTTACCAGCGGGGATCTCCGACCGACGTCCGGCGGCTGGCGCACGCCGCTTGTCATCATCGTTTGCGGCTGCGCGATCGCGCTATTGAGTTTCGGCCCGCGCTCCAGCCTCGGTTTCTTCGTGCAGCCGATGGGCCGCGAATTCGCCTGGGGCCGCGACGTGTTCGGCCTTGCCATCGCGCTGCAGAACCTGTTGTGGGGGCTCGGCCAGCCGATCGCAGGCGCCATTGCCGATCGCTTCGGCCTGCTGCGCGTCATGGTCGTCGGCGCCTTGCTGTACGCCGCCGGCCTGCTGCTGATGCGTTACTCGACCACCTCATTGTCGCTCGACATCAGCGCCGGCGTGCTGATCGGCTTCGGCCTGTCGGGCTCGTCGTTCAATCTGGTGCTGGCGGCGTTCAGCAAGCTGTTGCCGCCGGAGAAGCGCGGCATCGCGCTCGGCGCCGGCACCGCCGCCGGTTCGTTCGGCCAGTTCCTGTTCGCACCGTTTGGCGTTGCGATGATCGACAATTTCGGCTGGCAGACCGCGCTCGTCGTGTTCAGCGCGCTGATGCTGTTGATCGTGCCGCTCTCGCTCGCGCTTGTGACGCCACCCACCGAGACCGGCGAGGTGCCGGCCGCCGACCAGCAGTCGTTCAAGACCGCGCTTGCCGAAGCCTTCGGCCATCGCTCCTATGTGCTGCTGGTGCTCGGTTTCTTCACCTGCGGCTTCCAGCTCGCCTTCATCACGATCCATCTGCCGGCCTATCTGGCCGACCGCGGCATTGCGGCGACCACCGGCGGTTGGGTGGTCGCGGCGATCGGCCTGTTCAACATCGTGGGCTCGCTCAGCGTCGGCTGGCTGCAGAACCACTTTCCGAAGCGCTATTTGCTCTCCGTGATCTACTTTTCGCGCGCGCTGGCGACCGTCGCCTTCATCTCGTTCCCGGTGACGCCGTTCTCGGCGATCGCGTTCGGCGCGGTCTCGGGGCTGCTGTGGCTGTCGAGCGTGCCCCCGACCTCGGCGCTGGTCGCACTGATGTTCGGCACCCGCTGGTTCTCAACGCTCTATGGCTTCGCCTTCGTCAGCCACCAGGTGGGCGGCTTCCTCGGGGTCTGGCTCGGCGGCGTCGTGTTCGAGCAGTATGGTTCCTACACGCCGATCTGGTGGCTGTCGGTGCTGTTCGGCGTGCTGTCGGCGCTGATCAACCTGCCGATCGTCGAAAAGCCGGTCGTGCGCCCGGTTGCGCAGCCTGCCTGATGGGTTAAACACTCCCCCGAAACCAAGATTACGGGGAGTGCTCATCGTGGCAACGTTCAAGGCAATCAGGATCGACAAGGCGGACAAGGGTACCACCGCCGCACTGACCCAATTCGACGACGCGGAATTGATGGACGGCGACGTCACTGTCCGCGTCGAATGGTCGACGCTGAACTACAAGGACGGCCTGGCGCTGACCGGCAAGGCGCCGGTGGTGCGCCGCTTCCCGATGATCGCCGGCATCGATTTCGCCGGTACCGTCGAACACTCCAGCCATCCCGACTGGAAGGCGGGCGATAAGGTCGTCTGCAACGGCTGGGGCATGGGCGAGACCCATCTTGGCGCCTATGCGGAAAAGGCCCGCGTCAAGGGCGACTGGCTGGTGCGGCTGCCGGACGGCATTTCGGCCCGCGACGCGATGGCGGTCGGCACCGCCGGCTATACCGCGATGCTTTCGGTACTGGCGCTGGAGAAGCACGGTCTCACGCCGAAGAGCGGCCCGGTGGTGGTGACGGGCGCCGCCGGCGGCGTCGGCTCGGTCGCGATCGCCGTGCTCTCGAAGCTCGGTTACCACGTCATCGCCTCGACCGGGCGGATGTCGGAGGCCGACTATCTCAAGGGTCTCGGTGCCACCGAGGTGATCGATCGCGCCGAGCTGTCAGGCGCCCCCAAGGCGCTTGCGAAGGAGCGCTGGGCCGGCGGCGTCGACAGTGTCGGGTCGACCACGCTCGCCAATCTGCTTTCGATGACCAGGTATGGCGGTGCCATCGCGGCCTGCGGTCTGGCGGCCGGCATGGACCTGCCGTCGTCGGTCGCGCCCTTCATTTTGCGGGGTGTGTGCCTTCTCGGCATCGATTCCGTGATGTGCCCGATCGAGCTCCGCAGGACCGCCTGGCGCCGTCTTGCCAGCGATCTGGACAAGGCAAAACTGGCTGATATCACTCATGAAATCGCCTTGGACGACGTCATGGGGTACGGCGCAAGAATTCTCGGTGGCCAGGTCCGCGGCCGGATCGTGGTAAAAATAGTCTGAGGACGTTCAGACTTTACCAACCAAGCTGCTCCAATGTTGCCACGGTTGGTATGGTAAGCAGCGGGTAAAGAGACTTGCGGCATGATCCCGGGGGGCCGGGTGTCCTCGCGCAGACGTCGTGAAGCGTCGGTTGCGGGGATCATGCTCAACAAGGAGCGGGTGCCCGCGCTCGTAAGTGGAGTAGCTCATGCTTGCGCGTTTGGTGTTGGGGGCCGTCACGGCCGGAGCAATGGTCGTGCCGGCATTCGCAGGCAGCATGAACGCCGATGAGGCCCGCAAGTTCGTCGCGGGCAAGGTGTTCGCCTTCACCTGTTTCGACGGCACAAGGGGTGCCGGCCGTATCCTCGACGATCTCGGCGCGACAGGCTCGATCCAGTTCTCCGGCTCCGGACCGATCCGCCACGTGCGCCTGCCCGGCAATACGCTGCAAATCCGCGGTCAGAGCGTTTGCGCCTCGCTGAAGGGCATTCCGTTCGAACCGTGCTTCAATCTCGACAAGCAGGACGACCGCACGTTCCGCGGTTCGGTCTCCGGCATGGGCTTCGCCTACTGCGATTTCCATCACCAGGGCGGCCAGCAGATGCTGATGGCACGTGCGGTGGCGCGTCCGCGCTCGCTGCACCCGCGCACCCGATCCGCGGATGCCTCGCCGACCGAGGTGTCGCGCGTCGAGACACCGCAGGTCGAAAGGGCAAAGCTCGAGCCGGTCAAGGCCGAGCCCACCAAGGTCGAGAGCGCGCCGGAATTGCGCCGCTCCACCGACTAACGTTTCATCTGCGCGTTAGCGGGAATAGCTGCCGAGCCGTAGTCATACGGATGGCGGTCGCCACGCGTTGATAGCTACTCAATATCCTAGCGTTCGCCGACAGGCGGGATGACGGGGACACCGATTTGAGTAGTCATATGGCGCAATATTTTTTCCGTATCAGTGATGGCGATTACGCTGGTGCGTCCGATCACGCGACGGAGTTCGAGAGCCGTGACGTGGCATGGGCCGAGATGACCAAGGTCTGCGGTAATTTCCTTGGCAGCATTTCGCGCAACATGAAGCAAGACAGCGAATGGCACATGGAGCTGCTCGACGAGAGCCGTAAGCCCGTGTTCAGGATTCGGCTGGTTGCCGAATCCGTCGACTGAGGCTTTTCGCCGTTCAGGACACCAAGCTTCAAGCCTCTGCCTGCGGGACAGGCGGAGCGACCCGCCTGCGGAACAGGATCCGCTGATACAGCCAGCCGATCGCGACCAGCACGATGCCAAGGCACATGAACGACAGCGCCCGGTAGACTCCGGTGAGCGTCGACATGTCGACCAGGAAAGCCTTCAGGATCGTCAGCCCGATCACCGCAGCGGAGGCGAGCCGCGCCCGCTGCGAGTTGACGACGATGCCGATGCCGAGCAGCACGACGCCGAACATCAGCCAGGCGATCGAATAGGTGTATTGCTCGGCGCCCGTGGTCTCGCCGCGCGTCAGCACCGGTCCGTGATAGAGCCTGCGGATTTCGAACGTGACGTAAGCGAGCGCAAGCACCAGCGCGCCGGCGGCGATCGTGTTGGCGTATGTAGCGGGACGATGCCCCGCCACCGCGTAGGACAGCAGCAACGCCAGCACGGCCGGCAATGCATAGCCGAGCAGCAGCAGATTGATGAAACTGCCGCCGACGTCCTGCCACCACAGCATCGGGTTCTCCAGCCCCAACAACCCGAACAGGCTGGCAAGCCCGGCGAACGCGGTCAGCAGGACTGCGCCGACATTGTGGACGATGCTGCCGCTGCGCAGCCGCAGCCGCTCCAACCCGATCGCCAACGCGAGCGTCACGCCGACCTGCAACGCGACTTCGGTCAGTCCGGCGCTATCGCGATAGACGTCACCGGCGTTGACCGCGTGGCGGATCTCCATGAAGGCGAGCAGCACCGTGAACAGGATCGCAGCGGATTCGACCATGCGCAGCGGGACGTCGTCGCCATTGCGGCGCAGGAAATGGCCTCCCGCCCAGAATGACAGCGCCGGAACGCCATAGCCCCACAGCAGCCAGTTGAAGATCGGCGTGGTGCCGACGGCGTCGCCCGCGATCCGCGGCTCGTAGCCGATGCGCAGCACCACGATGCCGGCCAGGATCGCGGCAAGCCAGCGCAGGAACGGGATCGGCCGCTGCACCGACAGCCACGCCGTGCCCATCGACACCAGCGCCAGCGCGATGGTGAGCCAGCCCTTGTCGAGTGCGAAGGTCAGCGCCAGCGCCAGCGAGGCGAGGGCGCCGGTGGCCGACAGCGCGATCGAGGGCGACAGCTCCGGCCGCTCGCCGCGCCGGGTCAGCGCTTCGGTCGCGGCCGCGTAGGCGGCGGCGAGCAGCACGGCGAGGATCGCGAACGGGATCGAGCGATCGAGATGCGCGATGCGTGCATAGAGCGCGACCAGCAGCGCGACCGGCGTGAACACGGCCGCGGCGGCCCAGGTCACCGTGATCTTCGTGGTGGCAAAGCGCAATTGCGCGAGGAAGCCGGCGATGCCGAAGGCGGCCGCGAACAGCGCGGCAGTGACGAGATGCAGCGAGACCGAGCCGTCGGTCGCGGAGGGGCCGATGCCCGGGATCGCACCGCCCGGCAGCACCAGCATGTCGACGTTGCGGCGCACGGCCCACTCGCCAAACACGATGAAGACGAAGGCCGACGCGGCGACGATCGCGCCGGCAGCGGCCGGCGCGCGCCAGGCGACGAAAAGGCTGCCCGCCGTCAGCAGCGCAAAGCCGATCATCGCGCTGTCGGCATGCGCGCTGTTGAGCACGATCAGCATCGCGCCGAACAGATAGGCCGCGAGCGAGCCGGACGAGATCGGCTCGATCTCCTTGCCGTCGGGGCCGAACATGAAGCCGCAGACCACCAGCAGCGCCGCCAGCACGAAGCCCGCGATCACGTGGAAGACGTGCGGCGCGATCATCTCCGGCCCACATTGCAGGCAGGGGAAGGTCCACAGCAGCGCGAAGGCGATCGTCGTGACCGCAAGCCAGCGCCACAGCCGGATCCGCGCGAGGCCGAACGCCGCCGCTGTGACGATGGCAAGATAGATGTAGAGCGACCAGAAGTCCGGCTTGTCGGACGAGACCAGGATCGGCGTGACGAAGGCGCCGACGATGCCGAGCCCGGCCAGCGCCGGCCCGTGCAGCAGCGCGGCCGCGAGCGTGCCAAGTGCGACCATGCCGAGCAGGATGAAGGCGGTTGCCGGCGCCAGGAAATCATACAGCGCATAGGCGGCGTAGACGGTCGCGAACGCCACCGCGGTACCGGCGGCGGTGAGGATCGCCGGAATGTTGGCGATCGGCAGCGCTGCGATATTGGAGATGCTTTCCTGGCGCCGCGCCCACTCGCCGGCGCCGAGCAGAGCGAGCGCAAATAGTCCGCCGAGCAGCGTGCGCACGCCGGGGCCGAGCAGCCCGGCCTCGATCGAATAGCGCACCATGAAGAAGCCGCCGAGCGCGAGCGTCAGGCCGCCGATCCACACCACCCAGCGCGTGCCGAGCGTCTCCTCGAAGCCGGGCGCCGGGGGCGGCAGGGCGGGCGGTTCTGGCAGTGGCGGTGGGGCGACGCTAGCCGCGTCCGTGGCTGCCTCAGCATGTGCATCCGGCTGGCTCGCCGCCGCTTCGGGCAGCGGCGGTGGCGCGATGGGAGGCGCCGCCGGAAGCGTCTGCTCGAACGCCTCGAGCGGCGTCAGCGGCGGCGGCACGGCCGTCCGCGCGGCGGCCACGCCTGCGGCCTCGACCGCATCCAGCCGGCGCTGCAGCACCGCAATCTGGCCCAGCGCCTTGCGCGCAAAGATGATCGCGACAATGGCAATGACGAGCGTGAGGAATTCGAACGGCGAATCGAACATCGGGCCTCCGGCGGGACGCGCCGGACCATCGGCCAGCCGGCCGCCCGTCGCAACCTAGTAGTGCAGTTGAGAGGACTGGAAGTTCAAGCGATCGGCCGCGGCCAGCCGTGCTAGTCCAGGTCGATGTGGAAGGGCCGGCCTTCGACGCTCATGCTGCCGGGGCCCATCGCATCGAGCGCGCGCAGCATCCGGCCCTCGCGGCCCAGCGCCTTGTCGGCGAGGCTGACGATCAGCCGGTTGGGCGCCGCGATCGGCGAGGCCTCGCGGATCAGCCGGGCGATGGACATTTCGTCGCGGTGCGGATTGAGCGCGCAGACCGTGGCGAAGGCGCTTGCGGTCGAGCGGCTGATGCCGGCGTAGCAATGCACCACCATCGGCGCGCGGCGATCCCAGCCGCGCACGAAGGCCAGCACCCGCTCGATATGCGTCTCATTGGGGGCAACGAATCCGTCCATCTGTTCGATGATGTCGTCCATCGACACTTTCAGATGGTTGGCTGGAAGCACGGAGGGCGGCCGCTGTACCTGATCGACATTGGCCATCACGGTCAGCACATGGCTGGCGCCGGTGGCACGAACCGTGTCGGGGAGCGCGGCGAGCGAGCAGACGTGAAGCATGATGGTCCTTGGCTATCGGTGCGCCCGACTATAACGGCTGCTCCCGGGGGGGCAAAGCCGGGCGGCACAATGCCGGCCCTTCGTTTTGCGGCGCAACCGGCGGCCGCCTTCGCGGTGCCGCGCCTACGACGCGTGTAGTGTCTTGAAGCGTTCGAGGAACTGCTTTTCAGCCCTCGCAGCGGTCCACGGCGTCAGATAGTCGCGTTCGGTGGCTTCCGGCAATTCCGGATCGCGGCCGAACAGCCGCCTGGCTTCGGCTTGCGAAAACCCCGCCAGATGCGTCGCCTCGAGATAGGCGGCGCCGCGATCAGCGGCCTTGATCTGCTGGGTGATCTCGTCCGCGAGCACCGCCGGCAGGCCGAAGCGGATATGGATCGCCGCCAAAAGCCGCTTCTCCACCACCTTGTATTCACCGGCAAGCACGGCCTTGAACGGCGAGATCATGTCGCCGATGACATATTCCGGCGCGTCGTGCAGCAGTGCCGCGAGACGATGGCCGATATCGACGCGCGGCATCTGCTGACGCATCACGGCCTCGACCAGCAGTGTGTGCTGGGCCACCGAGAAGATGTGCGCGCCAGAGGTCTGGCCATTCCAGCGCGCGACCCGCGCCAGTCCATGCGCGATGTCGACGATCTCGATATCGAGCGGCGACGGATCGAGCAGGTCCAGCCGGCGCCCCGACAACATCCGCTGCCAGGCGCGAGTGGTCTCGGTCGATCGACGCGCAGTCATTTCTTCTTGAGCCGCGGTGTGCGGAGCTTGCCGCTGCAGGCCTTGTGGCAGAAGCAGGTCACGAGATGATCGTTGACCATGCCGGTCGCCTGCATGAAGGCGTAGACGATGGTGGGGCCGACGAATTTGAAGCCGCGGGCGCCGAGCTCCTTGGAGACCTTGATCGAGACCGGCGTCGAGGCCGGCACGCACGCGGTGGTCTTGAACTGATTGACCTTCGGCTTGCCGTCGACGAAGTCCCACAGGAATTTCGAGAAGCCGGGACCCTTCTCCATGATCTCCAGATACGACTTGGCGCTCGCCACCGTGCCTTCGATCTTGGCGCGGTTGCGAACGATGCCGGCGTCGTTCATCAGCGCATGCACCTTCTTGTCGGTGTAGCGCGCGATCTTCTCGGGCTGGAAATCGTCGAAGGCTTTGCGGAAATTCTCGCGCTTGCGCAGGATCGTGATCCAGGACAGTCCGGCCTGGAAACCGTCGAGGATCAGCTTTTCATAGAGCGCGCGGTCGTCATATTCCGGCACGCCCCATTCATTGTCGTGATAGGCGACGTAGAACGCGTCCTCGCCCGGCCACGGGCAGCGCGTCTTGCCGTCGGGGTGCAGTTGCGCAGTGCGGCTCATGCGACGGTCTTCTTGGGTGTGGTGCGGACAGCATCCGGATCGGCGAGGTGAAGCGCGAGCCCGCCCGCGGTGAGCGGCAGGCCGGCGTCGAGCGCATCGGCGACGCGATCGATGCGCACCAGCGCGAGGCCCTTCTCGCCGGCGGTCGAGCCCATGGTGCCGACCTGCTTGTCGCCAGCCTGGATCGTCGCGCCAGTCTCGGGGGCGGGGCCGTCGAGAATGATCTTCACCGTGCGGGTGCGCGCCGTGCCGCGATGCTGCATGCGCGACACCACCTCCTGGCCGACATAGCAACCCTTGTCGAAATCGACGCCGTTGAGGCGGTCCATATTGGTCTCGTGCGGGAACGCGTCGCCATACATGAAATCGAGCCCGCCGCGCGGCACGCCGGTCGCGATGCGATGCGCCTCATAGGCGCTGCTGTCGACGAGATCGGCGCCGATCAGGTCAGTGAGTTTCTGCTTCAGATCTTCCGGGATCAGGATGCGCCAGCCGAGCGCCGCATTGCGCGGATCGGCGAAGGCGAGATCAGGGATCGCCGCCGGCTCGCCGTCCCAGGCTGCCAGCACACCGAGACTGTCGGAGAGGTTCTCGACCACGACCTTGGCGCGCAGCTTGTAGAAGCCGAGCTTGTCGGCAAGCCCCTTGGCGAGCGGGCGCGGCGCGTCGATCAGGAAGCCGCCGCCATGGCCTGTGGGTATCTCGGTGATCAGGAAATCGACGATGATCTTGCCCTGCGGCGTCAGCAGCGCACCAAACCGGGCCTGCCCCGGGGCCAGTTGCTCGACATCGGTCGTGATGAGGCCGTTGAGGAAGTTGCGGGCGTCCTCGCCAGAGACTTTGACCACGCCGCGATCTGGAAGAAACGCTGCTTTCATTCGCAAAATTGGCTCTTTTTCCAAGTTCCTTGGGAAACACGCGGAGCGCGGATATCCCCTGCCAAGCTAAGGCGCTAGAGTGCGCCGAACAAGGCCCGCGCGACAGCCGAAAGCGGGCGCCGAGGACCGATGAATCAGCATTTCGACACCATTCTAAAATCCGGCACCGTGGTCAATCAGGACGGCGAGGGCGTGCGCGATATCGGCGTCACCAATGGCCGCATCGCCGCGATCGGCGGGCTCGGCCAAGCTTCGGCCGGCGAGGTGATCGACTGCAAGGGTCTGCACATCCTGCCGGGCGTGATGGACACCCAGGTGCATTTCCGCGAGCCCGGGCTGACGCAGAAGGAAGATCTCGAGACCGGCTCGCGCAGCGCCGTGATGGGCGGGGTCACCGCTGTGTTCGAGATGCCGAACACCAACCCGCTGACGGTCACCGAAGCGGCGTTCACCGACAAGGTCAAGCGCGGCCACCATCGCATGCATTGCGACTTCGCATTCTTCATCGGCGGCACCCGCGAGAACGTGCAGGACCTGCCGGAGCTTGAGCGCGCGCCGGGCTGCGCCGGCGTCAAGGTGTTCATCGGCTCCTCCACCGGTGCACTCTTGGTCGAGGATGACGAGAGCCTGCGGCGGATCTTCCAGGTGATCCGGCGCCGCGCCGCATTCCACGCCGAGGACGAGTATCGCCTCAACGACCGCAAGCCGCTGCGGATCGAGGGCGATCCGCGCTCGCATCCGGTGTGGCGCGACGAGACCGCGGCGCTGATGGCGACCGAGCGCCTGGTCAAGCTCGCGCGCGAGACCGGCAAGCGCATCCACGTGCTGCACATCTCGACCAAGGAAGAGATCCTGTATCTGCGCGACCACAAGGATGTCGCGTCCTGCGAGGCGACGCCGCACCACCTCACCATGGCCGCGCCGGAGTGCTACGAGCGGCTCGGCACGCTGGCGCAGATGAACCCGCCGGTGCGCTCGGCCGATCACCGTGCCGGCATCTGGTACGGCATCGAGCAGGGCATTATCGACGTGCTGGGTTCGGACCACGCCCCGCATACGCTGGAGGAGAAGGCCAAGACCTATCCGGCCTCGCCGTCAGGCATGACTGGCGTGCAGACGCTGGTGCCGTTGATGCTCGATCACGTCAACGCCGGGCGGCTGTCGCTTGCTCGGTTCGTCGATCTCACCAGCGCGGGTCCGGCGCGGCTGTTCAACATCGCCTGCAAGGGCCGCATCGCGGCGGGCTACGATGCCGACTTCACCGTGGTCGATCTGAAGCGCAGCGAGACCATCACCAACAAATGGATCGCCTCGCGCGCGGCCTGGACGCCCTATGACGGCGTGCGGGTGCAGGGCTGGCCGGTCGGCACCTTCGTGCGTGGCAAGCGCGTGATGTGGCAGGGCGAGGTGACGACGCCGTCGACCGGCGAGCCGGTCCGCTTCCTCGAGACGCTGAAGCCGTAGCGTTTGGTCGGTTACTGTCTGGCCAATGCCAGTGAGAACTCGCCGTTGCGCACCCGCGCGGCGAGGCCCTCGGCGAACTTCGCCACCGCGTCTTCGCCATAGGTGCCGACGAGCTCAGCGAGCGCCGCAAACAGGCTCGCCTGCGCCAGGCAGTCGCCATCGACGCCGTCGTGACGCGCTTCCGCCCAGGCCTCGTTCAGGTAGCCCAGCGCCGCCTGCTTCTGCTCGTGATCGGGACGGGGGTCTTGGTGATGGGGGGAAGACGCTGGATGGCGCATGAAACTCTGCAAAATGAATGCGCGCGGTCCGAGGAGCGAACCACTGCGACGCGCGAGATTTATCACGCATGCGGGTACCGCCTAGCCCACATCTTTCGAAAAGGTTAACGCCGGGCACGGCATTTAAAGGGGAATTCCGGATAGCGCCGCCGCGATCAACCAAATGAGCTGTGGATATGGTCCAGCACCGCGCGCGGCGAGGCGCACAGATGGCTGGCGCCTGCCCCGACCAGCTCTTCCGGCGTGCCGTAACCATAGGTGACGCCGATCGCGCGGATGCCGTTGCTGACAGCGCCGATCACGTCGTGGCTGCGGTCGCCGATCATCACGGCCCTAGCCGGATCGGCCCCGGTCTGCTCGAGCGCATAGGCCAGCAGGTCGACCTTGTTGACCCGGGTTCCGTCGAGCTCGGAGCCGAACACGTGGTCGAAATACCGGCTGAGGCCGAAATGCGCGACGATCCGCGTCGCGAACACGTGCGGCTTCGAGGTCGCAACGTAGATGCGCCCCGGCGCCTGCCGCAGCTCCGCCAGCACGTCCGCGATATCGGGATAGACGCTGTTCTCGAACAGCCCGACATCACCAAATCGTTCGCGGTAGAGCTCGACCGCGCGGTCGGCGAGCTCCTCACCGCCGAGCAGCATGGCAAAGCTCGCGCGCAGCGGCGGCCCGATGCACCAGGTCAGCTCGTCCTGCGACGGAACCGGCCGGCCGAGCTTGGCCAGCGCATACTGGATCGAGCCGGTGATGCCGGGCTTCGGGTCGGTCAGGGTGCCGTCGAGGTCGAAGAAGATCGCGCGCTCAGTTGGCATAGCGGGCCGTCAGGTCGCGCGAGATCTTCGAGCCTTCCTCGATGTAGCGGCGGATCGCCACCGAGGCAGCCGGCGTACAGGTCCGGTAGGTCTGCTGGAAGCCGTTGTAGCCGCGGTTGAAGCCGGCGACCATGCGGGCGCGGCGGTCGCCGGAGGGGGTTTCGGCGTCGATCAGCGCCTGCATCTCGTTGCGCCATTTGGCGCCCTCGTTGGAGCCGCAGATGCCGCGCAGGTAGTGCAGGGCGCCGAGGATCTCGGCCAGCCGCTGCAGGTCGCCGTCGAATGGCGCAGCCGCGTCCTGCGCGCGGGCGGGCGTCGCGAGGCATGCCGACATCAGGATCACAACGGCGAGAAAGGCTCTGATCATCAGGGGTTCCGGAATCGCCGTGGTATGCCCCCTCAATGCGCCCGAGGCAAGGCGGCAAGGCTCCAATACCGCCCCGAAACCGGCCTCAGACCAGCCGCCGGGCGGCCGCAATGACCTCATGGAGACCGCCGGTGACCTTGAGATCGCCGATCTCCTCCGGTGCCAGCCATTTGAAATCGTCGTGCTCGTCGTTCAGCACAGGCTCGCGGGAGGCCCAGCGCGCCGCAAACGTCATGATCAGATAGTGCCCGGTGCCGGGACCGGTCGGCAGCACCTCGCGCCAGCCGGCCAGCCCCAGGATATCGACCCGCAGGGCGGTCTCCTCGTCGATCTCCCGATGCAGGGCGGCGTGCAGGGTCTCGCCGAACTCGACCCGGCCGCCCGGCAGCGAATAGAAGCCCTTGCCCGGCGAGCGGGCGCGGCGCACCAGCAGCACCTTGCCATCGCGGAAAATCACGCCTGACACGGCGAGCTGTGGGCGGATCGGAGGTTCGGCAGAGCTCAAGGCAATCAGTGACCAGGTTTCAGGGCTTCATCATGCCCGATAAATCAGGCGCCCGCCATGATGCGGTCGACATCGGCCTCGGCAGCGCCGTTGATGACACCGGCGGTCTGCATCACCAGCGGCTTGACCCAGACGATCGCCTGCTCGGCGAGCGCGACCCGGCTCTTGTCCTGATGCAATTGCCGCATCGCCACGCCGACCTCGGTCAGGATACTGGTCATGTTGGCGGTGAGCTGGTCGAATTCGGCCCGGATTCGGGCGTCCGCGGTCTCATAGGCCTCGATCGCGAGGTCGCGCGCCTTGAAGTTGGACGCGGTGAAATGCTCGGCATAGGACAGTGGCTGCCATTCCAGGAAATCGCTGGCGCATTCCGGCAGGTCCGGCACCATCTCCAGCAGCATGATGGCTTCGTTGAAGTGATTGAGGTAGTCGGTCGCAAGCCCGGTGCGAGGATTGATGTTGGCGGCGCGCAACAGCGCCGCCCGCGCCTCGTCGGGGTACGTCGGTCGCGGGGAAGAGCCCGCTATGGCGGCCGTTGAGGTCATTGGTCGCAGTCTTTAACGGTCCAAGTTAAGGCGGAATAAACGGATACCACCCTGGACAGGATATGTGCGGACGCTTTGTCATTACCTCGCCGCCGGCGGCCTTGCGAGAGATGTTCGGCTACATCGAGCAGCCGAATTTTCCGCCGCGGTATAATGTTGCGCCAACCCAGCCGATTCCGGTCGTGCTGCTGCAAAATGGCGGCCGGCATTTTCAACTGATGCGCTGGGGCCTGATCCCGTCCTGGGTCAAGGATCCCCGCACGTTCTCGCTGCTGATCAACGCCCGCTCCGAGACGGTGCGGGAGAAGCCGGCGTTCAAGAATGCGATCAAGCGGCGCCGCGCGCTGATCCCGGCCGACGGCTATTACGAATGGCACGATGCCGGCGGCCGCAAGCGGCCGTTCTTCATCCATCGCCGCGACGGCCATCCGCTCGCCTTCGCCGCGCTGGCCGAAACCTGGATGGGACCGAACGGCGAGGAGCAGGACACAGTCGCGATCGTCACTGCGCCCGCGAGCCCCGACCTCGCGCAACTGCATCACCGCGTGCCCGTCACGATCCGGCCCGAGCAATTCGTGCGCTGGCTCGACTGCCTGCCCAACGATGTCGACGACGTGAAGCCGATGCTGAAGGGGCCTGACGTCGGCGAGTTCGCCTGGCACCAGGTGACGATGCGGGTCAACGCTGTCGCCAACGATGACGCGCAATTGTTGCTGCCTATGACCGCGGAAGAAATGGCCGCGGAAGACGCGCCGGCGGCGAAGAAGGGAGCAGCGCGCAAGGCGCCGGCGCGCGAGGACGACGGGCAGGGGTCGTTGTTTTAGCGAATGTCTGCACGGCTACGCTGCTTACGCTGGGATTGAGCTCCAGCCGCATCGTCGTCCTGGCGAAAGCCAGGACCCATAACCACCGAATGTGATTGTGAACGGGAACGCGACCCCAGCGTCGCGCAGCAATCGAGATGTGGGGTAATGGGCCCTGGCCTTCGCCAGGACGACGATGAATGTATTGCGCGGGATGCATCAACAATCGTCGTCCCTGCGAAAGCAGGGACCCATACTCCGCGGCGGGTGTTGTGAACGGGACTCGTCGTTCCGCCGTCTTTCAATGATGACCGCCTGTGGTTATGGGTCCCTGCTTTCGCAGGGACGACGATGAGGATGGTTCTCGATTCAAGCTGCTACATCACGCGGTGTCATCACCCGCGAAGGCAGGCTAGTGCTTGAGCCGAGAGACCGCGGCGTACTGGATCGCCCGGTCGAGCCGGGCGATAACAGACGACCGTCACCCCTTGACCTGTGCCACGCCTTCGATCTCGATCAGCATCTTCGGATTGGGCAGCGCCACCACGACGCAGGTGGTGCGCGCGGGATAGGGCGCGGGGCCGAACGCGCCGGCATAGAGGACGTTCATCGTCGCGACGTCGCTGGCGCGGGTCAGCAGCACGTTGACCTTGACGAGATCGCGCATCGTCGCGCCGGCCTCTGTCAGCACGCGCTTGAAATTGGTGACGACGTTGGCGAATTGCGCCTCGAAGCCATCGGGCAGCTCGCGGTTGGCGTCGAAGCCGGGAATGCCCGAGATGAACAGCAACTCGCCGACGCGGGCGCCGAACGAGAGCGGCGGCGCCGTGACGCCGGGCGGAGGAGGGAAGTGCTTGATCTCAGTCATGGGTCACCCGTCTGCGCGAGATGGAAGAGGTGGATTGCCGAGGCGCGGCGCCGGCGTGCGGCGGCGCAAGAGATTCTTGCCGAACAGATTCTGGCCGATCATGCCGGCCAGCATCGCGGCGACGAACACCACGATCGGCAGCGAGAGCCCGGCGAGATTGACCAGCGCGGGGCCGGGGCAGATGCCGGCGAGGCCCCAGCCGATGCCGAACAGGATTGCGCCACCGACCAGCGGCGCGTCGATGTCGTTGCGGTCGGGCCAGAGGAAGCGCGCCGAGAACGCAGGCGCGGTGCGCCGCCGCGCGATCGCAAAGCCTGATGCCGCGACCGCGACCGCACCCGCCATCACGAAGGCAAGCGTCGCATCCCATGCGCCGAACAGATCGAGGAAGCCGAGCACCTTCTGCGGATCGGTCATGCCCGAGATCAGAAGGCCCGCGCCGAAGATCAGGCCGCACACGAAGCTTGCGAGAAGGGGCATCGCTAACCTCCGATCCCGTGCCTGACGATGGCAACGGTCACGATCGCCGCCGTCATGAAGATGAACGTGGCCGCAATCGAGCGGCCGGACAGCCGCGCGAAGCCGCAGACGCCGTGGCCGGAGGTGCAGCCATTGCCCATCCTTGTGCCGAACCCGACCAGAAGGCCCGCGATCGCGATCACCACAAGGCTCGCATTCATCGCCGGCCGCGGCAGCGGCGCGCCGAATAGCGCCGCAATCAAGGGCGCCGCGATCAGCCCCGCAATAAAGGCGATGCGCCAGCCGCGCTCGGCGGTATCGGGCTGGAGCAGGCCGCCGACGATGCCGGTGACGCCGGCGATCCGCCCGGTCAGCAGCATCAGCAGCGCCGCGGCGAGCCCGATCAGTGCGCCGCCGAGAAGGCCGGAAAGTGGGGTGAAATCGTGCATCGGTGCGGGTCCCTGTTGCGCAAACTCCTCAGCGATGGCGCAAAGCGCTGGGCGCGGGCGCCAATGGTCGCGCGACTACATGGGCGATGATAGACTCCGCAACAACAGGAACAAGCGCAATCCCGCGTGTTTTGCCGGCATTTCGACGTGCCGCCGCCCGATTGGATTGCCGCGATTCGCTTCACTTCGTCCGGAGAACTCCCCATGAGATTGTCATCCGCCGCCCGCGCCGTGCTGTTCGCGCTGGCGCTGCTCACCGGATCGTCTGCTGCACTGGCCGACGAGGGCGCGGTGACGCTGGTCATCTTCAAGGGCGGCTGGATCTTCGGCGGCTCCGCCGGCAAGGGCGTTCTGACCTTCCACGGGCAGACCTACGGGCTCACGGCGGGCGGGCTGGATTACGGCCTCGTGTTCGGCGGCTCCCAGACCACGTTGCAGGGGCGGGTGCGCAACATCCGCCGCGCCCAGGATATCGCCGGCGTCTATGCCGCCGCGGGCATGGGCGTTGCGCTCGGCGCCGGCGTGCGCGGCATCCTCTTGACCAACCAGAACGGCGCGGTGCTCGAATTGAGCGGCAAGCAGATCGGGCTGATGGCCAATGTCGATCTCAGCGGGCTTGCGATCACGTTGAAGGAGTAAGGGCGCGGTGCGTAGGGTGGGTTGGCCGAAGGCGTAACCCACCGACTTATATCCGCGATTGAAGATGGCAGGTTACGCTTCCGCCTTCGCTCGTTGAGCTACGGCGGACAAGGCGCTCTACCCACCCTACAAACCTGCGATCCACTGCGCCAGCTCACGCCACGGCTGCAACGTCCAGTGCCCCGAGGCCGCACCCGATGGCGACGGCAGCACGAACACATCTGGAAAACCGCTCACGGCCGGCTGCCGGCCGAGCACAAGCGCGCTGGTCGGCTTGTCGTAAAACAGGCTCGCCGCCTTCCTGCTGGTGAAAGCGATGGTCTTCGGCCGAACCTTCGCGATCTTCGTCCTGAAGCCCGCGACATCGAACGAGCCCCGCGCGATCTCGTGATCCATCCCGGCGCCGGTCTTGGAGAGATCGGTGAAGCCGATGCCGAGTTCGAGCAGTGCCGCGAACTCGTCCGGCCGATAAAGCCGCGGCGTGACGCCGGCCTCATGCAGCGCGCGCCAGAAGCGGTTGCCGGGATGCGCGTAGTAATGCCCGACCGCGGCCGAGCGCGTGCTGGCCGCGGTGCCGACGAACACCAGCCGCAGTTCGGCGCGGAGCTGGTCGGGGAGGCGGTGAGTGTCGCTGTCGGGCATGACCCGACCGCTACCATTTCCGTCGCTCCCGTCATATACCTCGGCGATGACCCGCGAAGAATTGGTCGCCGCCTACACGGCGCCCGGCCGCCACTATCACAACCTCGCGCATATCGAGGACAGCCTCGCGGCGCTCGCGCGTGTCGACGGGCTTTCCGCGGCCGAGCACGAGATCCTGTCGGAAGCGATCTGGTGGCACGATGTCGTCTACGATCCGACCCGGCCGGACAATGAGGAGCGCAGCGCGCAGCTCGCCGAACAACACGTTCGCGCCGGGATCGGCGGCGAGGTCGGCCGCCTGATCCGTCTGACGAAGACGCACGATGTCCAAATCGGCGATCGCCTCGGCGCGATCCTGATCTCGATCGACCTCAGCATTCTCGGCGCCGAGCCCGCGCGCTACGATGCCTATGCCGCGGCGATCCGGCAGGAGTTCATCCATGTCGCCGATGCCGACTATCGCGCCGGCCGCGCCAAGGTGCTTCGCCACTTCGCTGCACGCCAGGTGATCTTCCCCGATGCCGGTTTCGACGCGATCTATGACCGCCGCGCCCGCGACAACCTCGCGCGTGAGATCGCGGCGCTGGGGTGAGTGGCTCCAACCGCATATGGCCTGCCTCCGCAGGGGCGCATTGCCAAAATATCGAAAACAACCCCATGCACAGTAGCCGGCGGCGTGCCGGCATTCGACGCGGCCACTTGACATGTCGGGCAAATCAGTCGCACTATTCTATTATTCCGAAATGACGCAGGCGCGCCTCACCCCGCGCTACGGGACAGGTCCGTAGCCATATGCGATTGCCTGCCGAAAGCAGGGCGAGGTCGCGGCTCGATTGCCCTGATCTCATCAGGCGCTAACGCACCGGCTCCTTGATCTCGTCTTCCGCCGCCACCGCTTGCGCCGGCCGGCTCGAGCGCACCATCAAGAACCGTCCCGAGAACGCCGTGCCGCGGATGCTCCAGCGGCCGTCGATCTCCGTCGCGTCGGCATTGACAGCGCCTTCATAGTGGACGGTGTCATAGCCGTAGCCCGATGGTTCGTAGCGCTTGACGAACGTCACCGCGCTGCCGGAGCGGTGACCCGAGAGCGAGGCATTGTGCGTGCTGATCGGGCAGCCGGGCGCAACGCATGGTTCGGTCACGCTGCCGCCGATCGCGCCGCCGGCGTCGATCAGCGTCGCCAGGAACGTGACCATGCCGCTCGGCTGAACATAGCTGCCGTCCCAGACGCCGGTCAGATTGTCGTCCATGTCGCTCGTCCGGATTGCGCGCGTCGAATTGCAGTGATCGATGTGGTGCAGGCAGCGCCTCAACGCAAGTTACGTGACCGCTTCGCACGTCGCGCCCGGTTGCCTGATCAGGCAAAAGGGTCTGTAATCCAGCCCAACAGATCAAGAAGAATTTTGGGAGCAGGACATGACGGGAGAGCCGAAGACCCATTACGAGGTGATCGTGGTCGGCGCCGGCGTCGCCGGCATCTACCAGATCAAGCGGCTCGCCGATCTCGGCATCGACGCCACCGTGCTCGAAGCCGCGCCTGATCTCGGCGGCACCTGGTACTGGAACCGCTATCCGGGCTGCCGCTTCGATTCCGAAAGCTACACTTACGGCTTCTCGTTCTCGCGCGAGCTGCTCGACGAGTGGCACTGGAAGGAGCGCTTCTCCGGCCAGCCCGAGAATCTGCGCTACCTCAACTACGTCGCCGACAAGTTCGACCTGCGCCGGCACATGCAGTTTGGCTGCAAGGTCGAGGCGATGCAGTTCGACGCGACGCGCGATCTCTGGCAGCTCAGGATCAGCGACGGTCGCGAGCTGACCTGCCGCTTCGTCGTGCTGGGGATCGGGCTGCTCTCGGCGCCGACCATGCCGCGCGTGCCCGGCGTCTCCGACTTCAAGGGCCGCTCGTTTCACACCTATTACTGGCCGCATGAGCCGGTCGATCTCGCGGGCAAGAAGGTCGCGGTGATCGGCACCGGCGCGACCGGCATTCAGGTGATCGGCGAGATCGCCGACAAGGTCGGTGAGCTCACCGTGTTCCAGCGCCGGCCGAACTGGAGCGCGCCGCTGAATAACTCCGAGATCTCGGAGGCCGAGATGGCCGACATCCGCGCGCGCTATGACGAGATCTTCGCCGCCTGCGCGCTGACGCCCGGCAGCTTCGTGCACGGCCCCGACAAGCGCGGCTTCTACGAGGTGAGCCGCGAGGAGCGCCTTGCGCTGTGGGACAGGCTCTACGACGAGCCCGGCTTCGGCATCTGGCTCGCGAATTTCCGCGAGATCTTCATGGATGAGGCCGCCAATGCGGAGCTGTCGGAATACATCGCAGGTCGCATCCGCCGCCGCGTCAACGATCAGAAGGTCGCCGAGAAACTGATCCCGCGGGATCACGGCTTCGGCGTGCAGCGCCTGCCGCTGGAGACCCGGTATTTCGAGGCGTACAATCGCGACAACGTGCATCTCGTCGATCTCAGCGAGACGCCGCTGGTGCGCGTCACCGAGAGCGGCCTGCGCACCACCGAGCGCGACTACGACTTCGACATCATCGTCTACGCCACCGGCTTCGACGCCATCACCGGCGCCTATGATCTGATCGACATATCAGGCATCGGCGGCGAAAAGCTCGCCGACAAATGGAAGCACGCGCCGTCGACCTTCCTCGGCATGATGGTCCACGATTTCCCGAACCTGTTGATGCCGACCGGCCCGCAAAGCGCGTCGGCCTCGACCAACTTCCCGCGCGGCATCGAGAACGGCGTCAACTGGTGCACCAATCTCCTGCAATACATGTGGGACCGCGGCCTGACCCGCGCCGACGCCACGTTGGAAGCGCAGGAGCGTTGGACCGCGCATGTCGCGAAAATGTACGAGATCATGCTGATGCGCAAAGCCAAGGGCTGGTTCACCGGCTACAACTCCAACGTCCCCGGCCATGAGGAGGGGACGGTGCGCTACTTCGTCTACAACGGTGGGACGCCGAAGTTCCTGGGGATCATCAACGGCGTGGCGGCGGAGGGGTATCGGGAGATTGAGTTTAGCGGCAGCTCGCGTGGCGGCGCTGGCGATCGTCACAAGCGCGTCGGCGTAGACCGGGGAGGCAACCGCGAACTCCGTAAGCATGGGACGGAAACAAAGGTCTAGATGTCGCTTGGTTCGTCCGGTTGCTCTCTGTTTCGCCAGCTAATGGGGAAAGAAAACGGCCCATTTAGCGATGTAGCTGACGGTGGTGGTTGCGGCCGTGGTGAATGCGCAGGCGGTGACGAACAGAGCCGGCTTTTCGGGATCTCGCGCAAGTAGAGCAACCAACGTTATAGCAAGTATGGCATTCAAGACTTGCCAAAGAAGGACTGGGAATCCTCTAGATTCTACAGCCACCGCAATCCAGACAGAATCGACGAAAAGTAACAGCAGCGTGAGGCAAAAGAAACGTCGCCATTGGACAGCTGGTAGTGATCGCGACATAGCGAAGAACAGGGCTGACATAGACATGAACGATATCCCATCAAATATGAGATAGAGCCCGTATGTTTGCGGAACTGTATCTGCGTTCGTATAGGCTAGGAAGAAATAGCGATTCATTCCGTGAAAAAATGGGAGGGCCAAGAGCAGAAAGGCCAAAAGCGCGGGTAACCGGTCCCAATGGATGGCTCGGTCTTCGGGTTTATCGGCCTTATCAGCCACAAATTGCTTAAACGCCTCACCAATGGAGAGAGCTATGACGATCGAGAACGTTGTTTGAAAGAATGCAACTGTATTGAGTATGTCTTTGCTGACCGGAAGCACTTTCGACCTACAGAATGCTTGAATCGCTAGCGGGTGATAGTTCTTCTAAGGGAGCGGCATGTACAGTCACGCTCACGACCTAGTGCGCTCACACGACGTTCGCTTGTTTCTCACGGCGAGAAGAATAGTCCTCCTTCTTGTTGAATTCTCTGATCTTCGTAATATCGAGCCCGATCTCTTGTTTGATTTCAGCCAAGTACTTAGCTCGATAGTCGCTGCTAAAGAGGGTTGGATCATCCGGCATCGATGCGTTTGCTTCGGCTTGAATCGCGTGTCTTAGGGATTGAAAGATCAGACTGATCGCCTGTTTGGCGTCCGATCGCGCTTCTTGCGTTGGTTTTCTCTTGTGTGCGACGGATCGCGCGACGTCCATGATGTCCCGGACCTGCTCGAATGGATAGTATCCTTTGGAGTTCTCTTGCGCTCGCCCAACGTTGCAGTAGATGAGACGGAGCGTATCCATGGAGGTGGAGAGCGCATAAAATCCTCTCAAGTATTCGTCTTCTGTCGGATTTTCCTTGTCGCAATAGATGAAGAAGGCAGATTTCGCTTCGACGATCTCATTCCACCAACCGCGCAATTCGTCGACAAACTTGCCACGCTGCTGAAAGACGTATGTCAGGTAGGCGGCAACTAGTAGCGCAAAGAGAGTCGCGTTACTTCCGACAAAGGTTGTCTTGTTGCTCGGGTCTCTCGTGAAATATTCTGCAAACGAAACGGCCAAGATCACTATGACCGCGATCGCAGCGATCAGGAGGCGCACAGTAAGCTTTCGATTCGTCATCGAAATGGTCTTTCAAAATAGATTTTCAAACGAAGGGTAATCACGAGAATTACGTACTATCTTAAGTAGTCTATATCCGCAACAGAAAGCCGGGCTTTCGCCCGGCTTCTCATTCTCTAATGGATGCCCGGGTCAAGCCCGGGCATGACGAGCGGCGAGGGCGTCTTCTCACAGCACCCGATTGCTCTCCTTCACCTTCTCCGCATCGAGATACAGGTTCTCGCCCATCTCCTTGAACTTGGCGCTCATCGTCGCCATGCCGTCCTCGATGGTGCCTGAGATCGACGCCCCGACGCCGGTTGGATCGTTGAGCGTCGCGGCGTAGTCGCGGACGTCCTGGGTGATCTTCATCGAGCAGAACTTGGGGCCGCACATCGAGCAGAAATGCGCGACCTTGTGGGCTTCCTTCGGCAGGGTCTCGTCGTGGAAGTTCTTCGCGGTCTCGGGGTCGAGGCCGAGGTTGAACTGGTCCTGCCACCGGAAGTCGAAGCGGGCACGCGACAGCGCATCGTCGCGCAGCTGTGCGGCGGGATGGCCCTTGGCCAGATCAGACGCGTGGGCCGCGATCTTGTAGGTGATGACGCCAACCTTGACGTCGTTGCGGTCGGGCAGGCCGAGATGCTCTTTCGGCGTGACGTAGCAGAGCATCGCGCAGCCGAACCAGCCGATCATCGCGGCACCAATGCCCGAGGTGATGTGGTCATAGCCCGGCGCGATGTCTGTGGTCAGCGGCCCGAGAGTATAAAACGGCGCCTCGCCGCATTCCTTGAGCTGCTTGTCCATGTTGATCTTGATCTTGTGCATCGGCACGTGGCCGGGGCCCTCGATCATGACCTGGCAGCCCTTGTCCCAGGCGATTTTTGTCAATTCGCCGAGCGTCTCGAGTTCGGCGAACTGCGCGCGGTCGTTGGCGTCGGCGATCGAGCCGGGGCGCAGGCCGTCGCCGAGCGAGAACGAGACGTCATACTTGCGCATGAGGTCGCAGATCTCGTCGAAATGGGTGTAGAGGAAGCTCTCCTTGTGATGTGCGAGACACCACTTCGCCATGATCGAGCCGCCGCGCGACACGATGCCGGTGACGCGGTTGGCGGTGAGGTGGATGTAGGACAGCCGCACGCCGGCGTGGATCGTGAAATAGTCGACGCCCTGTTCGCACTGCTCGATCAGGGTGTCCTTGTAGAGCTCCCAGGTCAGCTTGACGGGATCGCCTTCGCACTTCTCCAGCGCCTGGTAGATCGGCACGGTGCCGATCGGCACCGGCGAGTTGCGCAAAATCCATTCGCGGGTGGTGTGAATGTTGCGCCCCGTCGAGAGGTCCATCACGGTGTCGGCGCCCCAGCGGATCGCCCACACCATCTTGTCGACCTCTTCCTCGACCGACGAGGTCACCGCCGAGTTGCCGATATTGGCGTTGATCTTGGTGAGGAAGTCGCGGCCGATGATCATCGGCTCGAGCTCGGCATGGTTGATGTTCGATGGAATGATGGCGCGGCCGCGCGCGATCTCGCTGCGGACGAATTCCGGCGTGATGAAGGCCGGCACCGCAGCGCCAAAACTTTCGCCGTCGGCGAGGGCGGCCTCAGCACGCTCGAGCTGCTGCTTGCGGCCGAGATTCTCGCGCTCGGCGACGTAGATCATCTCCTTGGTGATGATGCCGGCGCGGGCGAACTCGAGCTGCGTGATCTTGTGGCCGTCAAGGCCGCGCAGCGGCTTGTGGTGCGCGGTGAACGCCTTGGCGGCGTGCGATGCGCCGACATTGCCGTTGTCCTCCGGCTTGATGTCGCGGCCGACATACTCCTCGACGCCGCCGCGCTCCTTGACCCAGGCGAGCCGATTGCGCGGCAGGCCGCTGTTGACATCGATCGTCACGGCCGGATCGGTGTAGGGGCCGGAGGTGTCATAGACCGGCAGGTTCGGCTCGCCGGCACCCTCGGACAGGATGATCTCGCGCAGCGGCACGCGGATGTCGGGCGCGGCCTCCGGGGTCGCAAAGATCTTGCGCGAGGAGGGCAGCGAGCCGGTGGTGACGGCGGGGAGCGTGGTGTCGGGGTTGGAGCGGATGTTCATGGGATCCTCCGGTTTAATTCGTGTGCGTGAATGTCGTGGTTCTCGTCATCCTCAGGAGCGCGAAGCGCGTCTCGAAGGATGAACGAGCCGGGCCGTCGACCCTTCGAGACGCGCGTGCCGCGCTCCTCAGGGTGACGGGTCGAATAGGGTGCAATACCCAGCATCACGCGGCCTCCGCACGGAGGCCGAGCCACTGCCGCACCCGTGCGTCGGGGTCGGCGTTCTGGGTGACGTCGCTGACGACGGCGATCGAATCGGCGCCGGCGGCGAAAATCTCGGCGGCGTGCTCGAACTTGATGCCGCCGATCGCGACAAGGGGGATCGCGCCGATGCGCTTCTTCCACTCGGTGATCTTCGGAATGCCCTGCGGCGCGAACCGCATCGACTTCAGCGTGGTGAAGAAGATCGGGCCGAGCGCGACGTAGTCGGGCTTGGCCGCGAGCGCGGTCGCGAGCTCGGCATCGTCATGGGTGGAGACGCCGAGCGTGAGTTTTGCCTTGCGGATTTCAGAGAGGTCGGCGTCGGCGAGGTCTTCCTGGCCGAGATGCAGATGCTCGGCACCGGCGACAACAGCCGCGCGCCAATAATCGTTGACGACGAGTTTTGTGCCCGTGCCCCTGGTCACCGCCAGCGCGTCGGTGACGATCTGCAGCGCCTCGGCATCGTCGAGCTCTTTCGCGCGCAGCTGGATGGTGCCGACGCCGAGCTTGGTCAGTCGCTCGACCCATTCGATGCTGTCGACGACGGGATAGAACGGATCAGGATACGGCATGCCAGAACGGGGTCCCAACGACAGGGGTGGAGGGGGAGGCGAAGTCGCGGGCTTCCATCAGCCCGGCTTCATAGGCGGTGCGGCCGGCTTCGACGCCGAGCCGGAAGGCGTTGGCCATCGCAACCGGATCGGCGGCTTTCGCCACCGCGGTGTTGAGCAGCACGGCGTCGTAGCCGAGCTCGAGCGCTTCCGCGGCATGCGACGGCGCACCCAAGCCCGCGTCGACCACCAGCGTGATGTCGGGCAGGCGGTCGCGCAAAAGCCTCAAGGCATCGCGGTTGGTGATGCCCTTCGCGCTGCCGATTGGCGCTGCCCACGGCATCACCACCTTGCAGCCGGCCTCGACCAGGCGCGAAGCGACCGAGAGATCCTCGGTGCAATAGGGGAACACTTCAAAGCCGTCCTTGATCAGGATGGTGGCGGCCTCGACCAGGCCAACCACGTCGGGCTGCAGCGTGTCGTTGTCGGCGACCACCTCGAGCTTGATCCAGGGCGTGCCGAACAATTCGCGCGCGAGCTTTGCGGTGGTGACCGCCTCGCGCACGCTGCGGCAGCCCGCGGTGTTCGGCAGCACGGTGACGCCGAGCTCGCGGATCAGCGCCCAGAACGCATCACCGGTCTTGCCGCCCGCCGCTTCTCGGCGGAGCGATACGGTAACGATGCTGGCGCCCGAGGCGCGGATCGCGCCCTGCATGATCGCGGGCGAGGCATACAGCGCGGTGCCGATCAAGAGGCGGGACGGGAAGGATTTGCCGTAGAAGGTGACCATGGTGTCAGTGTCTCTCCGCTCTCAGCCCCATACTCAGCTCGTCGTCCCGGCGAAGGCCGGGACCCATACGCCGCGGCCCTTCAATGGGGCACGCTGGGCGACGTTCTTTCAGACAATAACCGGTCGTGGTTATGGGTCCCTGCTTTCGCAGGGACGACGGGAGGAGGGAGTGTGCGCTAGCCATCATCACCCTCCCTGCCGCGGCGTGATGATCTCGATCTCGTCGCCGGCCTTGAGATGGGTCTCGGCCCAGCGGCCCTTCGGCACCACGTCGTAATTCACTGCGATCGCGAAATGCGTTCCCTCGTAGTCGAGCTCGGCGAGCAGCGCATCGACGCTGGAAGCCGCGATCTCCCGCTGCTCGCCGTTGATCATCACGCGCATTGCATCACCTCATTGTCGATTTCGCCGCGCGAAAGAAAGGCGAGCGTCAGCTCGGCCAGCGCCGGTGCCAGCAGGAAGCCGTGACGGTAGAGTCCGTTCACCGTGATGCGTTCCTGCTCGATTTTGATCTTGGGCAGATTGTCCGGAAACGCCGGGCGCAGGCCGGCGCCGAATTCGACGATGCGCGCCTCGCCGAACGCCGGATGCACCACATAGGCGGCCCCTAACAGCTCCAGCGCCGAGCGCACGCTGACGCCGTTGTCCTCGGCCTCGATCGAGGTCGCGCCCAGCATGAAGCGGCCGTCGCCGCGCGGGATCACGTAAAGCGGCCAGCGCGGATGGATCAGCCGCACCGGGCGCAACAATTCGACCTCGGCGGTCTCGATGACGATCATCTCGCCCTTGACGCCGCGCAAGCTCGGCTCGCGGTCGCGCCCGGCAAGACCGCGGCAGTCGATCACGAGGCCGTCGAGATCATCCGCCTCGACGTCGCTGCCGAACTTGATGGCGCCGCCGGCCTTGGCGATCGCGGCATGCAGCCGCGGCAGCACGCGGCGCGGCTCGACATGGCCCTCTTCGGGATAGAACAGGCCACTACCGAAGCGGCCCTCGAGCGACGGTTCGAGTTCGCGGACGCCGTCGGCGTCGAGCCGGCGATAACCTGACGTGAGGCGGGCGAAGCGCTCGAAATCGGCGCGGTCGCGCGGATGCGCCACCACCAGCGAGCCGCTGAACGCCGTTTCCGGAAAATGCCGTCGCCACAGGTCGAGCGAGCGAATACCGAGACGGGTGATCACCGGCTCGGCGGCCTCCTCCTCGCACCACGGCGCCAGCATGCCGCCGGCGAAGTAGCTTGTGGATTGCGTCATCGCAGCGTCACTGCGCTCATGCAGGGTGACGGCACGTCCGGCCTCTGCGAGCAACAACGCATGCCAGGCGCCGGTTATGCCTGCGCCGATGATGGAGACGGGGGAATCCCCCCGCGGTTGTGACGTCTGATACATCCCTGTCCCTTCGCCGGCATGACCCGGATCAGGTTCAAAGGGTCACCGCGGTCCCGAACTGATCGCCGTGATGGCGAAGTCCAAGCTTGCGGTATCTCAGCTCCTCCTTCGGAGCACCCCTCGGAACGCCCCTAATGTAGGCTGATGGGCGGATGTGTCAACTTGTATGCCAGGACCTGTGCCGCGGCATGCGCAGAGCGCGCGTGCCCCGGACGCAGTACCGCGCGACAGCGGTGCGCTGCCGAGCCGGGGGCCATTCTCTCGAAACGGAGGTCCCGGCTCTGCGGAGCAACGCTTGCGGGCTGCACCGCGTCCGGCCACGCAAGCAGCTATTTGGAAGCCTGTTCTGGCTTCGGCTCGGCGGTCTCGGCCGACATTTGCTCTTGCTTGGCGAGCGCCTTCGGCGGCGCACCCGCGCCGCCATGGATCGCCTCCTTGAGGTGACCGCCGCGCTGCCGCTTTGCGACATAGTAATAGCCGCCAGCAAAATAACGCACGGCTCGGTCGAAATCCCCATTGGCGGCGCGATAGGCGCCCGCGAGGTATTTGACGCCGTATTTGAGGTTGGTCGCGGCGTCGCGCAGACCTTCGGCGGTACCGGTGTAGCCGACCCCGCGGGCGGTCGCGAGCTTGATCTGCATCATCCCGATGGCGCCGCCGCGCCCGATCAGCTGCGGATGGTACTTGCTCTCGCGGACGATGACGCGATGCACCAGCTCTTCCGGCACCAAATTGGCCTGGGCCTCCGCCGCCACCATCGCCTCATATTGCGCCCGCGATTGTGCATGCGCACCGGCGCAGGACGCCAGCACCGCAATCGCGGCGGCAAGGCAGCTAAGGCTCTGAAGGGTCTTCATCTCGGGTCGCCCGGGTGATCAAACGCGCGTCGGTTCTGCGGTCTCATTGGTACGGCGAGCGGGCAGGAATGTGGCAAAACCTTCGCATCAGCGAACGTTCTGCGTCCGCGATCGTCCGGGTGCGGGTGAAGCGGGCGATGCGCTTGCGCAGACAGATGCTTCAAATTGTTTGCTTCAATCGTCTCAGCCGAAAATTGTTTTTGCGTCCGATTTTCTTCTACGATTTTCTTGGCCGCCTTTTGCCGCACACTATCCACAGCGGATTGTCGTGCAAACGACGCGATGAAGGTTTACACTCGTCAGCGACAGGGAGCGTGTTGAGTCAGCACGTCTGTCCATTCAAAAGCACGCAAGAAACAACATTCGGGAGATGCGCCATGGTCCGACAGGACACCGGCTACATGCCTCGCGAAAATCCCTGCGCGCAATGCGGCAAGCCGATTGCCCGGCCCGATTGGGTGGAGCACAGCGAGGGGCGCACGTCGTTCCTGTGGAATTGCCGCGCCTGCAATTACCGCTTCGAGGCGATCGCGATCTACGACACGGCGCAGCTCACGCCGCTCGCCGCCTGACGCGCTTGCTGCCGATCAAATCGGTCTGATCAGGCCGCGGATTTCCGCGGCTGCAATTGCTGCTGCCGCGCCGGCAGCTCGATCCGGACCACCAGCCCGTGCGGCTTGCGATCGTGCAGCGACAGCGTGCCGCCATGCGCGAGCACGATGGCGTTGGCGATCGACAGGCCAAGGCCGAAGCCTTCGGCCTCATCCATGTTGCGCGCCTGGTCGCCGCGCACGAACGGCTCCAGCACGCTTGCCTTGTGCGCGTCCGAAATGCCGGGGCCGTCATCCTCGATGTCGATGACGAGGCGATCCGGCTTGACGTCGAGGCGAACGGCGACTTCGCCGCCGAAGCGCACGGCATTGTCGACCAGATTGGTGATGCTGCGATGCAGGTCGGCCGGCCGCGCGGTCGCCATCGCGTGCTGCGGCCCCTCGTAGCTGACCTTGTGTCCCATGTCGGCGAACTGGTCGGTGACGAGGTGCAGCGTGCTCGCGATGTCGACCAGCGTCATCTCCTCGAGCTTGCGGTCGTTGCGCAGGAACGACAGCACCGATTCCAGCATCGAGCGCATCTGGTCGAGGTCGCGCAGCATGCGGTGGCGATGGGTCTCGTCCTCGATGAATTCGGCGCGCAGCCGCATCCGCGTGATCGGCGTGCGCAGGTCGTGGCTGATCGCGGCCAGCATCTTGGTGCGGTCGTCGATCAATGCCGTGATGCGCTCGCGCATCCGGTTCAGCGCCTTGGCCAGCGAGCGGATCTCCTCGGGGCCGCGTTCGGGCAGCGGCGCGGCAGCGCCGTTCAGGCTGAAGGTCTCCGCGGCCTTGACGAAGGATGACAGTGGCGCCGTCAGCGCCCATGCCGCCCACAGGCCGAGCAGGGTGACGCTGATGACGGCGAACAATACCGTCATCATCCACGGCCCGCCCCAGAACGGCCGCATGTGCTGGTCCGGCATCAGGTTCGCGGCGAATATGCTGCCGTCGGGCAGGCGGATCGCGACGCGGCGGATCTCGCCGTCATGCGGCGTGGTCCCCGCCTCGCGCGGCAGCTCGAAGACGCGATAGCCGGCGCCGAGCCGGCGCAGCGCGTGCAGGCTCGGCGAATCGGTCTCGGTGAGGGCGCTGGTATCGGACGTGAAGTCAGCGATCGCAAGCTGCGGGAAGGCCCTGATGACGTCGGCCTGGAGCCGCGGCCGCTCCGACGCCGGGGCGTGCCCGAGCAGTTGTGCGGCGGCGGCGAGCTGGGTGTGCCAGCGGTCGGACGGCTCCGGCCGGTCCGGGCGATGGATCAGGAAGGTGGCGGTGATGATCAGGTGCAGCGTGACGATCGAGACGACGACCAGCGCCGCCATCTGGGCGCCGATCCCCCGCAGACTCAGCACGCGCAGCAGCTTCATGGTCAGTTGCTCGTGGCGGCAACCGCCTCCACCCTCGGAGTGAACACATAGCCGCCGGACCGCACCGTCTTGATCATGGTGGCTTCCTGCGGATCGGGCTCGATCTTGCGTCGGATACGGCTGACCAAGACGTCGATCGAACGCTCGAACGAGCCGGCGCTGCGGCCCTGCGTCAGGTCGAGCAGGCTGTCGCGCGACAGCACGCGGCCGGGCCGTTCGCAGAAGGTGCGCAGCAGGTCGAATTCGGCGCTGGTCATTGCAACACGTGCGCCTTCGGGGTTGCGCAGCTCGCGCAGGCGGATGTCGATGCGCCAGCCGAGGAAGGTCAGCGTGGTCGCCCCCTCGATCGCGCTGGCGTTGCGCGCGGCAGCCTGCCGGCGCAGCACCGCGTTGATCCGCGCCAGCAGCTCGCGCGGGTTGAACGGCTTGGCCAAATAATCGTCGGCGCCCATCTCGAGGCCGAGGATGCGGTCGACGTCCTCGCCGCGCGCGGTCAGCATGATGATCGGCGTCTGCGACTCCGCGCGCACCTTGCGGCACAGGCTGAGGCCGTCCTCGCCCGGCAGCATGACGTCGAGCACCAGCAAATCCACGCGGTGATCGGTCATGGCCTTGGCCATTTCGCGGCCGTCGGAGGCGGTCGTGACATTGCAGGAATTGGTGCGGAGATATTTTGCGATGAGAGACCGCGTTTCGCGGTCGTCCTCGACGACGAGGATATTGGGCGCAGCCTGGGTCATACCGACTCTTTTGTCCGTGATTCGGGGGAAGCGGCTCAGGAATTTTGTTTCAGTGCATTTCTGGAATCTTGCCCGGCATAACGAGTTAACAGGTCGGCGCTGTTGAGAAAAGTTAGCGTTCTGTCATCAAGCCTAATCCGTTGAAATAACGGGCGGAAGTCTCCGATGCCGCACGTCGGTGCCGCGGCGCCACGGTAGCCGGGAAAAGGGAAGGGCGGCTGTCATATCCAGCGCCGGAACCCGTTCCCCAGGCGATGCGTTGTTTCTCTTTCAGGCCAGGAGGGTGAGATGGCTGTCGAGGTCAGGGCAAGGCCGCATCAGCTCATTGCAAGCGATCGCGTCGAGGGCACGGCGGTGCGCCGCGCCAATGGCGACATGATCGGCCATATCGAGCGGCTGATGATCGACAAGATCTCGGGCAAGGTGTCGTACGCGGTGCTGAGCTTCGGTGGCTTCCTCGGTATCGGGACCAATCTGCTTCCGCTGCCGTGGGGACGGCTGCACTACAATCCGAAGTTCGAGGCCTATGAGCTCGACATCGAGGATGACGAGTTGAAGCGCGCGCCGTCGTTCCGCGCCGACAAGGATTTCGATTGGGGCGACCGCTCGCAGGAAGTCGAGCTGCATCGCTTCTACGGCGTGCCGCCTTATTGGGGCGGCTTCTGAGCGCAACACGTCGCGCTCGATCAGCTTCCGTGGCGCGGGGCGCGCTGCGACATGCGCGTGCGGATGATTTTGGCCAGGCGCGGTTCGCCGGGACGACTTAGTGAGCCAAACATCGTCACATCAGGGACTGCGCGTCCGGCGCAGTCGTGAGGCTCAACCGCAGCCTACTTGAGAGATCACGATTGCTCTCGTCAAGGACCGCAACGTTCCATGCGTTGCGCAACCCTCTGGCTTGCCGCGTCGCTTCCACGGCGTTCCCGGCATGGCGTTCCCAAGCATTAGGGCGGCTTTTGAGCGCAGGTTCATTAGGAACGGTCGCGGACATCACGGGTTTTCCCAGCATCGATTTTGCGAACCGAGGAGAGCGCAACAATGTTGGTCAAATCCATCATCGCCGGCGTGGCCGGCTCCGCCCTGCTTGCAACCGTCGCGATTGCACAGACACCCACCGACAAGGGCGACAAGATGTCACCTGCGGCGTCGACGACAACGTCGACCACGTCTGCCACCTCGTATCAAGGTAACTGGCGCGCGTCGAAGGTCGCCGGCCTCAGTGTCTACAACGACAATAACGAGAGCGTCGGTTCGATCAATGATCTCCTGATGGACAAGGGCGGCTCCATCAAGGCGGTCGTGATCGGCGTCGGCGGCTTCCTTGGCGTCGGCGAGCATCTGGTCGCCGTGCCGTTCGACAAGGTGAAGTTCGTCAGTGAGCCGATCGCCTATACCGGTGCATCGAACACCGGCGGTAACGCCGGCGGTACGGCCAAGACGCCGCCAACCACCACGGGCGCGGCACCTGCGGCGGCAGCGGCGAAGCCGAATCCCTGGTATCCCGATCACGCGGTGTACAATGCGAGCAAGGATGAGCTGAAGGCGATGCCCGAGTTCAAATACGCGACCGAGTAACGCACATCGCGTCCTGCAAGAGACCAGCGCGCCCGGTACTGCCGGGCGCGCTTTTTGTTGACTTGCGGATAAAGGCCCCGGTCGAGAGTAGGGAAACGAGTAGGCAGGAAGCAGTTTTGGATATCGCGCCCGTGCACCTTTGGTAAGGTGAGGTCGGCGAGACGCCATTGCTATTATCAATCCTTGAATTGCGCTTAGGTACTCTTTCGTCAACTGGCTGAAGAACCCGATGAATGAAACCGATCGAGAGAGCGACAATCCCGCGGTAGCCAGGATTCGCGGCCGCTACCCGCAATACACGCGGCGCCGGTTGGAAAGCTTTGCCGAGCGGCTGCAACAGAAGATGCACGCCGACCGCGCGCCGGTCACCTCGCTCGAAATCGCCGGTCCCACTGAGCGGATCAGCCTTGCGGAAGCCCTCGAGCTCGATTACCGGCCGGTCGCATTGGGCGAGACGCTGGGGCCGCTCTGGGCGACCTACTGGGTGCGGGTCGTGGCGGTCGTACCGGAAGCCTGGGCCGGCTCGCGCGTCGATCTCTATTGGGACAGCCGCTCGGAAGCGCTGCTTTGGCTCGACGGCCGCTCGTCGCAAGGCCTCAACCCCGGCCGTCACACCGCGCCGCTCGTTCAGTCGGCGCGCGGCGGAGAGACCGTCAGCTTCCATGTGGAAATTGCCTGCAACGGCCTGTTCGGTGCGTTCTGGAACGACCCGCAAGCCTACGCGCTGGCGGCGTGCGAATTGCGCCGCTTCGACCCCGAGGCTTCCGCGTTCTATTTCGACTACGAAGTGCTTCGCCAGCTCGAGGCCGATCGGGATCCCACGATAAAGAGCAGGTCGTACGGAGCTGTTGGCGAAACCGCGCAGCCGGCGCTGGATCGGACCTGGGCGGGACGCCTGCTGCACGATCTCAACCGCGTTTGCAACATCGCCGATCCCGACGATCGCGTGACCTGGCCGGCGGCACGGGAGATCCTCACCACCTTGCTGGCGGCGCGCAACGGCACCATTGCCCACGAGATGTCGGCGATCGGCCACGCCCATCTCGACACCGCGTGGCTGTGGCCGCTGGCGGAAACCCGCCGCAAGGCGCAACGCAGCTTCTCCACGGCTGTCGCGCTGATGGACCGCTATCCCGATTTCAAGTTCGCCTGCTCGCAGGCCTATCAGTACGCTGTGATCGAGGAGAACGACCCCGACCTGTTCGCGCGAATCCGCGCCAAGGCCGCGGCCGGGCAGTGGATTCCAGTCGGCGGCAGCTGGATCGAACCGGACTGCAACCTGCCATGGGGCGAGTCGATCTGCCGGCAGTTCCTCTATGGCCAACGCTACTTCGAGCGCGTGTTTGGCGCGCGCTCCACCGTGTTCTGGAATCCCGACGTGTTCGGCTACGACGCCCAGTTGCCGCAACTGATGCAGTCGGCGGGGATGTCGCGCTTTCTCACCCAGAAGCTGTCGTGGAACAGGTTCACCACGCCGCCGCATCACAGCTTCCATTGGCGTGGACTGGACGGCAGCACCGTGCTGGCACATTTCCCGCCGGCGGACACCTACAACGGATCGGTGCAGCTTGCCGAACTCCGCTATCACGCCTCCAATTACAAGGACGCCGATCGATCGCCCGACGCGCTCTACCTGTTCGGATATGGCGACGGCGGTGGCGGCGCCGATGAGACGATGCTCGAGGCGTTGCGGCGGATGAAGGATCTGCAGGGCCTGCCGCGGATTCAAATCCGCACCGCCGACGAATTCTTCGACCGCCTGGCGATGTCAGCGCAGGATCTGGCGACGATCGAGGGCGAGCTCTATCTCGAATATCATCGCGGCACCTACACCACGCAGGCCGAGACCAAGCGCCTCAACCGCGCCTGCGAGGCCGGCCTTCAGGCACTCGAATTCGTGGCCGCGGTCGCTGCGGCCTGGCAGCAACCGGCGCCGTCCGCGCAGGAGATCGAAGATCTGTGGCGCACGCTGCTGGTCAACCAGTTCCACGACATCATCCCCGGCAGCAGCATTCGCGAGGTCTATGAGCGGGCGGAGGTCGAACTCGCCGGCGTTGAGGAGGAGGCCAGGCGCCGCACGCAAGCCGTGCTGGCGACGCTCTGCGATCTCGACGCCGCCGGCTGGACGCCAATCAATACGCTGGGCCGGGCCCGCGCCGAGGTGATGTCCGATCCCGATGGAGTGCTGCGCCATGTTGTCGCCGCGCCGTTTGCGGCTGGAGAAATCACGACGACCGAAGAGCGCGTTGCCGTCTACCCCGATCCAGACGGCTTCGTGCTGTCGAATGCGCGGCTGACGGCGCGAATTGATCGCACCGGGCTTGTCCGATCGCTGCTGCATGTCTCGACCGGGCGCGAGACGTTCGCATCACCGGCTGCGCGCTTGCTGCTGCTCGATGACAGGCCGCTCGATTTCGAGGCATGGGATATCGATCCGTTCGCGCTGGAGACCGCGCGCGACGCGGCAGGGGAGGTGAGTTGCGAGGTGCTGTCGGATAGCGGACTGCGTGGTGAGCTTCGTTTCGAGCGCTCGCTCGGACGCGCGAGCGGGCTCTCCCAGGTGATCCGTCTCGATGCCGGCGCTGATCGTCTCGAATTCGAGACGACGGTCGATTGGCAGGAGCGCAAGACGACACTGAAGATCATGTTCCCCGTGGCCTGCCGCGCATCGAACGCGACCTATGAGACGATGTTCGGCGCAACCGAGCGGCCGACGCATGCCAACACGGATGCCGATGCGGCCAAGTATGAAGTGCCAGGTCATCGCTGGGCCGATCTCGCCGAGCCGGATTTCGGCGTGTCGTTGTTCAGCGATTGCCGTCATGGCTATTCGGCGTTTGGCAACCAGCTCGCGCTGACGCTGCTGCGCGGCTCCGAGTTGCCTGATCCACAGGCCGATATCGGACGTCACCGGATGCGCTATGCGATCTATCCCCACCAGGGTGATTGGCGCACGGCCGACACGGTCGGGCGCGCTTTGTGCTTTGAGCGTCCGATGCTCTGGGCCAAGGGGCAGCCGCATGCGCCGCTGCGGCAGTCGTTCCTGACCGCGGCGCCGGCCAACGTGATCGTCGATACGATCAAACCCGCCGAGGATGGCGAAGGCTGGGTGGTGCGGCTCTACGAGAGTGCAGGCGTCCGCGCCGCCGCGACGCTCGATTTCGGCGCCGACATCTCGTCGGTGTGGATCAGCAACACGCTGGAAGATCGCATCGCGGCCATTCCGACCGAAGCGCGGAGCTGCCGTTTGTCACTGCGGCCGTTCCAGATCGTGACGCTGCGGGTTTTCCGGCAGTGATGCAGGCGCGCTCGGTGATGCCGGGCGCGCCTTGCTGCGGCGTCACCAGCCCAGTTCACGCAGGTAAGCAGCGCGGGCGGCAACGCCGGTGTGGGTGAAATCGGTGAACACCCCGTCCACGCCGAGACGGAAGAACTTCAGATATTCCAGGCTCGGGTCGCCGCGATAGTCGGCAGCCAGATATTTCTTCTCGTTGCGGAACGTGAAGACATGCACGAACAGGCCGAGCTTGTGCGCGTCGGCAATGACGCTGGTGGCCTCCTGTGTCGAGGCATCCGCCGTCGATCCCTTGTAGGGCGTGCCGTCGGCGTTGTTGTCCTTCCACGGTGAGATCTTGTAGGGGACGATATAGGCCTTCCACGGACCGATGCCGTCGGCATAGGTCTTGATCTCCGCGAGGCCCTCGGGCGTCAGCATCGCATCGAAGGTGCGGCCGTCACCCGCGACCGTCCAGTCGTACGGACGGGAATTCGCGATGTTGTTGAGCAGCACCTTGCCGGTCTTGAAGTCGACGCCGTTGCCGTCGATGAGCTGGACCTGCCGCGTTTCCAGTCCGTGGCTGCGCATATATTTCAGGCTGCCGGGCTCGAAGCTCTGAACGATGATCGGCGCGTCCTTCGCGTTGAGGCCGTTATCCCTGGTGATCTTGATCAGGGCATCCTCGAGCGGGTGGCTGCCGGGCGCGCCGCAGCCATTGGCGATCGCCTGGGCATTGTTCCAGGTCGGATTCTTGGTTTCCGGATAGACCGAGATCGAACGCCCCGTCGCCTTGCTCTTGGCCTTGGCGATGTCGATGACATCCTGGAAGCTGATGACCGGAAACTTGCCGTTGAACAATTTCGGCCGTTCGTTGGCCGCATCGTAGGTGGTGCCGGCGATCCACTGCTTCAGCTCGGCCATGGTGAAGTCGGTGATCGACCAATCATTGGTGTGATCGTCGCCGTCGACGATCAGCGCCTTCAGCACCGATTTTGGATCGGCCGGATCGATCAGGTCGGTGGGGTATTCGGCCGGCCCGCTGGTCGGCGTCTGCGCCCACTTCACCTTGGCGGCAACGCCGGGCACCGTGCGCTTGCGTTTGGCGACTTCCGCATTGGTCTTCGCCACCTCGGCGACGTTGGTGTTGTCGCCGAGCCATGGATTGTGGCGTGCCACCAGCACGCAATCCTTGGTCAGATGCAGGTCCTCTTCGAGCGCGTCGGTGCCGAGGTCGGCGGCCAGCTCATACGAGGCCTCGGTCTCCTCAGGCACCAGGCCCGGGACGCCGCGATGCCCGATCACCAGCGGCAGCTTGCCGTCGACGGTTAGGAACGGCTTGGCGCCGGCCGGCGCCGAGGCGGTTTGCGCTGAAGCCATCGACGGCAGCAGGACCGCCAAGGCCGCCGCGCCGAGCAGCATCGCGCCAACATGCACCTTCCGTCGCGAACGAATCTGCCTCACGGCCAAATCTCCATCTTTTGCGTGGCATCGGGGCGATGCCATAAGGCCAAGCCGAACAGGGCCGACGCCGTTGTCTTCTTGTCGCAATCTTCTGACAGTCCGATGACTATTCGGCGAGGCGGGCCGACACAAGCTGCCGCGACGCGCCGGAGGGCGACAGCTCGCACCTCATTGCGGCTCGCGGCCGAGCGCGGCGTGTTGTCAACGTTCGATCCGGACGCTCATGCCGGGTTCGAGGCCTTCCGCGGCGCCTACGGGGTCAAGACGCAGGCGCAGCGTGTTGCGGTCGTGATCGCCGATCACGCGCTCGGCCTGCCAGGTGGCAAACACCCCGAGCGGCCGCAACTCGGTGATGGCAGCCTTGGCGGCGGCGCCGGAAACGTTCGGTATCACGCTCACCGTCTTGCCCATCGCAAGGCCGTCGAGATGGTCCTCGCGCACGTTGAACGATAGCCATTGCTTGCCGGTCGCCGCAATCATCAGGATCGGCTGGCCCGCACGCACGTTCTCGCCCACTTCGGCGGCGATCACACTGACGACGCCGTCGACCGGCGCGCGCAGCACCATCTTGTCGAGACGGCGCTCGAGCACCGCGACGGCAGCCGCGGCCGCCTGCACCTGCGCGTCGGCGATGGCGCGCTCCTCCTTGGTCGGCCCTGCCACACCCGCATCGTAATTCGCCTGGGACGCCGCCACGCCGGCGCGCGCCGCGGCAACGTCGTTCTCCGCCTGGTCGAGCGCCTGCTGGGTTTCAAAACTCTGGCTCGCCAGCGTGGTGATCCGCCTGAGCTGGGTCTCCACATAGTCGAGGCGCGAATTGGCTTTGGAGATCGCAGCTTTCAGCGAGTCGATCTGCTCGCGGCGTACGCCGGCATAGACGTTGTTGCGGCTCGCCACCGCGGCAGCATGCGCGGCCCTCGCCTGATCGGCCTGTGCGGTCAACTCGACCGCGGAGAGTTTGGCGAGGACGTCGCCCGCGTGCACCTGCGCGCCTTTCTCGACCGCGATCGATACCAACTGGCCGTTCACTTCCGGCTCGATCCTGACCTCGGTCGAGCGGACCACGCCGACGATTGCGGGCGCCGGCGTCGCGCGGCTCTCGGCGTAGATCAGCGCACCCGCGACGAGCACAAGCGGGATCACGATCATGGCTGCGCGCCTAGCGTTGGGCATGTTGCTGTCCTCTCTTGAACACCAGCGCGGAGATCACGGCGAGCACGAAATAGCCGAGCGCCAGACACCACAACCTGAGCCAGTCATGCGAGACCTCCCAGATGCTGGCGCCGAGCTGGTTGATTCGCACGAGGCCGTCGATCGCCGAGTCGGCCGGGAACAGCCGGCCGAGTGCCGTGGCCGCAGGGGGGATGGCCTCGCGCGGCCATGCGAAGCCGGCGGTGAAGAATTGCGGCAGGCTGGTCGCCAGCAGCAGGATGGTGGCGTTTTCCGGTCGCGTGAACCAGGCGCCGATCGCCTGTCCCAGGAAGCTCGTCGCCAGCAGGAAGACGGTCGCCAGCGCGAAGATCTGCGGCAGGTGCCCGAGCGTCGAGAAACCATAGATCCGCGGCAGCACGATCAGATAGAGCGCGAGCGCCGGCAGATAGATGGTCAGATGGGCAACGCCGCGCCCGAACACGCCCGCGACCAAGTTGCGAGAGTTCGCAACAGTGCTGCGGGAATTCGCCAGCGCCGTGCCGGTCAGCATCGCCGCGCCGATCAGCAGCGTCTGTTGCAGGATCAGGATGAACGCCGCCGGGACGATGTAGCTCGCATAGCCGCCGACCGGGTTGAAGATCGGTTGCAGCAGAACGTTGGCCGGGCTGAGGCTCGCGAGCTTCGCCTTGACCAGGCTTGCGTCGGAGCGGGCACCCCGCGACACCAGTTCGGATGTCAGCATGCCGATCGCGGTGGCGACGGCGCCTGCGGTCGACCGGAAGATGAACAGATAGGTGGCGTCGGCGTAGACCGGGATGTGCGCGGTGAGGCCCTTGAGCACGTCGCGCTCGGTGCCGGGCGGGATCTGCACGGCGGCGAATGCATAGCCGCGGTCGATCGCGGTGCTTGCCTCCGCCAGGGTGCGGGCGCGCACCGTGACGCTCAATGTGCCGCTGGCATCGAGCGTCTCGACGATCTGGCGCGAGAGATCGCTGAGATCATTGTCGACGACCGCAATCGGCAGCTTGCGGAGGATCTGGTTGAGATAAGGCTGCGGATAATAGATGCCGTAGACCAGTGGGGCGAGGAACAGCAGGCTGAAGGCACTGCGCGTTCCGAGCACGCGCCGCCACTCCGCCAGGAAGGCGCCGCCGACGCCCGATGGCGCCGGCTCGCTCGCTGGCGGCCCCTCGGGCCGCGCCGTCGCAAACCAGCCGCGGCGCGTCAGGCTCGCCATGCGCCACCATGCGAGCGCGGCAAACAGCAGCGTGAGTCCTGCGAGCGCCGCGAACGGAATTGCCGATTCCGAGGCCGGCAATCCGCGCGCCGCCTGTCCCATCAACACCGCCATGTACCAGCGCAGCGGCAGGATCGCGCTCCAGACCTGCGCAAACGTATTCATGCCGATGCTGGGAAAACCGACACCGGCATAGCCGAAAGCAGGGGAGGCGATCAGGCCGGCAAGGCCGAGCCCGGTCGCGAGGTCGCGGACCAGAAGCTGCAACAGCGCGCCGAGCGACAGATAGGCGATGATCAGAAGCAGGCCCGCGGCGATCATCAACAGCGCGTCGCCCTTGAAGGGAATCTGCAGCACGCCCTCGAGGATCAGCGGCTGGGCCAGCATGATCAGGATGAAGATCACGAACAGCGGCGCGAGCTTGCCGGCGAGCGCGGCGATCGGATCGCCGCCGGCGCTTTCGAGCCACTCGCGCGCGTTGCGACGGCGGAATTCGGAGCCAACCGAATAGCCCGCGGCGAGCGTGATCACGACGTGGATGATCGTCGGCAGCAGCGCGCGCAGCAGGAATTGCGCGTAGTTCTTCTGCGGATTGACCAGCGCGATGGTCTCCGCCGATAGCGTTCCCATCGACGCCGGGGCGGGGGCGGCGCGGTTGGCGGGAGCGGCCGCGCTCGCGGCGGCGGACAGCACATCGTTCAGGCCCGACGACGCGATGCCGGCCGCGGTCAGGAATTGCTGGTTGTAGAAGCCGACCACCTGCGGACGGCGATCCGCCTTCAGGTCGCGTTCGAAATTCGGCGGGATGAAGATCGCCGAGATCGCCTTGCCGGACCGGATGTCCTGCACGGCTGACGCGAGTGAGCCGGAGTCGTCGACGATCCGCAGACTCGGCGACGCCGCGACCTGTTGCGTCAGCGCGCGCGAGGTATCCGACTTGTCGGTGTCGACGATGGTGACGCCGAGGCCGCGGATCACCGGTTGGCTGAACACGGTCGTGAGCACCACGAAGGCGAACAGCGGCACGCCGAAGATCAGCAGCAAGGCGACGCGGTCGCGCAACAGCCACCGGCATTCGCGCTGTGCGACCCGCCAGAATCCGGGCTGCGATGCCAGCCTCATTGGCGCGACCGCCAGTCGAGATAGGCGCTCATGCCCGGCCGCAGCTCGGGCACCGGCTGCACCGGGTAGGCGCGGATCGAGAATGTCCTAAGATCGAAATCGCCGGTGGCCCGGGTCGCCCGCCAGCTCGCATATTCGCCCTTGGTGGCGATCAGCTTGACCTCGACCGTGACATGGCGGTCGTCGAGCGCCGGAATCCGGACGTCGAACTTGTCGCCGACCTTCAGGCCTTTGACGAGGTCCTCGCGCAGATCGAAATGGATCCACAGATCGCCGAGATTGATCAGCGTCACCAGCGGCACGCCCGGCGAGACGAACTCGCCGGGCTCGACGTTGCGCTGATAGACCTGCGCTGAGACCGGCGCGTAGACCGCGAGCTGATCGATCACCGACTGGACGCTCTGAATGTCGGCCTCGGCCTTCTCGACATTGGCTTTCGCGATCGCGCGTTCTTCCTTGGTGTAGCCGTTGACCGCCTGCTCATAGGCCGATTTCGCCTGATCGAGCCCGCGCTCGGCTTCGTGCAGCGCATCGGTGGTCTGATCGAGGCGGGCCTGCGGCGCGTTGCCTTGCTCGGTCAGCGTCTTGGCGCGATCGAAGGTCTTCTGCGCCAGCACCTGCGCGGCCTCCGCGCGCTCCATTTCCGCCTTCCGCGCGGCAATCGTTTCCACCCGCGTTCCAACCATGACATTGGCGAGCTGCGCATCCGCAACGGCCTTGGCGGCGCGCATCTGGTCCTGCTTTGCAAGCGTTTCCGGGTTGTCGATCTTCACCAGGACGGCGCCCGCGGCGACGTTCTGGCCGCGCTCGACCGGGATGTCCTTGACCCGTCCGTCGACGCGCGCGGCGATATCGAGCCGCGTCGCATCGACCTCGCCCTGCACGAGCAGCGGCTCGGGCCGCAGCAGATAATAGATCGACAGCGCAACGATGATCGCGGCAACGACGCCGACAATGATGGCCGGTGTGCGTGTCGCAGCGTGCGCGTTGTCCTCGCGTGCTGCCTGTGGCGGCTCCGACGTGCTTCGGCTCTCGTTACCAGAAGGTGACACGTCCATAGCTGACCCCACATTGGCTCATGACCAGGATAGTCATTCACTATGGCGTGGATGTTAAATCCTGCCAACCTCGGCAGCCTGTCCGATCCGGCTCGAATCTGACCGAAGCAACCGCGTCCAGTGTTGCGCAAGCGATATCGTTGCGATGTGCGCCGCATCGACGCGCGGTTGCATGCACAATTCCGGCCGCGGGCGCTTTGAAGCGCGGAGCCCGCGTGCTCGCCGCATGTGACGAACCATCCTGCAGTGAACCCACGTTCCGCCGGGGTTCGCGCCTGCGACCGCCAGCGTGCCCGCTGACTTTCGCGCCGCTGCCGCGTGGCCCGAGCAGGCCGCCATTGCGGGCCGCGCATGGCATCGCCGGTCACACGGATATTTGAAGCCCTGTGCCCGAATAAATCGCATCCGATTAAATCGTGATACTTGAAGACCGGCCGCGCCATGCCTTTATCAGGCGCGAGCGAATTAATCGTATGCGATGTAAATCGCGGGAGCGTTACCATGACTACCAGGCTTTCCCACGTCGCCAGGACGTTCAGAACCAGGACCTTCAGAACCATCGCGCTGGCGGCAATGCTGTCGGCCATCACGGCGACCGCCGCCTCGGCCCAGGCCGCGATCTCCGAGCCGGCAGCCTATCAGGCGCTGTATCCGTATCGCGACGTGCTCAACAACGGCGCGCCGACGCCGGCGGCCAAGCTGGTGCTGCTGCCGCCCGCGGTGCTGCAGGCGCTGCAGGCGCAGGAGAGCGGCATCGGCGTCGTCCATATGCCGCGCCGCAGTGCGCATCGTGCCGGGCGTTGAGGCCCAGCGAAGAGGATGTGCGTCGATTGGCCCACATCCTCAAACCGGATCAGACCAGCTCTCGCGCCTGTGATTGAATGATAATAATCATCCTATTGATCGCCGACGCGGCTCGACTACGTCGAAATAGAGCAGCTTCTTCTTATGACGGAGACGTTCCATGACCAAGCAGATCGACGACCTCTCAAGGTACTATCGCTATGAGCTCGTGCACGGTGACCATGCCGATTTCATCGCCTATCAACGCAATCAGGGCGACGGCGTCTGGCAGACGTATTCGACCTGGATGATCCCGCGCGCGAATGGCGAATAGCGCCGGCTGACGCGGGCGATTGCCGGGACCTGCCGCGGAAAGAAACGCGGAAAGAAAAATGCGCCCGGTGCCAGCCGGGCGCATTTCTTGTTGGCTGTCATCAGGCGCACATCCGCGCGACCCGGCGCGCGGCAACGTGTTCGTCAGTTCGACTTCACCAGCGGGCAGCCGCCCTTGTCGAGCGGACGGAAGGCTTCGTCGCCGGGCACGGTGGCGATCAGCTTGTAGAGATCCCACTCGCCCTTGGATTCCTCGGGCTTCTTGGTCTCGAACAGGTACATGTCGTGCACCATGCGGCCGTCGATCCGGATATGGCCGTTCTTGGCGAAGAAGTCGTTGACCGGCGTCTTGCGCATCTGCTCCATCACCTTCGGCGCCTCGTCGGTGCCGATCGCTTCGATCGCCTTCAGGTAATGCATAGTCGCCGAGTAGAGGCCGGCCTGGATCATGGTCGGCATGTGGCCGACCTTCTCGTTGAAGCGCTTCGAGAAGGCGCGGGTCTCGTCGTTCATGTCCCAGTAGAAGGCGTCGGTGACGATCAGGCCCTGGGTCGCCTTCAAGCCCAGTGCGTGGGTGTCGGTGATTTCCATCAGAAGTGCGATCAGCTTCTGGCCGCCCTGGCTCAGGCCGAACTCGGCGGCTTGCTTCAGCGCGGTGGTGGTGTCGCCGCCGGCATTCGCCAGCGCCACGACCTTGGCCTTGGAGGCCTGCGCCTGCAGCAGGAAGGACGAGAAGTCGGACGAGTTGAGGGGATGGCGGACCTCGCCGAGCACCTTGCCGCCGGTCTCCTTGACGACGTTGGCGGCGTCGCGCTGCAGCGCCATGCCGAAGGCGTAGTCGGCGGTGACGAAGAACCAGGTGTCCTCGCCGCGCTTGACCATCGCCTTGCCGGCGACGTTCGACAGCGCGTAGGTATCGTAGGTCCAGTGCACGGTGTTGGGCGAGCAGGCGGTGCCGGTGATATCGGAGGAGCCGCCGCCGGAATTGATGTGGATCTTGTTCTTCTCGCGCGTCAGGGCCGAGATCGGCAGCGCGACCGACGAGGTCGGCACGTCGAGGACCGCGTCGACCTTGTCGTTGTCGTACCAGTTGCGCGCGATGCTGACGCCGACGTCGGGCTTGTTCTGGTGATCGGCCACGACGACCTGGATCGGTTTGCCCTTCACCTTGCCGCCGTAATCTGCGACCGCCATCTCGACCGCGGCGACCGAGCCCTTGCCGGTGGCGTCCGCATAGAGGCTCGACATGTCGGTGAGCACGCCGAGCTTGACGACGTCGTCGGAGATCTGGGCGTTCGCCGCGGTGCCGGAGACCGCAAGCGCGAGGCCGGCCGCTGCTGCGGCCAAGAGCGATTTCATCGTGTTTCTCTCCCTGATTTTTCGTTCGAGGTTGCTTCCACGAGGCACCTTCTATCCGGTGCGGCAACCTGTCGCAAAGACGACTTTTTGGGCATGCGGCGGACCGAGTCTTCTCCCTCTCCCCGCCCTTCGCGGGGAGAGGGTTGGGGTGAGGGGCCTTCTCCACGAGTGGCGATTGTAGTGAGACCTGTACCCCTCACCCGGATTGCTTCGCAATCCGACCTCTCCCCGCAAGCGGGGTGAGGTAAAAGAGCAATCCGCTCGAGCTGCGTCCTACAGCGCCGGTAGCGCGGTGACGGCGGCCTTGATGGTGCCGTCGGTCTCCACGATCACCCGGAGCGTCTTCGAATCGAACGCGATGCCGGCGAGGCGGATGCTGTTGACGTCGGCGTCGACGCGGATGCCTTCCTCGTTCTTCTGCAGGTCGGCGATGGCGGCGGTGATCTTCCGCTGTGCGTTGGTGGCGAATGGCTTGAGGTCGACGACCAGCCGGTCGGCGAGTGCCTGCTGCAAATGCGGGATCGCCGCGCGCGCGGCGGCGCCGAGCAGGCCGAACGCGGCTTCGGACTCGACCGCCAGCTCGACGTCGGTCAGCCGCAGCGTCTGCGCCGCCTGGTCGAGCCGCGGCCGGCCCCAGATGTGCACGGTCGCCTCGGCGCCGAAGCCGAAGAAGCTCTTCTTCTCCTTGGCGTGCACCAGAAGCGAGATCAAAAGCCGGTCGCCGGAGGCGGCGATGCTCGCGCTCTTGACGGTCACATCGACCGGGCCGGAGCCGTCCTCGGGGAACGTCTTGCCCTTCAACTGCGCCTCGACGAGCTGCGTCAGCGTGGTGAAGGACATGTCGACCGGCAGGCCGACCGAGACCTGGCTCGGCATCGGCGGCACGATCGCGAGCTTATCGGGGAACGGGCAGTTCGGCGTGGTCTGCGTCTCCGTGATCCGCGTCTCGGCCTCGATCCCCATGGTCAGGATCAGCGAGGACGCATCGACCTTCGGCTGCGCGGCGATCGCGCGGGTCGGCCGCAGCTCGAGCCACATCGGCGGCATCGACGCGGTGCCGCCGGTCCCCTGCAGCGGGATCGAGCGGCAGGCCTTGACCCATTGCGTGCGGGCGGCGTTCTGGAACACCGGATTGTTCTGCAACCGCGCCTCGACCACGGAAATCTGGTCGGCGACGGCCTTGTCGATGACAGGCTTGACCTGGGCCGGCACGCTGATGCGGACGCCGGCGGCCGACAGGCTGGTGTCGCCGAGATTGACCTGCGCCTGCAGGTTCGGCTCGATCCGCCAGGACGCGCCGAGCTTCGGCCGCGCGGTCAGCGTGACGCTGCCCTTGATGTCGGCATTGGCGTTGATGTTCTTGATATTCACCGCGCCGATCTGCTTGGCGACGTTGCCGCCGAGCAGGCTGCCGAGTGCGTTGCTGACCGCGCCGGTCGCCTGCGCCGACAGCGCGCCGGTGACCTTCAGCGTGCCGTTGATCGGGGTCGTCAGCGTCAGCACGTCCTGCGCGCCGGTCGCTGCGATCGGCCCGCGCGAGGCGGTCCAGCCGATGTCGGCATTCTGCAGGATTTGCTGGACCGGGTTGTCGGCCTTGCCGCCGAAGGTCTTCGGCGCGCCGCGTTCGGCGGCATCGCGGATCGCCGATAGCGCGACCGAGACCTGCGCCACGACCGTCGAGGACCGCGGCGCCTGCGGCAGCGGCGGCAGCTGCACCAGCGGCGGCGCCTGCACCGTGACGCTCGGCGCGAGCCAATCCATGGCCTTGAGGCTGATCGCGAACGAGACCAGCACCACCGTGAGCCCGAGCGCGATTGTTCTTGGATGCATCGGTAGACGCATCATTCCCCCGGATGAATCAACTTGACGGGTTGTACAGGCCCGCCGACGAGGGCGCCAGTGTGGCGGGATCAAGCTGCTTCGGGGGCGGAGGCGGGCCGGTCGCCCGAGATCACCTGTAAGTTAACGATCCGGACGTTAACGATTATGAACGCAACAACGGCCCCGGCATGATGCCGGAGCCGTCGTCAATGTCTGAATGTGTCGGGCCTAGCGGACGGCCGAGCCGAGGTCGGCGCGGCGGTCGGTCATCGGCAGCACGATCACCTTGGTGCCGACGTTGACCCGCGAATAGAGGTCGGTGACGTCCTCATTGGTGAGGCGCAGGCAGCCGGAGGAGACGTGGGTGCCGATCGTCTCCGGCGCGTTGGTGCCGTGGATGCGGTACACGGTGCCGCCGAGATACATGGCGCGGGCGCCGAGCGGGTTGCCGGGGCCGCCGGCCATGTGGCGCGGCAGATAGGGCTGGCGGGCGATCATTTCCGGCGGCGGGGTCCAATCCGGCCACTCCGCCTTCTTGGTGATGGTCTGGGTGCCCGACCAGGTGAAGCCGTCGCGGCCGACGCCGATGCCGTAGCGCATGGCCTGGCCGTTGCCCAGCACGAGATAGAGATAGGTGTGCGGGGTATCGATGATGACGGTGCCGGGCGCCTCGCGGGTCGGATAGGCCACGACCTGGCGGCGCAGCCGGGCGGGCAATTCAACGGAACGGTCTTCGTCCTGCGCCTGCGGCATCGACTGCACCGGCGGCTGCACCGCCTCGGTCGGCGGCGTCAGGATGAAGGGGAACAGCGGCAGCGGAGCGGCCGCGGCGGAGCCCGAGAAAGCGACGGTGCCAATCGCCAGCGCACCGAAGGCGGCGGCAGCGAGACGTGCGTTCAGCTTGATGGAATTGAACATTGTCGACCCCTGTTGTTTGCGCCCTGCGCGCCCGTTCCGGCGCGTCGTTGGCTCAAACCAGTACAGGTGAGGCGTTTCAGGACGTTTGCACGAAATCGCCAAAATGGTTTCGTGCCGTTAGGGATTTGTTTCGTCGGTGTTTCGTCGCAGGGTTAAGGGCGCGTTGCCGGCGGCTGTCCCATCTCAAGACATCATTCCTGGCACGGCGCTTGCTGTCCGAAGGCGTGGTTCGGAATGGAGTGGAAATCATGCCAGCGCCTTCGATCGGCAGCATGCTGGATCAGCAGAAAGGCTTTGGTCCGGGGTTCGATTTTCTCCGCGTTGCGCTCGCGATCTCCGTTGTCGCGGGGCATACGTCCTATGTTGCTACCGGGCGCGGCGACTCCGATTCGACGGGGGTCTTCTGGTTTCCGCAATTTGCCATCCTCGTGATGTTTTTCGCATTGAGCGGATTCCTGATCGCCGCAAGTGGGCTGCGGCTCAGCGTTAAGGAATTCCTGATCAATCGCGGATTGCGGATCATTCCGGCGCTGGCGGTCGAGATCGTGCTGTCGGCGCTGATCCTCGGACCGATCTTCACGACGCTGCCGCTCTGGGACTATTTCGCCAGCGCCGGCACCTGGAAATATTTCACGAACGTTGTCGGCCTCGTGAACTACACCCTGCCGGGCGTGTTCGGCGGCAATCCCGCGCCGGAGGTCAATAGTTCGCTGTGGACGGTGCCGTTCGAATATGGCTGCTACGCTGTCATGGCGGTCATCATGGTCTTGGGGCTGCTGCGCAAGCCGGCCATGATCGTGACCGGTGTCGTCGTGCTGGTCGGTATCGGCTTTGCCGTGCAGTTCACGGGGCATGCCGCAACGCCGCCCCAGCTGCCTGCCGGCGTCGCGGGCACGTTGCATGACAAGATTTTCAGCACGGCGCTGTTTCTCGGACGCGGTGCGAAGTTGCCGGTCGCCTGTCTGCTCGCAATCGCGGTCTACCTTTACCGTGACCGCATCCCCTATGACCGGCGCATTCTCGCCGCCTGCTGTGCGCTCTGCCTCGGCGCCGTACTGCTTGGGCCGGCGGCCTGGATGACCCAGCCCGTCCTCAATGCCGTCATTGCTCCGGCGCTGGTCTACATCACCGTATTCCTCGGTGTCTCGAAGCTGCCGCGGCTGCCGCTGTTTTCAAGGGGCGACTATTCCTACGGGATCTATCTGTACGGCTTTCCCATGCAGCAGGTGGTGAAGGTCTGGCTGCCGAACGCGTCGCTGATGGTCCAGTTCGCCGTCGCGCTGGTGTTGATCACAGCGTTCGCGGCGTTCTCCTGGCACTGGATCGAGAAGCCGGTCCTGAAGCTGCGCCGCCATTTCTCGTTCGTGGCGCGCAAGCGGCTCGAGCCGGACGATATGGCCCGAACGCTCGAGGGGATCGGGCCACTCGCCGTCAGCGTGAGCGGCAGCCGGAGCGCGCGATCTTCCTGACGGGCAGCAACAACGTCGCCTGCGCTCAGAGCTGGACGTATCCGGCCAGTCCGTCCCACAGCAGCTTGGCCGCGGTGATGACGAGAATGGCGTAGCAGGCGCGGTACAGCGCGCGCTGGTCGAGGCGTTCGTGCAGCCGCCAACCGGCCCAGACGCCGACCGGCACGGCCGGCACGCAAAGCGCCATCAGCATCCACAGGCTTCGCGACGGCGTGGCGAGCACCAGCCACGGACCGGCCTTCAGCAAATTGCCGACCGTGAAGAACAGGCTGGTGGTGCCGGCGTAGAGCGCCTTCGGCATGCCGAGCGGCAACAGGTACATCGCAAGCGGTGGTCCGCCCGAATGAGCAACCATCGTTGTGACGCCGGAAGAGAGCCCGGTGAGCGTCGCCTTGATCGCCGAGCGCGGCCGCGGCTTGATCTCGCCGCCGCCGATGAACCACAACGCGGCGAACGCCAGCGTCACCAGGCCCATCACGATCTCGACGGCATGCCGGTCGAGATCGCGCAGCGCGAAATAGCCGAGCACGATGCCGACCACGAGCGCCGGCAGCAGCATCGCGAGGTCGACCCGCGACCAGGTGCTCGGGCGCCAGAACCGCAGCGCCGTAAGGTCCATGACGATGAACAACGGCGCAAGCAGCGCGCCGGCCGCAATCGGGTCCATCGCCAGCGAGAGCAGTGGAATGCCGACGATGGCAAAGCCGCCGCCGAACGCGCCCTTCATGAAGGAGATCAGGAACACGCCGGCCAGCGCGACCGCGAGCACGAACGGCGCGGGCAGGTCTGCGATGATGGACGTGATCATGGTGTTGTGCCGAGCGCTGTGGTCGTGCTCAACATGGCGACGCGCGCATGCACGCGCAATCCAAACATTGCTCTCGGTGCACATTGCTCTCGGTGCAATCGGCCTGCGCGCCTAGCTTACGCGCATCCTCGGCACGCCCGACCGGTCGCCGTTGATCACCGAGCGGCGATCGGAGACGGCGTGATGGAATTGCTCGAGCGTCAGCCCGATCGCCGAGAGATCGCCGTCCTCGATCGCGCCGTCGTCGTAGCAATCGAGCGCCTCGCGCAGCAGCGCGTCCGCATCGCTCTGCATTGCCGCGAGCTCCTCCGGCGTCTCGGCGCCGCGCACCCGCGAGATCAGCGTCAGCAGGCCGTCGCGATGGGTGATGTAACGCTCGCGCTCGTCGCGCTTCACGTAGTGGCGCAACCAGGCGCCCGCGGTGCCGAGGCCGGAGACCAGCAGGATGCCGCCCCAGATGTAGTCGGAGTATTTTTCGAGAAAGGTGCGCTCGGTACCGTCGATATAGGCGGCCGCGCCCTGATGCGCCGGCAGCGCCGCATCCTTGTCGGTGTCCGGCTTCTCGATCTTGGCCGCCGCCGGTACGTCGCGCGCGACCTGAAGCCGCTGCGTGAACAACTGCCGATCGAGTGCGCCGACGGTTGCCTCATGCAGCGCATGTTGCGCGATGATCAGGTGATTGACGCCGACGGTCTCGATCTTGTCCTCGGGCCGGGCCGGCGAAGAGGAGAAGATGCTGCCGGCGATTTCCTCGGACTCATAGAGCGGATGCTTCTGCGCGATCGCTTCCGAGACATCGACGGGGAGGAATTTCGGTTCGCCGCGCGCCGCCGCTGTCGCCGCGATTGCGTCCGCCGTGATCTTGCTGTCGAGCGGCCCGACGGTCATGTAGGCGTCGAGCGAGGGATCGCGCGCGAGATCGGCGACCTTGTTGACGGCGAACTGGCTGATCGTGACCTTGTCGGGGTTGATGCCGGACTCGGTCAGGATCACGCGCAGCAGCGTGACGTTGGCCGGGGTGCTGCCGACGACACCGACCTTGTGGCCCGGGAGTTCGTCGATGCTCTTGATCTTCGCAGACCGCGGCTTGCCTTTCCCGCCCGACGGCGCCCACAGCACAACGACATTCTTGCGCAGGACCGCAACCGCCTCGGCGCTCGCCGGCAGACTGAGATCGCCGCGCACGACCGCGAGGTCGACCTTGTTCGCGGTGAACAGCGCGATGCTTTCGGCGGCGCCCTGTGTCGTGACCGGCTTCAGCCGCACCGAATTGCCGTCACGCGCGAAGGCCTGCGCGAACGCCTGGATGAGCTTGACGTCGTCACTGCCGGTCGGGCCGACCGCGATCTTCAGCGTCACCGGACGCAGCCCGTAGAACAGCAGGCCCGCGGCGACGGCGAACACGAAGATGCCGGCCGCCAGGATCAGGAGCGACGAGTTTCGCCGTTTGAGCCTGCGGCGCGTGGTGCCGGGATGTTCACTCTGCTGCTCTGACATCTGGCTGTCATGTTACACGAAAAACCGGCAGTTCGCCGTGAAAAACAACCTAACATTTCGATGACGTCATACGTTTGAAACATCCATGTCAGAACGTCGTGCGAGCAGAATCAAGATTAACGATTTGGGTCTCCTGCGATGCGCATACTCGTTGCGACCGATGCCTGGCATCCGCAAGTCAACGGCGTGGTTCGGACGCTGACGTCGCTTGCGCGCAGCGCAGCGACCCTCGGCGCCGAGATCGAATTCCTCACCCCCGACGGCTTCCGTTCCGTCGGCGTGCCGACCTATCCGGGCCTGCGCATGGCGCTGCCGAACCGCCGCGAGATCGCGCGCCGGATCGAGGAGGCCGCGCCCGAGGCGATCCACATCGCGACCGAAGGACCGATCGGCTGGGCGGTGCGCGGCTATTGCCAGCGCAACAAGCTCGCCTTCACCACCTCCTATACAACGCGCTTCCCGGAATATGTTTCGGTTCGCACCGGAATTCCCGATAGCGTCGGTTATGCCGTGCTGCGCCACTTCCACGCGGCCGGATCGATGACGATGGTCGCGACCGACTCGCTGCGCACGGAGCTTGCCGAGCGCGGCTTCCGCAAGCTCGGCTTCTGGACCCGCGGCGTCGACACCAGGATCTTCAATCCCGACCAGCCGGCGCTGCTCGATCTGCCGCGGCCGATCTTCATGACCATGGGCCGCGTCGCGGTGGAGAAGAATCTCGACGCCTTCCTGTCGCTGGACCTGCCGGGCTCCAAGGTCGTGGTCGGCGACGGCCCGCAGCGGGCGGCCTTGGAACAGAAATATCCCGACGTGATTTTCCTCGGCGAGAAGAAGGGCCAGGATCTGACCTCGCACCTCGCCGCCGCCGACGTCTTCGTGTTCCCGAGCCTGACCGACACCTTCGGCGTCGTGCAGCTCGAGGCGCTGGCCTGCGGCACGCCGGTTGCGGCGTTCCCGGTCACCGGCCCGAAGGACGTCATCGCGGATCATCCGATCGGCGCGATCGACAACGATCTGCGCAGCGCCTGCCTGCGCGCGCTGAACATGTCGCGCGCCGACTGCCGCAATTTTGCGTTGGAGCGTTCCTGGGAAAACAGTGCGCGTCAGTTCATCGGCAATCTGGCCACGTTGCAGCCGAGCCGCGCGCCGCGGCCCGCCCGCCGCGTCGCCGGCCGCAGTGCGGTTCCGAATTAACAGCTCAAACGAACGAAAGACGAGAGACCTAATCTATGGCTGAAATCATCAAGCTGGGCGCCGACCGTTCCATGGACTTCGACCGCGAAACGGTCGAGCAGGCCTATGACCGCTGGGCGCCGATCTACGACCTCGTGTTCGGCGGCGTGTTCAGCAAGGGCCGGCAGGCTGCGATCCAGGCCACCAACAAGATCGGCGGCCGTGTGCTCGAGGTCGGCGTCGGCACCGGCATCTCGCTGCCGCTCTATAGCCAGAACGTGCGCATCTTCGGCACCGACATCTCCGAGGCGATGCTCGAGAAGGCCAAGAAGCGGGTTGCCGAGCAGGGTCTGAAGAATGTCGAGGGCCTCGCGGTGATGGACGCCGAGAAGCTCGAATTCCCCGACGATTCGTTCGACGTGGTGATGGCGCAGTACGTGCTGTCGGCGGTGCCGAACCCGGAAGCTGCGCTCGACGAATTCGCCCGCGTGGTGCGTCCGGGCGGCGAACTGATCATCCTGACCCGCGTCAGCGCCGATGCCGGCGTCCGCCGCTTTATCGAGCAGAAGCTGCAGCCGGTGGTGCGCCCGCTCGGGTTCCGGACCGCCGAATTCGCCTGGTCGCGCTACACCAAGTGGCTGGCCGGCGCGCGCGGCATGGAGCTCGCGGAGCGCCGCCTGATCCCGCCGCTCGGCCATTTCTCGCTGGTCCGCTTCCGCAAGGCGGACGTCGCCAAAGCCGCCTGAGGCGGCTGGCCAGGCGGCCCAGCCCGCCGGTCCTCCCGGGTGAGGTGGCGCACAGCGCCCCCCTAGCCAGGAGGCTACGATCTCCTTCGCCTCATCCCCGCAAACCTCGCCGGGATGAGGCAAGACCCTTCTCCGGTTGCGTCAAGGCGTCGCTCCGCATTGTCATATGTCATTATGATGATGTCACACGCGATACATCGAATCCCTGTAAATCCTGTCCCGAAAGATGTTGGGGGAACCAATGATCAAGAATTTTCTGCAAGAGCTCCGTACCCAGCGCTGGGATGACCATCGCTTCTACCATCACAGCCGGATCAACCAGAGCCTGCACTTCGTCAGCGCGCTGAGCTTCCTGTTCGCCTATGTGATGCTGTTCTTCGATCCGGTCGTGTCGGCACTGGTCGGCTGGCTGGTCTCGATGACCTCGCGCCAGGCCGGTCACTTCTTCTTCGAGCCGAAGGGGTATGACCACGTCAACCAGGCGACCCACGAGCACAAGGAAGACATCAAGGTCGGCTACAATTTGCAGCGCAAGGTCGTGCTGATGGCGATCTGGGCGCTGTCGCCGATGGTGCTGTACTTCGATCCGACCCTGTTCGGTCTGTTCAAGCCCTGGGTCACGATGGGCGACTTCACCCGTCAGGTCGCCAAGGTCTGGCTCGTGGTCGGCATCGGCGGTCTCCTGTTCCGTACCATCCATTTGTTCTTCATCCGCGACATCGAGACCGGCCTCGTCTGGATGACCAAGATCGTCACCGACCCCTTCCATGACCTGAAGCTCTATCACAAGGCGCCGCTGTTCCTGATGAAGGGCGAGCTGATCGATCCGGGTCTCGAGAAGCACGTCAAGCACGCCTGATCGTTGCTCCAATATCTTTCCGATATGCGTCATGCCCGGGCTTGTCCCGGGCATCTACGTCTTGGGACCACAGCGGATACTTTCTCGTTGAGCCTTCTCGACCCCACGCGCAGTTCACCTCGCCCCGCTTGCGGGGAGAGGTCGGATTGCATCGCCAGATGCAATCCGGGTGAGGGGGGCTCACCGCGAGTCCGTCTGTTACCGATTTTGTGGATGCAGCCCTTCACCCCAACCCTCTCCCCGCATCCGCCTTCGCCCGAAGGCGGGCTTCGGCGGACAAGAGCGCGGGGCGATGGAGCGAGAGGGCAGTACCGGGGCTTAGCGCCCGAACCTCACGGCGACCATCTCTTTCAGGATCTGCCGCTTGATGTTCTTGTTGGTGAGGCCTTCCTTGTGCCACCACCAGGCGTCGCGCTTCATCTTCTCGGCTGCCGCGACGAAGCGGTCGGCGACCTCGGCGAAGTCGGCGTCGGTGTAGTTCAGGCTGAAGATCAGCCGGCCGGTGCCGACCCAGCTCAGCGCCAGTCCCTCGGCCCGCAGATAGTATTGCAGCATCCAGTTGTAGCGGGACGGCTCGGTGTAAGAGACCGTCCAGATCGACGAGATGTTGCCGACCCGAACCGGCAGGTCCTGCGCTTTCAGCCGGTCGTTGAGCGCCGTGGCGCGGCCGTTCCAGGTCTCGTCGAGCCCGTTGTAGATCGAGCGGAAATTCGGGCTGGCAAGCCGGCTCAGAAACTCGTCCATCGCCGTCATCACGTAGGGATGCGAGTTGAAGGTGCCGCGGGCGAAGCAGATGTCGGCCGGCCGGTCGTCGCGGAAGCGGCGCATCAGGTCCTTGCGGCCGCACACCACGCCGACCGGAAGCCCGCCGGCCAGGCTCTTGCCGTAGGTCGCCATGTCGGCCTTGACGCCGAAATATTCCTGGGCGCCGCCAGCGGCGAGGCGGAAGCCGACGAACACCTCGTCGAATATCAGCACGATGCCGCGCTCGGTGCAGACCTCGCGCAGCTGCTTCAGCCATTCGCTGTAGGCGGCGCGGTCATATCGGGAGGAGCGCGACGAATCGACCAGCGCGGAATCGCCGGGCGCGTTGCCGTTCGGATGCAGCGCCTGCAGCGGATTGACCAGCACGCAGGCGATGTCCTTGCGGGTACGCAGCACGTGCAGCGTCTTCTCCGACATGTCGGCGAGCGTGAAGGTCTCGTGCGGCGACACCGGGTTGCCGACGCCGGGCTGCACTTCGCCCCACCAGCCGTGATAGGCGCCGGCGAAACGGACCAGATGCGTCCGCTTGGTGTGGTAGCGCGCGAGCCGCACCGCCTGCATCACGGCCTCGGTGCCGGACATGTGGAACGAGACCTCGTCGAGGCCGGAGATCTCGCAGAGGCGCTTGACGTTGTCGGCAATGATCGGGTGGTAGGGGCCGAGCACGGGGCCGAGCGCGTGCGCCCGCTTCTCACCCTCGGCGATGCACTCCTTGTAGAAGTCGTTGCCGAAGATGTTGACGCCGTAGGAGCCGGTCAGGTCGTAGGACACATTGCCGTCGAGGTCGGTGACGGTGACGCCGCTGGAAGACTTGACGAAGGCCGAGGTGCCGAGATGCTCGCGCACCAGGCGGCTGTACTGGAACGGCACGCGGTAGGTTTCGGTGAACTGCAGGTCGGAGATCCGCTCCGTCACCTCGGCGGTCAGCGCGCGGCCCTTGGGGTAGCGATCCGCGTAGAGGCCGGCGAGGCGGAAGAAGCCGTCCTGCCGCTGCATCGCGACGTCCTTCGGTGCTCCGTCGGAGCGGAAGAACTCGTCGATGTCGAATTCGTAGTGCGGCACCATGCGCGCCACCATCTTGGACATCTTGGAATGTCCGGTCAGCGAGCGGTGCTTGGCGCGCGACAGCGCGAGGCGGGCCTGAATTTTGGGGAAAGCTGCGGCGGCGCCGGCGAGCGCGGCGGCGGACAGCGAGAGAATCGGAAGGGATGTTTCCATGACAGAAGCGCTAGCCTCGGCACCTAACAAATTCATGACAGTCAAGGGCCTTATCTCGGCATTCACCCAGCAGGAAGACCTCAATTTCCTGCTAACCAACCGGATTCCGCGGGCGGCGATCACCCGCTTCATGGGCTGGTTCTCCAAGGTCGAGAACCCCCTGGTGCGCGACGCCTCAATCGCCTGCTGGAAGCTGTTCTCCGACCTCGATCTGTCAGAGGCCAAGAAGACCGAGTTCAAGAGTTTGCACGATTGCTTTACCCGCGAGCTCAAGCCCGGCCTGCGCCCGGCGGCGGCCGATCCCGCCATCATCGCGAGCCCGTCGGATGCGATCATCGGCGCGCATGGGCGGATCGAGGATGGGCAGTTGTTCCAGGTCAAGGGCGCGCCCTATTCGCTGCTCGATCTGGTCGGCGATCCCGCGCTGGTGGAGCAGCACAGCAACGGCCGCTTCGTCACGCTGCGGCTGACCTCGAGCATGTATCACCGCTTCCATGCGCCGTACGATCTTGCGATCGACAAGGTCACGTTCATTCACGGCGACGTCTGGAACGTCAATCCGATCGCGTTGAAGCGGGTCGAGCGGCTGTTCTGCAAGAACGAGCGCGCGGTGCTGCGCGCGAAGCTTCCGACCGGCGAGGCGCTGACGCTGGTTCCGGTCGCCGCGATCCTCGTCGCCAGCCTCCGCCTGCATTTCCTCGACGTCACGCTGAACGCGCAGTCGCGCGGCCCGGTGGATTTCCCCTGTGACGCGCATGTGAAGAAGGGCGATGAGCTCGGCTGGTTCGAGCACGGCTCGACCATCATCGTGCTCGCGCCCGGCAATTTCGAATTCTGCGACAATGTCGCGGAGGGAACGCGGATCAAATGCGGCGAGCCGTTGTTGAAAAAGCCCACGAACTGATCTCGCTGTTTCCTGCGCGCCATTTTTTGGGCACGATCTGCTCGGAAAACCGGTTTCCACTTTTCCGGATCATGCTTTAGAATGGCCGGGATCGTCGCGCGACGATCCTAAATCGCAAACTGATGGACACGAGATGGCGCGGACGCCTGTTCTGGCGGCGGGAGGCATTGTGCTGCGGCGGGACGCACCGCAGTGCTTCGCCGTCGTGCGCCTGCGCAAGCGCAATGAGTGGGTGCTGCCCAAGGGCAAGCTCGACGATGGCGAGACGCCGCGCGCCGCCGCCGAGCGCGAGGTGCTGGAGGAAACCGGCCACGACGTCGAGGTGCACGAATTCCTCGGCACGCTGGTCTATGATTCAGGCGGCCGTTCCAAGGTGGTGCATTACTGGCGCATGGATGCCGGCGGCAAGCCGGTGCGCGCGTTGATGAGCGACGTCAGGGAAGTCGACTGGCTGCCGCTCGATGAAGCGCTCGATCGCCTGTCGCGCGGCTATGAACGTGCGTTCCTGGAGAATGTCGGCCCGATCGCGTTGCAGGCCGCGGCGAACGCCGAGCGCGAGCGGCGCGCACAGTTGCGGGTTGCGGCCGCGGAGCGACGGCGCGCGCGGCTTGCCGAAGACGAGCCGGTCGCTGGCGCGCCCGTGGTCATCGATACGCCTGCTAACCCTGAAGCTCCGACTGCCGCAGAGATACCGGCGGTCGCTGAAGCGTCCTTGGTCACTGAAGTGACCGTGGATGCCGAGACGCCGGTCGTCGTTGACGCGCCGGCGCCCGCTGAGGTGGGGGTCACGGTGGAGACGTCCGATATTGCGGGGGCGCCGGCAGCGGCGACGTCCGAAGCGCCGCCGTCATCCGCGCGCGAGATCGAACCCGTTGCCACGGCCGTGCAGCCCATCCCGCGCAAGAACCTGATCGAGCGCGTGCGCGACTGGCTGCGCCGCGCGGCCTGATCAGCCGCACATCTGACGTCGGGCGGTTGGCTGCCAGGCGTCGATGTCGTGCTGCAAGGCAAGACATTCGGCAACGCGCTTGGGCGAACCCAATTCATTTGCCAGAAGCTGTGCCGCATGAACTTCGGCCGCGGCGCCGCGAACGTCGCCGCGCTCCAGCTGGAGCCTCGAAATCTGCAGCCTCAGCCGCACGATTTGGACCCGTCCCTCGATGCTGGACCACAGCTGGCGGGCGAGATGGAGATGTCGCATGGCTGCTTCATGGTCCTGCCGGGAAAGCGCGAGCATCGCCTGCGCTTCGTTGGTGAGCGCGCGGATCGAGGGCATCGGCCAGCGATCCGGACTTCCCGAAAGTTCGCAGATCAATGCCTTGGCCTGGCCGTTCCGATGCGTGTGTGCAGCAACCAGCGCCAGATGTGCGAGCAGGATTCCCCGTCGCTGCAGGGTCCACCAGGTCTTGCCGATCAGGCTCCGTTCGAGGCTCGCATGGGCAGCCTCCGCTTCGCCTCTTGCGAGCAGCAACATCGCGCGGCCAGGCTCCGGGCACCAACCCATCGTGTAAGCCCTGTCGTAGGCTTCAAGCGCTGCGTCGTCATTGCCGATCGCAGCCAGGATATCGCCCAGCACCCGGTTGGCATCGCCCATCGACCACGGCGCATCGCTGGTCAGGCGCGCGAGCGCGTCCTGAATCCGAGCCAGCGCTTCGTCGAGCGAGCCCCTGATGCCGAGCACCTCGGAGCGGTGCAGCTGGCATGAACCTGTCAGCTCCATGCCGCTGCTCGAACAGAAATTCTGGTAGCTCCGCGTCCACTGGTCGGCCCGCGCCCAATCTCCGAACATCCGGGCTGCCCAGAGAATGTTGCAGTAGAGGCTGCCGCCCATGATCGGATCCAGATTGTTGCTGGACAGTGCGACCGCGGCGGCATGATCCTGATCGGCCAGTCCGCCATGCGTGTCGCCGAGGCATAGCCGATAGAAGCCGCGATAGGCCAGGCTCAGCGCTTCGATGTTGAGCGCATCCTTGTATCTGACTGCCGTGTAGGCCGCGTCGGCCAACGCGAGTGCCTGTTCCGGCTCGCCATCGAAGGCAGCCAGTTTCGACTTCATCCATAACAGCAGCGCCGTCGTCGGAGGATCGTCGAGCCTCGAGGCCCAATCTTCCGCGCGCGCGAGCCAGCCCTTTCCGATCGCGGCCTGACCGCTCTCGAAATGCAGGCCGGAGAGGGTGATCGCGTCGACCGCTGCGCCGGCAACGTCGCCGGCCTCGCTGCGCGCGGCGACCGCGCGAACCAGAATCGGAATCGCTGCTGCGGTCCTGCCGAGGCATTGCAGGGCAAGCGCCCATTGGTGCAAGTCTTCAGCGTTGAGCCGGCCGTCTTCATCCGCGCTCGCGAACAGGGTGGTTGCCTGCAGCCACAATTGTCCGGCCGCTGCGCGTCGGGCAAGACCGATTGCTCCGATTGCGCCGACGGCGTCATCGACTTGCTTGTGGTCAATGCGTTCCGGCTGCCTGATCTCGGAATCAACGAACAACCGATATCCCTTGCCCGGCAGATTCCGGATCGCGCCCTCCATGCCGCCCTTGCGCAGCGCGGCGCGCAACGAACTCACCGCCCGCTGCAGCGAGTTGTCGGTGACCGTGACGTCCGGCCAGACAGCTTCGAGCAGCTCGTCTTTGGAGACGACACGGTCGCGGTGGTGGGCAAGGTAGACCAGCAGATCGAACACACGCGGCTGCAAAGCGACTTCCTGCCGCGCGCACAGCAGCACGCGTCCAGCTTCATCAAGCTCGAACAGTCCAAATGAGAATGCCATGTGTATGGGTCCGGGGGCGCCGGAAAAGGTTCAGGCAAAGATCAGACAATGATCAGTCCGCGGTAAGGACAGTCGGCATCGACAGCGCCTATAGCTCATCATGGCCCGAGATCATCGTGGCCCGCCGTCCAACAGTCGTAAACTGAGGAGATTTCGATGGAACTCTATGTCATTCGCCGTCCGAGCGCCTGGGCAAACATGGGCGAGCTGGAGCTTGCCGGCGCAACGTCCGCCAGGATCGGCGACGAGCAGATGCCGGACCGCGTCCGCTGGATCCGCAGCTACGTCGTGCATGAGGCAGATGGTCGCATTGGCACTTTCTGCATCTACGAGGCGCGTGACGGTGACTCGATCCGGGATCACGCGCGCTGCGTCGGCATGCCGGGTGAGGAATTCTACAAGGTCGCGACCACCGTGGTGGTGCGTGGTGATCCCGTCCAACCGCCCATTGCAGCCGAATGACGCCTGCGAGGCGTCGCATGGCGCATTCCGGCCCAACCATTATCCGGGGCGCCATCACACTTCGATCAAGGAAACAATGATGTCGATTTCATTCATGGAGTCCTTCTACAATCCGGTGCGAAGGCATTTTTCCATTCTGCTTTTGCGCATCCGCCGGGTCGTCAATCAGTCGGTCGCGGGGATGCTTGCACGCCGCGAGCGGCAGGCAAATTGCCTGATGTCGCGCAATCTCGGCGGCGGGCGGTCGAGGAGCGCCGGCAACCGCGGCTCTCGGCCGATCATTCGAAGCGCGCTGCTCGGGCTGATGATCGCGGGTCTGTCGTCACCCGTGTTCACGCGAGCGGAGGAGCCTGTGGTTCGGGAGCACGGTGCAGCTCAGGCGCAGCGGGCGGTTTGGTCTCAGCGCAGTGGGCACGGCTGCAGGCACCGTTCGGATTGGAGCATCGTTGCCGCATCCACCATCCCGGCCCTTCTCGACCATCGCAGCTAGCTCGCAGCACATTGACGTCATTGCACGACGCCCTTTGGCGCAACTCGCGGACTTCAGGCGAAGCCAGCGGGTTCGCCGCCAGCCGCACGACACATTTTCAGAAGGAGATACACATGAACGTTCAGACCGAAATGCCCACCGTCGATCTCGCCGCCGTCAAGGCGCGCCAGCAAGCCACCTGGAGCTCGGGCGACTACGCGATCGTCGGCACCACGCTTCAGATCGTCGGCGAAATGCTCTGCGAGGCAGTCGACCTGCGGAGCAATCAAATGGTGCTCGACGTCGCCGCCGGCAACGGCAATGCGACGCTGGCCGCGGCGCGGCGTTTTGCCGACGTGGTCTCGACCGACTACGTCGGAGCGCTGCTCGAGCGCGGCCGCGAGCGGGCGGCCGCGGAGCGGCTGCCGGTTACGTTCCAGGAAGCGGACGCGGAGAAGCTGCCGTTTGCGGATGCGAGCTTCGACGTCGTGCTGTCGACTTTCGGTGTCATGTTCACCGCCGACCAGCAGCAGGCGGCAAACGAATTGCGCCGTGTCTGCCGCATCGGCGGCAAGATCGGCCTTGCGAGCTGGACACCGGAGGGTTTCATCGGCCAGGTGTTCAAGACCATCGGCAAATATGTGCCGCCGGCGCCTGGCGTGAAATCTCCCGCGCTATGGGGCACCGAGGCGCACCTTGCCGTGCTGTTCGGCCCGCAGGCGGCGGTTGACGCCAAGCGCAAGCACTTCAATTTCCGTTACAGGTCGCGCGAGCATTTCCTCGACATCTTCCGCACCTATTACGGTCCGGTGCTGAAAGCCTTCGGATCGATCGATGCCGTCAAGCAGCAGATGCTCGCCGCCGACCTGTTCGGCCTGATGGACCAGTTCAATGTCGCCAAGGATGGAACGCTGGTCATCCCCAGCGAATATCTGGAAGCTGTTATCACCAGGCAGGGCTGATCTGCGGTTTGCAGTTCGTCGATTGGAGTGTGGTGCCGGCGTTCTCGCCGGTGCCACGCTCGCGCGTTGGATCGCAGAAGCTCGTCCGAGAAGCTCAGGTGAGCATGACATTGCTGCGATCGATCAATTGTGACGCTTGTCCTTGGGCGGCGGCCTCGCGGCGCGCGGCGGCGGTGCACGCCGTAGCTGGAAGGCGGGGCGTGCCTGCACTGCGGGCCGTTGTATGCCCGGACGCGGACCCGGTGCAGCCTGCTGAATGCCGGGCCGCGTCTGGCCGGGTGTCGGCGGCGCAGGCTGGGCCGCGCCCTGCCGCGGCACGCCCGGTTGACCCGGCTGGCGCACGCCGCCCGGCACCGGTGTGCGTCCGGGCTGCAAGCCGCCCTGACGTGCAGGCGATTGTTGGCCGCCGGGTTGTGTCGCGCCGCCCTGACGCGCGGGCTCTTGGCGCGCGGGCTGTTGTCCCGCAGGCCGTTGTCCGGCTGGCGTCTGGACGCCGGGCGTGTGCGGCAGCGTCGTGCCGCCGGGCTGGCCGGGTAGCGCGTGTTGTGCGCCGCCTTGCTGCTGCGTGCCCGGCTGCTGCTGCGAGCCCTGCCGGCCAGGTGTGCCCGGTCGCGTGCCCGGTTGCTGCGGCTGGCCTGGGCGGTTCGGCTGGCCGGGCTGCTGCAACTGGCCCGGACGGTTTTGCTGACCAGGCTGCTGCGGCGCGTTGCGGTTCTGGCCCGGCAGGCCGTTCTGGCGCTGCGGGTTCGGCTGCACCGGCTGGCCGCGGTTCGGATAGGGCGCGGCCGGATTGGCCCTGCGGAAGTCGGGATTGGCGCGGCGGAAGTCGCGCTGCTCGGTCACCACCTGGCGGCCCAGCGTCTGCGCGGAATGCACCGCGCGCACGAAACCCTGATCGCGCGTCATCTGCTGCGGCGAGATCGTCAGCGGCACCGCGGCGAAGCGCGCGCCGCCGGTGCCGGGACGAATCGCAAAACCGCTCGCCCCGCGTGTCAGCACGCCGAGCGAGGCGCCGCCGCGGTCGTTGACCTCGATGCGGCCGACGTGTCCGTCGGCGTCGGGATAGAGCTTGATGCCGACATTGTTGCTGGTCGCGGTCGCGCCTTCGGGCACCTCGACAAGGCCGGTGGTGCCGCGGATGCCGAGCGTTGCGGTCGGCGTCGAGATTTTCATGTCGCCGGTCTTGGCGACGGCGGCGGCGACGAACGCCGCCGTGCCCTTGGCGACGTTGAACAGCGCGCTGTTTTGCTGGCCGCCGTCCTCGTAGACATAATTGTCGATCGTGATCCTGGCGTTGGCCCGCAGGTTGAACGTGGTGCCGTCGTTGAAGGTGATGCCGAGCGAGGAGGTCGCCGATGTTGCGACGTCGTCATTGGCGAAGATGTCGTCGCGGATCTGAAGCGGCGTCGTGGTGTTGTTGCGCGTGATCGTGGCGGTGCCGGTCAGTGTCGCGACATTGCCGATCGGCTCGGGCGCGGTGGCCTGCGGCGCGGCGGCCGGAGCGGGTGCAGGCGTGGCAGGCGCTGGCGTTGACGGTGTCGCGCTCGGCGCCGGGGCGGTTGAGGGTGCCTGTCCAGGCTGCGCTTGCGCGAGCTGCGTCAGGTCCGGTGCGGCATTGGCCGTTGTATGCCAACCGATCGTGACGCCGGCACCAAGCAGGAGCGCGTAAAGGAAGGCGCGGCGCATCACCATTGATTCCCGGGAGGCATTGGGGATCGGCAATTGAGCCGCGTCAGGCTGAATGCCGAATGAACGGGTCTGCCTTGTTGTCATGGCGGCCCCGAACGATCAAGCGCCGCACTCCCGGAAGGAAGCGCGGCGCTCGGTCGTTGTTGGGGTTTTGGTTAGCCGCGCTTGTGGGGAGTGATGTTGAGTGGCTTCGCCGGCTTGGCCGCGGGCGCATAGCTTGCAGGCTGCGCGGCGGTCGCCGGCGGCACGTAGTGGAACACCGCCTTGCAGCCGTCGCTGAGCAGCGCGCGCTGCCGGACCATGCAGGCGGTGACGCGATCGACATCGGGGATTTCCGAGCTGCACAGCCGCATCGCATCGCCAGTGCACATCTGCTGCTGCTCGTCGGTGTAGGCATAGGACGCCGAGGTCAAGAGACCGAACGTGAACGCGGTTGCCGCCAGCAGTTTGCCGTGACGAAGCGTCGAAGCGGTGAAAGCCATGATGTCCCCCTTGTGGTGAGCGCGCCGTTGCAGCGCGTCGTCGAGGCCATCATGAGGCAGGCTTGGTTTCGGCAATTCTTCGTGCGCACGGCAAAATGGTTTCGTCGCACGCCGGATTGTTTCGTTAACCACACGCCGACGGGTAACGTCAGCGCCTACGGTGTCGCCGCCGCCGGAGCCCCCTCGAGCGCGAGCACGGCCTCGCGCTGGGCCTCGGGCATGGCGCGGATGCGGCGTCTGGCGGTCAGCCGAAGCGCGGCAAAGCCGCCGAGGAACACCACGATCTTGCTCACGATGCCGAAGATCGGCATCACCACAGCCCATGTCGTGATCTCGCAGGTCAGCGCGACGAAGGCGTTCACGGCGGCGGAGGTGAACATCAGGGCGGCCCAGACGTAGCCGACCATGACGGCGACGTCGGGCACGACGGTCTGCGCAATCTCGGGCAGGTAGCGGTTGAGCCAGCCTCGCTTCAGCATCACGACGCCGACGATGGCGTAGATCACGCTCGGCTTGAACAGCACGAAGCGCGGGTCATTCGTGAGCAATGTCGCAGTGCCGGCGGTGACCACCAGGAACAGGCTGAGCCATTCCATGGTGTCGATCCGCTTCCCGCGCACGATCTGGATGCCGATCTGCGTGACGCCGAACGCGATGCCGATACCGACCGAGAGCGCGGTGTTGTGGGTCAGCAGGAACAGAACAAGAAAGACAAGGGTCGACGCCAGGTCGAGGGCGAGCAATCTTGCCGCGGTGAAAAAATGCTTCATCGGCCGTCAAACTCCGCTTGCCGTGGCGCGATCCGCGCTCGTGTCGGCACAGCTAGGCAGATTGTGGGGCCGCAAGCCTATCGATTTCTGAAATCGAGGAGTGAATTCTCACTCCGACCGAGCGATTTCCGCAGCGTCCGTGGTTTGCGCAGCCGCCGCCCGGCGCCGAAACTCGGTCGGCGTCAGCCCGGTGTCCGCCTTGAAGGCGCGGTTGAACGGCGCCAGCGACTGGAACCCGGCATCGAGCGCAATCGTCAGCACCGGCACCTCGGCCTGGCCGGCATCGGCGAGCGCCGCCTTGGCTTCGTCGAGCCGATAGCGGTTGAGGAAGGCGTTGAAGTTGCGGTGGCCGAGCCCGTCGTTGATCAGCGTCCGCAGCCGGTATTCCGGCATGCCGAGCTTGACCGCCAAGACGCCGATGGTCAGCCCCTCCTGCCGGTAGGTCCGCTCGGTCGCCATCAGATGCTTGAGGTGATTGAGCGCGGCCTGGCTGGAGGCGGGCGGGCCGGCATTGGCGAGCGAACGCGCGACCGGTGCGGCCTGGCCCCTTCCGCCGCCGGCGCCGGCAACCGCCGGCTGGCTCTCGGGCGGATCGAACAGCATCATCCAGATCGCAATCAGCGCGAACGCGGCAAGGGCGAGCGCCGCGCTGAGGCTGATGGAACGGGTCGGAATCGCGGCGAGCCCGGCCGCGGCGGCGAACATCATCTGAAGGCCGATGCCGATCAGCAGCGCGATCCGGATACGGCCGCGTGCCGTCGTTACGGCGCTGCGCCATCCCTTCGGAATTTGCGCGATCCCGAGCCCGGCGAAGGCGATCGTCGCCAGCGCCAGGGCGCGGCCGCACGGCCCGGCGAGTTCGGGCCAGATGGTCCAGCAATTGTGGCTCACGACGCCAAGGCCGGCGACCAGCGTCCATACCGCCGCGTGCCAGGGCCGCAGGGCAAACCGCTCGTCGAACATCGCGCGCGCCCACAGCCAGAAGATCACCGGCGAGCCCATCGCGAAGGCGATGAACGGAGAGCTCCAGCCGAATGACGATGCGGGAAAGAACGGTGCGGTCGTGATCGCGTAGGCGGCGCCGGCAACGCCCATCGCGGCACCGAGATGCGCGGCGCGATGCACCGCCGCGTAACGCAGCAGCAGCACCGCGCAAACCACCAGGAACAGCGCGACCACCGCGCCCCGCAGACCGAGTTCAAGAGCCGTCATCGCCATCGCAAGCCGCCCGCAGGTTCGTTCAACCTCGACACGGCGACGCTTATAGCGCGTCCGGCGATCGACATGAAGCGACCGCCGGACCGGCAATCACCTGGACACCGCCCCATGCACAAACTCGGTGTCGTCCCTGCCTAGTGCGCAATTGCGCACGGGAGCAGGGACCCATAACCACCAATGGGCATTGTCGAACGCCCTGTAACGACAAGTCCCGTTCATCACATCCGCCGCGGCGTATGGGTCCCTGCTTTCGCAGGGACGACGGCCGTGATGAGGTACGCCAACCGGTTCCTTCTCGGAGATCGAAGGCCTAGCTGACCCGCTTCCAGGTCTGGCCGCCGCAGAACATGCCGCCGAAGGCGCAGCCCTGTACGCGCATCGCGTTCGGGCCCTTCATCGCGATCGTCGAGTCGTAGTTGCGGCCGGAGTCGGGATCGTGGATGCGGCCGCTCCACTTGCTGCCGTCGGGCTTCATGTTGATCAGGATGCGTTCGTTACTCTTCACCGAATAGCCGCACAGATTGGTGCCGCAGGCTTCGACGCGGACATTGCCCTTGTTCTCCTCGGTGGCCCAGACGCCGATCGGTCCGGTCGCCGGTGCAGGTGCGACGGCAACCGGAGCGGCTTGCGGCTGCGGCGCGGGCTGCGTGGCGACCGGGGCCGGTGCAGGCGCAGCGGGTGCGGCGTCAACCGGCGCGGGGGCCGTGGTCGCAACCATTGCCGGTGGCGCAGGGGGCGGCGGAGGCGGCGGGACCGCGGCAGCGGCCGGCTGCGGCGCAGCGGCCTGAACCGGCGCAAGTGAAGGTGCAGGTGCGGCCGGCGGCGCGGGTGACGGCGAGCTCGTCGAGGCGACATCGTCATCGTCGTCGGACTTCGAGCCGAGATTCTTGCTGATGCCGCCGATCGTGCCGTTGTAGCCCGGCGCCGAGATGCGGATGCAGGACAGCGCGCTGCAATTGCGCGGCGCCTCGACATGGATGCGCTGGCCGTCGATCTGGAAGGTGATGCCGGTACCGCCGGCATGCGCCGATGTGGTGGCCATCAGCAGCGCGGCGATCGCAACGAGCTTCTTCATCTTGAGTCTCCATGGCGTTGAGCGGGGCTGGATCGATTGGTCCGGACGCTACGTGCCGCCGGCTCCCGTTTCCGTGATGTGCATCACGTTGCCGGGCGAAGCCGCATGGCTCGCCACGGTGACGGAGATCACTGCGCCGCGAGCACGGCGCCTCTAGCGTCATCGGATGTTTTGGAGGCTTCGATGAAGCGCTTCTGCCTGCTCGTCGCGCTGATGCTGTTCACGCCGTTCGCCCATGCCGGCGCGGGCATCTCGTTCTCGATTGGCGGCCACCGCGTCCATCTGGATTCGACGCGCTGCCGCGCGTTGTCCTGCGTCTCGGTCTCGAGCGGCTCCAGGCGCGACGACGGCGGTGACAATGGCCGCACGCTGAAGCCGGTGCCCGCGCCGGCGACAATGGCAGCGATCCCTGCCACGCCGGCCGTGAGCGCGCTGCCCGCGCCCGTGCCGGCAGCGCCTCCTGCGCCGCCACCGATCATCGTGTACAAGCCCGCCCCAGTCGCGCCTGCTGCCGCTCCGCCACCGTCTGCACCGTCGCCGCCGCGGGTGATGACGCCGCAGCCACCGCCGGACGTCGCAGCTCCGCCTCCGCCTCCGCCGCCCGCCGCGGTGCCCGCGCGTCCGGCTCCGCCGGTGATACGCGTCTCGCGCGAGGCCGACGAACCCGACGACGGTCCGGTCGGCGACTGGCAGACCGAAGCCGACAATCTGGTGCGCATCCGGCGCTGCGGCACGGCGCTGTGCGGCTATGCGCTCGACAGGACCACGCGCGATCTCGGTGAAGCGGTGCTGATCAACATGAAGCCGAAGACGGAGGCGCGCTGGAATGGCGGCGTCACCAGCCAGGACAGCGGCAACATCCGTTACGGCACGATCGAGTTGAAGGGCGCCGACAGGCTGCGGGTCTCGTCCTGCGCGCTCGGCCGCGTCTACTGCACCGGCGCCGACTGGGTCCGCGTCTCGCATCCACGGCAGCGCGTGATCACGCAGGGGCAACTCCGGGGCGAGCCGCGCTCCTGAACGCGCAGCTGTCCAATTTGTAACCGGATGCCTTCGAACCGTTTGCCGCCTCGCGCGCGACCGATGGAGGTCAGCACTGTCCTCGCAAGCGATGGAGGCAAACATGAAACGCCTGAGCCTGGTCGCGCTGCTGCTCGCCGGCAGCGTCGCCGCCGCCCATGCCGACAACGACATCTACACCAACATGTCAAAACAGAAGCGCGGCGACGACGCGCTGCATGCCGACGCCGCGGTCTGCGATGCAGAGCTCGGCGCGCCGCAGAACGGCACGCCGACGTCGCGGCAATACAAGAGCTGCATGCGTACCCGCGGCTGGCGCTTCAGCCATACCATTCGCGAGCCGCGCCGTCGCGACGACGGCTACCCAGATCCCGACAATCCCGGCCTCGTCTGCCACGACTTTACGATCGGCGGCATCACCGGATCGAGCTGCTCGAATTTTTGAGGGTAGGCGATGTGCAGTCTATCACCGTCATCCTGAGGAGCCCGCGCTTGCGGGCGTCTCGAAGGATGAACGGCCCGGCTGGTGGCCGTCGACCCTTCGAGACGCGCTTCGCGCTCCTCAGGGTGACGGGGTGGTAGCGTCGACGAGAAAACCAAAAGCGCCCGGCGGGGGCGGCCGCCGGGCGCTGAACTCATGGCCTGGTCGAATGCTTTAGAACACGCCGAGAATGATGGCGCCGACGAAGGCGAACGCGATGTACGCGGCCACAATGCTCAGCTTGCTCAGCAGAGGACTCGCGAAATCCATTGGTAAGCTCCCTTGGCTCACAACGCTGCCCGCACTAACGCAAAAGCTAGCAAGAGGTTCCTGGCCGAAAAAGTCAGCCTTGCTGCCAAGCTCGCTGTTCCCCTGCAATGCCGCATTGCGATGCGTGGCTCAAACAGGCGGCGAATCAAGGCGTTGAAGCACCCGCAAATAAATTCCGCGGCGTTGCGGGTTGCGGTCAGGGTGCCGGTCCCGGATACCGTCTGTCGGATCTCAGCAGGATTGTGGTGCTTGGAAACACAATCAAGAGGTGAATGACGATACCGCAGGATATGGAACCTCCATGTCTTCTCGATCACAACAATGCGGTGGCGTCGCTCCACTGCGACGTGATGCGGAGCATTCGCCACAGTTGATGACACAACGAAATCGATGCGGTCGCGCGAATTGCCCTGCCGGGTTCCGAGGCATGGTTAAAGACACCTGAAATCAATCAGTCGAAATGCGTTGAAGAGTCTTTAATCAAATTCGCAGAACCTCCGCGCCATGACGCGTGGAGTTCGTTTGTATCTCGTCGGCTCCCTTGTCCTTGTGTCGCTTGCTGGTTGCGGCCGCGGTCTGTTTCAGACTGCCGAGCGCGAACCGTGGCGGGCCGAGGCCGAGGCCGCTTGCCTGAAATCAGGCGCGGTCAAGGAAGGCCCGGACCTCGTCCGCATCGATCCGATTTCCGGCCCCGGCGTCTGCGGCGCCGAGTTTCCGCTCAAGGTCGCCGCGCTCGGCGAAGCCGGTTCGGCTTACGGATTTGCCGACGACAGTTTGCGTCCACCGGCGTCGGTCGGCAACCAGCCGCGTTGGCCGATCAATCGTCAGCCGGGCCCGCCGCCCGCGCAGGCGCCGTACCCCGAACAGGCCGTCGGCCAGCCGAACTATGGCAGCCAACCGAACGGACCGGTGTCGCTGTCGGCGCCCGGCGTCCCGCCGCAGCAGGGCGAGATCGATCTGCCGCCGGACGGCTCGCCCGATGCCAGCGGCGAGCGACCTTATTATCCGGGCCTGCGCAGTAATCCGCAGCGCGAGGGCGCGACCGCGCCTTATTCACCTGCGCCGTATTCGCAGCAACCGCCAGGCGCGCCACCGCCGCCACGGCTCGGCCCGTCGAACGGCAATCCGGTGATGACGGTCGGTCCGGTTGCAGTGAAGCCTGCAGCAACGCTGGCGTGTCCGATCGTCTCGGTGCTGGAGCGCTGGCTCGCCGATTCCGTGCAGCCGGCGGCGCAGCGCTGGTTCGGCGCGCGCGTCGTCGAGATCAAGCAGATCTCGGCCTATTCCTGCCGCGGCATGAACGGCAATTCGCACGCGCATATTTCCGAGCACGCCTTCGGCAATGCGCTCGATATCGCGGCCTTCACGCTCTCCGACGGCCGACGCATCTCGGTGAAGGATGGCTGGAAGGGCCTGCCGGAAGAGCAGGGCTTCCTGCGTGATGTCCAGGCCGCCGCCTGCCAGCAATTCACCACGGTGCTGGCGCCGGGTTCCAACGTCTATCACTACGACCACATCCATGTGGATCTGATGCGCCGGGCCAGCCGGCGTCTGATCTGCCAGCCCGCCGCCGTCTCCGGCGACGAGGTCGCGGCGCGCGCCGGCGGCCGTAGCCCCTATGCAGCGCGCGAACCTTATGTCACAGGATCGCTTGGCGGCAGAAAGCCGGCTCCGCGGGGTAAGGCGGGGGTCAACGAAGAAGACGAATTCGCCGACGAATAGGGACGCGTCTGATACCCGTATTTGTACTGGGGGTGCCGTGCAAACGGTAGCCACTATTTGCTGCATATGCTCGCTGAACCGGGCGCACCCGGCTGATTTCTGGGGGATGGCTTTGCAAGACGTGCCGATCATTCTCGTCATCGAAGACGATCGTGATCTTCAGATGATGGTAGAGGACGCCCTGAGGGACGGCGGCTATGAGCCGGCGATCGCAGGCTCGGGTGAGGAAGCCCTGACGCTGCTGAAGGCGTTCCGAACCAAATACAGTGCGCTGGTCACCGACATCCGCCTGCTTGGCCGGCTCGATGGTTGGCGGGTGGCGCGCGGCGCCCGCGAGATCGATCCGTCATTCCCTGTGCTTTACATCACCGGCGGCGGCGGCGACGAATGGCCGACCCGGGGCGTGCCGGACAGCGTGCTCCTCAACAAGCCGTTCTCGCCCGACGAGCTGGTCGCGGCCCTGACGAAGCTGCTCAAGAACGGCGCGCCGGCCTGACGGCGGTCTCGAGCGGCCTGCCGCGCGTGGTGGACTGTTCGGGGCGGGCGCCTATTCCGTCTTTATAAGATCCCGTCACGGCTGTTCTCGAATTCCTACGCCCTCGCGCTCATCTTCGCGGCAACAGCCGGAGAACGAAGATGACGACGTATCGCGCCTATATCGTCGGACCGCACAGCCGATCCATCGGCGTGGTCAACATGGATTGCAGCGATGACGATCAGGCCGTCACATCGGCCAGCCGTCTTGTCGACCGCCATGATGTCGAACTGTGGCAGATGGACCGGCCAGTGGCCAGGTTCGACGCCTGTTCGAAGCAGGTGTTCCGGAAGTAGTGGGACGCGGCGCGGCAGGTGAGCGTGTAGACTCATAAGCGCACAGCCATCATCCCAATGCGCCGAAACAGTCCTTCGACCGAGCGGCCTCAGCCGCCAGTACGCGGGCTTTTTCCTGACACGACGATCGCTCGCACAATTAGCGCGATGCGCTCGTTGCGCGCGCCGGGCCGAATTCTGCCTGAACGTTCGAGTGCAGCGAGCCCATGAAGGGCTGCCCAAAAAGTCTCGGTCACATCAGCTACCTCGACGCAAAACGGCGCGACGACCGCCGCGAGTGCTTCGAAACCGGCCCGCAGTTCGGGTCTGGTGCCAGCTTCGGCGAACCGCAAATCCGTTGGCAGGACAAACATGGCGTCGTAATGCGCGGGACGATCCAGCGCGAAGGCGAGATAGGCCAGGGCGACATTCTTGAGGGCGTTTCGTCCTGTCGATCCGCTCGCTGCTTCGCGAAGTGCGACCGTGAGTTCTTTGAAGCCCTCGACTGCAACTGCCGCAACAATCGCATCCCTGTTCTTGAAATGTGAGTAGAGCACAGGCTGGCTATATTCGATCTCGTCGGCGAGACGGCGGACCGTAACGGCATCCCATCCTTCGCGCTCTGCGATCGCCCGCGCTGCCGCGACAATGCGATGCTCGCGCGCAGCCCGGTCCCTGCCTTTTCGCTCCGTGGTACCCAATCCTCGATCTCCCGCACCTGGAAGGCCCAGATATATCAATATCATACCGATGCTTGACATTCTAGCAATGCTATATATCTAGCAGTGCTAGATATTGTTCTTAAGCTAGATGAGGACGGGTGATGCATTGGCTTGCGCTCGGAACGGGGTTGCTGCTGGCCCTGGGAATTATCGCGATCGGCACCCTCTATGTCGCGAGCCCGACAACCGCGACACGCAGTTTCGGCCTGCCGCTTCCTGAAAATGGCACCAACATCGCCTGGTGGCTTCGACTCAAGGGGGTGCGCGACATTGTGGCGGGACTGGCCGTCTTGGCGTTCATGGTGTTCGGCGCGCCGCGCGAGGTCGGCATCATCCTGCTGGTTGAAGCCATCATCCCCATCGGGGATATGCTGCTCATTCTTGCAGCGAAAGGCTCCACCAAAGGCGCCTTCGGCATTCACGGTCTCACGGCGGTGATCATGGTCCTTGCGGCCATGCGTCTGATCATTGGAGTGCCCTGAGATGATGCATGCTCTTTCAATCTGGCTGCTCGCCGCCGGCTTCTTTGGCGCAGGCCTCTTCAACGCGATCAGCACGTCGGCGACGCAAAGCGATTTCGCTCGGTGGGGCTACCCGCGCTGGTGGGGCATTTTGACCGGTGGACTGGAGATGATCAGCGCGGTTCTGATTGCAATTCCCGTCAGTCGGGTTGCTGGCCTCGTGCTTGGGGTGGCCATCATTGCGGCCGTGGTTTTCACCGTTCTTCGCCACCGTGATTTTTCTCATCTTGTGCCACTTGGCGTCTTTGTCGGCTTGATCGCGCTCGCCGCGACCTCGTCCTGAGCGCCGCCCCGCCTGTCGCGCCGCGCGATCCCTGATGATAGACCTTGGGTCAGTTTCGTCATCAATGGGATCTCGATCATGACAACAGAGAAGGTCGCACTCGTCACCGCGGGCGGCAGCGGCATGGGAGCGGCGGCGGCGCGGCGGCTTGCCGCAGATGGATTTCGCGTTGCGATCCTGTCGTCGTCGGGCAAGGGCGAGGCGCTGGCCGCCGAGCTCGGCGGCATCGGCTTCACCGGCTCGAACCGTTCGAACGACGATCTGAAGCGCGCCGTCGACGGCGTGATGGCGCGCTGGGGCCGCATCGATGCGCTGGTCAACAGCGCCGGCCACGGCCCGCGTGCAGGCGTGCTGGAATTGACCGACGAGCAGTGGCATACCGGTCTCGACGTCTATCTGATGAACGTGATCCGCCCGACACGGCTCGTCGCACCGCACATGCAGGCGCAGAAGTCGGGCGCGATCGTCAACATCTCCAGCGCCTGGGCTTTCGAGCCGAGCGCGATGTTTCCGACCTCCGCCGTGTTCCGCGCCGGGCTGGCCGCGTTCACAAAACTGTTCACCGACAGCTACGCGGCCGACAACGTCCGCATGAACAATGTGCTGCCCGGCTGGATCGACAGCCTGCCGGCAACCGACGCGCGCCGCGACAGCGTGCCGATGAAGCGCTACGGCAAGGCGGAGGAGATCGCCGCGACGATCGCCTTCCTCGTCTCCGACGGCGCGGGCTACATCACCGGCCAGAACATCCGGGTCGATGGCGGCTTGATGCGGTCGGTGTAGCGCACAATGCGGGTCCAGTTATTCTGAGAACAAGTGAGTTCGTGATCCACAAGCGGGACCAAATATTCGGTGTCGTCCCGGCGAAAGCCGGGACCCATAACCACCGATGGTCATTGTTGCGCCTCGGTGGAACGACGAGTCGCGTCCACAACATCCGCTGCGGAGTATGGGTCCCGGCTTTCGCCGGGACGACATCGAAGTGTGTGGCGCCGTTCGTACCCATTGCGTCGTCACCACTTGCGTCCACACGCTACGCATCTTGCTCCAGGCCGCGCACGCCATAATTGCGGCGACCTCAGATTGCGTTTGTCGTGATGACAAACTGAAAACGCAGGGCTAGCCTTCCGTCAAATCAAAACATCCGGGAGGAATGGCATGCCAGACGCAGCAGTTGCAGCACGCGCTTCGGACTCCACGCACAGCGGAACCACGCAGCAGGTCGACGTCGCGGTCGTCGGCGCCGGTTTCGCCGGTCTCTATCTGCTGCATCGGTTGCGCAAGGCGGGCTTCTCGGTTGTTGCGCTCGAAGAGGGCGCCGATGTCGGCGGCACCTGGTACTGGAACCGGTATCCCGGTGCGCGCTGCGACATCCAGACCATCGACTACAGCTACACGTTCGATCCCGAACTCGATCAGGCGTGGACCTGGTCGGAGAAGTACGCGACCCAGCCGGAAATCCTGCGCTATCTCGGCTTCGTCGCCGACCGCTACGATCTGCGCCGCGACATCAGGTTCGGCACCAAGGTCACGCAGGCGACCTGGGATGATGCGACCGCGCGCTGGCAGATTGCGACCGACAACGGCGCCAACGTCTCGTGCCGCCACTATATCATGGCGACCGGCTGTCTGTCGTCGCCGAAGCCGCCGGAGATCGACGGCGTCAAGGATTTTAAAGGCGAGATCTATTTCACCGGCCGTTGGCCGCACCAGGGCGTCGACCTGAAGGGCAAGCGCGTTGCCGTGATCGGCACCGGATCGTCGGGCATTCAGTCGATCCCGCTGATCGCCGAGCAGGCCGCGCAGCTCACCGTGTTCCAGCGCACGCCGAACTTCGCACTGCCCGCCGGCAACGGTCCGGCGCCGGAAGATCGCAAGAGCTTCTTCGAGACCGACCGCGCGGCCTATCGCGACCAGGCGCGCTGGTCGATGGCCGGGGTGCCGTATCCGCAGCAGACCGTGGTGAGCTGGCAATTGAGCGACGCCGAACGCCGCGAGCGGTTCGAGAAGGCGTGGGCGGCCGGCGATCTCGTCCACATCCTGACCCAGCTCTGGGCCGACCAGGCGGTCGATGTCGACGGCAACCGGCTGGTCGGCGATCTGATCCGCGAGAAGATCGGTGCCGTGGTCAAGGATCCGGAGACGGCCGCGGCGCTCACCCCGCACGATCATCCGTTCGGCGCCAAGCGTCCCTGCCTCGATACCAATTACTACGCGACCTACAACCGTCCGAACGTGACGCTGGTCAATCTGCGGCAGGAGCCGATCAAGGCGATCACCGCCGGCGGCATCTCGACCGACAAGCGCAGCTTCGACGCCGACGTCATCGTGTTCGCCACCGGCTTCGACGCGATGACCGGCGCGATCATGGCGGTGCATCCGATCTCCGGCCGTGGCGGCAAGTCGCTGTCGGATGTCTGGGCGCACGGGCCGCAGACCTATCTCGGCGTCACCGTCGCAGGCTTCCCCAATCTGTTCATGATCACCGGTCCCGGCAGCCCGTCGGTGCTGTCGAACATGGCGGTGTCGATCGAGCAGCATGTCGACTGGGTGGTCGACCGCATCGCCGCGCTGCGCGACGCCGGCTTTACCACGATGGAAGCAACCGAGACCGCGCAGGCCGGCTGGGAACGCCACATGGCCGATTGCGCGACGCTGACGCTGCATCGGCTCGCCAACACCTGGTACACGGGCGCCAACGTGCCCGGCAAGCCGCAGGGCGTGATGCCCTATACCGGCGGCGTCGGTCCGTATCGCAGCATCTGCAACGAGGTGGTCGGGCGCGGCATGCTCGGCTTCAAGCTCTCGGGTCCGGGCGTTGCCGAGCAGTGCAATGACGGCGAGGTGGTGCGTTTGCAGCCGGATGTGCGGCTGGTGCTGGGCATGCTCGGTGAGATGAACCTGCCGCCGATCGAGACGATGGGCGCGCAGGGCGCGCGTGACTTCCTCAACGAGTTCAACAGGGGCCGTCCTGCCGGTCGTCCGGTCGGCGAGGTCGGCACCGGCATGCTGCAGGGCGCCGACGGTCCGCTGCCCTACAAGCTCTACCGGCCGGCGACGCCGGGGCCGCATCCGATCGTGGTGTATTTCCACGGCGGCGGCTGGGTGCTCGGCGACGAGCTGTCGGACGATCCGTTCTGCCGCGATCTGTGCCGGCGCACCGGCATGATCATCGTCAGCGTCGGCTATCGCCACGCGCCCGAGCATCGCTTCCCGGCTGCGGCCGAGGACGGCTATGCGGCGACGCGCTGGATCGCAGCCCACACCGCCGAGCTCGGCGGCAGGGCAGGGCCGGTGCTGGTCGCAGGCTGGAGCGCCGGCGGCAACATCGCGGCCGTGACCTGCCAGCTCGCGCGCGATCGGGGCGGGCCCGAGATCGCGGGCCAGCTCTTGATCTGCCCGGTCACCGACTCCTCGTTCGACCGGCCGTCCTATGTCGACAACGCGGCCGGCTACTTCCTGACCCGCGGCCTGATGTTCTGGTTCTGGGACCTGTACTGTTCGCCGGCCGACCGCACCGATCCGCGCGTCGCGCCGTTGCGCGGCAAGCTCGAAGGCCTGCCGCCGGCGTTCATCGCGACTGCGGAGTTCGATCCGCTGCGCGATGAGGGCAATGCCTATGGCGACGCGCTCGCGAAAGCCGGCGTCAAGGTCGAGCAGCTCAAGGCGCAGGGCCACTTCCACTCGTCGTTCGTGATGGTCGACGTCATCATCACCGGCGTCAGCGGCCGCGTGAAGATGGCGAAGGCGCTGCGACGCTTCGCCGGACTGCCCGAGGAGCTGGAGCAGGACAACGTCGCCGCGCCGCGGGTCAACGCGGCGGCGAACTAGGGGAGCGCAAATCCCCGCGGCTTGCCCGCGGGGATTTGCACGACTCCAGAGCTCCGGTTCAGTCAGAACCGAAGGCTCTAGAGGAAGGCGAGGTGCTCGACCTTGTTCACGACGTCGTCGAGCGTCTGCTTGGTGGCCGCGGTATCGCCGCCGGCCATGAACACCTGCCAGAACTGCCGATCGACATTGTGCAGATGCAGGATGGACACGCGGACGCCGTTCTTGTTGCCGGCGACCTCCGACTGGGTATTGACGACATCGGTGAAGCCGTTCTGCTTCAGCGTGTTGGCGACGACGCCCTTGAGCTCGCCGACATTGGCGAGTGCCTCGCTGAGGCCCATGCTGCGGAAATTGAAAAACAGGAACGCCATGCGACACCTCCTTCTGTTGCGGACGAGCGCAGCGCGCGGAAGTGCGCCGAACTGGCTCTCTCGCTCAACCAGAGGTGTATTCCATCGTTGAATGATCGCGTTATGAGCCGTTTCACAGGAACCGCGTTTGCGAGCATGCGTCATTTGAACGCACGGGCTCCTCTAGCCGAGCTCGAACGTCGTAACGCCGAACACGCGATCGATCCGCAATGGCGGGATCGCGCCGGTGTACATCCGCGCGGTCTCGAACACCGGCGACAGCCCCAGGCTTTGCGCCAGCGCCACGGCGTCGTGGTTGACCGCGGGGACATCGAGGAAAATCTCGCCGCTGCCTGCGCTCGCGAGCAATGCGGACAGGATGGTCTCGGCGCTGGCGCGGTCGTCGGCAACCAGAGGACCGATCTTGCGGCCGGTGCGGCACGGACGGATCACACCCCAGCCGGCCAGCCTGCCGTCGCGCATCAGCGCGCGCCCGACATGTCCCGGCGTATTGATCCAGGCGCGCAGGAACGCCGGGCGCGGTGCGGGAAACACCGTAGCGTCATCGGCCTCGACCAGCGCGATCGGCCGATCGGCCAGCGCGACGATGCCGGCGTTCGGTGCTGAGGGTGCTGCGACCGTGCCGCCGTAGCGCACATTGGCGTAAGCGAGCGCGAAGCCGGACTTTTGGTAGTTCGCCTGCTGCGCCACCACGCCATCGAGCCCGATCACGCGCGGATGCGCATGCGCGATGGCTTCATTCCAGATCTTCAGGCCATGGCCGCGGCCGCGCAGATCCGGACGCACGATATAGAAGCCGAGGAAGGAGAAATGCGCGCCGTAATTGACGCAGGAGATCACCGCCGCAGGCCGGCCGTCCAGCTCGCCGATGAAGAAGCCCTGCGGATCTTCGGCGGCAAAGCAGGGCGCATCGGCGAGACCGGGATTCCATCCCTCCGCGGCGGCCCAGTCGATCGCGAGCGCGATCTCGTCCGGCCGCATATGTCGGATGACGAGGTCGCTCATCGACGATGATCCCGTGTGATTGGAGTCACGGACCGTGCCTCCTTGTTTGTGACGATCACACTACCCTCACAGAGTGAGACTGCCCACAGACGGTGCTTGAGCACGCACAAAATTTTCGACGAATTCGTCTAACAATTTATAGTTTTGTCATATACAGAAACACGTTTGACTTGCAATTGCCGCAAGCCTAACAATCTCGTACGCCGCCGCGGATTTCAGGTGCGGTGCTCGTGAATCCCGGATCAAGCGGCCTTTGCGCCGCAAATTTCGAAATCGGAATCACCCTCAACAGAAAGGATTGCATCGCACGTCAGCACGACAACTGAACGGAATTGGGGACGTTTTTCATTTCACCCAAGACGGAGTTTTCCCATGACTCAAGTTGTTAATCTGTCCGGCAATCAAGATATCGATGGCATTCTCTGGGGATGGGAGTGGGGATCTGGCGGCGCGCAGGATCTGACGTTTTCGTTTCCCACCAGCAGCGCTGAATACGGTTACCAGGAGATCGACAATTTCAGCGCGTTCACCGCGGCACAGCAGACGGCGGTGCGTGCGGCGCTCGCCAACGTCGCAAGCTTCACCAACCTCACCTTCACCGAGACGACAAGCGCCGGCGCGACGCTGCGCTACGCCAATGCCGACAAGATCGACTACACCGACGACAGCAGTGTCGCCTTGCACACTGGACTGCACGTCCCCGGCAACGCGCCCGGCACCGCGGAGGCCAATCCGCCCGAACTGGGCTACAACGGCAGCGCCCCGTTCTCCGCGATGGGCGCGCAAGGCGACGCATGGTTCGTCACCGGCGGCTACACCAATCCGGTGCTCGGCAGCTTCCAGGATGCGGCCGGCATCATGCACGAGACCGGCCATAATCTCGGATTGAAGCACGGCCACGTCACGCAGGACGGGCACGGCGTGACGTTCCCCGCGCTGCCGGCTGATCACAACTCCTACGAATACTCGGTGATGACCTACAGCCAGTTTCCTGGCGACAATGCGACCAATGGTGACAACGCGCCCGATCATCCCACCACCTACATGCAGGATGACATCGCCGCGCTGCAGTACATGTACGGCGCGAACTATGGCGCCACGGCGCACAACGGCAATACCACCTACACCTGGAGCCCGACCACCGGCGAGGAGTTCATCGATGGCGTCGGGCAGGGCGCGCCGCAAAGCAATTTCGTGCTCATGACGCTGTGGGATGGCGGTGGCACCGATACTTACGACTTCTCCAACTACACGACCAACCTCTCCATCGATCTCAATCCCGGCGCCTGGACCATACTGGACACCAGCGCGGCGCACGCGCAGCGCGCCGATCTCGGCAATAACGGGGCGGGCGGTGCCGAGTATTTCGCGCGCGGCAACATCGCCAATGCGCTGATCGATCCGACTAACCCGACCGAGACCGCATCGCTGATCGAGGACGCCAATGGCGGCTCGGGCAACGACACGATCGTCGGCAACGCCGCCGACAACGTGCTTCGCGGCAATGGCGGCAACGACACGATCGATGGCGGGGGCGGCACCAACACAGTCGTCTACAGCGGCAGCCGGCTGCAATACATCGCGACCCTGCTCGGCAGCGGCGCGATCCAGATCGCCGACCAGCGCGGCGGGTCACCTGACGGCACCGACACCGTCACCAACATCCAGAAATTCGAGTTCGCCGACGGCACATTCAACGAGACCGAAGTGCTGAACCGTCCGCCGGTGCTGTCGCCCGATCCGGGATCCCCGCATCCGCTGACCGAATTGGCCAACACCACCAATTCCGCCTCGCTGCAGGAACTTCTCGGCACACTGACGTTCACCGATGCGAATGCCGGCGACACCCACACCGCGAGTGAGGCGTTTGATACCGCGACCTGGTCCGGCGGCGTCATGGTTCCGCTCGCGACGCAGGCGGCCCTCGCAACGGCGCTGACCGATTCGATTGGCGTCGACGGCACCAGCGGGACGCTCAACTGGCAGTTCGACCTGGCGGACAAGAATCTGGGCTTCCTGGCGGCTGGCGAGACGCTGACCGTGGTCTACGACGTCACGGTGGCCGACCACCACACCGGCTCGAGCGTCAGTGACACTTCGACCCAGCAGATCACAGTCGTCTTCACCGGCACCAATGATCCCGTGTCGGTGGTGCCGGCACTGTCCAACCTGACGGGCACGATCAGCGAATTGCCCGGCGTCACCGGAAGTTCGACGCCGGATACGACCTCCGGCACGATCGCATTCACCGATCCCGATCTCAACGACCGGCCGACTGCGACGATCGATGCCGCCGGCGAGACGGTGACCTGGCAGGACGCGACGCACGACTACACGTCGGAACTCACGCCGGCACAAATCGCCTCGCTCGAGGCAGCCTTTACGATCATGCCCGAGGCCGGCAACACCAACGCAGGCAAGATCGACTGGAACTACAGCATCGTCGACAAGGATCTCGATTTCCTGTCGGTCGGCGAGAGCCTCACCGTCACGGTGCCCGTCATCATCGACGATGCGCATGGCGGGGCCGTCACCCAGGATGTCGTCCTCACCATCAACGGCGCCAATGACGCCCCGATCGCGGTCGCGGACAGCAACGGCACGGCGAAGAAGTCGACGCTGTCGGTCGACGCGTCGCACGGCGTGCTGTCCAACGACACCGATCCTGACATCCACGATCAGGGTCATTCGGTGGTCAGCGCCGTGGACGGGGCGGCCGGCAATGTCGGGCACACCATAGCCGGCACCTACGGCTCGCTGACGCTGAATGCAGACGGCAGCTATGTCTATGTCGCCAACAAGGGGGGCTTGCCGTCGCAGATCGTCGCGCAGGACACCTTCGCCTACACGATTGCCGATCCGCATGGCGCAACGGCGTCGTCGACGCTGAGCATCGTCGTGTTCAATCCCGGCGTCGATTACCAGGCCGGAAGCCATACCACATTGAATGGCGGCAACGGCCAGGACGTGCTCGACGGCTCGGCGGGGCACGACATCCTGATCGGCGGCAATGGCCCGGACGTCCTGATCGGCGGCGATGGTGACACGCTGACCGGCAACAACGGGCCGGACACGTTCCTGTTCCGCCCGCATTTCGGCACCAACGTGATCACCGATTTCGTTGCGCACAATGACGCCGTGCAACTCGACAAGTCGATCTTCACCAGCGTGAACGACATGCTATCCAATCACACGGCCGATACCGCCGCCGGCGCCGTCATAACGGACGCGTTCGGCGATACGATCACCTTTGCCGGAATCAAGGCGGCGGAGCTGCAAGCGCACGCAGGTGATTTCCATCTGGTCTGAGCCGGAGGAGGTCGTCCTGCCGCTTGATTCATGAAACCACCCGCCGCAATCTGCTTGCGGCGGGTGGATGATCGGGACATTCGAAATGACGTGGCGTTTGCCGGCATTTGCCATCTCCGCAATCACCCTTGGTGTGATCGACATGACCGCGACGACGCAGATGAACGCGACAAGTGCTCTTGCCGCTTCGCCGATCTCGGGCGCGGCGCCGCTCGAGGTGACCTTCACCGGCATGGGGCCGGGGATGCCGGAGGGGGTGGTCGTGCTCGATTTCGGCGACGGCCGGACTGATGACACGATCTCACCGATCCGCGGCTTTCGACGGACGCACGTCTATCGCGCGGCTGGATCGTATACGGCCGTGCTCAAGAGCGGCGCGTACGGCGGTCAACGCCCGGCCGTGCTGGGCGAAATCGGGCGGGTGAGCATCATTGTGGATTGAGTCGAATCTCTGTCAGGCGATCCGAAGGACGAGGTTGACCAGTTCGGGCTGGCGGTGCGTGCCGGTTTTGGCGAAGGCGGACTTCAACTGGTTGCGTGCCGTGTCGCGAACGATCCCGAGCCGTTCGGCAGCGTCGTCGATCGAGAGGCCGCCCGCGAGCAGCGCCACCAGCCGCGCTTCTGCCGGCGTGAGGTCGAATGCCTGCGCGATCATGCCGGGCTCGGGCATCGCGCGTGGCGTCAAATTGACGAAGACCAGCATCGCCCGCGCGCCGAGGAAGACGTTGCGTGCCGCACCGTCGATCGGCAACACGCGCAACACCACCGGCCCCTTGTGCGCACGGCGGATCACGATCGGTTCGATCGGCAGCGCCGCGCGCTCGGGTGCGCCGGGGATCAGATCGACGACTTGATCAAGCCGCGCCTGTGCCGCTTTGTCGCGCACGATCAGCCGGCGATCCCTGATCCTGATGTCCGCATCGAAGCCGGCATCGGCGGCTTCGTTGCGATCGATCACGAGGCCTGCGCGATCGAGTGCGACGGCCGGCTGCCGCACCCGGTCGAGAATGCCGGTCATGGAGGCGAGCGCGATGCGGCCGACCGCAGTCGACAGTGTCGCTGTCTCCGTCAGGCGCGGCCCCAGCTGAGCCAGTAGCCGTGTCTCGCGTGTCTCGAAATGTCCTTCCTCTCCGGTGCGCTGCAACGTCAGTACCCACGGTGCGCTGTCGGCCCAGAAGCCGATGCCGGCGAACCATTTGAAGCCGAACGGATACAGCACCTCATTGTACATCGGATCCGAGCGGATCTGCTCGGGCGTCAACAAGTCCTGATCGGTGATCACCTCGCCGGCCATGGCTCGCGGAACGCCTGGAGCGCGCGAATCCTGCTCATGCCAGTTATGTGCGAAGTAGAACTGCACCATCTCTTCGGTCGACGCGGTGCGCGGCACGTCCGGGGTCCGCACGTCGCTTTGCAGCAGCACGGCGCCGGTTGCGCCCACCGCTTCGCAGATCGACGTCATGATGTCGGTCCACGCCGTCGGGTCGACCACTGCCTCCCCCAGCCGCGCCATCACGCTGGACATTTGATCTGGGTCGATATCCCCGTTCATGCAGGGAATTGTCGCGCGAGGTGGCGTCGCGCGACAAGCGCCAAGTTGCGGTCCTACCAAAAGAAATAGTCGGATGGACCGTTACTCGCCTGTCTTGCGACGGCGGGGGATCAATCCGCCTGCTTCGGCCGGTATGCCGCGAAGAACACGCGCGTCGCGCTGTCCACGACGGTGGCGATCCGCTCCGGCGAGGGCGACGGATTGGCCTGGAAGATGAACGCCTGGAACAGCGTTGCCTGGCACATCTGCATGAATTGCCAGGCCGCGAGCTGATAGTCGTCGATCTCGAGCTCGCCGAGCGCGGCGCGCGCCTCGAGATAGGCGGCGAAGCGGTCGACGGTGTGGGCGATCACATGGGTGTAGAACCGGCTGCCGAGCTCGGGCATCCGCTCGGCGATCGCCATCACGGTGCGGATCGCGGAGCCGCCGCCGGGCCGGCACAGCACCGCGACATAGGCGCGGCCGAATTCGGGGAGGGTGGTGTCGACGTCGCGTGCCGGATCGAAGTTGAAGGCGACCTTGCCCTGCTCGTGCTTTTCCTCCTCGACGATCGCTGCGAACAGCCCGGCCTTGTCGGGGAAATACACGTACAGGGTGCCCTTGGAGACCCCCGCGGCGCGGGCGATCTCGCCCATGCTGGCGCCGTCGAAGCCGAGCTCCAGGAATACCTTGCGGGCGCCGTCCAGGATCTGGCGGCGCTTCGAGGACTCCTCGTCGCCGACGACGAGGTGGAGGGGGTTTGGGGGCGCTGCAACCATTGATTTAGCTTCTCGCGAAAGAACTCAACCCGGAATCAGTCCGGGAAGAATCGAAGCCTTATAATCCGCTGGGCGGGAATGTAGATTGACCGAACCGTTCGGTCAATGGTATGGTTGGAGTGACGATGCGCCGCACGGCCCTTCTCCAGCCATTGCGCGCGTCGAGATTTTTGGTGGGGAGCCTCGGTTATGGCCGCAGCACGGGATCAGGCTGCACGCATTGTTCGTTCCGGGCCTGAGACGGCCGCGGACGCGATGGCACGCGACGCATCCGCCGATCTCGGCGAGCAGGGCCGCGCTGACGAAGCCAAAAGGGCCGACGAAGCCAAGAGTCCAGGCGAAAAGAGTCCCGGCGACAAGAGTCCTGCCGAGGCGCCGCCCGCTTCTGCGCCCGAACAGCCGGCGGCGTCGCCCGCCGCCGCGGCGCCGAAGTCCGGCAAGCGCAGATTCGTGATGATGGGCGTGCTCGGGCTGCTCGCGCTCGCCGCCGCGAGCTATGCCGCTTACTACCTGTTGGTCGGGCGCTTCTACATCTCGACCGACGACGCCTATGTCCGCGCCAACAACACCATGCTCGGCGCGCGCGTCGCGGGCCATATCGCGGCGATCCTGCCCGGCGACAACGCGGTGGTGCGCGCCGGCGATGTGATCTTCCGGATCGATGACGGCGACTATCGCATCGCGGTCGACGCCGCGCGCACGCGGATCGCGACCCAGCAGGCGACGATCGAGCGCATCGGCCGCCAGGTCGCTGCGGCCGAAAGCGCGGTCGAGCAGGCGCAGGCGCAGCTCGTCTCCGCCGAAGCCGGCCTGAAGCGCGCCGATCTCGATTTCGATCGCCAGCAGGCGCTGAGCACCAAGGGCTTTGCCTCGCGCGCCACCTTCGAAGTCTCCGAAGCCGGCCGTGATCAGGGCGCGGCCGCCGTGCGGTCGGCGCAGGCCGCCTTCGACGCCGCAAAGAGCAACGTCGATGTCACCAAGGCGCAGCAGGCCGAGGCCCGCGCCCAGCTCGCCGAGTTGCAGACCCAGCTCGCCAAGGCCGAGCGCGATCTCGATTTCACCCAGGTGCGCGCGCCGGTCGACGGCACCTTCTCCAACCGTCTCGTCAACACCGGCGATTACATCAACGTCGGCCAGCGGCTCGGCAATGTGGTGCCGCTCGACGGCGTCTTCATCGACGCCAACTACAAAGAGACCCAGCTCAAGCGCATCCGCACCGGGCAGCGGGTGACGATTAAGGTCGACGCCTACGGCTTCCGCAAGTTCACCGGCATCGTCGACAGCATCTCGCCGGCCGCAGGCTCGGTGTTCACGCTGCTGCCGCCCGACAACGCCACCGGCAACTTCACCAAGATCGTGCAGCGTCTGCCGGTCCGCATCCGGGTGCCGAACAGCGTCGCCAGGCAGGGCATGCTGCGCGCCGGCATGTCGGTCTACACCACCGTCGACACGCGAGAGGGCGCGGCCGATGCCGACGCCGATACCGACCTCGACGCGCCGATGATGATCCATCCGCAGTGATGCCTTGAAGCTTCGGACCGCGGGTTCGAAGCGCGGAGCCTGATGAGCCCATGGCCGACGCGACCACTGCCTCTCCCTCGATGATGACCGGCGCCTCGGAGACCGAACGGCTCCAGCCCAAGCGGGTGGTCGCCTTCATCATCATGGTGTTCGGCATGTTCATGTCGATCCTGGACATCCAGATCGTCTCGGCCTCGCTCACCGAAATCCAGGCCGGCCTGTCGGCCTCGTCGACCGAAGTGTCGTGGGTGCAGACCGCCTACCTGATCGCCGAGGTGATCGCGATCCCGCTGTCCGGCTTCCTGTCGCGCGCGCTCGGCACCCGGCTGTTGTTTGCGATCTCGGCGTTCGGCTTCACGGCGTCGAGCCTGTTGTGCGGCTTCGCCTCCTCGATCGAGCAGATGATCCTGTGGCGCGCGCTGCAGGGCTTCCTCGGCGCCGGCATGATCCCGACGGTGTTCGCCTCGGCCTACACCATCTTCCCGCGCTCCAAGTTCTACATCGTGGCGCCGATCATCGGCCTGGTCGCGACGCTGGCGCCGACCGTCGGGCCGACCGTCGGCGGCTACATCACCGATCTGATGTCGTGGCACTGGCTGTTCTTCATCAACATCGTGCCCGGCGTCATCATCACCGTCGGCGTTCTGGCGCTGGTCGATTTCGACCAGCCGAACTTCGCGCTGCTCGAGCGCTTCGACTGGTGGGGCCTGATCTTCATGGGCGGCTTCCTCGGCTCGCTCGAATATGTGCTGGAGGAAGGCCCGCAATATGAATGGCTGCAGGACACTTCGGTCGCGATCTGCGCCGCGATCGGCTTCGTCTCGGCGGTCGCCTTCTTCTGGCGGGTGCTGACCGCGGAGGAGCCGATCGTCGATCTCTATGCCTTCTCCAACCGCAACTTCGCGGTCGGCTGCGTGCTGCAATTCTGCATCGGTATCGGGCTCTACGGCCTGACCTATGTCTATCCGCGCTATCTCGCCGAGATCCGCGGCTACAGCGCGCTGATGATCGGCGAGACCATGTTCGTCTCCGGCGTCACCATGTTCTTCATGGCCCCGGTGGTCGGCCGGCTGATGCAGAAGGTCGATCTGCGCTACATCATCGCCTTCGGCCTCGTCACCTTCGCGCTCGGCTCCTGGCAGATGACCTGGATCACGCGCGAGTACGATTTCTACGAGCTGCTGGTGCCGCAGATCCTGCGCGGCATCGGCATGATGTGCGCGATGGTGCCGACCAACAACATCGCGCTCGCCACGCTGCCGCAGGACCGCGTCAAGAACGCCTCCGGCCTGTTCAACCTGATGCGCAATCTCGGCGGCGCGGTCGGGCTCGCTTTGATCAACGAAGCGCTCAACGACCGCACCGATCTGCATATCTCGCGGCTGCAGGACCGCGTGACCTGGGGCAACGCGACCGCGGTCGAGACCCTCAACAATTTCACCCAGCGCCTGCAGGGCATGGGCGATTCCGCCACCATGGCGATGAAGCAGCTCTCGCAGCTCGTGCACCGCCAGGCCCAGGTGATGAGCTACGGCGACGCCTTCTTCATGCTGTCGCTGTTCTATGTCGGCCTCAGCCTGCTGGTGCTGTTCGTCAACAAGCCGCCGTCGATGACCGCGGGCGGCGGCGACGCGCATTGAGTGCATCGGCTTCGCGCGCAGTGCGCCCGGTCGCGGGCAGAGCGTTGCATCGCCGACACATTGACGCACTCACGCGCTTGTCATCTTGCCAATCGCGCGTGATGCATTTATAAGCAGCGCATTCCTTACTCGAACCCGGGAGATGCGCATGAAGTCGTTTATTTCGCAGATCGCGCGCCCGCGTTCGATGGTGCTTGACGCGGCTTCGCGTTAGCTCCCGGCGCTGATCGGGCCTGATCCCCGATCACCTAAACTTCCCAACACGTTATCTACAATTTCCAGCGACATAAGCGGCCGGATTCCGTCCGCCTGTCGCCTCAGATGGAGCCGGCTTGCGCTGCAGAAGCGTGGCCGGAATGTGCCATGACCGCTCTGACGACCAAGCGACCGGCCGCGATCCGGATCGTCCTGCCATTCGTGTTCCGCCATTGGCTGGAGCAGCCGCTGCGTGCCTTCGCCGTGACGGCGGGCTTCCTCGGTGCGACCGCGGCCGACCTGTTCATGCCGGTGTTCTCCGGCCATCTGGTTGATGCGTTGACCGCGGGCGCCACCGATGCCGCCGCGCGCCATGCGGCGATGCTGGCGTTCGGCGCCATCGTCGGCCTCGGCGCGCTGTCGCTGCTGCTGCGGCTGGTCGGTATCCAGACCATCGTGCCGTTCACGCTGAAGACGATGTCCGATGTCGGGCAGCAGGCCTTCATGCGCGTGCAGCGCTTCTCGACCGACTGGCACGCCAATTCGTTCGCCGGCTCCACCGTGCGCAAGATCACGCGCGGCATGTGGGCGCTCGACTTGTTGAACGACACCATCCTGATGGCGCTGTTGCCGTCGCTCGTGGTGCTGCTCGGCTCGATGATCCTGCTCGGGCTGCACTGGCCATCACTCGGCGCGGTGATCGCCGTGGGTTCGGTGATCTATGTCGCGATGACCATGGTGTTCCAGGTGCGCTACGTCGCGCCTGCCGCGCGCGTCTCCAATGCGTGGGACACCAAGGTCGGCGGCACGCTGGCCGATGCCTTGACCTGCAACGCGGTGGTGAAGTCGTTCGGCGCCGAGACGCGCGAGGACATGCGGCTGGACGGCGTCATCAGCCGCTGGCGCCGGCGGGTGCGGCGGACCTGGCTCCGCTACAACCACACCTCGACGGCGCAGCTCCTGGTGCTGCTGTGCTTCCGCGCCTCGGTGATCGGCGGCGCGATCCTGCTATGGGCGCAGGGTCATGCCACGCCGGGCGACGTCACCTATGTGCTGACCAGCTACTACATCATCCACGCTTACTTGCGGGATGTCGGCATGCACATCAACAACCTGCAGCGTTCGGTCAACGACATGGAGGAGCTGGTGCAGATCCATGGCGAGCCGCTCGGCATCGTCGACGCGGATGATGCCAGGGCGATCGACATCCAGGGCGGCCGCATCGTGTTCGACGACGTCACGTTCCACTATGGCGGCCATCGCTTGCCGCTCTATGACGGGCTGTCGGTCGACATCGATGCCGGCGAGCGCGTCGGCCTGGTCGGCCGTTCCGGCTCCGGCAAGACGACCTTCGTCAAGCTGGTGCAGCGGCTCTACGACGTCACCAGTGGCAAAATCCTGATCGACGGTCAGGACATCGCCAAGGCGACGCAGCAATCGCTGCGCAGCCAGATCGCGATCGTGCAGCAGGAGCCGATCCTGTTTCACCGCACGCTGGCGGAGAACATCGCCTATGGCCGGCCGGGCGCCAGCATGGAGGCGATCGAGCAGGCGGCGCGGCTTGCCAATGCGCACGACTTCATCATGCGGCTGCCGAAGGATTACGGCACGCTGGTGGGCGAGCGCGGCGTCAAGCTGTCGGGCGGCGAGCGGCAGCGCGTGGCGCTGGCGCGCGCGTTCCTGGCCGATGCGCCGATCCTGATCCTGGACGAGGCAACCTCGAGCCTCGATTCGGAATCCGAGGCGCTGATCCAGCAGGCGATGGAGCGGCTGATGAAAGGCCGCACCTCGATCGTGATCGCGCACCGGCTGTCGACCGTGCGCAGCATGGATCGCATCCTGGTGTTCGATCGCGGCGAGATCGTCGAGCAGGGCACGCACGAGGTGCTTGCCGCGCGGCAGGGCGGTATCTACCGTGGCCTATTCGAGCGGCAGGCGACTGAGTTCGGCCAGGCGGCGGCGGAGTAGGCGATGGCGCGTGGCTGATGGACCGATGTCCGTCAGCCGCGCGCTGTCGGCTATTTCGGCGCCAGCCCGTTCCACACCAGCGCCACGCCGGACAGGAACAGCAGCACCAGCACGACGTCGGAAAAATTGCGGTCGCTAAGCGCGTGGTAGAGGCGCGCGCCGAGCCAAGCGCCGAGCAGCGTTCCTGGAAACGCACAGGCCACGAGCCAGATCAATTCGGGCTTCACCAGGCCGCTCGCGATCTGGACCAGAAGCGCGGCCGCCAGGATCGTGAAGTTGAAGATCTGAAACACGCCGCGACGCTGCTGCTTGCCCCAGCCGCGCAGGCTCGCCCACAGGATCGGCAGCGGGCCGGACAGTCCGGCGAGGCCGCCGAGGATGCCGCCGGCAAATCCGATCGCGCCGTCGGCCCATTTGCCGCCGAACGCGATCGACATCGGCTTGCGCTGCAGGAACAGCAGGGCCGGAAACACCAGGAGGAAGACGCCGATCGTCAGCTTGAAGACCTCGGGGTCGGCGCGGGCGATCAGCAAGATGCCGATCGGCACGCCGGCGAGGCCCGCAATGACGAACGGCCAGACCAGGCGGAAGTCGATGGTCTTCCAGATCGACGGCAGCGTCGACACCTGCGCGATCACCGAGCAGACCAGCACCAGCGGCACCGCAAGCGTCGGCGGCAGCACATAGAGCCAGATGCCGAGCGCCATCAGCGCGGTGCCGAAGCCGGCAAGACCGGAAACGAAGCCGCCGGCAAGCGCGCCGAAGAACAGGACCGCGTAGCTTGCCGCGTTCAGTTGCTTTCTCCTTCGTCGTCATTCCGGGGCGATGCGAAGCATCGAACTATGGCGCGCAATTGCGCGCCTGAGAATCTCGAGATTCCGGGTCTGGTCCTTCGGACCATCCCGGAATGACGATCATGTTTTGCCGCGACGTTTACACGACGCGAGCGGCGGGTACACTTCAAAATCGCGGCTCATCGACGATAATCGAATGGAAGCACCCCCATGACTGCGAGTGTGTCGACTGCGAATTCGCAAAAAACCTTTCTGGTCTGTCACGGCGCCTGGTCAGCCGGATGGGCGTGGAAGAAAATGCATCCCCTGATGCAGGCCGCCGGGCGCCGGCTCGTCACGCCGAGCTACACCGGGCTCGGCGAGCGCGCGCACCTTGCGCATCAAGGGCTCGAGCTGGAGGCGCATATCCAGGACATGCTCAGCGTCATCTCCTACGAGGATCTGCGCGACATCGTGCTGGTCGGCCATTCCTATGGTGGCATGGTCGCGACCGGCGTCGCCGACCGGGTGCCCGAGCGCATCGCGCAGCTGATCTATATCGACGCCTTCGTGCCGCGCGACGGCCAGTCGCTGTTCGATCTCAACGAAGTGGCGATCGACAAGATGCGGGAGGCGGCGCGCAATGGCGACGGCTGGCGTATCCCGCCGATGCCGACGCCGCCAGACACGTCGCCGGCAGATGTCGAATGGCTGACTGCGCGCCGCGTCGACATGCCGATCAAATGCTTCGAGCAGAAGCTGAAGCTGCAACATGGCGAGACCAGCCTGCCGCGCAGCTACATTTACGCCACCCGCATCACGCCGGCGGACACGTTCGGGCAATTCGCGAAACGCACGAAGAACGAAGCCGGCTGGCGCTATCTCGAGATCGACGCCAGCCACTCGCCGAACGTCACGGCGCCGGAAGCGCTGATGACGCTGCTGCAGGAGATCGTGGCCTAGTGTCCGAAGACGACGGCTTCTACTTTTCTGAGTCGCTATCCTTGAGTTGAATGCCCTCGGCACGCAGGGACGCAAAGAGAGCTGCGATATCGTCGGGCTCCATGCTGTTCGGGCACAGGCCGTTGAGTTGTTCGGTCGTGATCGTGCCGGTGGTCCTGGCGATATCTCGCGCCTTTGCCATGATCTTCTGAAGGTCCATCTGCGTTCCTCCGCGACGGGCACTTTAGCAAAATAGGATGCAACCGTGGTGTCCGATATGGCGAAGGGCCCGGCGTGTTACGCCGAGCCCTTCATACTCCAAAATATCAGCCGGCCTGTAAGCCGGGTTCTGTAGGGCACCATTCTTGCGAATGGTACGCGACGGCCATTCCTCTGGGACAAGGTTTGCACCTCGCCTCGAGCAACCTACCCGGACAGCGGGCCTGACATCGCCCTGCGGTGTTATCGCGCGTGCGCGAACTAACCGCGTTGCCGTCCCTATTCGGTTTTGCTCCCGGTGTGGTTTGCCATGCCGTCTCCGTTGCCGGAAACGCGGTGCGCTCTTACCGCACCTTTTCACCCTTGCTACCTCCGAGGAGGGAGCGGTTCGTTCTCTGTGGCACTTTCCCTGGGGTCGCCCCCGCCGGACGTTATCCGGCACCGCATGTCGATGGAGCCCGGACTTTCCTCCCCCGCGGCCTTTCGGCACCAGCGGGAGCGGCCGTCCGGCCGACTGACCCCCACGGAATGGGCGTTTCCGCCCGATCCGTCAAGCGGATAACGGCGGCCAAGGAGGCCAAAATAATTTATCCTGAAGATGTCGTTTGACCTGCCGCCCATTCGACTGGGTGTCGGCGATCCAGCCGATCAAGAGGAGAGACGAGATGCAATATTTGCTGCTGATCTACCGGAGCGACGCGGAATACGCCCACATGACCGCTAACGACCGCAAGGCCGTGACGGCGGAGTACGGCGCCTACACCCAGTCGATCATCCAGAGCGGGCACTTCAAGGCGGGCGACGGGCTGCAGCCGGTGTCGACGGCAACCACCGTGCGGGTGCGTGACGGCAAGACGCTGACGACCGATGGGCCGTTCGCGGAAACCCGCGAACAGCTCGGTGGCTACTATCTGGTCGAGGCCAAGGATCTCGACACCGCGCTCGGCCTCGCGGCGCGGATTCCTGGCGCCAAGACCGGCTCGATCGAAGTCAGGCCGGTGATGATCTACGACAACCCGTGATGACGCCATTATCGCATCATGAATGCCGCGGCCGCGCCGTCTGGCACGACCGTTGAGCAACGATTGATGGCTATAACCCCGAGCCAGGTCGAGAAAATCTTCCGCGACGAGGCGGGCCGGGCGCTCGCAACGCTGATCCGTCTCGTCGGTGATTTCGATCTGGCCGAGGACTCTCTGCAGGATGCCTTCGCTGTCGCGCTGCAGCGCTGGCCGATCGGCGAATTCCCCGCCAATCCGCGCGCCTGGCTGGTCAATGTCGGCCGCAACAAGGCGATCGACCGCGTTCGCCGCGCGGTTTCGTTTCGCGGCAAGCAGCAGGAACTGACGCATCACTTGCTGCTGGATGCGGAGCCATCGCCCGAGCCGGCCGATGCGACGCTCGACGACGACATGCTGAGGCTGATCTTCACCTGCTGCCATCCGTCGTTTGCCGCCGAGGTCCAGGTTGCGCTGACCTTGCGCACGGTGTGCGGCCTGACCACGGCGCAGGTCGCGCGCGCGTTCCTGGCGAGCGAGGACGCGATGGCGCAGCGCCTGTTGCGCGCCAAGCAGAAGATCAAGCTCGCCGGCATTCCCTATGAGGTGCCGGAGCGCGAGGCGCTGGAGCCGCGCCTTGAGGGCGTGCTTGCCGTGATCTATCTCGTCTTCACCGAGGGCTATGCCGCGACCGCCGGCGAGGATCTGATGCGGCCCGATCTCGCGCGTGAGGCGATCCGGCTAGCGCGGCTGCTCGATCGGCTGATTCCGGCGCGCGGCGAGATCAAGGGCCTGCTGGCGCTGATGCTGCTGCACGATGCGCGCCGCGCCGGCCGCCAGACCGCAGGCGGCGACATCGTGCTGCTCGAGGAGCAGGACCGTTCGTTGTGGGATTTCCGGCAGATCGCCGAAGGTGTGAGGCTGGTCGAGGAGGCGCTGCAGATGCCGGGCCGGCCGCAATCCTACGCGGTGCAGGCTGCGATCGCCGCGCTGCATGCGCGGGCGCCCAGCTATAAGGATACCGACTGGCCGCAGATCGCCGGTCTCTATGAGGTGCTGCTCCGCATCAGCCCGTCACCGGTGATCGAGCTCAATCATGCCGCTGCGGTGTCGATGGTCGACGGCCCGGCGCGTGCGCTCGATCTGATCGACGCGCTGGACGCGCGCGGCAGCCTCAAGGGGTACGACCAGCTGCCCGCGGTGCGCGCCGACCTGCTGCGCCGCCTCGGCCGCAAGGACGAAGCGCGGCAGGCCTATCTTGCCGCCACTGCCGCAACGCAACTCGAGCCGCTGCGGCGGCTCTACGCGCGCCGGATCGCCGAGATGGGCTGACATCGCCTCATCTCGTGCGTGGTCCGTGAGGGTGCGCCGTTCACGTCAACGATCGTCAGCGCGCCGCGCGGCGTTGAACGCTCAATACCCTGTCTTGGCCTTGGCACCGGTCGATTGCCCGGTCGTCGTTCCACTCGACATGCCGGTCGTGGTGCCGGGCGCCATCATCTTCTTCTGCGCGTGATGGACCTTGTGGGTCTTGTGATGGGTCGACATGGACTTGTCCTGGGTCGACATCGCACCTGCGGCGACTGGAGCTGCGATGAGGCCGATAGCGACAGCTCCGCTGATGAGTGCTTTGAACATGGACGAATCTCCACTCAGACCGCCCCAACTAAGAAGCCGGCATATGGCGAAAAGTTCCATTTTTACGCATGCACTTGGCCGGAAAAGCAACGCGCAGCAGGCTGATCTTGCCGCCACCGCCGCGACGCCGCGCGAGCCGCAGTGTCGGCTCCATGCGCGGCGGCTCGCGGCGATGGGGTGATCTTGCCGCAGCAGCATCAGCGCAAATCGGGCTCCACAACGCTCCAGCCATGCCCCGGGACGGTGATCTCGGTCCCGCGTCCTCTTTGTGATGCGACGCTGTCGCCAGCGATACAATGAGCCCTTGCATCGAGCACGCGCATGATGGGCTCGTCTGCCATATTCAGCACGACCCAGAGCCGGCTCTCGGCGTGCGACAGCTCGAGCAAGAGGTTGGTGTTTTGGACCCCGAGAATGCGGCTTCGCGCGCGATGAAGCCAGCGATGACGTCGCCTCAATCCGATCAGCGCCTGATGCAGGCGATAGGTACGCCAGCCGTATGGTGCCAGGTCGGACGGCGTCGCGGGAAACGGCGGACGAATGGCGTCATCGCCACCCGCCCGGTGCTCCTTGACGCCGCGGAACGCCTGCTCGTCACCGGAGTAGATCGAGGGCGTGCCGGCTGAGGCCAGCAGGATGACGAGTGCATGGGCGAGATGTCGCTCGTCGTGGAGCTGTGTAGCGATGCGCGTGACATCGTGGTTTCCGATGAACGTCTGCGGCACGAAGTGATCGAGCATCGCGTCGTGGCGCTTCAAGGCCCAGGACAGTTCAAAAAGATTGCGGTCGTTCAGCGAACTCCAGATCGCCTTCCAAAGCTCGTATTGCGTGACCGCATCGATGCCCGTCTCGTGCACGAATGCCGCATAGTCGCCGTGGATCACCTCGCCGAAGATGTAGGCGTCAGGATGCTTGGATCGCACGTCCGGCAGTACCTTTCTCCAAAACGTGCGTGGTACCGCGTAGGCCGCATCGAGGCGCCATCCGTCGATGCCGCGGGAGAGCCAATGGTTCATCACCCTTGTCACGTGGTCGATCACCACGGGTTCATCATGGTTCAGCGTGACCAGATGGCTATGGCCCTCGAAGGTGGCGTAGCTCGGCGGTTCATCCGTGCGGCCGTCTGCTGGCCACGCGAAGCGGAACCAGCGGGCGTCCGGCGATGCCGGTCCACCGCGAAGCGCGCGTTCGAAGGCCGGGAAGCTGCGGCCGACATGATTGAACACGCCGTCGAGGACGACCCGCAGGCCGCGTCGGTCGGCTGCGGCTATGAAGGCATCGAAATCCGCATCGTCTCCGAGCCGCGGGTCGATGCGGAAGTGATCGACGGTGTCGTAGCCGTGAGTGGAGGACGCGAAGATCGGCCCCAGCAGGATGCCGGAGGCGCCAAGCTCGACCGCATAATCGAGCCAGGCCGTCAAGCGGTCCAGGCGCTGCGCGACGCTGCCGTCCGCCCGTGCGTCACGCTCGGCGCCGACGAAGCCGAGCGGATAGACGTGCCACCACACGGCGGTTTCAATCCAGTCTTGCATCGGCGGACTGCCTACGCCACCGCCGGCTTCGCAGCATCCGGCGGCAGGCTCTCGAGCAGCGCGTGCAGCGTCGCCATGGTGGAGCGGTCGGCGATCCCGTCGACCCGCTCGGGGCGGAAGTGACGCTGGAAGGCGGTGACGACCTCCATCGTCGGGCCATCGAACTTGCCGTTGGTCGGGATGTTGTAGCCGTAGCGCCGGAACGCGGCCTGCATGTTGGAGACGCTGTCGCTGATCGCGCCGAGCTGCAGCGCATCGCCGCGCACGATCGGCGCCGGCTGCACCCAATGCCCGACGCCGGAATTGGCCAGCGAGTGCCAGGGGAATTTCTCGCCGGGATCCTTCTTGCGCCCCGGCGCCACATCTGAATGGCCGAGCACGCGATGCGAGACCACCTTGCGGCGAAGCATGATGCCGCGGCACAGCGCGATGACGGCCGCGATCTGCCGTAGCGGGAAGTCGGGATAGCCCCAATCGTGGCCGCGATTGATGATCTCGACGCCGATCGAGCAGGAATTGATGTCGTCCTCGCCGGCCCAGGCGGAGACGCCGGCGTGCCAGGCGCGCTTGCTCTCCGGCACGCATTGCACGATGCGGCCGTCCTCGAGCACGATGTAATGCGCCGAGACCTCGGTGCCGGCCGTGCAGAGCTGGGTGATCGCGCCCTCGACATCGGGCATGCCGGTGTAGTGCAGCAAGATCATGTCGGGTTGCCGGCCATTGGCGCGGTCGCCGAAATTCACCGACGGGATCACGTCGGAGGCGATCGAGGAATCCGGCGTGAACGTCTTCACGTCGGCCACGCCCTTCGGAACAGGAAGGACGCGCTGACGCTTCGAATCAGCGTTGCCGGACGAGGACGAACCAGAAGCCATACGAATCACTCAAAACCCGAACCAGGAGTAGGCATTTTGACATATGGATAAACAAATAGGCGTTTACTATTCCTTTACCGTGCGGGCCGCGCAATCGGCCCTACCGGTTCCAGGTCTGCCCCATGGGCCGCGCAATGATGCCCGGAGCGAGGGCCGAGGCTATCACTCGAATGCGGATCAAAGTCGCGCGATTCCGCTAACCGATCATCAACGTTTTCTTAACGTTAAGTGCCGTTACTGAGAGGTGAAGTGCCGAACCGGTTTCGGGGGACGGCCAAAGGACGGCCACGGCCCGCTGTTGCGCGAAATCCCATGGAAACCCTCCCAATTCCGGTCGGATATCAGGATTTGCGGCCGAGGACGGGAGTTGGCGCTGGGATCACGCAGCGGCCTTTTTGCCGGAACAGCCAGCGCGAGGATTCGAGACGCAATGAGTCGGCGCGCAGCCAGCTTGCATGCCAGCAACGCGGCCCTCTCCGGGGGCGGCGCATGAGCGAGCGTGCTCCCCGTCACGTTTCCGTGCTGGGCCGCGAGGCGGTCGGCTATCTCGCGCCGCGCGCCGGCAGCATCTATGTCGATGCGACCTTCGGCGCCGGCGGCTACAGCCGCATGATTCTCGATGTCCCCGATACGCGCGTCATCGGCATCGACCGCGACCGCACCGCGATAACAGGCGGCTTCGATCTGGTTGACGGTGCGGACGGCCGGCTGACGCTGGTCGAGGATCGTTTTTCTGATCTCGCCGAGGTCTGCGCATCGCAGGGGGTGGATCAGGTTGACGGCATCGTGATGGATGTCGGCGTCTCCTCGATGCAGCTCGACCAGGCCGAGCGCGGCTTCTCGTTCCGCCTCGGCGGTCCGCTCGACATGCGGATGGCGCAGAGCGGCCCGACCGCGGCCGATGTGGTCGCAACCGCCTCCGAGAAGCAGCTCGCCGACATCATCTATATCTTCGGCGAGGAGCGCCATTCGCGCGGCGTCGCCCGCGCCATCGTGGCCGCGCGCAAGGACGCGCCGATCACGACGACCGAGGCGCTCGCCGACATCGTCGGGAAAGTCGTGCGCGCCAAGCCGAACGAGATTCATCCGGCGACGCGGACCTTTCAGGCGCTGCGCATCTTCGTCAATGAAGAGCTCGATGAGCTGCACCGCGCGCTGGCTGCGGCCGAGCGGGTGCTGAAGCCGGGCGGGCGGCTTGCCGTGGTCTCGTTCCATTCGCTGGAAGACCGCATCGTCAAGAATTTCCTCACCGAGCGCGGCAAGGCTTCCGGCGGCTCGCGACATCGGCCTGAAGTGGCGCAATCCGCACCGAGCTTTCAGATCCTGACCAAGCGCCCGGTGACACCAGGCGAGGCGGAGATATCGGCCAATCCGCGCGCCCGGTCGGCCAAGCTGCGCGCAGCCGAGCGCACTGCGGCGCCGGCGCATGCGGACGACGACCTGCCGTCCTGGCCGCGGCTATCCGACCTGAAGCGGGGAGGCTGACGATGCGCCTCCTCCATCTCCTCGTCATCGGCATGCTGATCTTCGCGGCATCCTATGTCTACCGCATCAAGATGGAATCGACCGCGCGCGTCGAGCGCGTGCTGCAGCTCAATGCCGAGATCCGCGAGCAGCGCAACGCGATCGCCGCCTTGCGCGCGCAGTGGGCCAAGCTCGACGCGCCGCTGCGACTGCAGGGGCTCGCCGAACGGCATCTGCCGCTGAAACCGGTCAACGCCAACCAGTACGATTCCCTGAAGAACCTGCCGGAGCGGCCGCCGAACTTCACGCGGCCCGGTTCGCGCGATCCGATCGGCGCGATGATCGACACCATCGAGGCCGCCGCCGCGCCCGACAGCACGACCGGATCGATTGACAAGCCGGCGACCGACCAGCCGGCCGCCGACCAGCCTGCGCCCGCAGAAGATTCCGAGCAGGGCGGGGGAGATCAGCAATGACGGGACCTGCCATGACCGATCCGGCACCCGCCAGCGAGCCGGCCGTAAAATCCGCTGAACCCTGGCGTACGCGGCTGATCCGCACGCTGCTGTACGGAAGCAATGTCGACCGCGCCGCGAAGGCGCGCGCGCGCGTCGGCCTTGCGATCCTCGCCTTTGCCGCGGTCTATTGCGTGCTGGCCGGACGGCTGGTGCTGTTCGCCGTCGGTGCCGACAGCCATGGCGCGCGGCGCACCGCCTCGCAGGACGCGATCGCAACCGCCCGGCCCGACATCACCGACCGCAACGGTGAAATTCTCGCCACCGACGTCAAGGCGCCGAGCCTGTTCGCCGAGCCGCGCCGCCTCATCGACAAGGACGAGGCGATCGAGCTCTTGACCGCGGCCTTGCCCGATCTCGACACCAGCGAAGTGCGCGACCGCCTGTCGTCGCGCAAGGGTTTTGTTTGGCTGAAGCGCGAGATCACGCCGAAGCAGCAGCTCGACATCCACCGCCTCGGCCTTCCCGGCGTCGGCTTCCTGCGCGAGAACAAGCGCGTCTATCCGACCGGCAACGAGGTCGCCCACCTGATCGGTCTCGTCAACATCGACAACCAGGGCATCGCCGGCATGGAGAAGTGGCTGGACAATAACGGTCTGGCCGATCTGCATCGCGCGGGCTTCGCCACCGACCGGCTGCAGAAGCCGGTCGAATTGTCGATCGACCTGCGCGTCGAGCATGCGCTGCGCGACGAACTGATCAAGGCGAAGGAGAAGTTCAGGGCCAAGGCCGCTTCCGGCCTCGTCTCCAACGTGCGCACCGGCGAGATCGTGGCGATGGTGTCGCTGCCGGATTTCGATCCGAACAATCCGAAGGAGGCGCACGATCCTGATCGCATCAACCGCCTGACCACCGGCGTCTACGAGATGGGCTCGACCTTCAAGGCGTTCACGCTGGCGATGGCGCTGGATAGCGGCAAGATCAATCTGAACTCGATGTGGGATGCGCGCGGGAACCTGCACTACGGCAAGTTCACGATCCATGACAGCCACACGCTCGGACGTTTCATCAACACCAAGGAAGTGTTCACCTACTCGTCCAATATCGGCGCCGCGCGGATCGCGCTCGGCCAGGGCGTCGAGGCGCACAAGGCGTTCCTGGCCAAGATGGGCCAGTTGACCCGGCTGCGCACCGAGTTGCCGGAGAGCGCGGCCCCGTTGGTGCCGCGCCGCTGGGGCGAACTGAACACGGTGACCATCGCGTTCGGCCAGGGCCTGTCGGTGGCGCCCCTGCAGGCGGTGATGGGCATCAACGCGCTGGTCAACGGCGGCTATTTGATTCCGCCGACCTTTATGAAGCGCACCGAGCAAGAAGCGATGGCGCTGGCAAAGCGGGTCATCAAGCCCGAGACGTCGGACAAGATGCGCTATCTGATGCGGCTCAACGCCGAGATCGGTACCGCCAAGACCGCCGACGTCAAGGGCTACTATGTCGGCGGCAAGACCGGCACGTCGGAGAAGGTGATCAACGGCCGCTATGCCAAGAAGCGGGTGCTCAACTCCTTCACCGCGATCATGCCGGCCGACGATCCGAAGTACCAGATTCTGATTATGCTGGACGAGCCGCAGACGACGCCCGAAACACATGGGTTCATCACTTCGGGCTGGAATGCGGTGCCGACCGGCGGCAACGTGATCGCCCGAATTGCGCCGCTTTTGGGCGTTGAACCGCGCTTCGACCTGCCGCCGTCCGACCGCCTTATTCTTGCGGCATCCAGAACAACCCAGTAAGGCGTATCATCACGCGGCGCCAGAACGGCGCCGGCCAGACTGGAAGATCATGAGACTTCGCGACCTCTTCAGCGCCGATGCCACGATCGATCCGAGTGCCGACGCGATCGCCGTCGGAGGGCTTGCGGTCGACAGCCGTGCGGTGAAGCCGGGCGACCTGTTCTTCGCGCTGGCCGGCAGCAGGACCGATGGCACGCGCTTCGTCGATGCGGCGATTGCCGCCGGCGCAGTCGCGGTCGCCAGCGACCATCTGCCGCAAGGTCACGGCCGCGTTCCGTTCGTCATCACGCCGAATCCGCGCCGCGCGCTGGCGCTCGCCGCCGCCAAATTCTATCCGCGCCAGCCCGCGACGATCGCGGCGGTGACCGGCACCAGCGGCAAGACCTCGGTGGCGGCGTTCACGCGCCAGATCTGGCAGCGGCTCGGTCACTCCTCCGCGAGCATCGGCACCATCGGTCTCGTCTCGGACAAGCGAACCGTCTACGGCTCGCTAACGACGCCCGATCCGATCGCGCTGCATCGTCAGCTCGACGAGATCGCGCGCGACGGCGTCACCCATCTCGCCTTCGAGGCTTCCTCGCACGGCCTCGACCAGTATCGGCTCGACGGCGTGCGCATCGCAGCCGGCGGCTTCACCAATCTGTCCCGCGACCACATGGATTATCATCCCGATGTCGCGCATTACCTGAATGCAAAGCTCCGGCTGTTCCGCGATCTCGTCGCCGACGGCGGCACCGCTGTGATCTCGGCCGATCACGACTGCTCGCGAGAGGTGATCGATGCAGCACGGGCGCGCGGCTTGCGTATCATCACGGTCGGCCGCAACGCTGACCTCACCGAGGGCATCAAGCTCACGAACGCTGCGATCGAAGGCTTCGCCCAGCAGCTCGCCATCGAGCACCGCGGCCGCAAGCACGCGATCCGGCTGCCGCTGGTCGGCGAATTCCAGATCGAGAATGCGTTGGTCGCGGCGGGGCTTGCGATCGGCACCGGCAGCGCCGCCAATGACGTGTTCGGCACGCTCGAACATCTCGAGGGCGCCAAAGGCCGGCTCGAATTCGTCGGAGAGCACAATGGCGCGCCGATCTTCGTTGACTACGCCCACAAGCCCGATGCGCTCGCGAAGGCGCTGCAGGCGCTGCGGCCCTATGCGAAGCGCAGGCTGGTCGTGATCTTCGGCGCCGGTGGCGACCGCGACGCCGGCAAGCGTCCGATCATGGGCGCGATCGCCGCCGAGAATGCCGATCACATCATCGTCACCGACGACAATCCGCGCAGCGAGAAGCCCGAGGCGATCCGCGCCGCGATCATGGCCACCGCAAAGGGCGCGCGCGAGATCGGCGACCGCGCCGCCGCGATCCGCGCCGGGATTGCCGGCCTCGAGCCCGGCGATGCGCTGGTCGTGGCCGGCAAGGGCCACGAGGTCGGGCAGATCGTCGGCAGCACGACGTTGCCGTTCAGCGATCATGAGGCGGTCGCGAATGCATTGGCCGAGGAGGGCGCATGAGCACGATGTTGTGGACCTCGGATGCGATGGTGCAAGCGATGCGCGCCGCCATGCAAGGCGCATTGCCGGAGGGCGTCACCGGTCTCTCGATCGACAGCCGCACCATCGCGCCGGGCGATGCGTATTTTGCCATCAAGGGCGACGTCCATGACGGCCATGCCTTCGTCGCAGCGGCGCTGAAGGCGGGTGCCGGGCTCGCCGTGGTCGAAGCCGCGCAGCGCGACAAATTTCCGGCCGACGCGCCGCTGCTGGTGGTCGATGACGTCCTCGCCGGCCTCGTCGAGCTCGCGCATGCCTCGCGGGCGCGGCTGAAGGCGCAGATCATCGCGGTGACCGGTTCGGTCGGCAAGACCTCGACCAAGGAGGCGCTGCGCCGCGTGCTGTCGGCGCAGGGCGAGACCCATGCCTCGGTGGCATCCTTCAACAATCATTGGGGCGTGCCGCTGTCGCTGGCGCGCTGTTCGGCGAGTGCGCGTTTTGCGGTGTTCGAGATCGGCATGAACCATGCCGGCGAGATCACGCCGCTGGTGAAGATGGTGCGGCCGCACGTCGCTGTCATCACCACGATCGAGCCGGTGCATCTGGAGTTCTTCTCCGGCATCGAGGCGATCGCCGACGCCAAGGCAGAGATCTTCGCAGGGCTGGAGCCCAATGGCGCGGTCGTGCTCAACCGCGACAACGGGCAATTCGCGCGGCTGCAGAAGCAGGCCAAGAAGGCCGGCGTCTCGCGCATCGTCTCGTTCGGCGCCGACAAGCGCGCCGAGGCGCGGCTGATCGACCTCTCGCTGCACGCGACCTGCTCGGCGGTGCATGCCGATATCTTGGACCATGACATCACCTACAAGATCGGCATGCCCGGCCGCCACATGGCGATGAACTCGCTCGCGGTGCTCGCGGGCGCCTCGCTGCTCGGTGCCGATATCGCGCGCGCGGCGCTGTCGCTGTCGCAGCTCGAGGCGCCGACCGGCCGCGGTCTTCGCCGCACGCTCGAGGTCGGCCACGGCGAGGCGACGCTGATCGACGAGAGCTACAACGCCAACCCGGCCTCGATGGGCGCCGCGCTCAACGTGCTCGGCCAGGCCCCGACCGGACCGCATGGCCGCCGCATCGCTGTGCTCGGCGACATGCTCGAGCTCGGACCGACCGGGCCGGAATTGCACCGCGGCCTCAACGAAGCCGTGACCGCCAACCGCATCGACCTCGTATATTGTTGTGGTCCGCTGATGCGGAATCTGTGGGATGCCCTTTCCACCGGCAAGCGGGGAGGCTATGCCGAGAGCTCGGCGGCGCTCGAAGCGCAGGCGGTCGCCGCGGTCCGTGCCGGTGACGTGATCATGGTGAAGGGCTCGCTGGGATCGAAGATGAAGCTCATTGTCAGCGCGCTGGAAAAGCGCTTCCCCGACAAGGCCGCGCACGAAGAAGCGGTATAGGACTTTTTGAATGTTCTACTGGTTGATCGAACTGTCCAACACCGTTCCGGGGTTTGGGGCATTCCGCAGCGCTCTGAACGTGTTCCGCTACATCACCTTCCGCACCGGCGGCGCGATGGTGACCGGCGCGCTGTTCGTATTCCTGTTCGGGCCCTGGATCATCGATCATTTGCGGCTGCGGCAGGGCAAAGGCCAGCCGATCCGCACCGATGGTCCGCAGTCGCATCTGATCTCCAAGAAGGGCACGCCCACCATGGGCGGGCTGATGATCCTGTCCGGGCTCGTGGTGTCGACGCTGCTCTGGGCCAACCCGCTCAATCCCTATGTCTGGATCGTGCTGGCGGTGACGCTCGGCTTTGGCTTCGTCGGTTTCTATGACGATTATTTGAAGGTCACGAAGCAGTCGCACAGCGGCTTCGCCGGCAGGCTCAGGCTCCTGATCGAGGCGGCGATCGGGCTCGCCGCCACCTACGCGCTCGTTCGTCTTGGGCGCGACGTGTCCTCGACGTCGCTCGTGATTCCCTTCTTCAAGGACCTCGTGATCAATTTCGGCTGGTTCTTCGTGATCTTCGGCGCCTTCGTGATGGTCGGCGCCGGCAATGCGGTGAACCTGACCGACGGCCTCGACGGCCTTGCCATCGTGCCGGTCATGATCGCGGCCGCGAGCTTCGGCATGATCTCGTATCTGACCGGCAACGCGGTGTTCTCGGATTACCTGCAGATCAATTACGTCGCCGGCACCGGCGAACTGGCGGTGCTATGCGGCGCGGTGCTTGGCGCAGGTCTCGGCTTCCTCTGGTTCAACGCGCCGCCGGCCTCGATCTTCATGGGCGACACCGGCTCGCTCGCGCTCGGCGGCATGCTGGGCGCCACCGCGGTTGCGGTGAAGCACGAGATCGTGCTCGCGGTGATCGGCGGCCTGTTCGTGCTGGAGGCGGTCTCGGTCATCGTGCAGGTCACCTCGTTCAAGCTGACGGGCAAACGCGTGTTCCGGATGGCGCCGCTGCACCATCATTTCGAGCAGAAGGGCTGGACCGAGCCGCAGATCGTGATCCGGTTCTGGATCATCTCGGTGATGCTGGCGCTCGCCGGCCTCTCCACCCTCAAGCTGCGCTGAGCGCCACCATGATCCCGGTCACCTCCTTCTCGGGCAAGACGGTCGCGGTGTTCGGGCTCGGCGGCTCCGGGCTCGCGAGCTGCCACGCGCTGAAGGCCGGTGGCGCGGAAGTGATCGCGGCCGACGACAGTGCCGACAACGTCGCCAAGGCGGCGCAGGCCGGCTTCACCACTGCCGATCTGCGCACCGTGTCATGGGCGAATTTCGCCGCGCTGATCCTGACCCCCGGCGCGCCGCTGACCCATCCGGCGCCGCATTGGAGCGTGCTGAAGGCGCGCGAGGCGGGTGTCGAGGTGATCGGCGACGTCGAATTGTTCTGCCGCGAGCGGCGCCGTCACGCGCCGAACGCGCCGTTCGTTGCCATCACCGGCACCAACGGCAAGTCGACCACGACCGCGCTGATCGCGCATCTGATGAAGGTCGCCGGCTACGACACCCAGATGGGCGGCAATATCGGCACCGCCATCCTGTCGCTCGAGCCGCCGCGGATGGGGCGCGTCCATGTGATCGAGATGTCGTCCTACCAGATCGACCTTGCGCCGTCGCTCGATCCCTCGGTCGGCATCCTGATCAATATCAGCGAGGACCACATCGATCGCCACGGCACGCTGGCGCATTACGCCGCGGTCAAGGAGCGGCTGGTCGCCGGTGTGCAGCAGGGCGGCACCGCGATCGTCGGCGTCGACGACGGCTGGTGCCGCGACATCGCCGACCGGCTCGATCGCGCCGGCAAGCGCGTGCTGCGCATCTCGGTGAAGAACCCGCTGCCCGACGGTCTCTATGTCGAGCACGAGACAATCGTGCGCGCCTCAGGCGCGGCGCGCAGCGAAGTGGCGCGGTTAGGGGGCATCGGTTCGCTACGCGGCCTGCACAATGCGCAGAACGCGGCTTGCGCCTCGGCCTGTGCGCTGGCGATGGGGATCGCCACCGACGTGTTGCAGAACGCCCTGCGCAGCTTCCCGGGCCTCGCCCATCGCATGGAGCAGGTCGGCCGCCGTGGCAACGTGCTGTTCGTCAACGACTCCAAGGGCACCAACGCGGATGCCGCCGCGCATGCGCTGTCGTCGTTCGCCGACATCTACTGGATCGCCGGCGGCAAGCCGAAGGCCGGCGGCATCACCGGCCTCACCGGCTATTTCCCGCGCATCCGCAAGGCCTATCTGATCGGCGAGGCGGCGGCCGAATTCTCCGGGACGCTCGGCGAGCGCGTCCCGCACGAGATGTCCGGCACGCTCGACGTCGCGATCGCCAGCGCCGCGCGCGATGCGGACGCATCGGGGCTCGCGGAGGCCGTCGTGCTGCTGTCGCCGGCCTGCGCCTCGTTCGACCAGTACCGCAATTTCGAAATCCGCGGCACCGCCTTCCGCGACATCGTCCAGGCGATGCCCGGCGTCAAGCCCGTGGCGTGACGACACGCCGTAGGGCGGATTAGCGAAAGCGTAATCCGCCATTGGTGCCGCAAGCTGAGTGGCGGATTATGCCTTCGGCTAATCCGCCCTACGAACTGCCGCGGCGCTCCCGAATTGCCGTATGCCGCTCCGGGACGTAAGTTGCGGGTCATGAATGACATCCCGCAACACCAGATCCGTGCCGTCTACGATGAGCACACAATCCGCGTCTATCAGGCCTACAACAACGAGATTGCCGATGCTGCCTTGGCCGCCGGCACGTTCGTCTCGCCGCCCTTCAGCATGACGCGAATGACTTGGATCAAGCCATCATTTCTCTGGATGATGTATCGCGCCGGATGGGGCTACAAGGACGCGGGGCAAAACCGGATTCTTGCGATCGACGTCACTCGCGAGGGCTTTGAGTGGGCGTTGGCGCATAGCTGTCCAAGTCATCCTGATCCAGCGATGAGCAAGGATGATTGGGAAAAGCTCAAGGCCAATTCGCCTGTGCGAATTCAATGGGACCCGGAGCGCGACCTGCATCTTCAGCCGCTGCCGCATCGTGCGATCCAGATTGGGATCGGTGGCGAAGCGGTGCAGCGCTATGTCGGCCAGTGGATTCGAAAGATCACCGACGTGACCGAACTCGCGCACACGATCCACGACTTGGTCGAGCGCGGTCGACTGGATCAGGCGCAAGCTGCGTTGCCCATGGAGCATGCCTACGTTCGGTAGGGCGGTGCGATCGGCACCCGGCTTTCCCTGCGCGCGGAGTATGGGTCCCTGCTTTCGCAGGGACGACAGCTGTGCTTGGGGCGCCAACCACCTCCCTCAAAAGTTACCCATCCCGTTAACCCCTTGGAAACCATCCTGCGCCACGAATGGACGTTATCTCTGCCATCTGGGGACGCCCATGCTCGCCCGTGACCAACGCACCCCGTTCTCGGACTGGTGGTGGACCGTCGACAAGCTGCTGCTTGTCGCGATCGCCGCGTTGATGCTGGCCGGCGTCATCCTGTCGCTGGCGGCGAGCCCGCCGGTCGCGACCCGGATCGGGCTCGATCCGTTCCACTTCTTCAACCGCCACGTCATGTTCCTGGTGCCGTCGCTGATCGTGCTGATCGGGGTGTCGTTCATGACGCCGCGGCAGATCCGGCGCACCGCGCTGATCGTGTTCGCGGTCTCGATCGTGCTGATCGTGCTGACACTGCTGATCGGGCCCGAGGTCAAGGGCTCGCGGCGCTGGATCACGCTGCTCGGCGTCAACATCCAGGCCTCCGAAGCCGCAAAACCCGCCTTCGTGATCGTCGCGGCCTGGCTGTTTGCGGAATCGACCAAGCGGCCGGAGATGCCGGCGACCTCGATGGCGCTGGTGCTCCTGATGATGCTGGTCACGCTGCTGGTGATGGAGCCCGACTTCGGTCAGACCATGCTGATCCTCACGGTGTGGGGCGCGCTGTTCTTCATCGCGGGCATGCGGATGATCTGGGTGTTCGGGCTCGCCGGCGCCGCCGGCGCGGGCCTGTTCGGTGCGTATTTGCTGGTGCCGCACGTCGCCGGCCGCATCAAGCGCTTCATGAATCCTGCCTCCGGCGACACCTTCCAGGTCGATACCGCGATGGAAGCGTTCTGGAACGGTGGCTGGTTCGGGCTCGGGCCGGGCGAGGGCATCGCCAAACGCAGCCTGCCGGACAGCCATACCGACTTCGTGTTCGCGGTGGCGGCGGAAGAGTTCGGCATCATCCTCTGCCTGATGCTGGTCGCGCTGTTCGGCTTCATCGTGATCCGCACGCTGACCCGCGCCTATGCCACCGAGGATATGTTCTCGCGCTTTGCGGCGTCGGGGCTTGCGATCCTGTTCGGGGTGCAGGCGACCATCAACATGGCGGTCAATCTGCAATTGATCCCGGCCAAGGGTATGACGCTGCCGTTCATCTCCTATGGCGGCTCCTCGTTCGTGTCGCTCGCCTATGGCGTCGGCATGATGCTGGCGCTGACGCGGCAGCGGCCGCGTACCGAGATCGAATCGATGGAAGGCGCCAGCGCCCGGCGCGCCTACGCGTGATGCATGACACCGTCATCGCGGGGAGCGCCATGGATTGCTTCCGCCTTCGCCAAGACTTCGGCGGACAAGTCGCTTCGCTCGCAATCACGGTATAAATTGTCGCCATGGCTGAGTCCCCCCTGATTCTGCTGGCGGCCGGTGGCACCGGCGGCCATCTGTTCCCGGCCGAAGCGCTCGCCGTGGAATTGATCCGGCGTGGCCTGCGGGTGCGGCTGGCGACCGACGGCCGCGCGCTGCGCTACTCCGGCCTGTTCGGCAAAGAGAGCATCGAGCTGGTGCCGAGCGCGACCGTGCGCAGCCGCAACCCGATATCGCTGGCGCGCACCGTGCTGATGCTCGGCTACGGCACGCTGGTGGCCGCCAATGTGGTGCGCCGGCTGAAGCCGTCGGCGGTCGTCGGCTTCGGCGGCTACCCAACCTTGCCGCCGCTGATCGCCGCGCGGATGCTCGGCGTCCCCGGCATCATCCACGATGCCAATGCGGTGCTCGGCCGCGCCAACCGTTTCCTCTCCGGCCGCGTCAACGCGATCGCGACCTCGCTGCCCGGCGTGCTCGATCGCGATCCCGCGCTCGCCGGCAAGGCCACCACCGTCGGCACGCCGATGCGGCCGGCGATCCTCGCGGCCGCCGCGGTGAAATACACGCCGCCCGAAGTAAACGGGTCGCTGCGCCTGCTGGTCGTCGGCGGCAGCCAGGGCGCGCGGGTGATGAGCGACATCGTGCCACCGGCGATCGAAAAGCTTCCGCCCGCGCTGTGGAGCCGCCTGATCATCACCCAGCAGGTGCGCGAAGAGGACATGGCGCGGGTGCGCGCGGTTTACGACCGGCTCAAGATCGATGCCGAGCTCGCGCCGTTCTTCGCCGATTTGCCGGCACGGCTTGCCTCGAGCCAATTGGTGATCTCGCGCTCCGGCGCCGGCACCGTCGCCGAGCTCGCCGCGATCGGGCGGCCCTCGATCCTGGTGCCGCTGCCGGGCGCGATCGATCAGGACCAGTTCGCCAATGCCGGCGTGCTGTCGCAGGCGAACGGCGCGCTGCGCATCACACAGGGCGACTTCACACCGGAACGGCTCGCGGCCGAAATTTCGGCCTTCGCCGCGGAGCCCGAGAGACTGACCGCGATGGCTGATGCCGCGCGCAGCGTCGGGCGGCTCGATGCCGCGGAGCGGCTGGCCGATCTGGTGGCCAAGGTGGCCGGAATTTGATGCGCCAATCCGGCAGGAGGCCGGGGGAGACTTGATCATGACGGGTCTTTTGATTCACTCCGTCTCGGAATTCTCGGACTTGATCCTCGAAGCGCTGCGCCTTTCGGATGCGCAAAACATCGTCGAGATCGGTGCGGAGTATGGCGGCATGTCGGGGCTGCTCGCCGATCACTGCCGGGCCCGCGGTGGCCGGTTCACCAGCGTCGATCCGGCGCCGAAGCGCGAATTCCTCGATTGGGTGAGCGCCAATCCGGATGTGCGCCACCTGGCGAAGACCAGCCTCGATGCGTTTGGCGAGCTTGATGCCGCCGACGCCTGGATCGTCGATGGCGACCACAATTGGTACACGGTCTATCACGAGCTCCGGCAGATCGAGGCGATCAGCCGCCGTGACGGCAAGCCCGTTCTGGTCTTCGTCCACGATGTCGGCTGGCCCTGCGGGCGTCGCGACATGTATTACGCGCCCGGCCAGATTCCTGCCGCGTATCGCCATCCGCACAGTTACGACGCCGGCGCCACACTGGATCGCCCGGTGCTGGTCGAGGGCCGTGGATTTCGCGGCGCGGGCTTCGCCGCATTCGCGAACGTCGCCGGCGGTGCGCGCAATGGCGTGATGACCGCAATCGATGACTTCCTGGCGGAGGAGCTGGCGCAGGGCAGGGAGTTCGGCTTCGCCGAGATCCCGGCCGTGTTCGGCTTAGGGGTGTTGTTCGACATGAACGCCGCCTGGAGCGCACAGCTTGCCGAGCTCGTGCTGCCCTATCACCAGAACAAGCTGGTGCGCGCGCTCGAGACCAACCGGCTGCGCAATTATCTTCGCGTCATCGAGATGCAGGATGAGTTCGCCGCGCGCGCCGTGCGGCCGGGAGCGGCGTAGCCGCCGGGGCCGAGATGGAGATGTCCGTGACGTCAGATCACCAGCACCGGCCGGTAGCTGACAACAGCGACATTTCCACGGCCGCAAGGTGGAAAAAGCCCTTGTCACGCATGGGAAAAGCGGGGCATCCAGTACTCAGCGCGACCGATGTGAGGCGCGCACGGACGATGATATCAGGAATCGGATCATGAGACTGCCGCGCGAGATCGGACCCATTCACTTCGTCGGGATCGGCGGCATCGGCATGAGCGGCATCGCCGAGGTGCTGATCAATCTCGGCTACACCGTGCAGGGCTCCGATGCGTCGGACAATTACAACCTCGACCGGCTGCGCAAGAAGGGCGCCAAGATCTCGGTCGGCCACACCGCCGAGAACGTCGATGGCGCCGACGTCGTCGTGGTCTCGACTGCGATCAAGCGCGACAATCCCGAGCTGATGGCGGCCCGCGCGCGGCGCATTCCCGTGGTGCGGCGCGCCGAGATGCTGGCGGAGCTGATGCGGCTGAAGAGCTGCGTCGCGATCGCCGGCACCCATGGCAAGACCACCACGACCACGATGGTGGCGACGTTGCTCGACGCCGGCGGGCTCGATCCGACCGTGATCAACGGCGGCATCATCAATGCCTATGGCTCCAATGCGCGGCTCGGCGCCGGTGACTGGATGGTGGTCGAGGCCGACGAGAGCGACGGCACCTTCCTGAAGCTGCCGTCCGATGTCGTCATCGTCACCAATATCGATCCCGAGCATCTCGATCACTTCAAGACCTTCGAGGCGATCCAGGACGCATTCCGCAATTTCGTCGAGAACGTTCCGTTCTATGGCTTTGCCGTGATGTGCACCGATCATCCGGTGGTGCAGACTCTGGTCGGCAAGATCGAGGACCGCCGCATCATCACCTACGGGCAGAATCCGCAGGCCGATGCACAGCTGCTGGATCTGACGCCGATGGGCGGCGGCTCGAAGTTCAAGGTCGCGATCCGCGATCGCAAGACCGGCGCGACGCACGAGATCGCCGACATCATGCTGCCGATGCCGGGGCGCCACAACGCATCGAACGCGACGGCGGCGATCGCGGTCGCGCATCAGCTCGGCGTGTCCGACGATGTGATCCGCCAGGCCATGGCCGGCTTCGGCGGCGTCAAGCGGCGTTTCACCAAGACCGGCGAGACGAACGGCATCACCGTGATCGACGATTACGGTCATCATCCGGTCGAGATCGCGGCCGTGCTGAAGGCGGCGCGGGAATCCACCAACGGCAAGATCATCGCCGTGGTGCAGCCGCATCGCTACACCCGCCTGCAATCCTTGTTCGAGGAATTCTGCACCTGTTTCAACGATGCCGATGCGGTCGTGGTCGCCGAGGTCTATCCGGCCGGCGAAGCACCGATCGCAGGAATCGACCGCGATCATTTCGCCGCCGGCCTGCGCGCCCACGGCCATCGCAACGTTGTCCCGCTGCCGAACGCGGGCGAGCTCGCGAAGATCGTGCACGGCCTTGCCAAGTCCGGCGACCTCGTCGTCTGCCTCGGCGCCGGCAACATCACGCAATGGGCCTACGCACTGCCCGACCAATTGAAGGCGCTGGGGTGATGATGTTCGTTGCTCATCACGAGCACCGCCCATGCGGCTCACCCCTCTCCCTAACCCTCCCCCGCAAGGGGGGAGGGAACCCTTCCGCCGGTGCCTGCCTAACTCGTGCAACGAGTCAAAGCGCGGTTGTGACTCGACGTAAGGTGAGCACACTCATCCGGCTCCCTCCCCCCTTGCGGGGGAGGGTTGGGGAGAGGGGTAAGCCCCGGGCGCTGACGCGAGATGCAATGCAACGCGATCTCAATCCAGCTCGTGAGCCGGTTGTCGCAGCATGACCTTCCCCGACATCACGCCCGACCTGAAAGCCGCGATGCCGGAGCTGCGCGGGCGGCTGCTGGCGAACCAGTCGCTGGCCGAGTTGACCTGGTTTCGTGTCGGCGGTCCGGCGCAGGTGCTGTTCACGCCGGCCGATGAGGATGATCTCGCTTATTTCCTGAAGCGCCTGCCACAGGAGCTGCCGGTCTATGTCGTCGGCGTCGGCTCCAATCTGATCGTGCGCGACGGCGGCATGCCGGGTGTCGTGATCCGGCTGGCGCCGCGTGCGTTCGGCGAGACCAGTGCGGCCGGCGATGTCGTCACCGCCGGCGCCGCAGCGCTCGACAAGCGCGTCGCCGAGACGGCGGCGGCGGCAAACATCGGCGGCATGGAATTCTTCTTCGGTATTCCCGGCACGGTCGGGGGCGCACTGCGCATGAATGCCGGCGCCAATGGCGGCGAGACCAAGGACGTGCTGATCGAGGCCACCGGCATCTGCCGTGACGGCACCAAGCACTCGTTCGGCAATGCCGACATGAAGTTCGTCTATCGCAACTCCGGCGTCGATCCGTCCATCGTGTTCACCTCGGCGCGCTTCCGCGGCAGGATCACCGATGCGGATGCGATCCGCGCCCGCATGAACGAGGTGCAGGCCCATCGCGAAACCGCGCAGCCGATCCGCGAGAAGACCGGCGGCTCGACCTTCAAGAATCCGCCCGGCAACAGCGCCTGGAAGCTGATCGACGCCGCCGGCTGCCGCGGCCTCAAGGTCGGCGGCGCGCAGGTGTCGGAGATGCACTGCAATTTCCTGATCAACACCGGCAACGCCACCGGGCATGACATCGAGACCCTCGGCGAGACGGTGCGCGAACGGGTCAAGCAGACCAGCGGAATTGAGCTGCACTGGGAAATCAAGCGGATCGGGAAAAGCTGATGCACGTGACCATTCTGTTCGGCGGCACCAACAAGGAGCGGCTGGTCTCGGTGGCGAGCGCGCAGGCGCTGCACCGCGCGCTGCCCGACGCGGAGCTCTGGTTCTGGGACGTCGACGACACCGTGCATGCGGTGACGTCCGAACAGCTGCTCGGCCACACGCGGCCCTTCGAGGTCGACTTCAAGCCCGATGGTCGCGGCATCGCGCTCGATCAGGCACTCGACAAAGCAGGCGCCGAGCAGCGCGTGCTGGTGCTCGGCCTGCACGGTGGCCGCGCCGAGAACGGCGAATTGCAGGCGATGTGCGAGATGCGCGGCGTCGCGTTCACCGGCTCCGGCTCGGCGTCGTCGCATTTGGCGTTCGACAAGCCGTCGGCGAAGCGCTTCACCGCGATCGCGGGCCTCAACGCGCCGCAGGGCATATCGGTCGCACAGCTCGATGAGGCGTTCGCCCAGCACGGCAGGCTGATCGCGAAGCCCGCCAGGGACGGATCGAGCTACGGGCTGATCTTCGTCAACGCCAAGCAGGACCTCGTCGCGGTCCGCAATGCGGCGAAGCACGAAGACTATCTGATCGAGCCGTTCGTGTCGGGTGTGGAGGCGACCTGCGGCGTGCTCGAGCAATCCGACGGCACGGTGTTCGCGCTGCCGCCGATCGAGATCGTGCCGGCGGAGGGAGGCTTCGACTACACAGCCAAATACCTTCTGAAGTCGACCCAGGAGATCTGCCCCGGCCGTTTCGCGCCCGAGGTCAGCGCCGCGATCATGGACCATGCGTTGCGGGCGCACCGCGCGTTGTCCTGCACCGGCTATTCGCGCAGCGATTTCATCGTGTCGGCCAATGGCCCGGTCTACCTCGAGACCAACACGCTGCCCGGCCTCACCGCGGCATCGCTGTACCCTAAGGCCTTGAAAGCACAGGGCATCGCCTTTGCCGATTTCCTGGCCGACCAGATCGAGCTCGGCCGCCGCCGCGCCAGGAGTTAAGGGGCAACCGGGCGGGAACCCGGCCGACTCGGCCGGATGGAACCCGGGCGCTGTTGCTAAAATGCTAACGGGTTCGCGGCAAAGTATTCAGAGCGTTGATCAAAATACACTCCAGGCTGAACTCCTTTACCATTTGTTTACCAGGAAGCCCGAAGGTTAACGCTGGCGGCGCATGTAGCGCTTGGCTGCCGGGGCGTGAGCTGTCGCGGATTACCGCTTCGAGGATCGCAACCAGGGAACAGGGGGCCTCTCTAATCCCACCGGTCTAGCCGAGACGTGATTTGTGCCGGGACCCCGCAGGGTTTGCGGGCGCAACATGTGACGAGCTCGTGCAATGGATGGTGCAGGACGCCTCACCCGATCGCTGCGATCGCTGGGGCCTCAAGCTGACCTGAAAGCAGCCGCTATTGGAGCGGCGATGCTGCTGCGCGAGTATGTCGGCGCTTATCTCGCCCGTCGCCGCCGGCGTCCCGCCAGGCGGCCGCAGATGATCGATCGCGAGCCGCCGAACCGCTACATCCTGCTGGTCGAACGCTATCTGCCGCGCCGCATCGGCCTGGTCGCGACGCTCGCGATCCTGTTCGGCAGCCTGGGCTTCGGCATCGTCAGGGGCGGCCATCTCGAGGAGTTCACCACCGCGCTCAGCGACACCCGCAACGCGCTGGCCAATTCCGCAGGCTTCCGCATCACCACCGTCGGCATCAACGGCCGCAAGCAGCTGAGCCAGGATGAGGTGCTTGCGATCGGCGGCGTCAATGGCCGCTCCTCGCTGCTGTTCCTCGACGCCGATACCGTGCGCGCCAAGCTGAAGGCCAATCCCTGGATCGCCGACGCCACGATCCTCAAACTCTATCCGGGCCGGTTGCAGATCGACATCGTCGAGCGCACCGCTTTCGCGCTGTGGCAGCAGAACGGCCGCCTGTCGGTGATCGCCTCCGACGGCGCGGTGCTCGAGCCCTACGTCTCGCGCCGCTTCCTCAATCTGCCGCTGGTGGTTGGCAAGGGCGCGGATGTCAGGGCCCAGGACTTCCTGGCGCTGCTCGACCGTTATCCGCACGTGCGCTCGGTGACCAAGGCCGCGATCTTCGTCGGCGAGCGGCGCTGGAACTTGCGCCTCAAGGACGGCCTCGACGTCCGCTTGCCGGAGAACGATGTCGGCAACGCGCTGGCCGCGCTCTCCAAGCTCGACAAGGACGAGAAACTGTTCTCGCGCGACATCGTCGCCGTCGACATGCGGCTGCCCGATCGGCTGATCGTGCAATTGTCCGAGGAAGCCGGCAAGGCGCGCGACGAGCTGTTCAAGGACAAGAAGTCCAAGAAGAAGGCCGGTGATTCCGCATGACCGGCCTCGATCGCAATTTGACCCCGAAGACCCGCCCGATGCAGAAGCGCACCGCGATGGTGGCTTCGCTCGACGTCGGCTCCAGCAAGATTGCCTGCATGATCGCGCGGCTCAGGCCGTCGCCGCCGAACGAGGCGCTGCGCGGCCGCACCCATGCGGTCGAATTGATCGGCTACAGCCAGATCCAGTCGCGCGGCGTCAAGGCCGGCTCCGTCGTCGATCTCGCCGAATGCGAGAAGGCGGTGCGCCATGCCGTGGCGCTAGCCGAGCGCATGGCCAAGGTCCGTGTCGAATCCGTCCTGCTGTCGGTCTCCGGCGGCCGGCTGCATGGCCAATTGGTTGAAGCCGCGGCCGATATCCACGGCGGCTCGGTGACCGCGGACGATATCAGCCGCGTCACCTCGGCCGGCATGCGCCACGCCGCCGGCGCCGGCCGCACCGTGTTGCACGCGCTGCCGGTCGGCTACGCGCTCGACGGCGTCAAGGGTATCCGCGATCCCAAAGGCATGGTGGCGCGCCAGTTCGGCGTCGACATGAATGTGGTGACGTCGGACGCGACGGTTGCAAAGAACTTGATGCTGGTGGTCGAGCGCTGCCATCTCAACGTCGAAGCCATGGCGTCGAGCCCCTATGTCGCGGGCCTGTCGGTCCTGACCGATGACGAGGCCGATCTCGGTGCTGCCGTCGTCGAGATGGGCGCGGGCTCGACGACGATCGCGACTTACTCCGGCGGCCGCCTCGTGCACGCGTCCGGATTTGCGCTCGGCGGGCAACACATCACGATGGATCTTGCGCGCGGCATCGGCGCGTGCATTGCGGATGCCGAGCGAATCAAGACTTTATACGGCACGGTGCTGACCGGCGGTTCGGACTCGCGCGAGCTGATGTCCGTTCCCACTGCAGGCGACGATCGGGAGACTCCGCAAATCGTGTCCCGCGCCACGATCGCCAACATTGTCCGGCATCGCGCCGAGGAGATTTTCGAAATGGTCCGTGACCGGCTCGCGGATTCTCCCTTTGCGGCAGAGCCGAGGGCGCGCGTCGTGCTGAGCGGCGGCGCGTCGCAGCTCACCGGCACCGTCGAGCTTGCCACCCGTATCCTGAACCGTCAGGTCCGCATCGGCCGCCCGCTCGGCTTCGGCCGGCTGCCGAACGAGGCGAAGGGCGCCTCGTTCTCGGTGCCGACGGGCCTCCTGGTCTATCCGCAATACGCACATCTTGAACATGTCGAACCGCGGCGTACGCGGCAGCTCAGGACAGGGACAGACGGTTACTTCGGAAAGGTCGGACGATGGCTTCGCGAGGGCTTCTGATGACCACACCCCGGCTCATTGCATTTTCACCAGCTCCTGCGGCCAGCGGCCGGGACGAACCAACGCGCGCATAATCGAGAGAGGCAACCATGGCACTCAATCTGACACCCCCTGACATCAGCGAGCTGAAACCGCGGATCACCGTCTTCGGCGTCGGCGGCGCGGGTGGTAATGCCGTCAACAACATGATCACCGCCGGGTTGCAGGGCGTCGACTTCGTCGTCGCCAACACCGACGCGCAGGCGCTGACCATGTCGAAGGCGCAGCGCATCATCCAGATGGGCACCCAGGTCACCCAGGGCCTCGGCGCCGGTTCGCAGCCCGATGTCGGCGCTGCGGCCGCGCAGGAGGTGATGGACGAGCTGCGCGATCACCTCACCGGCGCCAACATGGTGTTCGTCACCGCCGGCATGGGCGGCGGCACTGGCACCGGGGCTGCGCCCGTGATCGCCAAGGCTGCCCGCGAGATGGGAATCCTCACCGTCGGCGTGGTGACGAAGCCGTTCCACTTCGAGGGTCAGCGCCGGATGCGCACCGCCGAGCACGGTATTTCCGAGCTCCACAAGGTGGTCGACACGCTGCTGATCATCCCGAACCAGAACCTGTTCCGGGTCGCCAACGAGAAGACCACCTTCGCCGACGCCTTCGCGATGGCCGACCAGGTGCTGTATTCGGGCGTCGCCTGCATCACCGACCTGATGGTCAAGGAAGGCCTGATCAACCTCGACTTCGCCGACGTCCGCGCCGTGATGCGGGAAATGGGCAAGGCGATGATGGGCACCGGCGAGGCCACCGGCGAGAAGCGCGCGCTGACCGCGGCCGAAGCTGCGATCGCCAACCCGCTGATCGACGATAGCTCGATGAAGGGCGCCCGCGGCCTGTTGATCTCGATCACGGGTGGCAAGGACCTCACTCTGTTCGAGGTCGACGAAGCCGCAACCCGCATCCGCGAAGAAGTCGATGCCGACGCCAACATCATCGTCGGCGCCACCTTCGACGAATCGCTCGATGGCGTCATTCGCGTCTCGGTGGTCGCAACCGGTATCGAGCAGGCCGCGATCGCTTCCCGTGCCCAGGCTCCCGCGCAGCAGCCGGGCGGCTCGCCCGAGAGCCGGCTGGCCGACCTGACGGCTCGCCTGCGTGCCGACAATCAGCGCATGGCCGAGCGCGCCCAGAAGCTGGAACCGCCGACGGGCGTGACGGTTGCTCCGATTGCAGCTACCGCCGCAGCCCAGCAGCGTCCGGCCGTCGAGCGCGCCGCGCTCGCGGCAATCGCTGCCGCGGTTGCCCCGGACAGCGCACCGGCTCAGGCGCCGATGCAGCCGGGGTCGTACGGTGACGTCACCGTGCGGCCGATCGCCCAGAAGCCGACGCTGTTCCCGGACCACGAGGCGGCCCGCGCCGAGCAGCACGAGCCGATGCCGCCCGAGACCTTCATCCCGCAGGCGGCGGAGCGGTCGCCGGTCCGTGCCCCGCGGATGCCGAAGTTCGAGGATCTGCCGATGCCGGCGCAGGCCGAGATTCGCCAGGCCAGCGGTGACGGCGAGGCGGAGCACCCGCAGAAGACCCGGCTGTCTCTGTTGCAGCGGTTGGCCAATGTCGGCCTCGGCCGCCGCGATGAAGAGACCGAGCCGCCGATCGCGGCCCGTGCCTCGGGTCCTGCGATGCCGACGATGCCGCCGCTGCCCGACCGCAAGCCGGCCCGCAGCGTCGCCCAGCAGATCTCGGCGAACGAATCGCCGGTATCGGAATATGCGAAGCGCCCGGCACCGCAGGGATTGGACGCCCATGGCCGTCAGGCGCCTGTTGCCCCGGCGCCACAGGGTGACGACCATCTTGATATCCCGGCCTTCCTGCGCCGGCAGGCAAACTGAAGTTTGTTACAACCTTGGCGACGAAGAAGGCCTCGGCGGGGAACCGCCGGGGCCTTCTCCTTTTGGCGGGCAGGCGGTTGCACCAGGTAAACAAGCAACTGATTTTAAATGATTAATTATTATTTCGGTGGTCAGATGGCCACTCGCCGACGGCCGTTTTCGCTGCCGCAATTTGGTTAACCCTAGGCGCGAATGCGGCGGAGATGGGGTAACAATCGGTAAAGAAGCGTGAGTTGGCGCGCTTTAGGGCTGTGACTATGGTCTGCCGGGACTTGGGGAGCTCATGCGAGTCGGCCTTGGGGAAGTTTGGCCACTTGATGTTGAGCGAAGTCGGGTAGTGGGCATTATCGAATGAAGTTCAGCCGTCAGACAACGCTTCGGTCGCAAGCCACCGTGACTGGCGTAGGCGTTCATTCCGGTCTTCCTGTCAGTCTCACGCTGGGACCTGCGCCTGTCGACGCGGGTTTTATTTTTGTCCGCACTGGTCTCGACGGTGCCGACCGCGAAGTTACCGCCACCGCCGACGCTGTGATCGCAACCGAATTCGCGACGGTGCTGGGTGACCGCGAAGGGCCGCTGGTTTCGACCGCGGAGCATGTTCTCGCCGCGCTGCGCGGCATGGGCGTCGACAACGCCACGATCGAAGTCGACGCTGCAGAAGTTCCGATCATGGACGGCAGCGCTGCAGCGTTTGTCGCAGCCATCGATCAGGCCGGCATTGTGACCCAGCCCGGCGTCCGCCGCTTCATCCAGGTGCTGAAGCCGGTGCAGGTCAAGATCGGTGATGCGATGGGCGAGCTGCGTCCGTTCGCCGGCGGGTTCCGCGCCGAAGTCGAAATCAATTTCGCCAACAAGGTGATCGGTCACCAGACCTATTCCTTCGATCTGTCGCCGGAAGGCTTCCGCCGCGAAGTGGCGCGGGCCCGTACCTTCGGCTGCATGAATGACGTGGCGCGGCTGTGGGGCGCCGGCTTCGCGCTCGGTGCCTCCTTCGACAACACGGTGGTGTTCGACGAGGCCCGCCTGCTCAACGCCGAGGGCCTGCGCTACGCCAACGAGTGTGCCCGCCACAAAGTGCTCGACGTGATCGGCGATCTCGCGCTGGCCGGCCTGCCACTGCTCGGCAGCTACCGTTCGGTTCGCGGCGGTCACAAGCTCAACAACGCGGTGCTGAAGGCGCTGCTCGCCGACCGCAGCGCCTGGCGCGTGGTCGAATCGGAGACCGCCCGGCGCCCGGTCCGCGGCCATGTCGAGGCCGGTGCAAGCGCGGTGGGCGGCCTCGTCGCCCCGGCCTACGGTCCGGACGTGTCCTGATCGCCCAGTCCTGATCGCCTAGCCGGTCAGCCCAATTTCCGTAATAGCCACAGCAGGCTGTGAGCGTCGCCGGGTCGCCTTATTCCCGGCGGATTGGCTCCCTATTCGGTTGGTCGACGGTCATTTTTCGGTTAAACAGGCCCGCGGTTGCTTGATCCGGCGCCAACGGCACGAGAGATATTGCATCCGTGATCGCGGTTCATGGGTGGAGTGGGGTCGCCGTTAACCGCATCAAAGGCGTCAGGTTTTACAATCCATGTCGGCAATGCGTATGGCGCTCGAACAACGCAATTCTTCTGACGTCTCCGGCCTGACCAAGGCCGCGCGCACGCTGCGTTTCGCGGCGGGCCTGATCGTGCTGGTGTTGCCGCTCTCAGGATGCGGCACCGGCGCGCTGTGGGACAAGTTCATGTCCAAGGACGACACGTTCGTCGATGAGCCTGCGGACAAGCTCTACAATGAGGGCTTGTACATGATGAACGAGAAGAAGGACCTGAAGGCCGCTTCGAAGAAGTTCGAGGAAGTCGATCGTCAGCATCCCTATTCGGACTGGGCCCGCAAGTCGCTCCTGATGTCGGCCTATTCGTATTATCAGGCGGGCGACTACGACAGCTGCATCGGCTCCGCCACCCGCTACGTGACGCTGCATCCCGGCAGCCCGGACGCGTCCTACGCCCAGTACCTGATCGCGGCATCGCATTTCGACCAGATCCCGGACATCTCGCGCGACCAGAGCCGCACCGAGAAGGCGATCGCGGCGCTCGAAGAGGTGGTGCGCAAATATCCGACCTCCGAATACGCCACCCAGGCCAAGAACAAGATCCAGGCCGCGCGAGACCAGCTCGCCGGCAAGGAAATGGCGGTCGGACGCTATTACATCGAGAAGCGTGACTTCACCGCCGCGATCAACCGCTTCAAGACCGTGGTCACCCAGTACCAGACCACCCGCCACGTCGAAGAGGCGCTCTACCGGCTCACCGAGGCCTATATGGCGATCGGCATCGCCGGCGAGGCGCAGACCGCGGCCGCGGTGCTCGGCCACAATTTTCCGGACAGCCGCTGGTACAAGGACGCGTATAATCTAGTAAAGTCCGGCGGTCTCGAACCGAGCGAGAATCAGGGATCCTGGATCAGCAGGACCTTCAAGAAGATAGGTCTCGGCTAGGAATTGTCCTCGCATGCTGGCCCGTCTATCGATCCGTGACATCGTCCTGATCGAACGGCTCGATATCGAATTTTCCCGTGGCCTGGCGGTGCTGACCGGCGAGACCGGCGCCGGCAAATCCATCCTGCTTGATGCCTTTGCGCTGGCGCTCGGCGGCCGCGGCGATGCCGGCCTGGTGCGCCATGGCGCCGAGCAGGGGCAGGTCACCGCCACGTTCGATGTCCCGAAGGGGCATCCGGCCGCCAGGATCCTCGCCGAGAACGGCCTCGATGATACCGGTGAAATGATCCTGCGTCGCGTGCAGCTCGCCGACGGCCGCACCCGCGCCTTCATCAACGACCAGGCGATCAGCGTGCAGACCCTGAGGGCGGTCGGCACGGTTCTGGTCGAAATCCACGGCCAGCACGACGAGCGCGCTTTGGTCGACGCTTCCACCCATCGTCAGCTGCTCGACGCCTTTGCCGGCCACGAGAAGGACGTCGCCGCGCTGGAAGCGCTGTGGGAAATCAGGCGGACCGCCAACGCCGATCTCGACGGGCATCGCGCCGGCATGGAGCGCGCCGCGCGCGAGGCCGACTATCTGCGCCATGCCTCCCAGGAGCTGAAGACGCTGGCGCCGAAGGAGGGCGAGGAGACCGAGCTCGCCAACCGCCGCACCACCATGATGCAGGGCGAGAAGGTCGCGACCGATCTGCGCGAGGCGCAGGAGGCGATCGGCGGCTCGCATTCGCCGGTGTCGGCGCTGTCCGCGGCAGTGCGGCGGCTGGAGCGGCGTGCTGCCAATGCGCCCAGCCTGATCGAGCCGGCGGTCAAGGCCATCGATATCGCGATCAACGCGCTGGAAGAGGCCGACCAGCATCTCCACGCGGCACTGGCGGCGACCGATTTCGATCCGGCCGAGCTCGAGCGCATCGAGGAACGGCTGTTCGCGCTGCGCGCCGCTTCGCGCAAATATTCGACGCCGGTCGATTTGCTGGCGGCGCTGGCGGCGCAATACGCTGATGACGTCGCGCTGATCGATGCCGGCGCCGATCAGCTGAAGAAGCTGGAAGCGGCCGCCACTGAGGCCGACAAGCGCTATGCTGCTGCGGCGGCAAAGCTGTCGGCGGCGCGCACCAAGGCGGCCGAGAAGCTCAACAAGGCCGTCAATGCCGAGCTCGCGCCGCTCAAGCTCGAGCGTGCGAAATTCATGACGCAGGTCGAGGCCAATGCGGCCGCGCCGGGGCCGCAGGGCATCGACCGCGTCGAGTTCTGGGTCCAGACCAATCCGGGCACCAAGCCGGGGCTGATGATGAAGGTCGCCTCCGGCGGCGAGCTGTCGCGCTTCCTGCTGGCGCTGAAGGTCGTGCTGGCCGATCGCGGCTCGGCACCGACTTTGGTGTTCGACGAAATCGACACCGGCGTCGGCGGCGCGGTGGCGGACGCGATCGGCTCGCGGCTGGCACGCCTCGCCGGCAAGGTGCAGGTGATGGCGGTGACGCATGCGCCGCAGGTCGCAGCCCGCGCCAGCCAGCATCTTCTGATCTCCAAGGATGCGCTCGACAAGGGTAAGCGCGTCGCCACCCGCGTCAACGCGCTCGCCGCCGACCATCGCCGCGAGGAGATCGCGCGCATGCTGGCCGGCGCCGAGATCACTGCGGAGGCCCGCGCCGCGGCGGAACGGCTGCTCAGGGCGGCGAGCTAGTCTGCCCATGGCTGCCAAGGCGACGAAAGCGCTGGTCGACGTCGACAAGCTCACCAAGGCCCAGGCCAAGGTCGAGCACATGCGCCTTTCACTCGAGATCGAGGGGCACAACGAGCGCTACTATCAGAAGGACGCGCCGACCGTATCCGATGCGGCCTACGACGCTCTGCGGCGGCGCCTGGAGGCAATCGAGGCCAGGTTTCCCGATCTCGTCAGCAAGGACTCGCCGACGCAGACGGTCGGCGCTGCGCCGGCCCGCGGCTTTGCCAAGGTGCAGCATGTCGTTCCGATGCTGTCGCTCGGCAACGCGTTCAGCGACGAGGACGTCACCGAATTCGTCGAACGCATCAGGCGCTTTCTCAAGCTGGACGCCGACCATATTCCGGCGCTGGTCGCCGAACCGAAGATCGACGGCCTGTCGCTCTCGCTGCGCTACGAAAATGGCGAACTGGTCCGGGCCGCGACGCGCGGCGACGGCTTCACCGGCGAGGATGTCACCGCCAACGTCCGGACCATCAAGGACATTCCGCACACCCTGAAGGGACGCAACGTTCCGGCAGCCTGCGAAATGCGCGGCGAAGTCTATATGCTCAAGAAGGACTTCCTTGAGCTGAACAAGAAACAGGCCGCGGCCGACGACACGGTGTTTGCCAATCCGCGCAATTCGGCAGCGGGTTCGCTGCGCCAGAAGGACGTGTCGATCACGGCGTCACGACCGCTGAAATTCTTCGCCTATACGTGGGGCGAAATGACCGAGCCGCCCGCCGACACCCAGCACGGCATGCTGGAATGGATGGACAGGGCAGGCTTTGTGGTCAATCCGCTGATCACGCTCTGCAAGAGCGTCGATGACGTCCTGAAATTCTACAACAAGATCGGCGAGGAGCGGGCTTCGCTCGGCTACGACATCGACGGCGTGGTCTACAAGGTCGACCGCCTCGACTGGCAGGAGCGGCTCGGCTTCGTGTCGCGCAGCCCGCGCTGGGCCATCGCACACAAATTCGCGGCCGAACAGGCAACGACGGTTCTCAGGGGCATCGACATCCAGGTCGGGCGCACCGGAGCGATGACGCCGGTCGCGCGGCTCGAGCCGGTGACGGTCGGCGGCGTCGTGGTTTCGAACGCGACCCTGCACAACGAGGACTACATCAAGGGCATCGGCAACGACGGCAGTCCGATCCGGGATGGCGTCGATCTCCGCATCGACGACACCGTCGTGGTGCAGCGCGCCGGCGACGTCATCCCCCAGGTCGTCGGCGTCGTTCTGGACAAGCGACCGAAGAGTGCGAAGCCGTACAAGTTTCCGGACACCTGCCCGGTGTGCGGCAGTCACGCGATCCGCGAGGAGGGCGAGGCGGTGCGCCGCTGCACCGGTGCGCTGATCTGTCCGGCGCAGGCGGTCGAGCGGCTGAAGCATTTCGTGTCGCGCCTTGCCTTCGATATCGACGGTCTCGGCGAGAAGCAGATCCAGGAGTTCTACGAGGACGGACTGGTGATGTCGCCGGTCGACATCTTCACCCTTCGCGAGCGGGACCAACGTTCGACCAGCAAATTGATGGAGCGCGAAGGCTACGGCGAAACCTCGGTGCGCAACCTGTTCGATGCGATCGATGCTCGCCGCAACATCGACCTGCACCGGTTGATCTTTGCGCTCGGCATTCGCCATGTCGGCGAAGGCAATGCCAAGCTGCTGGCGCGGCACTACCACACGATCGAGAATTTCCGTGAGGCGATGCTGGCCGCCGCCAAGGGCAGCACGGACGAGGAGAACACCACCGAAGCCTACCAGGACCTCAACGATATCGATGGCATCGGCGAGATCGTCGCCGATGCGGTGGTCGAGTTCTTTGCCGAGCCTCGCAACGTCAAGGCGCTCGGTGAATTGCTGCAGCAGATCGAGGTCAAGCCCGCCGAGCAGCCGCGCAAGAGCTCGCCGGTCTCGGACAAGACCGTGGTGTTCACCGGGTCGCTGACCAAGTTCACCCGCGACGAAGCCAAGGCGATGGCCGAGCGGCTCGGCGCCAAGGTCGCGGGATCGGTTTCAAAGAAGACGGACTATGTCGTCGCCGGCGAAGAGGCCGGGTCAAAGTTGACCAAGGCGCGCGAGCTTGGCGTTGCGGTGCTGACCGAAGACGACTGGCTGAAGCTGATCGAGGAGTGAGGTGCGCGCAGCGTCGTCGCCGCATTCTCCGCTGTCGTCCTCCGCGAAAGCGGGGGACCCAGTATTCAAGAGACAGTCATTGTTGAGCCGATAGGCTGCGGCGTACTGGATCCCCCGCTTTCGCGGGGGATGACGAGGCGAGGGCGCGGTACGAGCGCACGCCTTACATCACCCCTTGCTCATCCTCCTCGGCCTGCGCGATCAGCTCTTCGCTCACCACCACGTTCCGCCGCGGCACCACGAAGATCATGGTGCAGGCGCAGGCGAGCGAGATCGCGAAAAGCGCCGATGTCAGCGGCAGCGTGGTGGTCGAGTGGCCGCCGAGATAGGCGCCGAACTGCGAGATCAGCGAGCCGATGCCCTGCTGCAGGAAGCCCATGGCGCCCGAGGCGGTGCCGGCGGCCTCGGGGCGGATGCTGATGGCGCCGGCGGCGGAGTTGGCCATCACGAAGGCATTGGCGACCATCACGATCATCTGGGTGCCGAACAGCCAGAGCGGCGCCTGGTTCAGCCCGGCGAAACTCCAGATCAGGTTCAAGAGACTGCCGCCGACCTGCAGTGCCAGACCGAACCAGATCAGCTTCTCCAGCGAGTGGCGCGGCGCGAAGCGCACGCACAAGAGATTGCCGATGAAGTAGCCGAACCCCGTCATCGCGAACCAGGCGCCGTATTCGGCGCTGCTGCGGCCCATCTGGGTGACCACGATATAGGGCCCGCCGCCGGCGAAGGCGAAGATGATCTGGGAGGCCAGCACCTGGCACAGCAGATAGCCGACGAAGGCGCGGCTGCGCATCAGTTTGCCGAGGTCGCCGCGGAAGCTGGAGCTGTCGGCGCGGTCGCGACGGGTTTCGGGCAGCGCCAGCGCGATGAAGATCGTGGTGATCAGCGATGCCGCGGTGATGAAATAGAGGATCGCGCGCCAGCCGAATGTGGTCTCCAGCAGACCACCGGTCAGCGGGCTCACCATCTGCGCGATCATCAGCGCGGCAACGACGAGGCTGATCATGGCGCCGACCCGCTCGCGCGGATAGAGATCGCGGATGATGGCGCGGCTGATCACCATGCCGCTGGCGCCGCCGAGCGCCTGGAAGAAGCGCGCCGCGATCAGCTGCGGCAGGGTCTCGGCGAAGTCAGAGCCGATGCCGGCCACCACCATCAGGCCGAGACCCGCGAGCAGCACCGGGCGGCGGCCGAACTTGTCGGACAGCGGCCCCATGATCAGCTGCGACAGCGCGATGCCGACCATGTAGAGCGACACGGTCATCTGCGCGATCCCGATGTCGCGGCCGAACGTCGTCGCCAGCACCGGCAGCGCCGGAACCAGCATGTAGAGCGAGATCGGCGCGACGCCCGTCATCACGACGAGCATCAGCAGCATGACCTTCGATGTCGCGATGTTATTTGTGGCCGCGCCGGGCGGCTTGCCCATCACGCCGTGCATTCAGGTCCGATCCAGCATTGTGGAACGACTGTAGCGTGCCCGTTCGCGCGGAATACGTGTGTTTCGGCATACGCCCATGCGATTTCGGGTGGCGAAGCGTGGTGATGTTTCGTCTCGCGCAACAAGTGCAGGTGCCGTCAGCCGCAAACTCCGCTGTCGTCCCCGCGATCTCAGCTGTCGTCCTCCCGCGAAAGCGGGGGACCCGGTATTCCAGAGGCGGTCATTGCTTAACGGATAGGCCGCGGCGTACTGGATCCCCCGCTTTCGCGGGGGATGACACGGAGTGTGAGGAGAGGGGGACCGTAACCTCGCCGCTACTTCAGCGCCGCCGTCGCCTCGTCGAGCCACAGCTTGGTGGCGTTGTCGTCGAGATGCGGGCGCACCACGCGCGCGACGCGGGCATGGTAGTCGTTGAGCCAGCTCAATTCGCCTTCGCTCAGCATGCTCACCTCGATCAGGCGGCGATCGATCGGCGCCAGGGTCAGCGTCTCGAATGCGTTGACCGGCTTCTCGGCGCCGGCAATGTCGGTGCTGATCACCAGCTCGAGGTTCTCGATCCTTATGCCGTAGGCGTCGGTCTTGTAGTAGCCGGGCTCGTTGGACAGGATCATGCCGCGCTTCAGCGGCGTGGTGCCGAGCTTCGAGATCCGCGCCGGCCCTTCATGGACGCTGAGATAGCTGCCGACGCCGTGGCCGGTGCCGTGCTCGAAATCGATCCCGGCCTGCCAGAGATGCTGCCGCGCGAAGCTGTCGAGCTGCGCGCCGGTGGTACCGTCGGGGAAGATCGCGCGGGCGATCGCGATATGGCCGCGCAGCACGCGGGTGAAGCGGTCGCGCATCTCGTCGGTCGGCTGGCCGATCGCGATGGTGCGCGTGACGTCGGTGGTGCCGTCCTCATATTGCGCGCCGGAATCGATCAGCAGGAGATCGCCGGGCTCGATGCGGCGGTTGCTCTTGCGCGTCACGCGATAATGCACGATGGCGCCGTTCGGCCCGGTGCCGGCGATGGTCGGGAACGAGACGTCCTTCAGCGCGCCGGTCTGGCGGCGGAAGGTTTCCAGCGCCTCGACGGTGTCGATCTCGGTGAGGTGGCCCGAGGGCGCCTCGCGGTCGATCCAGGCGAGGAAGCGCACGAGCGCCACCGCGTCGCGCTGATGCGCCGTGCGCGTGCCGTCGATCTCGGTGAGGTTCTTGACCGCCTTCAGCAGGCTGACCGGATCGCTGCCGCGCACCGGCTTGCCGCCGGCGCCGGCGATCAGGCGGCTCAACGCGTCGGCCGCGGTCGCGTTGTCGAGCGCGATCGAGGCGCCGCGCCTGGCGAGCTCGGTGAGCTTCTGCGTCAGTGCCGCCGGCTCCTCGACATCGGCGGATTGCTCGAGATGGTCGCGGGTCGTGTTGGACAGCTTGCGGTGATCGATGAACACCAGCGGGCGGCCTTCCTTCGGCACCAGCGCGTAGGACAGCGGCAGCGGCGTATGCGAGACATCGGCGCCGCGGATGTTGAAGGTCCAGGCCACCGCGTGGCTGTCGGAGAGCACCAGCGCATCGACACCGAGCTTGTTGATCTCGAGCCGGATGCGCTTCAGCTTCTCGGCCTCGATCTCGCCGGAAAACTGCGCGCCGTGGATCGCGACCGGGCCGAGCGGCGGCGCCGGCCGTTCGTGCCAGACCGTATCGATCGGGTTGCCGTCGACGGCGACCAGCTCGGCGCCGGCCTTGGCGCAGGCCGCCGCCAGCCGTTCGGCTGCCGCAGAAGTGTGCAGCCAGGGGTCAAATCCTAGGCGGTCGCCGGCTGCCAGATGCCGGGTCAGCCAATGCTCCGGCGGCGGATCGACCAGTGGCTCGACCTGCCAGGCCTTGCGATCGACCTGCTTGCCGGCCTGCAGCGTGTAGCGCCCGTCGACGAACAGGGCGGCTTCCTTGCCCAGCACGATCGCGAGCCCGGCCGATCCGGTGAAGCCGGTCAGCCAGGCAAGCCGCTCCTCGGACGCGGCAACATACTCATTCTGCTGCTGATCGGCGCGCGGAACCACGAACCCGGTCAGCTTGCGCCGCGCCAATTCCTCGCGCAATGCACTTAAGCGCGCGGTCAGCGCCACGCCGCCTTCGGGCTCTTCGAACGTCTGGAAATGGGCTTCGAACATTGCCTTTGCACTCTCTTCGGATGCAGCATGAGCTTCGCGCCGACGCGCTGAAGCATGACCACATTTTTGGCATAACTTATGCTTGAATCATGGCATAGTGGAAGTGACCGGACGATGTCCACCATCGCCGATCAAGCGTACGGGGGGCGTCCAGGAGTGTCTCAACTCAACGGTGAGGAGATGCACGATGCCTGCATTCACGTTTGAGAAGATTTCGCCGCCGGTTCGTCGCGGGCCGATCGCGCCGGTCGAGCAGAAGCAACGTGGCGTCATCGTGCAAATGCTCGACCGTTTGGTCGAGGCGCGTGCCAGGCGTGCAGCCGGTCAGGACAAGGTCGAGACGGACGGCCGCGATTCTGAGCCATCCACCTAGCATTCTTCAATCGTCGTGACGCTGGCCGAGGTACACGCCTCGGTCCCGGTCTTCGTACTCCAGAGGATACGATCCGCTAGGCCAGCCAGGCTCGCGATCGCCGCTGCGTAGCCGCGGCCGGTTGTCATGCCTCCCGATCGCGTAACCGCGATAGGGCTCGCCAGCATCGCTGCGGTCGCTGACGGGCCGAATGCCGGCCCCTTCGTTGGCGACCGCCGGAGACACGACAGCGAGGATCGCCGCAATAGTCAAAGCGCGAACCGTACGATTCATGCGCATGGTCTCCCTTGCCAGGATTCGGGACCAACGCTTGATGATGCCTGCCGTTGCAAGGCTCTGGTCTTTACCCCTTTGACGTCTATTCCAGGTCGGACGCCTTCGCCACGGTCACGTTGACGACTCTGGTGCCCTCGAGTTCACGCACGATCCGCTCATCGGGGCCGACGACACCCAGATCGAATTCGCGCTCCGGCGTCAGCAGCGTGATGCGCTGACCGACGATCACGACGACCGTCATGTCGAGCGGCTCGCCGGATATCGCCCATTCCCGGAGTTCGTTGCGAAACGGCTCCCTGCGCCAGGCATCCGGGAAGCCCGGATCGCACCTGACCTCGAGGCCATCGTCCGACGTGGTCAGGACGAGCTTCGATCGGGAGGGCTTCCAGTGCTCCTCCAGCAATTCGTTGACCAGCCAGACGCAGCTGAACGCGCGGCACTCCGCCGGCCGGCTTGGATAGATCCGGCAGCCGCGCCCCGGCTTGCAATGGGCACACCATGCGTTGGCCGGCTTCGCCAGCTCGTCGATCGCCATCACCTTGCAGCAGAGCGTGCAGTCACCGCACTGTCTGCCGGTCGCGGCCATTTCACCTGACCGAGCGCAGCAGCAAGCTGCTCCAGCCCTCGATCTTCAGATGCCGCAGCGGCACCAGCCCGCGGGCGCGATAGGCGGCAATGACCGCCGGCGCCTGATGGGTCAGCAGGCCCGAGAGGATGACCTGCGCCGACGATGCGAGGTGCCGGGCCATCGGCCCCGCCAGCTGGCGCAGCGGATTGGCGAGGATGTTGGCGAGCACCAGATCGAACGGCCCGTCCTCGGCAAACCGCGGCGACGCAAAGCCGGTGGCACGGATCACTTCGACCAGATGTCCTGCCCCGTTCAGCCGGGCATTCTCGGCGGCGACCTTGACCGACGGTGGGTCGATGTCGCTCGCCAGCACCTTGCGATGCTGTGCCTTGGCGGCGGCGATCCCCAGCACACCGGTCCCGGTGCCGAGATCGAGCACCCGGCGGGGCTGATAGGCCTTCAGCACGTGGTCGAGCAGCAGCAGGCAGCCGCGCGTGGTGCCGTGATGGCCGGTGCCGAAGGCGAGCGCCGCCTCGATCTCGATCCCGAGCTTGTTCGGCGGTATCCTGTGCCGGTCATGCTGGCCATGGACGATAAACCGGCCGGCCGCGACCGGGATCAGATCTTCCAGGCTGGCCTTGACCCAGTCCTTCGCCTCGATGGTGTCAAATACCAAAGTTGATGCGACATCGGGCCGCACAGCCTGTCCGACCAGCTCGCGCAGCAAGGTTTGGTCCGGCGGCTCGGCAAAATGGACGGTGACATCCCAGCGGCCATCCGGCCGCTCGAAGGCCGCAAAAGCCGCCTGATCCTCGAAATACATCTCGGAGAGCGCGTCGACCACACGCTTTGCGGTCGATTCGTCTGGCAGGGTGATGCTGGCGCGGTGTGTGGATGGGGTCATCGGAGGCCGGTAGCGCGGTTTTTGTTAAAATTTCAACCCGGATTCAATCGAATATCGCGAGAATTGATAGGTTCCCGATTCAGACAACCTTAGATACCGCCGTATTAGTACGGTGGAGGAACTCGGGAACTCCCTTCGTTCCAAGGCATCACAACCCAGGGCAGGGCTGCAATGAAGACTCTTTTCGTTAGATTTTTGAAGAATGAATCCGGCGCGACCGCCATCGAATACGGACTGATTGCGACCGGCATCGCCATCGCCATCATCGCTGCGGTGAATGGCGTCGGCACGAACTTGAGCGGGACGTTCAACACGGTCGCCAGCTCGCTCAAGTAATTTCGCAGACGGCGTTCTCGAGCAAGCACCGGGCAACGAGGCCCGGTGTTTTCTTTTTGGCAGGTTGTCCACAGCGCCGTACGCAGCCTGTCCACACGACATCCAGCGCGTCGTCCTCGGGGTTGTCCGCCTCAGTTCCACAGGCAGTCCACCGGGATGCTCACCGATTGTCCCGCCAAGGGACACCAAGTCTGAACCCGATCGACCCACAGCTTCTCAACAGATCTGTCCACAGCTTGCCACGCCATCGGCGCGCCCGATGCGCTGTTCGCTCTATGCGAACAGCGCGCGATGGTCGGCGAGGACGGCCCGTGCGGCGTTGTGGCCGGGGGCGCCGGTGACCCCGCCGCCGGGATGGGCGCCGGAACCGCAATGGTAGAGACCGCGCAGCGGCCCGCGGTAATCGGCATGGCCGAGCATGGGACGCGCCGAGAACAGCTGGTTCAGCGTCAGCGCGCCGTGGAAGATGTCGCCGCCGAGCAGGCCGAACTGGCGCTCGAGGTCGAGCGGCGACAGGATCTGGCGGCCGATCACACTGCCCGCGAAGCCGGGGGCATACGCGTCGACGGTTGCGATCATCAGGTCGGCGACCTCCTCGCGATGGTCGTCCCATGATTTGCCGTCGGGCAGTTGCGGCGCGACGTGCTGGCAGAACAGGCTCGCGACATGCTGACCCGGCGGGCTCAAACTGTCGTCGAGGGTCGAGGGGATCAGCACCTCGACGACCGGCGCGCGGCTCCAGCCGGACTCACGCGCATCGCGCCAGGCGCGATCCATGTAGCCAAGGCTCGGCGCGATGATGATGCCGGCGGTCAGGTGATCGCCCGGGCCGGGCAGCGCGGTGAACGAGGGCAGGGCGCCGAGTGCCACATTCATCCTGAATGTGCCGGAGCCGTTCTGCCATCGCCCGATGCGCGTGCGGAATTCGCTTGCCAGTGCGCCTTCCGGCACCAGGCGCGTGTAGAGCAGCTTCGGGTTGACGTTCGAGACGACATACTTGGCGCGCACCGTCTCGCCATCGTCGAGGATGACGCCGGTGGCGCGATCCTTCTCGACGATCACCTCGCGGACAGGTGCATCGGTTTCGATCTCGACGCCATGGCTGCGCGCGGCATGCGCCATCGCCTGGGTGATCGCGCCCATGCCGCCGATCGCGTGGCCCCAGACGCCCTTCTTGCCGTTCACCTCGCCGAACGCATGGTGCAGCATCACATAGGCCGAGCCGGCCGCGTAGGGGCTGGCATAATTGCCGACGATGGCGTCGAAGCCGAATAGCGCCTTGACGAGGTCGTTCTCGAAACGCTCGTCGAGCATCTCGCCGGCCGAGCGTGTGAACAGGTCGAGCAGATTGCGCTGCTGTTCGAGCGACAGCCGCCGCAGGATGTTGGCGGTGCCGAGCGCGTTGAAGGCCTCGCTCACCGCGCCGAGGCCAAAGCCTTCGACCAGGTTCGGCGGCGCGCGCAGCACGAACTGGCGCAGCACGTCGGCGATCGCGTCGAGTTCCCCCGAGAACACGCCGATCGTCGCCGCATCCCGTTGGCTCAGTCTTTCGACCGACTGCTGGGTGCGGCCTTCGCCGGTCAGCAGGTAACTGCCGTCGGTTGCGGGGAGGAAGTTCTGCGCGCGGCGTTCGACGATCTTGAGGCCGTGGTCGGCAAGTTTCAGGTCGGAGATGATCTGCGGATTGAGCAGGCTTACCGTGTAGGCGGCGACCGAATTGCGGAAGCCCGGACAGAACTCTTCGGTGACGGCGGCGCCGCCGACCACCTTGCGGCGTTCGACGACCCTGACCTTGAGCCCGGCCATCGCGAGATAGGCCGCGCAGGTGAGGCCGTTGTGCCCCGCACCGATGATGACGACGTCGACTTCATGATTGGACATGGTGCTTCTATAGGCCGGATGATCTCATCCGGCCACCATCCGCGATGGCTCGCATCCGGCGGGTCACAAAACCGTACCGATCCGGATACGATAATTCGACCGCGATGGTGGGGCCGTGAGCCCCCGGCGGGGCAGGCAGGGCGCCACGTTCGTTCAGTCTTGCCAAACCGTGGAGTGCAAATGCCGTTTGTTTTTGATCAAACTCAAATCGAGTGGCCCGACGACGATTCCGATCTGCCGCCGCCGCGTGCCGACCAGTTCGTCTATCTGCCGGCGCCGGAATATGGCGGGCAACACGACCCCGTGCATTTTTCTCTGGACGTCCCGCCCGAACCGCCGGAGCCGGACACGGTGCCGGTCTCGCGACCAAGCCTGTGGGATCGCCTGCGCGGCCGTAAGTCTCCGGCTGCGCCAAATCCGCAGGCGACGGCAGCCTGGCATGCCGCACGCGCCGCCCAGGCCGTCTTTGTCCGGCAGCGTTTGCTCGCTGCGGTCGTTCCGGTGCTCACCGATCTCGGCGTGCGGCAACTCTACTGTCGCTATGACGGGGGCAATGACGAGGGATTCACCTGGCTCGAGAGTGCCACGCTTCACGACGGCACGCGCTTCGACACCGCTGCACTGGTCGATCAACTCGTCGCGCGCAAACTGCTCGACCGGCTGGTCGCGCGCGGGGTGACGCGCCGGTACGACGAGAGGAGCGAGCACGACCAGGTCGACTCCTTTGTTCACGACTGGCTGTGCACGGAGTTTGCGACCATGCTGCTCGGCAGCGGCTATGGCACCGGCGAGCATGTCCTGTACGGCGCGTTCACGGTCGATCTCGACGCCGGCACCGTGACCGACGATCCCGCCGCCGATCCGGTGACCCGCAACGCAGAGATCACGAGGTAGCCTGCGATGGCGCATCCCTATCATCATGCCGTGCGTTCCGCGCGCCTGTTCGGCGGTGTTGCCGAGGATTACCTGCCGATCCACGACTGGTTCGACGAGAGCAAGGCGCATCTCGCCGACGTGCGGCACCGCGCGCTGCGTCATCACAGCGAAGGCATCTTCCTCTGCGAGAGGATCTTCGGCGCGACGCTGACCAACAGCGCCGGCAAGCAGGTGCCGGTGCGGACGGTTGGCGAGCAGCACGTCAAGGACGATCTCGGCTGGATCCCGTCGGTCAAGGATTGGCTGCAACATCTGGAAATGCAGCCCTGGATGGGACGAACGCCGTTCCGGCCGCAGATGGACGCGGCCGCGCCGCTCACCGGCGCGGCAAGTTCAAGTGATGATGTCGTGACAGGCTGAACCGCTCAAGCGATTGGCATCGGTGGCCGTGTTGCCCGCTGCGTGGCCCTATGATTCAATGCAATGCATGTGCCCGGTGTTGATCTGCCGGATCGTGACCGGGAGTATTCATGTCGTCTGAGCCGTCCGCCTCGCGAAACCGGCTGGTGCTGGTTGTCTACACCGCCGCGATCTTCGTCAGCGCGCTGTTGCTGTTCTCGGTGCAGCCGTTGTTCACCAAGATGGTGCTGCCGCGGCTCGGCGGCTCGCCGGCGGTGTGGTCGGTGGCGATGGTGTTTTTCCAGTCGCTGCTGCTGGGCGGCTACGCTTACGCGCATCTCTTGATGAAGCTGAACAGCCGTGTGGTGCCGATCGTGGTGCATCTCGTGCTGCTCGTCGTCGCGCTGCTGACATTGCCGCTCTCGATCAAAAGCGGCTGGGGCGAGCCGCCGACCTCGGGCTATGCGGTCTGGCTGCTCGGCCTGTTCGCGGTCTCGATCGGCCTGCCGTTCTTCGCGCTCGCCGCCAACAATCCGCTGCTGCAGGCCTGGTTCGTGCGCACCGGCCACCCCAACGGCCCCGACCCGTATTTTCTCTATGCGTCGTCGAATATCGGCAGCTTCCTGGCGCTGCTGTCCTATCCGGTGCTGCTCGAGCCGATGTTCACGTTGCGCACCCAGAACCTGATCTGGACCGGCGGTTATGGCCTGCTGATCGTTCTGATCGCAAGCTGCGGCGTGCTGCTCTTGCGGTCGCCGGCCTATGCGGCCGCACGCGACGCGCAAGTCGATGATGCCAACGCGTTGGCGCCGTCCTGGTCGCGGCGGGCGCGCTGGATCTTCCTGGCTGCCGTGCCGTCCGGCCTGCTGATCGCAGTGACGGCGCATATCTCGACCGACGTCGCGGCTGCTCCCTTGCTTTGGGTGCTGCCGTTGTCGCTGTATCTCCTGACGTGGGTGCTGGTGTTCCAGTCGCGGCCGCTGCTGCCGCACAAATGGATGCTGCTGGCGCAGCCGCTGGCGATCGCCGGCGTCGTGATCCTGCTCGCGGTCGGCGGCGAGCAGAACTTGCTGCTCACGCTCGGCGGCCATCAGCTCTGCTTCTTCATCATCGCGATGGCCTGTCATGGCGAGCTCGCGCGCACCCGCCCGGCGGCGAAATATCTTACCGGCTTCTATGTCGCACTGTCGTTCGGCGGCATGGTCGGCGGCCTGTTCGCCGGGCTGATCGCGCCGTTCACCTTCTCATGGATCGCCGAATATCCGATCCTGCTGGCGCTCGCGGCGCTGTGCCGTCCGCCCGGCGGCGCGGAGCGGCTGCCGCGCTGGAGCGCCTGGTACTGGCCGTTCCTTGCGGTGCTGGCAGTGGCGCTGATCGCGCCGAGCTATTCGGCCGGCGACATCTTCAACTGGTTCGACGACCACCGGGTGTGGGTGATCGGCGCGGTCGGCGTGCTCTCGGCGCTGCTCGCGCTCGCGCTGAACGCCACTCGCTGGAAGATCTTCGCCACCGTCGTCGTCGCGCTGGTGGTGCTGCGCGCCTATCCATCCGACGACGGCCGCGTCGAAACCGTGCGCAGCTTCTTCGGCGTGCACAAGATCGTGGTGACGCCGAACGGGCAGTATCACGTGCTGATGCACGGCACCACGATCCATGGCGCCGAGAAGTTCAAGAACGATGACGGCACGCCGGTCACCGGAAAGCCCGAACCGATCAGCTACTATTACAAGGACGGCGGCATCGGGCAGGCCATCACCGCAATGCGCGAGCGCAAGGGCGCGCCGCTGAAAGTGGCTGTCATCGGCCTCGGCTCGGGAACGCTGACCTGCGCCTCGGCCCCCGGCGAGGACTGGCGATTCTTCGAGATCGACCAGTCGATGGTCGATACCGCGCGCGACCCGAAATACTTCACCTACATCCAGAGCTGCGAGCCGAACCTGAAGCCAGTCATCGGCGACGCGCGGCTGACCTTCGCCAAGGAGCCGGACGGCGTCTACGATCTCATCATCGTCGACGCCTATTCGTCGGACGCGATCCCGATCCATCTCGCGACCGAAGAGGCGATGGCGATCTACAAGGAGAAGTTGGCACCGCAGGGCGCGGTCGTGATGCATGTCTCCAACCGGCATCTTGAACTTGCCAGCGTCGTGGTCGGCATCGCCGATGCCAACGACATGAAAAGCTGGGTCTACAGCGAGGATTCCGGGCGCGACAACGAATACATTTTCTCGACCTCGGTCGTGGTCTCCGCGCGCGAGGAGGAGGACGTCGGCAAGCTCGCATCATCAGACGTCTGGACCGAGACCGACGCCAACGAGAAGCAGCGGGTCTGGACCGACGATTATTCGAACGTGCTGGGCGCGGTGTACCGGCGCCTGCGCGACGGCGAGCAGTAGGCTCTAGCGATCCAGCAGCTTCGCGATCTCTGAGCTGACGATCGCGGCGAACAGTTCGGGATCGTCGAACGCCCTCGCGGAGAGCATCGCGCCATGAACCGATGCCATCAGCATTTGAGCTTCCTGTTCCGGCCGCTTGTCCAGCCGGAACAGGCGCTGCTCTGCGCCTGCTCGCAGCACCGACGTAAGCCATCGCGCAAGATGATGGAAATGGGCGCGGACGCGCGATGCGACCTCGTCCGGCAACATCGGCATCTCGCCGGCAAGCATCGCGCAGACGCAGAACGGCAGCGTGGCATCTCGAATGCACGCCTGCCAGAAGCTCGCATAGGACTGCAGTTGGTCGGCCGGACTGGCGGACTGCTCCAGCAGGGACTTCAGCCCCAGCTCGGTCTGTTGCCGGTAGCGATCGACCAGCGCCGAAACCAGCTCGGCCTTGGTCGGGAAGTGATGGTGGATGCTCGCCTTCCTGATGCCGATCGCATCCGAGATGTCGGCATAGCTGAACCCGTTATAGCCGCCGGCCACGATGAGAGACTGCGCGACGTCGAGAATCCGCTCTGAAGTCGAAATCATTGGGTTCATGCCGGCGCCTACCTTCCGATAGGTAAGTTGTCAAGGCGGGGAGGCGCACCTGTTCGACACAAGAAGGTGTCCCTGTGCCCGATTGACCCTGGACGTTTACATACCTACTAGTAGGTAGATAAACATGGGAGTCAATCAATGCAAAGCCGACTTTCGGTCCAATCCAGCTGGCTGCAATCCTACTATTTCGGGCGCGCTCTCTTCTCGATCACCTGGGTCGCCGCCGCCGTTCTTTTCAGCGGGCAAGCGGGCCCTGCCGCGTTCCTGTTGGTGATCTATCCGGCATGGGACGCCATCGCCAATCTGGCTGACGCGCGGGTCAACGGCGGGCTGAAGGCCAACCCGTCCCAGGCATTGAATGTCGTGGTCAGTGCCATCACAACGCTCGCCGTGATGTTGGCGATCGGCCGCGACACCTATGCGGTTCTGGCGGTGTTCGGGGTTTGGGCGATCCTTGCGGGTATGCTGCAATTGTCCACCGGCGTCAGGCGCTGGCGTCATGTTGGCGCGCAATGGGCGATGATCCTCAGTGGTGCGCAATCGGTACTGGCCGGCGGCTACATGATCAGCCGATCGATCGGCACCGTCGCGCCGACGGTTCTGGACGTCGCTCCCTATGCGGGATTCGGCGCGTTCTATTTCCTGCTTTCGGCGATCTGGCTCGTTGCCAGGGCCCACCGCAGCGCGCGTGCGTAAGCACTGCCAGGCAGCATCGGAGAGCGCCGGTCGACGTCACCGCGATGGCTATTTCTTCTCCGGTGCTGTCGTCGCGGAGGCGGGTGTCGAAGCGGCGAGCAGTGGCATCGTCGGCGCGCTCTCGCCGCCGTCCTCGTCGAGGAATTGCTCCACGCCCGCCTGGATCGACGATTTCGCGCTGTCAGGGCCGCGGTCGCTGAGGTCGTTGTGCTGGAATTCGGTTCTGACCACCTTGATGCCGAGCTTCGCGCAGGTCTCGTCGTCAGGTACGACGCCCGGATCGGCCTTGAACACCGGATCCCTGGAGCGGAACGACAGGATCTTGATCTTGCTGTCGGTGATGAAGGGGACGCGCAGATTATCCAGCGTCACGACCTTCTTGACCAGGTCAGGATGCTGCCTGGCGAAGAACATTGAGATGTCGCCGCCATTGGAGTGGCCGATCAAGGTCAGCGCGCGATAGTTTGCGTTCGGATAGAGTTTCTTCAGCTCGTCGATCGCATACATGATGTTGAAGACGCCGCGATTATATTGCATGCGGCGGCCGACATATTCCTCGCCGACCTTGGTCACCATCGGCGCATCGCTGTCGAGATCGTGCTGGATGCTGACCACGAGATAGCCGCGTGACGCGAACACGTTGGTGAGGAACGAGTACTCGGTGTTCCTGACGGTGTTGCCGTGGCTCAGGATCGCGACCGGCAGCTCGATCATCTCGGCCATCGCCTGCATTTGGCGGTCGCGCCGCACCGCGACTTCGACCGTGACGTCGCGATCGTCGCGCAGAACGTCGTGGAACGTCAGCGTGGTGTGGCGGATGGCCCATCTGTCCGTCGTGAAATAGCCGGCCATCGCCACGATGCACAGGCAAAGGACAATGATGCCCCGTTTCATGTCGACCTCTGATATTGCCTACGCGACCCGCGCTTCTCGCCCTGGTTTCATGGGCATTCCGCGTGAATCGGCCTCCGGGGGCCGGGCGCTCTTAGCGCCGAATATCGGGCTAATTTTACAATCAGATGACGGCGCGACGATGGGCGACGGCGCAGGCCTTTTGCGACGGTCACAAGCGGGTGAGGGGAGCGTGAACTGACGGCGCGCTGCCTGCGGCGCCGTCAGTGGATCAAGAGAGACTGCGTCTCAGTCTTGGTAGTTGTTGCCGTAGAAGCTGCGCTGCTGCTGGTAGTACGGCCGCGGCTGATAGGTGCCTTGCGGCGCCGCCGCGTAGCCCTGATTGCCGTAATATTGCTGCTGGCCATAGGCCTGCGCGTCGTAGACGCGACGGCTTGACGGCGGCGCCGGGTAGCGCTGCGCAGTCGAGCTGCCGTCGGCCGGATAGATGTAGCCATCATCGGCGCGGGCCTGCGCCGGATATTCGCGCGGCTGCGGTGTCAGGACGACAGGGTCGCCGGCGGCGGCGGTGCCATACTGCTCGTCCTGCTGCGGCGCGCGGCGGGCGACGGCGGTACCGTTGCGCCCGCGCGGATTGCGCGCCAGCGCGACCTGGGACGAACCGGTCAGCGTCACCGTGGTGTTGAGCACGCCTTCCTTCTGGACCAGGGCGTAGAGCGTCGATGCGTTGTCGCGCGACAGTCGCACGCAGCCATGCGAGGCCGGCGTGCCGAGGCGGTTGACCGAGTCGGTGCCGTGGATCGCGTGCCCGATCTTGGTGAAGAAGATCGAATGCGGCATCGGCGCGTCGTCGAATTCCTTGGAGTAGTGATCCTCTTCCATGCGGAAGGCGCGGAAGGTGCCGTTCGGCGTTTCGCGCGAGGGGATGCCGCTCGAGACCGGCCAGTGATAGCGCGCGACGCCGTCGACCGCGACGGTCATCTGCTGGTTGTCCTTGTCGATGGTGATATCGACCTTGGCCTGCGCGGCGCCGGCCGTGAACAGCATTACGGAAGTGAATGCAATAAGGAACGAACGCATTTTACCTTTGGCCTCCAGGCCTGATTACAAAGCCGTGGCTCTCCGTCCCCGGCAAACAATATGCCCGGAATCGAAATTTGGTTCCAGTGGCGGACCTGGTGCATCGTTAATCCCGCACGCGGCGCAAACAAGGCCGAAGCCGGGCCGGCCTGTCACGGCGGACTGACATTTTCGCGAGCAGGCCGCGACAACGGCCCCAGTTGGTCACCCCCATGCAACCATTTGCCCGCATGGGCGTTTCACAATCCCGCCAAGACGGCGCATTCGCGTCACGCTTCAAGGAACCCAGATGAACAACACCAAGGTTAAGACCGCGGCCGTCGTCCCAGCCGGCCTCTCCGCGCGGCTCCTGCTTGCGGCCGCCGCCCTCGCTTTGGCGCTGACGACCGTCCCCCATGCCGGCCATGCCCAGGGCATCATCCGCGGGGCTCACGAAGGCGCCTATGAGGGTAACCGGGCCGCCGGTCCGATAGGCGGCGTGGTCGGTGGGGCCGTCGGCGCCGGCGTCGGTGGCGCCATGGGCGCAGTCAAGGGCGTGTTCGGTATCCCGGATCGCGGCTACCGCCGTGGCCACCGCTGCCGCGGCTATTACCGCCACGGCCATTTCCATTGCTATTGATTGGGAGGTGCGTAGCCCGGATGAAGCGAAGCGAAATCCGGGTTCTGCAGGCTTGGCGATAAAGGTCCCGGATTGCGCTTCGCTCCATCCGGGCTACAGCTGCGCAAGTCAGTTCTTCAGCCGGTAGCCGGTCCTGAAGATCCAGGCCACGATCACCATGCAAGCGATCAGGAAGCCCGCGGTCATGCCGAGGCTCAGTCCGACGCTGACATCGGCGATCTCGTAGAAGCTCCAGCGGAAGCCGGAGATCAGATAGACCACGGGATTGAGCAGCGTGATGGTGCGCCAGCCCGACGGCAGCATGTTCACGGAATAGAAGCTGCCGCCGAGGAAGGTCAGCGGCGTCACCACCAGCATCGGGATCATCTGCAGCTTCTCGAAGCCATCGGCCCAGATGCCGATGATGAAGCCGAACAGGCTGAAGGTGACCGCGGTCAGCACCAGGAAGGTCAGCATCCACACCGGATGCTGGATATGCAAAGGTACGAAAAGTCCGGCGGTGGCCAGGATGATCAGGCCGAGGACGATCGACTTGGTGGCGGCGGCGCCGACATAACCGATCACGATCTCGAAATAGGAAATCGGCGCCGACAGGATCTCGTAGATCGTGCCGACGAATTTCGGGAAGTAGATGCCGAACGAGGCGTTCGAGATGCTCTGGGTCAGCACCGACAGCATCACGAGGCCCGGCACGATGAAGGTGCCGTAGCTGACGCCCTCGACCTCGGTGATGCGCGAGCCGATCGCGGCGCCGAACACCACGAAATACAGCGAGGTCGAGACCACGGGCGAGACGATGCTCTGCAGCAGCGTGCGCCAGGTGCGCGCCATTTCGAACAGATAGATCGCCCGGATTGCGCGGTAGTTCATGGCGCCCTCACGAGGCTGACGAAGATGTCTTCGAGGGAGCTCTGCTTGGTATCGAGGTCGGAGATCCGGACGCCGGCATTGCGCAGATCGTTGAGCAGGCTGGTGATGCCAGTGCGATCGCCCTTGGTGTCGTAGTCGTAGGTCACCGCGTGGCCGTCGTCGGAGAGTTCGAGATTGTAGGCGGCGAGCGCAGCCGGAATGGCATCGAGCTTGTTCTGCAATTGCAGCGTCAGCTCCTTCTTGCCGAGCTTCTGCATCAAGGTCGCCTTGTCCTCGATCAGGATGATCTCACCCTTGTTGATGACGCCGATGCGGTCGGCCATCTCCTCGGCTTCTTCGATGTAATGCGTGGTCAGGATGATGGTGACGCCGGCTGCCTGCAGCGTGCGGACCACTTCCCACATGCCCTTGCGCAATTCGACGTCGACGCCGGCGGTGGGCTCGTCGAGGAACAGGATCTGCGGCTCGTGCGACAGCGCCTTGGCGATCATCACACGGCGCTTCATGCCGCCGGACAGCTCGATGATCTTGCTGTCCTTCTTGTCCCACAGCGACAGGTCTTTGAGCACCTTCTCGATATGGTCGGGGTTCTTCGGCTTGCCGAACAGGCCGCGGCTGAAGCTGACCGTCGCCCAGACCGACTCGAAGGCGTCGGTGTGCAGTTCCTGCGGAACCAGCCCGATCATCGACCGCGCCGCGCGATAATCGGCGATGATGTCGTGTCCGCCGATCGAAATGCGGCCCTCGCTCGGATTGGCAATGCCGCAGATGATACTGATCAGCGTGGTCTTGCCGGCACCGTTCGGCCCGAGCAGCGCGAAGATCTCGCCTTTGACGATATCGAGATTGATGCCCTTCAGCGCCTTGAAGCCGGAGCCATAGGTCTTTGACAGATTGGATACGGAAATGATCGGCGACATGGAGGATCGGATGCGTGAGGGAAGGGCGCGCGCGGATTGCAGCCCGGGCGGGGGCGTGATGCGGGTTCAGCCCAGATAGGGACGCATGTTCCGTTCTGCAATCACCCGCCGGGGCAGAAATTTATTCCGCGGCGTGCGCTCTGACGGGCAGTTCAACCAATGCGACCATGTAGGACTTCAGGTCGTCGGCGACCTCCGGGTCGGCCTTCAGTTCGGTCAATGTCCTGGGACGAGGCAATTGATGTCCGTCGTGCCTCAGGCCTTCGGCGTAAAGCTCCAGCGCCTCGGGAGCATTGCGCAGCGCCTCGTCGATATCATCCCCAGCCGACGTGCAGCCGGGCAGATCCGGAAACCAGACGCCCACGGCGTAATCCGGTCCGGCATCCTCAATGATGGCGACGTAGTGGGTCAAGTGTGCCTCAATCGGGTTTCCAACCCGCTCCCTTATAAATGGCACGCACCAAGCCCTTTCCCAAGTCCTTCTTTGGGTGCGGAACGACCAGCGTTTCCCCCGAGGCGGGGTTCTTGAATACGTGATGGGAGCCGGCAACCCGTACAAGGCTCCATCCCTCACGCTCCAGGCGTCGGATAATGTCGCGGCTGTTGGTCAACATGGGACGAGTTCCGAGAACCAAGGGCCGGACAGTCTGGCCCGGGTCGAGCAGCGTTAAGTGAGCAGGCTCGTGATCCCTTAATGCCGCTTCGCCGGTTTCGCCGGCTTCTTGGCGGCCGCCGCCGGGGCGGGGTGCGCGGGCGGCGCGATATCGGCGACCTTGGCGACCAGCATGATCTGCACCTGGTTGTTGACCGGCGCGTTGGGGCGGGCGGGGTCGAGCAATTGCTCTTCGCCGAGCCCGACCGATTGCAGGCGTTTCGCCGTGATCTTGAAGGTGTTGACCAGGATGTCGCGGATCGCGTCGGCGCGCCGCTGGCTGAGCAGCACGTTGTTCTCGCGCCGTCCGGTCGATTCGATGTGACCGACGATCAGGAAGGTGTAGGGCAACAGCGAAGAGTGCGTCAGCGCATCGGCAATGCGCCCGACGGACTGGTAGGAGTCGGGCAGCACGATCGGCGTGTCGACATCAAACTGGATGTCGGCATTGAATGTCGGCAGGTTGGTCAGGTCCGGGGCGATCGGCGGCCGCTTTTGCGGCGGCGGCTCGTTCTTCGATCGCGACCGCGATCGTTCCAGCACTTGCTGGCGCAATGCGGGGACGTCGATCGTTGCGTCCGTCTCGTAATGATTGAGCTTGGCGATGACGTCGTCGCGCGTGATGGCGGTTTGCGCCAGAGCCGGCGCAAGCGGCATTGCCAGCAAGACCAGCGTGCCGAGCACGCCCAAGAGATCAAGATCGCGCAAGCCTCGCGTCGTCAGGCGCATCATTGATACCCCGCGTCGTTGATCGCCTGGGCGCAATTGCGGCTGAGGCCCTTGGCGCCGACGAGGCAGGGCACCGATTTGCTGGTCTCCTTGGTCGAGCCGCCGCAGACCTTGACGATCTCGCGGGTGCATACGTTGGCAACGGTCACGCGCGCCGCGATCCGCTTCTGGATCGCATCGAGGGTGGAGAAGTAGCTCTCCTTGCACTGCGGCGAGATCACGTCGCGGTTGCGCGACAGGCACTCCTTGAGGCGGTTGGAGTCGAGATTCACGCCGCGGCAATTGGCGGTGATGTCGGCGCCGCAGGCCTTGGCGAGCTGCGCTGCGGAATCGCCAAAGCTGATCGTCTCCGCGACCGCCAGCGACGGCGCAGTGAGCGCGATGACAAAAAGGAAAAACCCACCCCGGACCATGAGGCCATCTCAACCCGTGAAATCAGCGATGGTCAAGGGCTACGAACAGAGAAGGCCGCCAAGGAAGGCCGCCAAGGAAGGCCGCCAAGCAAGGCAGCTCGGTCACGCCCGTTCCACAAAGCTGTCGACCACCTTCTTCTCGCCGGCCTTTTCGAAGGCGATGGTCAGCTTGTTGCCGTCGATCTTCACCACATGGCCGTAGCCGAATTTCTGGTGAAACACCCGGTCCTCAAGCGAGAATTCCGACGTCGTGCCCGTGGACTTCGCCACCAGCTCGCCCTCGATCACGACAGGGCCGCGCTTGGTGCGGCTGAAGCTATCGGAGGAAAAGGACGACTGCCGCTCCTCGAAGCCGCCGCCGCTGCGTCCCCCGCCGCCGCGATTGCGGTTGGCCTGGGCGCGCTGCCAGCCCGGGGTCGAATAGCTCGAGCCGAATGATTCGAGGTTGTCGAAGCGCGAGGCGCCATAGCCGCCGCTGCCGCCCCAGCCCGATCCGCCCTTGGATTCGGTGATCTCGACATTGTGCGCCGGCAGCTCGTCGAGGAAGCGCGAGGGGATCGTGGTCGACCAGGTGCCATGGATGCGGCGGTTGGTCGCGAAATAGATTTTTGCGCGGCGGCGGGCGCGGGTCAGCCCGACATGGGCGAGGCGGCGCTCCTCCTCGAGCCCGGCGCGGCCCTGTTCGTCCAGCGTGCGCTGACTCGGGAACAGGCCTTCCTCCCAGCCCGGCAGGAACACGTTATCGAATTCGAGGCCCTTGGCCGAATGCAGCGTCATCAGCGACACGGCTTCGTCGCCGGCCTCGCCGTCGCGGTCCATCACCAGCGAGATATGTTCGAGAAACCCTTGCAGGTTCTCGAATTCCTCCATCGAACGCACCAGCTCCTTGAGGTTGTCGAGCCGGCCCGCGGCGTCCGCCGAGCGGTCCTTCTGCCACATCTCGGTATAGCCGCTCTCGTCGAGCACGATCTCGGCGAGCTCGGTATGCGAGGTGACCTCGCGCTGGGCGCGCCAGCGGTCGAACTGCATCACGAGATCGCGCAACGAGCCGCGCGCCTTCGGCTTCAGCTCGTCGGTCTCGACCACGGCACGCGCCGCCTCGAACAGCGGAATGCGGCGCTTGCGGGCATGGTCGTGCAGCAGCTGCACGGTGGCATCGCCGAGCCCCCGCTTCGGGACGTTGACGATGCGCTCGAAGGCGAGATCGTCGGCCGGCGAATTGATGGTGCGCAAGTACGCCAGCGCATCGCGGATTTCGGCGCGCTCGTAGAATCTGGGGCCGCCGATCACGCGGTAGGGCAGGCCGAGCGTGACGAAGCGGTCTTCGAACTCGCGCATCTGGAACGAGGCGCGGACCAGGATGGCGACGTTGTTGAGGTTTTCGCCCGCGCGCTGCAGCGCCTCGAGCTCCTCGCCGATCGCGCGCGCTTCCTCCTCCGAATCCCAGGAGCCGGTGACGGTGACCTTCTCGCCGTCGACGTCCTCGGTGCGCAGCGTCTTGCCGAGCCGGCCCTCATTGTGTGCGATCAGATGCGAGGCCGCGGCCAGGATGTGGCCGGTGGAGCGGTAGTTGCGTTCGAGGCGGATCACCTTGGCGCCGGGGAAATCGTGGTCGAAGCGCAGGATGTTGTCGACCTCGGCGCCGCGCCAGCCATAGATCGACTGGTCGTCGTCGCCGACGCAGCAGATGTTTTTCAGTGGTGCCGCATTCTCCGTCATTCCGGGATGCGCTGAAAGCGCAGACCCGGAATCTCGAGATGAGTCCTCTTCTCCTCGAGATTCTCCGGTGCGCAATTGCGCACCAGACTTCGCATCTTCGATGCGCCCCGGAATGACGGGAGAGGTGATGTCGCCCGGAATGACATCGGCGAGCGATCGCCCCGGCCGCGACGGCGCCTGCGACAGCAGGCGCAGCCACAGATACTGCGCCACGTTGGTGTCCTGATATTCGTCGACCAGGATGAACTTGAAGCGGTTCTGGTACTGCCGGAGTACGTCGGGATTTTCGCGGAACAGCCTGATGTTCTCGAGCAGCAGGTCGCCGAAGTCGGCGGCGTTGAGGATCTTCAGCCGCTCCTGATAGGTCGCGTAGATCTTGCCGCCCTTGCCGTTGCCGAACGAGGCGGCCTCGCCCGCCGGCACCTGCGACGGCGACAGCCCGCGGTTCTTCCAGCTGTCAATCAGGCCGGCCAGCATCCGTGCCGGCCAGCGCTTGTCGTCGATGTTCTCGGCCTGCAGCAACTGCTTCAGCAGCCGTACCTGGTCGTCGACGTCGAGCACCGTGAAGTTGGATTTGAGCTGCACCAACTCGGCATGGATGCGCAGGATGCGGCCGCCGATCGAGTGGAAGGTGCCGAGCCACGGCATGCCCTCGACCGCCTGGCCCAGCATCTGGCCGAGCCGCAGCTTCATCTCGCGCGCCGCCTTGTTGGTGAAGGTCACCGACAGGATTTCCTGCGGCCGCGCGCGGCCCTGGCTCAGGATATGCGCGATGCGCGTGGTCAGCACGCGCGTCTTGCCGGTGCCGGCGCCGGCCAGCACCAGCACGGGCCCGTCGAGCGTCTCGACCGCCTCGCGCTGCTCCGGGTTGAGGCCGTTGAGATATTGCGGAGCGCCCGCCGCCGCCCGCGCACGCGCGGCGATGCCGCCAGCCACCGGCTGGTGCTCGGGAACGCCGTGATGGGGCAGTTTGCTCGGCTCGGTCATTGGCGAATCGTCTCGGCCCCACGATGGCACCGTGGGACGGTGAAGGGGAGCCTTCTTAACAGGGATTGAAGGCCATATAGGGCCTGACCGGCCGTTTTGACAGGTTTTATCGCGGCCGACTGGAACGGTTTTGGCAGCAGTGCACAACCCGCCTGGTTCCTGAAATCGGCGAAAATTTCCCGGTTTCGCGGTCAGGAACCAGCGTTTCCGCGCAGGATTGTTTCAACAAATGCGGCGCCGGGCAAACGCCTGCGCCAGGAAACGAGCAAGGATTTAGAGCGGAGGTTTGATCATGTTGAGCTGGGTCGTCACATTCCTGGTCATCGCCCTGATCGCGGGCATTCTGGGCTTCGGCGGCATCGCCGGCGCCTCGATCGAAATCGCCAAGGCGATCTTCTTCATCGCCATCATCCTGTTCCTGGTGTCGGCGGTGGTCGGATTGGCGCGCGGTCGCACAAGGGTCTAGCGAAAGGCCGGGTCTAGCGAAGGGCTGGGTCTAGCGAAGGGCTGGTTATTTCTTCGAGGGCATCGCCACGTTGCGGCCGATGCCCTCGGGCCGCGGCACGCCCGCATAGCTATCCACGATCTTCTGAGTGCGGGCGCGAATGTCAGGCGGAAACGGCGCCACCTTGCGCGCCTCCATGTCGATGTGCAGCGTGAGGTTCTCCGAGGTCGCGGAAAGCCAGCCCTCGGTGGCGTGGCGCAGCTCCTCGAATGTGTGCAGCCGCTTCTCGTCGGCGCCGAGCAGGAAAACCGAGACCTGTACGGGATCGCCGAGATGAATCTCTCTCAGATAACGGACGTGGCACTCGGCAGTGAAGGTCGAGCACTGCCGCTCCTTCATGTAGGCCGGCCCGATGCCGAGCTGCAGCCACATCTCGTCGATGGCCCGGTCGAACATCACATTGTAGTAGGCCATGTTGAGGTGGCCGTTATAGTCGATCCATTGCGGCTCGATCTGCATCACGGAAGATTTGAACGGGGCGGCCGGTAGTGGCATCTCGCTCGTGGCAGTCACTGCAGTCATCATCCGTCCCCGGTTCGTTGGCGTTCGAGCATGAACTTTTCTGTGACTCCGGCGTCCACTTTTTCAAGCCAGGCTCTCTTGACCCCTTATACAAGCTTTGCCACGGTCGGCTAAAGCCGGGAGGAAATTCGACGTGGCGACAACGATTTCGAGCAATGTGACGCGACCTGAGCCGCAGGCCCTGAAGCGCGCGATCGACGCGCTGGCGGCGCGGTTCGGCAACCGGCTCGTGACGTCGCAGGCCGTGCGCGAGCAGCACGCCCATACCACCACCTGGCTGCCGACCCAGCCGCCGGATGCGGTGGTGATGGCGCAGGAAACCGCTGACATCCAGGACGTGGTGCGGATCTGCGCCGCAAATCGCGTGCCCGTCATTGCCTTCGGCACCGGAACCTCGCTGGAGGGCCAGGTCAACGCGCCGGCGGGCGGCGTCTGCATCGACCTGCGCGACATGAACAAGGTGCTTGAGGTGCACGCCGAGGACCTCGACTGCGTGATCCAGCCCGGTGTGACCCGCAAGGCACTGAATGAGCATCTGCGCGACCAGGGGCTGTTCTTCCCGATCGATCCCGGCGCCGATGCCTCGCTCGGCGGCATGACCTCGACCCGCGCCTCGGGCACCAACGCGGTGCGCTACGGCACCATGCGCGAGAACGTGCTGGCGCTGAAGGTGGTGCGCGGCGACGGCGAGATCATCACGACCGGCACGCGGGCCAAGAAGTCGTCGGCCGGTTACGACCTGACGCATCTGTTCATCGGCGCCGAAGGCACGCTCGGCATCATCTCCGAACTGACCATCCGCCTCCGCGGCATCCCCGACACGATCGCGGCCGCCGCCTGTTCGTTCGAGACCGTGCGCGGCGCTTGCCAGGCCACCATCCTCGCGATCCAGACCGGCATTCCGGTTGCGCGGATCGAGCTGCTCAATGCCGCGCAGGTCAAGGCCTGCAACAATTATTCAAAGCTGTCGCTGCCGGAGACGCCGCTGCTGCTGCTGGAATTCCACGGCAGCGAGGTCGAGGTCGCCGAGCAGTCGAAGAATTTCCGCGACATTGCCGCCGAGTGTGGCGGCGGCGAGTTCACCTGGACCACCAAGCCGGAGGACCGCACCAAGCTGTGGCAGGCCCGGCACGATGCCTATTGGTCGGTGAAGGCGATTCGTCCCGGCGACAGCATCGGCGTCGTCGCAACCGACGTCTGCGTGCCGATCTCGCGGCTCGCCGACTGCGTCACCGAGACTGAGGACGATCTGAAGCGGCTCAATCTGCTGTCGCCGATCGTCGGCCATGTCGGCGACGGCAATTTCCACTGCTCGCTCGTCTGCGACGTCAACAACAAGGACGAGATGGCGCGCGGCGAGGAGTTCATGCATCGGCTGGTCGAACGGGCGCAAGCCATGGATGGCACCTGCACCGGCGAGCACGGCATCGGTCAGGGTAAGCAGAAATATCTGAAGGCCGAGCTCGGTCCGGAGGCGCTCGACGCGATGCGGGCGCTGAAGCAGGCGCTCGATCCGCAGAACATCTTCAATCCGGGCAAGATCGTTCCTGCCGTATAACCAACCGGATCTTCCGTCCACGGGACGTTGCGATGTGGTTGTTCAATAAGGCCAAGCGGAAGGATATCTGGGACGATCCCGTCGCGCAGCCGCTCGGCGACATTGAGGCTGCGCAGAGGATCCGTGCGATCTGCCGCGATGCCGCCGGCTGCGCCGAGGCGGTCGGCGCGCCCGACAAGCGCTCGCAGAAGAAGCAGCAGACCGAGCGCGATCGCTACGAGCGCGCCGCCAAGGTCGCGATGGAAACCGCGATGAAGATCTCCGACGAGCTGGTGCGGGATTCCGCAGTGCGCGAGATCGTCGGTCTTTGCATGAAGGCCAACAACATCAAGACGGGGCGCGCGCTGTTCCGCGCCATCCACGCGGGCTCGATCAAGGCGGAGGTGCTGAAAGAGCATCCGACGCTCGAGGATGAGCAGGCTTGAGTTGAAGGCGAGTCCCCGTAGCCCGGATGAAGCGAAGCGAAATCCGGGACGGTTCATCAGCGTGCGGGAGAATCCCGGATCACGCTTCGCTTCATCCGGGCTACGCGGCTGCTGATCTCACCGATCTCTGGTTCTGACTCTGCGTAGCCTGCATGAGCGAAGCGATATGCGGGAACGGTCTTCCCGGGTATCGCTTCCGCCTTCGCTCTTCGAGCTACGGCGGACAAGCCGCTCACCCGGGCTACGGACTAAATCTACGCCTGCCCACCCAGTGTACGGACCGCTTCATCGACGCTGTGAAAGACGTGGTCCCTCGGCAGCACGGCGTAGAGATCGAAGCGCTCGAACGCCTCCTGGGCGCGGGAGGATTCGAGCCGCGCCACCGCCAATGTCACGCCGTCATCGCGGCATTCGCGAAACAGGTCGCGCAGCGCCTGCGCCGCCGTGAAGTCGATCTCGATCATGCCGCTGGCCTCGATCACCAGCAGTTTCGGCTTGGGTGTCGCGTGGCCGATGGTCTTGAGCACGCCGCTGTGAAAACCTTCCGCGTTGAGGAACGACAACGGGGCCTGCAGGCCGACCACGGCGATGCCGGGCTTGCGTTCGCCGGTGACGTGCGGGCCGGTCGGCCACCAGATCGTGGTGCCCGGCACGTGGACGAATTCCACCAGCTGGCCGCGCGTCGTGGTCCAGATGCCGTGCAGCAGCGACAGCGCGATGCCGACCGCGACGCCTTGTTCGATCGGCAGCACGATGATCGCGGCCGCCGTCGCCACCACCAGCAGGAATTCGTAGAACGATTGCTGGAAGATCGAGACGATCTGCTTCACGCGGATGATGCGCAGCGCCACGAACAGCAGGACGCCGCCGAGCGCCGCATCAGGCACGTGCTGCAGCAGCGTCGCACCGAACGCCAGCAGCGCGAGCACGATGGCGGCGGCAAATAGCCCGGCGAGCTGCGTGCGTCCGCCGGTCTCCGAGACGATGCCGGTGCGCGGCGGACTGGCGTTGACGGGGAAGGCGCCGAACAGGCCGGCGAGCAGGCTGCCGGCACCGGCGCCGAGGAAGTCGCGGTCGACGTCGGCCGGCTTGTCCGGATCTGATAGAAATGAGCGCGTCGTCGCCGCGGTCTGCACCATGACGACGATCGCGATCAGGATCGCCAGCGACAACAATTTGATCCATCGCTCCGGTGCGATGTCCGGAAACGATGGCGTTGGCAGCGACCCGGGCACGGTGCCGACCACCTTGACGCCCTTGCTTTCGAGATGGCCGGCGACGACCGCGATGGTGGCCACCACAAGGCCGATCAGCGCGCCGGGGATCCGCGCGCTGATCTTCTCCGATCCGGCAACCAGCGCCAGCACGCCGAGGCCGATCGCCAGCGTGTAGGCATTGGTCTGGCCGATCTTCTCGGTGAGCACCCCGAGCTTGTAGAGCGTCGGCCCGTCCGGCGTGGTCAGGCCAAGCACGCCGGGTAATTGCGAGACCAAGATATGGACGGAGATGCCGGCGAGGAAGCCGACCGTCACCGGCGTCGACAGCAGATTGGCGATCCAGCCGAGCTTGAACAGGCCGCCGGCGATCATGATCGCGCCGACCATCAGCGCCAGTGCCATCGCGAGCGACTGATAGTCGGGCGAGCCAGCGGTTGCCATCAGCGCCAGGCCGGCCGCGAAGATCGGCGTGATCGTGGAATCGGCGCCGCAGGACAGGAAGCGGTTGGCGCCGAACATCGCAAAGCCGAGCGAGCCGGCCATGAAGGCGAAGAATCCGATCTGCGGCGAGAAGCCGCCGAGCCGGGCGGTCGCCATCTGCTCCGGAATTGCGATCGCGGCGAGCGTCAGCCCGGCGATCAGATCGCCCGGCAGGTCGCCCGGACGGAACGCGCTGAGCGAACGGAAGATCGGCCAGTTGGCGGGTGTCTGATGAACGTCGGCCATCGGTCTCCCGTGAGGATTGCGGCGATTCGCCGATAGTCCGACATCGTGCCGGCAAAATCCAGCGCAGTTGGGCTGTGTGCAGCCGCGAAGCGGGGCGCTGCAGCATGATCCGGAAAAGTGCGAAGCGGTTTTCCGTACAGATCATGCTCAAAAAAGCGCGCTTCAGCGCGCGCGCGCTTCGGTGATCGCCTTGCGGATATCGGCCAGCGGTGCGCGGTCGTCGAATTCGACGCTGTCGCCCTGCAGCCTGACGCCGAGGTCGCGCCACAGTCCGGCGAGATCGGGCGTCACGGGTTTCGATCCCCATTCGTCGTGCAGCCGCGTCAGCACGTCGACGCCGACCGCCTTGTCGGCGGTCGAGAGCACCCGCGCGATCGGCCAGTCCTTTTCGTGGTTGCCGCCGGCGGCGAGCACGCCGCGCATCGCGTCCTGCAGGCCGAATTTGTTGCCGGTGCGCTTGCGGATCTCGACATCGGCGAACAGGCAGAACATCGCGCCGCCCCAGTATTTCCGGCCCCAGGTGTCGGTCTTGTCAAGGCCCTCGTCGCCGGCCTGCGGCAGGCCCTTGGGCATGTCGCGCAGCATCGCCAGCCAGATTTCCCGCGCCGTGAGATCGCCGGCCTGCACCCGCGCGACCGGCTCGACATAGACCGCGAGCCCTTCCGACAGCCAGGCATAGCGGTCGTCGAGATCGGGCAGGGCGGTGTGCACCATCTCGTGCACGATCACCCAGTCGCGCTTGAGATCGTCGACGCCCGCGTCGCGGCCGATCGGCAGCCGGATCGCCGCGCCACGATAGCCCCATGTGGTGCCGCCGCGCACGCGCGAACCGTCGACCGGCACGATCAAGAGCCGCAACGAGCTGACGGGAAATCGGCCGTAATAGATCGAGACGGCGCGGGCGGACGCCTTGATCCAGTCGAATATCTTGTCCTTCGGCAGCGCCATCTCGCCGGGTGCGAACCCGACATGGATGGTGGCGCCGGCGACGTCGAGATCGGTCTTGGGCAGCCGGTCGAAGGCGTCGTAAGGCATGCCCTCGCCGCGCATGAACTCGGACTGCGCCCTGACGTGGCACGATGCGATGCCGATGAGGATTGCCGCGACCAGCATCGCGCCAGCGATCACGCGATAGGTCGGGATGCTCTTCATCGCGGCGTGCCGCGCCGCTGTGGCTTGGCGTTCTCGCCAAGGGCCGCAGTCACCTGATCGCTGAGATCGTCGAGTATAGCCGCGAGCAGCGCCTCGCCCTTGGCTGATGTCGCGAGCGTCGGATCGCCGTAACTGCCGGAGCGGCTGTAGTTCGGCGAAGTGCTGTCCGACGGCGTCAGGCGGCCGGGCACCTCGCGCCGCAGGGCGGGGCTGGCTTCGGCGCGTTTCGGATCGACCACGTCCGGAGCCAGCGCCAGCATCAGGGATGTCTCCAGCTCGTCGGCATGGCTGCCATGGCGTTGCTCGGAGATCTGCTCGGCGATGCGGCGGAAGCGCGGGCCCTCGTAGAGCCGCAGATGCCTCACCCGCGCCGGCTCGAAGGGCGCCAGCGCGCGTTCGACCGGAGCCAGCGTGCTGATCCCCGTGTTGAGCACGAACAATGTGCGGACGCCGCTGTCGAGGATGCCGGCGGCGATCTCATGCACCATGGCTTCGAACGTCGCGGCCGACAGGCTGGCGCTGCCGGCATATGCGACGAAGGCAGGGTAGTGACCGTAGGTGACGGTCGGCCAGATCAGCGCATCGAAGCGTTCGGCGAGATGCGCTGCAAACCACTCGGCCTGTAAGCGGTCGGTGTTGAGCGGCAAATGGAAGCCGTGCTGCTTGGCCGCGGCGCCGATCGGCAGGATCGCCGGCCGCTCAGCCGCAATTCGCCGCGCGACCTCGTCCCAGGTGAGGCGTTCGATGCAATGGCTGGCGATGCCGGCGCCCATGTCGCGGGCCCTCTATTTGCGGATGGAAGCCGCCATCAGAAGTCCCGCCGTGATCCAGCCATGCAGATAGCCGGCGCCGCGCGCTGCGGCATTGTCGGGATCGTCGTAGGTCGCGAGCATCTCGCAGAGCACGCCGAAAGGAACGCCATCGGAGGCTTCGTCCCACATCATCGCTTCCTCCGTCGGCAGCTCGCGGAACATCGGCGTGGTGTCCTGGCGCCAGATCAGGAGGCGGGCGGGCTCGGCGAGCGCCTCCGCCTCGGGCGGCGTCTCGTCGTTCTTCAGGGCCATCCAGATCGCAGCCGCATTGGTCGACAGGTCGACCCTCGCAGCGCTCGGATGCGGCTGGAACACCAGGTCGTTCCACTGCTCGGGCGCGAAGCCAGCCATCGCCTCCAGCGCCAGCACGGCGCCCTCGGCGGCGTCGAAGGCGTCGTTCAACGCCTTCTCCAGCGCGGCGAGGTCGGCGAGCACGGGATGGTTGCTGTACGGGTCGGTGGCCTTCAGGAAGTCCGGCAATCCTTGCGAGAACCAGCGCAGGTTCGGATGCTCGGACGGCCGGGCCTTGACGTAGGCATGACCCATTTCGTCGAACATCTCGTCGCCGAGAAAGCGATGCAGCAGCTCGTGGTCGTTGCGCATCGCCTCGACCAGCCGCGAGCCGTAGGCATGGCGATAGACGCCGAACAGCGTTGCGCGCGTCTCCTTGGGGCTGTCGAGGATTTCGGTCAGGATGCCGTCGTCGCCGCTCAGGATGGCGTGCTGAAACTCGCTCTGCTGGCGCGCGAAGTCGCTCATACCGCCGGCGCGCCCATCGGCAGCACCTGCTCGGCGATCTCGCGGGTGCGCTCGACCTCGCGCAGCAATTCGTCGAGCGGCGGGATGTTGTCGTCGCGCTCGATCATGGTCGAGACGCGTCCGAACCGCTTCAGCGCCGCAACATAGAGGTCCCAGACATCCTCGCACACCGGATGGTCGTGCGTGTCGATGATGTGGGTGCCCATATGGCTGTGGCCCGCCATGTGGAATTGCACCACGCGATCGGGCGGAATGCCGTTGAGGAAGGCCATCGGATCGTAGCCGTGGTTGAAGGCGCTGACATAGACATTGTTGATGTCGAACAGCAGCCAGCAGCCGGAGCGGCGCGACAGCTCGGAGAGGAATTCCCACTCCGTCATCTCGCAATTGTTGAACTGCACATAGGTCGAGACATTCTCGAGCACGATGGCGCGGCCGAGCAAATCCTGCACCAGTTGCACCCGGCTCACGACGTGATCGAGCGCCTCCTGCGTATAGGGGATCGGCAGCAGGTCGTGCAGGTTCTTGCCGTGCACGCCAGTCCAGCACAGATGGTCGGACACCCATTTCGGCTGCACGCGCGCCGCGAGGTCCTTCAGGCCCTGCAGATAGTCGAAGTTCGGCGGCGCGGTGGAGGCGATCGACAGCGAGACGCCGTGCATCACCACGGGATAGCGCGCGCAGATCCGGTCGAGGATGCGCAGCGGCTGGCCGCCCGGCAGCATGTAGTTCTCGCTGATCACCTCGAACCAGTCGATCGGCGGATTGCCGTTCAGGATCTCGTCGTAGTGCTGGGCGCGCAGGCCGAGGCCGAAGCCGAGGAAGGGCGGCTTGGCCGATTGCAGCGGGCGCTCTGCGAGCACCGACTTGTCCGGTGATCGGCTCGCAACGTTCATGGCGGCTCCGCGCTTCCGGCGCCAGGATCGTGGCGCCCAACTTCAAAAAACTATCATGGAAACGAGGCCCGGCCTACACCGGGCCCCGCTTGGTCCGATCCGTTCACCCGGCCTTGAACTTGCCCTTCGCCGCGGTGCAGTCGGCCTTCGTCATCTCGGCAAAGCCCTGGCCCTTGCAGGCATTCTGACCCTTGCAGGCGTGGTTGCCGCCCTTGCAGGCGCTCTGGCCCTTGCATGCATTGGCGCCAACGCACTTGCCTTCGCTCGCAGCGTAGGACTGCGTCGACACCACGGCTCCGGCCAGGAAAAGCGTCGCTGCGGCGGCGGCGAGGGTGGCGCCGGACTTGGTTGTAAGCTTCATGAGCGTCTCCTTGTGCAAGATGGTTGAAGGTGCGCCGCCTGCAAACCGTCTGAGTTGGCCGAAGGCTGCACCCAAAGATAGCTACGGATATGGTCCGCTTTGGTTACCCCGTGCCGGGATCATTTATCCGCGCCGTGGCGTGAAAAGGCCCGGCGCCGTCGCCGGGCCTCCTGGGATGGTGCGATCAGCCCTTGACGAACTTGCCGCCCATCGCGTTGCACTGCTTTTCGGAGCTCAGCGAGAAGCCGGTGCCCTTGCAGGCGTTCAGGCCCTTGCACGAATTGGCGCCGCCCTTGCAGGCGCTCTGGCCCTTGCAGGCATTGCCGGCCATGCACTTGCCCGTGGCGGCATTCGCGGCCGTCGAGGTGGTCGAAACCACCGAGCCGGCGAGGAACAGGGTGGCCGCAGCGACGGCGAGCGTTGCGCCGGACTTCGAACTCAACTTCATGACGATCTCCTCGGTGATTGTTTAAAAGCAATAAATGTGGCGCCGTGAGCATCCGACGATCGTTCGATCCCGGACCGCACAACGGATGGACATTCGGAGAACAATCAGATCGCAGGGGCGTCCGCGGTGCGGTGCTTCCCGCGATTTGAGTGCTCGTCCAAGATCAGCTACGGGGTATCAGGCGGTTTGGTTACAGCGTTTCAAAAGAAAATTTTGTTTGGGCCGGGTCTGACGCCCGCTCCATGTCAAACACCGCCGGCCAAAGAGTATTTCATTGCGCCAGGCCGACCGGCTTGCTGCGTTGCACAGTCTGCATTTTAATCAGTTTTGCGCGGCGCGCGCCGGCTTCAGCTTCGCCATCTGCGCCACGTTCGCCTGCAATTCCTCGGCGCTGAACGCCGGGAACGAGCAGATGCGGTTGCTGCAGGCGAAGGCCGCGGGCTCGCCGAGGTCGGGGTAGTCGACGTCCGGGTTGGGCAGCTTGCCCTCGCGCAGGTCGAGCCATTCGAGCCGCTTGTAGCGGGCGGGCAGGGCGCGCGCGATCGCATGCAGGCGCTGCGCGCGGGCGTCGTCCTTGTGTCCGACGATGGTGACATGCGTCGGCTCGGTGGCGAACTCCTCATCGGCGAGCAGCACGCCTGGCATCGGCCGCGGCATCTCGGCCGATGCTGCACCGAGATAGCGCATCGCGTGCGCGGCCAGTTCACGGGTACCGTCAGTGCCGACATAGCGATTGAGCATGTTCATGAAGCGCGCGACCTGGATCTGGTCATCGATCAGCTTGGCGGGCCTGGCGAATACGCCGGCTTGTCCTTCCGATGTTTTCGAGGTGAGGAAGCCGCCGGCCTCGTCACGGAACGTGGCGGCGAAGTCGCCGGCTCGTACCGCCGCCGTCAGCCAGTCGCGATTGCCGGTCGCGGCGTAGAGATCGAGCAAGGCCTGTCCCATCGCGACGGTGTCGCCGAGGAAGGGGCCGCCGCGATCCTTGTCGCCATGGCGGAAGCCCCCGTCCGGCAGCGCGCGATTGGCGAGCACCCATTTCGCGGTGCGCTCGGCGATCGCCAGCGCCTTCGAATCGGCGCTCGCGTCGTAATAGGCCACGAGGCCGGAGATCGCCCAGCCGTTCTCGCGCGCATAGAGGTTGTTGTCGATGCGCGGCAGGCCGAGCTTGCGGCGCGCGGCATCATCAAGCGCATAATAGGCGTGGCCGTCGACGTCGTGATTGAGATCGGCGTCCTGGCTGACATAGAAGGCGCCGTCGGGGCTCAGCAGGAAATCGGTCAGGTAACGTTCGACATCGCGCGCGGCCGCGAGATATTTCGCCTCCTTCCACTGCGCGTAGGCCTGGCTGTATTGCCGCAGATATTGCGACTGGAACGAGATGATCTTCTCGAAATGCGGATGGCTCCAGGAGCCGCCTTCCGAATACTGGAACACGCCGCCCCACACCGGATCGATCAGCGCGACCGCGGCATCGAGCGTTTGCCTTGCGCGCCGTGTTGCGGTGGCATCGCCCGCTTCGGCCCGGCTGATCGCAAGGTCGAGACTGTCGGCGTCGATGTATTTCTGGTTCTCGCCCCAGCCGCCGAGCTTGTCGTCGTAGGATTCGTCGAAGGTCCTGGTCAGCTCAGCGCGTTGCGTCTTGCCGAGAAAGGCCGAGGTGGCGGGCTTGATCTCGAACGCCTCGCCGACCGATGGGCCCGGCGAGGGATCGTCGATGATGGCCTTGAGCAGCGCCTGCATCCGCTCGGGCTCGATATAGCCCCTGATCTTGGCGATCTCGCTGCCGTCAGGCGCGAACACGATGGTCGCAGGCCAGCCCCAGTCGCCATAGCGGCTCGAGAGATCCGGATTGGCGTCCTGGTCGACGCGGACCGGGAGATATTTCGCCGCGAGCAGCTCCTGCACCTTGGGGTCGGCGTAGGTGGTCTTCTCCATCACGTGGCACCAGTGGCACCACACCGCCTCGAGATCGAGGATGACGAAGCGCTGCTCGGTCGTGGCGCGCGCAAACAGATCGTGGCTCCAGCCGGTCCATGCCGGGGCGTCCGCCGCAAGTGAGGGCGACGCGCTCAACGCCACGAGAATTGCGATGCTGCGGACAAGTCTCATGGCGCGCTCCCGAAGGCGAGGTCGTTTGAGCTACGGGGCCGCCGGGATCGGGGCTCGCCATGTCACGGCATTGTGAGCCGGCCTTGCGGGTTACGCTCAGGTCGGCGCCTTCTGGCCCTCGGTCGCGTTGACCAGCAAGCGGTCCAGCGAGGCGGCGCCGGGACCTGCGATCGCAAGCCACATGAAAGCGGCGAAGTAGGTCGCTTCCTCGAACCCGAGCAGCGTCTCCAGCGAGTCGACGTCACCCCATTTCGCCGACCTGATCGCGACGATCATCACCACCGCGAGCATCGCGGCGGGGATGCGGGTGAACAGGCCGAGGATCAGCATCGCGCCGCCGAAGCATTCGACGCCGGACACGAACGGGGTGAGGATGGTCGGGAACGGAATGCCCCAGCCGACGAAGTTCTCGGTGACCTGGGCGAGGTTGGTGAGCTTGCCCCAGCCGGCCAGCATGAAGGTGTAGCCGACGATGATCCGCATGATCAGCGGTCCGGCCCAGGAGAAATACGACGCGATCCGCGCCGGGAGCAGAATCAGCAGGTTTGTGATGAAATTCATGCGAAACCCTCCCAATATTCCGCCACGCAGCCGGCGCCGGCGTTCGGTGCGAACGCACGTCAACCGGCACGAGCCAAAAGCTACGGCCGCGTCATGGTGGGAGTTTCGCCCGGGATAGCGGGCTTGTTACGGGCCCTAGCCGAAATTTTGCAGCGCCGGGAAGGTTTCCAGCAGCCAGACGCTGACGCCCGACACCGCGCCGGTCAGGAAGCCGATGCCGGTGACCACCATCAGCACGCCCATCACGCGCTCGACGGTGTCGAGATGGCGTTTCATCCGCGCGAACACCGAGGAGAACTGCTTGACCATGAAGGCGGCGAGCAGGAAGGGGATGCCGAGCCCGGCGGAATACACCGCGAGCAGGCCGGCGCCCTTGGTCACCGTGGCCTCCGCGGCCGCAATCGAGAGGATCGCGGCCAGGATCGGCCCGATGCAGGGCGTCCAGCCGAACGCGAACGCCAGCCCCATGACATAGGCGCCCCACAGCCCGACCGGCTTGGGCGCGGTCAGCCGCCCCTCGCGCATCAGCAGGCCGATCCGGGTGATGCCGAGGAAGTGCAGGCCCATGATGATGATGACGATGCCGGCCAGGATCGAGAGCTCGGCCGACCAGGCACGCACCAGCCCGCCGACGATCGAGGCGCTGGCGCCGAGCGCGACGAACACGGTCGAGAAGCCGAGCACGAACATCACCGCCGCCGTCATCACGGCGCGCTTGGAGGCCGCGGTGGCGCCGTCCTGGTTGACCTGCTCGATGGTCGCACCGGTCAGGTAGATCAGATAGGGCGGCACCAGCGGCAGCACGCAGGGCGACAGGAAGCTGACTAGACCGGCGATCAAGGCGGCCGGGATCGTGACGTCGTGCATCAAGGAACCTTCGAAGATAGCTGGCTTGTCTTGGCGTGTACGCTGCCAACAATCCAGAAGTTTCGTCGCAGATGCATTCAACTATGGTCACAGGCCCGTGTCCGGGGGCTGCGTTGCGTCCCGGGCTGGTGAAACAATCCCGAATATGTTCCGTAATGCGGTAAAGCAACCGTTGATCCGGACCTCATCGATGCGCATCGGCATCCGCAGCGCCATCTCCGCCCTCGTCCTGACCTCGATCGTGGTCAGCGCCGTCGGCGTGCATCTGTTGTGGTGGCGCACCGCACAACGGGTGAGCCAGACGCTGGCCGACACCATCAACGACCAGATCGTCTCTGCGGTCGGCGACGAGCTGCAGTCGATCACGACCGAAGCGCGCTCGTCGATGACGGCGGTGCGGACGCTGTTGACCGAGAAGGTGCTGGACGCCCGCGACGCGCGCAAGCGGCAGTTCGTGTTCCTGTCGCAGCTGCAGTCGCAACCGACCATTTCGTGGGTCGCGTTCGGCTGGCCGGACGGCTCGTTTTTTGGCGCCCACAAGCTCGGCGACGCCGGCGTCGAGATGCTGACCATCTCGCCCGACCGCAAGCTACGGGCCGATCGATACGATTATGCTGGTATCGACATCAAGCTCAGGGACAGCACCGTCGAGGATGGCAAATACCTGGTCACGGAGCAGCCCTGGTTTCGCGATGCGATCGCAGCCCGCGACCAGCAATGGTCGACGCTGACGACGCTGCCCCGCGGCGAGCGGCTGGCCGCGATGCTGTCGGTGCCGATCGACGTCGACGGCGAGCGCACCGGCGTGCTCGCCATCATCATCGAATTGACCCGGGTGTCGAACTTCCTCTCGCAGCTCACGGTCGGCAAGTCGGCGGGCGCCTTCCTGCTCGATCGCGACGGTGGCGTGATCGCGTCCCCGGATCAGGACGCCGACGAACTGAATGCGCTGAAGACCGACCATCCGCTGCTGCCGGTTGCGGTCGCCGCGGTCAGGCAGGCCGGCAAGGCCTACGATCCCGGCGAGGGCGAGGCGTACCGGTCCCAGGTCATGCGGGACGGGCAGGCCTATCAGGCGGTGCTGACCCCGATCTCGTTCCCGGGCTGGTCGCTGGTGACGGTGGTGCCGGAATCCGAATTCCTCGGCCCGGTGCGGATGACGATCCGCAACCTCTTGATCGGGCTCGCGGTGCTGATCGCGGCCGCCGGGCTGTTGTCGGCGTGGCTGGCGCAGCGCCTGATCGCGGCGCCCCTGATCAAGGTGGTCGGCGAGATCAGGCATGTCGAGCGCTTCGACCTCGACAAGGTCGAGCGGCATCCGTCGCGCCTTGCCGAGATCGAAAACCTGTCGGGTGCGATCGGCGACATGGCGCAGGGGCTCGCCGCGTTCCGCAAATACATTCCGGCCGATCTGGTGCGGCGGCTGGTCAGCGACGGCAATGGCGCGCGGCTCGGCGGCGCGGTGCGGCCGATGAGCGTGATGTTCGTCGACCTCGCCGGCTTCACCGGCATGTCGGAACGGCTCGGCGATCGCATCATCCCCTTGCTGTCGTACTACTTCGACATCGTCTCCGCGGCGATCCAGCAGGAGAACGGCACCATCGACAAGTTCATCGGCGACGCCGTGATGGCGTTCTGGGGTGCTCCCGCCGCCAATCCGGACCATGCCGCGGACTGCTGCCGGGCGGCGCTCGCCTGCCAGCGCGCGGTCGCGCAGGCCGGCCTCGCCGACGACAAGGGGGAGCCGGTCAGGATCCGCATCGGCATCAATTCCGGCGACATGCTGGTCGGCAATATCGGCTCCGAGGTGCGGCTCAACTACACCGTGATCGGCGACGCCGTGAACATCGCAAGCCGTCTCGAGAGCACCAACAAGGTCTATGGATCGACCATCATCATCGGTCCGGAGACGCGGCGTCTGGCCGGCGACCGCATCGTCGTCCGCGAGCTGGACCGGCTCGCCGTTTACGGCCGCGCCGGCGGGCTGGAAATCTACGAGTTGATCGCAATGGCCGACGAGGGCGCGATCGCACGCGACTGGATCGCGCCGTACGAGGCCGGGCTTGCGGCCTGGCGCGCCGGTGATTTCACCGCGGCGATCGCAGCGTTCGAGAGGTCCTTGCAACTCCGGGGCACGGATGCGGCCTCGACACAGATGATCGCGCGATGCAGGCATCAGCTCGCCAACCCCACCGATGAGGAGTGGGACGGCACCACGGTGGCGCGGTCGAAATAGCGGCGCTGCTGTTGCTTTGGCGTCGACAAAGCAGCCCGACGGGCAACTGAATGCGAAGCTGCGTCCTCATCCTCACCCGTCATCGCCCGGGCGATGACAGCGCGTGGTGTGGCAACTTGAATCGAGAACCATCCTCATCGTCGTCCCTGCGAAGGCAGGGACCCATAACCACAGGGTTTTGTTGTTGAAGCGAGCTGCGGCCCCAGCGCTGCAAACCAATTTGCATCGGTGGCTATGGGTCCCTGCTTTCGCAGGGACGACGATTGGGATGTAGATCGCGCCACACATCCGATGTCGTCCTGGCGAAAGCCAGGACCCATTACCCCAAATGCAAATTGTCGGACGATGCTGGGGCCTCGATCTCTCTTCCCATACAAGCCGGTGGTTATGGGTCCTGGCTTTCGCCAGGACGACCATGGGGAAGCAGTGAGCTCATCACGGCCACCGTCACCAACATCAGCGTCGCTTGGCTGGACGTGCCGTCTCGAATTCCCGTCCCCGAATTCGCACCAGATCGTCGGCCGAATGCGTCAGCAGCACCACCGTGGCCTCGCGTGCCGCCTCGGCATCGCCGGCGGCGATCGCGTCCAGCACTGCGCGGTGCTCGATCAGCGCGCGCGGGCGGTGCGAGCCGGGGGCTGCGATCGTAAAGCTCTGGCGCAGGGTGATCTCGAACATCTGCGCGATCGGCCAGAAGAACTCGTTGCGGGTCGCGAAATAGATCGCCTGATGGAACATGATGTCGGCGGCGACGAAGTCCTCGTCGGTCCTTGCCGCGTCCATCCCGTCGCATCCGGCGCGGATCCGGGCGATGTCGTCTTCTGCGGCATGGCTCGCCGCCAGCGCTGCGGCGGCGGGCTCGACCGCCGAGCGCAGCTGGAACAGCTTGGCCAGATAGCGATCGATCTCCGCGGTCTCGAGGTGCCAGCGCAGCACGTCGGGATCGAGCTGATTCCACTGCTCAGGCGGCCGCACCCGCGTGCCGCTCTTCGGCCGCGACTCGATCAACCCCTTGCCGGTCAGCGTCCGCATCGCCTCGCGCACCACGGTGCGGCTGACATCCATCATCGCGCAGATCTGCATTTCCGGCGGCAGCGTCTCGCCGACGCCGATCTCGCCGCGCACGATGCTGCTGCCGACACGGTCGGCGACCTGGCTGTGCACGCTCCGGCGCAACGCGTTGGAGGTCTGGAACATCGGAAGCCTCGCTGCGGTTGGTTGCCTGCACCGCCGCCGCGGTGCTCTTGCGCAACCGAATACGTTTTGTCATACATTATGACAAAACGGATGCCAAGCTCACGCCGACAAGGCGGGTGGCCGAGACAACAAGATCCGTTCCTGGGGAGGAGCCATCATGATCTCGAAGCATGTGAACCGCCGCATCGTGTTGCGGTCGTCGGCTGCTGCTGCGGCGTGGCTTGCCGCGGCGCCCACGATCATCGGCCGTGCGCAGGCCGCGACCATGAAGATGCGGTGCTCGTCATCGCTTCCGAACGACCCCAAATACGCCAACGGCCGCGTCTACTACGACAGCCTCGTCAAGAGCCTGAAGGCGAACGGGCTCGGCGAGCAGATCGAGGTCACCTTCTTCCCCGACAACCAGCTCGGCCAGGAGATCGACGTCATCAACTCGGTGAAGCTCGGGGTGATCGACCTGATGGTCTCGGGCTCGTCGATCTCGGCGAACCTCGTGCCGCTGGTCGGCACGTTCGATCTCGGCTATCTCTTCACCAGCTACCAGCAGCAGACCAAGGCGTTCGATGCCGGCGCGGCGAAGCCGATCGAGGACGCGCTGCTCAAGGGCGGCAGCATCCACATCATCGCGTGGGCCTACAATTTCGGCGCCCGCAGCGTGCTGGCGAAGAAGCCGGTGAAGACGCCGGAAGATCTTGCCGGCCTGAAGATCCGCACGCTGCCCAACCCGATCATCACCGAATGTTTGCGGCTGATGGGTGCGGCGGCAACGCCGCTGGCATTCGGCGAGATCTATACGGCGCTGCAAGCCGGCGTGCTCGATGGTCTCGAGCACGATCCGCCAACCATCCTCGCCAGCAAGTTCTACGAGACGGCGAAGCACTACGCGCTGACCCAGCACATCTTCTCGCCGCTCGCGGTCTATTTCAGCGACACCACGTTTAATCGCATGGCCCCCAAGCTGCGCGAAGGCTTTCTCGATGCGGCGAAGCAGGCCGCGATCGAGACCCGCGCACATGGGCTCGCGGTGGAGAAGGAGGCACTGGCGACCCTGGTCGAGAAGGGCGTCACGGTCGTCGAATGCGACAAGGAGGCGTTCCGCAAGCGCGTGCTGCCGCAGACCGACAATTTCATCAAGGCGCGGCCCGAGGCGAAGGCCGTCGTCGATCTGATCCGCGCCACCCAGGCCTGAGGTCGGCGCATGTCAGTCGCCGCAGTTGCGACAAGCCGCAGCACTGACCGGATCACGGCGCCGCTGCTCGCCATCAGTGACGCGGTCGCCGCGATCCTGCTCGCCGCCGATCTCGTGGTGGTCTGCGTCTCGGTGCTGGCCCGCTTCCTGTTCAATGCGCCGGTCGAGTGGTCCGACGACGTCGCCCGCGGCCTGATGGTCGGGTCGAGCTTCTTCGGCGCGGCGAGCGCGCTGGCGCGCAGCGAGAATCTCGGCGTCGCCTTCTTCGTCGACATGCTGCCGCCGGGCGTGCGGCGCGTCGTCGACGCGGTCGGTGCGCTGCTCGTCACCATCGTCGCCGGCACCGTCGCGTTCAACGCCGTCAAGATGGGCTGGCTGACCACCGGCCAGACCTCAGGCTCCGGCCTGCCGCTGGAATGGACGTTCTATCCGATGGGCGTCGGCGCGGCGTTCATGACGATCTTCGCGTTCGAGACGTTGTGCGGCCGGCCGCTGCGCGACATGGCGGCAGGCATCGTCGCGACCGCTGTTATCGTCGGCCTCTATCTGGCCTGGGATGCACTCGCACCATCATCCGTGCCGTCATCGCAAACGTTCATGCTGATCGGCTTCTTCCTCACGCTGTTCGGCGGATTGCCGATCGGCTTTGCGATGGCGCTGGCGGCGCTGATCTTCATCTGGGTCGAAGGCACGCTGCCCGGCGTGATCTTCGCCCAGCAGATGGCGCGCGGCATCGACAATTTCGTGCTGCTGGCGATCCCGTTCTTCATCCTGGTCGGCTATTTGATGGAAGCCAACGGCATGTCGGTCCGGCTGATCGAGCTGTTGCAGCGCGCGGTCGGGCGGATGCGCGGCGGGCTCAATGTCGTGATGGTGATGTCGATGGTGCTGTTCTCCGGCATCTCCGGCTCCAAGATGGCCGATGTCGCCGCGGTCGGTTCGGTGCTGATCCCGGCGGCGCGCCGCTCGCGGCAGAACCCGGGCGGGGCGGTGGCGCTGCTCGCCGCTTCCGCGGTGATGGCGGAAACCATTCCGCCCTGCATCAACCTGATCATCCTCGGCTTCGTGGCCAATCTGTCGATCGGCGGATTGTTCGTCGCCGGCATGCTGCCCGCCGCGCTGATGGCGCTGGCGCTGATCGCGGTATCGATCGTGTTCGGCAAGCGTCCCGCCGCGACTGAGGAAGCCGAGCCGCGCGCCGCAGTTTCCGGCCTGTGGACCGGCGCGATCGCCTCGTTCGGGCTGATCTTCATGATCTTCTTCGGCTTCAAGAGCGGCTTCGCCACCGCAACTGAAATCTCGGCCTTTGCCGCGGTCTACGCCATCGCTGTCGGCAGCCTCTTGTTCCGCGAACTCGGCGCCAAGAGCCTTGCGCATTGCTTCGTGCAATCGGCTGTTCGCTCGGGGCTGGTGCTGTTCATCGTCGCGGCGGCGCAGTCGCTCGCTTTCATCCTGACGCTGCAGCAGGTGCCGCATGCGGTCGGCGAGCTCATGCTGGCGATCTCGGGCAGCCACGGCGTCTGGCTGTTCATGCTGCTGTCGATCCTGGTGCTGGTGGTGATGGGCTCGGTGCTGGAGGGCGCTGCGGCGCTGATCATCTTCGGCCCGCTGCTGCTGCCGGTCGCCGTCAAGCTCGGCATCGATCCCCTGCATTTCGGCGTCGTGCTTGTGATCGCGATGGGGCTCGGGCTGTTTGCGCCACCGCTTGGTCTTGGCCTCTACGGCGCCTGCCTGATCGGCAATGTGCCGATCGAGCAGACCATCAAGCCGATCTCGGGCTATCTCGGCCTGCTGCTCTTGTGCCTGCTGGTGATCGCCTTCGTGCCCGCCATCAGCACGGCCTTGCCGCATGCGCTCGGCTATTAGGAGAATGGAAGCGTGAAGGTCCTTCTCGCTCACACGCCGCAGATGCGCCGCGACTATTATGGCGAGCGCAGCCTGAACGGTCTGCGCGCTGTTGCCGAGGTCAAGCTGCATGAGGGTGACGAGGCGCTCGACGCGGCAGCACTGGTGGAGGCCGCGGCTGATGCCGACATCATCGTCGCCGATCGCATGACGCCAGGGCCCGGCGATATCTTTCCGTTGCTGCCAAAGCTGCGCGCCTTCGTGCGCTGCGCGGTCGATATCCGCAATATCGACGTCGCGGCAGCATCCGCCGCCGGCGTGCTGGTGACGCAGGCGAGCGCGGGCTTCGTCCAGTCGGTCGCCGAGCTCGCGCTCGGCTTCATGGTCGATCTGTCGCGCGGCGTCTCGCGCGCCACCGCCGAGTATCACGCGGGCAGGGCGCCCGAGGTCGTGATGGGCCGCCAGCTCGCGGGCAGCACGATCGGTATCATCGGCTATGGCAGCATCGGGCGCTATCTTGCCGGAATCGCGAAGGTGCTCGGCATGAACGTGCTGGTCGCCGATCCCTTCGTGACGTCAGACGATGCCGCGATCCGGCATGTGCCGCTCGACGATCTCCTGGCGCATGCCGACTACGTCGTCTGCCTTGCGATCGCCAATGCGGAGACCGAAAACCTGATCGGGCAGGCCGCGCTGGCGCGGATGCAGAGGCACGCGCTCTTCATCAACCTGTCGCGCGGCAACCTCGTCGATGAGGCGGCGCTGGCGGCCGAGCTGCGCGAGGGCCGCATCGCGGGCGCGGCGATGGATGTCGGTCGCGCGCCCGACCAGATGCCGGCGCCGGAGCTCGCGAAGCTGCACAATGTCATTGCAACCCCGCATGTCGGCGGCCTGACGCCGCAGGCCATCGAGCATCAATCGTCGGAGACCGTGCGCCAGGTCGCGATGATCGTCGCGGGAGAGATACCCGTCGGCGCTGTCAATGCCGAGCACTGGACGCGGCGGCCGCGGCCATGAAAGTTCGGCCGATCCCAATGCCGTCCGCGGGGCTGGACAAGACCTTCACATCCAGCCCAAACTTCAGGCTATCAAACCGCGGCCCCAGAGCGTGCGGACAATCAATCAACGGACGTCCCGCAACAAACGACGGGCGCCGAGAGGGAAACAGGGAGTGCATCACATGGCCATTTCACGCCGTGACGTTTTATTGGGCAGTGCCGGCGCACTCGGCGCCGCATCATTCTCCTTCCCGGCCCCTGCCATCGCACAATCGGAACCGATCAAGATCGGCTGTCTCGCGGCGATTACCGGGCCGAGCTCGGCGCCGACGGTCGGGTTCAACCGCGGCGTCAATTTCGCGGTCGACGCCATCAACGGCGCGGGCGGGGTGAAGGGCCGCAAGATCGAGCTCGTGATGCGCGACACCCAGGGCGACCCGACCAAGGCGGTGAACGCCACGCAGGAGCTGATCAGCCAGGCCAAGGTGCACGCGATCTGGGGCCCGCTGAATTCGGGCGAGGCGCTGGCGACGACGCCGATCATGGCGCGCGCCAAGATGCCCGACCTGCATCCTTGCGTCGTCGAGACCCTGATCGATCCGGTCAAGTTTCCCAATGCGTTCCGCATCGCGCCGTCGAACAATCAATGGGACGACGCCGTGCGCAACTATTGCCTCAAGATCCTCAAGGTGAAGAAGATCGCCGTGATCGGCGACACCACCGGCTATGGCGTCACCGCGGTCGGCGCCTCCGTCGCGGCGTTCAAGAAGGACGGTGCCGAAGTGGTCTATCAGGCCAATATCGACGCCACGCAGCCCGACATGACGCCGGACATGCTGCGCGCCAAGAACGCCGGCGCCGAGGCGATCGTGGTGTGGAGCGTCTCGACCGGCATGGAGGCGCGCATGTTCAACACCCGCGCTGCGATGAACTGGGACGTTCCCTTCGTCGGCCATCCCTCGCTGGCCTCGGGCGAGCTCGCGAGCCTGGTCGCCAAGCCCGAGAATTGGAAGAAGGTCTATGCGATCGGTTACAAGAGCTGCAGCTATGACAGCGCCGGCAAGCTGCCGCCGAAAAGCGCGGACCTGGTCGCGCGGCTGACCAAGGCCAACATCGCGTTGAACGACACGCTGTTGTGGTGGATCGCTGGCGGCATCGATTGCATCGAGCTGATCGCGAAAGCCGTCGCGGAAAGCGGCTCGACCGACAGCGCCGGCATCGTCAACTACTGGAATTCGCTGTCGACCTATCCCGGCTATTTCGGCAATTACCGCTTCTCACCGACGCAGCATAATGGCTATTTGACCGAAGAGATCGTGATGTCGGAAGCCTCGACCGCCAAGGACGGCACCTTCGCGCTGGCGCCGGGATACACATAGCAGGGCGAGGGCGCAGCCGATGCTGGCCTCGATGCTCACTTCGATCCTTGCATCCGGTCTCGCGGCGGGCGCGATCTACGCGCTGGTCGGCGTCACCTACAACACGATGTTCTCGACCTCGCGGGTGATGAGCTTCACTGCCGGCCAGCTTGCGATGCTGGGCGGCGTGTTCGGCTCGATGTTCACGCTGAAACTCGGCCTGCCGATCGCCCTGGGCTTCGTGCTGACGCTGCTGTGCTGCGCGGTGATCGGGATCATCACCGAATTCGTCGCGGTGCGGCCGGTGCTCAAGAGCCTCGACCAGCATCTCTACGTGCTGTCGACCTTGGCGGTCGCACTGATGATCCAGCAGGTCACCGCGATCAAATGGGGCACCGAGCCGCAGCCGTTCCCGCGCATCGCAGGATTCGGCGAGGGCATTTGGGACGAGAAGTTCTGGCTGCCGGTCGCCGCCTGCGCCGTCACCATCATCGGCCTTGAATATCTCTACCGCCGCACCCTGGTCGGCCGCGCGTTCCTGGCCATCGCGGAGGACAATTTCGCGGCGCGGGCGCTCGGCCTGCCGGAGCGCAATCTGCGCGTCGCAAGCTACGCGCTCGCCGGCGTAGTGGGCGGCATCGCCGGATTCTCCGGCGGGCAGTTGCTGCTCGCTTTCTTCGCCAATGGTGCGCTGCTCAATTTCTACGGCTTCGTACCGGTGGCGCTCGGCGGGCTCGGCAATAACCGAGGTGCGATCATCGGCGGGCTGGCGCTCGGCCTGTTCCAGCAGGCGGCGAACTTCCTGGTCGGCGGCATCTTCTCCTCGGTCGCGGTGTTCACGCTGTTCATCGTGGTGCTGCTCGCCGCGCCGCAAGGGCTGTTCGGCGCCTCGACCGCGCGGAGAGTGTGATGACGTCGGTCGCAGCCACGCCGCCCCGGACCGACAGCGGCGCATGGCGCGCGGCGCTGCCGCATATCGTGCCGTTCATCGGTATCTTGGTCGTAGCGGTGCTGCTGCCCTTCGTCAGCAACGACTATTGGGTGCTGATCGGCACCCGCGCCGCGATCTACTGGGTGCTGGTGTCGGGCCTCAATCTGGTGGTCGGCTTCGCCGGCCACCTTGCGATTGGCTATGTCGCGCTGCTGACGCTCGGCGCCTACACCACCAGCGTGCTGGTCGCCGGCAACGTGATGCCGGCGATTCCAGTGTTCGCCGCCTTGCCGGTCGCAGGCCTGATCGGCGCGATCTTCGGTGTTATCGTCGGGCTGCCGGCACTGCGCCTGCGTACCTTCTATTTCGCGATGTCGACCTTGGGCTTTGCGACCATCGTGACCCAGATCGCGCTGGCCTGGCAGAGCGTGACCGGTGGCGGCATCGGCATCACCGGCCCCGAATTCCCGGCGCCGTTCAACACGCCGTGGGGCTTCTACGGCCTCTGTATCGGCTTCGCCGCGTTCACGACCTGGATGAGCGCCAATATCGCGCGCAGCCGGTTCGGCCGGGCCCTAATCGCGGTGCGAGATGCCGAGGTCGCCGCCGAGGCCAGCGGCATCTCCAAGCCGAACATGCTGATCGCGATCTTCCTGTTCGCGGGTGCGCTGGCGGCGATCGCCGGCGGATTGTTCGCGACCCTGCAGACGTACATCACGCCCGATGCGTTCACCTTCGATCTCTCGGTGCTGTTCTTCATCGCGATCCTGATCGGCGGCCGCGGCTCGATCCTCGGGCCGATGCTCGGCACCATCATCCTGACCATCCTGCCCGAGATCGCCGCGCCGCTGGCGGCATGGTCGACCTTCCTCTACGCGGTGCTGCTGCTGCTGATCGTACTGGTGATGCCGGGCGGCATCGCGGCGCTGCTCGATTTCCGCAACCGTCGTCCGCTCGCCAGCAACCGCGCCATCGTTCCGCGTCCGGCCGCGCTCGCCGACATCGTGCGCCGGCGCGACGGCGGCAAGGCGCTGCAATTGCGCGGCATCGCGCTGAGCTTCGGCAATGTGAAGGCGATCGACGGCCTCGACCTCGATGTCGCGCCTGGCCGGATCCACGGCCTGATCGGCCCGAACGGCAGCGGCAAGACCACCACGCTGAACGTGATCTCGGGCTATTACGCCGCGAAGGCCGGCACCATGACGCTCGGCGACGCGGCGTTGCCCGCGGGCGAACCAGTCAAGCGCGCGGCCAGCGGCATCGCGCGCACCTTCCAAACGCCGCGCGTGATCGGTGAAGCCTCGGTGCTGGAGAACGTCATGATCGGCGGCTCGATCGAGGGCAGGGCCAATTTCGTCGAGGCGATGCTGGCATTGCCGCGCAACGGCGCGGACGAGCGCATGCTCGCCGCCAAGGCGCGGGCGCTGCTCGGAGTTGTTGGCCTCGAGGCGCTCGCCGATGCGCGCGCCGATCGGCTGCAGCACAGCGAGCTGCGCTTCATCGAGATCGCGCGGGCGCTGATGCTCGATCCGGATTTCCTGCTGCTTGACGAGCCCGCGGCGGGTCTCTCCAACGACGAGATCGAGCGGCTGGCGACCCTGATCAAGGCGGTCTGCGCCCGCGGCACCGGCGTGCTGCTGGTCGAGCATCATGCCGATTTGATCTTCGATATCTGCCATCAGGTCACCGTGCTCAATCTCGGCCGCACGCTGGCGGCGGGAACGCCGGCGGAGATCCGCGTCCACAAGGAGGTCGTCAGTGCTTACCTTGGCGGCTGAACCTCTGCTCAGAGTGAGTGCGCTGGAATCCGGCTACGGCAAGATCCGCGTGCTGCATGGCATCGACATGACGATCGCCGCCGGCGAGGTCGTTGCGCTGCTCGGCCCCAACGGCGCCGGCAAGACGACGCTGCTGCGCGCGATGTCGGGTCTGTTGCCGGTCAATGCCGGGCAGGTCCGGTTCGGCGGACGCGACATGTCCAACGCCACGCCGCGCGATGCCGCGCGTGCCGGGCTCGTGCATGTGATCGAAGGCCATCGCGTGTTCACGCAGATTTCCGTGACCGACAATCTGCTGCTCGCCGGCTACGACCTGCCGCGCGCGGAACGCGCCGTACGCGTCGAGGAGGCGCTCTCGTTCTTCCCCGAGATCGCCGAGAAGCGCCATGAGCGCGGCGGCGCACTCTCGGGCGGGCAGCAGCAGATGTTGACGGTGGCGCAGGGCCTGGTCCGCCGGCCGCGGCTCTTGATGCTCGACGAGCCTTCCGCGGGGCTGTCGCCGGTGCTGGTCGATCGCGTCCTCAACGTCATCGGCCGGCTGCGCGAGCAGGGCACCTCGGTGCTGCTGGTCGAGCAGCTGCTGGAGAAGGCGCTGGCGTGCGCCGATCGGGTCTATGCGCTGGTGCAGGGGACGATCGCGCTGGAGGCTGTGACCGGCGAGGCCGACCTCGCGCACCGGCTCGAGCGTGCTTATTTCGGCCACGAAAGCCACGCGCTGGCGTAGGGCACCGTTCCAACTTCGTCAGCGCCGAGTCTCGCAGCCTGAGCGCGGTCGAACGCCGCGCTAGCGGAAGTAGGTGAGAAACTCCGTCGAATCGATCGGCTTCGCGATGGAGGGCTTCTCGGTCCTTTCCGGGCCCTCCTTCACGACGTACATGTCGATGAGCTTCGCGCCGGAGAGATTGCGCTCCACCGTCGCTCCGGTATCCATGTTGATTGCGGACGCGCCGCAGTCGTGGAAGACCACGGTGCCGTAGTCCGGGAGCTGCAGCGGCGTTGGATTTCCCGGGAGGGCCGACCGCTCCATCACCCATTCCGCCGTTGCGCCGGGAATCCTGAAGGGTTGCCCCAGCTGGGTCAGGGGTGCGGTTTGAGAGAACTGCACGGAGCGACTGGTCGTGAGGTTCGTGATCACGAACGACACGCGGGTGCGATCCGGCGCGACCTGCATGAGGCACATGATCAGATCGCCGGCATGAATCTTCGGCGACACGAGCGTGATGGGATGCGCCTGGGCCGGGTCGCCCCTGACCCACCATTGCCACCACGCGAAGAACAAGGTCGTCGGGCTGCCCGCGCCGGTGGCGGGGTCGATGTTCTGCGCAGTGCCGATTTGCGGCAGCGTCGATCGGTAATATCGACGTTGTCCATCAAAGCCGATCCACGTCGAACTGTGATATGTCTCGCTGGCCCGGCCGCTGGCCGGCTGGGTTGGTGTCGGCACCTGAAACTTCCCCCAGACCGACGAGAATACGGTGCCATCCCTCGGTGTGATGTAGGCACCGGACCAGTTGAGGCTGCTTTCCCGCCGCGGCGATTGGTCGAAAGATCGGCGGAGACCCGCGGTGACGGGGGAAAGCACTTGGAAATCGAACGCCTCGAACGCCACCGTCGGACTAAACATCTTCTGCCAGAATGCATACTCGGCCGGCTGCAGCACTGGGTCCGGCCGTCTTGGAAAACCGAGCGCCTTCAGCTCGTCCTGCGATGCGACCAAGGTGCGAAATCCGGTGGGAGGAAGCACGCTGGTCGTCGAATCCTTGATGACCTTCTTCAGGCCTTCGATGTCGTATGTGGGGCTCCGCCCGTCCCGGGTGCTCATTGCCATTCGCCTGCGGCAGCCGCGATTGCGGCGTCAAACATCGGCACGACGTTTGGTGTCAGAATGACGGTGTCCAGCAGATCCGCGATCCTGGCGCCGCCTTCCGAATCCTTCGGATAATGCACGCCGGCAATCTCGCGGTTTCTGGCGATCGAATCCGCCAGGATCGACAGGTCGGATTTCCATACGGCGTGGTCAGCCGCAGACATCGCCGTCGCGGCGAACACCCTAAGCATGCAGTTCTTCATGAAATGCGCCTGGGTGGAATGCCCGCTTGGCCAGGATGAGTGACCGGGGACTTGGATCGGCGGCAGCAATGCAGGGCAAATCTGCGACGGCCGAGGCAGATCGTACTTGTCCTTGAAATACAAAGCCGCAAAGGACCCAATCAAACTCGCGATATTCAAGAGGCGCCAGGTTTGCGTATGCGAGCCGGGCCTCGCGGTCAGCACAGCCAGGAAATCCGTGAAGAATTCAGCGTCCTGCGAAAGGATCAGTCCCATGGCATCCGGCCGTTCGTCCCGCGCGGCGAGCACGAGGTTATCTATCTGGGCGGCATAACCGGCGACCAGGTCGGTCCGGATCTGCGTGAGGGTGGCGTCAGCATCGATGGTCGTTGCCCAGCCGGGGGCATTGGCGATGAACTGATGCAGGACACGCCACGCATACCAGTTTGCCGACCATTGCCGGCTGCCGAAATGCGCCGGCGGCGTCCGCCGCAGGCTGCCCAGCTCGTCGGTGCCCGAGGGGTCGAGCCGCGTGACGAACGGCAAGTCGACGCGGTCTGAGATAAACCAACCACCCCCTCCGACGTTGCCGGTGTTTCCCGTATTGCCGGTGTTTCCGGTATTGCCCGTGTTACCCGTGTTGCCTGTCATTGACGTCTCTCCCTCTGTCGGCAGTTGTCGTCAGCAATAGCAGTCAATCAGGAAGCCCCGCCGATCGCAGGTGGCCGAGCCAGGTGTCCAATGCATCGCCACGAAACGGGCAGCGTGGCGCGTAGGATGAAATGCGGAATCCAGGTTGAATTTCCAGGTAGCGGCGCGCCGCCTCCGCCGCTTCTTCACGACGGCCCAAGGCACCGAGCGTGACGATGAGCAGGCGATGATTGAAGCGAATAAGTCCGTTGCGGTTCAGTGCGCCACGCACCCACTCCAATGCCTGCTCATAATCGCCATTCACATAGTGAGCCTGGCCGAACAAACCCTCGTGCCAGAACGAGCGCGCGTCGAGCGGCGAGAGCCGGACGCCCTGCTCACCCTGGTGCAGGGCAGCAGGGCCGTCACCGAGAAAGCCGGATGTTGCGCTTGCCATGGTCCAGGCCATGGCTGAACTCGGGCCGGCGGCAATGGCGCGGTCCAGCGCTATCCTTGCGCCTTGAAAGTCGTGCAGCAGGAATGATTGGACGTGACCATACACCGCCAACGCGAATGCATCGTCACCGCCTCGATCGATCGCTTCCTTGGCGTATCTGGCGCCGGCGATGACGTCACCCTCGGGATCCGGCGATCCGATTTCCCCGATCCGGAACACGTACCACAGCGCGACGTAGGAATAGGCCAACGAAAAATTAGGGTCGTATGAAATGGCTTGCTCGAGCAGGCCACGCGCTTTGGAGAAGGAATCGTAGTCCATCCGGTACAGCAGATCGAGCGCCTGCAACACGAGGTCGTAGGCGGTCAGGTTCTGCGGATGCTTGCGCATCGATCGCATAAGCTCGCGCTCGCGAACCTGCGGCGCGATTTGTCTTACGACATTGATGGCAATCCGATCCTGGAGCGCAAACAGCTCGCCAAGGTCGCCTTCGTGCAAATCCGAACGAATGACTTCGCCCGACTCGGCGTCGCTGAGCTCGGTCACGATGCGGACCGAGGTCATCGTCCTCTGAATCCCGCCATAGAGGACATAGCGAACCCCGAGCCGACGTCCGATCTCGCGCACGTCGACGTTGCGGCCGCTGAAGCCAAGACTGGACCCGCGCGATACGACGAAAAGCTCCTTGAGCCCGGCAAGGCCGCGAATGATGTCGTCAACAACACCATCAGCGAAATAGCCCTCTTCCGGCGTGGCCAGGTTCATCCGGAACGGCAGCACGGCAATCGAGGGGCGAGGTTCCGAGCCCACCGGGGCTTCGCCGACAAGCTTCGCGGGCTGCATCGGTCGGTGGAGCGCGTACACGCGGACAGGCCGACCCATGTTGCGAAGATGCAGATCGCCAAGGTCGATCACGCTGACGTCCAGGTCTTGCCCGATCTGCTCCGCAACGGCTCCCGAAACCACGACGCCGCCCGCTTGCGCATAGTTCTGAAGGCGCGCCGCGATGTTCACGCCCTCGCCATAGACGTCATCTTCTTCAACGATGATGTCAGCGGCATTCAGCCCGATGCGAAAGCTGATGCGCTCGTCAGCGGGCATCCCGGCTGTATTCACGGCAAGAGCTTCCTGCAGCGAGAGAGCACACCGCGTCGCGTCGCGCGCGGTATCGAAGGTTGCAAGGAAGCCGTCGCCGGTATTCTTGATGATCCTACCGTTTTGCGCCGAGACGCCCGGGTCGAGGACTTCCGAGCGCAATCGCATCAGCCGGGTATGGGTGTTTTCCTCGTGCGCCTCCATCAGGCGCGTATAGCCGACCACGTCTGCCGCAAGGATTGCCGCAAGGCGTCGGCGAACTTCCGGGACCGATGGGGTCATCATATTATTGATACTTCTGCAAAATTTACTGATATGCGACTAAAATCTGGCACAAAAATACAGAACACCAACGCCAAAAGGATATCTTCATCAAGATCATAAAGGAAGGCTCCATCCGGCAGGGTGTGCCAGCCAAGTGCGCTGGTACAGTATGATGTTTGCAACCTTTGAGGGGATGTCCGTGGGCGCGCAATCGTGATCCGCCCGTCGGGTGCATATGGTGCGGACCAGGCAGGCATTCGCGCCTTGAACATGCAACGCAAATGCGTCCCTTGGCTTCATGGCTGGATCATCGCCGCGGCGAAACGCGTCACCATTGATCTGCGTCAATGCGGGAATGGGGTTTCTCCCTTCTTCCCTCCGATTATGAGCGAGTTTGGCCGGGAGCGCGGCGTTACCGCTGGCGCGACCGCCATCGTCGTATCCAGCGCTGCCAATCGTCCGATGCAGTGTGCTCGGAATTCCGGCAGGCAACAGAAGGTCAGCTGACATGGCCGAGGTATCGACATCGCGCGCAAGTCTGCCGCGCCTAGCCTGACTGTCTATGAATTGCTTCACACAATTGGGCCGTCGATTTGAGCGAATTGACGCGGTCCGGTGGAATACACTTGCTTGAAGCCACCTTATCGGTCGATGGGGCTTGACCGTCAGCGGGCGCGGGCTGAAACAGGTATTCGTCCTCCAACCTTGGCAACTCAGACCCCCATGCGACTTCCCTTCTTCTACGGCTGGGTCATCGTCGCGGTGACCTTCGTCACGATGGCGATCGGCGTCAACGCACGGACGGCATTCTCGCTGTTCTATCCGCCGATCATCTCCGAATTCGGCTGGGAGCGCGGCGTTACCGCGGGCGCATTCTCGTTCGGCTTTGTTGCTTCCGCGATCGCGAGCCCGCTGATCGGCCGGCTGATGGACCGCAGCGGTCCGCGCGCGGTGATGGAGCTCGGTGTGCTCTTGATGGGCTCCGGCCTGCTGCTGGCGCCGCTGACCACGCAGCCCTGGCATCTCTATCTCACCATCGGCGTGCTGGTTGGTTCCGGCAGCGTCTGCCTCGGCTATTCCGGCCAATCGCTGTTCGTGCCGAACTGGTTCATCCGCCGCCGTGGCCTCGCGATCGGGCTCGCTTTCGCCGGTGTCGGCATCGGCTCGGTGACGCTGCTGCCATGGGTGCAGCACATGATCGAGCACACCGGCTGGCGCACCGCCTGCACCGCAATGGGGATCGTGGTGCTGGTCGTGCTCGCGCCGATCAACCTGTTGCTGCACAAGAAGCCGGAGGACATCGGCCTGCAGCCGGACGGCGATGCGGCGCCGACGGCGACGTCGGCGAGGCCGGCATCGAACATTGTCGATCCGGTTTGGGCCGGCACCGACTGGACGCTGTCGCGTGCGCTGCGCACCGCGCGGTTCTGGTGGATTGCGACCGGCTATTTCTGCGGCCTGTACATCTGGTATGCGGTGCAGGTGCACCAGACCAAATTCCTGCTCGACATCGGCTTCAGCTCCAATGTCGGCGTTTGGGCGCTTGGCGTCGTCAGCCTGCTCGGCATTCCCGGCCAGATCTGGCTCGGGCATCTCTCCGATCGCATCGGCCGCGAATGGGTGTGGGCGATCTCGTGCTTGGGCTTCGTGATCTGCTTTGCCGCGCTCGCCGCCTTGAAATACTGGCCGAGCATGACGCTGATCTATCTCATGGTCTTCACCCAGGGCGCGCTCGGCTACGGCCTGACATCGGTGATGGGACCAGTGGTGCTCGAGATCTTCCAGGGCAAGCAATACGGCAGCATCTTCGGCACCGTGATGCTGGCCGCGCTCGCCGGCGGAGCCGCCGGTCCCTGGATCACGGGCCAGCTCTACGATCTCTCGGGCAGCTATACCAGCGCGTTCCTGCTCGGCATTGCCGTCAGCGTGCTGTCGGCATTCGCGATCTGGCAGGCTTCGCCCCGCAAGGTCCGCGCCGTCGCCGGGCAGATGCACAAGGTCGCCAGCGCGGCCTGACGCATCAGGCGGATGAAACGCCGATCGCCCGCTGCAGGTCGGTGATCGCGCGCAGGCAACTGTCGGCGGGAGTGGTCTCCGGATCGATCAGGCGGTGCAGGCGGAAACCATCTTCCAACGCCAGCACGATCGCGCCGGTCCAGTCCGGATTGAGCCTGGCGTTCCTGCCGCTGTTCTTCTGCGCGGTCTCGACGATGTCGGCGATCAGCTTGCGCCGCGCGCGCAGGCGCTTGGCGAGTTCGGGCCGACGCTTCTCGGCGCGCGCCACGAACAGGATCATCTCCATATGCAGGAGAGGCGAGCGGCCGAGCGGATCCTGCCGGCTGCGGTCGACGGTGCGCAATGCCTCCAGGAAGTCGGCCAGGTCCTTGTGCTTGGCGAGCAAATCGAGGCTGCGCCGGATCGATTGCTCGACGTGATCCTCGAGCATCGCGAAGATCAGCTCGTCCTTGCTCTTGAAGTTCGAGTAAAAGGCGCCGCGGGTGAAACCCGCCGCAGCCGCGATCGCCTCGATGCTGGCGCCGCCGATTCCCTGTTCCTCGAACACCCGCGCCGCCGCCTCGAACAGCTTCTCGCAGGTGTCGTCCCGTGTCGGTCTGGTTCGAACCCTTGACATCGGTGCATTTTAGGGCAGAATGCAACTCGATACAAGAGTGTATCGAGTTGCGGTTGATAAAGCCGGAGCTGCCAAAACCAGAACAGCCGCACCCGTGTTGGTGCGGTCTTGAGGATGACACCAAGGCGCGCCAGAGTGCAGGCACCGGCGTAGCGCACGAACGAGGTCACCATGAACGAGCAAGTTCAGCCGGCCAGCGGCGAGCCGCTTTTCAATCCACTGGCGCCCGAATTCATTCGCAATCCCTATCCGTATTATGAGCGGCTACGCCGCCTCGATCCGATGCATGTCAACGCGCACGGCGCCTTCGTCGCGAGCCGGCACGCCGAGGCGAGCCTCGTGCTGCGCGACAAGCGCTTCGGCAAGGACTATGTCGAGCGCTCGATCCGCCGCTACGGCCCCAAGATCATGGAGGAGCCGGTCATCCGCAGCATGAGCCACTGGATGCTGCAGCAGGACCCGCCCGACCACACCCGCCTGCGCGGCCTCGTCGTCAAGGCGTTCACCGCGCGCCGGGTCGAGGACATGCGCCCGCGCATCCAGCACGTCGTCGATGAGACGCTCGACCGCATCGTTCCGCAGGGAAAGATGGACCTGATCGAGGATTTCGCGTTCCGCCTGCCGGTGACGATCATCTGCGACATGCTCGGCATCCCCGAGGAGCATCGCGATGCCTTCTACAACGGCTCGCGTGACGGCGGACGCCTGCTCGAGCCGGTGCCGCTGACGGCAGAGGAGATCAAGCAGGGCAACGCCGGCAACGCGATGGCCGCGATGTACTTCCACCAGCTGTTCGAGCTGCGCCGCAAGCAGCCCGGTGACGACCTCACCACGCAACTGGTGCAGGCCGAGGAGGACGGCCAGAAGCTGACCAACGAGGAGCTCACCGCCAACATCATCCTGCTGTTCGGCGCCGGTCATGAGACGACCGTGAACCTGATCGGCAACGGCCTGCTCGCGCTGTTCCGCAACCCGGATCAGCTCGCGCTGCTGAAGGCCAATCCCGGCCTGATCACCAATGCGATCGAGGAGTTCCTGCGCTACGATTCCTCGGTGCAGCTGACCGGCCGCGTCGCGCTGGAAGACATCGAGGACCTCGGCGGCAAGCGCATCCCGAAGGGCGAGAGCGTGCTGTGCCTGCTGGGCTCGGCCAACCACGACGAGGCCGTCTATCCCGACCATCCCGAGAAGCTCGACATCCAGCGGCCGAACGTGAGGCCGCTGTCGTTCGGCGGCGGCATCCATTTCTGCCTCGGCGCCCAGCTGGCGCGGATCGAGGCTGAGATCGCGATCTCGACGCTGCTGCGCCGGATCCCCGACCTGCGGCTCGATGACGCGGAAAATCCGGAGTGGCGGCCGACCTTCGTGCTGCGCGGGCTGAAGCGGCTCCCTGCGAGCTGGTGACATCCGGGATGTGGTGACATCCCGGACGCGCGGCAGGGCAGTAACCCTGCCGCGACGGCCGGTGTGCACGCACGCTTGAGCGGAAAACCGTCATCCGCCTGACGTCGCAGCGGTAAAGCCGCTGTGACTTCGCCATACTTGTCTCTATATTTGGGTTGCTCCGGCCGAGGGTTCAGCGCCGCGGAGCGGGCTCAAAGGGAGACACCGTGCAGACGACGCTGCTCGGCCTGGCAATCGCCTTCATTCTTGCACTGGTCGCCGCGCTGGTCGGTCCGTATTTCGTTGACTGGAACCAGTTCAGGCCGCAGTTCGAGACGGAGGCGTCCAAGATCATCGGCATGCCGGTTCGTGTTGCCGGCAATCTCGACGCGCGTCTGCTGCCTGCGCCCTCGCTGCGGTTGAAAAACGTCACCGTCGGCGGCGCCAGCGACCGTGGCAAGGTCCGGGCCGCCAATCTCGACGTCGAGCTCAGCCTGAGCTCGCTGATGCGTGGCGAGTGGCGCGCCAACGAACTCACCATCAACGGCATGTCGCTCGATCTCGGGCTCGATCCGAAGGGGCGGATTGACTGGTCGCCGTCGAGCGGGAGCTTCAACCTGGCTTCGCTGGCGATCGACCGTCTCAATCTGACCGGCCGCGTCGCGCTGCACGATGCCGCAAGCCGCAGCACGCTCGAGCTGAACGACATAGCCTTCAGCGGCGATGTCCGCTCGCTTGCCGGCGCGGTCCGCGGCGACGGCAATTTCATGTTCGACGGCAACCGCTACCCGTTTCGGATCTCCTCGGGGCAAAGCGCCGACGGCAGCGGCACCCGCCTGCACTTCAACATCGATCCCGGCCAGCGGCCGGTGTCGGCCGACCTCGACGGCATCCTGACCTTCGAGGCCCGCGCGCCGCGGTTCGAGGGGAGCGTGACGCTGGCGGGTACGCCGGGCCAGCGCGGCGGCAGCGATATGCCGCCCTGGCGGATCGCGGCCAGGATCAAATCGGATTATTCGGCAGCACGTCTCGACCAGGTCGAGGTGAGCTATGGCGGCGAGGACCGCGCGCTGAAGCTCGCAGGAAATGGCGATCTCCAGTTCGGCGCGTCGCCGCTGCTGCGCGCCGCGCTTTCGGCACGACAGCTCGATGGCGACAAGTTCGCCGCCAAGGACAGCGCCAAGGACGGCAATAACGGCAATGTCGAGCCGGTGCGCGTGCTGCCGGCGATGCGCGCGGTGTTGTCGGGTCTTCCGCAAAGCCCGATCCCGGCGCAGGTCGAGCTCACCTCCGAGCAGATCATGCTCGGCGGCCGCCCGTTACAGGACGTCTCGGCAGAGCTGCAATCGGATGCGAAGTCATGGACCGTGCGCCGGCTGGAGTTTCGCGCGCCGGGATCGACGCGGGTCTCGATGAGCGGCGCCAGCGCGCAGGCCGGTGCCTCGAACAGCTTCAAGACCGCGCTCAACATCGAATCGTCCGACCCCGATACGCTGATGAGCTGGCTGCAGGGGCGGGGCGACATCGCCTACCGCAGCCAGAAGCCGTTGCGGTTGCGCGGCGACGTCACGGTGTCGTCATCAGGTTTTTCGATCGACGCGATGAAGGCGGAAATCGAGAGCGGCACGGTCGAAGGCCGCGTCGCGGTTGTGCATCGCGAGGCGACCAGCGGCGCGAAGGTCGAGGCGCAGTTGAAGGCGGAGCGGCTTGATCTCGATGCGACCGCAACGTTCATCCGCTCGCTGGCCGGCCCGCAAGCCGAATGGCCGGACGAGGCGCAACTGACGCTCGATGTCGGGCGCGCGATCTCTTCGGGACAGGAATTGCGGCCGCTGCTCGCGAAGATCGCCTACAGCCCGAAGACCATCGTGCTCGAGCGTGTCAAGATCGGTCAGCCCGACAATGTCACGCTTGACGGCAGCGGCAATTTCGATCGCGTCAATTCGACCGGCAAGCTCGCGGTCGATGCGACCGCCGCGTCGCTTGGCCGGCTGACCGCTGTGGTTCAGCCGTTCGCGCCGGCGCTTGCCGCGCGGCTCGGCGTGCTGCGTGCGGATGCCGGTCCGGTCCGTGCCAGGCTCGCGCTCGACCTCGGCAAGGGCAAGGCCGCCGATCGCGTCAGCGCGCGCGCGACGGTCGATCTCGACACGCAGCAGCTAAAGGGCAATACGGTGATCTCGGCGACGCCGCTGGTAGCTGCGATCCGTGCGCTGGATCTCGACGCACTTCGCAACAGCGAGGTGACCGCCGAAGCAAAATTCTCCGCCGGCGACGGTAATGCGCTGCTGGCGCTGCTTGGGCTTGACCGCGCGGTCGCAGCCGGTGCGGGCCCGACGCAATTCGAGGGCAACGTGAGCGGTGCGTGGCAGGCGCCGTTGCGCCTCAAGGCGAGGCTCTGGGGCGCCGGACTCGACGTGGATGCGGAAGGGACGGCGGAGCCGTGGTCCAAGGATGGGGCCGGTGAGAGCAAATCGAACGTCAGCCTCCGTGTCCGCAGCGCCGACCTCAGTCCGCTGCTCGGTCTGAGATCATCCGATCCTGCGGCAAACATCCGCCTGTCGTCGCGGGTCGCGCTTGCGGGTGACAGGCTGACCTTCGACGATCTCGACAGCATCGTCGCTGGTTCGCGGCTGCGCGGCCGGCTGGCGTTGACGCTCGCCGATCAGAAGAGCATCGACGGCGAAGTCGGCCTCGATCAGATCACGCTGGCGCCGGTTTTCGCGGCAGCGATTGGCGCGGCCGGTCACGATGCGACGGAGCCGCTCGGCCAGGGACTGACAAGCGCCTGGCGCGGCAAGGTCACGTTTGAAGCGCTGCACGGTCTGCTGCCGGGCGGCGCCGAGCTGCAGCCGGTCAGCGGCACCATCAGGTCGGATGGGCAGTCGCTGACCTTCGACGGCGTCAAGGGCAAGATCGGTGGCGGCGAGGCGACCGCCTCCATCGATGCGCGGCAGGGCGTCAATGGACTCGCCTTGAATGCAAATGTGCAGCTTTCGGGCGTCGACGGCTCGGCCTTGCGCTACCGTAGTCTCGCGATGCCCAAGGCACGCACTTCGATGCAGATGACGTTGTTGACGCAGGGCCGCAGCGCCTCCGCGCTGATCGGTGCGCTGTCCGGCAGCGGCGCCGTGACGCTGGAGGGGCTGAACCTTCCGGGGCTCGATCCGCGCGCGTTCGACGTTGCGATCCGCGCCAGCGATTCCGGGCAGGCGACCGACGACGCCCGGCTGAGGCAGATCGTCGAACCGGTGCTCGCAGCCGGCGGGCTGTCGGTCGCTTCCGCGCAAATTCCCTTCAACATTCGCGACGGCCGGATCCGGATCGGCGTCACCACGCTCGCGGCGAGCGGTGCCAACGTCATCGTGTCCGGCGGCTACGACATTCCGGCCGACCAGGCCGACATCCGCACCGCGCTGACATCGACGCAGGTCGGCACCGCCACCAGCCGCCCGGAAATCCAGCTGCTGGCGGCGGGCACACCCGACGGATTGTCGCGCAGCATCGACATTGCGGCGTTGTCGTCGTGGCTTGCGGTGCGCGCGATCGACCGGGAGACCAAGCGGCTCGACGCGATCGAGCGCGGCGAACCCGCGCCGCCGCCGACCTCGGCAGCCCTTCCGCCGCCCGCCGCGCCGGCGCCGGACGCGTCCAATCCAAATTCGGCGGGAGTGCCTTCCGCCAATCTGCCGGTGCCCGGCCCGGATCCGCGCCGCGTGCCGGCGAAGCCGAAGATCGTTGCGCCACGGCCGCCGATCATCCCGCCGGCTGCCACAGCACCTCCCGCTGTGCCGCTTGTGCCGCCTGCGCCGGTTGCGAGCCAGCCGCAGCTGGCCCCGCTGCCGCCGCCGATCGAGGTCAAGCCGGTGCCCGGTGCGGCCAGGTCGAGGCCGCTGCGGCCACCGCTGTCGCTGACGCCGCAGGTCGCCAATCCGCCGCCGCGGCCGGCGGTGCAGAACTAGAAAGTGTCGAGCGAAGTGGGTTACCGGTTCGCGTGGCGAAAACGCGTCGGAACAGGAATCCAGAGCTTACGATCGGTGCTGGAGAATATTGATCAGCCGGCCGAAGGGATCGCGGACGAAGAAGCGCCGCACGCCCCACGGCTCGTCCACCGGTCCGTATTCGATCGCGATGCCGGCGGCCTGCACCCGTTGCAGCGCTTCGTCGAGGTCGTCGACCTCGATCGAGAGATCGGGCACCGGCGTGCCGGAGCCACCTTCGGAAGCGAAGCTGATTTGAACCTGCATCGTTTCGGATGAACCGTAAGTCGCAACCCAGCCGAAATCCATCAGCGGCTCGAGGCCGAGGATGTCGTGATAGAACGACTTCGCTGCCGCGACATCTGATGCGGCAACGTTCGCGACGATGCGATTGACCTTCATGCTGAAGTCCACGCGGCGGAACGACCGTCTGCTGAAGCGACGGTCGGCAAGGCCATCAGGCCTGCTGGCGCGTGTCGACCTGTTGCGGCCTGACATCCGTCGGCACCGCCGGGGTGGCGCGCGAGCGGAAGTAGTCGAGCACGAAAAGCCGGATCGCGGAGGACAGATTGCCCTGCTGACGGTTGTTGTCGATCTCGCCGACCAACTCCGACAGCGTCATGTTCCGCAGACCGGAAATCTCCTTCATGCCGTTCCAGAAGGCTTCTTCGAGGCTGACGCTGGTCTTGTGACCGGCGACGACGATCGACCGCTTGACGACGGGAGACTTCATGATGCGTCACCACTTTCGATGCGGTGCTGATCGAGCACGCGCGTACTGCGCTCGCCGAGAAATTCGTCACGCGCTCGTTCGGATTTGGTGCGACCGAATAGCGCACGATTGGCTTCGGCCTGCTTTGCTGCTTGTTCGCGCTCACCGCGCTTCTTGAATCGTTTCAGGTTGACCACGTCGCCCATGCTCGTCGTCCTCATCGTCCCCAGAGCGGAATTGGTGATGCATCGTGACGAAAGCAAGAGCGATCGCGCAAAGCGCCCGGCTCGATATCCATCCCGAATCCCCATTTGATGCTTGTGATAGCATCAAAGAATCCGTTTCGCTCTGCGAAAACTAGACGTCTGTACCATGCGCCAGCGCAGAGCTGATAGGCAAACAGCCTTAGCCTTTAGGCGTTATGATCCATAATTATATCACGCGCGCTGACCGTAATTATCCGGACATTGCGCGCTTCGCTTCAGCCGGGGTGTGTCATTTTGTCCGGCTGCACGAGGCGATCAAATTCGTCGGCAGTTACGAATCCGAGCCGCAAAGCCTCTTCCTTCAACGTCGTTCCGTGCGCGTGCGCCGACTTCGCGACCTTGGCTGCGTTGTCGTAACCGATCTTCGGCGCGAGCGCCGTTACCAGCATCAGCGAGCGCTGCATCAGCTCGTTGATGCGCTTTTCGTCGGCGCGTATGCCGACAACGCAATGCTCAGTAAATGAGCGGACAACGTCAGACAGCAACTGAATGGAATTTATCATACAATATGCCAACACGGGCTTGTACACGTTGAGCTCGAAATGGCCCTGGCTGCCGGCGACGGTGATCGTGGTCTGATTGCCGAACACCTGGCAGCAGACCATGGTCATGGCCTCGCACTGGGTCGGATTGACCTTGCCCGGCATGATCGACGAGCCCGGCTCGTTCTCGGGCAGGATCAACTCGCCGAGGCCCGAGCGCGGTCCCGAGCCGAGGAAGCGGATGTCGTTGGCGATCTTGAACAGGCCGGTCGCCACCGAATTGATCGCGCCATGCACCAGCACATAGGCGTCGTTGGAAGCCAGCGCCTCGAACTTGTTTGCCGCGCTGGTGAACGGCAGCTTGGTGATCTCGGCGACATGCCTGGCGAAGGCGTTGGCGAATTCCGGCTTCGAGTTGAGGCCGGTGCCAACAGCAGTGCCGCCCTGCGCCAGCGGGAACAACTCCTTCACCGCCGAGTGCAGCCGGGCGATGCCGCTCTCGACCTGCGCGGCGTAGCCGGAGAATTCCTGGCCGAGTGTCAGCGGTGTTGCGTCCTGGGTATGCGTGCGGCCGATCTTCACGATCTTCGCAAACGCTTCCTGCTTCTGGTGCAACGCCCGATGCAGCTCGGTAAGGGCAGGGATCAGGTCGGCGATGATGCGGTCCGCCGCAGCGATATGCATCGCGGTCGGGAACGAGTCGTTCGACGACTGGCTCATGTTGACGTGATCGTTCGGATGGATCGGCTGCTTGGCGCCGAGCTCGCCGCCGAGCATCTGGTTGGCGCGGTTTGCGATCACCTCGTTCACGTTCATGTTGGTTTGCGTACCCGAGCCGGTCTGCCAGACCACCAGCGGAAAATGATCGTCGAGCTTGCCCTCGATCACTTCCCTGGCGGCGCCGATGATGGCGTCGGCGCGGCGTGCATCGAGCTGGCCGAGTTCGCGATTGGTTTCGGCTGCCGCGAGCTTGACGATGGCGAGTGCATGAATGATCGCGATCGGCATCCGGTCGTGGCCGATCTTGAAATTCTGCCGCGAGCGCTCGGTCTGCGCGCCCCAGTAGCGATCGGCGGCGACGTCGATCGGACCGAAGCTGTCGGTCTCGCTACGGGTGGCGGCGTTGGATGGTGTCGTCGATTGAGCCATGGATGCTCTCCGTTGCGTCATCAGAACGTGATCCGGCGGTGCGCCGGCTTTTCGCCGCGGCAACGCGACAGCGTCCGCGCGGAGGCACGTTCATGCAGAAGATAGTCCGGGATGACGATCTGTCATCCCGGCCCTCCAATGCATCCTACAAGGTCGAGGATCGATCGGTGTTTAGATTATTTCTTGCGGAAGCGGTCCAGCCGCACGACCTCGGCGCCTTCGCTGGGCTTCGCCGGCTCCTGCTCGGTCTCGGCGGTCTCGGGCTCGACTGCCGCCCGGGCGGCCGGTGCGGGAAGGGGAGAGGCCGGTGCCGTCGCGGGCGGGGCGTCCTCGGACAAGGCCTCCGAGACGTCGAACCGCAGATCGAACGGAGCGGACGGATCAAGGAAGCGCGTCACCGCGGCGAACGGCACGTTCAGCCGTTCGGGAATCCCGCCGAACGACAGGCCGACCTCGAACCGGTCCTCGGTCACCACCAGATCCCAGAACTGGTGCTGCAGGATGATGGTCATCTCCTCCGGATACTGCGCGAGCAGCCGCGGCGACAGCTTCACGCCATCGCCGTGCGAGAGGAAGGTGATGTAGAAATGGTGCTCACCCGGCAGGCCATGTTCGGCGGCGTCGGACAAGACCCGGCGCAGCACCCCGCGCAGCGCGTCGCGCGCCAGCACGTCATATCGGATGTGATCGGTCGCCATCGTATTCCTGTCGCTTCGAAAAATGCCGGCAAGGCATCGCCGGACCCGTCCGACTCGCCCTTTTGGCCATGCTACTCCGCCGGGACCCGGAAATCAGCAGGGCTGGCAGCGGAAAATGCGGGCGGACGCCCGATCGGGAAATAAAGTGGAGGCTTCTGTTGCCAGGTGCCTCCGAACCCCGCCTAACGGAGCTTAACCCGTTAGGACTTTAAGATGGTCTTTCAAACTGCGTTACGCAGCCTGAGCAACCGGAGCAAAGTTGTCGTTGGCAACTATTGCATTAGCCCGATAACGGCGGAACCATACCGAGAAAAAACACGCCCTTTACGCCCTCGTCGATCCTATTTCGCCCCCGCCAAAACCCACCGAAGCTAGAGGCTCGGATGGGTTTTGGTGGAGGCGCCGGGTACCGCCCCCGGGTCCGAATGGTTTATTGCGACGGCCATTTATTTCCATAGCCGGCGAACCGGCACCCCCAATATAGGCGGCACGAACGAAGAAAAATAGAGCCGATTCAGGCTTGTTCAGGTGTGAAACACGCCGATTTGGGTTGGCCGGCGTCTTGCCCAGGGGTCTTGGTCAGGTCTTGGCGCTGTCTTGGCGCCGTTCTAGATTTTGCCCATGCCCCCGGAATCCCCGCCGGTTGCCGCCCCGGCGCCGGATGCCTCCGCACCTTCTCCGCCCCTGCAGCCCGGCCTGCTCGAGCTGTTCCTGGCCTTTGCCAAGATGTCGCTGGCCGGCTTTGGCGGGGTCCTGGTCTGGGCCCGGCGGTCGATCGTCGAGCAGCACCGCTGGATGACGGCGGAGGAGTTCAACGAGACCTTCGCGCTGTGCCATTTCCTGCCAGGTCCGAACATCGTCAACCTGTCGGTCGTATTCGGCTCGCGCTTTCGCGGCATCGCCGGCGGGCTTGCGGCCTTCGCCGGGCTGGTCGGGCCGCCGATGGTGATCGCGACCATCCTTGCCGCGCTCTACGCCCGCTACGGCGATATCGACGTCCTGCGCCGGACACTCGCCGGCGTCGCCTGTGCCGCGGTCGGGCTGCTGTTCGCCGTCGTCCTCAAGATGATGATGCCGCTGTTGAAGCGGCGTGATGTCACCGGCCTCATCATTCTGGCGGCGGTTTTCGTCGCGATCGGTCTGATCCGATGGCCGCTCCAGATCGTGCTGCTGGTGGCGATCCCGCTCAGCATTGCGACCACGGTCCTGGCGCGACGCATGGTGAAGGCATGAGCTCGGAACCCAGCCCGATCGCAGCGCTGGTCTGGACCTTCGGCCTGATGTCGCTGTTTGCGGTCGGCGGGGCCAATTCGGCGATCCCCGAAATGCACCGCGCCGCCGTCGACGTGCAGCACTGGCTGACCGACAAGCAGTTCGCCGACGTGTTCGCGATCTCGCAGCTTTCGCCTGGACCGAACGTGCTGATCGTGACGCTGATAGGCTATTCTGTCGCAGGCGTCGCCGGGGCGTTGGCCGCGACGGTTGCGATGTGCGGACCGACCGCGTTGCTTGCCTATTATGTGAGCCGCTTCCTCGATCGCTCGCGCGACGCGCGCTGGCCGGCGATCATTCAGGCCGCATTGGTTCCGCTGTCGATCGGCTTGATGGCCGCCTCCGGCCTGATCGTGGCGCAGACATCAGACCAAAGTTGGATCGCGATCCTGATCACCATTGTCGCAGCCGCGCTTGCATTTGCGACACGGATCAATCCCTTATGGATGTTGCTTGCCGGAGGTCTCTTGGGTTTTGCTGGCGTTGTCTGACGAAAATCGCTAGCAAGGCTTTCGGTCAACGCACCACAAGCCATTCAATCACAACGGGCGGGACAGCCCTGACGGGGGAAGCGAAGTCATGAGCGATACGCCAAGCGAGGCGCCGGTCAAATCGATCTTGCCGAAATGGGTGCGCGGTCCGCAGGACTTTGTCGGCGGGCTTGTCATGATGGCGGTTGCCCTGTTTGCGTTGTGGGCTTCGAGCGATCTGCAGGGCATGCACGGATTCTCGTTTGGTGCCGGAACCGCGCCGCGCATGTTCGCCGTGCTGCTGCTGCTGCTCGGCGGCGCTGTCGCGCTGATGGGGCTCCTGAGCGACGGCCCCCATATCGCGGCCTATTCATGGCGCGGGCCGCTGTTCGTATCGGCAGCGATCGTGTTCTTTGCGGTGTCGATCCGGCCGCTTGGGCTCGTCGTCACGGCATTTGCCAGCTTCATGATCGCGGCACTCGGCTCGGAGGAGACGAAGTGGCTGGAGGCGACCATCGTCGGTGCCTGTCTGACGCTGGGCTGCGCATTGTTGTTTCCTTACGTGCTGGGACTTCCGATGCCGATGTTCCCGCGTTTCCTGATCCAGTGAGGGCGTGATGGAACTGTTTGCCAATCTCGCCCACGGTTTTGCCGTTGCGCTTTCGCCGATCAATCTTCTGATGTGCCTGATCGGCGCACTGGTCGGTACGCTGGTCGGCGTGCTGCCGGGCATCGGCACGATCGCCACCGTCGCCATGCTGCTGCCGATCACCTTCGGCCTGCCGCCGGTCGGCGCGTTGATCATGCTCGCCGGCATCTATTACGGTGCGCAATATGGCGGCTCGACCACCTCGATCCTGGTCAATATTCCGGGCGAGGCGACTTCCGTGGTCACCGCGCTCGACGGCCACCAGATGGCACGACAGGGCCGCGCCGGCCCGGCGCTCGCGATCGCCGCGATCGGCTCGTTCTTCGCCGGTTGCGTCGCGACCGTGCTGATCGCCGTGCTCGGCGCACCGCTGACCAAGCTCGCGCTGGCGTTCGGCCCGGCCGAATATTTCTCGCTGATGGTGCTCGGCCTGATCTTCGCGGTGGTGCTGGCCAAGGGCTCGGTGCTGAAGGCGATCGCGATGATCGTGTTCGGCCTGCTGCTGTCGATGGTCGGCTCCGATATCGAGACCGGCGCCTCGCGCATGGCCTTCAACATCCCCGAGCTTGCCGACGGCCTCGGCTTCGCGACAGTGGCGATGGGCGTGTTCGGCTTCGCGGAGATCATCCGCAATCTCGATGCCGGCGCCGAGATGAGCCGCGATCTGGTGCAGCAGAAGATCACCGGTCTGATGCCGACCAGGAAGGACCTGATTGATTCCGCGCCGGCAATCGTGCGCGGCACCATCCTGGGCTCGATCCTTGGCATCCTGCCGGGCGGCGGCGCCGTGATCGCGTCGTTTGCCGCGTATACGCTGGAGAAGAAGATTGCCAAGGATCCGTCGCGGTTCGGCCGCGGCGCGATCGAGGGCGTGGCGTCGCCGGAAAGCGCCAACAACGCCGCGGCGCAGACCTCGTTCATCCCGCTGCTCACGCTCGGCATCCCGCCGAATGCGGTGATGGCGTTGATGGTCGGTGCGATGACCATTCATGGCATCGTGCCGGGTCCGCAGGTGATGGTGAAGCAGCCAGACCTGGTCTGGGGCATGATCGCCTCGATGTGGATCGGCAATCTGATGCTGATCATCATCAACCTGCCGCTGGTCGGCATCTGGGTCCGTCTGCTGCGCGTGCCGTACCGGCTGATGTTCCCCTCGATCGTGATCTTCTGCGCGATCGGCATCTACTCGGTGAACAACGCGCCGGTCGACGTCGTGCTCGCAGGCGCGTTCGGTCTGGTCGGCTACTGGCTGATCAAGCACGATTTCGAGCCGGCACCGCTGCTGCTCGGCATGGTGCTCGGCCCGCTGATGGAAGAGAACCTGCGGCGTGCACTGCTGATCTCGCGCGGCGACTGGAGCGTGTTCCTGTCGCGGCCGCTGTCGGCGGTGCTGCTGGCGATCGCGGCGGGTCTGCTGGTGCTTGCCGTGCTGCCGACCTTGCGTGCGAAGCGCGACGAAGTGTTCGTGGAGTCCGAGGGCTGAGTATGCTCAGCCGGCCCTGCGTCCGCGCGCCGCAGGCGGAAGTCGAATCGACACTCGATGTCGTCTCATGAAATGAAAATGCCGGCCGATTTGGCCGGCATTTTTATTTGGTCAAAACGTTCCCGGGAGGAATTGAGATGATGTCCATTCGCTCGCTTGCGGGCGCATGCCTTTCGGCATTTGCCGCACTCGGCGCATTCGCCGCGCCGGCCTCCGCGCAAACCTATCCAACCCGCACCATCACCATGATCGTGCCGTTCGCAGCCGGCGGTCCGACCGATGTCATCTCGCGCATCGTCACCGCGCACATGGCGCAGACGCTCGGACAGAGCATCGTCATCGAGAACGTGGTCGGTGCCGGCGGAACCACGGCGACGACGCGTGCTGCCCGTGCCGCCAATGACGGCTACACGCTCGTCACCGGACATATGGGCACGCACGCGGCGTCCGTGCCGCTCTATCCGAAGCTCGCCTACCACCCGGAAAAGGATTTCGAGCCCGTCGCGCTGCTCGCGGGCACGCCGATCCTGATCCTTGCCCGCAAGGATTTCCCGCCGAAGGATCTGAAGGAATTCGTCGCCTACGTGAAGGCCAATGCCGAGAAGGTCAACGCGGCGCATGCCGGCATCGGTTCGGTCTCGCATGCCTCCTGCGAGCTGTTGAACTCGATCCTCGACGTCAAGCCGGTCGGCGTGCCGTTCAACGGCACCGGCCCTGCCATGAACGCGCTGGTCGCCGGCCAGGTCGATTACATGTGCGACCAGATCGTCAACGCGGTGCCGCAGATCAACGCCGGCACCATCAAGGCCTATGCGGTCGCCACCCCCGAGCGCAATCCGTCGCTGCCCAATGTCCCGACCACGGCAGAGGCAGGCCTGCCGGCGTTCCAGGCCCAGGCCTGGAACGCGATCTTTGCGCCGAAGGGAACTTCGCCCGCGATCATCGCCACGCTGAATGCCGCGGCCAACAAGGCGCTCGACGATGAGAACGTTCGCAAGCGCCTGCTCGATCTCGGCAGCGTGATCCCGGCGCCCGCCAACCGCTCGCCGGAGGCGCTCGCGACCCTCGTCAAAAGCGAGATCGCGAAGTGGACCCCGGTGCTCAAGCCGGCCAGTTAAGCCAAGGCGACCAAGCAGATAGGTGAGGGGCGGAACACCGGTTCCGCCCCTTGTCGTTTGGCACAAGGGTGCTCACTTTTCAGGGTATAATCGGTGCAATCCGCCGAATCGGCATGTCGGTTGGCAGCCTCGGCCGTTAAGTTCGCCGCTTCCCCCGAAGGGTCCGAAACCAACGCCATGAACCAGTATCACGACCTGCTCGAACGCATCCTCGCCGACGGTGCCGAGAAGCACGACCGCACCGGCACCGGCACGTTGTCGATCTTCGGCCACCAGATGCGCTTCAACCTCTCGGCCGGCTTTCCGATGCTGACCACCAAGCGGTTGCCGCTGAAGGCGATCGTGCACGAGCTGCTCTGGTTCCTCGCCGGCGACACCAACATCAAATATCTCAACGACAATGGCGTCACGATCTGGGACGAATGGGCCGACGCCAATGGCGATCTCGGCCCGGTTTACGGCTCGCAATGGCGCTCGTGGCCCGCGCCTGATGGCCGCAGCATCGACCAGATCACGAACGTGGTCGAGATGATCAAGCGCAATCCGGACTCGCGGCGGCTGATCGTCAGCGCCTGGAATCCGGCCGAGGTCGACAAGATGGCGCTGCCGCCGTGTCACTGCCTGTTCCAGTTCTATGTCGCGAACGGCAAACTGTCCTGCCAGCTCTATCAGCGCTCCGGCGACGTCTTCCTCGGCGTGCCCTTCAACATCGCCTCCTACGCGCTGCTGACCATGATGGTGGCGCAGGTGACGGGCCTCAAGCCCGGCGATTTCGTGCACTCGCTCGGCGACGCGCATCTCTACTCGAACCACCTCGAACAGGCGCGGCTGCAATTGACGCGGCCGACGCGGCCGTTGCCGACGATGGCGATCAATCCCGACGTGAAGGATATCTTCGCCTTCCGCTACGAGGACTTCAAACTCGAGGGTTACGACCCGCATCCGCACATCAAGGCTGAAGTCGCGGTCTGAGGGATTGCATGTCGCTGACCATCCGCCGTGCGCGGCCCGATGAGGCCGGACTGGTGTTCTCGCTGGTCCGCGAGCTCGCCGAATACGAAAAGCTCCTGCACGAAGTTCACGCCAGCGAGGCCGATATCGCCGACGCGCTGTTCGGCGCCAACCCGCGGCTCTATTGCGACATCGCCGAATGGAACGGCGAGCCGGCCGGCTTCGCCGTCTGGTTCGTCAACTTCTCGACCTTCGCCGGCCGCCACGGCATCTATCTCGAGGACCTGTTCGTGCGTCCGGCACTGCGCGGCAAGGGCATCGGCAAGGCGCTGCTGGTGCATCTGGCCAAGCAATGCCTCGCCAATGGCTGGTCGCGCCTGCAATGGGCAGTACTCGACTGGAACGCACCGTCGATCGCGTTCTACAAGTCGCTCGGCGCCGAGATGATGGACGAATGGACGATTTGCCGCGTCTCCGGCCCGGCGCTGTCGGCGCTCGCGGAAGGAACGCGCTGATGGAGATCGTGCTCGTTGTCGCGGTCGCCGAGAACGGCGTGATCGGAAATGCCAACGCAATCCCGTGGCGGCTGAAATCCGACCAGCAACGTTTCAAGGCGATCACGCTGAACAAGCCCGTCGTGATGGGACGCAAGACGTTCGAATCCCTGCGCAGGCCGCTGCCGGGTCGCACCAACATCGTGGTGACGCGCGATCCGAACTACCGCGCGCGCGGCGCCATCGTCACGTCGTCGTTCGAAAACGCCCGCGCAATTGCGCTTGGTGACGCGCTGCGGCGTTTCGCCACTGAAATTGCCGTCATCGGTGGCGCGGAGATCTATGCGCAATGGATGGGCACGGCCGACCGGCTGGAGATCACCGAGGTCCACGCCCGGCCGGACGGCGATACACGGTTCGACACAATCGTCGCGAAAGAGTGGGACGAGGTCGCGCGCGTGCGAAATCCGGCTGGTCCGGACGACAGCGCCGACTTCTCCTATGTGACATATCGTCGGCGCGGCCGGGGTTAACCAATGTTTGCATTGACAATTATGCCCCGGCGCATAGCTCGTCCGGCAAGGAAGCTTGCGTTGTAAGGGCCTGAGCGGTCCCCTATAACCGGGCCGGACATTCGAGGCCGGGCGTCCCGTCCGGACTTGTCGAGGAGACGTTTGATGCCGTGGAAAAATCAAGGCGGGGGGCCGTGGGGCTCGGGTCCGAAAGGGCCATGGGGCACAGGTCCGCAGTCGGCCGGGCCAAGGCCGCCGGATCTTGAGGATCTGCTGCGGCGCGGCCAGGACCGGCTGCAGCAGTGGCTGCCCGGCGGTCATTTCAGCGGCATGGGCATCGCGCTGGTGCTGGTCGCGGCGCTGGCGATCTGGTTCGCCACCGGGATCTTCCGCGTCCAGTCCGAAGAGCTCGGCGTCGTGCTGCGCTTTGGCAAATACGTCCGCGATGCGCAGCCGGGCCTGCGCTATCACCTGCCGTATCCGATCGAGACGGTGCTGCTGCCGAAGGCGCTGCGCGTCAACACGATCTCGATCGGCATGACCCTGATCGACGATCCCGCACGGCGCGGCCGCACCATGCGCGACGTGCCGGAAGAGAGCCTGATGCTGACCGGCGACGAGAACATCGTTGACGTCGATTTCACCGTGCTCTGGCGTATCAAGCCGGGCGGGGCCGGCGCCTATTTGTTCAACATCCAGAATCCCGAAGGCACCGTGAAGGCGGTCGCCGAAAGCGCGATGCGTGAGGTGATCGGCCGCTCGCAGATCCAGCCGATCCTGACCGGGGCGCGCAACGTCACCGAGCAGAACGTCCAGGAGCTGATGCAGAAGACGCTCGACAACTACAGCGCGGGCATCCAGATCACCCAGGTGCAGATGCAGAAGGTCGATCCGCCGGCGCAGGTGATCGACGCATTCCGCGACGTGCAAGCGGCGCGCTCCGACCTCGAGCGCAAACAGAACGAGGCGCAGACCTACGCCAACCGGATCGTGCCGGAAGCGCGTGGTCGGTCCGCGCAGATCCTGCAGGCCGCCGAGGGCTACAAGGAGCAGGCGGTCGCCGAGGCCAAGGGCCAGAGCGCACGCTTCCTGAAAGTCTATGATGAATACAAGAAGGCACCCGAAGTGACGCGCGAGCGCATCTATCTGGAGACCATGGAACGCGTGCTCGGCAGCTCCGAGAAGCTGGTCTATGACGGCGGCCAGGGCCAGAACATCGTGCCCTATCTTCCGCTCGGCGAACTGACGCCGCGGCGTCCGGCGGCAGCGCCGGCCACGACCGGCCAGCAGCAGGGAGCCACCCGATGAGGTCCCCTGTCACCGGCATTGTGTCCCTGATCGTCCTCTTCATCGTGCTGGCCGTCGGATACAGCTCGATGTTCACCGTGGCGCAGACCGAGCAGACCATCGTCCTGCGGTTCGGCGAACCGGTTGAGGTCGTCACCGATCCCGGCCTGCACTTCAAGGCGCCGTGGAATTCGGTGATCAACGTCGACAAGCGCATCCTCGATCTCGAAAACCCGTCGCAGGAGGTGATCGCCTCCGACCAGAAGCGGCTGGTGGTCGACGCCTTCGCGCGCTATCGCATCAAGAATGCGCTGCGCTACTACACCAGCGTCGGCTCGATCCAGGCCGCCAATCTGCAGCTGACCACGCTCTTGAACGCGGCGCTGCGCCGCGTGCTCGGCGAGGTCACCTTCATCACGGTGGTGCGTGACGAGCGCGAGAAGCTGATGGCACGGATTCGCGAGCAGCTCGACAAGGAGGCCGACGGCTACGGCATCGAGGTCGTCGACGTCCGGATCCGCCGCGCCGACCTGCCGGAGCAGAACAGCCAGGCGGTGTACGACCGGATGAAGTCCGAGCGTCAGCGCGAAGCGGCCGAGTTCCGCGCCCAGGGCGACCAGAAGGCGCAGGAGATCCGCTCCAAGGCCGACCGCGAAGCAACGGTGATTGTCGCCGAGGCGAACTCGACCGCGGAGCAAACCCGCGGTGCGGGCGATGCCGAGCGCAACCGCCTGTTCGCCGAGGCCTATGGCAAGGACAAGGACTTCTTCGCGTTCTATCGCTCGATGACGGCCTATGAGAATAGTCTGCGCTCCGGCGACACACGTTTCCTGTTGCGGCCGGACTCGGAATTCTTCAGATACTTCGGCAATGCGAACGGCAAGGGGCCTGAGGCGGCCGCCGCGCCGAAACAGTAACGTCACGACTGAACATCACGACTTGAATCAAGATTTGGCGGCGATGCGGATACCGCGTCGCCGCCACTCAACAACAATAAGCATCGAGCGGGAGGCTGCCATCCGATGAAGTCCATAGCGTTCGGCGACTTCCTCATCGGGTTGGGAATCCTGTTCGTGCTCGAAGGTATCCTGTTTGCGGCAAGCCCCGCCTGGATGCGCCGGGCGATGAAGAGCGCGCTGGCCACGCCCGACAACATCCTGCGCATCGTCGGCATCGGCTCGGCGGTTGCGGGACTGATCCTGATCTGGCTGGTGCGGCGCTGATCATTGCCTGTTCCACCGCGCAGATCGCGTCGGAATGAACATAATCGTGAGCCTCTCGCAGCCGGTTTTTCGCCGAAATGCCCGGGTGAGATGCTTGCGCCATATGCCCGTTCGGGCGCACTCTACGATCACGGGCGCATACTGCGACCAGCTAATTTGAACCCGTTTGCCTGGAGAAACTCCGACATGATCGCTGCCAGACCAGCCCTGAGCCGTCGCCTCCGCATGATGGGAGCTGCGATCTCGATCGGTGCTGCGAGCATGCTGAGCTCCGGGCCGGCGTCCGCGCGCGGCCCCGAGGGTATTGCCGACATCGCCGAGAAGGTGATCGACGCCGTCGTCAACATCTCGACGTCGCAGACGATCGAGGCCAAGGACCGGACGATGCCGCAGCTGCCGCCGGGCTCGCCGTTCGAGGAATTCTTCGACGACTTCTTCAAGAACCGCCGCGGCCCGCCCGGCAAGGGCGGCGACAAGAGCGGCGAGTTCCAGCCGCGCAAGACCAACTCGCTCGGGTCGGGCTTCATCGTCGACACTGCGGGGATCGTCGTCACCAACAACCACGTCATCGCGGACGCCGACGAGATCAACGTCATCCTCAACGACGGCACCAAGATCAAGGCCGAGCTGGTCGGCGTTGACAAGAAGACCGACCTCGCGGTCCTCAAGTTCAAGCCGCCGAAGCCGCTCACCGCGGTCAAGTTCGGCGACAGCGACAAGATCCGCCTCGGCGACTGGGTGGTCGCGATCGGCAACCCGTTCAGCCTCGGCGGCACGGTGACCGCGGGCATCGTCTCGGCCAAGAACCGCGACATTAGCCAGGGTCCGTACGACAGCTACATCCAGACCGACGCCGCCATCAACCGCGGCAATTCCGGCGGTCCGCTGTTCAACCTCGAAGGCGAGGTGATCGGCGTCAACACGCTGATCATCTCCCCGACCGGCGGCTCGATCGGTCTCGGTTTCGCCGTGCCGTCGAAGACGGTGGCCGGCGTCGTCGACCAGCTGCAGAAGTTCGGCGAATTGCGCCGCGGCTGGCTCGGCGTCCGCATTCAGCAGGTCACCGACGAGATCGCCGACAGCCTCAACATCAAGCCGGCGCGTGGCGCGCTGGTTGCCGGCGTCGACGACAAGGGCCCGGCCAAGCCGGCCGGCATCGAGCCGGGCGACGTCGTCGTCAAATTCGACGGCAAGGACGTCAAGGATCCGAAGGACCTGTCGCGCATCGTCGCCGACACCGCGGTCGGCAAGGAAGTCGACGTCGTCGTTATCCGCAAGGGCAACGAAGAGACCCGCAAGGTCACGCTCGGCCGGCTCGAGGACAACGACAAGGTTCAGCAGGCCAACGCCAAGCCCAAGGACGACACCGCCGAGAAGCCGGTGACCCAGAAGGCGCTCGGCCTTGACCTCGCGGCGCTGAGCAAGGACCTGCGCACCAAGTACAAGATCAAGGACAGCGTGAAGGGCGTCATCGTCACCGGCGTCGACAGCAACTCCGATGCTGCCGAGAAGCGTCTGTCGGCCGGCGACGTCATCGTCGAGGTGGCGCAGGAGGCGGTGTCCAGCGCCGCCGACATCAAGAAGCGTCTCGATCAGCTGAAGAAGGACGGCAAGAAGTCCGTGCTGCTGCTGGTCTCCAACGGCGACGGCGAACTGCGCTTCGTTGCGCTCGGGGTGCAGTAAGACTGTGGTCATTGCCGGGCTTGACCCGGCAATCCATGACCTGACGAAGCTTTGCGAAGTGAGATGGATGCCCGGGTCAAGCCCGGGCATGACGAGCGAGTGATCAGCTAGCTCTCGACGAACTCATCCCGCCGATAGCCCTGCGCATACAACAGCGCGGTGAGGTCGCCGTGATCGATCCGCGCCGCCGCGGCGGCTGCGACCGCGGGCTTGGCGTGATAGGCGACGCCGAGACCTGCGGCCTGGATCATGCCGAGATCGTTGGCGCCGTCGCCCGTGACCAGCGTGTCGATGTCGTCGAGGTCGAAGGATTCGGTCAACTCGACCAGCGTGGCGAGCTTGGTGGCGCGGCCGAGGATCGGCTCGACCACTTCGCCGGTCAACTTGCCGTCCGCGACCTGCAGCTGGTTGGCGCGGTTCTCCTGGAAGCCGATCTTCTCCGCGACCACCTTGGTGAACAGGGTGAAGCCGCCGGAGATCAGGCAGGTATAGGCGCCGTGTGCGCGCATGGTCATGACCAGCGCGCGGCCGCCCGGCGTTGGCGTGATGCGCTTCTCCAGCACCTCGTCGACGACGCCCACCGGCAAGCCCTTGAGCAGCGCCACGCGCTCGCGCAACGCCGATTCAAACTCGATCTCGCCGCGCATCGCGCGCTCGGTAATGGCTGCGACATGGGCCTTTAGCCCGGCGAAGTCGGCGAGCTCATCGATGCATTCCTGGCCGATCATGGTCGAATCCATGTCGGCCAGAAAAAGCTTCTTGCGCCGGCCGAGCCGAGGCTGCACGACAATGTCGATCGGCAGGTCGCCGCGGGCCTGGCGCAGCCGCTCCTCGATGGCCCTGATCTCGTCCCTGCCGGCGTCTCCGCTCGAATTTTGGCTCTCGAACGGAATGTCGACGGCGACCTCGTTGAACAGCCACTGCGCCGGGCCCGGTGAGGGCAGCACGGCCCGCGCACCGTCGACGATGGTGGAGTCGAGCGCGGGGCTTGCAGGATTGCAGATCAGCGTGGCAACGAGGGACATGCAGGCGCATTCAGGATTGTTGGACAAGGCAGTGCTTATCGCAGGGCCGACCGCCAGCGGCAAGTCGGCGCTGGCGCTCGAGCTTGCGCAGCGGACCGGCGGGGTCGTGATCAATACCGACTCCATGCAGGTCTATCGCGACCTCCGGATCATCACCGCGCGGCCGACCACCGCCGAGGAGGCACAGGTTCCGCACAGGCTCTATGGCCATGTCGACGCCGGCGTGAATTTCTCCGCGGGGGCCTGGGTGACCGACGCGGCAAAAGTGCTCGGCGAGACGCGTGACCAGGGACGGTTGCCGATCTTCATCGGTGGCTCCGGCCTGTATTTCAAGGCGCTGACGCGCGGGCTGTCGGCGGTGCCGCCGATCCCTCCTGACGTGCGCGACGGTGTGCGCGCAAGGCTGGAGCAGCACGGCGTGGAGGCGCTGCATGCCGAGCTTGCGGCACGCGATCCGGTGTCGGCCGAACGGCTGAAACCGCGCGATCGCACCCGCATCGCGCGGGCGCTCGAGGTCGTCGAGGCCACCGGCCGCCCGCTGCCGGACTGGCATCGCGATGGCCTGCCGCCGTTGCTGCCGCCGGGCCAATTCCACGCGCTGTTTCTGGCGCCGGAGCGCGAGCTTCTCTATGCGCGGATCGATGCGCGGTTTGGCGCAATGCTCGATACCGGTGCGCTCGATGAGGTCGCGGCGCTGGCCGCGCGCGGGCTTGATCCGCTGCTGCCGGCCATGAAGGCCCATGGCGTGCCGGCGCTGATCCGGCACCTCAAGGGGGAGATCAGCCGGGAGGAGGCCGCCGAAATCGGCCGGGCCGACACCCGCCACTACGCCAAGCGCCAGTTCACCTGGTTTCGCCACCAGCTGCCGGAATTCGAATGGGTTGAGCCGGAGGCGGCGAGGGGGTGGCTGCAGGAGCAAGTCCCGTAGCCCGGATGGAGCGGAGCGCAATCCGGGGACCTCGCCCCCGGAGACGCTGGTCCCGGATTTCGCTGCGCTTCATCCAGGCTACCGAAGCGCCTCCGGGCTCAAGAAGCGCCTCCGGGCACAACACGCCCGTCTGCCATGCGCGTTGCGCCGCGCAAAAACACTCGCCGAACGGCTGGAACCCCGTTACACTTCAAAAATCGCGAAACTGGCTGCCTTGCCTTGACATTCGGGCTTTGGCCGCTATGTTCGCGCAACCTTTGGGAAGACTGGGTCACCTCGTGCGCAACATTATTACCAAACTGCTTATCGCCGTCGTACCCAGGCACACCGCCGGGGATGGCTAGCGGCCATCCAAATTCGGGCGGTGTGCATGGGGCCTCTAGGGCCCCTTTTTATTGCCCGAAACAGAACTGACGAGAACTGACAAAAGCCGCGCAAAAACAAGCGCATCCGGAGCGAACCATGACCGACAAGAGCCACGATCCCAATCAGATGACCGGCGCCGCGATGATCGTGCGCGCGCTCATCGATCACGGCGTGCAGCATGTCTTCGGCTATCCCGGCGGCGCGGTGCTTCCGATCTACGACGAGATTTTCCAGCAGAGCGAAGTCGAGCACATCCTGGTCCGCCACGAGCAGGGCGCCGGCCATGCCGCCGAAGGCTATGCCCGCTCGACCGGCAAGCCCGGCGTGGTGCTGGTGACGTCGGGGCCCGGCGCCACCAACATGGTGACGCCGCTGACCGACGCGCTGATGGACTCGATCCCGCTGGTCTGCATCACCGGCCAGGTGCCGACCCACCTGATCGGCAATGACGCCTTCCAGGAATGCGACACGGTCGGCATCACGCGGCCCGCCACCAAGCACAACTGGCTGGTGCGCGACGTCAACGACCTCGCCAGGGTGCTGCACGAGGCCTTCTATGTCGCCACCACCGGCCGCCCCGGTCCGGTGCTGGTCGACGTGCCGAAGGACGTGCAGTTCGCCACCGGCACCTATCATCCGCCGCGCAAGTCGGACGTTCACATCTCCTACACGCCGCGCGTGAAGGGCGATGCGACCCAGATCCGCAAGGCGGTGGCGCTGCTCGCCAATGCCAAACGTCCGGTGATCTATTCCGGCGGCGGCGTGATCAATTCGGGTCCCGAGGCTTCCAAGCTGCTGCGTCAGTTGGTGGAGGCGACCGGCTTCCCGATCACCTCGACCCTGATGGGGCTCGGCGCCTATCCTGCGTCGGGGCCGAACTGGCTCGGCATGCTCGGCATGCACGGCACCTACGAGGCCAACATGACGATGCATGATTGCGACGTCATGCTGTGCGTCGGCGCGCGCTTCGACGACCGCATCACCGGCCGCGTCGATGCTTTCTCGCCGGGCTCGAAGAAGATCCACATCGACATCGACCCGTCCTCGATCAACAAGAACATCCGCGTCGACGTGCCGATCATCGGCGACGCCGGCAACGTGCTCGGCGACCTGCTGCAGGTGTTCAAGGCGGAGGCCAAGAAGCCCGACATCAAGGCGTGGTGGCAGCAGATCGCGCAATGGCGCGCGCGCAACTCGCTGTCCTACCGCAAGAACAACGATATCATCCTGCCGCAATACGCGATCCAGCGCCTGTTCGAGCTGACCCGCGGCAAGGACACCTACATCACGACCGAAGTCGGTCAGCATCAGATGTGGGCCGCGCAGTTCTTCGGCTTCGAGGAGCCGCACCGCTGGATGACATCGGGCGGTCTCGGCACCATGGGCTACGGCCTGCCGGCCGCGGTCGGCGTGCAGGTGGCGCATCCGGACAGCCTGGTGATCGACATCGCCGGCGACGCCTCGGTGCAGATGACGATCCAGGAGATGTCGACGGCGGTTCAGTTCGAGCTGCCGATCAAGATATTCATCCTGAACAACCAGTACATGGGCATGGTGCGGCAGTGGCAGCAGCTGCTGCACGGCAACCGCCTGTCGCATTCATACTCCGAGGCGCTGCCGGACTTCGTCAAGCTCGCCGAAGCCTATGGCGGCGTCGGCCTGCGGGCGACCAAGCCGTCCGATCTCGACGGCGCGATCAAGGAGATGATCTCGATCAAGCGCCCGGTGCTGTTCGACTGCCGCGTCGCGGCGCTGGAGAACTGCTTCCCGATGATCCCGTCGGGCAAGGCACATAACGAGATGCTGCTGCCGGAAGAAGCGACCGATGAGGCCACCGCGAAGGCCTTCGCCGGCGGCAAGGCGCTGGTGTGAGGTGAGGGTGGATCATGTTTGATCTCAGCGAGCTCGAGCGCGCGCACAGGATCGTCGGCACCGCGGTGCCGGTGACGCCGGCGTATGCCTGGCCGTTACTGGCCGAGCGGCTCGGCACCGAGGTCGTGGTCAAGCATGAGAACCACACGCCGATCGGCGCCTTCAAGGTGCGCGGCGGCCTGGTCTATCTCGAGCGGCTGAAGCGCGAGCGGCCCGATGTGCCCGGAATCATCTCGGCGACGCGCGGCAATCACGGCCAGAGCCTGGCGTTTGCCGCGAGCCGCCACGGCGTGCCCGCGGTGATCTATGTGCCGCGCGGCAACTCGGTCGAGAAGAACCGCGCCATGCACGCGTTTGGTGCCGAGCTCGTCGAGCACGGCGAGGACTTCCAGGCCGCGCGGGAAGAGGCCGAGCGCCGTGCCCAGTTCGCCGGCCTGCACATGGTGCCGTCGTTCCACCCGGACCTGGTGCTGGGTGTCGCGACCTACGCGCTCGAACTGTTTCGTGCGGCGCCCGATCTCGACATTCTCTATGTGCCGATCGGGCAGGGCTCCGGCATCTCCGGCTGCATCATGGCGCGCGACCTGCTCGGCTCGAAGACCGAGATCGTCGGCGTGCAGTCGACCGAGGCCCCGTCCTATGCGCTGTCGTTCGCGACCGGAAAGATCGTGACCACCGAGACCAGCAACACGCTTGCCGACGGCATGGCGACGCGGATTCCGGACGCGGATGCATTCGCCCTGATCCGCAAGGGCGCCTCGCGCATCGTGCAGGTCACCGACGACGAGGTCGGGCAGGCGATCCGTGCCTACTGGACCGACACCCACAATCTCGCCGAGGGCGCCGGCGCTGCGGCGCTCGCGGCCGCGCTGCAGGAAAAGAGCAGGCTCGCCGGCAAGCGGGTCGGCCTGATCCTGAGCGGCGGCAATATCGATTTCGATTTGTTCCGGACCTGGATCGGGACGGATGCTGCGCCGGCTGCCCAGCGGGCGGTGGCGTGAAAAGAATGCAAGGGGACGACCAATGAACCAGCCCGCCTCCGCCTACTTCCTCGAAGAGCGTCACGATCCGAACGAGACGCACACGCTGTCCGTTCTCGTGCAGAACGAGCCCGGCGTGCTCGCGCGCGTGATCGGGCTGTTCTCCGGCCGCGGCTACAACATCGAGAGTCTCACGGTTTCGGAAACCGAGAGCCAGAAACACCTCTCGCGGATCACCATCGTCACCACGGGAACGCCGATGGTGATCCAGCAGATCAAGCATCAGCTCGACCGTATGATCCCGGTCTACCGCGTCGTCGACATGACGCTGACCGGCAGCTCGATCGAGCGCGAGCTTGCGATGGTCAAGGTGAGGGGCGGTGGCGATCACCGCGTCGAGGCGCTGCGGCTGGCCGATGCGTTCCGCGCCCGGGTGATCGATGCCACGACCGAGAGCTTCGTGTTCGAGATCACGGGCAACTCGTCCAAGATCAGTCAGTTCATCGACCTGATGCGCCCGCTGGGCCTGGTCGAGGTGTCACGAACCGGGGTGGCCGCGATCACGCGTGGGCCGGAAGGGATGTGAATCATGTTGGCGCGCGACTGGTACTACACGCAACGGCGGCAGGTCGGCCTCGATACCGCGGTTGCCTCGATCTATGACGTCAGCGAGGACAGCGATGTCCGTGCCCGCCAGGCGCTGACCATGCTCGGCGTCAAGCCGGGCTGGCGGATCGCCGATATCGGCTGCGGCAACGGCGTGCTGGCGACCGAGGCGGCGCTGATGGGCGCCGAGGTCGACGCCATCGACATCTCGCCGGCGATGATCGGGCTTGCCGAAATCTATGCGCGCGACCGCAAGGCGAAGATCCGGACCCAGCCGGCCGGCCTGTTGTCCTTTGCCTATCAGCCGAACTCCTACGACGTCATCGTCAGCGAGTTCACGCTGCACCATCTGCCCGACTTCTGGAAGGCGGTGGCGCTGTCGCGGATCTTCAACGCGCTGAAGCCCGGCGCGAATTTCTATCTGCGCGACATGGTGTTCGTCAGCATGCCCGACGGGGTCGATCGCGATGTCGAGGGCTGGGCCGATTTCTCGATCAAGAACCACGATTTCGAGCGCGAAAGCGTCATGACCCATATGCGCGACGAATATTCGACCTTCGGCTGGGTGATGGAGCGCATGCTGACCGAGACCGGTTTCACCCTGGTCGCCGCCGACTATCACGCGCCGCTGCACGGCACCTATCTGCTGCGCAAGCCGAAGCCGGACGAACAGATCTAGAGCTTGCATCGACAGAGCCAAACCGAACCAAAGAAGAAGAACAATGAAGCCGGCCGATGTTGGCATCGCCGTCATGGTCGCGGTGATCTGGGGACTTGCGTTCGTCGCGAGCCGGATCGCGCTCGATGAGCTGCCGCCCGAATTGATGACGGCGCTGCGCTTCGGCATCGCGGCCGTGCCGTGTCTGTTCCTGCGCAGGCCGCGCCAGGTGTCGTGGCTGCTGCTGATCGCAATCAGCCTGACCTTGTTCCTTGGTCAGTTCCTTGCGCAATCCATCGCCATCGCCCACGGCATGCCGGTCGGGCTGACCAGCGTGATCGTGCAAAGCCAGGCGCTGTTCACCATCGGCTTTGCCGCGGTCCTGTTCGGCGAATTGCCGTCGCGGCTGCAGACCGTCGGCATCGCCATCGCCGCGATCGGCCTGCTGATGATCTGCGGCACCGTCGGATACGATTTCAGCGTCACCGCCTTTGCCATCCTGATGATCTCGCCGATCTCGTTCGCAATCGGAAACCTGCTGCTGCGGCCGGCGCAGGGCGCGCGCATGTTCGACCTGTTCGCATGGCTGTGCCTGTGTGCGGCGATCCCGTTGTTCGGCCTGTCGCTGCTGACGCTGGGCGCGAAGCCGATGTGGCAGGCGCTGTCGCATCTGTCACCGGCCGGCATTGTCTCGATGCTGTTTGTCGGCACCGTTTCCACCAGCATCGCCTATTGGCTGTGGGGCCGGCTGCTCAGGGATTATCCGGCGGCGCAGGTGGTGCCGTTCGCGCTGCTGGTGCCGTTCGTCGGCTCCGCCGCCTCCAGCATCGTGTTCGGCGAGAGGTTCGGGCCGCTGCGGCTCGCCGGCATGCTCACGGTCATCGCGGGCATCGCCGTGATGCTGCTGTCGAAGCGGCCAAAAGCTCTGCCGAAGGTCGCGTGAGGGCACCATGTCGCATTCGCTAATGTTCGCCTTTGTCGTGTTTGCGGTCGTGATGTTCTTCACGCCGGGCCCCAACAACATCATGCTGCTGTCGTCGGGGCTGACCTACGGCTTCCGCCGCACGGTGCCCCACATCGCCGGCATCACGGTCGGCTTCGCCTTCATGGTCGGTGCGGTCGGCGTCGGGCTCGGGGCGGTCTTCATCGCCTATCCGGTGCTGCAGACGATTCTCAAATATGGCGGCGTCGCCTATCTGGTGTATCTCGCGGCCATCATCGCCATGGCCGAGCCGCCCTCTGCGGACAAGGACGACAAGCCCGGTCGCGGCCCGATGACCTTCTGGGGCGCGGCCATGTTCCAGTGGATCAATGCCAAGGGCTGGGTGATGGTGATCGGCACCATTACGGCCTATGCGGCGATTGCCGCCTTCCCCTGGAACATCGCGATCCAGGTCGGCCTGAGCCTGGCCCTCGGGACGGTGTCCTGCATCGTCTGGGCGCTGTTCGGCACCGCCCTGCGGCCGGTCCTGACCTCGCCCCGGGCGATCCGCGTCTTCAATGTGGTGATGGCCATCCTCCTGCTGGCCTCGCTCTACCCGGTCTTCATGGACGCATGATGCCGCACCGCGCCATGCGAGATGGGGGTTTCCCCTGAGGGGAAAAATGCTCTAGACAACGCCGGAAATTCGCGGGCGCCCGGCGGTTCTGACCTTCCGAAAGCCTGACTCATCGGCCGATTTTGGCCCCCTTCAAAACGAGGAAAATACGATGCGAGTTTACTACGATCGCGATGCCGACCTGAACCTGATCAAGGGCAAGAAGGTCGTCATCGTCGGCTACGGCAGCCAGGGCCACGCCCACGCGCTGAACCTGAAGGATTCCGGCGTCAAGGACGTGGCGATCGCGCTGCGCAAGGGTTCGGCCTCGGCCAAGAAGGCCGAGAACGCCGGCTTCAAGGTGATGGAAGTCGCCGAAGCCGCCAAGTGGGGCGACCTCGTCATGATGCTGACCCCGGACGAGCTGCAGGGCGACATCTATCGCGAGCACCTGCACGACAACATGAAGAAGGGTGCGGCGCTCGTGTTCGCCCACGGCCTCAACGTGCACTTCAACCTGCTCGACCCGCGTGCCGACCTCGACGTGCTGATGATCGCGCCGAAGGGCCCCGGCCACACCGTGCGTTCGGAATATCAGCGCGGCGGCGGCGTGCCCTGCCTGATCGCGATCGCCAAGGATTCGTCGGGCAACGCCCATGACCTCGGCCTGTCCTACGCCTCGGCGATCGGCGGCGGCCGCGCCGGCATCATCGAGACCACCTTCAAGGAAGAGTGCGAGACCGACCTGTTCGGCGAGCAGGTGGTGCTCTGCGGCGGCCTGGTCGAGCTGATCAAGGGCGGCTACGAGACGCTGGTCGAAGCCGGCTACGCGCCCGAGATGGCCTATTTCGAGTGCCTGCACGAAGTGAAGCTGATCGTCGACCTGATCTATGAAGGCGGCATCGCCAACATGAACTACTCGATCTCCAACACCGCCGAATACGGCGAGTACGTCACCGGTCCGCGCATCGTCACGGCCGAGACCAAGGCGGAGATGAAGCGCGTGCTCGCCGACATCCAGGGTGGCAAGTTCGCCCGCGACTGGATGCTGGAGAACAAGGTCAACCAGACCTCGTTCAAGGCGACCCGTGCCAAGCTCGCCCAGCATCCGATCGAGGAAGTCGGCGCCAAGCTGCGCGACATGATGCCTTGGATCAAGAAGGGCGCGCTGGTCGACAAGAGCAAGAACTAAGCTCGGGCGTGTAGGGTGGGTTAGCCGAAGGCGTAACCCACCAATTCGTTCCGCGGAGACGCGGTGGGTTACGCTTCGCTAACCCACCCTACGCATCAAATTAAAAAAGGGTGGGCGCGTTGCCCACCCTTTTTCTTTGTCACGACGAGGAAGCCGCGGCAGCTAACCGGCCGCCATCGGCTGCTTCTCGATCCTGTTGTGCAGCTGCCAGAACCGCACCGTGCGCTGTGCGGTCTCCAGCGACAGCCGCCGGTAATCGCGGTGCGCGATCTCGAGCGTCGCATGGTCGATCTGATGCGGCAGCGGCCGCTTGCGCAGGATGGTTTCGACCGTCGGCCAGTTGAGCCGCGCCGAGCGGCACGGGATCAGCAGCAGGTCGGAGCGCAGCCCGAGCATCAGGCGCTCGATCATCGCGATCGGCATGTCGTTGAGCACGGCGAGCGCGACCGTGACCTCGTCGAACTTGCCGTCCTCGGCGAATTTGTAGACCGCCGCATCGTCGAGCTCGTTCAGCTGCTTCATCAGCTTGACCAGCTCCTCGGCGATGCCGTAGTTGCGGCGCGGGGCGGCGGCCTCTTCCTGCGCGATGTCGTTCAGCACCTGGCTGATCTCCTCGCGGGCCCTCGGCGATGCGATCGCGAGCAGGCGGGCGCGCACCGTATCCTTGGCGCGCTGCAAGAGGTCGCGCAGCAGCTTGGCCGGAATATCGATGCGCAGCCCGAGGATCTCGACCAGCTCGTCGTCGCCTTCGGCGCGGGCGACGATCGAGGAATAGCCGTTGTCGGAGAACTGCGCGCCGGCGTTCTTGGCAAGACGCCGGATCACCTTGTCCTCGCCGCGGTCGATGATCACGTCGGTGACGGACGCCGGCAGGTTCTCCCGCGCCGAGATTGCGAACAGATGGTCCTGGCCCTTGCTGGCGGCGATCTCGCGCAGTGCGTCGTTTGAGAGGCGGCTGGAGTGGGTCAGCACGTCGCCGGCGACGCTGATGTCGTCGTCCCAGGCGAGGTGCTGAATCACCTCAAACGGCGCGTAGTCGAGCGGCGCGAGCCGCTTGCTGAGCTCGGCCCGCGCGCGCGTCTCGACGCGCGCGACGAGCAGGCAGAGCACGTCGTCGAACACCTTGACCTGTTCATCGTTGAGGCGGTCGCCGTCGTTCAGGAACAGATCGGTGACCTGCCGCAGCGTCTGCACGCGCTTGGCTGACGTCCCGTCCCGGACCGCATCCTCGAGTTCGGCAATAATCGATTGTGACGCTTGTTGCGCCATCGATGGGCGACCTTGTTTTTGTTGAATGACACCTGTCCGTGCACCATGCATGGCGTCGTCTTACACCTGCGTTAAGGTGGAACCCGGTGCAAATACGGGTGCATCGCATCCTTAACGGGCTACGACCGGACAGGACGCAATTGGTGCTTTCGCCACCATGGCAGCGCGCCTTAAGAGATTGTTTAGGACGATGCGAGCCGCGTGACGGCGAAGATGTCGATCGAAGCGGCGCGCCCGCGCAACTGCGTCGAGCCGAGCGGCTCGATGGCAAAATCCGGGTCCGAGGGCAGCAGGCGACGCAGCTCGCCCGAGATCAGCAGCGGCCGGCCTGCCTCCTTGCAATGCGCCTGCAGCCGCGCCGTAACGTTCACGGTATCGCCGAAATAGGCGATCTGCCGCCGCGAGTCGCCGCACTCGCCGATGACGACCGGGCCGGCATGCATCCCGGCACGGAATGCCGGCACCACGCCGAACTCCTTGCGATAATGGTCGGCCCGCTTGGCGAGGCGGTCCTCGATCGCGAAAACGCAGTCGAGATAACGCCGCGACGGCTGGCCCGCGCCGGCCGGCCAGGTCACGATCACCTCGTCGCCGACATAGGCATGAACCTCGCCGCCGTGCGCCACGATCGGCTCGTCGATGTCGAAGAAGAAGCGCGTCAGGAGCTCCTGCACGCGCAGCTCGCCCATCGCCTCCGCCAAGGTCGTCGAGCCGACCAGGTCGAGGAACAGCAGCACGCGCTCCTCGCGCACCGGCTGGCGGTAGCGTCCGAGCACGATGCTGAGCAGCGTATGCCCGCCGATCATCCGGACCAGTTCATAGATCGTCGTGATCGGGATCGACAGCAGCAGGCCGACCCCGATGATCTTGAAGAAGGTCTCGCGAATCCACTTCGCCTCGAGCCCATGCCCATACAGAATGACCTCCAGCGCGATCGCGGCGACCCCGACGACGAGGGCTATGATCACAGAGCGGGCAATGAGATCGACAATGAGCGGCAGACGCCGCAGCCGGCCGCTGCGCATGGTCAGATAGAGGTGCGTGGCCCAGACGATCAGGGTGAGGGCGGCGCCGTCGAGAGCGCTGCGCACATAGTTCGCGACGGACCCTTCGTTGGATTCGTTGAAGGCGTAGCGAAACAGCCCACCAACGAGCAGGCCGAGCACGGCCAAAACGATTGCAGGCGTCACGGTCCGCCGCATGAATCCCTCCATACCCTGAAATATCCTGCGCGGATCGGGAAGGCCAGCCGCGGTGCGACCGATGTGAACGGGATGGGCTACCGCGGCACTAACGTATGGCGCTATGGGACCCATCGAAAGGGAAGGCGGCATGAAATCGGCTCTCACGACAGGCGTGTGCAGGCTCGTGCCCTTGGTTGCGACCATTTTCATCATCGCCACCTCGTCGGCCCGGGCTGGCGATCAGGGCGATCCCGAGCCGTCCTGCGACGGCAACACCTACCAGATGGTCGAGTGCCTCAAGGCCAAGACCGCGCAATGGGACAAACGGATGAACGTCGCCTATCAGCAGGCATTGAAGGATGCCGTCGGCGACAAGCAGCGCGACCAGCTGCGCACCGCGCAGCGGTTATGGATCCAGTACCGCGACGCGAACTGCCTATATTACGACCTCGGCGAGGGCACCATCGCCCGGCTCGATGCCGGCGAATGCATGCGCAGCATGACGGAAGTCCGTGCCAAGGAACTGGAGAACCTCGGCCATCAGTGAGCCATCATCCTGAGTCAGGACCGGGGTCATGACCGACGGAAAGAGCCAGCACGAATTGACCCAGCTTGCCGAGGAGGCGCTGCGCGCCCAGCCCGGCTGCGAGACCGCCCGCGTGCCGACGGTCGCCGCGCTGCCCGATGCGCAGATCGGCCGCAACTGGGAGATCCCGAACGTCGTGCTCGGCGACAGCCTGATCAGCGACGTCGATCGCGCGGTGCTGTCGGTGCATCGCCGGCTCGGCCGCAAGTTTCACCTGGTGTGATCCGATCTGACCCGGTCGCGCCTCAGCTCGCCTGTGCCTGACGTGGCGCAGGCCGCGCGGCCATGCTGATCATCCTGAGCGCGAACACCGCGGCGAGCGGCACCAGGAACAGCGCATAGAGCGGCATCTCGGGAATCCGCTTGCCGAACGAGACCGTGAATTGCAGCAGCAGATAGTAGCCGCCGATCAGATGCAGCCTGCGCCAGGCGCGCTGGCCCAGCAGCGCAGCGGTGCGATCGAACGAGGTCGCGGTCAGTGCGATGATGACGAGATAGCCGATACCGCCGAAGATATAGGAAACGATAGAGGTTGCGGCGGCGAAGCCGGCCGGATCGAGCATTGCGAACGCCGTGATCGCGACCGCGTGGATGGCGTGCGAGGCGGCGAAGGTGACGCCGAGATAGCGGCGGTTGCGGCGCTGCCAGTGCGTCCAGGCATTCGGCCAGAGCCGCGCCAGCGCCGCGGCCGAGAAGGCGAGGCAGAAGAACAGCAGCGAGGTCCGCGCCGTGAAGCGGATCACCATCCGCACGCCCTCGACCTCGAACTGCCGCATCGCGGCGATCCAGATCGAAAGCCCGATCAGGGTCAGTGTGAGCAGGCCGAACAGCCGCCAGCCCTCGAACCAGTTTCGACGCGTCGCCATATCCTGCCTCCCGTGTTGATGTAATCGCCAGTTACATTTCGCGGTGGCGTGCGGTCAATCCGTGTAATCACCGCTTACATTCACAAGCGGGTGATGCTAGAGGTGCGCCATGCGCCGCCCCGCCAAAAACCCGCCGATCGGACGCCGGCCTGCCAAGCCCCGTCCAGCCGCGGCGCGGGCGGCCAAGCCGTACCACCACGGCGACCTCCGCCGGGTGCTGATCGATGCGGCCATGCAGCTGGTCGGCGAGGGCGGGCCGGAGGCGGTCAGCGTCCGCGAGGCGGCCCGCCGTGCCGGGGTTTCGCCGGGCGCGCCGTTCCGGCATTTCCCGAGCCGGGATGCCCTGATGAATGCGGTGGCCGAGGAGGCGCAGCGCCGCTTCCGCGCCGAGATCGAGGCGGCGCTGGCCGATGCGCCGTCAGGCGATCCGCTCGGCCGCTTCCGCTGCCTTGGGATCGCCTATCTGCGCTGGGCGATGAAGAACCCGACTCATTTCGAGATCATCTCCAGCCGCCGCTTCTTCGACCACGACCGCTCGGCCGGGGTCTCCAGCGACAATGCGGAGTTGATCGGCCTGACCGAGCGCACGCTGGCGGAGGCATTTTCAGCCGGTCAACTCGGGGCGCGTGACCTGAAGCAGGTCCAGATCGCCGGCCGCGCCCTGGTCTATGGCTTTGCGCGAATGCACATCGACGGCCATTTACCGCGCTGGGGCGTCGTCGAAGCGGAGGCCGAGCAGATGGCCGCTGACATCGTCGACCTCTTCATCGCCGGCATCGCGAGGCCTGCGGCGAAGGTCTGAGGCGCGCCGCGCCGGCCGGGCGTTGCCCAGGGCGGGCAAATTCATTGCGCGTTCATGACGATTCAATTACGTTTTCATGACACCGCGCAGACTCCGGCTGTGCGGTGTGCCTCCTGGCCATTGCCAGTCAAGGCCGTGGCATTGCGCCGGGTTTGTATTGCGTCCCGCCCATGGCGCCCGCGCCTCAGCAAAACTCTTCCGTTGCCGCGCTCGCCGGCGGTCTCGCCGCGATCGGCATCTGGCGGTTGATGGCGGTCGCTGCCCCGCATCTCGGCGCGCTGATCCTGATGCTGCGGACCGAGACCGATTTCGGCTCGCGGCTCTGCTTCCTGCTCACCTGGGGAATCCTGAACTTCCTGTTCATCGCGCTGCTACGCCGGCCGGCGCTGTCGGGCGCGCTGTCGCTGACGCTGGTCGTGGTGCTGGTGCTGCTGTCGCGGTTCAAGCACGACGTGGTGCAGATGACCGCGAACTTCGTCGACCTGATGGTGATCGATCGCGACACCGCGGCGTTCCTGCTCACGATCTTTCCGAGCCTGCGCTGGTCGATCATCGGCGCCGGCCTCGTCACGCTGCCCTTGATGTATGCGCTGTGGTGGCTCGATCCGTTCCGCATCCGCCGCCTGCCTGCCGCTGCCGCCTGCCTTGCCTTTACGGCGGCGCTCTCGGGCTATGCTTTCGCCTGGCCGGATGAAGCCTGGCGCGGCTATTACGACGACGGCTATCTGTCGAAATTCGCGCGCTCCGGCGTGACCGCGGTGTCCGACTTCGTTGCCTATGGCTTCATGGAGTCAGATCCGAGCGCGAGCGACCAGCTCAAGATGCCGCTGGTCGACGCCTGCCACCCGGCCGGGCGGCGGCCGAACATCATCATGATCCATGATGAATCGAGCTTCGACATCCGCGCCGCTTCGGGCGTCAAGGTTCCGCCGGGCTATGGCAGCCAGTTCAAGTCCTATGACGGCGTCGAACGCAAATTCCTCGCCGAGAGCAATGGCGGGCCGAGCTGGTTCACCGAGTACAACGTGCTGGCGGGATTGTCCTCGCGCTCGTTCGGCCGGTTCGCCTATTTCGTCACCCGTATCGCATCGGGCCGGGTCGAGCGCGGCCTGCCGCTGGCGCTGCGCCGCTGCGGCTACGACACGCTGTCGCTCTATCCGGCATTCGGCGCCTTCATGAGCGCGCGCAGCTTCCAGACCACGACCGGTATCCAGCAATTCTACGACGCGCATGACCTGCATGCGAAGGACGTCGAGCCCGACAGCTTCTTCTACGACAAGGCGCTGAAGTTGATGGCCGAGCAGAAGACGCTCAGCACGCCGCTGTTCACCTTCGTCTATCTCGCCGCCAATCATTTCCCGTGGGAGACGAAATTCCGCCCCGAGCTGCTGCCGGCATGGAAGCGGCCCGGCAACACGCCTTCGGTCGACGAATATCTGCGCCGGCAGGCGCTGAGCGCCAACGACTATGCCGGCTTCGTCGCGGCGCTGAAGAAGAAGTTTCCGGCGCAGCCGTTCCTGATCGTGCGCTATGGCGATCATCAGCCGGAGTTCTCGCCACAACTGCTCGATCCCGGGCTCGACGAGGCCGGCATCGGCAAGAAGCTGATGGATTACGATCCGCGCTACTACGCGACCTATTACGCGATCGACGCCATCAACTTCGAACCGGTGAAGAGCCCGACGGTGATGGACACGATCGACGCCGCCTATCTGCCGCTCGTCATTCAGGAAGCCGCCGGCATTCCGCTCGATCCGTCGTTCGAGGAGCAGAAAGCGATCATGCTTCGCTGCAACGGCGCGTTCTACGCCTGCAAGGACGGCGCGGAAGCGCGCCGCTTCAACCGCCTGCTGATCGACGCGGGGATCATCAAGGGATTGTAGGCGCGTCACCCTATGATTTTCCGCCAATCTTCTCCCACAGCCAGCGCACCACGGCGTCGGGCGACGATGATGCGTCGTTGCCTGACGCGCGCAGGTTGGCCTCGCGCATCTCGGCGATGCCGATCTTGTCGAGCAGCGGCCGCAGTGCCGCCTTGAGAGTCTCGTCGTTGCGCCGCTTTGGCGACAGCAGCATGATCGCGTCATAGGGCGGAATCGCGTGCCTGTCGTCGGCGAGCGTAACCAGGTCGTATTTCGCGATCAGGCCGTCGCTGGTGTAGCCCGCGATGACGTCGACCTCGCCGGAGGCGACCGCCGCATACATGAAATCCGGCTGCATCTGGCGCTGGGTACGGAACGTCAGCCCATACGCCTTCTGGATGCCGGCCCATTCCGGCCGCGAGAAGAATTCATAGTCGCCGGCGATCGACATCGTCGCGGCGTGCGCTGCCAAGTCGGCGATCGAATGGATGCCGAGCTGATCGGCGCGCTTCCTCGGCATCACCAGCGCATAGGCGTTCTCGAAGCCGAGCTCGCCGAACAGCGTGATGTCCTGCTTCGCCAGCGTCGTCTTCAGTTCGCTCAGCAGCTCGGCACGGGGCCTGATGTCGGCGTGGTGGAACTGGTTTGCCCACAGCGTGCCGGAATAGTCGACATAGACGTCGATGTCGCCGGCCGCGAGCGCATCGAAGATCACGTTGGAGCCGAGGCCGGCGCGGGTCGTCGTCGGCAGCCCGGCCGCTTGCAGCCGCTGCGCGATCAGCGCCGACAGCACATATTGCTCGGTGAACGTCTTGGCGCCGACGACGTAGCGCGCCTGCGGCCGCGCGATCGCGGGCACCAGCGTCGCCGCGATCAGGGCGGCAATGCCGAGCCCGCCGAGTGCGGTCCGGACGCGGCTGCGATTGCGCAGGCCATTCTCGATCAGCGCCAGCAATTGGTCGACGACCAGCGCGAGCACGGCGGCGGCGAAGCAGCCGAACAGCACGAACACCCAGTTCTGGGTCTGCAGCCCGGCGAAGATGTAGTTGCCGAGGCTGGTCTGGCCGATCGGCGTCGACAGCGTCGCGGTGCCGATCACCCACACCGCGGCGGTGCGGATCCCCGCCATCATCACCGGCAGCGCCAGCGGCAGCTCGACCATGGTGAGCGATTGCAGCGGCGTCATGCCGACGCCCTGGGCAGCCTCCAGCACCGCCGGATCGACGCCGGAGAGGCCGGTGATGGTGTTGCGTAAGACCGGCAGCATCGAATAGAGCGCGAGCGCCAGCACCGCGGGCAGGAATCCGAAGGCGGAGAAGCTGAAGCCGAGCCACGTCGCGGTCAACGCCGTGAGCGCCAGCAGCAACGGATAGAACAGCGCGAGCAGCGCGAGACCGGGTACGGTCTGCACGATGCTGGCAAGCCCGAGCAGCGTGCCGCGCAGCACCGGCCGGTTGCGCGCGATGAGCGCAAGCGGCAGGCTGATCAGAAGTCCGAGCGCCAGCGCGGCGACGCTGACTCGGACATGATTGCCGAGATAGTCGGGCAGATGCGCAAGCGCCTCGCTCCAGCGTGGATCGCTCATGCGGTGCCGTCCCGCGGCAGCAGCGCGCCCAACCGTTCCGCCTGTCGCCGCGGCGTACGCAAGAGTTCGCCGACATAGGCGTCGGTGTTGGCCGCGAGCTCCGCCGGCGTGCCCAAAGCGAGCAGCTTGCCGCCACCCATCACCGCGACACGATCGGCCAGCAGCAGCGCCTCGGTCATGTCGTGGGTGATCATGACCGTGGTCAGTCCGAGTTCGCGATGCAGTGCGCGATAATCGTCGCCGAGCGCGTCGCGGGTCAGCGGATCGAGCGCGCCGAACGGCTCGTCCATCAGCACGATGCGTGGCTTCGCAGCCAGCGCACGCGCGACGCCGACGCGTTGGCGCTGACCGCCGGAGAGTTCGTGCGGCAGGCGGTCGCGATGTTGCGCGCGGTCGAGCCGCACGAGGTCGAGCAGCTCGTCGACCCGCGCCGAGATCTCGGCCTGCGGCCAGCCGAGCAGCTTCGGCGTGATGCCGACATTGCCGGCGACGGTGAGATGCGGAAACAGCCCACCGCTCTGGAAGACATAGCCGATGCGGCGGCGCAGCAGGATCGGGTCGACGCGGCTGACGTCTTCGCCCTCGACGGCGATCCGGCCGCGGTCGGCCTCGATCAGGCGATTGGCGAGCCGCAGCAGCGTCGTCTTGCCGGAGCCCGAGCCGCCGACAACAGCCAGGAATTCACCCTCGGCCACGTCAAGCGAGACGTCGTCGACCGCCACCACGCGACCATTGTCAAAACTCTTGCCGACATGCGCGTAGGCAATCAGCGGCGTTGCGGGCATTCTCGGGCCATTCCTGGGCGACCTCACGTCTCACCATCGTGAACGACAGTGATAGCCCATAAAATGGACTTAGACTCGAGGTGCACGCGCCTGCATCACGCGGTTTCGCAGGCTGTTCCAGGTGGGCACGCGAAGCGGGTCAGCCCCTTCGGGGGCTGTGAGCACACATCACACTTCGTTCTTGGGGACGTATTTGCCCATGATGCACTTATAGCTCTGCAAGCGCCAATCGTGATACGGCCCCTTGGCGAGCCAGTCGGCGATGCCGATCTGGGCACTCACAGCGCAGGCGCCCATGGTGATGCCGGATTGGTCGCTGTTGGTGACGACCTTTTCCATGCAGAGCTGAGCATTGCAAAGGATGGCGACGAGCGTAACAAGCATGATGGTCTTTGTCCGTAAGATTAACCCGGTCTGAACCGAATCATGCACGGTTCATGCCATTATCAGCGGCTTTGGTGTCACAGCCGGCAAGACCGGGAAAGTACGGCGGAACGAATCACGCGCTCGGCGGCGCGTAGCCGCACGCCCGCAGATGCGCTATAGTTATTCCCAACTACGACGTGAGATCGGGGCGAGCGAGGAACGTTGCGCGGTCGGGGGCTGCATCGATGATGACGTTACCTGAGTTGGCGGCAGGTGCTTTGGAGAAGTTTCTCGCCACATGGGTCAGCCGCACCTTTGGGGCTTCGCAGGCGCGATTTGGCGAACTGCTGCCCGCCGCCGCGCGCATCGCGCTGGAATGCATCGGCAACAGCGATGCGCTCTACCACAATGTCGAGCACACCATGCTGGTCACGTTGGCCGGGCATGATATCATTCGCGGTCGCGCGCTGCACACCCATGTCACCGCGGAGGATTACACCCACACGATGATCGCCTGCCTGACGCACGACATCGGCTATGTGCGCGGCCTGCTGAAGGGCGACGGACCGGATGGCTATGTCATCGATGCCTCCGGCAAGAAGGTCGTGCTGCCGCGCGGCTCGTCGGATGCCGGCCTGATGCCGTATCACGTCGACCGCTCGAAGCTCTATGTGCTCGACAGGCTCGAGGCCGTCCTCCCGCTCGATCGCGAGCGCGTTGCACGCAACATCGAAGGCACGCGGTTTCCGGCACCCGAAGGCCAGCAATATGACGACGAGGCGGCGATCGTCCGGGCCGCTGATTTCATCGGACAGCTCGGCGATCCCAACTACATCAGGAAAGCCAACGCGCTCTATCACGAGTTCGAGGAAGTCGGCATCAACCGCCAGCTCGGCTATGAATCGCCGGCGGATATCGTCGACCGCTATCCGCAATTCTACTGGAATATGGTCGCGCCGCACATCCAGGGCGCCATCAACTGCTTGAACATGACGGCAAGTGGCCGTCAGTGGATCGCGAACCTCTACAGCAACGTCTTCCGCGCCGAGCGCGAGGTCACCCTGTCCGGCCCGCAAATCTGACGCACGGCACCAGCGGCGCGGCCTTTCAGCACGGCTCGCCTGCATTCCCCGGTCGCTTGCGGGACGTCCACATTTCGGCCTGCTTCATCGTTGCACAGTCCGTGGAAATCGGCGACCTTGCGCCATGGACCTCTCCATCGACCGTGTTCTCGATCGTTTCAGCATGATCTCCCGTTTCGCTCAATTGATTGCGATCGCTATCGTGTGCTGGCCTGCGCTCGCCGTTGCCGCCGGGCCGGTCTACGACGTTGACCTGTATGCGTTGATGTCCGGCACCTGCCGCAATGTCAGCGTCGCCGGCCGCAGCTATACCTGCAAGGCGGTGGCCTACTTCCACACCCTGCGCGGCCGTTCCGAATTCACCGTCGTGCTCGACGATCCCGCCGACAAGAGCCACATCGTCTCGTTCTCCGGCGAGAGCACCGAGCGTACCCAGGACAATCTGTTCGAACTCGCGGTCGACCGCATGTTGCTGAAGTCGAGCGACCGTCCGCGTGTCGATGGCCTGCCGGTGCCGCTGGTCGAGATGTCGACGGGCTCCTGCCGCCAGGTCGGAAGCTTCATCACGCGGCAGGTGTCGACCATCACCTGCGCCGCCACCGACCAGAACGGCAAGCGGTACGAGTTGAGCTTCGAGTCGGATGGCTCGCCGATGACCTTGCGCCGGCTGCGGCAATCGACGCTGCCGTCGGAACGGCAACGGGCACGCCAGATCGCGCAGCTCGAATGCCGCCTCAAGGCGCGAGCCGCGCAGGTTCTGCCGCGGGACACCACGGCCTTCATGATCCGTTGTCTAGGTGAGGACGACGGCAAGCCGGCCGGCGAGCAGCGATAGCCGCGCGCCCGGCGTTGCGGAGCAAGCTTGAGGAGAATTCGATGCGCTTGAAATTCACCATCATCGCTGCCATCGGCGTCGGCATCGCCGGGCCGGCCGCCGCGCAAATGTACGATCCGAATTATCCGGTTTGCTTGGAAGTCTATGGCGGCAGGCTGACGCCCGAGTACATCGATTGCAGCTTCACGTCGCTTCCGCAATGCCAGGCAACGGCCTCGGGACGATCGGCGACATGCTCGGTCAATTCGTTCTACAAAGGTCAAAAAAAGCCGACCAGGGAGCGGGGTCAACGACCGCGTCAGCCCGCCGACTAGCGCGCCGTCGCGTCGCTGGCGCAGTTGACTAACTCCGGCTGTTGTGGGGAAACCTTCCGAGCGACAAGGACAGACCGATGCGCCTGAAACTGTTCGCGATCGCCGCATTCGCGGTCGCCCTCGCCGGACCTGCCGCCGGGCAGGCCTACGATCCGAACTATCCGGTGTGCATGCACGTCTATCAGGGCAAATTCGGCGGAAGCTACATCGATTGCAGCTTCACCTCGATCCCGCAGTGCCAGGCGTCGGCGTCGGGCCGGGGCGCGATGTGCTCGGTGAATCCCTTCTTTGCGCCGCCATTGCCTCTGAAGCGCCGGGCACATCGCGGACGGCATCGTGCCCACTGATGCGGGAACACCAGGCAGCTCGAATGCCTGCCGTCAGACCGGCACGTTCAAGGCGTCGTAGGTGAACAGCCAATCATAGCGCTCGCGCACCCGGTCCGATTGCCATTCGCGCGAGACATAGGCGTCGGCGCCTGCGGCGTCGGCGAGCGCCGGATTGTGGAAGCGCCTGGCATTCTCGGCGGACTTCATCACGATCATATTCGTCCGCGTTAGCCGCGCGGCCTGATAGCGCTGCAGCGCCTCCTCGGGTGGGAAGCATGCGAGGCAGCGTGCCAGCACCATGCCGTCCTCGATCGCCATGTTGGCGCCCTGGGCCAGGAACGGCAGCGTCGGATGCGCGGCGTCGCCGAGCACGCAGGCCCGCACCACGGCGAAGCGACCGAGCGGGTCGCGGCCAAGCAGTGCCCATTTGTAGGGAATATCGAGGTTGTCGATGATGGTGTGGATGTCCGGATGCCATCCGGCAAAGGCATCGCCGCAGGCCTCGCGCGTGCCGCGTTCGGTCCACGACTCGACCGACCAGCTCTCGCCCTCGAAGATGCCGACGAAGTTCAGCAGCTCGCCGCGGCGAACCGGATAGGTGATGACGTGGCCGCCGGGACCGACCCAGTTGGTGCCGACGTCGCGCCTGAGGCTGGCCGGTAGCCGCTGCATCGGGACCAGGCCGCGCCAAGCGGCCACACCCGAGAAGAATGGTTGTGTGTCGCCGCCGATCTGCCGGCGAATTTCGGAGTGCACGCCGTCGGCGCCGATCACGACGTCGCCGCGGCGCCGCTCGCCATTGGCGAGACGCAGCCAGATGCCGTCACCGTCCTCGTCAAAACCGGCGCAGCGGCTGTTGAGATGCAGACGTTCCGGTGCCCGCGCATTGAATGCGTCGACCAGCACGCGGTGAAAGTCGCCGCGATGCACCATCCAGTAGGGCGCGCCATAGATCGCCCGCGAGGAGGCGCCGAGGTCGAACAGCTTCCAGGTCCGCCCGGTGCTGAACAGCCGGATCTCCTTGCCCGAGGGCTCGCAGGCGATCGCCTGCATGTGTTGCTCGAGGCCGAGCGCAATCAGGACCCTTGTGCCGTTGGCGCTGAGCTGGACGCCGGCGCCGAGTTCGCGCAGCTCCGATGCCTGCTCGAAGATCTCAACCTCGATCCCCCGCTGCAGCAGCGCCAGCCCCGCGACGAGGCCGCCGATCCCGGCGCCGGCAATCAGGACTTTTGGCCTGCGGTTTGTGCTCACGCGATCCATCCGCCGCTATCTGCGCGTGACAAGGAAGTCATCGGTGAACTCGCCACGCGAGACCTTGACCGGGATCTCGCCCTCGCTGCCGATCTCGACGAGCTCCGAGCCGGACTTGTTATCCTCAGGCGTCAGGAGCTCGATGCGCTCGGCGATCCGTTCGGCCTGCCAATCCGTCAGCTTCCAGGCAAATCGGCCGCCGAGATCGCGCATGCCGAATTCCTCGTCGGCGGGCACGAGCACCAGTTCGTTGCGCGAGACCGCGCCGGGAATCCGCTCCGCCACGGCAACGGCCTGCGGATTCTCGGCAAAGCGCCGCAACAGCCTTGCCAGCGCGGCAATATCCGCGGCCTCGCCGAGGAACAGGAACAGCGGATGGAAATCGCTCGGCATGTATTCAAATCGCAGCATGATCGATGGTCCGTTGGCTGGAACTAGTCGCTGAGCACCTTGACGACGTCCTGGGCATGGCAAAGCTCCACCGTGCCGACATCGCCCGGACGGGCAGGGGACTCCAGATAGCGCACCTGCAGCCACTGGCCGTCCTCCATGTTCTCCACCACCTCGGCGACGATATCAGCTTCCAGTTTGAGCCGGGTCCCCACCTTGATCGCCGTCACGTCAATCATCGCACCACACCTTGCTCAGAAGAACGTGGTGAGATTCTTGGCCAGCAGGATATTCTGTTCAAGCAATATCTCGCGCCGCGCGATCTTCCAGCCATTGTCGGTCAGGCGCAGCGTGTCGTTGCGGCGGCCGACGAAGATGTAGGTCTCGTACTCGACGCGGTTTTGATAGACGAGGAAGCGGCTGGTGACGTCGAGCTCGCGGGCCGCACCGATATCCGGCCGCCCGCCCTTGATCTGTACGTTGCTGACCATATGCGTGATCCGCGACAGCGGCTCCTCGGCGTAATGCACGCCAGTCAGGATCTGTTCGACCCGTTTGGTCAACGTCCATTTGTCTTCGTCGAACCAGCTGATGCCTTCACCGCGTTTGGTGTTCTCGCGTGCGGCCTGCTGGCCGAACTTCACATTGCGCCGGATCGGCATGAAGTAGCTGACATCCTCGGCGAGCAGCTCGAGCCAGTCGCGGAAGCGCCGGTCATCGAGCAAATCGGCCTCGTGGTAGTAGAAATCCTCGACGTCAGCCTTCAGCCGGTAGTAGGCCGCCGATCGCTCGATCGTGGCGCCGGCAAGGTGCGCTTGCTTGTCGTGATCCTGAACCGTCGTCGTCATCGGCATCTCCTCATCAGGGATCGCGGGGTTGTCAGGTCGCCGGAGCGGGCGGAATCGGCCCGCCCTGTTGCGCGAAGCAGCCGACGTCGATCACCGTGCCGGACAGCGTTTCGGCTTCCGGCGACAGCAGGAAGGCCACGACATTGGCGATGTCATCGCCACTAGCGACCCGGCCCGCGGCGGTGCCAGGCACGCCCTTGCCGAAGCGCGCCGCATCGCCGCCGACCCGGCCGAGGCTCATGCCGCTGACGATGCCGCCACCACCAGGGATCACGGTGTTGACGCGGATGCGCTGGTGGAAGAAGTCGTAGGCCATCGCGGCGCTCAACGCGACAACGCCGCCCTTGCTCGCGCTGTAGACCGCCATGTTCGGCTTGCCCCAACCGGCGCCGGATCCGATGTTGACGATCGAGCCGCCGCCTTGCGCGATCATGTGGGGGATCGCGGCGCGGCTGGTCAGATACGGTCCCTTCAGATTGACGGCGATAATGCGATCGAACAACGCCTCGTCGGTGTCGAGCACGGTGCCGAGCGGACCGATCGCGGCGTTGTTGACGACGCCGTCGATGCGTCCGAACCGCGCCATCGCCTGCGCGACCACTCTGCCGACATCGCCCGATTGCGACACATCGGCTTCCATCAATTCGGCGGATAGGCCTTCGCGATCGAGCTGCTGGCGCAGGACCGGAATGGCGTTCTGCGCGATGCTCGAGACCTGTGGCGCCTCGAGGCCGAACGCCACCACCGCATGGCCGCGGCGGGCGAGGCCGAGTGTAATCGCGCGGCCGATGCCGAAGGTGCCGCCGCTGACGAGGATGGTTTTTCGCGGCGCGGTCATTCTGCGGCCTCCCGGTTGCCCGCGGGCGATCCAAGCAACTCGTGCCAGTCGCCGCTCTGCATGTAGCTGGACCAGCGGCGGTAGAAGCCGCGCGCGATCTGCTCGGTGACTTGCGTGGAGACATCGCCGCCGAGCGGATGATCGGTGACGTAGGCGCCCATCGACTGCTGATAGTTGAAGGGATAGCGCCGCGCGACGGTGCCGGTGCTCGCCGCGGTCGCATAGAGCCAGTTCTCCATGTCGTCCTGCTCGGTCATGCCGGCCGGGCCGGAGTAGCGCATGTAGTAGTGGCGCAGATAGTCCTTGGCTTCCTGTGGCGCGTCCTTGTCGACCAGGAAGAAGCGCCAGCCTTCGGTCGAGGTCGGGCTGTGCGGATGCCAGGCGCAAAGTCCGCGCGGCTGGCGACCGTGATAGGAGGTGTTGGGGAAGATCGTGCCGACAAAGGGCAACAGCCGCGCCCCTTCGCCGAGCCGCCGCTTGCGCTCCTCGAAACAGTGCCGGAAGTATTGTTCGAGGATCGGATTGTCGAGGAAGGACTCGGTGTATTCGTTGGCTTCCGGCTGGATCGCGCTGTGCACGCCGTGGCCTCCCGGAAAGCTGATCCAGACGTGCTGTGCCTTCTCCAGTTCGTCGTCGCGGCGGCCCTTCTTGCCGGCGGCTGCGCTCGGCCCGATGCCGATCAGATCGACCGAGCGGTGGCTCGGATTGTGATAGGTGTCGCCGAGGAAATTCTCGGCGGCGAATTTCCAATTGGCGGGGAATACCCATTTGTGGACGCCGATCACCTCGGAGCCGCCCTCGCGGCCGTCGCGGCAGTCGAGCGCCTGGTCGAGATGGATCTTGGCGTCGCCGAGATAGGTGATGAAGTCGGGCGCATCCTTGTCCCAGGTCGCCCAGATCGAGCCCTTGTAGTTGCAGAGCTTCGCCACCGAGACCAGCGAATTGGCCTCGCGGTCGAGCACGCCGTCATAGAGCGTCCGGTGCAGCGGAACACCCTGCAGCTTGCCGTCGGTGGTGTAGGTCCAGCTGTGATAGGGGCAGGTGAACAGCGAGGTGTTGCCCTGCTCATAGCGACACACCTTCATGCCGCGGTGCCGGCACGAATTCAGGAAGACGTGGATCTCGCCCTTCTTGTCGCGGCAGAGGATGACGGATTCCTCGCCCATCCGCGAGGTGTAGAAGTCGCCGGGATTGGGCACGAGGCTTTCGTGGCCAACCAGCAGCCACGCGCGGGTGAAGACCTTGTCGAGTTCCTGCCGGTAGATATCGGCGTCCACGAAGATCTCGCGGCTGATGAAGCCACTTTTGACGTCAACAAGCTGATCGAAATCGTTGCGAAGCGGCATCGGCTCCTCCTTGTTTCTTGCATGCGCGACCGTGCGTCGCGGCGAATGGTGGTGCGTCCTATTTGTCGAGCTTGCAGCCGCCCGTGCCCTCGGGGCGGAACGCCTTGTCGCCGGGAATGACCGCGATCTTCTGGTAGTAGTCCCAGGGATATTTGCTCTCGTCCGGCTTCTTCACGCGATAGAGCGACAGGTCGTAGACGACGCGGCCGTCTTTGCGGACGTGCGCGGGGCGGCCGAAGAAATCGACCGGCAGCTTGCGCATCTCGGCATTGACAGCCTTGGCCTCGTCGCTGCCGCCGGCCTCGATCGCCTTCAGATAATGCCGCACGGCGGCGTAGGTCGCAGCCTGCAGCTTGGTCGGCTCGCGCTTCTCGATCTCGATGAACCGCTTGGCAAAGGCGCGGGTGCCGTCGTCGTCATCCCAGTAATATTGGGACGCGATGTACATGCCCTGCGCATCGCGCAGGCCGATCGAATGGACGTCGGAGATGAAGGTCAGCATGCCGACGATGGTCTGCCCGCCCTGTTGCAGGCCGAATTCGTGGGTCTGCTTGACCGCGTTGACGGTGTCGGCGCCGGTGCCGGCCAGTGCCACCACCTTGGCGCCGGAACTCTGCGCCGCCAGCAGGAAGGACGAGAAGTCGGTGGTGTTGAAGGGATAGCGCACCGCGCCGACGACCTTGCCACCGGCATCGGTCACCGCGCGCGAAGCATCCTTCACCATCGCGGTGCCGAACGAATAATCGACCGCGACAAAGAACCATTCCTTGCCGACGCGGCGGCTCAGCTCGCCGACCAGGCCAGCCGACAGCGCGTAGGTGTCATCGGCCCAATGCGTGATGACGGGCGAGCATTTGTCGCCGGTCAAATCGGAGGTCGCGGCGCCCGAGACCAGCGCGGTCCGGTTGCTCTGCGTGGCGAGCCCGGCGACGGCGAGGCCGACCGAACTCACCGCAAGGTCGGTCACCGCGTCGACATGCTCGACGTCGAACCATTGCCGCGCGATCCCGACCGCGACGTCGGGCTTGTTCTGGTGATCGGCCGAGATGATCTCGATCGGCTTGCCCAGCACCTTGTTGTGAAAATCCGCAGCGGCGAGCCTGGCGGCGGTCACCGAACCCGGCCCGCCGAGATCGCGGCCGCTGCCGTAATCGCCGAGGACCGCAATCCGCACCACGCCGTCGGAGATGCCCGAGCCGTCAGGCGCGGCATACGCCAGCGACGTCGAGAGCATCAGCGCGGCGATCGCGGACCATCTGCGCGTGGCGTCAGTCTGAAGCAATTCCAATCCTCCCGTCATTCTATGATGTCCATTTAGTGGACATTATTCTCATATTATGAGATAGTATCCGGGCAGGCCGATTGGTCAAGTGCGCTGGATGCAGCGCGCCCTGTCGAATTTGCGGATGTGGACGGATGGCGAAGAAACCGAAGGCGGAAGCTCACGACGCTGAGCAGGGGGTGTCAGGCGTGCGCGCAGTCGACCGCGCGATCGCGATCCTGCAATGCTTCACGCCCGATCAGCCGGCGATGAGCGTGATCGAGATCCAGAAGCGCGTCGGGCTGAGCCGGCCGACGCTTTATCGCCTGCTGCAGACGCTGGCGCAGCGCGACCTGATCCAGGCCGAAGGCGACCCGCAGCGCTTTCGGCTATCCCACGGCGTGATGAAGCTGTCCCATGTCTGGCTGACGGGGCTCGAGGTCGTCGTGATCGCACGCCCGGTTGTCGAAGGCCTGCGCGAGGCGACCGGCGAGACCGCGGCGCTGTTCCGCGTCCAGGAGGATCGCGGCATCTGCATCCTCGAATGCCAGAGCCGTCACGTGCTCTCGATCAGCCGCGGCGTCGGCGACAGTTTGAGCTTGACCCGGGGTTCGACCGGCAAGGCGATGCTGGCCTTCATGGACCCGGCGCGGCAGGCCGAACTCCTCGCCACCATACCTGAGAGCGCTGACCGTGCGCGGCTGGAGGAAGCCCTGGCATTTGCGCGGCGCAACGGCTACGCGACCAGCCACAGCGAGATCTTCGCCGGCACGGTCGCGGTCTCCGCACCCTGCTTCGATCACCGCGGCGACGTCGTCGGTTCGGTCGGCCTCTACGGACCGGGCGCGCGCATCGACGAACAGAAGCTGCTGGAATTTTCCAGGCTGGTGCGCGAGGCCGGCCGGCAGATTTCAGTTCTGCTGGGATTTCAGGGGGCCGAGCCGGCTGCTCCCGAACGCGCGTGATTCGATCGGGCGGACGGCGCTCAGCCCTGCGTTCATGCCGCGCGAGCCAGCGCATCGAAGGGATCGCGGCGCGGGCTGATGCTCTGCAGGGAACCCGAACCAGGTTCGGCTTCCCTGGGGAACCGGGGCCAACCCCTGCCGCGATCCCGGGTGGTCGGCGGCGCATCAGGCAGACGTTAACGAATCTTCACGATCATGCGGGCTGCTTTGGCTTTTGGCAGCGGTCGGCAAGATCGACACGCGTCTCGAATTCGTTCACAACTATGGCGATAGTTACGCAATCTATTGCTGGATTCGTCGCGACGGGACGCGTGCAACCTCGCCAGGACAGGCCTGGCCGACAGCAATCGTATCGCGTCAAGATTTGCGAAGGAATTCAATGACGGCAAGCTGGGTCAATTCCCTCGTCGACAGCGGCATCAAGTCCGACATGCTCAACTTTGCTGCGGACGGCGTCTTCACCGACGCTGAAGCCATCCAGTTGCTGGCGGATGTCGCCAATCGCGGGAGTGTCACCGCGAATGAGCTGAACTCGCTGCAGCTGATTGCGGCCAATCTGAACAGCGGCCTCACCACATCGGACTATGTCTCCCATCTTTTCAACCAGCTCGTTGATGGGAATCCGGCGAACGCCACCTGGACAGGGGGCGGCACTGCTCACGTCACGCTCGGCAATCTGCAGGTCGGCACGACGTCGACGCAGATGTCTGAACTGATCGGAAAGTGGTTCCAGGGGACCGATCTTCCGGATCCGACTTTGCCGCCCGATGCAGGCGGGAGCGGCTGGACATTGCAGGGCTACAGCGCGGTTGTCGGGCCGTTGTATTCTTCGACGGGCGCGGCCACCGTCAACGACATCTGTCAGGGCGCAGACGGCGATTGCGAGTTGATGTCGGGATTGATCGACGTCGTCGTCTTTCATCCTCAGGTCATGAGCTCCATGATCGTCGACAATGGAAACGGCACCTATGGCGTGCGCTTCTATGTCAATGGTCAGGAGACATGGGAAACCGTCAATGACGAGTTTCCGGTCGTCAGTGGCACCGAGCTTGACTATGGCCACAACTACAATGAGCAGCCCACGGCAATGTGGGTTGCCCTGGTGGAGAAGGCCTACGCGCAGCTCAGCGCAACGGGCCAGATCGGGCACCCGGCGGTCAACAGCTACAACAATATCTCCGCTGATCCCCCGACGGACGTCTTCGAGAATCTGACCGACGCGACGAGCGTCAACTATTATCTGAGCAGCGCGTCCAATTGGTACAGCAGCAAGTCCGTCTATATCGCCGCACTCTCCAGCCACGACGACGTCATTCTCGAGATTCCTTCAACGTCTCCGTACACGTATGACAGTGCCGGAAATATCCAGCTGGTCCCGGATCACGCGTTCGGCGTCGTCGGCTATGACAGCGCGACGGGCAATTTCATCGTTCGCAATCCATGGGGCAACAGCTATCCCGGCCAGAACTGGGATGTGCAATTTGAAGTCTCGCTAACCCAGATCGCCAGCGAGGACGGCGACTTCGTCATCGACAATTCCGGCGCCGTCGACGTCGCGCCTACGGTGGTCGCATCGAACATAACCGGCCGCGTGCAAACCTCGGTCGCGGCATCGTCCATGTTCTATACGACGGGCAGTCCTCTGCCCATCATCGAATATGCGCTTTGGAACTCCACCGGTAACGGACACTTCACCGTGGGCGGGGTGGCGCAGGCGAACGGGGTCGAGATCGACGTCGCTGCCTCACAGTGGTCCAGCATTGCCTATCAGTTCGGTCCCGCGAGCGACCAGCTGTGGGTGGAGGCATTCAACGGCGTCTCCTGGAGCGCCTGGAGCGAATTCACGGCAACCCCGCAAGGTCCCGTGGTGACGGCCGCAAACGTGACGGCAACGCACGGCCAGAGCTTTGCCGTGTCGTCGCTGTTCAACTATTACGACCCGTTCGGCCTCGCAGCCGCAGAATACGATGTCTGGGACAGTGGCACCGGTGGCGGCCACTTCGTCCTGAACGGGGTGGCACTTGCCGCCAATCAGCACAACTACATCACGGCCGCGCTGCTGTCGTCATTGAGCTATCAATCCGGCTCCGGCGCGGACACGCTCTGGATCCGGGCCAACGACAGCACGGTGTGGGGACAGTGGTCGAGCGCCTTCACCGTCACCGCGCCGGTCGACAGCGGTCCCGTCGAGGCGGTGTCGAACATCGTCGCGGCGCATGGCCAGAGCTATGCGGCCTCGTCCTTGTTCACCTACAGCGATCCGTTCAACAGTCCGGCAACGCAATATGACGTCTGGGACAACGGAACAGGTGGTGGACACTTCGTTCTGAACGGCGTGGCGCTTCCCGCCAACCAGGACAACTATATCACGTCCGCCCAGCTGGCCTCGTTGAGCTATCAATCCGGCTCCGGCATCGACACGCTCTGGATCCGCGCCAATGACGGCACGGTGTGGGGCGCGTGGTCGAGCCCCTTCACCGTGAATGCGCCGGTCGACAGCGGTCCCGTCGAGGCGGTGTCGAACATTGTCGCGGCTCATGGCCAGAGCTATGCGGCCTCGTCCTTGTTCACTTACAGCGATCCGTTCAACAGTCCTGCAACGCAATATGACGTCTGGGATACCGGCACCGTCGGCGGGAGCTTCGTTCTGAACGGCGTGGCGCTACCGGCCAATCAGGACAATTACATCACGGCCGCCCAGCTGGCGTCGCTGACCTATCAGTCGGGCTCCGGTATCGACAAGCTTTGGGTCCGCGCCAATGACGGCACGGTGTGGGGAGCGTGGTCGAACGCCTTCACCGTCAATGCTCCCCTCGACAGCGGACCCGTTGAGACGGTGTCGAACATCGTTGCGCCGCACGGTCAGAGCTATGCGGCCTCGTCGCTATTCACCTACAGCGATCCATTCAACAGCGCTGCGACCCAATATGACGTCTGGGACACGGGCACAGGCGGCGGACACTTCCTTCTGAACGGGTCGGCGTTGTCGGCCAATCAGCACAATTACATCACGGCCGCGCAGCTGTCGTCATTGACCTATCAATCCGGCTCGGGGGCCGACACGCTCTGGATCCGCGCCAATGACGGCACGGTGTGGGGGGCGTGGTCGAGCGCCTTCACTGTCAATGCGCCGGTCGACAGCGGACCCCTGGAGACGGTGTCGAGCATCGTTGCTGGTCACGGTCAAAGCTATGCAGCCTCGGCGCTGTTCACCTACAGCGATCCGTTTGGCAGCGCAGCGACCCAATATGACGTCTGGGACACCGGCACAGGTGGCGGGCACTTTGTCTTGAGCGGGGTGGCGCTCGCGCCGAACCAGGACAATTACGTCACGGCAGCCCAGCTGGCGTCGCTGAGCTATCAATCCGGCTCGGGCGCGGACACGCTATGGGTCCGCGCGAACGACGGCACCGTCTGGGGATCATGGTCAAGTGCTTTCACCGTGACTGCGCCGGTGGACACGGGTCCGGTGCTGACCCCGACCAATTCAAACACGCTGTCCGTTCAAGGCCAGACGTTCTCGGTGTCCTCGCTCTTCACCTATTCGGATCCGTTCGGCAGTTCCGCGACATCGTATGATGTTTGGAATAGCGGAGGCGGGAGCGGCTACTTCACGCTGAACGGTGTTGCGCTGGGAGCAAATCAGGACAACGTCGTCGCAGCCTCGCAGCTCGCCCAACTCGCGTATCACGTCGGATCGGGCACCGACACGCTCTGGATCAAAGCCAATGACGGAACCGTCTGGGGCGCCTGGTCCGGCGCCTTCACGATCAGCGATCCCTCGATCATTCCAGCCGGACAGACCCTCGAGCTTGCGTCGGCGAGCTCGGCGCAAATCTCCTTTGCATCAAGCTCCGGGACATTGAAGCTCGATGACCCCGCCGACTTCTCCGGCACCGTCGCCGGCATGACGGGAGCCGACGCGATCGATTTCGCCAATATCAATTTTGCGGCCGGGCAGACCGTGGGCTTTGCCGGCAACACCGCGGGCGGATCGCTCTCCGTCTCGGACGGCGTCCACGCCGCCAGCATCGCCTTGCTCGGAAACTACATGGCATCCACCTTCGTCGCCGCGAGCGATGGACATGGCGGCACGGCCATCACGGTGCATCCTGATCAGGTCGCCACGCTCGCCCCGCCGCAACATGCCTGAGCGGGGCCGCTGCTCCGGCGCGTGGTTGCCTGCCTACGCCGGCGTGCCCATCGCGTAGGGTTTCAGTACCGCATAGAGGAAGTCGTGCGTCGGGGTCGGCACGCCGAGCTTGCGGCCGAGCTCGACCACCTTGCCGCTCAGCCAGGGCAGTTCGAGCCGGTTGCCGCGCTCGAGATCGAGCGCCATCGACGCCTTCATCGCCGGCGGCGCATGGCCGATGAAGTCGAGCACCTTCGCAAGCGGGTCCGGCGGCAGCTTGATGCCGCTGGCGTGGGCGACGGCGATGATCTCGTCGCAGGCTGACACGAAGTACGGGCGCAGGTCGGGATCGTCGCGCAGCCGGCCGATCGGCTGGCGCGTGACCGCGGTCATGCCGGCATTGGTGGCGAGGCCAACGAACTTCATCCACAGCTCGGTGTTGATCTGCTCGCTCTGCGTGGCATCGAAACCGGCCTTCAGGCAGAGATCGAGCAGCGCCTTGCCGCGCGGCGTGATGCGGCCGTCGAGCTCGCCGAAGATCATCCGCATGAAGGTGCCGACCTGGTTGATCACGCCGGGCTTGATGATCGAGGCGGAGATCTGCGCCACGCCGCCCATCACGGCGTTCCGCCCGAGGATCGGGATCAGCCGGTCGGGCGCATCGATGCCGTTCTGCAGTGGGATCACGGCGGTGTCGGGACCGACCATCGGCTTGATGTGCTCGCCGGCGCTCTCGACGTCCCACAGCTTGACGCAGAACAGCACGATATCGACCGGGCCGACGCTTGCGGGGTCGTCGGTCGCCTGGGTCGGGACCAGGTGGGTTTCGCCGCGGCCGCCCTGAACCTTCAGGCCTTCGCTGCGCATGGCGGCGAGGTGCGCGCCGCGCGCGATAAAGGTGACGTCGGCGCCGGCGTGCGCCAGCGCCGCACCAAAGCCGCCGCCGACGCCTCCGGCGCCGACCACTGCGATCCGCATGATTGTCTCCTTGTCCACCGCGTTGGCCGCAGCCTCGACGATGTCGGCGCGATGCGCAACCCCGGTTACGCAGTGCGTAACACGGTTGCGCCGTGCGCAACCCGGCTTGTCTGAAAACTGCGTGACCGCAGCCTGCGTCCTCTTCCTGCGTTGAACTTGCCCGAGCGAACCGCTAAGCCATTTGCCTGATGTTCGGGAGGAATGCGTGGCGATGACGGAGCCGACGGCGGTCGCGCTTGACGGTGCGACGGTGGCGTTTCGGTTGGCGGATGGACGCGTCTATACCGCGGTCGAGCAGGCCAATCTTACGGTCGCGCATGGCGAGTTCGTGGCCATTGTCGGCCCGACCGGATGCGGAAAATCCACGCTGCTCAACGTCACCGCGGGGCTGTTGAAACCGGCGGCCGGGTCGGCGCGGATTTTCGACAAGCCGCTCACTGGCCTCAACCGCGACGCGGGCTATCTGTTTCAGGCCGACGCGTTGTTCCCGTGGAAGACCGCGATCGACAATGTCGCGATCGGGCTCGAGATCCGGGGTACGCCACGCTCCGATGCGCTCGTGCGTGCGCAGAAATGGCTGACCTCGGTCGGGCTCGGCGCCTTCGCCGGCCGCTATCCGCACATGCTATCGGGCGGCCAGCGCAAGCGCGTCGCGCTCGCCCAGGTCCTGATCCGCGATCCGAAGATACTGCTGATGGACGAGCCGTTCGGCCCGCTCGACGCCCAGACCCGGCAGATCATGGGCAACCTGCTCTTGGAATTGTGGACCGCCGACCGCAAGGCGGTGCTGTTCGTCACCCACGATCTCGAGGAGGCGATCGCGCTTGCCGACCGCGTCGTGATCATGTCGGCCGGTCCTTCCGCGCGCATCATCGGCGACTGGCGCATCACGCTACCGCGGCCGCGCGATATCGCCGAAATCCGGATGGAGAAGGATTTCCATGCCCTGCACCGCGAGATCTGGGGCGTGCTGAAGGACGAGGTGATGAAGGGCTATGTCCAGTCGACGCAGGCGGGAGCCGCCTGATGTCACGCTTGACGTTGCTGTCGCTGCAGGTTCTGGTCGCCGTCGTCACACTGGCCTTGTGGCAGTTCTTTTCCACCGTGCCGGTTTTCGGCAAGGTGTTGCTGCCGCCGTTCTTCTTCTCCAATCCGCTCGACGTCTTCGGCCAGATTGTAAAATGGTTCTCGACCGGGGTGATCTGGAAGCATCTGGCGATCACGCTGTGGGAATCGATCCTCGCCTTCGTGATCGGCTCGGGCAGCGGCATCCTGGTCGGCTTCTGGTTCGCGCGGCAGCCGCGTGTCGCCGCGGTGTTCGATCCCTATGTGAAGATGGTCAACGCGCTGCCGCGCGTGGTGCTGGCGCCGATCTTCGCGCTGTGGTTCGGGCTCGGCGTCTGGTCCAAGGTCGCGCTCGGCGTGACGCTGGTGTTCTTCATCGTGTTCTTCAACGTCTACCAGGGCGTCAAGGAAGTGCCGACCACAGTGCTCGACAACGGCCGCATGCTCGGCATGAACGAGCGGCAGCTGATGCGCCATGTCTACTGGCCCTCGGCGCTGTCGTGGATGTTCTCCTCGCTGCACACCTCGGTCGGCTTTGCGGTGGTCGGCGCGGTGGTCGGCGAATATCTCGGCTCGGCGGCCGGCCTCGGCTATCTGATCCAGCAGGCCGAGGGCGTGTTCGACGTCGCCGGCGTATTCGCCGGCATGTTCGTGCTGTCGGCCTTCGTCATCCTGATCGACATGGCGGTGACTGTCGTGGAGAAGCGGCTGCTGGTCTGGCGGCCGACAGCCGTGACGCGGGATTAACACACAAGCTCGGCACGTCCGGAACGAAAGAGGCCGCGAACGAAGGCGGCCTCACCGCATTCCGGGCGCGAAACCGTCAGCTCTTGTATCCCTGGCTGGTGCAAAACCACGAGATGCCCTGGGGGTCATGGCCTAACCTGAGGAAGGCTTCCCTGCATTCGTTGAAGCTGTGGAAACGTTTGACGCCCTCTGGCCAGCAAACCACCGGCGTAGGATTGGGCCAGGTACCGGAGATTGAGCAGCCCGGTCCCGAGGCCGCTTGCTTGGCGAGTTTGGGTTTGTTCTCAGCATTTGCGGGGGCAATCGACACGATCGCGACAGCTAGGCCCGCGAGGAGTAACGAGGCTTTCATGGCTATCTTCTCCCAAATCCCACCGTTGGCTCGGTGGTGGGGCGACTATACCTGAGGTCGTGTCAGAGAAGCGACGCAATTTGCGTTTCGTTTTGTGAGAAGCGCGACGATCACGCGCGTTCGTGCGCCGGTGCCGCCTCCATCAGCCCGCTGATCTTCTCCGCCACCTCCGGATCAACAGGATTGTAGACGATCATGCTGAGGTCGGGCCGGCCATCGACTGCGAAGCCGGAGTATTCGAACTTGACCGGGCCGAGGATCGGGTGCCGAAGCTGCTTGATGCCTTCGCCATGGGTGCGAACGTCATTGTCGCGCCAAAGCGCCGCGAATTCCGGGCTGAGCCGGCAGAGTTCGTCGACGAACGGCTGCACCTCGGCGGCAGCACCTGCGCGCGCGGCGTCGACCCTGAAGGCGCCGACCACGAAGCGCGCCACGCTGGCCCAGTCGTGCTGCGCAGCACGGACGCGCGGATCGAGGAACATGAAGCGCAGGATGTTGCGCTCGCTCGGCGGCAATGATCCGTAGTCCGTCAGTATCACGGTCGCGGCTTTGTTCCAGGCGACGACGTCCCAGGTCGCGGTGCGTATCACGGCGGGGCGCGGCTCCAGCGCGTCGAGCACGCGTTGCAGCCGCGGAGTGACGCCTTCGCTTCTGTGGTAGCGCACCTCGGGCGTGCGTCCGAGCCCGAGCAGGAACAGGTGCTCGCGCTCGACATCGGTCAGCATCAGCGCACGCGCGATGCGGTCGAGCACGTCGGCCGAGGGCGCGCCACCGCGGCCCTGTTCGAGCCACGTGTACCAGGTCGCCGAGATGTTGGCGCGCTGCGCCACTTCCTCGCGGCGTAGCCCCGGCGTGCGCCGCCGCTCCGGCGGAAAGCCGAACACGGCCGGATCGAGCTTGCTGCGGCGGTCCTTCAGATAGGCGCCGAGCAGGTTCTCCTGTTCGACTGAAGCGCTCATGCTGTTAGAAATTATACCATGATAAGGTCACTACTTTAACAGGATAGCGCGCGGGCCCAGACTTGTCTCCAACGAAACCTGGAGACTTTGCTGATGCGTGTGTTTGTCACTGGTGCCACCGGATTTATCGGCACTCCCGTCGTCAAGGACCTGATCGCCGCCGGACATCAGGTTCTTGGCATGGCCCGTTCGGACGAGGGGGCGAACGCGATCTCTGCCCTCGGTGCGGAGGTTCTTCGCGGCTCGCTCGAGGACCTTGATAGCTTGCGCAAGGGGGCAACCGCCTCGGATGCTGTCATTCACCTGGGCTTCGTTCACGACTGGTCCAATTTCGCGAAGAGCTGCGAGATCGACCGCTGCGCCATCGAAGCCCTGGGTTCTGTCCTGGCGGGATCGGACCGGCCCCTGATCGTGACCGGTGGATTGGCGGGATTGGCCGGGGCAGGCCAGCTTGCGATTGAGACGCAGATGATATCGCCGGACTTCCCGTTTCCCCGCGTGTCGGAGCAGACGGCTCTGTCGCTGAAGGGCGTCCGCGCATCGGTCATGCGTCTTCCCCAGGTCCATGATCCGGTCCGGCAGGGTCTCATCACCCCATTGATCGAGGTGTACCGCGCAAAGGGCGCGTGCGCCTATGTCGGCGACGGGCAAAATCGCTGGCCGGCGGCGCATGTCCTCGACGTGGCGCGTCTCTACCGGCTGGCGATCGAACAGGCCGAGCCGAACGCAAGATATCACGCGGTCGCGGAAGAGGGTGTTCCGATGCGCGAGATTGCCGAAGCGATCGGGCGTCGCCTGAAGTTGCCCGCCAAATCCATCGCCCCGCAAGAGACCGAGGCCTTCTTTGGTTGGCTCGGCACCTTCGCGGCCTACGACATGCCGGCCTCCAGCGCGCAGACGCGCAAGAAGCTCGGATGGGAGCCGGTCGGGCCGGGCTTGATCGCCGATCTCGATCAGCTGGCCTATTCAGCGCAGTAAGAAGTGGAGACCAGCCATGGCAGATGCTGCGATGTCGCTCGACGGCAAGCGCGTGATCGCAATCGGAGGATCGTCGGGGATCGGATTCGCCGTCGCTGCGCTGGCGCGGGAGCAGGGCGCGGAGGTGGTGATTGCCTCCAGCAAGGCGGCCAATGTCGATGCCGCGGTCGCGCGGCTGCCGGGATCTGCGGGCATGACCGTCGATCTGCGCGATGAAGCCAGCGTGTCGCGCTTCTTCGAGCAGGTCGGCGCCTTCGATCACCTCGCGATCACGGCGGGCGATCAGGGCCTCCCGGCGTTCGGTGCCACGCGGGATCTCGATCTCGTCGCCGCGCGCGAGGCTCTCACTCTTCGTTTCTGGGGCTCGCTCGCGGCGGTCAAGCACGCCAGCCGTGTGATCGCTGCGAACGGATCGATCACGCTGACTGGCGGCCTGCTGGCACACCGCCCGCAGAAGGGGATGCCGTTTGTCACCGCGGCCGCGGGTGCCATGGAGAGCCTGGCCCGGGGCCTTGCCGTCGATCTTGCGCCGGTCCGCGTCAATGCCGTTTGCCCGGGGCTCATTCTCACCGAGCGCGTCAAGCAGATGCCGAAGGAGAGGGTGCGCGGCTACGTGGCAGGCTTGCCGTTGCCGCGCGCGGCATCGCCGGGCGAGGCCGCCGCGGCTTATGTCTATCTGATGCTGAACAGCTACGTCACCGGACAGACTCTTCCAGTGGATGGCGGTGGTCTGTTGGTGTGACCCACGACGCCGTCATTGCGAGGAGCGAAGCGACGAAGCAATCCATCCATCTGCGTGCGCGGACAGATGGATTGCTTCGCTTCGCTCGCAATGACGTGGAGAGGGAGGGCGGGTTAGCGCAGCGTAACCCGCCAACTTTGTGCGGCGAAGAGATGGTGGGTTACGCCTTCGGCTAACCCACCCTACGCAACCACTTAGAGCGGGAAGCACCGCATGTAGGCCGCGAACAGCTTCTCATCGCTGTAGTTCACCAGCCCTGAGGCAATCGCGTCGGCCAGGTCGAGGTCGCGATTCTGGATGCGCAGCCATGCCTGGGTATCGGCGGTGATGTTCAGCGCCGCGTCTCCGACATGACGCCCCGGCACCACCTGCAGGTCCTTGCCCTTGATCACGACCGTCATATCCAGCGCGCTTGCCCCGGTGAAGCGCAGATGCGTCACGAAATCCAGACCGCGGGCCCTGCCGCGCTGAAATCCAAGCGAGAGCGAGAAGATGTAGGACTGGATGCTGCCGGTATGGCGGCCGGACGTGACATGCTGGACCTTCTTGTGCGGAAAGCGCCGCGTCACCGTGTCCTCGGCGTCGGTGTCCGGGAGCACATAGACGAACTCGTCCTTGTCGATCAGCGGCTGCACCACCTCAGTGAAATGCGCGTCCCGATCATGCAGGAAGGGGCCGATCACATCTTCGCCGGCCGGACAGGCCGAGATGCAATAGGCTGCCTTGTAGCCCGGCTTGAACGACAGCGATTGCCAGATGTTCAGCGTCTCTGTGCGGGGGACGCGGGCGCGATAATCCTTCGCGTCCTTGGAATCCGCGACCTTCTCCACCCACTGCGTGAAGTTGCCGAGGAAGTCGTGATAATTGTGGGTGTGGCAGGACAGGAAATCGAAGCCGCCGTCCGGCTTGATGGCGCCGACCGGGCAGGCGGCCACGCACAGCTTGCATTCCAGGCAGGGATTGTAGTCGATCGGCTGGTCATAGGCGTCCACCTCGGATCCGAGCAGGACGGTGCCGAGCAGGACGAAGCTGCCGAATTTCGGGTGGATGATGCTGCGATGAATTCCCATCCGTCCGAGACCTGCTTCGACCGCGATCGGCTTGTGCTGGACCATCATGATCCGGGGCAGGTCCATCTCCATCGGGAAGGCGGCGACGGAATTGCAGGCCGGGATGCCGTGCGCGTCGAGCGCGCGAACGATGGCGCGCGCGGTTTCGTTGACGTGATCGTAGGTGCCGTGGAATTCCTCGTTGGCGACCGAGCGTGACGGCGAGCGCACCGGCTCGCGGTTCATGTGGCACACGATCGCGAGCAGGGAACGCGTCCGGCCGTAGACCTTGCGGATGAAGTCGCGTTGCGGTGCGATGGCGGCGCGGTCGAACTCGATGATGCCGACGTCATCGGCGCCGCACTCGCGCGCGATCCGCTTGAGCAGTTCCGAGGAAACCGGGACGTCGTGAACGTGCTGGCTGCTGCGCGCGCGCACCGCCCTGACCGTGGGGTGATCGTCCAGGCTCATGGTTCGCTCTCTATAAAATGACGATCATCATATTATGGAGTGAGCAGAGGTGAGGCAAGTGAATTATCTGTCAATCGTCATGCAACGGAACGGCTGCCGAAGTAACAGATTGGCGTATGCTTGGAGAACGCTTTGCCGCGCGCAACGGTCTCAGCCCCGTCATCCTGAGGAGCGCCAACGGGTCCGCGCGAAGCGCGGCCCGATGACAGGCTCCGCGCGTCTCGAAGGATGGACGGCCACAGTCGGGCCGTCGACCCTTCGAGACGGCCGCTTCGCGGCCTCCTCCAGCGACAAAGGCGAAGCCTTTGCGCGGGGGTGACGGTGCTTGCAAGGTCGGACGCGCCTCGCGATGACGGCCGACGGACCGTCGTCAATCCAACAGCTTGGTATCATCCGGCGCCTGCGGTGGCGTCTTGATCGCGATCGACTTGATGGCGCGGCCGTTCGGCTTGTTGCCGCCGTGCGGAGTCCCCTTCGGGATCACGATCAAATCGCCCGGCTTGACCGTCACTTCCTTGTCGCCGAGCCAGACCGTGCCGGTGCCTTCGAGCACGAATTGCATCTCGTTGGTGTTGGGGTGCATGTGCTTCGGCACGTTGCCGTCCTGGATCGAGACGGTGGCGCCGTCGGCCGAGACGAACGTCTTGGAGCGGAAGCCGACCTTGTTGGCGTCGCCGAGCTTGTCGCCCTCCATCTCGCCGGTGTGGATGACCTGCGCGGTGATGCTCTCGGCCGCGAGCGCCGGCCGCAGCAGATGGGTGACGCCACAGCCGGCGGCGAAGGCAGTGGCGATCGACAGCGCGGTTGCAATACGATTCATGAAGACCTCCCTTGGAGTTTCCCTTGAAATATTCTTGGTGCTTGTTCGGCGATTTCCTGTATCTGCAATGCTATGCCGTGGCCGCAGGCTTGACCAGTAACCGGAAAGTCGCCTTCTCAAGGCAGGCCTGCTCCTCTATCTTGCCGGCCAGTCGAACGGAGGACGTCATGAACAAACTGCTGGGCAAGCTTGCCGGAACGCTGCTGGCGCTGACCCTGTCCACGGGCCTTGCCGCGGCGCAAAGCAAGATCACCATCGCGGTCGGGGGCGGCGCCTGCCTGTGCTATCTGCCCACCGTGCTGGCCAAGCAGCTTGGCGAATATGACAAGGCCGGGCTTGCGGTCGAGCTGGTCGACCTCAAGGGCGGCTCGGATGCGCTGAAGGCCGTGCTCGGCGGCAGTGCCGATGTCGTCTCCGGCTATTTCGACCACTGCGTCAACCTCGCGGCCAAGAAGCAGGAGCTGCAGGCCTTCGTGGTCTATGACCGCTATCCCGGCCTCGTGCTGGTGGTCTCGCCCAAGCACACCGGCGAGATCAATTCGATCAAGGATCTCGCCGGCAAGAAGGTCGGCGTCAGCGCGCCGGGCTCCTCGACCGACTTCTTCCTGAAATACATGCTGAAGAAGAACGGCCTCGATCCGGCCGGCACGGCCGTGATCGGCGTCGGCCTCGGCGCCACCGCGGTCGCGGCGATGGAGCAGGGCCAGATCGACGCCGCCGTGATGCTCGATCCCGCCGTCACTGTGCTGCAGGGCAGCCATTCCGATCTCAAGATCCTGAGCGACACCCGCACCCAGCACGACACGCTTGCGGTGTTCGGCGGCGAATATCCCGGTGGCGCGCTCTATTCGACCGCGGCCTGGGTCAACGGCCACGAGAAGGAGGTGCAGGCGCTGACCAATGCCATCATGGGAACGCTGGCCTGGATCCATTCGCACACCGCCGAAGACATCATGGCCAAGATGCCGGACGAGATCGTCGGAAAGGACAGGGCGCAGTATCTCGCGGCGCTGAAGAACACGATCCCGATGTATTCGGAAACCGGCAAGATGGACCCCAAGGGCGCCGAAGCCGTGCTCGCCGTGTTCAGCGAGGGCTCGCCGGAAGTGGCGAAAGCCGGCATCGACGTCACCAAGACCTACACCAACAAATACGTCGATCAGGTCAAGAAGACGACCGGAAGCACGAAATAGCTTGCGCGGAGATCATGCCGAAATGAGTTTGCGGTGAGTGACATGCAGTCTCCGCTGATTTGTCGCGTCACCGCGCTCGATCTGGCGCTGCAGCGGCGTCCCTGGCCGTTCGCGGACGAGCGGCGCGGCGAGATCGACGCGCATTTCGCCGAGCAACAGCGGCTCAACCCGAACCTGTGGAACGGCCGCGTCTTGCTTGGGCGCGATCCGGTGTTTGCCGGCGAGCGGCTCAGCGCGAGCTATTTCGAAACCGATTTCGCAAGCTTCCTCGCCTGGCGCGATTGGGGCTTTCCGGACAATGAGGTCTTCAACGGCTTCGGCATGGGCGCGCTGCTCTCGAGCGATGGCGCCTTCGTGTGTGGCGTGATGGGCGAGCAGACCGCGAATGCCGGACGGATCTATTTTCCCTCCGGCACGCCCGATCTCGACGACATCAGCGGCGAGAGCGTCGATATCGCCGGCAGCGTGATGCGGGAGCTCGAGGAGGAGACCGGGCTTACCGCAGCGGATTGCCGCGCGGATGCCGATTGGCACTGTATCTACACCGGCGTTGCGCTCGCAATGATGCAGATCCTGCGCGTCGATATGCCCGCCGACACGCTGCGTGCGCGCATCGAAGCCAATCTCGCGCGCCAGCAAAATCCCGAACTCGCCGGCATCCATCTGGTGCGCAGCCGCGCCGATCTCAACTCCGCGATGCCGCGCTTCGTCACCGCGTTCATCGAAACGCAGCTGCCGGCGTAGGGTGTGTAGTCATAAGAGCCAGCTTCTGAGGGTGAAGCGGTCGTTGTCTGGATCGGTCGTCATCGACGGCTTGTGACCTGAAGCAACGTTTGGCTGATCATTCGGCCACTTCAACGATCATCTCGACCTCCACAGCGTTGTTGAATGGAAGGCCCGCCATTCCAACAGCAGATCGCGCGTGCTTGCCGGCCGCCTCGCCGAAGATCTCCACCATCAAATCGGAGAAGCCGTTCACGACTTTCGGCTGATCACCAAAGCCGTCGACCGAATTGACCATCCCGAAGACCTTGACCACGCGCTTGACGCGATCGAGGCTCCCAAGTGCGACGCGCACCTTCGCCAACATGATCAGGCCGACCTGACGGGCCGTGTCATAACCTTCCTGCACGGTGAGGTCCTTCCCCACCTTGCCCTTGTACTTCCAGTCGGCAGCCGGGGTGTTTCCCGCGAGGAAGAGCAGATTGCCGACCCGGACCGCATCGACGTAGTTGGCGACGGGAACAGGCACCGGCGGCAGCGTCATATTCAACTCCTTCAGCCTGGCCTCGGCAGAAGGTGAATTCTGCGCCACCGCAGCCGACGAAGCGGCAAGCCACGCTCCCAATCCAAGCACGCACGCACCGAACCACGAGATGAGTCTCGCTCTGCAAAGCATATGAGTCATGTGTCGCCTCCAATGACAGCTACTTCGCAAGCCTCAGGATAAGTCAGAAATAGCGAAGGTTCCTTCCGTAGTTCTCCGGTCTGAAAGGTCGTCGGCAGCGCTTCGCCGAAACTTGGCGCAGGCCTGCGCCGTGGCGACGCAGCCATCGCGTTTGACATCATCGGCCGCTGCCCCTGTGATAGGACGGCACGAAAGCAAAAATGCAGTGCCCAATCTCTGGGGAGGGATTCATGCCGGGCAGGAGGGCCGCCCGCCTGCTCGAGCAGGCGAAGGTCGACATGGTGATGGATTTCTTCAATCGTCTCCGCGGGTTCTAAATCGCAATCTGCTATTTCCCCTGCCGGGCACTTTCGAGCAGGGTCATGCAGGCGTCAAGGCAGGCTGCCGCAATCGTCCGGCCGAGGGGACCCGGCTTCTTGTTCAACAGCCGATGCATCACCACGCCGTGCAGCATCATCATGATCGGATAGGCGATGTGCGCGGCCCTGCTTTCATCGACACCGGCGCGCACGATATGGGTGGTGTATCGTTCGATCTCGCCGGCCTGCGCACCCGTGGTGACGCGCTCCATCCAGCCGCGCCCGTAGAGCAATTCATAATCGCGGGGGTGGGTGCTGCCGAACTCGAGATGCCGTACGCAGGTGTCCTGAAAGTCGCGGGATTTTGCGAGGTAGGCCGAGAAGCGCTGAAAAGCCAGCGCGCGTAACGCCGTCAGCAACGCCTCCCGGTCGGCGTAGTAGCTATAGACCGTCGGCGTCGTGGTGGCCGCTTCCGCGGCCACGCCGCGGATCGTCACGGCCTCCTCGCCGCCCGACTGCCACAGCGTGTCGGCGGCCTTCAAGATCCTGTGAGGCAGCTCCGGATCAGCAGTTCTCGGCATCGGCCCTCTTGCTTTTACGCTGTATAAGTTATACGTCGTCTAAATAATAACCCCGTACCCAGGAGCAAGCAAATGGCCCTTTCCCCGAAACTGATTGGACCCTCGATCTCCTTGATCACCGGCCTGATCACGTCGACCAGCATGTCGTTCGTCGGCCTCGCCATGAACTATGGGTTCCAGCCCGATTTCGCCCTGCGCTGGCTGAAGGCCGCGGCAACGAGCTACGTCGTGATCGTCCCGATGTTGATCATCGTCATCCCGCGGATCCAGCGCTTCGTCATGCGACAGGCCGGATTGCCGACGCGCTGAGGTCGGGCCGCAGCACAATGCGCCCCGTCTCCGGGTTCAAGCCCCCGAACATCACAGATATCACGCCAATTCGTCCTTTGAACGCAACCCAAGGGTCAGCAACATGACGACGAAACATAAGCACGACAAGCCGATTCTCGTGACCGGAGCAGCCGGCGCCGTGGGCGGCATCGGCCGCAGCCTCACCGAATTCCTGCTCAGGAATGGCCACAAGGTGCGCGCCCTGGTTCGGCGGGAGGACGCGCGCGCCGAAGCCTTGCGGCGGCTCGGCGCCGAGGTCGTCAAGGGCGACCTGACGGACCTCGCCTCGATGCACCGCGCCATCGCAGGTTGCCGGCGCATCTATTTCGGTATGTCCGTCTCGGCGGCTTACCTGGAAGCCACGATCAACACTGCCGCGGTGGCGCGGCACCACGGCGTCGAGGCTTTCGTGAACATGTCGCAGATGACGGTCTCGCAGATGAGCATCAACGAAACCACCGACAGCCCGCAGCACAGGCTGCACTGGCTGGCGGAGCAGGCGCTGGCCTGGTCGGGACTGCCGGTCGTCACGGTGCGGCCGACGGTGTTCCTCGAGGGCTTCTTTCTGATGCTCGCCGCCGCAGGCGTGCGGGCCTCCGACGAGTTGGCGCTTCCGATGGGCGATGGCAAGACCTCGCCGATCTCGGCGGTCGATGTGGCGCGCGCGGTCGCTGTCATCCTCGACGATCCCGCACCACATATCGGACGAATCTACGATCTGACGGGGCCGGAATCCGCCGATCTGAACCACCATGCGCGGGCTTTCTCCGAGGGGCTCGGCAGGCCCATCCGATATCGCGACGTCCCGCTCGCGGCCTGGAGCGAAGGCCTTCGGCGGGCGGGATTTCCCGAGCACGTCGTCAGCCATCTCTCGGCCATGACCGAGTTGAACCGGCAGGGGCGTTACGACCGCATGACGGACACCATATACAAGCTCACGGGCAAAGCACCGGTGAACACGCGCGATTTCGTGAAGCTCCATGCCGCCGAATTCAAATAATATAGACCGGCGCTTGGATGAGGTGCTCGGCACAGACCGAAGCGGAATCCGACCGTTGCGGCGCCGGGATGGCGCGCTTTGGATCGAGGCCGTGCAATGGCTCGGCCGACCGAAACTCCGGCGCAACAATCTGCCCGCCGTCACGCTCTGTCGCCGGTCTGGCGCAAAGCGTATCGGGGCAATCCGACACAGGCAGTCCAATGAGACCGATGAGGGAAGGGCAGGCGCTTCTGGCACGCTTCGTTCTGCTGCTCTTGTTGAGCGGCTGTGGCGAAGCGGACCAAATTGCGGAGCAGGAGTGTCGTTCTTCGAATGCCCGCAGTTCGGTACTCAAGACATTTTCGGACGATCAAAATAACAAGCTGGTGACCTTTACTCTCAAATACTCGAGTTCGCTTGAAGCAATGATGAATGCTGCGAAATCGGAAACTGAAAAATCGGCGATCTTGGACGGTGCAAAGAAAAGCGCTGCCTACAGCCTGGATGGCACGATACTCGTGAAGTCAAGGGACAAGGCAACGCGAGAAGTCACGTGCATTGCGATACTGTCCGTTAGCGTTCTGGATACGAGCGCGGAAAAAGAGATCGAATTTCAAGTGAAGCAAACGAGCGACGGAACGCGGCTCGTTTCAGTCAGTCCTTTTCTCTTCTCGGTGGACTAGCCCTGAAACCCCGAGCGGCCATGCTCGGTATTCGAGCTGGTGCACAGCGTGGTCGCGCTCCGCCTTCTCGCCGTCCGACTGCCACCGGGTGTCGGCGGCCTTCAAGATCCCGTGAGCCAAGCCTCCTGATCGGCGTTCTGCGGCATCAGCCCTTGCTTTTACATCGTATAAGTTATACGTCGTATAAATAATAACCGCGTTCCAAGGGACGCGCGGGCGGAAGGACGAGTGAGTTCCTTCCATGACAGGACAACACGATGAACGCTCCTAAGATATGGATTATGGGCCTGTCTGCGGCCGTACTTGCGGTATCAGGCATTTATCTTTGGCGCGAAGGCATTCCGTCCAGCGTCATGAAACCGGCCGCGAATGCCGCACCTGCGCGGCCTGTGCCCGTGACCGCCGGTGTGGTGAAGGATCAGGACTTCGCGATTTCGCGCGTAGGCCTAGGCACGGTCCAGGCCTACAACACCGTGACCGTGAAAGTGCGCGTCGATGGCGAGGTGCAAAAGATCGCCTTTCGCGAAGGCCAGGATGTACGGGTCGGCGACCTGATAGCGCAGATCGATCCGCGCCCCTATCAGGCGCAACTGCATCAGGCCGAGGCCGACAAGGCGCGCGACGAAGCGCTGCTCGCCAATGCCAGGCTGGACCTGGAGCGCTACAGCAAGCTCGTGGTCAAGGAGTTCGCCACCCGCCAGAGCGTCGATACCCAGGAAGCGCTGGTCGCGCAATATCAGGCTGCGATCGCGCATGATCAGGCGGTGATCGACAATGCGCGCGTGCAGCTGGGGTATACAACGATCGTCTCGCCACTCGCCGGCCGCACCGGCATTCGCCTGATCGATCAGGGCAACATTGTTCATGCCTCTGATCCGGGCGGACTTGTCGTCATCACGCAAGTGGCGCCGATCGGCGTGATCTTCACCTTGCCGCAGAAATATCTCCCGGAGATCGTCGATGCGATGCGGGGCGGGGCGCTTGTCGTATCGGCGTATGATCAGGACGACCGCATCAAGCTTGCCGAAGGCCGTCTCGAACTGATCGACAACCAGATCGATCAGGGCACCGGCTCGATCCGGCTCAAGGCGATCTTTCAAAATCTCGACGGGCGGCTTTGGCCCGGCCAATTCGTCAGTGTCCGCCTGCTGCTCGGCGTTCGCCGCGGACCGGTCGTGCCGGAATCCGCGCTGCAATCGGGACCTAACGGCAGTTACGCGTTCGTCGTCCGGCAGGATTCCACGGTCGAAACCCGTCCGGTACGCATCGCCGCCAGCCGCAATGGCGAGGCGCTGGTCGAGAGCGGCCTTGCTGCCGGTGAAACCATCGTCCTGGACGGTCACTACAAGCTCCGGCCCGGCACGCGCATCGCGCCCGTTCCCTCGCCGGCGGCTCCTGCGAAAGAACGCACCGCCTCCACCGCACAGGGCCGGGACGAAGGCGGCGCACGATGAATATTTCCGAACCCTTTATCCGACGTCCGATCGCAACTGCGCTGGCGATGTCGGGTCTCGCAATGGTCGGCCTCGTCGCCTATTTGCTGTTGCCGGTCGCGCCGCTGCCGCAGGTCGACTTTCCCACCATTCAGGTGACGGCCCAGTTGCCGGGCACGAGCCCGGAAACGATGGCTTCCTCGGTCGCAAGCCCGCTGGAACGGCAGCTTGCGCAGATGTCGGGCGTAGCCCAGCTCACCTCCGTGAGCGGCATCGGAATATCGGTGATCTCGATCCAGTTCAACCTTGACCGCAATATCGATGCCGCCGGGCAGGACGTGCAGGCCGCGATCAACGCCGCCGGCGGGCAATTGCCGAAGAACCTGCCGTCGCCGCCGACCTATCGGAAAACCAATCCGTCGGACCCGCCGGTGATGGTGCTGGCGATGACGTCGGATACCCTGCCGATGACGACGGTCAGCGACCTTGCCGACAATATTTTCGCGCAGCAACTTTCCCAGGTCGACGGAGTCGGCACCGTGCTGATCGCCGGCGCACAAAAGCCCGCCGTACGCGTCGAAGCCAATCCGCTCGAACTCGCGGGCCGCGGCCTGAGCCTTGAAGATCTGCGGTCGGCCATCGCGACCGCCACGCTCAACGCCCCCAAGGGCACGCTGAACGGCCAGCACCAGGGCTTCACGCTTGAGAACAACGATCAATTGTTCAATGCTGCGGGCTATCGGCCGGTCATCGTCGCCTGGCGCAACGGCTCGCCGGTCCGGCTCGGCGACGTCAGCACCGTGGTCGATGGCGCCGAAAACATTCGCGGGTCCGGCACCTTCAACGGACAACCGTCGGCTATCCTCATCATTCAGCGGCAACCCGGCGCCAACGTCATCGACACCGTCGAGCACATCAAGGCGGCGTTGCCGCGACTGAAGGCCTCGATCCCGTCGGCCGTCGATGTCCATGTCGTGACCGACCGCACCCAAACCATCCGCGCCTCGGTCGCGGAGGTTCAGTTCACGTTGATGCTCACCATCGCGCTGGTGGTGATGGTGATCTTCTTGTTCCTGCGCAACGCCTGGGCCACCTTGATCCCCGGCATCACTGTCCCGCTGTCGCTGGTGGGCACATTTGCGGTGATGTATGTCCTCGGCTACAGCCTCGACAACCTCTCACTGATGGCATTGACGATCGCGACGGGATTCGTCGTCGACGACGCCATCGTGATGGTTGAGAATGTGGCGCGGTACCTGGAGCAGGGCTACTCGCCGCTGGCGGCTGCGCTGAAGGGTTCGCGCGAAATCGGCTTCACCATCATCTCGATGAGCCTGTCGCTGATCGCGGTGTTCATTCCGGTATTGCTGATGGGCGGCATCATCGGGCGGCTGTTCCGCGAATTTGCCGTCACGGTAAGCGTGGCGATCCTGGTGTCGGCCGTCATCTCGCTGACGCTGACGCCGATGATGTGCGCGCAATTGCTGCAGGACGAAAAGGGCAAGCGGCACGGCCGGCTCTTTGCGCTGAGCGAGAGGTTCTTCGATGGCATGCTCGCGGGTTACGAATCCGGCCTGCGCTGGGTGCTGCGTCACCGGCGGCTCACGCTGACCGCGACCATCGCGACCATCGTCCTGACCGGCTATCTCTATGTCCTGATTCCGAAGGGTTTCTTCCCGCAGCAGGATACCGGATTCATCGTGGCCGTATCGGAATCCGCACAGGACGTTTCCTATCCGGCCATGATGGAGCGTCAGTCGCAACTGGTACGCGTTCTCATGGCTGATCCCGGCATCGACGGCGTGATGTCGGCGGTCGGTGCCGGCACCGTCAACCAGACCGTGAACAACGCCCGCATGTTCATCAATCTCAAGCCGCGCGACCAGCGCGATGCCAGCGCGAGCCAGATCATCGACCGGCTGCGGCCAAAACTTGCTGCCGTGCAGGGCATCGCCCTGTTCATGCAGGCGTCGCAGGACATTAATGTCGGAGGACGAGCAAGCCGCACACAGTATCAATTTACGCTGCAGGACAGCGATCTCGACGAGCTCGATCACTGGGCGCCGATCCTGCTTCGATCCTTGCAGGGAATTCCGTTGCTGCGCGACGTCGCGACCGACCAGCAGATCGCTGGTCCGACCCTGCGACTGGAGATCAATCGAGATACGGCATCTCGGCTCGGCGTCGCCACCCAGGCGATCGACGACACGCTCTACGATGCGTTCGGGCAGCGTAAGGTCGCGCAATACTTCACGCAGCAGAACAGTTACTGGGTGATCCTGGAAGTCGACCCGCAATTCCAGCTCGATCCCAACGCGCTCGATCTGATCTACGTGCCATCAAGCAGCGGGCGGCAGGTGCCGCTGAGCGCACTGGTCGAACAAAAGCGCACCGTGCGGTCGCTATCGGTCAGCCATCAGAGCCAGTTCCCGGCGATCACGCTGTCGTTCAACCTGGCCGCAGGTACCGCGCTCGGAGAGGCCGTCGAGGCGATCGAGAAGGCAAAGCGCGACCTCAACGTCCCGGCCACCCTGATCACCACCTTCCAGGGCAATGCCCAGGCGTTTCAGGATTCGCTCAAGACCCAGCCTCTCCTGATCCTCGCGGCGCTGATCGCGGTTTATATCATCCTCGGTGCGCTCTATGAGAGCCTGATCCATCCGATCACGATCCTTTCGACGATCCCTTCGGCTGGCGTCGGTGCGCTTCTCATCCTGATGGCGTTCAACCTCGAGCTCAGCGTCATCGCGCTGATCGGCATCATCCTGTTGATCGGCATCGTCAAGAAGAACGCGATTATGATGATCGATTTTGCAATCCATGCCGAGCTGACCGAGGCTATGGACCCGGAGGAGGCGATCTTCCAGGCAGCGCTCAAACGCTTCCGCCCGATCATGATGACGACGTTCGCAGCATTGCTCGGTGCCCTGCCGCTTGCGCTCGGCCACGGGACCGGCGCGGAGATCCGCCAGCCGCTCGGATACGCGATCGTCGGCGGCCTGCTGGTGTCGCAGTTCCTGACGCTCTACACGACGCCGGTGGTCTACCTCGCGCTGCACCGCTTCAGCCGCAGCCGGGCCCGTAAGGTCGCTCCCCACCCGGTCGAACCGGCGATCGCGGCGGAATGAAATGGTTGGCTATCGACCCGCCCGTGCGTCCGCGACCATTTGCTGAAGCTTTGATCACGCCTGCGCCGTGGCGACGCAGCCATCGCGCTTGACATCATCGGCCGCTCCCCATGTGATAGGGCCGAACGAAAACAAAAAATGCAGTGCACAATCTCTGGGGAGGGATGCATGCCGGTCAGGAAGGCCGCCCGCTGGCTCGCGGGTCTGTCTGTCGCGCTTGCGGCGCTGGGCGTGGCCGGTGCCGCGCATGCGCAGGACAAGAAGATCAAGATCGGCGTGATCTTCGATTTGACCGGCCCGCTGGCCGGCGGCGGCTCCGAGCTGCAATATACCGGCGTCAAGATAATGCTCGACCATTACGCCAAGACCGGCGTCGAGGGGTACAAGGTCGAGGCCGTCTATGCCGACGCGCAGAGCAAGCCCGATATCGCCATCAACGAGGCCGTCCGCCTGCTCGAGCAGGAGAAGGTCGACATGGTGATGGGCTTCTTCTCCTCGGCGCAATGCGTGCCGGTGGCGGCCCGGGTCGACCAGATGAAGAAATTCATGTGGATCACGACCTGCATTTCATCTGGCGTGTTCGACGGCAAGAACTACAAATACGTGTTCCGCCCGCAGGCCGCCGGCAACCAGTACGGCATGATGACGACCGACTTCATCGCGCAATACTCCATGTCCAAATTCGGCAAGGAGCCGAAGGACCTCCGCGTTGCCATCATCCATGAGGACGGCGCCTATGGCGTCGACGTCGCCAAGGGCAACGAGGCCGGCGCGAAGAAAGCCGGCTTCAACATCGTGCTCAAGGAAGGCTATTCGGCGACCGCGCCCGATCTGTCGGCGCTGGTGACCAAGCTGAAGCGTGCCAAGCCCGACGTGATCTTCCATACCGGCTACAATCCGGACATTACGCTCTTATTCCGCCAGGCGCGCGAGCAGGGGCTGAAGTTCGGCGCCATCGTCGGCCACGGCGCGGGCTATGGCGTCTACGAGAAGCTGAAGGAAGGCCTCGGCGCCGACGCCAATTATCTCTTCAACACCGATCCGATCTCGATCTGGCTCGCCAACCAGAACGGCATGGATGCCAAGCTGCCGCCGGTGATCAAGATGGTCGGCGAGGAGTTTGACCGGCTGAAGCCCGGCGTGCCGATCCGCTCCGCCCATGTCGGCATCGGCGCAGCCAACGCCTACGTGTTTCTGGATGACGTGCTGCCGCGCGCGATCAAGAAGTATGGCGGCATCGATCCGGATGCGCTGCGCAAGGCCGCGCTCGACACCGACATTCCCGAGGGCGGCACCATGCTCGGTTACGGCGTGAAGTTCTACGGCGAGGGCGAGCAGTACGCCGGGCAGAATGCGCGCTCGTTTCCGGTGGTGCTGCAATATATCGACGACAAATCCTATGTGGTGTGGCCGAAGAGCCAGATGCAGCGCGAGACCGTGCTGCCGCTGCCGGCCGGCACCACCTACAGCTACAAATAGCTCGCTCGCGAAAGGGACGCCGTGCTCGCCGTCGAAGGCCTGGTCAAGCGGTTTGGCGGTTTTTGTGCCGTCAACAACGTGTCGTTCCGCGTCGAGCAGGGCGAGATCCTCGGCCTGATCGGCCCGAACGGCTCGGGCAAGAGCACGATCTTCAACATGCTGTCGGGCACCTTGCCGCCGACCGAGGGCTCGATCCTGTTCGACGGCCGCGAGATCGCCGGCCTCGCCCCACACCGGATCATCGTCGGCGGCATCGGCCGCACCTTCCAGATCCCGCGGCCGTTCCATCGCCTGAGCATTTTCGAGAATGTCGTGCTCGCCGGCTTCTACGGCCAGGGCCGCCACAGCCGCAGCAAGGCCGAGGAGGCGGCCGAACGCGCGCTGGCGATGGTCGGTCTGCCGACCGATCGGCATAGTAGTGTCGAGGGGCTGGGCGCGGCCGGGTTGAAGAAGCTTGAACTCGCCAAGGCGCTCGCCACCGGCCCGAAACTCTTGCTAGCCGATGAAAGCCTCGGCGGTCTCGACGAGACCGAGATGGACCAGGCCGCCGACATGCTGCGCCGGATCCGCGACGATCTCGGCATCACCATCATCTGGGTCGAGCACATCATGGGTGTCTTGATGCGCGTGGTCGATCGCGTGATGGTGCTCGATCACGGCGAGAAGATCGCCGAAGGCCTGCCGGCCGATGTCGCCGGCGATGCCAGGGTGATCGAGGTCTATCTCGGCACCGATGCGGATGCGAGCCTGGCTGCCGCCGTCGCCGAGCAGGCGCGCCGCCGGATCGGGGCGTGACCGGCATGCTGGAGCTCCGATCGATCGACGCGGGCTATGGCAGCTTCCAGGCGCTGTTCGACGTCAGCCTCGACGTCAAGGCGGGCGAGGCGGTCGGCGTGATCGGCCCGAACGGCGCCGGCAAGACCACCTTGATGCGCGTGATCTCCGGCCTGATCCGGCCGAGCAGCGGCAAGATATCGATGGAGGGGGCCGACGTCGTCAGGACGCCGGCGCATCGCATCGTCAGCCTTGGGATTGCGCATGTGCCGGAGAACCGCCGGCTGTTTCCGCGGCTCACCGTGGCCGACAATCTGAAGATGGGCGCCTACATGCCGGGCGCCCGCGCGCATTACGCCGAGCGGCTCGATTTCGTGTTCGAGCTGTTTCCGCGCATGAAGGAGCGTCGCCACCAGATGGCCGGCACCATGTCGGGCGGCGAGCAGCAGATGTGCGCGATCGGCCGGGCGCTGATGTCGAACCCGAAACTGCTGCTGCTCGACGAGCCCTCGGCCGGGCTCGCGCCGGTCGTGGTGCAGCAGGTGTTCGAGCTCGTCAAGCGCATCCGCGCCAGTGGGCTGACGGTGCTGATCGTCGAGCAGAATGTGCAGCAGGTGCTGCGCGTGGTCGACCGCGCCTATCTCCTGGAAGCCGGCAGCATCCGCGCCGCCGGCACGGCGGCGGAGCTTGCGGCGAGCGACACCATCAAGCAGGCGTATCTCGGGGTGTAGGGGATGATGACATCACATCTGGCAGGCGCGTTCACCCCGTTTCCCGTCATCCTGAGGAGCGGCGTTCGCCGCGTCTCGAAGGATCGACGGCCACCAGCCGGGCCGTACATCCTTCGAGACGCCGCTTCGCGGCTCCTCAGGATGACGGGAACGAGTGACGTCACGGTCTAGGGGCAGAGTGACCATGCAATCCTTCCTCGACATCTTCGACATCTACCTGCTGGAGGCCGTCATCAACGGCATCCTGCTCGGGGGTGTGCTGGCGCTGCTGGCGCTCGGGCTCAACCTGATCTTCGGCGTCATCGACGTCACCTGGATCTGCTACGCCGAGCTCGTGATGATCGGGATGTACGGCATGTACTACCTTGTGCAAGTGTTTCATTTGCCGTACTGGGCCGCCGCGCCGCTCGTCATCCTGCTGGTGGCGCTGCTCGGCGCCGCGCTGCATTTCCTGGTCATCGCGCCGCTCTTGACCGCGCCGCCGATCAACCAGCTGCTTGCCACCGGCGGCGTGCTGTTCATCCTGCAGAGTTTTGCCACCGTCGCCTTCGGCATCGACTTCCGCAATCTCGGCATCCGCCTGCCGGTGCTGGCGCTCGGCGAGATGAATTTCAGTTACGCGCGACTGTTGTCGTTCGGCGCGGCGCTGGCCGGCATGATCGGCGTCTATCTGTTCCTGACCCGCACCTTCACCGGCACCGCGATCCGCGCCATCGCGCAGGACCGCCAGATCATGCCGCTGATGGGCGTCGACCCCAAGCGCATCTATCTCGTCACCTCGGCGATCGGCGGCGGGCTGGCCGGGCTCGCCGCCTGCCTCTTGGTGCTGCAATATGACGTGCATCCGTTCGTCGGGCTGTCGTTCGGGCCGATCACCTTCCTGATCTGCGTGCTCGGCGGTCTCGGCAATTTCATCGGCGGCTTCATCGCGGCCTTCGTGTTCGCCGAGATCATCTCGCTCGGCGGCCTGTTCTCCGATCTCGAATGGGGCTACGTGCTGGCGTTCGCCTTCTTCATCGTCATGATGTTCATCCGGCCCGCGGGCCTGCTGGCGAGGCGCTCGTGAACAGCAAGTTCGCCGGCTGGATCATCGCGCTGCTCGCGCTCGTCGCGCTGCCCTTTGTGCACCGCGACCCCTATCACCTGCACGTGCTGGTGCTGATCCTGATCTGGTCGTTCGCCTACACCTCGTGGTCGATCATGGGCCGCTTCGGCCTGGTCTCGCTCGGCCATGGCGGCTTCATGGGCATCGGCGCCTATGTCACCGCGCTGCTTTGGAACCACCTCGGCGTCTCGCCCTGGATCGGCATCCCCCTGAGCATGGCGACCGCGGGCGTGCTGGCGCTGATCGTCGCCTATCCCTGCTTCCGCTTCCGCATCACCGGGCACTATTTCGTGCTGGTGACCCTGGCGCTGTCGGGCATCGTGCTCCAGGTCATCACCGCGACCCGCGACTATACCGGCGGCTCGCTCGGCTACACGCCGCAGCGCGCGCCGAGCGGCAAGGGGCTGTTCGCGCTGCAATTCGACGACAAGATCACCTGGTATCTGATCGCGCTCGCGGTCTGGGTCGCAGGCCTCGTGATCTGGCGCGCGATCGACCGCAGCATGATCCGCCATGCCATGGAGGCGATCTCGGAGGATGAGGATGCCGCGGCAGCGGCCGGCGTCAACGTCACCGCCGAGAAGCTCAAGATCACGCTGATCAGCGCGCTGATGACCGCGCTCGCCGGTGCGCTCTACTGCCAGTACCAGATGTTCATCTCGCCGGACACCGTGAGCGGCATCGCGGTCTCCCTGCAGATGGTGTTCGCCGCGATCGTCGGCGGCGTCTATGTCGCGCTGGGGCCGACGGTCGGCGCCATCATCACCATCGTGCTGGCCGAGGTGCTGCGCATCTCGTTCGGCACCAAGGCGGTCGGTTGGGACAATCTGGTCTATGGCGTGCTGCTGGTGCTTTTCATCATCTTCCTGCCCAAGGGCATTCTTGGTAGCGTGATCGACCGGATCAAATCGCCACGCAAGCCGTCGAGAGGCCATGAGCAGCAAACCGTCCCCATCGCTCGCCGATGAACTGAAGCCCTACGTCGCGCCGTTCCGCTTCGACGGCGCAGGCGAATTTCACCTGAAGTCGTATCCGACCGCCGAGAAGGGCGGCATCGACAAGGACGCCGGCGGCAAGATCATCGAGGCCAACCGCAAGCGGCTCAACGATTTCCAGGAGAAGCTCTACGCCCAGGACCGCTGGTCGCTGCTGCTGATCTTCCAGGGCATGGATGCCGCCGGCAAGGACAGTGCGATCAAGAGCGTGTTCGAGGGGGTCAACCCGCAGGGCTGCGAGGTCTCCTCGTTCAAGCAGCCCTCGACCAAGGAACTCGACCACGATTTCATGTGGCGCGCCATGATCGCGCTGCCGGAGCGCGGCCACATCGGCATCTTCAACCGCTCCTATTACGAGGAGTGCCTGGTGGTGCGCGTGCATCCCGAGGTGCTCGGCAAGCAGAAGCTCCCGAAGAAGCTGGTGACCAAGGACATCTGGCGCGAGCGCTTCGAGGACATCTCGGCGATCGAGCGCTATCTGTCGCGCAACGGCACCATGATCCTGAAATTCTTCCTGCATGTCTCCAAGGAGGAGCAGCGCCGGCGCTTCCTCGACCGGCTCGAGGAGCCGGCCAAGAACTGGAAGTTCTCGATGGCCGACGTCACCGAGCGCGCGCTGTGGGCCAAGTACCAGGCCGCCTATCAAGACATGATCCACCGCACTGCGACCGGAGACGCGCCCTGGCACATCGTGCCCGCCGACCACAAATGGTTCGCCCGCGTCGTGATCGGCTCGACCATCGTCAATGCGCTCAACCGGCTCGAACTGAAATTCCCCGAGGTCGACAAGGCCGACCTGAGCGAATTCAAGCGCGTCCGCGCCGCGCTGGAGGCAGAGGGCAGGGACGCGGCGGAGAAGAAGGCGCCGGCGAAGAAGTAGCGCCCATCGTCTGCCGTTCGCGCCGCCGTCACGTGAGGTGAGCACGTTGGTCTGGCTCCCTCCCCCCTTGCGGGGGAGGGTGGGGAGAGGGGTGGCCCCGGGCGAGATGATCGACGTGAGCGCTGCCCTTCGCAATTTCGATCACGCGTCGCCGACAGACCGATCGGAGAGAGTGCGACGTGTGGTACCCCCTCTCCCTAACCCTCCCCCGCAAGGGGGAGGGAACCGTTCTGCCCGTGCGTCCCTTACTCGCTATCCCTTCCGCGACGGCATCCAGGCGGACAGCAGATAGAAGCCGATCGCGACGATCAGGAGATAGCGGAAGCCGAGCAGGGTCGAGCATGACTCGGCGAGGCCGCCGATGACGGATCCCGCGATGTTGGATCCGAATGCCTGATCGGGATTGGCTTCGTCGCGGAACGAGCGGGCGAAGATCACGCCGGCGAAGAACATCGGGCCGAGCGCCAGCACGCACGGGATCACGTAGCGCCAGACGATGCCGCCGCTGAGGAACGTGTCGAGCGGCACCAGCACCGAGACCGCCAGCAGCGCGAGCAGCCCGGCATAGTGCCGCGCCAGCCGGGTCGACGGCACCTTGATCACATACAGATTGGCGGCAAGGATCAGCAGCAGCGCGGTGAAGAACACCGCCGAGTTGACCAGCCAGGTGCTGCCGAACAACAGCGCCATCTGCACGACCGCCTTGGTCTCGAGCAGCATGAAGGCCGCGCCGAGGAAGAACATCCGGTTATTGGGCCGCCAGGCGCCCTTCGGCTTGAACAGATAGACGAGGCCAAGCCCGAGCACGCCGAGCAGGATCATCGAGCGAACGGTCAGATCGGGGATTAGCCTGCCGCTGACATAGAGGAACGGCCAGTCGTCGCTGGTCGATTGCTTGGCGCCTTCATTGTCGACCACCAGCTTCGCCGGCGCCAGCGGCACCCAGTCGCCGTGCTGGGCCGCAGCCTTGTCCTGTCCCTTTTCTTGCGGCTTGTCGAAGCCGTTGACCGCCAGGTTCTTCGGCGGAATGCTGTTCAGCCAGAACTGGCCGCGGTCGCGGAATGCGGTCGAGATGCGCGGATTGCAGCCCGCGATGATGGTGGTGAAGCCGACCGCTTCGGACGAGGTCAGCGTTTCCTTGTAGGGCAGCGGCAGCACCAGCGGATCGCAGCCGAACACCTGCTTGGCCATCTCGGCGACGCGCTGCACGATCCAGCCCTGGCGATAGTAGTTGTACATCACGAAGACGCCGTCCTGCTTCAGCACGCGGCGGACGTCCTGGAACGCCTGTTCGGTGAACAAATAGCTTTCGAGGCGGATGTTGGCGTAGCCGCTGTGCAGGATCAGCGAGTCGACGAGGGCATATACGACCAGATCGTATTTGCGTTCGGTGGTGCGCAGGAAATGCCGGCCGTCGTCGAGATGCGGCACCACCCTCGGGTCCTGATAGGGCTTGTCGGGATGATTGTGGATGCCGATGTTCTGGATCACGGGATCGATCTCGACCGCATCGATGCGCTCGACGCCGAAGCGCAAGGCGTGCGCCAGGTCGTTGCCGGAGCCGGCGCCGATGATCATGACGTCCTTGAACGGCGCGCCGCCGCTGTGCTTCTGCAAGAGATGGATCAGCGAATAGGACGAGCCGCGTTCGCTGAACGGCATCATTTCCTGATGGCCGATGCTGTTGACGGTGATCACGCCGTTCGATTTGTTGAGGTCGACGGCGTAGTAGGGCGACCAGCGGATGTCGTGGCTGTCGGAACGATCGGTGTAGTAGGCGGTAAATCCCACCACGACGATGATCGTCGCGAGGCGCAGCAGCGACAGCGCCTTGTCCTGGTAGAGCAGGTAGACGATGCCGGCGCAGCTGATGCCGAACCAGACCACCGGCGGCGCCTGCGCGAACGACAGCAGCGAGAACCCGACGATGCCCGCGAGGCTGCCGCCGATATTCAGCGAATAGCCGGCGACGCGGTTGGGGTAGGCGTCGAAGGCGCGGCCGAGCGTCTGGCCGAGGCCGACGAACATCAGCGCGATCAGCACGAAGAACAGCCCGGCGATCGCCTCGATCGGCACGACGAACTTGGCGAGATCCGGGTTGCGATACTCGGTACCGAAGAACACTTCCTGCGGCGAGGCCTGGTGGCCGACATCGACCGCGAACTGGCCCCAGTTGGAATACAGCATCATGATCGTGGCCACGGCGGCGAAGGTCACGAGGGCGAGCCCTGGAAACAGCGCAAGCCAGTTGGTGCTCCGCCGCGCGGCAAGGCAGCCGCAGGACATGCCGAGGAAGGCCGCGAGCAGCACGATATTGGTGAAGAATTGCAGGAACACGACCTTGGCCGAGAACCAGCGGATGCAGGCCAGTTCGAGGAACAGGATCAGGAATCCGACCAGGAAGAGATTGAAGCCCGCTTGGCGCTGATTGGGCCCATCGGCCAGGTTCGTCGTGGGCATGATCCTGATATCTCCTTAACCAACCAAAGCACGCGCCCTAACACCCGGTCGCCGCCGGCACACTAGATGCAACCAGTTGAGCAAAGATTGATTTGCCCGGCCGCGTACGCGCCGCGGCCGTCGCCGGTCGACGTCGCGCATGCTGTCATGGTGTAGGAAAGGTTTCGCTGCGCTCGTGTTTTGTGCCGGCCTTGTCCCGGCATCGACTATCCATGTGAGGAGTGACAGGGGGCACGTGAGGTGAGCACTCTCTTCGGCTCCCTCCCCCCTTGCGGGGGAGGGTGGGGAGCGGGGTAAGCCCCAGGCGAGATCATCGTGGGAGTGTCGCCTTCGCAATCTCGATCGTGCGTCGCAGAGATACACATCGAAAGACCACCCGTGCGGCCACCCCTCTCCCTAACCCTCCCCCGCAAGGGGGGAGGGAACCCACTCGCCTGTGCGTCCCTCACAAGAGCACGAGAGTGTCGGCGCAGGCGCGCCACTCACACCGCAGCCTCTCCGAACACCATCTGCCAGCCCTTGCGCGTATCCATGTATTCCCGAACCTGCTTGATGCGGCCAGCCTCGACCACGAAGACAAAGCAATAGTCGTTGTCGTAGGGCCGGCCGCCCGGCAGCGTCGCGCGCATGCGCTCCTCGACGATCACGCAGTCGCCGTCGGCATGAACGGCGCGGAACGCGATGTCGACCTCGGAGAACAGGCGGTGCATCTCGGTTGCGATGAAGCGCGCGATCGCATCCGCGCCGATCATGTGATCGGTGTGATCGAGCGCGACCGCGGTGGCGTTGCGGGCCGGCGCGATCCATTCGGCATCCGGTGCGAACAGTGCAGCAATCAGGTTGGCGTCGCGGGTTCTGAACGTCTGCCAAGCGTTGAGGACGATTTCCTTGGTGGTCGGGGTGGTCATGGCGATGTCTCCAGGGGGTGATCGATCGGCTCGATCTAGGTCAGTGCTGCGGTTCGCGCTGGCCGGAATCGGACCTCATCACCGCAGGCCACTTTCCCCGATCACGTAATGCGCTAGTGTCCGATCATGCTCAGCTTCAAGGTCTGCAACGCTGCGCGGCTGCGGCGCGACGCGCGCTATGACGGCCGCTTCTTCACCGCGGTGAAGACCACGCGGATCTATTGCCGGCCGGTCTGTCCGGTGAAGCATCCGCTGCCGCGCAACGTCAGCTACTATCCGACGGCCGCCGCGGCCGAGGCGGCGGGCTATCGGCCGTGCCTGCGCTGCCGCCCCGAAACCGCGCCGTTCTGTCCGGCGTGGAACGGCACGCGCTCCACGGTTGCGCGCGCGCTGAAGCTGATCGACGGCGGCGCGCTCGAGCGCGGCTCGGTTGCTGCCCTGGCCGACCGGCTCGGCATCACCTCGCGCCATCTCGGGCGGCTGTTCGAGCGCCATGTCGGCGCCAGCCCGCAGCAGGTCGCGACCACCCGCCGCGTGCAGCGCGCCAAGCGGCTGATCGACACCACCGATGAGGCGATGACCGAAATCGCCTTCCGCGCCGGCTTCGGCAGCGTCCGCCGTTTCAACGCCGCCTTCGCCGGTCTCTACGGCCGCTCGCCGTCGAGCCTGCGCGCGTCGTCGCGCGGGCGGAGGTGAGGGGACAGGAACGGGCTCGGGCGCGCCGAGCCATGCGGCACGATAGGTCAACCCCGCTGACCATCTTTACCCATTGCGGCGGCTTGCCATAATCGTCTAGAACGACGGCGTCCAAGCGCTCCCGGCAACCAACCGTCAACGGTTTTGCCCGAGGATTCCGCGCTCAACAGGGTCTGGCAATGCTGATTCGCGGCCAAATCGATGGGATTTCAGGGGAGGTGGCCGAGGCTACCGCCACGATCCCGGCCGCACGGCCCACCCTGCTTATTGGCGGCCTTCTTCTTACCTGCCCCTGAGGGCCGGCTGGGCATTTGCGCCTGGGCACTCAGGGGTTTGTACGAGATCACCGGACCCTGATAATCGCCCAGTAATTGCTCAAGGAGCAACATGACGGGCGCAGAAGCTTAAAGGAATTTCTGACATGGCCACCGTGAACAAGTCCGAGAAGGACCGCGTCATCATTTTCGACACCACCTTGCGCGACGGCGAGCAGTGCCCCGGCGCCACCATGACCTTCGAGGAGAAGCTCGAGGTCGCCGAGCTGCTGGACGATATGGGCGTCGACGTCATCGAGGCTGGCTTCCCCATCACCTCTGAAGGCGACTTCCAGGCGGTCAGCGAGATCGCCCGCCGCTCCAAGAACTCGGTCATCGCGGGGCTGTCCCGCGCCCATCCGGCCGACATCGACCGCTGCGCCGAAGCCGTCAAGTTCGCCCGCCGCGGCCGCGTCCACACCGTGATCGCGACCTCGCCGCTGCACATGCGGGTGAAGTTGAACAAGACGCCTGAGGAGGTGCTGGAGACCTCGGTCGCAATGGTCGCCCGCGCCCGCAACCAGATCGACGACGTCGAATGGTCGGCCGAGGACGGCACCCGCAGCGAGATGGACTATCTGTGCCGGATCGTCGAGGCCGTGATCAAGGCCGGCGCCACCACGGTGAACATCCCGGACACCGTCGGTTACACCGTGCCGGAGGAATACACCCACTTCATGCGGACGCTGATCGAGCGGGTGCCGAACTCCGACAAGGCGATCTTCTCGGTGCACTGCCACAACGACCTCGGCATGGCGGTGGCGAACTCGCTGGCCGGCATCGTCGGCGGCGCGCGGCAGGTCGAGTGCACCGTCAACGGCATCGGCGAGCGCGCCGGCAATGCGGCGCTGGAAGAGATCGTGATGGCGATCAATGTACGGAACGACAAGTTTCCGTACTGGAACAAGATCGACACCACCCAGCTGACCCGCGCCTCGAAGGTGGTGTCGGCCGCCACCTCGTTCCCGGTGCAGTACAACAAGGCGATCGTCGGCCGTAACGCGTTCGCGCATGAGAGCGGCATCCATCAGGACGGCGTGCTGAAGGACGCCTCGACCTACGAGATCATGCGGCCCGAGATGGTCGGCCTGAAGCAGTCCTCGCTGGTGCTGGGCAAGCATTCCGGCCGCCACGCCTTCATCCACAAGCTGGAGGAGATGGGCTACAAGCTCGGCGCCAACCAGCTGGAGGATGCCTTTACGCGGATGAAGGCGCTGGCCGACCGCAAGAAGGACATCTACGACGAGGACATCGAGGCGCTGGTCGACCAGGAGATGGCGGCCGCGCACGACCGCATCAAGCTGGCCTCGCTGACCGTGATCGCCGGCACCCATGGCCCGCAGCGCGCGACCATGAAGCTCGACGTCGACGGCCAGATCAAGATCGAGGAAGCCGAGGGCAACGGCCCGGTCGATGCCGTCTTCAACTGCATCAAGCGTCTGGTGCCGCACGAGGCCAAGCTCGAGTTGTACCAGGTCCACGCCGTGACCGAAGGCACCGACGCACAGGCCGAAGTCTCGGTGCGTCTCGCCCACGAAGGCCGCTCGATGACCGCGCGCGCCGCCGATCCGGACACGCTGGTCGCGTCCGCAAAAGCCTATCTCGGCGCGCTGAACAAGATCGTGATGAAGCGCCAGCGCGACGTCCCGGCGTCCAAGGTCGCGGGCTGACGGTTCGCTCGATCAAAGCATTCGGAAACGCGGCGCCTCGGCGCCGCGTTTTTGTTGGATCACCTTCGCGAAGCCATCACCTTCGCGATATCGCGGGCCGCGGCATCAGGCGGCCGGCCTGATGTTCTGGTTGACCCGGAACAGATTGGCGGAGTCATATTTGCGCTTCACCGCCGCCAGTCGCGCATAGTTGGACCCGTAGGTTGCCTTGAGGCGGGCGTCGCCCTCATCATCCATCATGAAATTCGGGTAGGCGCCGCCGAGATCGAACGGGTGAACCGCTTCCCAATAGGCCTTGGTCCATCGGGTGAGCGGCCCCGCCTTTTGCGGATTCGGATCGATGCCGGCGATGACCATCGACCAGGTCGCATCGCGGCAATTCCATGCGGTCTCGCCGTTGCCGACGCGGTGCACCGCGCCGTCGATCGGGTAGAGATGCATGAGCGACAATTCGCTTGGCGCTTGCGCGGCCTGCTCGAGATGGGTGTCGATCGCGGCGTCCGGCAGCGTCTTGACGAAATCGCCACGCCAATACCACTGCATGCCCTTGGGGTAGAGCCCGTCGAACATGGTCTGCACCGCCGGATACGGCATCGTCCCCATCCAGTTGAGCCACGGTGCCGGCAATGCGTCGAGCAACGGCGCCAGAGCCTTCCTGGCCACATCCTCCGGGCCGTCGTAGCAGCACATCAGGAGGCAGATGGGCTTTCCCCAAAGCTCTTCCGGAAACGGCGGACTGGACAGAACCGTCTTGAGCCCGAGGAAAATGCCAAGTTCCTCCGGTGCTGCCGGCAGGAAGTCGCGATAGCGCTGCATGATGGTGCGCGCCTGCTTCTGGTCCCAGGCGATCGGCCCGGCAAACACCATGTTGACGGGGTGGAGCTGGAACACAAAGGAGGTGACGACGCCGAAATTGCCGCCGCCGCCGCGCAGCGCCCAGAACAGATCAGGGTTGTTGTCCTTGCTGGCGACGACGAAGCTGCCATCGGCGAGCACGACGTCGGCCTCGACCAGATTGTCGATGGTGAGGCCGTATTTGCGGGTGAGATAGCCGTGGCCACCGCTCAGGGTCAGGCCGGCGATCCCGGTCGTCGAGATGATGCCGGCCGGCACCGCAAGGCCGAACGCGTGCGTGGCATGGTCGACGTCGCCCTGGGTGCATCCGGCACCGACCCGCGCTTGGCGAGTAACCGGGTCGACGCGGACGCCCTTCATGGCGGAGAGGTCGATGACCAGCCCGTCATCGACGCTGGCGAGGCCGGGCCCATTATGGCCACCGCCGCGGATCGCGATTGGCAGGTCATTGTCGCGGCCGAACGTCACCGCAGCGATCACGTCGGCGACATCGGCGCAGCGGGCGATCAGCAATGGCCGCTTGTCGATCATGCCATTATAGAGCGCACGGGCTTCGTCGTAGTCGGCCTCGCCACGCTCGATGACTGTACCGCGCAGGCTCTCACGCAACTTGATCTTGGCTTCGTCACGCATGATCCTCTCCTGATCTCACGGGTCAGTTGGGTTGCCCCACAGGGCCCTGTGCTCCCGTCCGTGTCGGAACGCGGCCCTGCCGGTCGCTGGCGTTATGCGGGTCACCCGACGGTCGTAACTTGCCGGATCGGTGCGGCCGCCGCGTCACCCGATCGATTGAGGCGCTGGCTGCCGGCTCCCCGGACGTGCTACGATGCTGGGGTCGGTTCAGCAGGCTGGAGCCACCGACATGCGTGAAGCTGACGAACTGTCGCGGGTCATCGGCGACATCTATGATGCTTCGCTCGACCCGGCACTGTGGCCGAGTGCGTTTGAAACCATCTGCGGCTACATCGGCGCGGCCTCCGCCAGCCTGCATTCGCAGGACTCGGTCAGCAGGGCAACGGACGCGCTGTTCTGGTGGGGCCGCGAGTCCGACGCGCCGCACTATTTCAAGCTCTATCGGGAGGGGTACGGCAAGATCAATCCGATCTTTCCGGGCGTCGTCTTTTTCGAAGTGGAGCAGCCGGTCGCCGTCCCCGACGTGATTTCCTGCGAGGAGTTCGTTCGGACGCGCTTCTTTCGCGAATGGCTGTTGCCGCAAGGCCTGACCGACGGCCTGTTTTCGAACCTGGAGAAGGGCGTGACGAGCTGCGCGCTGTTCACCGCCATGCGTCACGCCGGGCAGGGCCAGGTCGACGACCGCATGCGCCAGCGGTTCGAACTGATTACGCCGCACGTCCGGCGCGCCATGCTGATTGGCAAGGTCATCGATCTCCATCGCGTCGAGGCAGCGGCGCTGGCGGACAGTCTCGACGAACTCGTCTCGAGCATGTTCATTGTCGATTCGACCGGCCGCATCATCCATGCCAATGCCAGCGCCCATCGCCTGATCGCCGAGGCCGATGTGCTGCGTTCCAACCGCGGCCGGATCGCAGCGCTTGATCCCGAGGGCAACCGGCATCTGCTTGAAATATTCGCGGCGGCCCAGGCGGGCGATGCGGCCGTCGGAAAGAAGGGGATAGCAATGCCGCTGACCGCGCGCACCGGCGAGCGCTACGTCGCTCACGTGCTGCCCTTGACCTCGGGCGCGCGCCGCAAGGCCGGAGTTTCCTACTCGGCAGCGGCGGCTGTGTTCGTCCGCAAGGCCGCGCTGGATTTACCGTCACCGCCCGAGGCTATCGCCGACGAGTTCAGGCTGACGCCGGCGGAGGTTCGGGTCATGTTTGCGATCGTCGAGATCGGCGGCGTGCCCGAAGTCGCCCCGGTGCTCGGCATTTCCGAGCAAACCGTCAAGACTCATCTGCATCGCATCTATGAAAAGACCGCCACGAAGCGACAGGCCGATCTCGTGAAGCTGCTCGCAAGTTATTCCGGACGGCTCTGAGTCAACCCGCCGCGGCATCCTGACGGATCGGCTTAGGATAGAATCTGCCGACTGAGCTCATTGTTGGAATCATTTCCCAACAATCCGTCTCATCTCGCACTGTTTTGGAATCTTCCGCGCCATCTCCAGCGCTACCCTGCGGTCTTTCCCGGGGACGCCGCCCATGCCGCTTGCCTCCATCGACGTCGACATCTCGCGCGCCGCCACGCCCGCGGAGACCGCGCTGACCCGCCGCGTCGATCTCACCACGCTCCGCCTGTTCGTCGCGGTCTGCGACGAGCAGAACCTCACCCGCGCCGCGCACCGCGAGGGGATTGCGGCCTCCGCAGTGTCGAAGCGGATGAACGATTTCGAGCTGGCGTTCGGCGTCACGCTGTTCAAGCGGCTCGCCAAGGGCATGGCGCTGACGCCGGCCGGCGAGGCGCTGCTGCATCACGCCCGGGTCACGCTGCTCAATGTCGAGAAGATCGCGGTCGAGCTGTCGGAATATTCGCAAGGCGTGCGCGGCCATGTCCGCATGCTCGCCAACCTCTCGGCGATCGTGCAGTATTTGCCCGAGGACCTCTCCGCCTTCTTCGCGGCGCATGAATTGCTTCGCGTCGATCTGCAGGAGCGGCCGAGCGGGCAGGTGGTGCGCGGCATCGAGGAGGGCGCCGCCGAGATCGGGATCTGCTCGGCCGAGGCCGACAGCCGCGCGCTCGAGGCCTTCCATTATCGTTACGACAATCTGGTGGTCGTGATGCGGCCGGACCATCCGCTGGCCGGCCGCGAGAAACTGCTGTTCACCGAGACGCTCGATTTCGACCATATCGGCCTGCACACCGCGAGCTCGATCTATCTGCGCTCGCAATATGCGGCCACGCAAGCCGGCAAGACGATGCGGCTGCGCATCAACGTGCCCGGCTTCGATGCCGTCTGCCGCATGGCGCAGGCCAATATGGGCCTTGGCCTGATTCCTGATCGCGCCTTCGCGGTCGTCGGCGCCGGCATGGGGCTTCGTGCGATCCCATTGCGGGACGATTGGGGGCGGCGCGAGCTGAAGATCGTGGTCCGCGATGCCGCGCATTTGTCCGCAACCGGCCGCCTGATGCTGGACTATCTGCGCGCCGTGGAAACGGATCGGAGAGGGCGGGCCGGCAGACAGCTCGGCTAGCTGCGTGCTCGCAACCGGGGATGTCCGTTCCAGACGCAAGCGCAGGCGCGCGTCTCATCCGCCGTCGAGTGCGGCGATGCGATCGGCTTCCGCGATGTCTTCGACGGTGTTGGCGTTGAAGAACGGATCCAGCGGCTCGGTCGGCCACTCGACTGTTGCCAGCGGATAACGCGCAGTCCAGCGATCGATCTTGCGCACGTCCTCCTCGACCAGTGCATGGCGCAACTCGTTCCGCAACCGCACGCTCCAGAGACCGATGACCGGATGCGTCTGGCCGCCGGATGAGGCGACCGCGAGTTCGGCATTCTCCGCCGCACGCGCCTGCTCCAGGCGTGCGACAAGATTACGCGGAAGAAACGGACAGTCGCCTGCAGCGCTCAGCACCCACTTCGCATCCGGCCGGTTGGCCGCGGTCCAGTCGAGCGCGGCCAGGATGCCGGCGAGGGGGCCGGGATAATCGGCGACATCGTCGGCGACTATCGGAAGGCCGAAGGCGCCGAAGCGCGCGGGGTCGCCATTGGCGTTGATGATCAGCCCGCCGCATTGCGGGGCGAGACGGTCGATCACCCGTTGCAGAATGGTCCGGCCGGCGATCTTGCGCATCGGCTTGTCGCCGCCGCCCATCCGCCGCGCGAGGCCACCGGCCAGCAGCACGCCCGGGATATCAGTCATTGTCGGCCTCGCCCTTGCGCTTGTGCCGCATCGATTCCTCTTCGACATAGTCGAGGTTCTGGTCGTAGACGATCCGCCCCTCACCCGACAGCGCGATGAAGCGCTTGCCGCGCGCGCGCCCGATCAAGGTCAATCCGACCTGTCGCGCCAGATCGACGCCCCAGGCGGTGAATCCGGAGCGGGAGACCAGGATCGGGATCCCCATCCGCACGGTCTTGATCACCATCTCGGAAGTCAGCCGTCCGGTGGTGTAAAGGATCTTGTCGGCCGGATCGACATTGTGGCGATAGATCCAGCCCGCGATCTTGTCGACGGCGTTGTGCCGGCCGACATCCTCGGTGTAGCAGACCGGCGTGCTCTCCTTACACAGCACGCAGCCGTGGATGGCGCCCGCTTCCAGATAGAGTGACGGCATGGTGTTGATGGTGTGCGTCATCTGGTAGAGCCAGGAGGTCCGCAGTTCGGCCTTCGGCAGCGCGACCTTCTCGACGGCTTCGAGCAAGTCGCCGAACGCCGTTCCCTGCGCGCAGCCCGAGGTCTGCGTCCGCTTCTTCAGCTTCGCCTCGAAATTGGTGTGGTGCTCGGTGCGGACCACCACCACCTGAAGATCGTCGTCATATTCGACCTCGGTGACGACGTCGTCGTATTTCAGCATGTTCTGGTTCAGGAGATAGCCGAGCGCGAGGTATTCGGGATAGTCGTTGATCGTCATCATCGTGACGATCTCCTGCGCGTTGAGGTACAGCGTCAGCGGCCGCTCGACCGGTACCCTGATCTCGGTCGGCGCGCCGGTCTGATCGATGCCGATGACGCGCTCCGTCAGTCGCGGGTCGTCCGGGTCTGGAACAATAACGGGCGCGGTGGTCTTCTTGGTCACAGGTCGGCGTCCCAATGGGTTCACATGGCAGCGAAGCAGGAGATATAAGCACGATCGGAGACGGACTGGCCACTCTCCGCCGCCTCGCCGGAACTGGCAGGGATTCGTCAGGATGGTCCGGCTTTTAAGGATAACGCCGCGGTTCGCGATGTGGGTCGAACAAATCTTGTCGATGGCCGAGGACTGAGGGACATCATGGCGCAGCTTTCCGACGACTGCTTCGCGTTCGGCGGACCGATGATGTCGGTCGACGAGGCCGTCGCGATCATCGCCTCGCGCGTGAAGCCGGTCGGCGAGACGGAAGCCGTTGCCCTGGTCGACGCCGACGGGCGGATCCTCAGCCACGACGTGGCCGCGCCGCTGCCGCTGCCGCCTTTCATGAATTCCGCCGTCGACGGCTACGCGGTCTCCGGCGCAGACCTGCCGGCGAGCGGTGAGCGCGCGTTTCCCGTCGCCGGGCGCGTGCAGGCAGGAGCGCCGGCCGAGCCCGCGCGGCCCGGCCAGGCAGTGCGGATCTTCACCGGCGCGCCGATGCCCGAGGGCACCGACACCGTGTTCATGCAGGAGGACGTGCGGATCGACGATGCCGGCAACGTGATCCTGCCGTCGGGCCTAAAGGCCGGCGCCAATGTGCGTCCGGCCGGCGAGGATATTCCACGCGGCCATGTCGCACTGGCGGCGGGCCGGCGGCTGCGGCCACAGGACATCGCGGTCGCCGCGGCCTTCGGGCTTACTACGCTCGACGTGGTGCGGCGCCTGCGCGTCGGGGTGTTCTCCACCGGCGACGAGCTGGCCGCGCCGGGGAGCCCGCGCGCCGAAGCGCAGCTGTTCGATTCCAACCGCTTCATGCTGATCGCGATGTTGCGGCGGCTCGGTTGCGAGGTCGGCGATCTCGGCATCCTGCGCGACGAACGGGCCGAACTTGCTGCCGCGCTCACGCAGGCCGCACGACGCTACGACCTGATCCTGACCACGGGCGGCGTCTCGACCGGCGAAGAGGACCACGTCAAGGCCGGCATCGAGCAGGCGGGCTCGCTGGTGCTGTGGCGGATGGCGATCAAGCCGGGCCGTCCGGTGGCGATGGGGATCATCGACGGCACGCCGCTGATCGGCTTGCCGGGCAATCCGGTGGCGAGCTTCGTCACCTTCGTTCACGTGGTGCGGCCGACCGTGCTGGCGCTCTCGGGCGCCGTGCCGTCTGCCTTGCTGCCGATGCCGGTTCGAGCCGCCTTCAGCTACAAGAAGAAGAGCGGCCGCCGCGAATATGTGCGCGCTTCGCTGCGTCGGGCGGTGGACGGCGCGCTGGAGGCGATCAAGTTTCCGCGCGAAGGGGCCGGCCTGTTGTCGTCGCTGATCGACACGGATGGGCTGATCGAGCTCAGCGAAGCCGTCGTGCGGGTCGAGCCGGGCGATTTGGTCGGCTTTCTCGGCTACGCCGACCTGCTCTGAGGCCGCGAGACGCGGTCGAGATCGCGTGAGCTGGATGCGCGCGTGATTGGGAAATCAGATCGACCGATAGGCAAACATTAACAACGGCCTGCGCGGCAACCCGACGCTGCTAGAGGCGTTCTAAATGTGCTTGCCTGTGGCATGCCAGAGAATAGAGTTGGGTCGAACCGGCGCAACTTGCGCAAAGCCGGGTTCCAAGGCGAGGTTTCATGAGTGGAGACGACGTTCACAAGGTCCGCGCGTTCGAGCATCCTGGAGCAGGCAGGAAGCGCGCGAAAGCCACGCCCAAAGGACGCCAGGTCGACCCTGCGGCCGCTCATGAGATCGAGGCACTGCTCGCGGACCGGCCGAGGCGTCGCGACCTGCTGATCGAATACCTGCATCTGATCCAGGACAAGTATCACCAGATCTCGGCGCAGCATCTTGCGGCGCTCGCCGACGAGATGAAGCTGTCATTCGCCGAAGTGTTCGAGACCGCGACCTTTTATGCGCATTTCGACATCGTGAAGGAAGGCGAGCCTGACATCGCGCCACTCACCGTGCGGGTCTGCGATTCGTTGACTTGCGCAATGCTCGGCGGCGAGAAGCTTTTGAAGGATCTCCAGAGCCGCGCCGGCCCCGGCATCCGTGTCGTGCGGGCGCCGTGCGTCGGCCGATGCGACACCGCACCCGCTGCCGAGGTCGGCCACAACTTCGTCGATCATGCCACCGTCACCAACGTGCTCGCTGTGGCGAAGAGCGGCGACACCCATGTGCATCTTCCGCCTTACGTCGATTACGACGCCTATGTTGCCGATGGCGGATACAAGCTGCTGACGCGGCTGCGCTCGGGCGAGCTGCCGCGAGAAGACCTGCTGAAGGCGCTCGACGATGCGTCGCTGCGCGGTCTCGGCGGCGCCGGTTTCCCCACGGGGCGCAAGTGGCGCGCCGTGCTCGGCGAACCCGGTCCGCGGCTGATGGCGGTGAACGGCGACGAAGGCGAGCCCGGCACGTTCAAGGACCGCTACTATCTCGAGACCGATCCGCATCGTTTCCTCGAGGGCACGCTGATCGGCGCCCTCGTGGTCGAGGCGCCCGAAGTCTACATCTACATCCGCGACGAGTACCCGGCCTGCCGCGAGATCCTCGCGCGCGAGATCGCAAAGCTTCCGCCTGGTGGCCCTGTGCTGCATCTGCGGCGCGGCGCCGGCGCCTATATCTGCGGCGAGGAATCCTCGCTGCTGGAATCGATCGAGGGCAAGCGCGGCCTGCCGCGGCACAAGCCGCCATATCCGTTCCAGGTCGGGCTGTTCGACCTGCCGACGCTGATCAACAACATCGAGACGTTGTGGTGGGTGCGCGACATCGTCGAGAAGGGCGCCGATTGGTGGAAGAGCCACGGCCGCAACGAGCGCCATGGTCTGCGCAGTTTCTCGGTGTCGGGACGCGTCAAGGATCCCGGCGTCAAGCTCGCGCCGGCCGGCATCACCCTGCGCGAGCTGATCGACGAGTTCTGCGGCGGCATGGCCGACGGCCACACCTTGCAGGCCTATCTGCCGGGCGGTGCGTCCGGCGGCATCCTGCCGGCATCGATGGACGACATCCCGCTCGATTTCGGCACCCTGGAGAAGTACGGCTGCTTCATCGGCTCCGCCGCCGTCATCGTGCTCTCGCAGGCCGATGACGTCAGGGAGGCCGCGCTGAACCTGATGAAGTTCTTCGAGGACGAGAGCTGCGGGCAATGCACGCCCTGCCGCGCCGGAACCGAGAAGGCGGCGCTCTTGATGCAGCAACCGGTCTGGAACAAGGAGCTGCTCGACCAATTGAGCCAGGCGATGCGTGACGCGTCGATCTGCGGGCTCGGTCAGGCGGCCTCCAATCCACTGACTTCGGTGATCAAATATTTTCCGGACGGGTTTCGTCCGCAGCAAGCCGCTGAGTAGGCGGACCAAGCAGGCGAACTTCGACGAGGATTTTGAATGAGCAACGATCACAACTCCGGCCAGACGATCCAGTTCGAGCTCGACGGGCACCAGGTCGAGGCACGGGTCGGCGAAACCATCTGGCAGGTCGCCAAGCGCCAGGGCACCGAGATCCCGCATCTGTGCTATTCGCCCGAGCCGGACTATCGGCCGGACGGCAACTGCCGCGCCTGCATGGTCGAAATCGAAGGTGAGCGCGTGCTCGCGGCGTCCTGCAAGCGGACGCCTTCGGTCGGCATGAAGGTGAAGTCGGCCAGCCAGCGCGCCGTCGCCGCGCAGAAGATGGTGATGGAGCTGCTCGTCGCCGATCAGCCGGCGCGCGAGACCTCGCACGATCCGGACTCGAAATTCTGGCACTGGGCCGAGAAGACCGGCGTGACCGAAAGCCGCTTCCCTGCCACCGAACGCTGGCACGCCGACACCAGCCATCCGGCGATGCGCGTCAATCTCGACGCCTGCATCCAGTGCGGCCTCTGCGTGCGGGCCTGCCGCGAGGTGCAGGTCAACGACGTGATCGGCATGGCTTATCGTAGTCACGGCTCGAAAATCGTGTTCGACTTCGACGATCCGATGGGCGAATCGACCTGCGTCGCGTGTGGCGAATGCGTCCAGGCGTGCCCGACCGGGGCGCTGATGCCGGCCGTGATGCTCGACGACAAGCAGACGCGCGTCGTCTATCCCGACCGCAAGGTGGACTCGCTGTGCCCGTATTGCGGCGTCGGCTGTCAGGTCACCTACGAGGTCAAGGACGAGAAGGTGATCTACGCGGAAGGCCGTGACGGTCCCGCCAATCACAACCGGCTCTGCGTCAAGGGCCGCTTCGGCTTCGACTACATCCATCATCCGAACCGGCTGACCAAGCCGTTGGTGCGGCTGCCGGGCGTGAAGAAGGATGCCAACGACCAGGTCGACCCCGCAAATCCCTACACCCATTTCCGCGAGGCCTCCTGGGAAGAGGCGCTCGATCTGGCCGCAGCGGGCCTGCGGAAAATCCGCGACGAGAAGGGTGCCAAGGCGCTCGCAGGATTCGGCTCGGCCAAGGGCTCGAACGAGGAAGCCTATCTGTTCCAGAAGCTGGTCCGCACCGGCTTCGGCTCCAACAATGTCGATCACTGCACGCGGCTGTGTCACGCCTCGTCGGTGGCGGCCCTGTTCGAGGGACTGAGCTCCGGCGCGGTGTCGGCGCCGTTCTCGGCCGCGGCCGACGCCGAGGTGATCTGGGTGATCGGCGCCAATCCGACCGTGAACCATCCGGTCGCCGCGACCTTCATCAAGAATGCCGCCAAGCGCGGCGCCAAGCTTTACGTGATGGATCCGCGGCGGCAGGCGCTGTCGCGCCACGCCACGCAGCATCTCGCCTTCAAGCCGGGCAGCGACGTCGCGATGCTCAACGCGATGATCCACACGATCATCACCGAAGGCTTGACCGACGAGCAGTACATCGCCGGCTACACCGAGGGCTATGACGAGCTGAAGGCGAAGATCCAGGAGTTCACGCCGGAGCGCATGTCGCCGATCTGCGGCATTCCCGCCGAGACGCTGCGCGAGGTGGCGCGTGCCTATGCCCGCGCCAAGTCGTCGATCATCTTCTGGGGCATGGGCATCAGCCAGCATGTCCACGGCACCGACAATGCGCGCTGCCTGATCGCGCTCGCTTTGATCACCGGCCAGGTCGGCCGTCCCGGCACCGGGCTGCATCCGCTGCGCGGCCAGAACAACGTGCAGGGCGCCTCCGACGCCGGCCTGATCCCGATGTTCCTGCCGGACTATCAGCCGGTCGGCCGCGATGACATGCGCGGCGCCTTCGAGAAACTGTGGGGGCAGCAGCTCGATCCGGTGCGTGGGCTGACCGTCGTCGAGATCATGAACGCGATCCACGCCGGCGAGATCCACGGCATGTATGTCGAGGGCGAAAACCCGGCGATGTCGGATCCGGATCTGCAGCACGCGCGCCAGGCGCTGGCCAAGCTCGATCATCTCGTCGTGCAGGATCTGTTCGTCACCGAGACCGCGTTCCACGCCGACGTCATCCTGCCGGCCTCGGCGTTCGCCGAAAAGTCCGGCTCCTTCACCAACACCGACCGCCGCGTCCAGCTGGCGCGCGAGGTGATCAAGCCGCCGGGTGACGCAAGGCAGGATCTCTGGATCATCCAGGAGATCGCCAAGCGGATGGGATTGGCCTGGAATTATGCCGGGCCGGGCGAGGTCTTCACCGAGATGGCGGAGCTGATGCCGTCGCTGAAGAACATCACCTGGGAGCGGCTGGTTCGTGAGGGCGCGGTGACCTATCCGGTCGACGATCCCGACAAGCCGGGCAATGAGATCATCTTCACCACGGGTTTCCCGACCGAGAGCGGCCGCGGCAAGATCGTGCCGGCCAAGGTGATCCCGCCCGACGAATTGCCCGACGACGAGTACCCGATGGTGCTGTCGACCGGACGCGTGCTCGAACACTGGCACACCGGCTCGATGACGCGCCGCGCGCAGGTGCTGGACCAGATCGAGCCGGAAGCGGTCGCGTTCATGACGCCGAAGGACATGCGCAAGAAGGGGCTCGTGCCCGGCGACTTCATCCGCCTCGAGACGCGCCGCGGCGCGGTCGAGGTCAAGGTGCGCGCCGACCGCGACGTGCCCGAGAACATGGTCTTCATGCCGTTCTGCTACGCGGAGGCGGCGGCGAACTTGCTGACCAACCCGGCGCTCGATCCGTTCGGCAAGATTCCGGAGTTCAAGTTCTGCGCAGTCCGCGCCGAGAAGATCGATATCCGGACGGCGGCGGAATAGCCGTCCGGGCCAAAAACAAACGCAACGCGGCGACGCCAACCCGCAGGGAGATCAGCATGCGAACGATCATCGTCGGAGCACTTTGCGCCATCGCAATGGTCGCGAGCGCACACGCCGCGGTCAAGGAAGAGCCGGTCACCTACTCCGACGGCGAGACCACGATGAAGGGCTTCGTCGTCTATGACGACGCGAGCCAGGCCAAGCGGCCCGGCATCGTCATGGTACACGAATGGTGGGGCATCACCCCGCATATCCATAACGAGGCGCGGAAGTTCGCGGAGCAGGGCTATGTCGCCTTCATTGCGGACATGTACGGCGACGCCAAGACCGCCGACAATCCGAAGGACGCCGGCGCGCTCGCGGGATCGGTGATGAAGGATGCGAAGGTGATGGAGCAGCGCTTCAACGCCGCGCGCGAGCAGCTCGCCAAGCAGGCCTCGGTCAATCCGCAGCGGATCGGCGCCGTCGGTTACTGCTTCGGCGGCGCGGTGGTGCTGAACATGGCGCGCACCGGCGCCGATCTCGCCGCCGTTGCCGGCTTTCACGCTACGCTCGGTCTCAATACTCCCGCACCGGCGCCGGGCACCGTCAAGGCGAAAATCCTGATTCTGAACGGCGCCGACGACCCGTTCGTGAAACGCGAGCAGTACGATGCGCTGAAGAAGGATTTCGACGCAGCGAAGGCCGATTACCGGATCATCGAATATCCGGGCGCCGTGCACGCGTTCACGAACCCCGAAGCCACCGAGCTCGGCAAGAAGTTCAACCTGCCGCTCCGGTACGACGCCAAGGCCGATCAGGAATCGAAAGCCGAAGCGGCCAAGCTGTTTGCCGCAAACCTTCAGAAATGAGCCAACGGGCCGCCGACATGGTGCCGCTGCCTTGACGCCGACAACCGCCGATGCCCCGGAAACGATCAGGGTGATCATTTCCGGCGGCTTCGCTGCCGTCTACCGGGAAGTCCTGCCCGAATTCGAGCGCAGCACCGGCATCAAGGTGGAGACCGGATCCGGCGCATCGGAGGGCTCCGGTCCGAAAACGATCAGGCACCAGCTTGCGCACGGCACCAAAGCGGACGTGGTGATCCTTTCGCGCGAGGGACTTCGCGGGCTGAACGAGGACGGGCGGATTCGTGCGGGATCCGACACGGGCCTCGCGACGGCGCCCTTGGCGGCCGCGGTTCGCTCAGGCGCTGCGAAGCCGGACATCGGCAACGCTGTTGCGCTGAGACAGGCCTTGATCGATGCGGGCCAGGTGGTGGCGCCAAGCAGCACGAGCGGACAATACGTTCGCGACAAGGTCTTCCCCAGGCTGAACCTGCCGGACACGGTGCAGCTCACCCTCGAGGCGCGCGGAACCGAGGCGGCCGAAGCGCTGCGCGCGGGCAAGGCGAATTTCTCGATCGGGCCGACCAGCGAGCTGGTTCAGGAGACCGGTATCGAGGTGGTCGGTCTGCTGCCTCCGGATCTGCAGCTTGTGCAGACCTTCACGGGCGCTGTCGTCAGCGACTCAAAGTCGCCTGACGCTGCCAGGCGTCTGATCGATTTTCTGTCCTCGGATACCGCTATCTTGCGCGCGGCGATCAAGCGGGCCGGCATGGAGCGGCCCGGCGGATAGGCTGCCGTCGCCGACTGTTGCGCTGATCGCCGCGCGGCTCAGCGATCCCCGGTGCCGGGTGCCACGTTGAGCGGTGCGCCACCGGTCGAAATCGGACCTGCCGGTTTTGGCGCCCGAGCCGGCGGCGGCTTTCGGGGCTTCGGGGCAGCCTGCGCGACCGGCGCGCGCGGCTGGTCGGCCGCTGCGGTGGCCGGCAATGGCACGGGGGCTGGAGCCGGGCGCTGCAGCGCGTCGACCTTCGACGTCAGGCTCGCCAATTGGTCGACGACGGCCTTCAGCTGCTCCTGCTGGTCCGCCACCGATTTGCCGAGCGCGCCGATGTCGTCCTCGAGCTTCTGCTGGGTCGCGAGCAGATCCGGCAACGTCTCCTTGTCGCCTGCGGCCACCCTGTCGCTGGCCGCAGCGTTGCCCAGGGACGGGACCAGCGGCGCGATCTGCGGCCAGGCATAGACACCCCCGGCGCCCGCACAGGCGACGACGACGATCAGCAGGAACCACGGCCAGCGGCGGCGCGCGGCGGGAATCGGGCTTGACGGCGCATGGTGCTGCCATGCCTGGTCGGAATCGTTGGTCACCCATGCTTCCTAGTCTGCTTCGGCAGCTGTTGCAATCGATGCCGAGTCTGACCACTTTGGCAGCTATGTCCCCTTCGTCCGGAGCCCCATTGGCGCCCACGCATACGTCCCAACTTCTTGAGGAACTCGTCGCTCAAGCACCGGACGGCCCCGTCGATCTCGAATGGCTCCTCAGCAACCTGGACAAGCGGTCGTTCGGCCTGCTCCTGCTGCTCCTGGGGCTGCTGGTCATCATCCCCGGCGTCGCGACGGTTGCGACGCTGGCGCTGCTGTTTCCGGCGGTCGAGATGATGCGTGGCCGCAGCGCGCCGTCGTTTCCGCGCTTCCTGTCGAAGCGACAGTTCGACTTCAAGCGCTTCAAGCGATTCACCGTTCTCGTCCGTCCGATGCTGCAGGCGATCGAGCGCATCAGCCGGCCGCGCTGGGACGCGCGTCGCGACGTGATCGACCGCCTCGTCGGACTGGTGGTGTTTCTGCTCGCCTTCTCGGCAGGCTGGCCGCTGCCTCTGGTGAACGTCATTCCGGGAATGGTGGTCGTCCTGATCGCGGTCGCCTACCTGCAGGAGGACGGCCTGCTGCTGACGATCGCGATGGCGGCTGCGCTAATCTGCCTGCTCGGGCTTGGATGGACGCTGTGGGCAACGTTCGGCGCCGTGATGGGTTGGATGGGGCTGTGACGCTCGACGGCTAGCGCAGTTCGATGTCCCGACTTCAGGGGTCGACATCTCGCGCGGGCTTGATCATGATCTCGCCGGACGTCGCGGCAAACAGCGACGCGAATGGGGAGAACACATGCGTTGCATCACGCTCGCGGCCGTCGCCGCGCTCAGCCTTGTTTCCACTTCGGCGGTTCTCGCTGCCGACAAGAAATACGATCCCGGCGCCAGCGATACCGAAATCAAGATCGGGCAGACCATGCCCTACAGCGGTCCGGCTTCGGCGTATGGCACGCAGGGCAGGGCCGAGGCCGCATACTGGAAGATGATCAATAGCCAGGGCGGAATCAACGGCCGGAAGATCACGCTGCTGAGCATGGACGACGGCTATAGCCCGCCGAAGACGGTTGAGCAGACGCGCAAGCTCGTGGAGCAGGATGAGGTCCTTGCCAATATCGGCTCACTGGGCACACCGACAAATTCGTCGATCCAAAAATATTTGAACGGCAAGAAGATCCCGCATCTGTTGATCTCCACCGGGGCCTCGAAGTGGAACGATCCGAAGGAATTCCCGTGGACCACGCCGTTCTATCCGCCCTATGCGCAGGAAGCTAAGATCTACGCCAAGTACATCGCCAAGGAGCTGCCCAACGCGAAGATCGGCGTGATCTACCAGAACGACGACTTCGGCAAGGACTATCTGAAGGGCTTCAAGGAGGGGCTGGGCGAGAAGGCCGGTCTCATCGTCAAGGAGCTCAGCTACGAGGTGACCGATCCCACGATCGATTCCCAGATCGTCAATCTGAAAGCCGCGGGCGCCGACGTGCTGATGACGATTACGACGCCGAAGTTCGGCGCGCAGGCGATCCGCAAGGTTACCGATCTCGGCTGGAAGCCGACGCACTTCATCGTGTCCGTCGCCAGCTCGATCGGCGGCGTGCTCGAGCCTGCCGGCCTCGAAGCATCCACCGGTCTCATGACCGCGCTGGCGACCAAGGTGGTGGGCGACCCCGCATGGGACACCGACAAGGGCGTGCAGGACTATCTCGCCTTCATGAAGCAGTGGTATCCCGAAGGCAATCCGATCGATGGCAGCAACCAGATCGGTTATCTGTCGGCGCAGTTCACGGCCATCATCCTGAAGAACTGCGGAGACGTGCTGACGCGCGAGAATCTGCTGAAGCAGGCCACCAACCTGAGCAAGGTCTCGCTGCCGCTCTTGCTTCCCGGCATCACGGTATCGGTGTCGCCGACCGACTATTCCACCTTCGACACGTTCAAGCTCGCGAAATTCGACGGCAAGACGTGGAAGTTCTTTGGCGAGAACATCAGCACCGCGTCGCGGTGAGGACAAGCGAGAAGCGGCCGCACTGACGAGCATCCGTGGACGCAGCAGATGTACTGCGTCCACGTGAAGCGTTTTCAATGTCGTCGTTGGCCCAAGCGATCAATGGCTCGAAAACGTTCTAGTGCGGACGTCTTGATCGCTTGAGGTCGGCGACTTGAAACTTCCCCGCGGCCTGCAGGCTGCTGCAAAGCCAGTAGGCTCTATTTCGGTACTCGCCCAGGAACCATTTCGTCTCGACGCAATCCACGTAGGATTTGTAGGTAAGGTTGTCCCTGCACGTTGCCGAGAAAGGTCCATGTGTTTGTCCGCCGCCCGACTCGCTACACCCAACCCAGGGGTCTTTGCCGTGGGGGAGGCTCGACTCGCAACCCCCGTTGCAGTTGCTGGCGACCTTCTCCAGACTTGCAATCCTCCCCAAGACCGAATCCGGCGCAGGCGACGGCGTTCGCGCGGTTGAGGATGACGTGTGGCCGGCCAGCGATGTCCGGCGAGCAGCCACCCTGCTGCTTGCGACCTCCTTCGGCCCGACTGGCCTTGCCGCCTGCTTCGGCGCGTCGACCGTGATGGAGGGAAGCGGGGCGCTGGAGCCTGTTGCGGTTTGCGACGCAGCGGGGCCGCTCAGCAGGAGTGTTGACAGGATAGCGACGGCGGATGGCGCGACAAACCTTGACGACAATTTCATGACCTTGTCCTCTCGAGGACGGACATGCCGTCCTAATTGCATTGCCACGCAGATTCAACTAGCCGAAATTCCAGAACTTGGCCACTGAGGGCAGAGGAATTTCTGCCGATGACCGCCCTTGACATGGTTGCCGGGGAGGATGCGGACCACGCGTCCAAGGCCGTTGCCACGTCTGTTATTGGCCCAAAGCGGACATTGCGGCGGCGCTGCTCGAGGTCGCCTTTTGGCCCAAAGCTGACCTGGTGACGGACGGCAGAGCAAGGCATATCGTTCCGCCGATAGCAACGACCAGCGAGACAAGATTGTGGATCTTTCGATTGTCGTTCATGACGCCGAGAAGGCCGTTCGAGTTTCGACTGTTGTCGACTTTGATAGAGCGATCAATAAGGCTCGCGATGAGGCGCGAACGCTAGGCAGATTGAACTTGATCTCGATCCAGACCTCAAACGGTAATGATCTTGCGCTGGTGGTGGGAGGCAAAGAGACAGTGCTCGCTTTTGAGTACGGACACCACAACCCGCCGTACTATGTAAGTCGCGGTGATCAGGCCAGGACGCAGCCGGTTATGACTTGTTACGTCGGGCTCGCCCATCATACGGAATTTCGACGGCAGCATGTCATACCCTATGAGAAGGGCCTACGTGCCGCTCGGGAGTTTGCCGAGTCTGAGACGCTTCCAAAGTCGATAGAGTGGATCGAGACGTAGTCTAACGTCTGCATATGGCCCAGAGCGGACATTACTGCGATCTGGCCAATGTCTTCTTCGGCTCAAAGGAGACCATGCCCAGACATGCCAACGACTTCCATTCAGGGGTACGCCTTCCGGTGCGGGCGTTTTTGGATGACGTGAACGTCACGCGCCCCTAGTCTGGTTGCAGTCGCTGTGGGGGCGTTGCCGTAACGATGATCAAGGCTTGGCTGGACTTTCCGACATACGAATTGTTTGCGGTTCTCGTCGTCCTCTATGCGGCGACCGGCGCTGCGATCGTTATCGCCAGTTTCAGCCCGGCAACCGCTCAGGCGAGGCGCCGCGTCGAAGGCGTCGTGGCTCCGTTCTTTGGTGCGGTCGGCGTGCTGTTTGCGCTGCTGACCGGATTTCTCGCCAGTGATATTGCCGATCGCAACCGTCAAGCGGCCCGTGCGATGCAATCGGAGGCGGGGGAATTGCGCAACGTCGATGCGCTCAGCATCGCCTCTGCCCTGGACATGCGCAACGTCCGATCCGTCCTTGCCAAATACGTCACGGCCCTGGTGAACGATGAGTGGCCGGCGATGACGGAGGACCATGAGGCGCGCACGGCCGAGTCCGCCTATAACGCGCTGCTGCAGGAAGTCAGTGATCCCAGGATCGCGCAGAAAGCGGGCGCACCGGTGCAGACCGCCTTGCTCAATGCCGCGGTCCGCGCCGGCAGCGCCCGCTCCGAACGGCTTGCGCTGGCGTCCGATCGCACGATCGATGCCAAATGGATCCTGGTGATCGTCCTCGGCGTGGTCACGCAGACCGCGATCGGGCTGGTGCATCTGAACAAGGCCGGTGCGCAGATCACGGCGCTCAGCGTGTTCTCGATCGCGGTGGTGATGGCGCTGAGACTCATTGGTCTGCAGGAGCGTCCGTTCGCCGGGGATATCCGGGTCGAGCCGGGACCTCTTACAGAACTCGCGAAGACCATCACGCAATGAGGATGCGGCGGCCGTTGCCGCCGGCGCAGCGTTCGTGCGTGCCGCATGGCGCTGTGTTCGTTCGGAGGTGTGTTGCCGATCGGACACGACGGGCAACTCAGCAAAACCTGTCAATATCGTGGTAAGAAAATATTCCGCTTGGCGTTTCACCCAACTCAGATGTTCAATACGTCCATCTCACCCGATCGAGGGCGCTTCGCGATCGTCACGAACGTGGGTCGAGATGCGGTGGACGCGGATTGCGCAACTGACGAGTGCGCATGAGGCGGACGGTGAAGTCGTGTGGTCCTGACGCCCTAGCGGCAGGTGTCTTTTCCGATTGCGCGGTGCGCGTTGCGAAGACGGTGACAAGCAAGCCCAGTCTCGCCGGGGAGAGCACGAAGTAAGCCGTAACCCATCGCGCAGGGAAAGCCGGATTGCTCCGGTTACACCTGTGGTCCTACCCCCGTGCTTTCTACCTTTTGCACGGGGCCCATGGGTGCGATCGGCACCCGGCTTTCCCTGCGCCCTCTTCAAGAGAGGGCGGAACGAAATGCAAAACTCCGGACAGATGGTGTCGCGAGAATGCGAAGCTGCGTCCTCATCTTCAACTGTCATCGCACAGCTCGACCGGGCGATGACACCGGGATGAAGTACGCAATGACGGTGCATTACATCGTGCGAGAACCATCCTCATCGTCGTCCTGGCGAAAGCCAGGACCCATAACCACCAATGCTCATTGTTGCGCGACGCTGGGGCCACAGCCTTCTTCAACAACTCAACCCTGTGGTTATGGGTCCCGGCCTGCGCCGGGACGACAAACGACAAGTCCCGCTCACAATTCTCGCTGCGGAGTATGGGTCCCTGCTTTCGCAGGGACGACAGCCGGCAAGAAGCACCAGCATTCGCGCCCGGCGAACTCGCCATTGCCAAACCTCGCATTGACCGTGCCGCCATGGCCGGGCACAGCGTGCGGGCGGTGTCATGAACGGTCGCAAGAGCCGAAAGGGATACCGCCGTATCGATTTTTGCAGTGCAGCAACGGCGCAAATCGGCCCCTGCTAAAGGGGCAATGGCAATCGGCGTTGCTTGTCTGTAATGGTGCGACCGGATGTCTCGGGGCCGGTATTCGTGCTCCGCAATTACGCGGGAGGAAACATGCGTAAGTTCATTTTGGCCGCGGCGTCGATCGCGGCTTTGACCTTTGTCGGGCAGGCCTCGGCGCAGTCGCCGATCGTCATCAAGTTCAGCCACGTGGTGGCCTCGGATACGCCGAAAGGCAAGGCGGCCGACAAGTTCAAGGAACTCGCCGAGAAGTACACCGGCGGCAAGGTGAAGGTCGAGGTCTATCCGAACTCGACGCTCTACAAGGACAAGGAAGAGCTCGAGGCGCTGCAACTCGGCGCGGTGCAGATGCTGGCGCCGTCGAACTCGAAGTTCGGCCCGATCGGCATCAAGGAATTCGAAGTTTTCGATCTGCCCTACATCCTCCCCGACCTGAAATCGCTGCGCAAGGTGACCGATGGTCCGCTCGGCGCCCAGCTGCTCAAGAAGCTGGACTCCAAGGGCATGACCGGTCTCGCCTATTGGGACAACGGCTTCAAGCAGATGAGCGCGAACAAGAAGCTGCTCGCGCCCGCCGACTACAAGGGACTCAAATTCCGCATCCAGTCGTCGAAGGTGCTGGAGGCCCAGTTCCGCGCGCTCGGTTCGATCCCGCAGGTGATGGCGTTCTCCGACGTCTACCAGGCGCTGCAGACCGGCGTGGTCGACGGCCAGGAGAACACCTGGTCGAACATCTACACCCAGAAAATGCATGAGGTGCAGAAGTACGCGACCGTCACCAATCACGGCTACATCGGCTATGTCGTGGTCGTGAACAAGAAATTCTGGGACGGCCTGCCGGCCGACATCCGCGACGAACTCAACAAGGCGATGAAGGAAGCCACCGAGTTCGGCAACAACCAGTCGGCCAAGGAGAACGAGGACGCGCTCGCCGAGATCAAGAAGGCCGGCAAGACCGAGATCATCTCGCTGACGCCGGAGCAGGACGAGGCGATGCGCAAGGCGATGATGCCGGTCTACAAGGACGTCGCCTCGCGCGTCGGCCAGCCGCTGATCGACGAATTCCTCAAGGAAACGGGCCGCAGCCCGATGAACTAAGGCGTGATCCGGAAAGGCGGACACCGGCTTTCCGATCATGCTCAACAAATCGCGGATCTGAACCGCAAATCCAACGAATGCCGCGGCCGCGTGAGGCCGCGGACTGGGTGCCGTGGCCGGTTGCCGCATCAGGCCATGTCAGGGGAGATCAATGCTGCTGAAAATTCTGGACCGGCTCGAGGAAATCATCATCGCGAGCCTGATGGGCGCTGCGACGCTTCTGACCTTCGTCACGGTCGTGCATCGCTTCCTGGTCGACGTGCCGGTGCTCTATCCGTATCTGTTCGGCATCAACCTCGCATGGTCGCAGGAACTGTGCATCTACATGTTCATCTGGATGGCGAAGTTCGGCGCGGCCTATGGCGTGCGCACCGGCATCCATGTCGGCGTCGATGTGCTGATCAACCGCCTCAATGACCGCTGGCGCAAGATCGTCATCCTGTTCGGGCTGCTCGGCGGCGCGCTGTTCACCGCCATCGTCGGCACCATGGGCGCCAAGTTCGTCTACGAGCTGATGCACACCGACCAGGTGTCGCCCGACCTCGAAATTCCAAGCTGGATCGTCTACGCCTGCATTCCGCTCGGCTCCTATCTGATGTCCTTCCGCTTCCTGCAGGTGTGCTGGAATTACATCCGGACCAATGAGCTGCCGCACCATGACGCCGCCCATGTCGATGGCGTCGAGACCAGCAAGACCGCGCCGATCGCGCTTGGAGAAGCGTGATGAGCGCCGCACTTATTTTCGGATTGCTGTTTGCCCTGATGCTGACGGGCATGCCGATCTCGATTTCGCTCGGCCTGTCGGTGCTCACCTTCCTGTTCACGATGACGGAAGTGCCGATCGAGAGCGTCGGCCTGAAATTGTTCTCAGGGTTGGACAATTTCGGCATCATGGCGATCCCGTTCTTCATCCTGGCCGGCACCTTCCTGACCCGCGGCGGTGTCGCGCGGCGGATGATCGATTTCACGACCTCGCTGGTCGGCCATCTGCCGGGCGGCCTCGGTCTTGCCGGCGTCGCGGCCTGCGCGATGTTCGCGGCGATCTCGGGTTCGAGCGTCGCGACCGTGGTGGCGATCGGCTCGATCATGATGCCCGCGATGGTCGATCATGGCTATCCGAAGCGGTTCGGCGTCGGCGTGATCTCGACCTCGGGCGCGCTCGGCATCCTGGTGCCGCCCTCGATCATCCTGGTGCTCTACGGCGTCTCCACCAACACCTCGATCGGCGCGCTGTTCATGGCCGGCATCGTGCCGGGCGTGCTGCTGGCGTTGATGCTGGCCGCGGTGACCTTCTTCGTCGCCCAGCGCAACGGCTATCCGAAGATGCCGCGCGCGACCATCGGCCAACAGTTCAAGGCGTTCCGCGAGAGCATCTGGGGCCTCTCGCTGATCGTCATCGTGCTCGGCGGCATCTATGGCGGCATCTTCACGCCGACGGAGGCGGCGGCAGTTGCCGCGACGTACGCCTTCTTCATCACCGTGTTCGTCTACAAGGAGCTGAAGCTCTCCGAGGTGCCGAAGGTGCTGTTGCAGGCGGCGAGCATGAGCTCGATGCTGCTCTACATCATCACCAACGCGGTGCTGTTCTCGTTCCTGATGACGCATGAACAGATCCCGCAGGAGATGGCGGCCTGGATCATCGACAAGAACTTCTCGGTCTGGATGTTCCTGCTCGTCGTCAACGTCATCCTGCTGCTCGCCGGCAACGTGATGGACCCGTCGTCGATCCTCCTGATCATGGCGCCGATCCTGTTTCCGCTGGCGACCAAGCTCGGCGTTCATCCGGTGCATCTCGGCATCCTGATGATCGTCAACACCGAGGTCGGGCTGTGCCATCCGCCGGTCGGGCTCAATCTCTACATCGCGAGCAGCATCGCCAAGATGGGCATCAGCGAGATCACGATCTCGGTCCTGCCGTGGCTGTGCGCGATGCTGGTGTTCCTCGGCTTGATCACCTACGTGCCGGAGATCTCGCTGTGGCTGCCGCGACTGCTGGGAATGATCTAGCCGGCGCATGATCCGGAAAAGTGTGAAGCGGTCTTCCGACAAGATCATGCGCAAACAATCAGAAAACCAAAGCGCGATCCTGCGCTTTGGTTGTTTCTGACGGGCAATGAAGCGGATTACATCTTGGCAAGAAAGGTCTCTCTGTCCAATCCGTAAGTTGAAGGCGAGCGACGGCGGTATCATCCTCAGGCAACCTTCAAAGGAGGTTTGGATGAAGAAAGTTCTGCTCGCCGGCATCGCGGCGCTCACGATTGCCGGTTCGACCGCGGTCTATGCCCAGCATCGCCCGTGGTTCCATGGCCAGATGCGGATGAGCCAAGAGGACCGGGCCGCCTTCCTCGACGCGCGCATTGCCGCAGTGCACGCCGGGCTGAAGCTGACCGCCGATCAGGAGAAGCTGTGGCCGCCGGTCGAAACCGCGGTGCGCGACTTCGCCAAGATGCGGCTCGATCGCGCCAATGCGCGGATGGCCGCGGAGAAGACCGATGCGGACAAGGCGCAGACGCCGGATGATCCGGTCGCCCGCCTGCGCGAGCGCGCCGACAACATGGCGGCGACCGCGACCTCGCTGAAGAAGATCGCCGATGCCGCCGACCCGCTCTACAAGACGCTCGACGACAACCAGAAGCGGCGGCTGACCATGCTCACCCACATGGAAGGGCGCGGCTTCGGTGCCGAGGGCTGGCGCCGCCATCGCCTCGAGCGCGGCATGGACCGCTGGGAGCGCGGCGGCCGCGACCATCATTTCGACCGCGACGACGGTCCGGATCAGGAGCGCTCCGGCCGGCTCTGAGAGCCAGCCGCCGACATCCTCGCCAAGCCTATGAAAGGCCGCCGGAATCCGGCGGCCTTTCGGCTGTCAGAAAGTCGGGAAAAGTTGCGCCAGCTTGCTGGACATCGCGGAATCGCTTTGCTAAACGACGGCCTCTCTTGCGAGGGTCATTTCCGGACAAGTTCCGGGCGCATAGCTCAGTTGGTAGAGCAGCTGACTCTTAATCAGCGGGTCCCAGGTTCGAGCCCTGGTGCGCCCACCAAAGGAAAATCCTTATTTTCCAAGACCTTCGCGAGATGTTGGTCGAGAACAAAACACGTCTCGTGCGACGCTTTTTGTGGTCGTACGTCGCACACCATGCGACGAGCCGACCATGTTCGCTGAATGTCTTCGATGGAACCCGATCTGCACGTGACCGTCAAACTGCACGGAAGAATCGTCGGCACTTCGCCGCCAAGACGAAGCGGTGCGCCGCGTGAGTCGAGTGTGCTGAGCTTATAGCCGGCCGTGTGGCCAAGCGTTGGCGAGACTCGAAAAGCCATCAACGGGATGGCGTTCGTTATCATAACGACAGCTTCAACCTTTCAAGCCATCGGGCTTTTGGCGATTAACCCTTCATCCCTTCCTTGCGTACCTGCAATTCGAGCCGATCGATGCCGGCGTCGGCACGATCGGCATTGCGGGCGCGGTAATGCTTCACGATGGTTTGCGCGCTTCGGTAGGAGTGCCCCGTGATGTCGCAGATGGTCAGCAGGTCGCAGCCGGCGCGATCAAGCAGCATCACACAGGTATCGCGCAGATCTTGGTCGTGCTTCTGGTCGAGTTCACCGGCGCCATTAACGAACATCAGAGACGGGCAGGGCTTCAGGCGCCATGCCCCCGCCTCTCCATTGCTATCGCGTGCCGCCTGCACATCCAGCCATTGCACCAACGCACGCGCGCGCTGATCGACCGCGCGGGCGCGCTTCGCCTTGTTCTCGTCATCGAGTGAGAAAGGCGCGAACAGTTTGTCTACGGTTCTGAGCAGTTCGGCCGTCAGCCGCTCCGCGCGGACGACCGCTTGGCGCACGGTATCGCGTGCGAGAAAGCCGAAAACAGCGACGGCGCGTGCGGTCGATACCCAATGGCGATAGGTACTCTCGTCATAAGGCTCGCCGTTGTCCTCGCTAACGACGAGTTCGAGCGGCACCTTCTCGAGCTGAAGCCGCAGCTTGAGCGCCTTTATTCGTGCGCGCGAGGCATTAAGCCGTGCGCTGAGCTGCGGTGCCTCCTTGATGTCAACAAGTTCCCCAGTCTTGCTTTGCCGAAACGCGTGCCGTCCTTCGACGTCACCCTCGTCACGCATGATCAGACGGTCGGTCTGGCGCTGCCCGGTGAATAGCGCGAGATAGAAGCTGTCGCCGATCGAGGCCCGTTCGATTGCATCGGCCGCAGCAACCCACGCCGAAAATTCCCGCATCGCGACTAGCACGATCCGGCCGTCCGGATGATCGAATTCCATGCCCTCTCGCGGGTTGGGTCCGAGGCGCCACAGGATGCTTTCCTGGCCCCAAGTGAATGCGGCTGAGAGCGTCGCGATCATCGACAGCGCCATATGATGGCCGCGCACCGATTTCGCATAGTTGTAGAATGCGCGGAGCTCCGGCTTGCCAATCGAGGATGGTGTCGCGGTTGCGATCGGCTCCGGTTCTCGCGCAGGTTCCGCCACGCCAAGTAGTCTGGCGGCCCGGATCTCGGCACGCATCCTTGCAGCGGCCTCGCGGGTCTGCGGCCGGTGGAGTATGGCGGAGATGCACTTTCGGTAGGATGATTGCGAGGCGCTCGACAGCGCCTTGAACTCTGCCGACTTGCTCCAGTCGTCGAGAAGATATTCTATCGTAGCACGCTTCCGTACAGTACTCTTTTGGGGCAGTTTGCCAGCCCGCCGCGCCGCATCGATTTCAGATTTTCGCCTATCTGAAAAGTCGGAGGCCTCCTGAAGATTGAACCACGCGCCAACCGGACGGCCCTTTCCATCGTGCGGCGGATGGCGCAGGTCGGTATCCACAAAGCCGAGTACTCTGGCGTAAGCGCCATGCGATGAGCGCGGACGGCCTTCACGCCACTTCACGTACGGAAATTTCGGATCGGCCATTGAAAGCCTCGGTGCCGAAGTGAGAGGGCACCATTGGAATCTAGCGCGACCTTGAATGTCAAGCGCCATGATCCCCATAGGCCATTCTTAGCCGCTCGCGATGTTCTTCATCGCTTGTTGCCGGCGGTCGCGCAAATCTGTCATTGGCGATTGTCTTCGGGCGCATGGGATGATGCCGGGTCAGCCAGGCGTCGAAGCCAGTACGTTCCCACTTGAGCGGCCCGCGTTCGCTGATCGGCGCTGGCAAGCCGTCGCGCTCGTGCCGAATTTGACGCGTGCGATAGAAGGTGTTCAATGAGATACCTATCGCTGTTGCGACTTCGGTCGAAGAATAGGGCGCCATCATCCTGTGGACCGTTCGGCACGTGCAATTCGATAAGTCCGCGACCACGTTGTGCATTCGCCCGCCGCCTCTATGCGAACCTGCAACCGGACCGCTATGTGCGGCAACATATCCATCGCTTTCGCCGAGGTTCGAGCTAGTTCGTGATGTTTGTTCGCTCTCTGGTGCGGCTGGTACGGTTGAGTCTCGACCTTCAGTCCCATAGTTTAAGATCGCAGGTTCAAACCCTGTCCGCGGATCGCTCTGCATCGTGACAAAGATGGCCAGTTGCGGTCGCAATGCAAGAGAAAGAGACAAGCGATATCAATGTGTTGTATCGTTGCCATGCGCGGATCTGAGTTGCCTAGCGTAGCCGGTCGGGAAACTGCAAAGTCGAGCGCACGAAGAACATTTTCGTGATCACCCTTTTGGAGCTGCAATTTGGTCGACAGAGGAAGAGTTAGCTACCATCGCAACGGCTTTGGCCTGCGCCGAAATGAAGCTCATTTCTAGGAGTACAAATCCAGTACCGCGCTCCCGTGGGCCGAGCCAAAGAGGTGCGAGGCCGGATCTGGAGTTGGTGTTGCAGTTTCGCGCTGTCATTACTGCGCTGCTGACACCATTCGAACGTGTGGCCTCCACCTTTGGAGGGCAGTGGTTGACCTACGCTGCCAATCGCGGAACGGACTGTTCGACCAATCGCAAGAATCGGGTGTTGCGTGTCCCGCAACCAACGATTCTTGCGAAAGCAAGGCGCCCAAAACCCCGGGTTCCGCAAGAATGTCGGGGTTTTTCTTGTTCGCGGCGAACCGAAGGATCGCAGCCCGTCACGTCACCCTCCGACAGCGTAACGATACGCACACCGCCGAAAGCCATACGCTTGAACAGTCCAGCGATATCCTCCTGATCGCGGCTCAGACGATCCATCGCCTCTGCGAGCACGACGACGAATTTGCCGCGCATCGCATCGCTGATCAGTTCCTGAATGCCGGAACGCAACAGCGACGCGCCGGAGATCGCGCGATCGGTATTGCTGTCGACGACCGTCCAGCCTTGCTTCTCGGCGTGCAGGCGGCACAGCCGCAACTGATCCTCGATTGAAGCGTCTCGCTGATTGTCTGATGAGTAGCGGGCGTAGAGGCGACCTCCTTACTCCGGAAGGTGGTCTCGCGTCCGGCTATCAGTTTCGACTCGAACGAAGTCCCGTGCGGCCTGTCGCGCCAGCAGTCGGACTAGATTGACGAGGCGTGGATCGGGCTTTGATGATGCAAGCGCAACCGGTTCGCGGGTCGCTTCGGCGACCACAAGAAGCTGTTCGGCTGTTGTACGTCGCTGTCGCGCCACGATCGTGTCCTTGTCCTAGCGCGGAATACCCGCATCGCGACAATGATGCACAGTAACAGTGCATCGGCAAGGTAAAATGTATTGTAAGTCGGGGGCACCGGTCGACCGTCGTCGTAGCAATAATATGTTTGTGATCACCCCCTTGGAAGAGGGGCGTCTTGTCATGGTGGCGCCCCCCCCCCCCCGCCGGCACACACGCTTTGGAGAGGCCATCTTCACCGATAACAATTCCGCCAGCCTTGCGCTCCAAAGAAAATACGGTTATATATCTGGATATAGCACGGAGGCCCGCGATGAGCAACAGTGCGCAGAAGAGAGCCCTCGCGAATTACCGGACCCGCCTGACGAAGCGTGGCATCGCACGGTTCGAGATCCAGGCGCTCGACGCCGACCGCGATCTACTTCGATCCCTTGCCCGGAAATTGACGGAAGACGGTCCGGAAGCCGGGCAGCTTCGCCGGACCATACGGCAGGCAGTGGCGGGTGAGCCTCCAAAAGCGGGGGGTATTCTCGCCGCGCTGCGTCGCTCACCGATGGTCGGCACGGATCTCGGCCTCAGCCGTCCGCGAGAAGAGGGGCGTAAGGTTGATCTGTGACGCGCTACCTCCTTGATACCAATATCATCAGCAACATCGTAAAGTCGGAGCCGTCGGACTCGCTGCTGGCTTGGATGGGTGCTCAGAAGGACGACGACCTCTTCATTGCTTCGCTTACCGTCGCCGAAATCCGCCGAGGCATCTTAGAGAAACCAAAGGGCAAGAAGCGCAATAGCCTTGAAACTTGGTTCGCGGGCCCCGAAGGTCCGCAAGCGCTGTTCGCTGGCCGCGTGCTGTCGTTCGACGAGAAAGCTGGCCTCGTGTGGGCGCGGCTGATGGCCAACGGCAAAGCCAAAGGCCGTTCGCGAAGCGCGCTAGACACAATCATTGCCGCCGTAGCCGAAGCCAACCAGTGCGTCGTCGTGACCGATAATGAAAAGGACTTCGAGGACATTCAGATCATCAACCCGCTCCGTAGCTCTGGGAGCCAGGAGGTAGGCAGGTGACGATAGCTCGGACGGTCCGGCCGATTCACTTCGAGGATTTCAGCGGCACCGAGTTCGAACGCCTCGTGTTTGCCTACCACCTTTGCGATGGCTGGACTGATCTCGCTTGGTTCGGTCAGACGGGAAGTGACCAAGGGCGTGACATCATCGGCACACGTCCGTTCGACGACCAACCGGACGAGCGCACTGTCATTCAATGCGTCAATCGCGGCAGCCTGACCCACGCGAAGGCGGAGAAGGATATGGCCGCGGCGGTGAACGCAGTAACCGGCAAACCTGACACCTTCAAGTTCGTATGCCGCGGCAGTGTCTCCGCCCAGCGTCGCGATGAGGTTCGCGTGGCGGCCGCGAAACTGGGTGTCCCTAAAGTAGCGATCTGGTCCGGCGCGGAATTCGAGGAGCATCTCCGGCTTCGAGCCGAATTCCTCCTGCGCCGCCTGGTCGAGGGCATTCTGTTTCCCGATAGCGAAGGCGAGCTGCGCAATTTCGTCGATAAGTTTCAAGACATCGATGACGAGCAAGCCCTTGCAATGTTCGCCCGCGCCTTCGACCGGCCAGCGTTTCGGACGCCATTCCAGCAAGAGACCAATCTACACGCTTTCCAGCAAGCCATCGACGACACTATCCGAGTGCTCAGCACAGGCATCTGGCAAACGCGAGAAGGCGTCGAAATACACCGACTTCCCTCGCTTCACCACATCCGCGATGTGGGCATCCGCAACGCTCTGGAGCTGACGGTCCGTGAGTTGGATCAGCTTCGCCGCCGATTCAAAGCGCTGCTGTCCTCCGGACAAATCAGGCCTTGCGGTTGCGGCAATCCCACTTGCCCAACCTTCACGCTTACGGACGCAGCAACTCGCGAGATGGACCGGGCGCGCGATCGAGTGCTTGCCGCTTTCCGACGGTCGTATCCCTCCTTCAAGGTCGTCCTAGAATGACGTCGCCCCGGCTTCACGGAGGTGAGATCGCGGCGTTGGTCGGCCATGCCAAGGGCTCCGTCACCAATAAATGCATCCACTCGCTCGACACGGCCCGGATCATGGCCGCGACACGATCACCGGCTACATTGAGAGCTTGCTGGACAGGAAGGCGTTCAAGCGCCGGGCCTACGTATTTAACCGCTACTCACGTAAAGCGGCGCTCGCACGCTTCCTACGAAAGGCCGCGGGGGAAGAGGAAGCGCCGGGTGTTGAAGACGAGCGGCGGGCCGCCTAGTCTCCCGATGGCTGCTGACCTTCATAGCCGATCGCTGGCGTTCTCCCGCCGCGCCCGATCAGCTCATTGCGCCGGGCGGCGGCCTCGCGGCTCTCGACCGGGCTGGCCGTCGCGGAAGACGGGCCGGGACGAGAGATTGCCCTCAGCGTCGGTGAAGGGCTCATAGCGCTGCACCGTTCATCCTTTTCGGGCGGATTGTATCGCGTTGTTTGTCCGATAGATTTGGAGTTGTGACGACAGCGTGTGACGCATGCATTTCCACAGTTCGAAGGGCGGATTAACAGTCGCTTCGGCGGTAGAACATCACCGATCGACCACCTGGAAATGATGTCCCGCTGGCCCAGCGAACGCAAACAGGTACACGAATTTGCGGTCGAACCACTCGCCTCCTCGGCAGGAACCACGGTCGGGCAGCGATTGATGGGGTGACCACGGTCACTGGCTTAACCTCAGGCACCGCTGGGCGATTTTAGTTTGGGCAACCTGACGTTCAGTCCGCCAGACTGCGAGCTCAGGGTGCGTTCCTACTTCTTGGACATCTTCGACTGTAACTCCCGGTACTGTTTGCTGAGGCCAGCCAGGGCTTCAGGAGTGGGACGGAGCCGTGTTCGTAGACAAACTGGAGCCGGATGCCGTCCAACTCCGCCCTCATGCGATTTGCTACCCTTGCGCTTTCACGCAGTGCAAGGTTTGAGTCAAAATCGACCCCATCGTCGTGAAACCGCCAAGAACGCCGGCAAGAAACGCTTGACCCGCGGCCCCGGCCGCCAGACATAGCAATCCGCAAGCCCCGGACACGATGACGATGAGCTGATGCCACCCTGCATCCTTTGAGTAGCCTTGGTGTGCATGTCGATGGCAGCCTGAATCTCCGCCAAAAACTCGCCTGCTCGTTGTTCAGACGTTTTTAACACGGTGGCTCCCCAACGTTTACGGCCCTGGCAATCCCTTAAGAGTGCGAATAGTAGATCTTGAACTCGTCGTGATACCTCATGGACTCAGGCCTGTATGGGCCGTGTCCCGCACACTGGGTGACCTCGTCCAATTTGAACCGTTCCCTGACGGAAGGATGGACCCGTGCGTCATGCGGTATGCGCGCCTCCGAATGCTTGGAGGCGCTGATACGACGAACACTTCGGTCAGCGGTAACCTTCACGGGCTATCATTGACGAGACTGTTACCGCATCAGCGGACTTGCACTGACCGCAACTGTTTCTTGCTGCGCCGCGGGCGCTCCGGTTTGCGACCGTTGGACGAGGTTGGAATCCGAGTACCCTTGGGCGGCTGAACAAAGAGCTCGGACAAATGAACGCCGAGTGTGTCGGCGATCCGCTCAAGAAGATCAATCGTCGAGTTTTTCGACTGCCGTTCAAGACTGCTCATGTAGGCGCGGTCTATCCCAGCCTCGCAAGCCAATTTTTCTTGCGAGATACCTCGCTCTACGCGAATCCGACGCACATTCCAGGCCACCAGGGCGCGAGTTTTCATGTGCCACACTATGGCCTCGGCCGCGCCGTCAAACCACTGGATATAACCCCACTATTAGTTCTTCGCGAAAGTAAGCCGCGGCAGATCGCTTGCCGACCCGGCAGCCCAAGGCTTGTCGATGTTCCGTTTTATGAGCGAGGCAGACTGGACAAGATCGGGTGCGGTTTGTTCATCTCTGGCGAAGGCCACGTACCTAGACTAGATGCGATTTTCGTATTGCAGACAGGGCGCGTTCGCTGTCGCGAACCGGGCTCTATGAGCTGCGCTTACCGAGTCCCTTACGGAAACGGGGTCTCGGCCCATGCGGGTAACGATCCCATCGCGCAAGACATAATGTGCTCCTCGCCGGGGCACTCGGAAAAGGGGCTCGCCTTCGGCGACCGCTATCACTGCCCCGTTCCCGGGTGCCGCTGCTAAGCCGGTCTCGTCGTTGCACTCGGACCCGCGTGCCCCTTCGGGTCGCTATGCTCACGCTCTCCGGGTGCCATTTCAGAGGGCGATGCGCAGCGCACACGCCGTCCCTTGCACGAATGATCCTGGCCAATCAGGTAACGACCAGGCATCGCTGGGGAATGGCGGCCAGCTCTTTTTGTCACGAAAACTGCCGTCGCGCGCGAGTACGGTGTCAGTCGAGAGACCGTTCATCGTTACCTTCGCGTGTCCGCTGTTCTCCGCACGTCGACCATCAAAGAATAAGAGGAGGAAGAAATCGCATGACCGCGATCATGCTCACCCGCACCGACAGCCGTCGTAATGTGGCGCGCTTTTACAAGCTGGACGTGCAGTCGACGCTGTTCGGCGAATGCTCACTCGTCAGGGAATGGGGCCGAATAGGCCGTGCTGGCACCGTTCGCATCGAAACGTACCGGAGTCGAGGTCCGGCCGACATCGCTGTGGCCTTGAACCGGATGCGCAAGCTCAAGCGTGGTTACCGCTACCGCAACTCCTCCCCAGCAATCAGAATGGAATTGTCGGAGATCACATAATCGCACTTACGATTACACGATCACCGGTTTGGAGTTCGGCGGCGCCGTAGTGATCGTGCCGTGCGCCCCCTCGAAGGAGAGCTGGCCTAATCCGCTTCTGTCCACCTCTCAATTCTGTGGTAAGGCATGCCAGAGGCAGAGGGCTTCCATTGTGTCTGAAAACAAGGTGAGTGAAGCGGACTATGATGCACTACGCGTACTGATGACTGTATGGAGCAGACGCCTCCGCTCTCCCATGAAGAGATCGTTGGTTCGTCCGCCAACCGGCATGCCGTTATCGAGCGAATGCTTGCGAGCGGCGAAACCTGGAATCAAGCCTCGTCCGGACCTGCCTTTCTTTCACTGGGCGAAGGCGAATTCCGACATCACCTGAAGGCAATCGATAACAATCTCGGAGAGCAGACGGCCATCGTTGCCGACGGTTTTTCTAAGTATCTGAAGATGGGCGAAGTGCCGGCGCCATACTATCCCTGGCGCTTTGCCATCATTCTACGGCGCGAAAAGAAGTTGGATTTAGAGAAACGCTTCCTTGCGGCGTGGTGCGAGCATTTTTCCGACGGAGTCGGCGCTCGGTATGCTCAACTGGTCGATCGACTCCGAAAATTGGCTTAATCGCATTGTCGCACCTGCGATTAACAGTGTGGTTCCGGAGTGCACCTCAACCGCCGCGGTGCTCATCGCAGCTTTCGCTCCAGTTCGCCATCATTTTCCAGCAATGGCACTTCCAAACTCGGAATCTCCGGCATGGCCTTGCCCGCGATGGCCTGAAGGTCTCCAACCATTCCAACCGTGGAGTCGATGACCGCCAAGATTTGAGTTTCCCGCTTCGCCCACTGCCGGCCCATGAACTTCCGCTCCTTGTCGAGATCCTCGCGCATGTCGTTGAACTTCTCGACGACGGCCTCGACACGCTGCCGGAATTTCGTTCCCGTCAGGTAGTGGTAGACCTGCTCCATTTTGGTCTGTTGACCTTGCTGGACGAGACGCGAGGTGCTCACGTCGATCAGCGCCTGGCGGAGCGCGACGGCGACAGGCAAGGCGCAGCGGGGATGGGCCACCCAGACGCCGTCGACCAGGTCGAATTGCTCGATATGCTTGGGCAGGGCGTGGGAGATAATCAAGGCGACGTCAGCGCCGGAGCGGCGCTGGTCGTCCCGCAGCTTCGCAAGCCAACCGTCACTCCACGCCTTGGTACGCTTGGTCTCCCAGAGAATAATGCCGGCAGGCTGGCCAATCGATCCGTTGACCTGCTGGATCACGTCGGCGCCAAGCTCGCCTTTTCCAACCGGCTCAATTGTGTCGGTCGGAAACCGGCCGCGCAGTAGTTCCTCTAGCTCAAGCTCCAGCACCTCGCCCTGGGACTGCTGCGATCCTTGTTCAGCTTTGCGTTTCAGCTCCTCGATGGTGCGCGTCATCGATTCAATGGTCTGGTCCTTTTCGGCGACGCGGAGCCGTGCGGCCTCGTCGGCCTCCTGCCTAGCCTTGATCTGGATCGGGTCAATCTGCGCCTGAACGCGCTTCTCAATGGTCAAGTCAAGCTCGCGCTTCTCATCATCCAGGGCGCGTTGCTTGCGGATGAGTTCGGCCTGCGCCTGCTGCGCCTCCGCCAGCTTTGCGTTGTTCGCTTCGAGCTGCTGGCGGAGTTCAGCTGCTTCATTCGTCCTGGCCTGAACGTCGGCCGCGGCCGCGTCGCGGGCTTTCTTCGCTTCCGCAGCGACGAGTTGGCTCCGCTCAGCCGCGAGCCGGCTGGCGACCAAGTCTTCGACCTGCTCGCGATCCCTTTGGAGCTTTTCGCGCTCTTGTTGGAGCGCCTCGGTCCTTCGCGCGATTTCCGCGTCCTTACTCGCCAGTTGCTCCTGAAAACGCCGGCGCGTCTCCGCGAGGAGGGGAGCCGCAAGCGACTCGGTCAGCGGGATTTCGTGGTTACAGTTCGGACAGTGCAGGGTTGGCTCATGAGCGGTTTTGGCCGCCGTCACGTTGAATGTCATGAACCCTCCCTTTCAGCAGGCTCTAGGCTGGAATAAACGTGATCCGGCCAGCCTCTCCACGCTTCCGATGTGGCTTTACCGTTATTTCAACGTCCTGGTCGAACGCCGTGAGCATGCGCAGCAGCTTTTCCACCGAAACCAGCTTGAAATGCCCTCGAAGCAGCTTGGACAGGGTCGGGCTGCTTCATCTCAACCAGGTTCGCGGCTTCAGTTTGGGGGATTTCCCGCTCGGCCATCAGCCGCTTCAGCTGAACGATCAGGGCAGCCTTGAGCTGGTGCTCCTCGGCATTAGGCAGGCCGAGATCGGCGAAAATGTTGCCGGAGCCCGGCTGTGGGCGGGCAGCTTCTTCTTCGTGCCATCATCGGTCTCCCTTTGTTGCCTCGTGGATTGCCTCGGCGTCGCGCAGGGTCAATATGCCTTTGCGGCGTCGCGACTCCGCTGGTCGACTTTTTCGGGAAAGCGTGCAGAACGTACAGAGCGCCCTCTAGACGCGTCGTGTAGACGGCGGGTAGGTATCACCGTCGAAGTTGTCGCGAATCTCCAAAATCCCGCCAAAGCCTATTGGGGGCTTCGCGTTGCGCGGGTGTTCGCCGAGCTGCGCTTCGAAAAGGGACTGGCCGATCTCGCTTCGGACGGCTGCAGGGAACGCCCGCAGGTCTTTCTTGCTCGAACCTACGAATACCGTGGGCTTTATCGCGCGCAGCAGATCATTCAAGCCATTATAGTCCCACAGATTGGTGTCAACGTCTCCCCCAAAGGTTTAGGAAGGATGTCTTGACAACCGAAACCGGTCGCTTTCCATTGCTGCAATCAATGATTTTGCATTGTCCGACATACAATTGCTTTTGGTGTATTTATGCCGAGTGATGGCGATTTGTTTGATTGGTGCGCTGCACGTCCGCGCTGGCAACAGGAAGCTATACGGCTCCTGACCACTAAGCCGACCCTCGATGCGGATGAACTCAGGCAACTTGAGGACGCTGTAAGAGCGGAAGCAGGGATTTCCGCTGGAAAGCCACCTGCCTGGCCTGCGCTCACAAAGACCCACTTGAAGGCGGGCAATCAATTCGCGCCAGTCACCGTTCTGGGGTCGATCGGCCCGCTGCGCAACATCGACCGGTTGGCTGCGGAACAACCGCCGCTCAAGTTTGCGATCAACGGCGTGACGCTGATTTACGGTCCGAACGGTTCGGGGAAGAGCGGGTATTGCCGCATTGCGAAGAAGATTTGTCATTGCCTGCACGACGTGACCCTGCGGGGTAACGTGTTCGAGCCCGCGTCATCCGATCCCCGGGAGGTCACCCTGACCTTCCGCGTCGATGGCGACAAAACGCGCAGCGTGGTTTGGGATGACCGAAGCGCACCGCCACCGGAACTGGGCAGAATCTCCGTCTTCGATAGTGACGCAGCGGGCCTCTATGTTGATGCCGAGCGAAATATCGAGTTCTTGCCGTTTGAGCTTGCCCTGCTGACCAACCTCGCTGAAGCTCTGCGAACCTTAAACGGTCGCTTCAAGGCCGAGGAAGCGAGCTTGAACAAGGCGCACCAGGCGCCCCTGCCGCTCGGATATGAGAAGCGTACTAAAGTATCGGCGATGATTTCGACTCTGAAGGCCGACCAGAAGCTTCCGAGCGAACAAGCGATGCGCGCGTTTGCAGCCTGGGCTGAAAAGGACGAGTCCGATTTTCAGGCGCTCACGCTCGACTTGAGCAAGGACCCGGTTCTTCTGTCGAAAGTGAAGGAGGCCACCAAGTCGGCAGTCGAGACGTTGGTTGCCGATGCAAACACGATTTTCGACGCAATCGGCAATGCCGGCCTTACGAAACTAAAGGAGGCGCGAGAGAAAGCAGCGGCAACGCGCGAGACGGCGAAGGCAGCTGCTTTCGCCTTGGCCGCGGATTCAGCAGTTCCGCAGCTGGGCAATGAGACCTGGCGCCAGATGCTGATGTACGCGCGCGACTTTGCTGTCGAAGCATACCCGGACCTTCAGCCGCCCCAACTGGCTACGGCCGATACGTGTGTGCTCTGCCATCAGCCTCTCGATGCGCCTGCGCGCACGCGACTCGCAGCTTTTGATGACTATATCGAGGGCCGGGCCAACGGGGACGCCGAGAAAGCAAAGAAGGAGTTCGCGGATGCCGCCCGCGCAATCCTCGACTTCAAGGTCTCCAGCAGCCAGGACATCAAGAACAGGCTGGTCAATTTCGTGGAGGGGTCGGTGCCCCGCCAAGCGCTGGCAGATGGGGTTGAACAGTTTTACGGTGCCTGCCAGGAACGTCACGCCCTGGTTTCAACAGCCATCAAGACAGTCGACTACGCAGGTCTCGACGGCCTCGCGGATCTCGACCGGTCGATCATCGACGAGTTGCTGGCTGAAGTGACCGGCCTTGCCAACGAGATCAAAGGGTTGAAACCAACGGCGGACGAGGCCGCCAAGCGGCTCAATCGCCAGCAACAATTTGATGAGTTGGAAGCGCGGAAGAAATTCTCGGCCGACGTTGAGACGTTCGTGGCGCGGCGGAATTCGCTCGACCTGCTTCTGAAAACCAAGGCGTGCGTCACGGCCTGTTCTGTCGCCGGGATCACCTCCCATATCACCCAAATAAGAAGGAAGGTTTTGACCGCTTCCCTGCAAACCAGCCTTCAAGACGAGATTGAAGCCCTCGACCTTCAGCATCTGCCCCTGAAACTTGCCGACCGAGGGGAGGTCGGCAAAAGCAAGGTGCATATCGGACTTGAGGCTCAACAGAAGGTCGGAAAGAACAGTGATATCCTGAGCGAAGGAGAGAAGCGGGCGCTCGCCCTGGCAGGCTTCCTCGCCGAATTGAACGAAGTGGGCGCCAGGCATGGGATCGTGGTCGATGATCCGGTGTCCTCGTTGGATCATGCCCGGATGGAGGCGGTAGCGAAGCGGTTGGTGAAAGAGGCCGCCGCCGGACGGCAAGTCGTTATCTTCACGCACAATCTCTTCTTTCATTACGCTGTGTTGGAAGCTGCGCAGGACATGAAGGTGCCTCTTCGCGAGGAATGGATCGCCAAGCACGCGGATGGACGGTTCGGCGTCATTGACGCCGGCCAGGAGCCCTGGATTTCCATGGGTGTCACGAAGCGGCTCGCAATCATCGACGGCTTGCTGCAAAGGAAAAAGCCGACGTATTCCGAAACCGATGAGGCTGAGCGCTCGTTTGTGACAGATGTGTACACCAAGATGCGCGAGACGTGGGAACATGCCGTCGAAGAGGTCCTCTTCGCCGGGGTTGTCGGCCGCTTCCGGCCCAATGTTGCAACCCTCAAACTGAGGGCCGCCCGCGTCGAGAAAGCGGACTACGAAGCGGTGTACGCTGGCATGACGCGATGTTCGAAGTTCTCCGGCCACGACCAATCAGCAGGGGTGCCGGCAGATCTTCCCAAATTCACGGAACTTAAGGCAGACCTTGATAAGCTCAACTCGTTTGTCGCGGTTGCAAACACGCGCCGGAAGACACTTGAAAAAGAAGGTCAACTCTATGAGGCAGGGCCTGTGGCGGCCCAGGTCCTAGACTAGCCATCGCGGCTGGGTCCTTTGGGCGCTTCGCGGTCTTGACCATCAGCTTGTGCTAGACTCAAACCAGCAATCGGGGGCATGCCAGTGGTAACGTGGTTTCCTCTCGTTAGAGACGTTGTGCTGTTCGCCATTGCCATCTATGGCGCGGCGCTGTCGACGTTCAATTGGCGGCAGGCCCTGAAGAAAGATCGGCGCAAGATTACCGTCACCGCATCATCGGCAATGCCTACCTACGGCAATCAACTTGGAGCACCGTATGCCAAATTGGAGGCGGTCAATACCGGCCACCGGGTTGTAACCGTCAAGACGCTAACATTCGAGATACCGAGCGGGGTCCGCCTGGCGCCCATGCTCGCCGATCGCTTTCCCGGAATGCCCGATACCCGGTTGCCAGTGTCATTGTCGGACGGCCAAAGTGCCCAGCTGCTGCTGCCGTATTCGGACATCGCGGAGGCTTTGATGGCCAACGGGCAGACCGGAAAAGTCAAACTCACGCCCGTTTGCGTGGACTCTGCCGAGAATGTTTATCGTGGCGAAGCATGGGATGTCGATCCTCACGAATTCTTGCGAATGGGCCGAGCCTAATTGAGCATTCTACGGGCGAATCGGCCAAAGTCGTCGCCCGTTCGGCCTCCCGCCTGGGCGCATTCCGACCAATGATCTTTACCGGCCATAATGTCACGATCGAAGCGCGCGCCTTCGCGGCGCCAGTGGATAACCCGGAGATTGCGGAGGTTATCGACCTCATCTCAGGTGAGGTACAGCGCGCAACGACGTTTATAGCGGCACACCGCTACAGCGAATTGGTTGAAGCGCGCGTCGCCATGCGCGAGGCGATGAAGGAGGGGCGGCCACGGCATACATGCGCGATTTGCGGCACGCCGGTTCACCTGGTCGCTAACATGCGCAAACGCTTCTTCTTTCGCCATAAGACTGAAGATGGCTCATGCCCAGCGGTAACGCGGAGTTCGCTAAGCGAAGAAGAAATCCGGGCGCGGAAATATCACGGTCTGCGTGAAAGCGAAGCACACAAGCGGATCAAGTACCTTATTGAACGCAGCTTGCGAGCGGACCCGGCATTCGACACGGAGACAATCATTCAAGAGAAACGTTGGAATGCGACAGACGATCCCCACACGTGGCGAAAGCCCGACGTGCAGGCAACTTCGACCGAAGGTCGGTTTGCCTTCGAGGCGCAGTTATCGACGACCTTTCTGGACGTCGTGGTCAGTCGTCGGATGTTCTATCGCGATGTTGGAGCGCACCTGATCTGGGTTTTGGCAAGTTTCTCGGAAGACTATAGGCGTATGACCACTGACGACCTGTTGTTCTCCAACAATTCGAATGTCTTGGTCGTCGACGAGGAAACGGTTCGGCTGTCGGAGGAAACCAAACAGTTTCACTTGCGGTGCCACTATCGCATTCCGTTCTGCAATGGAGGCTCCATCACAGACAAATGGCAGGAAAGCGTCGTTCCCTTTAGCGCGGTCAAAAAGGAGATCGACCAGCAACGTGCCTACTACTTCGACTATGGGGCGCAAGAAGCGAAGTGCCATGAGTCCTTTGACCAGCAATTGCGTGATGAAGTCATTGCCTATTGGGCGGCGAATATGACCCGGCAGATGGAGGGGAGTCCGGAACATCAGGATCGCTGGCTCGCAATCAAGAAGAAACTTGCAGAGCGCAACGTCATCGTACCAACCCGTCCGGCATGGGATGGCGGCTTCAAGGGCATGATGCATGCCGTGTTGAGTGCTCTGAAGGGGCGTGGCGTCGGATGGCAGTTTGATACATTGATCCAGTGCGCGCACCAGACTGCCCAAATGCATCCGGAAAGCCTGCTCGCGTTTGCCTTTGCTGTCGAAGTGGCGGGTCACAAGGAGTTGCTGGAGAGCCAGGACTCGACAGGAAAATGGGCTTCACGGTGCAAAACGATGCGTGTCCAATTGCTCAAGGGGGATCCAAGATATACCCCGCCGCAGCAATGGATGCCGGCGCTATCGTTCTTATTTCCCGAAGTGGGCGCGCGCCTGGCAGAGTTCGTGCGACGCAAGGGCCTATCAACCAGCTAACTCAGGGTCTGTCGTGTAACCGCATTTGCGATTTTGCGACACGCGTCAAGCGACCGAAATGTTCAACGATCACAATATCAAAATCATGGAACCAAGCGTTGGGGCTGGCGCTGTTCAGCACAATCTGTGCGGGCCCCTTGGATTGACAATTGGATCACCAAAGGAAAAGGCTCCCGTGAGGGAGCCCTTTCGGACAAAATAGATGTTTAGACTCAGGTCGTGGCTTTTGACAGCGAATGACCGATATCGTCTTCAACGCGGAAGAGCTACTTGATTACCTGGACTTCTCTCTGAATTTCGGGTGCACAAAAATCGGTGAAGCTACGCCCTCAAATTTGAGGTTCGCCGTTACCGTTGAAGTTCGCCACTGAACTTGGTGAATGTCCACCATCGGGATTGCGTCTCCTTTGCTGTGAAGATCACTGATCATCTGCTCGAAAGATCGCTGCTTCATGTTCGCAGCCGCTTTGTCGCGATAGACGGCAAGGCCGCCGAACGCACGGATGGCGCGTATTCCGCCCTTAAACGCACTTTGAGGGGAAAGCCTTCCCCTACGCCCGAGCCTGAGGTCTCGGCCGACCCCTTCTGTGGGGAGAACCCCAACGCCCCCCTTAGAGTGAGAGGGCGGACTCGCTTCGCCGTGACGGGTTGAAGAACGGAGGAGAGGCCTCCGGCGCCTGTCGTGGAGATAACCCATGACCCAAGTCAGAAGTTCTGAGCGCCGCCCGCGACCATGTCGGCGGCAACAAGGTGGACGTGACCCGCGGCGAGCGCGTCGGCCGAGTATCGTCGGAATGGTTCTCGCGGCCACCGGACGAGCGCTATCTATCCCTGTCGGACCTCTATGCCACGGTGCGTAGACGGTCCGAGCGAAGCCGGACCCGAACGCTCGAGAGCGCCGCGATCCGGGTTGAGGCCGCCGCGACGATGCCGAGCGCCTCGCTCTGCAGCTGCCCGGTTCCGACGCGCCGACTCCCTGGAGCTTCGGCCAACTTGTAAGCTTGGCGCGGAGCGCCGGCGGCTTACCTCCGTCAGCTTCCGGGGCCGCTCGCTGGCATCAACCTGCGGTTCGGCCTCAGCTCTTATCGAACCGAGCAGCTCAAGACGCTCGAGATAGAGGATGGTCGCGTCGAGCCTCGCGCCGCTACGGGTCCCGAATATGGCCGTTATCTAAACAGTCAAGCTGTCTCACCAGCTTTTCACTGATCCCTTCCCATCGACGTTGAGCGTGACGCCGCCGCAAGCGGTGGCGATCCCGTGCGCTCGGGTCGCTCCCAAGGAGCTATCACGATGTCTTTCAGGATGCAGTCCGGAGCGCGTGCCGATGTTTACACGCGCATCACCGCCGAGATCATCGCGGCAATTGAGCAAGGTGCAGGCCAGTGGCGTGCGCCGTGGTTCCACAACGGGACGAGTGTTGCTCGCCCAATCAACGTCGCTTCGGGCAGACGCTACCGGGGCATAAACACGGTGGCGCTCTGGGTCGCAGCCACGGCCAGCCATTACAGCGATGGCCTGTGGGGCACCTATCGGCAATGGCGGGACGCTGGCGCGCAGGTGCGCAAGGGCGAACGCGCTACCACTGTTGTGCTGTGGAAGCAGGTCGCTCCGTCCGAGCCGGCTGACGACGATCACGATGGCGGCGATCGGCGGATGTTTGCCCGAGCATTCTCGGTGTTCAACGTCGCTCAGGTGGACGGATACGAGCGCCCTCCGACGAACGTCCTTCCAGAGAACGAGCGCCTCGCGCATGCGGAAGCTTTCATCGCCAACCTCGGGATCAAGACTGTATTCGGCGGATCCGAGGCTTACTACCTCCCGTCATCGGACACGGTATTCATGCCGGACTTCGCGTCCTTCCGCGATGCCGCGTCATTCTATGCTGTCTGGCTGCATGAGGACGGCCATGCCTCAGGGGCAAAGCACCGGCTTGACCGCGATCTCTCGGGTCGGTTCGGCTCGGCCGCCTATGCCGCCGAGGAATGTTGCGTGGAGATTCTCAGCGGGCTTGTCCTTGCCGATTTGGGCGTAGCCCATTATCCGCGTCCCGATCACGCAGCGTATATTGCGTCGTGGATCAAAGTGTTGAAGGACGATCCTCGGGCCATCTTTACTGCCGCCAGCAAGGCGCAGCAGGCCGCCGACTGGATGCACGCGCAGCAGCCCGTATCTGCTGAGGAGCGTCAGACTTCATCCGCAGTCCCCGACGAGACGGATGCGTACCAGTCTCATTTTCCTCTTGTCGCTAGCACGTTGTAGCAGGGCGCGGACCTGAAGATGCTGGACGATCACGTTCTCCAGCTGGAGGCCCGCGCGAAGAAGCTGCCCGACCGCGCGACCTGACACCCGGAAAGCCGGAGATGCGGAAAGGCGTGCTTCCTACTTCGTGCCTTTCCGTCTTTCCTGATCGTCAGTTTGTGGCGCTGCCCTTGAGAGGAAGAGGGCGGCGCCGCGCTTCGTGACGGGTTGGAGGTCCAGAGAGAGACTTTGGGTCGCCCGTCGCGGAGTATTACCTATGGCTACTGCCGTTCAGAAAATCACCCTGTCGTCCTCGCGCGACATTCCCTTCAACAAGCTGGTGCTCAGCCAGTCAAACGTCCGGCGTGTGAAGGCCGGCGTCTCCATCGAGGAGCTGGCTGAGGACATCGCCCGGCGTACCTTGCTCCAGAGCCTCAACGTCCGGCCGGTCCTCGGCGCCGAAGGCGCCGAGACCGGCATGTTCGAGATCCCGGCCGGCGGCCGGCGCTACCGTGCGCTGGAGCTGCTCGTGAAGCAGAAGCGCCTGGCCAAGACCGCGCCGGTGCCCTGCGTCGTTCGCGACAGCGGCATCGCCGAGGAAGATTCGCTCGCCGAGAACGTCCAGCGAGCTCCGCTGCACCCGCTCGACCAGTTCCGTGCCTTCCAGGCTCTGCGCGAGAAGGGCCGCACCGAAGAGGACATCGCCGCTGCCTTCTTCACCTCGGTCAACCTGGTGAAGCAGCGCTTGCGCCTTGCCTCAGTTTCGCCCGCGCTGCTCGACGTCTATGCCGACGACGGCATGTCGCTCGAGCAGTTGATGGCCTTCACCGTCACCGCGGATCACAGCCGCCAGGAACAGGTCTGGCAGGCTATCTCCGGCTCCTGGCAGAAGGAGCCTTATCAGATTCGCCGGATGCTGACGGAGAAGACCGTGCGCGCCTCCGACCGGCGAGCCGTGTTTGTCGGCCTCGACGCCTACGAGGCGGCCGGCGGTGTGGTGCTGCGCGACTTGTTCCAGTCCGACGACGGCGGGTGGCTCGAGGACGTCGCTCTGCTCGACCGTCTGCTCGCCGAGAAGTTGAAGGCGGAGGCGGAAACGATCGCAGCCGAAGGTTGGAAGTGGATCGAGGTCGCGATCGACTTCCCCTACGGCCACACGCGTGGCCTGCGCGAACTGGACGGCATACCCGCCGGTCTCACCGCCGAAGAGCAGGCGGCCATCGAGGCGTTCAAGGCCGAATTTGCCAGGCTCGAAGCCGAGCATGACGGCGCGGATGAGCTTCCCGACGAGGTTGACCAGCGACTCGGCGAAATCGAGACGGCTCTCGCCGTCTTTGACGATCGACCCATCAGCTATCAGCCTGCCGACATCGCCCGCGCGGGTGTGTTCGTCGGCATCGACGCCGAAGGCACGCTCTTGGTTGATCGCGGTTACGTCCGGCCTGAGGACGAGCTGCCCGTGGCCGAGCCAGAGCAGGGCAGCGATGGCGAACCCGCTGCCGCGACCCTCGACGGCGCCGAACCATCAGCGCCGGGAATCCAGCGCAGCGTCATCACCATAGGCGGGCAGGTCGCGGAGGCAGAGGATGAGGATGATGATGCGGTGAAGCCGCTACCCGATCGCCTGCTAACCGAGCTCACGGCGGAGCGGACTTTGGCGCTGCGCGACAGGCTGGCGATCACGCCTTCGGTCGCCTTCCAGGCGGTGCTGCACAAATTCTGCCTCGACGTCTTCTCCCGCTATTCCTCCTACGGGACGGCGATGGAGGTCTCGGTGCGAAACGCCAGCTTCCCGGTGCAGGCGCAAGGGCTGAAGGACGCGCCGGCGGCCAAGGCGATCGACGCGCGCCACAAGACGTGGGAGGAACGCCTGCCCAAGGACAAAGCCGATCTCTGGGACTGGCTCAGCGGTCTCACGGGCGACGAGCAGGCGGCGCTTTTCGCGCACTGCGCCTCGTTTGGCGTCAACGCGCTTTACGAGAAGGGCGATCGCTACGGCGGCGGCGCCACCCCGCACACCATCGAGCAGCGGATCGCTGAGGCCGATCGCATCGCCCGGGCCGTCGACCTCGACATGGTGGAGTCCGGTTGGCGCCCGACCGTCGAAAACTATCTCGGCCGCGTGCCGAAGCTCCGCATCCTGGAGGCGGTGCGGGAGGGCGCCGGCGAGCGGGCCGCCCAGCTCATCGACCATCTGAAGAAGGGCGACATGGCCAAAGAGGCCGAGCGCCTCCTGGCCGAGACCGGCTGGCTGCCCGAGCCCCTGCGAATGACCGGCGCCGACCAGGCGGCGACTGTCGACGCCGCGGAGCCCGAGGGCGATGGCGAGGCGCTGCCGGAATTCCTCGCCGGCGCCGACGAGGAAGAAACTCCGGCCGATGAAGCGGACGAGCCGCGCATGATCGCGGCCGAATAGCTCGAGCACGCGGGGCGGCCTTAGGCCGTCCCGCGTCTTTTCACTGCCATTCAACCCAAAGCCTGGCGCAAGCCGGGCTTTTGCATTCTGGAGGCTCTCGTGCCCCTCTTCACCATCGAGACGACCTATCATTTGCCGATCTATCGGCAGCGAACCTACGAAGCCGAAACGCTCGACGAAGCCTGCGATCTTGCGATCGCCGACGAGGGCTGGGACGACAACAAGTCGGACGTCGAAACGTCTGGCGATACCTATGTTACCGGTGCCTGGGAAGGCCGCGAGGCTGCCTATAGCGGCCGGCGCCTGCCGTTTCCCTCACGTTTCGGCGAGCAGGTCCAGCGCAAGGCCGGCCATTTCGAGTTGCTGCTCGGTCTGCTCAAGATACTCATCCACGCTCCGGATGAAGGCTCAGTCGATGTCGAGCTTTGGCGCCGGCGGGCGGACGCCGCCATCGCGAAGGCCGAGGCCATTCTCGCGGGCGAAAATGATCCGACCGAGGGAGCTACGTCGTGACGAAATACATCGTCACCTTCGTCGAAGGCGACGAGAACTACCGCGCGGAAGCGGTCGCCGTCGCTGATGATGGCCAAGCCTCGCCATCTTGGCAGCTCGGATACTGATGAACGCTCCGTACACGGCGCGCCGCCATCCGGTGGGGCGCCGTTTCTCATGTCGGGCACCGCCTTGATGCTGAGAGGGAGAGGACGGCCGGGACGGGTTTGAGCCGGTGCGGTCAGAGAGAGCGCCGATCGGCTCGCCCGTTCCCGCTCTCCTTAAGGCTTGCTCCATGAATAACTTTTCCCCGATCGCGGCCGACCCGGCCGCTCCGATCTCGCCTGTTCGCGCTCCCGAGGGCGCCAGTGTCATCATCGCTGCCGCGAGTCATCTCCTTCCGCATCTCGAGCGTGGCCGACGCATCGACGCCGCGATACTCCGCGCCGCAATGGAAGCGGCGTCCGGCGCATCCGATGCGACGGGCGCCTGGAACTGGAAGATGGCCTATGACGCTTGTGAGGTCGCCACCGTCCTGCTTCTGCGCAAATACGGAAAGGCGCTCTTCCGCAAAGCTGATTCTGCGGCTTCACGACTTTCCGCTTTGGACAAGATCGCGGGACTTCTGCCGACCCACACGCGCCGCTCTGCCGAAAGCGAGGCTTTCCAGCAATTCTCGACGCCGATCCCGCTCGGCCTGGCTGCTCTGACCGCGGCCGCCATTACTGCGGCGGATCGAGTGCTCGAGCCGTCCGCAGGCACCGGGCTGCTCGCCATCCTCGCCGAGATTACCGGCAGCGGGCTCATGCTGAACGAACTGGCCAAGAGCCGGGCCACGTTGCTCTCTTCCCTCTTTCCGGCCATCTCCGTCACACGCTTCGATGCGGCCCAAATCGACGACCACCTCGATCCCACGGTGGTCCCGAGTGTCGTGCTGATGAACCCGCCGTTCTCGGCGATGGCGAACGTTTCGGGCCGCATGGCCGACACCGCGTACCGTCACATCGCCTCCGCCCTGGCGCGTCTCGCCGATGGCGGCCGGCTGGTCACGATATCAGGCGCAAACGTCTCACCTGAAGCCTCGGCCTGGCGCGACGCCTTCACCCTATTGCAGGAACGCGGCCGCGTGGTGTTCACCGCGGCGATCGCCGGTTCGGTCTATGCCAAGCACGGCACCACGATCGAGACGCGCATCACCGTCATCGATAAGGTGCCGGCCGCCGACTCACATGCGTTCCCCAAGTCGCCGGGAATGGCGCCCGACGTCGCGACGCTGCTCCGCTGGATCGGCGAACACGTTCCACCTCGCCTGAGCGTCGCATCAACGGGTGGACGTCCCTTGTCGGCATCGCCGGCGCCTCGTACCGTATGCGGCTATCTGGGGCGGACCGCGCAGTCGGCCAAGGCGGCGGTCGCCGACCCCGAAGCGGTTGAACTCGTCTATGAGACGACCGATTGGACGCCGCCCGAGGGCGCGCGCCTCAGCGACGCCATCTACGAAGAATACCGGCTGCAATCGATCCGGATCCACGGCGCGCAGGCGCACCCAACCAAACTGGTGCAGTCGGCCGCGATGGCCTCGGTCGCGCCGCCGAAGCCGAGCTACAGGCCCAGGCTGCCAGCCAGCCTCGTCAGTGGCGGCGTCCTCTCAGACGCCCAGCTTGAGACGGTCATCTATGCCGGCGAGGCGCATGGCAACTATCTCGCCGGCGCCTGGACGGTTGACGAGACCTTCGACCTCGTCACGGCCGCCCGCGACGACGTACCGAACGCCGTCCGCTTTCGTCGCGGCTTCATGCTCGGTGACGGGACCGGCGCCGGCAAGGGTCGCCAGTCCGCCGGCATCATTCTCGACAACTGGCTGCAGGGCCGGCGCAAGGCGGTCTGGATCTCGAAGTCCGACAAGCTGCTCGAGGACGCACAGCGCGACTGGTCGGCGCTCGGCATGGAGCGTCTGCTGGTCACGCCGCTCTCGCGCTTCCCTCAAGGGCGTGAGATCCGGTTGGCCGAAGGCGTCCTATTTTTAACCTACGCTACGCTGCGGTCCGACGACCGCGGCGAGAAGCTTTCGCGCGTCCGGCAGATTGTTCAATGGTTGGGCTCCGACTTCGACGGCGTCATCATTTTCGACGAGAGCCATGCCATGCAGAATGCCGGTGGCGGCAAGGGCGAGCGGGGCGATGTCGCGCCCTCGCAGCAGGGGCGTGCGGGCCTGCGCCTTCAGCATGCGCTGCCCAATGCCCGCGTCGTCTATGTCTCGGCGACCGGCGCCACCACCGTCCACAATCTCGCCTACGCCCAGCGGCTCGGCCTGTGGGGCGGCGAGGATTTTCCGTTCGCCACGCGCGCCGAGTTCGTCGAGGCGATCGAGGAGGGCGGGGTCGCGGCGATGGAGGTGCTCTCTCGCGATCTTCGTTCGCTCGGTCTCTATACTGCACGCTCGCTCTCCTATGACGGTGTCGAATACGAGCTGGTCGAGCACCAGCTCACCGACGAGCAGCGACGCAGCTACGACGCCTACGCCGGTGCGTTCAGCGTCATCCACAATCACCTCGACGCGGCGATGCAGGCCGCCAACATTACCGGCGAGACCGGCACGCTCAATCGCCAGGCGAAGTCGGCCGCGCGCTCGGCCTTCGAATCGGCCAAGCAGCGATTCTTCGGTCATCTGCTCACCAGCATGAAGACGCCGACCCTGGTCCGCTCCATCGAGCGGGATCTGGCCGAGGGCCATGCCGCCGTCATCCAGATCGTGTCGACCGGCGAGGCGCTGATGGAGCGCCGGCTCGCCGAGATTCCACCTGCGGAATGGAACGACGTGCGCGTGGACATCACGCCGCGCGAATACGTGCTGGATTACCTCGCCCATTCCTTCCCGGTGCAGCTCTATGAGCCCTTCACCGACGCCGAGGGCAATCTCTCGTCGCGGCCCGTCTTTCGCAACGGCCAGCCGGTCGAGAGCCGCGAGGCGGTTGCCCGCCGCAATGAGCTGATCGAGCGGCTCGCTTCGCTTCCGCCCGTTCCCGGCGCGCTCGACCAGATCGTGCAGCGGTTCGGCACTGACCTCGTGGCGGAAGTGACCGGACGTTCGCGACGCGTGGTGCGCAGGGGTGACCGCCTTGCCGTCGAGAACCGTGCCGCCTCCGCTAATCTTGCAGAAACCGCCGCCTTCATGGACGACCTGAAGCGCGTGCTTGTTTTCTCGGAGGCTGGTGGCACGGGCCGCAGCTACCACGCCGAACTCTCGGCGCGGAATCGCCGGCTTCGCGTCCATTATTTGCTCGAGCCGGGCTGGAAGGCCGATGCCGCGATCCAGGGTCTCGGTCGAACGAACCGCACCAACCAGGCGCAGCCGCCGCTCTTCCGGCCGATCGCGACCGACGTCAAGGCGGAGAAGCGCTTCCTCTCGACCATTGCGCGCCGGCTCGACACGCTGGGCGCTATCACGCGCGGCCAGCGCCAGACCGGCGGCCAGGGCCTGTTCCGGCCCGAGGACAATCTTGAGAGCCACTATGCCCGCGACGCGCTGCGCCAGCTCTATCTGCTGCTCGTGCGCGGCAAGGTCGAAGGCTGCTCACTCCAGACCTTCGAGGACGCTACGGGCCTGAAGCTCATGGACGCGAACGGCATCAAGGACGAACTGCCGCCGATCACGACGTTCCTGAATCGCCTGCTCGCGCTCACCATCGACCTGCAAGGTCTGCTGTTCACGGCCTTCGAGCAGTTGCTGAACGCGAAGATCGAGGGCGCTATCGCCAGCGGCGTCTACGATATCGGCCTTGAGACACTGCAGGCTGAGAGCTTCATCGTCACCGATCGGCGCCCGATCTACACGCACCCCGTGACCGGCGCGGAAACCCGGCTGCTCACGATCACCGAACGCCGGCGCAATCGCCCCATGACGCTGGATCACGCGCTCGACTATCTCGCCGATGCTCGGGCGGTGCTACTGGTCAATGAGCGCTCGGGGCGCGCCGCCGTGCAGATTCCGGCACCGAGCCTTATGCTCGATGACGGCGAGATCGAATGCCGCGTGCGGCTGATCCGCCCCATGGAGCACCATCATGCTTCGATGAAGATGATGGACGAGAGCCACTGGCAGCCTACGGATCGCGAGACATTCGCCGCGGCATGGAACGGCGAAGTCGTCGACGTTCCCGAGTTCGCCGACAGCACGCTCCACATCGTCGCAGGTCTGCTGCTGCCCATCTGGAAGCGGTTGCCGAACGAGTCGACGCGGGTCTATCGGCTCCAGACCGATGCCGGCGAGCGCATCATCGGTCGCAGGGTCTCGCCAGCCTGGGCGGCGAACACTTGCGCGACTGCTACCTGCAGCTTGACCCCACACGAAGCTTTCGCGGCGCTGATGGAGGGGCGCGCCGTGCTCGACCTCGCCGAGAACCTGCAGCTCCGTCGTGTCCGCGTGATGGGCACCCATCGCATCGAGCTGTCCGGCTTCACCGATACGATGCGTGACCGGCTGCGCGCCTACGGTCTCTTCAGCGAGATCATCTCGTGGAAGCTGCGCATGTTCGTGCCATCAGATGCGACCGGCGCTGCGGTGTTGGCAAAGGTGCTCGACCACTATCCGGTCGCGCGCATCGGCGAGCGGGAGGTCGCCTGATGGCCCGCGACAACGCCTCCGAACTGGCCCGCCGTCTCGCGCGTGACGCCGAGGCGGTGTGCCGCCATTACCTGTGCAACGGGCGGCGCCAGGGCCGCTATTGGATGGTGGGCGACGTCCGCAATACGCCAGGTCGGTCGATGTTCGTCCGGCTCACCGGACCGGAATCCGGACCCGGCGCCGCCGGGCATTGGCGAGATGCTGCCACGGCCGAGCATGGCGATCTCCTCGACGTGATCCGCGAGAGCTGCGGTTTCACGAACTTTCGCGACGTCACCAATGAGGCACGACGCTTTCTGAGCCTGCCGCGTCCAGAACTGGAGCCGGAGCCAAATCGCCTACGGTCGAGAACGTCGCCCGCCCCCCTCGGATCGCCGGAGGCGGCGCGGCGGCTCTTCGGCGTGTCGCACTCGATCGCAGGCACACTCGTAGAAGCGTATCTCCGCAATCGCGGCATTACGGCTTTGCACGAAACCGGAAGTCTGCGCTTTCACCCACGTTGCTACTACCGGCCCGACGACCACAGCGCGACCGAGACCTGGCCGGCGATGATCGCCGCCGTCACCGATCTCCGCGGCCACCTGACCGGCGCGCATCGCACCTGGCTTGACCCCGGAGGCTTCAGCGAGACGACGCTCGGCAAGGCGCTGATCGATACGCCGAAACGGGCGATGGGCGACCTGCTTGGTCACGCCGTTCGATTTGGCCTAGCGGGTGAGGTCATGGCGGCCGGCGAGGGCATCGAGACAATGCTGTCGCTCCGCTGTGTCTTGCCGACTATGCCGATGGTCGCGGCCCTCTCGGCGGCGCATCTCTCAGCCGTCCTTCTCCCGGACACGCTCCGCCGGCTCTACATCGCCCGCGATGACGATCCTGCCGGTGACAGTGCCGTGGCGACCTTGATCGATCGGGCGCAGGAGGCCGGGATCGAGGCGATCGTGATCTCGCCACGGCTTGGCGACTTCAACGAGGATCTTCGTCTGCTCGGATTTGACGCTCTTCGGGCCACGAGTCGCGTGCAGATCGCGGCGCAGGACGTCGCGCGCTTTATTGAGCTGGCGGCATAGCCGGAACGGGGATGAGGTGCGACGCGGCCGCTTCGTTATCGCGAGGCCGGTGGTCCTGCTTCCCCTCGGCGTCGGAGAGGACCGCCCCACGGCCTTCTGAGAGGGCGATCGGGCGGCAAGCGGCCCGGACCGGCAACCTCGTGGACCGACTATTTTCCGTCGGCGGCAGAGCCGCCTTTACATCGCGAGGCAAAATAGTCGGCCCCCTTCGGTCCTCCGCTAACGCTCCGGCCCTCCGCTGCGCTGCGGGTGCAAGTCCGTTCCGCCCGCCGCTTTCGTCGCCATGAAGGCCGCGATGGGCGCGGTCGATCCGACGAGGGAAAGCCGCAATGACCACCGACCACAACGACGATTTTGAGCCGCACCAAAGCTCATCCCCAACCGACCAAGTGCTCCAGGAACTCCAGCTCTTTGGCTACCGTCCCTTCCACGATGAGCCCGATCCCCGGCGGCTCCCTGAAGCGGGAGTCCTCGCCGGCAGCATCGCCGACATCTTCGATGCCCTGGTGGTGGCGCTGTCCGATACCCGCCTTGAGCCGGACCTCGAAGACCTGCTCTGGTCGACGGTGAACATCTTCCACCGCGCCAGCGACAGGATCGAACGAGAGCTCGACGGCAATGAACTGGCCCAGCAGCGCTCCCAGCGCGAACAGGACGGCAGCGAGGTGAAATCCGTCGAATTGGAGCGCCTGACGGCGGAAGGTCAAACACTGATCGAGCGACGCAACGCCTTCGAGCTGATGCGCGACCAGGCCGCCGACGAGTTCGAACGCCACACCCATTCCGTCTGGCGGCCGCGCAACGGGTCGAGGGTCAACCACCGCAATCTGACCTCCGCGATGATCGACAGCCGCGACTTCCTGGTCGCGAAGAAGCGCGCCGACAATCAGGTGCTCATTCCGCCCGGACCGAAAGTCGCGCTGACCGGTGGTCTCGACTTCAACGATCATCGGTTGATCTGGGCCAAGCTGGACCAGGTGCACGCCAAGCATGCGGACATGGTGTTGCTGCACGGCGGATCCCCCAAGGGCGCCGAGTTGATCGCCGCCAAGTGGGCCGACAATCGCAAGGTTCCGCAGATCGCCTTCAAGCCCGACTGGACGAAGCATGCCAAGGCCGCGCCGTTCAAACGCAACGATGCGATGCTGGAGGCGCTACCGATCGGCGTAATGCACTTCCCGGGTACGGGAATCCAGGACAACCTCGCTGACAAGGCGAAGAAGCTCGGCATCCCGGTCTGGAGGTTCGGCGGCGCATAGGCGCCGTCGTACCTGCAGAACGACGGGCGAGCTGAGAGCCCAATCGCACCATGAATCTCTAACGGCCCTCAGGCGTCCTCATCATAGTAATGTGAATCATCAATGGCGCCCGATGTCTCCAGCTCGGGCCGCATATACCCGACCCGACCGGCGACACGCTCAAATGACATGATCGTTGTGAAAGCGATCGAATCTCCGTGAAACGGCTTATCCGGATCGCTCTCCCCATTGAGCGCACCTGAGACATTTGCCACAAGGACATCGTCTCCAACGTCCAGACTTACTTCTTTGATGTAAAGCTCGTCAAAAAAAGCGTTCGTCATCGCCATCTCACCCAAGAGGGCGTCCTCGATCATCATGGGATCTTCTTGAATGAAGGACACGTTGATGTACTCGTCGAGGTCTCGGGTGTACCAAACCTCACCAGAAAAGTAGCCGTTTGCGCTAAGAAAGTTGGAGAGCTGCGACGCCAGTTCGTCAACAACGGGTAGGCCCGCGGGAAGACCGTTGAGCTGTTGCACGCGCTGATCCATCAAGCGCAGATCAGGCATTAGGATCGCGGCTTTGTCCAAAGCCGCAAGCTGGTACTTCGGCTCGGCCCTTAGAGCCGCCGCGGTACCATAGCCAAAATACGCAGCCACGATCTCATGGGCGTGACCTGATCCGAGCTTACCGCCGGTCAGATTGTTGAACGTCACACGCAGAAAGTCTGCGCAGTGCTTTTGGATGGTAGACATGGCAAATCCATTTTACTCCGGCGTCTTAGTGGCAGTCACAAGCGCTTCATGACCACCACGCGCCAGCAAAATGGATGCCGTTCGGGTGTTCGATTAGGGAATCGAGATGCCGCCTTTTGGGTCGCTTGCAGCCCGGGCGATCGGCTCCTGACCGTCAATATGGGCGTTCCGTCTGTCGCGCGCAACGGATTTGTATCGATTCCGGTCGCTGGCGTTTGTCGCTATAGTGTTGCTCGCGCCGTGGTGGTGGTGGAAGGCGCGACCGTCAGACCATTATCTCACGGAGCCCACCGCCATGATCACCCTCGGACCACTGCTCGTTATCCTAGTTATCGGCTTCTTCGGCTGGCTACTCTTCACGCTTGCTGTCTTCGCACTGCCCTTCTTCGCCGGCGTGATGATCGGCATGTGGGCCTTCCACACGGGGGCCGGCGTGCTCGGCGGCATCGCGCTGGGCCTCGTGGCGGGCGGCTCAACCTTCGGCATCGGCCAACTCGCGCTCGTCTTTGTGACATGGACTTGGCTTCGGTTCCTGATCATCATCCTCTATGTCGCCCCCGCTACCATCGCCGGCTACAGCGCCACCCATGGAATCGCCCAGATAGCGATACCTTCACCCGCCTGGCAGACGATTTTCGGGGTCGTCGGGGCCATTGCCGTTAGCATCACGGCGTTCGTCCGCCTGACCGGAACGGCCGCACGCGGACCAGCCAAACAGCGCTTGGCGCGCGGCTGATATCGGTAAGACGGTGGGTCCCGTCCAGGCATCCAGACTGGCACCAATCCTTCATCATCGAGCCTGCGCTAAGCGCGGCTTTAGCGCTGATGGTGCGAGCGCGAAAACAGAGATCAAGGAAGACACTGTGGCGACCATCAGCACCTTCCGGAAGACCTGCAACAACGAGTTGGCCGGTCCAATCCGCACGCTCGCCTTCCTCAAGGCACGGCTGGTCCGCATCGAGAACCGTCGGACAAGGGGCCCGGCCTGTGCCCCTGCCTTTAGCCGTTCAGCGCATCCTTGAGAGCCTTGGCCGGGGCGAACGTCAGTTTCCTCGACGCCGCGATCTTGATCGCCGCGCCAGTTGAGGGATTGCGGCCTTCGCGCTCCGGGGTATGCTTCACCTTGAACTTGCCGAAGCCCGGCACATTGGTTTCAGCGTCGCTCGCCGCTGCATCGGCGATAGACTTGAAGACACCGTCCACGATGGCCTTGGCTTGCGCCTTTGGCAGATTGTACGCCTTGGCGATCTCGTCGGCGATTTCAGCGGCGGTGGTCATGGTGTGGCATTCCTCGGGGATGTCGGTTGCAATTGGCTACGCGCAGCCTCGGCGCTCTCAGCATAGAGGAGCGCGCATCGCAGCCACGTCAAGACGCGGCCTGGCCGCTTGCGCGAATTATCCCAAAAATTCGGCCAAGGTCGGCAGCTTTCGCGAATGGGCGCTGCCGCAGGACGGGCAGTAGGTACTCCGTGAACTCCTTGTAGCAGCCGGGGATCGTCCAGTTGATCAGGCTGATGCCGTCGATCCCCGCCTCTCGCCAGCGCAGGCGTTCGTCCGCGATTTGCTCCGGCGTTCCGACGAAGCGGGGCGCTTGGCGACGAGCCGGCCGACCGTCGGCTCGCGCTTGCGGATCCATTCGATAGTCCAAGCAGAATTGGCGCAGCAGGCTGCATACTTCATTGGCCGACCCAAGATGTCCTGAAGTGGCCAACTGTTCGGACTCAGGGTACGGAACCGTTCGAGTCGGATCTGGACCTGGTCGATCCCTATCAAGCGCTTGAACTGCGCGTGGTCATGCTGACCTACAACGTGAAACCTTGTAAGTGACGGAGCGAGGAATGGACCGATGCGGGAATTAGCCGCTTCGGCACGCACGTGATCGAGCGGCTAAACGCGAACCAAAACGCGCCGACGTCACACATACCGGATACCGCACGACTATGGAAGCGATTGACGCATCAGCGCAACGGTCGTGTTCTCGCACTCCAATCAAAGGTTCATCTCGATCCGCGGCGCAGCTTCACTGACGAGCAGGCGCGCGCCGCGGCAAGGAGGGGCGGCCTCGCAGGCGTTGTCGCTTGTCCTTACTTTGTCGCAGCCGGGCGGCGTCCCACCCTGGACGAGTTCATTGGTCACATCGCGCACAGACTTGGCCGGAATCGACCACGTAGGGTTGGGTCTCGATTTTTGGTGGGACGTGCAGCCTTCTCAAGCGATCTAGATGCGGACACCCTGTAGCAGCGGGCTATCGCTCGCGGGCGCTGGGATCCAGCCACGTATCCCAGACCTCCGCACTACGATCAGTTGGCCTGGATAATTCAGAGCAAATGGGCACCTTAACCGAAGGCCTCATGAGGCGCGGCTTCAGCCCTGAAAATACGCGGAAGGTGCTGGGCGAGAACTGGCTGCGTGTCTTCCAGCATGTTTGGGGTGCCTAATCCATTTCATTGACAAATCGCGCACGCGGCTCGTCCTGAGACGACAGACCCCCTCTCTTCGAAAACCGACCATCGAAAGCGCTGCTCCAGTGAAACGGAGATGCACCAGTGACGACGTGGTCGGTCGACGATGCAGTGCTCGTTCGCTGCTGAAGCGGGAAGTGCTGTAGCCCGCATTTTTCACACGATTCATTGGGCAAGGAATGAGGTTTGCGGTGCCGAGGATTGGCCGAGGGCAGCGGTGACGGTGGCGGCATGGGCGCTGGTCGGTTTTTGGTGATTTGCGGTCTCGTGGGCCCGTGGGGGGTGACGATCGGCGCTGACAAACCGATCCCTGAAAGACGTAGCCGATGCTACGCCGCAGCATTGGCGGTTCGGCTTCGCTTACAGGCGCTCCGTCGATCCTGACGTCTCCGACGTCAGGATCGACGGACGATTGATGGTCAATAGCGTGGTCTTGTCAGATCCCGAGCCACCTACGAGCGCGATCAATGAAGCTTGCCGCACTTCGAGCGATACGTGGAAACAGCAACACGCCGCACTCGATCGTAGGAATCTGACGCAGCGTCGATCTCGACATACGGCACGGCAACAGATGGATTCGAAGTCGGCGAAGTCGTCATGACCAAGGCTTCTCTGTAAGGCTACCGACCTGACAGAAAGTAATCATGCAGAAAGTCAGGGCATGATCCACCTCGGTGCACGGTTCCCTGGGGCACACCCACAGCTATCCTCGGAAAAGGAACCCGTCACGGCTCCAACGCAACCTGCAAGCCCGCGTTGCCTCCAATATGCACATGACGTGGCCCGATAGGCCGACCCCTGCCGCTGGCGACGGTGACAATGTCTTCCAGAAGGGTGGCGCGCGCATCCATCTCAGGGCGGGACAAGAGCAAATCGGCGTGAAACAGCCCTTCCGATTCAAGACCGGTAGTATCGACGCCAAGAGCCGCCAAGGTGGCCAAACAACTTTCAAACTCTTCAGCATCGCGAAAGCGACGCTGGATAAATGTCGCGCCGGTAAGACGTTCCGTTACAAAGCCACGCTTCGCGAGCGTTGCAGCCAGAGAATCAAATGGGAACATTCGTAGCACGAAGGAGATAATCCATGGACGCTTCTCTGTCGCATCGAGAATTTTGCTGAACGTCTTCTCGGTAACGTAGCCGATGCACCCCGTCGACATGATAACCTCAATGGGGCGGATGATAAGCGCGCTGTCCGTCGATAGCGTCTCCTTTTCAAGATCAGCGACAATACCCTGCTCAAGGAGTCCGACACCTGTTGTATAGCTGATCGCCGGTGCCGATACATCGAGACCGATAAATCGCGCCAGTCCGACATCGGGCCAAGACGCATAGAAACTGCGATCAAGACGCACCAGTGTCTCAGAGCTGATTGCCCCTCATCTCGCGCCGAGTTAGCGATGACGCAAGCCCTTGAACGTCAGTGGAAACCGATGCACCGCAGCGTTGATGCCGTATGAACAGCCAATGTCAAGCACGGTCGGCTTAACGCCAGTTGCCGATGCGTTCGCCGCGAGAATCTGGCGCACAACCGGCTCAGCCACGTCCGGGATCATATAATCCAGGTCTCCCAGCACGGTGAAATATGCCCTGGGATCATCCGAAGCATAAATTTCATCGAAGACAGCCTTAGACCGATTGATACGCGGAAAATCTATTCGCAACCCGATGCCTCCTATTTCATTTTGCAAGCCAGTCGACGGCTGTGCCTTCAAGCGACTCGGTCCCTTGTCGCAGAGATTGGCCGGCGCATAAACCCCACCGTTTTCTCAATCGCGCTTCATGAAGCTGGGGGGCTGAGAGTACGTATGCTCTAAAGGCCGCGAGGTTCTTCAGCATCCAAGTTGTGACGTTGATGACTTCTTGAGTGTCGATCGGCAGCGATCGCAATGACCACACGTTGATGGCACGATGATGGCCGGAGTGAGCGCAGAGCGATGCGCTGCGTCGTTCGATCCTGTCGATTGCTATCGTCTCGATCGTTGGGTATAGGCAAGCGCCGAATAAGGCGAGAATGGCGCACCTTTCGTATAGCGTGTTCCAAGCGCTGTGCTCATTGTCATTCCGATAGGCGGCAGCCATCACATCGTAATCGATTGCTTCACTACCGTTTCCTTGAACGGCGATTTAAAATGCGAGGACTTTTGCTTCCTCATTCGCGCCCAGAGGCTCGATGGACTGCTCCGCATTGGTGATCGGCCCCCTTTCAGTCGGGCTCGCCGGTCACGGCGATCCTTGCCACGTGCGCGTAAAACGCCAACTCGGTGTCGTTCTCGATCATATGATCGAGCAACGTCTTCATGTCACTTTGATCGCAAGCCGACTGAAACGGCCCAGGTTGACGCTCGATTGTCAGCACCGCGATCGCGAGCGCTTTTTTCACCAGATGCAGATCGCGTCCTGTGAACGCCGCCACGCCGGCCTCCTTAACCGCACATCGATTCACAATCCATTCTAGTCAATCAGCCATACCGCACCGTGACGGCAACAATGTTCCGGCCGAGAGCCGCGCAGGCTTGGCGCCATCAACCCGCAAAGGGGTCGGCTTACGCGGAAGCGTGCCGCCGCTTTGTCTTCGCCTGCGCGGTGATTGCGGCCCACGCCCGGACACGCGGGCGCCTGTCGCGCGGGGATGATCCCCGCCTCAGAACAGATGATAATAGCTTCACCACCTGGCAGACAGTTTTCGCGGCGGTCGGCGCCGAGGCTCGGCCCGTCATCGTCGGGTGAGCGGGTTAGATACGGCGAGGCGGCCGAATGCCTGACTAGGAATCTCGACGCGCTGATGACAAGTTTCCTTTAATTTGATTCTCGCCTCGCTCGTCATGCACTAGCTTCCCATTGGTCACGCCCCATTTCGGAATCAACCGGCCGCTACCGTAAGGCGGCCCTTTAGTATTCTCCGCGCACCACCTTTCATGGACCCCCTGCTGGCCAGTCACGAGAACTATTTCGTGAACTATAACTTCAGTGAAACCTGGCAAGGCGGTGGGAAGGCCACGATGCGCTTCTGGCATCGTCCGATTCACGTCATGTTCGACGCGGTGAAGTCGAGACACTAAACGAACCCGACCCCGAGGCCAGCTCATGCTCCCAGAGGCCTATCAGAACTTAGCGACCCAGCCGCGATTTCTTTCATCTCGGTGGTGAAAGGATGAGTGCGCTTCACCACCACACACAAGATTTGGCGTCTGAGTCGCATCAAGGCGGCGCCGTTTATGTCGATCATAAACTCTTGACGGTGACCGACCGCTGGCCAAAGGATAATTCCATCCTGGTAGCTAAAAACCTCGCGGGCGCTTCTGCCACAACGTCTAGGTTTATCCGCCTTGCGCGCAGCTGGGATTTCAGTCCCAGCTGCGGCTACGTGGTGCGACGATAGTGGAGAGCTTGATGACGGCTGTGCGACCACCGGAGACGCTGGCTCCGAAATCGCCCGTCGGGCTCCTCCGCTGTTTCGCTGTTTTGGAAGCAACCTTAGCTCCGGCGTCCGCTCCACATTGTGAGCCACCATGAGGATCTGCAAACGCGCCGATTGCAGAGCTTCAGGCGGCAAGAAGTCGCACTTCAATCAGCTGCGCGCGGCCTGTTCAGTCGCTCCTGCAGTGCCCGCCGATTGACGTCGAGATTGTTGAGGCTCAGGTCTGGCCATTGTGTCGCCGCCAATCGCCTAACCAGCTCCCGGGTACCGTCCAAGACAAAGACGCCGCAATCATAGCCGTTGTCCTGCTGTCTCATTGTGGCCCGTTCCAGGTTGGCCCCCAGCTGGTCTGCGAGCCGCGCTGCGGGTCCGGCATTGTACCCCCAGTTGGAATCATAGTGATAGGCAACCGGCCTTGCCTGATTGCGGCGGTCGACCAGCAGAAACGACCAATGGGAGCCGCGGTTCCTGCCCCCAGGGGCAGCATCGTTCACCGGCACGAACAGGATAGCGGCGCTCGCAAGGCGACGCAATTCGCGTGAGACGGTTCCAGGGTCGCCGTGACTCAGCATAGTGGCGATCAGGGGATCCACGAACCGCGTCCGGGCGGCGAGATCCGGATTGCTCCGGCGCAACTCCTGCTCCAGGAGCTCATAGTCCCGCTGGATATGCTCGTCACCGAGCCAGTCCGTGTGACCCAGCAGCCGTGCGCTGTCGACGGAAGAGGCGCCGGTAACCGAAGCGCCGATCTGACGAGGCTGATAAACGAATTGAAAGTCTCTGCGCCCTCCCGGCCCCGACGAGACCAAGTAGAGCTCACCATTGATCAAGACCGGGCTAGGGCCGCTGAACCGGTTTGGCAGGAGGTCGAGGTTCTCCAGTATGTCGATCTGGACGTCCGAGACCGGTCGGGAGCCGTGCTCCCCCCAGTCATCGCCGATGAGATATCCAATATCCTGTAGCTCCTGAGGCGCGCCAGATGGCCCGACGACGAATGGTGGTCTCGCGAGGCTAACCACCGGCGCAGACTGAGCATCATCACGCACCTCGTACGGTGTGGATGGCAAATCAACCAGAGACTCTAGACCGCCGTAGGCGTCGGACGACCGAGCCGCGGAAGCGCTAGGCACAGGAACTGAGCGAGCATCATTACGTAACTCGTGCGGTGTGGATGGCAAATCAACCAGAGACTCTAGACCGCCGTAGATGTCGGACGACCGAGCCGCGACAGGCGACAGTGGCATGGCTTCCGGCGTGGGCCACTCACTCATATTGAAGTCCTGTGGCAACTGCGGCGACCACGTGGAGGTTGACCCGGCAGGTTCCTGTCCGCTGGCTTGTTCCACCTCCCACGGGTACTCCCCATCGTAGCTTCCGGCGTGAGCTTCGGCCGGCGAATCCTCTTGCCCAGCGACGGGTAACCCAAGCGCCCGATTCGCCTCAACAGCTTGTAGGTAGTTTTGAAGCATCCTCAAAGCTGCGCGCGGCAATTTAGTGTTGGTCTTCTCAAACTCCTCAAGATCTTGGTCGAACGCATGCTGCTGCCCGTCCCCGCTGAGTCGGCCAACTATGCTGCCCCTACCTTCCCTTTGGAGCCAGTCACTGAAACCACGAAGTCGGCTGGCCTTTTGTTGAAAAGGCCACCTCTGCTTCCAGCCCACAACGCCGCGCAGGGCTTCATCGAGCATACCGTCGATGAGGCGGCCATCTGCTGGATAGGGGTGCAGGAGGCGGCGTCCCATGAGACGCGGGCCTGGTCCCATCTGTTCGATATTTTCTCCTCCTGGCCCAAGCCTGCGGAGATGAGCCAGCGTCGAATCAAGAAGGTTCTTAGGGTCGTTCCCTTGCGCTTTATACTCATCGATATCGTCCGCAAGCGTGTCATCGCGAAACCGAGAAGCCAAGAGGTCCTTGTTGTTTTCATGGAGCCAGTTAGCGAATTTTTTTGCATGGATGAGAATACTGTCAATGGTGTTTTTGGGAACTCCGGCTTCTCGGGCTGCCGTCTTGAACCTGCTCATGAGCTCAGCGTCTTCGGCCGGAGGGGCAGCCAAGCGCTGTCGTAGGAGAGGGTTGAAATTTGCGGAGCGTCCCTGGGCTTTTGCGATGTGGAACTCCCGAAGCACCTTCAACGCCGGATGGACGTCTTTTTTGCCACCCTTCTCCACATAGAGTGTCGCAAGTCGTTTCAACTCATCAGGACGGTCAAGCAAGCTGGACAGCGTCAAGGTCTTGGACCGAAGCCAGATGACGAATTTCTGCAGATTCAACACCCACCGACTAACAGTGTCGCGCTTGCGGCCGGCAGATTTGGCCGCCTCCCTGAACTCGGAAATGAGTTTCTCGTCATCTGAGAGCTCGACTGGTGGAAGATCGGACTGCCGGACATTTGTCAACGCCTCAATGACTTGATCTTTGATCTCTTTGTTGCCAGCGGGGTCCATTTCCTGCGCGTAGTCCAGCGCATCGTTCTCCAACCCAGGCTCGTTCAGCCGATCGGCAATAGGGCTCCTCTCGTGCTCGTTAAGCCAGGCACTGAAGTTGCGTAAATAAGATGCATTCCTCTGGGCGGTGTGCATGAACACACTGCCGACGGACGCCCTCATGAACCTGGAAATAAGCACTTGGTCCGACTCAAAGGGCTCAATCGCGTTGCGCCGCTTGGCGAAATACATGCGAAGCTCTGTCGAAGGTAGCTCTTCCTGGTTCGAAGCCCGGGACAGGCTGTTTCGGCTGCTTAGCCCCAACGCTTTCTTGATGCCCTTGACCCCTTCTTTAAAGCGCGACAGCAGTCGGTGGCGCTCGCTGTGCGGCCTTGAGGAGGATTCACGAGCCTCCGATGAAGCCTGATACGGGTCCACCAATGATGTTGATGGCCTGAATTGCAAGCTGTTTGAATCCGCATCAGGGGCATCCAGGCCGTAGCGCGTGCTGGGGAACAGCTTGGTCGGCAGGTTGGACCGCGACCGTATGGAATCGCCGATATCAGTGCGCTGGATGTATGCCTCGCCCTCCGCGGCGGTCGCATCGCCGTCTGCGGGGCTCGCATCAGGCGAACTACCCTCTGCGGAGCTCTCATCAGAGGAACTGAGTTGCAGTTCACTCAGCTGCTGCTCAAATCCCGCTTGACCCGCGGGCATGTTACCCGCCTGTTGCCTCGCCGGCTGCTGCTCTTGCCGAGCAGCGTACCTCTGCACCCAAGATTCCGTATTCCATGGGTCGATTGAATTGATCGGATTCACACACTCTCTCCCTTGAACAGACAGACTTCGCAAGCTCGCGAGCTGAGCTCGGATCTGGCGTGACATATCTTCCGGTCAGCATACTTCGAGGCTACAACTTGACGTTAAGTGGGGTTCAAGGCCTTTTTTCATGCTGCGTTTCTTTTTGCTCCGTAGGCAAACCAGGTCGACACGCTGCCTCCCAACAAGCTTTTCAGCAAAAGCAATTCAACGCGCGCTTGAGGAAGCGGGTGTCAAACTAATTGCGCCGAAGGGCGGGAAGGGCGCTGGCGTTCGAATGCGGGAAGAATGATTGGGGGAGCTTGTCTCAGGACTATCAGGCGATGACTATCCGACTGCAAGATAGGCAACGGGGATGTCCCGGGTTCTGTTGAATTTCCGAAGCGGTCGGCGTTGCCCACTTTGAGCCGGTAGGCTCGGGGTGCTGATTCCACAAAGGAGAGCAACGCCATGACGAGAGATATCACACCGGCTGGTTCGCCGGCGACCGGGCTGTGGACGAAGCGTTCGCAGAAGTGCGGGCGAGCTTCGATCGGTTCTGCCTTTGCGGCAGGGATCGAGGCGCTCGGCACGATGATGGAGGCGGATTTCACGGCGGCCTGCGGGCCGCGCCACGATCGCGACGCAGCGCGCGGGCAGCGAGGTCAATCCTGTTGTGCGCAGGAACCGCCAGACATATTGCACGTCAACATCGCCCAGCGCCCCGGCCAGCAGGGGCCCGGTCCAGCGTGCAAACCCTTCCGGTGCCGGTTTGTCCGGCAGCCTCCGTATCCGCTTGTCGGCGGCCTTCGTATAGATCGGCTGCTTGCCCGGCCGCGGCTTGTCTTGCAGCCCTTCAAGGCCATGATCGGCATAGCGATGCCGCCAAAGGCTGACAATCCGCGGCTGCGCCCGGCCGCCGCCAACAGAACTATCCGCGCTCGCTTCAAATCGCGCTGCAATGTCATTGGCGAGCGACAACATGCCTCAAGCACCTTGCGATCTTTCCTGGAAAGGTGGACTTCTCTTGCTTCGGGTATCATCCCGACCATGAATCATGACTCATGCTCCAAGAAAAGTGGGTACTAGGGTTTCCGAAGCCGCCGGTGAGTCCTGATTTGCCGATCCGCGACTGTATTGGTGCAGTCACATTGGTCGACGCCGATCGACCATTTCAAGAGCAGATGCCAAGGGCGAATCCTGTCGCCGAAACTGGCGTGCAGGTAGCGGCGCTGGGGCAGCCACACCGCCTCGCGCCGCGCGGCTTCGCTGATGCGAGAGCACAGTGAGCCAATGCACAGCAAGCGATCGTAGCTGAGGGCGAAGGTCCAATTGCCACAGCTAAAACACGCTCGCGTGCTAGATCGCTGACGCTGATTTCGGGGACGACCAGAAGGCACTTTCCCGTCATGACCGCGGGCAGTGCCGAATAATTGTGGTCATCGCGCTCCCGACTTGATGTCACGGGAGTTGCCGTTCTTGGCCCGGAGCGACGTTGGCAGCATGTCGGGCGTGGGCGTGATGTTCAGGATGGACCTTGAGCGAACAATTGAGATGTTCTTGCCATTGAAGCGGTTATTCCAAAATTCCGCAATACGCTTCGGCTCCTAATGTCGCGCCCGCAACTGCAGCCGATTACAGTGACGGAATCGAGCTGATGGCGATGGCTTCACCGATCTGGCAGACGAAATATGCTGTTGCTGCCGCCATTGCAGTCAGCATCACTGCGTTCATCCGCTTCACCGGGACGGCCGCGCCCGAACCTGCTGGGCAATGATTGCTGTGGCTGATAGCGTCATATCGATTGGAGCGGGATGGGACAAGGCCTCCAGCGTACTTGTGCTCCTCATCGTCGAAATTGGACGAAGAGTCGTGCGGGCATATAGGCTCGACCGGTCGTCGCAGAGGGGCATGCTTCGTGGCGGTGTTGTGAGGGCGTGGACCAAACGATGGCGTCTCAACGACACGGCCGACGAAAAACGTGAGAGGCATGCGGGCGAGGCTCTATCACGAAAGCCAGATCCGTCCGTCGCTGAACGGAGAGACGGCGCCTGCCACTCGCAAACTCACTTGCCAGACTCTCGGTGGACTCGAAACTCGCCATGTTCTCCTTGATTTCAGGTCTGTTCGGATCGAGCGCACCGAACGGCCTCTTCGATGGATGGATCTGGCCGAAGGCCGGCTGAAGCCTCGACCGCCTATGGCGCAACAGCGGCGTCACAACTTTCTTCCCCTGCCGGCTGCGCCGTCATTCCTCGCGCAAGCCAAGAAAGTTCCTCCTTTGCTGTCGAGCCCCTGCGGGGTGCGCCGTCGATCGCCTCCGGCCTGTCGATCACCATCGAGGCCGCAAGGTGCGGGCTCGGAAAACAGAGATCAAGGAGAACTACCATGGCGACCATCGGCACCTTCAAGAAGACCGGCGACAACGAGTTCACCGGCGAAATCGTCACTCTCTCGGTCCAGGCCAGGAACGTCCGCATCGTCCCCGAAACCAGCCGCTCGGGCGACAACGCCCCCAGCCACCGGATCTATGTCGGCCGTGTGGAGATCGGGGCCGCCTGGTCCAAGCGCTCCAGCGAGGGCCGCGACTATCTGGGTCTCAAGCTCGACGATCCGAGCTTCACCGCTCCGATCTTCGCCAACCTCTTCGACGACGAGGACGGTGAGGGCTTCAGCCTGATCTGGTCCCGCCCCAGCCGTCGCAACGGCGACTGACCCGACCCAAGATGCCTCGCCCGGCTGGCCCGGGCGGGGCATCGCTCAGCTCAAGAGCTGGCCGTAGACGACCTTCGGTCAGGGGCGACGGAGCAGGTGTGCGCGGTGGAGCAGAACCGGATCAATTGCGGGGGCCCGTCCCGTTCTGATTGGACGTCTTTCATGGCCTCCAGCACGCTGTCGACAATGTCATCCCATGCGGGACAAATTGCGACAAGTCGGTCCAGTACCGTGGGATCCCGTTCGATCTGGCCGAGCGCCTGAGCGCGCCACTGCTCGTTGAAGCTGCTCATCAGCCCCAGGCATTCGACGACCGAACTATCGGGCCGCAAGTGCTCCAACGTGACCGTTTAATTAGATCGGTTGTGTCGACGTTCAGCGCTTCTGCAATCCGGCCAGTACCGTCACGCTGGCCGACACGTCGGCGCGTTCGATTGCGCCGACGCAACGGGGCACTCAATCCTCCTGGTTCAATCAGGTCGCACGCTTCTTCGCCCTCATCACCCAACGCGGCCATCCGTCGTGGCTCACTCGACTCCGCCGCGACCTCGTCAAAAAATCGATCGCTTCATCCGCACCGACTATGCAAATTCACAGCCCTTCGTCTGGACCGCTACTGCTGCCCCCTTCTCAAGAAACTCGCGCGACTTTGTCAGCGAATTTCCGGGACTGAACACTAGCACCGTAGCGATACATGTTCGACGGCGGGCTGAGACGCGCCGGTCCCTGAATAAGGCCGCCGCGTCATGGCCGGGAGAAAACCGGTGAGGCTGGGAACGACTCGGCTTTTGTCCCCAGACCCGGTTGAAGCAACTTCAACAGTAGGCCCGCCTGCCGCCTGCAGGGCTAGAGAAGGAGTATCATTCCGCCCGTGAGCTGGCGCCGCGATCGCACAACGCTCAAGATCCCATTGAGATGCCTCCAACGACTGTGAGCAGGAACTACTGGATTCTTGGCATTTTGTTTTGATCTATCGGAAAATTGAAGCGCTCGGGTCGAAAGGGGCCAAGCACCTCGTATGGGGTGAGGGCCGGATCCGACGGTGCCGTGTCCGCGACATCGGGATCGTGGGAGATATCTCGCATGTATCGACCTCGGTTGGCGTGGGCGTCTTCTTGCACGCTTTGTCCGGATGATGCCGTTATGCATAGAGGCCGCGTTATGCATCCCGAGACGTCGTTCACCAGCCGCTCTGAACAAAACGTAAGGTCCAAGCGCGCTGGCCGCTCTAGTTTGAGGCGGGAAATGACCCAGAACAAGTGTTGTTCGGGAGGCTTAACGCTGCATGGATCGCCTTTCTGCCCAAGGCATCCTGCTTAGACGGCCTCAGTGTCCCCACATTTGGGCCGTCTTGCTCAACGAAATTTTCAATAGTGGTCAATATTGACCAGCCCCGGATTGTTGCTCGGCAAGACTGGCTCATCGCCGTCCGGAATAGGCAATTATCGGCGACAGAGAGATCGGCAATGCTCCCGCCCAATACAGGGGAAGCATGGTGTCATCTATTCAGCCAAATCCACTATACAGCTGCGCGGAGATCGGAATTCTTCCGTGCTCCAGGTGTGGCAAGCCTATGCGGTTGGCTTGCATTGAGCCTGCTCAACCCGGTCATGAAGTCCGTACCTTCCAGTGCTTGGAATGCAATACGACTGGAAGTTTTGCAGTTGCGAGCTAGCCGCCACTCTAGTCGGTATTTGCACCTGTTGGGTCCGGCTCGGGCTTCAAACCGCGCGAATTGCTTATCGGCAGTCGGGTACTCCGTCGCTCATCCGGGTTGCGAAACGCCTCCATTGTGCGGCACTTTTACTTCGAACGTCGGCGGCTGAATGGTAAGCTGGAAGTCCCACCGCGCGGGGACGAAACGAGACATGTCAGAAAATACCAATCACACAATATTTGATCCCAAGGAGTTTCTCGCCAAGGTAGGCGAAGGGAAGACCATCCTTGTGTTTCGCAAGGATGAGATCGTCTTTGCGCAGGGCGACGTGGCAGATACGGTTTTCTATATCCAGAAAGGCCGGGTCAAGGTTGTTGTCATATCCGAGCAAGGCAAGGAAGCCGTGGTCGGCATTTTGGAGCCCGGCCAGTTCTTTGGCGAAGGCTGCATGAACGGCCATTCGCTGCGTATCGCGACGACGACAGCGATGGAGGAATGCCTGGTGACCGCGATAACGAAGACCGCCATGGTCGCGGCACTGCACGATGAACCCAAATTTTCCGAGCTGTTCATGGCCTATCTGCTGACCCGCAACAGCCGGATTGAAGAGGACCTGATCGATCAGCTCTTCAACTCCAGTGAAAAACGGTTGGCGCGCCTGCTGCTCCTGCTGGCGAATTTCGGCAAGGAGGGCAGCCCTCAACCGATCAGTCCAAATATCAGCCAGGAGACATTGGCCGAAATGATTGGAACGACGCGATCCCGCGTCAGCTTCTTCATGAACAGATTCCGCAAGCTCGGCTTCATCAGCTACAACGGAAAAATCGAAGTCAACAGTTCATTGCTGAACGCGGTCTTGTACGACAAGCCCGAGATCAAGCGCGAATTGTAAAACGATAAAATTGCGCCTCAAGCGTCACGGATCAACGCCAACCGCCGCGTCGTTGGGGGCGACTAAACTCTTCAGAGCCAATTGCACGAACGCGCCGGGTATCGCACTAGCCCCTCCCGAGATTCGGAAGGACCAGAGCGCAAGTTGTCGCTGGTGTGTTCGATCTGGGTGAAGTGATATCCGTGGCTGATCGTTGTTTCTGCCACACTCGGCGGTTCTTGCTTCAAGGCATTTGTCTCAATTTGAATCCGGGAGCGTCGTAATTCGCTAACGGTGCGTGAACTATTTCCGAATGTGAGCAAAGCGGAACAGCGGGCGGTATCGTGAAGGTTCCATGCTGCGCTTCATCACCGCCCCCTCGGTATCTACCGGTGACTGAGAGTTCTGTAACGCTCCCGCCTGAACGAAGGTTGAGCATCATGATTAGCCGGCGACCACTTTGCGCCGTGTGCCAAACAAGATCCATGTGGGCGCGGGTTTCATCCGGCCCTTTGGGCCTCGACATCCAGACGTGCGAATCCTCTGCTTGCGAGCACGTCCATCAGACTGCGGTCGAACAAATCGACCCGCTGAACTCCCTCAGAACGAATGCATGGCTTCGGGGACAACTCCAAGCGCCGACGTAGGGGCTGCGCCTAATTAGGCCGGATTTTCATATGAAGGCCTGGAGTACACGGGCACGGTGCCGATCTCGCGCCCCGCATCGTTGATTATGGCGATGCGGCGCTCAGGATCGTCTTCGGGCTTATCGAGTGAAACGCCGATGGCGAGCACCGTCGCCCTAATGATTGCGGCCGTATCGTCGTCGCAAACAAAGCCCGATGGATCAAAAAGTCTGTGACCGTCCTTAACATCAAAAAAGTAACGGGGCATTTGCGAACCTCCAGATTGCCAAGCTCCTGCAGACAACATTGTTCCGATAGCGGCCCCCGCATCCAGTTCGTCGAAAACCTCAAACTTCATGATGCCACCCGGCGAATCGTTATCGGCGGCAGTTTAGGCGAGCGCGGAAGCCACGCCCGTCCGGACGCGGAGCATTCGTTCGAGGTCGATGCCGCCGAGGTTGCACCTGACCGAGCGGAGGCTTTTGCGTCGTGTTACCAAAACATAGGTATGTTCAGTGACCGTGCATGGCTCCTCGATAGCAGAGGGGAGAGCAATCGCCGGATCAGGCCCCGATTGTTGCGCCGCATGGAGCTCTCAGTGCACAGTTGCGCCTCGCGCCGTCTTGGTTCGGGTCTGTAACCAAGCTCTTTCATAGTTGGCCCTTCGCGTTTGTCCTCTGAAACTGGTCAGGCGGAGCTGGTGTCGCACTGGCGGACGGCGAACGGCGTGGATGGAGTAAAGCTCCGTCGATATGCGATGAGAAACTCCGGATCGTGACTTTCCAGCTTCGACCCACAGCGGTCGCATCGGTAGTCATCGGCTCGCGACACGCACTTGTACCGCTCCGATTCCGCGCGTTCGTATGCCGCACCGCATCGACACGTCACAGATCAGCATCTGCCTGCCTACAAGAAGTGTAGGCGCCAGACTAAATGGTGGCGCCTTCAATACCAATAGCGTTCATATGTTCGTCACTCTGTACGGAACGAACGAGGGCGCGCGGTCAGCAAGCGAGTTCTTTCATCGTGTCGTAGCAGTACACGCCACCCCCCACAGGCAAACACCGTACGTTGCCTTAGGCGCTGGATCACCTGAATTATTGCAATCACGGTGGAATGAATGAGTACTCATCCGGCTTCTCCTGCGCCGCAAAGTTGCCAAGCCCGCAACGTTGCGATGGTCGCCCAGGTTCGTCCGCAGCCGTCAGAGCCGGGGCCATTCGCTGGACGTTCATTTGTCGGAATTCTTTGTTCGGCCTGCCAAACGTGCGAAGGCTCCCAAGATATTGTCGAAAGGCCGTAAGCCGGCACGTCTCTCAAACCGCCGTTGAGGATACGGCCTCTGATCGACACATCGCCGCTTTCAGACATTCCCGCCGTCGCTTGTCGGCTGTGCGTTCGGCGGAGAGGGTGCCGCTACCACGATCGGGCCTTTCTCCTCCTCGCGCGCCCAGTAGCCATTGCGGACATCTGGGTACTGAAAGGACTTCTTCGTGAATTGACCCTGGCGACACACGGAGCGGAACATCTCGATTCGGACGGGTGCATTTCCGGCGATGAGGTCGACCAGGGTCGGGCCAGTCATACCGTAGACGCTGGTCATCGTTCTCGCCTTTACGTTCTCTGATCTTTGAGGAGCGCCCTCGCCTTCGGAGGGAGACGGTCTCGTTATGGGTGGACGAACGGCAGGATGCTCCGTATGGCAAAGCGCCATCGAAATCATTTTTGAGACGAGAACCGCCGATGTAAATCGAAGGCGAAATCAGAAGGGTGGCGACCAACGGCGCGGCCCCATCGACGATGTGGGCATCTCGAGAAATCCGATACCGTTGCGGCTGATCCGGTGTGAATCCGGCGTCAATTTTGTTTTCGATCAGCACCCGGGCTTCGAGCGTCTTCCCACGCCACTGCTGCAGAACGAGATCGGCGGTGCCGTGAGTGTTTCTATGCCGTACCTGCTGGCGGACCGTGGCGCGCTCGAAATCGAGCTTTGCATATGCAGGTGAGGCTGCCGCGAGTACCGCTCGCACGGCAAGCTCATTTGCTTCGAGTGTGGTCACAATGACCGTGTCGAGATGACTTTCAGTTATTTTCGGCTTCATCCTAGTTGCCTTTCGGAACTTCATTCGTGTTCGATCCGGATGGCAATACCGGTTGATTCACTCAGGCAGCCAAAGTCGTTGTCGATTGCGGGCAGGCGAGGAGATGGACAGGGTTGGCCGATACGATCGGGTGTCGCATCAGAAAAATCTATCTGCCAGAGCGATGAATAAAAGAACGAACTGTTAATTCGAGGGGGCGCCCACGGCCGCTCCTACAGTTTACATTTTTCGCATGATCCAGCGTGTTCGGCGCAGGTCCTGATGCTGCCATGAATTGATGCAACTTGTGCTTGAGCCCCGTGGAGAGATTACTATGGCAAATTCCCCTCGAATCGTCCTTACGCCGTTCTTCCGCCCGCGCGATGAAGACGCTGAGGAGCAACAGATATATGTGGCGGGATTCCTCGATGAGGAGGACGAGGCGTGGGGTACGCTGATCCCACTGGAGGCGGAGATGGTCGAGCAAGCCGTTATGGGCCATCAGACATTCGGGGTTTGGTGCAACTCCGACGGCCGCATCCAACCGCAGCCCGGCAGCGACGGGCTATTTGAACACCTTCTCGAGAAAGGTCAATTGGTGGAAACGCCTCTCGACGAACTGGTTGCCGAGGCTATCGAAGACGGCAGGAATGAACCCAATGATGAGATCCTCGGCATGTTCGAGACCCTGCATGAGCGGCTGGTGCGCGCCGCCAGCGCAGTCGCTGACGAGATTGCACGGCGCAGGCGATGAAATCAAGGCGCGTAAGCACCGAGTGACGCATCATGATCTGCAAGGCATCCTGAAGCGAACGGGAGATCGTTGGCACTTCACGGAGTCCGGCGGCCGTGACGCCGGGCGTCGCCACCTCAGCTTCGATCGAGTCGGATTGCGCCAGCGTCGAGGCGATTGATGAAAGCGCTTGCCACAAGACCTGTTCCGCCAGCGGCTGCCATTCGGGATCAACCCGGCTTTGGCCAGGGTGCTGGCCACCATATCAGCGAGAGCGCTTCGTAACACCACGGGGAAAGGCGATGTGAGATACATGAGTGTTTCCAATGTCCATTCATCACTTACGCAATGGACCGGACCAAGCATCTTGATAACCGTCTCCGCGCGATCCCAGCGTTCTCCGGCATGACCGCCATTGAGGACGAGGCAGGGTATGGAGTGCGGAGCAGACAGCAGAGCGGGTATTACACGCGCGACGAGGGCCCCCCGGGACCAGGCGCTGAATGTCCGTCAGCGGAAGGTCGATGCCCGTAACAAGCAGTGTCCCGGAAAATTCCGTGATCGCTCGATGGTGTGATGCCAGTTCGGCGAGGCCCGAGCTGGGTATTGCTGCAATCACCGCATCTGCGGACATGACAGACGCGATCGAGGCGACACCAAAAGGCAAGTCGTCGGGTTTGTCCGCGTCGTGGTGATCGAAGCGGCGGCTCCAGACCTTGGCTTTTTGATTCCCGATGGATTGCCAGCGCAAAGCAATGGCCGCGCCGAGGCGGCCCGCACCGAGTATGCCGAGCCTGGGTTGCTGTCCCGCGAACGTGCCTGTCATGCAATGTCTCCGTCGACGCGTCGGGTCCCCGAATTGCGTCGGTGAGGTTTCGGAAGCCGCGTTGCAGGTGACGCCGAACTACGGCTCAAGCATCATCGCTGTGTGGACCCAGTCTCCGCTGCACTCGAAACGTCCGCCCAGCCTGGTACCGGCGACCAGCCGGGACGTCACCGAAACGAGCAACCGCGCCGAGAACCGGCCTTGATCCGTATCGAGCGAGTCGATCGTCGCGTCATGAAAGTCAAAGTAGCGTCGCACCTCCGGGAAGAGACACTTAAAGATGGCTTCCTTGGCCGAAAAGACCACGCTGACGATCGACGCAGGTTCCCATTGCGTCGCACTGACAAGGGCGGAAATCTCGTCGGGTGTGGCCACATAGTCGAGCACATCTCTCGCCTCTACGGCGACCATCATCCGCTCCGTGTCTATGCCGATCGCGCGAACGTGACGCGTCCGGGCAACTGCGACGGAAGCAAACCGGTTCGTGTGGGTGATCGCGCCAACGATCCCCGTCGGCCACAATGGCTCGCCCTGCGGACCGGAAGGGATAATGGCGTCAGCCTGCTCCGGAGCACATACGCGCAGGGCCTGCCTCGCGCAGAAACGACCAGCGCAATACTCCATACGCCGCTTCGGAGCGGCGTGCGTGAGCGATTTTGGAACTGCGACCCCCGGGAACTGTACGGCGTAATCCGAGTGGTCGCAGGAATCGAAGGCAACGCTGTGCTGTGCCACAAAGGCCGGGAAGAGTGCCGGGTTTCGAGCGGTGTGCAGCATTTGCGCACGGGTCATATTTCACCAACCGTGCGTAACTCGGCGCCGCCACCGGGATCGCGGAATCCCTCGCTCAACCAGCGCAGTGTCTCGGCCCTCGCAGCAGTTTCTCCGATTGTCGGTTGGTCGAAGAAGGCTCGCAGTGAAAGTTCAACCCCAAGAGCTGCGCGGATCCGTGCTATGAGTCGGACTGCCAGCAATGATTGGTCCCCCAGAGTGAAGAAATTGTCGTGGATGCCGACGCTGTCCAATCCCAGCAGATCGCACCATATCTCCGCGATGGATCGTTCAACGGAATTTCGCGGCGCTACGAATTCGACTCCCGTATCCGAGTGCACCGGGGCGGGAAGCGCAGCGCGGTCGATTTTCCCGTTTGGTGTCGTAGGCAAGAGGTCTAGCTTCATGAAAATCGAGGGCAGCATGTATTCCGGCAGTTGCTCTCTTAGATGCTGCCTCCACCCGGTTGGGTCGCTGATTGCGCCTTCCTTCGTTACGACGTGCGCAACCAGTCGCCGATCCATGGCGGGTCCGGGCACGGCAACCACCACGCATTCACGGATGGCCGGATGCGAGATCAATGCTTCTTCAATTTCTCTCAGTTCGATACGGTAGCCCCTCACTTTTAGCTGAATGTCCCTCCGCCCCAGGATATCAATCTCTCCATTGGCGCGGTAGCGCGCCAAGTCGCCCGTGGAATACATTACGTTCCCGGGATTGTCGGCGAATGGGTCGGGGTGAAATCGTTCTGCGGTCAGCTCAGGTCGGTTCAGATAGCCTCGCGCGAGCCCTATTCCGCCGATGTGCATCTCTCCAATCACACCGATTGGCACTGGTTCGCAATTCCGATCCAGGATGTAGATACGGCAGTTGCTGATGGGGCGCCCGATCGAAGGCGGCATGATCTTGCTGAAACTCTCGACAACTCCCGCCGTCGCGACGACAGAGGCCTCTGTAGGTCCATAATGATTGACCAACTTGAAGCCGTCACCTGCGCGCGCGTGGCAATGCAATGCTTCGCCTCCAGTCAAGAGCGTTCTCAGGACGATGCCGGTTGGCCATCCCTCCGCGAGCGCGGCCTCCGCCATCGGCGTCGCAAGAAAAGCGAGCGAAATCGACTCGCGTGCGAGCCATTCGATGATTTTGGTCGGAGAGCCACGGGTCTCTTCATCAGGAAGGCAGAGCGTGGCGCCTGCGGTGAGGCACCCCCACACCTCCCAGGCGCATGCATCGAATGCGAGGCCTGCCACCTGGCTGACGCGATCACCGGGTCCCAAGCGGTAGGCGTCCCGATGCCAGGTCACGAGGTTCAACACACCGCGGTGAGGTACGCCGACGCCCTTGGGTGCACCGGTGGACCCGGAGGTGTAGATGCAATAGGCGAGGTTCTGTGGTCGAGCGCGGTTGATCAGCGGCGTGAGCGGATGCCGGGCGATCACCGGCCAGTCGGTGTCCACGCACACGACGCTCGCCTGTCGTTCAGGGCGGCCGTGCGCCAGTTTTGCCTGTGTCAGCAGCACGGGGGCGTGACTGTCGGACGGCATGTATGACAGACGCGCGGGCGGATAGTCCGGGTCGAGCGGCAAATAGGCGCCGCCGGCCTTGAGCACCGCCAGCAATCCCACCACCATCTCGAGCGAGCGCTCGATGCAGATTCCCACCAGCACGTCCGGCCCGACTCCGAGGCCCCGCAGGTGGTGCGCAAGCTGATTGGCGCGCGTATCCAGCTCGCGATATGTCAGCCGGCCGTTGCCGTGAACCACCGCCGCGGCCTCGGGCGTCCGGCCTGCCTGCCGCTCGAACAGTTCGTGAAGACATAGCTCATCCGGCACTGCCGCCGAGGTTGCGTTCCACGCCACCAGTTGCCGGTGCCGCTCCGCTTCGGTCAGCAGCGGAAGCTCACCCACCCGCGCTTGCGGATCCGCGACAATTCCTTCCAGCAGCGTCCGGAAGTGACCCACAAAACGCGTGATCGTCTCCCGGTCAAAATGAATCGCTCGCATATTCGAGGTCTCCCGCCAGCATTGCCTCGGTCTCCGAGATGAAGAGAGAGAGATCAAATTTGGCAGTATTGTACTCCGGTTCGACCAGGCTGATCGCAAGCCCGGGGAATGCGATTTTCTTCTCACCCAGGCCCGGGAGCATCGTTGCCGTCTTCGATCGCGAGTCGTGGGTTGTGCTGTAGCTGAAAGTGACCTGGAGCGGGTGTCGGGACGGATCGCGCTCGGGGCTCAACTCCTCGACCAGCTTTTCGAACGGCAAGTCCTGATGCGCATCCGCTTCAAGCAGTGAATCACGGACCCGCGCTAGATGCGTTGCGAAGGTTTGGTCACGGAGCAGAGGGGCGCGTAGCACCAAAGTGTTGACGAAGGCGCCGATCAGTCCTTCGGTCTCGACGCGATTGCGATTACCCACGAAATATCCGACACAGACATCATCCTGCCCGCTGTAGCGATGGAGCAGCACGTTGAAGGCCGCAGCCCTGGTCATCAACAGAGTCACCTGCGCGTGTTGGCTGAACTGCCGGAGGCGCATGCTGAGCTGGGCGCCCAGTTCGAAGCTCACGCATCCGCCGCGATGGTTGGCGATCGGCAGACGTGGACGGTCGGTGGGCAGCTCCAGTGTTCTCGGCGCATCCTTCAGATAGCGCTTCCAGAACTCCAGATGCTCGGCGAGCACCGGGCCCTGGAGCAGGTCGCAGGCGTTCTGAGAAGAGAGGCTCTGGCTCATCAGGCTAGAGTTTAAGCAGCCTGCAGTTGATGCTGCAAGCGGCGGTTTGCGATGGTGTCGCGCTTGATGCGTTTTCGTTCTGCGAGGATCGCCTCGGCCCTGCCGAAGTAGACATCGGCTGGTGTGAGGTTGTCGATGCTCTCATGATAACGGACGTGATTGTAGTGTTCGACGAAGGCCCGTACCTGACGTTCGAGATCACCGGGCAGGTAGTAGTTGTCGAGCAGGATGCGGTTCTTCAGCGTCTGATGCCAGCGCTCGATCTTTCCCTGGGTCTGGGGATGGTACGGAGCGCCGCGTACATGCTGCATGCCCTTCTGGTCGAGCCACTTGGCCAGATCGTCCGCCACGTAACTCGAGCCATTGTCGCTGAGAAGCCTTGGCCGGTGCGCGACGGCGATGTGGTCAAGGCCGGATACAGCGAGTGCCTGGTCGAGGGTGGCTGTGACGTCGGAAGCGCACATGGTGGGACCAAGCCTCCAGGCCACGATGTAGCGCGAGAAGTCGTCATGCACGGTCGAGAGATAGTACCACCCCCATCCGGTGATCTTGAGGTAGGTGAAGTCGGTCTGCCAGAGCTGATTGACGGCCGTCTTCTTGTCCTTGAACTCGTTCGCGGCCTTGATCGCCACATAGGCCGGGCTGGTGATGAGGTCATGCGCCTTCAGCAGCCGGTAGACCGACGCCTCGGATACAAAGTACTTTCGTTCGTCGGTGAACCGCACGGCCAGCTCGCGTGGCGACAGCTCAGGCAACTCCAACGCCAGGTCGATGATCTGACCCCGCACATCGTCGGGGATGCGATTCCAGACCCGGTCTGGTCGAGACCGGTGATTGGCCAGCGCTTCAACGCCTCCCTCGCGGTAGCGATCATACCAGCGATAGAATGTGGCGCGCGGGATACCGAGCTTGTCCAGCGTGCGCTTGGCCGGAAGATGCGATTGCTCGACCAGCTGGATGATCTCGGCCTTCTCAGGGGCGGGATACCTCATGCCTCGTCCTCCCCATCTCCGTTCATGCTCTTTATGAGCAGACGGTTCTCCAGGGTCAGATCGGCTACGGCCTCCTTCAGGGCAGCAGTCTCCCGGCGGAGATCCTTCACCTCGCCGGAGGTCGCAGCTCGTGCCGTGTCGCCCGCCAGGCGGCGCTTGCCGGCCTCGAGGAACTCCTTGGGCCAGCCGTAATACATCGAGGCGGCAATGCCCTCGCGGCGACAGAGCTCGGAGATATTTTCCTCGCCGCGCAATCCTTCCAGCACAATGCGGATCTTCTCTTCCGCCGAATAATGCCGGCGGGTTTGTCGCCTAATGTCCTTTACAACTTGTTCTGCCGGTGCCTTAGCCCGGTCCGGATTTCCGCTTCATCTTCGCTCCTGGTGGCTACGTGAACCAGAAATCCTCCCTCCGCAAAATCCCTCAGTTTGTCTCACAGGCCCTGACGGCGAACAAAGCATGACTCAACTTTCAGGAAAAGTGGGGACTGCGCTAGGCCAATGCCACGGCTATCCTTCGAGTGCCCGGTGCCGATGTCCAATTGTTCACCGCATGCGCCCAAGTTAGGTTGTTCAGAATAACAAGGTCCCCTGGTTTTAGCTTGAGAATAATCTCGTCACAAAAAAGTTTCTCGTAATCGGCGCCTGAACACCAGCTCCGTCCTGCATTAACGGGGTCCAGTTGGTGCAACTCAAAACCGTCCGGTGGGAACTTGAGAAGTTCGCGCTCCCGCAACATCCGAACGAAAAAGTGAAGACAGCTTTGGTCAACACTACCAATGTTATCCCAAAGGACATTCACATCGCGCCCTAGGAGAAGGGAAAAGCTTCTTTTCGGCCTTGCCATAACAATCGCCAGCAAAAGGCCCGGGATCTCGGATTTCACCTCGGCTACTATTTGGTCATCTGGTACCAAATAGTCATCCGGCGAGCTCAGACGATAAAGTGCTTTTGCACGAGTGATCATGCCCCGAGACAATGGTTTTGATCCAGGTAATATTTTTGTCGTTTTTTCTCGTAAAAGTCCCCATGCCTCACTTGTGTCGTCGATGTTCAATAGGATTGTTTCTCCTCCGTCTTTACTATTCTCGAAACAATAAAAGCACGACAACTGCATATTAGATATTCTATCTCCTTCGGAATGCGGGGTGACAAACTGATAATCATCCCGGGAATTAACGCTCATGAAGTATTTGTTGATCCGCCGTCGGTGACCAAGAAAATCGGAAAAGCCGGCCTCCAGCTCTAGCTTTTTTTGCAATCCCAGTTCACCGGCAATTTGATGTACAAGGCCGTCCGCCTCGCTCGGTGAGACATCACGAATCAAAATGACACAGTCTTGACTGAGTGCCTCGATCACGCAAGTCACATCCAAGCCGCTGCACCCAAGGGTCAACAGCATGCGCCGATGTGAGAGATCAGGAGTCAGTTGTGGTTGCGACATTCGCCGTGGACCCGTTCTTCGTCGCTTTCGTCGCCTCACGAGCAAGGGCCGTGCCACAGACGTCAGCGGGCATTAAGCGAAAACGCTACTTAGTGCCGAGCCCCGGCCAGTCTGCGAAAACGCGATGCGTGGCGAACTTTGCAACATCGAGCGGAATCCCTGTCGCAGGACCCTCTCTCACTCGACGAGCAGACCAACTGGAGAAAGCAGCGGCGAGCATTTTGGCTCGCAAAGGCAATTCGGGCAAGGCGCGGGCGCCCGATCTTGAGTGGTCGTCGCTGTTGACGGCGCGTGCTGTTGTGTTGAGGTCTGTTCGGTTCAAGGCGTTAATGTCCCAAGCCCGACGGCATGACGGCAAAATTCTGGCAGCCCGGCGAGAAGCGAATTGTTTTCTTCAGAATGAGCTCGCAGAAGGTCATTGGCGCGTCCGTTACTTAACGTGAGCGCCAAGGAGATTCTGCTGTACGCGCGGTGATGACGGCGTCTGTTGTAGAGCTTCCGACGACTTTGCGGACGCCCATGCGGTGATCGTCGCCAATGACGTCCGTATTGTTGCGCTGAGCTGTGTCTGGTTTAGGACGTCGATGTCCCAAGTCCGACGGCGGCATTCCGAGCGAGGCGCGCGTTGTCTCTTCAGGAAACGCTCGCAGTACGTCATTGGCATGTCGATTGCTTGAAATGCGGGGTGATCCGTTACGGCCTTCATCGTAGTCCCTGTCTAAGAGTTCAGATGAAACTTGCTACACCGGTTGGCTCTTGCATCCTTGTTGGTGGTGGTACGCTAGCTATTAGATGTGCTCAGCTAGTGATGGAGATGGGCCACGTGATCCGGGCGGCGCTGTGTGCCGACGCCATATTCCGCGATTGGGCCGCTCTCGCCGATATCTTGTGTGTGACGAGCATTGAAGAGCTATCTGCGCTGCTCAACGCCGAGCCAGTCGAGTGGATATTTTCCGTTGCCAATCCGTTCATATTGCCAGCAGATGTGTTTGGGAAAGCACGTAGAGGCGCTTTCAATTACCACGACGGTCCTTTGCCGCGATATGCCGGAACTCATGCGACGTCTTGGGCGCTTCTTGCCCGAGAGACCGAACATGGCATCACGTGGCATCGTAACGATCACGGTGTTGATACTGGTGAGCTGGTCGTCCAACGCCAAGTGTTGATTGCGACGAGCGATACTGCGCTGACGCTGAATCTCAAATGTTATGAGGCTGCTATCGATGGCTTCCGCGAGCTTCTAACTGGCTTAACAAATGGAGAGCTTAGTGCTCGTCCGCAAGCGCTAGCGGACCGAAGCTTTTTCCCGAAAGGTCGACGCCCAGATGCTGCGGGCTGTCTGCGATGGGATCGATCCGCACAAGATCTGGAAGCGATGATGCGCGCCTTAAACTTTGGCCCGTATCATACCAATCCATTGGGGTTGTCCAAGGCTCTCGTAGGCGATGACGTTGTCGTCGTCAGGCGCTTGGAGGTGACGGCTCAGCGCTCGGACTTTGCTGCGGGGTCTCTAGTTGAGATCCACCCCAGCCACTGGCGTGTGGCGACAGGGACAGAGGATGTTGATGTTTGGCTTAGCAGCTTGGATGGTAGGGCTCTGGATGCGCGGGCACTCGCGAGGCGTTCTGATTCCCATGTAGGCGACCGCCTCCCGATTCTGAGCGATGACGAGGCGCGGAGCATAACGGTTGCGCATGAAATGTTGGCGCCTCGTGAGAGTTTTTGGCGACGGCGGCTTGAACAGTTCAAAACATCCCAGCTTTTCTTTTTGTCGTCTTCAGTAGCTTTGGCTGCACCTCAATGGCAGTTGAGTTCATGGCGAATTCCAGGTGCTTTGGCTGAGCTGTCTCCCAGTAATCGCACGGAATTCTTGCTAACGGCTTGGCTGATCTACCTAGCCCGCATCACGGGAGAATTAGAGCTTCAATTGGGATGGACTCCCGCGCCGAGTGGATCGCGAGCGGGCTTGAAAGCGCTCGAGGTGCTTGTCGCTTCTGTTGTGCCGATGGCAATTACCATCGATCTCGACAATGATTTTGCAGAGGCGCGCACGGTGGTGGCGGCCGAATTCGCTCAGCTGAAGGAGCAGGATAGCTTCGCGCGAGATCTTATCGCGCGCTGCCCAACGTTGCTCGGTATGGAGGCGTTACGATTGCGCCGCCCCTGGCCGGTTGGCGTTATGCTTACTGTAAGTGGCGAGTCTGCCACTGGTGACCTAGCTTTGAGCCCGACTTCTGAGGCAGCCCTGCCCGGGGAGGCGTTAACATTTGAGGTTTGCGCTCTAGATGGGAGCTTTCGATGGCACTTTGATGCAAGTCGCTTGGAGCCCAAGCATATCGACCGTATGACCCAGCATTTGCAAAATTTGCTATGTGCTGTGAAGGCAGATCCGCGGCAGCCGGTGGGGCAGATTGAACTCTTGTCATCCGCCGAGCGCGCCTATCTGCTGGAGGAGCTGAACCGGACGGCGGCGGCCTATCCGTCGGACGTGTGCATCCACGAGCTGTTCGAGGCACAGGTTCGCCGTGCGCCGGACGCGGTGGCGGTGGTCCATGAGGAGGAGCGGCTAAGCTATCGCGAGCTCAATGCGCGGGCCAACCGCCTGGCGCATCATCTGATCGGGCTCGGGGTCAGGCCGGACCAGCCGGTGGCGATCTGCGTTGCGCGCAGCGTGGCGATGGTGGTCGGGCTTTTGGCGATCCTCAAGGCGGGCGGGGCGTACCTGCCGCTGGACCCGGCCTATCCGCCGGCGCGGCTGCGGCAGGTTCTCGACGATGCGGCGCCGCGAGTGCTGCTGGCCGATGCAGCGGGGCGATCGGCGCTGGGCGACGATGCGCTACGCGATCTGACGGTGGTGGATCTGGCGACGATGCCGGAATGGGCAAATCTGCCGGCGTCGGATCCGGACCCGCGTGCGCTTGGCCTCACCTCACGCCATCTCGCCTATGTGATCTACACCTCGGGATCAACAGGCACCCCCAAGGGGGTCATGGTCGAGCATCGCGGAGTGGTGCGTCTGGTGGCGGAGAACGATTTCGTCGAGATCTCGCCGCAGGACGTTTTTCTCAACGCTTCCTCGCCGACATTCGATGCGACCACGTTCGAAGTCTGGGGAGCCTTGGCGAACGGCGCCAGTGTTGTGCTCTATCCTGAACGCTATCTCTCGACGGCAACGCTGGCCCGGATCATCCAAGACCAAGGCATCACTATCGCTTGGATGACTGCGCGGTTGTTCGACGTCTATGTCGGGGAGGGGCGGAGCACCAGTGGGCTGCAGCAACTGCTGGTCGGGGGCGAAGAGGTCTCAGCCAGTTCCATCAGAGCATGTCAGAAGCGACATCCGACGCTGCGAATCTCAAATGGCTACGGCCCGACCGAGAACACCACCTTCAGTCTCTGCTACCCGGTGCCTGCTGGCTTCGATGGCCAGCAACGGGTGCCACTGGGACGACCAATCCGGAATTCGGTGGTCTATCTGCTTGACGGTCATGGTGCGCCGGTTCCGTTCGGTGCGGTGGGGGAGCTCTGCATTGGCGGGGCGGGGGTGGCGCGCGGCTACCTGAACCGGCCCGAGCTGACGGCGGAGCGGTTCATCGCCAGTCCCTTTGTGGACGGCGACCGGCTGTACCGCACCGGCGATCTGGCGCGCTATCTGCCGGACGGCAATCTGGAGTTTTTGGGCCGCAACGACGACCAGGTGAAGATCCGCGGCTTCCGGATCGAGCCGGGCGAGATCGCGGCGCGGCTTTGCGAGCACCCGTTCGTGCGCGAGGCGGTGGTGGTGGCGCACGAGGGCCCCGGCGGCGAGCAGCGTCTTGTCGCCTATGTGGTGTGCGCACCGGAAGCAGCTTCGAACGGGCTGGAGGGAAGCGAGCTTGCCGGCGCCTTGCGCGCCCACATAAGTGCACACCTGCCGGAGTACATGGTGCCATCGGCGTTCGTGCGGCTGGCGGCGCTGCCGCTGACGGTGAACGGCAAGCTCGACCGCAAGGCGCTGGCTGCGCCGGACGATGAGGCGTATGCGCATCGCGCCTATGAGCCGCCGCAAGGCGAGATCGAGATCACGCTGGCACAGATCTGGGCCGAGCTTCTGGGTGTTGAGCGGGTCGGACGCCACGACCACTTCTTTGCGCTCGGCGGGCACTCGCTGCTGGCGGTGCAACTGATCGAGCGTTTGCGGCGGCGGTCGCTGGGGGTTGAGGTGCGCACGCTGTTCGCCAGGCCGGTGCTGGCCGATCAGGCCGCAAGCCTGGGCAGTTATCAGGAGGTGGCGGTCCCGGCCAATCGGATCACCGAACAGAGTACGGCGATCACGCCAGAGATGTTGCCGCTCATTGAGCTGGCGCAGGGCGAGATCGACCGGATCATCGCCACAGTGCCCGGCGGGGTCGGCAACATCCAGGACATTTATGGCTTGTCGCCGCTGCAGGACGGCATCCTGTTCCATCATCTGTTGGCGACAAAGGGCGATCCGTACCTGCTGGTATCGCAGATGGCGTTTGCCGACCGTGGCGTGTTGGACCGTTATCTTGCTGCGGTCCAGCGGGTGGTGGACCGGCACGACATTCTGCGCACCTCGTTCGTCTGGGAGGGCCTGTCGCGCCCGGCCCAGGTGGTGTGGCGGAACGCGCCGCTGGAGGTGAGCGAGGTCGAGCTGGACGGGTCTGCTGGTCCTGGCGCCGCGCAGCTTAAGGATCGGTTTGATCCGCGCCAGCACCGCATCGATCTTGGCCGAGCGCCGTTGTTGCGGTTTGTGATCGCGCGCGAGCCCGGCAGCGCGCGCTGGCTGCTGTTGGAGCTGCAGCATCATCTGATCGGGGATCACACGACACTGGAGGTGATGCGTGCCGAGGTCCAGGCTGTGCTGGAGGGCCGGGCGCATGAGCTGACGGCGCCGCAGCCGTTCCGCAATCTGGTGGCACAGGCGCATCTCGGCGGTGATGCCAAGGCGGATGAAGCGTTCTTCCGGGAGCTGCTCGCCGATATCGACGAGCCGAGCACGCCGTTCGGCTTGCGCGAGGTGCGCGGCGACGGCAGCGGGGTTCGAGAGGCGCAGCGGATGCTGCCGCAGCAGCTGAACGCGCGGCTGCGCAGCCAGGCGCGACGGCTGGGGGTGAGCCTGGCGAGCCTGTGCCATCTGGCCTGGGGTCAGGTGGTGGCGCGCAGCAGCGGGCGCGAGCAGGTGGTGTTCGGCACGGTGCTGTTCGGCCGCATGCATGGGGGTGCGGGTGGCGACCGCGCGATGGGGCTGTTCATCAATACCCTGCCGCTGCGGCTTGATCTTGATGGGACCGCGGTCGAGGCGAGCGTGCGAACCACGCATGCCCGGCTGGTCGAGCTTTTGGCGCACGAGCATGCCTCGCTGGCGCTGGCGCAGCGCTGCAGCGGCGTTGCGGCGCCGGCGCCGCTGTTCAGTTCGCTGTTGAACTACCGCCACAACACCGCGGCGGTCGCCACCGCAACCGATCACAGTCTGGTGGGCGTGGAATGGCTGGGCGAGGAGGAGCGCACCAATTATCCGCTGACCTTGTCGGTGGAGGATTTTGGCGAGGCGCTGGGGCTGACGGCGCAGGTGGCGGAGCCTATCTCGGCGGATCGGGTCTGCGGCTACATGCAGCGGGCGCTCGAGCAGCTGTCGGAGGCGCTGGAGCGGGCGCCGAGCACGCCGGTGCGCGAGCTGGACATCTTGCCAGCCGCCGAGCGCGCCTATCTGCTGGCGGAACTGAACCGGACGGCGGTGACGTATCCTGAGCAGCAGTGCATCCATGAGCTGTTTGAGGCGCAGGTGCAAAAAGCGCCGGACGCGGTGGCGGTGGTCCATGAGGAGGAGCGGCTAAGCTATCGCGAGCTCAATGCGCGGGCCAACCGCCTGGCGCATCATCTGATCGGGCTCGGGGTCAGGCCGGACCAGCCGGTGGCGATCTGCGTTGCGCGCAGCGTGGCGATGGTGGTCGGGCTTTTGGCGATCCTCAAGGCGGGGGGCGCCTATCTGCCGCTGGATCCGGCCTATCCGTCGGCGCGGCTGCACCAGGTGCTTGAGGATGCGGCGCCCCACCTGTTGCTGGCCGATGCGGCCGGGCGATCGGCGCTGGGCGACGATGCGCTACGCGATCTGACGGTGGTGGATCTGGCGACGATGCCGGAATGGGCAAATCTGCCGGCGTCGGATCCGGACCCGCGTGCGCTTGGGCTGACCTCGCGCCATCTCGCCTATGTGATCTACACCTCCGGATCCACCGGAGCGCCCAAGGGCGTCATGATTGAGCATGCGAGCACGGTGAACCTGCTGCATTGGAGCAGCGACGTGTTTACGGCATCAGAGATCAGCCGCACGCTGTTTGCCACCTCGATCAGTTTTGATCTGTCCGTCTATGAGTGCTTCGTTCCGCTTTCGCAAGGAAGCACGCTTTACCTTGTCGAGAATGCGCTGGCGCTGGCCGAGAGGTCTTTGGATATCTCTTTGATCAACACAGTGCCCTCGGCGATTGCCGCTCTGGTCGACAGGAAAGCAGTGCCGGCTTCGGCCAGCGTCGTCAATTTGGCGGGCGAGTGGCTGACGGCGGAACTGATCGAGAAGATCTTCGCGAGCAGCCGGGTCCAGAAGATTTGTAATCTGTACGCGCCTTCTGAAACCACCACGTACTCAACCTGGATCTGCGTGCGAAGGGGGGACGTTGTCGTTGAGACGATTGGCCGTCCGATTGCGAACACGCGCGCGTATCTGCTGGATGATCACGGCGGGCCGGTTCCGTTCGGTGCGGTGGGGGAGTTCTGCATTGGCGGGGCGGGGGTGGCGCGCGGCTACCTGAACCGGCCCGAGCTGACGGCGGAGCGGTTCATCGCCAGTCCCTTTGTGGACGGCGACCGGCTGTACCGCACCGGCGATCTGGCGCGCTATCTGCCGGACGGCAATCTGGAGTTTTTGGGCCGCAACGACGACCAGGTGAAGATCCGCGGCTTCCGGATCGAGCCGGGCGAGATCGCGGCGCGGCTTTGCGAGCACCCGTTCGTGCGCGAGGCGGTGGTGGTGGCGCACGAGGGCCCCGGCGGCGAGCAGCGTCTTGTCGCCTATGTGGTGTGCGCACCGGAAGCAGCTTCGAACGGGCTGGAGGGAAGCGAGCTTGCCGGCGCCTTGCGCGCCCACATAAGTGCACACCTGCCGGAGTACATGGTGCCATCGGCGTTCGTGCGGCTGGCGGCGCTGCCGCTGACGGTGAACGGCAAGCTCGACCGCAAGGCGCTGGCTGCGCCGGACGATGAGGCGTATGCGCATCGCGCCTATGAGCCGCCGCAAGGCGAGATCGAGATCACGCTGGCACAGATCTGGGCCGAGCTTCTGGGTGTTGAGCGGGTCGGACGCCACGACCACTTCTTTGCGCTCGGCGGGCACTCGCTGCTGGCGGTGCAACTGATCGAGCGTTTGCGGCGGCGGTCGCTGGGGGTTGAGGTGCGCACGCTGTTCGCCAGGCCGGTGCTGGCCGATCAGGCCGCAAGCCTGGGCAGTCATCAGGAGGTGGCGGTCCCGGCCAATCGGATCACCGAACAGAGTACGGCGATCACGCCAGAGATGTTGCCGCTCATTGAGCTGGCGCAGGGCGAGATCGACCGGATCATCGCCACAGTGCCCGGCGGGGTCGGCAACATCCAGGACATTTATGGCTTGTCGCCGCTGCAGGACGGCATCCTGTTCCATCATCTGTTGGCGACAAAGGGCGATCCGTACCTGCTGGTATCGCAGATGGCGTTTGCCGACCGTGGCGTGTTGGACCGTTATCTTGCTGCGGTCCAGCGGGTGGTGGACCGGCACGACATTCTGCGCACCTCGTTCGTCTGGGAGGGGCTGTCGCGCCCGGCCCAGGTGGTGTGGCGGAACGCGCCGCTGGAGGTGAGCGAGGTCGAGCTGGACGGGTCTGCTGGTCCTGGCGCCGCGCAGCTTAAGGATCGGTTTGATCCGCGCCAGCACCGCATCGATCTTGGCCGAGCGCCGTTGTTGCGGTTTGTGATCGCGCGCGAGCCCGGCAGCGCGCGCTGGCTGCTGTTGGAGCTGCAGCATCATCTGATCGGGGATCACACGACACTGGAGGTGATGCGTGCCGAGGTCCAGGCTGTGCTGGAGGGCCGGGCGCATGAGCTGAGCGCGCCACAGCCGTTCCGCAATCTAAATCTGGTGGCGCAGGCGCGCCTGGGCGTTGATGCAAAGGCGCATGAAGCGTTCTTCCGGGGGGGGCTGGCAGACATCGACGAGCCGAGCACGCCGTTCGGCTTGCGCGAGGTGCGCGGCGACGGCAGCGGGGTTCGAGAGGCGCAGCGGATGCTGCCGCAGCAGCTGAACGCGCGGCTGCGCAGCCAGGCGCGACGGCTGGGGGTGAGCCTGGCGAGCCTGTGCCATCTGGCCTGGGGTCAGGTGGTGGCGCGCAGCAGCGGGCGCGAGCAGGTGGTGTTCGGCACGGTGCTGTTCGGCCGCATGCATGGGGGTGCGGGTGGCGACCGCGCGATGGGGCTGTTCATCAATACCCTGCCGCTGCGGCTTGATCTTGATGGGACCGCGGTCGAGGCGAGCGTGCGAACCACGCATGCCCGGCTGGTCGAGCTTTTGGCGCACGAGCATGCCTCGCTGGCGCTGGCGCAGCGCTGCAGCGGCGTTGCGGCGCCGGCGCCGCTGTTCAGTTCGCTGTTGAACTACCGCCACAACACCGCGGCGGTCGCCACCGCAACCGATGACAGTCTGGTGGGCGTGGAATGGCTGGGCGAGGAGGAGCGCACCAATTATCCGCTGACCTTGTCGGTGGAGGATTTTGGCGAGGCGCTCGGTCTGACGGTGCAGGTGGCGGAGCCTATCTCTGCGGATCGGATCTGCGGCTACATGCAGCGGGCGCTCGAGCAGCTGTCGGAGGCGCTGGAGCGGGCGCCGAGCACGCCGGTGCGCGAGCTGGACATCCTGCCAGCCGCCGAGCGCGCCTATCTGCTGGAGGAGCTGAACCGGACGGCGGCGGCCTATCCGTCGGACGTGTGCATCCACGAGCTGTTCGAGGCACAGGTTCGCCGTGCGCCGGACGCGGTGGCGGTGGTCCATGAGGAGGAGCGGCTAAGCTATCGCGAGCTCAATGCGCGGGCCAACCGCCTGGCGCATCATCTGATCGGGCTCGGGGTCAGGCCGGACCAGCCGGTGGCGATCTGCGTTGCGCGCAGCGTGGCGATGGTGGTCGGGCTTTTGGCGATCCTCAAGGCGGGGGGCGCCTATCTGCCGCTGGACCCGGCCTATCCGCCGGCGCGGCTGCACCAGGTTCTCGACGATGCGGCGCCGCGAGTGCTGCTGGCCGATGCAGCGGGGCGATCGGCGCTGGGCGACGATGCGCTACGCGATCTGACGGTGGTGGATCTGGCGACGATGCCGGAATGGGCAAATCTGCCGGCGTCGGATCCGGACCCGCGTGCGCTTGGCCTGACCTCGCGCCATCTCGCCTATGTGATCTACACCTCCGGATCCACAGGCACGCCCAAGGGGGCACAGAATGAGCATCGGGCTATCGTCAATCGCTTGATTTGGATGCAAAACGCCTATGGTCTCAAGGCAACTGATGTCGTGTTGCAGAAGACGCCATTTGGCTTCGATGTCTCGGCCTGGGAGTTCTTCTGGACCTTGTTTGAAGGGGCGACCCTGGTGCTGGCGCCTCCGGGTACGCAAGGAGATCCCGCTGCATTGGTCGACTTGATCATCAGCCAGCGCATCACGACGGTTCACTTCGTGCCATCCATGCTGGTCAGTTTTATGGATGCGAAGAGTGTTGACCGCTGCACGTCGCTGCGACGAGTTTTATGCAGCGGCGAGGTGCTCCCTGCCGCCAGTGTGCATAGGGTTCGGCGCCTCTTGCCTTGGACGGGCCTGCACAATCTCTACGGTCCGACGGAAGCTGCGATCGACGTGACAGCGTGGAGTTGTCCGGATGAGTTTGATGGCGCTATTGTCCCGATCGGCCATCCGATTGCGAACACGCGCGTGTATCTGCTGGATGATCATGGTGCGCCGGTTCCGTTCGGTGCGGTGGGGGAGCTCTGCATCGGCGGGGCGGGGGTGGCGCGGGGCTACCTGAACCGGCCCGAGCTGACGGCGGAGCGGTTCATCGCCAGTCCCTTTGTGGACGGCGACCGGCTGTACCGCACCGGCGATCTGGCGCGCTATCTGCCGGACGGCAATCTGGAGTTTTTGGGCCGCAACGACGACCAGGTGAAGATCCGCGGCTTCCGGATCGAGCCGGGCGAGATCGCGGCGCGGCTTTGCGAGCACCCGTTCGTGCGCGAGGCGGTGGTGGTGGCGCACGAGGGCCCCGGCGGCGAGCAGCGTCTTGTCGCCTATGTGGTGTGCGCGCCGGAAGCAGCTTCGAACGGGCTGGAGGGAAGCGAGCTTGCCGGCGCCTTGCGCGCCCACATAAGTGCACACCTGCCGGAGTACATGGTGCCATCGGCGTTCGTGCGGCTGGCGGCGCTGCCGCTGACGGTGAACGGCAAGCTGGACCGCAAGGCGCTGGCTGCGCCGGACGATGAGGCGTATGCGCATCGCGCCTATGAGCCGCCGCAAGGCGAGATCGAGATCACGCTGGCACAGATCTGGGCCGAGCTTCTGGGTGTTGAGCGGGTCGGACGCCACGACCACTTCTTTGCGCTCGGCGGGCACTCGCTGCTGGCGGTGCAGCTGTTGAGCCGGGTCTCGCAGGCCATTGGCTTCACACTGCCGCTGACCACGCTGTTTGCCAAACCGGTGCTGGCCGATCTGGCCGCGAGTATCATGGATGAGTTGAGCCGCTCCGGCGCGCAAGACCTGCCAGCCATTGCGCCGGTGTCGCGTGAAGCGCCGCTTGTGCTGTCGTTTGCGCAGCAGCGGCTGTGGTTTTTGGCGCAGCTGGATCAGAGCAGCACGAACTATCACATTCCACTCGGGTGGCGGCTCAAGGGTGGGCTCGACCGCAGCGCCTGGCAGCTTAGCCTGGACCGTGTGTTGGCGCGCCATGAGGCGCTGCGCAGCGTGTTTGTCGCGCCGGAGGGCAAGCCCTGGGTGGAGCTGCTGCCGGAGGAGGCGGGGCTGCCGGTTGTGGAGCACGATCTGCGGGGGAGGCTGGATGCGGATGCCGCGCTGTCGGAGCTGTGCCAGGAGGAAGCGCGCACGCCGTTCGACCTGGCGCGCGGCCCGTTGATCCGCGGCCGGCTGATCCGGATCTCGGATGAGGAGCACGTCTTGCTGCTGACGCAGCATCACATTGTCTCGGATGGCTGGTCGCTGGGCGTTTTGGCGCGTGAACTCAGTCAGCTGTACCGGGCGTTCGTGGCCGGAGAAGGCGATCCGCTGCCGCCGCTTGCAATCCAGTATCCGGACTATGCCGCCTGGCAACGACAGTGGCTGTCGGGCGCGCGGCTGCAGAGCCAGGCGCAGTATTGGCGCAGCAATCTGTCCGGCGCGCCGGCCCGTCTGGCGCTGCCGACGGACCGGCCGCGGCCGGCGCAGCAGTCGTTTGCGGGGGCGACGGTCCCGATCGTCATTGATGCGGAGCTGACGCGGGAGCTGAAGCGGCTGGGCCTGCAGCAAGGCGCGACGTTGTTCATGACGGTGCTGGCGGGGTGGGCTGCGGTGCTGTCGCGTCTGTCGGGACAGGACGATCTTGTGATTGGCGTGCCGAGCGCCAATCGCGGGCACCGCGAGATCGAAGAGCTGATCGGCTTCTTCGTCAACACGCTGGCGCTGCGGCTGGACCTGTCGGGCGAGCCGAGCGTGTCGGAGCTGTTGGAGCGGACGCGGCGCACGGTACTGGCTGCGCAGGAGCATCAGGACCTGCCGTTCGAGCAGGTGGTGGAGATCGTGCAGCCGCCCCGGGCTCTTGATCACACGCCGTTGTTCCAGGTGATGCTGGCCTGGCAGAACAACGCCGCTGGGACGTTCGACCTTCCTGGGCTGCGTGTGGAGGCGGCGGCAGACGGCTTCGATCAGGTCAAGTTCGATCTGGAGCTGAGCCTTGGTGAGCAGGGTGAGGTGATCGCCGGGACGCTGGGCTATGCCACGGCGCTGTTTGATCGCGCGACCATCGAGCGGCAGCGGGACTATCTGCTGGCGCTGCTGCGGGCGATGGTTGCCGATGCGCAGCAAGCGGTCGGGCGGATTGAGCTGCTGCCGCCTGACGAGCGCGCCTATCTGCTGGAGGAGCTGAACCGGACGGCGGTGACGTATCCTGAGCAGCAGTGCATCCATGAGCTGTTTGAGGCGCAGGTGCGCCAGGCGCCGGACGCGGTGGCGGTGGTCTGCGGGGACGAGCGCCTGAGCTATGGCGAGCTCAATGCGCACGCCAACCAGCTGGCGCATCATCTGATCGCCCTCGGGGTCAGGCCGGACCAGCCGGTGGCGATCTGCGTTGCGCGCAGCGTGGCGATGGTGGTCGGGCTTTTGGCGATCCTCAAGGCGGGGGGCGCCTATCTGCCGCTGGATCCGGCCTATCCGTCGGCGCGGCTGCACCAGGTGCTTGAGGATGCGGCGCCGCGAGTGCTGCTGGCCGATGCAGCGGGGCGATCGGCGCTGGGCGACGATGCGCTACGCGATCTGACGGTGGTGGATCTGGCGACGATGCCGGAATGGGCAAATCTGCCGGCGTCGGATCCGGACCCGCGTGCGCTTGGCCTGACCTCGCGCCATCTCGCCTATGTGATCTACACCTCCGGATCAACAGGCACCCCCAAGGGGGTCATGGTCGAGCATCGCGGCTTGGTCAATCTCAGCTTGGCTCAGATCGGGCTTTTTGGCGTTTGTTGCAACAGCCGCGTGGTGCAGTTCGCCTCCTTCGGTTTTGATGCAAGCGCCTCGGAGCTTGTTATGGCGTTTGGTTCGGGAGCCGCATTGCATTTGCCTGCGGATGAGCTCCGTCAAGCGAGTAACAAGCTATCGGATTATCTGCGAAGCGAAGCCATCACGCACGCGACGCTGCCTCCAGCCTTGCTTCAGGGAAGCCAGAAGCTGGAAGGCTTGGGATCGCAAGTTCTCATTCTTGCTGGAGAGCTGCCGAAGGCAGAACTCATCCGGAGTCTGGCTCCAGCATCCATTATCAATGCTTATGGACCTACCGAAGCAACAGTTTGTGCGGCGACCTGGAGTTGCCCCGATGGGTTTGATGGGGCCATTGTCCGGATTGGCCGCCCGATTGCGAACACGCGCGTGTATCTGCTGGATGATCATGGCGGGCTGGTGCCGTTCGGTGCGGTGGGGGAGCTCTGCATTGGCGGGGCGGGGGTGGCGCGCGGTTATCTGAACCGGCCCGAGCTGACGGCGGAGCGGTTCATCGCCAGTCCCTTTGTGGACGGCGACCGGCTGTACCGCACCGGCGATCTGGCGCGCTATCTGCCGGACGGCAATCTGGAGTTTTTGGGCCGCAACGACGACCAGGTGAAGATCCGCGGCTTCCGGATCGAGCCGGGCGAGATCGCGGCGCGGCTTTGCGAGCACCCGTTCGTGCGCGAGGCGGTGGTGGTGGCGCACGAGGGCCCCGGCGGCGAGCAGCGCCTTGTCGCCTATGTGGTGTGCGCGCCGGAAGCAGCTTCGAACGGGCTGGAGGGAAGCGAGCTTGCCGGCGCCTTGCGCGCCCACATAAGTGCACACCTGCCGGAGTACATGGTGCCATCGGCGTTCGTGCGGCTGGCGGCGCTGCCGCTGACGGTGAACGGCAAGCTCGACCGCAAGGCGCTGGCTGCGCCGGACGATGAGGCGTATGCGCATCGCGCCTATGAGCCGCCGCAAGGCGAGATCGAGATCACGCTGGCACAGATCTGGGCCGAGCTTCTGGGTGTTGAGCGGGTCGGGCGCCACGACGACTTCTTCGAACTGGGCGGGCACTCACTGCTAGCGGTGCGGCTTCTCAGTCGAGCGCTCGATGCCGGGTTCAAGTTTACCGCCGCCGATCTCTTCCAAGCTCCTGTTCTGAAGGAACTTGCATTGAAGGTTCATTTGGAGCCACAGCCCAGTAGTCCGGGAGTGATTTGTGTTCGCGCAACCGGATCGCAGCCGCCACTGTTCTTTGTTCCCACAGGCTTAGGAGATTGTTCCTATATCCTCAACTTGGTGGAGGAAATGGACGCGGACTGTCCAATCTATGGTCTACCGTGGCCTTCTTTCAGTGAAGTTTGTTCACCAACTCTTGAAGCGATAGCCTCGCAAGTCATTCCGGCGATCAGGGAGATACGGTCCCGGGGTCCATATCGATTTGCTGGATACTCATCAGGCGGAATATTGGCTTACGCCATAGCCGAGCACTTACTGAGCCTCAATGAAACTGTCTCATTTATGGCGTTCATTGATGTTGCGCTACCCGCAAAGCCAGCCGGCATGACGCGCACCCAGATGGTATGCGAAGTGGTGCTGGAAACTCTTGAACCCCTAGAGGACGAGCACTTTAAACTATTAAAGCGCTTTGCACGGCACAGTTCAATTACTCAACTACTTGAGAAGGCTCATCAAATAGGAGCTATACCTCCGGATCACAATGATGCTTTGATGTACGAGAGAATTGAGCAGTTTCAAAGGGCGCTGCAGCTATATCGGGCTCCGTCGCTGCCAATTGAGGTACATCAGTTTTACGCGACGGATTCTTCCGTAAGTTGTCGCGCACGACTAGACAAGAGCTCAATAGCTCCAGAGATGAGCTCGCCGATGAGAGGCTGGGACAGGGTTTTGAGTGCAGCGGCCATTGATACCAGACCGATTCCAGGCAATCACGCGACGATGATGAACACTCCAGAAAACCGCAAAGTCCTGGCACGGTGCCTTTCGATGGCCTTGACCAATTCACCAGACCGTCGGCGGCAATCGCAGGCGCCGCCGAGCTAACCTTGTTCGGGCATCGATTGGGAGCGGCGGACATGATCTGGGATGTGGAGCAGGCCCACGGCTTTGAACACCAAGGAGTGGGCGATGTGGTAAAAGTCTCAGAGGCCTTCTCGGAGGAAGCCGCCGCGCAACTGGCCGACCTGGAGAATCCGCGATAAGTGGCTGAGCCACCCCTCCCCCAAATTCAGAATGATCGGTCGATCCGCCCGGAATCGGGCGTCAAGCAGCACCAAGTCCAATCGGAGAGACTGGAGCCGCACGTTGAACCGATGAAGGGGAGCTTACGCGATCTGAGGATCTCGGCCACCGGTGCACTTAATCTTCCGTCAAGATTTATGTCCAAGACGGCAAAATCGAACTCGGTGCGGTTCGCCAGTTCAATTGCCTGTTCGAGATAGCCCGCCTCGGCGGCGACGGTGTGACCAAGCACCTCGAGCATTTCTGCAAGCATCATCCTGATCATCGTCTCGTCTTCAACGAGACGGAATAGGCTGGTCCTGGTCCTGTCATGGTGGTGCCTGCTATTTCAGCTCGTAGTACCACGGGGACCCGTCCGGGACGGTCTTCTTGACCGTCGGCAGGCAAAACTCAAATCGCACGCTGGCCCAGAAAGCGAGTCAGTTATCGTCTACGATAATGCTGGCCGCTCCAAGCGCCTCAGCCCGCCTCTTGACGGCCTCGCAGGCAGCCGTATATGTCATCGGGGTAGCTGTACGGAACGCGTGGACGCTGGTGTTGCACACAATCCGGAACGCCCAATAGCGGCGTCTCCCATGGGTTGTACCCCGTACATCTTCTCATAGTCACGGGTATCTATCGGGATGCTCATACACAACAGCTCAGGGGATTAGGGCTCAACGCTGCCGGCTTAAAATACACACCGGCAGCGTTGGCTCTAGCCCCAGGATGTAAAGTGCAAAATCCTGACGAGTAGAATACTGCGGAGGCGCGCAATCGTTTCTTACCTCTGAGGGGGTAGCTCGCTGATCGTTGTTCGTAGGAACGAATGGATCCAGCGGGAGTCGGCTTTCCAGCTCCCGGTCGCTTCCTTCAGCCCTGGGAGTAGCGATCCCCGGCGCTGTGACCTGTCGTCCAGCGCTGGGGCGCTGGTTTTATTCTGTTTGAGAGGCCGGCCGCAGGTCTAACGATGCAGCCAAAAATCAAAGAGCATATCTGCCCAGTCTGCAAGGGAACGGGTTTCCCGCCGGTCGAGAAGCCGGCACAGCAAGGCCGCAAAATCTATCCGGTCAAATGCAGTGCCTGCGATGGCAAGGGTAAGATCACCGACCTTTACTGAGGCGGGGGATAAAACAGGCTAGCACCGTCATCGGCTGGACCGTCATGAAAACCTGGATGCCGGCTAACCGTCCTTGGCACGTTTTGTGCCTTCCCAAATGGTAAAGAGAGGGGCGGATATTATGATCGCTGAGCACTTTGGGTCTGGGCTGCGCTATTGGGCGTTGTCACCGTCCTCGCCTTTCAAAGGCGCGGGTAGCGCGTCCACAGCCCACGGCGCGGATGTAAACGCGCCATGCCGATCACGGCTTCGGCACAACACCGGCCCGGTCAAATAATGATCGTCTGGTCGAGCGCATAAAGCAGCAGTGGAACGGCAAGGTCTGCGCGGCGTTCGACTCAAATGACCGAACCATTACCCCAACTAGTCGAAAACTCGCTCCAAATCGCTTGGGACTTCCTTGAGGGAGTGGGCGAGATCGACGACCCTGAGAAAACCGCAGAATTTCTCCTTCGTAACCGGCATGAGGCACCCACCTCGCCATCGCTTATCGTCGCGTCGAGTTGATCACCGGGGAGCGCCGGCGGCGACGATGGACGGGCGAGGAGAAGGCCCGGATCGTGGCGGAGAGCTTTGAGGCGGAGGCAAACATCTCCGAGGTGGCGCGGCGCAATGGCGTTTCCCGCGGGCTGCTCACGGTGTGGCGACGCCAGGTTACGGCGGCGGTTGCCGGCAAGGCGCCGAACTTCGTGCCGATCCAAATTGATGCCGAGAGCAGTGGCGGGACAGCTGGCGAGTCTGAGCGTGTTTCGCCGGCACAGATGGCGTCTTTGGAGATCGTCGCGCCGCCGGCCAAGCCCTGCGGGGCGGTCGAGATCGAGTTGAATGGGGCGCGCATCCGCGTCGAGCCAGGCGTGGAGCTGGCGACGCTTGCGACGGTGCTGGCGGCGCTTCGGGGCATACGGTGATTGCGTTACGGTCCGACCTCAAGGTGGTGCTGGCGGCCCAGCCGGTCGATTTCCGCAAGTCGGTGCACACGCTGTCGGCGCTGGTGAGCGAAGCACTGCGCGCAAACCCGTATTGCGGCGACGTCTTCGTGTTCCGCAGCAAGCGCATGGACAGAGTGAAGCTTCTGGCGTGGGACGGCAGCGGTATGGTGCTGGTGACGAAGTGGTTGCACGAAGGACGCTTCACCTGGCCGCCGATCCGCGACGGCGTTGTGCATCTCAGTGCGACGCAGCTCGCGATGCTGCTCGATTACGCATGTTGATGCCCCTCCTCGTGAGGCTCAGTGATTCTGAGATCGAGCTGATCGAGTTCATGATTGCGTAGTTTTCGAACAGCCTCAATCACGCGCGACGTGTTGGAGAACAGATGTGCGCCGGAAGGATGACGATCGATCAAAAGGCGCCCTTGCCTGATCTGGACGTAGAGCCAGTTCACGGGAATGTTCAATACGCCTGCAAGTTGCTGTGCGCTGAGCAAGTCGGTTGAATGCCGCCATCGTGTACGTTGCTCGGTAAGCCCCTTGAGGCCGGCGTGCAAGCGAATGCGCTGAACGGTGATCGGCAGCACCTTGTCGGGGCAATTTGGTGACCGGTGTCCTTCGCTCGTCAACTTGGCAGCGATCTCGTCGTCGTGCATCTTGGCGCGGGCGAGCTCAAGCACGCGTTCTCGCATCTCCGCGCCTTGGGTAAGATCGGCTACTGAGTTGACGCGCATCTTTACCTCGATGTCGGTGACGGCTCCGCCGCGCCAGACGATCCTCATTCTGACGACGTCGTGCTCGCCGCGGTCGAGGATCACCTTGTCAATAAGACAGCGCAGCAGCGCCTTGCGTTTCGCGTCGGTCGTGCCCGGGTCCGTCCAGATCTCAGGCAGACGGCCGGAGAGGCGGACGACTTTGTCGTTCAGCACCTTGTTGCCGACGGTGATCTGAGCGATAGCCTGGGGAGACTTCAAACGGGCCAGGGCCTCCTCTGCCACTGGGACCTCCTTCAGAGCCACCTCCCAACGGCACTCGAGTTCGGCGGCGACAAGCCGGTTGTCAGGATCGACGCGGTTGAACTGACGTTCGGCGAGCGCTGCTTCATAGCGCCGGCGTTCGAGCTGCTGCTCGGCACCGCTCTGCATTGCTTTGTACGCCTGTTGCTGAGCGCGACGAGCGCACGACAATGCGTCGATCTCGGCCGGCGCCAGCGCTGTGAGGAACGCTTGCGCCACGGCGGCGTCGACGCGGCGAGCACGGATGTATTGACATGCCGGCAGCCCTTGATGCGAATGCAAGTGATTGCAGACGTACTCGGCTCCCCCCTTGTAGCGAGCGTACATCTTGTGACCGCATCTTCCGCACCATGCGATGCCTTGCAGCAGTAGTTCGCCCTCACGTGGAGCACCCCTGGTCTTGTTGCGCATGTATTCTGCTCGGTTGTCGCTGACGATGCCCCTGATCTTCTCGTAGCTTTGCCAGGCGATATAGGGAGGATAGCGGTCCTTGACGATGATCCGCCATTGCTCGATCGGCTTTGGCACCTTCGTCGGCAATCTTCCGTCCGACGGTCGGCGCAGTCGTGTCCGTCCGTAGACGAAGGCGCCCGCATAGGCAGGATTCTTCAGAATCGCTGCGACCGCGGATGTCGTCGCCCGCGCCCAATGCAGATCGCCGTGACGATCGCGGCGCGGCAGCTCCAGACCACGGTCGTTGAACTCACGCATGACCTTGGCAATGGTGCGCACTTTTAGGAAGGTCTCGAACAACAGCTCGAGCCGTTCCTGCACCTCCAGATTCGGGTCCTTGACGACGACGCCAGACGGATCGCGGACAAGGCCGATCGGTAAGGTGAGCGCAAGCTCACCGCGCTCCGCCTTGGCAAGAAGACCAGCCGTCAATCGACTACGTATCGTATGGAGCTCGAGCTCCGATATCGTTCCCTTTAGGCCAAGCAGCAGTCGACCATTCGCGCTGCCAGGGTCATAGACGCCGTCACGGTCGGCGATGAGGCAGCCGTGCAGCCCGCAGATATCGAGCAGCGGATACCAATCCGAGCAATTGCGGGCGAGGCGCGTCACGTCGATCGACAGGATCAGACCAACCTCTTTGAGCCCAACACGTCCGACCAACTCCTTGAAGCCGCTGCGCTGAGCCGCCGACGCTCCACTGATGCCGAGATCAGCGTCGATGACGTCGATGCCAGCTTCGGGCCAGCCGAGCTCGATGGCGCGTTGGCGAAGCGCGTATTGCAATCGCAGACTCTCTTGGTTGGTCACCACCTGATGGGTCGTCGATTGCCGGATGTACACGACCGCCCGTCGCGCCAGGTGTATCGGTTTGATCAGCTCGGATTTCATGACTTGCCTCCGCCAGCACCGCGGCGACCTCGCTGACGATTTGGCGCTGCAGTGTCGTTGACAGCGTGGCCCAAAGGTCTTTTGGATCGATCGGCATCGTGTTCGAGCTGCTCAACCAGAGAGGTCAGATCGTGTAGTGCCTCGACGCTCAGCTTCGTTCGATTCTCCATCGACATCCGTGGTTCGGTCGCCGCGACCGGAATCAAAAGGCTGGCACCGTCTCGATATTCGACCTCGTACGAAAGCGGGAAGCCCCCGCCACGATGAACCGAGCGGCGAATGACGCGGAACGTGCGGCCGAACAGCGGATGCGTCGGTTCGAACACTGTAACTTCGATGGCAGGTGATTCGTCAGACTCCCCAGAGGGGATATTTCGATGTGCCCTCGCTCGACGGGCTTGAGTGGACGCGTGTCTCACCCAAGCCTGTGAAGCAGCCGGCCGTTGTCGGCTGAGAGGATTTCGCTGGAGCCTGTGGCGCGCGGATGTATCGTCTGCTCATGGCGATTCGCCCCGAGGCTCTCCCGACCGATCCGTCAGCTCTGACCGAGATGGTGCTGGCGCTTGACGCCGAGAACGAGAAGCTGCGTGTGGCGATGCGGACGCTCAAGGAGATGATCTTTGGGAAGCGCTCGGAGCGACTTGCGGTGCTCGTGGACGAGCAACTCGCTCTTAAGCTGGGCGATCTCGAGACCGACGCCACGTTGCCTGTGCAGGCCAACGACGATGCGCCTGCGGCGAAGCCGCCCGGCAAGCTGCGCAAGAAGGTGCGCCGCAACATCGGCGCACTCCCAAAGCACCTGCCGCGCTGCGAGCAGGTGCTGGAGCCGGAGGCGACGGCCTGCCCGTGCTGCCAGGGTCAGCTCCACAAGATCGGCGAGGACGTCAGCGAGGTGCTGGACATCATCCCGGCGATCCTGCGGGTGCTACGCACGATCCGTCCCAAATATGGCTGCCGCAGCTGCACCGATGGTGTGGTCCAGGAGAAGGCGTTGCCGCGCCTGATCGAGAGCGGCATGGCCTCGACCGCACTCGTGAGCCACGTGGTGGTCTCGAAGTTCGCCTGGTATCTGCCGCTGTACCGACAGGTGCAAATCCTGGCTGGTCAGGGCATCCATCTCGACCGGGCGACGCTGGCCGGCTGGGTGAAGCGTGCAGCCTGGTGGCTCAAGAGCCTCTATGAGCTCCAGCTGCGCACGATCCAGGCCTCGCCGCGCGTGTTCTGCGATGAGACGCCAATGCCGGTGCTCGATCCCGGACGACATCGCACCCGCATCTGCCAGTTCTGGGCACATGCCATGGATGACCGGCCATGGGGCGGCCCCGCGCCGCCGGCGGTTGCCTACGTGTTCGCTGACGGCCGCGGCACGGAGGAGATCGCCGAACAACTGAAGGGCTTCTCCGGCATTCTACAGGTGGATGGTTATGCTGCCTACAAGGCGCTTGCCCGCGGTCATGGCGGCGCGATCCAGCTTGCTTTTTGTCTCGCCCATGCCCGCCGCAAATTCGTCGAGGTCTACAAGACGACCCAGTCGCCATTCGCGCGTGAGGTGATCGAACGCCTGCAGGCGGTCTATGCTATCGAGGCGGAGATCCGCGGCATTAGTGCCGAGCAGCGGCTTGCCGTCCGGCGCACCAGGAGCGCACCGCTGATGGCGGCGCTCAAGGCGCGACTGACCGAGATGGTCGACCAGCTCTTCTCGCAGTCGAAGTTGGCGGAGGCGATCAACTATGCACTCAATCACTGGGATGGGTTGACGCTGTTTCTTCGCGACGGCCGCGTCGAGGTCGACAGCAATACGGTCGAGCGTTCCATGCGCCCGATTGCCATGGGAAGGCGCAACTCATTGTTCAGCGGCAGCGAAGGCGGTGCCGAGAGCTGGGCGATCCTGGCGTCGATCGTGAACACGGCAAAACTCCATGAGCTCGATCCGCAGGCCTATCTAACTGACGTGCTGGAACGCATCGTGTCCGGGCGAACCAAGAGCCATCAGCTCCACGAGCTGCTGGCCTGGAACTGGAAGGCGGCGCGCCAGCACATCGCACAGGCTGCAGCATGAGCCCACGTCGCCCTAAAGCTTCATCGTCGATGGCTGCCGCCGCGATGCCGCTTGCGGAGCTCGAGCAATGGCTCCAGGCTCGCGTCGATCAGCATCCTGCCGCCACCAGTCTCCCCATGCTCGACGGCTACGTTGCCGCGATCGTGGCCGGACCGGTGTCGATAAACCCACTCGACTGGATCTGCCCGCTGCTCGCCATCGATGCCGATGCTTTCAACCACGGCGGCACCCCGGAGTTCGCCGCGATCTCCGCCGTCGCGCTGCGCTATAACGAGATCAGCCAGATCCTTTCGACTACGCCTCGCCAGTTCGAGCCGATGCACCGGCGCAAAGCCAATGGTGGCGTCGATCCGCGACCCTGGTGTCAGGGATTCTACGCCGCGATGCGGCTCAGGCTGTTGGCGTGGGCGCCAATGCTGGACGCCAGCAACGTCAAACACGGCCTGCTTCTGCCGATCCTGCTGCACTGTCGCGACGATCAGGGTCGTCCGCTGCTCGGACCGCCTCGAAACGGCCGCGAGACCCGGCGCGCCTACGCCGATATTCCAGCGGCTGTCGAGGCCTTGCGCCAATACTGGATGCCGATCCGCTACGCCCGCTGATCACCGCAAACGTGGGAGCTCATTCCGGTTACTCTCCTTCTGAGTATCAAGTCTCAGATGCTGCGGGGTGAGAGCCGCGCTCTTGTGCTGTCAAACCGCGCTATCGACAGTTTTCGCCGCAGGCCCCAGCTCGTCGTATAATCAATCGCAATTGCCCGATCTGTCACGGCCTGGCGAGAACCATCCCGTCTCACTCAGAGCCTTGGCGGTGTCGTCCGGCAACGTCGTCGCCAAGGCTCTCACGCCTATCAATTGGGCGTGAATTTGGCCGAAACGGAACGAGGTTTCGGGGGTCTCCGTGCAACTACGGAGACCGCAACAGGGGCTTGCAGTACATTCGTATTTCATCGGCGAGCCGACGTTTTGTGTGTCGCACTCGCAACATCACAATTGTTCCCTGAGTGCAACCAGCTTTTCGACTCCACAACGTCGCCGAGCCAGCGCTTGATAAGACGCGGCCCGGGAAGGATTTTGCCTCCAAGAAATCTTCAATCCGGAGCCGGGAGAGACCACTGTCCAGCGCCAGGGGTCTCTCGTGGGCCTCATTGAAATCATAACTGATTTTGGCAATTGGTTGTGGGGACAAAAAATGATTGAAGGACTCAAGCCCTATGTAGCATTCGGCGTTGATCCAGCAGGCGTCGCGCGTGCAACCTACGAATTCTTTTGCAGCGATGATGAAGAGGCGAAGCGCCAAGCTGAACGCTATCTGGACTCGCATGACATCATTGAGTTGTGGATCGACTACAAGCGGATCGCTCGCCTGAAGCGCAGCTAGCTGTTCACTCTTTAAGACTCGAGGGAACAAATTAGGACAAACCGGAAAATCTCGGACAGACGTCCAAATCCGAATCTGCAATTATCGCCGGCATTTCAGTACGGAACAATTCCGGAGGGCGCAATGCCAGCCTGGTCAGCTGAGGAAGAGCAGCGGTTATTGCAGTTGATCCGAGAGGGGCGACTGACGCAGCGCGAGATCGCGCAGAAGATCGGCCGCACTGAGGCTGCGCTAAGTGCGCGGCTGACGATCATCAGGAAGCGGATCGCCACGGATGCATAGAGGAGCCTTCAAGATCAGAGGGGCGCCAAAGTGGCCGCCCTGTCCGGCTTGCGGGAAGGGAATGGCGACCATGAAGCACAACGCCGATGGCGATGGACGCGAATGGTGCCTGTTTGAGTGCTTTAACTGCGGCCATATCGAAAACTCGGAGCCTAAAAAGATCGGCCAATAGGCTCGTTGCTCACTAGCTGGGGAGGCGCGATGCCTCCCGCTACAAGGCCACCGTTCTCCAACCTGGCACTGATCGCAAGCTACCCTGAAGAAGGCCCGACAGGCCGATACAGGTTCGCTTGCGGTGCTCAGAGCTTCAACCGCCGAACTAGACGGACTGGAGTTGGCGCTGTGAAAGACTATCTCGCTTCACTTGAAAAACTTCGCCGGGACGCGGCTGAGGCTGCCCTGATCCGCGATCTTGCGACGCATGGAGCCAAGCGCGAACTGTACGACAAGCTGTACAAGCACTTCACCTGTCTGGCTGATGAAGTCGAGCGAGCCGCAAACCTTAAAGCAGCAGAGTAAGGCCCGCCTCAGGTTGGCGGCCTTTTTCATTGGGGCGGCCTGCGGTGAGCTAGGACACCTTTTGGAGTAATCCGCTAGCGCGGTACCGATTGCCACTTTTTCCCGATATCGTGAATGGGCGCTTCTCCGGAAAGGGGCGCCCCACGAAGCGGCCCCGGTGCGCTCCCCAAGCCCTGCCGGGGCCGTTTCGATTCAACGCGGGTCATGGACAAACAACCGATACCCATCGGTGAACAGATCATCACCATTGTCTTGCTCGTGATCTTCGCGCTCGTGATTTGGTACGGAGCCATGATCTGAGACTGGCGCCTTTTTATTCACGGGGCCGTCACCGAGAAGATGGAATAGGGCCATGCGCGTCATCTGGGTTGTCGCAGCAACTATGCCCGGTATCATGCAGATGCGGTCCATTCGTGCCGCTGAGGCGCTGTCACGCGCGTCGACATTCAAAGTCTAACTCGGCCCTAGCTTGTATCCCCTCGCTGGGGCCGCTTCTTTTTGGAGTGAGCCCTGTCTAGCAGCGTCAAGTATAGGCATCACCAGTGTAAGCGCGAATTTCTCGGCACCTTTTGCTTTTGAATGCTCTGATGCATGAGGTGTCCACCAAAATAGGTGGACACCTTGTGATGGCAGCGGATGATCAGAAACTGCGGGTCAGGCTTGTTGGCCGGAACGGTCGCCGGCGCTACGAGGCGGCATCGAAAGAGCGTCTTGTCACGGCCTGCCTTGAGCCTGGGGTTTCGGTATCGAGGCTTGCACTCGAACATGGGGTCAACGCGAACCTCCTTCGGAAGTGGATCAAGAAGCACACCGCGACCAGGTCGCTGCCGCCGTCCTCACGCCCGGCGTTCATCCCGGTTCAGCTTGAGGGGTCCGCCGATCGAGCCCAGTCGCGGCAAGACAGCGTGGCGACGGTGGATTTGCCGGCGACTTGCGATGAGGTGCGTGGTTCGGAACCCAAAGGGACTCCAGCTTTTTGTTCTCCGGCCAAAGTGAGCGTGTCGCTGCCGAACGGCGTGAAGCTCGCGCTGGAATGCGGCGATGTGGATGCATTGACGGCGATCATCGGAGCACTGGGCCATGTTCAGACTGGGCGGTGACCTGCAGGTCTATCTGCACCGTGAGCCGATCGACTTCCGGGCTGGCATCAACAGCCTTGCGGTCCTGGTCCAGGAGACGATGGCGCTCGATCCATTCACTCCGGCGGTTTTTGCGTTCTGCAATCGCCGTTGCGACCGGATGAAGTTGCTGTTCTTCGACCGGTCCGGCTTTGTGCTGGTCCTGAAGCGGCTGACCGAAGACAAGTTCCGATGGCCGCGCCGCCAGGAGGCGGTCGTCCGGCTTACGACCGAGCAATTGCACTGGATCCTTGACGGCATCGATATCGACGCGATGGTCCGCCATCCGGTGCGGCAATATCAGGTTGCCGGCTGAGCTCTCGAGTTGAGCGGTTGACGCGTCGGCACGGTTCAGATTCAAGAATCCGATGAATCGAACCGGCGATCCGAGTGTTGAAGTGCTGTTGGCGCGCATTGCCGCGCTGCAGGCGGAGAACCTTCAGCTCGCCGACCGCGTCGTCAAACTCGAGGAAGAACTGGCGCTGGCACGCCTGCATCGTTTTGCGCCACGCAGCGAAAAGCACGTCGATCGTCTCTTCAATGAAGCCGAGCAGGCCGCCGATGAGGATGACGCCGGCAGTGAAACGAACAATATCGCCGAACTTCCGGACACGGGCTTGCCACCCGTCGAAAACACAACGGGAAAGAAGCGCGGCCGCAGGCCGCTGCCGGCGAACCTGCCGCGTGAGCGCGTCGAGTATGACCTGCCCGACGATCAGAAGGCGTGTCCTTGCTGCCGTGGCCAGATGCATCGCATGGGCGAGGCTGTCACCGAGCAACTTCATATCGAGGTGAAGGCGAAGGTTTTACAGAACGTACGCTTCAAATATGGGTGCCGCCATTGCGATCGCACCGGGATCAACGCCCCTGTCGTGACCGCGCCGATGCCGACGCAGCCGCTGCCGGGCAGCGTTGCCACGGCCTCAACGCTGGCGTTCGCGCTTGTTCATAAATATGTCGATGGCACGCCGCTCTACCGCCTGGCGCAGGCCTTCGAACGCGCCGGCGTTCCGGTCAGCCGCGGCGCTTTGGGTCGCTGGGTGATCGGCTCGAGCGAGAAACATCTCTCCCGCATCTATGACGCCCTGAAGCTGCGGCTCAGATCGCAGCCTCTCATCCATGGCGACGAGACGACGGTTCAGGTCCTCAAGGAGAAGGACAAAAAGGCCACCAGCACATCGTATATGTGGGCTTATCGCAGCGGCAAGGGCAGTCACGAGCCCATCGTTCTTCTGGATTATCAGCCGGGCCGCGGCCAAATCCACCCGCAGGCCTTCCTCGGCGATTACCGCGGCATCGTGATGAGTGACGGCTATACCGCATGGCGCACGCTGGAACGGGCCACCCACATCGGCTGCATGGCCCACTCCCGGCGGCGCTTTGTCGATGCCCTCAGGGCGAGGAAGAAGGGCGGCGGTCCGCCCGAGCAGGCGCTGCGGTTCTTCGACCAGCTCTACCGGGTTGAAAGGCAGGCGCGGGACGGAATACCGGAGAAGGGTGAAACACAGGCCGACTGCATTCGCCGCTTCCGCCAGCAACATAGTGTCCCCATCCTCAATGCTCTCAAGGTATGGCTCGATGACATGGCCCCGAAGGTCTTGCCTGACAGCAAACTCGGCGACGCCGTATCCTACACCCGAAACCAATGGGAATATCTGACGCGCTACACCGGGGACGGCAGCATGCCGATCGACAACAATCTTCTGGAGCGCGACATCAGGGTTTTTGCAACTGGCAGGAAGAGTTGGTTGTTCAGCGATACCGTGGACGGAGCCAAGGCCAGTGCCGTCGTCTACAGCCTGATGCTGACCTGCCGCGCCTCACGTGTCGAGCCGTTAGCGTGGTTGCGCCACGTCCTCACCGAATTGCCTCGGCGCGCCGGCGACGCCGATATTGCCGACCTGCTGCCCTTCAACTTCCACAAAGCCGCCACTGCCTGAACGGCCCGGTATCGCCCGATACTAGGGCAATCCATCAAACCGCCGGCGTCAACGTGCGGGGAAAATCGCGCTTACTCACCAGTTCAAAGAATCGCTCAACGTCGGAGTGGCTTCTTAGATCGGCGGCCTAGATGGTCGACGAGAACCCAAACTACCCCGATCACGACAGCAGCGACTGCTATTGCATCGATGATCAAAAGCACTGGTATTTGGCGCAAGAATTTTTACCCCTAATGAAAAAGGCCGCAGTGCGCAGGTGCACTGCGGCCTGTCCGGGAAAATTGCCTGTCAGTGCAATGATAATACTTCCAGCCCCGGTTGAGATCGAAGCTGCCTCACGGATTTTGAGGAGTGGAGTCTAAACTGCTGTTCCAGTAGACGGAACATCACGCGTGTTGCTGGGCGGTGACAGGAAATCCACGAGGCGATCGACAGCCTTTCTGCGCGGACAGTCGAAGTTGTCCCCGGCGGCATCGGTCAGCCAGAGACGCCCTTGGCGAAGTTGATCACCTCGCCCCAGTCGAGCCGCGTGTCGACCCAGCCGACCTTGCCGCACGCGGTGCACTTGAGTTGAGCCGAGATGTCGTACCAATCCCGCTCGGGTAGGTCGGCAAGCTTCAGCCTGCCATTGTGGTGGTCGCAGGCGACGCAAAACACCAATACGGTTTTGAAGCCAGCGTTGCGATCGACGGGACCGGACCAATAGCGGAGGAAGTGAGCGGGTTTGCGGCGCCAAGGCATGCGCCGATAATCGCGCCGATCGCGTGCGGAGAGAAGCCGCTAGCAATCGCGGTGATGACGGCTTGCTCACCCAGAGATTGGTCAAGGCGCGGAATTAAGGGCCGTCACGCGGCGGCGTCGACGGTCGCAATGACATCGCGCATGTCGCAGGCTAGTTGGCGATAGTGCGCTCCGAGGCGCAGGTATAGTGCTCGCTTGCTTCCGTCCGCCTCCCGGCTAGCGATCAAGTCGCACTCCGTGGCGAGACTCTCAAATCGTTCCAGCTTGGCCAGCAATGGAGTCATGGGCAAATTTCCCTGAACGCGTACTGAGGGACCAACCACGCTACTATTTGGATTAGTTCTTGGTGAACATCGTTATTGGGCAGAATTGTTTTTGTTGGCGGATCGACTGCCCGATCTCAATCCGCCGGCGGCTCAGCTGGCATTTTGCGCCTGCTCTCTCGTGGCCGGGAGCCAAGAAGATCCGGGAGCGGTGACACTTGGGGACGCGGCTCGGGACTTGGCTCAGTGGCTGGTTCGTCTTGGACTTTAGCCGGATGGCTGCGGCCGATCACGAGGCCAATCAGGCCGGACACTACCAGCACGGCTCCTGCGATGATGAGCCAGTGCGGTAATTCCAGCCATCCCATCGCGGTCCGGATCATATCCGCCCACTTCATTTTCGGTTTCGGTCGCGACGCACCTTCTGAAATTCCTCAGGCCCTTTGATGAGCTTGCGCTTGCGGCTCGCTTGATCGTCTGGGCTGGCCGTAGGGTCGGTCACTTTGTCGATTGCTTTACTCGCCAGTTCGCGGGCGCGCTGCTTTGGGTCTTCGCGGCCTTGCTGGTCTTCGCGCTCACCGAGCAGTGGCTTGGTCGGCACGGTCAATCCGAGCTCGACCAGCCGGCGGATGGCCTCTGAGCGGCCCGGTACATCAACCTGATGTGCGGCCCAAGCCTCAATTCTCTTCATCACGTCGTCCGAAAGACGGATCGTCCTCACGGGATCAGTGCCGGTTGCGGGACGTCCAGCGCCCGGACGCCTTCCGCCCTTTGATTTCTGTATTGTCTTTTCCATGATTTCACAATACACTTTTCAAGCTTGAAAACCAAGCGGCCCGCCGACGCGGTTCGAAGCACGTCGACAGGCCTGGCCCAAACTATGAGGTAAGTCATGGCTCAGGTTGATTCTACAATAGCACAGCGGTGCCTGGCGCTGCGGCGTCCGCTGGCGCGCTCTACTTCAAGTCCGACGTTTCCCCTGAAGATCTGTTCGTGACCATAGGGCGCCTCCGCAAAGAAGCACGGGACGAAATCGACAAGCTTGTCCGGTTTCTCGACAAGACCGACGACTACGTCAGCCGCGAGCTCGAGGACGACGGCGAAGATGAGCCTAGCTTCGGCTGCCAAGAAGCATTCCCCGGCATGGGCCGAGGTGGCGGAGGCGACGATCGCGAGCCCGATCTGGGTAGCTTCGACAGGATGACGAACCAGGAACGGCTAACCGACAATTCCGCCTCGATGAGGAGACGGTTGAAGTCGATGCCGAACTCGACCACGCCGATCGCGAGCCGAGCTTGGCGGCTACCGAGACCCACGTCACCTTGCCATACCCGGGCCTCGACCTCATGGGCGGCCGTCAATACCGAGACCACGATGGGAGCCAGGAGGGCTGGGCGTGGTCCGGGTCCGACGACCGCGAGCAGGACGACGACAACGGCATAGGGGACCAGGATGGCTTGCTCGAGCAGGTTGGCGGTTGGATTGGCGGGGGTATGGCATGAAATACGTCACCCGAAGGCATGGCCTGCAGATCATCGCCGGTGCTGCTGCAGCGGCTCCCGCTTCGGCCACAACTCCCGCGTTGGCTAATCCCGATGCCGAACTGATTGGGCTAGGGCGCCAGTTTGTCGAAATATCGCGGCTCCGCGATGCGGCCAGCGAGGAGACTCTCCGGCTTTACGAGATCGGTGCTGACAACGCCGAGGCGGAAGACGCGTTTGAGGATGCCATGGACCACTGCGAGCGATCTTCGCGCGCCTGATCACGATGCCTCCCACGACTATCGAAGGAATGCGGGCGGTAGCCTCGGCGGTGCTCCACTTCGAATGGGACGGCACCAACGTTGAGTTCACCGAAGGCTGCGTTGAAGGTGTGGCCCTCGGCGTTCTGGTCGCCGGCTTGCTCGATAAGCCGCTTCCGGAATTGCCCGACTGGGCGAGCAACCGCATGGATCTGATCGGAAAGGGCTGATCCAAGAAAATACGCCGCCGGTCTCAAAAATACACGCCCGGCGGCGTTTTCTTCCCGAACCGGGACACTGAAATTCCCAGTACAGCTTGGATTGCAGGGCCTGTGCCACCAGCCTATGACGTCGGTGCCGAAGCCCGGCACATTGGTTTCACCGTCGCCCGCTGCTGCATCGGCGATAGACTTAAAGACACCGTCCACGATGGCCTTGGCTTGCGCCTTTGGCAGATTGTACGCCTTGGCGATCTCGTCGGCGATTTCAGCGGCAGTGGTCATGGTGTGGCGTTCCTCGGGGGATGTCGGTTGCAATCGGCTGCGCGCAGCCTCGGCGCTCTCAGCATAGAGGAGCGCGCATCGCAGCCACGTCAAGACCGCGATTGGCTGCATTCTTCTTGGTGATGGCCGGAGCGAGCTCGTCATAATTAGCGAGGCTCTTTTGTAGCGCGCGCTTGGCATCGGCGAGTTCGATCTCAACGGCCAACCCAAAATGTCTTGCAGTGGCGGACTTTCGAACTCCCTGAAAACGAAAAACCCCGGCTTGAAAGCCGGGGCCCCGTGATGCCACGGCGTACATCCGGCCGCGACGATCAGCCGACAGATTGCATTTGGTTCTTGAAGAAAATATGACTTCGCGGCCGTCGCTTTTGAATGTCGCGCCAATCAATCGCGATCACACACTGTTCCATCCGCGCGTTCACCCTTCTCCGGTATAAGATATCCGTGTCACAAAGGGAATTCGTGAGGTACGTCGGGCCCGCCACCGAAGCCGGTACGGCGTCATGTACGAATCGTCCAGATGGCGATGCCTTCGCCGACCTCGTACACAATATCTGCTGCCGTCCCCACGATTGCCGTCAGCACCACGGCGTTCATCCGCTTCACGGGCATGACCGCACCCGAGCCAACAGGGCAGATCTTGCCGGGAGCTGCTAGCGTCACACCGGAAGGGCCTGGACTGGATCAGGCACCCAGAGTGCTCGCGGTCTTCGTCTTTGAAGCTGGACCGAGGGTGGCCTAAGCGTCGAGGCTCGACCGATCATCGCAGAGAGGCAGGTTCGTGGCGGTCATTGTGAGGGCATCGACCAAACGGCGGCGGCTCACAGACACGGCCGACGACCCTCGTGAGCGGAGCATGTGGCCGAGGCGGTGATCGCGGAAGCGGAAATTTGCGCCTGTCAGGACCGAGAGCCGATCACCACTGAATTCGTTGGGCCGGCTTCTCGGCGGGACTCGCTATCGCCCCGTTCTCCTTGATGTCAGCTCTGTTTCGGATCGAGCGCACCGAACGGCCTCTTCGATGGATGGATCTGGCCGAAGGCCGGCTGAAGCCTCGACCGCCTATGGCGCAACAGCGGCGTCACAACTTTCTTCCCCTGCCGGCTGCGCCGTCATTCCTCGCGCAAGACAAGAAAGTTCCTCCTTTGCTGTCGAGCCCCTGCGGGGTGCGCCGTCGATCGCCTCCGGCCTGTCGATCACCATCGAGGCCGCACGGTGCGGGCTCGGAAAACAGAGATCAAGGAGAACTACCATGGCGACCATCGGCACCTTCAAGAAGACCGGCGACAACGAGTTCACCGGCGAAATCGTCACTCTCTCAGTCCAGGCCAGGAACGTCCGCATCGTCCCCGAAACCAGCCGCTCGGGCGACAACGCCCCCAGCCACCGGGTCTATATCGGCCGGGTTGAGGTCGGCGCCGCCTGGTCCAAGCGTTCCAACGAGGGCCGCGACTATCTGGGTCTCAAGCTCGACGATCCGAGCTTCACCGCTCCGATCTTCGCCAACCTCTTCGACGACGAGAACGGTGAGGGCTTCAGCCTGATCTGGTCCCGCCCCAGCCGTCGCAACAGCGACTGACCCGACGCACGATGCCTCGCCCGGCTGGCCCGGGCGGGGCATCGCTCAGCTCAAGAGCTGGCCGCGCAGAGCTGCCGCCCGCGGCGACGGAGCAGGTGTGGACGGCGGAGCAAATCCTGATCAGCGACCGCGGACCTGTCCCGCCTTGATCGGCCGTTCTTGATAAGCTTCCAAAACGGTTTCGACGATGTCTTCCCAGTCAGGACAAACTGCAACCAAACGATCCAGCACCGTGGGATCCCGCTCGATCTGGCCGAGCGCTTGAGCGCGCCATTGGTCGTTGAAGCTGATGCTCATCAGCCCCAGGCATTCGACGACCGAACTGTCAGGCGGCAAGTGTTCCAGGATTGCGCTCACTATGCCGGTCCATTGTTGAAGCAGACGCCACTGCGCAACGGTGGCCCCGGTCTCCAATTTCTCTTGAAGGAGATCAATCAGCAAGAGGAAGCGAATTCGCCAAGGTTGGGGCCTGAGGTCCACGACGTAGACGTCCACGACGTCGCGGATGTCGGCTGGAAAGTGCTCGTATAAGGTCATGGTGGCTCTCCATCCGTCCAATGCCCTCTAGTTCCTTTGGCTAGCAGGTGCCTTTGCAAGCAGAGCAGATTTGCCCGGAGCCGCCCATCCACTTGTGCGTGACGCAACGCGGAGTTGGTTCTCAACGTTTCAGTGCGACGATGCAGCACAAATACACTCTGTCATCGAGGCCGGTGAGGATGAACCGCCGTTCGTTTAATCAGATCGGTTGCTTCGATGCCTAGCGCCTCCGCGATTCGGCCGAGTACGGTCACGCTGGCCGATACATCGGCGCGTTCAATCGCTCCGATGTAACGGACACTCAGTCCGGCGCTATCGGCCAACTCTTCCTGCGTCATCTTCTTCACATGGCGTATCCGACGCAAATTGATCGCCATGATCTCCTTGAGATCCATGGCGACATGGGAACTCACACCGGCACGATCGTTCCAGGAACGATCGTTCCGATTCGTGCGACGCCATGTTATTCATTTCTTCTGGGGTTGAGCCTGGTTTACCGCCTTCGGGGAGCGCCGTGATGCGCCCCATGCATCGCGCCGCGACAAAACGTCTCCTGATTATTTCGCCTTGTGCGAAAGTTTCGCAGTACATGGAACTGTGTGCAACGTTGCTTCGGCCGGAGAGGGGATGATCGCAATGGACGGGATTGCATTCCAGGATCAGCCGCCGTTGACCGACCGCGTCAACGCCTATGACGAGCAACATCTTGCAATTTATCTTCGGTTGTTAATTGCTGAAGAAGAGGGTGCCGACTGGCGTGAGGTCGTCCAGGTGATCTTCAGTCTCGACCCTGCTCGAGAACCCGATCGTGCAAGAACTGTCCATGACAGCCACCTCGCTCGCGCCAGATGGATGACGGAGGCAGGTTATCGGTATCTGTTGGAACCGCGAATGCAGTGAGCAGGCCCTCGTGCTCTGTATTACGCAAATTGCGATCATGCGCGATGCAACCTTTGGGTCTAGTTTGCTGGAGGGTCTTTCCGGATCTTGGCGCGTCCCTCGTTCGGGGCGACAAACAAGAAACGAGAGGAAACACCCATGCCCACCCAGTACTGGCGCTCGCCGGAGACCATCGAACGCCTGAATCGCCTTGAGCGCCCCGGCTTCGCCCTCGAATTCCTCCGCCGCAATGCTGACTACCGCCGCGACTTCGCCCACACGCAGCGCCAGATTGCGCGTGACGGCGGTGATGCCGAGACCCTTCGTGCGACTTTCGCACGGCGATGGAGGTTGCGGTTTCGCCCATGACCCCGCCGCTCCTGTTGGTCAAGAACCAACCATCTGGCTGCCCGAAGCATCACCTGGAACTTTGCTCCTGGAGCCCGCGCCGCCGGGCTTCGATGCTCTTCGTTCCATCGACCGCAATGCTTTTGGGCAATCGCTCCTCGAGTGGACGGATCCCGACGGTCGCGAACTGGTGATTGCGGACGGATCGGGTGAGCTTCACGTCCGGATGCGTGACGAGCAGGGCGTACGACGTCCCGCCGTGCTTCTGCCTATCGACAGCATGGCGGAGCTGCGGCTCGACGTCGCGTTACACTTCGTCCGCCGGCTTGGCGGCCAGAGTATCGGCCTTCTACCAGCGGCCCTGCAACTGACGTCCTTTCAGAGACGGCGATTGATTCAGCTCCTTCACGCCTTCGACGTTCACGACCTGGGCGGCGGTCCGCGAGACGTGGCAGCGAAGGTGCTCGCCTCCGACCACGCCCAGCGTCGTTCGGTCGAATGGAAGGACTCGCATGCCCGTCGCAAGGCCAACCGGCTCATTCATGATTCGATCGCCCTGGTCGAACGGGGCTATCTGAAACTCCTGCGCGGCCTCTGACCGGCCCTTCGATCCCTCCAAGCTATCCGCCGTGACGACGTTAGCCTGCGCCCCGCTGGTAGCGCCCGGGTTCGGCTGGTCGCGAACGGGGGACACGCATGTTCAAAACTTTCGTCCACCCCCAACGCCCGAACTCTCCGCCATTTTGGCCCCGACACGCCGCGCCTTGGCTGCGGCGCTTTCAGGCAAGACGGAGATCTCCCATGCTCGACAGGCCCGCGCAGCTTTCCACGCGCTACGTGCGCACCCCCGAGGCCGCGCGCCTTCTCGGAATCTCGCCACGCACGCTGGAGAAATATCGTTGCCATGGCAATGGCCCGACCTTTCGCAAGCTCGGCGGTCGCGTTGTCTACGCCGTCGGCGATCTCGAAGCCTGGGCCGATCGGGCCGCCTGCAGCTCAACGTCGGATCCGCGCTACGTGGAGGCCCGCGCCGCTAGCCACGCGCATCGCTAAGGCAAGGCTCGCCATGTCGTCGCGTCGCCTCATTACTCCCAGCGAGCGAAGCAAGCTCGACCCGTTCGTTGTCGCCACCGGCGACGCCAGCCCGCGCGACCAGCGAGACCTGATGGAGCGGCCATTCTTCTCGCTTGCCAAGGCCAAGCGGACGGCGCCGATCGTCTACCAGGCCGGCGACGTGCGCGTCGAGGTCTATGCAGTCCCAGAGCACGGTATGGCGACCATTTGGGATGCCGACGTGCTGATTTGGGCGGCAAGCCAGATTGTCGAGGCCGAGAACCTTGGTCTGAAGACCTCGCGTTTCCTGCGCTTCACGCCCTACCAGCTAATGACCGCAGTAGGCCGGCAGACCGGGGCCCGCGACTACAAGCTCCTGAAGGGCGCGCTGGCCCGCCTGCAGGCGACCGTTATCCGCACCAGCATTCGGCAGGACGAGCATTGGCGGCGTCACCAATTCTCCTGGATCAACGAATGGGAAGAATGTGCGCGGCGCGATGGCCGCGTGCAAGGGATGGAATTTGTTCTTCCTGACTGGTTCTATCGCGGCGTCGTAGATCGCTCACTCGTTCTCACGATCGATCCCGCTTACTTCAGCCTGACTGGCGGGATCGAGCGTTGGCTTTACCGCGTCGCTCGCAAGCATGCCGGCCGACAGCCGAAAGGCTGGATCTTCGAGATCGCACACCTCCACGCGAAATCCGGCAGCCTGGTGCGTGTCTCTGATTTCGCCCTGCAGATCCGGCGCATCGCGGTACGCCAGCCGCTTCCCGGCTACCAGTTGCACATCGAACGCGAGGCGCACCGCGAACTGCTCCGCATAGTGCCATCAAAATTATCCACATCCCCTGTGGACAGTGCTGTGGAAGCACTCGGGACTCCGCACGCAAACGGTATCGGTATTCCGCACGCAGGCCTGTCGGGACTTCGCACGCATGACTCTTATTCAGAGTCTAACTTAGAGTCTAACCTAGACTCTAACTGTTGTAGTGGGCCCGTGCGTCTTGCGGATAACGCCGACGCGTCGTCGTTCGCTGACCCGCCGTCGAGCAAGCTCCCAAGTCAACCATCTCTGCCCCTTCTCGACGACAAGGCGGGAGGCAGGAGATGATCGTCGCGCTCCTTAACCAGAAAGGCGGTGTCGGCAGGACGACGCTCGCTCTTCACCTCGCCGGTAAATGGGCGCTGCGCGGCAAGCGGGTGACCCTGATCGATGCCGATCCGCAGAGCTCGGCATTGGACTGGTCGAAGCAGCGGGCGCGGGAAAACGTCGCGCGGTTATTCGGCGTCGTTGGCCTCACGCGCGATACGCTCCACCGCGAGGCGCCGGAGATCGCACGCACCGCCGATCACGTCGTCATTGACGGCCCGCCGCGCGTTGCCGGTTTGACGCGTTCGGCGCTGCTGGCGGCTGACCTGGTGGTGATCCCCGTGCAGCCGTCGCCGCTCGACGGCTGGGCCTCAGCAGAGATGTTGTCTCTGCTGCGCGAGGCCCGCATCTATCGCCCACAGCTTGCCGCGCGCTTTGTGCTCAACCGCTGCGACGCGCGCACGGTCATTGCCCGCGAAACAACCGAGGCGCTTGCCGATCATGATCCGCCGGTGCTCGTCAGCACCATTGGCCAACGCGTCGTCTTCGCGGATGCCGCGCAGTCCGGCCGACTCGTCTTCGAGCTTGCCGAAGGGAGCGCTGCCGCCAGCGAGATCGCCGCGTTCGCCGCTGAAGTCGCGAGGATCGCACCATGAGAGAGCGCTCCACCAAGCGCGGTTTTGCGTCGCAACCTGGCGACGTGGAGCGCTGGATCAAGGCCAGCGATACGCCGCAGCGTCGCATGGATGATGCCGCGGCCTTCACCGCGAGGCTGACAATCGATGTCACGCCGACGCTGCGCGGCCGCATCAAGATCGTCGCGTTCAAGCGTCGCATGACCGTCGCCGACATGCTGCGCGAATTGCTGGCGCGCGAATTCCCCACTGATGCCGGAGAGCCGTCATGAACGACAATGAGGCCTTGCCGCCGCGTGCTGTGCCTCCCTCGCATCGGCGCGGCGTTGCGCTCACTCAAGTCGAACTAACCTGGATCGAGAAGAGGATCGAGCATTGGCTGCGCTTCGGCCGGCGCACTGAAGAGAGGATCCTCGACCGCCGCCGCAGCATATCAAGTTTTGCACCCGGCAGCATCTTCGGTTTCGTGCGCTGGGCGTCGAACGACTACGGCACTGTCATCTCGCGTATGGATATCGTGCGCGCCATGGAGGTCGGCAAGCCATATCAGACGCTGCCCTTCGTGCGGCCCGGCGGCGAGATCCTGCTACGTGTCGACAGCTGGCCGAAAGTCGAGCGTGTGCTACAGGCGGTCGACGCCATCGAGGCGCTCAACATCGATCCGGCCGACGTCGCGCCGGAATACTGGCGACATCTCCACAACCGCCTCACCGCGGGCCACGAGCCGCGCGCCTACACGCGCGAGCAGCATACGGCCTGGCTCAAGCGCCGGAGCGTCGCGCCATGACCCCCTTCGGCTACGTCATGGTGACGTACATTGCGATGCTGGCCGTCGGCGGCCTGGCGTTCTTTCATCCCGCGCCGCGGCTGATCTGGAACGCCACCGCGAGCACGCCGACAGGGTTTTACGCGCTGCATCCGGTTGGAGAGCTGCACGCCCTGGAGCTGGTCGTGGTGCGGCTACCGGCGCCGATCGCGAGCTTCCTCGCTGATCGCGGCTTTCTCCCGAACGGTGTGCCGCTGCTGAAGCACGTGATGGCGCTGCCCGGGCAGACCGTGTGCCGGTCCGACGACGTCATCACGGTGGATGCTGTCGATGTCGGCGCCGCACACGATAGCGACCGTCTCGGCCGTCCGCTGCCGCGCTGGAGCGGTTGCCACACTCTTGAGCCGGGCGAGGTCTTCCTCATGAACCCCACCGTCCCGGACAGCCTGGACGGACGCTATTTCGGCCCGCTCCCCGTCACTTCGATCGTCGCGCGCGCGGTCCCGCTTTGGACCGACGAGGCCGGCGACGGCCGCTTCGTCTGGCGCGCCGCCACCCATTGACCCGCTTCTCACCCAGCAACCAAGGAGGATTCCCATGACGCAAATCGGTCAGTTCACCCGCGATAAGTCCGGCTTCACCGGCCGCATTCAAACGCTCTTTTTCGAGCGGATTCTCACCCTCACCCCAGTCGAATCCTCGGATGCCGAGAATGCGCCGGATTACCGCATCCGCCTCGGGGATACCGACGGTCCGGAAATCGGCGCGGGCTGGAAACGCACTAGCGAAAAAGCCGGCGACTACGTTTCGCTCATCATCGACGACCCGACGCTTCCGCGGCCGATCCGCGCCAATCTCTTCCAGTCGGGTGACGACAAATCGGCCTGGACGCTGAACTGGAATCGTCTGCCCCAGCGCGCCGAACGGGACTGATCGCATGCAGGATCCTGTCGCGCGTGCCGGCAACCAGGCGCATCAACGGTCCACCCCTTTGTTCGGAGGAAAGCCATCTCACCCCTTCGTCCCGCTCGAACGTCAGTCGGCCTCCGCGCAGACCAGCGGTCGAGGGCGGGGCGGCCCGCCGCGCATACCCCTGACGGACGAGAGCATGACGGTTTGCTCGCGTCATGGCGGAGACGCGGCGAGCTTTGCCATGCTCCTGATAGCCGTTCTGCTGATGATTGGCGGCACGATGCCGGCAGTGTCCGCAGAAAGAGCGCCGGCGCGCGGTCAACCTGCGAGCGACCGCTATGTCACTTATGTGGCAGAAGCCGCGCTGCGCTTTGGCATTCCGACTGCATGGATTCGCGCCGTCATGCGCATCGAGAGCAACGGCGATCGGCGTGCCGTCTCACCTAAAGGCGCACTCGGTCTGATGCAACTTATGCCCAAGACCTGGGCGGACATGCGCGCTCGCTATGGTCTCGGACGCGATCCTTTCGATCCGCATGACAACATTCTCGCTGGCGCCGCCTTCCTTCGTGAACTCCACGACCGCTACGGCTCGCCGGGCTTCCTCGCGGCCTACAATGCAGGTCCCGGCCGCTACGAGGATTTTCGCGATAGACATCGTCCACTTCCCGCCGAGACGACAGCCTATGTCGCAGCCGTTGTCCCTTTTGTCGATGCGGAGAGGACGCCAGGGCCTCTCCTCGTCGCGGCCCCCTCTCGTTCAGCCTGGACGCAGGCGTCGCTCTTTTTCGGCCACGTTGACGAGGTGTCGGCTGCCGTGCGTGCGACACCCGACCGACCGGCGCACGACAAGCCGGTTGCCGCTCCGGTGCACGGTCTTTCGGCTATCGCGCCGCAGTCGGAAGGGCTGTTCGTTGCGCTCTCGACAACGGGACGATCGCAATGACTGCGCGGCGTCAACAACATGATGATGCTGATCGGCGCACGCCTGCCAGCACGCATGCTGCGGACATCTGGACATCCGTCGAGCGATGGCCGCCGGTCATCATCATCAGTTGCAGTTTCGTGCTCAAGCATGGCTTAGCGCATTCCTGCGAAGGAGTAAGCGTGGGTGAGGGATATGAGCAGGCAGCGACCGAACGATGGCGAGATAAAAGGCCGCAATGTGCGGCTCGGTCGGTCGGTTGTTTGTGCTTCCATTTTTCCTTGATCCCGCAATGTGCGGCTTCGGAGTGCAATGTGCGCCTCACCATCAACTCATTGTGGGCATTCGGCGTTTCGCACATTGCCGAGGTTGGCCATGGCTGAAGAGAAGGAGTTTCAGCCCCGGCCCGGCCGCATACGCTCCTCGCGAAGCCAGCGGGCAAAGCCCTTCATCGCCCAGGCGCTTGCCGCCGCTCAGCGTGCTGGCGGCGGCATTTCGCGAGCCGGCCACCTCGTGAGCCACCGTCATTCGCGCTTCGGCCGTGGTCGGGTCGCCAGCGTGCGGGCAAACCGTCTGCTCACCGGCCGCTCGCGTCTGGTGACGATCAAGACCCGCGTTGTCCGGCATACGGCGAGATCGGCCCCGCTCGCCGCGCATCTGGGTTATCTGCGGCGCGAGGGCGTCACCCGGGACGGGGAGAAGGCCCACCTGTTCGGCCCGGATACCGAGGATGCCGATCCCAAGGCCTTTGCGGAGCGCTGTCAGGATGATCGCCACCATTTCCGTTTCATCGTCTCGCCCGAAGACGCAGCCGATATGGCCGACCTCAAAGGTTTCGCTCGCGAACTGGTCGGCCAGATGGAGAAGGATCTTGGCACCAAGCTCGACTGGGTCGGCGTCGATCACTGGAACACCCAGCACCCGCACGTCCACATCATCGTGCGCGGCGTCGCAGAGGACGGCCAGGACCTCGTTATCTCCCGCGACTACATCAAGGAAGGAATGCGCGCTCGCGCCCAGGATCTGGTCACCGAGGGCCTCGGACTGCGCTCCGATCTCGACATCCGCCAATCGCTCGAGCGCCAGATCGAAGCCGAACGCTGGACACAGCTTGACCGGCAGCTTGTTCGCGACGCAGGCCGGCATGGGGTCATCGATCTTGCGCCCAATCCGACACAGCAGCCTGATCAGTTCCATGCGTTGAAGGTCGGACGGCTGCGACACTTGGAGAGCCTCGGCCTCGCGCATCAACTCGGGCCAGGTCAATGGGTCATGGACGAGGCTGCCGAGACAACGTTGCGCGAGCTCGGCGAACGCGGCGACATCATCAAACGCATCCACCGCAGCCTGACCGAACGCGGTATCGAGCGCGGGACCGCGAGCTACGTGCTATCAGGCGAAAGCCTCGACGCCCCCATCATCGGGCGCCTCGCCGATCGCGGTCTCGACGACGAACTCAAGGGGACCGCCTATGCCGTGGTCGACGGCGTAGACGGCCGCACCCACCACATCAGGCTGCCGGACCTCGACGCTGCCGGCGACAGCGCACCGGGCTCGATCGTCGAGCTACGCAAATTCGATGACGCGAGAGGACAGCGCCGCGTGGCGCTTGCCGTCCGTTCCGATCTCTCGATCGAAGCGCAGGTGATGGCGAGCGGCGCGACCTGGCTCGACCGCCAGGCCGTCGCACGCGACCCTGTGGCGCTCGGTCAGGCCGGCTTCGGCGCCGAGGTCCGCGACGCCATGGAACGGCGGACTGAGCAGCTCATCGAGCAGGGCCTCGCAGAACGCCAGAGCCGTGGGCTGGTATTCGCGAAGAACCTCATCGGCACGCTGCGCCGCCGGGAGTTAGAGGATCATGGCAACCAGCTCGCCGCCGAGACCGGCCAGCCGTTCAACCCCTCGGCTGCCGGTGAATATGTCGCCGGCACCTATCGGCAGCGCTTCGCGCTCGCCTCCGGCCGCTTCGCCATGATCGACGACGGGCTCGGCTTCCAACTCGTGCCCTGGACGCCCTCACTGGAAAAGCAGCTCGGCCGGCATGTCTCCGGCGTCGCCCGCGAAGACGGTAGCATCGATTGGGGTTTCGGACGCAACCGGGGGCTCGGCCTGTGAGCGATCCCTCCAATCACCGACGTCAGGAAAGGGCGGCGGCCATGTCCGCTACCAAGATTCTCTGGGGGCAGATCATCACGGTCTTCGCGATCGTCCTGCTGACGATCTGGACCGCGACGGAATGGACGGCCTGGCGGCTCGGCTTCCAGCCGCAGCTCGGGCAACCCTGGTTCGAGCTGCTGCATTTTCCGTTCTATCCCCCGCCAGCCCTCTTCTGGTGGTGGTATGCCTACGACGCCTATGCGCCCTCAATCTTCATTGAGGGCGGCTACATCGCCGCATCCGGGGGCATCATCGCCGCGGCGGTCGCGATTGGCATGTCGGTCTGGCGCGCCCGCGAAGCAAAGAATGCCGAGACCTACGGCTCGGCGCGGTGGGCTGAGGCAAGGGAGATCGAGCAGGCCGGATTACTCGGGCCCGACGGCGTCGTGCTCGGCCGGTTCGAGCGCGCCTATCTTCGCCATGATGGGCCGGAGCATGTCCTGTGCTTTGCGCCGACCCGGAGTGGCAAGGGCGTCGGCCTCGTCATCCCTTCGCTGCTGACTTGGCCGGGCTCGGCGATCGTCCACGACATCAAGGGGGAGAACTGGCAGCTCACCGCCGGCTTCCGCGGTCGGCACGGCCGCGTCCTTCTGTTCGATCCGACCAACGCGAAGTCGTCGGCGTACAATCCGCTGTTGGAGGTCCGCCGTGGCGAGTGGGAGGTGCGCGACGTCCAGAACATCGCCGACATCCTGGTCGACCCGGAGGGTAGCCTCGAGAAGCGGAACCACTGGGAGAAAACCAGTCATGCGCTCCTGGTCGGCGCGATCCTTCACGTCCTCTATGCCGAGGAGCACAAGACGCTCGCCGGCGTCGCAGCCTTCCTGTCCGATCCGAAGCGGCCGATCGAGTCGACGCTTGCCGCGATGATGCGCACGGCGCATCTCGGCGAGGCCGGCGTCCATCCCGTGGTTGCTTCCGCTGCGCGTGAGCTGCTGAACAAATCGGGCAACGAACGCTCCGGCGTCTTGAGTACCGCCATGTCGTTCCTGGGCCTCTACCGAGATCCCGTGGTTGCGGAGGTCACACGGCGCTGCGACTGGCGGATCACCGACATCGTCGGCTGGGACGAGCCGACTACGCTGTACCTCGTGGTGCCGCCGTCAGACATCAACCGCACCAAGCCGCTGATCCGTCTGGTCCTCAACCAGATCGGCCGCCGCTTGACCGAGGATCTTCAGGCCAAGGCCGGACGGCGCAGGCTCCTCCTGATGCTCGACGAATTCCCCGCGCTCGGCCGGCTCGACTTCTTTGAGTCCGCACTGGCCTTCATGGCGGGTTACGGGATCAAGAGCTTCCTGATCGCCCAGTCCCTGAACCAGATCGAGAAGGCCTATGGGCCAAACAACTCGATCCTCGACAACTGTCACGTCCGGGTCAGCTTCGCGACCAACGACGAAAGGACGGCGAAGCGGGTGTCCGACGCCTTGGGCATGGCGACAGAGATGAAGGCGATGAAGAACTATGCCGGCAGCCGGTTGGCACCTTGGCTCGGCCACCTGATGGTGTCACGGTCGGAGACCGCCCGCCCACTGCTCACCCCCGGCGAAATGATGCAGCTCCCGCCATCAGATGAGATCGTCATGATGTCCGGGCTCCATCCGATCCGCGCCAAGAAGGCGCGCTATTATGAGGACAGACGTTTCCAGGAGCGCATCCTGGCTCCGCCAGTGCTAACCAAACCCAGTGACAACCGGCCGGACGATTGGAGTTTACGGCCACTCCCGCCGCGCCCCACGGCACCGTCGACGTCGACCGACGACGCGAACGATGCAGATCCGAAGACCGCCGACCGCCGGCAGCAGCCGGAACTGGACCGCGACACTGTGGAGAAAAAGGAACCCCTGGACAACGAGTTCGCGCCAGACTTTGCCGACGAGCTCGAGGAAGATGCCCCGCGGATCAGGCGCATGAACGACATGATGCAGGGCGTCGCGCGCCAGGCATCGCTCGATCCCGGCGACGATCTCGGATTGTGAGGCAGGCATGACCGCGCCGAAGAAGAAAGCCCAGATGTCGGTCTATCTGGATCCGGACGTCATGAAGACGCTGTCGGCTTATGCCGCTCGACGCGAGCAGCCGATGTCGCTCATCGCCGAAGCCGCGATCGCTTCCTTCCTGTCGCCGGACGCAGACGAACGGCGGGAGGCCGCCATTGCGAAGCGACTTGATCAAGTCGATCGCCGGATCGCGCGGCTTGAGCGAGATATCGGGATCTCCATCGAGACCATCGCGCTCTTCATCCGCTTCTGGCTCACGACAACACCGCCACCCCCCGAACCGGTCGCCAAGGCCGCAAGAGCACAGGCCGGAGCGCGTTATGATAATTTCGTCGCCGCGTTGGGCCGGCGACTAAGCCATGGGCCCAAGCTGAGGCAGGAAATTTCGGATGACGCAGATGCCGTTCAATCTTCTGTCGGCCCAGAATAAGCGGGGCCCGAGGGTAAATAGCAACAAGAGCCATGTGTGCTCCGCCCATTAGTATCGGCGGATTATTGAGCGCTTGCCCGAAAGGTTCTGTTCACGGCGGCGGCCTCGTCTCCGTAACGTCGCCGGAACGACGTGGTCGACGAAATGCTACATGAACATGAAACCCTCGTGCAACTACAGATCATACAAACCGGAGCTGTCGCCTGATCGAATGCACGAAAGATTTCTGGATACTACCACTTTGCAGCCACAGCCCTCGTCAACTGCTGTTCGCGGCGTGATTTCGAGCTGTGCCGAAGCCTTTCGTGATTTGTAGCTCTGTTCCTAGTTAGACGCTGAGCGTCAGTCGTTGCTTCACCAAGCCGCCGTCATGCAAAACCGGACGGGGATATCTTCCGCGAGGCCGAGCTATAGGCGCTCGCCGTTGTCATGATCAGTGATCCTACGATTTCGGCGTGACCCGTTCACACATCCTGCAAAGCAGAGAGCCACTCGCTCCGTTCATGCGGTCGGCGACCTGGCGAAAACCTGGCCCCTTGATCAGATCCTCGTATTCGTCGTGCAGCAGGTTCCCCAGAACGTGGCGCCTCTCGAAATCCATACAGCAGAGTGTCACGTCGCCGTTTGGCAGAAGGACATTGCGATACTCTCGCTTTTCAGTACATGCGAGAGCCCCCGGGATTGGCAGCCACAAACTATCTCTACATGTTGTCGCGCAATCCTTGGCATCGTGGACGGCAGGAACCTGCCACGTGGTCGCCGCATATGTCGTCCAACTTTTGATTGGAGTATGTGGCCAACCTCGGAAATCGCGCCACCGTTGTCTGTCGGGGCTCGGTCGCCGTCCACACTGCACGAGCGGCGTGATTATGCTCATTCTGCGCCGTTGTTTCTGCGCACACCGTCCGAATGCTACGTCGGGGCTTTGGACCCAACAATCTCGCTCCACGGCCGCAGCGGGCTGGTGCTCCGCCCCACGGACTGGCTGGGCGTGAGCATATTGCGGCGGATTACGCGCTCCTGGAGCAGTTGTGAGGGACAAACCGGATCTAGCCGCGCGGACGCGGTTCGTGTCGCTGCGCTGCGCTGGACCCCGAGCGGTGACGTTCTGTAGAAAACCTTGCAGGGGATCGTCACTGGTCAGGATGGTAACGATACCGATCTCGCCGGTCTCGATTTGAAGCGTACAGCGCGTCACGGTCGTCTCGCCGATATTGAATACTGCGCCGGTGCGCCCGACTGCGCCCCGCAGCTTCGCCGCGCCATATTCCGGACGGCGAATCCACTGGAAATTTGGGCGGGCGATCGCTGCCCAGTGTCGATCCAGTTCTACGATCGGCGCCTTCGCAAGCAGCGTCATCCAGTCTTGACGGGTGCATTGCTGAGCGCTCAGAACAGTTTGCGTCGCGGACACATTCATTTCGCGTTCTCAAGCACTCAGAGCACCTGGCTCCCCGTCGTCCACACCGCTCGGACGACGGGACCGGCTCGATCGGCTACGCGAATGAGGTCGGCGCGTTTGCCCACCGCAATCTCGCCGCGGTCGAAAAGCCCAAAGGTTTGCGCTGGCCGCTCGCTTGCGAGTGCGACAGCCTCGGGGAGACTTAGATCGGATTGGCTCGCCAAGTGCCAAATGCCACGTAGAATGCTCGCAGGGATGTAGTCTGAACAGAGGATGTCCATGAGGCCCTCCTGCGCGAGCTCCCGCACCGAGACGTTGCCAGTATGTGAGCGCCCTGCGACGAGGTTGGGTCCCCCAACGATGATGGTCATGCCGGCGGCGCGCGCGGCTTTCGCTGCCTCCAAGGTGATTGGAAATTCGGAAATGGAGAGTCCATATCCAACGGCTTCAGCGATATGGGCGACAGTGGTGTCGTCATGGCTAGCGAAGGGCACGCCGCGCGCGCGACAGTGAGCGACGAGGCATCGCCGATTGTCCTCAGTGCAGTCCTCTGTGGTTGCCACGGCGGCAATCGCAGTCTCGATTTCTGCCTCAGGCGTATTCTTGCGCCGCTCAAGATGGCGGAACCGCTTCGGGTCCCGCCTTGGCCCATCATCCATGATAGTCACGAATCGAAGGTCGGGCCGATCGGCATAGGAAAGGAAAAGATCAATCAGGTCGCGCTCGCGAGCATCGCAGCGCAGATGAAGCAGATGGTCGGCCCTGAGCAGGCCGTGCCGGCGCGCTTCGCCAAGCCCTTGCAGCATCAGGGGCAGCAGGCGCCGTCGCTCCGGGTTGCCCATCGCCCCAACGATCAGAGAATCGAACACCGTCGTGGTGCCCGCCGCACAAAGCTGAATGTCATGGGCAATGGCAGCTCCCAACGGATCCCAGCTCATACCGGCGCGCGGCAGAATCTGCTTTTCGAGGTGGTCGGTGTGGACGTCGATCAAACCAGCAGCAAATGTTCACCTTCGAAGTCGAGCGCGCCTCGTGCGCTCGTGCTTCTGGTCGCGATGTCGGCGATCAGCCCGTTGAAAATCTGGACCGTTCCGTTGAAACACGCCGACCGGGTCACGATCATCGCGTTCGTCAAGAGCACTTCGCTGCGCTGAAAGAGGCTGTGTCGTATTTGACTTGTTTGACTTGCAGAATTCGCCGATTGACCCATCGGAGGTCGCCTCTTTCCTAGTTTTGAACTCCGCTTTGGTTTTAGCAGTGCTCGGCGAGCGGTGAGAGACAGCCGATGACAAATCGTGTTACTCTGACGAACTTGTACTAATATCTTCAATTAGGGAGACTATGTTTTGCATTCTCGGGTGACGAAGCGGCCTGCGGGGCACTACAACGCGATGTCAGCCCAGAGCGGCGATCGGTTCCGAATGGCCTTACGACATCGGTCTCGATGTTCAGCTGTTCCTTTGAAATCGCAAATTTAATCTGGCGTTCCGAGTACGTCATTCTTCGGTACAAGCCTCGTTAGGTCACTCACGCTTCACGTCGCTTTCTCCGGCGAGCCTTGAGCGTGACAAGTGCTCAGCGGACTCTTCTTGACGGGACAAACCACTCAGGAGCGAAATCTCTTCAGAGCTTGCGAAGTCGAAGTGCCGGATCTCACCCGGGATCCACAGCTCGCATCCGTCGATCTTCCGTTTTGATATGCGAAGCAACTTTGTTGTCCTCAAGTATCACCGATTTGAGCGGCGGATTCGCGTGATCCTCTCTCGCAGCTTGTGAACAGCAGAGGCGGTGGGACCAGCCGTGTCGCCTAAAAGGTACATATTTCAAATTCGTCCGTAAAATGTCAGTTCCGCTTCAGCGAAATGACGTCGGCGCATCAGACGTTGGGCTCATCTTCGTAGTCAGAGGCGCTAATCGAACCCGTCAACTCGACGTATACCCGCAGATGTGTGGTCGATCCTGCGAGACATCCTCGTGGCGTTGGCCAAGCGCTTCGGCATCTCAGTCTCGTTCAACTGGGATGCTGACGAAAACAAGCTGTCAATGCTTGTGTGCTTTTGAATGGAGACTTAAGTGCTAAAAGAAGTAATCGGGTTCATCTCGAACGAGAAGGCGGATCACGCCTCCCGGCTCGGTCGCGCGGAGCGGTCGAACTCAGGCGCTAGATTGGCCGATGTTCAGCCGTCCTCTGTCCTGATTGGAGCAATTTATGATGAGAGTGCGCGCTACGGGAGGGCGATTTGGGAGGTCGTACTGACGTCAGCGGCAAGCTTCATCGCCCTGGGTGCAGCACAAGCAGCTGACCTTCCGGTCAAGGCGAAGCCGATCGAGTACGTGAAGGTCTGCACGCCGTATGGTGCTGGATTCTACTACATCCCAGGCACCGATACCTGTATCAAACTCGGGGGGTACGCGCGTGCTGAGGTAGCCCTAGCCACGAACACGATCTCGCCAAGTCGTGTGAACGGCGTGGGCGGTGCTAACAACCGCCTGAGCAACTATTACAGCACACGTGCCCGCGAAGCCCTTAGCATCGATACGCGCACCACGACTGAGTACGGCGGACTTCGAACCTACTTCGAGGGCGCGTTTACCTGGACTGCGGGTGGTTACACCGGTGTCGGCGCGGGTCTCACTGGTGGCGCCACGACGTACTCCGGTGATTCTGTCGCAGGCGGCACACTCGGTGTGTTCTACGCATTCATCCAGTTCGCTGGATTCACGATGGGTAAGGCGACCTCACCTTTCTCCACGCCGTGGGCCGAGTATCCTGCGAATCTTACCGAACTGCCAGGCAGCGGCGCTTGGGATCCCGTGAACCAATTCACGTATACAGCCGACTTCGGTCAGGGCATTACGGCTTCGTTCTCTGCCCAAGATCAGGTCGCCAATTACACGACCAACATCTGGAACGTGAGCGACACGACGGCCGCTGGTCTCGCCACCGGTGTGTACGGTGCCAACGACATCGGCGGTTCGCGAGCCCCAGACCTCGTCGCGATGTTACGCGTTGACCAGGCATGGGGCCTCTTTCAGGCGTCGGCCGCCGCTCATGACAACCATGCCGCATACTATGGTGCCACCGAAGTGACCGATCATCCGGGCGACAAGTGGGGCTGGGCTGGTCAACTCGCATTGTCGGTCAAGAACATCCCGACCGGTCCGGGCGACACGATCAACGTGACAGGCGTGTATACGAATGGCGCAAGCCGCTACAACTTCCAAGACTATCTGCCGACCAGTTTCGCAATGTACGGTGGTACAGGCATGGCGGGTGCTTACCAAAGTCTCGGCATTGGCGGTGTGTCTGATTCTGTGTTCGTGACCGGTGCAGGCCAGGAGCTTACCACGACTTATGGCTTCAATGGTGGCTACACCCACAACTGGGATCCACACTGGAACACCAGCGTCTACGGTGCATGGGCTGCTGTGCGCTATAACAGCACAGCCAAGGGCTATATCTGCGGCGCATTCGTGACTACCTTCGCGCTCTCGATTGGCCTCACTGGCTGTAACCCCGACTTCAACTACGCGATTGTTGGCACTCGCACGATCTGGACCCCGGTTCAGAACCTAAGCTTCCACGCCGAGTTAGCGTACACTATGCTCGACCAGAAGTACGGGAGCGGAAGCACTGTAACGCTGCCGCCGCAGTCAGGCGTCGCGAAGCCGGGTGCAGTCTATCAGCTGAAGGACCAGAGCGGGCTGAGCATGCTCCTGCGCGTTCAGCGAAGTTGGTGAACTCTCCTGTCATCTAACCGAAGCATAGGACAAGCTGTGCCCTTTGACAAAGCCACAAAAGTCCGGAGGCAGCCTTTGCCAGTAGGCTGCGCCGTGCTGCTCACCTCTCCGAGGAAGCCTCCAACATATCTGTTGGAGGCCTTTTTGGTGTGACTCTGAAATTTCGAACACGTTCCCAACCATTTGCTGTACGAGTGCCGATCGCTCGCTGATTATAGCGCGGCAATCTGGGTTCTCTCAGCCTGTTTGGGTTCTTCCGCATGTTTGGTGCAGCATGAGCGATCGGGGTTGGATAGGTTGCCCGGTCGTTCTCAGGCAGCCAGGAGGACGCGTCGACGCAATAACGGATAGCTTGCGTGGCCATACATTTGTCGTTTGATGGCTTTGATCCTGCTGATCTGGCCTTCGACCGGACTGGTTGTCCGGAAGGTAGTTATTGCCGCTCAGACCGCATCGATGTCGCGCGCGATGCCGTTGGCGAAGCTCTTGAGCTCGCTGTTGCCTGCTTGCGTGATCCCTTCATCGAGCTCGGCAATGTCGCTACCACTGAGAAGGGACACAAACCGCTTCGCCAACTCGGCCGCCGTGGCGAGTTCGGGAGCTTGCGCAAATAGATGGCCGAGGAACAGCCTGGCTTCAGCATCGATCTGATCGGGATCCTGGCTCAAGTACCAAGCACAGCGACGACGCGTGGGAGCTTTCCAGGTCAGGTGTGGTTGTGCTGCTCCTCCCGCGTCTGCATGTGCACGCCCGTCAGCGGCCTATCGCGCGACGGTCACCCGACTTCCTGCGGATTCCGACGAAGTCGCCCAGGCGTACCGATATGAAGTCGCCCGTGGATTCCGAGACGATGTCGCCCACCTCTCCGATTTGATCTCGCCCAGCGGCGAGGCGTTCTGGCCGGCTGGTTCTCTGGCATCGGTCAAGCCGCGTGGTCAATCTGGAATCGCAACTTGAACCTGCTTTTCTTCTTCTGCTGTTGCTGTGGGCATGTGGGCAACGCGATTGCGTTGTCCAAGCGCAGCGGCATGTCCGCGCACGGCAAGATCCGACAGGAGGGCGGGCGCCAACGCCGTCGGCCGGTGGCAAGCACGTTGCGACGGTCATCCCGGTACGGACGTCGGCCGACTGGGAGGATCCGGTGCCGGGCTTTGTCGAAGCCGATTTGGTTGCCCACAGCGGACCCTCGGCGCGCGGCAGTTTTATCCAGACGCTGGTGCTTACGGATATTGCCACCGGTTGGACGGAGTGTGCGCCGCTGCTGGTGCGCGAGCAAACGCTCCTGAGCACTTCGGCGACAGCTGCAGTTTTCGCTCCAGGGCATCGATACCGACAATGATTCTGTGTTCATAAACGAAACGCTGAGAGCGTATTGTCGGACACATAGTCTGTCTCGCTGAAAGCGCGGAGGGCCTGATCACGCGATACGAGGTGCTGAAAGGCAATCCGTCCGACGAGGTTGACGTGGCATCTTCCCTCCAGCGCCACAGGCAAGCCTTTGGCCGTACCCCGCAGCTGTAGGGCTCGGATCGTGGCTTCTTCAGCGAGCAGAACCTGGGCTCGTGCAAGCACGCCGGCGTCAAGGTGGTCTGCATCCGCAGCGTGGCGGCAAGAGAACGAGACGACGTGAAGCGTACGAGAAGAGCGCGGTCTTCAAGAACGGTCAGCGCTTTCGCGACGGCATTGAGGCATCTCGGTGCAGTTCCGGGGCCGCGGCATGAAGCGCTGTCTCGCCGAGGGACGCGACCGCTTTGAATTGTGGGGTCGGTGCCGCTGTGCTTGCCAACAATCTCATGAGGATCGCGGCAATGCTGATGGCGCGATCGTCGCGCAGGCGAAAAGCTGCTTGATAGACCCGTGCGCCTGCGCCGGTCACTCAAAGTGGCCACGGCTCAGCGCATCTCAAGCTGACGGCCGGCGCGCAATACCTGAAACCAACCCAAAAATCATCTTGTCTAGAGCTTGCGGTCCCGGCGCTCTCCCTCATTTTGTGCCCAATCTATCGGCATAACTTGGATCGGCGCCCCCCAATACGGGCGTTTCGCGACAGAAACTAGAGTAGGCCTCGAATGGTGGCTGCGGCCGTTCCCACGAGCGCGAGATGCGAAACGCCTTCCGGATATTTAAGAGTATGAGTGAGGGCGACCCATGCCCCCGAACGAAAAGCCAACCACCGCAACCGGCTGGTCGCCAGCGACAAGCTTTCGTACCGTCTCCAGATCCTCGACTAATTGATCGAAGGTGATGAGTACCGCCGGTTCTGACCGGCGCGTACCCACGTTGGTCATAGGCGACAACGCGAAAGCGGTCGGCGAGCGGAAGGAAAGGCGCGAAATCCAGCCGGTGATCCGACGAGCCCCTCCCGCCGTGGACTACGATGATTGCCCGGGCGGTATCCTCGCCGGCCAAGGCACACAGCAGACGGGCACCGTTTACCTGGAGATGGTCATATCTAACGCTCGTCATGCGTAGTCTTGCCTGATACGCTCCGGCGCAATGACGCGCCTCAGTTTGTCCCCTTGCATGGTGGCAACAAGGCGCTGACCGCGGCGGCAAGTTTCGGCATGATCTCTCCGGCACCGGACTTGCCGGTGACGATCGCGTCGACATGGTTCTGTATGACGGAAGAGATTTTCAGCCCATTCCGGCCCGGCCACATATACCAGTTGGTCAGTTTGCCCATTTGGGCGAGGGCCGTCGCCTGATTTGGGTGGCTCTTGTAGAAAGACCCGAGCAGCGCCGGATCGTCTACCGCGCGCTGGCTGACCGGAACATAGCCGGTATTCTGGGCCATCATGGTCTGGGCTGCCGGACCAGTGGCAAACTTGACGTATTCCCAAGCCGCCTCCTGCTTCTCTGGATGGGGCGTGGTAACAACGAGCATGGTCCCGCCCGCGGGCAGATTGCCGTCGGCCGACGTTACCGGAAACGGCAGGGTTCGATATTCAAAGGCCGTTTTGATCTGCGCCTCGTTGCGCACCGTCGAGGCGCCGGATGCAGCGGAAATCCCGATCGTTCCGGAGGAGAAGGCCTGCAGAACCTGCTGCCATGACATCGCCTGCATGCCTTTGTCATGAAACAGTTGCAGGGTTTCGAGCGCCCATCGCCCCTCGGAACTGTCGAAGCCGATCCCGCAGCCGTTCGGCGCGTCCATTCGCCCGCCGGCGCCGCCAATAAGGCCCTGGAGTGTCCAGTTGCCCCAGGAATCGTATTGGAAGGTGAAGCCAGTCAGCTTGGGATCGAGCGACGATATTTTCTGCCCGAGTTCGGCGATCGCGTTCCAGTTGGAGGGGAAAGCTTCGATTGACCCGCCGGCTCGACGTACGAGATCTGCATTCACGTGCAACACTGGGAGCGAGATCGCGAAGGGGACGCCGTACTGACGGCCTGCAACCGCGCCGAGCCGCAGGATTGACGGATAATAGCCGAGCGTCGGCGATCCGCCATGATCATGAACGAAGCGGTCTAGCGGCACGGCGAGGCCACGCTCCGCAAGCAAGCCGACGTGATTCATGCCAATGAACGCGATGTCAGGTGCTCCGCCGGTAAGCCGGGACTTCAGCAGTTCATTGACGACGTCGTCGTATGTTGCGAGCGGCGCGCGCAGGTGGATGCGGACGCCCGGATGCTCGGCCTCGAAGCGCCTCGCGATTTCCTCCTGCGTCGTCTTGTAGCTACTTGGCAATGCATAAGAAACTTCAAGCGCCGTCTCGGCGTGAGAGGCGGCCGGGCCAAGCAGAGTCAAGATAGCGGCACCGATGCAGGCAGTCTTTGTCATACAACATCTCCGGGGAAAACGTGCAGGGACGGATGTTTCATTCTGGAAGCAACGGCGCGTATTCTGGCCGCGAAGATGAGCTCGACTCATCTGATGCGCAGATGTCGATTCGCTGAAGCAGAACTGACACTTTAGGGACGAGTTTGACATACGCACCTTTCGCAACACGCCGCCGCCCCAGCGCCTCAGTTGATCACTCGCTAAAACGAATGACCAATTCCATGTGTTGTGGGGCCACTCGGGTCCTGGAGACCACGATGGGAATGCCCTCGACGTCCACATTGATGTTGGTGATCATGATCACCGGTTGTCGGCGCGGCAGGCCGAGCAGAAGGGAATCGGCTTGCGAGAGTGGACCAGCGGAAATCCGTGCCTCAAAGCGCTGATATTCGAGGATGCCGAAGTGTTTCCAGGATTCAGTGAAACTACCGGTCCCCTCAATGAACGCCTCGATCCCCTCAAACCGAGGCAGCGGGAAATAGCTCGATGCAACCCAGGTAGCGATTCCGTCGATCACACTCAATGTGTCGACCCTGCGCGCGAACTGGCCCTGGGGCAGGCGAAGATCGCGCGCCAAGTCTTTGTCGGGGCGGACCCGCACCGACCGGACGAAGCGACGCTCGCCGACCCGGTCTAGGTCACGCAGGGACGTGGTCAGGCGGGTGTTAGGGCCCAATCGGTGGCGGACGATGCGTTCCTTGACGAAGGTACCGCGACCCTGCTCGATCCGCACATAATCGCGCTCTTTGAGCACTGCGAAGGCGCGGCGCACGGTGTTGCGGTGAACGCCGAAGATCGCCGCCAGCTCAGTTTCGGTGGGCAAGCGTTCGCCCGGCTTGTACGTCCCGCCGATAATGTCCCTGCGGATCGACTCGACGACGATCCGCCACAGCGAGGTCGCGCCGCGCCTAGCATAGAGGGAAGATGGTCGATCCTGGTCGTGCGCGATCATCGTCGATCTCGGGCCTGCAGCATATTGGGATTCTGCGCCAAGAACCTGGCGAGATCCAGCCCTCCGCACATCAAACCGGAGCACGGTCCGATGCAAGCCCTGGATTCCTGGCAAGGTCGGGCCGGTCGGTGATAACGGCATCAATTCCAAGGCGCGCGATCGCGACGAGCGCTTCGATGTCAGTCGCGGTCTGGAAGCTCGATCGCGGCGAGGCGACCGCAATGGTCCCAAGACCGGCGCGGCGAATGGCATTGATAGTAGGGTGTTCATAATCCGCGGGCAGGACGCGGATCCAACGGGCGTCAAGCGAAACGGCGAGATCGAGCCCTGCCCCACCATCGGGAAAGAAGACACCGATGGTCGCCTGCGCCGATCGGCGCCGGATCGCCTTCGCGATCTCCGCCGTATAGGCGGTGAAGAGGATGCGGTCGATTGCGCCAAGTGTTTCGCACCGTCCGACGTAGATGTCCACTTCGGCGGCGGTGGCGTGTTTCAAATCGACAATGACCGGTTGACCGTGGGTCATCTCCAGAAAGTCGTTGAAGCCAAGCAGCGCCGGAAAGAGCCGCCGCGCCGCTTGGATATCGAGCTCCTTGATCGCATCGGGAAAGCCAGCGACCCGCAGCAGGTGGTCATCGTGCAGGCACACGATGGTCCCGTCAGCGGTCAGTTGCACGTCGGTCTCCACTCCATCGGCGCCTGACGCCAAGGCGTGGCGGAAAGACGCGGCCGTGTTCTCTAGTACGTATTCCGGCGCCCCCCTGTGACCGATAATCCGAAACGTACCCAATTCGGGCGGCGCTGCCCAAAAAGCGCCAGCAGGCGTTCCGCCCGATTTCAATAATGCGCCAACCATTGCCTAGTCCTTTCCGAAATAGCCACATTCACTTGACCGCTCCCCCTGTCATTCCCTCGACGAACCACTTCTGGGCCACGAGGAAGGCGACGATGAGGGGGAAGACGACGATTGTAGCGGCGGCCATAAGGGGACCGTAGTCATTACCGGCCTCCTCGTTGGCGAAAGCCATGATCCCGAGTGGCGGCGGCATCAGGCTCTCTGAGCGCACTGCGATCTGCGGCCAGAAGAGGTCGTTCCAGTGGCCGACAACGGAGAAGATCGAGAATGCTATTACCGCTGGCAAGGCCATCGGTACCATTACCTTCCAGACGATGGCCAGTTCCGAAAGTCCATCAAGACGGGCGGCATGGACCACGTCGTCGGGAATGGCCTTGAACACCTGGCGGAAGAGGAAGATGCCAAACGGCGAGACCAAATAAGGAAAGATCAACGCCGCATAGGTGTTGAGGATGCCGAGCTCGTAGCCGAAGATGAACAGCGGCAGCGACAACACTTGGTGCGGAAGGAGGAGGCAAATCAGAACGATACCGAAAATGAGGTCGCGGCCGGGAAAGCGCAGCTTGGCGAGAGCATACGCGCAGGGGGCGCACGTTAGGATCTGCAACGCCAGAATCGCGGCACAGACCAAGACGCCGTTTCCCAAGTAGCGCGGCAGCGGCGAGGAGGTTAGCGCCTTGCCGTAATTCTGGACGGCGTACCATTGCTCGGGGAGCAACGAGAAGTGTTCGCGGAAGATCTCGCCTGGCGGCTTCAGCGACAGGCTAACCATCCAGATGAAGGGGACCAGGATGAGGGCAGACGTAATCAGCAAAACGGCGTGCCGTACGATTGCGGTGGGAAACGAGAGGCGGTTCATTGATAGTGCACCCTCTTGTCCATGATGCGGGCTTGAATGAGCGTCAACGCTACAACGACGAGAAGGAAGACTACAGCAACGGCGGCCCCGTAGCCGGTGCGCAGATATTCGAAGCTCTCGCGGTAGAGGGTGTAGAGCAGCACCTCGGAGGCGTGGCCCGGACCGCCCTGAGTCAGAACTTTGATGGTGTCGAAGGCCTGGAGGGCACGAAGCGCCACGACGATCACGACGAACATTGAGACCGGACTGAGCATCGGAAGAGTGACCGTGCGGAAACGGTCGAGCAAGAGATCGGCGCCGTCGATTTCGGCAGCGTCATAGAGGTCGCGGGGGATCGACTTTAGCCCTGCGAGAAAGAGGACCATAGCGAAGCCGAGGTTCTGCCAGATCCCAATGACCGCGAGCACCGGCAAGGCCGTTGCCTCGTCACGCAGCCAGTTGGCAGTCGGCAACCCCATCGCAGAGAAGGTCTGGTTGACGAGCCCGATGGTCGGATGGAGCAGGGCTTCCCACGCGATCGCCATAGCGGCCAGCGTCGCCATGAAGGGTAGGAAGTGAACGGCGCGGTAGAGGGTACGTAGCGATCGCCCACTCTCGATCAGCAGCGCGATGGCAAGGCCGAGCATTACGGTACAGGGTACGACGATGAGAATATAGAGGATGGTGTTGAATAGTGAGGCGCGAAATCCCTGGTCGGCGAAGACCTCGCGGAAGTTCGCAATTCCGATAAATGCGAACGTGCGCGCGCCGAACTGCCAATCGGTCAGTGCGATGACGAAGACAGCGATCACAGGCGCAAAGAATAGCCCGAAAAGAAGCAGGATCGCCGGGCCGGCGAGCGCATAGGCCGCGATGCCGTCGACGAGGCGAAGCCGGCGCAAGTCCTGAGCGGGGCGCGGCGGGGTGGAACCGACTACATTCACAGGGCGAATTGCCGGATGGGGGTGACTTTGCACGTCTCCGCCAATCCGGTCGGTCTGAGTCTCTTGCCGTCGACGCCAAAGACCAGAATGCGGTCGGGGTTCACGCGCAAATGTAGCCTTTGGCCGAGCGCGATGTGAGGCGCCCGCTCTGCTGCGAGCCGGGCGACAACCGGATGATCTCGGCCGGGCAGGTCAAGGTGCACGAAAAGATCGGAGCCCATGTGCTCCACGAGCCGGACTGCCCCGGTCAGAGCATTGGCGCCGCCGCACTCTGAGAGGTGGAAGGCCTCCGGGCGGATGCCGAGTGCGAGCGCCGTCCCAGGCTGCGCATCGGAAACAAGCTGGAAGCTGGTGCCGACAGCGTCAACTGAGTCCTGCTCGCGCACTACCGTCTCGAGAAGGTTGATCTTGGGGCTTCCGACGAATTCGGCGACACGGCGATCATCGGGGTCGGCATAGATCTCTTGGGGTGGGGCGACCTGGATAAACTCGCCGTCGAGCATCACCGCAACGCGATCAGAGAGCGTCATCGCCTCGGCCTGGTCGTGTGTGACGTAGACGAAGGTGACGCCTAGGCGGCGGTGGAGGTCCTTGAGCTCGGCGCGCATCTGGCTTCGGAGCTCGGCGTCAAGATTACTAAGCGGTTCGTCCATTAGGAAGACGGCCGGATGGCGGACCATAGCACGGCCCACGGCGACGCGTTGGCGCTGCCCGCCGGAAAGCTGCCCGGGTTTTCGGGAAAGCAGATGGCCGATGCCGAGCGCTTTCGCGGTGCGGCCGACTTCCGCCTCGATCTCGGCCGACAAGCGCCGGGTACCCGGCAAGACCCATCCCAGCATCGGCAACCTCTGCCAAGCATTCAATTGCCGCATCCGGAGCGGCAGGGCCATGTTGGCGGCAACCGTCATGTGGGGATAAAGCGCATAGGACTGGAACACCATGGCCACATCGCGCAACTTCGGCCGTACGCCATCGACCAAGCGCTCGCCGATCTTAACCGACCCGCCATCTTGGACTTCCAACCCTGCCAAGATCCTTAGAAGCGTCGACTTACCGCACCCCGACGGCCCCAGCAGGGTCACGAACTCCCCACCCTTGATCGCAAGGGAAACACCCCGAAGCACGGGCGTTTGGCCAAAAGATTTGGTGATCTGATGAAGGTGGATGTCGCTCATGTGCCAACGTCTTCCTCGAAGCCCGGCCCTCCATCCTGGTGCGCGTTAGCTGAGGGACCTCGCCCTCCCTACCGAGTCTCGATGAAGCCGCGCTGACAGAACGGGTATGACCCTGCCAGTCATACCATTGTTGAGGACATTGGCGAATAGAGCGTCGCTCTCTCGGATTTGCGCGGAGGGCTCGCGACAATAATCCGCCGCATTCGTTCATTTCAGCACGCCCAGCATTGCATCCGGGGCGGGCCTGCTCGCTGCCGATCATTCGAAGATGCCAGACTAGTCATCTGGAATGCAAGTTCGTCACATAAAGAGCGCTGGGACCTCTGAAGGAGAGCGCTTGTGGCGAATGCAGGTATAAGAGGCCGGCCGATTGCGCCGTTGGTGCTGAGTCAGCAGGAGCGGACGTACTCGGAGAGGCAAGTTCGTAGTCATCGTGTTGCCCGGTTGCTATCTGAGCGATGCCGCGCGATCCTGCGATGCGCGGATGGATTGCCAAGCAAGTCTGTGGCTGCCGAGCTCGGCCTCCACGAACACACCGTTGGTAAGTGGCGCCGCCGATTTTTGAAGGATCGCTGTGATGGCCTGCTTGACGAAGCCCGCCCTGGCCGTCCTCGAACCATCAACGACGATCAGGTTGCTGAGGTAATCGAGCGGACATGGCTGCGGAAACCGGCTTATCCCATACCACGATCCGCCGAATGTGGTCGGCGTTCGGCTTGCAGCCGCACCGTAGTCAGACGTTCAAGTTGTCGAGCGATCCACTGTTCGTCGACAAGGCACGCGATATTGTCGGCCTTCACCTATCCCCACCGAACCGAGCCCTGGTCCTCAGCATCGATGAGTAAAGCCAGATTCAGGCACTTGACCGCGAGCAACCGGGTCTCGCCGATGATGCCTGGCGTGCCAGAACGGCGTACGCATAGCTATGTGCGGCATGGCAGAACCTCGCTGTTTGCCGCGCTCGATGTCGCCTCCGGGTTCGTCATCGGAAAATGTTACAAGCGCCACCGAGCTGTCTCCTTCTTGGAGTTTTTAAAAAGAGATCGATGCTCAAGTTCCTGAAGGCCTCGATATCATATCGTCATGGATATGTGTGGACGCACCCCGTTGGTGCAAGAAGAATCTTTCGAAGAGTGCGGAGCGTGGTCGGGTGCTGACATGTGTCCGGCCTCTTGTTGCGGCTGTCACATGCCGCTGGCCCGTATGGGAGTTCGCGGAACGGGTCCAATTCAACTTCGCGTGCTCGAGGCGCGTATCCATGATCTGGTTTTCCCATTCCTGTCGGGTGACCTTCTCACACTCTCACGGTCCCTGTCGCGAACTACAAAGTCGGTTGGGCTTTGTGACCGAAGCGTTTGACAGAAGCCAAAATCTGGTCTGCGGACTTGGTCCATTTGAAGGGCTTCGGGTTTCTGTTGTGCGGGTCGATGAAGGTGCGGATGTCGGTTTCGAACTGTCTGACGGAGGCCGGCGGGCGAGCCACGCTTTGATCTTCGGTGTCTTGTGGGTGGCGTAGTTGATGGGGTTGACGCCCCTCACGGTAAGCGCTTAGCCGAAACCCTTGCTTCGGGATCTGGATAGCTGTGCGAAGAAGCCTCCGGCTTGGACGGAGGTTCGGGATGGGATTGGACAGCAAAAAGGACGTCCATTTGGACGGCTCATCGGCAGGGTCGGTGAGCCGGCTGGAGGTTCTTGAAGGGCCGTCGGGGCGCCGTGTGCGTTCGGAAGCTGAGAGAACTCGGATCGTCGCCGAGAGCCTGTTACCTGGTGCCGAGATGTCCGAGGTAGCGCGCAAGTACGGAGCTACGCGCTGGCAGATCTACGACTGGCGACGGCGCTTTCGACAGCGAGGCCTGTTGCCGGCGTGCGAGGCGTCGCAGCCGACATTCGCGCCGCTGGTGGTGGGAGGTGCGTTGGAGGAGCATCAGGCTCCGGCAATAAAGCTTGAGATCGCGATCGGTGATATCGTGCTGCGGACGGATACGGCCATTGATGCCGAGCAACTGTCCCGGCTGATCCGCGTGCTGCGAGCATCACGATGATTGCGGCCGGTGCTGATCTGAAGATTTACGTTGCAACGCGGCCGATCGACTTCCGCAGTGGCCGACGACCATACGCCATTTTACCGTCAGGCCGAGATCTATGCGCGCCAGGGAATCCGGCTTGATCGGGCGACACTGGGCAACTGGTCCGGCCGCGCCTGCTTCCATCTTCAACCGATCGCGGACCACATGCGCCGCCGCCTGGCCATGGCGGATCGCCTGTTCATGGACGAAACCACGGTGCCGGTACTCGATCCCGGGCGCGGCCAAACAAAGAAAGGCTACTTCTGGGCGGTTGTCTCCGATGACCGCGGCCACAGCGGCCCAAGTCCGCCGATCGTGCTGTTCCGATATGCCCCCGGTCGCAGCGGTGCCTTCGCTGAGAAGTTCCTGGATGGCTTCAGCGGACGCTTCCTGTAATGCGATGCCTATGAGGGTTATGACCGACTGACCGAAGTTGCTCGACTGCAAGGGTCATGGACGCTCGTGCATTGCCGCCGATGCGGAAGCAATCTGCGAAGCCGCCCAGCGGCCGACGATGCGTTTCGTGGCGGTGAAGAGCGAGGAGCAACAGGCCGCGGCCATCTGACCGAATTTGGGGTGGTAGCGGCGCAAGGTCCCTCCCATGTTGCCAAACTCGTTTCCGCGATCATCGGCCATGATACGGACATTCCTGAGTTGGCTAGACCGATCCTACGGCTGCTCGTCGAGCAGTGCGATTCCTGAACGAGAAGGTGGCGCTGTTCGACCGAGAACTCGCCCGGCGTGCCAAGGAAGATGCCGAAGCGAAGCGGCTAGTGACGATCCCAGGAATTGGGCCGATCACGGCTACGGTGCTCGTTGCCCTGGCGCCGACAGCCCAGGCCTTCAAGAGGGGACGCGACTTTGAGGCATGGCTGGGGCTTACCCCGCTGCAGCGCCTCCACCGGAGGCAAGCAGAAGCTCGGCAAGACGTCACGTATGGGCGAACGAACCCTGCGACGACTGCTGATCATCGGCGCGAGCGCGGCCGTGCGCTGGGCAATGCGCAAAGGCTGGATCCTTGGCTTGCGCGCATGCTTGCCCTCAAGCCGCCCATGCTGGTGATCGTCGCCCTCGCTAACAAGATGGCGCGCATCGTCTGGGCATTGATGGCGAGAGGCGGAACCTATCGGGCTCCGGCTGCGGCGAAGTAGTTCGCGGCAGGGACCGTGAGAGTGTGAGAAGGTCAACCGGAGAGTATGGTGCACGGTCACGAGACAGGAATCGAGTCAGTCAAAGCTGAATCGAGGACTCTACGCTGCTCGACCGGGACACGATCACCGGTGCTGATTGAGGGGGCGCACGTATGACTAAAGCGAGCGCGCCACCAGCGCCACCGACGGACCCTGACTCATAACTCTCGGCAACCAGCCGCTGCTTCGCTTTGAGCGTATAAAACTTGCGTCGGCGTGTCGGGCGCCATCTCGCCTCGATAATCTCGGGCAGCCCTTCCATCCAACGCGATCGTTTCCATTAAGCCCCGCTCGTGGACACGATCTTCAGCGTCCGGAGCCCGACCTCCGCTTCTCCTGATGACCTCCCCCCGAATATTTGTTCGTCTGAAAGGTACGTTTGTCAAATTCATCCGAAAACTGTCAGTTCCTTTTCAATGAACCGACATCGGCGCATCAAATACGGAACGTTATCTTCGGAGGAGAAGTCCCAGCTTGGGCCTACAGAATGTCACGCATTTGCCTTGGAGATATAGCCTATGACAAAGACTGGCTGCGTCGGCGCCATAATGGTGACTCTGCTATGCTCGCCCGCCGCGAATGCTGAGCCGGTGCTCACCGTTTCTTATTCACTGCCGAGCAACTTCAAACCCGCGCTGGAGGAAATCGCCAGGCGCTTTGAGGCCGAGCATCCCGACGTCCGCATCAAGATGCGCGCGCCGCTGGCAAGCTTTGACGACGTGGTCAACGACCTCCTCAAATCCAAGCTCACGGGCGGGGCACCCGATATCGCCTTCGTCGGCTTGAGCCACGCGGGCCTCGTCGCCGAACGCGGCCTCGCCGTGCCGTTGGACCAGTTAGTTCAGAAGGAGGGCGGGTGGTCGAAACTTGGCTATTACTCGTCGATCCTGTCACTTGGCGCCGTCGCCGGCCGGCAGTACGGTGTGCCCTTCGGGCTGGCCGTCCCAGTGCTGCATGTGAATGTCGATCTCGTGCGCCGCGCCGGCGGGTCCATGGATAACTTCCCCTCCGACTGGAACGGGATCGCCGACCTCGGGCAGAAAATCTCCGCCCTCGACTCCAAGCTGGCGGGCTTCACCTTCCAGTACGACGCGTACAGCAACTGGACGCTCCAAGCCCTCATTCGCGGGGCCGGTGGACGAATGGAGGCGCCGCATGGCTGCGGCATCGGCTTTGACAGTCCAGAGGGACGGTGGGCGCTCGAAACCCTCCAGCTGTTTCATGACAAAGGAATGCCGGCGATGTCATGGCAGCAGGTTCTGCAGGCCTTCTCCTCCGGAACGATCGGTATATCCGCCGCTTCCAGCGCCTCGATTTCGCGCCTCGAGACGCAGATCAAAACGGCCTTTGAATATCGAACCCTGCCGTTTCCGATGACGTCAGCCGATGGCAAGCTGCCCGCCGGCGGGCACATGGTCATCGTCTCCACGTCCGATCCGGAGAAGGAGCAAGCGGCTTGGGACTACGTCAAGTTTGCCACCGGTCCGGCAGCCCAGACCATCATGGTCCAGAATAGCGGCTTGCTCCCGATCAGCCAGCGCGCAGCCGAGGATCCGGCATTGCTCGGGTCTTTCTACAAAAGCCATCCCAATCAGGCGGTAGCCCTTGGCCAGATGAGCAGGCTGACTGACTGGTACATGTGGCCTGGTCCCAACGGGCTGAAGATCACTTCGGTCATCCAGGACCACGTGGACACGATCGTGACCGGCAAGGCTTCGGCCCGAGAGACCATTCCGAAGCTTGCCGCCGCCGTCTCTGCCATGTTGCCGCCCTGCAAGGCGGCGGCGAACTGAGCGCGAGCGGCGTGCCCACGTGCGGTCGGTATGGGCACCCACGCGCAGAGCGATTCGGTGTCCCAGTCTCGATCAAGTGGAGCGCCGAACTGAAGGAATCGCGATCTGGTTTGCGTACGACGCAGAGTTCAGTGCCAAAAGGAACGATCAGACTAGCATTACCCAAGTTGCCCGGCCCGGGTCATCCAGTACGCGATGGATCGCGACTGGCGCTTTTTCGTAGTCATCCTCAGTTACGCCGGCCCCACCCCGACCGGCTTTTGCCGCGAGCGAGGTCGCCTGCAACCTCAAACAATGGAGTTGGGTCCGAATGTTGGCTCCTCTTACCACCCAGATCGTCGGGAGCTACGCCAAGCCCGAATGGCTCGTCAACCGCGATAAGAGCTTCAATCTGGACGGCAGCGCTTGGCGGATTGCTCCGCCGCATCTCGACGCCGCCCGTCGGGACGCGGCGCTGCTGGCAATCTACGAGCAGGAGCGCGCGGGACTTGACCTTCTCACGGACGGGGAGGCTCTGCGCCCCGCCTATGACCGGTATTTCTATTCCAGGCTCAAGGGGGTTGACGCTGATACGCTTGGTATTCGTAAGACAAACAACGAGGAGGCCGTCTCGCCGCCGCGTCGGGACCGCGCTGAACAATTGGAGCGCGTCCGCAGCGAGGTTCCGCGAATCGTCGGACCGGTCGAATGGCCTGGGCCGCTCAGCGTCGACGAACTGATTTTCGCCAAGCGCCACACCAAAAAGCCTGTCAAGGTGACGGTCATCGGTCCTCTCACTTCCTACGCCAAGATGATCGACGACTACTATCACGACGAGGAAAAGGCGATCTCCGCGCTCGCTGACGCCTTGAACGCCGAGCTGCGCGCCCTCGACTCAGCCGGCGCAGACCTGCTTCAAATCGATGAGCCGTCCTTGACCTCCAGTTTCAGCCGGTGCCGTCGGTTTGGTGCCGCCGCCATCGAACGGGTCACCGCTGGCCTGCGTGCGCCCGTGGCCATCCACGTCTGTTACGGCTATGCCTATTTCCACGAGACGAAGACGCCCAACGAAAGTTACGCCGATGTTCTGCAACTGATCGCTAGCTGCGCCCGGGTGGACGCCATCAGCATCGAATACGAGCAGCCCGGGCACCAGCCCGACCTTCTCCGCCATTGCGGGGCCAAGCACGTGATCCTCGGGCTTCTCAACCTCGGCACGGAAGCGGTCGAAACCCCGGAACACATCGCCCGTCGCCTGGATGCGGCCGCTAGGGTTGTGCCGCCAGATCGGCTCCATCCCGCCTCCGATTGCGGCATGTGGCATCTGGCGCGAGAGGCCGCGTTCGGCAAGATCAGTTCTTTGGTGAAGGGCACCGAAATCTTCCGCCAGAAGCACCGAATCTGACCGCAGAGAAGGGATCGAAGGATTTATCGAACGGACCGGGAGTTTCACCGAATCTTGGAAACACTTCGGCGTCCTCGACTATCGTCAGTTTGAGACACGGATTTCCGGGGAGCGCTCTCGCAGGCCGCTTCCCTCTTGCTCGCACTGCCGGGCCGGCCACCAGTGATCATGCACGCTCGCAGACTGCCCCTTCATCCGGTAGGTGGCCGCTGAACGCTCTGATGTCCGTTGTCAGTCTCGGAACGCAGAAGCTCGACCGATCGCGGATCGGCTGTTCATGCTGTTGATCACGCAGGGGTGGAGGCGGAACTGAAGGACGTCGGTGATCAAGGGTTCGATACCGCATTCCCGATTGTGCGTCCGAGGTCTGCTCCTACTACTGTGGGCGTCGGCGCTCTTGCCGGCCACAAAGCGTCTGACGGGCGTTCCCTCTGCCGTGGCGTGGTCCCCCCTCCGCCCATGCGCGATCAGAATGGTACTTGATCAGCTGCGTGCACCTGCCTTGCGACCGCACGGGCGATTGCCGTGCGGAACACTGTCGTTCGCTTGCCATGCCCGGCCAGCTTCCGGTAGTGGGTCGTCAGGCGGCTCTGCGCCTTCCATGCGATCTACCGCACCGTCGGGGATATCTGCTCAAGCCGGTATAGCTTCCTCTTTCCGACCTTGGGCGGGTGACGATAGGTCCAGGCGCTCTCGACCAGCATCTGGCGGACACAGCTGTTACCGGCTTTGGTGATGCCACCGCGCCTGACGGTCTCTCCGGTCGATCGCTCGCCCGGCACCAGGCCGAGATAGCCCATGAGTTGACGCGGACTCTTAAAACGGTTCACGTCACCAACCTCAGTCGCGAATGTCACCGCGACGATCAGATCGATCCCTGGCAATGCCTGCAGCGCCCGCACGTGCGGTTCCAGAGACCAGGCCGGGACGAACTCTTCGATCGTGCGTTCCAGACGTTCGACCCGCTCACTGCAGATGCGAACCGCCTCGAGCATCTCTTGGAGCGCGATCTGATGCGCGGGGTGATCGAACTGCTGTTCCTGAAGCCAGCGCAGACGGCGCAAATCCAGCCCTTCTTGCAAGGATAGGCGCGTCCATTAAGCATGAAGGCGCTCACCTGTTGGCGGTGGACCCGCAGCGTCTCGACCCGCCGCGGCTCGGGCGCGGACGAGATCTCGCGTCGCTTTGTGGCTTTCATCGGGAATCCATACTGCCGTTAACTCACCCGCGCGCAGCAGCCGGGCGAGAGAAACGGCGTCCCGGCGGTTCGCCTTCACGCCATCGCCCGGCTTCCTCGGGATCAGCGATGGCGCAACCACGGTACATTCGTGGCCGAAAGATCGGATCAGGCGATACAAGCCATAGCCTGTCGGACCGGCCTCGTAACAGAAATGCACACGATCAAACCGGCTGGCGATCCGATCAATGACCCGCCGCATGCTGGTCGCCGCCGCCTCGATTTCACCGAAGGAGCGAACCTCTCCTTCCCCGCCTGCCTCCATGATCTCGATGGCGTTCCTCAGCTTCGGACGTCGATTCCGACAAATGCTTCTCTATGATCCGCCACGGCTCGTCCTCCTGTGATTAGGATCGGCTCGGACCGCCCGAGCAACCCTCGGACGTGGAGTGTAGCGCGAGCCACCGCATCGGCAGAGACGAACACACATAGGGTAATCGCGGGAACGATGCCCCAGGCCTTCAGACGATGGATGCTGGTGGCTATTCCCCGATAAGATGGAAGTACGGGCTCACGACGGAAGCCGGGCCCAAGCATCTGATGGAGAACAGCCATGGAAGAGTATATCGGCCTCGACGTCTCTCTGAAAGAGACGGCGGTATCTATTCGGCGCGGCGGCGAGCGTGTCTGGCGCGGCAAGTGCGTCTCGGATCCACAAGTTCTTGCAGCACTGATCCGCAAACACGCCCCGCGGCCAAGCGAGTGGTGTTTGAGACCGGACCGCTGTCCGTCTGGTTCCTTCATGCCCTCACTGCGGAAGGGCTGCCGGCGATCTGCGTTGACGCCCGTCACGCGAAAGCCGCGCTCGAAATGGCAGCCAACAAGACCGACGCCAACGATGCCGACGGACTCGCGCATTTGGCGGAGGTTGGCTTCTTCCGCGAAGTGCGGGTGAAGGGTTTCGACAGCATGCTCTCGCGGACTTTGGTCGCGGCTCGAACGAAGCTCTTGCGAGCGACGCTTGACGTCGCGAACCAAGTCCGCGGGCTCATGAAGACGTTCGGACTCATCGTGCCACGCGGCATGGGCGGTAAATTCGAGGCGTATGTTCGCTCCCTGTCGCCGACAATGCCGCTCTCGCCCGGATCATCCTGACCTTGCTCGAGGCATGGCGAAGCCTACGCAGCCAGGCGGCCGAACTGGGCCGGCAGCTCCTCGCGGAGGCACGCCGGAGCCAGCAATGCCAGCTGTTGATGTCGATCCCCGGCGTCAGTGCGATCACCGCCACCGCCTACCTGACCGCCGTCGAGGATCCAGCGAATTTCAAACATTCGCGCTTGGTCGGCGCCTGGCTGGGGCTGACCACGCGGCGCTATCAGTCGGGTGAGGTCGACTATGACGGCCATATCTCCCGACGCGGAGATATCCATGTCCGCTCGCTCCTCTATGAAGCCGCGGTGGTAATCCTGACCCGCAGCCACACAGACGGCGATCTGCGCAGCTGGGGCATGAAACTACGCGAGAAGATCGGCTTCAAACGCGCCGCTGTTGCCATTGCCCGCAAGCTCGCCGTCATCATGCATGCAATGCTACGCTCCGGCGAACTCTTCGACAGGGTGGCAGCTACCGCCTGACAACGAACTCGAAAGCGCCCATGCTGTGACGAGGCGTCCCTGCCGGGACGTAGGCTGGTCCATTCCGTTAAGACCGTTGCACCACGAGGTTGCTCGGAGCGAGCGTGACATATATTGGAAGGACTATCCCGCGAAGCCCCATGATGCGGCGGCTTTATGCCGACCGCGTAGACGACCATGCTCCCGGCAAACAACGTCCCGTGCAAAAAAAGCGCTTGCAAATGCCGCTATTAGACGACGGTCTTACGATAAATCTGGACTGCATCTCACACCTTCGTCGAGTCTTGTGAGGTTATCATGTGCGCGGCAGGAGGGCCCGAACCGCTTGCGTCATGGTCTTCAGCGTCTCGCCGGGTGCGGCCTTCAGTGTCGCCACCTGACGCAAATGGTCGATCATGAGGTCGGTGATCTGCACCGTATTGTCGCCTGGATAGCTGTACCAACCCACGAGCTGCCGGCTCCGTACCAATCCCGCCTGATGATTGGGATGCTGCGCGTAGAAGTCGCCAAGTAATTCGGCGCCTCTGACCGCTTCCGGATCGACTGGGATTGCGCCCGTGGCCTTCACCACAAGCGTCTGGATTTCTGGACTCGACATGAACCTAAGGAAAGTCCAGGCCGCCGTCTGCCGCTCGCGGTTCTTGCTGAAAATGACACCCATTCTTCCGCCGGCTGGCACACGACCATTGGGGGCGGTGAGCGGCCACGGGACGGTGGCAATCGCGAACCGACCCGCGGCCTGTTTCTCCAGGCCGATCAGCACGTTGTTGGAGGTGGCGAGCACGCCAATCGTGCCGGCGCCAAACGCCTGGAGCGCCTGGGCCTGTGTCATGTCGACCATACCAGCGTCGCCAAAACCGCGCAGGACCTCCATCGCTGCCGTGCCCACCGGCCCGTCGAACGCGACGTCGCGCCCGTCCGGCGTCGCCATCTGTCCGCCTTGCGCTGTGATAAGCGCCTGGAAGGTCCATGCGGCGCCGAGATCGAAGAACCCGCCAACGAGGCCGCCGCCAAGCGCGGTTATTCGCTTGGCGAGATCGAGCAGGCCCGACCAGTCCTGGGGCAGCGCATTCGGATCCACACCGGCGCGCTGGGCGAGGGCGATGTTCACCATGCACACCGGCACTGAGATCTGGAACGGCACGCCATAAAGGCGGCCATCAACCTCACCGATGCGCCTGATCGCTAACGCGGGGTTGAAGCTTGCCCAGCTCTCGTCAGCGGCGGCCAGATCTTCGAGCGGCTGCGCGATGCGGCCGCTGACCAGCCGCAACGCATGGTTCTTGGCTGGAAACGAGATGTCCGGCAGGTCGCTAGTGACTGCCCGTAGCAGCGTCTGCTTCAACAGTTCATCACTGTTGACCGGTGTTGGTTTCAGGAACGATATGGTTGTGGTGCCGCGCTCGGCGAATATCTCGGCGGCGCGCACCATTAGCACATCGAAGGCGCTGGTGGCATAGGAGGATCGGAGACTGAGGGGTGACTGCGCGCGTACGGATTTTTTTGCCATGATGATCAAGACGGCCAAAAGAGCTTTCAGTAAATTGCGTCGGGTGATCAGGTTCATGATGGACCTTTTGTTGGCAGGATGATCTTCAGCTTCTTCACTTAACTGCTCCCCCTGTCATTCCTCGACGAACTATTTCTGAGCGGCGAGGAAGGCGACGACGAGGGGGAGGACGACGATTGCGGCGGCGGCCATGAGAGGCCCATAGTCGTTGCCGACCTCTTCGTTCCTGAATGCCATGATCCCGAGCGGCGGCGGCATCAGACTTTCCGAGTGCACCACGATCAGCGGCCAGAACAGCTCGTTCCAGTGGCTGACAACGGAGAAGATTGAAAAGGCGATGACCGCCGGCAGCGGCAGGGACAGCACCTGATCAGGCAAAAGAAGGCCGATTAGCACCAGGCCGAAGAGCAAATCGCGACCCGGAAAGCGCAGCTTGGCGAGCGCGTACGCGCACGGGGCGCGGACGAGGATCTGCAGCATCAGGATCATCGCGCAGACGATGAGGCCGTTGCCCATGTAGCGTGGCAGCGGCGCTTCGGTCAGCGCCCTGGTGTAGTTCTCGATGCCATAGAACTGGGCGGGCCAGAAGGAGAAACTCGCCCGGAAGAGTTCGCACGGCGACTTGATCGACAGCGACACCATCCACACGAAGGGCACAAGAATGAGCGCTCCGGCGGCGAGCAGTACCGCATGACGAAGAATGGCTGCCGGCGGCGACAGGCGGTTGATCGAACTGGTGATGGTCATTGGTAATGCACCTTCCTCCATGACGCGCGCCTGAACGAGAGTCGGCGTCACGACGATGGCGAATGACTGCGATGGCGGCGCCATATCCAGTGCGCAGATCCTCGAAGCTTTCCCTATAGAGGATATAAAGCAACAGTTCGGAGGCGTGGCCGGGGCCGCCGCGGGTGAGGATCTGGATGGTGTCGAAGGCCTCGAAGGCCCGGAGCGCCACGACGATGACGACGAACATCGCCACCGGCCCAAGCAGCGGCAGGGTGACGGTGTGTAGGCGGTCGAACCAGTGATCGGCGCCGTCGACTTCGGCAGCATCGTAGAGGTCCTGGGGAATGCTCTTGAGGCCGGCGAGGAATAACACCATGGCGAAGCCGAGATTCTGCCAGATGCCGATGACGGCGAGCACCGGCAGGACGGTCGTCTCGTCGCGCAGCCAGTCGGCGGTTGGCAGGCCGAGGGCGGCGAGCGTCTGGTTGACGAGGCCGATGGTCGGATGCAGCAGCGCCTCCCAGGCGATGGCCATGGCGGAGAGCGCGGAAGGGCAGGAAGTGAACGGCGCGGTAGAAAGCGCGGCAGGACCTGCCGCTTTTTGATCAGGAGCGCGATGAGGAGCCCGAGGACGATGGTGCCCGGCACGACGATCAGCACATAGACGATCGTATTGACGAGCGAGGCCCTGAAGGCCTCGTCGGCGAAGACCTGCGGAGATCGGCGAGACCGACGAAGGCGAGCGTCCGCGTCCCGAACTGCCAGTCGGTGAGCGCGATGACGAAGACGGCGATCACCGGCAGGAAGAACAGGGCGAGCTGCAGGACGACGGCCGGCCCAGATACTTGCTCGCGGCGCCCATCGGCGCCGATCCGAGCGCCTTGAAGCAGGAATGGCCCGGATTGATTGAGCTTGCGCGCAACCGGCATCATCAACGCTCTTGTCGGCGGCATCTTCGATTTCGGAGACGCCTGGACATTCCAGGCCTTGATCATCGCGCTGGGCGGCCGGGTGGCCGAGGACCAGCGTGCTGTCGCCTTTGACGCGCTGGAGGGATTAGCGGCGTTGCAGATCCTGCGCGGCCGCGGCGGGGTCGGCATGGGCATGGTGTACATGACGCAGCCGCGGGCGTTCGGTGCCGACTCGGTCGGGATGCGCGCAACATCAAACAATATGCTTGAAGGTGTACAGAGGCGGGCGGGCGGCCGCTTCAGAATCGGCGCTGTTCCCTGGCCGATGCCTTCGCGGCGGACTAGCTTGCCGGCAAGAGGACCCACTGGCGTGGTCTTCACGTGCGATCCCCGCGCGTCAAGCCGCGGCATTGTGCTTCCTGCGGTTCGCATTAGCGCCGGACCGGGCGTTGGTCGCAAGCGCGGCCGGGAGCGCGGAGCAGCGTTTTGACCGGCTGGTACACCTAATCCCGCGAGAACACTGTGCGCATCATGCAGACGATGATCGAGCATCCGCGTTCCGTTGCGACGCCGCGCGTCACGCCGGAAGCTGCGCTGCAGCCGATGAGCCATGACGACGTTCAAGCCCTCTTGCCGCATTTGAATTAAGGTTCGACCATGGAGTCGCCCCCGCCATATGACAAATTTGCCCGCCCTGGCACGTCCGCCGGCCACATTCTGTTTCCGCTCAGCACGCAAATCGTTAGCTCCTATGCGAAGCATAATTGGCTGTTGCGCAAGGATTAGGTTTTTCGTTTCGGTGCCGAGCCCTGGCGGCCGGTGACCGACGTGCGCGACGAAGCGCGTGCGGATGCGGCGCTGCTCGCCATCTACGAGCAGGAGCGCGCAGGCCTTGACGTCGTAACCGACGGCGAAGCACAGCGCGCCGCTTATGTTAGCGCTTGCAGTGTTCAAATACGAACAGCGGTCCATGTAGCCGCTCCAAATTGAGAGCGAAAGCTGGGGCTTGCGTATTCGTCGGCGGCGGCACCGGTGGAAACTGCTCCCGCGAGTGAATTACCCTCAATAACTCCGTGAAACTGGAAGAATATATTCATTGGATCATTCTCCATTTTCGAGGAAAGGGAGACATCCGATCCCAATATGCGTCCCAGTATTGGCGATGATCCAAATCGCCCGTGATGAAGCCCCTCGATTGTACCGTCTGGTAGCTGTGTTAACTCGAAGGTATGCCGCGCTTGCGTGGCCAAATAGCTGATCTCTACTTTCCATGTCCCGGACAAGTTGGAGTGAACTTTTGGAACATTTTGGTTACCGACGGAGCGCAATGGTGACCTTCGAAAGGCCTCTGCAATAGAAAGACCTACTATCTCGGCCTCAGCAGCTGATTGGATGTTTAAAGGGTCAATCAACAACGAAGAGGCGGTGGCCCAGAAATCTTGCAGCTTTACGCGATACCGATCAAACGCAAATCCGCAAATGTATGCTCCCGTTAGTGCGACGTCATTAGTCCAGGAGAGGGAAAGTCTGGGGACGATCGTCCCATCGGGTCTGTCGATATGGGCGGCTATTGGAACATCGCGCAACTGCTCGACAATTATCTTGAGAAGGGAATTATACTGATCAATGTCGCGTGATCCGTTTGACAGCCAGTCTTCCAACGCGGTGAGTGCGCCGACGATCTCCTCCTTTCCGACTTTCATCGCTCGGCCAACAGCATGGTGAGGTGGTCCATTTAGCCAAGCCGCGCGGCACAAATCTTCCCGTCCAATGAGAAATCCGGTGGATTGTGGACCTCGAATGCATTTTCCCCCAGAGTAGATGACGAGATCGGCGCCGCGCGCGAGCCATATGTCCGGGCTGGTAGGAGCAAGGCTGGCTGCATCAACAACTATGGGAATATTCGGAGCTTGGTCGCGAAGGTTCTCTAGTCTGATGAATCCGGCCGCCTCTGCACGTCCGAGAACACATATTATCGCCGGTCTGTTTGACAGTGCATTTGTCAGCTCGCACTGATCCGCAACCTCGACAATAGTCCCTCCAACGTGGCGGATGGCGGTATCGTATGGAAATCTGTGTGATTTGATGATAATTGCGTCGGAGGAAAGATCGTGGGTGTGAGGCAGACGTAGCATCGCCTCGGGGTCATTTCCTGCAATGCAAGCAGCAGTCGCGAGTGCGAGAGCGGCCGTACTACCTGCAGAAACTATCCCCCATTGCGCGCCCGTTAGCTTAGCAATATAGGCGCCTGCCGCTTCTGCAAGTTCATCAAGATCAACAAAGTGCCGTGAAGCGGCCGAAATTGCATCCATGACCCGAGGGCTGGGGTTGCTACCACCATAGTTTGTCCGAGTGCCTGTACAATTGATGATCGGTTGAACGCCGATGCGTCTATAGACCCAATCAGCGGAGGTCGCGGTTACGTTTTTGTCATTACCGAAATTTGTGGGATCAAAGACATTCAACGCTTTCTCCTTCTTCGTTTCAACAAGCCAATCGTTGCCTCGATTTGATTGGGAGACCTGAATCAGGCGATCTCCAATCTCGAGCTGCGCAGGAAATCGTTTGAACAGCGCCGCTCTCCCCTCGGCTCGTCATAGTTGCGGGCTCGTGCCATGGAGCATCAGGTGTTCGCACAACGCCCACTGCTGGACTCGCCGGTCCAAGCGCAACTGAGGGCTCAATTGCGTAGCCATGGGTGGGACACCAGAGTGATGCAGGTCCTTGTGCATGTCCGCAACGGAAGAAGTGCCAATCTGTCCCGACTTGGCCCAAGATTGGGTGCACCATTGGTCTTCGTGAGGCTGCAAACCCGCCCTTCCGTGAACGAGGAGAAGTCGCGATTGGAGCAGACCTGACAGAGCGGCTTTTCTGCAGCCGACGAGTCAGCGCAGGGGATCAGGGCTATTGACGAGAACAGTTTGCGGGTTGTCATTATGCCGGTGACGATCATCAGCACGCGCTAGCATCAGGCAATAAGTGGCATGCTTCTCATTTTAGGTGCACTACTAACGTTGGTAGTTGAACTGAACGCAAAGTGTGTCTTTTTAGGTAAAAGAGTTGACTGCGCGTCGCGGAGGGCACCGCATGAGTGTGCGCATTCAATGCTCTCGTAATGAATACGGTTTCCGCATATCCAGCATGGGCTCTGGCGTCATCCTGATGCGCGGCAGATGGCTTTTGATGACGTCAACCTCTGGATCAAAATTGCCGAGACGTTGGAGGCAGGGCTGTTCGACGCGATTTTCTTCACAGGTATCGTGGGGTCTATGGGCCGGTCGGCGGCGACTACACCGTCAATGCGCGCGAAGGTCTCCAGATTCCGAGCAACGACGCGTCGGTGCTGCTCTCCGCGTTAGCCGTCAACACCGAGCATCTCGATCTCGCCTTCACGAGCTCGGCGCTCAAGGCCCTTCCGTTCGAATTTGCACGCCGTGCCTAGACGCCCGACTATATCAGCAAAGGCCGTGAAGCTTGGAACATCGTCACCTCGACCTGGAGAGCGCCGCCCGCAATTTCGGGCTCGAACGGCTCACCGCGCACGATGAGCGGTATGAGTGGGCCGAGGAATATCTGGAGGTCGTGTTCAAGCTACGGGAGGGCTCGTGGGACGGCGGCGTGCTCCTGAAGGACCGATACCGCGGTATCCTTTCCTGATCAACTGGATCATTCCGGGATCCTATCTGGAGTTCAATGCACATCGTCTTCCCGAGTTGCAGCGGCGCGGCCTGGCCAAACGCCAATGTGAACTTGCGCCGCAGTTCGGCCGTGACTGGCTGGACGACTCACCCGGGCGCGCGCTGGCGCGGCGCCTTCACGCTTCGCCAGGCGGCCCAGTGAAGCGCTGCATCTACACATCTCAGTGAAGTGAGGTACGGATCTATCTCTGCTTGAGGCCTGTCTCCGGTCCAATCGCGGCCTTGTCGGGGCACGACACGGCTCCGTCGAACTGAACGCCAAAATTTCAAGGAGGTTTATTAATGAGGGCTTGTAGGCGCGGGCACGCGCATATCTGTGTCGATGGCTAGTTGACCAGTACGCGCCAGCCTCTCGGCGGCGAACGGAGCTACGTTTGCCTGCGTAAGACGCCCCGGCGACAGATAGCGCTTGTCTGGGTCGATCGTCGTGTCGACCGCGGCCAGCCCGTTAGTCGGTTGCGCAAGCACAATTTGTCAAGCCAGCGCTGATGCACCTTGTCAGGTGGAGTGTGATTGCCCTGATACACCGCCTGCAAGCTCTCTCACAAGCCCGCGACGTTAGGCTGATGATAACGCCATCGCGAACGGACCGTGGCCGATCCGGTCGAAGGTCGCGCATCCATCAATGGAGATCGCCGTAGGGCACTGCCAGAGAAAGTAAGACGTGAGGTCGCTCGGATTATCCATCGGACGAAAGCACGCGCTGGTGCAGTGGCGACGTAGGCTCGCAGGCCCCTGGCAACGCGATCCGCAACAAAAGGAAACTCCGACTGGCACCGAGCGCGCGGGCTACACCGTAATAGGCCGTGCCGACCCTCGATACTCCCGATTATGTCAGCATCGTCACAGGAAACCAGGTAGCCAGCGCCATCGAAGACATGCTGGCGGCAAATGTGGTTGGGAAAAGAAGAATAGGGCGCGGGATCCGAGCCGTAGTGGATCTCGGGCCAATCAGCCGTAGAATATTGGAATGTCCCGGGTTCTGTTGAAGTTCTGAAGAGGTTGGTGCGGCGTTGCCCCACCTTGAGCCGGTAGGCTCGGGGTGCTGATTCCACAAAGGAGCGCAACGCCATGACGAGAGATATCAACCGGCCGGTTCGCCGGCGACCGGGGCTGTGGACGAAGCGTTCAGAAGTGCGGGCAGTTTCGATCGGTTCTATCTTGCGGTAGGGATCGAGGCGCTCGGCGCGATGAAGGAGGCGGATGTCACGGCGGCCTGTGGCCCGCGCCATGGTCGCGACGCGGCGCGGCGGGCGCACCGTTGGGGCCGAACGCGGGGACGGATCGGGTTCCACGGCGGCAAGATCGAGGTCGAGCGCCCGCCTGGTCTCGCGCGGGCTCGACCCGACGGTGCCAAGACTGTTCATCGCCGAGGCGCGAAGGCGTTGTCGAAGGCGATCCGCCGCATCTTCGGCCCGGCCGCTGCGATCCAGCGCTGCCAGATCCGCAAGGCGCGCAACATCATGGAACGCCTGCCGAAAGAGCATCATGCGGCCACCCGTCGGGTGGTGCGCCAGGCCTGGGAGTTCGATGACGCCGACAAAGCTGAACAATTGATCCGCAATATCGCGCGCCGACTCGACCGGCAATGGCCCGGCGTAGCGGCCAGCATCCTCGAAGGCCTCGACGAAATCCTGACTGTCGTCCGGTTGAAGCTGCCGACGGAGATTCGTCGATCGCTCGCCTGTACCAACATCGCCGAGAACATGATGGGCGCCATTCGTCGCGTCACGCCCAACATCGAGCGCTGGCGGGATGCCGGTATGGCCTTACGATGGGTCGCAGCCGGCATGATCGAGGCCAACAAGGGCTTCCGACGATTGAATGTGCATAAGCACTTGCCGGTTCTGCGTGCGGCCCTTCACGCTCACCACGATCGCATGACGATCAAGCCCGTTGCCACGTCAGGAGGGCCGCGTAACATTCATTCCAGCAACGTCGGCCCGACGTAGTTCAACAGCGATCGGGACATCTCCGTAGAACAGGCTGGATCCAGTAGCTGTTGCATCTCGTCTAAATGGCCCGGGGACTATATCGGCAACATTGCCGGATCTACTAAGCGACCCGACTTAACGACGATCTCCACTTCGCCAAGGGCCGCGATATTTGATATCGGGTCAGCACTAAGAACGACGAGGTCGGCCGCTCTTCTCGCAGCAATAGTCCCCACTTGATCATCGATGCCTAATAGGATTGCGGCGTTCCGGGTGACCGCTTCAATGCATTGCATTGGGGTCATCCCCCATTCCTCCATCGTACGGCACTCATCGATCAGATTTCCCAGGGTGTCCGAACCAAAGGCGAGCGTCACTCCTGCCTCAAGGGCATGTCGAAAGCCCATTTTGTAGTGCTCGGCGAGCTTGGCGCTGTGACGCCTGATGCCCTTACCTCGGCCCCAGTCATTTTGGAGCTCCTTATAGCCACTAAGTGTGGGTACGAGGCCAACGCCCCGTTTTGACATATTCCTTGCGGTCGCAGCGCTTAGGAATACGCCGTGTTCGATGGTGTCAGCGCCAGCCTGGACGGCATTGACGATCGCTTCGTCGCAAAGCGCGTGCGCCATGCATCGGCGGTTATGGTGGTGCGCAAGGTCGAAAGCAGCCTTCATCGTTGCGACGTCCATATTGACCGCGCTTAGTGGCTCGCCTTCATCAAGGTTCCATTCGATGCTCGCCATGCACTTGATGAAGTCAGCCCCGCGCTTAATCATCTTTCCGGCGGCTTTCTTTGCCTCAAGAGGACTATCCACCTCAATAAAAATCTCGTGCACGTAGCCCGCCGTTTCGGTAAGGCCCTGACCGACGGCAAGAATGCGAGGGGCGACGATCTCCGAGCTTGCAAGTGCAGCCTTGAGCGACAGCGACAATCCTCTGGCTGCACCCGCGTCGCGAACAGTGGTTATGCCCTCTCGCAAGTTGACCAGTGCGTTTCGGATTGCTCGCGTGATCGCCAGCGCATCATCGGCAGTCGCGCGATCTGTCAGCGAGCCACGAAGGCGTTTTAATGTCAGGTGGTCGTGAGCATTAATGAAACCTGGCAAAAGATACTTCCCAGTCAGGTCTATAAATCGCGCTTCGGCCTGATCACCCAACTCACCTGCAGAGCAGACGGCAATTATGCAGCCGTCCTCCACGATGACAGCGGCGTTCGGAATGGGCTTGCCTCCAAATCCGTCGATCAATGTTGCGCCGCTCAATACGAACCGCATTCTGATTTCCACCCTTATAGAGCGATGAAATCCGCCGACAATCTAGGCGCAATGTGCTGTCATCATCGGGGCCCCTTAAGACATCTCAACGGATCCGTTGCTGTCGAGGTGCCGCTAGCCCCGGAGCAGGGGCGTCAATAGCTCTGCGATGCGCGGCGGGTACCCCGGGGGCGAAACTGGTAAAGTTGCCCGAGGTCATCAAAAACGTCCCAGGGCGTATGAATCTCGTCCGACGCAGCATGGCCGGTATCGTGCCTCGTCTGGGCATGTCAATTTCTCCAAAAGTGTAGATCATGCTACGTCTGGGCAATCGCCCTCTCGTCCATGCTGACATCCAGTCAACAGAAGAATTTCATGCGCCGCCTCCCGCGTTGCTCAAAGGGAGAAGTGTGCGCCACAGCCGCCTTGCCCGTCACCACTACGCCAGCCCCAATCCCCAGCCGAGACCGATTACTGGCGGCAGTTCAAGGCTACCAACAGGCCAATGACGACAAACTGATAGGTGGGTCCCTGATGGTATTTTGCATAGTCACGCAGATCGCCGATCATCGCCTTGCCTCGGAGATTAAGCTACCGCGGGAAGGGCGCGCCCCTCGGGCGGGAAACTCTCCTCGCGCATATCTTCGCTATCGGTCTCAAACCAGAGTCTAGCGGGTGCAATTACGCATAGCCGCGGCTGCTGAGGCGGTGTGATAAGTACGGCCAAGACAGTGTCGAGTAGTCATTGGAGCAGATCTGAGCGCGCAGCACTGCAGGCAACGATTCTGCGCCGTCGATCGGATCGTTAGCGAGCAGAGAGGTTGGTTGATGCTGCATACCGAATTCCCTGCAAGTTAGGTTCCAGCAATAATTGTCACATGTCTGTCGTCTCGATCAATTGCTAACGTTGGTAGTTGAACGGGACGCAAAGATCCGTAAGTCACCCCAGGCAAGATTGATTCTGTATTTGCAGCTCTCGCTGTGCTCAAGGTTGAGCACGTCCCGACATCTAGACTTGCTCTGGCGACAGAAGCGTCGTTGAGCGCAAATCGGGTGCCAGCCATGTGAAACATTCTCGCGTTCGGAAGCACCCATGTGACGGTTGGCACGCTTGCCGACGAGTTTGGCCGCAAGCCCTTTTGGGTCGGTGACGGTCGTGAGCGGCTTCCGGTTGAATGGAAATATATCCAGCGTTGGCGAGGTAAGTGGTACTCGACTTTGTGGACGCTATAGCGAAATGCAACAACATGCTCCCGGTAAACTACCAACACTGCCAGTTGATTTAGACCAAGGAAGCATGCCACTTGGGGTTCGACGAAGGTGGGCAGGTGAAACGCGCCTGCGAAGGAATTCGGCATGAACGTCAACGAAGATCTCTCCTCGCTAACGGACCTGATCGATCCTGACTTGTCGGTTGCAGAAATGCAGCGCGCTCAGATCTGCTTCAGCCACGAGCCCTCCTTGGTTATCATGATGCGGTCTCCGGTGCGAGTCAGACGCGCAGGCTTCAAAGGCCTATGCGCGTCGCGCCGGTCATTTGCCTGCTACCATGCCTACCGCTATGCGAACGAACTTTCATGAAGCCAGCTCTTTGAGGTACTCGAGCGCACCGTGTACTCGACCGAACTGCCCGTACTCGTTGACGGCGATTGCGGCTTCCCGAACTTCAACAATGCGCGCCTCCAGGAAATCGGACCGGTTGCCTAATTGGATTTTGGGCCGTTCCGTCGCAACAGACGGAGCGGAGAATGACGCAGAGGACGAGACGGAAGATTGACGCGGCGCTAAAGGTGAAGATCGCGCGGAGGCGTCGCGCGAGCATGCGACGGTGGCTGATCTGGCGCAGCGTTATCAGGTTCATCCGAACCAGATTTATGCCTGGAAGGAGCAGCTGCTGGAGCAGGCTGCGCGGGGCCTTTGAAAGCGGCAGCGGCGATGCCGGGGGCGGCCACGCGCGCGAGATCGAGAAGCTGCACGCCAGATTGGCCAGTTGATCGTGGAGCGGAATTTTTAGCGAAGAGGTCCGGAAGATGGGCACGCCGAACCGCCGCGCGCTCGTTGACCGCGGCCATGGTGAACTGTCGGTGCGCCGGCAGTGCCAGCGGCTGGGAATCGCCCGCTTCGGCATCTAGCGGCTGCGACCGCGAATGATGATGACGATCCGGCGTTGTTGCGGCGGATCGACGAGCTGTTTACCACCTGGCCGTTTCTCGGTTCCCCCCGGCCGATGACGGCGATGCTGCGGGCCGGGGGCCATGCGGTCAACCGCAAGCGCTCGGGCCGAATCCGCGCACCACGAAGCCGGCGCCGGGGCACAAGAGTTACCCCTATCTGCTGCGCGGTCTTGCGATCGAGCGGCCGAACCAGGTCTGCAGACAGTGCTGTTCGCAGCGTGATATCAGGAGATCGGAGCGGACGAGAATCCAACTACGAGATTGATCCCCGTGGTCCCACGGATGGGGTCTACTTCAGCGTTCGCTCCGTGGCTGCCGAAACTGGCATCTCCAAGACTAGCGGTAAAGCGTTATTTCCGAAGGTTCAGCTTGCAACCAGATCGCTCTGAAGGCGTCAAGCTGTCCAACGATCATTTCTTCATCGAGAAGCTGCGCGACGTCGTCGGGCTGTATCTGACCTCGCCCGACAATGCATTGATGATCTATGTCGGATGAGAAGAGTCAATGCCGGGGCTCTGGAGCGCACGCAGTCAATACCGCCCATCGGCTTCGGCACGTCAAAGCGATTCCTCACGACTAAAAGCGTCACGGACCACCACGTTGTTCGCAGCGCGAATGTGATTGATGGGACGGCCCCTCGCCAGGTCAAACCGCGTCATCGGCATCAGGAATTCCTATCGCTCCTGCGCGAGATCGATAAAGCGGTTCCCACAGGACTAGATATCCACCGTATCATTGACAAGTACGGACCCGCAATTAGCCGAAGATCAAGGCCTGGTTCGCGATCAGACCGCGTCGGCACATGCACTTCATTCCCAGTTACAGTTCCTGGCTTTACCAAGTGGAGCGCTTCTTTGTGTTGATCACCGACAAGGCAATCCGCCGCGGCACACGTCGCCCGACGCGACTTCACTTGCTCCGGGCATGAGAGGCGGCTGCAATAGGCGCCTAGGTGCCCGTCAAGATAAATGCGCATCGCGCGCTTGCGAAATCTCAATCCTCTTCCCAAGCGCGAACAAATTATCGCCAATTTTTGTTCGACCAGGAGCTCGCTTGCTAATAATGGTGCCGCCATGCTTGAATCTAACAACCTCGGGCTCCCGCCATGGCGTTTCTGTAAAATGCACCACACCAGCGACATCACCGGCTGTGACGTCTTCTCCGAGTTTACAACGAGCCTCAAAAATGCCGGTTGCGGTTGCATAAACAACGCCGGTGGCTGCCTGACGACGATAAAACGTCGAAGTGGGGGCAGCCTCCTCTTCACCATTGCCCTTCAAAAGGCCTACATGCCGAAGTAGCCGCGGCAAACCGCGTTCGGCGGCACGAAAGGTATCGACAGAGAACGCTCCGGCGCCACCCAGTTCAGTCGACATGTGGCCCACGCCGAGCCGACGGCATGAACCGAGCAACCGCTGGTCGCCGCCCTTAAGGCCCGCTATAAGGATACTGTTTGGCATGGCGAATGCTTTCAAAAAGCCAATCGCCTCGTTGCGCAGCTCCGGCTCGTCGGGCTCAACCAGATGAGCCGTGGGAATGTATTCGCAGGAATAGCCGCCCGAATGAAAATCAAAACAGTAACGGACCTGCGGTAGCAAGACACTATCGATGTAGTGAGCAATCATCTCAGTCGGCGTGCCGTTTGCATCGCCCGGAAAAAGGCGGTTTAAGTTCCCGTTGTCAATTGGAGATACCCGAGTCCCAGCTGCGACAGCCGGAGCGTTTACCCCCGGAAGGATTATCAGCCGGCCTTGGATGTCGTCGGGAGTGATGCTGCGTAGCAATTTCATGAGTAACACTTGTCCCTCATATTCATCGCCATGATTGCCTGCCATCAGCAAGACGCTGGGGCCTTCACCATTTTTCACGACTGCGACGGGAACGGGGATCCACCCAAATCCAGCATCGTTGCTGGAAAAAGGAACGCGTAGATAGCCGTGGGCCTTGCCGTCGGAGTTGACGTCAATCTCTGACGACAGCTGGCTTTCGTTTTTTTTATCCATCTGCATCGCTATCCTTGTTACTGTACACCAGTAATCGACCACAAAGATTCTATACTTTGATCGCCGTTATAACAAAGGTTGTGAAAGGAAATTCCAACCGTCCGTCCGGGCCTATGTACTTGTCGACCAGAGTGTGAAGCTCGTGAATGAGCTCTTCGCGCGGTCGAATCTTTAAAGCCTGTTTGAAATGGATCGTCGATGTAAACCTCGCCTCAATGCTGCCGCGGTCGTAGAAGTGGGTCCATTCGACCCGTCTTTCTTCAACTTGCTTAAAGGCAGATTGAGCCGCGAGTTCGTCGGCAAAATGCATCTCCGAAAATGTGCCGTGCTGGTTCGCGAGCGTTCCGCGTCGATAGCCCGGCACATTAGCTTCATGTAGACTCTGATATTCCGAGAGAAAGTTGCTCTCCGCAAACCGACCGTAGTTATAAACGGTGGCGACAACGCCACCTGGTGCGAGTACTCGCTCGACCTCTTTATAATAGCGTGGGCGATCGAATAGTTGAGCAGACGCGGCAGAGCTCACGACAGCAGCTGAGTTACGTGCGAAAGGTAGCGCCTCGGCAGGAGATTTTAGATATGCTATTTTTTCATTTTCTATCTTGTTTGCTTCCGCGATCATATCCTCGTTCGGTTCCACGCCGAATAGTCTGAATTTATGGCCAACAAATTGAGCCAGGAGACGCGTAAATTTCCCTGTGCCTGAGCCGACATCGACCCAATACTTATGGCTGAGTTGGCTATCAAGTCGATCAGCAATCATATTTGCCGTCTCGGTTGGATATTCTGGTCGTGATAGTTGATAAAGATCAGCTACACCCGAATATATGGCGGTCATTGGAGCTTGGCTTTTGCTAGTCGAAGCGGATTGCATGACAACTCCCTCTGGACGTGTGTGGAATTCGAGCTCGTGCGATGCGATATGACGTTTAGACGCAGTGCCTGCCCACGACGTTTCTGGGTCTCTGCGGATGTGAAAGCAACGAGACCAGTGCGTCTGTCAGCCTCACAAAAGTGGAACAATGCGGGCCGGTCGGCGGAATTTCGTATGGCTCGCCAATTGTTTCGAACCCGAGCCGGATATGGGTTGCGACGGCGGCCATCCTTGTCAGGCCCCAAAGCGCGCGAGCTCCTTTAGCATGCGACCTGGCAATGACAGATTTCAAAAGCGCTGTTGCTACTCCCCGTCGCCTCGCAGACTCGATTACGGCCAGCCCTCTCAACCGCCAGCTGTTATCGCAGGGATTGAACGGGCAGGGCTCCGGGCCAGCAGAAAGCATTCCAGCGGTCTGGCCATTTATGGTCGCTATCAAGTGAATGGCCATATCCGAAATGTCGGCCTGCGACACCAATTCCTCAGGTTTTCGGTCGGGCCTTAAGAGCTCGTGGCGAAGTTTCAAAATAGCGTCCAAGGGGCTTTCAACTATTGTTATCAGCATCGTCGAACTCCCTTTAGGTTAGGTAGCAATCCGAGCGAGACGGACGCCGCATTCACTGCTTGCATGTTCAATCGTTCCAACCCGATGGAAGGTGTTTCCGGATTATCTTGAGCGCGCGCTCCAGGAGTTCGGGTGTTTCGGGGTTGCCTATACCAACTCTGATCGCCTCAGGGGGGTGGAAAGCCGGCGATGCATACGAATTGCTGCCCGCAACCTGAACGCCGTCTGCCTTCATTGCGATTGCGACCTCCTCACTTGGATGTTTCTCAGTCAGCGGAAACCACACGTGAAGGCAGCCTGGATTGGCGACATAGTGACGATCGCCCACAACCTCATTGAGTAGTTCGTGTCGCGACCCAAGTTCTTTCTTTACAGCCGCTAGGATTTCTAAGTCGTCACCTCCTCTTATGAACTTCGACATCAGCGCCGCGCTAATCGGTGTTGCCATCCAATAGGTAGCGCGAACGCCGGGCCAAAAGACCCGAAAAGCTTCAGAAGGATTGGGAGCAACAACGAAGGCCAATTTCAGTCCTGCGGCGAAGCTTTTTGCTGTTCCCAAAAGATACCACGAGATCTCCGGAACGATCGCGGAGATGGGCTTGATAGGAGACGAACTCAAAAGACTATAGACGTCATCTTCAATGATCTGCACATCGTAACGTTTGGCGATTTCGGCAATCTGTATTCGACGATCCATCGACATTGTGATCGTCGTTGGATTCTGAAAGGTGGTAACTAGATAGATTGCCGCCGGCCTTGAATTTCTACACACGACTTCGAAAGAGTTTGGTTCGACGCCGTTATCATCTATAGGTACATCAACGATAGCTACCCCATAGCGTTGTGCGAAAGCTCGGACTGGCGGGTAGGTCATGTGTTCGACCACCAGGTGCCGCCCCTTTGGAACGAGTGCGGGAAGTATCATTTGGATCGCGGCCTGCGTGCTGTGGGTGAGAACCACACGGTCAATGTTAGGAGGGGCACCCAACCGCCGACTAGCGAATTCGGCTCCCATGGATCGATCTTCCTCCGTTCCGCTCCACCGGTGTGTCGCTACAAGGCTTGATGGCGATATCGTCTGGAGGAGATCTTCAAATGCATCCGCGAAAATACGATCGAATGTCTTAGGAACAGGCGGTGGATGGTTCAGATTGAGGCGGATCAACCCGTCTTTGTCGAGACATCTGTCGCGCATCGGGCCTGCCGGCTCGTGAATTTTGTTCATTGTCATCTCGATTGTAGGAGCGGCCAAGCTCGCATCTTGTTAAGGAAGGGCACTCCAAATAAGTGCCGCGGAACCTGCGACTGCAAAGGCAGTCGCGATCGGCACGCCAGTGCCACGAATGGCTGGGACGCGGATTGCAGTGGTTACGTGCAACAACGCGAGTGTGATGAACGCTGCCGCAATAATCGTCGGAAAAACATCATCTGATAACAACGGGCGGGCGAGCAGCAGAAGGGCTAGAAGTGGCGTATCGTAAGAAACCGGAATTCCGGTAAATCGCGCGTCCGGTGTCAGTCCTACATTTTCGAAATAGCTGAGCCTGATCGCGCCCGCCAATACCAGAACTAAGCTCGCGACAAGCGACAGCGCCGTGCCTTGACCAACAAGGATAATGATAGCAGCCGGGAAAACGACGCCATGAATAAAGTCGGCAAAGCCATCAAAGCTCTTTCCGAACTCCGCCACACCTGGACGGCGAAGGTGACTGGTCTTGCGAGCAACATGCCCGTCCCAATGATCCAGAAACCAGGTCCAGAGCATTGCCGCAACGCCGAGTTCTATCTTGCCGTTGAAGGCCAAAAACAGCCCGATGACGGCAAACAAATAGGCGACGGCAGTAATGGCATTTGCATAGTCACGCAGATACCCGATCATCTTCTTCCTCCGTGCCGCAAGCGACATGGACGGTTCCATAGGAAATGCGCTACCCATCGCCGGTGCGGCACTCTGCTCTGGCAGGCACGGATCATCTTCAACATCGGTCTCGAAGCATCTGGTTTCGCGGCGTGCCGCCGCTCAAGCTGCAGCTCTCGATATAGGACAAGAAGCGCGGGGATTTCCTTGACACAGGTCTTACCACTCCCGTTCTTCACAGTTCGACGAACTGCCGGCGCTAGATGTTCGCGCAACGCGCCTGCGAAAGAGCGCGCTAGGTTAATCGTCTCGAACGGAGACCTTGTCTGGACTTCTACGGGCGTCAGGTTCATGAGGAAGGTAGCGAAACGATCGTGAGTCACTTCGATAGCCGAACCGCTCATCGATGACTTAAACGTGGTATCAGCCGCAAGGCTCTGCTTGGTAGATAGGACAGTTCGAAACGTTGTTTCGAGAACTTCTGGCGCGAAGAACACGTCGTCTCGACAAAGGCGGTGTTGACAACGACCATCCCATTTTGGGCTAGCGGTTCGAAGTTGGCACCGCCGTTGCGAAATGGCTGATGCTGGACACATTGGATGTCGATGTTTTCGAACCGGCGCCCGCACGACTATTCCATGGCGTTTTGGCGATACTGCGCGACGGTCGTCGCTTCGGAAATCCACGGATCGGAGCTGCAGCGCGTTCTCCAGCAACGGGATTTCATTCATCTCTACGAAGGGTTTCGGAACGAGTTGCAAGTGGAGGCGCTGTCTTGAGCCAACAGTATTCAGCGCCGGTATGCGATTGAGTTTGGATATCTCCATCTGGGAGCTCAGGCCGCCGCCCGCCTCGTCTTAAGGCTATTCAGGTTCTCGACGACGCGTTTCAGTCCCAACGCCAGCAGGTCTGGTGGAGCACCGAAGGAGAGCCGCAGCCCATTCACGTCGCCGAAGGTCCCGCCGGGAACGGATCCTACATCGGCTTCCTCCAGAAGCAATCGAGCAATATCGTCGGTGGATCGGACAGGACTTCCGGCCGGCAGTGCCGAGATAAGCCTACTCAGATCAAGATAAAAGAAGAATGAGCCTTTTGCGACTGGCGTGGCCACGTCGTGCAGACCAGACAGAATGAAGAGACCGGCATTGCGTGCGAACGATAGGCGCTCTTTCATTTCCCGTTCGAATCTGCCGTCACCGACTTGAAGGTGGTGCAGGATCGCGTGCTGTGCGATCACATTCGCATTCGAGGTCGTGTGGCTCTGCAGCTTCTTGGCCGCGGAAACGATCTCCGGAGGCGCTGCTAAATACCCCAGACGCCAGCCGGTGATCGCCAGCTCTTTGGAGAAGGCGTTGACCAAAATCGTCCGTGAACGTACTCCGGGGTGCGCCATCACGATCGACTCATGGCGTGCACCGGTGAATACGAAGCTGGAATAACATTCGTCGGATATGATCCAGAGCTCGTAGTTAATTGCGAGATCTCCGATAGCCTGAAGGGTGGCTCGACCATAAATCGCGCCGGTAGGATTGTTGGGTGAATTGATGATGATGGCTTTCGTGTGAGGTGTCACAGCGGCGCGGATTGCGCCGACGTCAGGAACATATGTCGGCGAGCGAGCATCAACGAACACAGGCGTTGCGCCGGCGAGAAGAACCTGGGACGGGAATGTTGGCCAGCAGGGGCGAATGATGATAACCTCGTCACCCGGGTCGAGCACTGCCAGGGCAGCGTCGAGCAGTCCTTGCTTTGCACCAGCAGTGAGAGCTATCTCATTCGTATTCCAGCAGATCCCTGTTTCCGCCGACAGCTTGTCGGCTACAGCCTTCCGGAGCGGCGTCAGGCCGATGGAATCGGTATAGCGGGTCGTCCCGGCATTGATCGCGGCAATCGCTCCTTCGCGCACGGATGATGGCGGCTCGATGATGACTTCGCCGGCCGCCAGATCGATGATCTGACGGCCGATCGCGGCAGCTGCTGTGGCTGCCTCGCGGGCGGCGGCAGTGCCCGAACCTGACAGCAAAGAGATCCGTTGCGCCAACATGTGCGCGCTCCTCCTGAGCCGATTGTCGAGTTTGTTAATGTTATCCCAACCGCTTGGCGCCGGTACGCGATCTGGTTCGACAGATGTCGCTCTTCCGTTCGGCAAGCGCCGTCGTATCTAATGGGACTTGATCTTATCCAGACCGGCGACCTCCGAATTGCGCCCGGAAGTCCATCATGCACATATATGAGGAAGAAAGAGGGGCGGTTGGAGCGCACCTGAGCACGGAGCATTTTGGAGCCGAGGAGCCAGCGCATCGATCGCGGCCGTCGGCAAGAACAGGTTGTGAGTGAGGTTGCATGCTGAACTCCTTGTGGCTGATGTTTGCCCAGCCCGACGCTCATCCGTCAAATATTTGATGTGCTTCCGTCACTAGGTCAATCACCAACGTTGGTAGTTGACCCGGGCGCAAACGTTTGTAAGTCGTTAGGTGATTGAGGTGGGATTGCGGCTCTTATGATGCTCGGAGTCGAGGAAGTCTAGACTTGCTCCTGGCGATGGCTTCTATCATTTGCAAGCATGTCGATGTGCAACGCGGGTTTGAAACATGCCTCACTCGGACCCCCACAGTGCCGCCCGCGCCACCGACAAGGCCTATTGGGGCGCCGTGCGCGGGCTCTATGCCGTGACGCCGGACGTGGTCAATCTGGAGAACGGCTATTGGGGGATCATGGCCGAGCCGGTGCGGCGTGAGTTCATCCGTCAAACCGATATGATCAACTACGAGAATACCTGTTATGTGCGGCAGCGCTCGGCAGGGGATTTCGAGGGTGTGCGCACCAAGGTGGCGGAGGCCGTGGGTGCTGCGGTCGACGAAATCGCACTCACGCGAGGTGCGACCGAAGCGCTGCAGCTTCTCATCGGCGGCTACAACAAGTTGAGGCCCGGCGATGCCGTGCTCTACGCTGATCTCGACTATGATTCGATGCAGTATGCGATGAACGCACTCAAAGCGTGCCGTGGCGTCGACGTCGTCAAGTTCAACGTGCCGGAGTCAGCGACCCAGCAGGCCGTGCTGGATGCCTACGCCCGCGCACTCGAGGTAACCCCGAAGACGCGGGTCCTGCTTCTCACCCATGTCAGCAACCGGACGGGCCTCGTCTTGCCGGTCGCCGAGATTGTCCGCATGGCAAAGGCCAAGGGCATCGATACCATCGTCGACGCGGCCCATTCCTGGGGGCAGCTTGATTTCAAGGTAAGTGACCTTGGGGCCGATTTCGTAGGTTTCAATCTGCATAAGTGGATCGGTGCGCCGATCGGGGTGGGCTTCCTCTACATCAGAAAGGAGCGTCTCGCTGACATCGACCGCGACATGGGCGACGAGGACTTCCCGGAGGTCGACATCCGCTCGCGGGTACACACAGGCACGGTCAATTTTGCCACCGTGCTGACGGTGCCCGCGGCGCTCGCGCTCCACCAGGAGATCGGAGCGGCCGCTAAGCAGGCCCGCCTGCGCTATCTGCGCGACTACTGGGTGACCCGTGTCCGGTCGTTCAAGGACATCGTGATCTTAACGCCGGACGAGGCCGGCTCCTACGGCGCCATTACGTCCTTTCGCCTTGCCGGCAAGACAAGCAAGGCCGACAACGACGCCGTGGTCGCGCAGCTCAGGGACAGCTACAAGGTGCTCACCGTGCGCCGGGCAGGTGTCGCCAAGGGGCAATGCATCCGCGTGACCCCTGCGCTCTATACCGAGGAAGCGGATCTCGACCGCCTGGTGGAGGCGCTCGCCGTCGTCACCGACACGAAGGCGGGCTGAGACGCGCCGGTCCTTGCCGTGTCATGGCCGGGAGAAACCCGGTGAGGCTGGGAACGACTCGGCTTTTGTCCCCAGACCCGGTTGAAGCAACATCAACAGTAGGCCCGCCTGCCGCCAGCAGGGCTAGAGAAGGAGTATTATTCCGCCGATGGGCTCATGCATGGGGTCCACGCGAAACGTTCTGGCGTTCACCCTGCCGAGGGCTGGCGCGCTTGCCGACGAGTTCGGCCGCAAGCGCATTTTTCGGGTCGGCATCACACTCCTCCTCGTAGGGACGCGCTACCTCGACGAGCAATGCCAGCCCGTTGGAAATGCGACAACTCCACAGCTTCGTTCAATCCGGCTTCCGTGAGGCGCACGCACGACAGAGCGCGCGGCTCGCGCTGCGATCGCACAACGCTCAAGATTCCCATTTAGATGCCTCCAACGACTGTGAGCAGGAACTACTGGATTCTTGGCATTCTGTTTTGGTCTATCGGCAGATTGAAGCGCTCGGGTCGAAAGACGCCAAGCGCCTCGCATGATCCTTCCCTTGCAATTTCCGTGGTGAGCAGTAGCGCGACATATGGGGCAAGCGTGACACCTCCGTGCGTAACGGCAATGAATATCTGCTCTTGACCAGGTAGTCGCCCGACGATCGGGTAGCCATCTTTGGGAACGGGGCGGATCCCTCTCTGCGCGACAATGGACGTCCCAAAGGAGGGCTCTTTGAGCTCGCCCCTTACTAACGAGACATTCTCTCTGGCAACCTTGAGCTCTACACTGGAGTCGCTGACGCCCGTGGGATCGTCGGCATTGCCGACGATGAGAGAAGGCCCATTTGCTCGGAAATGAATATGATTGGCAAAGACAACGTGCTCGATCGGAGGGCCGAAATACGGTATTTTTGTAAGCACCTCGGGCGACTCATGAACCAATGGCGCGCACGCGAGATCTTCGAGTAGGGCGTTGATTCCAATGCCGCTGGCCAACACGACTGTGTCGACAAGATAGCAAGTACGATCAGTCCAGACCACGGCTCCTTGGTTGAGAGGCTCTATCCGTGTACATTTTTCAGAGACGCAGTGGGCGAGACCGGTAGCGACGGCAGCGTCGATCATGCGCTTCGTGAAATGAGCGCAATCGAGCCATCCCTCTTGAGGAACCCGCACAATAACTTCGGGAGAGCCAACGATGCTCAGATTGGGCTCAAGCTTCAATGCATCATTTCGTGAAAAGTACTCAACGGTCCTGCCCAGTCCCTCGGCCATACTGGCTGCCTGTAGTAGCTTGCTATTTTGTGTGGATTCGGTTGACCACCGCAATGTTCCTGTTGCTCTAATGGCGTCCGCCAGGCCAATCGGGCGTGCAAGTTCCATGTGGTAGTCAAGGGCTTCGGACCTGAACTGCATGTAGTCCGACGTCGCCCCAGCAAAGAAGTTTAGGCACGCGAAGCTTGATCCCGTCGCTCCCGAGCCGGGGACGGCGCCATCAAACAACAGTACCGTCATTTCGTTCGCTGCGAAATGAAGCGCGAGCGATGCGCCCATGATCCCGGCTCCGACAACAGCGACCAACATCGAGTCCTCCCTCAGCCAGCCGGGCGCTTGTTAGAGGAGAAGCTATTGGCAAAGAGGGGCTCCCCCGCGGTCGTGACTACTCGCTCTATCGTGTCTCGAGGCATTGGACGGCCAATGCACAATCCGACCGCTTCCGAAGCATTCCGGTCGAGACAGAGAAATTGCCACTCTGGCAAATTATGACCTCTTCTGAGGCGGCGGCAGCCACGTGAGCGCTTTTGGTCCAGCATGATGGTGGGCGGGGCCAAGTGTCGATGGCTTTGGGATGCACTTGTCCTCTCAAGGGTCTGTGTCACAATTCTCGCCGAATGGTGGTCCCTCGTGGATAGTTTCTAGGATTTTTTGCCGAATCATCATTGATCCAATGTTCCCCTGATAACCGCCATTCTTCACTGCCCGCGGTCGGCCACAGAATTCAGCGATCGGCGACGGAATGTTGCTCGCCAAGAAGCGAGTTCATCTTCGGAAACGGCTAACACCGAGCGCCACGCTGACTGAGCTTGCGTGCCAAGATGCGCGCATTATTGAAATGCGCATTATTGAAACTCCTGAAGCTGCTATTGCCGTCAACCAGCACAGGCAGTTCGGTCGAATCGACGATGCGCTCGATCATGTCAACGAGTTCGCTCCGTGAAGCTTCGTTAGTGTTGCGATAGCTAAGAGGGCAGGCAAGTGACCGGCCCGACGCGCAGAGGCCTTTGAATCTTGCGCGCTTGGCGGTCGCACGCGGAGTGTGCTTCCCGCGCTTCCATGAGCACGGTGAGTGATGGCTGATGATGGCTGAAGCAGATCTGAGCGCGCAGCATCTCCGTAAGCAACAAGTCAGCGCATCGATTCGGGCCGCTGGCGAAAGCAGATTGCGGTTGATGTTCCATGTCGAACACGTGCAGGTGATATTTGATTGAGCCGACGTTCATCAACCAGTCAATGACATGCGTCTTTGATCCGGATCAACTACTACCGTTGGTGGTTGACCAGGGCGCAATGCGTCTGCCATCAGACGCTTCACCATTCGGTCACAACTGAATAGTGCTGCACGGCGAAGAAACCGCAACCTTGGAGAATGGAACTATGAGTGAAACGGCTTTAATCGATAAGTCATTTCGCTTTCTGATGTCGTCAAACGCGCACGCGTATCGGCGCCTAAATCAGGAGTATCAAGCCATCGAGCGATTTGTCGGACCAGACGATCGCTGTGATCAAAAGCGTCGTGCTTGAGCACAAGGTCATCGTCTTCCGTGACCGGGGGCTTCTCGACGACGCAGAGCAGGAGCGCTTTGCTTGTCACTTGGGAAGGCTTGTCCCGCAACCGACGATCGATGTCAGCAAAGGGAACGGCGTCGATTATCGACTTGATTCCGCCCGCGCCGGGAGCGCGATGTATCGGCAATTGGCGGGTTTCGATGTGGCTTTAACGCCATGCCTAGTACTATTCGCGCCCTCAGTGGAGGCGTCCGGATATCCGTGGTCCTAGCTGCGCGAGCTTGCCGGGCAGCAGTCAGTGTGAGGTCGGGACATGGATGAGATCAAGAATGGTCTGACGGAGGTCGTCTGCGACGTGCGGGTGATCGGCGGCGGCACGGCTGGTCCGATGGCGGCCTACAAGGCCAAGCGCCACAGTCCGGGCGCGCGCGTCGTGCTCCTGGAGAAGGCGAACGTCAAGCGCTCCGGCGCGATCGCGATGGGCATGGACGGGGTGAACAACGCTGTAATCCCCGGCTACGCTACGCCCGAACAGTACACCAAGGAAGTCACGATCGCCAACGACGGCATCTGTGATCAGGCGCCGGTCTACAAATATGCTTCGCGCTGCTTCGATGTCATTCAGGAACTCGACCGCTTCGGCATCAAGTTCCAGAAGAATGAAAACGGCGACTTCGACGTCAAGAAGGCGCTTTATCGCCAGCTTCGCCGCGAGAAGGTGTTGATCGCCAACCGTTACATGGCGACGCGCCTGTTGACCAGACGTGACGGACAAATCGCCGGCGCGATCGCGGTCAATACGCGCAGCGCCGAGTTCTGGTGTTGCGCGCGAAGACGATCATTCTCTGCGCCGGCGCGGCGGGTCGTCTTGGCCTGCCACAGTCGGCTTATCTCTGGGGCACCTATGAGAATTCCACCAATTCCGGCGACGGCTACGCAACGGCCATAGACGCCGGTGCCGCGCTCGCGAATCTCGAATGCTACCAGATCAATCCGCTGATCAAGGATTACAATGGTCCCGCTTGCGCCTACGTAGCCGATCCGTTCGGGGCCTACACTACCAACAGCGAAGGCCACCGCTTCATCGAATGCGACTACTGGTCCGGACAGATGATGCAGGAGTTCTACAACGAAATGCAATCGGGCAAGGGGCCGGTGTTCCTGAAGCTCAATCATCTGCACAGCAACACGATCGGAAAGATTGAGGCCGTCTTGCATCATGTCGAGCGGCCCTCGCGGGGGCGCTTCCACGACAATCGCGGCACCAACTACCGCGAGCGCATGATCGAGATGCATATTTCCGAGATCGGATTCTGCTCCGGCCACAGTGCATCCGGTGTCTATGTCGATGAGTTCGCGCGTACCACGGTGCCGGGCCTTTATGCGGCCGGGGACATGGTAGGCGTGCCCACACAATTACATGCTCGGCGCCTTCACCAATGGCGCAGTGGCGGGCGAGCACGCGGCGGAAGTGGCTGCCAACATCGACCTCGCGGATTACGACGCGGCTGACGTTGTGCGCGAGCCGCAGCGGGTACTTGCGGCGACACGGCGTGACGACGGAAGCCCGCCGAACCAACTCGAATACAAGACGAGACAAGGCGCTTCGTGAACGACTATCTTCAACCACCTAAGGTGACGGCGAAGATGAAGCTTGGTCAGGCGCGCTTCGCGGAGATCCGCGACGATATGGAAAGCGCAATGGTGGTGCGCGACGCGCACGAGTTGATGCGTTCGCTGGAAGTCGCCTCGATCGTCGACTGCGCCGAGATGGCGGCCTCGCTGTTTCATACCGAAAGCCGCTGGGGCCTGTACCATCATCGGGTGGAATACCCGGAGAAGAACGACGATGACTGGTTCTGTCACAGTATCCTGCGTAGGCGGGATGGTCGAATAACGACGGAGAAGCGACCGGTCGCGCCCTACATCGTTCCGATCGATGGATCCGAGCGCTCGGCCTATGACCGCCAGCGCATCCGACAGCGTGCCTGAACAAGTGAATGTCTCATGCCGATTGCCCATACGCCGACCACTGTTGCAGTCATCGTGGATGACGCCAAATGCATTGCCGACAAGGGATGCACCGTCTGCGTCGATGTCTGTCCGCTCGACGTGCTCCGGATCAGCGATCTCACCGGAAAAGCCTATATGAAGCATGACGAATGCTGGTATTACGGGCGCCGTCCTCGATCCGGAGGCAGACATCGCTCAGGCGGCGGCCGACAGTCTTGCGGAACTCCGTGTCCGGCGGCCGATGATGTATTGCAGCCGCTGGCAACACATTCCTCGGCCTTTGTGCGAGCCGCGATCTTTCGAGCGCTCAAGGCGCTCTAGGTCGATGCATCGCTCGGTCCTACCGCCCGCCTTCTTCTGGTGGTGGTCCTCGGCTTCTACCGAGACCCGGTGGTGGTGGAGGCGGTGACGGTGATCCTGCCGTGCGTGTGCAGGCGATCGGTGTGATCGGCTATCTCAAGAAGACTGAGACGCTGCCGTCGCTGATCCTTACAACCCGGGATGAAGCTGGCGACGTAAGGCTTGCGGCCGTCAACGCATTGTCGTTTGCGCGGAACGACGTAGCGGCCCACGCCGCGGCTGCCGCGCTTTCCGATCGGGAATGGCAGGTCAGAGCGGCTGCGGCGGACGCGATCGGGCGGATCGGCCAAGTGTCGGCGGCAACGGCGCTGGTCGCCTCACTCGCCGACAGCTGCTGGCAGGTGCGGCAGAAGGCGATTCAGAACCTGGCAGGCTCCGTGTCCGGGACGCCGTTGGCGCCATCGTCACCTTCCATGTCCGCCACCAAGATTCTCTGGGGCCGGTCAACCGCCGCGGCGATGATGCCGCCGGATGCCGCGATATCGGTGCGCCGGCTTGCGGTGCTCGACCTTGAAGACCACCGACCGCCGACGGCAGCCGGAACTGGATCATGAGACGGTGGAGAAGGAACCACTCGAGAACGAGTTCGCTTCGGACCTCGTCGGTGAGTTCGATGAAGATGTCCCGCGGATCAGGCGGATGAACGACATGAGCAGGGCGTCGCGCGCCAGGCCTCGCTCGATCCCGGCGACGATCTGGGATTGTGAGGCAGGCATGATTGCCCCAAAGAAGAAAGCCCAGATGTCGGTCTACCTCGATCCGGACGTCATGAACACGCTGTCGGCCTATGCCGCCCGGCGCGAGCAGCCGCTGTCGCTCATCGCCGAAGCTGCAATTGCGTCCTTTTTGTCGCCGGACGCCGATGAACGGCGTGAAGCTGCCATTGGCAAGCGTCTCGATCAAGTCGATCGCCGCATCGCGCGGCTCGAACGCGATGTGGAGATTTCGGTCGTGACCATGGCCTTATTCGTCCGGTTCTCGGTCACGACGACGCCGCCACTCCCCGAACCGGCCGCAAAGGCGGCGCGGGCGCAGGCCGGCGCGCGCTACGACAATTTCGTCGCCGCGCTCGGACGACGGCTCAGTCGAGGGCCGAAACTGCGGCAGGAGATCCCGGAGGATGTCCAGGAGAGCGAGCGGACGTGAGGATAGCCGCCTAGTCATCCGATGATCGCTAGCAGCGTGGGCGAAAATCCAGCCCCGGTGGCGATTCAAGACCATGCATCGCAAGCAATTCCTGCGCGAGAACCGACAGTGCGCAGCCGATCTCCTCAACGCACGCAGATGCGTCGTTTTCAATGTCCGTCGGAGAGAAGGCGAGGACAGGAATCCCAGAGACAACCATCGTCCGGGCTCGAATTCGGGTGTGGAGGTCCTCGGGTAGCGTCCGGTTGGGAGCATGGCACTCAATCCCCAGCCAGCGGGAATCACCCTTCATGCAGACCTTCAGCACGAAGGCCGGCGTGAAATCCCGGATCCTCTGTTTGAGGCCCCACATCGTGCCCCAATAAGGGTTGCCTGCGCCCCCCAAGCACACTGATGGCGGATTTCGTTGTACCCGTCGGTTCCTTCCAACGCGAGATATGCGGCAAGCCGCGCAAGGAGAGAATCGTCCGCCTGCTCGGTCGCGAGGAAAAGCTCGTCACCGAATCTCTCAAGAAGCTGTCGCGCGCCCCGAATATTCGTAACCACAGTATCGATATCGTCATAGCTCGCGGCAATCGCTTCCGCAATGGCCTCAATAATAGTCTCTTCGCCCCGGTTCGCGACCTTTTCATAAAAGTCGAGCGGCGGAATCGGAATTCCATGGCTCGACATCTTGCTAGCTGTCGCGAGCACGATCTCGCGGAGCAATCCAGGATGCCATCCGCGGCGTGGGTTGAGGACCGGTTTATTGTCGCTCATGCAACTTCACAAATTCGAGATTCGTGGCTCAACCCTTGTACTCTCACATGTAGTATTTTCCGTGGCGTCGATGACGATCTAGGTTCTTTATTTCGGGTGAAAAGCGTAGAGAAATCATTTGCTGCGCGGGAGCGGCGTCATGGCAAACGAGCTTATCGTCCGCAAGGATAGACTACCTCTATCCCAAAAGATATGCCGCGCGGCGCAATACGTGCGCATGTCCACCGATCTTCAAAAATATTCCATCGAGAACCAAGCGGTTGTGATCGCCACTTTTGCGCAACTAAATAAGTTGACAATTGTCCGCACCTATCGCGACGAAGGTGAGAGCGGCCTGCAGATCAAAAACAGAATGGGACTGACGCAGTTGATTAAGGACGTGCAGTCCGGGTCAGCAGACTTCGGCCATGTCCTGGTCTTTGACGTTAGCCGGTGGGCCCGCTTTCAAGATGTCGATGAGAGTGCTCACTATGAGTTCATCTGCAAGCAGGCAGGCATAAAGGTGCCTAGTGCGCCGAGCAATTCGACAACGACGGCAGCCTGATTTCCCACATCATGAAGAATATAAAGCGTGTGATGGCAGCGGAGTTCAGCCGCGAGCTTTCGGCGAAAGTGCATGCGGGCCAATCACGGTTAGCGAGCCTTGGATTTAAGGTGGGCGGTCCCGTCGGTTATGGCCTGCAACGCGTGCTCGTAGACGAGAAATCTCGGCCGAAAGCGATACTCAAACCCGGCGAATGGAAGTCTCTGACATCGGAGCATGTCAAAGTTCAACCCGGGAGCGCTGACCAAATCGCGATTGCAAGGTGGATTTTTGTGGTCGGGGTGCGATCGGTACGCGTTCGATACAGCAAGTATTTGTTCTCTGCTCTACGCCCGCTTCCTACGACGGCTGAATACTTGTTGAACTGCGCCAGTTCCTGCCTTTTCTATCCATCCCCGTTGGCCAATCGCTTGTCGCGACTGGCCGTCGACGGGGGACGATCGTGGCGGGCACTTCACTCCATTCGGAAGCGTTCTCGCGTGGCGCGCGCATGCTACGCACCGCGCTCGGCCCCGCAATCGCCACCTTCCTTGAAGACCCCTCGATCGTCGAGGTGATGCTCAACCCCGACGGGCGGCTCTGGATCGACCGGCTGGCCGGCGGGCTGGAGGATAGCGGACAAACGATGACCGCCGCCGACGGCGAGCGGATCGTGCGCCTGGTCGCTCACCATGTCGGCGCTGAGGTGCATGCCGAGAAGCCGCGCGTCTCCGCCGAGCTTCCCGAGACGGGGGAGAGGTTCGAGGGGCTTCTCCCACCCGTCGTTGCGGCGCCGACCTTTGCGATCCGCAAGCCGGCCGTCGCGGTTTTCACCCTGGATGATTATGCGGCGGCCGGCATCATGACGGCCGGGCAGGCGGGCCTGCTCCGCGAAGCCGTCGCCGCCCGGAAGAACATTCTGGTCGCCGGCGGTACCTCGACCGGCAAGACCACCCTGACAAACGCTCTGCTGGCCGAGATCGCCGGCACCACCGATCGCGTGGTTCTCATCGAGGATACGCGTGAACTGCAATGCCGCGCTCCGAATCTGGTCGCGCTGCGCACCAAGGATGGCGTGGCGTCGCTATCCGATCTGGTTCGGTCCTCCCTGCGCCTACGCCCCGACCGGATTCCGGTCGGTGAGGTGCGGGGCAGCGAAGCCTTGGAGCTCCTCAAAGCCTGGGGCACCGGCCACCCCGGAGGGATCGGCACGATTCACGCCGGCACGGCGCTGGGCGCGCTTCGTCGCCTGGAGCAGCTCATCCAGGAAGCCGTCCTCACCGTTCCCAAGGCGCTGATCGCGGAGACCATCGATCTCGTGGCGGTGCTGCGCGGCCGCGGCACCGAACGCCGCCTCGCCGAACTCGCTCTCATTGCCGGCCTCGATCCCGCCACCGGCGATTACCGCGTCCAGTCCGCCGGGGCGGGCGGCCAATCCTCACTTCCCAAGGACCCAGCATGATCCAGTTCCCTCCCGCGATCCGTCACGTTCGCCGCCGCTTCACTGAGCTTGCGGCGATTGCCTTCATCTCCATCGCTGTCGCGCCCGCGGCCTACGCCTCCGGCTCCTCGATGCCGTGGGAGACGCCGCTCAATCAGATCCTGGAGTCGGTGCAGGGTCCGGTCGCCAAGATCATGTCGGTCATCATCATCACCGTGACCGGCCTGACGCTAGCGTTCGGCGACACGTCCGGCGGCTTCCGCCGTTTGATCCAGATCGTTTTCGGCCTGTCGATCGCCTTTGCCGCGTCGAGCTTCTTCCTGACCTTCTTCAGCTTCTCCGGCGGAGCCTTGGTCTAATGGCCGCGATCGTCGATCCCGAGGTGCCGGGCTTCTTCGCCCCAGTCCATCGCGCGCTCACCGACCCGATCCTGATGGGCGGCGCGCCCCGCACGGTTGCGATCGCCAACGGCACGTTGGCGGCGGCAATAGCGCTCGGCCTCCACCTCTGGATTCCCGGCGCGCTGTTTTGGGCTGTGGGCCATGCCGCGGCGGTCTGGGCAGCCAAGCGCGACCCACAGTTCGTGGACGTCGTTCGACGTCACCTCCGCTATCCATCCTATCTCCGCGTGTGAGACTTGCATGCTGAACCTCGCCGAATATCGGAACCGGCCCACAAGCCTCGCCGACTTCCTGCCCTGGGCCGCTTTGGTCGAGAACGGCGTCGTTCTCAACAAGGACGGCGCATTCCAGCGCACGGCGCGCTTCCGGGGTCCGGATCTCGACAGCGCGACGCCTGCCGAGTTGGTCGGGGTGACGGCCCGCCTCAACAACGCGCTGCGCCGTCTCGGTTCAGGCTGGGCGATCTTCGTCGAGGCCCAGCGCATCGCCGCGCAGACTTATCCGCACAACTCCTTTCCAGACGCCGCATCAGCGCTGGTCGATCTGGAGCGGCGGGATGCTTTCGAGGAGGCCGGCGCGCATTTCGAGAGCCGCTATTTCCTAACCTTCGTCTGGCTCCCGCCGGCCGAGGACGCCTCGCGCATCGAGGGCTGGCTCTATGAGGGCCGCGCGCAGGGCGGCGTCGACCCTCACGAGTTGCTCCGTGGCTTCGTCGATCGGACCAACCGCGTCCTGCAACTGGTCGAAGGGTTCATGCCCGAGGTGGCGTGGCTCGATGACGGGGAGACGCTGACCTATCTGCATTCAACCATCTCGACCCGGCAACAGCGCGTCCGCGTCCCCGAGACGCCGATGCATCTTGACGCGCTGCTTGCGGACGAGCCGCTTGCCGGGGGCCTCGAGCCGCGCCTCGGCCGCCACCACCTTCGCACGCTCACCGTGGTTGGTTTTCCAACCGCGACCCATCCCGGAATCCTCGACGAACTGAACCGGCTTGCCTTCCCCTACCGCTGGTCGACGCGCGCGATCCTTCTCGACAAGACCGAGGCGGTGAAGCTGCTGACCAAGATCCGTCGACAGTGGTTTGCCAAGCGAAAGTCGATCTCCGCCATCGTCAAGGAGGTGATGACCAACGAGGCCTCGACACTGGTCGATAGCGATGCGGCGAACAAGGCCGCCGATGCCGATCTCGCCTTGCAGGAACTCGGTACCGACGATGTCGGCCAGGCCTACATCACCGCGACCGTCACCGTCTGGGATGAGGACGCCGGTCTTGCCACCGAGAAGTTGCGCCTCGTCGAGAAGGTGATCCAGGGGCGCGACTTCACCTGCATGCCGGAAGGGGTGAACGCGCTCGAAGCCTGGCTAGGCTCTCTGCCCGGGCATGCCTACGCCAACGTCCGCCAGCCGCCGCTCTCGACATTGAACCTGGCCCACATGATTCCGCTCTCAGCAGTCTGGGCCGGGCCAGACCGCGATGAGCATTTCCGCAGCTCCCCGCTCTTCTTCGGCAAGACTGAAGGCTCGACGCCGTTCCGCTTCTCGCTGCATGTCGGCGACGTCGGCCACACCCTGATCGTCGGCCCGACCGGCGCCGGCAAATCCGTGTTGCTGGCGCTGATGGCGATCCAGTTCCGGCGCTACCGGAAGAGCCAGATCTTTGCCTTCGATTTTGGCGGCTCGATCCGCACGGCGGCGCTTGCCATGGGGGGCGACTGGCACGACCTCGGCGGAAGTCTGTCCAACAGCGCCGAAGATTCAGTCTCCCTCCAACCCCTCGCACGTATCGGCGATGCGGCCGAGCGCGCCTGGGCGGCCGAATGGGTGACGGCAATCCTCGCCAAGGAGGGCGTCACCATCGATCCGACCGTGAAGGAGCACGTCTGGTCGGCATTGACGTCACTGGCATCCTCGCCGGTGCAGGAGCGAACGATCACCGGCCTGACGGTTTTGTTGCAATCGACCGCGCTCAAACAGGCGCTGCAACCTTATTGCGTCGGCGGCTCCTCCGGCCGCCTGCTCGACGCGGAGGCCGAGCAGCTCGGCTTTGCGTCGGTGCAGGCGTTCGAGACCGAGGGCCTGATTGGCGCTGGTGCGGCGCCTGCCGTCCTTACCTATCTCTTCCATCGCATCGAGGGGCGTCTTGACGGCCGACCGACCCTCCTCATCATCGACGAGGGGTGGCTCGTCCTCGACGATCCGGCCTTCGCCCAGCAGCTTCGCGAATGGCTGAAGACGTTGAGGAAGAAGAATGCTTCCGTCGTGTTCGCCACCCAATCGCTCTCGGACATCGACGGCAGCAACATCGCACCCGCAATCGTCGAGAGCTGTCCGACGCGGATCTTCCTGCCGAATGAGCGCGCGATCGAACCGCAGATCACCGCCATCTACCAGCGGTTTGGGTTGAACGACCGCCAGATCGAGATCATCGCGCGGGCGACACCGAAACGGGACTACTACTGCCAGTCTCGTCGCGGCAATCGGCTCTTCGAGCTGGGCCTCGGACCGGTCGCGCTCGCCTTCTGCGCCGCGTCCTCCAAGGCCGACCATGCCGCAATTGAACGGCTGCTCGCCGAGCACGGCCGCGACGACTTCACGGCTGCCTGGCTCGCTGATCACGAGCTCCTCTGGGCCGCCGATCTCATCCCTGACCTGACAAACCTGGAGGTGCAATCATGACGACTCTTGAAGTGCGGCGCGCTGGCTTGGCCGCTGCGACCGCTCTCTCGCTCGCTCTACCGATCTCATCGCTTCTGACGGCGCCGGCCTCCGCGCAGTGGATCGTCTACGACCCCACCAACTTCAGCCAGAACGTGCTGACCGCGGCGCGCGAGCTGCAGCAGATCAATAATCAGATTCAGATGCTGACCAATCAGGCCCAGAGCCTGGTGAACCAGGGAAAGAACCTCGCCAACCTGCCGTTGTCGACGCTGACCCAGCTTCAGGCACAGGTCGCACGGACTCAGTCACTGCTGAGTCAGGCCCAGAACATCGCCTTCAACGTCGAGCGCATCCAGACGGCGTACTCCACGACATACGGCACGGCGGCGGCCACGGGCTCCAATGCGACAATGTTTGCCGCGGCCCAAAGTCGTTGGCAGAACTCGGTAGGCGCCTTCGAGGACTCCCTGAAGGTGCAGGCCGGCGTCGTCGGCAATATCTCGACCAACTCCGGCGCAATGAGCTCGCTGGTTACCGCCAGCCAGTCGGCAAGCGGCGCCCTGCAGGCCGCTCAGGCCGGCAACCAGCTTCTGGCCCTGCATTCCCAGCAGCTCTCCGATCTTGTCGCGGTGCTCGCCGCGAAGGGACGGGCGGACGCGCTGGAGCAGGCGCGCGTGACGGCGACCGAATCGCAGGGCCAGCAACAATACAAGCTCTTCTCGACACGCAGCGGCTACCAACCGGGCAACGTCACCATGTTCAGCGGCAACTGAGGCACCGACCATGGAGCGCTCGGATATCCTTCGCGCAGGCGCGATGATCATCGTGTTTGTGATTTTCCTCGCCACGCTGCACGTCATTCATCGACGTCCGGCGGAGCGGCTCATATCCGACGCTCCTCCTGTCTCCGCGCGCGATGATCTCTCGGCCGAGCTGCGACGCTGCCGCGCGCTTGGCCCCCAGGATGCCGAAGATCCGCACTGCCAGGCGGTTTGGGAGGAGAACCGCGCGCGCTTCTTCGGCGGGCCGGCGCGGCCACTTTCGCCGCAGGCCGCGCCGGCCACTCCGCCGACGATGAACGCCACGCAGGGAGACAAGCGGCCATGAACAACGTCGGCGTCATCGATACCTTCCTCAATACTCTCACGACTTACATTGATTCAGGTTTCGGCCTGATCAAAGGCGAGGTCACGTATTTGTCGTCGACGTTGATCGTCATCGACATCACGCTCGCGGGCGTGTTCTGGGCCTGGGGCGCAGACGAGGACATCCTCCAGCGGCTGGTGAAGAAGACCCTCTACATCGGTTTCTTTGCCTTCATCATCACCAACTTCACTAAGCTCTCAGGCGTCATCTTCAATAGCTTCGCAGGTCTCGGCCTGAAGGCCGGCGGCTCGTCGATCTCGACGGCGGACTTCCTGCGGCCCGGCAGGCTCGCGCAGGTCGGGCTCGATGCCGGGCAGCCGCTGCTCGACTCCGCAAGCCAAATGATGGGTTTCACCAGCTTCTTTGCGAACTTCGTCCAGATTGCCGTGCTGATGGTGTCCTGGCTGCTGGTGCTGATCGCCTTCTTCATTCTGGCGGTGCAGCTGTTCGTCACGCTGCTCGAGTTCAAGCTGACGACGCTCGCCGGTTTCATCCTCATTCCCTTCGCGCTTTTCAACAAGACCGCCTTCCTCGCGGAAAAGGTGCTGGGCAACGTCGTCGCCTCAGGCGTGAAGGTCATGGTGCTCGCCGTCATCGTCGGAATCGGTACCGGGCTCTTCTCCCAGTTCACCACCGCCTATGCCGGCGGCCAGCCAACCATCGAGCAGGCGCTCTCCGTCGTGCTGGCGGCGCTCGCCATGCTCGGGCTCGGTATCTTCGGGCCGGGCATCGCCACCGGTCTGGTGTCAGGGGCGCCGCAGCTTGGTGCGGGTGCTTCCGTCGGCACAGGTCTCGCCGTCGCCGGCACGGCGATGGTGGGTGGAGCTGCGCTTGGGCTCGCCGGAAGGGGAGCTAGCTCCAGTGCTGCGGCCGCCGCGCGTGGTGGTGCGGCGATGGCGGGCGGCATGTCCTCCGCCTATAGCCTCGCATCAGCCGGCCGGTCCGGGGCTAGCGGCGTCGCGTCCGGCCTCGGTGGCGCAGGCCGTGCGGCGGCTAGTCACGCGGCAGCTCCCGCAAGACGCGCCGCTGCGCGAGCAACGGGCGCAATGACGGAGAGTTTTAGCTCTGGTGCCCGTGCTGGCGTCGCCAACACGGGTGGCTCCTCGACGATGGGGACCATCGGGAGCGGCGCGGCCGCAAACGATGAAGCCGCATCTCAAGCAGCGAGCGAGAGCGGTCCGCCTGCCTGGGCCCAGCGCGTCAAGCGCAATCAGGCGATTGTTCACGGCGCTCAGACGGCCGCGCAAGCCCTCAAATCCGGCGACAGCCATGGCGGAGGCCACTCCGTCGACCTCTCGGGAGGAGAATAGGAAATGTCGATCTTCCGCCGATCGTCGGTCCGCTACGGCCGTACGCCCGAACCCGAAACCCCTTACCAGCGCGCCGCGCAAGTTTGGGACGAACGCATTGGCTCCGCCCGCGTGCAGGCCAGGAACTGGCGGCTGATGGCCTTCGGTTCGCTGATCCTTTCTTGCGGCCTCGCCGGCGGGCTCGTCTGGCAATCCACGCACGGCACCGTCGTTCCCTGGGTGGTGCAGGTCGATAAGCTCGGCGAAGCCCAAGCCGTCGCCCCCGCGACCGCCGACTACAGGCCGAACGACCCGCAGATTGCCTGGTATCTCGCCCACTTCATCCAGATCGTTCGCTCGCTTCCGGCCGACCCGATCATCGTGCGGCACAACTGGCTGCAAGCTTATGATTTCACGACGACGGCGGGCGCGGCAGCGCTCAACGACTACGCGCGCGCCAATGACCCCTTCGCCAATCTCGGCAAGCAGCAGGTCGCGATCGACGTCTCCAGCGTCATCCGTGCCTCGCCCGACAGTTTTCGCGTTGCCTGGGTCGAGCACCGCTATCAAGACGGGGCGCTCGCCGGCACCACACGTTGGACCGCAATCCTCACCATCGCAATTCAGCCGTCAACCGATGCCGATCGGCTGCGCAAGAATCCACTCGGCATCTACGTCAATGCCATCAACTGGTCGAAGGAGCTGGGACAATGACCCCGCCGATTTTCTCGAAAGCCGGCGGTCCGGCTTCGCGCTTTTCCATCGTTCACCGGAACCGGAAAGATTGTGATACGTGCTTCCGTAAATCCGCCTTTGCGGCTTTGCTGATATCCGCCTCGACACTCGGCGGCTGTGCCCACAATTTCATCCCGCCCGACATCAACTACGATACTGCAGAGCCGGCGACGCTCACCACTGATCCGCCGCCGCCCGTCAAAATCGTGGAATTGCCAAAACCCCTGCCGCTGCCCGGGCAGTTGAAACCGCTCGCCGCCGGCAAACGCGTCCCGGAAGCCCCTGATCCGAAGGTTCGCGTCAAACAGGCCAACGCTGCGGCACGGGTCCAGCCGGTCCGTAACGGATTCATCAACGCGGTACAGGTCTATCCGTTCTCCGGCGGAGCTCTCTATCAGGTCTATACGGCGCCCGGTCAGATCACCGACGTGGCTCTTCAGGAGGGTGAGCAACTCGTCGGCTCCGGACCGGTCGCTGCCGGCGACACCGTGCGCTGGATCATCGGCGATACCGAGAGCGGGGCGGGCGCGACCAGGAAGATCCACATCCTGGTCAAGCCGACGCGGCCGGAATTGGTCACCAATCTCGTGATCAACACCGACCGGCGGACCTACCTCCTCGAGCTGCGCTCGACGGAGAAGACGTACATGGCCTCGGTCTCTTGGCAGTATCCCGAGGACCAACTCATTGCACTTCGGCGGCAGAATGCGATGGCTGAAACCGCAGCCCCCATCGCGGCCGGCGTCGATCTCGCCTCGATCAACTTCCGCTACGCGATCGAGGGCGATGATCCGGCGTGGCGTCCGCTGCGCGCCTTTGACGACGGGAATAAGGTCTACATCGAATTCCCCAGCGGTATCGCGCAAGGCGAAATGCCGCCGCTGTTCGTCATTGGTCCGGCCGGCGGGTCCGAACTGGTGAACTACCGTGTCAACCGCAACTACTACATTGTCGATCGCCTGTTCGCCGCCGCCGAATTGCGTCTTGGCGACAAGGATAGCGAGCGGCGCGTGCGCATCGTCCGCACCGACGGAAGGCCGCGCTCATGGCGATAGACAGCGAAGACGAACATCAGCGCGACATCCCGCCCGTCGCGCCGCCAGACCTTCGGCTCCGAGGCGAGCGGCCGCGTGTCACACGGCTCTCGCGCAAGGCCCTTATCGGACTCGGCGCGGTGTCTGCCCTCGCAGTGGCGGGCGCGCTCGGCTATGCGCTGCAGACCGGCAACAGGCCGCAGACCGGCCAGGAGTTGCTCAGCACCCAGAACCGGCCTTCTGCCGAGGGCATCGCCGGGTTGCCGAAAGACTATACCGGTCTGCCGCGCCAGGCGCCGCCGCTCGGGCCACCGCTGCCCGGCGATCTCGGCAAGCCGATCCTCAACGCAGGCGCCGCAACGAACACGGTGATCCCCGGAACGACGCCGGATTCGGAGACGCAGCGCAAGTCCCAGGAAATCGAGGCGGCGCGGGTCAGCCGCCTCTTCGCCCAGACTGCCCAGCAACCGCAAAGCGTCGGCCAACCAATCCCGAATGCCTCCACTGGCACCGCGACCACGCCGGCTGCGACGTCATCGGTCGACGCCGGATCCGCACAGAACATGCAGGACCGCAAGACGGCTTTCCTCAATGCTTCAACGGACAAACGCACGGTCAGTCCGGACCGGCTCGAAGCCAAAGCCTCACCTTACATCGTGCAGGCCGGCACCGTGATCCCGGCTGCGCTCATCACGGGCATTCGTTCCGATCTGCCTGGCCAAGTCACTGCTCAGATCACGGAGGCGGTCTGGGATAGCCCGTCCGGCAAATATCTTCTCATCCCCCAGGGCGCGAAACTGATCGGCCAATACGATAGCTCCGTCGCGTTCGGCCAGTCCCGCATCCTCCTGGTCTGGACTCGCATTATCATGCCGGACGGCAACTCGATCGTGCTGGAGCGCCAGCCCGGCGCCGACACCGGTGGTTATGCTGGGCTCGAGGACGAGGTCGACAACCATTGGGGCATGCTGTTCAAGGCTGCCGTCCTCTCGACCCTGCTGAGTGTCGGCGCCGAGGCGGGCACGAGCCAGAACGAAAACAACCTCGTTCAAGCGATCCGCAGCGGCGCGTCCAACAGCATCAGTCAGACCGGCCAACAGATCGTGCAGCGGCAGCTCAACATCCAGCCGACCCTGACCATCCGGCCAGGTTTCCCGGTCCGCGTCATCGTCATGCGCGATCTGGTGCTGGCGCCCTATGGCAAGGGAGGAACACCATGACGAAGCTCAAGCTTGGGCCGCTTGAAGACGACAAGCCAGTCAAGCTCACGATCGAGCTGCCGGCAGTGGTCTTCAGGGATCTCAAAACCTACGCCGAGATTCTGACGCGTAGTGGAGGCGCGGCGACGCCGGCCGAACCTGCCAAATTGATTGCACCGATGATCGAGCGTTTCATGGCGACCGACCGCGCCTTCGCCAAGGCCCGGCGAAATGCCGCTCAGCCCGTTCCTGGAGCGGTCGAGAGATCCGGATAGCGCTCGCGAAGCAGATCGAGGAACGGGCGCAGCGATGGATTGCAGTTGGCCTGCCGCCAATAAGCGCCGAAGCTCAGCCGTGTTGGCCCCTCGGCATCATGCAGCTCCCGGAAGGTGACACCCGGATAGGCAGCTCCAGTCGCACTCTCCAATACCAGCAGGATACCCCAGCCCGCACCCACTAAGGTGAGAAGCCGGTCGAGCCCCACATCGTGGCGAAGTAGCCGACACGGATCGAAACATCCCAATTTGCTGATAAGGAGCTTGAGGAGTTCCGGTCCCGGACCGCGCTGTGACGACAAAAGCGGTTCGAGCCTCAGTTCGCCCCAGTGAACCACATCACGACCTGTCAGCGGATGGTTCTCGGGGAGAGCGACGACGACACGTTCGCTCCAGACCAATAATGACCTGTCGCTCCACCTTTGATTGGGCTCGGCCACGACGGCGACGTCAATGGTGGAACTGGCGAGGTCGGAGATTAGATGGTCGCTCGATCCGTCGACCAGATGCGTTTCGACATCGGGGAAGCGGTGCCGGTGGTCGAGGAGGGTGGCCCGGAGATTGCCGGCTGAGAGTGAGGCGTGGACGCCGATCGTCAATCGGCCGCTCTCGCCTCGCGAGCGGGTTTTGAGGCGAGCGGCGATTGCTTCCGTTTCATCCACGATGCGGCGGGCTGCATCGAGGAATTCCTGACCTTCAATGGTCGGTCGCGTGCCGCCATTGGTGCGCTCAAACAGAGTGCCGCCCAACTTGTATTCGAGATCTCGCAGGCAACGGCTGAGAGTCGACTGCTTGATTTTGAGTGTCTCTGCCGTTTGGCGTAGGCTTCGGTGCTGGGAAGCGGCGATCGCCCAGCGTAGATCTCGAAATTCCACAGGCACGGTCGATGCGTTATGGCGAGTTGGCGGTGACCAAAGATTGTCTTGAATGGGTCACTCCATTTGATTGCGCTGCTTCAGCACCCACCAATTCAGCCCTGAAGCGGCCATTGAATGCCTCGATGAAGGTGTTGTCGCGGATGCGATCCCCATTAGTGCGTAAGAACAGCTCCGCGCCGAGTTGCTGTTCGATGAACCGGAGACGCGGGCTGAGATTGGATTGGGCAATGTTGAGGACCGGCGCCGCCCGCCGGAAGCTGTATGCGATGACCGCCCATCCCAGGTCTCGTAGCTCCACATCCGCCGAGCACTGCCTCATGGCGCCGTTGGCGGAAACAACCGATTCGATGCATCTGATCTGCCACTGTGGCCACTGCGCACCGCGCCGACTCAGCTTCACGATAGATAGCTCCTCCCTCGTGGCGAGTAAGCCTCCCGATGGCGGTCGCTCCCCAAGCTCTGTTTTCTTCCATCCCTCACTACATCGATCTGGCTGGCCCGCTTTCCGTCAGTGAGGGCTGTTCGTGATGGTACTTGTTTGACGCCAGGTCCGCAGCGCGTCGATGAACTGTTCACCGGCGAGGTTCAGGGAGCCGGCATTGTCTATGTGCAGCACATTCCTTACCTCGATCGGATTCAGGTTGATTCGCGCAAGCCGCTGCTTCAATGATGAATCGCTTTCCCGTCCGCGTCCCGCCAAGCGCTTGGACAAGACCGCAACAGGTGCGGTGACATTGACGATACGTAGTTGCGGGTAGCGCTGACGGGCCAAGGGCACGATCGCCCGGGAGCCATTAGCCACCACGGCTATGCCGCGATCAAGCAGGTCTTCGACTGTCGCAGGAATCCCGTAGAAAAGCCCATGCGCCTGCCAATGCAGAGCGAACGCGCCGGCGCTAGCTCGGCGTTGGAATTCTTCGATATCGACAGATTCGTGATCCTCGCCGACGGAAGGAGGCCTGGTGATGATCCGGCGGACGAAATGAAAACAGGGATCGGGCTGCAACTGTGCGCGAGCAAAATCGATCAGCGTGTCCTTGCCCGCACCGCTGGGGCCAACAACGAGAACCAGGTGGCCGCGCGCAAAGGTCATCAGCTCACACCGCCTCCTTGAGGAGGGTGCGGGTCCTCAAGGCAAACTGCGACCGCACGACAAAATTCGCGCGGGGATGTTCCTGAACAAAGAGAGAAAGAGTATCGACGCTGTAGTCTTCGGAGAGTAGCTGTCCGAAGACCGCATTCAGCTCTTTCTTTACGTCGGCCTGACTTTCAACGGGAACGCGATCGGTTAGGGGCATGTGGAAGCGGAAACGATCGAAGACGTACGGGTAGCCCCATCGCACAAGATGCGTGGTCTCGATGTCGTCGAGCGGACCGCACAAACGTCGTTGAAACTCGCCCGGACTCAGCGGTGCTCGAAAACGGTCGAACTCTTCTACGATGCACGAGGCAAACCCGTGCAAAGTGGGAATCGGACTCACAGGAGCCAGCGCAAAGAAGCCACCCAGCATATCGACTTTCAGAGAACCGATCGGGCATGAAGGCCAATCTGTCACGAACGCGCGGAGCGCCCGCTCCAGTTTCTCGACCGAACACCCCTCTTTCAGCCGGAAGGGCGCCTTGAGGGTCGCGTGGAAGCCATAGCAGCTCGCCGCGGTGGTCAGTGCGCGGCGAGCCGAGTTCGTACCAGTGTCAGCGAGTCCAGCGGAGGCAGTGGGCGAGCCTCCAGTGAACGCGTCGCGTCCGAGCCAAGCTCTCGCTGTCACCGTAAGCGGGTGTTCCGGCGCCGGCGTGTAGTAGATCGCGTAGCGGGGCGAGGACGGTTCGAGCATTAGGCGACAGGTTCCACCGCTGTAATATTGCGCCGAGACTTGCGAACAGACGACTGGCCCACCTCGAACAGACGGTCGGCCACAGCCTCGCGCACCTCCTCATCATGGAAGATGCCGACGATGGCAGCCTCCCTCGCCTTAGCCTCGTTGATCAACTCGACCACGCTCCGGCGGTTGGCAGCGTCGAGCGACGCTGTCGGTTCATCGAGAAGTAGGACTGGGTAGTCGACCATGAAGCCGCGCGCGATGTTGACGCGCTGCTGCTCGCCCCCCGAGAAGGTAGCGGGCGCCAGCGACCAGAGCCGCTTGGGAATGTTGAGGCGGGCGAGCAGCGTCTTCGCCTTCGCATGTGCTTCATCTGCCGGAATGCCAACGGTGATTGCGGGTTCGGTGACGATGTCGATGGTGGCGACGCGAGGGATGACGCGGAGGAATTGGCTGACATAGCCGACCGTGCGGCGCCGCACCTCCACCACTTCCCAGGGCTCGGCGCTGACGAGGTCGATCGATTCTTCGCCGTGTTGCACGACGATGTGGCCGGCGTCGGGCTTGTAGTTAGCATACAGCGAGCGTAGCAACGTCGACTTGCCGGCCCCGGAGGGGCCGTGCAGGCAGACGCACTCTCCCGCGCGGACCTCGAGTGAGATGTCGTCGAAGACGGCGATTTCTGCGCCGCCCTGGGTATGAAGTGCGAAGGTCTTGGAAAGGCCGCCAACGCTGACGAGGATGGTCATGACCGGTTCCCTTCCTTAGACCTGCAGCACGGAGGAGACGAGCAGTTGCGTATAGGGGTGGTGAGGATCATCGAGCACTTGGTCGGTGAGTCCCTCCTCGATTACGCGGCCGCGCTGCATCACCATCAACCGGTCGGCGAGCAGACGCGCCACGCCGATATCGTGGGTGACGACAACAACGGCAATGCCAAGTTCGCGGACGAGGCCGCGCAGCAGATCAAGGAGCTTCGCCTGGACGGAGACATCGAGGCCGCCGGTCGGTTCGTCCATCAGCACGAGCCGTGGGTGGGTAGCGAGGCCCCGGGCGATCTGAAGCCGCTGTTGCATGCCGCCGGAGAATATCTCGGGCAGGTCGTCGATGCGCCGCCCCTCGATATCGACTTTCTCAAGCCATTCCAGCGCCGTCGCACGTAAGGAGCCGTAGTGACGGCCGCCGGCGGCCATCAGCGGTTCGGCGATATTGCCGCCGGCGCTGATATCGAGGCGCAATCCGTCCCGCGGGTTCTGATGAATGAGTGAGACCGTCGTCGGCAAGAATTGCTCACGCGAGGCTTCGTCCATCGTCCAGAGATCGACGATATGATCATCGGAGGCGATTAGCACGTTGCCCTCATCCGGCCAGATGCGGCCCGCAAGGCAGCGGAGTAGTGTTGATTTGCCCGAGCCGCTCTCTCCGACGATACCGAGAACCTCGCCCTGACGCAGCGAGAACGATACCGCGCTGCAAGCTGGAACGCGTCCGAAGCTCTTGGAGAGACGCTCCACCCGTAGGATTTCCCTCGCTCTCGGTCTCATGTGTTAGTCCTTTCGCCGAGCCGTTCGGCGCAATAAGCGGTATCCGAGCAGACAAAGGCCCGCCTACCGCCATCGTCGAGGAGGATTTCGTCGAGATAGCTGTCCTGCGCGCCGCAAACCGAACAACACGCCTCGAAGCGCTGCACCGTGAAGGGATAGTCGGCGAAATCGAGGCTTTTGACCTCGGTGAAAGGCGGGATGGCATGGATACGCCGCTCCCGGCCCGCGCCGAAGAGGGCGAGCGCCCGGCTGCGGTGAAGCTTTGGATTATCAAATTTTGGGATCGGCGATGGCGAAGCAAGATAACGCCCGTTGACCACGACCGGATAATCGCTCGACATGGCGATGTGGCCAAGCCGAGAAATATCCTCGTAGAGACGCACGTACATTACACCGTAGCGCGCAAAGGCATGGATCTTCCGCGCAACCGCTTCCTCCGTAATAAAGCGGCGCAAAGGCTCTGGCTGCGGTTGCTGGAAGACGATGATCTGATCTTCGGAAAGTGCCCGCTCGGGAATCCGGTGGCGGGTCTGGATGATCGTCGCCTCGCCGGTGCGCTCAGTCGTGGCGACACCGGAGACCTCGGCGAAGAACCGCCGTATGGAGACGGCATTAGTAGTGTCATCGGCGCCCTGGTCAATCACCTTCAGCCTGTCGTCTCGGCCGAGAAGGCTCGCCGTCACCTGGAGGCCGCCGGTGCCCCAGCCAGGGGGAAGCGGCATCTCGCGGCTGCCGAACGGCACTTGGTAGCCGGGCACGGCCACCGCCTTAAGGATTGCCCGCCGGATCATCCGTTTCGTCATCTCATCGAGATAGGCGAAGCTGTAGACGTCGTCGTCGTTAAATGCGAGGTCAGTCTCCACCCTGCGCCTCCGTGATCGGGGCCAATCCGGCGACGGGTTTGAGGCCGGGGTCTGCATGCCGTTCCGCGTAGTCCGCCCGCATCTGGCCGAGCAACTGCAACTCAGCCTGAAAATCGACGTAGTGGGGCAGCTTCAGGTGCTGCACCAGGCCAGAGGCCGCAACGCTGTCGGAATGGGAGAGGACGAATTCGTCATCCTGTGCCGGGTAAGCGACCGGCTCGCCCAGTTCTGCTGATCGCAGCGCTCGGTCGAGCATCGCCATCGAGATCGCCTTGCGTTCGCCATGGCCGAACACGAGGCCATAGCCTCGCGTATAACGGGGGGGCAGCGTGCCGTCGCAGGTGGTGAGATGTACTGTCTGGCATTCGGTCAGACGGATGGCCCCGATGCCAACCGATATGTTGAGTTCGGGGATGGGTAGGACAACCGTCACGTCACCGTAGCGCAGTTCGGCGATGAAGGGATGGCTGCGCCCATAGCCGCGCATGGTCGAGTAGCAGAGCCCCATCAGGAAGCCCTCGTCCCCGCGTGCGAGAGCTTGCAGGCGCTCATCCCGTCTAGACGGAAACACCACGGGGGCGCGGGTAATGTCAGCGACCTTTCCTTCATCCGGCCGGGCGTCTTCGACGATCTCGGCCCGCGCAAGCACGCCACATTCTCTCGTTAAGGCCGCTGCATCGGGCACGGAAGCTTGGGTGCTGCCCGCTTTCTCCGCTCTCTCGCCGTCGAGATCGGACAGATCGTCACTTCCCGCTTCTCCCATCAGGGCGACATCGAGGATACGGTGTGTATAGTCGTAGGTCGGCCCGAGGAGCTGGCCGCCCGGCACGTCCTTGTGGGTCGTCGCGATCCGCCGACGCACCACCATTGCCGACGTGTCAACCGGTTTGGCATGCCCAAAACGGGTGAGCGTTGTCCGGAAGGCGCGCAAGAGGTAGATCGCCTCAGCGAGATCGCCCTCGGACTGCTTGATCGCCAGCGCCGCCAACCCCGGATCGTAGAGCGAGCCCTCGCTCATCACGCGGTCAACAGCAAGCGACAATTGCTCGCGGATCTGGTCGACGCTTAGATCGGCAATCGCCGGGTTGCCGCGCCGGCGCTTGGCAAGGAGACGGTGCGACGCGGCAATGGCGGCTTCACCGCCCTTGATCGAGGTGATCATGGCGCCTCAACCTTTGTGGAACGCGGGAGGCCGACGACGATGCGTTCGTCGGTGAGGAAGACGTCGACGCCGAGCGGATAGCGCGCAGCGTTCTCATGCCAAGCCTGCCAGAACCAGCCCGGCAGGCCGCGGGGTGCGAGGCTTGCGGTGGTCTCGATCCCAGGCCCAGAGAGGCGGACGGAGGGCCCGCCAGTGAGTGCGGGCAACTGGAGGATCAGCGTTGTGGACCGGTCGGGGTAGGCGGCCTCGCCCGGATGGAATTCATTGAGCCCCGGCAGCCGGCCGGCATCACCGATCAGGGCGATGGCTGCGGCCCTCGGATCGGCAATCTGCGGCGCGTTTGTATGAAAATGAAGGTAGCGCCGGACCGGCTCAGTCGACAGTGCCGGGTCAAGCCAGATCGGGCAGTCGGCGTCGGCGAGCGTCAGAGCGATCGCGGCGAGCGGCCCCGCCATCGGTGTCGGCGGCTGCGCAGGGCCGGGAAGCGAAACGGGGGTGCCGGGTCGCGAAAGTGCCTTCAGAAGTCGGCGGAAGGCCGACTGCGAGTCGTGAATGGGATCGCGGAAGGCGGGCGGTATCAGATCAGCCGTCATTCGCAGTTAGCCTCCCGCCCCAGCATGAAGAAATCGACCTTGCTCTGTTGAGCCTCGCGCCGGACCGCTTCCTCCTCTACGCGCACGCAACGCCTGAGCGCGGCGATGATCGCGGTGATCGTGCCAGTCCCTTTGACTTGGTCGCGTTGAATCAGCCCGTCGAATAGCGCAGCAAGTGCGGCGTGGCGCTTGTTGCGACCGAGCACGTAGGCGATGCCGATCTCGCCCGTCTCGATCTGAACCGTGCAACGCGTGACCGTTGCCTCTCCAACATTGAAGACCGCGCCAGTGCGCCCAACCGCTCCCTGAAGCATGACGGCGCCATATTCCGGCCGGCGGATCCATTGAAACTTAGGACGAACGATCGCCGCCCAGTGTCGCTCCAGTTCGGAGAGCGGCACCTTCGCGAGCACCGTCATCCAATCTTGACGGTTGCATTGATCGCCTGGAGCGATGTGCGTCGGGGACATATTCACGTCTCTCTCTCCCAGCGTCAGAGCACCTGCCTGCCGGCCGTCCAAACCGCGCGAACAATCGGACCGGCCCGGTCAGCCACGCGGACGAGATCGGCGCGCTTGCCCACCGCAATCTCGCCGCGGTCGAAGAGCCCAAAGGTTTCCGCCGGCCGCCCGCTGCTGAGTGCGACGGCCTCTGGGAGACTTAGGTCGGATTGGCTCGCCAAGTGCCAAATGCCACGCAGAATGCTCGCAGGAATGTAGTCTGAACAGATGATGTCAATGAGGCCCTCCTGCGCGAGCTCCCGCACCGAGACGTTGCCAGTATGTGAGCGCCCTGCGACGAGGTTGGGTCCCCCAACGATGATGGTCATGCCGGCGGCGCGCGCGGCTTTCGCTGCCTCCAAGGTGATTGGAAATTCGGAGATGGAGAGTCCGTGTCCGACGGCCTCCGCGATATGAGCAACGGTGGTGTCGTCGTGGCTAGCGAAGGGAACGCCGCGCTCGCGACAGTGTGCGACGAGGCGTCGCCGATTGTCCTCTGTGCAGTCCTCTGTGGTTGCCGCGGCGGAGATTTCCGCCTCGATTTCCGCCTCAGGCGTATTCTTGCGCCGCTCGAGATGCCGGAACCGCTTCGGGTCCCGCCGCGGCCCGTCATCCATGATCGTCACGAATCGAAGTTCGGGCCGATCGGCATAAGCAAGGAAAAGATCAATTAGGTCGGTTTCGCGGGCGTCGCAGCGCAAGTGAAGCAGATGGTCGGCCCTAAGCAGGCCGTGCCGGCGCGCTTCGCCAAGCCCCTGCAGCATTAGAGGTAGCAGGCGCCGTCGCTCCGGATTGCCCACCGCCCCAACGATCAGGGAATCGAACACCGTCGTGGCGCCCGCCGCGCAAATCTGAATGTCGTGGGCAATGGCAGCTCCCAAGGGATCCCAGCTCATGCCGGCGCGCGGCAAGATCTGCTTTTCGAGATGGTCGGTATGGACATCGATCAAACCAGGCAGCAGATGGTCGCCTTCGAAGTCGAGCGCGCCTCGTGCGCTCGTACTACTTGTCGCGATGTCGGCGATCAGCCCGTCGACGATCTGAACCGTTCCGTTGAAACACGCCGACCGGGTCACGATCTTCGCGTTGGTCAAAAGAACTTCGCGCCGTTGAAAGAGGTTGTGTCCTAATTGAGCTGTTTGACTTGCAGAATTCGCCGATTGACCCATAGGAAGGCGCCTCTTTCTTATTCTTACCCTTAAACCCTTGTGGGTTCTAGCAGCGCTCAACGAGCCTTGAGAGACAGAGCGATGAAAAATCGTGTGACTTTGACCGACTTGTACCTTTGTCCTCGAAGGAGCTACGGCGCTCATGTTGACCGGTATGGATCGCCTCGAACGCACTCTCCTTGCCGAACGACCCTTCCAGTGGGTATGACTGGCGCGGTCATGCCTATTCTGTCAGCGCCACTTTATCGAGACCCGTTAGAGATTGCCTAAGGTGCTCAGCAAAACGCCCACCACGACGGTGAGCTGGCCTCGGAAAGACGTTGGCACATGAGCGATATCCATCTCCATCACATCACCAAGTCTTTTGGCTCAACACCCGTGCTTCGGGGTGTTTCGCTGCGATCGAGGCTGGAGAGTTCGTGACGCTCCTGGGGCCGTCGGGATGCGGTAAATCGACGCTTCTCAGGATCTTGGCGGGCTTAGAAGTGCAGGACAGCGGATCGGTGACAATTGGCAAGCGCGTAGTCGATGGCGTGCGACCAAAGCTCCGCGACGTCGCCATGGTATTTTAGTCCTACGCGCTATATCCACACATGACAGTCGCGGCCAATATGGCCCTGCCGCTCCGCATGCGACAATTGAATGCATGGCAAAGGCTGCCGATCCTAGGTCGGATCACGCCGGGCACAAAACGAATCTCGACAGAGATCGATGCAGAAGTCACCCGCACCGCCAAGGCGCTCGGTATTGGCCATCTACTTTTTCGAAAGCCCGGCCAGCTCTCCGGCGGCCAGCGCCAGCGGGTCGCCGTCGGCCGCGCCATGGTTCGCCATCCGGCCGTCTTCCTAATGGACGAGCCGCTGAGTAATCTCGATGCCAAGCTCCGCGTCCAGATGCGCGCCGAAATCAAGGATCTCCACCGCCGACTAGGCGTCACGTTCGTCTATGTCACCCATGACCAAGCCGAGGCGATGACCCTCTCGGATAGAGTCGCGGTGCTGCTCGAGGGCGAATTGATGCAGGTTGCCCCACCCCAAGCGATCTATGCCGACCCCGACGACCGCCGCGTAGCGAAATTCGTTGGAAGTCCCAAAATCAACCTTCTCGATGCCGTGGTGCGCCAGCGAGGATCGGTCGACTCTGTCGGTACCAGTTTTCAGTTTTTCTCCGATGCGCAGCCTGGCATGGCGCTCACGCTCGGCATCCGCCCGGAAGCTTTTCACCTGTCCGATTTCAGCGGCGTCAACACGCTGACTGGGACGGTCCGGCTTGTTGAGCACATGGGCTCCGACCTTTTCGTCCATCTTGATCTTGTCGGCCTCGATCATCCACTCGTCGCCCGGCTCGCCGCTGAGCGGGCACCGCAGGTGGCGCTCGGCCAAACACTGCATTTGTCTGTCAACCCCGAACGTATCTTGGCTTTTGGCCAGGACGGAAAAAGGCTCCGGCCTATCGGGTCGGACACGCGCAAAGTCACCGGTCTCCTCGAGGAGCGGGGCCACTCGGTCACGCTTGCCCTTAGGCGCCGGAAAAAAACATCGCCAGCTCGCCAGTCGATATCCCGGAGCTGAAGAGCGCGCAGCTCGCCGTTGCGAATGCCTGTAGTGGCGAGCAGCAGCAGGACAGCTCGATCGCGAAGGTCGATCGGCGTCGCCGTGCCGATCGCATCGATGGCGCGGCGAACATCATCCCACGAAAGCCGGGGCGGCAAATGCGCCAGTCGCCAATGCGGCGTTCTTGAAACGACGGGAGCCAGATCCTACTCGTGGTGGCCACCCCAATGCAGAAAGCGAAGAAACGTTCGGATGTGAGAGGTCGCCGCCGTGCGAGTGCCGGAGGTCGCCGAGAGCGACAGCCGATACTCGACGGCGGCAAGGACACGCTCCGCCGTCAACCCTCGAGGCCTTGGCCGTAGTGGCGATGGCGCAGCCAATCCAGAACGCGCCGCGCTCCCAAGAGAACGCCATCGTGGGACTTGGGCTCAAGGCCTCGTACCCTGCTTAGATAGTCAGAATAAGGAGCTCAGAAGCGGAGCATTTGGATCATCGACTACCATGGGCGCCGAAACAATAATCGTTTGGGCGCCCACCCGCCGCGCGTGCTGAAGCGCGGACACTGCCGCAATCCGCGGAGAGTCCGTGGCGAACGAGCGTAGATTGCTATCGACGATAGCTTCGCCGATCGGCCCCCGAACCGCAATGTGCTGCAGCAAAATGACTGAACCGCGCAATCCGGCTCAGATAAAGTTTAGCGGATGTTTGCTTGTAACCGAGCGAGAAAAAGCGTTCCGCGATGCGATCCATCTCGGCGCCGAGCGCCCCGTTACAAAGGCGCTTGAGCACGCCGCGATACGAAAAATAGAACTCGAGCATTGTACCCCTCCGGCATTGCGGCGTAGGGGGATTCCGCGTCCGCGCAAGAGGCACGAAAATATTATGTGGCGGAGGAATCCGGGCGTAGCCGGCCCAGGCTGGCGTTAGGTGTTTAGTCCCGGCATTTTCTGGAGCAAGTTGAGTCTGAATCGTTCTGGCTGGGAAGTCCAGCATTTGCAGATGTGTTCGTAAGGCGTGAGGCCGTTCAGGGTCTTCAAGCGCCGAGCGTAGTTGTAGGCGGTGATGAAGCTCCAGTGCGCCCGACCGCAAAACCCACAGGCATCCGTTGACGAACAGACGATTATCCGCAGCCGTACGTCCCGGGTCGCCAATTTTCCCCGGCAGCAGTGGCGCGATCCTCGCCCATTGCGCCTCGGTCAGCTCATATCGCTTCGCCGCCATCATCTGCTCCGTGTCTCGAATCACGGAGCTCTATGAATCAGTGATCAAACCACTTGGGAATCCTGATGTCGATCGGCCCTAGGTGTTCAGTCCCAAGCTTTGATGGTGCATTCTTCGCACGATTCGAAGGATGCGCTATGGGACAAGTTTTACATGGCTGCGCCACCAGGACGGAGGCAGTCCGTCGAGCAAAGGGCTTCGGACCTGAACTCCATATGGTCCGACGTCGCCCCAGCAAAGAAGTTTAGGCACGCGAAACTTGATCCGGTCGCTCCCGAGCCGGGGACGGCGCTATCAATCAACAGTACCGTCATTTCGTTCGCAGCGAAATGAAGCGCGAGCGACGCGCCCATAATCCCAGCTCCGACGACTGCGACCAACATCGAGTCCTCCCTCAGCTAGCTAGGGCGCTTGTTGGAGGAGAAGCTATTGGCAAAGAGGGGCTCCGCCAGAGTCGTGACCACTCGTTCTATTGTGTCTCGAGGCATTGGACGACCAATGCGCGATCCGACCACTTCCGGAGCATTCCGGTCGATACAGAGAAATTGTCCCTCTGGCAAATTATGACCTCTTCCGAGGCGGCGGCAACCACGTGAGCGCTTTTGGTCCAGCATGATGGTTGGGCGCGGCCAGATGTGGATGGCTTTGGAGTGCACTTGTCCTCTCAAGGGTCTGTGTCACCATTCTCGCCCGTCCCCCGTGAATAGTTAATCATCATTGATCCTCCTGATAACCGCTATTCTTCACTGCCCGGGGCCGACCAGAGAATTCAGCGATCGGCGACGGGATGTTGCTCGCCAAGAAGCGAGCTCATCTTCAGAAAGCGGCTATCACCGAGCGCCACGCTGACGGAGCTTGCGTACCAAGATGCGCGCATAATTGAAATTCCCGAAGCTGCTATCGCCGTCAACCAGCACAGGCCGTTCGGTCGAATCGACGATGCGCTCGATCACGTCACGAGTTCGCTCCGTGAAGCTTCGTTAGTGTTGCGATAGCCAAGAGGGTAGGCAAGTGATCGGCCCGACGCGCAAAGGCCTGTGAATCTTGCTGCGCTTGGCGGTCGCACCGGAGTGGACTTCCTGCGCTTCCATGAGCGCGGAGAGTGACGGCTGAAGCAGACGCGAGCGCGCAGCATCTCTGTAAGCAACAAGTCAGCGCATCGATTAAGGCCGCTGGCGAGAGCAAGATGCGGTTGATGTTCCATGTCGAACACCTGCAGGTGATATTTGATTGGACCGTCGTTCATCAACCAGCCAGTGACACGCGTGTTTGATCCAGATCAACTACTACCGTTGGTAGTTGACCACGGCGTAATGCGTCTGCCATCAGACGTTTCACCATTCGTGTCAAAACTCAACAGTGCTACCCGGCGAAAGAAACCGCAACCGTGGAACTATGAGTGAAACGGCTTTGATCGATAAGTCATTTCGCTCTCTGATGTTGTCAAACGCGCACGCGTATCGGCGCCGAAATCAGGAGTATCAAGCCATCGAGGTATTTGTCGGACCAGATGATCGCTGTGATCAACAGCGTTCTGCTTGAGCACAAGGTCTTCGTCTTCCGTGACCACGGGGCTTCTCGACGGCAGCGAGCAGGAGCGCTTTGCTTCTCATGGGAAGGCTTGTCCCGCAACCGACGATCGATGTCAGCAAGGGGAACGGCGTCGATTGTCGACCTTGATTCCGCCCGCGCCGGTACCGGTCCGACGCGCAGCACTCCGATGTGACTTTCGTCCAAACTCGACGTTAGCGCGGCCGGCCTGAAGCATTTTGAGGAGTCCACATCAGAACAATCTCTGAGACAGAGCATGCCCGTGCGTATGCACCCCGAGACCAACGAGCTCAGGCTGGTGCTCCAAGCAACCGCACGAAAAGGTCGCATAGCAGTGGAGGCTCAAGGGGTTGGCTCGGCCAGCCTCCGCAAGTCGTTGATGGGCGTCGCTTCCGGTCGATTCCTGTCGCTAACTGCCGCCAGCGCCGCAACCGCTTCCGCGGACGCGGACTCACCAGCGCCGATTTACCTACCGGATGACGTGGTTGCCGGTGGTGCCACGGATACGACTGGTTGCGTCTTAGTGCCAAAGGATACGTCCGTCATAAGCGAAACTCATATCGAGCCGCGGTGGTCTCACGTTCGATGAATTGGGCTTAATGGTTTCCTTGCGCGCCAATCTTCGGCATCGTACTTTTCCACCGGCAACTGCAATCCTTTGGCCCGTTCGTCGCGGTCGTTCCTTCGAAATTCACGCTCGCGGCGCTCAAATTTGGTTAGCTCGTCATTCGCGGCTCGCATGAAATCAGCGTGCGAGGTACTGGCGCTTTGACTGAGGGCGGGCATACTCGTCTCCTGACAATTTGGTCAAAACGTAAACCGAAATACCGGCGAGCGGCCCGCAAGCTTACATCATTTAGGGAAAGCCGCAGCGAAAACGCAACGAACTGGGTGAAATCACCGAAAACGTACCGCAAACATCTTACGAAGCAAGATAAATCAACAACCTAGCGGCTCTTACGTCGCAACCTTGGCGGCGGTTGGCGCTCGATGAGGCCCCAGATGTGTCTGAGCGGATCGAACACCCACGCGTCGGCCGGTCTGGATTGGATCGAGTTGCGGATCGTGGCCGGCGGTTATCGCCAGCACATCGCTACATCCAAGTTGCCTGGTGAGCGGTACGGTCGCGCTCGCCGCGCCAGCGGTTCTTGGAAAGCAAGGGCGCGCCGAGGGTGTTGCTCGCGGTTGGGATTCGCCCCCGCGCCCCTTCAAGGTCCGTGGGACCATCTTCTGGCGACGGTGGTCTTTCGCGATTGACTCCACAAATCTGTTCAATGTGCCATCGTTGATCAAACGTTACGCGATAACCGTTATTCTTCACTGCCCTCGGCCCGGTCGACCATTCATCTATGCCGGCGAGGGGATGCTCTATACCAAGAAGCGCGCTCATCTTCGGAAAACGGCTATCACCGAGCGCGACGCCGGCAGCGCCAGGCTGACGGAGCTTGCGTGCCAGGTGGACACGTCGTTGAAGTCCTCGAAGCCGCTATCACCGTGAATGATCACAGCCAGTTCGGTCGAACCCACGATGCGCTCGACCACGTCAACGAATTGGCTCCATGAAGCCTCGTTAGGAGCTCGGTAGCCGAGAGAGAAAGCAAGTGACCGGCCGACGCACAGGCATTCGAAACCTGCGTGATTAGCGATCGCGCCGCCCGTCGTTTACATAGGAGGGAGGGGTTCTCGTTGGAGAAAATCTGACCGCCCAGCACGTCTACAAGCGACAAGTCAGCGCCTCGATCGGGGCGACAGGCGGAGACCAGACCTGCGTCTTTGATCCAGATCAACTGCTAACGTTGATAGGGGCGCGAATTATTGTATCAGCTTGGAATGAGCGAGCTTTCAGCGCCTCGTGACCTCGATTTTGCTGTTTCAGTACCTTCAAGATAGCCAGATTTGATATGAGCACCACAAGCCGAAGAGGTTTCGATTGCGTCAAGTTGAGAGAGTTTCATCCGCGCGAGAACGACCGAGATGCCCCGTCGCAGCGGACGCGCGCCATGCGGCCAACGGCTGGCATTAAGATCATCGGCCTTCATCACGGGCCTTCGCCGTTGGCCTCGCTGCTCAACTGATTATCGACGGAGCGATGAATGGCGATGCCATCGGAGCGTCACAGGCCTGAGACATGCAATGGGTAGAGTGAAAATGACTGCCGTGGATCATCGTTATGACGCGCACGTTCTCTCAGTGGCTCAGCCACTACTCCACTGCAATGAGTCTGGACGATGTTGGTGACTTCGCCCGGGATCGAACGCTGATTGTGCACGACATCATCTGCACATTTGTTCATCCATGCGGAGATCGGTACGACATGGCCGCCGTGCTGCTCGACGCCGGCAAAGTTTCGACGGTCGCCGAGCATGACCTGGTTGGACTTGCATTATCCCGAAATCTCGAGAACTTCCTGCTGGGTGCGCCGCTGTTCTTCGTCAATCCATCGAGTCAACACCTTATTTTGGGTCAGAAGTTCGAGTTTGCGCAGATCGATCCCCCAACGTTCGCACCGTTGCTTGATGCGTTGGCACTCCAGGCGAAAGCTTGGCGGGACGGGCAGAGCGCTGCGCGGTGACGGGCATTTCAAATGTGGCGGATTGCGCGGCGGCGGCTGAGGCTCGGCGTCGGCGCCCAGGCCATCCAATCCCTTGCGGTTATGTGGTGAACCACATAACCGCAATTATGCGGAGCCTACGATTATGTGGAGTGCGCGGCCGTTCGATCCGAGATCCGCTCCGTTATCAACAGTTTAGTTCCCAGTGCCCTCTTCCCCGCTGCGCATAATCTGAGGCCTCCCTTCCTGTCTTGATGGCAACGAAAGGGAGACAAGGAATGGTCAAGTTGAGTGAGAACCACTGCCACGGGCAGCGCTGCATGGACGCAGGCGATCTTGCCCCGCTGGTGACGGAGTTCGCACGACACCTGACGGTGTTGGGGCATTCGAGCTTGACGGTGAGCGGCTATGACGCCGCAGCCCGTCACCTCGCGCAATGGCTGACGCTGTCCAAGGTCGCAGTCACCGACATCGATGATGGCGTCACCGATCGGTTCGCTCGGCATCGCTGTCGATGCCCCGGCATACGTCGCGTGAAGGGCGTGTCCAAGAAGTACGTGAGGCGGGTGTGCCGGTTCGTCAAGTTTCTCGGCGAGCGCGGGATCGTCCAGCGCAAGCCGAAGCTCGCATTACCGACGCTCGACCGGTGGGTAGTCGAGTTCCAGGACTGGCTGCGGCAGCATCGCGGCGTCACAGAGCTGACAATAGATCGACATGGTCGCATGGTCATGCGGCTGCTCCCGGCGCTTGGCAGCAAGCCGCGAAGCTGGAATGCCCAACTCATTCGCGAGGTGATCATTGCAGAGACGAAACGGGTCTCGCTCGCCTCTGTGAAGACTATGACGATGGCGCTGAGAGGATATTTGCGGTTCCTCACCGCGCGGGGGTTGTGCCGGGCGGGACTCGATCATGCTGTGCCAATCATTCCGCAGTGGCGACTGTCGTCGCTGCCGCGATACATCAGCTCGTCAGATGTCGAGACGTTGATTGCAACGTGCGACCAGACCACGGCGACTGGCGTTCGTGATCGGGCGATCCTGCTGCTGTTGGCACGACTGGGCTTGCGGGCCGGCGACATTCTCTCTCTTCGTCTCACCGATATTGATTGGCAACAGGCGACGCTGTCGGTTCGTGGCAAGGGGCGGCGGGAGACGAGATTACCATTGCCGCAAGACGCCGGCGATGCCGTGCTCGCTTATCTGGATCAGGCCCGGCCGCACGTCGCCGATGGTCGAATCTTCTTCATGTCGAATGCACCAATCCGGCCACTGACAGGTTCGAGCGCAGTCTCTGACATTGTGCGTGGTGGAATACGGAAGGCGGGCATCCCCGCTCCGTCGAATGGGGCCAACCTGCTTCGGCATTCGGCCGCGACCGCCATGCTGCGGGGCGGCGCGACGCTCGACACAGTTGGCGCCGTGCTGCGCCACCGCTCACCGGACATGACCGCGCACTATGCCAAAGTCGACGTGACGATGCTGCTGCAGATCGCGCAACCCTGGCCGGGAGATGTGTGATGCTGAGCAAATATCTTGCCAAATATGTGGACCAGCAGCAGTCGCTGGGGTTCAAGTTCCGCGTCCAGCAAATCCTGCTGAGGGGCTACGTCGGCTTCGCCGAGGAGCGCGGCGACCGGCACATCAGAAGCGCCCGCGTCCTGGCATGGGCCGCACGTGCGCCGTCACCGGAGCAGCGCCGTAACCGGTTGCTTACCGTGCGGCGGTTCGCGCTGGCGATGCACGCCGAGAATCCGCGCCATCAGGTTCCGGCGGCGGATGCACTCGGCCACGCCGTCGTCAAGCGGCGATCGCCGTATATCTATAGTGCAGACGAGATCGCACGATTGCTTCGCGCTGCGGCGGAACTCCGGCCGGCGGGCTCGATCAGACCGACCATGTATGCAACGCTCTTCGGCCTGCTCACCGCTACCGGAATGCGGATCGCAGAAGCATTGGCGCTGCAGATCGACGATGTGACTGCCGATGGACTCGTCGTCCGGCAAACGAAGTTCCAGAAGAGCCGGCTGTTGCCGCTTCACGCAACAGCTCGGCTGGCGCTCGACAGATATCTGGTCGCCCGGCGGCTGCTGACCACCACAGATCGTGCCCTCTTCGTATCGGTTGCCGGGCAGTCGCTACCCTACAACACTGTGCGACGCATCTTCCTGCAGCTCCTCGATGGTACCAATCTCAGGGGCGCGTACTCGGGGCGAGATCCGCGCATCCACGATCTGCGCCACACCTTCGCGGTCCGCTCGCTGGAGCAGTGCCGCCACGATCGTGCTGCGGTCGCCCGCCATATCGTGGCGCTCAGCACTTACCTCGGCCATGCCCACGTGACCGACACCTATTGGTACTTGCAGGCGACGCCGGCCCTGATGGGCCAGATCGCCGAGGCCGGCGAGGCATTGCTCATTGGAGGTGCCGCATGACCGCGCTCGCCCCCTATCTGAGCAGCTTCCTGCGGGAGCACCTGCCCAAAGAACGCAGGGCGAGCCAGCATACCAGCGAAGCGTATGCCCAGAGCTTCCAGCTGCTGCTCCTCTTTGCCGCCGGTCGGCTCAAGCTCAAGCCATCGAAGATCGAGATCGAACGGCTCGACGCGCCGCTGATCTTGGCATTCCTGGAGCATCTAGAGAAGCAGCGCGGCAACTCGGCGCGAACCCGCAATGCCCGGCTCGCTGCGATCAACTCGTTCTTCCGTTACCTGGAATACAGGGTACCATCCTGCCTCGACCAATCATGTCGGATCCATGCGATCCCGATGAAGAAGACCGATCAGGCGCTCGTCGGCTATCTCACCCGTGACGAGCTGCAGGCTCTGTTAGATGCGCCAGACGCGAGCACCGTGTCCGGCATCCGTGATCGAGCGATGCTGCATCTGGCCTTCGCCGCAGGCATGCGCGTGTCGGAACTGGTGGGTCTCCGGCTCGATCAGATCGACCGCCAGACCATGTCCAGCGTGCACATCATGGGCAAGGGCCGACGTGAACGTGTCTTGCCGCTCTGGAAGCAGACGGCCGCAACTGTAAAGGCTTGGCTCAAAGTGCGTCCAGTCAGCAGCGTTCCTGAGTTGTTCTGCAACGCCCGTGCCCAGGCGATGACCCGCTCAGGCTTTGAATACATCCTGAGCAAACATGTCGCCACCGCCGCTCGCAAAGCGCCTTCGATCGTTGGCAAAGGCGTCAGTCCGCACGTACTGCGCCATACCTGCGCCATGCATACGCTTCAGGCGACCCGGGACGTCCGGAAAGTCTCGCTGTGGCTCGGACACGCCAGCCTGCAAAGCACCGAGGTCTACCTTCGCGCCGATCCGACAGAGAAGCTCGAAGCGCTTGCCGCCATGACGCCGCCGATGCTGACGCCCGGTCGCTTCCGGGCGCCCGACAAGCTTCTGGCCATGCTGAGCACGGCCGGACGCAAGCCGAATTATGCGGAGTGAGACATACGAGAAAACCGCGGCGGGCAGCAACTTCTCGCCGCGCACTCCGCATAATCGTAGGCTCCGCATAATATCCGAATTCGGGATCGAGACAACGACGCTGCAGGCCAAGGCCTGGCGGGACAGGCGGAGGACGATGGACAAAAGCGATCCAACCCCCATGCGAGTGTGGGATCGAGACAACGCCAGCGGACCGCCTACGCTGACCGATGACCAGCGGCGAACCCACGAAAACGCCTCTGAACAACTGTCGATGGCCCTTGAAATTGTGCATGCCGGGACATTGCACTCTGGAGACACAATCGCCGAAGAGGAGCTTGCTGGGCCCCCCCCAGAGCCGCCGCTTCGAGACTGCGTATCGCCGCCACCAGATGCGGACGCAGGGATGGAGCATCAAGACGCCCGCCCTGCTGGCCGTACACGGTGGTGGAAGTTCACGGTCGCGCTGTTCGGCGCGACCGGAGCACAGGGTGCGTTCGAGACCTTTGTTGGTCGCGTGGGGGAGGCGGCGGTGCGCGCATTTTCCGGTCATCCGCGAAGTCCACAGGAGGTCAACGATAGATCGATGGCGGCACATGCCGCAGTCAACGTGGTGATGGGACTGATCGCGGGCGGAAGAGCGGGCGTGCACACCTGGCGGGCGAGAAGCAATCCAGAGGCCTATCGCAGAGGATTTCGCGGTGAGCGGGCGGCGCAATCTGCGACCCTCGCGATGGCGGGAACTCCTGACGTGCCCGCAAGCCAGCTGACGCGTCTCTTGCCCAGCCTAGCGGCGGCCGTTGTAACCTTCGGCGGCGCCGCGCACACCGGCATACGTGCTCTTTCACACCTTGGAAGCTCATCGAACGACAAGGTCAATGCCTACGAAGCCGTGGTTTGGTCCAACGCCAACATAGCTTACTGCTACACCCGTGAAGTCGCAAACTTCGTGGCTCATGTCTTCCAGCTTGTCTCGCATGATGCCCTGTTGACCCCGCTAGGAGGGGCGGCCAGTTCCTTGGAGTACAGCTTTAACGTGGCAGCACAAGGGAGCTTATCGAGTGACATCGAACGGGCTAGGGGCTTCGATCTGCGCTGGCCAGCAATCTCCGCTGCGGCCGAGGCCGTCGACGCTGCCTTTACGTCCGCAGCTGCCCGTTTTGCCGACCCCGATAGGCCCGTGGAGATCTGGCGTGGTCGTGCGGCTGAGGGAACCTCTGCCGAGGCAGATCAGCCGTCAACGCTCACTGCTATTGATGCAATCGATCGGGTGACACAACGTGCCGTTGGTCGGCAACTTGTTGGCGAAATCTCGAATGTCGTGCCACATGAACTGGGTTTGCCATGGATTAGAGCGCTGGCTGCGGGAACGCATTTACGCGAACTGACCTGGCAAGCCGAAAACGCCAGTCGTGGCAGTCGCGCCGGTAGGGTCCCCAGTGATCCCGAGGCGCCCCCGACCATTGAGATGTCGCCAAATGCAGGCGCCAGTGGAGTTCCGCCCACGCTGCGGCAAGAAGGTCGTGAAGCGACAGAGCTCCCGTCGCGAGGGGATCTGAACACACAGCCAGACGTCTCTGAGTCATCGTCGTCTTCCGAAGAGGCTACCTCGAGCTTCATGGATCGATCCTTGGAGGAGTTCGGACATCTCGTCGGCTTGGGCTGGGAGCACCGCCGCGACCGGGCTCCGCCTTTCCTGATCGGCGCACTGAACAGAAGGGGCGACCTGCCTAGGTCGCCACATCTGAGCATAAAGTTGAGGATCCACGGCCAGATCTACACAGCCTACCTGGAGCCGGGGAGTGGGGTGTCGACTATAGGCAATCCGCTCGACGCCAACATTGTAATTGCTCCGGGAGTCGGGCTGGACCCCCGCGGGCGGGCGGGGGGGCATTGGTGAGTCGTCCTCCGCATACAGTCACGCAGGCTCCCACGTCGAGGGAGGCGTCGGCAGGACGGCGCGTCGCAGGGGGCTGGCCGCCAATCCCAATCGTCCCCTTAGCGGGCTCGGTTTGGGAAGCGGGTCTGCATCCACAGAACGCGTCTCATGACGACGTGGAAACGAAGGCGGTCGACGTGCCGATTGTTAGGTAGCGGCAGAAGGTGGATCGGCTGCGCGCGACCGTATCGATGATCTCCACTGGAAGATTTAGATCGCCGCGGTCATCGATCGCGCTCTTGAATTTGATGCTGGATGCAACAGCAGATCGACGGGGCGCGGGGCAGGTAATGCCCTTTGGTGAGCCAGTCCACATGAGAAGAGGTCCTTCCCCTGAGGCCCCTGCAGGCCCGCAGGGTCGACTCGTTTCATCACACTTTCTGGGGGCAGGCACCCAGCAGAAACTGACATTTGCCAAGGTGCGCAGGGAGACCAAGAAATGGGTTGGCGGAGGAAAAACGAAAGCCTTCCCTTGTTATGGCGTTTTCTGGATACCGAAGGTATCGCGGTGTCGGACCTTCCGCTTATTCTGTATCCCGGCGCGGTCGAAGGCGGGCGCTCTTGTGAAGATGCGCTCCGCGATAAGCAGATCTTCGGTGCTGTCGATTTCGTACCTCCTGAGACCGTCGCAGCGCGCCGCTGCAATCCGTAAGCCTCTTCTTTCCACCAGGCTGGCAAGAAGCGCCTCTGTGTAGGCCTGCGTAGCTCCAGATCCGATGAGATCATCTAGCGCTGGGACGATCGTTGCTCTCAGCGTCGTCGCTGACAATCGTAGCAGGTTCATCGTCTTGAAAAGTCTTGGGCCATCCGCGACAAGGTTAGCTGCGGTCTGTTTCATGCGGAAACTCGTGATGACGCCGCTATCCGACAACAAGACCGCCGAACCTTCCATCGATTCATTGAAGGGAGCAACTGCAGCTACGTCGGTTGCTTGGCTCATCATTAGGTAGCGCAACGCATCCTCTTCGAAGAAGACGTCACCTTCGAGAAGGAAGCAGTCTCCGGAAAGAAGCGCATCGCGCGCCAGCCAAAGAGAATAGGCGCTGCCGGTGCGGTCGAACACGGACGATTCGACATAGTTGATTTCGAGCTCGCCAAAGCGGCTGCCGCAGGCATATTGAATAGCGTCCTTGCGGTAGCCCACAACAATTGTGACTTCTTCCACGCCGACCGCTTCCAAGTTTCGCAGTGCGTTATGGAGTATCGGCGTTCCATTGACCTCGACAAGCGGCTTGGGCCGCAGATCGGTCAGGCGGCTGCAAACGGGAGCCGAAGCCCGCGGCCAGAATGATGGTTTTCTTCGGAGCATCGGTGGTCATTTCATTGCCCTTCGTCGTTGTTTGATATCGCGTCCTCACTCCCAAGCGCAAACGACTCAGATCGTCACCGCGATTTCGGTAGTTAATCTAGTCCCGGCAGAACTCCTGTGAGCAAGGGGATGGCGCGGCTCCATCAGACCGAGTGTGTCAGTGCAGCGGCTGACGTCTTGATTCACTCGGCGATCTTTCCCCGCGCTGATGGTACAAGCTCGCTCCAGATCTCTTCGGCGGTTAGACCGATGACTTCTTTGCCACTCGCGGCAACTGCTTTAGCGGCGATCTTGGCCGCAGCGGCGCCCGACGATGTAAACAGGACTATCCGCTGAGCCAGCCCAAGCGCTCTCCTAAGGTCCCACAATTTCGGTTGTTCTGCTGCTGTGTGGGTCTACGGGCTTCTTGAAAAGCGGATCTACATCTTCGGAAAGGCGGATCATCGTCCGCGTTGGGGTTTCTCCGAGAGAGAAATGCGCTCGTGACCCTTCGTCGGTGATTGGATGGTCGTTGAGGTGGGGAGATCGGGCCGAGATATTGCGGCAATGGGCGGATCGGCTGCGTAAGAGCTGTCGCGGCAGTCGATGGTATGCCCAATTTCAGGAGTGAAAACCTGCGCCTCGCTGATAAGCGAGCCTGAGCGTGATGGCAAGGCAGCCAGTTGCATGGCGGTGGTCCTTCGAGAATGAGTATGTTGCAGCGTGAGAGTGAAGTTATTGCCTTAAGTCAGCAGGGTGAAGATAGCGCGCTTCTGCACTTGCGAGTTCGTCGTACCTCAAGAGCTCGAAGACCTCGTCGAGTGTCGCGATATTGGGCTCAATGCTAAGAGTGTTCTCCTCAGCGACGAGGCGGCCGCAGACCTGCCGCATTGCCGCCATTGCCGCTCGCATGGAGTGGTTGGCCCAGATCACCGTCGCGATGCGGGATTTACGATAAGCAGAGACCGGTGTTCGATAGTATTTCGTTGGAACGATCACGACCGGCAACCTGTTCTGCCAGGTGCGCGTGAACGCAAGGATCTCGTCCGCGGCGCTCTTTCGCGAGTGAATGAGGATCGCATCCGCTCCCGCATCGGCGTAAGCGTGAGCGCGCAAAACAGCTTCCTCCATTTCATGCCCGGCAATCAACGCTTCGATGCGGGCAACAAGCACCAAGTCGTCCGCGACCGTATCCTTCACGGCACGCAAGCGGCCGGAGAATTCGTCGATATCGGCGAGGGGGGTGCCGCTCGCCAATAAGCGAGTTCGTCTTCGGAAAACAGCTGTCTTCCAGCGCAATCCCGGCAGCGCCACGCTGACGGAGTGTGCGTGCCAATAGACGAGCATTGTTGAAGTTCCCGAAGCCGCCATCCCCGTCAACAAGCACAGGAAGCTCGCTCGAGTCCTTGATCCGCTCGACTACGTCGGCGAGTTGGCTCCAGGACGCTTCATTGGCGTCGCGGTAGCCCAATGAGCAGGCAATTGACAGGCCCGACGCCCAGAGACCCTTGAACCCAGCGCGCTTGGCGATTGCGGCGGAGAGGCCGTCATGCGCTTCCATGAGGAACGAGACTTCGCTGCTGGAGCAGACCTGAGCACGCAGCATTTCAGTGAGTGCGGAACCAGCGCGTGGACCGAGTCACTCGTGGGAACAAATTGTTGTGATTGGTCTAGCATGCCGATTCCTTGCTGGTGCGTTTGGTCGGCCGATATTCAGCGGTGGGAGGTGACATGTTTCTGTCATCAAGATCAATTACGCGGGTTGGTAGTTGACTGTGCCGCAAAATTGTTGCGTCTCGCACCGGACGAGCAGGATTCGTAGGTAAGCCAAGCAATCACAGGATGTCCGATCGTTGAAGCTCGGCTCGCGGATCATGAGCGTGAGGAGGCCGTGCGAGACGGATCCGAAGTCCTTGTCTCTCTTGTTGAAACGAATTCGAGGGTCCTTCTGGGCCCCGGTGCCCGTCCCTTGATCGAGGTGGGGTGAGGCTGATAGTGCTCGGCACAGCGTGGTCTCTGATCCGGGGCTCCAGCGCCTGACGTTCGAGTTTATTGCCGGGCGCCTTCGATTCAACCAAGCGCGGGATGGGACCTTTTGGGAGGACACAGCCGATGTCGCCATCGCAGCCTGCAAGCGCCGAACCATCCCCGACCTGCGGCCATCTTGAGCGACCGGCATCTCCTGGGTTCAGCACAGCTTCGAGCCACCTGGATCTGCCCGCCCAGTTGTCATGCCCCGCGGTTGAGATACAGGCCAGCGTGCCAACGGAGGACTTCCCGCGTGCGCAAGACTTCACGCATATCGTCGGCTTGGCATGGGACCATGGTTGCCAATCGGCCTCCGACGTCCTGATCGGTTCACTGAACAGAAAAGGCCTCCTGCCGACGTCACCGCTCCAGTCGCGAACACATTTTTACATCCATGGTCGGCCTTACACGACGAAGCTGGGGCAAGGAACAAGGCAGCCGACCCCAAATAATCCGGCAGGACTTGATATTACGCTCATCCCTGGATCTGGCTTCGAATCCCACGAGCCCGCAGCAGCGGGCATCGAAGACTTCGCGGGTGATATGCGAAAAACATCGCCATCGATCAGGACTGCGGCGTCTGCGATGCCGACGAGGGAGGCCAAAGGCTGTGGACTGTGGTCATGTTTCAAGTCAGGGATTAGCAAAGCCCTCCGAGGAAGTCGTCGCGAAAGCTCGTCCGGCCGTCTGGATCAGCCGGATGAACAGGCCTCCGGATCGGGCATCCCCGTGCAGCGTCCGCCGGTGCTCGGCCGCACGCTGTGGCTGACTGACGAGCATATCATGGCGGATTACACATTGCTGGAGCGGGACTTGCAGAGGGACAATCCGGATCTGGCCGCCCGCACGCGGTTTCTGCGGCCCGCACAAGCCAATCTGCTGCAGTTGACCCAGGACGAGAATGTCCTGCTAGAAACCTTGCAGGGGATCGTTAATGACGAGCATAATAACGATACTGCCAACTTCCTGTTCATTCCAGTGAACGATGGCGGGGTCAGACCCGACGACGGCATGCATTGGTCGCTGCTGCTCGTTGATCGCCGCGATCCGGAAGCGGTCGTTGCCTATCACTACGACTCCTCGCGGAAACGTTTTCACACCCCCCTGGCAAAGGAGCTCGCAAAGAGGCTGGGCGCTCGCTTCGAGACCGCGCGCATGACCTGGCAGCGAAACGGTCATGATTGCGGCGTCTTTGTGGTGGACGGTACTCGAACGCTGGCGAGACGATTGGCGGAAGGGCAGCGGCCTGACGACGAGCCGCTTCACCTCGACAACCTCGTCGCCGATCGGCAGGCACTCCAGGATCGACTGGGCGGTCGTGCGCATTCGCGACGCCGAACTCGGTGATGCGCTTGGGCTGGTAGAACTGCTGGCGCGTCGCTTGCCAGCAACAGAACCTTGGCAGGGTACCAGGACATGTGAATGACGTGGGTCGGCTCGCTCACGACCCCGCCCTGCGCCAGATCGTGGGTAGCCGGGTTGTGATCGACCAGCCAAATCGGACGCTTCGACACCGAGCGACGGGCTTAAAAAGCGAACCTGTCCGCGCTGCCGATCTGCCTGAACGGTGGTTCGACAAGGTGCCCGCCCCTGGCCCAGGACGACACCGTGCGGGATGTAGGCCAAGCATGTACCGCAGGTGGTGGGTGGAAGAATCGCGCCCAGCCTCTGGCCGCGGACTTAGCCTCCTTTAAGTCGGGGCTTCAGAATAATGTTCGCGCAGAACGGATTGTTGGGGGTCACTTCCCTCATCCCTGGCCCCAACACCGCCATATAGGGCTGACCATGAATAATCAGACTTGTCGGCTCCTGGAATGACTGCGGCAGCATGCCTCTCCTGTTCAGTGAACCGATCAGGACGTCGGGGGCGGCTTGCGGGCCGTGATTGAAACCCAAGCCGACGACATGTCCGAAATCATACGCCGGCGCCTGGGCCGGCATTGCGGCTGCCGGATAAGATGATTGTTGCGGCTGGCCCAACTCGCACCAAGCCCGGCTGTTGTGAGCATCGTTACGCACTTCGTCGCGTAAGGCCGTATCAAAATTCAAACTGCCATCGGGGTACCGGAGAGGCGACCGCGGCGATTCCAATGGCGTTCCCGGCGCCGCGAGCACTCCGTCGAGCAATTCCTCGAATGAGGTGAGCCGCGGATCATTTTCCCAGGAGACCGACGATGGCCCATCGGCCTCCAGCTCCCGCTCCAGCTGCGCCAGTTGCTTCCACAGCTCTAAGCCATCATCGCCGATGCCTGCCGCCGCGGGAGGCGCCTGCAGCGAGCTCGGCCGCGGGGCTGCTTCCCCCGCGGCCGACCGAGGCCCGCCTATCTCTTTCCCGCGCTCCAGCAGCGCCAGTAGCTCTAAATCCCTGTCGCTGGTCGCTGCCGACACGGTAGAGACCTGCAGCGACGTGTCCCGCGAGGTGCCTTCGCCAGCGGCTGACGGTGGCCATTCGACCTCTATCTCGCGCTCCAGTAGCTCCAGCAGATTTAAACTATTGTCGCTGATGGTTGCCGCGGGAGATGCCTGCAGCAGGGACTGCTGCGAGGCGACGTCCCCCGCCGCCGACGGTGGCTCGTCGACTTCCATCTCCCGCTCCAGCAGTTCCAACAGATCTAAGTCATCGCTGATGGCTGGAGACCCCCGTAGCGAGTTGTACTTCCAAAGTAGCTTCAACTTGGCGCCCACCGAGTGGATATTTGTGGCGCGCTTGTACCTCTGGACATCGTCCCGCAGCGACTGGTCGTCGAGGCGGCCTGCTATCGCGCTTTTGCCATGCGTCTGGAGCCACACACTGAACGCGCGAAGAATGCTACCGGATCTGCTGACACCGCGCGGCGTTTCGAAGCCCTGCCATGGAGTTCCTCTCGCAATGTCCGCTCTGGCCGCCTCGGCTGCCCTTTGGATGAGAGCCGCATCTTCGGGATAGGCAGCCAGCCGTGAAGCCAGGATTTCCGGCGCTCTGGCGCTCAACAGGAAGCTCCGGAGATGAGCCAGCGCATTGATGATTTTTCTGCCACGGCTCAAACTGCAAAGCTCGGCATCTTTGTCCAGCGAGGGGTCGTGAGGCCGAACAATAATGCCCGGCTTGTTTTCATCGTAGAGCCAGCAAGAGAAGCGGCGAATAGAGCTCGCAATGGTCATGGCGGCTCGCGGCTTGAGTCGACCTGCGGCGGACCCACCCGCAGTCGCAGCCCTCTTGAAGTTATTGAGGACCTCATTGAGGCGTTCCTTATCGTCGGGATGGGTGCTACATCGGGGTCTCCGGCGAGTCGCCGTTGTTCTCACCACTTCAGTTGAAGGTTCGTAGACGTCGTAACCGCTATCAGCGGCAGGTCTGACATGGACGGGCACGGTCGGCCCAAGCGGTGATCGATGATCCGACCAGGGCTCATTACCGGAACGCGCCTCATGTCCTTCGCGGCTTGGCGCACCACGATCCACGCCAACTGAAGACGCCCCCAAATCCTGCGGTTCAGAGCGCATCCGCTCCCGGGCGGGCCTGATGCCTCGATGAGCCTCAACAGCCGAAGAACCCGCTTCAACAAGGGGCTCGTCCTCGCGCTCAGTCCCATCAACTCTGCATTGGGAGGTTTTTGATTGTCCAGGACTCACCATCGCTTATCATTTGCTCCGATTTGCGCGAGAAGACACTTGAGCCATTACCAATACCGGCTGCATCTCAAATCGGAAGTGCGCTTTAGGTCGCGTCCGACACGAGATGTTCCAACAACGATCCATCGATCGACGTACCGAGTTGAAAATCCCTCGCCTCATCTTCTTTCGAAGCTTCGCGAGGCGAGCGCGCGCGGCGCGGTTGCCTGAGCCCAAGGCTCCTTGAGTCCAATGAGCCAATGACTGAGCCGACCCAACAGCCACCGCCTCTGATGTCGGGTTTGCAACATGCTGTCGGGGCCGTGACGCCTCCGATTGAGAAAATCGCTTTTGCAAATCAAGTCATTGCAATTGGCATAAGGCTTGAAGGAGGTGAGAGGCGAAACACGAGCGTCATCCAGTGTGCAAGGAGGAGCAGTAGTGGCTTACAAGAGTGTTCCCCTCGGCTTGTCGTACACGGCGGGTACGACGGTGGCAGTCCAAATGTCACGATCCGTCGCGATCGGCGGTCGCGCATCGTTGTGTCATAGTGATTGACTCTTGGCTGATGGTTCGAGACGACATCAATTCGCGTGCGCGCCACGGTGCTGCGCCTGTGCCAGGCTCCGCGCCCGCCGGCATGAATGTCCGTGATGCGGTCGAGTTCGAACGGCTCGAAGCCGAGGTGCGGCGCATGGATGCCGACGGACCAGCGGCGGTTGATTGGAGCAAGGTCAATACATTGTCGCTCCATATTCTGGCCAACCAGTCAAAGGACATTTTGGTCGCCTGTTGGGCGACCTATGGTTTGTTTCGGACCGGAAGATACCAGGGCCTTGCCGTCGGCTTAGGCGTTTTGCGCGGCATGGTGGACGCGCATTGGGAGGGGCTCTTTCCGCCGGTCAAGCGGGAACGGGCGCGGGTCGGAGCGATCGATTGGCTCGTTGGTCGCGTTGGGCCGGAGGTGGCCGAGAATGTGCCGATCGAAACTGAATATCCGGCAGTGCTCGCCGCCTATGAGGCGCTTGATGATCTCGATCGCCAGCTGCGCGACAAGCTGGTCAATGAGCAAGCCTCTTTGGGCGAGTTGTTGAGGGCGCTGCGACCGCACTACGAAGAAGGCCTGCGTGCAATCGCCGTGCCGACGGAACGTGCGACGGAGGCGGCGCGAACTGTCGAGCAGGCCGGCGTCGCCCCGGTGGAATCCACTTCGCCGGTTGAGGTTGCTCAACCGGCAGCACCGGAGGCAGCACGACCGGCTGGCGCCGATGGCGACTGGGCCCGCTTGATCGACCACTTGCCTGATATGCTGCGGCTAGCTGCGGCCGCTCGGCGCATCACATCCCCCACAGACCCGAAGGTGTATCTGCTCAATCGTGTCGGCTCCTGGATGCGCTTTGACGCCCTGCCGCCGGATACCGGTGGCCGCACAACGATATTTGCGCCTGCGGACAATATCGCAGCGTTGGAAGCCAAGATAGCGGCCGGTCAGCACGCCGATGTCATGAATTTAGCTGAAGAGATCGTCTGGACGGCACCGTTCTGGCTCGACGTTCACCGGCATGCCGCCAAAGCGCTGGAACAAATTGGGCCGCTCTTTGAGCCGGCGGCCGCGGCGGTGCGCGCAAGCGTAGCTCTGCTGGTCACACGCTATCCGCGGATCTTTGAGTTTCAGTTCAACGACGGCCGGCCATTCGCGGACGACGAAACGCGAGCCTGGGCCGCCGTGGGTGGTGCGGACGTGTCGAGGGGCCGTGATCCTGTCGACGAAGCTGTTGCCGAGGCACACAGGCTCGTTGGCGGCGGGCAGCCGCTGGCCGCACTCGAGAAGCTGTCGCGTGCGCTGAATGGCGCGGCTGGGGAACGAGCGCGGTTCGTAGGCCAGCTTGCGCAAGCACGTTTCTGCATCGAAACCGGCTTCGTGACGACAGCTATCCCGCTGCTCGAGCACATGGAAGAGATGATCGCCGAGCGCAAGCTCGAAAGCTGGGAGCCCACGCTTGCACTCGACGCCGCCGAACTGCGCTTCCGCGCGATGACCCATTCCGACTCGCAGCAGATGATCGACGAGCCCAGCCGTCGTGTGGCGCTTAAGCAAATCCGAATGCGGGTCGCAGGCATCGACATTGCACGCGCGAGCCAACTTGGTCGCCAGCTGATCTAATCCGGACAAAGTCTTAACAGGAACTCATATGGCACAGGAAAGCTCGGTCGCTCCAAAGGAGCGCATCAATATCCGCTTCAAGCCTGCAACCGGCAACCTGAAGGAGGAAGTAGAACTGCCGCTCAAATTGTTGGTTTTGGGCGACTTCACCGGACGGACCGATGACCGCCCGATTGAGGAGCGGGAGATGGTCAACATCGACAAAGACAATTTCAACGAGGTTGTCAGAAGCCAGGAACTGACTCTCCATATTTCTCCTGAGAATAGGCTCGACGACCAGCCCGAGGCCGGCAAGCTGTCAGTCTCGCTGCAGTTTGAGAGTCTGAACGACTTCGAACCCGAGCGTGTCGCACGGCAAATCCCCGAATTGCGTGCATTGACCGAATTGCGCGCGGCCCTGATCGCGCTGAAGAGTCCGCTTGGCAACGTGCCGAGTTTCCGCAAAGCCATCCAGAAACTGCTCGAAGACCACGGCGCGCGGCCGCGGCTCTTGAGCGAGCTCACCAGCAAGGGCGAGTGAGCGGATCGACGAGCTTTTTTAAGAGCGAGGGCGCTATGACCGATGCAAGCGCGGAGCAGCCGGCCGAAGTCGCCACCACGGCTACAGACCTTTCGCTGCTGGATCAGGTCCTCGTCGAAACCAACATCACCCCGCGCGACGAGGGGTACGATCTCGCCCGCCGGGGCGTCGCAGCTTTCCTCGCCGAGCTCCTTAAATCGAGCCGGGCCGACGAGCAGGTCAACAACGCGCTCGTCGATCGGATGATCGCCGAGATCGACCGCAAGATCTCGGCTCAGCTCGACCACGTGCTGCACGCGGATGAGTTCCAAGGGCTCGAGTCGGCTTGGCGCGGTCTTAAGTTCTTGGTCGACCGCACCGATTTCCGTCAGAACATCAAGATAGAAATCCTCAGCGTCAGTAAGGATGAACTGCTCACCGACTTCGAGGATAGCCCGGAGATCGTCAAGTCCGGCCTGTACAAGCACGTCTACACCGCAGAGTACGGTCAGTTCGGCGGCGAGCCTGTCGCAGCCATGATATCAGCATACGAGTTTAGCAGTGGCAGTCAGGACGCTAAGCTGATGCGGTACATGAGCGCGGTGGCCGCCATGTCGCATGCGCCTGTCATTGCTGCCGCTGCGCCGGATATGTTCGGCGTCGAACGTCATGAGGAGATCGCGGGCCTTAAGGACCTGCAATCGGTCTTCGAGGGACCAAAATACGCCAAGTGGACATCGTTCCGCGAAAGCGAGGACGCTCGCTATTTCGGCCTGACGCTGCCGCGCTTCCTGCTGCGCTTGCCCTATGGCCCCGAGACGGTCCCTGTGAAGGCGTTCAATTACCAAGAGGGCACCGGCGGCGAAACTGGCAACTACCTCTGGGGGAACGCTGCTTTTGCCTTCGCGACGCGCTTAACCGAAAGCTTCGCCAAATATCGCTGGTGCCCGAACATCATCGGCCCCCGATCGGGCGGCGCAGTTGAGGACCTCAATCTGCATACCTATGAGGCGATGGGGCAATTGCAGACCAAGGTACCGACGGAGGTTCTCATCTCGGATCGGCGCGAGTTCGAACTTGCCGAGCAGGGCTTCATCGCGCTGACCATGCGCAAGGGCTCCGACAATGCCGCTTTCTTCTCGGCAAATTCTGTGCAGAAGCCGAAATATTTCGGTAACACACAAGAAGGCAAGGCGGCCGAGCTCAACTACAAGCTTGGCAGCCAGCTGCCCTATATGTTCATCATCAATCGTTTCGCACACTACATCAAAGTGCTGCAGCGCGAGAACATCGGCTCGTGGAAGAGCAAGGAAGAGTTGCAAGACGAGCTGAACAACTGGATCCGACAGTATGTCGCCGATCAGGAGAATCCGCCGGCAGAGGTGCGTTCGCGGCGACCTTTGCGAAAGGCGGAGATCATCGTCGAGGACGTCGACGGTGAACCGGGCTGGTATCGCGTCGGCATCGCCGTCGTTCCACACTTGAAGTACATGGGCGCGGATTTTGCTTTGACGCTCAAGGGTAAGCTCGACAAGCAATAGAGATGATAGGCGATGTTCGACCGCAGCCTTATGGAGCGCTTGGAGGATGGAACGGAGACCAATCAGGGGTCGTTCGGTCGTTTCCGTGCGAGTGTCCTGGCAAACCTACATCGGGTTCTGAACTCGCGTCAGGGCTGTTGCGAAACGCGGCCGGACTTTGGCATGCCCGACCTCAACGAGGCAGTCGGGCAGGGAGCCGACGCGGTGCGCGCGCTCGCGCATTCGCTCAAGCACCAGATCGAGACGTTTGAGCCGCGCTTGAACAATGTTTCGATCCGCTTTCATGCCGATCCCGACAATCCGCTGCAGCTGAGCTTCCACGTCAACGCGACGCACGATCATAACGACCAAATGGAGCCGATCTCCTTCGAAGCGATCTTCGACAAGCACGTTCGGGTCAGGGGCTGAAGCGGCGGTGGCCCTCAATCCCTATTACGAGGACGAGCTGTCCTATTTGCGCGAGCTCGGCAATGATTTCGCTTTAGCAAATCCGAAGCTTGCGCCCTTTCTTGGGCGCGATGCCACCGATCCCGATGTCGAACGGTTGCTCGAAGGCTTCGCCTTCCTTGTCGCGCGGCTGCGTCAAAAGCTCGATGACGAATTTCCCGAATTTGTCCACGGCCTGTTGCGGATGGTATGGCCGCAATATCTTCAAGCTCTGCCGCCCATTACAACTCTGGCCTTTGCCTTGAGATCATCGGCGAGCGCCGCGAGCTTGAACGTGCCGGCTGGCACGAGCGTCCGCTCGCGGCCGATTGAAGCAACGAACTGCACGTTCGTCACCTGCTACTCCATTGACGTGCTGCCGCTGGAGATCATTGATGTCCAGCTTGAGAACTGGTCGAGTTCGGCCCGGCTAACCTTGGGTATCAAAGCAACCGGTCAGCAAAACCTGTCATGTCTCAGGAATGGTCGGCTCCGCCTCTTCTTCTCGACCGAGCGAGAGCCGGAAGTGGGGCGCTGCCTGTTGGCGTGGCTGTGTCGTCACGTCTCGCAGGGAACTGTCACCGTGGCGGACCGAGAGGTCGCCGCAATCGACCCAGCACAGATCGCGCGAGTCGGCTTCAGCGATGACGAGGCGGTTTTGCCCTGGCCACGCAACGCTTTCTCGGGATTTCGGATCATTCAGGAGTATCTGAGCTATCCGTCGAAATTTCTCTATGTCGAACTGTCTGGTCTCGAGCCGCTCGCGGCCCACACGGAGGCCGAGTGTAGGCTCACTTTCGAGTTTCGACGTCCGTTCCCCGCGCAGTTGCGCGTGGGCAAGGGCCAGATTTGCTTGAACTGCACACCGGCAATCAATGTCTTCAGCCATGAGGCCTCGCCGATCCGCCTGAAGCGGACCGCAACCGAATACCGCGTGCGTGCCTCTGGAGGGCCTAACTTCTCTATCCGTTCCGTTGATCGCGTGACCGGTTACGTGCAAGGCCGCCCGGAACGCATCGAGTTCGAGCCATTCGACCTGTTGGGCCACGATCTGCCCGGCGCCGAGCGCAACCGAGCCTACTTCCGCGAGCGTATCCGGCCGGCGGTGGTTGGCCGTGGCGTCGATCACTATGTGAGTTTCGTCGACCGGCTTGACATCGGTCAGCATCCGCCGATCGACGTCGCGTCCCTGCAATTGACCTGCTCCAACGGACCCATTGCCGACCGGTTGGCAGTTGGTAGCGTGGATCTGCCGACCTCTGATACGCCTCGCTCGGTAACCTTCTCCAATATCACGGCGGTCGCGGCAGAAGTGCCGCCGCCGGTCAATGATGGTTTATTGCGGCGGCTAACAGCCAATCTGGCGCGCAATTATGGTGCGATGGTCAATATCGATACGCTGCGGACGGTCCTTGCCAGCTACGAGTTCCGCGCGGTCTACGACATTCAGGCGCGGCGCCGCCTGGAGTTGTTGCTCGAAGGCCTCGACCAGTTCGTGACCACGGACACCGATCACGTGATGCGCGGCGCCCCGATCCGAATGCGAAACATCGAATTGGCCGTGATCGACAGTAAGATCGGCGGTGAGGGCGAATTGTTCCTGTTGGGTTCAGTGCTCGATGCCTTCTTCGCGACCTTCGCCGGCATCAATATGCTGCACCGGTTTTCGGTCCGCGGCACGGAAAGCAACGCACGCTACATATGGCCAGCGAGAATTGGATCGATCAGCCCGCTCTGACCACTCCCGATCAAGGCGATGAGCTTTCGGTTAGCGGGTTCTTCTCGCTCGCTGCGTTTCTCGAGCGGCGCTTCAGTGACGGTCCCCCGATTGGATCCACCGACGATCCCGCGCGAGACGCGGTGCGCTTTCGCGCATCACCGACGCTTGGCTTTCCTGCCGAAGAGATCGCGGAAGTCAGGCGGGTCAAGTCCGCCGGCGAGCGCGTCGAGGTAGACGTCAATTTCCTCGGGCTGCACGGCCCCTCCTCGCCGCTGCCGCCCTTCTACACTGAACGGGTCATGCACGCGAACGGCATGGGGGCGCTCGACGATTTCTTTGATTTTTTCAATCACCGTCTGATTAGCCTACTGCTGCTGATCTGGCGGTACTACCGTCACCATTTGCGGTTCGAGGAGGGCGCAACCGACGCGATCTCGGTGCTGGTTGGTGCGCTCTTTGGGCTCATGCCCGGGGAAAACACAGCCAAGGAACGTGAATGGCGGGCGCGGCTGCTGCCTCATGCCGGCGTCCTTGCTTTGTACAGCCGGTCGGCGCGGCTGTTGGCTGGCGTGATTTCCAGCCATCTGAATATTCCGGCTCGGGTCGAGGAATTCATTTGGCGCGAGATCGACATTCCAGTGGAGGCGCGGTGGAACCTTGGCCAGTCTGGTCTTCAACTTGGCGTTGACACCCTTGCTGGCGAAACCATGCCGGACGTCGTGGGTAAATTCCGGCTTTGCCTCGGTCCGGTCAACCAGCAGCAGTTTCGGTCGCTGCTGCCCAGCTGCGCGACCCACGCCATCCTTTACCGTCTGATTAGCGTCATTCTGCGCGAGCCTTTGGCATGGGATCTGCTACTAGAATTAGCGCCTGGGCAGACGCCGGAATGGACGCTGGGTGAAGGAGAATTGGGCTGGACTACATGGATCGATCCGCCCAAACGAACTGAAAGCTCTGTTCTATTGTGATGTCTTCGCGTTACTCGCGCATGCTCCGATGTTGAGGCAAGTGGCACTCGTTGGAGTGGGACGTCCGCGGTCAAGCAGAATGATGGGCTTTAGAGGGATCGTGGGCGATCCAAACCGTCCGGCCTACCGGCGCGACATACCTTTCAGCACGTTGCGACGTCTGCAGTGAGCGCTCACGCTTCGGTCGCGACGAAACCAGCTTGCTCTCGCTGGGCGGATCGTTCCCGACAACGCGACAATTTGAGCCTGAATCAAAAGCAGCTCGATGGGGTGTTTCTCTTGCCTCGTGACGAATCTGGCCAAGACCGACATCTGCGGTACGGCCCCCAATCTGAAGACGGGCAGTTTCGAGGCTCTGGACTTTGCGCAGGAGCTAGGTCGACGAAATTCATCAGGGGCGAGATCGACGTTTCACCGCAGACGTGGCGGCGCCTAGGCTAGCCTGGTCTTCAGCCAGGCGTTGAAATCATGCCGAACGTTCGTGGGTAAATTCGGCCTTTAGTCTCGGACCGGTCAACCAGCAACAGTTTCGGTGCGGTGGAAGTGGCGTTCGCTGGTTTTTTCAAGCATGGGCCAGACGACACTGGCCGGGTTGAAGCCAAAAAGCGCCATCTCAGGGCTCGAGCAGGTCGACCTTTGTCCGGTGTCTGACAGCTGCACGAGCCTCTGTCAGTTCGAGAACGCTTGCCGTCGTTTGCCGAACCGCACCTTTGATGCGTAATCAATGGCTTAAGGTGGTGCCGGTCATTGGCACGACCGTTGCTATTGAGATTTAGCAACATTGATTGGCTGAGTGCACGTAGATGCGAAAGACGACCGTTGCGCTCCTTTGCTTGAGCCCGAATGCTTTACTCCAGAGAGAGAGAGAAAGAGAGAGAAAGAGAGAGAGAAAGAGAGAGAGAAAGAGAGAGACCGCGCGTCTTCCGATGTAACCGGGCGCACGAAGCGACCTTCCTTTTCTTCGCACGCAATCGGCGCGTGAGCCAGTCGAACGTCCTCAGAACAAGGCCGCGGAGCGGGCAACGATGCTGCCGCCACCGGCGATTCCTTTGGGACGCCCGGCTGCCTCACCTGTGAGGACCAGCAAACCTGAAGGTGTGGGATGCATCTCATACTCGGAGTCCTCGGAGAGAACGCCGAGCTCTTGGGCCACAACGCAAGACAGGCATTCGGACCGGATGGCGGCTCCGTTGGACGTGGGCGCGGGTGTAACTGGCGGCTTCCAGATCCAACCAAAACGCTGTCAGGACACCACGCACTGATCGTATTCAATGGCATCGGTTTCACGATAACCGATACAAGCACCAACGGCGTCTACATCAACACCGTGGACGCACCGCTGGGACGCGGCAATACCGCGCCGTTAGCTGATGGCGACACACTATACATGGCAAATTACATCATCTCCGTGATGATCGAGAACGATCCTGCCGAGGAACGTCAACGGCTCGGCCTGACAGGCTCGAAGGCGGTGCGCCTCGACCGTACAATGTTGCTGTCGCCTTCATTCGCCGAAGAGTCAGCAACTGCAGCTTCTCCGACTTCCGGGCCGTTGGACGGCGATGCGAATCTTCCTCTCGATCCGCTAATCGGGATTTGCCCGCGCCATTCCTCCGAGCCGCTCAGCGACGACATCAGCGCTGTCGATCCGACATTAGAGGACCTTCTGAGGCGACTGTCGAGCACTGCGATGACGCGGATGCCGTCCTCGCACGCCCAATCGGAAAACATCCGATCAATTCCGCAGCCGTCGGTCGATGCGCCATCTGCCGAGCCAACGCAGCCGCCGCCCACAGCTTTCTCGAACGGCGGTGGTGCACCGTCGAATGGCCATCCTGTGCCAATCATTCCCGAGGACCTCGATCTGAGCGATTTGTTGCCGGGAGTAGCCTCGCGCGGCATGCCATCGAAGCCATCGCAGCGAACAAATGCGCGCTTCGACGGACCCAACGAAGTGCTCCAGATCGTGGGCAAGCCGCTCGCTCCTCCTGCGACGACTGATCTCGGGAAACTACCTGATCCTGGCACTTTGTCGCCCCGGCCCGATGAGCGCGAACCTGATCAGTTGGCGGGCCAGAAGGAGGCTGTTGTGCAACGAACGGACGGCAGCCCCGAAATGAGCACGGCGACAGCCAGCAGGCCTCCGCCGTCGCCTGCAGCCTCTCCATCCGACGCAGACGAACTGCAGGCGTTCTGGACCGCGCTCGGGTTCAATCCGGACCTGGTGCCGCCTGCGCAGCGTCGAGAGTTCTTTGCAGAACTCGGCCGCGCGATCACCGAGATGGCAAACGGCCTGCATTCGATACTGGCAGCGTGGGCCATGGTCAAACATGAGTGCCAGATCGAGCCGACGCGGGTACGCGCTGGGAACGACAATGAGTTACGGTTCACGAAGAGCAGTCATGCCCTGCGCGATGCGCTCGCAAAGGATCACGGTTTCCAGCTGCTCTCCCGGTCGGTGCGCGCAGGCTTCGACGACATCAAGGCGCATGAGGTCGCGGCCATAGCGGCGATGAAGGGGGCGGTCAGCAATGTGCTGACGCATATGAGTCCCCAGCGTATCGAGAGCGACGGTGCAAATAGCGGGCGTTTCGGCGCCCGCATCAACAAGGCCAAATTGTGGGACCGATTTGTAGAACTGCACGCATCGATGGTCGGTGACATTGATCGAACGGCTCGCTCCTATATCGCGGAAGAGTTTACCCGAAGCTACGAGTCGCAATTCTCCGCGCCGGGCCAGAATGCAGAGAAGATGGCGTAATGGTGCCGCCGAACAAACGCCAGCGGTTGGCCGTCGTTGGCGGCGCATTGCTGGTGACCGCCGCAGTCAGCAATTGTTCGACCGACAAGAGCTCGAAGACGACGCCAATCAAATTCGTGATCGAGGCCGATGAGCTCATCAATCCAAACGCGCGCGGCAAGCCGTCGCCCGTAGTAGTCCGTATCTACGAGCTGAAGTCGACAGCCACCTTCACGCAAGCGCAGTTTTTCGAGCTGTTCGACGATGACGCCAAACGCCTCGGGCCGGATCTGGTGGCTAAGCGTGAGGTCGAGTTGACGCCAGGCGACAAGATCGATTTCGAGCGCAACACGCCGATCGAAACGCAGAATGTCGGCGTGATCGCCGGCTTCCGCTCGGGCAACGATGCGCAATGGCGCTCAACTGCCGAAATCAAGCCCGATCGTGACAACAGGATCTCGGTCAAACTGACGGCGCAGGCCGTCAGCATTGAGCAGGAGGCCAGTCGAAATTGGTGGAAAATCTTCTGACCAGTCCGTCGTGATCGCAACGGTCGCCGGGCAGATGCACCTTTTGGAAACTCAGCGAAGAGGCGCCTGAAATAGTGTCTGCGACAAGCAAACCGATCTGGTCTGAAGGTATGTTGGTGCGGCCACAGCACTTTCAGCAATACGACCGCTGGATCGAGCAACTGGTCGAGAACCGCGTTGCTGGTCTGGTCGGCTACGGCTGGGGCATCCGAAAAATTGCCTTTGATCGTGATCTTCTGGCGCTTGGCCAACTCGCGCCTACCGAACTTGACGCCATTATGCCCGACGGCACGGCCCTTCGTATGCCGGAGCATGTCCGCCCTCCGATCGGACGAGTTCCTCCGCCGGCAGCGAAAAACTTGCTGGTTAAGATCGCAGTGGGCACGCGCCGGCAGGCCGGCAGCGACGTCTGTTCCGGGGATGCACTTGCGCACCGCCACGATCATGAGGTCTTGCAGGTCCGGAATCCAAGCGCACCGGAAAAAGCTCCGGTCGATATAAGGGTTGCGTCGCTAACAACACGTCTCATGTTCGACGGCGAGGACCAGGGTGATCTGATCACGCTGCCTATCGGCCGCATCCGTGATATCGATCCGACCGGCGCGATCACTTTATCCAACACCTACGTTCCGCCGGCGATCGATATTCACGCAGTCCAGCCGCTAATCGCGCTGTTGAACGAGGTCAGATCGCTGCTGCGGACACGCGCAGAGGCGCTCGCTGACCGCGCGGATCCCTCGCGCGCAACGGCAGATGGAGCGGGACTGATTGATCTTGTCACTTTGTCGATCGTCAACGGCGCAGAAGTCGTGTTCGACCACTTCGCAGCAACATGTGGACATCATCCTGAAACCTTCTTCCGCGCACTGCTCGGCCTTGCGGGGCGGCTGTCGAGTTTCGTTGGCGACCGCCGTAGACCGCAAGAGATGCCTCCCTATCGGCATGAGGATCTTGAGAGCTGCTTCACGCCGTTGGCTGATATCCTGCGCAAGCTGCTGTCTGTCGTGATGCAGAGCGCCGCAATATCGCTCCCGTTGCAGGATCGAGGCTACGGCATCCTGATCGGCCTGATCACCGATCGCACCTTGTTCCAGGACTCCCAGTTTGTTCTCGTCGCTGTCGGAACCGTACCCACCGAGATGCTGCGCAACCAGCTTCCGGCGCAGATGAAAGTAGGCTCGGTCGAACAGATTCGCGACCTCGTCAATCTTCAGCTGCCGGGTGTTCCGATTCGCGCGCTGGCGGTGGCGCCGCGCGAGTTGCCCTACATCCAGAATGCCGTCTATTTCGAGCTGGATCAGGCGGCGGAGCTATGGCGCACCCTGCCGCGCTCGGCGGCCTTCGCTTTCCACGTCAGCGGTGACTACTCGGATCTCCATCTCGAATTCTGGGCCATCCGTGGAAAACGTGCGTGACGGGCGCAAAAAACATGAATGAACCAACAGTTATTGGACGCAGGCCGGTCGGTCCGACCCGTAACCCGCAGCGGGGGCAATCGTCCGCTTGTGTTCCTCCGAACCTCGCCGCCCCGACCGGCACTTACACGCCGTCGCCTGTATCTGAATCCCACGAAGTAGGCGCAGCCAACCATACCGAGATCATTGCGCAAAGTCTCTTCGAGCCAAAGGCAGTGGAGGACGTCTTGGCTGCGGCCGCGACACCGCTCCTTTTGGTCGTCGCGCAGCTTCGCGTCGTCAACAATGCCGATATTGGTGCGCTGCGTCGCGGAATTGTCGAGCAAGTCCGTCGCTTTGAGGAGCGTGCCGCCAAAGATCAAGCGAACCGCAGCGATGTAACGGCCGGCCGTTACGTGATGTGCGCGCTGCTCGACGAGGCGGTGATGACCACGCGCTGGGGCAGTGAAAGCGCCTGGAGTGACAACAGCTTGCTCAACCAGTTCCATAATGAGACCTGGGGAGGCGAGAAAGTCTTTCAGATACTCGAGCGCGTCCAGGCAAAGCCGGCCAAATACCTCGCGTTGCTTAAGCTCATCAACATCTGCCTGTTGCTGGGGTTCGAGGGTAAATATCGCGTGGTAGACGGGGGGCGGGAGCAGCTTGAAGACCTGCGCTCCGACGTTCAGCGCCTCTTGCGGGAACATACGAGTGCGCCACCCGCCGCGCTATCGGGCCAATGGCGCGGCATCAGGGTACGCACGGGCGTGCGTCGCTACGTGCCGTTGTGGATCATCTTTGCCGCCACCGCCGTTATGGCGCTGATCGGCTACAGTTTCTTCCATTGGCGCCTATCGGGCGAACTCGCGCCCGTCGAGCAGCAGCTCGGCGTGATCGGGCACGCTGGGCCAGGCTGAAGGGAGGTGCGAGTGTTTGGCGCTCAATTGGCGGCACTCTTGTCGGCTCGGGGCATCATCACGCTGATCGCCTTGTTGACAGTCGACGCGTTGATCTGGTTCGGCGGGCCTTACCTTGACCTGTTCGGTCAGCGTCCGTTTGATTCGACGGCTGTTCGCGTTGCCACAATCGTCTGCCTCTTCTCGGCGCTGGTCGTCGTCATCCTTGTCCGTTACTGGCTGGCACGACGTGCGAACCGGCGTGTCATCAAATCGCTGATGGAGAGCGAAGGCCTCATCACGACCTCGAAAGATCGCGGCCGTGAGGAGGTCGAACTGATCCGTAGACGCTTCGAGGACGCGCTGAAGGTCCTGCGCGATACGGTGTTCGCCGGTAAGCGCGGACCAAGTTTTCTGTTCGAGCTGCCCTGGTACATCATCATTGGCCCACCGGACGCCGGCAAGACGACGATCCTGCGCAACTCTGGCCTCGAGTTTCCGCTGAGTGAGCGGCTCGGCGTCGACCCCGTGGCGGGCGTGGGCGGCACACGAAACTGCGACTGGTGGTTTACCGAAAAAGCAGTCCTTATCGACACGGCAAGCCGTTACACAACGCAGGATACGGATAGCGAGGTCGATCGTGTTGCCTGGCACGGCTTTCTCAATCTTCTCACGATGCATCGACGCCGGCGGCCGATCAACGGCATCCTGCTTGCGATCAGCTTGTCCGACCTCTTACTGGGCGATGATAACAGGCGCTGGCGCTCCCAGTCGATTCGTTCGCGGATACAGGAGCTACTGAAGACCTTTGGCATGAGCATTCCGGTCTATGTTCTGGTGACCAAGTGTGATCTCGTGACCGGCTTCGCTGAATATTTTGACGATCTCGACCATGAGGGCCGCGCCCAGGTTTGGGGCAAGACCTTTCCTCTCGAGGGACCAGGCGATCACATCGACGACGTCGTAACCCTTGAGATCCAGGAACTTGCCGAGCGCCTCGAGACCAACTTGGCGTCTCGCATGCATGACGAACGTAATCCAAATCGTCGTGCAATGATGTATGCATTCCCGAAGGAATTGCGGACCATCCGGACCGCAGTCGTTGGCTTCGTTAGCGAAGTCTTCCGGCCCAGCCGCTTCGAAGTGCGACCGATGCTGCGCGGGATCTACTTTACAAGCGCTGCCCAGGAAGGAATGCCGATTGAGCGGATTAGCGGTGCGATCCGAAGCCATTTCGGTCTGCACCCGGTCCCGCCCACGCCGTCCATCGGGCCGGGAAAGGCATTCTTCATCAGGCAGTTGCTGACCGACGTGATCTTCGCTGAGCAAGGACTGGTCGGTCGCAATTTCAAACTCGAACGTAAGCTTGCGCTGGTGCACTGTGCGGGCTATCTCGCGGCCGTTATGTTGGCGGTGGCCGCGTTGACTCTGTGGTACGACGCCTTTGCCCGCAGCGAAATCCGTATCGCTGAGACCAAAATGGCGTTACAGACAATGCAAGTTCGCATCAAAGAAGCAGGCGAGCCGCTCGACCTGATAAAGCTCCTGCCGACCCTCAATGCCGCGCGCCGGCTGCGTCTGGCAGCCGGCGAAAACACTTGGCACGCGTGGCTCAGTGGGCTCGGGATTTCGGCGACCCCGGTGCTCGCGCCAGCCGCGCAACAAGCTTATGATCAAATTCTGGTCGACCGCCTGCTGCCGGTTTTTGCTGGAAGGCTTGCCGCTCGCATCGACGCGCTCTTGCGTACTGGCAATGATACTCTGCTGGACCTAGCCAAGGATGCGTTCCGCACGTATTTGATGCTCAGTGATCCGACGCATTTCGATCGCGGCAAGGTCGAACAGGCTGTGCGCAGTGAAGTGGCGCTTGCGCTTGCGCTCGAGACGGCATCAGCGGGCGAACTGCTGGAACATTTTTCACGCCTCCTCGAGCTGCTGCCGAAGCCCATCACCAGCGACCGGAAATTCGTGATAGCGGTGGGCTCGCGGTTGATGGAACGTCCCCTCGTCGAGCAGGTCTACGCCCGGCTTTTGCGCGAAGGCGCTCAAAGCACGCGGCTCCGCCCAATCGACCTGGTTAGTCTGCTGGGGGCCGGCCAGCTGGAGATAAAGCCTCAGGCTGTTCTCCCCACCATTGGCCATCAGGAGCCACCTTCTTCCGGCGGTACGGCGATTATCCCGGGCATCTTCACACGGGACGGTTTGATCGATTTCCTGCTGCCACACCTTCCCCTCATCGTCCAAGACGTGCAAAGCGGCGACTGGATCCTCGCCCGCAGCTCATTCGACACGGTGGATACACAACAGGTCGCGCGCAAGGTCATCGATCGCTATGTTGCCGATTATATTCGCATTTGGACAAGCGCGCTGAGCCGCGTCCGCGTCGTCAAGTTCGACGATCTGCAGCGCGCCTCGGCGATCCTGCGCGGGCTGGCCGGACCAGAAAGCGCACTGCAGCAGCTCATTTCCCTCGTACGAGACAATACGAACCTGCCGCCGCCCGGAGAGCAGGCCGCGGCCAAGGCGGGTGAGACGACGGTCGCCGTGTTCTCGGCGGTATTCGGCGACGCTCCCTGGCCGGGAACGCGGATCACCGACGCCTTCCGGCCTCTGGTTCAACTGGGCACGGGCGGAGCCTCGGGACAAGCGGCCAGCATGGATCGTATCCGCGATCTTTTCGGCGGCCTGTACGCAACGACGGCCAATATCGTGACCGCACCGGATCCTGGCCAGGCCGCATTTCAGCTCTTTCAGCGGCGCGTCAAGGATCCGAGCAACGATGCCTTCGGCAGCTTGCGCGCCGACTCGGCGCTACGACCCGAGTTGGTCCGTTCCATCATGAACGACATCGCGCTCTCGACATGGAACGTCTTGCTTCAACAGGCCCACGGCCATGTCAGTGCTGTGTGGACGCGGGAAGTGGCGCCGGTTTGTCTGGCAGCCGTCTATCAGCGTTATCCATTGTTTGCGGCCGCGACCGAGGATGTAACACTGAAGGACTTCAGCGATCTCTTTCGCCCGGGCGGCATCCTCGATGATTTTTTTCAGAAGTACCTGTCGCCATTCGTCATCGAGAGCAGAACCGGCCTTGGGCCGGCGACCATCGACGGTGTGGCGGCGCCGATCCATGCGGATGCCATGGCTCAATTTCAGCGCGCGCGAGAGATTCGAAAGTCATTCTTTAGCGGTTCGGGCTCTGCACCGGCCGTGAAGTTCAGCATCAAGCCGGTCTATCTCGCCTCCAAACTGTTGCGCGCGATTTTTGTCTTGGATGGCAAGGAGATCGTCTATCGTCACGAGGCGCCCCGTGCCTACGACCTTGAATGGCCGAGCCGAACCGATGCAAGCACGGCCTCCGTCACGCTTGCCTCAGTTGATGGAACTGAGGCGAAGATTGAGCGCTCGGGCCCCTGGGCTCTGTTCCGTCTCGTCGATGCGTCGCGGGCCTCCTCGCGTGGGGCTCCCGACCGCTTCACAATCACGATCGGTGGACCAGACCGGCCCGACGTGACCTATGAACTACGGGCGGAAAGTGTACGCAATCCATTCAACTTGAGTGTCCTTCGTTCGTTCCGATGTCCGGATCACCTGTGACAGGAACGCTGTGAGAGTTCTCTTTTTTCTTTTCGCGAAGAGGCATGCAATGCCGCTGGTGGTACCTTGGCGCGAACGCTCGGCGTGGTCGAAACGCCGTACGCCGTCGCTTGGTGGCGCGAGTGAGTTGCGCGATACATTCCTTGTGCGGCGCAGCCGCGTCGAAGCGGTGATGCTGCATCAGGAGCTCAGTGGATAGTTGGTGGGCGAGTAGTGACGGCGATGGATGAGGCTGCATTGTGAGCACAGCGCCCGTAAGATATGTGCTCGGCGGTCGTTTCGACCTGGTGGAGGTCATTAGCGAGGGCGGCACCAGCACCGTCTATCGTGCGATTGATCGAATCGGCCTGTGGGCGCGTGAACAAAGTCCCGAAGTGGCAGTAAAGGTCGTCCAACCAAATGGGAAGATGCGCCAGAAATTAGTGCAATTACTGCACCGCGAGGCGCGTCTTCTGCGTGATTTCGTGCACCAGAATTTGGTGCGGATCTACGATTCCGACTATGACGGCAAGTATCATTACCTGGTCATGGAGCTCTTAAACGGCCGCTCGCTAGCGCACATCCTGGCCGATCGACCGGGACAGCCGCTGTCCCCTTCCGTGTCTTTTCATATTGTCCGCGCCGTCGGGCAAGGCCTCGCCCACATGCACAGCCTAGGTATCGTCCATGGTGACCTCAAGCCGGAAAATATCTTCATGACCTCGACGGGCGAAGTCAAAATATTGGACTTTGGGACAGCCCTCATGCCCAACGCTTCGCCGCGACACGACAGGGCTACGGCTCTGCTCGATCAGATTGGATTGTTGACGCCGGCTTATGCGTCGCCACAGATGCTGAGAGGTGAGCCACGGGCGGAAAGCGATGATGTCTTTTCTCTCGCGGTGGTCGCCTACCTGGCCCTGACCGGCACGCACCCGTATGCGCGGCTGCCAGCCGACGAGGCACTCAAGGCAAATCTCACACCGGCGGTGCCTCCGACTATTTCGCCGGCGCAATGGCGCGTGCTCGCTTCGGGCCTTGCCCTCAACCGCCGCGACCGTATCGAAACCATCGGTGACTTCGTCCAGCGCCTTGCCCGCCCCCACTGGTTCTACCGATGGTGCGGTCAACGCATGCCTCTGTCGCAAAATTGACCGGCTTTCATTTTGAGCGCTCATCGGCAACCCAAAAAACATCTCTCCTCTCCGCCGGAATTCGCCCAAAGCGCCGCAATTCAAATTGTATCGATAGATTGCCAGAGGGTGAAACAGGCGAATCTGGAGCAAATAGCTAACCTTCTCGAGCGACAAATGATGGGGATGCAGCGAAAAGGTCTCGTGTCGGACGCCGACCAGCTTTTCTTGTCCAGTGTCCGACAGTCGCAGCCGCTGCGGTCAGGTTGACAACTCATATTTGCCATACCCCAGCTTCTCAGAACAAAATCAGCAGCTCCATAAGCAGATGCGATTGGCACAGCTGTTGCTATTGATGAGATGCGACACTGATTGGCTGAGTAACACGAAACGCAAGACGAACGACGTTCTTCCCTTGAAGCCGTCTGCATCGTTTTTGAGAAGGAAATCCAACGTATGTCCACCGTACCTGAGAGTACACACAGCAGGCGCATGGGCCAGTCGACCGGCTTCACAACAATGGCGCGAAAGAGGCGGCCAATGCTAACGCCGCAGGGAATTCGAATGCAACACCGAGTGTCGGCCCGTGCTGATGGGCAAGGCTTGCCTGAGATGCATCTTGCCTTTGGAGCATTGGGAGAGCAGAGAGCGATGAACTCTTCAAAATCAAGGCGCTAGATGCGCGGCTGGGACGTGCATCACGCCACCGCTAGCCGATCACCATACCTTATGCGCGGTAGCGAAAAACTGACATCGGGCCGGCCGCCTACCATCTCGCCAGCGGAATAGCCGGTTTCGCTTCAGGTCCTAAACCGCCGCGACCGTGTCTGTCTCTGCCGCTGTCGTAAAACGAGTAGGGAAGGAGAGATATCGTTTTCATGAAGTGCTTCAGCTCCCAAGCGTCCCCACGCTCCCCGGCGCAGTGACAAGCGTTGTTAGCACTGCCGCAATTTGATTTGGTGCGCCGATGACCAACGAATCCAATCTCAGCATGGACTTAGAGATTCGCAGCAAGCCCAGCATTGAGCTCGACGTCCAAAGCTTCGAGGGCACAGAGTGCATTTCTCTGCCGTTCAGCTACGCGATTTACGCCACGACACCGAGCGATGTCGATACAGGCTCTTTGTTAGGTGAGCGCGCCAAGCTGTCTGTCAAAACGGCAAGCGGGCGATGGCTTGCCTCGGGCCTCTGCGCCCAAATCGAGGAACTCGACCCTACGGGGACTGGCCTGCGACGGCTTCAGTTTGTCCTGCGACCGCGTTTTGCTGTCGCCGAGCTCTCAGTTGCGAGCCGCATTTATGGTCCCGGCCAACCTGTGGGCGTCGATGACATCATCAAACAGCAGTTGAGCAAGGTGAGCATCAGCATTCCCAGCGAATACAATATTGATCGCTATCCCAAGCGAAATTATGTTGTGCAATACAATGAAAGCGATTTGGCTTTCATTTCCCGCCTTTGCGAACGGAATGGAATTTTCTATTTCTTCAAGCAAGAAGACGACGGTGAAACGCTCGTCTTCGGCGACAAAAATGTGGCGTTCCCCAACGTCAAGTTCGGCGCCAAGTCGACGCTTCTTTATGCGCGCCAGCACGAGCGCAAGCGACCGCGAGGCGTCGACGAAGCCGCCGTTCGGTCGCTCCGGCAGCGCCAGGTGCTCTCGACAAAGACGATCGCGTTCCGCGATTATAACGAAACGGTGCTTCGGGTCGTGTCCGCCGATGAGCAGGTCGGGCAAGGCAGCGGTTTCTTGGGCAAAGCCTCGCGCTTCGGCGGGCATTTTGCGAACGAAGCAGAAGCGACCGCGCTGGCCCGGATCCGCGCCGAGCAGATCTGCGCCGGCCAGACAATGTACATCGCCCAAAGCGACGCACCGGAACTGCGCGCTGGCGTCATTTTCAAACTGGAGGGCCATCCGCGTTTTGATGGTGAATATCTCGTCGTCGCCGCGGATCACTCGGCCTATCGCCCGGCGCCGCGCGCATTCGGTGGATCCGGGCAGGATGGACGAGCCTACGAGAACATGGTCCATTGCATCCGCTCGGACGTGCCTTATCGACCAGTTGCGATGACACCTGTGCCCCTGGGCGTCGGCCTCCACACCGCCACAGTCGATGGAGAAGCCTGGAACGGGCGGGCCGAGATTGACGACCAGGGCCGCTACATGCTGCGGTTGACATTCGCCGACGAACCGGCCGAGGGCCGTTGTAGCGACTACGTGCGCAAGCTCGAACCTTATGTAGGTCCGAATCAAACCGGCTTGCATTGTCCGTTGGTGCCAGGCACGGAAGTCATAGTTAGTTACATGAACGCCGACATTGACCAACCGGTCGTGGTCGGGGGGGTCCACAACCCTGATATGAAGGGAGGAGTGACATCGGAGACGCACTTGTCCAATCGCCTCAAGTCGCAATCCGGCGCCTCGATCGAGATTTTCGACGGATCTTCGTGATTTCTTCTCCTCGTGGCGCATTATGACCCTCTGGTGTCCAGCGGCACACGAGATCGACCCGCTATTGGAAGCGGTGGCCAGTACGGCACGCGCGACCATCTTGCCGAGCGCATCGATAAACATACCGCCGCCGTCGGCGGATGGCATTTGGTCGCAACGGCTTCGCGACGGACGAGAAGTGTGCCTCAAATTGTCGACGCACTGTCTCGGGCAGGAACAGCGCGGTCCTTGCGCGGTGCTCGTTTACGCGCTGCAGGGCAACGCCGTTGTCGATAACGGCATGGGTTACCGTGTGACGGGGCAGGCTGTCCTCGACCTTGCCACGCGTGCATTTCTCGATATCAAGTGTCAATTGGAATGGGTCGGCCCAGCTACGCCGTGACAGATCACTGTCACGATGGCGACAACGCCGTCGCTTGATGGTGTCGGTGTCAGGAAAACCGCGTAGTGCTGTGCCGTCAGATCGGGAAGGCTCGCAATATTGGGTATCGGATGCCCACGACTCTTGGCATGGATGTTGCGATATCCATCGTGCCGGTGTGTGCCGGCGTATGTCAGGAAATAGGAGCCGAAAGTGTCACTTGAAATCTACTTGAAAATCAAGGGAAAGAAGCAGGGCGACATCTCCAAGGATGCATCCACGCCGGACAGCATCGGGCAGGTCGCCAAAGGTGACTCGGATAAGCAAGGGAAGATCACCGTTGTCGCCTTCACCAGCGCCATCAGCGTTCCTTGCGATCCCGCGAGCGGTGTCGCCACGGGCCCTCGCAACCACAAGCCGGTGAGCTTCACGAAGTACTTCGATCGAGCCTCGCCGCTGTTATGGCAGGCGTTGGCTACTAACGAGGTGCTCGAAGATCTGGTTTGCGAGTTCTACCGCCCCGACCCTGGGGGCATGCCGCAGCCGCAGAACTTCTTCAAGATAAGCTGGAAGAACGCGACGTTAGTCGAAGGCAAGGCGCATGTGCCGCTGACGATCAATCCGCAGAACAGCTTCTTTCAGAACATGGAAGACTGGTCGTTCACCTACAAAGAAGTGAAATGGGAGCATGGTCCCTGCAGCACCAGCGGCGAGGATAAATGGTGACAACGCCGACACGTTCGCGCTGTCGCCGTTTTGCCGCACCAACGAAACGCTATGCTCCCCGCCAAGCCAAAGACAGCGACTTGATCCCAGTATCAGATCGGACAATGGCGGATATATCGCGCGTACTCCGATAGGGTCGCTGGACTCGGAGGTGGCGATGCCGGGTCTGCTTTGTGGCAACTTGTAGACACTGCGAAGAGTAGGTAGGTCGGCCCGGCTTTACTCGACAGAATGTTATATCGATTCGAGCATTGGCTGCCATTGCTGATGAGAGCGGTGAGACCAGGTGGTGTGAGCAAGCCGGCCTCACGGTGCTGTTCCGACGAAATTGTTCGATGCACTACGTAGACACACAGCAAAGATACGCCGATTCATGTAATGGCTTTAGGATCTCGCTGTGCATCAAGTCGGTCGTGTTCGGACCGAAATATCGCGCGGGAATAGGGCGTCGGAATCATACTGTTGATCCAGCATCATGCGCATGATTGATGCTAAGAGATGTGAGTTGGAAACAACCAGCCTTGACGGCGTTCGGGACTGAACTGGCGTTGATGAGTGGCCAGCCACGCCTCTCAAAGGAGATGGTTATAGTTATCGTCGCGGGTCTTAACGCCGTAAACGACGATACGAGTTCAATACGGCATACGCTCCACGAGGTGGCACGAGGCTGCTTCGCCGGCGCTGGTTACACCATCGAAGACGCGGATGCGTTCTACGAGGGGGTGTCGGAAGGCCGCGCGAGAAGAGTACTACGGCGGCAGGTATCTCTCCAACCAGAGCTGACGCCGCAAGAGGTCTCGTGGATTGGCGAGCTACGCTCTCGAGGCGGTCTGAGCCGGAACAAGAGTTGTGGATTGAGTCCGATCTCACTGCACGCATGTCTCCCGAGGCTGGACGTCGAATCCAATAGGATGAAGAAAGGCGGCTAGGTTCGAGGGGATGATAAGGTAGGCCGGGATGCGACCGCATGTCGCCATTTCAAAGACGATGTCGGTCGTGCTCTAAAAGCCAGCAGTTGGCCATGACGGTGTTGTAGTCACCCAGAAGGGCGCAGTGATCGACTGCGCTGAACGTGGTCGCTCGACCTCCATGTACACGGGCTGTCCTGCCATCCGCTTTAAGGGCTGTGTCACAGTCCGCTGCTCTCGGTCATCTAGATGAAACGTCTGAGCGACGGCGGGGTTCGTCGGTTCTCCAACGTCGCGACGGGTTGGTGATCTGCAGTAGAGAGGCTGCGCGCATTCAGCAACGGCCCGATTATGGAGTCTTGCGAGACGCCTGATTGAACTTTACGCGGGATGGCGGGTCAAACCTACCGCCACTCACGTTGTGGCGGAGCTGCTAGGTGGGAGCAACTCTTCGAGGCCGTGCTCTGTGAGCACCCTCTGCATAAGCGCGCCCTTGATCTCGCGGGCAATTTCATTGCGGATCTGGGCTCGGAGGGCCTGCTCGTCGTCGCCGGTCAGGTGATGATCCGCGAGCCGTTTCGTCAGTCGGCTCTCAAACTCCTCGCCCGTCCGGCCCTCCATCGCGGCATAGGCTTCGGGGGCGATGCGGCTCACAAGCGTCTCCCAGGGCTGCCAGCGGGTCGCCAGATAGTCGGCGAACTCCGCTGCCTCGTGATTGCGCACGGACGTCTTAGCCGCGGCAAGGTCGTCGTCGGTGACGTAGGAGACCCCGACGAACCTATTGTCCGGCGCGATGTGATCCAGCTCCAGCGGCTCGTGCAGCTTAGTCTGATAAGCGAGATAGACCTCGATCTCGTCGACGAGAGGGAGCGAGCTGATCTTCTCGCGTGCGATCCCCTCCAGCGCGGCCAAGCGGAACATAATGCGGCCCAGCTGAAGGAGTTTGTCGAGATGCTCATCATAGGCTCCATCTAGAACATCAGCGTTCGCGCGTGCGGTTTGCATGCCATTCCAGTTCAACCTGATGCGATCCTCGCAGCTCTCGTTCGCTGCGACGGCTGCATGGAAGTACTGCTCGCGCAATGTCGGCTTCACCGCCGCCTGCCGCAGGTCCTCGACCACCATTTGCCGGAATGCGTCGTTGCCGTAGTTCACAGTGCCCCGCAGCTTGTCGAGGAAGCGTGAATATTCCTCGGCTCCCGGCTCGCCAGCGAAGCCCTGCCAGATGTCCGCCCCGTCCAGCTCTCCGATCCAGTCCGCAACAGCGTCGGCCAGAGGCCGCGCCTGATCTTGTGCTGCTTTGTCGGGATCCGAGAAGAACACGTTCGGGCCAGCATGCCGCGCGGCAATCAGGATGGAAGTGCTTCCCACCCAGATTGTCGCGCTATACCAGCATATCCCTCGGCCTTCACGACCGCCGTCAGGTTGGTCCTCACCCGCTTAGGCAGCGGATTATCATCCAAATCAACGAGGCACCCAGGGCCGAGCTGCGTTAGCAGGGGCCTCGGGCAAGCTCGTCAACCGATTGTCGTCGACTGCAGTTGACGGAGCCCGGCCGGGAGGGTCTCGGGCTGGCCAGCCGGTTCCTGCTGGCGCTGAGCAGCGTGAGCCCGGCTGGAAGCGTTGCGGGCAGGCTGGTCAGCTGATTGTTTGGGACGTACAGGCGCTGGAGCCCGACCGGCAGGGTTTCAGGCAGGCTCGTCAGCCGGTTGCCGCCGGCGCGGAGGCATTCGAGGCGGGCCGGGAGACTGGTCGGCAGGTTGGCTAGCCAATTGTTTCTGGCGTGGAGGCTTTGGAGACCGCTCGGAAGCATATCGGGCACGCTCGTCAGCTGATTGCCGTCAACATTCAGGTGCCGGAGCCCGGCCGGGAAGGCGGCGGACAAGGTGGTCAGGGACAGCAATGAAAGATCCGGCCACTGCGGCTCATGGGGCGCTGTTTCTCCCCAAGCTCGCGTTCGCCTTACCGCCTCTTGCCGATTCTCATGTTCGCCTTGCCCCTCTTCAGCCGCCCAGGCCTCAAGGATCTGGTCTGCGACGATTGGTCAGCAGCCTCGAGATTCGTCGGATCGTCGGCGGCGGATGTCTGCGGCTGTGTGTCAAGGCTTTGCCCTTTTGGGCCGCGCGGTTGAACCCTGCCGGTAGCCTCGTTCGGGAGTTTCACAAGTCATTCCCGAGCCTCGATGGTCTTGTTCTGTGGTTCATCAGTACCGTCTTCTTCTCCGACGAGCAAATGGGCGGGCGCGGCTCTTCTCCAAGCCGATAGCCGTCACCGTGTGTGTTGATCACCGACGATGGCGATCAAGAACCGCGGCCGAGCAGTTGCAGTAAGATGTGGAACGTCTGCGCGACATCTGCGGCCCGTCGACCCGGTTGATATTGCTAAGGGGTCATCAAATTCTCCTCCGAGTCTGGCGAGATCAAGCCGGACCGGTGACTCCCAGATAGAGACGTTCTCATGGGCGGTAAGTCTGCCCGCGCCAGAGACGGAAGGTTCAGTGAGAGCGCGCGTATCCGCGCTTCCGCAATGGCAATGCGTCGACTGGCAGATCATGTTTGAGTTGATACTGTCGAGCGCGATCAGGCGACGCTACATTCGCAAATTCTGTCTTTTGTAGTCGCCGTCGGCAACCTGACGGAAGGATGCGTCCGCGACGCGCGTGTTATGTGCGAGTCAAGTGATCGGTCCGGTGGCGCGCATCAGGCAGATCTGTGTTGTCGACCTCGACCGGAAAGTCCAATCGTCAATCCGGTCGAGCGGACTTCACGATCCTCAGCCTCGAAGATACCGCAACCTTCCAAATGTGGTCGTGAGAGCACGCTACTCAATCACTCGTTGACGCGCGCAGCCGTGCCTCAAGCCGACGCCGGCCTTCATTGATTGCCCCAGCCCAGTCACCTAGTCGCTCCTGCACGACGACTTCGAACGATGGGTACCACAGTGGTTTGCCATCTGCCTGAGCCCAATACCAGGGATAGCCGCGCGGCACGAAGACCACGCCGGGAACGCCGAGCGCTCCGGCGATATGGACGGCGAAGCTGTCGGGCCCGACCACGGCGTCGAGATTGACGATCGCTGCGATCAATTCGGCTGGACACTCGATATGCACCCCAGCATCGATCGGAAGACTCCATCGCTTCATGTCGTGCCGTTGCGCCTCGGTCACCAAACTGACCGGCGTGACGCCGTGAGGGATCACGGCGGCGACCTGTTCCATCGATAGGCCGAGAGCCCCACTCTCCCACACGATGCCTACCAAAGGCCTTGCGAACACAGCCAGGGCATCACGCCATTTGGCGGATAGCTCGGCCTCAGGGCGCAGGTAGGGAATCCCATCGGCAATGTTGCTGGCATCGACCGGCAGAACGCGCAACAATGATTGCAGCGGCATAGCTGAGGGCTCGGACGTCAGCTCGTTGGAAATGACCTGCTCAGCAAAACTGGTAAGAAGAGCTTGATAACGTGGCTCCGCGACCACATGCACGTCCTGCTGGCTCGCCAGCCGACGCAAGAGACGAACGAGCGCCACGAATTCGAGGGCGCTCGTCGTCGGCGGTACGGCTATCCGCGTTACAAGCGCCGAGGCGATCGGCTCGGGCGTTGGGAAGCGACCGATCGTCAGTTCAAGCGTCGTCAGTAGAGCCGTCGCTGCTTCATTCTCAGGGCGTGTGTGCACGACGTGGCTAACAAGGTTGAGAGCTTCATCGAAGCGGCCAACGAACTGCAGGACACGTGCTAGGGCAAGCGCGGCGGAAGGATCCGATTTGCGAGTGCGAACGAATTGCGTCAGTTGCGCAATGCCTCGGTCCACCTCACCCATGGCAATCGTAACGCGGGCCAAGATTTCGCGGGCGCCAACATGAGCCGGCGCATAGGCGAGCAACTTCTTGCAAGTGGCCTCTGCTTGCGGCCATAGCCCAGTTGCGGCGCGGCAATAAGTCAGATGCAGGAGCCTGCCTGTATCGAGAGGGGCACGCAAATGTGCGCGTTCGGCTAGGCTGAGCGCCTCGTCGAGGCGGCCGCGTTCGAACATGAGTACCGACAAGTTGCCGAGCGCATCGGGGTCGTCCGGAGCAATCTCAAGCGCACGAAGCAGGACGGCCTCAGCCGACGAACTGTGGCCCAGGGCGAACTCGATGGCGCCGAGCTGGAGGAGGGCCCGCGCATTCCCAGGCTCGTGTTGGACAACGATCTCCGTCATCGCGCGGGCTTCCCTAACCTTGCCACAGCCGAGCAGGGCATGAGCAAGCGCGAGCTTGATCTCATCGTTGTGCGGGGCGAGAGCGGCTGCGCGTTCGAGGCAGACCATCGCCTCCTCAGTGCGTCCGAGCAATTCGTGGGCGATGCCGAGATTGGTGGTGAGGCCCGCGTGTTCGGGGTAGATGGTCGCCGCTTCCGCTAGCATCTCGAACGCGAACTCGGTCCGTCGCCGCGCAAGCGCCAAAGCAGCCCTTGCATTGAGGGTATCGGGATCGCCCGTGGCGACGACCCCGTCCAGTAGTGCCTCCGCTTCCTCGAGGCGGCCGGCCGCAATGAACTCTTGGGCCGTTCTAACCCGGTCTTGCCGGGTCGGAGGAGCCGGCATGCCAGTGTATAGCATGCGCTACGCAACCGTGACGCGTTTGCCGTCAAGGCGGAGATCCTCGCTCACCGCGATGACCTTGCTGTGGGCCATCTCGGAAGCAATGCCGGTGACCCTAATGGCCTGGGTCTCGGTCTGCAATGAGTCGATCCGCTCGATCACCGCGACGCGCGCGACCGCTTTTATCGTAAGCGACTCGGCGCTTGCTTCCTGGATACGCGCCGAGCATCTGACGTGGTCCGCGATCAACGTGTAGAGCTTGCCGATCCAGGTTCCTTTGTTCGCGAGCACGGCAAACAGCTTAGCCCGCAGATCAATACTATCGGCGCGCAAGGAAATGCGCTGGCGCGCAGCGATGGTGATGGTTTCGCCCTCGATCGACATATTGCGACCCGCGGGTGGGCCGATCATGACACCATTGGAAGCCGCTCGCTCGAGCACGGTCACGACGAAGGACTGCTCCATGTTAGTGAAGAGCAGCACTATGTCCTGTAGTATGGGCCGGACCACGCAGCCAACAGCCACCGTCGCCCTGTGACGAGCGCCGCCGAGTTCAACCTCCGCCGCAGCGCCATCGTCGCTGACTGACACGATACGAGCTGTGTGATGTCCGGGTTCAAGCAAGCGCTCGGCCATCGCGAAGCTGTCGACATCTGTGGCGCGGATCGTGATCGTCATTCTTGCTCTCCAGCTACCTACATGAAATTTATCAACTTCTTTTGTATGACTTCCTCATTGCCGGTGCTGGACAGGATCTCGGCTGCTCGGGACACAAGTTCGTACTGTTCCATGCTTGACTTTCCCCGCCACGATTCATCTTCCGTGACCGAAACGCTGGTCTTGCAGACCTTTCCGTCGCGGCCGACCACCTTCAAGTCGTCGACAGGCGCGAGCTTGAAATCGCTTTTGCTGAGAATTTTGGTATCGCTATCAGCCGACTTGAAGTTAGGTCCGAAAACACACTTGGCCGAATTGCCGATCACTTGCTTGATGTCGTTTCCTTCGACAATGTCGAGTTTGTTGCCGATCGTGATAGAGCTCAGGTCGCTCAGATTGAATGAACATTCTCTGGAGACCTTGAAGGTGAACGATTCTCCAAAGAACATGCATACGTTCCGTGCCATCGTCAGCGTGGTAGCTGCGCCTCTCATGCAGGTGTATTTGGTCCCCTGGAAGAATTCCTTGGTGTCGCCCATCGTCTGCTTTTCCGAGTTGCCAACTGTCGTTTCCGTTTTGTGGCCGTTGTTGATTAGCTTGACGCGGTTGGAGGCCGTCAGAGTGATGTCCGCAGGCGTACCATTAGCGCCAGCACTGATTGACACACCATTCTCGGCGGAAATCTCATAGGTACCTTTCGAGACCTGATGTTGGGAGTTGCCGTTCGTGACCTCAGTGGTCTGACCTCGACCGATTTTGAGCAGTGCAGCGCCTTCGACATTTGCCTGGAAGTCGTTATTGGTGAAGGCAAGCAAGCCGGCGTTGTCGCTCTCGTGTGGACTTTCGCTAATGGTCGTCGTGAGACCGGTGACGAGTTTTGCTTCTTCGTCTGAATAAGAGCCGAGGCGCAGATAAGTTGACTCGGTCAGGGGAGATGTCAGGGATCCTGGAACGACCAGTCGCATATAGGCATTTGGCATAGCGGGCTTCCCCAATCGTATGGCTGTCGGCACCTTAGCGCAGCGCCGTCAAGCGGGTTTGAGAGGGCGATATCGAAAGTCCGAACGCGTTCGGGTTGGCACCATTCTGCTTGGTGGGCATCCCCATTTTGGTTGCCGGTGATCCGCCGATTGACAAATTGTCGGATCCCGCCTTGGCACGGCCAGGGCCCATGACAAGACCAGAGATGACGCCGAGGGCCACACCTGCGTTGTCACCCATCGATGTCGCGCGCTCGGTCGTCATGTTGTGTGCAGGCATACACATGATCAGGCACCGGGACTGCGTCGGAATAGCCGTCGTGTTCAGAGTGAGGTTTGGGTAGGCGGCAGGCACGACGGCGGGACCAGATGGCGTGTTGCAGACGTCAGGAAACGCGAGATCCGCCGCCGACATCGGGCCACTTGAATTGACAAAAGTCATATGTCTAACCTGCTCCGTTGAGAGGGATGACCCGGCTTGCATCGTAGAGTTCGGCGACGGCGCGTTCCGGCACGGTTTGCAGGGTACCCCCACGCCCGGTCGTGAACAGAGTGCCTTTGGCCGACGCGCAGTGAAGGTCAGTGCGCAGAAATCGCGAGCCGGAAAAGTCGCTGCCATCAACCTTGGCGTGGTGCATCAGCGCGTAGGACATGTCGGCGCGGGAAAACACGGCAGACGTGGCCGATGCACGTGTGAAAACGGACGTCCCCAATTTTGTCCCCGAAAGATCGCAGCCGTCGAGGCGCGCCTCTTCGAAGATGCATTGCGTCAAATCGGCGTTGCGCAACCTTGCTGCTCGGAGGTTAGCCCGCACAAACACTGTGTTCGGAGCGGTGGCACGGGAGAGATCAGCACCCACGAGGCTCGCACCCACCAATACCGAACCGGAGAGGTCGGCTCCGGACAGGTTTGTGCCGTTCAGCTTGGCACCGCTCAGGTTCGCTCGCGCAAGCGTCAGCCCGGAGAGATCCCGCTCCGACAGATCACATTCGGAGAAAAGGATCGTGTCGCAACGCAGTCCCGTAAGCTGCGCGCTACGCAAATCGGCCTGCGTTATGGCTGCGTTCGTGAGCCTGGCATTGTCGAGCACGAGGCCGGTGAGCTCGCAATCCATGAGAGCGCTTTGAGATAGGGTGGCCCTGCGCAAGAGGGTATGGGCCAACGTGCAGCGCATCGCTGTCGTCTGGCTGAACCGCGTCTCGGTGAAGTCGCTATGCCTGAAATCCGACGACATCAACGTCGATTGGGTGAAGCGCGTCCGCCGCCAGTCGGAGCCACCAGCGCGGCAACCCGCGAATATGCATCTTTCAAAGCAAGCGTCGGCGAAGGAAGCTTCGCTGAAGTCGCAATCCTGAAACGTCATGCCAGTAACGTGGGCACGCGTGAAGTGGCTGTTGCGAAAGGAAGAGCTCAGCACAACGCCATCCGTCAGGCTCAGCCCGGATAGCGTCTGGCCATCTAGACTGGCTTCGCGTACGGGGAGCTTATGGGCGATCGACTGCAATATGAGATCAATTGACATTGCGCGTGACCATCAGGACGGTGCGGTCAATATTTGCGTTGCTCAAATCGGTCGCGACCAAGGAGGCATCCATCAGGTCGGCGCCATAGAGATTTGCATGGCGTAGGCTGGCGCCGGTGAGGTCGGCCTGATTGAGATGTGCCTCGAGCAGGTTGGCGGCATAGAAGTCGGCGCCCCGCAGATCGTTGCCGGTGAAGACCGCGCGTTTCAGCGATGTCATTCGGAAGGTAGCGCGCGCCAGCGTGGACTTGCCGAAGTAAACACCGTTTAGTCGGGCCAGGGTGAAGTCGGCGCCGCTGAGGTTGGCCGCCTGAAAGGAGAGCGCCTCGGCACTGCTGCGGCCGAAACGTGCATCACGCAGGTCGACGTCGCCGATGAAGCTGACTTGGTCAAATTGCGAGTTCGAGAGATCGAGTTGGCGCGCCGCCACCTTGAGAAAGCAGGTTTGCTCAAGTCGCGCGCCAACGAAGCTCGCACCAGATAACGATAAATCCATGAATTGTCCGCGCTCAAGAATGGCGTTCCCCCAAACGCTGTTATCGAGGGCGACTTTGATGAAGGCGCATTGATGTATTTGCGCACCGCGGAAGGTTGCCCCGATCATTGGTACCCGCAAAACCTGGAGCTCGCCAAGGCGCGCGTGGTCGAAGCATGCGCCCACCATGCGCGCACCGAGAAGATTGGTGCGCACAAGTTGGCTGCCAGCGAAACGCGTTCCGCGGCAGTCGGCTTCACCGAGATTGGCTTCGGTAAGATCGGTCGCGCTTAAATCAGCATTGATGAGCGTCGCGCCGGTCAGTGCGGCCTTCATCAGTTTTGCACCGGCCAGGTTTGTCCCGTTCAGCTTCGCACGTTCAAGGAAGGCGCCGGAGAAGTCCGCATTCGCGAATCTCCGCCAGGAGAGGTCGGCGCCGGCGAGATCCCGACCTGCAACCGTGCCACCGCGCTGGCATTCCTCTTCCACCAGATCGCCCAGCGCGCGTGCGACGGCTGGTGCCAGCGTCGTTTCAGGCTTGAGCGGCTTCGGTGAGGCGAGCCTTGCCGCGGCCATGCCGGCAGCCAACTGTCCTTCCGCTTTGTCGATCTCGGTCCGCAGGACAGTCAATGCTTTCGTAGATTTGGTCGTCGCCGCGGCGATCCCTGCTTCGGGCTCATCAGCTGCCGTTGGATGCGGCGCACTTAAGGCCTCGAACGGCGCGCGGTCATCGGACGGTAACGCAGGAACGGCCCTTTTGAGCCCCGCTTCAGCGTCGGCAAGCGCCTTACGCGCCTGTTCGGCGGCGTCAGGCGGTGTCCCAGAGGCCTCAATCTGCGTCATTATCTCGTCAATGGTCGGGCGCGGCGGCGTCTCGGGTGTGACGCTCCGGGCTTCTTCCGGCAGGACCAGCGCCGCAATATCGGGAAGTGAAAACGAGTTATCCGATATCGCGTTGCGTATCGGTTCGAGCGGTCGTCCAGCTGCCAGGTTAAAGAAACGAGCATGTGCAAGTTCGAATTGGTTCTGCTCGTCGAGCGGTTGCGGTGCCGCGGCAAGGATTTCGCCACGCCAGTGTTTCGCCCGCGCGAGCTTGTCTTCGATATCGCCGGTGAGGGCCCGATCAGCGTCCGATGGCGCATGGAGCGGCGGAGCCTGCTCAAAGCTTGTGGCCATCGACTGCGCAGCGTCCGTGGAAGAGATCGCGGCAAGCAACGCGTCGATATCGCTCGATGTGGCGGTTCCATCGGAAATCTTTTCATAGGTGGCACGTATCGGTTGATATTGGGCGTCAAGCTTGTCTACATCGGATTCTGCCTTGGCCTGGACCGTCTCCAACGCGTCGAGGATCTCGGCCAAATCGATCTCGCCGCTCTCGAGTTCCTCCGGCAACAATTCCGGAATGACTGATGGTTCGATCGGCGGTATCTCGATCGTCGGGCGTAGCGAAGACGGAAACTCAATGCGCGCGAACTCCTGATCGAGCGCCCAGCGCATCGATGCCTGCTGCCGTGCTGCACGCTGTTCGGCCAAATGGCGACGCCGCGCTGCGCGGCTTGCGCGTTCGGCAGCCGAAGTTTCGGGAGCAAGTTGATGTTCCGAAAAGGCATAGCGTGCGGCGCTCGCCGGGTCGAGCCGCAGCTGCCGGACATTCAGATAATGGTCGAACGGCCGCGGAGGCTCGCGTTGTTGCTCGTAAGCGATCATAATGTCGCCCACGTCTCTGCCGTCCAATTCCTGTACGGCAATCGCGGTGCGGTAGATCATGACGCCGTGGCGGGCTCCCGCGAACAGCCAAAGGGTATCGATGCGTGTCTGCAGTTCCGTGACGCCACGTGTCGCATCGCTCCAGCCGATGAAGCAGCGCACCCGAAAGGTCGGCAGGTGGCCTTCGATCAATGGATGCGCGGCGCAGAAGTTCTGCAGCGCGTAAGGTTCTCCGCCGCTGATGAAGCCGCTCAGGCGCTGGTCTGGCGGAGCGAACAGAAACAACCGCGGAGCGGCATCGGTCGCCAGAGCGGGAGCAACTGATCGCAGCCACGCGGTGTCATAGGATCCTGCGTATTGCAGGCGTTCCTTATCATCAATCGCGATTGGTCCGAAGACTGCTGGCGGTGCGATCGTGTCGATGAATTGAATCGCGTGCTCGGGGTCTTCTACGTTGGGCAGGGCCACCAGTTCGCCGGCCATGCTGCGGCGGAGAGCCTCGTGGCCGGCGCCGACCCGGTTCGCCGCGTAGCCAGACCCACCGAAGGCGCGTTGCCGCGTTAGCGGCATTTGCCGGAACGGTTGTACTGCTGTCGGTCGCCAGCCGGAGCCGGTCATCTGCCAATAGCGGTCGCCAGTCACCAGAAGATGCTTCTGGATCGGTCCGAGCGCAAAGCCCAACATCATGCGCTCGGTTAGCCGTCCGTCAGGCGCCGCCGCATGTCCGCCGATGAGCACCTCCGCTTGCGGCTTGGGCATGCCGATATCGAGAGGGGCGCCGGGCGGGAGCTCCTTGGCGGCCATCACCCAAAGCTCCTGCTCGCCCTGCAGACGATCGGCGTCCGGGTTGGCGAGGTCGAACATCGCGAAGACCGAAATGATGAGGCTGGCCCCGGGAGGGCGACGCTCGCATTTGGTCAACAGACTCAATGTGCGTGGCTTTACCAAAATGGGCATGAAACCTGCCGAGACGAATTCGCTTTTATCTATATCTCTCGAGCGTGACGGACTTTCGGTCCCACCATGCGAGCGCGTCTCTGTGTCACATACCAAGTTAGGTAGGCAGCAATTCGGCTCGGCGTTACGTAAATGGGCGCTCCGCACCGCAACGGTTTGATCGAGAGGCAGCCGCGATTTGCTCCTGGGGGATCATCGGCTCGCAGGCCGCTCGAGCGGCCTGATAGAAGACCACGTAGGGGGTGCGGCTCGCCGAAGAGTACAAGCGGTTCCGTCTGCAGAAATACCGGTGCTTCGTTGGCCTTGGGAAAGCTGGCCTCGCGAGACGAAGCTGTCGTGCACTGGGCGCCGGAATGACCACACTTGTCTTGTAGGTCAGCGAGGGCCTGCGTGGCTCGCCCGTTATTCGAGGCGGGTCGCAGTGTTTAGTAACAGCCGACGAAGCGCGCGTGAAATCGTCCCAGTCCGGTCGGGTTTCAGGCCGCAAATCTTCGGCGATCAAGCGTGGCAAACTGATCGAACGTCCGGCTAAACGGCACATCAGACGGGAAAGGATGACTTGTGAATCTCGTCGTCGTGTCGAACCGTGTTGCCAGCAGCGACGTCGATGAACCCAAGACAGGCGGGCTTGAGGCGGCGCTGGTCCCTGTGGTGAAACCATCAGGAGCAGTTTGGGTAGGGCCCTCGCGCCCGCTGGAGGCTGATCCGTCTGTGATGGCGTTCGGCGGAGGCACGCTCGTGAGGGTGAATCTGCCTGCCGAGCAGTATCGCCGCCATTATGAGGGCTTTGCCAATTCGGAACTATGGCCGGCACTACATTCGCTAACAGACCGGATCTCGTCCTCGGAAGGCGATTATAGCTGCTACCGTGAAATCAACGCCCGCATGGCGGACGCGCTGCTCAACTATGGGGACCGGGACGCGTTCTGGGTGCATGATTATCATTTCCTCACGCTCGGTGCTGAGCTGCGTAATCGGGGCGTCGACCAGCCGATCGGTTTCTTCCTGCACACGCCATGGCCGGCGCCCCATGTGCAGTTGGTGCCGCATCATCGCGAATTGACCGAATCGATGCTTGCGTATGATTTGGTCGGCTTTCAGACCAACGAGGACAGGCAGAATTTCCTTGCCTGTGTCCGTGTCGATCTCGGGCTCACATCGAACGCAGACGGACTTGTGATCTCGCGCAATGGCGGTGCAACCCGGTGCCAAGTGTTTCCGATCGGCATAGATACAGACAATTTTGCACAATCCGCCGCAGACGCAGTTTCGAATGCCGATGTTTCGTCGCTATTGGAAGGTCTCGATCGTGAGAAGCTTGCCATCGGCGTTGACCGGCTCGACTACACCAAGGGGCTTGACAATCGCATTCTGGCCTTCGATCGCCTTTTGAAAAAGGAGCCGCGCAGCATCTCGCTTTTGCAGATCGCTACCTCCTCACGATCCAGCATCAAGAGCTACAGAGATTATCAGAGCGAGGTGGAGGCTCTTGTCGACGATGTCAACGCCCGTCATGGTGCGGCCGGCTGGAAGCCGATCCGTCACGAAACGAAGCCTCAGAGCCAGGCCGTGCTCGCCGGTCTCTACCGTGCCGCACGTGTCGGCGTGGTAACACCGTTGCGTGACGGGATGAATCTCGTGGCGAAAGAATATGTCGCCGCGCAAGACTGCAGCGATCCCGGCGTGCTGGTTTTGTCGAAATTTGCCGGCGCGGCCAAGGAACTCGACGCGGCGCTGCTCGTCGATCCCAACGACATCGATGACATAGCAGACAAGATTTCGGCCGCAATTTCGATGGTGCCCGAAGAGCGCAGCTCTCGATGGAAAAGGATGATGGAGAAGCTTCGAGCGTATCCCATCCAGAAATGGTCGACGCACTTTATTGACGAGTTGGAGAAAATTCAGACCGAGAAACTCGCGGGACAGGGCCCGAGGGATGTAGGGAGCCTTGCTGCTCGAAAGGTCGAGGGGAAATTGGCCGGCGGTGCGAGCCATTTGGACCCGCCGCGACATTTGTCACGTCCAGCGTTCGATGTGCGGGCGAGGAGAATAGATGATGACTTCACGCGCATCGTAGGGTCGGGCTGGAATCACGGTCCCCAACCGGCTCCGGACGTCGTGCTCGGTGAGCTGAATAGAGTGGACGCCTTCCCGAAGCCGTTCCGGCCGACGACAAATTTTTACATCCACGGTCATCCCTACATGGCGCAGTTGGCTGCAGGGATAAGGGAGGTGACCCCTAACAATCCGTGGGGCGTCAACGTAATTCTCATACCTCGACTTAAGGGTGGCTGAACAGCGCGCTGGACTGCAAACTGTCCCTAAAGCTTTGAACAGCCATGGCTTTGAATACTCTGGCGGTCCGCTGGACCATATCTTCGGCCGAAGGAATCACGTGTGCCTTCTCGCGTGCATATTTCGTGTGAGGCTCGCCTATTACAGTGCGGTGACGAAATAGCCGTCGCGGGCCTTTAGTAGTGCAGTAAGAACCCGCCGGCAGGGGGATCGTTCTTTTGCGCGCCCAAAAGTCTTGCCGCGCGCCGCGTGTGCACGGTGCAGTCCGCCCGAGGCAGGTCACAACGACAGAAGCCCAGCTGTTTGTGTGCGACCTGAGTTCGGACCTTGGAGTTCCATTCGCGCTCTTTGCGTCAGGCACGGCGCATTCTGGCGGAAAGCGTCACGGACCAGTTCCCGTCGCGTCGGTTAGCCGCGCTACCCTTGGTCCTTCGATGAGTGCCTGCGGTTCGAGAACGCCGCACATCTGCTTCGGGGCGGCAAGGTGGCGCAAGCACGAGGGCCGCCCGATACGCTGGACACTGCGCCGCCGCGCGCGATGGCCCAAGGGATGGGGGACGCTGCCTTAAGCTGGGTGAAGGACAACGAGTCGATCCTGGACGACGTTCTATTCCCCCCGGTATCATTCGCTGGCGGCCCATTCTTCTGGTTTTTCGAGAACGCGCGCCCTGCCCGGTCGTGTCCCCAGTGATGGTGTAGCTCGGTAGAGCAAAGCCGCCCGCACGCGCGCCTCAAATAGCGCCGTAGCGGGCGGGCGGCCTTGCGGTGGTCACCGGCAGTTCTCCGGTAGGATCGGGTTGCGACACGCCAACGCAACCGAGGAACCACCGATGACCGACGAGAGAAAACGCATCCCCGTTACCGCCAATCCTTGCGTTCGGCATCGTCATCGTGAGCCTTCGCCTGACGGTCATAGTCCTTGGCGAGGTTTTCGAGAATCCCCGAGGTGCGGGGCCAATCAAAAGCCGTTTCCTTAGACCAATCCCGGAATTGTTTCGCCAACTGCCGCTCCTGATTGCCGCCGTCTCCATACGCCCGCATAGTGACCCCGCGGCGATTGAACTTTCCGATCGCCATTCCAATTTCCAGGTCGCGGCTGCGGATCGCCTCGATCACGTCCCGGACCGGGACGGCAGGCCAGATACCGTCCGCGTCAACCTTCGAGGCCGACAGCAGCTCGCCGATCTTCTGGTCTGCAACCAGACCCCGGCCCTTGGCGTGGGCAAGCTTGCGTGCCTCCTTGATCCAGGCTTCGAGCTTGGCGCCATCGATCGTACCGTCGGCCTCCGTCCCTGGAATCACGTCCCACAGCCGTAGCAGCCGGTAAGCCTGGTCCGCGATATTACGGGCGTGCTGCTCATTTTCGACGGGTTGATCGACCACGCCGCTATCCTCACTAGGCTTATAGATCGCCGCAAGCATTTGGACGAAGAGATCAGGCTTTGTAGCGAGCTCTGACATGATCGCCTTAGCCTTACGCTGTGAGTGCTCGAACATGGCCAAGTACTGCCATTCGAGTAGCGCGAGCGTCTCGGTAGACACGTCATCTGCTTTGTCGAACTGCTTGAAGATCTCCTGGGCGTAGTGCTGGAACATCGTCCGGTCGTTCATCTCCAACTCACCCTCGACCGGCTGCCGCACGGCCTCAAGCAATGCCTTCACAAGCAAATCAGACGCGAACTTTCTGCCGTCATGGAGGTGGTAGCCGATGAAGTGGACGCTGGCGCGGGCGCGGCCCGCCTCGATCAGCTTCTCCACTGCGTAGGCGGGGTCGGAATCGTCCTCCTTGCTCCACAAGATGTTGAGCCGTTTCCAATACGAACCCTCGATGACGTCGCCCGCCCGTCGGGTCAGCGCCCAAACCCAACCTGTCGAGGGCAGCGCCAGAAGGATCGTCAGGAGCGCCTTGTCGCCCCAGGCACCCTGCAGGGCCTGATCGAACAAGTGCTCGGCCCATTCGCGACCGGCGCTGCCATACCAGGTCGCGACAATGCCGCGGGCGAACATTTGATGTTTGTCGTCCTCACTCTTTAGGGCGCGCACCAGCAGCTGCTTGCGGGTTTCCTCAGACAGGCCGGATTCCGCGATCGATTGTCCCAGATAGCCGGGTTCACGGACGACGCCGATCAGGTCGAAAAATCTTTCGGCCCCATTATCCCGCAGGAATTTTTCTGCGGCAGCGGCTCGCTCGGACTGAAGCTGTTGCCGGTCCTTCTGCCAGTCGCCGGTTGGGTCAGGCAAGGAGACCGAGGTCTCGAACAGCCAGGCAATGCTTTCGATGGGATCCAGCGGCGCAAGGGCGTCATAGATCACCTGCAGTTCTGCGACGTCCTCTTCCGGCAATCCCCAGTCGGCGTCTCTGAAGCTGCGCTGATGGTGCAACAAGCCCCTCAGCTTGCCGCGCAGCAACTCGCGATCCTCCTTAGCGAGATTGCCCTGGATGACCTGCTCCAGTTGCTTGGCCGCCTTTCGGCGTCTGTCGCCAAGATCGCTCCACCGGTCAAGCAGGTCGACCCAGCGCGCCGCGTTGGAGCCAACGTCTTCAAGGAGACGGTCAAGAAGGGCTTCGGCACCTTTACCGATCAGCTGATAGGTGACGACTTCCTTCTTATCGGTGGAAAAGTCGCGCCATCGGGTAGACGCTGCCGGCGAGAAGGAGTCGTGGCCGGTTGGCAGAATGCCCAGCATCAGCTTCCACGCCGGATTTGGATAACGCTTGCGGATGCGATCCAGGACCTTCAGGCGCTGGGTGAAGGTGGCATTGGTCTGCGGGCTCCAGAGCAGGAACGTGGTGCGTAGGCTGGCGGACGGCCGGTTCAGGTAGCGGCTGTTGCCGCGATCCAGTTGATCCAGCCGCGCCAGCACCAGTGAAACGTGGAGCAGGAGCTGCGGAGACCACGCGAGCGACTCCAGGGCCCACAACAGGTCCGAGAGATGTTCGGCGCTGCCGAATATCGGGCTCTCATCGGAGCTATACAGCGCCGCGATTGGCGGGTTCTCGTTGTCGAGGCTGTCCTCGACCGCTGAGAGGAATTCCTCGGGCGAGGCTTCGGCAAGCAATTGGAAATCCCGCGACAGCGACCACCAGCGCTGTCCGTCCGCGCCCCGGAGCACTTTCCGGACCACGGTGTCGGGACATTGCGAGGCGAGGGGGGCCATTGTGGCGCGATCACCGAACAGCGCCAGCAGAATGAGGGTTTCCCCCAAACCATGCCGCAGCAGGGCCGAGTATTCCGGCTCAATGCCCCGTGTCGACGCATACCAACGATCTTCCGGGCTCAAGGTGTATCGGGGATCAGCGGCGCTTAATACATCGATCGTGGCGGCACGGAACCGGTCGATATCCGCGACCGTGAAATGGGACGCCAAAAGCAGCCAGGCGTCGCGGGGAGAGGCGACCTTCCAGGTCTGCCCGACCTTGCGAAGCGGACTGTCGAACTCGCCGACATACGGTGCGATGCTGGCGATGAAGGCATCGTAGGGCATGTCCGATAGCCGAGACATGATGACCTTATCGGCTTCATGGCTTTCGTCCCACATGCCGGCCAACAGCGCGGCGAGCAGTGGCCGGGAGATCGTGCCCTGGGCCCATTGCGGCACCCGGCTGGCGACTCCCGGCATCAGTCGGCGAAGGATCGCCAAGCTACGCGCGGAATCGCGCGCAAAGGTCTTTGCTTTATCTTCCGCAACGCCGCTATCGATCAGGGCTGCCTCGATACCGTCGCGTGAAGGCCGGCTCAGCTTCCTCACGGTGCCTTGCAGGCCAGGGGTCGGCCCAAACGCCGCCAGGACGTGGTGACCTTTCGCCGCGATGGCTTCCGCAACACCGGTCTCGGGTTCGAGGATCACGATGATCAGAGGCGTGCGGCTGCTGGCAAGATGGCGGGCGGCATCAGAATTCGAGGCGACGACGCAACGAGCGAAGTAATGCTCCGCGATGTCGGCGGGGAGTTGGCTGATTGTGGCGTAAGCAAATGCTGCAACTTCCTCGGAGCTTTCACTCTGGAAGGCGATCGCCGAATTCCCTTCCCGCAGCCAGCGGAGCAGGGTCGCACTATCTTCGTCCCGGTCGCTGAGAACGAGTTCCGGGGTGAGCGGCCGTTGTGTCGCGAGCGACCACTCTTGCCACACCTCTTCGAGCTGGCGCACGCCCGGTGGGCGCTTCCCGAGGGCACTCGCCAGCCATTGGCCTACCGCAGGGTATTGCTCGATCCAGTGGACCAGATCGGTGCCGTCATATGCTTTGACGTCCTTCCAGATACCTTCAGCGCGTTTCTGAAGAGCCCATTCGTCCTTCTTCGGCCACGGCCGTGGCGTCACGAAAATGAAGGTGGAAACGCTCTGCTCAAGACCCAATGGGTCATCGGTTCGCTTGGCGTAGTCCTCGTTGGCCTTGCCCGCGATTCCCTCACGTTGCGTGCCGATCTCCCATCCCGTCGATCCGGCCGGGACATATTCGGACGCAATCGCAGCCTGGGTGATGCCATCCCAGCCGGCGAACTGGACCGCTTCATCAGAAGGGAAATGCAACGACGCACTTCCGCTTGCGCGGACCAGCTTGGCGATCAAGGTCGGCATGGAGGCCTGGCCGTCGCGCCGCTCTGCCCATTGAGCAAGATCGGTGCCGTTCACATATCGGATCGGTGCGCCGGTCTTTGTAAGGTCAGCAAGCTTCGGCAATGCCGGCCCCATGACGGCGCCGCCCTCCGGGAATGAAATCCCGGCGCGTTCAAACGCGCCCCGCATGGCTTCTGCGTTCTGGGGCACCGGCGTTCGCCGTCCTCGCTCGAAGTCGGCGACCGTCGAAGTGGCGATGTTGGCGTTGGTGGCAAGGTCCTGCTGCGACCATGCCAGCAGCGCCCGGGCGGCACGGGCCTGGGCCGGGGTAAGGTCGTGGTTTGGAGCGGAACTCGGCTTTTTCATGTCATATTATTTATATGACATCCTATCGATACGTGCAAGCGCTTGACCGTGAAGAGATTAATGCCCCTATTCTAATCAAGGGATGAGGGGAATGCCTTGAAGATGAAGAGATTAGCCCCATACTCGCGTGGTAGGGGGCAGACCATGGTTTATATTCACGAAAGGGCAGAGTGGCCCGAATTTGAGTGGAACTCGGCAGAAGTGTCGGAGCGGCTTGTCGCGGTCCGGCACAAGCAGGGCCATCTGCTGGGCCGGATGGGCAGCCTTGGCTTCAACCTCAAGGCCGAAGCCGCCCTGCAAACGCTGACCGAGGAAGTTGTTAAATCAAGCGAGATCGAGGGCGAGATCCTTGATCGCGACCAGGTCCGCTCATCGATCGCCCAACGGCTTGGCATGGATATCGGCGCCCTCACTCCTGCGGAAAGGCATGTCGAGGGCGTGGTCGAGCTGATGCTCGATGCCACCCAGAAATACGATCAAGCTCTGACCACCGACCGGCTGTTCGGGTGGCATGCCGCCCTTTTTCCGACGGGCCGGACCGGCATGCAGAAGATCACCGTCGGCGGTTGGCGGACCGAAGAGGCGGGCCCCATGCAGGTAATATCGGGGCCTTTCGGCCGCGAGCGTGTTCACTTCGAGGCGCCCGCGGCCAAGCGGCTCCAGGCCGAGATGAAGGCGTTTCTGGACTGGTTCAATACCGAGCAGGGCCAGGACCCTGTCATCAAGGCTGCGCTTGCGCATCTGTGGTTCGTGACCATCCATCCTTTCGAGGATGGCAACGGACGAATCGCGCGTGCGATTGCCGATTTGGCGCTGGCGCGGTCTGAGCACAGCACGCAGCGCTTCTACAGCATGTCCGCGCAAATCCGGAAGGAGCGCAAAGCTTATTACGACATCCTGGAGCGGACCCAGCGCGGCACGCTTGATATCACCAGATGGCTTGTCTGGTTTCTCGATTGCCTCGGTCGGGCTTTCGACGGCGCCGAGACGATCATCGGTAACGTCCTGCAGAAGGCGGCATTCTGGGAAAAGCACGGCGCGAGCGGCCTCAACGATCGCCAGCGACTGATGCTGAATCGCTTGCTCGACGGTTTTGAAGGAAAGCTTACGTCGTCGAAGTGGGAGAAAATTGCGAAGGTCTCGCAGCCGACCGCAACGCGCGACATTAATGACTTGATCAAGCGCGGTATTCTGCAGAAGGATCTCGGTGGCGGCCGCAGCACCAGCTACTCTCTTGTACTTAGCAATGCAGATCAATCTGATCGGCCTACTTAACCGCGCGTTGTCGGTATGAAACCAGGAGCATTCTGAACCATGGCTGTCGGCAACGCCGGGCTCAGACGCCTCATAGGCAAGCGATTTTTGGCGTGCCTTCACCGCGCATTCCAAACTTCTTGGTCGATGATGCGCAGCTTCCGTAGGAGAGGTGCGTCAGTTACCGTCTCGTTCTGCCCGACGCACGCCGGCGCTCCATGCGTAGGGTAGTGCTTCATCATTCAATTCGTGTGCACCGATTGAACGAAGCTTGAAGATTGCAGGGTTATGGGAGGCGATGGTGCGTGCGTTGCGCCAGTGCCGGTCGATCGCGAGCTTCTCCGAGCTGAGAGAAGCTCCGCCCACCTCGAACAGCTCGGTCGTGGCGTCGAGAACGAGCTTGATGGCCACGACTTGGGCCTGGGCCGCCGCAAGCTCGGAGGAATCAAGCTGCTGAGGGTCCTGATGGCGACCGTCGAGTGTTCTCGCGAGCTCGTCGACGGCGGCGAGAACGGTCGCCCGGGCACCAAAAGCGGCGGCCGAGAGCCTGCCGATGACCTGCTGCACCAATGGATCGTTCCGCGGCAGGTCGGCGGTCGCATGTGTGAAGGTACGGGTTCGCTGTCTGATCCAGTCAGCTGTATCGGCCGCGGCGCGTCGCGCAATGCCGGCAAGGGTCGCAAGCAGGATCAGCTGAACATGGGCCGTTCCAAAAACCCGGCCTTCCGTTCCATATCCGGGACCAAGAATTCGATCCTCGGGGATCTCTACATTCCGGAACTCCGCTGTGCCGCTCGCGGTGAGCCTCTGGCCGAAGCCATCCCAGTCGTCCTGAACGCTGACGCCGGGCTGCTTGGTGTCGACAAGGACGGAAACTCGCTTGCCGTTCTGGTCAGCCGCCACGATCAGGTGATCGGCGTACAGAGTGCCGGTGGTGTAATACTTTGTGCCATTGAGCCGCAGGTCGGCTCCCCCCGACGTCACCGCGGTCCGGTAGCGATCGACAGCACCTACGCCCAATTCAGTAACCGCGACCCCGATCAGGGCGCCGTCCGCGATGGCTCTGAGCCAGCGCGATCTGACCGCCTCATTCATGTTCAGGCGCAGATCTTCGACAAGGTTGAAATGTGCCCGCAGCGCCTGTGGCAGATTGGAGTCCGCGGCCGCGAGTGCGATGAGCAGATCGAAGGTCTGGCGGAGCGATGCGCCGAGCCCCCCGAGCTCGACTGGCACGCGCAGAGCTCCAAAGCCCGTCTCTTTCAGCAGTTTGATCTCTTCTAAAGGGAGCGTGCGGTTTCGTTCGCGTTCCACTGCACCGGCTGCGATCTTCTTGAAGACCGGGGCGAAGCGCCCTTCGAGTTCTTCGTCGCTGATGGCCCGATTGACGAGGTGAATGGTCATCGCTTTGCTTCTCTTTGTCCAACGCAGTAGATCGAAATCGATCGCCTTCGAAAGAATAGCCAGCCGTCGCTGGAGGGCCAGACTGTATTTCTCGAAGTTCCAAGGCGATCGTTCGGAGCGGCACGCCGTTCAAAGAAAAATCTGCTGCGTAATGCGGTAAAGCACCGGGCGGCCGGTGCGCGCGTCAGCCTGTCGGCCGCACAATGCGCGACGAGTGCCGGCACATTCATCTCGAGAAACGCATTCCTCACAATGCAGCGCCGCGCGGCGAGTTATATCGACGTTCGATTGGGACGAAGTGGTTTTCTTGTCATCAGCGTAGAGTGTGCCGCCCAGTCTTATCGGCGCCGGCATTCGATCGCGTAAACTCGAGAGAGATTTTCTCTTGTCAGGCAGAGCATTGAAGAAACGTGCGCGTTGAAAAACACGGATAAAAGCGATGGACCACTGATCGTCTCCTGTGGCGAGATACCAGCGAGAAGAAAGAGTGAAGCTGGCGGCGCGCGGGGACACACCGATGGTACGGCAAATTCGTTTCAATGCGTTCGACATGAATTGTGTCGGCCATCAATCGCCTGGCGTTTGGGCGCATCCCCGAGATCGATCCTATAAGTACAAGGATCTCGATTATTGGCAGGATTTGGGGCGAACGCTCGAGCGCGGAATCTTCGACGGCATCTTCATTGCGGACGTCATCGGCTATTATGACGTCTACAAGAATTCGCTGTTCCATGCGCTCGAGCAGGCAGCGCAAATCCCTGTCAACGATCCGTTGCAGCTCGTGGCTCCGATCGCACTCGCAACACAACATCTCGGAATCGGCATTACCGCATCGACGTCGTTCGAGCACCCGTATACGTTCGCACGCCGGCTCTCGACAGCGGATCACCACACCAAGGGTCGCGTCGGCTGGAACATCGTGACCTCGTACCTCGAAAGCGGGGCGAAGAATATCGGGCAGGGTGGGTTGCGCCGTCACGACAATCGGTACGAGGTGGCGAACGAATATGTCGAGGTGCTCTACAAGTTGTTTGAGGGAAGCTGGGAGGAAGGGGCCGTTCTGCGCGATGCCGAGAAGCGGATGTTTACGGATCCCTCGAAGGTTCACGAGATTGCGCATAAGGGAAAATACTTCGATGTACCCGGCTATCATCTGTGCGAGCCGTCGCCGCAGCGAACGCCGTTGCTCTATCAGGCCGGCGCCTCAGGCGCCGGCAAGGCCTTTGCGGCCGGGCACGCTGAGTGTGTCTTCGTCGCGGCTCCGATCAAGCCGGTTCTGAAATCCTACGTTGCCGAGGTGCGGCGGCAGGCGGCGGAGGCCGGCCGCGATCCCCGAAAGATACTGACCTATAATCTGGTCACGGTGATCGTCGACGAAACCGACGCCAAGGCAGAGGCGAAGTTCAAGGAGTATCAGCAGTATGCTTCCTATGACGGCGCTCTGGTGTTCATGTCGGGCTGGAGCGGCATCGACTTCGGGAGGTACGCGCCGACCGATCTGGTCAAGAAGGTCGACACCAACGCCATCGTCTCGGTCGTCGAACACCTCGCCAGCGGCAGCAAGTCCTGGTCGATTGAGGAATTGGCGCGCTGGGGCGGCATCGGCGGCCTCGGCCCGGTGTTCGTCGGCTCGCCGTCGACGGTGGCGGACATCCTGCAGGAGTGGGTGGAGGAGACCGATGTCGACGGGTTCAATCTGGCCTACGCCGTAACTCCGGAAACCTTCGAGGATGTGGTCAATCTGCTCGTCCCCGAACTGCAGCGGCGCGGCGTCTATCCGACCGCCTATCGTCCCGGGACCCTGCGTGAGAAGCTGTTCGGCGAGGGGTCATATTTGCCATCGAGCCATCCGGCCGCAGCCTATCGTGACATCGAGGCGGTGAAGCGGCGTGCCGGCCAGGCGACCGGTGCGCCGGAGCGGCAGACGGTCGAGGCGTGACGCACGATGTCGGGGGCGATTCTGCAGCTGCGCGACGTGTCCCTGTCGTTCAAGGGAATCAAGGCACTCAATGCCCTGAATTTCGAGGTCACGCGGGGCGAGATTTGCGCGCTGATCGGTCCGAACGGGGCAGGCAAGAGCTCGCTGTTGAACATCATCAATGGAGTCTATCGGGCCGACAGCGGCAGCATCATCTTCGACGGTCAGCAGTTCGTTCGTATCCGCCCCGCGCATGCCGCACACCTGGGCGTGGGCAGGACCTTCCAGCACAACGCGTTGTTCAGGCATCTGAGCGTTCTCGACAACGTGCTGGCGGGGCTCATCAGGCACAGCCGGACGTTTCTCATCGAGCACGCCTTTGGATCTGGCCGCGACAGGAGAGAGACGCTCGAGTTCGGCCGGCGGGCGGACGAGATCCTCGCGTTCCTGGATCTGAGCAGACACCGCGACGCGGTGGCCGCGACCCTTCCTTACGGCGTTCAGAAGCGGGTCGATCTCGCGCGAGCGTTGGTCGGCCGACCGAGCCTACTGCTGCTCGACGAGCCCATGGCCGGCATGAACCAGGACGAGAAGCACGAGATGAGCCGGTTCATCCTGGAGACCAACCGCACGCTTGCCACCACGATCGTGCTTATCGAGCACGACATGAACGTCGTCATGGGGCTCTCGCATCATGTCGTCGTGCTCGACTACGGCCGCAAGGTCGGTGACGGCACTCCCGAGGAGGTCCGCAGGAACCCCGACGTGATCGCCGCCTATCTGGGCACGGTGCATTGAGGCCCAGATGAGCTTCTTCATCGAAACGCTGGTCGGCGGCTTGCTCGCGGGCGTCATGTACTCGCTGGTTGCGATCGGGTTCGTGCTGGTCTTCAAGGCCTCCGGGGTCTTCAATTTCGCGCAGGGGTCAATGGTGTTGTGCGCGGCGCTCACCTTCGTGACCCTGCGCGACAAGGGGTTCGATTTCTGGCTCGCCGCGCTGATCACGCTCTCGATCATGGTGGTGATCGGTATTGCGGTGGAGCGCGTCGTCTTGCGGCCGCTGGTCAACCGGCCGCAGATCACTCTGTTCATGGCAACCCTTGGAGTGTCCTTTGTGATCGAGGGACTTGCGCAGATCGCGATGGGCGCGAGCGTGCACGAGCTCGATCTTGGCATCGTCGACACGCCGATCACGATCAGTGGGGTCCAAATCAGCCAGTTCGACCTTGTCGCCGCCGGCACGGCCGGCGTTCTCGTGGTCGCACTGTCGATCTTCTTCAACACGACGCGGGTCGGAATCGCGCTGCGCGCGATCGCAGACGATCCGCAGGCCGCGCTCTCGATCGGGATCCGGCTGCAAACCCTGTGGCAGATCGTGTGGGGCGTCGCTGGCTTCGTCTCGCTGGTCGCTGGCCTGCTCTGGGGCGCGCGCCAGGGCGTTCAGTTCGCGCTCACCCTCGTCGTACTCAAGGCGCTTCCGGTACTGATCATCGGGGGATTCACCTCAATATCCGGTGCGATCGTCGGCGGCCTGATCGTCGGTGCCGGTGACAGCCTCGCGGAGATCTATCTCGGGAACCTGTTGGGCGGCAGCGTATCGACCTGGTTCTCCTATGTGCTGGCGGTCGCCTTTCTGTTGATCCGGCCGGCCGGTCTCTTCGGCGAAGCGCCGATTGAAAGGATCTGAAGCATGTCGGTGATTGGCACGGAAGCAATCGAAGGGTTCAGCCCGTCTGGCGTGACGGCGCACGACCGGTTGCATCTCGGCTTGGCCCTTGTGCTGCTCGTTGTGCTTGCCGGCATTCCACTGGTGGCGAACGACTACTGGCTCAATGCCGTCCTGATCCCGTTTCTGATCATGTCCCTCACGGCTTTGGGGTTGAACCTGCTGATGGGCTATGCGGGCCAGGCCTCGCTTGGCAGCGGCGGGTTCATGTCGGTCGGAGCATATGCGACCTACAATCTGCTGCTGCGCCTGCCGGAGCTGCCGTTGCCCGTCAGCCTGTTGTTCGGAGGGATCATTGCCGGGCTCGTTGGGATCATTGCAGGCCTGCCAAGCCTGCGGATCAAGGGATTCTATCTCGTCGCATCGACGCTGGCCACCCAGTTCCTGCTTGAATGGCTGTTCAATCAATATGGCTGGTTCTCGAACTACTCCACCTCGAGTTCGATTTCGGCGCCGCGGCTCGCGCTTCTTGGTCACGACCTCTCGAGCCCGGCCGGCCGCTATCTCCTGACCCTGGCCACGGTCGCAACCGTGACGGTGATCTCGATCCGTCTGGTTCGCAGCCAGACTGGCCTGACCTGGATGGCGATCCGCGACATGGACACGGCGGCTTCGGTGATCGGCATTCCGGTCACGGCCGGGAAGCTGAAGGCCTTCTTCGTGAGCTCGCTGGTGATCGGCATTGCGGGTGCACTTTGGGGCTTCGCCTATCTTGGCACGGTCGACGCGCGCAGCTTCAACCTCGACCGCTCGTTTGAGGTGATGTTTGCGATCATTATCGGTGGCATGGGCAGCATCAGCGGCGGCTATCTTGGCGCCGCTTTCATGATCTTCCTGCCGATCCTGCTCGATCATGTCGGGGGCCGGCTGTTCGCAGGCGCGGTCGATGCCGGGCAACTCGAGAACTTTCAGAAGGCGCTCTTCGGCGCGCTCATCGTCTGGTTCCTGATCAAGGAGCCGAGGGGGCTCGCGGCCTTGTTGTCGCGGGCATGGACGCAACTGGTTTCGCGGTTGGCCCGCTAGTGTCGCTGGCCGCGCGCGACGATCAAACCTGAGTTCAATAGTCAGATGAAGGATAAGCAGATGTCTTGGCGAGAACATAAGATGCGAATCGGGATCGTGAGTAGGGTGATGGGGCTGGCTGTGCTCGGTCTGTCAGCCGTCGGCACTGTCGCCTCGGCCGAAGAGGCGAAAACGCAATATTTCCCGCTCGCGACCTTTCGCGTCGGGGCGTATGCCTCGAGCGGCATTCCGGTCTGGGCGGGCGAGATCGACTATTTCCGATACATCAACGAGGTGGAAGGCGGCATCAACGGGATCAAGCTGGTCTGGGACGAGTGCGAGACCAATTGGGAGGTCGAGAAGGGTGTCGAATGCTATGAACGGGTGAAGGCAGGCAAGAACGGATCGGCCGTTCCGATCTTCCTGCCGCACGGCGATCCGATCTCGAAGGCGCTTACCGAGAAATCGGTGGCGGACAAGATTCCGCTGGTGACGATCGCCTATGGCCGCACCGAAGCGATCGACGGACGGGTCTTTCCCTACAGTTTCCCGGTCGTTTTCAGCTTCTGGAGCGAAGCGTCCTCAGCAGTCAATTTCATCGCGGAAAAGGTCGGCGGCAAGGACAAGCTGAAGGGCCTCAAGATCGCGACCGTCTATCACGACTCGCCCTACGGCAAGGAGACCCAGGTTCCGCTCGCCCATCTTGCAAAGACCTACGGCTTTGAGGACATCCAGATTCCGGTGCCGCATCCGGGCAATGAACAATCGGCGCAATGGACCAAGATCCGCCAGCTCAAGCCCGACTGGGTGTTCCTGCGCGGCTGGGGCGTGATGACGCCGGTTGCGATCAAGACCGCGGCCAAAGTCGGCTTCCCGGTCGATCATATCATCGGTGGCATCTGGTCGGGCTCGGAAGAAGATGTCCGCCCGGCGGGCGCCGTGGCCAAGGGTTACCTCGCGATCACGCCATTTCCGGCCGGCGCCAATTTCGAGATCCATCAGAAGCTCAAGAAGTACATTGTCGACAAGGGCCTGAGCGATCTCAAGGACCCGAAGAGCTTCGGCTCAGTCTACTACAATTCCGGGGTCGATGAGGCGATCATCGCGGTCGAGGCGATACGCACCGCGCAAGCCCATTTCGGCGCGCGGCCGATCAATGGCGAGGAGGCGCAGTGGGGCCTTGAGCATCTTGACCTCTCCGAGAAGCGGCTTGCGGAAATCGGCGCCACCGGCCTCCAGCAACCGCTGAAATTGTCGGCCAAAGACCACGAGGGTGGCGGCGCCGGCAAGGTGCTGCAGTGGGACGGCGAGAAGTGGAGCGTGGTGTCAAACGGCTGGGTGAAATCCGACCGGGATCTGCTACTGCCGCTGATCTATGAGCGGGCAGCCGCCTACGCCAAGGAAAAGGGCATCACGCCACGCGATGCCACCAACTGAGATGGCTGAGGGATCGTCATGACCACGTCTCAATTTCTCGACGTCGACAATATCGAGGTTCTGTACGGTCACGCGATCCTGGCCTTGCGCGGTGTGTCGCTCAGGGTCGAACAAGGCTCGATCGTTGCTCTTCTCGGCGCCAATGGCGCCGGGAAGACGACGACGCTGAAAGCGATTTCCAATCTGCTAGCGTCCGAGCGCGGCCACCTGAGCAGCGGCGCGATCAGCTGGCGCGGCGAGGTGACCAGCCGACTCGATCCGGCCGATCTTGTGGCCAAGGGCCTCGTCCAGGTTCTCGAAGGCCGCCGCGTCTTTCCACAGCTCACGGTCGAGGAGAATCTGCTCAGCGGCGGCTTTGTGCGCCGGCCCAGCCGTCGTGCACTCGCTGAAGATCTCGATCGCATCTACAGCTGGTTTCCGCGCCTGAAGCAGCGCCGCAGGGCTCGTTGTGGACTGACCTCGGGAGGCGAGCAGCAGATGGTGGCGATCGGCCGAGCGCTGATGACGCGCCCGACGCTCATGCTGCTTGATGAGCCGTCGATGGGGCTGGCACCCATGATTGTAGAAGAGATCTTCCACATCATCCGCGACCTCAACAGGAATGAGGGCGTCAGCTTCCTCCTGGCCGAGCAGAACACGCATCATGTCCTGCAGTTTGCCGACCACGGCTATGTCCTTGAGAACGGACGGGTAGCTGCATCGGGCACCGCGGCCGAACTCGCTGAACGCGACGATGTCGCCGAATTTTATCTCGGTGCTGCAGCAACCGGTACGGCGGCTGCCGCAGAGCCTGTCCAAACCTCAGTCACATAAGTGGGAGCAGCCCGTCATGGCAATTCGCTTCGGATATTGGATGCCGCTCGGCAGCGGCGGCTTTGTCATCAGCAATGTTCCACAGCGGACCGATTGGACCCTCGACTACAATGCCGCCCTTGCGCGCGAGGCCGAAGATCTCGGATTCGAATATGGGCTGGCGCCGGCGCGCTTCATTGCGAGCCACGGCTGGGAGCTGCAGCAGGAGGCCATCACGTGCACGGCAGTGCTCTCGGCCCAGACCAGGCGACTGAAGCTCATCAGCGCGATCCACACCGGCTTCTGGCATCCGGCCATGATCGCGAAGGTGGGAGCCACCATCGATGTGTATTCCAAGGGGCGCTTTGCCATCAACATCTTGACCGGCTGGTTCAAGGAGGAATTCCGCGCATTCGGCGAACCCTGGCTCGAGCATGATGAACGCTACCGCCGCTCGGAAGAGTTCATCCAGGTACTCAAGGGCCTCTGGACGCAAGACCGCTTCACCTTCAAGGGCGATTTCTACAGCATCAACGATGCATGGCTGAAGCCGAGGCCGATCTCTCAACCGTATCCGGAGATCTTCCAGGGTGGCAATTCCAAGGCCGCGCGCCGGATGGCTGCGAAATATTCGGATTGGTATTTCCTCAACGCCACTACCGTGGAAGTCGCCAAGCAGCAGATCGATGAGGTCCGCGCGCTCGCCAAGGCGGAGGGCCGCACGGTGAAGTTCGGGCTCAACGGCTTCATCATCCAGCGGCCGACCGAGCAGGAAGCGCTCGATCAGCTCGAAGCGATCATCGCAGGCGCCGACCCGGAGATCGTGCAAGCTTTCGCAGATCAGGTGAAGCAGGCAGGCGCATCGACGGCGGAGAAGATCGGGATGTGGGCCGATTCCAGTCACGCTAACCTGGTGCAGCCCAATGACGGCTTCAAAACCCGTCTCTTCGGTCCTCCCGAGCTGATCGCCGAGCGCATCCGCGCCTATGAAGCTGTCGGCGTCGACATGATCCTCTGTGCCTTCCTAAACTTCACCGACGAATTGCCGGCCTTCGGCCGCGAGGTCATCCCTCTGCTGAAGTCCAGCCAAAGCGGAAGAGCCTACGCCGCTGAGCTTGCTTGAACCCGGAGAGGGTAAGCGGAGCCCCGTTCTCTACAATTTGCACGCAACACCAAGTCCTGACTGCCCGGCAGTCTAGCCCGTGCTTCTCGTGCGCTTTGCACGATAGACACTTAGCAAAATTCGGCATAGAGCGGCATCTCGACGCCATCGGAGGAGCTGCTAGCCCAGGTCGTTCAGGAGTTTACCGCGCGTCTGGTCCGATTCAGTTATCCAATGTTCTCTAAGCTCAAGGCACGGCCGCCGAGTACAAGGACGACCTCGATCACGCCATCGAACGCGGAACGTTCAAGCCGCACGAGTCAAGCACCTTTCCAAAGATCCACCAAACGAGATGGCCCTACTGATCGCGGAGCATTTTAATTGATGGCTATATCGTCAACCGGTAAGCAATGAGGTGAGTGGCTCCGAAAGCTTCGATCAGATTGCCGCAAGCAGGGCAGTGATACTTTCAGCGCCGCCAAGCCGGCCGCTGAGGTGGGGCAGCTCATACTTCGCTTTGGCGCGAGAGCGTCGAAGGCGGCATAAACTGATCAGACGAGCAGTGATCAGCTATCTTTCGCCATGGCCGCATGGGCACGGGCCTCTCTCTACTTCACCGCGATCGTTTCCCATTTGTGCGCCCCCCTTTCAGTCCATCAAAGCGCGTCACAGGTCGTCGAGGAGCCCTAGAGTGATCGGCGCGGCGTGCCCCCGCGATTTCTCCATGTACATGTGGAGGGCCTCCGGAAATTCGCCGTGCGCGATCGCTCCATTGTTCTGAAGCGTAAGAACCAGTACTCTAAGCGCTGCGGTGGTTGCTGCGATATGCGCGGCGAGGAGTTCGCCTTCTGACGCAAGAGTCTTGGGCTAACTGATATCTCCGATCCAGCGTCGGAGCCTAAGCAATCTGCAGCCATTGTCGGGGGCCAGGATGACCGGTTCTTAGCCGCACCACTCCGCCACACGCGGGTTCGAGTTCTGCCGAGCACGGCACGCAGTTATCCAATCTCGTCCGCGACGGCGCTCGCCTTATTCCTCGCGGCCTTCAATTGTCCCCCGATCAGATGAGATCCCACGAAATCGAGATAATCGATCAATATCTGCGCTCCGTGGTTCAACTCGAAGATCGTGGGCGGCTCGATGCGGTACTCTTTCAGCTTCAGGAAGTAGGATTCGAGAGGGCCCCGTAGTTGAGCGGATATTTTCGGGCCAGATACTTCTGAACCCTACCTGAGATCGCCGCACGCTCTCGGCCATACCTCGAAGAGAAAGTCCCAGGTTGCGCAGTTCGATGGCTGATCCCACCGTCAGCCTCTCGGCTATCGCCAGCTGACCGATCCGGCCCAGGTCGGGGAACGTGGTGACCCACACTCAGCTCCACCACGAAATGGGACACGATCAAAAGAGACGCCTAGAGTAGCGTGACACCATGGTCTGGCCTTATTTGAGGCGGAAGTCGCCGGTCAAAAGGTGCAGGTGCTATATTGGGGACGGCGAAACATGTCGAATGAGCGGAAAAGCAGTGTCTGCGCAGGACAGATCTTGGTTGATGGCAGTCCAATGCGCTGCAAGGTCCGCCACCTCACGGGATCCTCCGCAATCGTTCAGACGCCTGACGCGCGTTTCGTGCCCGCAGCCTTCGGGCTGCGCGTTCCAAGCGCGGACGTTGATACGATATGCCAAGTAGTTTGGCGTGACGCACGCCGACTTGGGGTGACATTTTTGAACTAGTCGACAACAGTTGCCCAGACGCATCACCGTCCTGAACTCGGACCTTATTGAGTTGTAGGTTTGCTGGACGCATCGACTCGATGGAACTGCGTCTGTGGATCCACCGCGCGCCTTGAAGGGCGAGCCAGGGACGCTGTTCGAGATCAAGCTGCAGCCCAAGGGGCATCGTCAACCTAATCGACCCCCGAGCTGAAGGAGGCGCTTCTCAAAGGTTCGAGATTAGGCGATAGCGCCTGTCGTGGAGATCTCGCGCCAAGTCGCAAAGGCTCGCTCGCGCGAAGCGCGACGGAAGTCGGCAGTGACGGCTCCGGGATGGGGGATGTGCAAAAGGTTCGCGACCTGATCGTGAACCGACAGAAACCGTTGAGCCTGACGGGACGATTTGAAACGCTTCATGATCCGCTCGCGTCACCGCGTCGGCTGATGAGAATTCTCGGCCCGATTGTTGAGAGCTTTGTGCTGGCGATGTTCGACGTGAAAGCCCATCTTCGCCCTCGCAGCGCCGTACGAACGGAGCTTGTCCGTGATCATCACGCGCGGCGGCGTGCCGGCGGATTTCAAGAGCTTCTTCATGAGCCGCTGCGCAGCGCGCGAGTCTCTTCGGCGCTGGATCAAGACGTCGAGAACAAAGCCATTCTGGTCGACAGCACGCCAGAGCCAATGTTGTTCGCCCGCGATCGAGATAACGACTTCGTCCAGATGCCATTTGTCACCGCGAGCGGGAGCGCGCTGGCGGATCCGATCGGAGAACGCCTTGCCGAATTTCCGTCCCCACTGGCGCACGGTTTCATAGGTCACGCCAACGCCACGCGCCGCCAGCATTTCCTCGACCATGCGCAAGCTTAAGGGAAACCGGAAATACAACCAAACGGCATAGCTGATCACTTCCGGTGGGAAGCGATGGCGCCGATAAAGAGGGGCCCGGGTGGTAACGCTGATCGAATTTGTTGGCTTCGTGACGCTCGGTTACGAGGTGCGGCAGACAACCAAAATCACGACTATTGAAGCCGTTGATATCGCGCAGGCGATGACATCGTTCGATCAACTGATCATTTCGGACGGCCCCGAGGGACGCGTCGATATTACTGGTGGCGTGCTCGGAAAGCAGATCGATTCCCGCCGGAAAGCTGTCGATGAGCTGCGAGAGCGGATGACCCTCATCGTGCGCGGGCTGGTTATCAGCGCGGCCGGCGCCGCCCTTCAGGTGGCTGGCAACTTCGGCCAAGCGATGAACGCTAATTGAAAGCGGGCCGAAGGTGCCGGCCGCAGTAGCCGACTCAGTCGGGGAAACGAAGCGTCTTGCCGACAGCGATACTGAATCTCGCCCGCTCTTCGTTGTGCGTGCTCAAGTGGTTCGACAGGCCAATGAGGGCGCTGCCAGCTCCGTGAGGATCATAGCCAAGCTTGTGCAGCACGAGCGGGGCAAACCTTTCGCCTTCAGCATAGGCCAGCATCCGCGCGCCCAGCTCCCTAAGGGTCCGGCTCTTTTCCCGCCTGGCCGATACAATGTCGTCGTATCTTTTGCGGCTTCGGTCTTCCAGGGTGACAAATGGCTTCGGCAATTCCGTCTGGACATTGGCGAGGAACAACATTTGACGGCGAACTTCCATTCGCAAATCAAAAAAGGTCCTGATCGGTCGTCCAATAAATTCTGCAGCGAACCAGGCCATCACACCGGTCGCTGCCAATCCCAAATAGGAAAGAATCGGGCCCATGATCTCCTCTTGGTGATGCCGAGCCAGCGGTCATGTGACCGCTTCGGAGTTACTGCCGCGTCGGCTTGTCGATCGGGCCGCTCCGCTGTTCTATCAAGCCGAGAATAACGCCGAGCGATTCCCGGATGAACTTCGCGCCAATCTTGTCCATCTCGAATCGAAAATCCTGGCCCTGCGGGGTCTTGAAGTTGAACATCATGGTGTCTTCGGACGTTTGTCCAACTGAAGTGGACCCCGGATTTTGGACCGGCGGCTTAGGTGGTGCGGATGCCGTTCCGTTTTGATAAACGGAGCGGACCATGAAGAAGACGAGACGGAAAATCGATGCAGCGCTGAAGGCAAAGATCGCCTTGGAGGCGCTGCGAGAACAATCAACGGTGACGGATCTGGCGCAGCGCTACCAGGTGCATGTGAACCAGATTTATGCTTGGAAGAAGCAGCTTCAGGATTCAAGCGGTTCGGGCGTTCGACGCGGGCGCTGGTCGGGATGGCGAGGCGGCCCATGAACTGGAGGTCGAGAAGCTCCACGCCAAGATCGGACAATTGACGGTCGAGCGAGATTTCTTAGCCAGGAGGTCCGGAAGATGAGCGCGCCGGATCGCCGAGGATTGCTTCAGCGCGATCATGAGAGTCTATCGATCCGCCGGCAATGCCAACTGCTGAGCGTTGCGCGATCGAGCGTATATCGGCCGCCGCGGCCGGCCAATGACAACGACCTTGAGCTGATGCGACGGATCGACCAGCTGTTCACGGCCTGGCCGTTCCTGGGCTCGCGGCGGATGACGGCGATGCTCAATGGCGAAGGCTGTCGCATCAATCGCAAGCGCGTGCGGCGGTTGATGCGCAAGATGGGCATCGCGGCGCTGGGACCAAAGCCCAGAACCACAAAGCCGGCGCCGGGACACAAGATCTTCCCGTATCTCCTGCGCCATATGGTGATCGACCGGCCAAATCAAGTGTGGGCGGCCGATATCACCTATGTGCCGATCGGCCAGGGCTTTCTATATCTGGTGGCGATCATCGATTGGGCGAGCCGTGCGGTGCTGGCCTGGCGCCTGTCGAACACGATGGACGCATCGTTCTGTGTGTCTGCGCTCGAAGAGGCCTTGGCGCGCTTCGGCCGGCCTGAGATCTTCAATACCGACCAGGGCAGCCAGTTCACCAGCGCCGCCTTCACCGGCACGCTGGCCGCCACCGGCGTCAGGATCTCGATGGACGGTCGCGGCCGCTGGATGGACAACGTGTTCATCGAGCGGCTGTGGCGCTCGCTCAAATACGAGGACATCTATCTCAAGGGTTATTCGGATGGCCACGAGGCCAAAGCCGGAATCGCCCGATGGATCGAGTTTTACAATTTCCAGCGCCCCCATCAGGCGCTGGAAAACCGCGCGCCGATGGCGGTCTGGCGGGCCGGTGTCACCGGCGCATTCGGCGAAGAGGCTGTGGATATGACGCTTCTCGCAAGCGAGAAGCTTGGACAACGCTGCGCGTTGCCCACATCCCCACAGCCACAACAGCAGCAAGCAAGAGTAGCGTAAAGTATTGGGAAGAACGAACGGCAGCAGCTCCACTTAAGAAACCGGACCCGGTGGTCCTCAGCATAGGGTCCACTTCACAACATCACCCTGCTTGATCTGAAATACCCTAGCCGGGTTGGTGCCGGCATTGCGCCGCCTCTCGCACTCGGCGGCAAGGTTCATGAGGTCAGGCAAAAATTTGTCGATGAGCTCACCTGGCATCTTGATGGGCACTTCCGTACCGTCTTGGGTGACAAATGCCATCCGGGCAAATCTGCCGTCGTTAGAGGCGCCAGGGTTTTTGAAGCCAGTCACCAGCGTATCGCCGCTGGTGTCGATCTTGGTCGGTTTGTAGGCCATCGCTATTTCCTCTTTTCTTTCGCTTTCTCAGCGTTTCTCACACCGGGCGACGGCCTCGTCGGGATCTTCGGTCCAGCGAGCGTCGTAAGCGTCCTTCGGCGCGCGCCGGACGAGCTCGAGACGCCCAGTCTCGACGCCTCGCCGGATCACTCCGCCGAAATCGACGTCCACCCGTTCCCCGAGCAGCGGAATGTCCGCGCGTACCGTCAGCACGGTACCTGTCGCGTAGTCGGCTTGCGCCGCGTCCTGCGTATAGGCCTGAAACCTGACGACGTCGCCGGCGCTGAACATTTGCATTGGGGCACTCCCTGCGAATCGACGGCGATTCTACGACCGCGTTGGGCCAGCCGTCGCCCTCACTACTGACGCTCACTCGTAGTGAGGGCGGCTTTTGCCGCTGTGTCCGGCGAGCAACACCGGATCGGGAAGGGAAGCCTTCCCAAACCCTACACTTGGTCCGCTTAGGGCTGCGCCTTCCAGCGGACCAGCAAAGGCCCTGCGCAGGCCTCCCACCTCCAAGCGGCCGGGCGATTTCCCGGTACCCCGTTCGCTTTCCTTGGACATTACTCGAATCGGGAATCACCCGCACTGAGTCGCGCCCGCGCAAGCGGATTCTTTTTTCGGCAGGCCTTCAAAAAGGCGCCAGCCGCTCCCCATTTTGACGGCTTAGCAATCTTAAGGGGTTTTCCCGATGAGTAATAACAAGGACAAACTTTACGTCGAGCGCCGCGATCAGGGTGATTATGCGGTTCGCCGTGGCGGCTCGGAGCGCGCCAGCGATGTGAAGCCGACCCAACGCGAGGCGATCGAACGTGCCCGTCAGCTCAATCCCGGCCGCAGCCCGATTGTCGAGCGGGTCAAGCATACGAACGTCGGCAAGCCCGACAAGTGGCGTAAAGCCTGATCATTCGGTGGGCGTGCCGTTCGGCCAGGCTCTAGGTGATGCCCGGAGCCACGCGCAGATCCCGCGCGCGGGAATTGCGTCTCCGCCTGCGGTAACGATCCTTCACGCTTGACAATGAACGCCTCGCCGGAGGCACTCGGTCAAGCAACTGCCTACGGCACCGCTATCACTGATGCGTGCGCCGGGTGCCGTTCTGACCGGTCTCGGGGTTGCACTTGGCCCGACATCTGCCTGCGGCATCGCTATCACTGGTGCCGTTCCGGGTGCATGTCGCATGCTCCGCAGTAAGAGCTTCGCCATCCCGACCGCCTCAAGGTCAAGCCCGCGAGGCGCTACGCGGCCTTGACCCGACGCGAGGGGCTGCCATCGGCTCAAGCCGGATTCTGGCCAAAGCCCGATGATTGAGTCAAGACTTAGATTATCGTGCCTCCGTGTGGCGAACAGGACATCCTGCCCAGGTACCTAACTCGAAGATCGAGGTGAGCAGATGGATGACGTTCAACCCTCAATCGTGCGTGACGACACGCGGGAAGAAAACGCGCAGGCAGCTGGCCAATATCTTGTTGCGGGTGCCGTCTTGCTGATTGCCCATTTTCAAAAGTCGATCATCGCCTGGTTGGAAAGGCTTGAGCAGCAACACTATCGCGGTCAACGACTTGCCGCATATCGGCGCCGCCACGAATGGAAAAAAGGCGATATCCTGCATTTGGAGTCGCTTGGCGTGACACAGGCGGCACGCAGTCGCATGGAGCGTGTTTCCGGTCGCGGACGCCCTGTCGTCAAACCGCACCGTCCGCTAGACACCGCAATATTGGAAACCATCGGCGCTCTCCAGCCTCTGTTCGACGAGGCTGCCTTACCCCAGCAGAGGCGACAGGCATTCAAATCGTGGCCATGGTGGGATCACTTTGTAGAAGCTCTTTACAGGGGAGAGCGTGACCTGGCGAAGGGCCGCGACTGCAAAGGCCCATCGACGGAAGCGGAATATGCCGTAGGCGCGGCCCTAGGGATTTCGCAGGCATCGGTCCACGCCATCTGCGGAAAAATGCGGAAGATGCGGGCGGACGATCCAGAGTCGGCCAATTTTCCGAGCCTCACGCTGGCCGAATACGACAGGTGGATGCAAACAGGGATATGTTGCTGGGACTAATTGTCGGCCGTTGCGCGTCCGTGAGCGGTGAGGCGGGCCGCCGGAGCGAATTGCAGCTTCGCGGTACATTTGGCCAACCAGGAGAGCTGACGTGCCACTGCCGACAGACCGGCCACCAAGCTGGGACGAACCAAACCTGACCGCTCACCTGGAGATTCTCGAGCGGCTTATGTCGAGACGTTTGTTTTTTGTCAAAACTCGGGCGACGCAGCCTTCAGCGACGGATCGCAACGACCCGCGAGCTTGAGGACGTCGTCCACGAACTTGGTATCAGGTTGGCGAAGATGCCGAGCACCTGGATGACAGGGACCTTCGGTCCGTTCGGCGACAATCTGGCGGGCAGCGGAAAGAAGATCTGCGGCGAAGGCGCAGGGTCTCGGCGTCGACGCGAAATTCGCTGGTCGGCGGGGCTACGACGGCCGTGATCCGCCTGGCGTCGAACAAGACAGGCGACCTTGTGGTCGATGGGCAAGAGGCGCCGCGGCGAATGCGGGAAGGGTTAGGAGCGACGCCATACACACGGCGATGAGCGCGAAAGACCTTGTCACTACTGGAGGGACGTTCTTGATGCAGGCTGCGTCCCCAGGAGCATGAGCAAAAATCACGGTGTTTCTGCTGCCTATTCTGGTTTATGGTGTGTATCGCAGTTGAAACATAAGATTGCACAATGACTTGGATATGCGACATGAGCGAGAACGCGGCCCGAACCGGATCCGTCATTTACCCGCTGGTGGTCCGCGCCCTGGCGAAGCTCGGTCGTGACATTTCACTTACCCGGCGCCGGCGGCGGATCGCAGCCGAGGATTTCGCCCAACAAATGGGAGTGTCGCGGGCCACACTTCACCGGCTTGAGCGTGGCGATCCCGGCATTGCACTGAACATTCTCACGATGGCCATGTTCGTCCTGGGACGCCTCAACGCGGTCAGCGAGCTCGCTGACCCGATGAAGGACGATGTCGGCATGATGCTGACCCGGCAGGAAGCTCCTCGTCGCATACAGCGGATCAACGGCGCCCGGTCGGAGCCCAAGACAAAGGCCGAAAGCCCGAGAGAGTCGGAAATTGACGACAACAGCTATGTAGGATTCTGATGCCTACGCGGAACATATTTGTCCGACTTGGTGCCGCCGGCATTCCTGTCGGCGAATTGATGGTCGACGCAGAACCGGGCGGACGGGAGACTTCAGCGTTCACCTATGATCCCAGCTGGATTGCGCGTGCAGAGGCCTTCGCAATAGCTCCCGGCATCCCGCTCAGCCTGGTCCCGATCTACACCAACAAGGCAAACGACGGTTCATCGTTGCCTGCTCCCATCGCCGATGGCACGCCCGATTCCTGGGGACGTGCCATCATCAAGATGGCGCTCGGAGGTCGTACGTTGACAGACCTCGATTTGCTGGAGGCCGACGACTTCCTGCGTTCCGGCGCACTCAGATATTTCGATAGTCCCGACAAGAATGCGACCGCCCTGGCGCCGCCGAAGTCCGGTCCGGAACAAGTGATTATCCCGCGGCTTCTCGACCTCGAGCAGATCGTCGTAGAGGCGCGAGCTTTCGAGAATGACCCCACTCTCTATCGGGAGAACCGCGCCCGAACGGTCGGTGGAGACCTTCTGCGGAACGCCATCGGATCGCTGGGCGGCGCGCGACCAAAGGTCAACGCCAGGGCAGAAGACGGCTCGCTGTGGATCGTGAAGTTAGCCAAGATCGACGATCAGTACGCTATCGCGCGCGCCGAAGTCATGGCGCTCAGATTGGCCGAACGCGTCGGAATTTCTGCTTCGAAGGCGGACGTCCTGCCAAGCAGCCTGCAGTTTCCAGTGGCGATCGTCAAACGTTTTGATCGCAATGACAAAGGAGCGCGGATCCCTTTCATTTCGGGGCAAACCTTCATGGGTTTACCTGGGGCCGAGCCGGGAAACTACGTCGACGTAGCCATGCAGATGCGAGTCTGGTCGAAAGAGCCGAAGGCTGACATGGCTGAGCTTTTTCGACGGATGATGTTTAATGTGCTCATCCAAAATACCGATGACCATCTGCGGAATCTCGGCTTCCTTTATCGTGGCGCCGGGAAATGGGGCTTGTCGCCGGCGTTTGACGTCAATCCCGTTCCGGAGATCGGCACGAGACTGAAGACGGCAATCTCCGAGCTGCATGGCAACGTTCTCGACATCGACGCGGTGATCGACGCGGCTCCCTTTTTCGATGTCGATACCAGCGCCGCTAAATCCATTGCATTGGCAATGGCGACCACAATCAAAAATGAATGGCGCGCGATTGGCAGCAAAGTAGCAATGACGGCTGCCGAACTTAGGACCATTGCTCCTGCGATGGATAATGCACAGGTCGAGCGGGCCCTGGCTCTGGGACAGCCGATCATTCCCAGCGTGGCTGGCTTGGGAGATGCTGACGCCGATCGCCGGCAAGAGGCGACGAAGGAGACCGTGGCGAAGAAGCCCTCGACCGCGCGTCAGCGGAATTCGGCCCGGTGATCATAACCTCTGAACGTGGCATTCGATAACGACCGACCGAACCACGATGCCCGCGAGCTACACAAAAAGGCCGCCGCTCGAGCTCCGTCTTGGTTCCATCGAGAGATAGCCCTATTGAAGTCTTTGCGATGGCCGTCGGTCGGATCCCCACTCGCCCCCCTCTGTGTTTTCGAGGACGGCGGAGGCCGAGTCGAATGTCTCGCCGTCGAGGCGCTGGCGCACTGCGCTCACGAGAATATCGGTACGCTGGCCGACGGGTGCTCCCGGCACCTGCTGACTTCGGCTTCGCGGTTGACGAAAATGTCGGCAATCGCGAGCTGAAATCAGTTTCACACCCTGTGAGCAATTCGAAGGTCCTGGAAAGCTGAATTCGTGATTCCTTGCGCGTTATTTTTGTTGCATCTGATTTCAAGTAGCTGCGCAGCCAGCCATGTGGCCGACCACCATAGCTCGGAAAGCCGGCGATCATGCTTGGCAGCCTCGCGCTGGGGAGGGAGGGTCGCAGTCCGTGTTTGGCAGTGCACGAACCCCGTCATCGCCGCGGAAGACCGCGATTCGTTGGATCGCCTATAGAAGAAGTCGGGTCGCAACATCTATATCGAAATCGTGCGCCTCAAGGACGGCACGGTCGAGAGGACCATGCGCCGGATAGGTCGGCTGATGGGGTCCGGGTCGGATTAGACCGCTCAACCTTGGCAATATGACCGATGAGGATCGGCCCACCTTGCAGAGGGGCAAAACTCCGAGCGTACGTCGCATATGGCTTTATCTTCGCGGCAAGCCAAATCGTGCCGGCTTACCCTCCAGGCGGACCAGACCGAGCATCTGATAGGCCTTGGATAGCTTCCCAAAATGGCGAGCCACGGTCGCCGACCAAGGCAAGTCTGGATCGTCATTGATCAGACGCGCGGAAATGGCACCCTCGCGTTCCACGAGGCGCTTGAGCCCAAGCAAGAGGTCATCCGTGCGATAGCCAAGTTTGGGACGCTGCCCCGGATGACGCCGCTGACGCCTGATTGTTTTGCCATGACGCTTGCGCTGGCAGGCCGCCAGCATGATTTGCGAATGCGTCTCGAGCGGCAGCTTGGCCAAGGCCTTCGCCTGGGTGAACGAACCAAATCGCTTCACGAAATGATAGGCGCCGGGCGTATCCTCATCCCAGTCGAGAAGATTCTGCGTTACATATCCGTGCTCGCTGTGAAGGCGGCGCAAGGCCTGCAGAAGCTCCGCGTCACTCCAGCGGACGCCATGAATATAGTTGTTGCCGCCGCCGTCCTTCCTCCGTCTCCACCCGTCGCGCTGTATCTCGCCATGGGTTGGCGCGGGCAGTGCCGCCTTGCGCAGCGCATTCGCGAGGGAACCGAAGCGAAAGCGGATATGCCTCGGACACGGCAAGTCCGGGCAGCATTCGATAAGCCGGTTCGAGATCCGGCCCTTCGCGGCATGAAGCTGCTGCAGCCCTATGATGACGGCAGCTTCCGTCCAATATCTCCCGTTGTTGCCAAAAAAAATCCTGGTGGTGGGATCGTAGCCGGCGGCGGCGTAGGCAGTACAAAGCGAGCCCAAGTGGCGATCGATAGTGTCCGCGGACGGAGCGCCATCGGTGCTGTTGAGCAGCCGTTGGGATAGATGCCCGTTCTTTTCGAGCAGTCGCTTCAGCGATGCGATGATCTTCTCTTTGTCCCAACGCCGGTTGCCGACAGCCAAACGCTCCTGTGCCCTGCGGAATTGTGCAGGCGATACGATCGGTTCGAATGCTTGAAAACGCGTCCACGTCGATTCCGGGTTCTTTGTCGCGTGGCCCTGCAACCGTTTTGTGGTGACATTGTAGGTCATCCGGCCCACACAGAGTTCGCTGGCGAGGATCCTGTGAATGGTCGTCTCCGAAAGCGCTTTGCCACCATAAGCCTTCACGCCCGCCTTCGCGAGCCGTCGTGCAATCTCATAAATGGACATCTTGTTACGTGCGTAGAGCTTGAATATGCGCCTGATCACCTCAAGTTCTTCGGCGGGACCCGGGACGACCACCACCTTGTCTTGGCTGAGAGCCTTGTACTCGCCTCTCTTCAGGATCTGCCTCGGCCTTCGCTTGGCGTCCACGAGTTGCCGCCTGAAACCGTAGAGTAGCCCGCCGCCTTGGCGGAAGCCAAGTTGCGCTTGCTGCCGATGCGCCCGCGACAGTTTTCCGGAAAGCTCGCGACTATATTCGCTCGCCATAACGCGCTTCAGGTGCTTGATGATGGTTGTGATGGGAGCGACATCTTCCCCGAACGGTTCACCACAATACACGACGCGGACGCCAGCCTGTCGGCATAGAAACTCGTAGTGAGCGGCCTGGTCGGGATTCTGAAACCGCCCCCAGCGGCTGACATCAAGAACCAGGATGACATCGAAAGCGCGCGGCGTCGCAAGCGAATCGCTGAGCAGCTGTTTCAGCGCATCTCGACCTTTCAGCGAAAGACCACTTTTTCCAGCATCAATGTATGAGGCGACGACCGCATAACCATGCAGTTCAGCATACTCCGCAATCGCATTCTGCTGGTTCTCAGTCGAGTATTGTTGATTTTCCGTCGACATGCGCAGGTATTGCGCCGCGCGCACCTGGCCGTCGCTCATGATGCGTGACGATGGCACAGGTCCATCTCCCCGTGGCAACGCTTTGGATCTGCACCTTATCCGATGTTCTTCCTAAAGTTGAGAGTTAGTTTTGCCGGATAGCCCGCTGCAAACCTGTACACCGGCACGCGGGCGGGTGCCATTGCTACCGCTTCGCCTTTCCGGGTTGAAAGTCATTTGTCGATTTGCAGAACGGGATTTTTTACCGGCTCGCGATGGGAAAGCGGGTCAGCATGAAGCGGCAAACGCCAGTACCGTTGCCAAGTCGGTTGCTGGCCCATCTGCGGAGGTGGTCGCGGCTAGGTATCGCGAAGGGCCACTTCGTGGAGTGGAATGGCAGGCCTGTGGCATCGGTCAAAACTGGCTTTGCATCTGGGGTGCGGATTGCCGGCCTAGACGTGACCACTGGCAACGTGACGCCCCACACCCTTCGACATACCGCAGCGACGTGGCTGATGCAGCACGGGGCTCAGCGGGGTTCCTGGGTATGAGCGAGAAGACGTTACGCGAGACCTATGGCCACCATCACCCGGACTATCTGCGCGGCGCAGCGAAAGCTGTTGGTGCGCGGCTAGTTTCCCAATGAACCCTTCAACTGGTTCAGGCCCTCCTGAATTCTAGCCCTGACCGCCAGATAATCACCATAGCTAGTCGGATCCTCTCCACTAGAGCCGCCAGAACAACTCTTATGCAAACCGTTGACTAACGCGTCCAACTCAGCCTGAGCAGTATTGATCTGTTGCGCCGCTTCGGACGTCTGACGTTTTGTCAAAGACAATTTCGCTTCGTTCAGCGCATTCACAGCACTGCTTCCGTGCGCCTGCAAACCAGGCCAGCCAGGCTCAGGTGGCACCCCGTGCGGCCCACCTGAGCAGCCGCTGCTTGCCGAACCCATCAACGTTTGAATCTGAAAGACAGCAGCGCCAAGTGCCTGCACTTGCGCAGCAGTCTTTGCAGCCTGCGCCGTTGCCGCCTGCGCTTGCGCAGCTTCCTTGGCCGCCTGGGCTGCAATCGCGGCATTCGCAGCGTCGGCAGCCTTTTGGGCGTCGATCGAGGATTGCACTGCGAAGAGGAGAGTGGGAGTCGCGAGGAGAACGCATACGAAAACGGCGTACAACCCGGTAACCCAGCTCACCGGATCACCTGGCGACCACAATCTCCACTTTCTCTCGGCTGAACGCTGGAACTCCTTTGCGGGGAGAACCTTCACCGCATTCCAATTTCGCAATGGATCCCAAGAAAACGTTGCGGCGTTGGGCTTCTTGTCGAGCAGGGCTTCACGGGCCTTGCTATAACCATGGGCGATGAGCGCGGTAGCCTCTTCCGGCGTAAAGCAATCCAAATCGGTTCTCACATTGATCAGCGCACGCTGAGCTTCCGGCAAAAGAACCGTTTTGTCATTTAAATCGCGAATTGACTCCCTTATCTTAACTCGAACAAACGGAATTCCTGCCTGCCCGGTGGTCCCTGTCGAGTGCCTTTGCAATTCCTCAAGCTGCAAAACGCTTACCCGCTTCATGAGAAGATCGCTGGCTCTAACATTGCGGTTTACAGGAAACGAGTACTTCGTGTCGAAATCCGAATCGAAATTTCCCTCGGCGTCGCTGATGATGATGGATCCGAGCGGTATGTCTTGTTCGCGGCCCGACCTACCTTTCACATATTTTGCGACCAGACCCCCGATGCCCAAGTTGTCAAAGACGCCGCCATCTGTGAGGCACTGGTCGTCACCAAAATCACTTCGATTGCAGGACAGCGTAACATGTGAGATTTCGACCGGTGGAAACAAAGGCGGGAATGCCGAAGAAGCTGCGACCGCATAGGCCACCGGCAAGCCGAGCGCTTCTATCGGTTTTTCTATAACGCAATCCTTGTACCAGCCGAAGCCGGCTTGATCGAAATAGCATGGGTCCCCGGCCGAAAGACTTGTACAATTAAATCTCACTGCTGGACGGCCGTCGCATCGAAGATCGCCGATAGTTGCTTCACGATTTGTCGCCGCCGATCGAAATAGGCCCGCATATTGACGTTGCAACAAATTGACAAGTGACCACCGCCCATCCTTCGGAATTGCGAAACGTGGCAGCACGGTGGAACAGCCGAGCAGCCAACGCCGAAGCACCCGCCCGCGAATGTCGGTTTTGACAAAATCCAAGACTTCGCGTGCCGCGGCCTCGAAGTCTTCTTTTGAACCGGTGTATCTCTCCCAATTTAGGATGAGATGCGCCGCAAAAATACTGCCGCCAGAGACCGCACTGACCAGCTTGACCTGTTTCAGCAGATCACTTTCGAATAGAAACCTCGCTACGCCGAGGTGAAATAAGGTTGCCCGAAATCCTCCACCGGACAGCGCCAGTCCGATCCGGTCGTCCGCATCACTCATGGTTGAGCCCCACTATAACGACAGCCGCGGGGCTAGGCCCCACTAGAACGTACCGAAGGTGCTGTTTTCCTTCAAGTCGAGACAGCTCGGCTGTTCTACCGTCAGGCGAATAAGCAGCGTCTCGACAAGATTATCCGCTCCAGGGACGGGGACACGAGTGGCATCGAGGGTTCGAAGAAGGCCAATCGTGGTATGTTAGCGGCCCGCTATGGCTTGACGATGCTTGCAGGCGTTAGCACGGATTACGGCGCCTCATCAGAAGGACTGGGAGTGCGTTGAAGTGACGGTCACGCGCCGGAAGCTCAGTAAGAACAACGCAAGGTAGGCCCTATGGTTGAGGACATACCGGCCCACGCGGCCGCCTACGTGCAGATCAGAACGGCACTGCACAAAATCGAGACCCGCACGGAGGACGGGACACTGCTCGTGCTCAAGGGGCACCTGGTGCTGGAAGAGCTGATCCGGGCAAAGCTCGACGCCGCGCTGCAGGACCCAGCCCAGCTCCGCAAAAGCCATCTCACCTTTTTCAATCTCCTGTGTGTAGCTCGGGCGGTCTTTGGCGATGTTACGGACGACAAGTACGGCGAGCCCAAGTCAATGTGGGACGTGGTGGAGGCGTGGAATACGCTCCGAAACAAGCTCGCTCACCGCATTGAGCCGACCGATACGAAGCAGCTGCTGGGCCGCATCGTTTACTGGGTGCCGGACTGGAAGCACGAACTTGAGACTGAGGATGCGCAGAACGCATTGAGCGTGGTGATCGGTATGCTCATCGCCAGGCTGGGTGAGCTGGCGGGAGCCGGAGCCAAGCAACAAACAGAAAATAAATCCGGGAGGTGAACTATCTTTTCGATTTTTGTGCCGATACCTAGGAAGTCCCCATAACGGAGGCTTACATGACTACATTACGCGAAGTGATTGTTTACATCGTCCGTCGCCGTTCCGGCATTACCGACCGTCAGCTTACCGAGGCCATCTACGGCTCTGACGAGCGGCACCAGCAAGTGAACGCAGAGTGCCGGAATTGCTCGGAGATCGAGCGGCGACAGGGGGCGGTGCATATAGAAAACTACATACGAGAGCCGGCGGTCGCGCTGACCGGACAGGGAACGAACATTGATTGAGAAAGTGAAGGTACTCATTGTCGAATCGAGCGGGCCGCAGGATTTCTATTCCGAAGAGTTGGATGGCCCGCTCACCTATAACCTGACCAAGCTGCTCAGCATCGACGCCCGGCTCGTCTATGCGGTCGACGCGAAGCATTTCAAGAAAGCGGTCGCTCGCGCCGCAAAGCTGCATTGCAATGTGCTGCACGTTTCCTGTCATGGGCGTGAAGAGGAATCAGCCTCACCGATGACACATCGATCGACTGGCCCGACTTCGTCCAGATATTCACAGACAACCGTTACAGTCCGAAGGCGCTTGTCATGTCTTCATGCTGGGGTGCGGTCGACGAGATAGCCGACGAGTTTGAGAAGGTGAGGTTCAAGCCCGACATCATCTTCGGCGCGACTGATGACCGGTGTTACAACGAATACGCCGTAGCCTGGACGATCCTGTACAACGCATTCTCACAGGAAGGTGTTGACAGGGATGTTGCGCGGGAAGCGTTGCGCGCCATCTACGTAACCGCACACAAGAACTTCCGGTACCTGCGCTGGCACGACGGCAATAAGGAATACGTCCAGTTCCCAGGTGATAACCGGAAGTACGAGATCATCGAGAAGTCGAAAGGCTCGAAGAAAAAGGTTTCTACTGCTTCCGGCTAGTCTTGGACAAGTTCTCAACTGCCTGCTGTACCGTCAGTTCATGTCCTAGAGGCTCGGCAATGACCGCCGCGGGCACTCGCTCGACGACCACGAAGCTTTCGGTGATTGCCCCCTTAGCCTTGTCTAGCACCCAGCTTGGGACCTTTGATAGGTCGGAACCGTGGCTGGGTGTGCCGTCTTGATAAGCGACGGCGATCTCTTGCCATTTAAGTTGGATGTAGCTGTGCTTCTGCATCCCCGTCGTATGCGGATTATCGACGCGCACGCTCCACTTGTTGTCTATTGTGTATTGCCTGCCCTCGGGCAGAAATTCCGCCGCTCGTTGCGCTGCGACGGCATCGTCGGTTCTGAAATAAATGAAATCCATTGTCCCCCCACTCCGCGTTGACATCGACCCGGATGCTATGCTGTTTCCATATGGCCCCAAACTGCCTATCAGCAGACCCTTCCGTCGGTCCGCGACTGGCATCCGGTAGTCCGACTCCAGTTGTTCCTCGCTGCATATTGTGTGCCGCGCTTGGCCGTCGAAAGATTCGGGCATCCATCGGGAGCATCGGCGTCCGTTACTGCGGTCGTTGCCATCGAGTACCTGACCAGCTCACGGTCCGCCGTCGAGAGACGAAGGGTGATGTGGAGCGCATTTTGCAGCGGATCGCGTTCATGACGGGCTACACGTTCGCGGGCATCAACTGGAAAAAAGTGCTTGGCTCATTTCACCAAGCCGAATGGACAGTTGCACACTGTCCCCGTCGGCGGCGCTATGCGCGCATAGCTCAAAGAGCGCCCATCAGTCTTCCGGCACCCCGCGCCAGGCCATCGACCTGATTCTGTGTGAGGACGTAGCGCGCCTCATACCGGAGGCCGCTCTTCTCAGTGTCGGACGCCTTGCAGATCATCATCCCGGCCTGCGGCGAGACTTCCCGCTTGACCAACGCTGCGAGGGCCGGGTGTCCCTTGCCTGACCGCGCCGTGCGGAAGAGGGAGGCATCGGCCAGCTGATCGCCGAGCACTATCCAGCCGTGTCCGTCCCACGACGGGTCTGATTGGCTGAAGCGCTTGCCGTCCAGCTCGCCATCTTCTCCGAAAACGCGGACACTGTCGGCGAATAGCGACCCGACCACGACATACGCTTTCTGCTTCACGTGCTTCTCCAGCAAAACGGAATGGAGGGAGCTCATGGCCAGGCATGCGGCGGGGATCGGCGGGAAATGCTTTAGCAGATCGGTACCGGTCGCGGCGAGCGCAGTACGATCAGCATCACTCAGCGAATACGCGGCATATGCCCCAGCTTCTTCAGGCGAGAATGAAGCCGCGATGAGTGGCTTGATGTCCAATCGTTTTCCCTCGTGCCGGTTGACAGCCGGTGGATGCTATACTGCTTTCGTGGAATCTATCTACAGGTTTGTCGCCAAGCGGCGGGACGACTGCCGCTCCAACATCAACACGATCACCGTGGGTAGGCCGCTGCTATATCCGCTTTCGAGGTGTGAGCGGACCAGAGGCGACGCGGATGCGTCGCTGTCAACGTCGCCGATCTGCACGTTCCGTTCGTAGGTTCTCAGTCGGTCGAAGGGCCGTTCCGATCACGGAATACAGCGTGTGACCGCGAATCGAAATGCGAAATTGCCGCCTAAACTACGATCACGCGGGAGAAATGGTCGCTAGATAGAAGATACAGAAGCAGTTTGCGGACTGCTGAACCTTCACTCGGACCAACGAAGCGAGGCATTTCTGGTGCGGTGACCAACAGCTTACGAAACGAAAACCAGCTAAGTGATTGATCTATTGGTGGGCCCGGCAGGACTCGAACCTGCAATCAGACCGTTATGAGCGGCGGGATAAAGATCGGCTTGGTTGATTTGGCAGCGCTTTTGTTCGAGTTTGATCGCGTTCGTTGCGTTTCGGTGAGCTCGTTTCTGGCGCGAAACTGATGCGGTCATCGGCTGTCGAAATTGAAGGAGTTGGACATTTGCCGCGATCGGCATTGTGTCGATTTTTACTTTCGGATTTTCAAACCGCTCATCCGGGAAGATCAGGCTAGAAGGTCACGGTGACGACGATGGTGTCGGCGTAGGCTCCTGGAGGGGGTGAGGTTTGCGGTGGAACGCGCCCATGTCGAGGCCGATCGAGCACGGGGTCGTATTGGTGCACTTCACTGATATCGTTCCAACGCCGTCAATATTCGACGTCAACAGCGAAGCGTTACCGAAGTTGAGTGGCGTGGTCGAAACAATGCAATTTCCGGCGATTGTCGCCGTCCAGGGGGAGGAGCCCGCATTTGTCGTCGTTCCCGGGCTCGACGAACAATTCGGGCTTGTTAGAAGATAGGCCGCGTAGGCGGCGACCGGAGAGGTCGTACTCCAGACGTAGGTCCCGGGTATTGTTGCCTGCATTTCTCCCGAGCCGACTCCTTGTCGCGCCGGCGCGTCAGCTCGGTCACGTCTCGTCTCCGATCGGCGAGCGTTGCCAAAGCTGCAGCAGCTCGGCGGCTGGGCGCTGCCTTGCGGCACTTCTGACAGTGCAGCCGGCCGGCGAGGTCGTGAACGTAGGTCGTGGCGACGTGGCGTCATCGAACTGGCGGCCGGATCGCCAGTTCGGTTGGCTCATTCGGGAACACCTCGGCGAGCGCCCTGCTGCGGAAGTCTGGACACAGTCGAAGGGAGCAACCGATGACGCACAGCTGATCGAGCTGGGGCGCCAGTTTGTCGAAATATCGCGGCTCCGTGATGCGGCCAGCGACGAGACTCACCGGCTTTACGAAATCGGTGCTGACCACACGGCGGCTGAAGACGCGTTTGAGGATGCCATGGACCAAATGCGAACGATGTTTGCCCGCATGATCACGATGCGCCCCACGACTATCGAGGGCATGCGGGCGATAGCCTCAGCAGTGCTTCACTTCGAGTGGGACGGCGAAAATGTCGAGTTCACCGAAGGCTGCGTCGAAGGCGTGGCCCTCGGCGTGCTTGTCGCTGGCCTGCTGGACAAGCCGCTTCCAGACTTGCCCGACTGGGCTGCTGTTTGGATCTGATCCGACCCAAGAAAATACGCCGCCGGTCTCAAAAATACACGCCCGGCGGCGTTTCCTTCCTGAACTGGGACGCTGAAATCCCCAGCACGGTCTCAATTGCAGCGCCTATGCCAGATTGGCTCAGGCTGCCGGCAGCTGACGGCAGGTGGTTAAAACAAAACCAGCCTTGCTGCACTGCCACTCACTGCCGAGCGCATTGCTCGAGACACAACGGGGAGCGGCCATGCTAGCAAAATGACGACACAGGACAGCGAGACTGCGGTTGCCGCGAAACGTGCCCTTGCGCCTCCACACTGAATTCATCATGGCCGTCGCTCCCCTTCAGGTGCTGAACGACAGGCTGCGCGCGGTTTGTTTCACGCTCGCTTCGAGACAGCCGAAATGGTGTTTCGTTCACGCGGAGGTTATCGGGCGACCACGACCTTGCCCTCTGGCGTGATTTTGAGTCTGTGCCCGTTGGGGCAAGTGAGATCAGATATTGCACGAGACGCAAAGGCAGCTGCTGCGGCAGAAAGGGTCAGTGTGACCTCACCGCAAATCGGGCACAGAAACTTTTTGTCTGTAGGCGCAGTTGCAGATGCCATCGCCCCCCAAAAAATTACGCCGCCGGGCTCGAAATGATTTGTCCCGGCGGCTGAATTTCAGCTGGTCCGCAATGCCAGCGCATACAAAGATAGAACGAGGACGGGTCGGCAAGTCTTGACCTGGATCAAATTTAGACCCGCCTGCGATGCCAATATCGGAGCTTGACCGGAAAATTAGAGAAGAGGAGCCGGCAGGAAGGGGCAGGGGCGCCGGCTCCTCCGAAACGGTGACCGCAAGACATTCCACAAACCGGTCCCGTCCCTCGGGCCGACCTGCTTGCTGGTTTGCTAACGGACTCACTTGGCCAGCCCAATCGACTGAAAAATCGACATCGTTTTTCGGCGAGCAACCCAGGTCGCCGATTCATGCTCGGCCGGTTTTTCTTGCTGTCGGCTGCGCTATCGACCTAGGCTGCAATCCTCTATTCCAAAGAGGAGATCGGGCGTGGCTACAGGTACCGTTAAGTGGTTCAATCCGGCCAAGGGATTTGGGTTCATCCAACCCGACAACGGCGGCAAAGACGTCTTCGTGCACATTTCAGCCGTTGAGAAAGCGGGACTGAGCAGCCTCAATGAGGGTGCGAAAGTAAGCTACGAAGAGCGCGAAAATCGCGGCAAAACATCCGCCGAAAACCTCAGAGTCGGCTGACACCGCTATCGGGAACAAGTGGCAATGCAGGGAGTCGTACATATGCTCCCGCGATCTCGTTGCCCCCCGACCGGGAGTTTAGTGGCGAGCCTGGCGCTCCCTGCGCCGGGGTCGCTGTTTACGGCGCACCTTGAGCGCGCCGGTGGCGTGTCCAGCATCAAGTGCGCGTGAATTGTAAGACCATTCACATTTGAAAATCGCGAGTCGATCTAACGAACGGGCCAAACCCGGTGTCGGAGAATCGCGATGCCATCATTCAGCAGCAAAAAATGGTCGAGGGCAGCCGCCGCTTCGGTGGCCGGAGTTCTGGTCGTAGCGGTGTTTGCCTTTGCGGTCGTTGCTTATGTGGAGTGGTCATCGAGCACCAATCTGGCCCATTGGGCGTTCACGATCGGAGCCCGCCGTCGTCTGTCATTCCCCAGCATGCGGGCATTGCAACGTTTCCGGTCGTTTCGGTCACGACCGGATGATCGCGGCAGACCCGCGATCAGGCCCGCCTCGTCTCGTCGAGTAACCTTCCTGCGAGCGACGGCGGGCCTCAGCCACGGGAAACTGGCCAAGATACGACCTTTCCGCGAATCCACTATTAGTGGCCCATGGAACCATAATTTAGTCAAGATATTGCGCTAGAAAGAATCTGTTTGAACTAATCTTGCGGAACTTGTGCGCCGCGCCCACCTGAACAAACATTGAACAGTTAATGTGCGGTGGGTGCCGCCAAGGAGTTGCATTAATGAACGTTGCCTATCCGGGGCCGTGGCCCGTTCTCAACGACTACGACGCTCTGTTGATGGATGTGGCCCGTCGCATCCAGTTGTCAAAGACCAAGCACGAGGTGGCCGAGACTAATTTTCGGGCATTGTGCCAGTATGTCGATCGCGAGGGCAGCCCGCTCGAGAATAAGGTCATCGAGTGTTACCCCAGCGGAAGTTTCGCGACAGGTACGGCCATCGCCTCTCGGGTCGCCAAAGACCAGCACGACGTCGACGTTGTTATGGAACTCGATGTCGCGTCCAACACCGCGCCCTCGGCGATCCTTTCGCTCTTGTTCAAGGCCATCAATGGCGAGGAGGGGAGCCGCTATCACGGCAAGGTCACCCAGAACAGCCGTTGCGTCACCGTTGAGTACGACGACGGCACGACTGTCGACCTGATGCCAATCGCGCGCATCGATGGGCCGGAGCGTGCTGGGAACCTCTTCCATCACAAGGCGGAGACTGGCGAATCCTACCACAAGCGGGTGAACCCGTGGGGCTTCGCCAAGCACTTTAACGATCACGTCGATTTCGACCCGGCATTCCACGATCTGTTCAAGGGCCGTCGTATGCTGGTCGAGGGCAAGATCGTCGAGAAGGCCGAGACCCAGCCGATGCCTGAACATGTTCCGATCGAGGAAAAGTCGGCGCGCGTTGTGGCCTTGCAGCTGTTGAAGCGCAACAGGGACATCGTATGGCGCGCGCCTAGCCGGAAGGGTCGCAAGCCGCCAGCCATCGCACTTTCCGCGATGTCGCTGGACGCTGGACCGGTGCATCCGAGCCTTCTCGACGAAGTCATCGCCATTGCAACCTATATCCGCACGCGCCTTTTGGAGACCAACGGGCCGCGCGGCACGGTGCGCGTGGTCAACCCAGCTTACCCGGCCGATGAATTCACCGACCGCTGGCCCGAGAACAAGACCGCGCAAGACCTGTACGATGGCGACCTCCGCCGCCTGATCGTCGACCTCTACAAGCTGCGCAATGAAGATCTCAGCCTTGCGGAACAGCAAGAGGTTCTGAAGCGCCTGTTTGGTGAGACTGCGGCATCCTATGCGATCGTGAGCAAGCTCGAAGCCCAGCGTCACGAGATGGATGCAAATCGCATGCGTCTCACCAACACCGGCAAGGTTGTCGGCATGGCAGCACCGGCTGTGGTCGCTCCGAGCTCAACACCGGCGAAGGCCGCGACGCGTGAAGGCGGAGGCGAGCTTTCGCAGTGACCACGATCGATCAGCAGATTGAGGCCATGGCCGAGTGCTGGCCTGGCTTCAAGGTCGTCGACAAGGGCGAGTCTCACGTTGAGTGGAACGGAACCTTGGCGCCCGACAAGCGCGAGCATCTTGTGCGCGTTCGGCATCGGATTCCGATGGTTCTTGAGGACGTATCGCTTCACGACGCGCAACCACGTGTTCAGGTGCTGAAGCCGCTGCTCGAACGCCATCCCGACTATGAGGAAGGGCCGATCCCCCATGTCTACTGGAGCCGCAGCGACGCCGCCGCGGAGCCGTACTTGTGTCTGTTCAGCCCAACACTGCGCGAGTGGGACATCAACGACCTGATCGCAGACACGACCATTCACTGGGCGGCACAGTGGCTTTACTTCTATGAGGGCTGGCTCGTAACGAAGAAGTGGCGTGGCGGCGGCCGCCATGTCACCCCGAACGACGAGGAAAAGCGTCTTGAGCCAGCCGCCGCGCCGATCTAGCGGAACCCTGCTCGGGCTTCGCGAACCGCTGCCTTGGCCTGAGGGCAAACCGTTCCGCATTCTATCGATCGACGGCGGCGGCATACGCGGCATTCTGCCCGCGACAATGCTGACCGAGATCGAGGCCCGCTACCTCAACGGACGTTGCGTCGGCGACTACTTCGACATGATCACGGGCACTTCGACCGGCGGCATCATCGCATTGGGTCTGTCGATCGGGAAGACCGCTAAGACCATTCTTGACCTCTACATTGAGCATGGCGACAAGATATTCCCGCCTGCGCGGTACAATTTCCTCAATCTCCGCAGAGTGTGGCGATCGATACAAGGCGCGCAACACCATCGCTATGATCCAGCGAAGCTTGAGGGGCCACTCAAGCAGGTCTTCCAATCATTGAAGATAGGGAATGCGGAGCGCAGGCTGTGCATTCCGTCGTTTGACGGCTTTACCGAAGTCAACGTGTTCAAGACGCCTCATCATCGAGACTACAAAATGGACTGGAAGGAAGACATGGTCACGGTCGCGATGGCGACTGCGGCTGCGCCCACCTACTTCCCGGTCTACAAGAATGGGCAACGGATGTTCGCTGATGGCGGGGTTTGGGCAAACAATCCGGTCATGATCGGACTAGTTGATGCGCTCGTTTGCTATCAGCTGCAACGCCGACAGGTCCACATCCTATCTTTGGGAACGGGTGATACCGAGATCAAATTCACCGAAGGGCAGATCATGCACGGCGGCCTTTGGGATTGGAGGAAAATCATCTCGTCGGCGATGCATTTGCAAAGCCAAAACGCGACGGGGCAGGCCGGGCTGTTAATCGGTCGTGATCAACTCATCCGGCTAAATGCCCCGTCGCCAACGGACGGCAAGAAGCCGATCGATCTCGACGACTACGCGCGGGCAAGCGCCGAACTGCCCGGCATCGCGCGCAAGCTCATCGAAGATAATGGCGACGTCATCCGGGATCGATTTCTCCTCGCTCCTGCGGAGCCCTATCCCGCGGTCTACGGTCCGCGCGCTGTTGAGACCTAGACCTGGCCATTCCGGAATACAGGATCACGCGTTAGCGGGGCCTATCCAACGTCCAGCAACGGAGTCCGGACGCGGTTTCCGGGGCTCCCCCTATGTCACACGGCCCCAGTCCCCCGGAACGCCGCTCCAGCCCGCTCCTAGCGCGATTGCGCGGGGGCTCCCATGACGTGTGCGCGCGATGAAATCCCCGATCAGTCTCGCGTTCTGGGAAAACGACAAACGATGAACCCTTATTTTGTGGATAAGAACAGTTTCCTAAGGGCCGGTCGCAGCCTCTTTGTTGCCAAGGATTCGATACCCCCTAGCAATACGCTGCTACGGTCAGGGGACCGAGCTCCGCCGGAACGCCTGCTGGGGACCGCAAGCAGGCGAACAACGACCGAACCTCTTTTGATGTCTGCTCAGCAAGTTTGCAGATTATAGCTCAACTTGCCGCGGTCCGAAGGTTTCGTGTTTCGATCGTAGCGAGCTTAGTTCCCATCCAGCTGACTTAGAAGACAGAACCATATTGAAGATGCGCTGTACGCTCCGGTTCATAAACCCGCGATCTTCCGTGCGAAGTCGCGGACTTGCTCGGCAGTCCATGCCGGCTCGTCGGCATCCATGGTGGCACGATCGCGGGCCCGCGCCGCCATCCAGCGACGGTGCCCGGGGTCGGGATGCTCAGCTTCAAGGGCTTTGATTGCCGCATAGGCCTCAGCACCCGGCACCTCAACGAGCATATTAAATAGCCTGTCGCGCGCCTCTTGGGCATCATCCCGCAAAGTTGGCGAGTAGACCCCCTTATTTGCACGCTCGATATCTTCTGTGACGCGAATAAAGCGGTGCATCAGGAGATAAAGCGCCTTCAGATGCCGGGCGTTGCGATATGCACCAATTCTTGTCCCGGTGCCATGCCGATCGCCGAGAAGACCAACCACGAACTGCTGTGCTAAGGCGGACGCGTCATCAGGCGGCAATTCTTCGAGGGCAGCCTCGAACGACGGAATGGCGGAGTCGGGATCTGTATCGACCCAGAGACTGAACCAGCGTGCTTGTTGTTCACTGAACTCTTTATTCGCGACATTTTCGGCTGCAAGTTCGGCTAGCGTCTCAGCTGGTATGCCGCCGCTCGTCAGGATGTTGATGCAATATCGCAGCCCCTCAGCGCTCGGCATCTTGTTCGCTCGCAACCAGTCGAGAATCAGCGGCGAAGTGTCCGCGTGCAGCCACGGCGCGTGATACCAAATGTCGTGCAATATGTAGTGGAGCGGGTGTTCAGCCACGCTGTGCTCAAGTTCCCAAAGCAACTCTTTTGCCACCGTCTCATGCCCGATCTCCGGAAAGGCACGATACAGCCGCTCAAACCATGCAGGGAAGCCATTGAGCTCGCAAGTAATGTAACGAAACGCCACGCGCGCCTCATCCTGCGATAGTCGCTCAGCAAAGGCGCTGTCTTCGGCAGCTTCAATCGCAAGGCCGGCCATCGCAAAGAGTAACGAATATGGCGTGGAATTGGAATCAGCGCCTTCGGAGCGAAGTTTCGGCCGATAAGCGCGCCAGTGCGCCACCGCGGCATCGCGATAGGCGCGCGCTACAGCTTCTCCAAAATCTGGGACAAGCGACTGCCAGTTCGCCCCATCTTCACGGCTCGTAGAGAGACTACCATTCATGATACTCGCGAGCAGATAATACTGGTCGCGACTAAACTCCCCGGGTTTAAGCCCGACAGGATGAAGAATACGATCGGGATCGGCCCTTAGCGCCCGCACCCAGTCGGCCCGATTCCTCTTTTCCTTGCGTTCCCGCCTTTCATGCCGTCGCTTCCAACGCTGATGTTCGGCGTTTATTTTCTCCATCTCAGGCGACGGCTTGGGATCCAGCCGCGCTTCAAGCATTGCCGTGAGTTTCTCGCTATCGGCAACCGCCGCTCGAAGTGGCGCGAGCCACGCCGCCGGTCGATCCGCCTCGACATAGAGAAGAACGCACCGAGAGATAGCAACAGACCGATCATCGCCTCCCTTCGTGCGCGCCCACTCCAGACAACGCTCGAAGTCTTCAGGCCCGAAGCTCCAGAAATGGCCAAAGACGGCAACTTGCCAGTCATCGACCAGCGGTTGACCCTTGCGTTCCAGCCTGACCCGCGCATCGGAAACACTGGTCCAGTAGAGGAGATCGTTGAGATAGCGCCAGCGCGGCACGTTCTTGGAGAGCGCGTCTTTGTAATCGTTGACATCGCCGCCACACCAAAACCGGAGTGCTGTCACATTACGCATGACCGCAATCGCCGCTTGTGTATACGCCTGGGCAGAGCGAGCGGCCACAAGCCGATCGACCGCATGAAGCGCGGGCGGCATGATCCAGGCGAATTCTTCCGAGACATGGCACTCGCCGCGCTCAATGAAAGGCTCCCGCTGGAGGAAGTTGTTTAGACCCTCAACTAAACGTCCTAACGGATGGTGCTCCGCTTCGTCCGACATGATGGGAAGGCGCTCGATGAACAAATGGAGCGCGCGATCAACCCCGCTAGTGCTGAACCGCTCGAAAGGCGCAGTATGCTCAAGCATGCGAAGCACCAACTCAACGCCGTGAGTCGTCGGAGGGGTCCAATCAAAAAGCTCGGCGAGTATGGCATGATCGAGCAGGTCAGCACTGTCGGCGATCCTTTTCCACACTCGCTCCTTCTGATCGGCCTCGCCAACCGCCATCACGCCTCTGATCGCAGCGATGCGTGCATACAGTCCACGTGATGAATCGCAAGCGATTGCAGCGAGGACAGGCGCGCAGTTCACCATGTCACCCTGCCACACCAGTCGGCCGAGAAAGAAGATAACATCGTCATTCGTGCCGTAGGTGTTGAGAAGCGCAAGCGCGTCGTTCGTCAGGTCGGGTGTCGCAATGCGCTCGATCGCGCCGTTGTCCATGATGCTCATTGTTTGTCTTCCTTCGCGATCCTCACGACGATGTCGTGCAGCATAGAGCGACGCACCTCGAGTGGGAGCCGGGAAGGATCGCCTCCTTCGGTCGCAATCTCAGGCGACAACGCCAGTGCCTTATCGCGCACCGCCTGGTCCAGGAGAATCAGCCAGGTCAGGGTCGGCCGTGTGCGCGGGACGATGATATCTTCTCCGTAGCTATGGCGGAAGAATAGACGCTCAACTTGCTCGCGACTTTCTGGCTCACTGAGAAGGTCGCCGGCCCACTCCGCAGCAAGCAGTTCGCGGATTTCGCGATGGCGGAAGCGTACGCTTGTATAGACGATGTCGTCGAACAACCCGGTACGTAGTAAGGCGTCGATTTCCGGGTCACTCCAGCCGGACAAAACCATTCGCGGATCGAGCCGATCCGAACTATGAGCGCCATTAGGCAAACAAATCACGGCCTTACCCGTTAGCATCACCGCGCCAGCCAGCAGACGGACACCATCGCGCGCCTTCGCCGTGTCAACCCGTACCGGTGCGGGCGCCGCTTTGGCGGACTGCAGCTGAAGACCGATCATCCGCTGGAGAACATCGAAGCGGCTGCCGAGTTTACGGTCTGCGATCCAGACGCCAATAAGTGCCTTTAGATCGAAGGGCCGTTCAGCGAGCGTCAACAGGTTCCCACGCTTAACAGCGTTGACAAAGTCACCAACGTCGCCGACGCCGTAGTGACCCGCGAACAATGCGATTTCGTTCTCAGAAAGTCCGGCAAGCCAGAACAGCTTGAGCATCTCGTCGCGTTTGCCGCTGGCCTCGCTTTCTTCAGCTTGTTCGGGTTCGCCATAGGGAAGATGCTGTTCGATCAGCGTCTGGTCTGGAAGCGCGCGCCAAGCATCCGCGCGGCTGGTGATGAAGACGTGTGTCCGCTCAAGCGCATCGTGGATCCGTGCACCAAACACACGCACTGCATTTTCCAGCGCACGTGGAGTTTCGATTTGAGCTTCGTCGACCGAATCGAGGAAGAACCACGCCTCTTCGGTTGAACTAAGCCAAGCGCCGAACTCTTCCGAAGTGCCAACCTCGAGTGCCTTATCGAAGCTCGAGTCGATTCTCTCGATTCGAATGAAGAATGCTTTCTTGCCGCGCTCCCGCATTTTGCACGCGCGGCTTTTCGCTTCGAACGTTTTGCCTGCACCTGGATCGGCGACGATCAGGACGCGATGCTCTTCTTCGATCTCGTGCCATCGTTGCGAACGACCCGACTCAGGCATCAGGGTGTCCCATTCCCGGTAACGGGCGGACATCGGGGTGAATCGCCGGATAAGCTCGACGACTTTCTCGGTCATGATCGCGATCCAGCGTTGGTTGGATAGAGGTTAGGAAACCAACGCTCAGCAACGTCGGCGGGGAAGGCCAAACGTAAGGGCGCGCGATGGGTTGCGGCCGTAAGCATGCCGCGATCCACCAACGCCGCAGTAACGTTGCGCGCGGTCCGCTCTTCAAAGCCTGTGAGTGTCGGAATTCTGGAGCGCTCGACTTCGCCGCTCATCACCGCCTCCCGTAACACCGAGAAGCTTCCCCGCTGCAAGCGCTTGGTTCGGATTTCTTCCTCAATGTGGATTTCCATTCGCGTCAGCAGCGTGGCGGGTTCCAGTAGGCCGCTCATGAACCGAATCTGATCGACCGATTGCTCAAGAAAGAATTTGCAGAATTCGATGAGCCCGCGTTGTGTGAGGTTGCCCCTGCCGTCACGGTCACCCTCGCGCGGACCGTCGGCTTGTGCGAGTAGTGCCTTGTAGCGTGTTTCGTCACGGGCAAGGCCGCGAGCGACCGACCACAGGCTCGTACCTATTCCGAGCCGCTTGAACAGAGCATGCGACATTAACCTCGCCACGCGGCCATTGCCGTCGAGGAAGGGGTGGATCCACAGGAAGCGATGATGAGCGGCGCCTACAGTCTGAATCTGGCGCGTCTTGCTTAGCGCCGGCGATCCATAGGCGGTGTCAAACCGCGCCATAAAGCGCGCGAGCTGGTCGTGTTCGGGCGGCACATGTCGTCCAACCTGGACATCACGCTTGCGCCATTCGCCGGGAACAATTTCGAGGCGTTCACCGGTCGTGTTATTGGTGACGAACAGCATCTCCGGGGGCAGACGTGAACAAAATTCCTCGTGCAGCCACGCTGCGTAGGCTGCCGAGGCTGGCCACGCATCAGGATCGCTGCCAGTATCGATCAGTTTCTGAACGTGAATATGGGCGACTGCCTCCTTTTGCAGGTCGCGCTTCTTCGGTTCGGAAGAAAAATCGTTCGCCAAGGCCCGCTCGATATCGCGCGGATGAGTGTCATGGCCTTCGATTAGGTTCGAATAATAGCAGTTCATCGATCGCACGAGGTCGCCGATTGACTCGCGTAGGATCGGATGAATACGGCCGGCGAGCTGGTTCGCTTCTGCCACCAGCGGAAGGACGTCGTCCTCGAGCGCCCGCGACGCCTCGTCCGGGACCATCGGTTCCATGCTGCCAATATCCATGTTGCCAGCATACCGGAATTTATGCCAGTTTCAAGTGCAGTCAATTTATTGAATATATTATGGTTATTCGGATTATATAAAGGAATATTCCGGTTCTTGTGCCGGTTTCAATGCCGGTTGCTTGCCGTGCATCATGCTGTTCTGCACCGCCTTGGCCTACCCTTCGGCACACCGCGCCACATGGTTGATGCAAGCAGGCGCTCCCATGTGGGAAGCGACTGGTTTTCTTGGTATGAGCGAGAAAACGCTGCGGGAAACGTACGGCCATCATCACCCGGACTACTTGCGCGGGGCAGCGAACGCGGTGGGTACGCGTCGGGCACCACGTAAGAACGTAGTATTGGTTGAGCGATTGGTTGGCGGGAAATCTGAGCCGGCGAAAGTCCCGCAGCCCGTTGAGATCATTGGTGGGCCCGGCAGGAACCAGACCGTTATGAGCGGCCAATTCTAACCATTGAAGCCATAGGCGGGAGGGAAGGTACTCGCTGCCAGTCCAGACATAGGTGGCGCCGAGTCCAGCCTGGGTGGCACAAGTCCAAACTTACGTGGCGTCCTACAGTTCGGAAGTGCCGCACCCGACACGATTCGTACGTGTGGCCTTCGCTTTCGGAGGGCGACGCTCTATCCAGCTGAGCTACGGGTGCTTACTGCTTACGCTGTGCTTACGCAGATTTCGCGCATGAGTTAACCCCAACACGCAGCCCTCGCAAGCCTTTGCATTACAATACTTTTTCTTAATCACTTTTCGCACCAGCTGCCTTGACACTTCGGAGAGCAACGGGCGGCCTACGCTGCCAATCGCGGAATGGCCCGTTCGACTAATCGCAAGAATCGGTGGTTGCGGGCCACGGTAACCACCGATTCTTGCGTAACCCCGATCCCTGGAACAGACGTTCCATTTCGCCGGGATCGGGTGTTGCGTGTCCCCGATTTGAACCTATCGATCGATGGCCATTTAGTCGCAGTTGACCCCGTAAAGTCCGAGTAGCGCGTGTTCGGATATCAGGCAGTGCACTATGATCGTGCGACGAATGCCAACTTTCAGTCGGATAAGCCCAGTGGTGCGACCAGTAAGTCATTGATTGTTCTCAACCCGGGGCTGACTCTTAATCAGCGGGTCCCAGGTTCGAGCCCTGGTGCGCCCACCAAAGGAAAATCCTTATTTTCCAGGACCTTCGCGGAGTGGTCGCCGAGAACAAATGGGTCTCGCGCGACGGTCCTTGTTGAAGGACTGTTCGCGGAGCGCCGTCTTCAGGATCTTGCCGGCGGCAAGGCCGGCGATTGCCCAGGTCGCGGTGTTGTTAGTGAACACGAGGCGACGCTTGAAACCACTCCGTCCGATGCGCGCCCGGGGCTTCGTCGCACAACCAGGCTTCAACAACGGAGCGCAGATGCTCCACAGCGCGACCGAGAGCGCGGCGAAGCGCCGAGGATCAGAAACATCGGCCCGCATCCCAATTGCTGTGCGATCCAGCCGTCGATCCCTGCTGACATGAGATTGTTACACAGCCTGCCTATCGTCCCCGCCCGACCATGACAGGCTTGTAGAGGCGAGGAGCCGAGTTGACCCCGGATGCGCGAGCGTCGAGCGCTCGGCTGTGCCGTGCTCTGATGTTCGGCGTCTGTCTTGTCCTGGCGCCGCCGGACGTGTCGGCACAGGAGGCGCAGATCGACTTTGATATCACAGTCCAGCCGTTGGCGGCCGCGCTCGAGCAGTATGGTGCCGTGGCTGGCCGGAACGTCCTCTACAACAGCAACCTGACGGCCGGACTGCACTCCAGCGCCGTGCGCGGGCCCATGACCGCGGACGCAGCGCTTGCGCGTCTGCTTGCGGGTAGCGGTCTGTCGGCGCGTGTGCTCGGAGAGACGTCGTTCGTGCTTTATCCCGCACCGGCCACGGCGCAGGCGGCGCTGCCGGTTCCGGTGAATCATTATTATGCGCGGCTGCAGACCGGCCTTCGGGCCGCGCTGTGTGCGGAAGCCGATGCACGGCCGGGCCATTATCGGATCGCGCTGCAGTTCTGGATCGATCCGGCCGGCAATTTGGAGCGATTCGCGCGGCTGGGCTCGGCGGGCAGCGCCACGGTCGATGCGGGCATCGATCACGCGCTACGCCGGATGCAGGTCGACGCGCCGCCGCCGGCGGGCCTTGCCCAGCCGGTTACTCTGGTGGTCGTCCCGCAGGGACCTGGCACGACGATGGCCTGTAATGGTTCTCCGGCGCGTCGCGCCAGCGCGGCACCATGACCGAGGCGTCCCTGACGCTGATAAGACGCCTGCTGGTCGAGCGCTATGATGAACTCAAGCGACGGCTGGCAAGACGGCTCGGATCGGCCGAGCTGGCGGGCGAGGCGCTGCAGGACGCCTGGCTGCGCATCGCCCGGGTGGATTCGGTCGGTGTCGTCCGCGATCCCGGCAGCTATATTTTTGGCGTCGCCATGAACGCGGCGCGTGATCGCCAACGCAATACCGATAGCCGCACCCTGAGCGCAGCCGAGGTCGATGGACTGCTCGAGATCGCCGATGGCGCGCCAGATCCGGAGCAGGTGACGCGCGCGCGTTCGGATCTGCGCGGGCTGGAAGCCATCCTGCACGAGCTGCCGCCGCGCCGCCGCGCGATTCTGCTGGCGGCGCGGCTCGACCAGATGCCGCGGCAGGAGATAGCCCGCCGCTTCGGTATTTCCCTGCGCCTGGTTGAGCTAGAGCTGCAGCGGGCGCAAGAATATTGTCTGATGCGGCGTGATCGGAGCGGCGGATAGCATGCGGTTCCGCCCGTCTGGAAACGTCTTCTTGAGAGTGGTGGCAAAAGCCGCCGCATCTCTGCGTAGGTGGGCACGGGGCGGACGCCGACCATGAGCGCGATGGATAAGGACGACATGGAATTTGATCCGCTCAAGCGGGAAGCGGTGGGCTGGGTCCGGCATCTCACCTCCGGACAGGCCACCGCGGCTGACGCCGAGGCGCTGCGGCGCTGGTGTGCCCAGAGCGCAGACCATGGCGCCGCTTTCGCCGCCGCGAGCCGCCTGTGGCGAGACCTTGCGCCGGCCGGCCGCAATGTGCGGGCGGCAATGATGACCGGACAGTTGCCGAGCGCTTCGCGCCCGCTCAATCGCCGTGCGTTGCTTGGCGGCGGGCTCGCGACCGCGGCCGCGGCGGCGAGCGTCTATGCGCTTGCGCGGCCGCCGCTCGGTCTGTGGCCGTCCTGGTCGGAGTTCGCGGCCGACTACCGGACCGGCACCGGCGAGCAGCGCCACGTGGCGTTGCCGGGCGATGTTTCGATCCAGATGAACGTGCAGACCAGCATTGCGCTTCGGCCCGCCGATCCCGGCGCGGCACGGATCGAGTTGCTCTCCGGCGAGGCGGCGTTCGCCACGTCCGGGCGCAGCTTTGGCGTACGCGCGGCCGACCGATGGATTCTCGCCGACAAGGCGCAGTTCGACGTGCGCTATGTGCCGGCTGGCGGCGAGCAGCCGGTCTGCGTGACCTGCCTCAAGGGCGAGCTGCAGGTCCAGGGTGGTGCCCAGGCGATCGCCATGAAGGAGGGGCAGCAACTGCGCTACGACGCGCGCGGGGAGACACTTGCCGCTGCAGATATCGAAGCCGCCTCTGCCTGGCAGCGCGGCTTCCTGCTGTTTCGCTTCACGCCGCTATCCGATGCGGTCGAGGAGATCAACCGCTACCGGCCTGGCCGCATCTTCATCGTCAATGCCGCGATCGCACGGTTGCCCGTCAGTGGCCGCTTTCGGATCGATCGGATGGACGAGGTCCTGACCCAGATCCAGCAGGCGTTCGATGCGCGTGTGCGGTTGCTGCCTGGCGGGATTGTGCTGCTGAGCTGAGCGCGATCTGACGATCTTCCGGCCGCTCTGCGGCGACACGAAACTTTCACAAAAGTCCCTTGCGGTTTTCGGCGTGGCTTCCCGTCACGCTGGTGTGACCTCTGCGGTGTTCGCTGGAAGGACGTGTCATGCCGGTTCGAATTCAAGCCACCCATCATCCCCGTGCACGCGGCGAATTGGCCGCCAGTGCGCCGTTGCGGGCGTCGCGCCGGGTGTCTCGCGGCGGGTTGATGGCCGGCACCAGCCTGGTGACATTGTTGCTCGCTGCGTATCCTGCGAGTGCGAGACCGATGAGCGGCGCCTGGACGGTCGCGGCGCCGCGTTACGCGGCCGATGCCGCGAGCGCTGCGGCCCAGCAGGCGGCAGACGCGGCTGCCCAAAGCTCAGGTTCATTGGCGCGGGCGGCGCAGGCGATCCAGGCCATGCAGGCGGCACAGGCGGCCGCGCGCAGCGCCGCACAGGCCTCGGGCACGTCGCGGACGCTGCCGCAGCTGGTGGTGCCCGATGGTCTGGCGCCGGGTGGGCTCCAGGTTGCGCCGGGCGCCGCGCCCGGATCGAGCCTCTGGTCGGGCGCCAATCTTCCGACCCAGGTGAGCGTCAACGGACGCACCAGCGTCGGCATCACCCAGACCGCGCCGCAGGCAATCCTCAACTGGCAGAGCTTCAATGTCGGCGCCCGGACCGACGTCGTCTTCAACCAGCAGGGCAACAGCAACTGGGTCGCGCTCAATCGCGTGATCGGCAATGTCGGGCCGAGCCAGATCCTCGGCAACATCAAGGCTGACGGCAAGGTGCTTCTGATCAACCAGAGCGGCATCATTTTCGGCGGCGCAAGCCAGATCAATGTTGGCTCGCTGGTGGCGTCGACACTCAATATCACCGATCAGCAATTCAAGACCGCCTTGCTCAATCGCTCGCCGTTCGACAATGCAGGCAACCTGCAGGCGCCGATCTTCGCCAGCAGCGGCGGCCCGACCGGCAACATCATCGTCGAGGCTGGTGCCGTGATCGTCACGGCAGCGCCCGCATCCGTCACCACGGGAGGCGGGAACGTCTTCCTGTTCGGCGCCAATGTGCAGAACAGCGGCAGCATCGTCACGCCAGGCGGCCAGGCTGCGCTCGCCGCCGGCACGTCGGTTTATGTCACGACAAGCGGCAGCACGAGCCAGCAGGGCCTGATGTTGAATGTGCTCAATGGCGGCACGGTCAGCAACACCGGCCTCATCGCGGCGCCGACCGGAAACGTCACGCTGGTCGGCATGAATCTGCAGCAGTCCGGCGTGCTGGTGGCGACCACCTCGGTCAACCAGGCCGGTTCGATCCTGTTGTCCGCGCAGCAGGGACTGGAGGGGATGTTCGGCTACGACAGCACCTCGCACTACGCGGTGTCGACGCAGACCGGTGCGGTGCAACTCGCGCGTGGCAGCCTCACCGCGGTACTTCCCGAGGAAGACGGTCTGACCGCGATGGACACCCAGCCGCAGGCCCAGTCGCGGATTACGGTCGAGGGCGGCTTCGTCAACATGCAGCCGGGCGCTGCGATCATCGCGCCGTCCGGACGCGTTGCGCTTGAAGCATCGAGCTACGGAGACCAGCTCTATCTGCAGGACAATCCCTCCGCCAAGATCAACACGAACTACAACCGCGACGGGGCGCGGGTTTTTGTCGACGCAGGTTCCCTGATCGACGTTTCGGGGCTGCAGGGCGTGCCGGTCGCGGCGTCAAGCGATGTGGTGCAGGTGAACGTGCGCGCCAACGAGCTGCGCGACTCGCCATTGCAACGCGGCGGCATCCTGTCCAGCAAGAACGTGTGGGTGAACGTGCACGATCTCGACCCTGTGGCGTCGGATCGGGTCTACACCGCAAGCGGGCTGCTCGAGGTGTCGGGATGGCTCGGGCAGGTCGCGCGTCCGATCGACCAGCGCCTGACCACGGGCGGTTCGGTGATCGCCTACTCCACGGGCGATGCCATCCTGCGACCTGGTGCGCTGATCGATATTGCCGGCGGCTCGCTCGCGCATCAGGCCGGCTATGTGCCGGTCACCTGGCTGGTCGGTTCGGACGGCAGGATCTACAGCGCAAATCAGGCCCCTGCCGACCTGACCTATACCTCGATCGGGGTCGGCTTCACGGTCAATCACGCTCACTGGAATGTCACCGAATTTTACGCCAATCCACTGATCCCCAGTCAGGTGTACCAGCCCGCCTATCTCGAAGGACGCGCCGCCGGCGCCCTGACCGTGATTGCGAGCGCAGCAGAGGTCGATGCCTCGGTTGTTGCGGCGACAACCAACGGGCCCTATCAGCGGTCCGCCAACACGCTTCCGGCCGGCGCCGCGCTCACCGTCGCGGCGTCCGATGCGAGCATCATCGCGCCGTCAGTTGCGCCGCCGGATCTCGCGAGTGTGACGTCGCCGCTGCCGCCGTCCTGGCAGCAGACCGTCTATCTGTCGGCCGATCTGCTCAACCAGGCGAACTATGGCAGCATCACCATCAATGCGCGCGGCGGTGTGATCGATCCGGTCAGCGGTACGGTATCTCCCGCCATCAGCATCGTGGGCGGCGCCAAGCTTCAGGTTGCCGCCGGCGGCTCGATCACCTTGAACTCGAACGTCGCCTTCGCTGGCGGGGGAATTTCGATCGACGGCCAACTGGTGGCGCGTGCCGGCTCGGTAACCGTCAACGCGGCGCTGCAGGGAACGACTGTCTTCACCGGCGACATCGAACTGCATCCGGGCAGTGTGATCGATACGCGCGGCCTGTGGGTCAACGATCGCACCGGCGGCAGCGATACCCCGCCTGCGCTCTACAACGGCGGCAACGTCAAGCTGATCGCCTACGGCAGCGTTCGGATCGATGACGGGGCGGTGATCGACGCGTCGAGCGGCGGCTGGATGCAGAGCACGGGCCGGATCAAGACCAGCAACGGCCTGCCGGTCGGAACGGGTGGCAACATCACGCTGATCGCCGACGGCTTCGGAGCGACGCTGCACAATTCGACCACGGTCGCGCAGACCTATCCGGGCCGGGTCTATCTCGACGGTGTGCTGCGGTCCTACGGCTTCACCCGTGGCGGCATGCTCGGCATCGCCACGCCCGTGATCCAGATCGGCGGAGACGCCATCCTTCCGCTGCGCACGATCAGCAGCATCAACGCCGACGGCACCAGCAACCTCACGCCGGTCGATCCCGCCAGCGTGATGCGGCTGTCGCCGGGCTTCATTGCCAGCGGCGGCTTCAGCCAGTACGCCCTCTACAGCTACCAGAACCTGACGGTCGCAGGCGGCACCGATCTCGAGCTGCATGGGGTCAATCTGGTTCCGAATCCGCAGGCTTTTTCGGCACCGACCGGCAGCGATGTCGCTGATGTCGCGACGGTGCAGATGCTACCCTCGTATCTGCGGCCGGCGCCGGTCAACCTCGTCCTCAGCGCGATCGACGCCTTCAACGGCAATCTCGACGTTCAGCGGGGCGCCCTGATCAATGCCGATCCCCAGGCGACGATATCTCTGCACGCACGCCATCAACTGACGGTCGACGGCACGATCAGTGCGCCCGCCGGAACCATCAATCTCGATCTGATCGGCACGACCGGAACCTGGGTCGCGGTCGGATCGCCGGTTGGCGTGCCGCCCAACAACGGGCCGTCCTATGCTGCCACGCAGACGCTCTGGATCGGAGCGGACGCCCGGTTGCTGGCGCCCGGCCTCGTCACATCGACGCTGGATGCATCCGGGCACCCGGTCAACACTGTGCTCGGCGGCGGTCAGGTCAACATCAATCAGGACGCTCAGCCCTCGCTCTACTACCCCTATTCGGCCACCCAGCCTTATGGTGAGCAACCGCTCGGTGTCGTCGCGGCGCAAGCCGGAGCGATCATTGATGTGTCGGGGACGTCGGGAACGATACTCCAGGTCGCTGGTCGATCCGGTCTGATCCAGACACAAGTTGCGACCCCGGGCGGCAGCATCGCGATCCGGGCATCGCTCGGTCTGCTGTTCGACGCCACCATGAAGGCGCAGGCCGGTGGGGCCGGCGCTGTGGGCGGCAGCCTGACGATCGATCAGGTGATCGGGAGCAATGTCGCTGATAACACCGGGGTCTCGAAGTTCGTGCAGCCGGTCTTCCAGACGATCGTGAGCCAGGCGGCGCCGCTGATGACGACTGGTCTGTCGCAGGGGCAGGCGGTCCCAGGCAGCTTGCTCGGAGATATCTTCATCGGCGCCGATCAGATCTCCAGCGGCGGCTTCGCGTCGGTGTCGCTCGGCGCAGTCGATGCCCTGGTGTTCAACGGCAACGTCAACCTTGCCGCGGCGCGCAGCCTGACCATCAACGCCAGCAACATCAGCGCGACGCCGGGCGCGACCGTCCGGCTCAGCGCGCCCTATGTCGACATCGGCGGCGGTCAGCGCAACATCAATGAATATTCCAGCAGCAGCTACGTCCCTCTCGGCAGCTACAGCGCGGTGCCCATGGCCGGTACGGCGCGCCTCGCGGTCGATGCCGACCTGATCGACATCGAGGGCACGCTGCGCAGCGGTGCGAGCTACAGTTATGTCACCAGCTTCATCGATTTCAGCACGCCGGTTCGGCAGGCGGTGTCGCTGCCTGGCTTCGCCAGCATGTCGTTCAACAGCCTGGGCGACATCCGCCTGGTGCCGGTATCGAGGACTTCACCCTCTTACGGCCTCAAGCCGACCACGCTGGCAACGGCCGGTGACGTGACGTTCACGGGGACGGAAATCTACCCGATCAGCAGCGCGCCGGTCAGCAATGCATACGCAAGCAATGCGAGCAGTGTGTTCCTGATCCAGGCGACCGGGCCCAACGGCGTGGTCAGCTTTGCCAGCAACGGCCAGGTGCCCTACATGCCGCTGTCAGCGGGCGGAGCCGTGCAGATCATCGCCCCGACCATCAATCAGGGTGGCGCCCTGTTGGCGCCGCTCGGGCAGATCACCTTCGGAGACCCGAACAATCCCGCCAGCACGCGCGCGATCAACCTGCTCCCGGGAAGCATCACGTCGGTGTCGGCGGCCGGCACGCTGATCCCGTATGGCGCGCCGCTCGGCAACACCGACTGGATCTACGGCTACGACAATAGCGGCACGCCGAACACGATCAGCGCGCCATCGGCCAAGACGATCTCGTTCTACGGCCGGGCGTTGACGGTTTCGGGTGCGTCCGGTGGGGCCGCCACTGCGCGCATCGACGAGTCCGGCGGCGGCGATCTCTATGGCGCGCAGTTCGTCAGCGGCGCTGGCGGGTCGGTCGATACGCTCGACGGCACCCAGACGTTCGCGGTCCTGCCGAGCCTCGGCAATCACTATGCGCCGCGCGATCCGCAGATGCAGCTCAGCGATCCGGCGCAGACGACGTCAGCGCCAGTTGCGCTGCAGGTCGGTCAGCAAGTCTATCTGAGCGGAATTCCGGGGCTGCCGGCTGGCAGCTATACCTTGCTGCCGGGGCACTACGCGTTGTTGCCCGGCGCTTACAAGGTCACCGTGGCGGACAATCAGACCTCCGCCACCGGGCTTCGGAACTTTGCACTGCGTGACGGCTCCTACCGTGTGATCGGCTACGGCGAGGTCGCCAATACGGGCTTCCGCGATTCGCTGCCCTCGGCCTACATCGTCACGCCGGGAGCGGTCGTCCGCCGGCAGTCGCAATATGCCGAAACCACGGCCAATCAGTTCTATGCGGCAAAGGCAGCTGCAAGCGGCATCGCGGCGCCCTATCTGCCGCTCGATGCGGGACAACTTGTCATCAGTGCGACCAACAGCCTGTCGTTGCCGGTCACCGGCGGGTTCGGCGACTTCACGGCTCCGGCGGGCGGCCGCGGCGGGCAGGCCGATATCGTGGCTTCGAATCTCGAAATCCTTGCGCCGGGGGGCACCGCAGCGCCGGGCATGACCGGGCTGCAGGCCAGTGCGCTCGACAGCATCGGCGCGCAGAGCATTCTGATCGGCGGTACGCGCAACCTGAACGGCAACGTGCTGACCATCACGCCGGCGGCGCAGCAGCTCCAGATCGACAGTGGGGCGGTGCTGACCGCACCCGAAATCATGCTGACGGCGAGCAAGGCGATCACGATCGGCGCCGGTGCGCAGATCGACACGACCTCGTTCGGCGCGATCTCCACCCTGTTCCCGAGCGATCCGAACACCGGCAAGACCCTGGGATCGATCGCGCTCGCGCGTGTCGGCGGAGGGGGGGCGGGCGCATTCGTGCTGGCGTCCAACGCACCAGTGCTGCCGGTCACGTTGCCGACCGGGAGCGGCGGCGCGAGCAAGCTGAGCATCGGCGCGGGTGCGCAAATCTTTGGCGGCAGCGTACTGGCGTTGAGCGCCTCGAACACGATCAGCATGGATCCCTCCGCCCGCCTTGCCGCGCCGACCGTCATGGTCAGCGTGCCGGTGATCAATTTCGGCACCGGAGGCGCCTCGGGCTTCAACCTGAGCGCCGGCCTGCTCGCGCAGCTGTCCGAAGGTGATCCGCTGCGTCATCTGCCGGCGACCGGCACTCTGATGCTGTCGGCGTCCACGGCGATCAACGTCTACGGCTCGGTCGATCTCGGTGATCTGGATCCGGCGACCGGCCAGCCCCTGCTCGCCGGGCTGACGTTGAGCGCGCCCGTGGTCAATGGATTTGGTGCCGCCACAGACAGCGTCAGGCTCCGCGCCGACACGATCACGCTGAACGGCGGCGCAACGGGCGCCGCTGCGACGGGAATCGGGCAAGGCGCCTTCGAGATCGATGCGACGCAGCTGACGCTGGGCGGCGGCGGCAATCTTGCCTTCGGTGGCTTCAACACCGTCACGCTGTCGGCGTCCGAGCGGGTGATCGGCGGCGTCGCCTATGCGGGCCCGATCGCTGCGGGGACGATGCAAAAAATCGGCACGGTGTCCTACGCCCCCGGCCAGGTGATGCCGGGCACCTTCAGCGTCAGCGGTGGTCTGACGATCGCGGCACCCCTGGTGACGGCGCAGGCCGGCGCGCTGACACAGCTCGTCGCCAATGCCGGCACGGTCAGCTTCGCCGCGCGGCCGGGCGGCGCCGTGCAGCCGGGCTTTAACTCCAACGGCGCGACGCTCTCGGTCTCGGCGCAGAGCATCGTCCAGGGCACCACCATCGACCTGCCATCCGGCGCGATCACCTTCACCGCGCAGAACGGCATCACGCTCCAGGCCGGGTCGGTCACCAATGTTGCCGGCGCGGTGACGCCGTTCTTCGACGTGGTGCGGATTGCGCCGGCCGGCGGCGTCACGCTGCAGACCGTGAACGGCGATGTCGCCGTTGCTTCCGGAGCGGTGGTCGATCTGCGCGGCGGCCGGCTCGGCTCGGTGACGCTGCCGATGCTCAATGTCGTGGATTCCGACCAGGGTAGCAACGCGGGGACGCTCACCATCGTCGCGCCGAACGGGACCGCCCATCTCGACGGGCAGCTGCTGGCGAGTGCCGATCCGCGCTACGCCGGCGGCAAGGCGGTCCTCATGCTCAAGTCGGGTGACGCTGGTGCGCTGCTCGGCAGCATCGCGGGGTTCTCGGGCGAGCAGGCGCTGACGCTGGCGACCGGCGACATCAATGTCGGCAACATCACCGCGCGCAACGTCGAGCTGGTCGCGAGCAGCGGCAGCATCACCGTTGCCGGCCTGATCGATGCGAGCGGCGGCAGCGATGCGACCATCCGCCTGATCGCCGGCAACAATCTGGAGCTGGGCGCGCAGGCGACGCTCAATGCCGGCACCACCGCGGCCAAGGGCGGTACGGTGTTTCTCGGTCTGGCCGGCAACAGCTCGGGTATGCTGACGTTCGACGCCGGCTCCGCGATCAATGTCGCGGGAAGCGGTCCTCAAATCGTAGATAATGGTGGCATCATCAGCAACAATGGCGGTCAGGTGTGGCTGCGGACACCGCGGACGGCGCCGGACAGTCACGGCTCCACTGGCGTACGGATCGGCAACAACGGGGTCCGTGTCGCCGGCGCGCGCGAGATCGTTGTCGAGGCGGTCAAGGTCTATGACGTCACCGGCACGCCCTATGTCGACGCCAATCTGGCGACGTCCGATGCCGACGCACAGGCCTTCATCGCCGCGGCCACGATCAAGACGGGCATCGGCACGCTGACTGGTACCTCCGTCACCGCCTTCCACCTGATGCCTGGCATCGAGCTACGCAGCAGCGGCGACCTCCAGCTGCTGCAAAATCCGTCCAGCGCCAATTCCGGAATCGATCTGCACACCTACCGCTACAACGGTGAGCCGATGGTGCTGACGTTGCGTGCGGCCGGAAACCTGCTGATCAATGGTAGCATCAGTGACGGCTTTGCCGCGCCGGTCAGCTCGCCGGACGGCAGCATCTTCGCCATCGCGGCGCCGCTGCCGGCGGGCTCCGGATCAGCGACGCTGCGGCTGGTAGCTGGCGCGGATCTCGCCGGTGCCGATCCGCTGGCGGTCGTGCCGGCCGTGCTGCGTCCCGCGGCCACGGCGGCCAATCCCGAGCCAGGCTCGATCGTGTTCGCGGCACCCTACCTGATTGACGCCAATGTCAATGACAGCGGCATCGTCGTCCAGATTCCGAGCGTGGTCCGCACCGGCGCGCGCGACCTCGAGCTCGCTGCGGCGGGAAATATCGACATCCAGACCGCGTTCGGCATTTATACCGCGGGGGAGCCCGTAACGCCGAATTTCACGCCGGCACAGCGCGCCCTGATCATGTCTGCCTACACGTACACCTACGACAACTATCTCGGATATACTTACGATGCGGACTTTAATCTGAAGGCGTACGACTCGCTGTATCCCCTCGCATTCAACGCCAGCTATTCGAGCGGCGGCGGCAATCTCACGGTCAAGGCGCATGGCAGCCTGATCGGCGCGGATACGAGCAATAATGGTGTGAAGAGCTACGCGGCCTCTGCGCCCGACACCTATTGGCTATGGACCGAACCGGCGGCTGCCAGTCCGACTTGGTTCATTAACTTCGGCACCTACTATCAACCCTATCTCGATTACGCGAGCGATTCGTTTCCATCAGTGGCCGCGTTCAAGGGGCTCGGTGCGTTGGGAGGTGGTAACGTCCGGGTCGCAGTCGATGGTGACCTGAAGGCCGTCGACATCAGCCTGCCGACCACCGGCGGTTTGACCGGCAGCGGTGCGTTGTCGGTGTACGGCGGCGGCAATCTCTCGCTGATCGTCGGGGGCGGTATCAACTACGCCAATCTGCTGGTCGGGCGGGGGACGGCCGACATTCAGGCCGGCGAGGTCGGGATGGCGCCGCTGGACACTTCTTCTCTGACAATCGCGCGCGTGGATCTGCTGATCGGCGACGCTCAGTTCAACGTGGTGTCCCGCCGGGGAATCAACGCGATCGTCGGCGATCCGACACGGATGACGCAGCAACCCGATCCATCGAGCAGCGGCGGCTATCATGTCCCGGCCGGTCTGGAGGGAAATGGGCCGCCCACATTTTACTACACCCCGGCAGCGCCCTATGGCTTCTTCACCAGCATGACCGCTGGCAGCGCCCTGACCGAATTCACGGCCGGCTGCGACATCACGGTGCATGGTGATTTTGCGCCACCGATCTTCGAATTGGCCGCGGCCGGTGGCTCGATCCGCGCCGGCGAAATTACGCAAAGCGGCACGAATTTCCATTATCTGGCTGCACTGGCTGCGCCGACGGCCCGCCTCGATCTGCTGGCTCAGCAGGACATCGTCGGCTTTGGCGTCAGCATGACGGCGGCCGATCTGCTGTCTCAGGTCAACGGCGCATCGGCGCCGGCAGGCAGTGACTATGCGAGCACATTCTTCAATCCGTCTCCCTACGATATGTTTGGTGGCCCGCTGTCGCTGCCTTCGAACCTGGTGCAGTTCAACAATCCGCATACCGTGCATGTCTATGCGGTCCAGGGAAGCCTGACCAAGCTCGCGCTGGCGACATCGGAGCGCGCGCAGGTGCGCGCCGGCCTCGATATCGTCCAGCCGATCATCAATATCGAGAACGCCGGGCTCGGCGACGTCTCGCTGGTGCAGGCCGGGCGCGACATCGTCAGCTGCCAGCCGTGCAGCCTGGCCTACCCGGACTTCTTCAACATTCGTGTGGAGGGGCCGGGCTCACTATCGGTCCTCGCAGGTCGCGACATCGTTGCGCAGATGGGCGCGTATCACTCGCAGGGGCTTGGCATCACGTCGGTCGGCAACGCCGACAATCCGTTGCTGCCCGCGACGGGTGCCTCGATCGGCATCGCGGTCGGCACCGGTGCCAACGGTCCCGATAACGCGGCCTTCATCAACCTCTATTTCGATCCGCGGAACACGGATGCGACGACGCAAGGCTATCTGGCGCAACTCACCAGCTACATGAGCGGGATCGAGGGCATCACCCTCAGCCGCGACCAGGCGCTGGCCGATTTCCGCAACCTCGCCCCGGCCGCACAATTGCCGTTCATCGAGCAGGTGTATTTCGCCGAGCTCAGGGCGGGCGGCGAAGCCGCTGCCACTGGTCATGGTGCAGGCGGCAAGGGTTACGATCGGGCCTACCGGGCGATCCAGACCCTGTTCCCGGGCAGCGTGATCGGTGGCACCACCACGGCCTATGCCGGCAGCCTTTCGCTGTTCCAGCTCGCACGCATCCGCACCGAGCAGGGTGGCAGCATCAACATCCTGGCGCCCGGCGGCGGCGTGTCGCTCGGCATCGAAAACCAGACGCCCGACCTGACCGGGCAGACCGACACCGCGCGCCCCGGCCTGCTGACGCTCGAAGGCGGCGACATCAAACTCTTCACCGATCGGAGCGTCGTGGTGGCGCAGTCGCGCGTCTTCACCGAACTCGGCGGCGACATCCTGATGTTCTCGACCAACGGCGACCTCAACGCCGGCAAGGGCAAGCAGACCTCGATCGTGACATCGCCGCCTTTGGTGGTCTACGATCAGTACGGCGGCGCGACCAAAACGCCGAACACGCCGCAAACCGGCGCCGGCATCGCAACCCTGATTGGCGTGCCCGGCGTTCCCCCTGGTAACGTCGACCTGTTCGCGCCGCACGGCACGATCGATGCCGGCGAGGCCGGCATCCGCGTGTCGGGTAATCTCACCCTCCAAGCGCTGCAGGTACTCAACATCGCCAATATCCAGGTGCAGGGCACGTCGGTCGGCGTGCCGGTGGTGCAGGGGCCGCCGGTGGGCGCGTTGACCGCGGCGAACAACACCGCGGGCGCGGCCCAGCAACCGACCGCGGCGGCACCGGCAGCCAATACCGGACAGCCCTCGGTCATTATTGTCGAAGTGCTCGGCTATGGCGGAGGCGACGGCACGCCGGAGCCCGGCGACAATGACCAGCGCCGCGGCGGCAGCGAGCGGCAGAGCTATGATCCGAACAGCATGTTTCGCGTGGTCGGCAGCGGTGCGCTGACGGCTGAGCAGGCGCAGCAGCTGACCGATGACGAAAGGCAGCGCCTCTCGTCGCGGTAGCGACAACGGATGCGCAGGGCCGTGGCGCAGGTTCGCGATGTAGCGGACCTGCGACTCAGGCAGCCGCGTGCGCGGTCGCGCGCTGCCGACAACTCCGCCGCTACGACTGTGAAGCTCCCCTTCATACCCTGTCCATGTTATGCCGGATAGTTGCTGGCGATAAGCCGTCATATCTCTTCTACGCAATGCGAAGCATTTAGAAGAGGAGCACCGCAATGACCGGCGTCCTTGGTGAAGGAAACGATCGCAGCGACGTATCCAGGCAAGTTCACCCGCGGCAGTCCGCTGAGCAATTCTCCGAGACGAATACAGTCGGATTGCATCGCCGAGCGTTCTTGGCTGCCGGCGCAACCGCTGCGGTCCTCGCCGCCGGCCAGAGCTTCGCGCAGAGCCAGCCGCCGGTTGCGCCTGCTCCGACGAGCCAGCCAGCGATGCCGAGCAACGTCAAGGTGGAACGGCTGGACGGCTCAATTCTCGCGATCGGCATTCGGCAGGACAACGACAGCGTCGAACTGTCGAGCGTTATCGGCTTGGGCCGTTTGATGTATATGCTCGATCACGATGACGCCCTGCGTGTCGCGGTCCTCTACTCCCAAGGTCCCGACTTTGTCGGCGGCGTCCTTGATGCCGTAAGCTGGGCACCAGTCCTGCGTACCGGTCGCTTCCCGGACACTCCCCAGTTCGTCAATCCCGTCGGCACCATCCCGCCGCGTCGAGAGAAGCCGCTCGTGGTCGCCGTGCAGGGCAAGTGCCAAGGCGCAGGCCACGAGCTTTTTCTCGCCGCCGACGTCCGAGTTGCCGCAAGCAATACCGTATTCGCCCAGCCGGAAGTCACCCGCGGCCACTTCCCGGCCGGTGGCGCGCCGATCACGTTTGTCCGCGAAGCGGGTTGGGCGAATGCAATGCGTTACATGCTGACAGGCGACGAATGGGGCGCCGACGAGGCCTACCGAATGGGTCTCGTTCAATTCGTGACGCCGCCCGGAAAGCAACTCGATCGCGCGATCGAGGTCGCTCGAAAGATCTCCGCCGCAGCCCCGCTCGGCATTCGTGCGACAATGAATTCAGCGCACCGTGCGCTCAGCGAAGGTCAGGAAACCGCGTACGCGGCGCTGTTCCCCGAACTTGCCCGACTTGCACAGAGCGACGACCACGAGGAATATTTCCGCGCGCAACGGGAGAAGCGTGCTCCCGCCTTCCATGGCCGCTGATCGATGACGCCTGGATCGTTCGCCCGGCCGCTTAGGGGATTGCCCCGTTGTGCGGCATGCGCAATCGGGCGCGCAAAGCACCCGGTGACTGCTTGAACCATCGCCTGAACGCGCGATGGAAGGAACTCACATCCTTGAAGCCGAGATTGTCGCTTACGCAGACCACCGGCTGTCCTTGCTCGATTTGCTGATAGGCCAATTCCTTCCTCACCGCGGCGAGCAACTCCGTATAGCTGGTCCCTTCTCGTTTCAGGCGGCGGTAAAGCGTCGGCCGACTGACATGCAGTGCGCGGCACACATCGCCGATACCCAAGCCCCGGTGCAGGCTCAAGCGAATGCGCTGGCGCACCTTGCCGACAAAGACGTTCTCGATCTCAATTTTCTGCAAGGCCTGTTGGGCACGCTCCTGCAGAACCTGCTTGAGGTAGGAGTTGGCGCCGCGGATCGGCCGGTTCAGAACTTCCGACGGCAAATGCATGCAGGTGATATCACCGCCGAACGAGAGCGCGTTGCCGAACACCTGCGCGTATCTTCCATGATAGGACGGGCGCGGAAACGCAAACGTGCAAGCGGCGGGTGTGACGTGGATGCCGGTCTGCTCTGCTATCCACGTCACCAGCGCGCTCATGCTGCGCTCGAGGGCGGGCCGGGGGTATGCCCTATCTGGCGCGAACGAGATGGTCAGGACGAGGGAGCCGCCGCGTATGCTGGACACCCAGCGCTCCGACGGGTTCATCAGGGCAATGTGGTGTTGGAAAACCTGCAAGGCCTCGCCCACGTCACGGCAATGGCAAAGCAAGCTAGCCAGTACACCACGCATCGAAGGGTTGTAGGTCTGCCCAACGAGAAGGCCGATATGAGGCACTTCTGTGCTGTTCGCCGCCGCCCGCCACAAGGTCAGCAAATGTGCCTCGGGAAGGCGCTGCTCCTGCGCAGGCGGGGCGCCGACGCTGCAGTCGATCATGGCCTCGCGGTCGAGGCCAGCCTTCAGCAGTTGGCTTTTGGTCGCGGCGCCGCTGGCAAGCAGCAAATCGTAGAGATCGAGCACGGCAAGGGCGGATACGGTGACGCGCGAACGCATCGCATGACATTCCTTGATGACCGGTAGCGAAGACTACAACAGGATTGGCGCCGAGCAAACGCCCGGCAAGAGCCACGTTGCAACCAATCGCCATGCGATTGATCCCTGAAGCCATGTTTCGCGTGCGCGTTGCGCCGTAATCTTGGCCGCGCCGCAACAGCATGGAAACTCGCAAATGCTCGACGTCCCGCAAACCTGCAAGATCAGGACAGTGACCGATCTGCGTAAGCTGATTTCGGAGCCGCCCGCGATGATGCGCCGCCGGTTGCAGCCACGCATTGACGATCACTGCATGACCGTGATCCGGAGCGCATCGGTGTGCGTGGTCGGATTCGCAGACCAGGCTGGCTTTGCCTTCATCAATCTCCGCGCCACCCCGGTGATAACGGTTGAGGCCGATCGCGTCGACCTGGTCTGGCCGGCAGGCCTCGAATTGCCGGCAGCTCTGGCCCGGGGGGAGATGCTTATTGGCAGCCTGTACTTCATCATGCCCGGCATCGGTTTCGCCTTGCGAGCAAACGGCCGCAGTACGGCGCAGCAGGGTGAAGACGGAGCGGCACGGCTGGCGTTCCAGGCGGATGCTTTCTTCCTGCACTGCTCCCGCGCAAAGGTGCGTGCCAAATTCTGGGAACCGCGGGCCGGAGCGCCGCGTTCCGGTGAAGCCGGAGCGTCAGTCCTGTCCGACGCGGCCTTGGCATTCGTCTCACGTTCTCCCTATCTGCTGCTGCTGACGCAAGATCCCGCCGGCAAGACGGAACTCTCGCCGCGCGGCGATCCGGACGGCTTTGTTCTGGCACTCGACCCCGGCACGCTTCTGATCCCCGAGCGGCCCGGCAACAAGGTCGCGTGCACGCTCACCAACATCCTCGCGCATGAGGCGGTGACGGTCGCTTTTCTGATCCCGGGCTCGCCCACCGTACTGATCGTTGACGGTCGCTGTTGGCTGACAACTGAGCCGAGCCTGCTGGAGCGAGTCGCTGTCCAGGGCAAGGCGCCCAAACTCGGCATGGTTCTGCATGTCGGTGAATACCGCTTCCAGCATAGTTCCGCGCTGGTCGAAGCGGGGCTATGGTCTAACGAGACCCATCTGCGCGAAAGCGACATTCCATCTTTCTCCAAGATGCTGGCCGAGCATATGAATGGCAGGGGAGTGCTCGGCAAAGCGACGACGCTGGTCGTTGATGCGGTCGTCAAGCACGATCTGAAGCATCTTTACTAGAGAGCATGCCGCCGTGACCCTCAGCGTGCCTGAATATCTCCAGTCGGACGCAACAGCACTCGCCCGTCTGGTGAGGGCCGGTGAGGTCTCGGCCACGGAGCTTCTGGAGATCGCCGAGGCCCAACTCGCGCGCTTGAACCCAAAGCTCAACGCCGTCAATCTGACGATGGCGGCTGAGGCGCGGGCGCGAGCCAAACAGTCTCTTGTCGGGCCCCTTGCCGGTGTTCCTCTGCTCATCAAGGACGCGATCCAGGATTATGCCGGTCTCCCGACTTCCAATGGCAGCCGCGCGTTCCGCCACATCATACCCGAGCAGCATTCCACGTTCGTGCAGCGCCTCATCGACGCCGGCGCTGTCATTATCGGCAAATCGAACACGCCGGAATTGGCGCTCAAGGGGGTTACCGATCCAAAGGCGTTCGGCGTGACGCGAAATCCCTGGGATCTTTCGCGCACGTCCGGCGGCTCCAGCGGCGGCTCGGCTGCTGCCGTCGCCGCGGGGATCGTGCCGATGGCTGGAGCCAACGACGGCGGCGGTTCAATCCGCATTCCGGCCGCCTGTTGCGGCCTGTTCGGGCTGCGGCCCTCGCGCGGCCGCGTTCCGCCCGGGCCGGGTGTCAGCGAAATCTGGGAGGGCGCTTCGAGCGATCACGTGCTGACGCGCAGCGTGCGGGACTCAGCTTTGGCGCTCGACGTGCTTTCCGGATCCGCGGACGGCGATCCGTTCGTCATTGCACCTCCCGCGGCCTCCTTTGCCGAGATGGCCGCGCGCGAGCCACGGCGACTGCGCGTGGCGTTTAGCGCGATGTCTCCGCTGGGCACCGACGTGCATCCAGAGGCCGTAGCGGCCGTGACCCAAGCGGCGAAACTCCTCACGTCACTTGGACACGAGGTGGTCGAGGATCGTCCGAGCTACGACGGACTGGCCCTCGCGCGGTGTTATCTCGAGATGTATTTCGGCCAGGTTGCGGCAACCCTCGCCGATGCCCGCGAAGCCGGTGCCAGGACCGAAGATTTCGAGTTGGCGACCCTTCTCCTCGAAGCATTGGGCAAAGCCGCGAATGCAGGAGCGTATGTGCGCAGTCATCGGCGCTGGAACGAGTTTGGGCGCGCTCTCGGCCAGTTTCACCGGCGTTACGACCTCTTCCTGACACCGACGATCGCCTTTCCGCCCGTCGACCACGCCACGACAGTGATGCCTGCCGCGCAGCGGACCGTGTTGTCGTTTCTGCTGAAGAGCGGACTGTTGGGTGTCATGGCTCGCGTCGGCCTGATGGAGGGGGCGCTTGCCAACCTGGCGCGCCAGAACCTGACGCTCGTGCCCTTTACACAACTCGCCAATTTGACGGGGACGCCGGCCATGAGCGTGCCGCTGCATTGGACGGCCGAGGGCCTGCCGCTCGGCGTCCAGTTCATCGCTGCGTTCGGCAACGAGGCGCTTCTACTGCAGCTCGCCAGTCAGCTGGAACGCGCGCAGCCCTGGATGCAGCGGCTGCCGCCGCTGGCGTTTCCATCATGAGCAGGGCAGGCTGAGATTGCCCGGTTGCTTCATGGCGTGCCTCTCCTGTCCTAGCGGACGTGGGCCAGCGGAATACTGACTTCGGCGAGCAGATCGAGATCAGCCTCGTGATCGATCTGCACATACTGTCCGTTCCAGTAGGTGAGGCCGGACAGGCGGTGCGACACGTCCATGCTGGACAGCCGGCCTACGATGATGCCGTGAGAGTGCCGTTCGATGATCTCCTCCACCTGGCATTCGACCGTGGCCAGCGAATGGTCCAGCAGCGGGACGCCGGAAGCACCGGAGGTCCAGGCCGTTCCGTCGAAACGCTGCCTTCCTTTCAGGCGGCTGTCGCTGAACCGTTCCGCGAGCGCCTGCTGGTCCGAGCCGAGGATGTTGACGCCGAACAGCCGGTGGCGGGCGATCGGCTCAAAAGAGGAGGCCTGCCGGTTGATGCTGACCAGGAGCCGAGGCGGCGCGGCGCTCAGCGACGTCAGCGAGGTGACGGTCATCCCGGAGATGTCATCGCCGCGTCCCGCTGTGATGACGCAGACGCCGCCGGCGAGGCGCCGCATCACCAGCCGAAACTGCAGCTCGATCTCGTGATCCGCGTCGACCAAATGGATGTCCGGCTTGCTCATCGGGTCTCTCCCTCTCGTCGCCGCCGGATCTGCTTCCGATCAGAAGAAGCCCTTGGCGGGTAGCAGCGTGCCGCTGATCTCATATTGCCCGATCGAACGGGCCTTGAAGGTGTTCGGGTTGTGCGAGGCCAAGGTCCGCGCGTTGCGCCAGTGGCGGTCGAAGTTGGTCGCCTTCTTGGTGGCGGACGCGCCGCCGACATCGAACAGCAGGCTGCCGCTGCGGATCGCCAGCTCATCGGCGACAATCTTGGCTTTTGCCGAGAGCAGCGCGGCCTTGTGCGCGGCGTCGATAGCAGTGGGATCGCCGGCGTCGAATGCATCGGTGGCGGCGCCGAGGGCCTCGGCTGCCGCGAGCACCACGGTCTCGGCGGCAAACGCGCCGCTGGCGATCTGGCCGACGGTCCGCTGCAACAGCGGGTCGTCCACCGGAATCTCGCTCGCTGCATAGTAGAACGTCCGCTTGCGCGATCGCACCAGTTCGGCGGCGTCCTGCAGCACCGCGCGCGCGATGCCGGCGTTGATGGCGGTCAGGAACAGCTGCGCGAACGTGTTGGCGTAGGGAATGCCGTAGCCGGCGTCAGGGGCGTCGAACACCGCCTCCTGGCGCTTGACGCGCACGTTGCGGAAGTGCGTGGTGCCGGTTGCGGTCAGCCGCTGGCCGAGCCCGTCCCAATCGTCGATCAGCTCGATACCCTCGCGGTTGACCGGGATCAGCACCGCCGCATTGGCGCCTGTCGTATCGGCGGTGCGCACCAGCACATAGTCGGAATAGAGCGTGCCGGTGCTGTAGTATTTGGTGCCGTTGAGCAGATAGTCGTCACCGTCGGCGGTCAGCGTGGTGTTCGGCGTGACATTGCCGACCTTCGGGGTATCGAGTTCGGTGGCCGCGAGCCCAATGATCGCGCCGTCGGCGACGGCCTTCTGCCATTGCCGGTGCTGCTCGTCCCTGGGACGGCGCACCAGCCGTTCGACCACGCTGAAATGGTTGCGCAGGATATGCGCGACGTTGGCATCGGCGGCGCCGAGCCGGATCACGAGTTCGAACAGCGTGCGGATCGACGCGCCCGCGCCGCCGACATCCACAGGAAGCCGCAATGCGCCGAGACGCGCCTTGCGAATGAGATCGACCTCGGCGAAGGGCAGAATACGTTCGCGCTCGCGTTGACTTGCTCCCTCGGCGATGCGGCTCAGCAGCGCATCGATGTCAGGGGATTGGCTATCCAGGCGATCGGACGGCTGCAACGAGGTGGCGGATATGGGCTTGTTCATGGATGTCGGCCTGGGATGATGATCTTGCTCAGTTGCGCATTCGACTGCGGTCGAACTGGGATCGTTCAGATGACGCAAACTGTCCCACGATTTTTCGCCAACAGAAATAGAGCGGTATTTCAATTGTCGTGAGATTTGGAGTTTTCTGATTTGTCCGCGCGCGCGGCGCGACAAGGAAAATCTTTTGATGCGACGTTGCTTGATCTCCTGCCGCGTCTTCGTGAAAAAGCGGAGCGACAAGGCGCAATTCGGAGGCCGCCAATGACGATACGACCGCTTCGCTTCGGGATCTGGGCACTGGTGCACGGTTCGCGCGCTGCCTATCAGGATCCCGAGGAACCCTACGATGCATCATGGGAACGCAATCGCGACCTCGTGATCGCGGCCGAGGCGCTCGGCTACGACTCCACGCTCATCGCGCAGCACACCATCAATCCGCATCAGGAGGATCTTGATCAGCTCGAAGCCTGGAGCGCCGCTGCCGCACTTGCCGCGCTGACCAGCCGGATCGAGATCATTGCCGCCATCAAGCCCTATCTCTATCATCCGGTCGTGCTGGCGAAGCTAGCGCTCGGGATCGAGAACATCAGCCGCGGCCGCTTTGCGATCAATCTGGTCAATGCCTGGAACCGGCCCGAGCTCGACAAGGCCGGCATCGGCTTTGCGGAGCATGACGCCCGCTATGCGTACGGCCGCGAGTGGATCACCGTGGTGTCGCGCCTGATGCAGGGCGAGCGGCTGACCTACAAGGGAGAGCATTTCGATGTCAGGGACTATGTGTTGCGGCCCGGCAGCCTCTACCGGCCGCGGCCATTGATCTATGTCGGCGGCGAATCCGAACCGGCGCGCGCCCTGGTCGCCGATCACGGCGATGTCTGGTTCATCAACGGACAGCCGCTCGACGACGTCGCCGGCCTGATCGCCGACGTGGCCGCGCGGCCCAGGGCCACGGCTCCGCTTCGCTTCGGGCTGTCTGCCTTCGTGGTTGCGCGCCCGACGCGTGCTGAGGCGGAGGCGGCCTACGAGCGGCTGCTCGATCTCTCCAGAAAGGATGCGCCGATCAAGGCGATCCAGAAGCAAAACACCGATCCCAAGGTGGTGATGATGCAGACCATGCAGAAGTCGGCGCGGGTTGGCAGCAATGGCGGCACGGCTGCGGGATTGGTCGGGAGCTATGACGAGGTGGCGGCCCGCATCCAGGGCTTCCATGCCGCCGGCATCGAGCTCTTCATGTTGCAGTTCCAGCCGTTCGAGGCGGAGATGAAGCGCTTTGCGCAGGAGATCATCCCGCGCGTTCGTGCGCGGTCACTCGCCGGTGACAAGCCGGCACATCTGGCCGGCGCGCGCTGATGCGTCAGGCGCGCGTGGCTGTCGCCGGTTGTCGCGCAAAACGGCTGACCGGCCGCGGCAATCCAAAATGCTCGCGCAGGGTGGTGCCGGCATAATCGCGCCGGAACAGCCCCCGTTGCTGCAGGATCGGCACCACGGTGTCGACGAACACGTCGAGCCCGGTCGGCAATACGTCCGGCATCAGGTTGAAGCCGTCCGCCGCGCCCGCCTTGAACCAGGCCTCGATGTCGTCGGCGATCTGCTCGGGCGTGCCGACGATGATCCGGTGGCCGACGCCACCACCGAGGGCGCGCAGCAATTGACGGACGGTGAGATTGCCGCGGCGCGCGATGTTCACCGTTCCCTGAAACATGGTGTGGTTGGCGTTGGCCGGCAGCGGCAGAGGATCGGGCAGGGGCTTGTCGAGATCAAGAATAGCTGGGTCGACCTGCAATGTGCCGGCCAGTCGTGCAAGGCTGTATTCGATCGGAACCAGCTCCCAGAGCTCGTCTTGCCGCCGCTTGGCTTCCGCTTCAGTGCTGCCGATGACGGTCGCGAGTCCCGGCAGAATCACGATGGAGCTTCCGGCGCGGCCGTGCGCGGCAGCCCTGGCACGCAGATCGCGCGCATAGGCGACGCCTTCGTCGATCGTTTGCGCCAGCGTGAACACGGCTTCGGCCTGCGCGGCGGCGAGGTCGCGGCCGTCGCTCGATCCGCCGGCCTGAACGGTGACGGGACGTCCCTGCGGCGAACGCGGCACGTTCATTGGACCGGCCACGCTGTAGTGGGTGCCGCGATGTCCGATCGGGTGGACCTTCGTGGTGTCGACGAATCGCGCCGCCGCCTTGTCGCCGACAAAGGCATCGTCTTCCCAGCTGTCCCACAACGCATGGACGACTTCGGCGAACTCCTTGGCACGGTCGTAGCGTGCCTTGTGCTCAAGCACGGTGGGAAGGCCGAAGTTGCGGCTGGCTGAAGCATCCGCCGTGGTCACCGCATTCCAGCCGGTGCGGCCGCCGCTCGCCAGATCCAGCGTCGCGAAGCGGCGCGCGATATTGTAGGGCTCGTTGTAGGTCGTCGACGCCGTCGCGATCAGCCCGATATGGCTGGTCGCGGCGGCGACGGTTGCCAGCACGATGGTCGGCTCCAGCGACATGAACGAGCGGTAGTCGATGCGGTCGGTGATGGCGGGCGTGTCGGCGAGGAAGATCGCGTCGAGCTTGCCGCGCTCCGCGATTTGGGCGACGCGCACGTAGTGGCCGACGTCGAAACAGGCGCACGGGTCGCTGTCGGGCAGTCGCCAGGCCGACGCGTAGACGCCGGAGTGCAAAAGGTTGACGTTGAGGTGAAGCTGACGATGAGACATGGCGGCCGTATCTGCGATGATGCCTGTCGCTAGATATCGGCATGATGCGCGCGGGAAAATGCATCGCGACCCGGAGCGCGCAAAAAGAAATATCCGTCCCCGCCGACGAGCCTTGTGCGCAAGCTCGTGTCGCGTTGTCCGCCGGTGACGTAACATCCGGCGTGCGGCGACACGAATCTTCTTTGCTCGGCAAGGCAGGTGAAAGCTTCGTCCAACTCTTCGCAAATATCTGAAATTGCCAGTCGGGCTCGCGCGCGCAACCATGTGTCGTGGCGCGCCTTGCGCCATGACCGATCCGCCGGGAGCTTTCCATCATGCCGAATCCTCATCGCGCCGAACGCGTGTCCGCGCCTGAAGGCTCGGTCGCGTTCGAGGCCGACGTTCTGGTGATCGGCGGCGGCCCGGCGGGGACCTGGGCTGCGGTCAGCGCCGCCGAGCGTGGCGCGCGGGTGGTGCTCGCCGACAAGGGATTTTGCGGCACCTCGGGCGCCACCGCCGCGGCGGGAACAGGCGTCTGGTACATGGATCCGGATCCGGCCCTGCGCGCGGCCGCGATGGCCAATCGCGAGAAGATGGGCGGCTATCTCCAGGATCGCCGCTGGATGTCGCGCGTGCTCGACAGCACCTATCAGCACAGCAATCGCCTGGCCGATTGGGGATATCCCTATCCGGTGGACGGCCGCGGCAAGTCGCAGCGCAACTCGCTGCAGGGCCCCGAATACATGCGCCTGATGCGCAAGCGCACCAAGCAGGCCGGCGTCACCATTCTCGACCACAGCCCGGCGCTTGAACTGCTCGTCGACCACGACGGGGCCGTCGCCGGCGCCAGCGGCGTGCGCCGGCAGAAGCAGGATCGCTGGACGGTGCGGGCCAAGGCGGTGGTGATCGCCACCGGCGGCTGTGCATTCCTCAGTAAGACGCTCGGATCGAATGTGCTGACCGGCGACGGCTATCTGATGGCTGCGGAGGTCGGTGCCGAATTCACCAGCATGGAGTTCTCCAACCCCTATGCGATCTCACCGGCGTTCGGCTCGGTGACCAAGACATTATTCTACGGCTGGGCCAGCTTCACCTATGATGACGGCAGCGTGGTGCCCGGTGCGGCGTCGAAGGGCGGACGATCGGCGATTGCGCGCGCCCTGCTCGAGGGCCCGGTCTATGCCCGGCTGGACAAGGCGGATGACGATGTGCGGCATCATATGCGCGTATCGCAGCCGAATTTCTTCCTGCCGTTCGATCGCACCGGGATCGATCCCTTCAAGGACCGCTTTCCGGTCACACTGCGGCTGGAGGGGACCGTCAGGGGGACCGGCGGCCTTCGTATCGTTGACGACAATTGCGCTACCAGCGTGCCGGGACTCTATGCGGCCGGCGACGCGGCGACGCGCGAATTGATCTGCGGTGGCTTCACCGGTGGTGGCAGCCACAATGCCGCCTGGGCGATGTCGTCGGGAGCCTGGGCCGGGCAGGGCGCCGCTGACTATGCCACTCAGGTCGGACCAGCTGCCAGGCGCACATTGTCGTCCGCGGGCGCCGCGGCGTTTCGAAGCCGGCAGCGCCGTGCATTCGCGCCGGCCGCGCTGGCGAGGGCCGTTCAGGCCGAGGTCTTCCCGTACGAACTGAACTACTTCCGCGAGGCGTCGCGCTTGCAGGGCGCGCTGGGGCGTCTCGACGCGGCGTGGCGCGATGTGTCGGAAGCGGATGCTGCCGACACATCTGAGATCGTGCGGGCGCGCGAGGCCGCCGCGATGCTGGCGACCGCGCGGTGGATGTACCGCAGCGCGCTCGCCCGTCAGGAAAGCCGCGGCATGCATCGCCGCGACGACTTCCCCGACCAGGACCGCCGGCAGCGGCACTATGTGACGACCGGCGGCCTTGACGAGATCTGGACCTCGGCCCGGCCTCATGCCGAGGCCGGCTATGCGGAGGCTGCGGAGTGATCGAGGTTGTCGACGGCGAGCGCTGTACGTCCTGCGATATCTGTGTCAACGTCTGCCCCACCAACGTGTTTGACAAGACGGACGGAATTCCGGTAATCGCCCGGCAAGGCGATTGCCAGACCTGCTTCCTCTGCGAGCTCTATTGTCCCGAGGATGCGCTGTATGTTTCGCCCTTTGCGGATCAGGCGCAGCCGATCGACCTCGTTGCGCTCAAGCAAACGGACAGTATGGGCAGCTATCGCCGAGCCGTGGGCTGGACCGATGAGACCAGCGATCGCCGCGGCGTCGACCGCAGCTATTTGCTCTTTGGTCATTGAGGCGCGGCCGCGCGCGTGGCGACCAAGACGACCTTATGGACTGACTGAATGAACGTGCATCAATCCCTGACGGCAGCGGAACCTGTCGAGACGCTGTCGCCATTGGCGCATCCGCGGACCGCGGCCGACGCCATGGTTCGGTTCGAGCAGGTCGCGAAAGCCTACCCGGCTTACCGCGACAAGCCGAGCGTGCAGGCGCTCAAAGACATCGACTTCGCGATTCCGCGTGGCTCGATCACCGGTGTGATCGGGCGTTCCGGTGCCGGCAAGTCCAGCCTGGTGCGGCTGATCAACGGGCTGGAGAAGCCATCGAGCGGTCGTGTCGTCGTCGACGGCCGCGATATTTCCGGACTTTCGGGCCGCGATCTGCGCCTGGCGCAACGCTCGATCGGGATGATCTTCCAGCATTTCAATCTGCTCTCGTCGCGCACGGCGGCCGACAATATCGCGCTGCCGCTCGAGATTGCGGGCTGGTCGAGGCGCGATATCGCGGTCCGCGTCGCGGAGCTGCTCGAGCTCGTCGGCATCGCGGACAAATATGATCGCTACCCGTCCGAGCTGTCGGGTGGCCAGAAGCAGCGCATCGGCATCGCCCGCGCGCTGGCGACGCGGCCGAACGTTCTGCTGTCGGACGAGGCGACGTCAGCGCTCGATCCGCAAACAACCCGTTCGATCCTCGATCTGCTGGCCAACATCAATCGCGAGCTTGGCGTCACCATCGTCCTGATCACCCACGAAATGTCGGTGGTGCGTCAGCTCGCCAAGGAAGTCGTGGTGATCGACGGCGGTCATATCGTCGAGCGTGGTCACGTCGCCGACATCTTCACCCATCCCGCGCATCCGGTCACGCAGGCATTTCTCTCCGAGGTGATCGGCGACAGCGTTCCGGTGTCGCTTGCAAGCCGCTTGCAACCGCGACCGGTTGCCGGAGGTCGCGCCGTCATTCGCGTCCAGGTTCGCGGTGCCGATGCCGGCGACACCATTGTCGCCCGCCTTGCGCGCGAGCTTTCGATCGACGTCGCGCTGCTATCGGCCCGGATCGATGAGATCGGCGGGCAACATGTCGGCTCGCTGTCGCTCGGCATTCCCGGCGGCGAGGCCGCGGCCGACAAGGCGGCATCATATCTCTCCCAGAACAACCTCCCGGCGGAACGGCTCGGCTATGTCACGTGAACTCCTCAACCTGATCGTTCAGGCCACCGGCGAAAGCCTGTTCATGGTGTCGATCGCCGCCTTGATCGCCACCGCGTTCGGACTTCCGATCGGCGTCTTCCTCGCCACCAGCCGCAAAGGGGAATTGTTCGCGGCGCCGGCGGTCAACAGCGTGCTGGGCATCATTGTCAATGCGACACGCTCGACGCCGTTCATCATCCTCGTGGTCGCCATCATCCCGTTCACGCGCCTGATCGCGGGTACCTCCATCGGCTCAGGCGCGGCGATCGTGCCGCTGACCATCGCCGCGATGCCATTCATCGCGCGATTGGTCGAGGCGGCGATCCGTGAGGTCGATGCCGGCTTGATCGAGACCGCGTCGTCGTTTGGCGCAAGCCCTCTGCAGATCGTGCTCAAGGTGCTTATTCCGGAAGCGCTGCCCGGCCTGGTGCTTGCGCTGACACTCGCGGTCGTCAGTCTGCTCGGCTATTCGGCGATGGTCGGCGCGGTCGGCGGCGGCGGGCTGGGCGACCTCGGCATCCGGTACGGCTACCAGCGTTTCATGCCGGAAATGATGCTCGCGGTCGTCGTCGTCCTGATCGCGCTGGTGCAGACGGTGCAGACGGCCGGCGACTATCTCGCCCGCCGCGTCAACCGCCGCCTGCGCCATCGCTGAGACCGGCCACGATCTCTTCGGCGCCCTTTCTTGCAATACTGACAATTCCTGTGGAGACCCAAATGTCCTTTCGTTCCATTGTTGCGTTTGCCAGCGTGCTCACGCTCTGGTCGGCGTCGGTCGCGGCGGAGACCATCAAGATCGGCGTGACGCCGGGGCCGCACGCGCAAATCCTCGAGGCCGTGAAGCCGATCGCGGCAAAGAACGGGCTCGACGTCCAGTTGGTCGAGTTCTCCGACTATGTGGTGCCGAACGCAGCGCTCGACGCCGGCGATATCCAGGCCAATTCGTTCCAGAACCAGCCTTATCTCGACAACCAGAAGGCCGATCGCGGTTACAAGATCGAGGCGGTGGGGCTGACGGTCAACTTCCCGATCGGCGTCTATTCCAAGAAGCACAAGAGCTGGGCGGAGATTCCGGACGGTGGCAAGATCTCGATCCCGAATGATCCGACCAATGGCGGCCGCGCCCTGCTGCTGCTGCGCGACAAGGGTGCGATCAAGTTGAAGGACGGCGTCGGGTTCAAGCCGACCGTTCTGGATGTCGCGGACAATCCGAAGAAGCTCAAATTCGTCGAGGTCGATGCGGCCCAGGCACCTCGTGCGCTCGACGATGTCGATGCCGCCGTGATCAACACGAACTATGCGACCCAGGCCGGCCTCGATCCGGTCAAGGACCCGATCCTGCGCGAGGACCCGAAGGGGCCTTACGTCAACCTGATCGCGGTTCGCGCCGCGGACAAGGACAAGCCGTGGGTCAAGATCCTCGTGGACAGCTATCACACGGCTGAGGTCAAGGAATTTGTCCTGACCAAATTCAAGGGCGCCGTGCTGCCGAGCTGGTAGCCGCGGCTGGCGACAAAACGCCGGTCGGAGTCAGGCCATGACCTTATTCGGCGGCGTCGGAGCGGACTGCGTTCGAGCGCAAGTGCCGGTAGCCCGCGCCGGGATGCGTGGCATGAAGGCGCGGTCCGCGCTCCGGGAACAGCTTTTCCCGTAGCGTGCCTTCGCGATAGGCCGTTTTGTACACGCCGCGTGATTGCAGTTCCGGCACCACGAGGTCGACAAAGGCGTCGAGCGATTCGGGTGCGACGAGACGGAACAGGTTGAAACCGTCGATGTCGGTGTCTTCGGCCCAGGCGATCAGCTCGTCCGCGACATCCTGCGGCGAGCCGACCACGAAGGGGGATCGTGCGCCGACGCGGCTCAGCGTCGCGAGATCGCCGACCTTGACTGGGCGGTCGCTCCGCAGGGTGAAGTTCTCCACCATCGACTGGATCGCGTTGCTCTCGACATATTGCACCGCCTGATCGGGGCGATAGGTCGAGAAATCGATGCCGGTCCAGCCCGAGAGCAGAGCGAGCTGCCCGGTCTGGTCGACATGTGCGGCATAGTCCGCGAGCAGGTCTTCGGCTTCTGCCCGGGTCGGCGCGACGATCACGGTCGCGCCGGCGAACAGGCGGATATCATAGGGATCGCGCCCGAACTCCTTCGCGGCGCTCCTGATGTCGTGGACGGCGCGGGCGAGAACTGGCCTGGTCTGCCCGTTGAGGAAGATGGCCTCCGCATGCCGTGCCGCGAAGGCGCGGCCGCGCTTCGAGGTGCCTGCCTGATACAGCAGCGGCGTCCGTTGCGGGGAGGGCTCCGCGAGATGGATGCCGTCGACCTTGTAGTGAGGCCCTTGATGGCGGACCGGATGGATTTTGGCGGGATCGGTGAAGATGCGCGCCGCGCGGTCCCGGCGCACCGCGTCATCCTCCCAACTGCCCTCCCATAATTTATAGCTCGCAGCGAGGAATTCTTCCGCTGCCTCGTAGCGTTCGTCGTGGGCGCGGTTCGCCTCGAGGCCCATGCCGCGGGCGCCGCTGTCGAGATAGCCGGTCACGATGTTCCAGCCGATTCGCCCGTTGGTGAGATGATCGAGCGTCGAGAAGCGTCGCGCGAGCTGGTAGGGGTGTTCATAGGTGAGGTTGGACGTGATGCCGAAGCCGAGATGCCTCGTGACGAGCGCCATGGCGGAGACCAGCAAGGTCGGCTCTGCGTTCGGCAATTGAACGGCGTGACGGAGCGCGGTGTCCGGATTGTTGTCGTAGACGTCATAGATACCGAACACATCAGCCAGGAAGATGCCGTCGAGCAGTCCTCGCTCGGCGGTCTTCGCATAATTGACCCAGTAATCGAGCGAGTTGTAGTCGAGCGAGGTGTCGCGCGGATGCGACCACAGGCCGGCCCAGTTGTGGCTAGGCGCCATCATGTTGAACGCGTTGAAGCGAAGCTCTCTCGATTTTGCCATCGACCTGTTCCAACCGTGATCGTGTCGAGACAACGTAGCAGTTTGCCTGTGCGACTTTGTTTTCTATTCGAACGGTCCGCGTAAAAATCCTGCTGCAGTGGAATTCCCGGACAGCACGTTACGCTCATTGATGCTCGCGGGCGGGGCGGACGCGTCCACGCAGCTCGGGCCGCGAGCCGTCATCGCACTGTGTGATCCGCGATCTCACGCGCCGGTACTCGCCGCCGCCACGAGAAACAAATGCGTCGCGCCGGATGTTCCGCCTGAAAAATTCAGGATGTCGTTCCGCGAGACGTCAGCACGTCCATCGCTATTTTCCTGGACATCTCGACAGCAGCAAAGTCGCTGCGCATCATTTCGCGACTTGCAACGCGTGGTTCACCGATCCCAGGAGAGTCTAAAATGCCGGTCGAAACGAAGAATCTTGAGACGCTCGCCCTGCATGGCGGGTCCTACCGGTCCGATCCCACGACCGGTGCGGTGGCGGTTCCGATCTATCAGACCACCTCGTTCCAGTTCGAGAACACCGATCACGCCTCGCGGCTGTTCGCGCTGGAAGCGATCGGGCAGATCTACACAAGGATCAAGAACCCGACGGCGGACGCCTTCGAGGAACGGCTGGCGGCGCTGGAAGGCGGCGTCGGCGCGCTCGCGGTGGCGTCGGGCCAGACCGCCTCGGCCTTTGCCATCTTCAACATCGCCCAGGCCGGCGACAACATCGTCTCTTCGACCGATCTCTATGGCGGCACCTGGACGCTGCTGTCGCAAACCCTGAAGCAGTTCGGCATCGAGGTGCGGTTCGTCGATCCAGCCGATCCGGAGAATTTCCGTCGCGCCACCGATGCGAAGACCCGCGCCTATTTTGCGGAAACTCTGCCCAATCCCAAGCTCAATGTGTTCCCGATCAGGGAAGTGGCCGACATCGGCCGTTCGCTCGGCGTGCCGCTGATCCTCGACAACACGGCGGTGCCGTTGATCGCACGTCCGTTCGAACATGGTGCCGCGATCGTGGTCTATTCGACGACGAAGTATATCGGCGGCCACGGCACGTCGATCGGTGGCGCGATCATCGATGGCGGCAACTTCGACTGGGCGGCCCATGCCGAGCGCTTTCCGCTGCTGACGCAGCCGGACGCCGCCTATCACGGTGCGATCTGGACGGAGGCGGCCAAGCCGCTCGGTCCGATCGCCTACATCCTGCGGGCGCGCGTCAAGCTGTTGCGCGATCTCGGCGCCGCGATCGCGCCGCAGAATGCTTTCCAGTTCATCCAGGGGCTCGAGACGCTGCCGCTGCGGCTGCGCCAGCACAATGAGAATGCCGTCAAGGTGGCGGACTTCCTGGCCAGGCACCCCAGCGTTTCCCACGTGATCTTCCCGGGATTGCAGGACGGGGAGAATCGCCGCCGCGCCGATACCTATCTGAAAGGCGGCTATGGCGCGCTGGTCGGCTTCGAGTTGAAAGGTGGTGTCGAGGCTGGTCGCCGGTTCATCGATGCGCTGAAGCTGTTCTATCACGTCGCCAATATCGGCGATGCGCGGTCGCTCGCGATCCATCCAGCCTCGACCACCCACCAGCAGCTTACCGGTGCAGAGCAAATCGCGGCCGGCGTCACGCCCGGCTATGTGCGGCTTTCGGTCGGGATCGAGCACCCTGACGACATCATCGCCGACCTCGTTCAGGCATTGGCCCAGGCCGAGGCAGGCAGCAGCGCCCGCAAAGCGGCGTGATCGCATTTGGTAAAATCGGAAACAGGATTGAAATGATGAAGACATTGTTGCGCCTGGCGCACGCGGCAGGCGTTCTCCTTGCCCTGATGGCGAGTGCCGTCGCCGACGAACCCCTCAAGATCGCAACCAGCGCCGGTCCGGTCGGTCAGCTTGCGGCGTTCGCCGCCAAACTGGCCAAGGACAAAGGGCAGGACGTCAAGGTCGTCGAGCTGTCCGATTGGGTCGCCTTGAACGAGGTGGTCAACAGCGGTGACGTCGACGCGAATCTGTTCCAGCACGGCACTTACCTTGCGATCCAGAACAAGCAGCGCGGCTTCAATCTGGTCCAGGTCGACAAGGTCGGCGTGATCGCGCCGGTCGGGCTGTTCTCGAAGAAGATCAAGTCACTCGACGAGATCAAACCCGGCGACAGCGTCGCGATCCCGAACGAGCCGCTCAACGGCGCACGTGGATTGATCCTGCTCGAGCGGGCCGGCCTGATCAAGCTGACGCCGGGCAAGGGCTTCGCGGTGAGCCGGTTCGACGTCATCGAGAACCCCAAAAATCTGAAGATCGTCGAGCTCGATCCGGCGCAGACCTATCGCTCGCTCGACGACGTCACGCTCGCACTCGTCAACATCACCTATTTGATCCCCGCGGGCGGCGATCCGAAATCGGCGCTGCTGATCGATCGCACGGTGGATGACGGACTGGTGCTGCGGTTCACGGCGCGGCCCGACAAGAAGGACGATCCGCGCCTCAAGGCCTTCATTCAGGTCTTCAACTCGCCCGAGGTGAAGAAATTCATCGAGGACAAGCTGCCGGCGTTCATTCCGGCCGGCTTCAGCAGCTAGACGCGCGTCAGTTCACGGCGGAGCGGGTGCTGCCCTGTTTCTTCAGTGCGGGAGAGCAGGGCAGCGAGTTCGGCGCACTGATTGCGGATGTCGGGGAAACGTGGACAGGCGGCCACGGCGAGAACCGTTGGCCGCGTGTCTCTTCAGCATGTGTCTTGGGCAAATGTCTCGGCTCAGCCGAAACCGCAGCGCGACAGTGCGCGGTCGGCTCAACTAGCCATGCGGCCCGAACAGGAAGAGCTCGTGTAGATCGCGCCGTCCATCGGGATGTGCGGCGCGGGCCAGCTTCCTGCGCCACCGCTGGAGTTGTCGGGTCATGCGACCGAGGGTGTGAAGCCAAGAGGATGCGAGGCGCATAAAACCTCCGTCGAATAGTCGTCGCCGTAAAATAGCACGTCTTTGCCCAGCTCGAACGCGAACCATGAGCAACGCGTCCAGTTTGCAATCAATGAGTCGAACCGTGCCGGCTGTACGGAACGGTCATCTCGTCCGTCGAACTGACAAGGGAAATTCATTCTCGGAGCGATCGCCGATCGGCGACGGCATTTCGAGATCTGAGTGGTGCTTGCGGAACGAGAGCCGCGTGAGCGCGCGCCATACCGAACGACGAAAGCTGATGTGCAACTAAGAAGCCGCTTGCCCCGTCGCCGCGTCTCGGCGCTCGCGGGCGGGCTCTCGTGTCGCGCACTTCGTTCGATCGCCATCCAGCGCGGGTCTGACATTCGTCACGACGGATCGGCGGCTATTGCCCCACAAGCCGGCCCCGGGCCGCTTGAGCGATGCGTGAGGTGCGACCCGGGCGCGGGGCGCCCTGCGGCGAGGACGGTTGACAGGGGGGAGCGCCCACTTTAATCACCTGACTAATTAATCAATTAATTAAGGTCCGAAACCCTAGGGAAAGAATCCGCCTGATGCCGGCTGGCCGTCGCTATCCGAAGCTGCCTACCCCGCGCGGTCGCGGCTTCGCCGGGCTGGACGACCAGGCGGCCGTCGGCGCCATGCAGACCGGCCTCGAACAGGCCGGAAATGGCTTTGTCCAGCATGCCGCATTCGTTGCCGCTCGGGCATGGCACAGCGCCGGCTCGATCCTCACGGGCGGCGACCCGGCGTGCGCCCCGATCGCTGCCGTCAGATCCCGCATGCAGGTCCGTTCACGCGTGCGCCGCTCGGCGTTGCGCGCTCGACAGCAATGTCGCGGATCGGCGCGGCCTGCCCGAACCAGGGTGGGCTTCATTCACCCGTACGACAAATGAGGAGTGAGGCGTAAACGATGGGACGTCGATCTGAGGTACTGATGGCGCAAGACACCGCCGGCACGGACAACCGGCGCGTGATACAGGTGGTATCGCGCGCATTCGACATCGTGCGTTGCTTCGAAGGTCGAAGCATACGCCTGGGCAATCGCGACATCGCCGATCGCTGCGGTCTTCCCCGATCGACGGTCTCCCGTCTCACCTTGACCCTCACCCAGATCGGTCAGTTGATCTACCTGCCGCAAGAGCAGAAATATGCTCTCGGTCCGCACGCCGCCGCGCCCGGCGTCCCGTTGTTTGCGGAGGGGTGCGACAAGCCCGTCTGCGCCGACGAGCGGGAGCGCGACACGGCGCAACCGTCGATGCTGATCAACTCGCGCTTCGAGTATTTCGAAGATCAGCGCAAGCCGGTTGCCGCGCCGCTTTCGGTCACACCACACCGCTGACGCCTCGGTCGGGACCATTCGGCGCGAGCTCACGGTCAAGAAACATCCAAAGCAAAGGGAAACGCATGTCTGAAGCATACATCATTGACGCGGTCCGCACGCCGCGCGGCATCGGCAAGCCGGGCAAGGGTGCGCTGTCGCACCTGCATCCGCAGCAACTGGCGGCAACGGTGCTCGGCGCGCTCAAGGAGCGCAACAAGCTCGATACGTCGACCGTCGACGACATCATCTGGTCGACCTCGACCCAGGAGGGCAAGCAGGGCGGCGATCTCGGACGCATGTCGGCGCTCGCCGCCGGCTACGACATCAATGCCAGCGGCACGACGCTGGATCGCTTCTGCGGCGGCGGCATCACCTCGGTGAACCTCGCGGCAGCTTCGGTGATGTCGGGGATGGAGGATTGCGTCATCGCCGGCGGCACCGAGATGATGAGCTATCAGCAGACCCTCGCAGCCGAGCGTTCCAAGGCAGGGCAGCCGGCGCGAATGATGGGCTCGGGCAATCCGGCGCTTGACGAGATTCACCCGCAGTCGCACCAGGGCGTGTGCGGCGATGCCATCGCTACGCGCGAGGGGATCAGCCGGGAGGCTTGCGATGCCCTGGCGCTGACGAGCCAGCAGCGCGCCAAGCGGGCGATCGATGAAGGCCGCTTCGCCAAGTCGGTGATCCCCGTCCTCAACGACGACGGCAGCGTCGCCCTCGGTCGTGAGGAATTCCCGCGCCCCGAGACCACGGCCGAAGGCCTTGCGTCGCTGAAGCCGAGCTTCGAGCAGCTTGCCGATTTCGACCTCGGCAACGGCACGACGTTCAAGAAGCAGATCCAGCGCCGCTACCCGAACCTCGAGTGGAAGGGCGTGCATCATGCCGGCAACAGCTCGGGCGTGGTGGATGGCGCCGCCGCGGTGCTGATCACGTCGAAGGAATATGCCGAGAAGCACGGCCTCAAGCCGCGCGGCCGCATCGTGGCCTACGCCAATCAGGGTGATGATCCGACGCTGATGCTCAACGCGCCGGTTCCGGCGGCCAAGAAGGTCCTCGCCAAGGCTGGCCTGACCAAGGACGACATCGACGTCTGGGAGATCAACGAAGCCTTCGCGGTCGTCGCCGAGAAGTTCATCCGCGACCTCGACCTCAATCGCGAGAAGGTCAACATCAATGGCGGCTCGATCGCGCTCGGCCACCCGATCGGCGCCACCGGATCGATCCTGATCGGCACGGCGCTCGACGAGCTCGAGCGCAGCGGCGGACGTTATGGTCTCGTCACCATGTGTGCCGCCGGCGGCATGGCACCGGCCATCATCATCGAACGCATCTGATCGCGAAAGGAACTTGCCATGAAACTCGATTCATCGGTCGCCGCCGTCGTCACCGGCGGCGCTTCCGGCCTCGGCGCAGCCACCTCGCGGGCGCTCGCGGCGCAAGGCGTGAAGGTCGCGATCTTCGACTTCAACGAAGAGAAGGGCGAAGCCATCGCCAAGGAAATCGGCGGCGTGTTCTGCAAGGTCGACGTCACCTCCGACGAGCAGGTCGATGCGGGCTTTGCCAAGGCCCGTGCGGCACACGGCCAGGAGCGCATCCTGGTGAACTGCGCAGGCACCGGCAACGCGGTGAAGACCGCGGGCCGGGACAAGAAGACCGGCGAGCCCACCCACTTCCCGATCGACGCCTTCAACCGCATCATCCAGATCAACCTGGTCGGCACGTTCCGCTGCATCGCCAAGTCGGCGAAGGGCATGCTGTCGCTGGCCCCGCTGGAGCACGGCGAGCGCGGCGCCGTCGTCAACACGGCGTCGGTCGCGGCCGAGGACGGCCAGATGGGGCAGGCGGCTTATTCAGCGTCGAAGGCCGGTGTCGTCGGCATGACCTTGCCGATCGCGCGCGACCTGATGGCCGATGGCATCCGCGTCAACACCATCCTGCCGGGCATCTTCAACACCCCGCTGCTGCAGGGCGCCCCGGAGAACGTGAAGGCCGCGCTCAGCGCATCGGTGCCGTTCCCGAAGCGTCTCGGCATGCCGGAGGAATATGCCCAGCTCGCGCTGACCATGATCACCAACGGCTACTTCAACGGCGAAGACGTTCGCCTCGATGGCGCCATCCGCATGGCCCCGCGCTGAGCATGATCCGGAAAAGTGCGAAGCGGTTTTCCCTCGCGACAAACGCGGAACGCGTTTGCGCGGAGATCATGCTCAAACAATAAGCACGGCAGCAGGAGACCAAAGCGATGTCAGAAGAAACTCCGGTCCTCACTGAAGTCCGCGGACCCATACTGATCATCACGCTGAACCGGCCTGAAGCCAAGAACGCGGCCAACCTCGCCCTCTCCAAGGGCGTGGCCGCGGCGATCGACCGGCTCGACGCCGACGATGCCCTCAGCGTCGGCATCATCACCGGCGCCGGCGGCACATTCTGCTCGGGCATGGACCTCAAGGGGTTCCTCAAGGGCGAGCGGCCCTCGATCCCGGGCCGCGGCTTCGCCGGCCTCACCGAGGCGCCGCCGAAGAAGCCGCTGATCGCGGCCGTCGACGGCTACGCGCTCGCCGGCGGAATGGAGATCGCGCTGTCGTGCGACATGATCGTCGCCAACCGCAACGCCAAGTTCGGGATCCCCGAGGTGAAGCGCGGACTGGCTGCCGCGGCCGGCGGGCTGATCCGCATGCCGCGCCAGATGCCGTTCCGCGTGGCGATGGAGTTCGCATTGACTGGCGAGTTCTTCGGCGCACAGCGCGCCTACGAGCTCGGCATCATCAATCGCGTGACCGATGGCCCGGCCCTCGACGCCGCGCTCGAGCTTGCCGCCGCGATCGGCGCCAATGGCCCGCTCGCCGTCAAGGCATCCAAGCAGGTGATCGTCGAATCCCGGCTCTGGCCGGAAGACCAGATGTGGAAGAAGCAGCAGGAAATCGTCGGTCCTGTCTTCGTGTCCGAGGATGCCCGCGAGGGCGCGGCTGCCTTCGCAGAAAAACGCGCCCCGAACTGGAAGGGCAAGTAAGGCAGCGCCTGTTTCGATAACGGAGCGCCGGTTTTGATTGCAGCAGAACCGGCGCTCCGATTTTTTTGTCAGTGCCGCGCGGCACACCGGCCGGTTTCCGCGCCGCTTGAGAGCGCCATTGGGTGAATGATGCGTAGCTTTACCGAAGATCAGGTCATTTTCCGCGACTCCTATCGCAAGTTCCTCGCCAGCGAGATCGCGCCCCATATGGAGGCGTGGCGGGAGGCCGGCATCGTCGATCGCAGCGCGTTCAGGAAGGCCGGCGATCTCGGCTTCCTGATGATCTGGCCCGAGGAAAAATACGGCGGGATGGGGGATGAGGACTTCCGCTATGAGCAGATCATCATCGAGGAGACCGCGCGCTCCGGCTGCAAGGGCTGGTTCAACACGCTGCACAGCCGCCTGGTCGGCTCCTATTTCAAGCGCTTCGGCACCGAGGAGCAGCGCGACCGCTTCCTCCCGAAATGCGTCAGCGGCGAGACCATCCTGGCGATCGCGATGACCGAGCCCGGCGCGGGCTCGGACCTCGCGGGCATGCGGACGACGGCGGAAGACAAGGGCGATCATTTCCTGCTCAACGGCTCGAAGACCTACATCTCCAACGGCATCAATTCCGACGTGGTGATCGTGGCCGCCCGGCTCGCGGGCGCCGAGAAGAAGCACGCCATGGTGCTCTTGATTGTCGAGCGCGGCATGGAAGGCTTCGAGCGCGGCCGCAATCTCAAGAAGATGGGCATGCCGGCGCAGGACACCGCCGAACTGTTCTTCCAGAACGTGCGGGTGCCCAAGGCCAACGTGCTCGGAGAACCGGGCCGGGGCTTCTACTATCTGATGGAAGGGCTTGCCGAAGAGCGGCTGATCTCCGCGGTCGGATCGATCGCCAATGGCCGCAAGGCGTTCGACATCACGCGCGCTTACGTGATGGATCGCAAATTGTTCGGCAAGCCGCTCGCCGAACAGCAGAACACCCAGTTCCGGATGGCTGAGATGGATGCCGAAATCGACCTCGTGCAGGTCTATGTCGATCACTGCGTGGCCGAGCACAATGCGGGACGCCTGACCAGCAATATGGGCGCCAAGGCCAAGATGATGTCGTCGGAAGTCGAGTGGAAGATGCTCGACCTCGGCGTGCAACTGCACGGCGGCGCCGGCTATATGGATGAATATCCGATCAGCCGGATGTTCACCGACGCGCGCGTCAATCGGATCCTGGCGGGAAGCTCCGAAGTGATGCGGCTGATCATCGGCCGCGATGTCTTCTCGGAGCACTACAAGAGCATTCTGGACTAGCTCTTCAGTCCAGCAGGCAATCTAGCTCCGGCCGCGCGTTACCCGCGCGCCTGCCGCAGCGGCTCGCGTGCGTGTTCCTTCGAGCGCATCAAGGCGTCGACGAAGATCGGCTCCCAGGAGCGGATGTGGCTGCGAAGCAGGGTCGGCAGCGCCTCGGTCTCGCCGGCGAGCGCGAGCTCGATCAGCCGGTAGTGCTCGGGCACCGAAGCCTGCTGCCGCTCGAGGCCGGCGCGTGAGCTGATGCCGTAGAGCCGCATCTTGTCGCGCAGGGTCATTACCATGTCGGTCAAGAGCTCGTTGCCGGCGGCCGCGATGAACTCGCGATGATAGTTGCGGTCGGCTTCGAGATAGAGCTGGACGTCGTCGGTCTCGACGGCCTTCGCGATCTCATCGGCCCAGCCGCGCACGGCCGGTAGATCCTTTGGAGGATTGGCGGCGACCAGCACGGCGGCGTGCAGCTCCAGCACCTCGCGCATGTCGAACAAATTGCGCAGCTCGGTCAGCGACGGCTCCACCACCTTGAAGCCACGGTTGCGCATCGGCTCGACCAGGCCGCCGCGGCTGAGCTCGAGCAGCGCTTCGCGCACCGGCGTCGACGAAACGCCGAGGCTCGCCGCGAGTGACGGCACCGAATACATCGTGCCGGGAAGGCTCTGCCCGGAAATGATCTCGGCGCGCACCCGCTGCAGCACCTGTTCGCGCAAATTCTGGTCCATGGGTGCCTCTCGCCGGGAGCTCCGATTCGTCCCTGATTATTACTTAGCCTTGACGCGGCCGGTAGCGTATGACGTAAATGTGTAACGCATTACAAGAATGCGTCACAAGGGCTGACTTGAACATGAGACAGCGGTGAGACAGCGGTGAAACAGCGGTTACCCGGCTATTGCACGCTTTGTCGCTCGCGCTGCGGTGCCATCACCGTGGTCGAGGACGGGCGCGTGGTCGGGGTCGAGGTATTAAATAACCACCCGACCGGTGGCGCGCTTTGCGCCAAGGGCCGGGCCGCCCCTGAAATCGTCGCCAGCCCGCGCCGTCTGACGGTGCCGCTGAAGCGGACCCGGCCGCGCGATGCCGCCGATCCCGGCTGGGTCGACGTGTCGTGGGACGAGGCATTAACCGAGATCGCCGACCGGCTCGGCAGGATCCGCGCCGAGAGCGGCGCCGAGGCGGTGGCGTTCGGCGTCACCACGCCGAGCGGCACGCCGATGGTCGACAGTTTTGAGTGGGTCGAGCGCTTCATCCGCGGCTTCGGTAGTCCGAACCTGATCTACGCGGTCGAGATCTGTGGCTGGCACAAGGACTATGCGCACGCACTGACCTTCGGTCGCGGCATCGGCTTTCCCGATTACGACAATGCCGATGCGATCATCCTGTGGGGCCACAATCCCGCCCGCACCTGGCTCGCTCAGGCGACACGGATCGCCGACGCGCGTCGACGTGGCGCCAAGGTCGTCGTCGTCGATCCCAAGCCGAACGGCTCGGGTCAGCAGGCCGATCTCTGGCTGCGCATTCGCCCGGGCGCCGATGGCGCGCTCGCGATGGGCGCGATCCGTCATCTCATCGCGACCGGCCGCTTCGATGCGGACTTCGTCGACCAATGGACCAATGGATCGCTGCTGGTCGATCGCGCGACCGGGCGTTTCCTGCGCGCCGACGCGCTATGGCCGGATGGTGCACCAGAGGCTTTCGTTCGTCTCGATGCGTCGGGCTTGCCGGTGGCTTGCGACACCCGCTGCGCACCAGAGCGCGGCGGTCGGCTGCGCGGCGCGCTGTCGATCCGTGCGCGCGACGGCCGGATGATCTCGGCGGCAACCGCATTCGAATTGCTGGCCGAGCGCGCCGCGCCCTATCCACCGGCGCGCGTGGCGGAACTGACCTGGCTGCGCATCGAGGACATCGACGCGTTCAATGCGCTGCTCGCGGCCCGGCCGCGGCTTGCCTATCATTCCTGGACCGGCGTCGGTCAGCACTCCAACGCCACCGCGATCGAGCGCGCGATCGCGTCGCTCTATGCGCTGACCGGCGCCTGCGATCGGCCCGGCGGCAACCGCTGGCCGGTGCCGCCGCCGACACGCCCCCTCAACGACTACAACATCCTGCCACCGGAGCAGCAGGCCAAGGCGCTGGGCATTGCCGAATTGCCGCTCGGCCCGCCGGCGAAGGGCTGGATCACGGCGCGCGATTTCAGCAAGGCGGTGCTGGAGGGCGAGCCGTACCGAGTGCGCGCGCTGGTCGCCTTCGGCACCAACTTCGTCGTTTCGCAAGGCCATTCGGAGCGCAACCGCGCGGCGCTGAACGCGCTGGAATTCCAGGTTCATATCGACATGTTCATGAACCCGACCGCGGAGAGCGCCGATTTCGTTCTGCCGGCCAGCACGCCGTGGGAGCGCGATGCGCTCAAGATCGGGTTCGAGATCACGCAGCAAGCCGTCGAGACCGTGCAGTTCCGCCCGCGCATGGTCGAGCCGATCGGTGAAGTGAAGGCCGATTACGAGATCGCCGCCGCGCTCGCGCTCAAGCTCGGCATGGGGAACTTGTTCTTCGGCGGAGACATCAAGGCCGGCTGGAATTATCAACTGGCGCCGCTCGGCATCGGTGTCGAGGATCTGCGCGAACATCCCGAAGGACGTCGCTTCCCGCAGGTCTTCCGCGATGAAAAATACGCCGTCACGCGCGAGGACGGAACGGCGGCGGGCTTTGCCACGCCGACGCGCCGTGTCGAGATCTATTCGGAGCTGATGCTGGGGCACGGGCATGACCCGTTGCCCGATCATGTCGAACCGGTCGGCAGCCCGCTCACGGCGGCGGCGGACGAACGCTTTCCGCTCGTGCTCTCCACCGCCAAGAGCGGCTGGTTCATTCACTCCTCCTGGCGGCATGTCGCTTCGCTGCGGCGAAAGTCGCCCGATCCGGCCGTCGAGATCAGCCCGCTGCTCGCCGAACGGCGCGGACTGGTGGAGGGCGACTGGGCCGTGGTGGAAACACAAGGCGGTGCCGTGCGCCTGAAGGTACGTCTCAATGCGGCGCTTGACGATCGCGTCGTCGTCGCCGAATTCGGCTGGTGGGAAGATTGTCCGCCGCTCGGCCGCGATGGTTCCGTGACGTCAGGCAGCCTTACGCGCAATATCAACGCGGTGCTGCGCGACGATGCGCGCGATCCGGTCAGCGGCTCCGTTCCGCTACGCGCGATCGTCTGCAATATCAGGCGGGACGACGTGGCCAGCCGCGGCATCTGGAGCGGCCGGCGGCGGTTCGTGGTTGGCGAGCGCAGGCCCGAGGCCGATAACGTCATTGCCCTCAGCCTGCGGCCGCTTGACGGAGGTCCGCTGCCCGGTTTCCTGCCGGGGCAACACGTGATGACCGCGTTGCCCGGCGCGACCGAGGCGCGCGCCTATTCGTTGACCGGATCGGGCAACCTGCCGCAAGCACTGTCGATCGCGGTGAAGGGACGTTTCCTCAATGAGGTTCGGAGCGACGACGCACCGTTCTTCATGCCGGATCGGCTGCATGGTCTCGCTGTTGGAGACGAGGTTCTGCTGGAGCCGCCGGGCGGCATCTTCACGCCGCCATTGAAGGGGCCGCGGCCGCTGGTCTTCCTCGCGGCCGGCATCGGCATCACGCCGTTCATCAGCCATATCGAGGCGCTGCAACGCATAGCGCCACAAGATCGCGTTGCCGAAATCCTGCTGCTGCACGGCTGCCGCAGCAGCCGCGAGCATCCGTTCGCGCAGCGGCTCGCCGAGCTGGAAGCCTGCACGCCGGGATTGACGCGGGAAACGTTCTATTCGGCCCCGCTGGCACAGGACCCGGTCGACGCGCATTCGTTGCGCAAGGGGCGGCTCGATCTCGAACAGGTCAAGCCGCTGTTGGCACGCCGGCCGCTGGTCTACATCTGCGGCTCGCCGGATTTCGTCACGGCCCAAATCGAGGCCGCTGTGGCGCTCGGTATCCCGCGGTTCGACGTCTTTGCCGAAAGCTTCGTGTCGCCGCCGTCGGTGCCGAGCGACCTTGCGCCGCGAACCATCCGGCTTGCGGGCAGCAAGCAAAGTTTCTCGTGGGGACCGGAGCAGGGGACACTGCTCGACGCCGCAAGTGCGGCGGGCGTTGCGCTGCCGAGCGGCTGCCGGGTCGGGCAATGCGAAAGCTGCGTGGTCGAGGTGGTCGATGGGGAGTTCACCCATCTCGGCCCAGTCGATGCGAGCGGGGGGCAGTGCCTTACCTGCCAGGCCGTGCCGCTCACCGATCTCACGCTCGCGCTTTGATGACCAAACACGATTGAAGGCCAACCGCATCACCGGAGGGGGATCAGATTGATGACGAATGCAACGCACGACCAAACCGTGAGCCTGCGAAAACCTGTCGCTGACAACATCATGGCGCGCTTTTCGCAGGCCCTGGTGGCGTTCGCCGAGCGCTGGTTTCCGGATGCGTATGTCTTCGTCCTGATCGCCGTGATCGCGGTTGCCGCAGGCGCGATCCTGCATGGCGGTTCGCCGCTCGCCGTCAGTCGCGCGTTCGGCGACGGGTTCTGGAATCTGATTCCGTTCACGATGCAGATGGCGCTGGTCGCGATCGGCGGCTATGTCGTGGCGATGTCGCCACCGGTCGCGGCAGTGCTGGCGCGGCTCGCGAGCGTGCCGAAGACCGGGCGCGGCGCGGTGGTGTTCGTCGGGATGCTCAGCATCTTCCTCTCGCTGTTGAACTGGGGCCTGAGCCTGATCTTCTCCGGCCTCCTGGTGCGGGAGATCGCGCGGCGCACGGATATCCGGCTCGATTATCGCGCAGCCGGTGCCGCCGGCTATCTCGGGCTCGGCTGCGGCTTCACCCTCGGCATCACGTCGTCGGCCGCACAACTCCAGGCCAATGCCGGCAGCATTCCGGCATCGCTTTTGCCGATCACCGGCGTGATCGGCTTCTCGGAAACCATCCTGACCTGGCAGAACATGGTCACCGTCGTGATGGTGAGCGTGGTGTCGGCCGCGATCTGCTATTTCACCACGCCCGCGCCCGAGCAGGCGAAGACGGCGGAAGACCTCGGCGTAGCGCTCGGCGATGATCGCATCGAGGCCAGGAAGCCGGCCCGTCCGGGCGACTGGCTGGAGTTCAGTCCGCTGCTGACGATCCTGATCGCCCTGCTTGCCGCCGGCTGGCTGTGGCAGACCTTTCAGTCAGGCAATCCGCTGATCACGCTGTCGGGGCTCAACACCTACAATTTCGTCTTCCTCATTCTCGGCATCGTGCTGCACTGGCGGCCGCGCAGCCTGATCGAATCCTTCTCGAAGGCGATGCCGAGCGTTTCCGGCGTGCTGCTGCAGTTTCCGTTCTACGCCGGCATCGCGCAGATCCTGACCAAGGTGCCGAACAGCAGCGGCACCACGCTGTCGGACACGATCGCGCACTGGTTCGTCGGCGCCTCCAGCAATTCCACCGTGTTCTCGTTCCTGGTCGGAATCTATTCAGCGCTGCTCGGCTTCTTCGTGCCGTCGGCCGGCGGAAAGTGGATCATCGAGGCGCCCTATATCATGAAGGCGGCCAACGATATCGGCGCGCATCTCGGCTGGACGGTGATGGTCTACAACATCGCCGAGACGCTGCCGAACTTCATCAACCCGTTCTGGATGCTGCCGCTGCTCGGCATCCTCGGCCTGAAGTCGAAGGACCTGATCGGTTACACGTCGGTGCAGTTCTTCATCCACTTCCCGATCGTGATGCTGCTGGCCGCGATCCTGATGGCGACCTTCACCTATCACCCTCCGATCCTGCCTTGAGCGATCAAGGCCGGGCACCCGCACGCACGCGCGGCCAAGGTCGGCCAATTCGGCGGACCGCAACCGTCATCACCAAAACCGTACTGTTTTCCTGGTCGTTGCGAATGAGGCATCGCGCCGGGCCGTGATCTTTGGTCGGTCATTTCATTGACCGCGGCGCGATTCGGCCGGATATTGATCCGCGCTAACCCGCGTTGTTCAAGGTCACTGCCATGAGACATTACCACCGCAGCTTGATGTGCGACATGCCAAGCCGCATGCAGCATCGCTGCGTCTCGGCGGCGACCGGCGTCTGTTGTTGATCGCTTAGACGATCCCAAGCACCCGACAATCAGACAGGAGCGCCGTCATCCGGCGATCGAGCACGCATGTCCCAAGCCCAAAACTCCCAAGCTTACGTCATCGAAGTATCGGATCGAACCGCGGGTATCGTTGTCAGCGACGCCAGAGGCTTCTGCTTCTTCTCCTCGGATCGCGCCTTTGATGGCCTCGACGGCGGCTATTTCGGCTCCGCTCGCGCCGCGGAGCGTGCGGTGAGGGCGCTGTTGCAGCAGCGCCGCCCCGCGTCATAGATCACCCCCACGGCATCGTCGGCGGGCCAACCTTGTCGCGGCTGCCACCAGGCAGCCGCGTGAGGTGCAATACCGTCGTGCGGAAAGTGCCGCCTGCGATCGGGGATCAGGCCGGGCAGACCATCGTCAGCAGCAGCAGTGTTGGCGGCTGATCGTCGCCATTGGCGTGTTCCCAGGTCAGCAGAATGTCGTGTCGATCGGCGTTCGGCGCATTCTTGTCTTGCTCTTTCACGTCGATCTTCATCGGGATCGGCGGTTCGGAGTTGAAGCACTTGCGGACGGCGGCATCCAGCAGCGTGCATTTCGTCAGCGGTACGACGCCGGCCTCGTCCTTGGAGAGGGCCGCGGTGCTTGCTTGAGTGGCGAGGTCCAGACGCGCCTTGCCCATCTCCTTCTGCCACAACTTGCCGCTTCCGCCCGGCCACTGGTGCCGGGGCGACAGGATCGGCTGGTATTGGCCATATTCCAGCGTCTCGATGTGGATGAGATCAGACGCCTTAAGTATAGCGACGCTCTTGATCATGTTGTCCAAAGGATAGTAGTGCGCGTTGATATGATCTTTGAACTGCTGGTTATTGAATACTCTTCCGCCCATAGGATTTCCCTTTCATTACAACTTTGGCTTGCTCTAGCTATACATAAGTTATGCAACGCGGGGACGTCGAACGAAGTCGGTCGCACGGCTCGAGTTGCGCCGTTTGATTTCTCGCGCCTCGACCTACCACTCAAGACTGTATTTCGTCCAGATTAGCAACCTCTCGGGTTGGCGCGGGTGCAGACGGACTGCACGTCCGGATTGATAAGCATGTCCCGATGGGTAATCTCTACTCTAAGCTGCTCACCGGGATGCTGAGCTGGCGAGACCGCAGCAGCCTTTGAGAGCAGGAATGCTTTGCTTTGCATGCCAATCGACGATCGGAGCGAACGACAATTGGTGCGCCCAATGCGGTGCCGCCGTAGCCAAGCGCGTCGATCCCGACAGCGAACAGCGATTTGTGACGATCCTTCGCGCCGACGTGGTCGACTCCACGGGGCTCGTAGCTGACCTGGATCCGGAAGAGGCGGTCTCCCGCCTGGAGCCGGCCTTGGCCGCCATGCGCGGCGCTGTGCGCCAGTTTGGCGGAATCGTCAGCAAGGAATTGGGTGATGGGCTCGCCGCGGTATTTGGCGCCCCGATTGCTGATGACAACCATGCGCCGCTTGCCTGCCATGCTGCGATCGAGCTCGTTCGACGTATCGGAAGCTTGGGTGATCCGGCGCTCCAGGTTCGGGTGGGGCTCCATTCGGGGCGCGTGGTGACCTACATGGTCGCCAGCGAATATTCCAAGGTTTATGAGATCGGAGGGGCCGCACAGCATCTCGCAGCGCGCCTCGAAGCGGTCGCCGGACCGAATCAGATCTACGCGTCCGAGGCTTGTCAGAAACTCGCCGACGGCAATGTCCAGTTCGACTATTTGGGTCGCAAAGGGCTCAAAGGGTTCAGCGAGCCTGTGCCGATCTACCGTGTGACCGGCGCAACCAATGTCTCTAGTTGGCGAGTACGCAGGGCACGAAGCGTTGCACGGTTTGTCAACCGCGTGGACGAGACCGGGTTGCTCAGGCAGCTGGCTCAAAATGCCGGGGCGAGCCGGCAAACGGCTCTCTTGATCGGTGATCCCGGCATCGGAAAGTCGCGGCTCGTGCACGAGTTTGTCGACGAGCTCAAGCGCGAGGGCTGGCGCCCGGTCCACGCAGAATGCAGTCCAAACCTTCAAGGCGCACCGTTCAGCGCGCTGAAGGCGCTGGTGCTGTCGATGCTCGAAGAGACCGCGGCGGACGCCGATCTCCAGATTCCCACGGCTCTGACCGGGACTGCGCGTTCCGCCATCAATGCGGTGCTGGATCGTCCGATATCGGATCCAGAGTGGGGCGAGCTGGAGCCACATGCGCGCGGCCGCGCGATCAGCGACGCGAGCTGCGCTATTCTCGAGAGCCTGGTCGTCGGCCAGCGCACGGTGATCCTCGTCGAGGATCTGCACTGGATCGATCGCGCCAGCGAAGCCGTTGTCGCTGCGCTCGCGGCGCTGCAGATACCTGGCCTTCTGGTGTTGTTGACCAGCAGACCCAACGGCATTCCGGACTGGATCGCGCGCTGCAACGCCGAGATAGCCGCGTTGCGGACGCTCGGCGAAGATGCTGGACGGGAGATGCTGGACGACATCTTGGGGCGGTCCGCGAACATGGCCGATCTGAAGAGCCGCGTCGTGCTTCATACGGCCAGCGTGCCGCTCTTCATTGAAGAGGTCTGCCGGGGCCTCAAGGACAGCGGGATTCTGCGGGGGCATTGGGGCGATCTGGCGCTGGCGCGTCCGGTCGGCGACCTTGGTATCCCGAGCAGTATCCAGGGAGTCATCGCAGCGCGTCTGGATCGGGTATCGAGGGAGGAGCGCTCCCTGCTACAGATCGCGGCGGCGCTAGGCCCCCGCGCGACGGAAGCCATTCTGCGCGAGGCGTCGGGCCTCCCCGAGCCCGTGCTGCAGCGCTGCCTGGCGTTTCTCGACCGCTCGGAGTTTCTGGTGAAGATCGATATCGAGCCGGATCGATTGCTCGAGTTTCCGCACGAAATGGTCCGCCAGGTCATCTACGACTCGATGGTCGAAAAAGTGCGTGAAGGTGTCCACGCACGCATTCTTGCGACGTTGGAGGGCAGTGGAAGCTGGCATGATGAGCCGAACAGGCTCTGCTATCACGCAATGCGAGCAAAGGATTGGCAGAAAGCTTTCAGCTACGGCAGAACTGCCGCGCGGAAGAGCCTGGCAAGATCGGCATTTGCCGACGCAGCCAATTACTTCGAGATCGCGATGACCGCACTCGACAAGACGCCGTTCGCTCGCTCGCGCGAAGCGGATGCGGTCGACCTTCGCATCGAGGCGCGCACAGCCTTCATGAGCGCAGGCAAGGTCGCCGAATGGTTCGACCTTGGAAGGGATGCGGAGGGGCGCGCCAACGCGATTGATGATATCGGGCGGAAGGTCGCGGCGATGGCGGTCAGGTCGGGGGCGCAGAACTTCTACGGCACGCCGATCGAGGCCATCGAAACCGGTGAGGAGGTTGCTCGCTTGGCGGGAGAGTGGGGCAATCCCGGTTGGCTCAACCTTGCTCAATACAGCCTTGGCCAAGCCTATTTCATTGCCGGGCGTTATCGCGACGCAGAGCAGATGCTGGGACAGGCTTGCCTCCGCCTGTCCGGGCCGGATGCCAGCGCGCCGCCCGGGACGACGCCGAAGACCCTGGAACTGCTGTCCTGCATGATGAAGAGCGTGACCCACACGACCTTGGGAGAGATTGATACGGGGGCCGAGTTTCATCAACGCGCGTCAGCAATCGCCAATGAGAGCAACAGGCCATTTGATCGCGTTGGCGCGGGGTATAGCGCTGGTTGTCTGGCGCTCGGGCGTGGCAATCCTGGCGAAGCAGCGGCGATCCTGGAGGACGCTTTTGCCATTACACAAAAGTATGGAATTCGTCTCTTTGTGCCGGTCATCACCTGCCATCTCGGTATTGCCTATCTGGAACAAGGACGCCTCGCTGACGCGCGGGTTACGCTCGTCGAAGCCCGAGAGGTCGCCAGGTCGGTGAGCTATACCTCGATCGTGCTACGTACCTCGATCTATTTGGCACTCGCTCTGAGCCGGCTCGGCGATGTGCAGGCTGCGCTGAACATGCTGCGAGAGGCTCGGAATACCGCGCGGCAGCAAGGATTCTTCGGCCTCGAAGCCGAGGCGCTGTTCGGAGAGGCGACGGTATCGCCGGCGTCAAATGAGAACGACAGGACTTCCATTCTGCATAAGTTGCGCGCAGCGATTGCGATTGCATCGAGCAGTGGAACGAAGCCGCTGCTGCATCGGGCCGAAGCGCTCCTGAATGGAATGCTCGCCGATCCCCAGGGTGAACCTTGGCGGCACTAGAGCATGACCTCTCCGAAAAGATCATGCTTGGACAGTGCAAGCGCGGTGACGCTTCAACCTGATCTCGTCGCGCTTCAGGACGCAGCAGCGAGCGGTGGCGAGATCACCTGCGGTGCCTCGGGAGCCTGCGTCGCGATCGTCGCCAGCTCGAAGCGGATGCCGTGCACGGAGACGGTCAGCGGGATCGCGCGGAAGTCGTCGTGGAAGGCGCGGATCCGGCGGGCCAGCTCGTTTGGGGTGATGCCGGCGGGAAGCTCGCACATGTTGCGGTACATCTGCCGGGTGCTCTTGATGCCGCACCAGGCGATCTCCAATTCCCTTAGCGGCGAGGGATCGCATGCGAGATCGCGCGATATCCGCCAGAACAGATGGGCAAGCCGCACATAGGCGATCTGCTCGAGCCCGCGCACGCTGATCTTGTCGGGAATGATGAAGGACTCGACCCCGATGATCGGGCCGGAATCGACGCGCGCGGCCATTGCATGGGCCGTCGCGCCGAACGTGCGCGCACCGTCATAGAGCGCGAAATGCGCCGGCGCCCAGCCGGGATATTGCGGCGGGCCGGGGTGGAAATTATAGGCGCCATGGCCCAGCGCCGCGAGGATGCTTTCAGGCACGATGACGCTGGTGGTGAACGCCAGCAGCCGGGCCTCGCGCAGCACCTCGGGCTCGATCGCCGCGAGCTCCTCGGCCGTCACAGCGCAGCGAAACGACAGCGCCGGATTGTGCGCCTTCAGCAGCTCGGTGAGCGCGAATTGCTGGTCGGCGACGCCGGTGAGAAGGATGATAGTCTTCATGATGTCGATGTCCTTCTCTTGCCTGATTATTGTACCGTTGATCAGCCGGGCTGCCCGGCCATGACGAGGACGCTGCCGGCATCGCGGGATTGACTCACGGTGCGGAACAGATCGGCCGGCAATGCCTGCCAGGGTGCAATCTCGATGATCCGGTTGTTCGCGCCGGCGGCTGCCGATTTCGCCGCGCGGATATCATCCTGCCAGGGGCAAAGCGCGAGCTCGAGCCGGCCGAACCCGCCGCAATCGGCGGCGAACGCGCCGGTGACGGCCTCGATGCTGGCCGCCATTTCGCGGGCGTCGCTGGTCGCGATATCGCGCATGATCACGGTGATCGCGTTGTTCGAGGAGGCCTGCGACTTGATCACGATCATGGCGTCGCGGCCGCCGCTGCGGCTGGCGCGCCGCGCGGCCCGCATCGTGACGCCGAATTCGGCATCGGGCCCAAGGTCGCTGTTGTCGGTCGGCAGATTGTGGACGACTGTGGTGTGGCGGGGCGTGCCGGCATCTTCAGCCGGCGCATGGTACGAGCGCGGCAGCCAGGCGGTGTCGAGCGCCATCTGCGACGACGTCAGGCTCCAGGCCTGGTCGAGCAGGTAGCCCTCCCAGACCGCGGGATAGGCGGTCGCGATGTGATGCCAGTTGCGCAGCAGCGCTTCGGCGGCCGGGGTGCGGCCGAGATACAAAGTGCGCGCCGACATCTCCCACCGGTTCCATTTGTGGAGCGCGATGTCGCATCCGAGGGAGGACGGCAGCAGTGGCGGCTCGCTGAGCGTTGCATCGGCCTCGATGAACAGCAGCGGCTCGCGATGCTCCTGCCACATCCGCAGCAAGAAGGCGGATTTCTCGGACGCGTACATAAGCTCGCCGTCCGCCGTGTCGATCGGTACGATGTCGGAGGCGATCTCGAATTCGGCCAGCTTCTCTCGCAGCGCGCGGGCATGATCGTCGCCACGGGCGCGGGGATAGCAGGAGACCAAGCGCAGCGCTGTGTCGGATCGGGAGCCTTCCGCGGGCGCGATCGGGCGCCAGTTGAGGCCGCCCCACCACATCTCGTGCGGGCCATCGAAGCTCGGCCCGATCGTCCCGAAGTCGGTCAGCTTGGACTTCAGGAAATCGAACGCCGGATTCTCGCCGAACGGGATCACGACCGCACAATCGGCGCGAAGCGACCGGTAGAGTATTTCGGCGGCGGGGCCGCTCGGCGGCTCAACAAGGATGACGACGCCATGCTCCCGCGCCGGCACCGAACCGGCCTGGTGGACGGTCGCAGGTCCGAGCCGCTCAGACAGCCATGCGAGCCGCCGGCGCTGCGCAGCGCTCATCCGGATGTTGTTGGTCGCCAGTAATTGGTCGAAATTCGTCTGCAAGCCGTCCGCTTGCACCGTGTCAGCCGAAGTCATGCCCGCACTACCCCTCGTTAACCTTCTACGAGCGGGGCGGCCAGATCAGGCGGACAAATCAGTTGCCGTTGGATGCTTGCGCACTGTTGGCGCTGCGCCAGGTCAGCGTGGCCGAGGGGGCTCCGTTACCGTCGCGGTCCTCGACTGCCAGGATGCGGTCATGGTCGAGGGCGGTCAGCGCGACGGTGTAGATCGCAACATCGTCCTCGAAGCCATCGACCGGGATCAGCAGCATGCCGTCCTCATTGGTGGCACGGAACTGGCGGCCGCTCCGCTCCAGGCCGGCATCGATCAGCCGTCCCTCGGCGATCGCTTTCACGTTCGAACTCTCCGCAGCCTTCGCGGCGCTCTCGCCGTACTGGACCGTGATGCCGCGAAGCATCCCGATGCGGCTGAGCTTTGCCAGCGGCAGCGCGATGGTCGCAACCGCCATGCGGCGCGACAACGGAATCCGCAGCCGGAGGTCGCCGAGCCCGGTGTGATAGACGCTGACGGCTTCCAGCGACGCCTGGCCGTCCGGCCCGAACAGGCCGACCTGCAGCGTCCCGCATTGTGCCTCGCCGAACAGGTTCGCGGGCAGGCGATTGGCGCCGAACAATGTGTAGAGATAGGCGTGCGACGGTGACAACGCGGCAAAGCTGCCGGCCAGCCACATCGGGGGCGCCGGCGCCGTGCAGGCGGCCGAGAGGCCGCGGGCGACGATGCAATCATTGATGAAGCCGGCGTCGAGCAGCGGCGCCAGCGCCTGTGTGCCGAGGTTGACGTCATGCTTGATGCCGCCGAGCAGCACGAGTTCATCATCGTCGGGCAGCAGCAGGAGGCGTCCGAGCACGGCGGCGGCCCAGCGTGCCGCCACAACGGGATCGGCGTCGGGCTGCAATGCATATTGCGGGGCCAGCTCGCGGGCGCGCGATGCATAGGCCAGCGTTCCGGATTGCACCTCGTTCGCGAGCACGAGCTGAGCGGCCGGGCGCTGATCGCCCTCGCGCAACACCTCACCGCCGCGATAGTCGCGCGCCGATCCTTCATCAGAACAGCACAGCTGCTCCAGCAATGCGACGTTGCGGATCAGCATGCGCTTGACGTGCGGCGTGACGATGCGATCCGAGATCAGGCCTTCCGCGGTGTCGTCATCGGCGATGTCGTCGAAGGCATCGTCAAGCGTCAGCAGGTAGGCGCCATGCAAGCGGATGCGAATGCCCTCGCGATCGAAGATCCGCCGCAGCGACTTCTGCACGCTGGCGGAATAGCCGAGGTCGACGAGGATGAGGTCGGTGCAGCCGTCAAAATCCGCGATGTTCGCCCGAAGATAGGCAAGCAGGCGCGCGCGGACGCCGGCAGAGATGCCGGTGATCTCACGCGGATCCATCAGATCGGGCAGGGCGTCGGCGAGGTCGCGGCCGCTTGCAATGCCGTCGGGATACTGCGCGAAGAACTGCATCACCGTCGGCGGCTGCGCCTTGACGATATCGACAAAGGTCGCCGCGTCGATCTTGACGACCCGACTCAGCAGCTCGCTGAGAGGTTCGAGCGTATCGGCGGACCCGACCAGGCTGACGCGACGATTGATCTCGACATAGGCGCCGGTCTCGCCATGGCTTGCCTGCCAGACGCGATACGGCAGCAGACCGTCGCGGCCGAGGAAACCGATCGCGACGCGCGCGCCCTCGCGCGTAAGCGCCGCGCGCCGCGCTTCGATGAAGGCGTCGAACGCGGCCATCACCGGGCCGAGCACGGTCACGCCGAGGTTGAAAGCGGGAGAGTGTTCCGCACTGCGCGCCGTCACCGCGCGCCGCAGCGTGCGCGCGCCGCAATCGAGCCGCGATGGTTGGTCGGGACACAGCAGTTCGAAGATCGATGTTTCGCGCTGAAACTTCGACGCCAACGGCGCGCTGGCCTGCGGGTAATAGCGCGGGCGGATGCCGTGACGGCGGGCGCCCTTGATATCGGCGGTGTGATTGTCGCCGACATGGAACGAGCTCGCCGCATCGATGCCTTGCTCGGCGAGATAGGCCTCGAACAACCTTTCGCTCTTGCTGCTGCGGTGATCGCAGGATGCGTAGAGGAAATCCCAGGTCAGTCCCGGACTGCAGGAGCGCAGCAATTGCGCGAGCTGGTCGGTGCTCCAGTAGGTGTCGGAAATGAAGCCGACGCGAAAACCGCCGCGCTTCATGTCCATATATTGCTCGAGCATTTCCGGGTTGGCGCGGCACAGCTCGAGCTCGGATTCAAATTCGATCTGCGCGAAATCACCCAATGCATCGCGGCTCAAGCCGAACAGCCTGAACGGAAAGTACTTATAGATGTCGGCGATGCGCACTTCAGTGGAGCCGCTGCGCTCCTGCGCCAGCTTGCGCGCGCGCGCCTCCGCCTGGATTCGATGCTGAACGAAACTGACGGACATATTCGGAAATTTTTCAGCAACGCGAGAATGCTGAAAAACCCTTTCAAATACACCATCCGGCGTCGTGCAGGCGCGCAACAGAAATGTATCGAAAACATCGAATGAACATGCAGAAACATTCTGCGCTCGACGCGTTGCGTCGACCGTCATGATCGTCATGCGCAAAATTCCCGCCAGTCCTCATGCGTTGAACGCCTGCGTGAGACAAATCAGGCGCGATGATTCAAAAAAGTTGATGCGCGATTCAAAAACGCGCGCTTCGCGACTGACAGATTCAAAAAATCCGATAACGTCGAAATGGTGATTCGGAAAAAATTGCCTAGTCGCAATCGTCGAATGCAAGATGGCGACCAACGGCGATGGATCACTCGCATGCTCCGCGCATGCATGTGTTCGCGTGGCGTTAGTTGATGTGACAACAGCGTTTTCCGGCGCGACGAACTCTCCCGCGGGAATGCGAGGCGATGCTGAACGACTGCTCCAGACTCCGTCGAACTTTTCGCTGCGCCTCCGCGCAGCGGCAGCTTTTGCCGGGCGGTCGGCAAAAAAATCCAGCTAAGCGTTTGAAAAATAACGAAAAAAGTTCGCCTGGTTTGCTCAGCCCCTCCGTTCAACGCTCAGAAGCCGCGTGCGATGTGTGCTTGCGGCGTTGGTTGGAGAGCGGCGGATGAGTTACGCGCTTGATGTGATGGCAGCGGTCGAGGTGGAGGCCACGGCGGCCGCGGCTGCACCGGTCGAAGCGGCTGCTCCCTGGAGCAACGTCCCCACCGTTGCCGATGCAGGCCCACTCGACACCGTCGAGATCCAGGACGAGGACAAGGAGCTGCTCGACCGCCTCGCCGCCGGCGACGAGGCGGCGTTTCGTGCTCTCGTCGAGCGCCATGTCGATCGCGCCTACGCGATCGCGCTGCGCATCGTCGGCAACGCCGCAGATGCTGAAGACGTGGTGCAGGACACCATGCTGAAGGTCTGGACGCATCGCGGCCGCTGGCAGCATGGTCGCGCCAAGTTCTCGACCTGGCTCTATCGTGTCGTCAGCAACCGTTGCATCGATCTGCGCCGCAAGCCGCGCACCGAGAATGTCGATGTCGTGCCCGAGGTTGCCGACACCCAGCTCGACGCTTCGACCGTCATCGAGCGCAACGAGATCGGCAACCTTCTGGAGCTCGCGATGCAGCGGCTGCCCGAGCAGCAGCGCGTCGCGGTGATCCTTTCCTACCACGAGAACATGAGCAACGGCGAGATCGCCGAGGTGATGGATACGACCGTGGCCGCAGTCGAGTCGCTGTTGAAGCGCGGGCGGCAACAGCTGCGAGAGCTGCTCAAGCGGCACGAGCGCGACCTGCGCGGCGCGTTTACCGACTGCTAACCATAAATTCCGGCTTCTGAAGATTTCGCGCCTGACCACCGGCGGCCGACCCGTTTGAACGGTCGGACGGGGGCTGGATCCGCGTCACCTCTCTTTTTCACGATGCGGCATGCCATGCCCCATCAGCACAGGAGCTACTCATGCCCGCAATTTCCACCAACACAGCCGCCAACTCCGCGGTCCGTTACCTCAACATCAACTCGATGCAGGAAACCAGCGCGCTGTCGAAGCTGTCGAGCGGCTCGCGCATCACCTCTGCTTCCGACGACGCGGCTGGCCTCGCGATCTCGACCCGCATCTCCTCCGACATCACGACGCTGCAGCAGGCTGCTACCAATGCGGCGCAGGCGACCTCGATCCTGCAGACCGCCGACGGCGGCGCGTCCAACATCTCGGACATCCTGGCCCGCATGAAGTCGCTGGCCTCCGAGTCCGCCTCCGGTACCGTGGCCGATTCCAGCCGCGCCTACATCAACTCGGAATTCACGCAGCTCAAGGGCGAAATCGACTCGATCGCCTCCGGCACCCGCTACAGCAGCCAGAGCCTGCTCGATGGTTCGAGCGTGTTCTCCTCGGGCGTCTCGGTGCTGGTCGGCTCGACCTCGGCCGACACCATCACGATCACGCTGACCAGCCTGACGGCATCCTCGCTCGGCGTCACCTCACTCGACGTCTCCAGCCTGTCGAGCGCCACCAGCGCGATGTCGGCCCTCGACAGCGCCATCGACACCGTGTCGTCCGCCCGCGCCGAGATCGGTGCCCAGGAATCGCGCTTCAACTTCAGCGCCGACTCGATCTCGACCCAGACCCAGAACCTGCAGTCCGCCAATTCGGCGATCAAGGACGTCGATATCGCTTCCGAGCAGGCGACGCTGTCGTCGGCCGAAGTGAAGACCCAGGCCGCGGTGTCGGCGGAAACGGCTGCCAACCAGATGCCGCAGTACCTGCTCAAGCTGCTCGGCTAATTCGAACGATAGATCGGGCCGGCATCTTGCCGGCCCGATTCTCACGACCGCGGAGGTGTCGACATGACGGTTAGCAGCGCCACCTCGAGTACATCAGGCACGACATCGTCGAGTTCCGCCAGCTCTGCCAGCACGGTGACCACGACCGGCACGACCAATTCGGCCAGTATCGACTGGACTGCCCTGATCAATGCCGAAGTCAACGCCAAGCTTACGGCCGCGACCACGATCACCACCAAGATTACCGCGAACCAGGCCAAGGTCACCGCCTACCAATCCCTGCAGACCGAGCTGTCGACCCTGGCAACCGGGTTGTCGTCGCTCAGCACGTCGATCATCAACTCGATCGCCACCAACGCGTTCGCCACGCGTTCGGCGACGATTTCGTCCACCGGCGACGTCAGTGCCTCCTCGGCGCTGTCGATGAGCGTCAACAGCGGCTCGGCGACCGGCGATCACGCGCTCCAGATCACCCAGCTCGCAACCGCGCAGAAGGTGATCGGCACTTCGCAGTCGAGCAGTTCGACCGCGCTTGGCTATTCCGGGACTTTTTCGCTGGGTCTCGCCGCCGCCAGCAGCACGGCGATCTCGATCACCAGCGGCATGTCGATGCAGGACATCGTCGACACCATCAACGCCCAGACCTCGGCCACCAATGTCCAGGCCTCCATCGTCCAGGTGTCGAGCGGGTCCTACGAGATGGTGCTGACGGGGACCCAGGACGCCGCAAACATCACCTATTCGTCGACATCCGGCGACGACATCCTGAACAAGCTCGGCGTCACCGGCACCTCGGGGGCTTTCACCGATGTGTTGCAGAAGGCGCAACCTGCGGAGTTCACCCTCGACGGCATCGCGCTCACCCGCAACACCAACGATATTTCCGACGTGCTCGCGGGCGTCACGTTCGATTTGTTGCAGCCGACGCCGAGCGGCACCAGCCTGAACATCAGCATCTCGACCGACACCAGCCAGGTCACCTCGGCGCTGCAGACCTTCGTCACCAATTACAACGCGTTTCGCGACCAGGTGATCGCGCAGTCGGCGCAGAATTCCGACGGCACGGCCGCTTCGAGCGCGGTGCTGTTCGGCGACAGCACGATGCGCGATATCATGACCCAGCTTCAGCAGGTGCTCAGCGGCTCGGTCGGCGGCATGACGATGGCCGACCTCGGCCTGTCGTTCAACGAGAACAACGAACTGCAGCTCGATACCGGTACGCTGTCGACCGTGCTCACGCAAAATCTGGCCGGCGTCACCAAGCTGCTGTCGGCGCAGACGACGGCCTCGTCCAGCCAGCTCAACGTCGTCAACACCGGCACGTCGCCACAATCGTTCACGCTCGATGTGACGGTGGATTCGACCGGCACGCTGAGCGGCGCCTCGGTCGGCGGCGACAGTTCCGGCTTTTCGGTGGTCGGCGACTCCATCATCGGCAATTCGGGCACGATCTACGCCGGCATGGCATTCACCTACACCGGCTCGACCTCGCAATCGATCACCGTGACGTCATCGTCCGGGCTTGCGGCGCAACTTTATCAGCTCGCGCAGACCAACTCCGGGACCAGCGGTCAGCTACAGACCATGATCACCAACCTGCAGTCGCGCGATACCGATCTGCAGTCCCAGGTCAGCGACATCCAGAGCAACGCGGCGACGTTCAAGGCGCAGCTGCAGCTTCAGTATGCCAATTATCAGGCCGCCATCGAAAGCGCGAACAACACGCTGGGCTACCTGAGCGCCCTCCTGAACGCATCATCGAGTAAATAATGACCCAGAATGCTACGGCCTACCTCGCCAACAATGCCTATCGATCCGCCGCGGTAGCGGTCCCGCCGTTGAAGGCGGTGGTGATGCTGTGCGACGGCGCCATCACGTTGCTGCAGAAGGCGCTGGATGCGCACGAGGCGAAGCGCTTCGAGGAAGGGCACACTTATCTGACGCGGGCGACCGCGATCCTGCGCGGATTGAGCCATCACCTCGACGTCACCCGCGGCGGCGCGGTGGCCGATCGCCTGTTCCGGACCTACAACGCCCTGATCATGGCGTGCCTGCGCTCCTACGGCCGGCCGCACGCCAGGGAGAATTTCCGGCGCATCATTGCCAGCCTGACCGAACTCCGCGACGCCTGGAAGTTCGTCGAGGCGACCGCCGGCAAGGCCGCCAAGGCCAGGACGCTCGACAAGACGCTCGAATCAGCCGCCGGCCGCTGAGCGGGCGAATCGGCCGGCGAGCTCCGTTTCGCCGGGAGGGGCGGGCGCTCGGGCGGGCGTCCTGTCGGGGAAAAAGGCCGTTCGGTGAGCACCATGCTGGACCTGCCGCTATGGCGGCGGAAATTGATTTCCGCCGTCCCGCGAATGCTTTATGACAGCCTTGGCGACGAGGCGGGATCTGCGCGCGGGATGGACGTTGCGACATTCGAAGACCTGATCGACCGGCTGGGGGAGGATCTGTCCCGCTGGCCCGATGATCAACGTCTTGCCGCCGTCCAGCTCCTCGCATCCTCGGCTGAGGCGCGGACGCTCTATGAAGCGGCGAGCGCGGTCCGCCGGGCGCTCACGGCACCGCCAGTTCGCGCGCCCAAGGGTCTTCTCGACCGCATCGTGACCGCAGCGGCGAAACTGCCCCAGCAGGAGCTGCCCCAAGAGCCGGCCTCGGAGCCGGCCGCACCTGAGGAGCAGTCGAACGATGCGCAGGCTCAAGGCGATTCCGCACAGCAAGGCAAGGTGCTGCCTGCGCTGTTGCTGGCCCTCTGCCTGCTGCCCGCGCTGGCGCCGCCGGCATTGATGCTTGACGAGCCGGATCTGCCAATCAGCCTCTCGCTCTAAGCTCTCCGTATTGCTTTTGCAGCGCACCGCGCCCTCCCGCGGAGGGCGCATTTGCGCGCCGCGGGGCCGCGGCCGATCGGCAAATTCTGCCGATTAATCAAGTGATTCCGGGCGGATGAATCCGCGCCTGAAATCGCCGCGTCGTCCGTTCTATCTGCGAACGACTTCACGATCCCAATGTTTCACCGCGTTCCGTCGCCTAGCCCGCGACGAAGAGAGCTTTGTCATGACCGTTTCCTCGGCAACCTCTGCTGCAGCCTCCGCCGCCTCGAGCTCGTCGTCGAGTTCGTCAACCAGCGCGTCGATGGGGATGAGCTCGACCGATTTCCTCAATCTGCTCGTCAGCGAACTGCAAAACCAGGATCCGCTGAACGCCACCAGCACCACCGACTTCATCAATCAGCTCACCTCCTACGCCAACTTCACCGAGCAGCAGTCGACCAACGCCAGCATGACGTCGCTCGCGAGCTCGTTCTCGAGCCTCGTGACGCTCAACTCGGTCAACTATATCGGCCACACCGTCGAGGCGAAGACCGACACGGCAGAGCTGACCAACGGGTCGGCGACCTTCGGCTACTCGCTCACGTCGTCCGCTTCCAACGTCGCAATCGCGATCCAGGACTCCTCGGGCAACACGGTGTGGAGCGGCAAGGGGACCGGGACGGCGGGCTCGAACACCTTCACCTGGAACGGCCAGACCACGAGCGGCACCCAGCTCAGCAATGGCGGCCAGTACACGATCAAGGTGACCGCGACCGACTCCGCCGGAAACTCGCTGCTCAGCTACACCACGATGACGGGAACGGTGACCGGGATCGATGCGTCCGGCTCGACACCTTCGCTGCTCGTGAACGGTGTCCCCGTCAGCGCCGCCAACATCATCGGCGTCACGTCCTGATTGCTTCCGGAGTATTATCATGAGTCTTACTGGTGCACTTTCCTCGGCGATCTCGGCGCTCAATTCGCAGAGCCAGTCGCTGGCAATGATTTCCGACAACATCTCGAACGCCGATACCACGGGCTACAAGACCACGTCGGCGATGTTCGAAGATCTGGTGACGGCGTCGAACAGCGCCACCTCGTACACGTCCGGCGGCGTCAACGTGTCCGGCCGCGCCAACATCAGCCAGCAGGGATTGCTGGCCGCGACCACCAACGCCACCGACGTTGCGATCCAGGGCAGCGGCTTCTTCGTCACCACGAATGCGACGACCGGCGGCACCACCTCCTATACGCGCAACGGTGCATTCACCACCGACAATTCAGGCTACCTCGTCAACAACGGTAACTACCTCGAGGGCTGGCGCACCGACGCGCAAGGCAACATCCTCGGCAATGCGTCGGCCGCGAGCCTTGGGCCGATCAACACACAGGTCGCTGCAACCAGTGGCAGTGCTACGACCAAAGCGACGATCGCAGCGAACTTGCCGTCGGATGCGGCGACTGGTGCCACCTTCAGCAGCTCCATGACGGCATACGACTCGCTCGGAACAGCGAATTCGATCCAGATCACCTGGACCAAGACCGGCGCCAATGCTTGGACCGCAAGCTTTGGAAATCCAACGCTTGCCTCGAATTCGAGTACGACGACGGGAACAACGAGCAGCGGCACAGTGGCCATCACTTTCAATAGCGATGGTTCTCTCGCCTCGACGAATCCAAGCCCGCCGACGATCTCGGTGACGGGCTGGACCGACGGGGCTGCCAACAGCAGCATCGCGCTCAATCTCGGTACCGTCGGCAAGACTGACGGCCTGACCCAGTACGCCTCGGGTGAGACGACCCCGTCAGTCGACCTGACCGGCATTACACCCGACGGTCTTCCCTACGGCAAGCTGAGCAGCATCGCGATCGGCAAGGGTGGCGTGGTCGATGCGACCTACTCCAACGGGCAGACCATCGCGATCTACAAGATCGCGGTCGCAACCTTCAGCGACCCCAACGGATTGAGCGCGGCCAGCGACGGCCTGTACTCCGCGACGGCAGCCTCCGGCAACGCCACGCTGCAGACCTCGGGGGCCAACGGCGCCGGCACGATCTACGGCAGCGAGCTGGAATCGAGCACCACCGACACCAGCGGCCAGTTCTCCAACATGATCTCGGCGCAGCAGGCCTATTCGGCGGCGTCGCAGGTGATCACCACCGTCAACAAGATGTTCGATACGCTGATTTCGGCGGTGTCGCGATGATGACTGAGAAGAAGAATGACCGCCTGCTGGTCAGGCTTCAGCGGCTGAAGGCGAGGGCGGCCTCGGTTCGGCCGGACGATCGGGCGCAGCTCACTGCTTTGCTCGACGACGTCGGAGCGCTGCGGGATCTGCTGATGCGCGAATGCGCGCGGCTCGACCAGGAACTCAACCGGGCCTCGGTCCGGGTAACGGCAATCACCGCGTATGGGCGCAGCGCGCAATCGGTTCGCGCCCTGCGTCGCGGACACTAGCTTGAACGGGAGCGATGACATGACACCGGAACGCAACATCAAGATCAATCCCGCGGGCAATGACGAGCGCGCCAGGTCGTTGATCGCGCTGATCGACAATCTGATCGAGATCGTGAACGAGGAGAACGTCGAGCTCGCCAAGGGCTTGCCGGCCTCTCGGCTGAAGCAAGTCGACGAGAAGAACCGCCTTGCGACGCTGTTCGAGCAGTGTGTGGCGGAGGCCGTCGGCAAGGCCGCCAACCTCGACGTCCAGGATCGCGTGCTGCGCGAGCAGCTGATGGACCGGATCCTGAAGCTCCGGGTCGCGATGGACGAGAACGTGATGCGGCTGCGCGCGGCGATCGATACCAGCAACCGCCGGATCGAGGCGATCATGCAGGCGATCCGCGAGCAGATCGCCAATGTATCGCCTTATGGGGCCGGCGGCCGACGCGTCACGTCGGCGATGTCCTATGGCACCAACGTGCGGGCCTGATCGGGCCGGCGCCGGAGGGAGTAGGTCGTGTCGTCGCTCGATGTTGCTCGAAGCATCGCATTCAGCGGGCTGTCTGCCACGCAGGTGCAGATCAGCGTCGCCTCGGCCAATATCTCCAATGCCGACACCAAGGGCTATACCGAGAAGACCGCCAACCAGAGCAGCAGCGTCACCAGCGGTGTCGGCACCGGCGTCACGATCTCGGGGATCACCAGCGCGGTCGATAAGCTGCTCCTGAAGTCGCTGGTCGGAGCCAATTCCGATCTCGGCGCTGCCGACACCAACAACAGCTATCTGACCGAGCTCCAGCAGCTCTATGGCAGCACGTCGAGCAGCGGCAGTTCCACGACGGGCACTTCGCTGGCCAACACGATCGCGGCATTCGAGTCGGCGTTGTCCTCGCTTGCCAGCACGCCGAGCAGCGCTTCGCTGCAGTCGAACGCCGTCAGTGCGCTCGCGGCGGTCACCAATCAGCTGCAGCAGACCTCAAGCGGCATCCAGAAACTGCGCTCCAACGCCGACCAGGACATCGCGTCGTCGGTCACCGACATCAATTCCGATCTGCAGCAGATCTCCGACCTCAACAAGCAGATCAAGCAGGAGGCGGCCGCAGGCCAGCCAACCGCCGATCTCGAGGACCAGCGCAACAGCGCTCTGCAGGACCTCGCATCGCAGATGAATGTGAGCTATTTCACGACGTCGAGCGGCGACCTGCAGGTCTATACCGGCTCGGGGCAGGCGCTGGTCGACAGCACAGCGCACCCGCTGAGCTACACGGCACTGCCCAGTGTCACGGCATCAACGACGTGCAGCGCCGGATCGTCGAGCGGCTTCAGCGGCATCACCGTCAACGGGGTCGACATCACCTCGCAGATCTCCTCCGGCAAGGTCAGCGCCCTGATTGCCCTGCGCGACCAGACCCTGCCGGCCGCGCAGTTGCAGCTCGACGAGCTTGCCCAGCAGCTGACCTCGAGCGTGAATGCGGTCTCGAACCAGGGCACATCGGTGCCGCCGCCGACGAGCCTGACCGGTACGGCGACTGTCAGCAGTTCGACATCGTTCGCGGGCACCGGCACGGTGCGTATCGCAGTCGCCGACAAGAGCGGCAATCTCGTATCGTATCAGGATATCGATCTATCGGCGTATTCCACGGTGGGGGCGCTTGCGGCCAAGATCAACACCGTCCCCGGCGTATCGGCATCGGTCGATGGCAACGGACATTTGTCGATCTCGGCGACCGGGTCGGGCAATGGCATCGCCATCAATCAGATGACGAGTTCGGTCGGCGGTGAAGGATTTTCCCAGTATTTCGGGCTCAACGACCTGATCACGGGGACCAGCGCCTCCAACATCGCTGTACGCAGCGACATCCTGAGCGGCACGGCAACGCTGCCGACTTCGACGCTCGATGCGTCGTCCACGCTGACGGTCGGAAACTCGGTGCTGTCGTCGGGCTCGGCGACGGTGGTGAATGCGCTCTCGAGCGCGCTGACGGGGTCGACCAATTTCGCGATGGCGGGTGGGCTGGGCGCCACCACCGGCTCTTTCACCGACTATGCGGCGGCGATCGTTGCCAACGTCGCCGGCAAGGCGAGCCAGGCGTCGGCAATCTACACATCAAAGCAGACCGCGCAGTCGACCTATGCGAGCTCGCTGTCGTCTCAGTCCGGCGTCAACATTGACCAGGAAAGCGCGAATCTGAGTGCGTTGCAGAACAAATACGCTGCCGCATCCCAGATCATTACGACCATCAATTCCATGTTCTCGGCGCTGATGACCGCGATGGGCACGGCCTGAGTGTGAGGGCGTTGTCATGATGATGCGTGTTGCCACCTTCGCGCAATCGGAGCAGATGATATCAAGCGCGCTGCGCGTGCAGTCGGTGATGGCCAATGAGCAGGTGCAGGAGTCCTCCGGGCTGCAATCCGAGGATTTCGGCGGCTACGGCTCGGGCGCCGGGCGCGTGATCAATTTGCAGGTCTCGGTGACGCGCGCCCAGTCCTATATCGATGCCAGCAATCTTGCCGACAACAAGGTGCAGGCGATGTATTCGGCGGTCGGTTCGGTGACCGATATCATCACGCAGCTTCGGACCCAGCTCAGCGCCGCCACGACCGGCAGCAGCACGGCGACGGCATCGGTGATCAACTATGCCCAGCAGGCGATCTCGCAGATGCAGGGGCTGCTCAACACCCAGTATGACGGCGAATATGTCTTCAGCGGCGCCCGCACCGATGCGGCGCCTGTGGATCTGTCGAGCTATGACACCGGCACTGGATCGCTGACGACATCGGACACCAGCTACTACAAGGGCGACAGCGAGATCGCGTCGGTGCGCGTTTCGGACAGCCAGTCGGTTTCCTACGGCGTCACCGCCGACAATCCTGCCTTCGAGCAGGTCATGCGGCTGTTGAAATACGTCGGCAACAGCACGACGCTGTCGTCGAGCGATATCTCGCAGGCGCTCGACCTCGCCAGCAATGCATTGGATGCAGCGTCCACGGTGCAGGCAAAGCTTTCGACCGCGGCGTCGCAGATCGAGACCGCCAGCACCAACCAGAGCGACTACCAGAATTTCGCCAAGACCCTGTCCACCAACCTCACCAGCGTCGACGTCGCCGCGGTGACGGCGCAGCTGTCGACTTACCAGGCGCAGCTGACGGCATCCTATTCGGCGATCGCCAAGATCCAGAGCATGAACCTGGCCAATTATCTGAAATAGCAGGGCCGCGGCGAGCGGCTCAGCGGTTCAGGATCTTCAGCCAGACATCGCCGAGGATGATCGGCTCGCGCGGGGGAAGCCAGGTCAGGCCCGCTGCCTTGCCGAGCTCGGCGATGGCGCCTTTGGCTTGCAGGTCGGACAGCACCTTGTTGACGGCCTCCAGCAGTGCCTTGTCGGTCTCGAGGGCGACGTAACCGCGGTTGGCGCCGATCGGATAGTAATAGCCGGAGGCTGTGATCCTGGTGTCGGGATGATCGGCGCGGTAAGCGTCGAACCGGCGCAGGTCGAGCAGGGTGGCGTCGAATTCACCGCGATCGAGCTCTCCCAACAGGTCGCTACGCCCGGGAACGAGGTGGGTGATGTCTTCGATCAGCTTTCCCTTGTCGAAGGTCATCAGGATGGCATCGCCCAGCGTGCCGCTTTCGATCGTCAGGCGAAGGCCGGCGAGATCGCCGATGTCGGCGATCTTGCGGTCCTTGACCTTGTCCTTGGCCTTGGGGCCGAGCACGACCGTCATCGGCGAATAAATGTAGGGCTGGCTTGGCGCCAGCACCCCGATCGGAATCCGCCGGCGGCGATCGTCGCGGGTGGCGCCATCGAAGTCCGGCAGCTTGGCCGTCGTGACGCCCGGTGCCTTCAGCGAATCCGTGGTGAGGGCGTAGCCGCCGACCAGCGAGCATCGCCCGTCCGACAGCAACGCATTGGCCTCCAGCGCGGGGCTCGAATCCTCGTCGAGCTTGCTCTCGAACCACTGGATCTTGAGCGGCCGTCCGAGCCGCTCGGCGATCACTTGCGCGAGCGCGACGTCGAAGCCGGCATCCGGCTTGCCGCGGTGATGCGCCGACAACGGCGGCAGATCCTCGTCGAGGCATACCTTGAGCGGCTCCCCGGCGGCATACGCTGCCGCCGTCATGGCGAGCAGCAAGGCTGTCGCGGCGCCCGTCAGGAGCGCTCTCATTGGGGCCTCCGGCTCGACAGGAAGGCCCAGACGTCGGCGATCTCCTGCTCGGTCAGGATGTCGACCCAAGGCGGCATCTTGCCATTCTTGCCTTGCTTCACGGTGGTCACAAAGCGCGCCTTGTCGTCGGGAAACGCGCGCAGGTCCGGCGTGATGGTGCCGGAGTTCACCATGTTGGGCCCATGGCAATGCGAGCAGTTCTTGGCGTAGGTGACCTTGCCCTGGTCGGTCTGACCCTGAAGGTCGATTGCACTGGCTTGCTGTGCGGCTGCCGGGATCAACGTGATCAAGGCCGCCGCGACGGCGGCGAAGATCGCCGCCGTCAACAGGGTTACTCTTTCAGTCACGTGTGCTCCGCGCTCAGTTCTTGACCGCGAAGACCCACAGCGAGCCGCCGGGCGGGACCTTGGCAAGCCGCTCGTCGCCCGAGAACAGCGAATAGACGCCGCCATAGCCCGAGGTGACGGCGACATACTGCACGCCGTCCTGTTGCCAGGTGACGGGTTGTCCTTCGATGCCCGAGCCGGTCTGGAACTGCCAGAGCTTCTTGCCGGTGTCGGCGTCGAACGCCTCGAACTCGCCGGTCAGCTGACCGGAGAACACCACGCCGCCCGCCGTGGAGAGCACGCCGGAGAAGCGCGGAATATCGCTCGGTGCTTCCCACTTCGCCTTGCCGGTCATCGGATCGATCGCCTTGAGATGACCGCGCGGTCCGGTGCCCCATTCCCAGGGATCGGTGAGGTCCATGCCGAGATACCACTCGCCCTGCTTGAACGTCACCGGTTCGGACTTGTACTTGCCGCCGAAGGCGAGCGTGTTGGCGTAGGCGAGGCCGGTCTGCGGATTGAACGACATCGGCTCCCAGTTCTTGCCGCCGAGGATCGATGGGTAGACCGTGACCTTCTTGCCGTCACGTGCATCCTTGGCGACGTCGGTTTCGATCGGCCGTCCGGTCTTCAGATCTACCCCGGTGGCCCAGTTGACGTTCACATAAGGATTGGCCGCGAGCAGCTTTCCGTTGGTGCGGTCGAGCACGTAGAAGAAGCCGTTGCGGTTGGCATCCATCAGCACCTTGGTCGGCTTGCCCTCGACGTTCACGTCGGCAAGCACCATCTCGGCCACCGAGTCATAGTCGAACGGATTGTTCGGCGAGAACTGGTAGTGCCACTTGATCTTGCCGGTCTTCGGATCGAGCGCGAGCACCGAGCAGGTGTAGAGGTTGTCGCCGGGACGCACCGCCGAGTTGAACGGTCCGGGATTGCCGATGCCCCAATACACGGTGTTCAATTCGGCATCGTAGGAGCCGGTGATCCAGGTCGATCCGCCGCCCAGCTTCCAGGTGTCGCCCTTCCAGGTATCGCCGCCGGGCTCGTCGGGTGTCGGGATCGAGTAGGTACGCCAGAGCTTCTTGCCGGTCGCCGGATCCCAGCCGTCGATGAAGCCGCGGGTGCCGAATTCGGCGCCGGAGATGCCGGTGATCACGACGCCGTCGGCGACCAGCGGCGCCACCGTCATCGAGTAGCCTTCCTTGATGTCCGCAGCCTTTTCGCGCCAAAGCTCCTTGCCGGTCTTGGCATCGAGCGCGATCACATTGGCGTCGAGGGTGGTGCGGAACAGCTTGCCGTCATACAGAGCCGCGCCGCGATTGATGATGCCACAGCAGACGATGCGCGGCGTCTCGGCGGGATACTCGACCTTGGTCTTCCAAATCTGCTTACCGGTCTTGGCGTCGATCGCGATCGTGGCGTTGTGCGTGGTGACGTAAAGGACACCCTGGTAGACGAGCGGCTGCGATTCCTCGCTGCGGTCGTCGTTCAAGCTGTAATTCCAGACCGGGACCAGATTCTTGACGGTGTCCTTGTTGATCTGGTTCAGCGTCGAGAAGCGCTGAAGATTGTAGCCCATTCCATAATTGAGAACGTTCGATGTATCAGTCGCACCCTTGACCAATTGATCGTTGGTCTGAGCGCTTGCACCATAAGATGCAAGAATCACGAGGCTTGCGGCCAGCGCAATGCGTCTCATCATATCCTCCCAATGAACCTTTTCCGCACGCCTATTCCTGACGTTGCGGATGGAACCATCCCCCTGAAACCAAAACGGGTCAATACGAAAACGTGAACGAACCCCAGCCAGCCTCCGGAGGCCGGTCGAAAGCTTCAGGTTTTTGCTGATGCGCCCGTAGCTTACCGTGGCATGGAATACACAACACCATGTGTGACTCGTCGCTTTGCCGCACCGCGAACGGTTCGGTCAGCTCGACGGCGCATGCGGACAGGCGCTCGGACGTGGCTTGGTGCCCCGCTTCTCCGGTGGCACATTGCAATTGTCGATGCGCTGCTCGTCGGTCCATTTGCGTCCCAGCCGCTCTTTGCCGGTGAGCGTGCGCTGCTGGACAACCTCTGCCGATGGGGCAGGGGCCCTGTTCTGCGCGGACGCGGGCGCGGTTAGACCGAGCGCAACGAGGCAGCCCAACGTGGTCCTGCAAATATCGCTCATGAGTCACCTCGCTCGCTCCGGTGCAATGGCGGTTGCCGAACGTCACAGATGATCCGCGAGGCGGTTTCTTTCCACCCGAAACCTGACAGGTGTCGCTGGTTGCTCCGGCTGTGGGAAGCTTCGTCGAAGCTGTTATGGTGGGCCGGTATCTTTGCCGGAGCGACACTCAAGGGAGACGAACGATGATTTCGCGCCGATCGCTTGTTTTGACTTTGGCCATGGCCGTGCTGTCAGGTCCTGCTCTGGCCGCATCGGGCGGTCGCAGCGCGCTCAAGATGCTCGATCCCGACAATGACGGCACGGTCGATCTTGCCGAGGCCAAGAAGGCCGCCGCCGATCTGTTCGCGAAGCTCGATCCCGATCATGATGGCACGCTCGATATCCGCGAATTGCGCGGACGGCTGACCGCGAAAGAACTGGCGAAGGCGGATCCGGATCATGACGGCACCCTGACGCTCGACGAGTATCTCGCGGTCGTCGAGCAGCGCTTCAAGGCCGCCGATCCCGACAATGACGGAACGCTGGATGCGAAGGAGTTGAAGTCGCGCGCTGGCCGGGCGCTGCTGCGCCTGCTCAAATAGGTCCGTGCCTGCGAATTGTGCCGGGCGGATTCCGCCTATTGATGCTGGATTTCGCGCATAACAAAAAAAGTTGCGATTTCGCTCTCGGGCAAGACGCCGCCGGCGCGATCGGGTCTGCTTATCGGTGCGTCGCCGTCCGGCAGCCGGAAAATGCCTGACAGATCAGCGTCGGGGTTTCCCAGTCGCTTCAAAGCCGGGCGGGCGTCAGCGAGCCGTCGTCCGTTTCGGCATGCCCAGCAGCGAAGTCGGGTCCTTACCCGGCCGGCTTGCGCCCTGGAACAGCCAGCCCTAGCTTGCCGCGCGGCGCGACGCTTGCGCCAACTTATACTTGGGAGAAGGAAATGGCCTGGAAAACACCGAAGATCGTCGAAGTGCCGGTCGGCATGGAAATCAACATGTACGCCTGCGCAGCGCGCAAGTAAGCCGAGACAAGTAACGCGAGACAGCCTGCCCGGCTCGTGCAGTTTGCTGCATCGAGCCGCGGCAGGCGTCTTTCGCGGCCGCGATGCCGCCGCTACAATTTCCCGCAGATCCTTCCCACAACACGCTGAAATCGAGACCACCTGCGCGATTGGCGGGCCGTCCTGCTTTGTCCTACAGTGCGGCTTGAGGCGGTGGTCCGGGGACGATGAGTTTCGAAATCAAGCGAGGGCGTTGGGTGGGCGCGCTGTGCGCGGCGATTGCTGGCGTCGCTGCGGTACTGCCGCTCGGCGCCTACGCCGAGGGTTTTGATACCGAGCACATCTTCGGCTTCATGATCGGGTCCGATGTGGGCGACGTCGGCGAGCGGGAATTCCAGAGCCAGAGCACCGGGCGCTTCGCCAAGGACGGCGGCCGCTATCGCGCGCTCAATCAGGAAATGGAGCTCGAGCTCGTTCCGGCGCCGAATTTTCGTGTCGAGCTCGGCACGTCGTTCAGCGCGTACGATATCAACCGCGTCCCGGGCTTTGACGATCGGCGTCAGCTGTCGTGGCAGAACGTCTCGGTCGATTTCCGCTATCGCTTTCTCGATCGAGAGGCGGCGCCCTTCGGCATGACGGTCGCGTTGGAGACGCGCGCCGGCCGCGTCGACGAGACGACGGCTGCGGCAGTCCGCAGCTACGGCACCGAACTCACGGTGGCGTTCGACCGCGAGGTGATCCCGAATTTTGCAGTGGCGGCCCTCAACGTCAGCTATGAGCCGGAATGGACTCGCATCCCACACAACGGCACAGCAGAGCAGGATGCCACGATCGGTGTCGCATTTGGCCTGATGGCCAAGGTGAGGCCGGATATCCTGATCGGCGGCGAAGCGCGCTATTTCAGGAAGTATGAGGGGATCGGTCTGGATGAACTGTCCGGGCAGGCGCTGTTCATCGGTCCCACCGCCTATTTCCAGCTCTCGGAGCGCTCGCGCCTGACCGCGACCTGGAGCGTCCAGGCCTGGGGGCAGCGGGCCGGCAGCAATGCCGCCGTCGACCTGGTCAATTTCGAGCGTCACCAGGCGCGGCTGGTGTACGGTCTGAATTTCTAGAGCCGGGTTCCCAAGGCCCTGTCACGGGCCTGTGAAACCCTGACCTGGCTGATTACGTATTCCGTCGTGCTATCTATTTCGTGAGCACGCCTAGGGATCGCGCATGAACCCGATTGATCTGATCGTCACTGTATGTGCCGTGCTGTCGCCCGCCACCTGCGAGGAGCAGCATCTGGTGTTCAACTGGAGCGGTTCGCTGCAGCAATGTGCCATGGCCGCGCCGCCTTACATCGCGCAATGGGTCGGCGAGCATCCGAAATGGACCGCGGTGCGATGGCGATGCGAATATCCACACACCAACGATCGCGCCGGCACGGACGGCAAGCCGCCGGCGGGCTAGCTCCTATTTGTTGCAGTCCTTCAGGTCCTTGTCGGACACCGAAAACACCGCGTCGGCCTTGATCTCGATGTCACGAACGAAGCACTGCCTGGCGCCGCTGTAGCCGACCTTGGCGTCGTAGCGACCGGGCTCGACGCCGGTGATCCGCAAGCGTTCGTCGTGGTCGACTTCCTTGTCCTTGTCGTTGAGCGTCTGGTTCGGGCCCCACTCGTTCTTGCCCGCCGGCGACAGCTCGAAGCTCGAAATCGTAGCGCTGGTCAGATTCCACAGCCGGATGCCTTTACCCTTGCCTTGGGCGAGCGCCGTCGCCGGCAGGACAAGCAACGCAACACCAACAGCAATCAACGCACGCGGCATCCAACCTCTCCCTTACGCTTTCGTGCAAGGATGACGGCGTCTCACATATTTGCAAGGTCCAACTGTGAGAGCTGCCGCTTGATTTCGTCGATCTCCGGCTCGCCGCGCACCGCGCGCGGCGCGGCGATGGTTTCGACGTGAAGGATTCGAGCAGGTCGCGGCGACAGGAAGAACAGGCGGTCGCCGAGTCGGACTGCGTCGTCGAGATCGTGGGTGACCAGCAGCGTCATCATCGTCCGGCTGGCGACCAGCGTGGCGATCTGGTCGCGCAGCCGCCCCGCAAGTGCATTGTCGAGCGAAGCCAGCGGCTCGTCGAGGATGAGGAAATCCGGCTCGATGGCGAAGGCGCGGGCGAGCGCGACGCGGCGGGCGAGGCCGAGCGACAGCTCACCGGGAAAGTGGTTGCGGTGCACGCTCAATTCGAGCACCTCGAACAGCGCCAACAGCGTGCCGTCGTCGACATGCGGTGCGGCGATCCGCACATTCTCCTCCACGGTGCGCCAGGGCAACAGCCGAGGCTCCTGAAACACCATGCCGAGGCGCATGCCGGGGGAGCGCGCGACATGGCCCTGGTAGTTGGCGTCGAGCCCGGCGAGAATCCGCAGCAGGGTGCTCTTGCCGCAGCCCGACGGGCCGAACAACACGCCAACCTCGCCGGCGTTCAACGTGAAGGTGACGTTGTCGAGCACGTCGTGCCGTTTCCCGGCCGCGCTCGCAAAGCTCTTGCCTGTGATATTGACCTCAAGCTGCACGGAGCCGCCACCGCGTTAGCCTGGTTTCAAACGGCTGCACCAGCAAGGTCTCGATGACGAGCACGACCCCTGCAAAGCTCAGCGAGTAGGCGAGCAGCAACGGGATGTCGAACAGCTGGAAGGCGACGCCGATCTCGAAGCCGACCCCGTTGGGGCGGCCCAGATACTCGGCGACCAGCACGATCTTCCAGACCAGCGACAGCCCGGAGCGCGCAGCGGCCGCGATGTAGGGCGCAAGCTGCGGCAGGACCACATGCCGGAACGCGCGGCCGCGCGGCAAGGCGAACGCCGTTGCCATCTCATCGAGCGCGGGGTCGAGCGCGCGGGCGCCCTCGCGCAGGGTGACGACGGCGGTCGGCAGCTTGTTGATGGCGATGGCCGTGATCGCGGCGACCTCGGTCAGCCCGGCCCAGATATAGGCCAGCACGATGACGACAAGTGCAGGCAAGTTGAGCAGCAGGATCAGCCAGGGATCGCCGAGGCGATTGGCAAGCGACACGCGGCCCATCAGATAACCGATCGCCGAGCCGAGCGCCATGGCGAGGGTGAAGGCCAGCGCGACGCGTGCCAGCGTTGCGCCGAGATTGACGAACAGCGCGCCCGATCGCGCTTCGGCTATGAGGACCGACAGCACCGCCGGCGGCGCCGGCAGCTTGGCATCGCCGATCAACAGCGAGGCAATCCACCAGGTTGCGATGAACAGCGCGAATGACAGGAGGCGCAGCACCGCTAGTCTCCCGGGATCGCTTGGTAGAACGTGCCGGGATCGAGCTCGGTCGCGGTGCCGACGAGATCGCGGCCGCCGAGCTGCGCCAGCACCCGGTAGAGCACGCGAGCATCAGCCTCCTCGTCAGCGATCGGACGGCGTGGGATGCCCTCGCGGTAGCGGTCGCGATAAGCGCGCAGCGTCGCCGCATCCTGCGCACCGGTCAGCGGCGCAATCGTGTCCCATTCGGCATCGGAGGTCGCCAGAATCTCTTTCGCGGCGCGCGTCACGGCGATGAAGCGGGCCACCAGATCCTTGTTGGCATTGGCCCAGGCTTCGTCGAACACGTAGCCGATCATCGCGATGCGGCCCTTGCTGCCGAGCTTTTGCAGGACCTCCTCCATGCCGGCGAGCCGGCGAAAACCCTTGGCTTCAAGCGCCGCGCAGAAATTCCAGTAGTTGAGCGTCGCGTCCATCTCGCCGCCGAGGGCCTTGGCGGCGAGCAGCGGCGGCGCGCCGTAGACGATGGTCGACTGCGACTTCAGGTCGACGCCATCCTGCTTCAATGCGGCCTGCAGCAGCAGCCAGTTCTTGTCGATCGCACCGCCGGCAACGGCGAGCTTGCGCCCCTTGAGGTCCGCCAGCGTCTTGAGCGGCGAGGCGGCCGGGACCATCACGGCCCCCAGCGCGCTTGAATAGGGATAGAATTGCAGCCTGGCGCCTAGCGAGCGTTCGCGCGACACCCAGGGCCAGTCGGACACCATGACGTCGGCCGAGCCGGAGCGCAGCGCGATCTTGCCGGCCTCGGGGCTGGCGAGCTCGACCACATCGATCGACAGATTGGCCTTCTTGTCGAGAGCATGGGAGCGAATGACCGCTAGTTCCCAGGCCAGCGTTCCGGTCTTCTGCGCTGCAACGCGGATGGTCTCCGCGGTGCACGAGGTGCCGAACTGCATGACCGCCAGAACTGCCGCAGCCAACACCGTGCGTACAGAGATGATCATCGTTTGTTGAGCCACTTCCCCGAATGTTTTCTTTTCTGGTCAACATCCATAGCATAGCTTGCGGAAAGAGAAGAGGAAGCAGGACCATGGCAGGAGCTGGCATGCTACGACCGATTGTCGCCGTCCTGGTGCTCGGCGGGACGGCCGTCGGCGTGCGGGCCCAGGAGATCAACGACTATCCGACCTCGGCGCGGGCCGAATATGTGTTCGGCTGCATGAAGTCCAATGGCGAATCCCGGCAGTCGATCGAACAATGCTCCTGCTCGATCGACGTGGTCGCCTCGATCATCCCCTATGATCGCTACGTCACTGCCGAGACCGTGCTGAGCATGGCGCAGGTGCGCGGCAATCTGGGTGGCCAGTTCCGCTCGTCCGAGCAGGCCGCCAACGCGCTCAACGACCTCAGGCGAGCGCAGGCCGAGGCCGAAGTGAGGTGTTTCTAGCGTTGATCGTGAGATCGCGAACGCGTCAGGTCCCGGGATTCTCGACCTTCCATTCGTGGTCGAAGACGTGCCCGTCGGTGTCCTTGGCCTCGGCACGGAAATGCTTGGCGCCATTCGAGACGTAAGTGAAGCGGATGTTGGGGTCCTCGGAAATCGAGATCCCGCCCTCCATCGCGAGCACCGGACTGTCGTCCTGCCAGATGTGCAGCTCATTGACGAAAAAGGCCGGGATGTAGAGCTGCGTGACCTGGTCCATCTGCAGGCCTGAATTATTCGGATGCCCGATCATGATCTGGGCTTCCCGGGTGCTCGTCGCCGGCCCTTGTTCGGACTTGGTGAATTGCCGGTAGCGCATCTGACCGAGCCGGTTCTTCGCTTCCTCGACGTTCTTGCCGGCCGGTGCCGAGCAGCCGCCGGACGCTTTCACATACACCTTGCTGACATAGAGCTTGCCGTCGCTGAGCTCCGCGACCGCGTGCACATTGGTGTAGTTGTTGACGCGGACGCGGGTCGAGATCTCGGTGACGTTGGCGTCCGGCCCCAACGTGAACTTCGCGGCCATCGGCGCCGGGTTCTCGTCGATCACAAGCGTGATCGCGACGACGCGGCGGCTATCGCCAGGCTGCAGCTTGGTGCGCAGCGTCACCGGAACGATCGCCGCGTCCTCTGCGCGCGTCGGCATATCGATGCCGATGATATCGTTGCCGTCATTCATCGGACGATTGCTGAAGATGTCCTGGACGAGACCCGGCCAGGGATCATGGGTCTCGGCCGCAGGCGCAGCCGGTGTCCCCAGCGCGATCGCAACAAGGCTGGCGATGCAAAGCAGGCGGGCGCGATGTCCAGTCATGTTCGCGAGATCCTATGCAGCCGCGTCATTATAGGACGAACAACTACTCCCATTCAATTTCCGAGAATGCTGCAGTTGCGTTGCGGGCGTTGTAGTCGTCAAACAATTGCCAGCGCGGCCGCTCGGCTGCCGCGGCATGCTCCGCCGCAGCCGTGATCGGCTTGCCGCCTGCGACCAGCGCGCGGACGTCCGCGGCCAGCGTCTCAAGATAACGCCGCTCGTCCGCAAGCGCTGCAGGCCACGCACTCACGGGCCCGTGACCGGGAACCACGCGCTCGGCGGGAATAGCCTGGAGCTCGTCGAGCGCACGCAGCCAGCCCTTGAGGCTGCCGTCGACCACGGGAATATGCGCGAGGAACACCAGATCGCCGGCGAACAGGGTGCCGGTGCGTTCATCGAACACGGTGAGGTCGTTGTCGCTGTGGGCGGGTGGCCATGCCCTCAAGGTGAGGGTCCGTCCGCCGAGATCGAGCTTCAGCGTGTCGGCGACCAGCACGGTCGGCGGAATGATGCGGACCTCGTCGATCAACGTATCGCCCATGGTCCGCCGAAAGCCGTCGAGATAAAATTGCCCGCGTGCCGCCAGCGCTTGGGGCAGGGCCTTGTGGCCAACGAAGCTGGTCCCGTCAGCCACGAACGCCGCGTTGCCGAAGCTATGATCCGGATGCGCGTGGGTGTTGATCACATAGCGGATCGGCTTGTCGCTATGGCTGCGCACCGCGGCGAGCAATTGCCGCCCTTCGCGGACGCTGCCGCCGGTGTCGATGACGGCAATGGCGCTGTCGCCGACCACGAAGCCGACATTGGCGATGGCGCCTTCGTTGTCGCGCGTCATCAATGCAGTGACCCCGGTGTGAACGAATATTCCGGAGGCGACTTCGCTCACAGGCAATTCCGCCTCCTGAGCCCGCGCTATGGTCGGAGCCCAAAGCATCAGGAGCAGCGCAAGCACCGAACCGCCATGAGCCATGTTTCCGCCTCAGTTTTTCCGGGACGCGCGATCGATGTCGCCGCGCTCCAGTTTGCGCTGCAACAAGCAACGCGGCACCGTCGCGATCATTATCCCTGTTGCACGTCATGGTGCGCCGGGCAATCGGTGGATGGCGGCAATCCGTCCGATCAAGAGGAGACCGCGCAATGAGAGTTATCGGATGCCGCCCTGTTCTGCTCGCGCTTGCCGGCTTCATCGCCTGTCTCGCCGACCGCGACGTCGCGCGTGCGCAGGTCAATGAGCAGGGCGAACTGTCCATCGAGCTGGTCGATCCCAAGGTGCTTCGCATCTGCGCAGATCCGCGCAACCTGCCGTTCTCGAATGACAAGGGCGAGGGGTTCGAGAACAAGATCGGCGAGCTGTTCGCCGAGAAGCTGCAGAAGAAGCTCGATTATATGTATTTCCCGCAGGCGACCGGCTTCGTGCGGATCACGCTCGGCTCGCATCGCTGCGACGTGATCATGGGCTTTCCGCAAGGCGACGACCTCGCGCAAGGCACCAATCCGTATTACCGCACGGCCTATGCGATCGTCGCCAAGCCGGGCAGTGGACTGGACGAGGTCACGACGCTCGAGGATGAGCGGCTGAAGGGCAAGCATATCGGCATCGTCGCCGGAACGCCGCCCGCGACCAACATGGCCATCAACGGCCTGATGAGCAATGCGAAGCCTTATCCGCTGATGATCGATACGCGCTACGATTCCTCGGCCGAGGCGATGATGAACGACCTTGAGAAGGGCGAGATCGACGCCGGCATCCTGTGGGGGCCGATGGCCGGCTTCTACGCCAAGAAGGCGAACCCGCCGCTGCATGTCACGCCGCTGCTCAAGGAGACCACGGGACCCAAGCTGGTCTATCGCATCGGCATGGGCGTGCGGGCGTCCGACCAGAACTGGAAGCGGCAGCTCAATCGCCTGATCCAGGAGAACCAGCCGGCGATCAACAAGATCCTGCTCGACTTCGGCGTTCCGCTGCTCGACGAGAACGACCGCCCGATCGGGCCGGAGACCGCGACCAAATCGCCATGATCAGGCTCGCGGCCATGCTTGCGGTGATATTGCTCGCCGCTTCGCATGTCCGCGCGCAGGACCAGCCTGCAGAGCCCGACGGCTACCGCACCGAGGATTATCGCGCGCCGGTGCCGGCAACGCTTGCGGGCGCACGCGTCCTCACGACCGCGGAAGCGGCAGCGATCTGGCGCGACAAGTCCGCGGCCTTCGTCGACGTGCTGCCGCGCGCGCCGAAGCCAAATCTGCCCGCCGGCACGGTGTGGCGCGAGCGGCCGCATCGTGACATTCCCGGCAGCATCTGGCTGCCCGACACCGGCTACGGCAAGCTCGCCGCATCGACTGAGGACTACATGCGACGCGGCCTCGCCCGCGCCTCCGGCAACGACAGGGCCAGATTGCTGGTGATCTACTGCCAGGAAAACTGCTGGATGTCGTGGAACGCCGCCAAGCGCGTGCTCTCCTACGGCTACCGCAATGTGGCGTGGTATCCGGAGGGAACCGATGGGTGGGAACGCGCCAATTTTCCGCTGGCGGATGCGGAGCCCGAGCCGCGCGAGGGCGAGCAGTAAGCCCGTCCTCACGCGGTCAGGGAAATGCTCTAGCGAGCTACTTCTGCTTGTCGAGCTTGTTGATGGTCTTGCCGCCGTCGCCGTCCGTGGTGGTGAACGTCACCTTGTCGCCGGCGTGAAGCTCCTCCAGCGACTGTCCCTTGGCCACCTTGTATTCCTGGATCGCGCCCCCGGCCGCGCCCACCGTGCCGGTTTGCGTCTGCTGGATCGAGATGGTTCCACTCAGTCGGTCAATCTTCGTGACCATTCCCGACATGGATTGCTGGGCCAAAGCCGCTGTGGTGATCAGGCCCGCGGCGGCGAGGCTGGTCATGACGATCTTGGCTGCTCTCATCGAGGTCTCCCAACTTCAGATATAGTTGGAGACAACGAACGGGCAGCGCAGTTTGTTCCGGCGGCGAGTTAATGATCCCCGAGGGTGGGCTCGGTCGCTGGCCTCAATCCAGTTCCTGCTGGATGGTGCGGCCCAGCGCGAACAGGCGCTGATCGATGATGGTCGGCACCTCGCAGACGAATTTCACCACGCGTCCGCGGTCCTCGAATATCCGGGTCTCCCAGACGAGCTGGTTACCGAGCTCGTCGACCTTGGCCTGGTCCGGAGGGGTGGCGTCCTGCAACGCCTGCAGCTTGACCGTATCGTCGCGAATCTTTTCTGCCGCTTCGCGCTGCTTGCGCATCACGCGCTCCAGCCCGTTCATGACCGAGGCCCGCTGACCGTTGAGCGTATCGAACAGCCCCGCGAACAGCAGCTTTCCTGCATTGGTTTTGTCGGCCGCGGCGGTCGACAGGAATTCGGTGATCTCCTTCTGCGCATCCTCTAGCGGAACGCGGCGCGCCGCGAGCTTGGTCGCAAGTTGGCTGATCTTCGGATCGTCCCTCCACTTGGTCTCGGCATCGCCGAGCGGCGGCCCGGCCCAGACCGCGGCGAGCGAGATTTCGGGCACCTTGGCCTGCGCGCATGGCCAGTCCGGGTAACGCGGGTCGGCAGCGAACGCGATCTGGTTCGACAGAACCATCGCGAGCAGCGCGCCGAGTGCTGGCCGCCAGCCTGTCATGCCTCGCCTCCGCCGGGTCCGCGGCGCACCAGGCCGCGCGATGGATCATAGGCCAGGATCGCGCCGATCATGAACACCACCGTGCAGCCGCCGACCACCGCGAGCGAAACCCAGTTCATCTTGCCGTACAGCGCAAACCGGATCAGCTCCACCGCATGCGTGAACGGATTGCACTGGCAGACATAATACAGCATCGGGCTGCCTTCCTGCACGCGCCAGAGCGGGTAGAGGGCCGACGATGCAAAGAACATCGGGAAGATGACAAAGTTCATCACGCCGGCGAAATTCTCCAGCTGCTTGATGCTGGCCGAGATCAGCATGCCCAATGCGCCGAGCATCAGGCCCGACAGCACCAGCGCGGGAAGCACGGTGAGGTAGCCGAGGGTCGGCGGCGTGATGTCCCAGAACCACGCGATCAGCAGGAAGGCATAGACCTGGAGCAGCGACACCGCCGTGCCGGCGAGCAGCTTGCAGAACAGGAGATAGCCGCGCGGCAGCGGGCTGACCAGCAGCGTGCGCATGTTGCCCATCTCGCGGTCATAGACCATCGACAGCGACGATTGCATGCCGTTGAAGAGCTGGATCATCGCCATCAGGCCGGGCGCGATATAGACCTCGTAGAGGATGTAGGTCTCATAAGGCGGGATGATCGAGATGCCGAGCACCTGACGGAAGCCGGCCGCGAAGATGAACAGCCAGACCAGCGGCCGGACCAGCGCCGAGACGAAGCGCTCGCGCTGATGCAGGAAGCGCAGCGCCTCGCGCCAGACGATGCCGTTCAGGCAGACGATGTATTCCGACACCGAGAAGCCGCTTCGCTCAGGCGTGACCGTCGTGCTGCTCATGTTGGCGGCTTTCCGGTGAGGGTTGCCGTTCCGGTCAGGCGCATGAACGCAGTGTTGACGTCCTGGGCGCCGGCGTCCGCGATCACCCGCGACATCGGGCCGTGCGCCAGCATCCGGCCCTGATGCAGCACCACAAGGTCGTCGCCCGGCATGATCTCGTCGAACAGATGCGTTGCCCAGAGCACGCCGATACCTTGTTCAGTAACGAGTTGCCGGACATGGTCGAGAATGTCGGCGCGCGCCTTGACGTCGAGCCCGACGGTGGCCTCGTCGAGCAGCAGCAGCCTCGGCCGGTGCAGCAGCGCGCGGGCGATCTCGAGCCGCCGCATCTGGCCGCCCGAGAGATCGCGCACCTTGCTCGTGGCGCGGTCGGCAAGCCCGATGCGGCCGAGCACCTCGGCGCTGCGCAGCCGCGCCTCGCGTCGCGAGATGCCGTGCAGCGCGGCGTGATACAGCAGGTTCTGCGTCAGCGAGAGATCGAGATCGAGCGTGCGCGGCTGGAACACGACGCCCATCAGCCGCAGCGCCTCACCCGGCGTCCGGCTGATGTCGTGGCCGAAGATCTTGATCTGGCCGTTCTGGATCCCGAACAGCCGCGTCACCAGCGAGAACAACGTGCTCTTGCCGGCGCCATTGAGGCCCAGCAATGCAGTGAAGCTCGCAGGCTGAACCGTGAAGTTGACATCGATCAAGGCGCGCCGCGCACCGTAGCTGTGGCTGACATTGCCGATCGACAGCGCCGGCGGCACGGCCGCTACGGGGCCTGCATCCGGCGAGGGCGCGATATGGGCGTCGGTTGCGGTCATGGCTGCGCGATCGTGATCCCCCAGGGCAGTTCGCCGACCTGAATGGTCTTGATCACCTTCTGGGCTGCGATGTCGATCACCGAGACATCGTTCGAGACGCCGTTGGTGACCATCAGATATTTTTCGTCCGGCGTGAAATCCATGTGCCAGACCCGCTGGCCAACCAGCAGATATTTGAGGACCTTGTGGGTCGTGCCATCGATCACCGCGACGCGGTTGGCGGGGCCGAGCGCAACGAACGCGGTCTTGCCGTCCTTGGTCATGCCGATGCCGACGGGCTGGATTGCTTCGTTGCGCAGCCCCGGGATTTCGAAAGTGATCTTGCCGGTCACCTCGCGCTTGACCGGATCGATGATCGACACCGTGCCGCCGATCTCGGAGGAAACCCACAATTCGGAGCCGTCGCGCTTGAACTGGGCGAAGCGCGGCCGCGAATCGACCAGCACGTTGGCGACGATCTGGCGCGTCGACGTGTCGATGAAATGCGCCATGTTGGTGGTCTCAGAGGTGTTGATCAGGATCTTGCCGTCCGGGCTGATCGTCATGCCCTCGGGCTCGACGCCGACCTGGATGTCGCCGAGCCGGGCGCGCTTTTCGAGATCGATCACGGTGACCGTGTTGTCGTTCTCGTTGGCGACATACATGGTCTTGCCGGCGGCATCCTGGGTGAACAATTCGGGGTCGGGGCCGGAGGGCAGGGTGTCGACGATCTCCTGGGTCTTGGTATCGATCACCTGGATCGTGTCGTCATCGCCGACTGCAACCATTACGAACTTGCCGTCGCGCGAGAACTCGATGCCGCGCGGCCGCTGACCGACCTTGATGGTTTTGGTCACCGTCCAGCTTGTGGTGTCGATGACAGTGACGGTGTTGCCCTTCTCGTTGGAGACGTAGGCAACGAAGGCGGACGCCGGTGTCGCGGCAAGCCAAATCAGCATCCCGGTCAACAGACAGCGGCGCCACATGCGTTTCATCTCCCTCACTGCAGCTTGCACTTGGTTTCAGGCCGGTCAACACCGAGCGTGTCGAGTTCGGAGACCTGATGCAGGAAACCTTCCTGCGGCGAGACCGAAACGACCATACGACCATCGGCCAGCAGGATCGGCTGGCGAAGCTGCAGATTCCAGTCTCGCAGGGTCAATCGCGTGCCCTTGAAGGCGGCGATCGAGAAATCCTTGCCTTTGAGGAAGGCGATGACCTTCTTGGGATCACCCGAATTGGTGCGGGAGGTGGCTTCCCCGATCATGCGCGCAGCGGTCCAGGCCTGCATGTCGAGCGCCGTCATGCGGCGCATGTTCAGCTTGACGAAGCGGTTCTGGATCTGGACCGCGCCCCATTGGTCATGCGCCGCGTCCCAGCTGGTCGGCACCAGGCCCGCCGAGCCGGCCACGGGACGGGGGTCCCAGGTCCGGTAGGGCAGATAGTTCGCGAACACCTCGCTCTCGTCGGCGGCGACCAGCACGTCGTAAGCCGGCGCCTGCTGCGTGAACACCGGCATCTGACGCTGGATCAGCGTCACGCCGGAGTCGGTGCGGCGCGCGCCGCCGGTGTCCTCGAATGTCCGTTCCTGGACGATCTTGGCGCCGAAGCGCGTGGCGGCGCGGCGCAGCGCGTCGGCGTAGAGCTTGTCCTGATCGTGCGAACCAGTCACCAGCAGCCAGCGCTTCCACTGCTTCCACACCAGGTATTGGCCAAGCGCGTCCGCCAGCATCGAGCGGGTCGGTGCGACATGGATCACGTTGGCGCGGCAGTCCTGCTCGCGCAGCCGATCGTCGATCGCGCCCGCATTCAGCAGCACGGTGCCGCGGTCGCGCAGCGCGTCGGCGACCTTGAGCAGGGCGTCGGCGGGCAGGTCGGTGATGATATAATCGTTGCGGCCGGCGAGATCGGTCGCGACCTTGGCGACATCGTCACTGTCCTTGACCTTGACCTCATCGAGCACGAAGCGCTGGTTGAGGAATTTCCCGGTGGTATTGTTGTCCTTGATCGCAAGGCGCGCGCCGGCGATGCCGTCATTGTCGGCCGGCTGCTCGACCAGCGAGAGCGTCGACTTGATGCCGGCATGACCGAGATAGCCGACATGGACCTCGACGGGATCAGCCGCCAGCGCTCTAGTCGCCATCATGCTGAGCGCGATTGTACCGATCAGCCATCGGAACATAATTCCTCCCGTAGTCATTCTTCACTCGGCTGGCGTTGTCGAGCCTTGCGTTGACATGCAAGATGCCGGAATTAGCCTCGCTTGCAACCCCGCTTTTTGTCGTTGCGCGGTGCCAATTTAGATTGGTTCACAATCATGAGATCAGCGTTCGTCTTCGTCATATCATTGCTGCTGATGTCTGCGGCGCGCGCCGAACCGCCCAAGCTCGCGGTGTTCGACCTCGAGATGATCGACACCAGCCTTCAAGGCGAGGTGGACGGACCGCGGACCGACGAACAGGCGCGGTTGCTGCGCACCGGCGATCAGGTGCGCAAGGAGCTTGCAGATTCCGGCAAATTCCACGTGATCGACATCGCGCCCGTCAATGCTGCGGCGCACGGCAGCAATCTTCAGGCCTGCGGCGGATGCGACGTGAAGCTGGCCGGCGAGCTGGGCGCCGATCTTGCGATGACAGGAGTGGTGCAGAAGGTCTCCAACCTGATCCTCAACATCAATCTCTATCTGCGCGACGTGCATACAGGGCAGTTGGTGGCGGCAGTGAGCGCCGACATGCGGGGCAATACCGACGAATCCTGGTCGCGCGCCACCGATTACCTCGTGCGCAACCGCCTGCTCGCGCCGAACTACGGCGCCCCGCAGGCACGATGAGCGACGGGCGCTTGGATGATTTCGGAATATTAGAAGAATAACCCTGAGTTGCCTGACGTGTCAACTCGTCTGGTTGAACGCCGCCGCCGGCTACTTTGCATGGGGTTGTTTTCGATATTTTGCTATCACGCCGCCCGGCTGGGGAAAGCATCACGCCTTCAGCCGCGCGGCGTGCCAGCGCAGGTGATCGGCCATGAAGGTCGAGATGAAATAATAGCTGTGGTCGTAGCCCGGTTGACGCCGCAGGGTGAGGGGAATGCTGGCTTTTTCGCAGGCCGCCTTCAGGAGCTCGGGGCGTAGCTGTTCGGTGAGAAAACCGTCGGCATCGCCGTAATCGACCAGCAGACCGGAGAACCGGGCACCGTCCTCGATCAATGCGACGGCATCGTGCTTGCGCCACGCCTGCTTGTTGCTGCCGAGATAGCCGCCCAGCGCCTTGTTGCCCCACGGCACCTGCGATGGCGCCACGATCGGCGCAAACGCACTCGCCGCGCGATAGCGATCGGGATAGCGCAGCGCCACCGTCAGCGCGCCATGGCCGCCCATGGAGTGACCGAGGATCGATTGCCGCGCCGTGTCGACCGGGAATTGCTCGGCGATCAGTTTTGGCAATTCCTCGGTGATATAGCTCCACATCCGGTAATTGTTCGCGAACGGTTGCTCCGTCGCATCGACATAGAAGCCCGCGCCGAGGCCAAAATCGTAGGCATTGGCGGGATCGCCCGGGACGCCTTCGCCGCGCGGGCTGGTGTCGGGCGCGACGAAGATCAGGCCGAGCTCGGCGCACGCCTGCCGGAATTCACCCTTCTCCGTGACGTTGGCGTGCGTGCAGGTCAGGCCCGACAGATAGGTGACGAGGGGCAATTTGGCGCCGGCCGCATGATCGGGGACGAACACCGAGAAGGTCATGTCGGTCTTGGTTTCGCGGCTTGGATGCCGGTAAACGCCTTGCGTGCCGCCATGCGACTTGTTCTGGGAAACCGTCTGCATTGCCATATTCCTCTGTGTTGGAGTGCGACGTCAGCCGACACCACTCTCGATCGCGAGGCGCACCAGCTCTGCCGAGGTGCGCACGCCAAGCTTCTGGCGCATGATCGATGACGTGTTCGCGACCGTCTTGTAGGACGAATGCACCAGCCAGGCGATCTCCGACAGGCTCTTGCCGGAACTGAGCAAGCGCAGGATCTCCATCTCGCGCGAGGTCAGCCTGGAGAGCGGATTCTGTGCGAAGCCCGGCCGCGCAAAGGCGACGTTGCGTGCGATCGCGGGCGGCAGATAGACGCCGCCATTGCCGACCTCGCGCACCGCCTCCACCAGATCGTTGGGATCACCGGTCTTCGAGACGTAGCCCTTGGCGCCGATGTCGATGGCGCGGGCGGCGAACACCGGGTCGTCGTTCATGCTGAACATGATGAGGCGCGCGGATGCATCGCGGCTCAGGATACGGCGGGCCAGCTCGAAACCGGAGACGGTCGGCAGGTTGATGTCGATCACGCAGAGATCGGGCTTTTCCGCGACGAACGCCCGTTCGCCGCTTTCGGCATCGGCCGCTTCCAGCAGGATGATATCGGGATCCTCGGCGAACACGGTGCGACAACCGGAGGCAACGATGGGATGATCATCAACGATCAGAATGCGCATGGCGTTGTTCCGGCGACCTGCTTCGACTCATCGTTACATCGATTTGCGCGAAGAACACCTCGGTTCCGACCGGTTGTGCACCTCGCACGAGATTGCGATAGGGTGCGATTAGATAGCCGGGCAAATTTGGCTGTCAACGATCCTCTCGGAGGAGGGATCGCGGTTGGGGGCAACGTCATGTGGCAAAAGCTATCCTTGCGCGTACGGATCAACCTGCTGCTGGCGCTGATACTGGCGCTTGGGTTAGGCATCAATATTGCGCGGCTCGTGCTCGAAGCGGGGCCGCGCGTCCAGGCCGAAGACCAGAGCGTGATCCGGCTGGCGCGCGAGTTTGTTACGACGATGGTGACCGGTCTCGACGAGGCGCCTGATCCGGATGCGCGGCTCGACCAGATCGTCCAGGACCTGAGCCGGCTGCGTCACGTCAGCATCACGCGGCAGGATGACGCGACCGCAAAGTCTCCCGAGCATCCCGCGGAGGCAGGCGATCCGCGCGCCCCGCCGGAGTGGTTCGTCGCGCTGGTTCATCCCGAGCAGACCTCGGTGCGGGTGCCGATCTCCGCTCACGGCAAGCCGCAATCGCTCGTCATCACCTCGCATCCCGATGACGAAATGGCCGAGATCTGGGACGGCATCGTCACCCAGATCGAGGTCGGCTCCGCGATCGCGGTGGCGCTGCTGCTGGTGACGATGCTGGTGGTCGGCCGCGCACTTGCGCCGCTGGAAGCGCTGTCGCGGGCCATGACCGGTATCGAGGCCGGGGATTACGACGCGCGCGTCGAGCCCGGCGGATCGCCTGAACTGGCTGCGATCTGTGCCAAACTGAACCATTTGGCGGCGACCCTTGGCGAAGCCGTGGACAGCAAGCGGCAGCTGGCCGAACGCGCGGTCTCGCTGCAGGATTCCGAACGCAAGGAGATCGCGCGCGAATTGCACGATGAGTTCGGGCCCTATCTGTTCGCGCTGCGCGCGCATGCCGGCGCGCTGACGCGGCTGTCGGAGGTGGAAAAGCCTGATCCTGCTGCGCTACGCAAGCACGGCAGTGCCATCCTCGAGCAGGTCAACGCGCTTCAGCAGTTCACTCGCCGCATCCTGGAGCGATTGCGGCCGGTGGGATTGGCGGAGCTTGGGCTTGCGGAAGCGCTTGGCGCGCTGCTGCGGCTGTGGGGCGAGACCCACCCGGAGGTGGAGATCGAGAGCAGCATATCGCCTGATCTCGGCGAGACCGGCGAGACGGCCGATCTGACGATCTATCGCATCGTCCAGGAGGCGCTCACCAATGTGTTCCGCCACGCCGGCGCAACGGCAGTCGATATCACGATCGAGCCTGCGGAGCGGCAGACCGGCCCGCGCGGCAGCCGCGGCTGCGCGCTGGTACGAGTCCGAGACAACGGCCGCGGCCTGCTCAGAGATCACCGGCTTGGCCGCGGTTTGACCGGCATGCAGGAGCGAATCCTCGCGCTCGGAGGCACGCTCAAGATCAATTCCAGCGATGATGGCGTGACGGTCGAGGCGCTGGTGCCAAAGGCCGCGCAGGCTTAGGGCGCGGTTCGCGGCCAGTATGCGAACACGGCCCATGCCAGCGCGAGTGCGCCGGCGATCCAGAGCACGATGATCGCGATCATTCCCGCTCGACTGGTCGGGCGCTGCAAGACGGCACTGGCATTGGCGCGGCACTCTGCCATCACCTCGTCCGGAACGAGCGAGATCGCAAGCCAGATGCCGAGCGGCAGCAGGATCAGATCGTCGAGATAGCCGATGACCGGGATGAAATCCGGAATCAGGTCGATGGGCGAGAGCGCGTAGGCGGCGATGGCGACGGCGAGGGCCTTTGCGTACCACGGTACGCGCGGATCACGCGACGCGAGATACAGCGCAACGCTGTCTCGTTTCAGGTTGCGCCCCCAAGCTTTGATTGAGGAAAGTTTGATTGAGGATAGCTTGATGGACAGCATCGCGTGGCGCCTGCACGCCAGCCGAAACGCTATTCCAGTACCACATCGACCGGCATGCCGCCGTGCAGACCCTTGTGCACGGAGGAGGGGGCGATGCCAAAATACTTCCGGAATACGCGGCTGAAATGCGATGAGCTCGAGAAGCCCCAGGAGAACGCGACGTCCGTGATGGTCTTGCCGTTCTGGGATTCCAGCTCCTGCCGGCAATTTTGCAGCCGGGCCTTCCAGATGTAGTCGCTGACCGTCATGCCGCGATCGCTGAACAGCATGTGCAGATAGCGCTTCGAGCAGCCGAGCGCCGCGGAAATGCGGTCGATGCAGAGATCGGGATCGCGCAGATGCTCGCGGATGAAGCCCTGGGCCCGCACATAGGTCGCCTCGGCGCTGCCGCGGTCGAACATCGCGCCGGTCTCGCGCAGCGGCAGCAGCAGCAGGTCGATCAGCGCATCGGCCACGCCGACGGCGTTGACCGGGGTCAGCGTCGGCGCCTCGCCGAACGCTGCATGTACGAAATCATAGGCAATGCGGCCGGTGCCGTTGCGCGCCGAGAGCTTGCACGGCGCCATCTTGGAGAGCTGGAAGCCGCGCTCCTTGAGCAGGTCCTTCGGAACGATGACGACCTCGTGACGCGTCAGGGACGGGCTGATGATCGTATGCGGACACGACACATCGTAGGCGAAGCAGTCGCCCGGCATGATGTCGAAGTGCAGACCGTCCTGCTCGAAATGCGAGACGCCGTGGGTCTGGAACACGATCTTGATGTAGGGATGCTCGCTCAGCCTGATGCGCGAGACGGTATGGGCGATGCGATGCTGGCTTGCCTCGATCTGGCACAGCTTCAATCGCGATACCGTCGTGAAATTGATCCGGCCCTCGAGCGAGGATCCTTCCAGCGCATCGACGTCGAACTGACCGCACAGGTCAGTGAGCGCATCCGACCAGCGCTGGATCTGCCGCTTGGGCGTCAATCCGTTCGTGCTGAGTGAATGGACTGTATCGGTCATCTTTCCAGCCACCGATTCGATCCCCAACGTGACTGCTCACCGAGCTGAAATCTGGCCCGGGATGATGCGCCTTCTCCCTGATTCTGAACAGCTTAGGGAGGCGGCGGGACTTCTTCCCGGATAATGTCGGGTGATCCTCCGACTTAGTTCTGGGCGCGTCAAGCGTAACCTTGGGCCGGTTCTACTCCGACGCTGGAACAGCACCGAAGACGTTTGATGCCCTGCAACATGAAGCAGTCTTACCTGCCAATTCGCAGCCCGACCGCAAAAATCTGACAATGCTTCGCTTCTGAGCAAACGGCGCTTCGCTGCTGGGCAAGTCAACGCGGTTCGATAGGACTACCAGTGAGGTACCAAAATGGAAGAAGTGGGGCCGTTTCGGCGGAAACCCTTGAGCTCATGAACCTGGGAGGAAATCCACGATGCGCAAGCTGCTTTACGCGACCAGCCTTGGGGCAATGGCGGTGTTCGCCGCCGGAGCTGCCAACGCCAATGACGAACTCCACAAGATGACGCAGAACCCGAAAGACTGGGTGATGCCGACGGGCGATTACACCAATCAGCGCTATTCGAAGCTGAATCAGATCAACGCCCAGAACGTCGGAAAGTTGCAGGTAGCGTGGACGTTTTCGACCGGCGTGCTGCGCGGTCACGAAGGTGGCCCGCTGATCATCGGCAACATGATGTACGTGCATACGCCGTTCCCGAACAAGGTCTACGCTATTGACCTTTCCAAGGACAATCAGATCGTCTGGAAGTATGAGCCGAAGCAGGATCCGAACGTCATTCCGGTGATGTGCTGCGACACGGTCAATCGCGGCGTCGCCTATGGTGACGGCAAGATCATCTTGCATCAGGCCGATACCACGCTGGTCGCACTCGATGCGAAGACCGGCAAGGTGGAGTGGAGCGTCAAGAACGGCGATCCGAGCAAGGGATCGACCGGTACGTCGGCGCCGATGGTCGTCAAGGACAAGGTCCTGGTCGGCATCTCCGGCGGCGAGTTCGGCGTCCAGGCCCATATGACGGCCTACGATCTCAAGACCGGCAAGCTGGTCTGGCGCGGATTCTCGGAAGGTCCGGATGACCAGATCCTGGTCGACGACAAGACCACCGAGCTTGGCAAGCCGATCGGCAAGGACTCGAGCCTGAAGACGTGGCAAGGCGATCAGTGGAAGATCGGCGGCGGCGCGACCTGGGGCTGGATCTCCTACGATCCCGAACTCAACCTCGTCTATTACGGATCGGGCAACCCCTCGACCTGGAATCCGAAGCAGCGTCCCGGCGACAACAAGTGGTCGATGACGATCTGGGCGCGTAACCCGGATACCGGCGTTGCCAAGTGGGTCTATCAGATGACGCCCCATGACGAATGGGACTATGACGGCGTCAACGAGATGATCCTCTCGGATCAGAGCATCGACGGCAAGGCGCGCAAGCTGCTGACGCACTTCGATCGTAACGGCCTCGGCTACACGCTCGATCGCGTCACCGGTGAACTGCTGGTCGCCGAGAAGTATGATCCGAAGGTGAACTGGACCTCCGGCGTCGACATGAACAAGAGCTCGCCGACCTATGGTCGTCCGAAGGTTCTTGACTCAGCGTCGACCGACAAGGCCGGCGAAGACCACAACGTCAAGGGCATCTGCCCGGCGGCGCTGGGTTCGAAGGACGAGCAACCGGCGGCCTACTCGCCGGATACGCAGCTGTTCTACGTGCCGACCAACCACGTCTGCATGGACTACGAGCCGTTCAAGGTGAGCTACACCGCAGGTCAGCCCTATGTCGGCGCGACGCTGTCGATGTATCCGCCTCCCGGTGAGACCAACATGGGCAACTTCATCGCCTGGGACGGCAAGACCGGCAAGATCGTGTGGTCGAACAAGGAGCAGTTCTCGGTCTGGTCGGGTGCACTCGCGACCGCCGGCGGCGTGGTGTTCTACGGCACGCTGGAAGGCTACCTGAAGGCAGTCGACGCCAAGACGGGCAAGGAGCTCTACAAGTTCAAGACCCCGTCCGGCATCATCGGCAACGTCACCACCTATGAGAACGGCGGCAAGCAGTACGTCGCCGTGTTGTCGGGTGTTGGCGGTTGGGCAGGCATCGGCCTCGCGGCCGGTCTGACTGATCCGACGGCCGGTCTCGGTGCAGTCGGCGGCTACGCCGCGCTGAGCAACTATACCGCGCTCGGCGGAACGCTCACCGTGTTCTCGCTGCCGCAGCAGTGAGCTGAGCAAGCTCGTTCCGGCGCATGGAGCGATCTCCATGCGCCGGTCCGTCTTCAATCTGCACGCGAGGATATGCTTTTGCGTAAGATCTGGTTTGTGACTGCCGCGATCTTCGTCGTGGCAATGGGAGGAGTTGCCTCTGCCGAGGACGTGGGTGATCCGGCCGCCGTCAAGTCCGAGGACGGCAAGTATCTCGACAAGGATGGAAACCCGACGTTCAAGGTCGCGTCCGACGGTACGGTGGACTGGTACACCTACTCGGGCTACCGCCGCTATCATTCGGAGTGCCACGTCTGCCACGGACCCGACGGCATGGGCTCGACTTACGCGCCGGCTTTGAAGGATTCGCTGAAGACCATGAGCTATCCCGACTTCATGGGCGTGGTCGCGAGCGGGCGCAAGAACGTGTCGACGTCGCAGGAAAACGTCATGCCGGCATTCGGCGATAACCCGAACGTTGCCTGCTACATGGACGACCTCTATGTGTACCTGCGCGCCCGCGCCAATGATGCGGTTGGGCGTGTTCGGCCGGCCAAGCACGAAGACAAGTCGGATGCCTATGGAAAGGCGGAAGACGCCTGCATGGGCAACAAGAACTGAGCGTGACCGGCGCGAATGACAACCTGTTTGATGTTTTGTGGAGACCAAGATGAAGACCCGCGCCGCAGTCGCATTCGAAGCCAAGAAGCCGCTTGAGATCGTTGAGCTCGACCTGGAAGGCCCGAAGGCCGGCGAGGTCCTTGTCGAGATCAAGGCGACGGGCATCTGTCATACCGATGCCTACACGCTGGACGGCTTCGACAGCGAAGGCATCTTTCCCTCGGTCCTCGGGCACGAAGGTGCCGGCATCGTTCGCGAGGTCGGCGCCGGCGTGACGTCGGTGAAGCCTGGCGATCACGTGATCCCGCTCTACACGCCGGAATGCCGCCAGTGTAAAAGCTGCCTGAGCCAGAAGACCAATCTCTGCACCGCGATCCGCGCCACCCAGGGCAAGGGCGTGATGCCGGACGGCACCTCGCGCTTCAGCTACAAGGGCAAGACGGTCTTCCACTATATGGGCTGCTCGACCTTCTCGAACTTCACCGTGCTGCCCGAGATCGCGGTGGCGAAGATCCGCGAGGACGCGCCGTTCGACAAGAGCTGCTACATCGGCTGCGGCGTCACCACCGGCGTCGGTGCCGTCGTCAACACCGCCAAGGTGACGCCGGGCTCCAACGTCGTCGTGTTCGGCCTCGGCGGCATCGGCCTCAACGTGATCCAGGGCGCCAAGATGGTCGGCGCCGACAAGATCATCGGCGTCGACATCAACGACTCGAAGGACAATTGGGGCCGCCAGTTCGGCATGACGCATTTCGTCAACCCGACCAAGGTGAGCGGCGATATCGTGCAGCACCTGGTTGGCCTGACCGACGGCGGCGCCGACTACACCTTCGACTGCACCGGCAACACCAACGTGATGCGCCAGGCGCTGGAAGCCTGCCACCGCGGCTGGGGCGTGTCGGTCGTGATCGGCGTCGCGGAATCCGGCAAGGAGATCGCAACCCGGCCGTTCCAGCTCGTCACCGGACGCGTCTGGAAGGGTACCGCGTTCGGCGGCGCGCGCGGCCGCACCGACGTGCCGAAGATCGTCGACTGGTACATGAACGGAAAGATCCAGATCGATCCGATGATCACCCACGTGCTGAAGCTCGACGAGATCAACAAGGGCTTCGACCTGATGCACGAGGGCAAATCGATCCGTTCGGTCGTCGTGTTCTAAAATCAAAACACCAAGCACTAGGAGGATAGGTCAATGACTGTTCATATCCACCCGTCAGTCGACAATGGCGTCAAGCAAGGCTCCGGCAGTTTTGCCGGCGGCACACTGGTCTGCAAATGCGCGGACAAGAAGGTCAAGGTCGGGGTCAAGGGCGATGTCGCCCACAACCACGCCTGTGGCTGCACCAAATGCTGGAAGCCTTCCGGCGCCACCTTCTCGGTGGTCGCGGTGGTCCCGCGCGAGAACGTCACCGTGCTGGAGAACGGCGACAAGCTGAAGATCATCGACGCCGCGGCGGTGATCCAGCGCCATGCCTGCACCGGATGCGGCACCCACATGTACGGCCGGATCGAGAACAAGGGTCATCCGTTCTATGGCCTCGACTTCATCCATCCCGAGCTGTTCCAGGAGTCCGGCTCGGCGGCTCCGGGATTTGCCGCCTTCGTGTCGTCGGTGATCGAGTCCGGCGTCAAGCCGGCCGATATGGCCGGGATCAGGTCGCGGCTGAAGGAGCTTGGGCTCGAGCCCTATGACTGCCTGTCGCCGGCGTTGATGGACGCGATTGCCACCCACGTGGCGAAATCCAAGGCAGCCTGATCAAGGCAGCCTGACCGCGGCAGCCTGACAAGGGCGGCACGACCGGCCGGCCCTGACGAGATCCGGCGTCGGCAGAGGGCCTGCCGGCGACGGATATGCTGGTAGTACCCGTGACCTTGAACCTTGCATGCCCTGCGGGCGACCACAGGGCATGCATTTTATTTTCCGCCTTGCCCTCGTCCTATCCCCGATCCTGGTCCTTTCGCCGGCCCGCGCCGCGTCGCCGGAGGACCGCTACATTGCCGCGCGTGACGCTGCGATCGCCAAGTTCGCCAAGCTGTCGAACGACAACAAGATCAATGAGGCCGTCGACAAGGCGGAGGCAGCCGCGCGTGACGAGCTGAAGGGGCAGCTGATCGCGATCCTGCCCCAGCCCGCCCGGCCTGGCTTTGCCCCGGCCCAGCTCAACCTCGACACTCTATATAAAGGCGATATGGGGTTCGGCATGCTGGACGGCCTGCGCTTCGACGCCGACACCGGCAGGGACGGCGGCAAGATCGGCGAGAAGCGCGCCGACGGCAGCTTCGTCGAACCGAAAGCCCATATCATCGTCACCTCCGAAGCCCTGCTCACGCGCTGGCTGCATGAGCACAAGACATGGTGGGATAAGGGCAGCAAGAATGTGCCGCAGCAAATCGAACCGGCCCTGAAGTTCGAGGGCTTCTACACCCAGGCGATTTCGACCGACGCCGCGGTGATCAACTTCAACGAGCTGCCGGTCGTCAAACCGGCGTCGGCCACCCTGACTTACGGTTTCCTGGCCGGCCGCACCCAGGACACAACCCCCGAGGCCGCCGACGAGGTGTTCGTCGCGGCGCTTGCCAACGGCAAGTTCTACATCGCCTATGGCGAGATCGAGCCCACCGTGCAGGTGCCGGCCTGCGCCGCGATCCGCGCCGACTACAACAAGAAGGCCAGCGAAGCGGCCGAGAAGCTCGAGCGCAAGCAGATCACCCGGAAGGCCTATGACAAGCTCGGCGACCTGCGCCAGCAGGGCGAAGATGCATTCAAGCGCTGTTTCGTTCAGCACGCCCCGGAACAGCCGGCATTCGCCGAAGCCACCAAGCAAGCCCAGGCGTTGCTGGAGACGGCGCTCGGCAAATAGCGTTACCTGACGGTTTGATCGGTTGGCGGTCCGACCCTATGTTCCCCAGGCAGATTTCGAGCCCCGGGGAGACGCCATGAATACCGCCATCAGTCCGTTTCGCATCGCCGTCAACGACGATGTCCTCGAGGACCTTCGCACCCGGTTGCGCCGGACTCGCTGGCCCGAGGCCGAGCTGGTTGGCGACTGGAGCCAGGGCGCGCCGTTGCAATGGATCAAGGACGTCTGCCACTATTGGGCCGAGACCTATGATTGGCGGCAGCGCGAGGCGCAGCTCAATCGATTCAGCCAGTTCACCACCGAGATCGACGGGCTCGCCATCCACTTCATCCACGCGCGCTCGAAGCACCCGGAGGCGCGGCCGCTGATCATCACCCATGGCTGGCCGGGTTCGGTGGTCGAATTCCACAAGGTGATCGAACCGCTGACTGATCCGACGGCGCATGGCGGCAGCGCGGCCGATGCCTTCCATGTGGTGTGTCCGTCCTTGCCGGGCTTCGGCTTCTCGGCCAAGCCGGCCGCGACAGGCTGGGGCGTCGATCGGATCGCCAAGGCCTGGGCCGACCTGATGGAGCGGCTGGGCTACGCCAGGTATTTCGCGCAAGGCGGCGATTGGGGCTCCGCGGTCACGACCGCGATCGGCGGGCAGGATGCGGCACACTGCGCCGGCATCCACATCACGCTGGCGATGTCGACCCGGCCCAATGTCGAGGGCCAGCCGACGCCGGAGGAAACTCGCGCGCTCAACGGCATCAAATACTATGCCGACTGGGATTCCGGCTATTCCAAGCAGCAATCCACCCGGCCGCAGACGCTTGGCTATGCGCTGACGGATTCGCCGAGCGGGCAAGCGGCCTGGATCCTGGAAAAGTTCTGGGCCTGGACTGACTGCAACGGGCATCCGGAAAACATCCTCAGCCGCGACGAACTGCTCGACAATGTCATGCTGTATTGGGTAACCGAGACGGCCGCATCGTCGGCGCGGCTCTATTGGGAAAGCTTTGGGCCCGGCAAGCGAACCCCGCACAAGGTGACCGTGCCGACCGGCGTTGCCGTGTTCCCCAAGGAGATCGTCACGCCGGTCCGCAAATGGATGGAGACGAATTTCACCAACATCCAGCACTGGAGGGAGATGCCGAAGGGCGGGCATTTCTCGGCGTTCGAGCAACCCGAACTGTTCGTCGGCGAGGTGCGGGAGTTTTTCGGGAAGCTGCGATAGCGGTGCAGTTCGATGCGTAGGATGGGTAGAGTGCAGCGAAACCCATCAATTAATATCCGCGATTGGAATGATGGGTTTCGCTGCACTCTACCCATCCTACGAGTCACGAACTGCTGCTGCGAACTACAGCAATCCCCGATAAATCCCCGGCGCGGAGCCTTCGATGGTCACCGCGCCGACGGCCTTCGAATAGAATTCGGCCGGCCCGACGCCGCCGATGATGGCGTAGCCGAAGCCCTGGTGTTTCATGTCCTCGAGACAGGCGAACAGCAGTGCCTTGCCGATGCCGCCCTGCTGCGCCTTCGGGGCGACGCCGGTCGGACCGAAGAAATTGCGGCAGGCCGCGTCGTGGCAGGCGAATCCCACGATCTTCTTTTGCTGGATCGCGATGAAGCAGGAGACCGGCTCGCGGCTGAACGCAACCTCGGTTTCGCTGGCCCATGCCTCGCTGAACGTTTCCCGTACCCAGGCGATGACCTTGTGCTTTTCGGGAGCGAGCGCCCGGCGCATGACAATTCCGGCCTTGAGCAATCGATCGTAGGCAGGCCGGGAATCGGGCAGGGCATAGAGCTTGACGAGCATGTCCATTCGGCGACCTTAGTTGAAAATGCACCCCGCGGGCAAATCGTGGGAGGAAGGTGGGGCGCGCTGGCTGTGGCTAATCCACCCAGCCTCGTCATTCCGGGGTGTGCGAAGCACGAGCCCGGAATCCATCGGGCCGCAGGCCTTCTGGATGAATGGATACCGGGTTGCTTACCGTTGCCGCGCAGAACATCAGCAGGGCAGGATGTCGCCTTCAATGTCGCCTCAACGGTTTCGCCGCTGCGTTGGAACGCACCATTGAGCTTGGAGGCTGACTGGGAGCTGCTTGGAATGGGTGGAGCCAACGGGCTGTTAGGCAATCTGCGGATCGCCGAAATGTTAGGAATGCTCGCTCTCGGCCGCGGCCAAGGCTGCCTGACCGGCAATCTCGTCAGCTCGCCAGCACCGGACTGCGTGCCCGTCTGGGCGTGTTTGAAGCGAAGGCCCGGGCTCGCGCTGGCACACCGCTTCGGCGTAGCGACAGCGTGGACTGAATGCACATCCGTCCGGCGGATTGAGCGGATTGGGAAGCTCGCCCCTTGTCGTCGCGAGCGGCGCGCGGCGCAGCGGATCGGGAATCGCGGCGATCAGGGTCTGCGTATACGGGTGCGCCGGCCGTTCGAAGATCTCGCGCCAGCCGCCGGTCTCCACAATGCGGCCGAGATACATCACAGCGACCCTGTCGCTCATGTGCTCGACCACGCCGAGGTCGTGGCTGATCATGATGTAGGAGAGGCCGAGACTCTCCTTCAACTCCAGCAGCAGATTGATGATCTGGGCACGGATCGAGACATCGAGCGCCGATACCGGTTCGTCGCAGATGACGATCTTGGGATTGAGGATCAGCGCGCGGGCGATGCCGATGCGCTGGCGCTGGCCGCCCGAGAATTCATGCGGGTAGCGGCCGGCCTGCTCGGGCCGCAGGCCGACATGTTTGAGCATCGCCGCAATGCGTCCGTCGATCTCGCTCTGGGCCGTCACGCCATGCAGACGCAGCGGGTCTTCGAGCGTGCGGCGTACGGTCTGGCGTGGATTGAGCGAGGCGTAGGGATCCTGAAACACCATCTGGGCGGTCCGGGCCAGGAGCTTCCGATCGACCGATCGCTGGCCCGTCACGACATGCCCATCGAGCACGATCCTGCCTCGCGTCGGCGTCAGCAACCCTAGCAGCGAAAGGGCGACGGTCGATTTGCCGCAGCCGGACTCGCCGACGAGACCGAGGCACTCACCGCGCTTCAGTTCGAGATCGATGCCGTCGACTGCGCGCAGCAGCCGCTGGCCGCCGCCCAGCAAGCTGCCGCCGAGCGGAAAATGCACCGCGAGATCCTCCACGCTGAGGATGACATCGTCGTCAGGCTTCGCCGCGGCTTCATGCATGGTGGTGGCACCTGACAAGCCCGCCTGCACCGAGCCATGTCGTTTCAGGTGCGGTGGTCCGGCAGATCTCGGTCGCCTGTGCGCAACGCGGATTGAAGCGGCAGCCGCTCGGAAAGTCCGCGATCGCCGGGACGACGCCGGCGATTTCCCTGAGCCGCGACCGGCCGAGTGCTGCGCGGCTGCCCAGCCGCGGCAGCGAATCGACCAGGCCTTGCGTGTAGGGATGCGCGCAGGCGCGGAAGATGTCGTCCGAGCCGCGTTCCTCGACAATGCGGCCGGCATACATGACGCCGACGCGGCGGCAGACGTTGGCGACCAGGCCCAGATCGTGGCTGATCATCAGGATCGCCGTGCCTCGCTCGGCGCACAGATTGCGCATCAGCTCGATGATTTCCGCCTGCACCGTCACGTCGAGCGCGGTGGTCGGCTCGTCGGCGATCAGAAGATCCGGATCGCATGCCAGCGCGATGGCGATCATCACGCGTTGGCGCATGCCGCCCGAAAGCTGGTGCGGATAATCCTTCACCCGCCGCTCCGGTGCGGGGACGCGCACGTTCGCCAGCGCCTCGACAGCCAGCTGGTTTGCCTCGCGCCAGCTCTTGCCCTTGTGCAGCACGAACATCTCCGCGATCTGCCGGCCGACCGGCGAGACCGGATTGAGCGCCGTCATCGGCTCTTGGAAGATCATGGCGATGCGATTGCCGCGCAGCGCCCGTTGCTCGGCCGCGGAAAGTCCCTGAATCTCGCGACCCTCGAAACGTATCGCGCCAGCGGCGACCGAGAGCGGCCGGCGCAGCAGGCCGATCAAAGCGAGAGCCGTGATGCTCTTGCCGCAGCCGGATTCGCCGACAAGGCCGAATGTCTCGCCCCGATCGATGCGGAATGAAACGCCCTCGACCGCCGCAACATGGTTGGCGCCGTCATCGAGATCGATGCGCAGGTCCTCGACTTCGATCAGCGGAGCGGCCGTCATGCGCGCCGGCTCCGCGACTGGGGATCCAGCACGTCGCGCAAGCCATCGCCCAGCAGATTGAGGCCGAGCACCGTCAGGAAGATGGCGAGGCCCGGGAACACCGACAGCCACGGCGCCGTGGTAATCTGGTCGCGCGCCTCCGACAGCATGCTGCCCCAGCTTGGATAGGGCGGACGGATGCCGAGGCCGAGGAATGAAAGCGAGGCTTCTGCCAGTACCGCGCCGCCCATGCCGAGCGTGCCGATGACAATGATGGGGCCGACCATGTTCGGCAGCAGCTGCGTGATCATGATGCGCAAATCTCCATAGCCGAGCACGCGTGCGGCCTGCACGTAGCCCTGGCTCTTGAGCGACAGCGTCGAGGCGCGTGCGATCCGGCAGGTGAAGGACCAATTGGTCAATCCGAGCGCGATCAGGAGGCTGGTCAGGCCGGGTCCGAGCACCGCCATGATGGCGAGCGCGAAGATCAGCGAGGGGATCGCCAGCATCAGATTGGTTAGCCCATTGACGACATCATCCCACCAGCCGCCCCAATAGCCCGCGGTCAGGCCCAGCGTCACGCCGATGACGCTGTTGACGAGCTGCGAGACGATGCCGACCGTCAGCGAGATACGCGCGCCGTGCACGACGCGGGAATAGATGTCGCGGCCCTGCGCATCGGTGCCAAACCACCAGATCCAGCTCGGCGGTTCTTCCGCATTCATCAGGTTGGCGCCCATCACCGGATCGGTGTGCGCCAGCCAGGGCGCGAACAGGCCGACGAAGATCGCAAGCGCGAACAGCAGCCCGCCGATGATCGCGCTGGTTCCAAGCTTCATCGCGGCCGCTCCGCCCTAACAGGGGGCACGGTCGAACGTGCGCTGGCGTGATGAGATCGACCGCCGCTCATGCGTATCGGATCCTGGGATCGATCACGCCGTAGAGCAGGTCAACCACCGTATTGACGGTGAGGAAGAACAGCACCACCACGAGAATGGTGCCCTGGACGGCGGGAATGTCGCGCTGCAGGACGCTGTCGACCAGCAACGAGCCGATGCCCGGCCAGGAAAACAATTTCTCGACGACGACAGCTTGGCCCATCACGACGCCGAATTGCAGACCGATCGCCGTGAGAATGATGACGAGCGCATTGCGCATCACGTGCCACGTCACGACCCGGGTCTCGCTCATGCCCTTCGAGCGCGCTGTCCGGACAAAATCCGCGGTCATGATCTCGAGCACCGCTGCCCGCGTCGTCCGCGCCAGCAGCGCCATCGGCGAGACGCCGAGGGTCACGGCAGGCAGGAGCAGATATTTCAGGCTGCCATCGCCATAGCCGAAACTCGGCAGCCAGCCGAGCTTCAAGGCAAACAGATACATCAGCAAAAGCCCGAGCCAGAATTTGGCCATCGAGAGGCCGGACACCGCCAGGACCATCGAGAGCGTGTCGACGATGCTGCCCGGCCTCAGCGCGGCGATGAAACCGAGCGGAACGCCGACCGCAATCGCAAACGCCAGCGCTGCGAAGATCAGCTGCAGCGTTGGCCACATCCGTTTGGCAACCATGGTCGTGACCGGCTCGCGGGTCCGGAACGAGGTCCCGAAATCACCTGTCGTGAGCTTGGCGACATAGGAGCCGAACCGCACGTAAACGGGATCGTCGAGGCCGAGCTGCTTTTTCATGCGTTCCACGACCTGCGGGTCCGTCGGACCCCGGCCGTCATCGCCCATGCTCGACACGATGCTGCCCGGAACGACGCTGAACAGCACGAAGATCAGCAGCACGACGGCCAGCACGGTCGGAATGGTTTGCAGGACTCGACGGATCGCGAAGGAGAGCATTCGACGTTTTCCTCATTCCCTCCATCGTTTCACACGATGGAGTGGAGCGATGGCAGTTGTCACTTCGCCGGCGAGGTGTCGTCGACCCAGAGGTCTTCGACGTTTTGATGGGTCAGTTCCGTCGCGTCCAGCTGGATTCCCTTGAGCCAGGGCTGCACCGCCATAACAGCCTTGTTGTAGTTGAAGAACCAGATCGGCGCTTCCTCCTGGAGCAGCGCATTGGCCTTTTGCAGCAGCTGGACGCGCTTTGCGGCATCGTCGGTCTGGCCGGCTGCATCGATCATCTTGTCGAAGTCCGCGTTCTTGAAGGTCGTGTAGTTGCAGGCCGATTGCGGTGTCGCCGAGTGGAAGCATTTGAGCGCCGCCTGCGGATCCGGGCCGGTCGCCTGGGAATAGATGAAGGCCTGGAAGTCGCCCTTGCGAATGACCTCCGCCAGCACCGCGGTCTCGACCTGCTTGACCTTCACCTTGATGCCCACCTTGTCCAGCATCGGGATCGCGGCTTCGACGATCGGCAGGCCCCAGCTTTCGTTCTGACTGGTGGTCCATTCGAATTCAAAGCCGTTAGGATAGCCCGCGTCTGCCAACAATTGCTTCGCCTTCGCCGGATCGTAAGGGTAGGGCTTCATGGCCTTGTCGTATGCCGGCGAGGTCAAAGGCAGCCAGCTCGTGGCGCGATAGGCTTTGCCCTTGACCAGCTTGCTGATGATCAGATCGGCATCGATGGCGTAGTTGACGGCCTGCCGAACCCGCTTGTCGGAGAATGGCTTGAACGTGGGATTCATCCCCATGTAACGGGTGAAGACCTCGGCGACCTCGACGATGGTGCCCTTGAGGTTGGGGTCGGCCTGATAGGCGACATACTGCGCGGGCCCAAGCACCGAGGTGTCGATCTCCTTGTTGCGGAAGGCGACATCCCGGGCCGCGGCTTCGCCCATCAGCGATACGACGAGCTTGTCGGCATATGGCTTGCCGGGCTTGTAGAACCGGTCCCAGCGTTCCAGCACGATGCGCGATCCCGGCACGTGCTCGACGAATTTGAATGGACCAAGACCGATCGGCTTCTGGAGGAAGCTCTCCTTGGCGCCCTCGTCGGCCGGATAGATCGAAGTCAACGCGGTGAAGAAATAGAAGGCGGGATCGACTTTCTCGGTCAGCTTCATTTCAAGGGTGAAGTCGTCGATCTTCTTCAGGCCCGAGATTTCCTTGGCCTGGCCCTTCTCGACCTCGGCCGCGCCCTCGATCAAGCGGACAAAGCGCGCGCCGGGATAGGCCTTGGTGCCGTCCATGATGCGATTGTAGGACCAGATGATGTCGTCGGCCGTCATCTTGCGGCCGTTGTGGAAATAGGCGTCGTCGCGTAGCTTGAAGGTATGAACGAGGCCACCGCCCGAGACGGTGACCTCCTTGGCAAGTTCCGGAACCGGCTTGCCCTCGGCCGAGTCCCAGATGTAGAGCGATCGGTGCAGCGCCTTGGCGTAGATCTCGTCCTGGGCGCGCGGTGTCGTGTGGATGTCCATGCTGGTGAAGCTGGAGCCGTAGGGCGCCGTCATGCGAATGGTCCCGCCCTTGCGCGGTGTCTGGGCCTCCGCCGTAGCGGCGAGTGCGAGCCCGAGGCCAACCGCGATCGCAATCATCTTGAACTTCATGCTTCCCCCAACGGTGCAGGAACATTCCGAACTGCGAGTTGATCATCGGCAGCACGTCCAGCGCAAGGTCCTCACGTCGTGTCGATGGCGACCGGCACCAAATAATTTGTGTCGCCGCGATGCGCGGGGCAGGATTATCGAAACGCTGCCGGTGCTGCGGGTGCCTACCGACATGATTTGACCGCGCCGAACCTTGGCTGCAACTTGCGCGAGCAAGTAAGCAGCTGCGATTGAATGGATTTCGGCTTCTGTCCTGAAACCGGGGAGCCGGGGTTCCTGACCGAATGCCAGCCGCGGGGCCGCCTCTCGCGCATTCTGTGGCAGCAAGCCACCTGTGACATAGTAATCCGACGGGCTATTTGAAAATTGAAGCTGACCAACCCCGGCGTCATCCCGGGCAAGCGAAGCGCGACCCGGGACCCATAACCACAGGGTTGAGTTGTTGCAGGGGGCTGCGGCCCCAACGTCGCGCAACAATCACCTTCGGTGGTTGTGGGTCCGTGCTTTCGCAGGGACGACGAATGCAGGTGAGCCAACAATCACAAATACCAGGCCAGCACCGCCTTGAGCCGGGCGTTCTCGATCACCGGCAGCGCGACCACCTGGTTCATGCCGGAGCCACGCGCCTGGGTAGCCGCGATCGATTCATCCTGCTTGAGATGCTCGGTGAGCGCGGGCATGCCGGTCGCCCATGCGCCGCCGATAGAGCCTTCGCCGCGACCGATCGTCTTGGCCGCATAGAGCGTGGCGAGATCGGACTGCTCGCTGCAGTCGCCGGAGTGAAACACCAGCGCCGACCGCTCTTCGTTCGGCACCCAGATCTCGAACCGGCGTGCGATCGGTGTCGCCTGGGCCGACAGGAATGTCACCACCCAGGTCTGGTCGCCGGTCGTGTAGGGGATGCCGACACCGCAATTGATGCCGATCTCGGATGCGTCCTCCCAGCGCAGGAATCCCTTGGAATTGTGCAGATCCTTGATGATCAGCGGCGTGCCGGCCTTCCAGGTCCGGCCGGGCAGGCCGAAGCCGCGCGGGAATTTGGTGTGACGCGAGTTGAACTCGAACATGTCGGCGGTGCCGTAGTAGCCGTCGACGAGCGCCATCTCGTGCGACTTCTCGGGATCGTTGTGCCAAAGTTCGATCGCGCCGACATGCTTCCGGTCGTCGCCGCAGAGCAGCACCATCACCGCCATCAGGAATTCGCCGGCGAACACCGGAAGCGCAACGCCGCAGGTCAGGCCGGCTTCGCGCGCCTCATCGGTTCGCTTGAAATAGGAGTTGGCGAATTCGGTCAGGATGACCGGATGGCCGCTCGCCCAGGCCTTGCCGGGAAGGCCCTCGTCATAGGCGAACAGCGCGTTCTCGCTGACCGCGTTGAACTCGGCGAACTCGGAGCTGTGCAGGCTGCCGCCGAATTCCAGCCGCGTCCGTGTCGGATCTGGCACCCACAGTTCAACAACGCGAATGAAGGTTTTCATCGCACGCACCTGCCGTCTCGCCGACGGCTAGCATCGGCGATGTCACGGCAAAATGTGCGCTCAAATTGCGGGCAAGCGACGCCCAAAGTTGATGCGAAGGCGCGATTTCGTCTCAGTCCCGGTACGACGGATCGGCGCGATCGAGCTTGCGCAGCAGCGCCGGCCAGGCGAGTTCACCGTTGCGCGCAACGCGGCCGGGCTTGGGCAGCATCCGCTCATAAGTGTCTTCGAGGATGTTTTGCGGCGGATAGGTCAGCTTGGTGTTGCAGGACAGCGCCATCACCTGGGTCTGGCAGGCGCGCTCGAGCCGGAACAGCACGTTGAACGCGGCGGGCACGGTGCGGCCAACGACCAAGAGGTCATGGTTGTGCAGGATCATCGCCTCGTGGTCGCCGAGGTCGCGGACCAGCCGCTCGCGCTCGTCGACATTGTCGGCGATGCCTTCGAAGTCGTGATAGGCGATGTGCAGGAAACGCATCGAGGTCTGCGCCAGCGGCAGCAGGCCGCATTCCATCGCCGAGACGGCCATGCCGGCCGGAGTGTGGGTGTGCGCGACGCAGTCCATGTCGTGCTTGGCCATGTGGATGGCGCTGTGAATGACGAAGCCCGCGACGTTGACGTCGTAATCGGTGGCGTTGAGCAGCGTGTTGCCCTCGACGTCGACCTTGATCAGGCTGGAGGCGTCGATCTCCTCATACAGCATGCCGTAGGCATTGATCAGGAACTGGTCGGTGGTGCCGGGCACGCGGCAGGAGATGTGGTTCGCGATCATCTCGGTCATGCCGTACATCGCCGTCAGCCGATAGCAGGCGGCGAGATCGACACGGGCCTGCCACTCCTCGGCGCTCACCTGCTCGCGAACGGATTTCACGACCTTGATCGCGGGCGAGCTGACGGGGGGATTCATGGCGTTCTCTCCTTGAGACATCTGCGGGGCCGGGGCCCGATCGTTGGCGTGGACCATAGCAGAATCGGAACCGCGGCAAGCCGCGCCGCGTCTGCTTATTTGCAGGTCTAGCGGGCAAAAACCGAATGCGGCATTGGCGCCCCGCGCCTTCGATGTCAGGATACGAAAAAACAGCCGAGGCGCACACAATGAGCGAACGCAAGATTCGTATTGCCGTCCTGCATTTCTCCCACGAAACCGTCTCGTTCCTGCCGAACGAGACGACACTCGACGACTTCATCTATCCGGGCTCGCCGGCCAAAGGTGAAGCGCTGCTGCAGTTCGATCCCAAGAACTATATGGGCGGCTTCGTGCGGGTCGCGCGCGAGTTCTCCGAGGTCGAACTGGTCGGCATCGAATCCCCGCTCTGGCCGAAGACCTACACCGGATCGGGCTGGATCACCCAGGAGGCCTATCGCACCTTTACCGGCAAGATGATTGCCGGGCTCAAGGAGGAGGGGCCGTTCGACGGGGTCTATCTGTGCCTGCACGGTGCGATGGCCGTGCGCGACGTGCCGCGGCCGGAGGCCGATCTGGCGCGGCAGGTCCGCGAGGTGGTCGGCCGCTCCGCCTTCATCGCCGCGACCTTCGATCCTCACGGCAATGAGGACGAGGCGTTCCTCGAGCAGGCCGACATGGCGTTCGCGGTCAAATATTTCCCGCACTATGACGCGCATCTGCAGGGCGAACGGGCGGCGCGCATGCTGGTGCGAGCGATCCGCGGCGACTACAAGCCAACCCACAAGACCATCAAGGTTCCGGTGATCTCGCCCACTGTGCTGCAATGGACCGGCGCGCGTCCGTGGATGGATCTCGTGCAGCGCGCGCTGGTGTGGGAGGCTCGCGAGGTCGACGTCTACGTCAACATCTTCTTCGGTTTCCCGTTCGCCGATGTTCCCGACGTCGGCATGACCGTGCAGGTCCTGACCAACGACAACCCAAAGCTCGCCGAGCAGGTCGCGCGCGATCTCGCCGGCACGATCTGGCGGCTGCGCGAAGCGCTGCTGCAATCGACCCGGCTGCACAGCATTGCCGAGGGCGTCGCGTTGGCAAAGCAGGCCGTCGCCGATGGCAACACGCCCGTGGTGCTGGCCGATCACAGCGACCGCTCGGGATCAGCGACCTGGTTGCTGCGCGAGATCATCGCGCAGGACCTCGCCAACACTGTCATCGCGACCATTGCCGATGCCAGGGCGACCGCAAGCCTGAAGGCGGCGGGTGCCAAGGCTGGCGATGCCTTCGACATGGAGATCGGCGGCCGCGCCGACGAGTCGGCGGGCGACCCGGTTCGCATTCAGGGCACGATCTCGGCGGCAGCGGAAGGGTACGGGCAGTTCTGGGTCTGCGTGCGCTTCGGCCGCAACAATGTGCTGATCCTCTCCACCTATCTGGTGCAGATCATGGAGCCGTTCTCGCTGAAGGCGCTGGTGCCTGACGTCGGTGGATTCGAGGTCATGGCGATCAAGTCGCGGGTGCACTTTCGGCGCGGCTTCGACGACAACGGCTTTGCCAAGACGATCCTGCTGGTCGAGCCGGACGAGCCTTTCCTTGGCACGACGCAGCTGGACAAGCTGCCCTACAAGAACATCGATCTTGCGCAGTTCTATCCGTACGGCAATCCGGCGTTTTCGGAGGGGGCGTCATGACGGAAGGCCGCTACCGCCTGATCGGTTCGACCGCATCGCCCTATGCGATCAAGCTGCGCGCGCTGATGCGCTACCGACGGATCCCGCACGACTGGGTCATCATGACCAAGGCGTTGCGCGCGGCGACCGCGCATCTGAAGCCGATGCTGATCCCGGTACTGCAATATCCCGACGGCAGCTATCGCGGCGAGACCACGGCGCTCGCCTACGATCTGGAGGTGCGTCACCGGGGGCGGTCGGTGATCCCGGAGGATAAGGCCACAGCCTTCGTCTGCGATCTGCTCGAGGACCTCGCCGACGAATGGGCGGTGAAGCCGCTGTTTCTGTATCGCTGGTGGGACGAGGAAGATCAGGCTTATGTCTCGCGCTGGGCGGGCGAGGAGTGGTCCACATCGGAAGCCACGGCGGGCAGCCGCGAGGAGATCGTGGAATTCCGGCAGCGGCAGATTTCGCGCATGGTCATTCTCGGCGCCACCGAAGAGAACCGTCCGCTGCTGGAGGAGAGCTATCGGCGGACGCTCGCCGCATTCGAGCCGCATGTCGGCATGACGAATTATCTGTTTGGCAGCCGGCCATCGCTGGCGGATTTCGCCTGGTTCGGCCAGCTCAGCGAGATGGCGACCGACCCGACCCCGATGCGGATCATGCGCGAGCGCGCGCCGTTCACCGATCACTGGGTGCGGCGGCTCGATGATGCGTCCGGTGTCGAGGGCACCTGGCATCCACGCGAGCAGGCGCTTGGCGGGTTCGCCGAGGCGCTACTGCGGATCGCGGGCGAGCTCTATCTGCCGTTCCTTGCCGCCAATGCCGATGCATTGGCGAAAGGCCTCGAACGGCTCGAGATCAATGTCTGGGGACTGCCTTATGCGCTGGCGCCGTTCAGATATCAGGTCAAGTGCCTGCAGCAGTTGCGCGAGAAGTTCGCCGCGCTGGATGCAGGCGATCGCGCGGCGTTGAAGCCGGTGCTGGAACGCACCGGATGTTGGGCGATCCTGAATGGGGGCTGATCGATCATGGACGGTAACCAGGTTCAAAACGGCGCGAGCTTAGGTCCGGTGCCTGCTCCCGAGTGCGGCGGCGACCGATTCCGGATGCCTGATCCGCTCGACCAGCATGTCGATGCGATCGCCGCCCCAGAACAATTCGCCGTTGAACACCATGCTGGGCACGCCGAACACGCCGAGCGCTTCGGCCTCGTCGATGATGCGATCGTGTTCCGCGCGGGCAGGCCCACGAACGTAGGCCTCGAACGCCTCAGTGGAACCGCCGATCGCGGCGATTACGCCGGTGATCTCAGACAGCTCGTCGATCTCCAGCTCGTGGTTCCAAAATCTCTGGAACACCGTGTCATGGTAAGGCCGGAACAGCCCATGGCGCTGCGCGAACAACATCCCGGCGCTCGAATAGAACGCGTCGTAGATCCGGCGCGGGCCCTTCATGGTCAGTCCCTGCGCGTTGGCGAACCGCCGCGCGTCCATGTAGGAGTAGCGGACCTTGCGCCAGAAATGCGGCGTGCGCGCCTCGACCGTGCCCATGAACTCGGGAATGCGAAGCGTGTAGGGCAGCCATTCCAGCTCGACGCCAAGGGTCTCCTCGAGCTCGAACAACCGCTTATTGGCGATATAGGCGTAGGGCGACTTGTAGTCGGTGTAGATCCTGACCTTCGGCTTTTCCATCATCGCTCCTGAACCTGTCGCGACAATTGTTCCCGATCCCGCGCGGTGACGCAATGCGGTGCGACGACGGAGAGATGGCGCGCAAACGCGCGCAAACGAATGGGCCCCGGTGCATTCAAGCATCGCGGGGCCCTGCTACTTCGTTTTAGCGAAGGATCTCTGGTGTAGACCAGTGGTGTTTCGGGACCTAAAAGCGCTTGGCCTTTGCGCTCTCGTCCTGCGGATATGTTCAGATTGTCGGCAGTGCACGCGGCTAGCAGCTGCTGTTCGCCTCAACGTGCACCGAGACCTTGCCGAGCAAGGTCGCTGGCTTTCGCCGGTGGCGTCATGCTCCTCTCCAAGGGTGGGCCGACGGACCTCTGTCCGCTTCTCTGCCTGGCGGCCGATTCCAAAATCGTCCGTCAATTCCTGCGACGCGGGGAGCAGGCGCTCCCGCACCCCAACAGGTGGCAGTCGGCGAAATGCTGCGGCAGATATCGCCTGCTGTCAAGTTAACGAGCGGGGTATTTCAGGTCAGCTTTCCTGTCGCGCCTTGGTCTTACGATACTGGGTGAAGTCCGGATCGTGCGTCATTTTCCAATAGTCGACGAACCGCCACGGCATTGCCGAGAACACACGCCCGCTTCTGTTGCGGTAGTAGGTCGTCATGCCCGGATGCGTCCAGATCAATTGCTCATGCTCGGCATCGACGTTGCGGATGTATTCGTCATGCGCGTTGCGATGCACGTCGATTGCAGCGATATCGTTCTCGATCATCTCGACGAGGCAGGCAGAGATGTAGCGGCTCTGGCATTCCGACTGGAAGATCACGCTGCCGCCATGCGCGGGTCCCGAGTTGGGGCCGAGCATCAGAAACAGGTTGGGGAAGTCAGGCACGGTGAGACCGAGATACGCGGTCGGATTGTCGTGGTGCCACGCCTGCTTGAGGTTCTTGCCGTCGCGGCCGGTGATGTTGAGACGTGCCGCCATCTCGGAGACCTTGAAGCCGGTCGAGATCACGACGACGTCGTGCGGCCGCGATGTGCCGTCGGCCGTGACGATTCCGTCCGCAGCGAAATGGTCGATCCTGTCGGTGACCAGCTCGGCATTCGGCCTGGTCAGCGTCTTGAACCAGTTGTTGTCGAGCAGGATGCGCTTGCCGTAAGGCGGATAGGTCGGCATGCACTTCTCGATCAGGTCAGGGCGGTCCTTCAGCTCGGAGAGGATGAAGTCGGCCAGTTCCTGGCGATGCCGGTCGTTGCCCTTGTTGACGGCGCGCTCCGGATGCGGCCAGGCCGGATCCTTGCGGAGGAACGGCAACAATCCGTCGCCGTAACGCCAGAACATGTTGAAGCGGTACCACTGCACATAAAACGGCAGATGCGCCAGCAGCCGCTGCGCACCTTCGGTGATCGGGTCGGAATAGCCCTTCACCGGTCGCGCCCACTGCGCGGTGCGCTGGTAGACGGTGACCGAGGCGACGCGGTCGGCGATCGACGGCACAAGCTGCATCGCGGTCGCCCCGGTGCCGATCACGGCGACGTGCTTGCCGTCGAGCTTGATGTCGTCGGACCACAGCGCCGAGTGAACCTTTTGGCCCGTGAAATCCTCGTCGCCGTTGAAGCGGGCAGGCGAGGGATCGTTGAGTTGCCCGATAGCGCTGACCAGCGCGGTGGACTCGAAGGTCTCTTCACCGTTCGCGGTCTTCAGCGTCGAGATCCAGCGGCGCTTGCCTTCGTCCCAGCGCGAGGCGACGAGTTCGGTCGAGAGGCGGACATGCTCGCGGATGCCGTATTCGCGCACGACCTTGAGCAGGTAGTCCAGCAGTTCCTGGCGCTGCGCGAAATAGCGGGTCCACGGATTGCGGGCGCCGAACGAGAACGAATAGGAGTGGTTCGGCGTATCGACGCCGCAGCCGGGATAACGATTGACGTACCAGGTGCCGCCGATCTCGTCCTGCTTCTCGACGATGGTGTAGGGAATGCCGAGCCGCCCGAGCGCAACCCCGAGCGCGATCGCGCAGACCCCGGCGCCGACGATCAGCACATGCTGCTGCGCCAGTCGTTCGTCGGAAGGTCGTTCGCGCCATCTGGCATCGCGGGGAACGAATCCCATTTCCTCGCGCATCAACGGCGCATATTCCGGCGTAACGTTCTCGCCGAGCGTCGCGCGCATCATCCGCAGCATCAGCTCATCGCCGGGATCAGTGATGACGGGCTTCGGCGTACCGTTGGCGAACAGGTTCAGCACGGCCGCGCGGATCTCGTCCTGGATCTCCTTCGGCACGCCGGCGTCCGGATCGGGGATCAGGCGGACGTCGCGCTTCGGCTGGTACGGCGGTTCGAGCCACTTCTCGTTGCCGGTCATGTGCACCAGCACCATCAGCAGCACGCGGATGTCTCCCTCGGCGATGGCGGAGGAAAGATCGAGGTGTTTGCACGAAAGCTCGATATTCATGCGTTGTCCTCAGCTCGCCGCTGCGTCGGGCAGACCGCCATAGGCGGCCCAGGTGGTGCCCACGATGTAGCCGGCATCGACCGGCAGGTTGATGCCGGTCACGCCGCTGCTCTGCGGCGAGAGCAGCCAGGCGATCGCCTGCGCCACTTCCATCGGCTCGACCAGCCGGTTCATCGCAGTCGGGCGGGCCAGCAGATCCTTGTTCAGGGCACCCGACGCGATGCCGGCCTCGAGCGCCACCGTGCGGGTGAAGCCGGGCGACACCGCGTTGACGCGGACGCCGGAACGGCCCCATTCGGCGGCCAGCGTCTGCGTGATCTGGATGACGCCCGCCTTCGCCGCGGTGTAGGCGTGGATCGGACCCGACGTCATGCCTGCCACCGAGGCGACGTTGACGATCGCGCCGTGACGTCGCTTGGCCATTCCGATGCCGACGCTGCGCGCGACCAGGAAAGTGCCGCGCAGGTCGATATTGACCTCGCGGTCCCATTGCTCCATCCGCACCCGGTCGATCGTGTGCATCTTGCCGAACACGCCGGCCGCGTTGACGAGGCCGGCGATCGGGCCGTGCGCCCGCTCAATGTCGGCGACGCCGGCAACGACGGCGCTTTCGCTCGCGACGTCGAACGGCGCCGGCCAGAGAATGGCGGCTGTTCCGACCAGCGGCTCGGGCGCGATATCGACGATGACGACGCCGTGTCCTTGATCCGCAAGCAGCGTTGCGGTCGCCGCGCCAATGCCGCGGCTGCCGCCGGTGACGAGGATGATGCCGTCGGCACTCATGACTTTCTTCCCTTATCGCTCGTGGTGAACAGGCCGCGCGTGACCAGCTTCTGGTAGGCCGTGATGACGTAGTCGGGCACCGCGGTGACGCCTTGCTCGGAGTAGGAATAGCGGCGGCTGAGATAGCCGCGCGCACCCATCAAGACCTGAACGATGGCCTCGAACTCCTCGTCGCTGAAGGTGTTGGTGGCGCCCGCGGCCCGCGCGCGCTGCAGGATCCGGACATAGGCGTTCGAAATATTGTCGAAATGCTTCTGGTAGCCGATCGGCGCGAAGAACTCGGCCTCGTTGAGGATGCGGAGAAACTCTGGGACCTCGCGGATGAAGTCGAAGAAGGCGCTGAAGCGCTCGACCTCCTGCCGGGCTTCGTTGGCAGTGCCGGTACGCGCATGAATGAAGCGGACCATGTCGAGGCCGATCTTCGGCAGCAGCTGGTCGAGCAGCTCCTGGCGGTTCTCGAAGTGATTGTAGAAGGTGCCTTGCGCGACGCCGGCAGCTTCCGTGATCCGCGCAACCGAGGCTTCGGCGTAGCCGTATTTGCCGACGACCTTGGTCGCGGCATCGAAAATCTTCTGCTTGGTCCAGGCGTTGCGCTCGACCCGGTTGAGTTTTGTCACTTTGGCGGATGTCGCTTGCGTCATGCGGTGGCCTCGAGTTCAGCGCGGAGCACGCGTTTGAGCACCTTGCCGGACGGATTGCGCGGCAGGCTGTCGCGGATGATCAACTGCCGCGGCACCTTGAAGCCGGCGAGCCGCGCACGGCAGAATTCGGTGAGGTGGGGCAGGTCGAGCCTTGCGTCGTCGGCCAGCACCACGATGGCGACCGGCTTCTCGCCCCAGCGGTCGTCCGGCAGGCCGATCACGGCGACCTCGCGTACCCCGGGGATTTCGTAGATGACGCGCTCGACCTCGGAGGAGGCGATGTTCTCGCCGCCGGAGATGATCATGTCCTTCTTGCGATCGGTCAGATAGAGGAAGCCGTCCTCGTCGAGATAGCCGACGTCGCCGGTGCGGAACCAGTCGCCGAAGAAGGCGGATGCCGTCTTCTCGGGATCCTTCCAGTAGCCCTGCGTGACTTTCGGACCGCGCAGGCAGATCTCGCCATTCTGGCCGGCGGGCAGTCGCTTGCCGGCATCGTCGCGGATCTCGATCTCGACATGGGCGATGGCGCGGCCGGTCGAGCCGATCTTCTCGATCTCGCGGCCGGCGTCCATGAAGGTATCGCCGCCGCAGCTCTCAGTGAGGCCGTAGGCATCGATGTAGCGCGCATTCTTGAAATAGTCAGAGAAGGCGCGGATGCGGACTTCCGGCGTCTTCTCGCCGCCGCCGATCGCCCATTGCAGGCTGGAGACATCGTAACGCTCGCGGTTCGGGCAGGTGAGGAGGGCCGTGGTCATGACCGGCGCAAACCATGCCGCGTTGAGCTTCTCGCGCTCGATGGCGGCCAGCGCCGGCTCCACCTCGAAGGTGCGGTGAATGCACAGCATGCCGCCGTGCCAGAGCACCGCGATGCCGGGCAGGTCGAGCGCGCCGACATGATAGAGCGGACCGACGACGAGCAGCCGCGTGTCGGCGTTGAGTCCAAGCACCAGCGTCTGGTCGGCGGATTTCCAGTAGATGTTCTCGTAGGTGAGCATCACCCCCTTGGGGCGATCCGTCGTCCCCGAGGTGTACATCAACCGCATCAGGTCGCGCGGCTGGCGCACATGGATCGGCGCCGGCGCGATGTCGGGCGCAAGGCTGGTGACGCTGGACTGGGCGACTTCACCCAGCAGCACGACCTGCACGCCGCCGGTTGCGATCGCGGCAAATTCCTCGTCGGCGACCAGCAGGCGCGCGCCGGAATTGCCGACGATGTAGCCGACCTCATCGGCTGACAGGCGATAATTGATCGGCAGGAACACCGCACCGATATGGCTGGTCGCAAACACCAGTTCGAGAAAGGCCGTGCTGTTCTTCATCAGGAGGGCGACGACGTCGCCCGGCGCGACCCCGCGTGTCGTGAGCCAGCTGCCGACCTGCCGGATCCGCAGGTCGAAATCTGCATAGGAGACGTCTTCGCCGCGATATTTCAGCGCACAGCGCTCCGGAGTCCGCCTGGCATGAAATGCGATGAAGCTGGAAAGATTGATCATTTGCCGTCCGTCGGGCCGATTCCGGCGCCGTTTTCTCCCTGGATGAATTATGAGTCGTAATTCATCTTTGGCTTGACGTCACCCCCCTTGCTCTGAAAACATCGTGGCCATGGAGACGAAACGATCTCCGACAGGGATTTGGGAACGCGAACCCGACAGGGAGGGAATATGACGAGGACCCGGAAACCGGGCATCAGCCGGCGTTCGACGCTTGCGCTGATGGGCGCCGGTGCGGTGAGCTTTGCTGCGCCATGGGTGGCGCGCGCACAGGCCAAGACCATCAAGATCGGCATGCCGACCATTCTGTCGGGTCGCGTCGCGCAACTCGGCACGTCCTCGCGCAATGCGGTGATGCTGGAAGTCGAGAAGGTCAATGCCGCGGGCGGTCTTGCCGGGCGGCAGATCGAGATGGTGATCCGCGATTCCAAGGGACAGCCGCAGGAAGCCGCGCGGATCGCGCGCGAGCTCGTCAACACCGACGGCTGCGAGATGCTGCTCGATGGCGAGGCATCGTCGGGATCGTTCGCGGTTCACGAGGTGGCGCGCGATCTCGGCGTGCTCTGCATCCACACCTGCTCGGAAGCGTCGTCGCTGACGGCCGATCCCAAGCAGCACATCTCGAACGCCTTCCGTTGCGTCCGGCAGGGCATTCATGACTCGATCGTCGGCGCCGGCTACGCAGCCGGGATCGCCAAGTCCAAGGGGCTGAAGAAGTGGGCGACCTGCTCGCCGGACTATGCCTATGGCCGCGATACCACCGGCGAATTCGTGCTGTACCTGAAGAAATTCGCGCCCGATGTCGAGATCATCAGCGAGTCCTGGCCAAAGCTGTTCCAGCCCGATTACACCGAGGTGGTGACCAAGATCCTGCAGGCCAAGCCGCAGGCGCTCTATTCCTGCCTGTGGGGTGGCGATCTCACCTCCTACATCGACCAGGCCAACATCTACGCGATGTTCAACCAGATGGAGGTGTTCGCGGTCAACATGGCCGACTACACCGCGCTCACGGTGGTGAAGAACCTGCCCAAGGGCATTCACTCTGGCGACCGCTACATCAAGACGTTCCCGCCGACGCCGGAGAATGCGGCCTGGGGCGATGCCTACAAGGCGAAGTACAACGAGTACCCGACCAACTGGTCCTGGCAGAACGCGACGGCCGTCATGTTCCTCAACGAGGCCGTCAAGAAGGCGAACTCGACCGACGGCAAGAAGGTCGCGGAGGCCCTCACCGGGCTCACCATCAAATGCCCGTTCGGTGCCGACGGCACCGTCACCATGCGCGCCGACGACCACACGCTGGTCGGCTACGCGATCGGCTGGGGCACCACGATCCCGCAGGAGCCCTACGTGCCCGACGTGAAGGCCGGGGACTGGAAGACCATCTTCGAGCTCGAGGCCGAGTGGAAGAAGAGCAAGGGTTACACCTGATCCGCATGCGAAGCGGAGGCAGCCTGCTGTCTCCGCCTAGCATCTGATGTTTGTCGCGCGCCGGCGTTGCGGCCCGCCGTAATGGATGATTCTCGTGGACCTCGACGCGCTCGCCAGTTGCCTCACCAGTCCTGCATGCCTGGTGACTCAGACCACCAGCGGCCTGATCATCGGCATGCTGCTGTTTCTTGTCGCCGTGGGGCTGACCCTGATCTTCGGCGTGCTCAAGGTGGTCAATTTCAGCCACGGCGCCTTCTATATGTTCGGCGCCTATTTCGCGATGACGGCCTACCAGCTCACCGGCAGCTTTGCGCTGGCGATCCTGAGCGGTGCTGTCGGCACCGCGCTCCTCGGCCTGATCTTCGAGCGCGCCTTCATGAGCCGCGTCTACGGCCGCGACGTGCTGATGCAGCTTCTGGTGTGCTACGCCTTCGTGCTGATCTTCGACGATGTCGTCCGCATGATCTGGGGGCCTGAATTCAGGTCGATGGGTATGCCGGCAGCGTTCCAGGTGCCGCCGCTGTTCATCGCCGGCGGCGTGGTGCCGCCATACTATCTTTTGCTGATCGGGGTAGCGCTGGTGGCCGCGGTGGTTCTTGGGCTGGGGCTGGCGCGCTCCAGGATCGGCAAGGTCATCCGTGCGGCTGCGCACAATCCCGGGATGGTGTCGGCGCTCGGCATCAACACCGGGCTGATCTATGGCGGCGTGTTTGCGCTCGGCGGCATGCTGGCGGGACTGGCGGGCGCGCTTGCCGCGCCGGTGCGCTCGCTGACGCCGGGCATGGGTTTCTCGGTGCTGATCGAGTCCTTCATCGTCACCGTGATCGGCGGCATGGGTTCGATCCTGGGGGCGCTGATCGGTGCGCTCCTGATCGGGCTGATCCGCTCGTTCGGATCGCTCGGCTTCCCGCTGTTCACCGAGGGGCTGATGTATCTCTTCATGGTGATCGTACTGGTGTCGCGTCCGACCGGCCTGTTCGGCAAGGAGGTCGCATGACCGAGTTGCAGGCAGGCCAAGGTGCGCGGCCGCTCGAAGTGCCCCGGATCGACGCCAGGCCGCAGCGCTATCGCGACCTGCTGATCGCACTCGCGGCCTTTGTGCTGCTCGCGCTGCTGCCGATGGTGTTCGGCAGCAAGCAGCTGCTCGACTTCGTGATCCGCTGCGCAGCCTACGGATTGTTCGCGACCTCGCTCAACCTTCTGGTCGGCTACACCGGACTGATCTCGTTCGGGCACGGCATGTTCTTCGGCCTCGGCGCCTATGGTTTCGGCCTCATGATGCAGAAGACCGGCGTGCCGATCCCGGTGGCTTTTGCCGCCACGCTGGCGATGACCTTCGTCGTCGCCGTGGTGATCGGCGCGATCTGCGTGCGGCTGAAGGAGATCTATTTTGCCTTCGTCACGCTGGCGTTCCAGATGCTGATCCACTCCACTATCCTGTCGTGGCAATCGCTGACCGGCGGCGACCAGGGCCTTCGCGGCGGCATTCCGCGGCCGCCGTTCCTCGGCATCGACCTTTCGAACCATCTCCACCTCTACATCACGAGCTGCGCGCTGCTGGTGATCGGGCTGCTGCTGATGCGCCAGATCGCGCAGTCGCCGTTCGGCTACACGCTGCGCATGATCCGCGACAACGCCACGCGGGCGAGCTTCATCGGCATCGACGTCTGGCGCGCGAAGCTGACAATCTTTGTGCTGGCGGCGCTGTTCGCGGCGACCGGCGGCATCATCATGGCGCTGTTCGTCTCCGGCGCCTATCCCGAATTCGCCTACTGGACGATCTCGGGCGAGGGCATCTTCATCAACATGCTGGGTGGCGTGACCACCTTCCTTGGGCCGATGGTCGGAACGGTGCTGTTGCTGATCCTCAACGACACCGTGACTCGCCTGACGGAGTATCACGGCATCGTGCTCGGCATCGTGATCCTGTTCTTTGCCATCGGCCTGCGAAAAGGCCTCATGGACTTCGTCGTCGAATGGTACGGCCATCGACGTGGTGAAGGGCGCGGTTAGCCATGCTGGAAATTCTCGCCCTCTCGAAATCCTTTGGCGGCGTCAAGGCGACCGACAACGTCTCGCTCGACTTTGCCGACGGTTCGCTCACCGCCGTGATCGGTCCCAACGGCGCCGGCAAGAGCACCTTCTTCAACCTGATCACAGGCGCGCTGCGGCCGGACGCCGGGCAGATCCTGCTCAATGGCGTCGACATGGCGGGCAAGACGCCGCCAGAGATCGTGCGCCATGGCATCGGCCGCGCCTTCCAGGTCGCAAGCATCTTCCCGTCGCTGACGGTCGAGGAGACGATGCTGGCAGCGGTCTGTGCCGATCAGCGCCGCGCCGGCGTGATGCATCGCCGCTTTCCATTGGCCGAGACGCGCGACCGCGCTGAGCACGCGATGGAGCTGCTCGGCCTTGCCGGCAAGCGCAACAGGACCGCGGCGACGCTGTCGCATGGCGACCAGAAGCTGCTCGATATCGCGCTCGCGCTGGTGCTCGATCCCAAGGTGCTGCTGCTGGACGAGCCGACCGCCGGCATGGGCACCGAGGAACGCTGGCGCATGATCGACAAGGTGCGCGAGCTCTGGGAGAAGCAGAAGATCACGGTCGTGTTCATCGAGCACGACATGGATATCGTGTTCAAGATCGCGCCTCAGATCGTCGTGCTGTGTTACGGCCGGATCCTGGCGACCGGGACGCCGGACGCGATCCGTAGCAATGAAGCCGTCATCGAGGCCTATCTCGGTAGCGACGACCACGCGGGAGCGGTGGCATGAGCGCGCAGCCGGTGGTGCAGGTCGAGGATCTCGACGTCTACTACGGCACCAGCCAGATCCTGTTCGGCGTCGGCCTCTCGGTGCGGAAGGGCGAGACCATGGCGCTGCTCGGCCGCAATGGGGCCGGAAAGTCGACCACCATGAAGGCGATCATGGGGCTTGCGCCGGCACGCCGCGGCAAGGTGACCTTGCGCGGCAATGTGGTCTCCGGGATGAGGCCGCATCACATCGCGCGGGCCGGGCTCGGCTTCGTGCCGGAGGACCGCCAGATCTTTCCCGAGCATACAGTCGAGGACAATCTCGTCATCGGCCAGAAGAAGGGGCCCGACGGTGAGGACGAGTGGTCGATCCGGCGCGTCTATGACGTGTTCCCGCTGCTGGAGCCGCTGCGGCACCGGATCGCGGGCAGGCTCTCCGGCGGCGAGCAGCAGATGCTGGCGATCGCCCGCACGCTGATGGGCAACCCGGTGCTGCTGCTGCTGGACGAGCCGAGCGAGGGACTGGCGCCGATCATCGTGCAGCGAATCGGCGAGCTGCTGCGGCAGCTCCGCGGCACCGGTGCCACAGTATTGATCGCAGAGCAGAACATGCATTTTTGCCTTGGCCTTGCGAGCCACGCGACGGTTATCGACAAGGGACAGATCGTCTACACATCCTCCATCGAAGAGCTGAAGGCCAACGACAACATCCGGCAGCGTTACCTGGCGCTGTAGGGCTCTTCGACTGTCATGGGAGGACAAATGGCGGGCAAGTTGACGCCGACGCACGAAGCGCCGTATCGCGGGTTGAAAGTGCTGGATTTCGGGCAGGGGATCGCCTCGCCTTATTGTGCGATGCTGCTGGGGGTTTATGGCGCCGACATCATCAAGGTCGAGCCGCCCGAGGGCGACTGGTCGCGCTATCTCGGCACGACCTACGGCAATCACACGACCCTGTCGGCGGTCTATAACCGCGGCAAGCGCAGCCTGTGCCTCGACATGAAGCACAAGGATGGCATTGCCATCGCGCAGCGGCTGGCGCGCGAGGCCGACGTGCTGATTGAAGGATTTCGCCCTGGTGTCGCGGAGCGGCTCGGGCTCGGTTATGAGAGCCTGTCGCGCGACAATCCCGGCCTGATCTATCTGTCGGTCAGCGGCTTTGGGCAGAGCGGGCCATACTCGAAGCGCCCCGGCTCGGACTCTGTGGCGCAGGCGTTCTCCGGGCTGGTCTCGGTCAATGTCGGCACCGATGGTGTGCCGCATCGGGTCGGCACCACGATCTCCGACGTCGTCACCGGCGTCTATGCGTTCCAGGCGATCGCGACCACCCTGTTCGCGCGTGTGACCGTCGGTACCGGTCGCTGGATCGACGTCAATCTCTGCCAGTCGACGTCGGCGCTGCTCGGCCACAAGGTCGCGGAGTTCATCCTCGAGGGCGGTGCCCCGCGCGCGCTCAATGTGCCCGCCGGCACCTACCAGACCCAGGACGGCTGGATGATGGTCACGCTGGTGAACGAGCCGCAATACAAGCGGCTGTGCGGTGCGATCGGCCGCGAGGATCTCGCCACTGATCCGCGCTTCGCCGACTTCGCCCGGCGTGCGGACGCAGCCGATACGCTGATCCCGCAGCTGCGCGAGGTGTTCCTGGCGCAAGCGACGGATACCTGGCTGACGCGGCTGCACGCCGCCGATATCATCGCGGAGCGGATCCTCAATCCCGGCGAATGGCTGCGCAATCCGCATGTCGAGGCGATCAGCGCGTCGGTGCGCCAGGATACGCCGGGCGTCGGCGCGGTCTATTCGCCGCGGACGCCGGGGATCGCGAGCCTGTCCGAGGATCATCTTTGTCCCGCGCCTGATGTCGGGCAGGACAGCCGCGCGGTGCTGACGGAGGCTGGTCTTGGTTCGGCCGAGATCGACGGCTTGCTGCTGTCGGGCGCGGTGCGACAGGCCAAGGCGATGACAGGAGGCAAGACATCATGAGCACGGCCCTCGTTCGTTACTCGGTCACTGAGCAGATCGCGGAGATCGTGCTGGATCGCGGGCCAGTCAATGCCCTCAGCATCCCCTTGATAGACGCGTTGCTGGCGGCGCTGGCGAAAGCGCGCGATGATGACGCGGTGCGCGCCGTCATTGTGAGCAGCGCACACAAGGTGTTTTGCGCCGGCCTCGACCTCGACATCGTCAGGGGCAAGCCCGCGATCGAGACCAAGGCATTTCTCGAGCGGCTGTATTTCGCGCTGAACGATACGCAATACCGCATGGGCAAGCCGACCATCGCAGCGGTCGATGGCGCGGTGCGGGCCGGCGGCATGACGATCGCGATCTCCTGCGACATGATCATCGCAGGCGACAGCTCGACCTTCGGCTATCCCGAGATCGATGTCGGCCTGATCCCGGCGATCCATTTCGTGCAGTTGCCGCGGCTGGTGGGGAAACACCAGGCGTTCGGCCCGCTGTTCCTCGGCGAGCCGTTCGACGCCGCGACCGCCTATCGCATGGGGCTGCTCAGCGAAGTGGTGCCGAAGGGCACCGCGCTCGATCGAGCCCGCGGGATCGCGCGGAAACTTGCCGCGAAATCGCCGATCGTGATGAAGATCGGTCGCGATGCCTTCATGCGTGCGGTCGATGCCGATTTCCGCCGCTCGGTGGAGAACACTGCGGAAAGTTTTGTGGTGGTCGCATCGACCGAAGACTGCCAGGAAGGGCTGAATGCGTTCGTTGAAAAGCGAACGCCCAACTACAAGGGACGATAAATGGCTGGATTGTATTTCGAAGAGTTCGAAGTCGGGCGGGAATTCCATCACGAGTTCAGCCGGACCGTGACGGAGATGGACAACACCATGTTCAGCCTCCTGACCATGAACCCGCAGCCGCTGCACATCGACGCGCATTTCTCCGAAAAGACCGAGTTCGGCCAGCGGCTGTTCAACAGCCTCTATACGCTCGGCATCATGATCGGCATGAGCGTGTACGACACGACCTTGGGAACCACGGTCGGAAACCTCGGCATGACCGACGTCAAGTTTCCGAAGCCAGTCTTTCACGGCGATACCTTGAAAGCGCATACCAGGATCATCGGCAAGCGCGCCAGCAAGTCGCGACCGACCCAGGGTATTGTCGAGTTCGAGCACACCATGACCAACCAGCGCGGCGAGGTGGTGGCAAGCTGCCGCCGCACTGGCCTGATGCATTGCAAGCCGAAGGCATAGACGATGCGATCGTTCCTGTTCGTTCCCGGCGACAGCACCCGGAAATATGAGAGCGCCAAGAAGACCGCGGCCGACGCATTGATCCTCGACCTCGAGGACTCCATCGCGCCGGACCAGAAGGTGGTTGCGCGCGGTATCACGCGCGAGATGCTCGATGCGCGCAATCCGGACCAGAAGCTCTATATCCGCGTCAATGCGCTCGACACCGATCTGACGCTCGGCGACCTCGCGGCCGTGATACCCGGAAAGCCTGATGGCATCGTGTTGCCGAAATGCGCCGGCGCCGCCGATGTCAACAAGCTTGCGCTCTATCTCGATGCATTCGAGGCCGCCTCAGGTATCGCGCAGGGCACCACGCGGATTGTTACGGTCGCAACCGAGACGGCGCGGGCGGTGCTGAAGATCCTCGACTTCGAGAACATGAGCCCGCGGCTCTGGGGCATGATGTGGGGTGCGGAGGACCTTGCGGCCTCGCTCGGCGCGACGCGCAACCGCACCGACGGCCGCTATCACTCGCCCTTCATTCTTGCCCGCGATCTCTGCCTGATTGGCGCAGCAGCGGCCGGCGTGGTCGCGATCGACACCATCGCCACCGATATCAACGATCTCGACGCGTTGAAGGCGGAGGCGATTGCCGCACGGCAGGACGGCTTCCTGGCCAAGGCCGTGATCCATCCCAAGCATGTCGATGTCGTCAACGCGGCCTTCATGCCGACCGACGAGGAGATCGCGTGGTCGGAGCGGGTGATCGCTGCGTTCGCCAATAATCCATCTGGTGTCGCCAAGATGGACGGCAAGATGCTGGACAAGCCGCATCTGCGTGCGGCCGAGAAGATCCTGGCATCGCGCAGGAAATAATCAGGAGCCGGGCTCGATCAGCGCGCCCTCCTCGAGGAGGGCCGCAATCTCCGCATCTGCAAGTCCAGCCTCGCGCAGGATCTCCCGGCCATGCTCGCCGAGGTTCGGCGGATAGGTCCGGATCGATGGCGGCGTCCGACTCCAGGTGGCGGCCGGGCCGGCGAGGCGCAGCGTGCCTTCAGTCGGATGCTCCACCGATTGGATCAGCCCGACGGTTCCCAGATGCGGATCGTCGATCAGGCTGTCGAGATCGTGCAGCTGCGCATGCGGAATGTCGGCCTCTTCGAAGAAGCGCATCCATTCGGCGGTGCTGCGGGTCTTCATCATCTGCGAGAACCAGTCGTAGACGAAGTCGTAATTCCGGGTTCTTGCCGAGATGCTGTTCAGCCGCGGGTCGCGGTCGGCTTCGTTCGCAAGGCCGATCTTGGCGAAGAACGCGTTCCACTGCTTGTCGGAATAGACCAGCGCGCAGATGTAGCCGTCGCTGGTTTGATACGGACGGCGGTCGGGCGACAGCAGCCGGGAATAACCCGGCGGGCCGATCGGCGGCTCGAAGCTGCGGCCGGCCATGTGATCGCCGAGCACGAACTGCGCCATGGTCTCGAACATCGGGATTTCGATCGCCTGGCCTTCGCCGGTGCGCTCGCGGTGAAACAGCGCCGCGAGGATAGCGTGAACGGCATTGAGGCCGACGATTCGGTCGGCCATGGTCGCCGGAGAGTAGCGCGGCTCACCGGTGATCCTGCCGGTCAGCGCGGGCAGGGCGGTCAGCCCCTGGATCAGGTCGTCATAGGCGGGCCGGCCGGCATAGGGCCCGGTCTCGCCGAAGCCGTGCAGGCTGGCATAGACGAGCCGCGGATTGGTGGCGAGCAGATCGTCGGCGCCGAGCTTCAGCCGCTCCATGGCCGCAGGACGAACGTTATGGACGAACACGTCGGCGTCCGCGGCAAGGCGCAGCAGCGCCGTGCGGCCGCCGGCCTTCTTCAGGTCGAGCACGATCGAGCGCTTGTTGCGATTGCCCTGCAGATACATCGCGCCCATCGCGGGATGGCGCATCGGGGCGGCGTGGCGCATCACATCGCCATCGGGGCTCTCGACCTTGATCACGTCGGCGCCGTAGTCGCCGAGGATCATGGTCGCGTAGGGGCCCATCATCACGCTGGTGAGGTCGATGATCCTGACGCCGGCGAGCGGGCCCGCCGGCGCTGATGGCTTGTCTCTCGTCGGTGCCTGACTCAATGGGTGGCGGCCAGTGCTTCGGTGAAGGCCTTGAAGACGTCGGTGCCCGGCTTGCCGCGCTTGTCGACGTCCTTCACCCAATCCTGCGCAACCGACTTGAAGGCGGTGTCGAACACCTTCTTGTCGTCGGCGCTGAAGGTGATGACCTTCATGCCTTGCGACTTGATCTTGTCGGCCGCGGCCTTCTCGCCGTCCTCGAACCGCTTGCAGGCCTCGCGCGTGGTCTGCTCGCCGGCTTCAACCAGCGCCTTGCGCACGTTCTCGGGCAGCGACTTGAATTTCAGCTCGCCGATCGAATAGGTGAAGATCGCGGTGCCGAAGTTCAGCCCCTCGGTGCCCGACTTCAGGATCTTCCCGAAGTCGTAGGATGCCGAGCTCTGGTAGGAGAAGATTAGCCCGTCGAGCGTGCCGCGGGTCAGCGATTCATAGATCTCGGGCGCGGCCATCCGCACAGGCACGCCGCCAATCGAGCGCATCATCAGGTCCATCGCGCCGCCGGTGGTGCGGATCTTCAGGCCTTCGAGGTCCTTCGCGGTTTTCACATCGCGGCTGGTCGCCAGCTGGACCTGGTAGGCTGGCAGCGCGAGCGTCACCAGCGGCCGAAGCTGGTTCGGCGCGAATTCCTTGGTCTCCAGGATGCCGCCATTGTGCGAGACCTTGTAGAATGCGAGCGAGCCCTGGCATTCGTTGTCGAAGATGCCGGGCAATTCGGCAACCGCCGTCAGCGGAAACTTGTCCGACGAATAGGACGGCACGATGTAGGAGACGTCGGCAACGCCGAGCGCGGTGAGCTGAGCCATGTCCTTGGCCTTGCCGAGCTGCTCCGCCGGGAAGTGCTGGAACGTGACCTGGCCGTTGGTCAGTTTGGTGACGAGCTCGGAAAACGGCTTGCCGACAAGTTCGTGGATCACATGCCCGGAGGGCAGGCTGTCGGCAAGGCGCAGGGTGATCTTTTCCTGGGCAAGGCCCGGTGATGCGGAAGTCGCCAGAAAGGCAGTGGCGACAGCTGCGCCGGCGAGGAAGCGGGAATACAAACTCATCATGGTCTCCCAGAGATGGCCGTCTCGACCGACGGCTTCTTCAATGTTGCATATGGTTCGGCAGCCAGAGGATGATCTCCGGAAATGCCACGAAAATGGCAATTGCGATCAGATGCGCGATGAAATGCGGGAATGTGCCGTGGAACACCTCGCCGACAGGGCGGTGTGCGTAACGCGCCACGATGAAGCAATTCAATCCGATCGGCGGCGTGATCATGCCGACCTCGGCGGTCACGATCTTGATGACGCCGAACCAGATCGGATCGAAGCCGAGCGACTTGATCAGCGGCAGCACGATCGGAACCGTCAGCACCAGGATCGCGATCTGATCCATGAACGAGCCGAGCACGATGTAGCCGCACAGGATCAGCGTGATGATGATCCAGCGCGAGACGTCGAGCCCGCCGACCCAGCCGACGATGTTCTGCGTCACCTGGGTGAGGGTGAAGAAATAGCCGAAGATGTGCGCGCACATGATGATCAGCACGATCATGCAGGTGCCCTGGGCCGCATGCCGTAACGTCGTGTAGAGCGAGGTCAGGTTGATCTTGCGCTTCCAGCAGGCGAGACAGAAGGCGCCGAACGCACCGAAGGCCGAAGCTTCGGTGGGGGTGGCGATCCCGAGATAGATCGTGCCTGTGACGATCGAGAACAGGATCACCATCGGGCTGACCTGCCAGAGCAGGCTGAACCGCTCCGACCATGTCACAGCCGATATCGTTGGAGCGCGCGTGGGATCGAGCAGCACCAGGATATAGATCGTCGACATGATGATGATGGTGACGAAGATCGCCGGGATGATGCCGCTGATCAGGAGTTTTCCAATGTTCACCTCGGCAAGCAGGCCGAAGATCACCAGCGCCACTGAAGTCGGCAGCAGCATCGCCAGCGTGCCCGAGATCGCGACGACGCCGGCCGCCATCTTGGGCTCGTAGCCCTGGCGGATCATGGCGGGCAGGCTGGTCGAGGACAGCGTCGCGGCCGAGGCCGTGCTGGTGCCGCAGATCGAGCCGAAGCCCGCGCCTGCCAACGCAGTCGCCATGCCGAGACCGCCGGGGATGCGTCCAACCCAGGCTGCGGCGGTCTTGAACAGATCGTCGGCGACGCCCGACAGCAGCACCAGGTCTGCCATCAACAGGAACATCGGGATCGTGATCAGCTCGTAGGAGGTGACGGCCGACAGTGGCGTCGTCTGCAGCACGCCGAGCAGGATCGGCAGGCCGCCGGTCAGATAGAGGCCGAGCCCGCCGGAGAATGCCATGGCGAACGCGACCGGTGTTCCGATCGCGAGCAGGAAGAACAGCAGCGCGAGGATGAAGGTCGGGATCATTCGAAACCTCCGGCAGCCTTGTCCGAATGGCCGGAGATGGCCGGCAGCGGCAACAAGTTCTCGCCGGTCAGGAGGCTTGCGGTATTGGCAATGAGATGAACGGCAAGGCGCAGCGCGAGTATTCCCGCCCCGACCGGCACGAAGATCGAGGACGCCCAGGTCGGCCACGGGATCGCACCAGCCATGACGTCGCCCGAGACATAATTGTCGAGCGCGCGCTGATAACCGAGCCAGGCGATCGGAACGAAGATCGCGAGGCCAACGACGTTGGAGATGACGACGCAGAGGCGCTGAATGACCGCCGAGAACCGCGGCAGCAGGATATCGACGCTGATATGTCCGTTGACCGCATAGGTGCCGGAGAGGGAGAGAAAGAACACGCCGGCCATCACGTAGAGCGAGATCAAATCATAGGCCCAGGAGAACGGCCGGTTGAAGACGTAGCGCATCACGACATCCGAGAAGACGATCATCATGATCGCAAACATCATCGCCGCGGCGATGGCCGAGGTCACCTTTTCGATGGCGGTCAGTGCCTTCAGGCTTGTTTTGATCACGTCGGGCTCCGTCCGCGTTACTGGGCCGGCACGGCCGCAACGGCGGCACTGAATTCCTTCAGCGCGTCGCTGCCGTGCTTGCCGCGCGCATCGAGCCCGTCGGCCCATGCCTTGCCGACGCCCTTCGTCAGGTCCTTGAGCTTTGCGACGACGTCGGGCTGCAGGGTATCGAAGTGGACGCCCGCGGCTTCCATCGACTTCATGGTCTCGCTGTCCTGCTTCTGCACTTCCTTGCAGGCGGACGGCAGGATTTCCTCGGCGGTGTCGATCATCGCCTTCTGGATCTCCGGCGACAGTTTCTTCCAGGCGTTCTCGCTGATCGAATAGGCGACCACGAAGCTCGCGAAGCCAAAGCCGTCGGTAGAATGCTTCACGAGCTTGTCGGCGCCATAGGCGACGACGCTCTCGAGCGGAAACAGCAGGCCGTCCATCGTACCGCGCGACAGCGATTCGTAGGCATCCGGGGCCGCCATCCGCACCGGCACCGCGCCGATCGCGCGCAAGGTGAGGTCCTGCGCGCCGCCGGTCGACCGCAGCTTCAGCCCATTGATGTCGGCGACATCCTTCACCGGCTGCTTCACGGTCAGGATGCGGTAGGGCGGCAGGCTCACCGCGAGCAGCAGGCGGATGCCGTTTGCGGTATAATCCTGCTCTGCAATCACGCCGCTCCGCGCGGCCTTCCAATAGGCGAGCGTGCCCTGGCAGGAATGCTCGAACGCGCCGGGGAGCATCGCGACTTCGGAGACCGGCATCTTGTCGGATACGTAGGCGGGCGCGACGTAGCCGATATCGGCGACGCCGGTTTGCGTCAGCTTGAGCATGTCGGCGGCCTTGCCGAGCTGCTGGGCCGGATAGTGCTCGAACGTCACGGCGTTGTTGGTGCGCTTCTGCACCTCGGCCATCCAAGGCTCGAGCACGAGGCGGACGAGGTAATGCCCTTTCGGAAAGGAGTCGGCCACCCGCAGCTTGATCGGCTCCGCCGCTACCGCCAGATTGATCGATGCGATGAGGAAGCCGTAACCGGCCAGCGCCCGCCGAAGCCCGCCCATATGTCCTGCCCCTGAGTAGCCTTGTTGTTTTGAGCAGCTGCGCACAAACGAATTTGCGCGTCAAGCAGGGCTCGGCTGAGCATGCCTGATCGGACAACCGGAGAGCGCGGGCCGCCATGCGCCGATGCGATTGCGAGGGCGGAAGGGATCACGCGAGGACGTCGATGCGCTTGATTTCAAGCCGTAAGCGCGCGATGGCCAACCGGCTGGAAGTTGATGCTGAGAGGCAACCAGATCTCGATCAATTTTGTCCACCACGCGGGAAATTCCTCCGGTGTGCTCGAGGCTCAGCGCCGCCGCCGGCGGCATGACGGCCGCGATCATCATCGAGCCGGTCCGAAGCCGGTTAGACCGCGGGAAACTCGAGCGCGAAAGCGACGCCCTGGCTGGCGGGCAGGAGACGGATCGTACCGCCGTGGCTCACCATGACGGCTTGCGCGATGGCGAGGCCCATGCCGGTGCCGCCGCTATCGCGGCGGGTGGTGAAGAAGGCATCGAAGATCTTGTCGCTGTTGGCGTTGGAGATCGGGTCGCCATCGTTGCTCACCGTCACCCTGACGGTCGAGGCTTCGGCAGTCGCGTCGAGCTGCACCAATTTGGCATTGTGACGGAACGCGTTGTCGGCCAGATGCGCCAGCACGATCAGGGCCTTCTCGCCGGACATCCCGATCGGGCGGTCGAGGTCGCCGCTGGCCACGATTGTCCGCTGCGCAAAGCGGTTCTTCAGGTTCGCGATGACGCCAGAGAGTGAGGTTTGCTCGTTCTGCGGAGCGCTCTCCGCGCGCGCCAGCTCGCGCAGCCGCTGGCTCATCGCATCGAGCCGCGCGACGTCGCCAAGGATGTTCGAAATGAAGCTCTGTTGCTCGGATCGGGTCAGCGTGTCCGACTTGCTTTGAAGCGAATCCTGCAGCAGCTCGGCCGCGCCCCTGATCGATGTCAGCGGCGATTTCAATTCGTGCGTCAGGTGTGCCGAGAAGGTGGCGATATAGTCGGAACGCCGCGACAGCTGCTGGGCCATGTGGAGAAAGCTGTCGGAGAGCTGGGCGAGCTCGCGAGTTCCATAATGCTGCAGCGGTTGAAACGCGTTGCGGTCGCCGCGGCCGATCCGCACGGCGCGATCGACGAGCTCGCGCATCGGGCGCGTGACTGTTCGTGAGAACATCAGCCCGATCGCAACGGTCGCCAGCAGCACGGCCAATGTGGCGAGCAGGAACTTGCCGCGCTCCTGATAGAGATGATCGAAGATGTTGCTCGGCGTCCGCGAGGTGTAGACCACGCCGGCGACGTGGTCGTTGACGATCACGGGCATCGCGGAGAAGACATGGACACCGACGCCACGGCTGATCGAATAGATCGGTGGCGGAGGTTTGTCCGGCATGCGGATGCGCAGCGCGGCGCTATACTGGCCGCCCAGCGCCGCGGCCACTTCCTCGATATGGGCAAGTGACTGCCCGACCTCCTGGCGTCCGGCGATCACCACGCCATGCGGATCGAGAATGCGGAAGCCCGCCAGCGTGACCTTCTGGGTCTCCAGGATGATGGGCATGAGCGCGGTACCGATCTCGACATAGGCCGGATCCGCCGGCTTCGCCGCCGGCAGCGCGTCGGGCCGCCGCCGCAGCAGGTCGTTGCCGGCGAGATCGAGCGCGGGCCGGATCGGCGCCACCTGGTCGTCGGGGTCGGGCAGGGCCTCCCGAGGGACTGCAGCGCCGAGCGGGATGCCATTGCCAAGCCGTGCCTGCACGTCCCGCGCATAGATCGCGGCCAGCACGCGGCTCTGCGCGATCAGCTCGGCCTGCGTCTGGTGAATCAGTTGGTTGTCGTAGAGGCGGAAGAAGAACAGCCCCATCAGCGGCAGCGCCGCGACCGAGGCGAGCACGGTGAAGATGACCAGACCAAGCGACGGTCGCCACTTCTGGCGGGCGCGGAACGATGTCATGCTTGCTGCTCGCAGCGACCGAGCCTGAAGCCTACGCCGTGAACGGTTTCGATAACGTTGTCGCAGTTCACGGCTGCGAGCTTGGCCCGGATGTTGCGGATGTGGCTGTCGATGGTGCGGTCGGAGACCTGGATGTTGAGCTGGTAGGCCGCGCTCATGATCTGCTCGCGGTTGAACACCGCCGTTGGCCGCGCCAGGAAGGCGCGCAGAATTCCGAACTCGATCGCGGTCAGGCGGAGCGGCACGCCTGCGAATGCCGCTACGTGCTGCTCGGGGTCAACCGAGAGATGTCCCCGGGAGAGCACGCCGGTCTCTGTCCTTGTCCCCGCCTTCCGCGGGGTCAGGCGCCGCAGGATGACATTCACCCGCGCGACAAGCTCGCGCGGGCTGAATGGCTTGGTCACATAGTCGTCGCCGCCGATCTCGAGGCCGAGGATGCGATCGATCTCCTCGTCACGGGCGGAGAGGAACAGGATCGGCACGTCGGACGATTTGCGGATCTCGCGGCAAACGTCGAGGCCGTCGAATTCCGGCATGCCGATGTCGAGCACGATCAGGTCCGGCCGCTCGCCGGCAAACCGGGTCAGCGCCTCCTTGCCGTCGCGGGCCTCGGCCACGTTCATGCCGGCCTTCTTGAGCGCGACGCGGATGACCTCGCGGATATGCAGGTCGTCGTCGACGATGAGGATGTGGTGCGTCACGAGTCGTCTCCGAAAACCGGCGCTTCGACTATCCCGGTACGTTGCTCTGCTGTCCGTCCAGGAAACGCTGAAGCCGCCAGCCGCGAAAGCTCCAGCTGCGCCATGAGGCCATCTGCTGGCGTTGCTGTTCTACAAGGCTATTGCGGCGAGAGACAAGGACCGGGTTAGCGTAACGCAGTTGGATCGCCTGGTCGATGGCAGGGAGCGCGTTCGGGCCGAGCTGCATCAGGTAGTCCATATCCAAACTGACGCCGCTGCCCGAGGCTTCGCGGCTGTGACTGACATTATAGTCGGCGATGACGGCGGCGAAATTGATTAAGGAGCAGACATAGAGCGCGATGGTCAGTACCGACAGATTGGCGCGGACGAGCCATTCATTCGATGCCCGCAGGGCAATGCGCACCAGAATCAGGATCAACCCGATTGCGACGAGCAGCATCCAGACGAATGCCGCGACGCGCCAGTAGGTGAGCAGATAGGTTTGGATATAGAGATCAAGCCGGAGCATCGCGGAGATCACCAGCAGGACATTCTGCCCGACCCAGAGGTAGACGAGCGGTCGGATCACCCGCGATTGTTCGGCCGGGCCGCCCGGCCGCATCGCGACCAGAACGAAGGCCGCGGCCAGGAGCGCCGTGACAATCAGCGGATAGGCGCCACGGTGGGCGTAGGACGCGTAAGTGATGGCGGCGGGAAGCGTTGCGTTGCCCCAGAGATAGACCGCATCGAGAATTGTCTGAATCGAAAACAGCAAGTTGAACAGGATCAGGGAACGCAGAATGGTGCCTGCGCCGAGCAAGTCGATGAAATGATCGGGTTCGGCCGGACCCTGCGCAGAAGACCGCGGTCCGTTGGGCGCGACGTTGGTGTAGCGCCGCCATTTGACCTGGACGAATGGCCAGACCAACGCCAATACGAGGATCCAGAACAGCGTGCGACCGAGGCTGAGGCTGGCGGCGGGATTGCCGGGGTTCAGCTGGCCGATCCATATCTCCAGCACCGGATTGGCTGCGACGAACAGAAAGGCGAATACGGTTCCGAGCAGTAGTGGCACGAACCATAGGATGAACCCCCTGGTGAGACCCGGCAGGTCGAATGCGCTGACGACGTCCCGGAACAACCTGAAAGGGCTGACCAGAAAGAGATCCACCAGCGAGGCAGCTCCCCTGGTCACACTGTCGAGACGGGGATTGGTCGTCAGAGCAAGCGCGGTGCCGAGCGCAAGAATGGCGAAGGCCAGCGAGACTGCGTTGACCTCCTCCAGGGCAGGGAGTAGCCCGGCTACAACGATCGCGCCGGCGATCGGCAGCCTGTGCCGAGCGACGTGACCGAAGTTGGCGGCCAGTGACACGCCGGCCAGCAAGAAGGCGAAGAGGACCACCGAGAGTCCGGAGTTCTGATCATAGAACAACCAATCGGCCAGCGCGGCGAGCGCAAGCGCGGCGGCGGCCTTGGCCGGCGGCAAACCATTGGCAATCGACTGGGTCTCGGTTTCCGGTGACTCTAGGCTTGTCATCATGACCTCTGGATTGAAGGACGTGTGGACTTCGGCGGCCGCGCTGACGTCATCGACGGGTGTGCGAACGCGATCCTGGTTGCGGCAAGGCGCACCTTGGGTTGGCCGCGTGCAGACAGCGGGAAGGCGATCAGCAGGAGTTCAGGATTGTTATGCAGATTGCGTGCAGTGCGGTCTTATCCGCTCGCTGTAGCGAGTCTGCTCTGATACGGACAATTTGTTCAGTTCGTTCAGCCCCCGTCTCCATGCAAATCATCAAGCGCGTCGGCATTGCCCTGGCCTGGATCGTCGGGCCCGTGTTCGTCTTGGCCGGCGTCAACAACAACGATCCCTATCTCGTCCCGCTACGCGGGATCGGCAATCTGCTGCTCGTGATCACGAGCGTCGCCGTCGTCCTCCTGTTGCTCCGGCGTGCGGGCTGGCGCAGGCGGACGTGGGCCGCACGGTTGTTGGTTATCCTGTGGTGCTTACCGCCGCTCGCGATGCTCGCCGCGCATGGTGTGTTCGAGGTGCGGAAGCACCGCGTTCTGCAGACTGAGCCGGTCCTCGCGCGGTCGCTGGGGCAGCACTTTATCGTCGGCTATCGGTCGTTCGACGAGGTCGCGCCGCTGGTGGAGAGGGGGTTCGTTGCGGGCATCTATGTCACCCGGCGCAACGTCGCCGGCAGGACGGCCGACGCCTTGAAGGCGGAAATCGCCACATTACAGGCGATGCGGCGGGCCGCGAAGCTGCCGCCGCTGATGGTCGCGACGGATCAGGAGGGCGGCATCGTTTCGCATCTGGCACCGCCGCTGACGAGGCTGCCCGCACTGGCCTCCCTGGCCGAGCTGGCACCGGATGAGCAAAAAGCCAAAGCCGAGGAGTTCGGGCGCATCCATGGACGCGACCTGGCGTCACTTGGCATCAACCTCAATTTTGCCCCGGTGCTCGACCTGCGGCCGGCGGCGAAGCACAACCGGCTCGATTTCAATACGCTGATCAATCAGCGCGCGATCTCCGATGATCCGGCCAAGGTGAGCGCGATCGCGGGCGCTTACATCCATGGCCTCGAGTCCGCGGGCGTCAATGCCACCGTGAAGCACTTTCCGGGATTGGGCCGCGTGCGCGCCGACACCCATCATTTCAACGCCGATCTCGATACGCCGGTCAGCGAACTGGAGGCGACCGACTGGCGCCCGTTCCGCGATGTGCTGTCGTCGACCGGCGCGCGCCTAATGGTCGGGCATGTGGCGGTGAGTGCGGTCGACCGAGGGCGGCCGGCGTCACATTCAAAGGCCGTCATCGACGGGCTGATCCGGAAAAGCTGGAACTACCAGGACATCGTCATGACGGACGATCTGGTGATGGGCGCGATCTATCAGCATGATGTCTGTACCGCGGTCGTGGAGGCGTTGAACGCGGGCGTCGATCTGTTGCTGGTCGCCTATGACGGGTTGCAATTCTACCGCCTGTTCGCTTGCGCGACGGATGCAGCTGCGCGAGGGGGCCTCGACACCGCCATGCTGCACGACAGCGAGACGCGGCTAAGGCGCGCGCTGCTGGTCGACTAGATCGATGGATTCAGGAATGAGCGCCGACCGCCGATTTGTTGTCCTGCTGCTTCGACCATGAGACGTAATAGGCGACAGCCGTCATTGCCGCGAGACCGGCGAGGCTGACCGCGACCTGCCTTGTCAGTGAGTAAGGGCCGGTGATCAGAATCAAATGCGCGGCGAAGGAGAGGAACACGCCTGCACAGAACACGGCCAGCCATTCCTCGCCGCATTTGATGATCGGCTGCAGGGCGTAAGATCGCAGATATCCCCAGTCGCGCGGCACCAACCAGGTGAACAGGAATGTCAGGGTCAGGAAATGCAGGATGCGGTGAGGTGCGACATCCTCCCGATCGTTCTGCAGCAGCATGTCGCTTAGTCCGCTCGGCATCATTTGTGCGAGTGCCGGGATATCGCTACTGGAGACGATCGTCAGCGCGAATAGCAGGTACAGCAACGCCGTGGCGCGCAGCGCGGCAACGGCCTGCATCGCGCGGATCGCGGGTGCATAGCGCGTGCCGATGAGCGCGAGCCAGCCACCCATCACGAACAGCAATTGCCAGCAGAACGGATTAAGGTACCAATCTCCGTACGGATATGAAGTCAGGTTCCAGTCGAACACGCGGGCGGTAGCGTAAAGCGCCACGGACGCGAGAAGCGTTGCGTTCGGCACGTAGAGCAATCCGAATACGACGAACGGCTGGAAGGCCATCAGGGCGATAGTGAGTTGCAGCACGTCGAGATTGAGGGGCTTGGCCTGCAGGAACAAGCCGTAGATCAGCGTCCGGACCGGGTGGTCGATGAATCCGGTGATGTTGAACTCGCTGATGATCTCGGGCGCTGCGGTCCGCGCGGCGACATAGCTGATCAACTCGACATAGATCACGAACAGGACGATATAGGCAGCATAGAGCTGCCATACGCGCTTGAAGATCCGGGTCGCGGCCACCACGAATCCGCGTTCCAGCGCCATCCGGGCGTAAATGAGCGTCACCGCATAGCCGCCGATGAACACAAAAAGGTCGGTCGCGCCGCTAAAGCCGAAATTGCGCATGGTCAGCGCGCTGACGACGTTGTGCGGAACGTGATCCAGAAACAGAAACCAGTTTGCGATGCCAAGCAGCAGCGCGATCCTGAGATCGCCGTCGGCCCTCGCGATCTCGGCGTTTGTTGTCGAAGTCATCTGAAGCTGAAATCTGCCGGCCCGAGAAAACGATTTCGCGAATCTAGTGGGAACCCACGCCCGGTCCGAATAGACTCTGCGTGAACCCTATCTAGTCCGTTTAGGGTTCCGGCCAAGTGGCCGGTTCAAGAAAGATCACGTTTTCGCAATCACCACGTGAGCGCGGTCAGACCGGCTCGTGTTTGCGCAGGTCGCGGGCGTGATCCAGTGTATTGGCTTGCAGGTTTGCGCCGGTCGGGGCGACCTGCGGCAGGGCGGCCTCCGCGAGGATATCGTCCGTGATATCCTCGACCGAGCACTCGGCAACCTCGTGGATGAAGCTGATGTTGGTGTATTCCCCTGACGCGACCCGCGAGATGACCTCGCGCCGCGTCATTTCGGGATCGACGATCGCCTCGCGGCCACGGCGGCCATAGTCGATCATCACAACAAAATACTGCATTGCCTGGCGGTTCGATGCGTTGACTTTCGTTGTGCATTATTTCCGATAATCGGAATTATGTCAAGGGAAATTGACGATAATCGGAACTCGGGCGCGGCCCCACCGCCCGATTCGGGCCGAAGGCATCCGAATCGGTCAGGCTGGCCTCCCTGAAGCCGCGGCTATTTTTCGGACGACCGTCCGCCCTGCGCCCGGGCGGATTTGCGGCCCTTCGCCGCCGTCTTGCCGCGCAGCCTTTCGATCTGGCCGCGGGGCAGGGTGACGCAGATCTCGCCGATCCATTCGAGCTTGACGCCGTTGATCGGCTTGGCATTGAAGCTCTTGAGGTTGACCGTGCCGGACGAGCTGCCCCGCTCGATCGTCTTCAGATAGCGCTCGCCGCTCTTCAGACGGACCGCAGCTTCCTCTCCGTAGAAGCTCGACAGCGGATAGCGCTGCTCGCGATAGACCACGATGACATCGCCGTTCTCGTATTTCGGCAGCATCGAATCGCCCGAAACCTCGAAAGCGACGGTTTCCTCCGTCATCGGGAACGGGAGTTCGATCTCGCCGAGACCCTCCGGTGGGACCTGCTCAAGCTCCGGCTGGATCGAGGCGCCGGCGCCGACCCGGCCCACGATCGGCACCGCGTTCAGCTCCAGATATTCCATGATCGGGGCGATCTCCGATGCCTTGATCAAACGGATTCCCGACAGGATTTCGGACACCGCCCCGGCCCGTACGCCCATTGCGCGGGCAAGCCCGCCCTTGCTCTTTCCGGTCTTTTCCAGTGCTCGTTCGATAAGTGCCGCGTCCAGCATGTTTGATCCTTTCCAAAGCTGGATACATTACTAGCGTTACGATTATCAGAATTCAAGCTTGACTTTTTCTTCGGAATATCGGAAGGTGTGCGAGGCGCCGGCGGAATGACAAAAATGGGAATTTGGAATGGATATGGTGAATTGGCTGCCGGAGCATTCGGCTGCCTTGCAGGACCTGCGCGCCCGCGGCTTGTCCTATTCGGAAATCGCTGAAACGATCAACGCAACCTTCAGTACGGCCTACACACGCAATGCGGCCCTCAGCCGGGCGCAGCGCATGGGGTTGGCCGGCCTCGATCGGCCCGAGCCGTCCCTGCCGGGGCATCTCGATCCACCCAAGCCGGCGTTGCCGGAGCCACCGAGGATCGGGCGCCTGCGTGAAGCGCAGGCCGAGCTGAAGCTCGATCTGCTTCGCTGGCCGAAAATCTTCACCGAAACGGTGGAGATGCCCCAACTTCGTTGCGTGGCGGTCGCGCCACGCCACCTCTCACTGCTCGACCTCAAGCGCGGAGACTGCCGCTATCCCTATGGCGGGGATGCCGAGGGCGAAACCATGACTTTCTGTGGTCACCCGCGTCGGCCGGGCTCGAGCTATTGCACGCCGCATTTTCACCTGAGCCGCGATCCCGAGGCATCGGCACGGCCGGTCCTGAACAACGCCTGGCTTCACGCTATCGGGGCCATCTGAGGCCGCTGATCTTCCGACCGATGGATGTCGGTCCACAACCGCGATCGCGCGGAGGACGCCGCGCGCATTCATGACACATTTTCGGAGGTCACCAATGCCGCGCGCAAAACGCCGGAATCCGTACGATCCCGCTGGAACACACGATCGGCGCTCCCAGGATCTGCCCTTCAACGCCGAGGTGGCGACCGTCGAGATCGACGATCCCCTCGCGCTCGAGCTGGGCGAGAAGATCGTTGCCTTTCGCTCGATACGCAACGATCCGCTCGGCCGGTTGCATGCACACCGGCAGATCGACGACACACAGTATCGAAGCGGTCGGGCCTTCCAGAACGATTGGGAGAAGGCCGAGCGCGGCCCGCGCGCGGTGGATACGACGCGTGAATACGTTGACGGTGGTCAGCAACGTGAGCCGATCACGGAGGGACAACGGCAGGCGACCTTGCGCCTGAATCGCGCCGAGCATGAGCTCGGTGCCGACGGTTCGGCACTGGTGCACGACGTCCTGATCCTCGGCATGACCATGGAGCAGGTGGGGCAGCGGCGCGGCTTGCGTACGCAGCGCTGGCAGGACTATTTTGCGCGGCGTCTCAAGGAATGCCTCGATCGTCTGGCGCTGATGTACGGGCTTGCCACGCCGAACAAGGTTCCCGTGAAGGACCGTCAATGCTGATCTGAAGTGATATGCTCACGTGCCGGTTGCCGCACAGGCAGCCGGCGCGGCAGCGATTCATCACATTGCGGCACTGTGCCTTGCCTCACATTGAGCTTGTTCTGATCTGCGTCGAAGACGGTCGACAGCAGCGCGGACTCTCATGTAACTTCGCTCGCGTCGACGACCTGCCCGCATTCGAGCGCGGTGTGATTGCTTCTGCTGCGGGGGAATGGTCTGGTACGTCCACAAGGGAGTTCGCAGCGGCCAAGCCCGCCTTGATCTTATCCTGCATCGCGAACATGACGAGTAACGTGGGTCGATGCCGGCGCGGAGTCCGATCAATTCACCCTCCGATCAATTCACCCAAGGGAGAACCGAGCGATGAATCACACTGGAACCTGCTTTTGCGGCGCCGTCGAACTCAAGGTCACTGGGGAGCCTGAGGCGATGGGCTACTGCCACTGCCGTTCATGCCGTTCCTGGTCCGGCGGCCCAGTGAATGCGTTCAGTCTCTGGAAGCCCGAGGCGGTCGAAGTCACCAAGGGCGCCGATCATCTCGGGACGTTCGAGAAGACCGCGATGAGCCAGCGCAAATACTGCACCAAGTGCGGTGGTCACCTGATGACGAACCACCCGACGCTTGGTCTGGTCGACGTGTTCACGGCAACGATCCCAACGCTGAAGTTCAGCCCCGGCGTTCACGTCAACTATTCCGAGGCGGTGCTGCCGATACGCGATGGCTTGCCGAAGCTGAAGGACTTTCCGGCCGAATTCGGCGGCTCCGGCGAAATGATCGCCGAATAGCGCGACGGTTCTCGAGCGGGTGGCGACGGAGCGTCGCTCCCCGCCGATGTCCATTCTTCCGCTCGCCGGACGCGCTGACGGATTCGGTATCCGGCGGATTTCCTTGACATTCGAATCGTTCGACCGTGTCGGCACTGCGGGACCCCGTTGCCGGTGACAGCCATGTCAGGCGAAGGTCCCGCCCTGCAAAATCCGGGTTTGGTTTTGGCGACGGGCTTCCGCTAAATGGCAGGCAGCGCCGGTCCTGGCAAGGGCCGTCGTATTTCGCCTGACAAAATAACAGAGGAAGCGTCAGATCATGACCAAGCCAGAATTGCCAGGGCGCGCGCCGCGCGGGGAGGGAGTTCCGACGGCGCTCGATGGCCTGCTGGTGGTCGACTTCACCCGCGTCGTTGCCGGCCCGGCCTGCACGCAAACGCTCGCCGATTTCGGGGCCGAGGTCATCAAGATCGAGAATCCGGACGGTGGGGACGACACGCGCGCCTACGAGCATGCCGAGATCGGCGGGGAGAGCGCGGCGTATCTGAGCCTCAACCGCAACAAGCGCGGCATTGCGCTCGATTTCAACAATCCTGCGGCGCTCGAAGTCGCGCGCGCGTTGATTGCCAAGGCAGACGTCGTGGTGGAGAATTTCTCCGGCGGCGTGATGAAGAAATTTGGCCTCGACTATGCGTCGGTGGCGCCGACCAATCCGCGGCTGATCTATTGCTCGATCTCCGCCTATGGCCGCAAAGGTGATTTCGCGCTGCGCCCGGGCTTCGACCCGATTACGCAGGCCGAAAGCGGCTTCATGTCGCTCAACGGCTTTCCGGATGGCGAACCGGTGCGCACCGGGCCACCGATCGTGGACATGGCAACCGGCATGTCGGCCTGCAACGCCATCCTGCTCGCCTTGATTGCGCGGGATCGGCTCGGTCGCGGGCAGCAGGTCGAGGTCGCGTTGATCGACACCGCGGTGGCGATGACTGGCTTCTACGGCATGGCCTATCTCATCAACGGCAACAACCCCGGTCGTTTCGGCAACTCACCGAACGGTTCGCCGACTGTCGGCGTCTACCGGGCGTCCGATGGTCCGCTCTATATGGCCTGCGCCAACGACCGGCTCTATCGCCGGCTCGTCACCGACGTACTCGCGCGCCCGGATCTCGTCACCGACCCCGAATTTGCTCACCGCAAGGCGCGGACCGCCAACAAGGAGAAGCTGCGCGCCATCATCGCCAGCGTGTTTGCAAGCGACACGCTCGAGCATTGGATGGCAAAGATGAAGAAGGCCAATATTCCGGTTGGCTATCTGCGTACGGTCGAGGAAGGCTTCAACGCACCCGAGGTGCGCGATCGTCATCGCCTGAGCAAGATCGCGCATCCGACCGCCGGCTCGGTTCCGAACATCGAGTCGCCGGTCAATATGAGCCTGACGCCGACGGTCGATCCCGTTGCGGCTCCGCTGCTCGGTCAGCACACCCGGGATGTGTTGAGCAAGACGCTTGGCTACGACGACCGGCGCATCGCCGCGTTGGCCGAGGCAGGCGCGTTCGGCAAGCCAGGCAACACCGGCTAGCCGCTTGGCCTGAACCAAAGATCAGATACGCGCCAACCACCTGACCTGAGGCGAGAGGGAAGCCTCTCGCCTCGCAAGATGTCGTTCAGACGTCACGGGCCCCCACCGCGTGCCGGCGGCCTTCGACCCGGAACTGGCCCGTTCGGGACCTCAGTTCGGCTTGCTGCGCAAGTTGTTCCTTGGCATACTTTCAACTTCCTCGGGCTCTGCTCGGTCAATTTCGAGACGGGCCATCCGGAGTATGAGGGTTGCCGTGGTTAGGCCGAGGCGTTCGGCCTCTTGCGCTGCGGTGTCGACCTTCTGGGCCAAGCCTTCACGTTTACCTGGGTATGCCATTCGTAATCCTCACTTAAGGTGCGAGATGAAAAATCCCACATACGTTGCAGAGCTGCAGAACAAGCTCGGAGCTCCATCGAGCGAAACACTGGAAAGCCTGCGACTGTTGAAGGCTTTCCTTCGACTTGCGCCCGACCAGCGTTCCGAGGTCATCGAGCTGGTCGAACGTTTGGCGGTTGAACCGCCGCGCGATCCCTCACTGTCCTGAGGTGTTCGCGTTTTTCCTGGACGTCAGTTGTTCATTGGCGTGGCGGGCGGCTGTGTCGCGATCACGTAGATTGCACCACCCTCGAGCGCTTCGGATTGATGCCGGGTGCCGGCAGGCAGCAGGATGGTGTCGCCGGCCCCGACCACCCGCTCACCGCCGTCCCAGATGAAGTTCAGCCGGCCGCTGATGATCATCAGGATTTCATCGACCGGATGAGTATGGAAGTGATGCACCTTGCCGGCTGCATCATGCTGCAGCTCGACGGAACCCTGGGCCGGGAGCAGGTTGAGAATCTCCGGATCGATGGCAAATTCGGTCTTCGTGCCCGCGATGATCTGGGTCATGCTGCCTGTTCCTTGTTCGAGATAGAGGGCGTCTTGTTCTGCGCGAGCTTGGCAAAGGGGCAGCCTCCGCTCGGATTGTTGTCGTCGTGCAGGAAGTACTGCAGATATTCGCGGCCATCGGTCGCGCCGTAGCGGCCAAGAAGCGGAGAGGGGCTCGCGCTGTCGTACGGGATCAGGCGCTTGCGCACCTCGGCGAACGCGGCGGTCGCCGCCTTTTCCGTCCCGAGGATCTTATCGAACACCCAGCGCGGCTGGAACGTGAGCATGAAGGCGCTGGATCGGCGGCTCTGGCGCATCACATGAGCGGGCGTCGTGCACACGACGAAAATGGGCTCACCCGCAAACGAGAACTCCCACATCGGGTGGTCGATCTGTTCCGGAATCTCTGATGGCCACGGGTTCTTGTCCAGGCGTGCGAGCTGGTCGAGCGTGAGCCACATCTTGCGATAATAGGCATCGAGCGTCTGCACAGGGCGGGGACGCGTGAACACGATCAAGGAGGTGTTGGGGCCGAACGAGCGCGCCTCCGAAACATATTGTGCGAGCTGCTCGCCGAGCACTGCGACGTCATACGGATCGAGGAAAAGATAGCGTAGCTGATCCTGGCGATGTCCGGTCACCCCGAACACGCAAGGGAACGGCCTTGCCTCGCTGCTCATCTGCGCTTCAAACTCCGAGAACATCACGCTCTGCCAGCTGCTGACCGGAAAGTTTGACGCGACCTCGCCTTTTCTCAAGAACAAGCGCTCCATAACACCCCCTACACTCATAACGACACTAACGAGCTATCAACTTGCTTCTCATCAATAGCGGCCCGGCAATGCCCGGCAGCGACATGAGAAGCAGAATGACGATCAAGGCGTTGTAGCCGCCGTCACCGATCGCGGCCGTATTGTGCACGGCGTCGGTTCCGGAGGCGTTGCTGGCGGCAAGCATCGCAAAGCCGATGATCGGCTGCGAGACGCCGGCGAAGATCCCGGCAGCGGTGGTGTTCACGGAAGCGCCGACACCGATCAGCTCGGAGGTGTAGAGCTTCTTCACACATTTCAGCACCAGCGGGACGGTGCCGCCGGCGACGAGCCCCAAGGCCGTGAACACAACCGTGACGTAGGCGAGACCAAATGTCCGGGCGACCTGCGGCAGCAGCATCGCGATCAGCAGCATGCGCAATACGCAAATGCCGATCAATGCGCGGTCGAGCGCCGCCGCGGCACGATCGGCGGCGTGACCGAGGCAGATCGAGCCGAGCGCATTGCCAATCATGAAGGCGAGCAGCGGCGTTCCGGCAGCCGTCGGGGAGATATGGAAGAAGTGGGCGACCATCGGAATGCCCCAGACGCCCGACAGCGTCGTCACAACTGCGAAGTGCGACGCAAACGTCATCGCGCAGCCCCAGTTCGCGATATGGGCCAGCGATTGCCGCGCAGCGATCACGACGCCCTTCAGCGTCTTGTTGCTATGCGATGCCGGATCAGGCTTGAGCGCGAGCTTGGCGAAGGCGAGGTTGGCGAGACCAATGCAGGCGATGAACAGGAAGCAGGCCCGCCAGCCGAACCCCGAGACGGCGGCTGCCAGCGGCGTGGTCGCGATCACGCCTCCGACATAGCCCGAGACCTGCGAGATGCCCGACATCATGCCGAACCGCTCGTCAGCGAAGCTTTGTGCCACGAGCTTGAGGAGTGCCGTGAAGACCAACGCATCGCCGCAAGCGACAATCAGGCGCGCAGCAAAAACGTCGAGCAGGTTCGGCGCCAGCGCGAACGCTGCGCTGCCGAGCGACGAGGCGATCATGCTGAGAAGGACGACGCGCTTGACGCCGTAGCGATCGACCAGCAGGCCGGCCGGAATCTGCATCAAGGTGTAGCCCCAGAAATAGCTCGAGGCGAGCATCGCAACACCGGCCGCATCGGTGTTGAAGTCGTGCATGAAACTGAGGCTGACCGATTGCGGTGACACCCGCTGCAGGAAAGCAATGGCGTAGGCGATGGCCACCGCCGTCCAGGCGAGATAGGCGCGGTCGGTGAAGCGCGACGTCGGGGCGTAAACGGCTTGTTGTCCGAGCATCGACATCACACCCTCGCGTAACCCACCGAGAACAGGGCATCTGCTGAATTCGGAATCTTCCGCGACATCGCAGCATCGACCAGCGACGCGGTGCCACGATAGGCCTGCCGATGGTGCTTAATATGGCCGTAAGCGCCCCGCATGATCATGTCGGGCAGTTCGAGCGGCTTGCCTGGATAGAGCGAGGTGCACATCTCGACACAGGCCGCCTGCAACGCCGGGTCCTGCGCATCATCGAGCAATGATGGAGAAACTTTCTCGCAAATTTTAGCGTTCGCTGCCCAGACGATCGGATTGCGGGTCCGCCAGCCGTAGAGCACGTTGCCGTCGGCCCGCTCGGCGGCGCCGGAGCATCTCAGAACCTCCGCTGTAAAGAAGCCGTAGAGGCCGCGGCCCTGATGCGCCGGGAGTACTTCTGTCCCGCTGCGATAGATTCCGAGTCCGGCCGACATCTGCAGGATGCGGTAGACCGAAAAGGCCACGAGGCCGGAGCCGTCATAGACGAGGACCAGGCTGTACTTCTGGTCGAAGGGTGAGGAGGTTGCCGTCCAGTGCGGTTCGGTGGCCTGCCAGTTGACGGCAATGATGCCGTTCATGGCGTCCATCAGCGGCTGGCGGTCGCAGGCTTCGATCCGGGAGGCATCGGGCAGACTGTAGATCGCGTAATCCGCCCAAGGCGATTTGATCGCCTCGTATCCGCTGCCCAGATTTCGCGACATGGCAGAACTCCAGAATTCCATTGCAAGCTATACAGGGCAGCCTCGAATGGCTTAAAGGACAATATGCCCTCGAAAACTGCCAAGCCGCCCCGGCCCGAGCCGCGCGACAAGAAAGCGACGCGGCGGATTGCGATCGTTGCCTTTCCGGGCGTGACCTTGCTTGACATCTCGGGGCCGGCTCAGGTGTTCGCGGAGCTGGAGGCGATCGAACTGCCCGGGCCTGACTATTCGCTATCCTATCTGTCGACTTCAGGCGGCCTGGTACCGACCGATGTCGGAATGATGATCGACACGGCGCCGATCGCCAGTGTTGCGCCCGCCGAGGTCGACACGCTGGTGATCCCCGGCGGACCCGGCATCTGGAAGATCCGCAACGACGCAGAGTTGATGAACTGGATTGCGGAGGCGCTGCCGAAGGCGCGCCGTATCGCATCAGTCTGCCTCGGCGCATTTGCGCTGGCCTGGACCGGGATTCTGGACGGCAAGCGTGCTGCAACGCACTGGCGCTATTGTCCGCGTTTGCAGGACAGCTTTCCCGAGATCCGCGTCGAGCCCAATGCGATTTTCGTCAAGGACGGACATGTCTGGTCGTCGGCGGGGGTCAGCGCCGGCATCGATCTGGCGCTCGCGATGATCGAGGAGGATTTCGGCCACACCATCGCGCTCGATGTCGCGCGCAGACTTGTGGTGTTTCTGAAGCGGCCGGGCGGCCAGAGTCAGTTCTCCACCGTCCTTGCGGCCCAGGCGTCGGACGTCGAGGGACGCTTCAGCGCGCTGCATGCCTGGATCATCGAGAACATCACGAGCGACCTCAAGGTTGAGACCCTCGCGGAAAAGGCCGGGATGACACCGCGCACCTTTGCCCGGACCTATGTCAGCCGCACCGGCATGACACCTGCTAGCGGTGTCGAGGCGCTGCGCGTTGAGACCGCGCGCTTGCTGCTCGAAAGCCGCCAGATCGGCGGCGTGGTCGAGGTCGCCAAGCGCGCGGGATTTGGCGATGACGAACGAATGCGGCGGGCCTTCCTGCGCCACCTCGGCGTGTCGCCGACCGAGTACCGAAACCGGTTCTCGGGCAGCTAGCGTGTCGGACGGCTCAGTTCGGAAGCGGCCACATCGCGTCGAAATCCGATCTATCTCACAAGCGAATAGCTGGCCTTCGCTGGCCGGATTCGTCGGTCAAGGTGGTAGCTTTTCCAGTTTGTCTGCGGCTAATGTGCCGGCCAAATCGGGAGAAGAAACGACCATGAATGACGGGACCCCCATTCAGCAGGCGCGCAACGTCGAACTCGGCGCCAGCGGCGAGGAATTCCAGAACCTGCACGAATTCGCGCAAAAGGCCCGCGCCAGGCTGAACCAGAACGCCTGGGACTATATCGTCGGCGCCTCGGAAACCGAGACCACGATGCGCCGCAACAGAATGGCGCTCGACGAGATCGCGTTCCGGCCGCGCGTGCTGCGCAACGTCATCAATGTCGATCCTTCCACCGAGGTCTTCGGCCGCAAGCTCCGGCTTCCCGTGATGATCGCCCCGGTCGGCGCGCTCGAGATCTTCGATCCGGATGCCGGCGCAGCCGTCGCGCGCGGAGCGGGAACGTTCGGCGCGGCGCATATGCTGAGTTCGGTGTCGGAGCCGGGACTGGAGAACACCGCCAAGGCGGCGCCTGACGCTTTGCGCATCTTCCAGCTCTATGTGCGCGGTGACGATGCGTTCGTCGAGGATGTGGTCAGCCGGTCCATCGACAACGGTTACGCCGCGTTCTGCCTCACCGTGGACACCGCCCACTACAGCCGGCGTGAGCGCGACATCGCCAAGCGCTATGTCCGCGAAAGCCGCATCCGCGCTACCGGCGGCGATTTCCAGAAGGGTCTGGAATGGCGGACGGTGAAGTTGATCAAGGACAAGTTCAAGATCCCGCTCATCCTGAAGGGGATCGCCACCGCGGAAGATGCCAAGATCGCCCTCGATCACGGCGTCGACTGGATCTACGTCTCAAATCACGGCGGACGGCAGCTCGACCACGGCCGCGGGTCCATGCATGTCCTGCCCGAGATCGTTCAAGCCGTCGCAGGCCGTGCCAAGATCATGGTCGACGGCTCGATCTGCCGTGGCACTGACATCGTCAAGGCCATCGTCTCGGGGGCCGACCTTGTCGGGATCGGCCGTCTGCAATGCTGGGCGCTCGCCGCGGCCGGCGAGGCCGGCATCGTCCGGATGCTTGAATTGCTGGAGGACGAGGTGATCCGCTGCCTCGGTCTGCTGGGCGTCACCAGCTTCGCCGAACTGGACAAGTCCTATCTGCATCCGGCGACGCCGACCAATCTGCCGAGCGTGTTCAGCGCATTCCCGCTGCTCGATATAGATCCCTACCGCTACTGAGCCGCGCCGCTCCGAAGACATATGGAGTGATGACGCGATCGGGGCGCCCGGTACCTCGATCGCGCCGGCTCGCCGTCAATCTGTAGTGTCCATGAAGCCGCCGCGGCAAAGACAAAGTCTGATCCAAATGCCGCACTAGTCGAAGCGAATGGCAAACAATCCATTCGCTGAATATTCACTTGAGCGCGCGATCGCCTTGCGCTGGACCCTCCGCGATATCCAGGCCGGCCGGCTCAAACTGTCGCCGGTCAGCGACGAGGATCTGGGCGTCCTCATCGAACTTGGTCTGGTCGAACTGTATGACGACCAGCCCGAGCTGACGGAGGCGGGGGCCGCGGTGCTGAACGACTGAATGGGCCGTTATCCTAGCGCGCGTTCAGGAAGCTTTCGCCGGAATTGCACGGCGCGCACTGATAGGTCAGCACGTCGTAGACTTGGTCGCGCGGCTCGATCAAGGCGAGCCGCATTTGCGTGCCGCACTTCATGCACGGCATCTCTATGCTGGTCTTGAAACGGGTGCAGGTCGGTGTTGGACGAACGGCGCGCAGCATCGGATCCCCTTATTCCCCACAAGAGACGCGAACGCGACCAACGACGAGGCCGAATCACTATGCCACAGTGCTGACATGATTGGAATCGGCCTGCGGTGCAGTCCAGTCGCCGCTAGGTAAATTTTCCTTGGCTGCAACAAGCAGGCCTCTCAAGGGCTTGGCGATACGGCGCTGACGCCGTCACAATCTATGCTAACCTCGGCAGACGCTTTTTTCAGGGGGCGCGATCATGATTGAGCCGAAGCTTGAAGTTCCCGCCGAGTTGCGCGATCTGGCGGAAAAGACCATCGACCAGGCCGAGCAGGCCTTCAGCCTGTTCTTTGATGCCGCGAGCAAGTCGATGACGGCGATGCCGGGCACCGGGACCGAGATTTCGAAACAGGCGCTGTCGTTCACCGAGCAGAACATGAAGGCGGCGTTCGAGCATGCGCGCAAGCTCGTGCACGCGACCGATCTGCAGGAGGCGATGAGGATCCAGTCGGAATTTCTGCGCAGCCAGTTCACCAATGCCGGCGAACATATGCGCCAGATCAGCGGAAGCGTGATGTCCGCCACCAAGGACGCCACCAAGGGCAAGTTCTAGGGCAGGCGGCCTTCGCGGCGGGGCGGCCACTAGCGCCGGCGCGCGACCGCGACGCCGAGCAGAAACGCGACAAACAGGCTTGCGAGCGGCGCTTCGCGCGTGACCGCGCTCACGGTGGCGAGGACGCCGCCCGGCCGGCGTGAGGTCGCGATCGCGTCGCTGAGGCGATCGGCCGCCGCTCGAAGTCCGTCCGACAACTCCGTGATGGTACGCGAAACGTCCGTCGCGGTGTCGATCGCCCGCTCACCGAGTGTGGGCTGAAGCGGAGACTCGGGTGTTTCAGAGCTCATGTGCCGTGCCGCGATTTCACTAAAGGTGGGGTGGCCGTTAACCCGGCTATCCGCGCGTGCGCGTAGCGACGTCCACATATCGGGGAAATTCAGCAGCTGGGGATTGGTTCCAGCAACATGCCTCGCTTTCGCATCGGGGAACAGGAAACTTCCCTGCCGGTTGCGGCTTGTTTCCGGGGAGGAGACGATGATGACAATGCAGGCGTATGGCATATCGGATGGTCGTTCGGTCAAGCATCGAAATCGGCACGGCGGAGCGCCGCTGTTGATAGCGGCCCTGGTTGCGATCCTCGGCGTGCTAGGCATGCTGATGGTCGACCACGGTCCGTGGAGCAAGCCGAAGGTGCAGCTCGCCGCTTCCGCCAACTACTCAACGACGGGCGAGGCGGCACGCGCGGCCGGCGCAAAGGTGATACCGACCGAGCCCAAGACACCGATTGAGCCTGATCCGCCCGGCCCAAAGCCCGCTCAGCCGGCAAACCCGAGCACGCCGCAATAGATGTGGGGTGTTCGTGAGATTGCACCCGACGCAAATTGCAGGAATTGACTCGTCGGGCAAATCAGCGGCACAAAGCTATAGTCGAAATAGCGCGGGACGATCAGCGCACGCTGACGAGCATGCCCCACGCCGCGGCGAACCCGGCACCGACGAGAACCAGCACCGGGCTGTCGCAGAAGATGCCACCATACTGGCACATGGTGGCACCGATCGAGCCGATCTCATGATGGCCCGCTGCATAGAACAGGCCGGACAGGACCGCGAGCACGGCAGCAACGAAATACATCGGCGCGTCCTCCTTGCAATCAAACTGCGGCGCGGGTCGACCGAGCCAAAACTGTCCTGATGTCGATCCAAATGTCGCGAGCCGCTTGTCCGCTTGACGCGTCGGGCAACTCAGCGGCACACTGACATCATCGCAACAAGCATACGGCCGATCGGCGCCGGCTCGTGTTGCGATTCCGGATCATGCGCAGAGTTTCGGTCAAAGCGGTTTCCCGCCGTCGAAGCCGACGCATCACATTTTACCGATCGCATTCAGCTCGCAAAAACGTTTGACACGTCGGGCAACTCAGGGGCATAATCCGAAAATCAGAAATTGTTGAGCCCGCGCGGAGCAATCCGCGGCGGGCTTTTTCTTTGCCGTTTCACCAATCGGACGGCGGCCGCAACGTCACGACGCCACATCCTCCCAGCCCGTCGCCTGAGCGTCGCAAGCGAGCCGCCGTCCGAACCCATTGAAACGAGCACGAAATTGGCCGGTGCGCGCGAACGCGCCGGTCCTGCGGCGCGGCGAAAGCCGGCGCCGCCCGCGGCCCCACGCGTCAGGGATAAGGTTCGCGCCCCAAAGATCGCCGCCCGCTGCGCGATCTGCCGCACATTCATTCCATGGTCGCATCGCGCGGACGGCCGATCAACGAGGTTTGCATGACCGCCTATCTCATATCGCTCGCGCTTGCGGGTTTGTTAGCCCTCGTCCTGTGGGAGACAGTCGAATGAGTGCTGAGATCATTCAGTTCATTCCCCAGCCACGCCGCGATCGCGAGCAAACGGATTTTCCTACGATCGCATTCCGCTTGACGTTGCCCGACTCAGAAGCGGACCGCGCCGACACGGCTCCGTGCGAATATCTCCCGTCCGATTGGCAGGAGAAGTAGGTTGGCAAAGTCGATTACGCAGATCCGCTCACTTGCGCGGAGCCATACAAGAAGCGCACTCAACGCACTGGTCGGCGTGATGCGATCGACCAGCGCAACTCCGGCAGCCCGCGTCTCCGCAGCCAACGCCATCCTCGATCGCGGCTGGGGCAAAGCGCCGCAGGCGATCGAGAACGGCGACGGAGCGCTCGAACTTGTGCACCGCATCGAGCGAGTCATCGTCGGGCCCGAGGAGATTGAAGGCGAGGATACGTAGAGCAGCGGCGTCCAGTTCGGCGGTTTGCCGGCCGGCTGTCGGAGAAACCTCCAACAGGTTAGTCACGTCATCGGGAAGCCAAACGCCTGGAGCCGGATCGCGACATCGTGGGCGTCGCTGAGCGGTAGGCGTCTCTGTTCTGCACAAAAACTCCTGAGCTAATGCGCAACAAATGCTCGGGATTGTGGGCACTGCTGCGCGGCATTTGCTCGTATACTTTAGAGAGCAGATCCGCCTCTGATTGCTGGCGGTGAACCGCGGGTGTTGTAAGTTCGCTTGGTTCAATCATGAGCAGTTGGGTGATGGCTTATCTAAATCGCCTTCCGCGGGGACAATTCATGGACGCCGAGCAGATTATCCGCGCGACACCGATGATCAATCATCTCTCCACGATTGCCGCTATCGGCTGCGTGTTTCCAACGTATTTTCTCCATCTCCGTCCGACGACTTACAGATTGGTCCTGTCTGTGGGGATCATCTTCGGCCTTTCGACGTTGGCGATCTGGATCACGGCGCTGCTCTTTGGCCCGTTGGACGAGTTCGCTCGTGATATTGCAATCGTTACACTTGTGTCGTTCTCACCGCTCGTTGTTGTCCTGACCGCAATTCTTGTGGGGATCAAGTGGATCTCACGCGTCGTCTTGTGGAACACGGTTGTCTTGACTTGCGTCATTTTGGATTGGGCGGGAGTCCGGGCCTACTTCTGGGCGCTTTCGTAAGTACTCGCAAACCGACCTGAAGCAAATACCCAAAGAGATTAATCATGGCCTCCACTCCGTCATACGGCAAGAAAACCCTGGCCTTGGTTCAATCGATGGCACCCCAGATCACCGCTGCGGCAGCGAGGTATGGAGTACCTGCAGAAGCCATTGCCGGAGCTTTGGCTCAAGAGCAGTTCGATCAGACCGCAAGCTACGAAAATGAGATGAAGGCTTACCTCTCGTCTCTCTACGCAGACATGTCTCTTGGCACCGCCTACGCGCGGGGGCTGGCAAGGAACCCATTCAATGCGGAGCGGGGAGCTTCGGACCACATTCTTGGAAGATATCGTGCCAATCCCAACGCGATAACGGTTGGATCGGATGCCTGGACGAAAATCTTCAACCCGCTGCTGGTCGATTACGGTCCTGCCGGCATGAAATTTCACAATGCTATTCAGGCAATTCTGGAAAATCCAAATGATCCCGCCTTCGCGCCCTATACGAAGAATCTATATTCGGCAGGCGTCGCTCTGCAGAATGGCAGCGACAAAGCGCTGACAGCATCAACGATCGCTGCGTATATTTGCAGCATGGTCTTGGCGTTTATCAATCCAACATGAGCGTCAACGGAGATTCGACGACGGGGATCAACGCCTGGCACAGTTTAAGCCCGGAGCTGCAACGCGCACTGCTTGTTCAGTTCTACAAGCAGGGTCCGACTCCGGAGCGGGTGCTGAGAAACAAGTGGAATGCTGTGCAGCGCGGTGTTCCTTACGTTCCGCAGATTGGTGCTGACGGAGCTGGCGCGACATATCTGGCAAACCAAGCCGCGGTGGCGCAGGCGTTAGCTGACGGACCGGCCGACTTTGCGGACCGTTGGCGCGCGGTGCCCGCATCTGCTGCGAGGGGCGACGCGGCTCGATCATTCGCTACGCTACCCGACGATGTTTCGCAGGAGGAAGCCAGTAAGAAGGCGGCTATTCGGCACCTGGTCCGTGTACCGGTCGCGGGCGAGGGGCAAACTGCATTCGACGCTGGAGCACCGGCCGTGCCGTTCGTTCCGTCGGCATCAATCGCGCCTTCCGGCCGGCCCACGACATTCGACGAACGGTTTCCCGCTCCTCCTGCGCCGGTGGGTACGCCTTCGGTCTCGATGAGCCCGTCGGGCCCGGTGAGCGGGCAGCCAATGCGATACCTGCCGCCGTCTGTGTTTGGCTTTCCGGACAATTCCGACGTGCCGGAGACGGATTTCAATGACTGGCTTGCCGACCTGATCCGGCCGCGTGCGCGTCAATGACAGTTCATGGCCGACGATCGCAGCAACGGAGCACCCCGGCGCGCAAGTGGCCTCGCCTTATCGAGAGAAGCCTTGTCGATCCTGAAAATTCCAACCGCAAAAGTGTTCGAGCCACTGCTTCGGCCGGCGCGATACAAAGGAGCGTTCGGCGGCCGCGGATCGGGGAAATGCGTGATCTGGGACAAGGTTCTCGGCCTCGGGACGACGCCGCAACTTGCGGGAGACGTGAGCACCTGGGCTGGCATGATCATGGGCTTCTACTTCGGAAAGCGTACGTTTGAGAATGTCGCCCGCATCATACGAAGGTGATCCGATGCGTGAAGCCGATGTCAAAGCAATCGTGATGGAAACGCTGATCGAACAGGATCGGGTGCGCCGAAGCGACATCGATGCCGTCGTGGTCAAGACCATCGCGACGGTCTTGACATCATTCGGATTCGAGGAGGGGGACCGACGAGAATTGCGCGCGGACTTTCAGCATCTCCGGCGGTGGCGACGGAGCGTGGAGCAGGCGCAAAGCTACACTTTCAAGGCAGTGATCACCGTGATCGCTACCGGCTTTCTCGGCGCCGTCTGGCTGGGTATCAAGGCTACGCTCGGAAAGTAACTGGTGTTGCAGCTGGAGTGGGCGCATCTCGCTCCAGACCGGAGAGCCAAGTACCTTGGCGGACAATAGAATCTCGAGGTGCGAAGAATGTACAGGATACGCGAGGTTGATCCGCAGGACGAAGAGGTCGCGGATGCGCTCACCGAGCTTCATCAGCTGACCTTCTGCGATGGGACGCGTGTGCCCGACTTCGAGCAGGGGTACTGGTGGATTGCCTTCCGCGGGCCGAAGCCGATTGCATTCGCGGGCGTCGTTCCGTCAACCCATGTTGCCAACGCCGGATATCTGTGCCGTGTTGGGGTCGTGACGCCGCACTGCGGCCACGGGCTGCAAGTGCGGCTCACTCGCGCGCTGGAAGTACGCGCGCGGCGGGCCGGCTGGAAAGCGATCGTCTCGGATACGACCGACAATCATTTCTCGGCCAACAACTTCATCCGGCAGGGGTATCGGCTCTTCCAACCTGCTTCGCCCTGGGCATGGCTGCACACGCTGTATTGGCGGAAGGAGCTCGTCTAGTTCCTGTGAGGCGGAATTGACCGTTGCCGACAGTCGACGACGTAGGGCGCCCGGCGGTCGGTTGGCCGCCGGGCCTCTTGGCGTTTCTGGTTCGTAGGCCGCACCCCTCGGTAAGCTGCGGTCGTTAGCCGGAGCTTGGCCGCGCATCGGATTGTGGGCGGGAGAGCGCTAGGGTGCCCTGTCCCGCGCGGACGAAACATGGCCGAGAGCGTTCCCGTCACTGGACGCCGCGGTGGCGGCAGTTGAGAGTTCTGTGCTTTGAATTCGCTGGACGCAGGCTTGCGCGTCTTGATCTCTGGTGATCGCTCGATAAACTGAACCGAACGACCCGCCGCGCGAATGTTTCGGCGATCGAACGAAGGAAGAGACCATGGTTGAGGTTGGCCGCGGGCTCGACACCAAGATGCCGCCAGGGTCAGATCGGGATCATTATTCGCTCATGGTCGCGCGAGCCCGGGCGCTAGCACCGGCTTTGCGTGAACGGGCAGCGCGGACCGAAGAATTGCGCCGTTTGCCGCCCGAGACCGAGCGGGATCTACACGATAGTGGGCTGTTCCGAATCCTGCAGCCCAAGCGCGTCGGGGGCAGCGAGCTCGACTATGTTGCGCTGGTCGACTGTGCGGACGCCCTCGGGCAGGGCGACGCCTCGGTCTCCTGGAATTTTGCCAATCTTGCGAGCCACCACTGGATGCTGGGTATGTTCGCGCCCGAGGCGCAGAACGCCGTGTGGGGCGAGAATCCTGATACGCTGATCGCGTCTTCCTTTGTTTTTCCGGCAGGACGGGCCAGGAAGACAAGTGGCGGTTATTTGCTGAGCGGTCATTGGCCGTTCTCGTCCGGAGTGGAAGCGTGCGGGTGGAACATGCTCGCGAGCGTGGTTGCCTCGGATGATGAGGCCGACGGCGTCGAGTATCGGCTCTTCCTGTTGAACAGACGAGACTACAGCATCGACGACACCTGGAACGCGGCGGGCCTGCGCGGAACAGGATCGAACGATGTGCGAGTAACTGACGCATTCGTTCCCGAGCACATGACGGTTGCCGTCAGCGATCTTGCGGGTGGCGCAACGCCAGGTAGTGTCGTCAATCCGAACGCGCTCTACATGCTTCCGGTTTTCTCGTTGTTCCCCTACGTGCTGTCTGGGGTCGGTCTGGGAAATGCCCAGGCGTGCCTCGATGATTACGTCGAGATCGCGCGACATCGTGCCTCGACATATAATCGGGCCAAGCTCGGCGACCTGCAGAGCACACAGATCAAGATCGCCGAGGCTTCTGCGAAGATAGATGCCGCACGGCTGATCATGCGCACGAACTGCATTGACGTGCTTGCAGAGGTCAGGCGTGGTGATGTCCCCAGCATTGCGGCGAAGACGAAGCTCCGGCGCGATGGCGCGTTCGCGGTCAATATGTGCACCGAAGCGGTTTCTCTTCTGTTCGCAGCGAGCGGGGCGCGCAGCCTGTTCACCTCGGGAGCACTGCAGCGCCAATTTCGCGATGCGCATGCAGTGAACGCGCATCTCGCCTTCAATTTCGACGCGGCGGGCACCAACTATGGGCGGGTAGCTCTTGGACTGCCGTCTGAAAACCTGACGCTTTGAGGCTGGGATGTCTGACTCACCCAAACATCCGCCGGACCCGGCTAATGAACTCGCAAGCGACAGCTCGACGATCGATCCCCGCGACTTCCGCAATGCCCTCGGTATGTTTGCAACCGGTGTGACGATCGTCACCGCGATGTCGACCGAAGGACGTCCGTACGGAATCACTTGCAATTCCTTTGCGTCGGTGTCGCTCAACCCCCCACTCGTGTTGTGGAGCCTGGGGATGTTTTCGCAGGGACTGCCGATCTTCCAGAATGCCAGTCATTTCACGGTCAACGTTCTTGACGCGTCGCAGCAGACGCTGGCGATGAAGTTTGCCAGATCGTCGGGTGACAAATTCGCCGGTGTGAGTTGGTCACCAGGTCTTGGGAACGCTCCCGTGCTTGACGATGTGGTCGCAAATTTCCAATGCCGGGCTGCCAACCGCTACTACGGCGGCGATCATGTCATTTTCCTTGGGGCGGTGGAGGCCTACGCCTATAACCGCAACAATCCGCTGCTGTTCGCGCAGGGAGGTTTTGGCCGGTTTCTGGCCGACGATGACGGCAACGCATCATGAATCGGAAGGCGCCCGTCAAGCGAACTCGTGCCAAGCAGAGGCGACTATCAGCTGATGATCGTCGCAGTGAATTCGTCAGCAAGGCGACAGAGCTTTTTGCGGAGGAGGGGTTTGGCGGCGGCACGCGAGCCCTTGCTCGCAGGCTCGGTGTGACGCAACCGTTGCTCTATCGCTACTTTCCGAGCAAGGACGATCTCATCAAGGAGGTCTACCGCAAGGTCTATCTCGAGCCCCTTGAAATCGGTTGGGAAAAGTTGCTCTCCGACCGGTCGCGTCCGCTCCGCGTGCGGCTTCTGGAATTTTACGAAGTCTACACGGACGCAATCTTCAACCGAAAATGGCTGCGAATCTATCTCTACTCTGGACTGAAGGGCCTCGATATCAATCGTTGGTATGTTGGCATGGTCAAGGACAAGATCCTGACCCGCATTGTCAGGGAATGTCGCCACGACGCCGGCCTCGCCACGCAGAGCAGGCCCAGCGCGGCCGAACTGGAGCTGGCCTGGGTGTTTCACGGCGGCATCTTCTATTATGGTGTACGCAAGTACATCTACGAAGCGCCCGTCTTGGAGGACAAGGCGCAGATGATCAGTGATGCGCTGGATCTCTTTCTGGCGGGATTTGAGAGGATGGCCGAGAGCGCGACCGAGCGTCGGGGAGCACCGATCAAGGTCGTCGGCTGAGCCGAATTACCTTGCCGCCATCTGGTCCCGATACCAATCTCCAATCTCGCTCGCCGTCATGAGCGCGACGCCGTCATGGCCAATCACATAGTCGAGCAGGGCCTCCAGGTATTTGATTCGATGTGGTACCCCCGTGATGTAAGGATGCACCGAAATTGCCATGACCCGCGCGTTCTCTGCGCCTTCGAGATACAGCCGATCGAATTGGTCGGTACAGCGCGTCAGGAACTGGTCCGAGGGCAGGTGCTGTAACGCGTGAATGACAATGTCGTTGGTCTCGACGGAATAGGGAATCGTCGTCACAGTTCCGTGCGGTGTCGCGATGTCCTGAGGAAGATCGTCGATCACCCAATCGGCCACGTATTCGATCCCGTTGAGGCGCAGCAGATCGAGTGTTTCTTCGGTCTCGGTCAGGCCCGGGCTTTCCCATGATCGCGGTGGCTTGCCCGTAAATGCGGCGATCGTGTCGACAGCACGCTTGATCGCATCCGCCTGGTTCTCGACCTTGTGCATTGGGCCCTGGACGAACCCGTGCCCCATGAATTCGAAGCCCGCCTCGCGCGCCGCCGACGCCACGCGCGGATAGCTGTTGCAGACGTTGGCATTCGCGGCCAGCGTCACCGGTATCTTTCGATCGGTGAGGGCCTTGAATTGCCGCCAGAAGCCGGCGCGCATGCCGTATTCATGCCACGACCAGTTCGGCACGTCGGGCAGCAAGGGCTGGCCCATCGGAGGGCTCAGCACGGTGCGCGGCATCGCATTTCCGATCTGCCATTCCTCGACGTTGAGGATGACCCAGACCGCGAGTTTCTTGCCATCAGGCAACGTCAGTTTCGGTCGGTCGATCTGAGCCTGGTACGGAATGCGATCAGTGAAAGCCACGTCGAAACTCCTTAGGTCACGCGGATGATCCGCAGGCGGTGTTGATCCGCGGCAAGACCTTCTCGGCCATCAGTATCATCGATTGACGACCAAGCTCGCGATCCTTCCAGTCCTTGCCAGCATAGAGCAAGGTTCCGAAGGGGCCGATCTCTCCCCGGAATGCCAGCAGCTGATCGGCCACGCTTTCGGGCGTGCCGTAGACGATCAGCTTGTCGCAGATCGATTCGAGGGTGACCTCCGAGTCTGGTTGATCCCGCCTCGTCTTGAACAGTTCGAGCCGGCCGCCGCGCTTCAGCTTCGTGAACAACTGGTGATAATAGTACACGTAGGGGCTATCGGGCGACGTGGCATAGGCCTTCGCCGTTGCTGCGTCCTTCGCCACGAACACGCTCTTGGCAACGCGCCAATTGGCGGGGTCGGCTACCCGATTCACACGCTCGCAACCCTCGACGTATTTGGGCCAGTGGCTCTTCACCCAGGCGGGCATCAGGAAGTTCGCCGAGATCGGATCCCAGCCGCGCGCAGCGGCTTCCGTGACGCCTTTTGAGAACGGCGCTACCGCGGTCACTACAATCGGCGGGTGAGGGGTTTGCAATGGGCGGGCTATGAAGCCCTGGCCAATGTCCTCGATCAGGGTTCGCTGGACCGAGACATTCCAATATCTGCCCTGCAGATCATAGGGCGGCTTGCCTGCCCAGATATCGAGAACCTGATTGATCGCCTCCAGGAACATGGCATTGCGGTCGGCATCGAGATTGCCGAACACCTCCGCGTCAGACAGCAATCCGCCGGGGCTTATGCCAAGTATGAAGCGGCCATCAAGCATGTGATCGAGCATGGCGACGGATGCGGCAACCGCTGCCGGATGAGTGTTCGGCATGTTGATGGTGCCGGTTCCAAGCTTGATCTGCCTGGTTGCGGCTGCGAGCCAGGCAATGAACGCGATGCTGGAGGTGATGTTCTCGGCCTTGTCGGTGACATGCTCGCCGACATACGCCTCCGTGAATCCGAGCTCGTCCGCGAGCAGGAAGGCCTCCCGATCCTCCCGGAGCGATTGCCGCCAATCCTTGTCGAGAGGATGGATCGGCATCGCAAAGAATCCGAGCTTCATCATCCGCCTCCCGCGCGTTGAACTTTAGTTGGTAGGAACCTGCGGCCTTCCCAGGGTGAAGACAAGCCCTGCCGCACAAATAATCATCCGATAAACAAACTTGACCTTTAAAGGGGGCGGCCCTCTAATCGGGCAAACCAAAATTGGGCCGGGAGGCCACGTCCACATGAAAGCTGCGGCTTTCGCCTACGCCCGCGCGACCAGCGTCGTGAATGCGCTGGAGTTGCTTGCCGCGCATGGCGACAAGGCGAAGGTTCTGTCGGGCGGTCAGAGCCTGATGCCGGCCATGAACCTGCGGCTCTTATCCCCGGACATCCTGGTCGATATCGGTGGCCTCGCCGAGTTGCGTGGCATCGCCGTGATGGCAGGCGTGCTGGTCGTTGGCGCGCTGACGCGGCATGTCGAGCTGCTCAGATCGACAGACGTCGCACTGCATGCGCCGCTGCTACGGGACGCCGTTGCCCACGTTGCTCATCCTGCAATTCGCAATCGCGGAACGATTGGCGGTAGCCTTGCGCATGCCGATCCGGCATCGGAGCTGCCGGCTTGTGTCATCGCGCTTGACGCCATGATCGTTGTTCGCGGCCCGACGGGCGAGCGCCGGATTGCTGCGACCGAATTTTTCAAGGGCATCTACGAAACGGCGCTGTCGCCGGACGAGTTGCTTATCGCGATCGAGGTGCCAGTCGCGGGCCAGGGCTCGACATTCTTCTTTCAGGAGTATGCCCGGCGGCATGGTGACTACGCCGTCGTTGGTCTCGCCGCGCGCGCTATTGTTGCCGGTGGCAGGTTCTCGGATCTTCGGCTCGGCTTCTTTGCGGTTGGCGATCGACCGCTGCTCGCAGCGGCCGCCGGCAAGCTGATCAATGCATCTGTGACGCCCGCCTTGCTCGCGGAGGCGGCGACTGCGCTGGCCGCTGAACTCGATCCGCAGGAAGATCAGCAGGCGAGCCCGGCGATGCGACGACACCTCGCCACAGTATTGCTCCGGCGCTGCGTGGCCGCATTGCTCGCGCGACCCGATCTGGCAGCGGGAATGACCGGATGAGCACTCCGGTGTCGGTTTCGCTTCTGGTCAACGGCGAGCCCATTGATGCATTTGTATTGCCACGTCTCAATCTCGCTGATTTCCTCAGGGAAAATCTGAAGCTGACCGGAACCCATGTCGGTTGCGAGCACGGCGTTTGCGGTGCCTGTACGGTCCGGCTCGATGGTGAGATCGTCCGCTCTTGTCTGATGCTGGCGGTCCAGGCGCAGGGGGCGTCAGTCGAGACCATCGAGGGGCTGTCCGACAGCGGCGAAATCGCCGACCTTCAGGCGGCCTTTCGCGAACGCAATGCATTGCAGTGCGGCTATTGCACGCCCGGCATGCTGATGACGGCGCAGGACTTGCTGAAGCATCTGCCCGTGCCGGATCGTCAAGCGATCCGCGAGCATCTCTCCGGCAATTATTGCCGCTGCACCGGCTATCAAGCCATCGTGGACGCCGTCGAGGCGACCGCCAAGATGCGCGCGGAGCGGCCGGCATGACGGTGACCCGTGCTCCAGCAGAGACACTTTCGGTGCTCGATCGCCCGAATTCCTATATCGGCAAGACGGTGCCACGGCCCAACCTCGACCGGTTGCTGCAAGGCCGCGGACAATACGTCAGTGACCTGGAATTGCCGCGGATGGCGCATGTGGTCTTCCTGCGATCGCCCTATGCCCACGCCAGGATCGTGGCGATCGATGCCGATGCGGCACGGCGTATGTCAGGCGTTATTGCCATTGTTACAGGTCGCGAGCTTGAGGCTGTCATCACGCCATGGGTCGGCGTGCTCTCGCATTTGAAGGGATTGAAGTCGGCGCCGCAGCACGCGATCGCGGTCGATCGGGCCTGCTGGCAGGGTGAGGCGGTCGCGGCGATTGTGGCGACCAGCCGTGCGGCAGCCGAAGACGCCATGGAGCATGTTGTCGTCGACTATGAAGAGCTCGAGGCGGTCACGGACATGCGCACCGCGCTCGATCCGGCAACGCCGGTCATTCACGCCTCGCTCGGTGACAATCTCGCCTTCGAACGGACCCTCGATGCCGGCGATGTCGACCAAGCATTGTCGGATTCTGAGGTGATCGAGGCCGACTTCGTATTCGGGCGCCACACTGGCGTGACGCTTGAACCGCGGGCTGTGGTTGCCGACTGGAATGCCGCCGAGGCGCGGCTCACGATCTATCAGGGCACGCAGGCGCCGCACATGGTGCAGAACATCGCAGCCCTGCATCTCGGACTAAGGGAAGCGCAGGTCCGGGTGGTCTGCAAGGATGTCGGCGGCTCGTTCGGCATCAAGGTCCACATCTACGCCGACGAAATGGCCACCTATGCGCTGTCCAAGCTGCTACGGCGGCCGATCAAATTCGTGGCCGACCGTGTCGAGAGCTTCAACACGGACATTCATGCCCGCGATCATCGATGCAGGGGCCGGATCGGCGTCAGGCCGGACGGCACCATCACGGCCTTCGAGATCGACGACCTGACGGGGATCGGGCCCTATTCGATGTATCCGCGCACCAGCGCCATCGAGGCCAACCAGGTGGTCAATCTGGTCGGCGGGCCGTATGTCACGGCGAATTATCGGGCGCGAGCGCGGGTCGTCTTCCAGAACAAGAACGTGATGTGTCAATACCGGGCGGTCGGACACCCGATTGCCTGTTCGGTCACCGAAGGCCTGGTCGACCTTGCCGCAGCGAGGATCGGCATGGACCCCGTCGAGATCCGCCGGCGCAACTTGATCGCCGACGATGCCTATCCCTGTGCATCTCCCTCCGGCATGAAATTCGAGCAGCTTTCGCATCACGCCTCGCTGGCCAAGCTGCTGCAGATGATGGATTACGACGCCTTGCGTGCCGAGCAAGCGGCATTGCGCGCCAGAAACATTCACCGGGGTATCGGAATCGCCAGCTTCATCGAGGTGACCAATCCTAGCGCCGCGTTCTATGGCGTCGGCGGCGCGAAAATCTCGTCGCAGGATGGTGTTGCGGTTCGGCTCGACGCGCAAGGCTCGGTGATCTGCCAGACCAGTATCACGGAGCAGGGGCAGGGCTCGGAATCGCTAACTGCCCAGATCGTGGGCAGTGTATTGGGCGTTTCGATGGAGCGGGTCCGGGTGATCCTGGGCGACACCGACAACACGCCCTATGGCGGCGGCACTTGGGCCTCGCGCGGTGCCGGCATCGGCGGCGAAGCCGCGCTACAAGCCGCCAAGGCCCTGCGCCAGAATATCCTTGATATCGCCGCGGCCATCCTGCAATCGACGCCGGCCGGGCTCGATATCGTTAATAACAGCATCGTCAGTGCCGACGACGGCGCGTCGCGGATCGAGCTGAGCGAATTGGCACGGATCGTCTATTTTCGGCCGGATACCCTCCCGCCGGGCATCCAGCCTGAGTTGATGGCGACCCGACATTTCGTGCCGCGCCAGTATCCCTTCGCATTCACCAACGGGGTTCAGGCCTCTTGGCTCGAGGTCGATACCGAGACCGGGTTCGTGACGCTGCTGAAGCATTGGGTTGTCGAAGACTGCGGCACCATCATCAACCCGCAACTGGTCGACGAGCAGATCCGGGGCGGGGTCGTGCAGGGGCTCGGCGCGGCGCTGTTCGAGAAATGCATCTATGACGAGCGCGGTCAGCTGACCAACGCCAACATGGCGGACTACCTGGTCCCGATGTCCGGCGAGATGCCCGATATCGAGATCGGCCACGTGGTGTCTCCGACACAGGAATCGGAGCTGGGGGCCAAAGGGGCAGGCGAGGCAGGGACAGCCGGCGCGGCGGCTGCAGTTGCCAACGCGGTCAATGACGCACTGCGGCCGTTCGGCGCAACAATTACCGAGATTCCGCTCGCGCCTCAGGTTATCCTGGCGGCCTTGGGACGAATCTGAGTGGAGACGTTCCGGGCAAAGACAATACGATAAGCAAAACACAGACATTTCTTGGGGAGGAATAGTCATGACGAGCAAGGTCACCAAAGCTGGATCGATATCGCGGCGTCGTCTGCTGACGACGGCAAGCGCCGGCGCCGCTCTCGCCGTCTCGCCTTTTCGGATCAATCTGCTCCAGGCCGAGGAAGCACCCATCAAGATCGGCTTCCCTGTTCCCTTGACCGGTCCGTATGGCGCCGAGGCCCAGGACCAGGTGCGGGCGGGGCAGCTCGCCGTTGCCCAATTCAATGATGCCGGTGGCCTCAACGGCCGCAAGGCCGAGCTCGTCGTGCGCGACGACAAGCTCAATCCCGGTGAGGCGGCAACGCGGACATTGGAGCTGGTCGAGAAGGAGAAGGTGAACTTCGTCGTCGGCAGCCTGTCGGCCGCGGTTCAGCTTGCGATCAACAACGTCACCAAAGAGCGCGGCGTCATCTTCAATTCGATCAGCCAGTCCGACGCCATCAACGAAGCGGCCGACTTCAGCAAATACACATTCCACGAAGCGTTGAACCCGCACATGACGTCAGGCGCGGTCGGCCGCTATGCCTTCGCCAAGTTCGGCAAGAAGGTCGCATTCCTCACGGCGGATTACGCCTACGGTCACGAGATGGTTCGCGGTTTCCTCGAGGTCGGCAAGGAGTTCAACGTCGAGAACCTCGGCGACATCCGCCATCCGCTGGGAACGACCGACTTCTCGACCCTGCTGCCGCGTCTCCAGGCGCTGAAACCCGATATTCTGTGCATCAGCAATTTCGGCCGCGACCAGCAGATCGCGCTGAAGCAGGCGACCGACTTTGGCATCAAGAAGTCGATCCAGATCATCGCGCCGCTGCTCTCGCATGCCAGCCGCGTCGCGGCTGGCCCCCAGGCATTCGAAGGCGTCGTCGGCGGCTGCTCCTTCTACTGGGGTATCGAGGACAAATTCGCCTCGACCAAGGCGTTCAACGATGCGTTCCGCAAGATGTACGATGGCAAGCTGCCGACCGACTACGGTGCGCTCGGTTATGGCGGTGTTCGGACCGTGCTCGAGGCGGTCAAGGGCGCCGGCAGCGCCGAGACCGACAAGGTCGTCGCTGCATTGGAAGCTCTGAAGTACGACGACTACAAGGGGCCGCAATATTATCGCAAATGCGACCACCAGTCGGTGCAATCGGTGCTCGTGATCAAGTCGAAATCCAAGGACCTGAGGAACGAGTCCGACGTGTTCGAGGTTCTGTCGACCGAAGAGCCCAACGAGAAGAACCTGCGCACCTGCGAAGCGCTCGGTCACAAGAGTTGAGCTCGTGCGACGGCACGCGCCGCGGGGCGGTGCGCGCCGTGCTGAGGGGGACAAATGGCGGGCCTGAGCTTTGACCTGATTGCGCTGCAACTGTTTGCCGGGTTGGCGCTCGGCGCCATCTATGTGCTGTTTGCGATCGGCCTCTCGCTGATCTTCGGGATGTTGACGGTTGTCAACTTCGCCCATGGCGCGTTCTACATGGTTGGCGCTTATGTCGGGCTCTATCTGATCTCGATCGGGGGCAATTTCTGGATCTGCCTCGTGGCGGTGCCGATCGCAATCGGACTGTTCGGCCTTGCCGTCGAGCGCGTGCTGATCCGGCCGCTTTACGGTCGCGGCATCGACTATCCGCTGCTGCTGACCTTCGGGCTCAGCTACGTGATGGTCGAATGCGTGCGCATCGCCTTTGGCAAGACCGGCTATCCTTTCGACACGCCCGAGGTTCTGCAAGGCGCCGTCGATATTGGTGTCGGCTATTTTCCGCTCTACCGCCTGTTCGTGATAGGCGCGACGGCCGTCGTGCTGCTTGCGCTCTGGCTGTTTCTGGAGAAGACCAGCTTCGGACTGATTATCCGTGCCGGGGCGCGCGATCCGCAGATCGTCCGTGTTCTCGGGGTCGATGTTTCCAAGGTGTGGTTGATCGTGTTCGGGATCGGTACTGCGATCGCGGGCTTTGCCGGCCTGTTGGCCGCGCCGCTTCAAGGCGTCATTCCGGAGATGGGCGGCACAATTCTCGCCGAAGCCTTCGTTGTGACCGTCGTAGGAGGGATGGGGTCGATCGGCGGCGCCGTCCTGGCAGGCCTCCTGGTCGGTGTGGTGGTCAGCATGACCTCGTTGTTCGCACCCGAGATGGCCAAGGTTTCGATCTTTGCCTTGATGGCGGTCGTTCTGATCGTTCGTCCCCAGGGCTTCTTCGGCCGCGCCGGATTGATGAGCTGAGCCCGGCATGACCGAAACCACTCAATCGATCAAACAGCCGGGTGCCGGGACGGGCAGTTGGTACGAGTTCGCAACGCGGCATCGTGCCAGCATTGTCGCGGCGGTCATCCTGGTTTTCCCGCTGGTGATGCCGTTCACGGCCCTGGCCGTGAATATCCTGATCTATGGCTTGTACGCCCTCGGTTTCAACCTCGTGTTTGGATATCTGGGTCTGTTGTCGTTCGGTCATGCGGCGCTGTTCGGGACCGGCGCCTACCTCTGTGGTATCGCCATCGTGCACTTCGGCTGGCCGTGGTATGCGGCCATTGCCGCCGGGGTTGCCGGCGGATTGTTGATGGCGCTCTTGATCGGCGTGCTCGCGATCAGGACCCGCGGCATCTACTTCGCCATGGTGACAATGGCGTTGTCGCAGTGCGTCTACTATCTTTTCTACCAGGCGGTTGACTTGACGGGCGGCGAGAACGGCCTTCGCGGCATCAACCTCCGCATCATCGATCTGTTCGGCCTGCGGATCGATTTTATCAATCCGATGACCCGCTACTACGTCATCGCGGCTTTTGTGATCGCCGCATTCTTTGTGATGTCACGCATTCTGGCATCACCCTTTGGTGCCGTGATTGAAGCGGTGCGCGAGAACGAGATGCGTGCACGCGCGTCCGGCTACGACGTGACCCTGACGCGATTGCTGACCTTCGTCCTGTCCGGCGGTTTCTGCGGCCTTGCGGGTGCGTTGCAGGCCCTGCATTTGTCGATCGTTCCGATCGAAATCCTGCATTACGAGACCTCGGGCCTGGTCGTGATGATCGCTCTCTTGGGCGGTATGGGGACGTTCTTCGGGCCGATGATTGGTGCTGCGGTCTTCCTGGTCCTGGAGAATGTGGTCTCGGTGTGGACCGTTCACTGGCAACTGATCGTTGGAGCCATCTTCATTGCATGCGTGCTGTTCTTCCCGGCTGGCATCTGGGGCACGCTGATCGCGCGGGGCAGACGATGAGCGCCGCAGAAGGCCACGCAGGAGAAATCATTCTGCGCACGAGGGGCGTCGGCAAGACGTTCGGGAAGTTTGTCGCGCTCAACAATATCTCGGCCGAGTTTTCCAGAGGAGCGATCACCTCCATTATTGGTCCGAACGGGGCTGGAAAGAGCACCTACTTCAACCTGCTGTGCGGCGCCTTTCCGCCGACGAAGGGCAGTGTAGAGTTCGAGGGCAAGGATGTCACCGGTCTGCCGCAACACCGCTTTGCACATATGGGGATCGCGAAATCCTTCCAGATCACCAGCGTGTTTCCGCAGCTTACGACACGAGAGAACATCCGCGTTGGCCTGCAGGCGCTGGTGTCGCGATACGACATCTGGCGTCCCCGTGCGCGCCTGACCGAGCTTGTCGAGCGGGCGGACGAATTGCTGGCGCTCGTCGGGCTGTGGGAATCCCGGGAACGTGCGGCCAAGACGCTGGCCCATGGTGAGCAGCGGGCACTGGAGATCGGCATGGCGCTTGCCAGCCAGCCCCGTTTGCTGCTGCTGGACGAGCCGACGGCCGGCATGAGCCCGGAAGAAACCCGGACCATGATGGATCTGATCGTGAAACTCGCCAAGGAGCGTACGGTCATCCTTGTCGAGCACAAGATGAAACTGGTGCTGGGGATCAGCGATCGCATCCTCGTGCTGCACCACGGAGAATTGCTTGCCGAGGGAACGCCACAGGAGGTCCGGCAAAACGAGGCGGTGAAGCGTGTCTATCTCGGTCAGCGGGAGCACTGACGCGATGCTGCAGGTCAGCAAGCTCAATGCCTGGTATGGCGCCAGCCACGCGTTGCAGGACATCAGCCTCGAGGTAAACAGGGGCGAAATCGTCTGTCTCATTGGCCGTAATGGAGCCGGCAAGACCACAACACTGAAATCGATCATGGGGTTGATGGGGCGGGCGCGCGGCTCGGTCACCTTCGAGGGTGAGGAGCTGCTGCGCCAGCCGGCGCATGTGCGCTTCGCGTTGGGACTAGCCTACGTTCCGGAGGAACGACGGATCGTGCAGGGACTGACCGTGCGGGAGAATTTGCGGCTCGGGCTGGTTGCCTCGAAGGAGAAGAAGCGGGAAGCCGAGCTGATCGACGAGATCGCTGCGATCTTCCCCCGGCTGGCTGAGCGCATGGATCAAGAGGCGGTCACGATGTCCGGCGGCGAGCAGCAGATGCTGGCGATCGCGCGAGCGATGATCGCAAAGCCCGACCTGATCATGCTGGACGAGCCGTCGGAGGGCATCATGCCGGTCCTGGTCGACGAGATGTTCGAGCTGTTCAGCAGCATGAAGGCGCAGGGAACGACGGTTTTGCTGGTCGAGCAGAACGTCGAGCTCGCACTCGGCATCGCCGATCGTGCCTACGTGCTGGACCAGGGAGCGGTGGTGCACCAGGCCTCGGCGCAGGCGCTGCTCGCCGACGACGAGATCAAGGAGCGCTACTGCTCGGTGTGAGCTGGCCCTCAGGATCGTGCTTCCGCGAACGGTCTGAACGGGCCTTATTCCGCAGCGCTTGCGATCGCTTCGGCTTTCCGATTGGTGACGACGACCTTGATCGCGTCATCAACGCGGTCCCGGGCATATCTCAGCGCCGTCGGCAGGTCGGCCAGCGGAAAGGTGTGCGTGTGGATCTTGGTCGCGTCGAACCGCTTCGCTGCCATCAATTCCATCGCGCGGTGAGTGGCGCTGCGGCCTTCGCCTCGGATGCCGTAGGCATAGATGTTGTTTCGAACGAGGTGCGCAACGTCCAGCGTCGCGGCCTCGTGCGGGAAGGCGGCCAGGCAGATCTTGCCGCTGCGATTGGTCATGTGAATGGCCTGGTTGAGTGTCGCTTCGGTGCCGGCACATTCGACGACATAGTCCGCGCCGATCCCCCCTGTTAGTTGCTTCACGACCTCAACGACGTCTTCGTCGTTGATGTTGATGACGCGGTCGGCCCCCAATTCCCCGCCGATCGCCAGCCGCTTGTTGCGCGTGCCGGTCAGGATGACCGGGCTTGCGCCAAGCGCCTTGGCCACAGCAACTGCGAGAAGACCGATCGGCCCTGGGCCGATCACCACGACGCTCTCGCCGGCCACCAATCCCCCCAATTCCGTCAAGCCGTACATCGATGTCCCGGCCGTCACCACGAGCGTTGCTTCCGCATCGCTCATGGTATCCGGGACGCGCGCCAGCGTATTGATGTGATTGACCGCGTATTCGGCGAATCCGCCGTCGGTCGTAAAGCCGTTGGCGCGGTGACCCTTCTCCGGCTTTCCATAGTTAAGGCACGATGTGTACATGCCCTGGCGGCAGCGTTTGCATTGGCCGCAGCCGGCGTGGATCTCCACGCTGACCCGCTCACCGATCCTGAACTCGTCGACATCAGGGCCAAGCGCGGCAACCGTGCCCATGTATTCGTGACCCGGCGTAAAGTTCTTGTTGAAGGGCACGCCGCCTTGAATGCTTGCCGGCGACCCGGCGTGGATGATTTCGAGATCGGTGGCGCAGATCGCAACCGCGTCGATGCGCACCAGCACTTCGGCGCGCGACGGGACCGGCGTCGGCTTCTCGCGAAGCAGGAGTTGGTCGGGATCACCAAGGACCCAGGCTTTCATCTGGTCGGGGACGGGAAGATCGAGCGATGTCTTGACGCCGGGCGGCTGGTACATGGGCGCTTCCTGTTTTGGCTCTCAGCCTAGCGCGAAACGACGCTCTGCCGCGAGCATCCGATCCTCGGCATCAGGGCTGTCGCAATTGCTGCACGGCAGCAAGCGCGTCGCAAAACCTTCATGCGCGGCCTATACTTGGTCCCCCGTTGATGTTGAAATCCGCATTGCATCCTCTCCCAGACCGGAGCCTCCCATGAAGATCCGCCTTGTCCTTGCGTTGCTGGCGCTGACACTGATCGCGCCGTGGCAATCTGCCAAGGCGGCCGACGTGATCTGCTACAACTGCCCGCCGGAATGGGCAGATTGGGCGTCGATGCTGAAGGCGATCAAGGCGGACCTCAATTACGATATCCCGCATGACAACAAGAATTCCGGGCAGGCGCTGGCCCAGATCCTGGCCGAGAAGAGCAATCCGGTCGGCGATATCGGATATTTCGGCGTGACCTTCGGCATGAAGGCCAAGGCCCAGGACGCGCTCGAGCCCTACAAGCCCGCGCATTGGGATCAGGTCCCGGCCGGTCTCAAGGATCCGGACGGCTATTGGACCACGATCCACTCCGGCACGCTCGGCCTGTTCGTGAACAAGGACGCGCTTGGCGGCAAGCCGGTGCCGGCCTGCTGGAAGGACCTCCTGAAGCCGGACTACAAGGGCATGGTCGGCTATCTCGACCCGTCGTCCGCTGCGGTCGGTTATGTCGGCGCGGTCGCTGTCAATCTCGCGCTGGGCGGCTCGCCCACCAATTTCGATCCGGCGATCACCTTCTTCAAGGAACTGCGCAAGAACGATCCGATCGTGCCCAAGCAGACGTCATATGCCCGCGTCGTCTCCGGTGAGATGCCGATCCTGTTCGACTACGACTTCAACGCCTACCGCGCGAAATATTCGGAGAAGGGCAACTTCGAGTTTGTGATTCCCTGCGAGGGGTCGGTGGTGTTTCCCTATGTTGTCGGTCTCGTGAAGAACGCGCCCGACAAGGAGAAAGCCAAGAAGGTGATGGACTATCTCTTGTCCGACAAGGGGCAAGCGATCTGGACCAATGCCTATCTGCGTCCGGCCCGCCCGATCGAGCTGCCGGCTTCCGTGAAGGGCAAATTCCTCCCCGACAGCGACTATGCCCGCGCCAAGAGCGTCGACTGGGGCGAGATGGAAAACGTGCAAAAAGCCTTCGTCGACCGCTATCTCGCCGAAGTCCGCTGAGGCAATATGGTGCCCTTCGACAGGGTACCACTCTTCCGATGTCGCAAAAATCATTCGTTTGGCTCTGCCTGCTGCCGCTTGCGGTCGTGACGACGGCGTTCTTCCTGTTGCCGATGGCACGGCTGGTGGTGGCGGGCGCCGAAGGCCCGCACGGGCTTGCCGGATATCTCGCCATCCTGACCGAAGGCCGCTATCGCGCAACGCTGATCAACACCGTGCTGCTGGCGGCGGCAACCACGGTCGTCACGCTGATCGTGGCGACGATCGCCGGAATGTTTCTGCAGCGGCACCGCTTTCCCGGGCGGGCCCTGCTGATCGCGATGCTGACCTTTCCATTGGCGTTTCCCGGCGTGGTGGTCGGCTTCATGATCATTCTGCTGGCAGGTCGGCAAGGGCTGATCGGCGATCTCTCGAACCGGATCTTCGGTGAGAAGTTCGTTTTCGCCTATTCGATCTACGGGCTCTTCCTGGGCTATCTCTATTTCTCGATCCCGCGCGTGATCCTCACCATCATGGCAGCGGTGCAGAAGCTCGATGTCGGTTTGGAGGAGGCCGCGCGTTCGCTCGGCGCTAGCCCGTGGGCAGTGCAGCGTGATGTCGTGCTGCCGGCACTGGCGCCGGCGTTCGTTGCGTCCGGCGCCATCGCGTTTGCGACCGCGATGGGCGCCTTCGGCACCGCCTTCACGCTGGCGACCAACATCGACGTGCTGCCGATGCTGATCTACACCGAGTTCACGCTGGCCGCCAATTTCGCGACCTCGGCGGCGCTGTCGGTGGGGCTTGGCCTGATCACCTGGCTCATCCTTGCGCTCGCCCGCACGTTCAGCGGCAGTGCCGTCGCAGCGGCCGGGTGAAAGCATGCGCGATCGCCTGATCTTCACCGGCCAGTTCATCTTTACGCTGCTCGTTGCGGCATTCCTGGTGGTGCCCGCAGCACTTTCGATCTCCGCCGGCGTCACCGTGAATTATTTCCGGGGCATCCAATCCGGCGTGACCCTGCAATGGGTCGCGCAGGTCTGCGAGCTTTATGCCGGCACCATTCTGCTCTCCTTCGTGATCGCCTTCGCGACACTTGCCGTCACGTTGCTCGCCGGCGTCCCCGCGGCCTATGCGCTGCATACGCGAGGCGGTCGGCTTGCCCGCATCGTCGAGGAGGTCATCACCTTGCCGCTGGCGATCCCCGGGCTTGCGATCGCGCTTGCACTGCTGCTCACCTATGGGAGCTTTGGCGGCTTTCGCCGCTCCTGGCTGTTCATCCTGGTCGGCCACGTGATCTTCACCATGCCGTTCATGGTGCGCTCGGTCATGGCGGTGTTTGCGACCGTGGACATCAAGACGCTCGATGAGGGGGCTGCCTCGCTCGGGGCATCGCCATGGCGGCGATTCTGCGATGTCATCGTGCCGAACGCGCTACCGGGAATTCTCGCCGGTGCACTGATGGTGGTCACGCTGTCGCTCGGCGAGTTCAACCTGACCTGGATGCTGCATACGCCGTTGACGAAGACGCTGCCGATCGGGCTCGCCGACAGCTACGCCTCGATGCGGCTCGAAGTGGCCTCGGCCTACACGCTGATCTTCTTCGTGATGATCATTCCGCTGCTGGTCGCGATGCAACTGCTGGCCGACAGGAATCACAAGCGATGAATACGACCGGGCACGGTGCCGCAGTGCGGATCGAGGCGTGCGGCAAGACCTTTGCCGACGGCACGCGGGCGCTCGATCCCGCGACCCTCGATATCGCGCGCGGCGAGACGCTGGTGCTGCTTGGCCCGTCCGGATGCGGCAAGACCACGATGCTGCGCATCATCGCCGGCCTCGAGCTGCCGGATACGGGCGGCAAGGTGCTGTTCGACGGCAAGGATATGACCTCGGTCCCGATCGAGCGGCGTAATGTCGGCATGGTATTTCAGTCCTACGCCCTGTTCCCCAACATGACGGTGGCGGACAATATCGCCTACGGCCTGAAGATCCGGGGTGTTGCCAGGGACGAGCGTGCCGCACGCGTCGCGGAGCTGGTTGCCCTCACGAATATCACTGAGTTGGAGAACCGCCGCATCGACCAGCTTTCGGGCGGCCAACGTCAGCGCGTCGCGCTGGCGCGTGCCGTCGCGATCCGGCCCGGCATACTGCTGCTCGACGAGCCCTTGACCGCGCTCGATGCCGCCTTGCGGGACCGGTTGCGAGGCGAGCTCAACCGGCTGTTGCGAGCACTCGGTATCACGACGATCTATGTCACCCATGATCAGTCCGAAGCTATGGAATTGGGCGACCGCATCGTCGTGATGCGGAAAGGTGCGATCGCCCAGATCGGCACGCCGCGCGAGGTCTACTTCGCACCGAAGGACCGCTTCGTGGCGGAGTTCATCGGAGCTGCGAACATCGTGGAAGCTCCGATCGAGAACGGTATACTGATCCTGCCCGGCGGACGATTGCCGATCGAGGGTGGCGCGACAGCTGCGAACGCGACCGTCATGGTCCGTCCCGAAACCATTCGCGTGACGGACGCCGGTGCGGGGGTGCTCTCGGGAGTGGTCGATTCCGTCAGCTTCGTCGGTGACCGGCAGCGAATTGTGGTGAGTGGTGCATCGGGCAAGCCGCTCAATGTCGACGCGCCCAACACAATCCTGGCCAAGGCTGGCGATCGAATCGGGCTGTCGATCGCGCCCGACGCGCTTCGTCTGCTGCCGTCCGAACCTTGAGATTGATCGATGTCGTCGAAACCTGTCCTCATCGTGCAGATATCCGACCTCCACATCAAGCCGCCGGGAACGCTGGCCTATGGCCGGGTCGACACCGCGAAGGCGCTTGAACGCTGCGTGGCCGCGCTCAGCGCGTTCGAGCCGGCGCCCGATTTCGTCGTCATCTCGGGCGACCTCGTCGATACGCCGTCGGTAGAGGAATACGACTATCTCAAGCAATTGCTCGCGCCGCTACGCCTGCCGTTCGCCGGCATTCCCGGCAATCACGACTCGCGCCAGTGGATGCGCGAAGCGTTTCCGGCCGCGCCCTATGTTCACGCAACAGGTCCGCTCGACCAGAAGATCGAAGTGAATGGCCTCGATCTCCTGCTGCTTGATTCAAGCGTCGCCGGCAAGCCGCACGGCATGCTCGAAGCATCCACGCTGCAATGGCTGGACGCCGCGCTGGCGACGGCAGCCGACCGGCCGGCGCTGCTTTTCCTGCATCACCCGCCATTCAAGGGCGGCATCTGGCATATGGATCGGCAAGACCTCTTCAATGCCGACGCATTGGCAGACATCGTCAGGCGTCACCCGCGTGTGCGGTTGATCGCGTGCGGGCACGTCCATCGTGCGATGCTGACCACCGTCGCCGGGATTGCCGTGACAATATGCCCCGCGCCGAACCATGCGGTCGACCTGGACCTCGGACAGCTCCGCGAACCCTCATTCAAGGTGGAACCGCCTGCATTTCATTTGCACATATGGTTTCCCGGGCCCGACTTTGGACAGCTGGTCACGCACCAGATCCCCATCGGCCAGTTTGACGGGCCGCATCCGTTCTTTGGGCCGGACGGCAAGCTGCTGTGAGTGGCTGGCGTCGACCCCTCACACGGATGGGTTTCGCCAGGCGGGATTGCCGCTGATGGGCGGGGTTTTCCAGATCGAGGGCAACCGCCGGCTACAATTGAGCGTTGCAACTAGCCGCATATTTATTCCAAATTGTACCTTAGATGCCTTCTGGCCCGATTTCACCGGCTCGGACCTTTTGTTGCTGTAGGCCCCCGGTGGGGTTATAGTCCTTTCCACTTTCATTGATCGATGGCTTGTCGGTGTCGCGCTGCTGGCGCGCCGATTGAACGCAACACAATCAGTCTGGATCACAATGACCGGTGCGTCGCCCATAGAACGAACTGCCGGCGCGCCGTTGTTTTCGAACAACAAGCTGTCGGTGCTGCGCAAGCACCCTTACTTTGCCGATCTCGAACCCGAGGCATTCGATCAGCTCTGCCGCTATGCCAAGCACACCACGCTGAAGCGCGGAACGACGATCTTCTCCAAGGGCGATCCGGGTACCAGCCTGATCGCGGTGATCTCGGGCACGGTGAAAATCAGCATCTCGTCGCCGGATGGTCGCAACGCGATCCTGAACCTGATCGAGGCAGGAGAGATATTCGGCGAGATCGCGCTGCTCGACGGCTTGTCGCGGACGGCCGATGCCACCGCCAACACCAATTGCGAGCTGTTCGTCATCGACCGGCGCGAGTTCATTCCGTTCGTGCGCAGCCAGCCGACGCTTGCGATGAAGTTCATCGAGCTGCTGTGCGCAAGATTGCGCTGGACCAGTGACCAGGTCGAGCAGGTGATCCTGCAGGATTTACCGGGCCGTCTGGCGAGCGCGCTGCTGCGCCTGAGCGACAAGCACAAGCCGCAGGGGCGCACCATCTCGATCACCCAGCAGGAGATCAGCGAGATGGTCGGGATGACTCGCGAGAGCATCAACAAGCAGCTCCGCGCCTGGGCGACGCGCGGTTGGGTCAGGCTCGAACATGGCGCGATCGTCGTGCTGAAGCCCGAGTCGCTTCAGGCGCTGGTCGACGCCGGGGCCGATGACGGCGAGTAGTCGCTGCCGTCTGCGCGGTTAGTCCCGCACTTCACGAAACGGTGAACCTAACAAAGCCTGTGAAACCATTCACATCGGCCGTGCGTGCCCTGCGGTAAGTGACGCTTCGGTGGAGCACACTCGCACTGTGGAGGAATCCATGCAGGGCTCTTTCGACAACCGGCAGCAGGATCCGGAAAGCAACTACGAGAGCTTCAGCATCAAGCTGATCGCTCTGCCGGTGCTCGTGATCGTTGCATTGATCGGGATGCTGGTCAGCCACCCTGCCGCAGTGAAATGGATATCGGACGCGGCGCAAGCGGAGTTCGTGGGAACCGACGTCGTCGACGTCGATCCATTGACCAAGATTGCGCAGCCGGCGCCCACGGCGCTGCCGCGCCATGAGATGCGAACGGTGAAGGCCAACTGATCGTCGGCACCGTCGTTACGCGGCAACGCCGAGCAGCTTGGCTGCAGTCCGGCCGAGAATGTTGGCCTTGTCGTCGTCGCTCAGCGATGAGCAGCCGAAGATGTGGTCGGCCGGTGCCATTTGCCATGGATAGGGATAGTCGCTTCCCAGCACAATCTGGCCGGCGCCAACCTGGGCGGCGAGATGCCGGATCGCTTCGGGTGTGAAGACCAGCGAGTCGAAGTAGATCTGCTTGAGATATTCGGACGGCGCCTTCTGGAGCTTGATCTGCGGATTGCATCCTTTGGGTCCGACCAGGCAGGGGTGGTCCGAGCGATCGGCATAGGAGGGGAGATAGCCGCCGCCATGCGCGGCGATGATCCTCAGTCCCGGGAAGCGGTCGAGCGTGCCCTCGAAGATCAAATGGGACAGTGCGATCGTGGTCTCGAGCGGATTGCCGATGGTGTTGCCGAGCCAGCCATTGCCGGTGAGCCGCTTGCCGAGCTCGGGCACGCCCTGCGGATGGATGAACAGGGGGACGCCGAGTTCCTCGGCCTTGGCCCACACGGGATGAAACCTGGGGTCGGAGAATTCGACGCCATCGACCACACCGCCGATCGCGGCGCCCTTCAGCCCCTGCTTCTTCACCGCCGTCTCCAGCTCCTGCACCGCAAGGTCCGGCGCCTGCAGCGTCAGCGAGGCGAAGGCTGCGAACCGGTCGGGCTTCGAAGCGCAGAGTTCGGCGAGCTTCTCATTCTGGATATTCACGATCTTCCCGGCAAGCTCGCGATCGCGGTCGTACCAGAACGGATTGATCGAGAGCACCTCCATATCGACGGCCTGCGCGTCCATCGCAGCGAGGCGCTTGTCGATTTCGACGAAGGCCTCGGCGGCGCCGTTGACCGGCGGCAGTTGCAGTTTTCCGGCGTCGGCGCCGAGCAGCGCGCCGGCCTCGCGGAAGTGGCAATGCGAGTGAATGTCGATCGTCCTGATGCGCTTGCCGTCGACGGTGACCGGCAGTTTCTGCCGCGATTGCTGCGCATTCGCATTGTGGACGAGCCCGCAGCCGCAGAACACGATGCCCGCCGCCGCTGCTCCCGCTTTCAGGAAATCCCGCCTTGTGGTCATGACGATCGCCTCCCTGGTCTTTTTGTTATGGACGGGGAGCCTAGGGGGGCTGGCGAACGGTCGCAAGGTCACACGCTGTGCGTGTCGCGCAATGTTGATCTGCTCAGACCGGTTTGATCCCGGGCCTTGGCGATGATGTCGATGGGTTCCGGTGACGGCCGCAGTTCCGCAAGCTGCCGCTTGCTCTCAGTGCAGCACCTGGAGTTGCCGCGGCAGCCAGAGCGAGATTTCCGGCAGATAGGTCACGCACATCAGGACAAAGAACATCACCGCATAGAACGGCCAGATCTTCCGCATGACTTGCTCGATCGTGACCTTGCCGACCGCGCAGCCGACAAAAAGGATTGCTCCGACCGGTGGGTGGCACAGACCGATGCCGAGATTGAGCAGCATGATCATGCCGAAATGGACCGGGTCGACGCCGAAGTTCTTCATGACCGGCAACAGGATCGGCGTTGCGATCAGGATCGATGGCGCCATGTCGACCAGTGTTCCGAGCACCAGCAGCAGCACGTTGATCAGGAGCAGGATGACGTACTTGTTGTCGGAGATCGACAGGAAGAAGGCGGTCATCTTGGCCGGCATCTGCGTCAGGGCCATGATGTAGCCGACGCTGGAGGCGCATGCGATCAGCGTCATCACCATCGCGACGGTGCGCAGCGTTCGGTGCAGAAGCACCGGCAGGTCGCGCCAGCGATAGTCGCGATAGATGAACATGGTGACGAAGAAGGCCCAGATGCAGGCGACGGCGCCGGCTTCGATTGCGGTGAAGATGCCGCCGAGAATGCCGCCAAGGATGATGACGAGGGTGATGAGGCCCCAGGACGCATCGATGGCGATCCGGATCGCGTCCTTGGCAGGCACGGTCTGGCCGTGCGGGTGCTTCTCGCGATAGGCGACCGCGAGGCACAGGATGATCAGCGAGAAGCCGAGCAGCAGTCCGGGGAACACGCCGGCCATGAAGAGGGCGCTGATCGAAATCGTTCCGCCCGTCGCCAGCGAGTAGAGCACCGCATTGTGGCTCGGCGGCACCAGAAGGGCCTGCACCGACGATGTGATCGTCAGGTTGGTCGCGAACACGCGCGGATAGCCGTTCTTTTCCATCTGCGGGATCATCACCGAGCCGATCGCGGATGTATCGGCGACCGCCGATCCGGAAATGCCGCTCAGGAATGTCGTCGCAAGCACGTTGACGATCGAGAGGCCGCCGCGCAGCCGGGTCAGTCCAACCAGCACGTCGGCAAACGCGACGAGCCTGCGGGCCATGCCGCCCTCCGCCATGATCGCGCCGGCCAGCACGAAGAAGGGGATCGTCAGCATCGCGACCTTGCTGACGCCGTCGGAGATCTTCAGCATCACCGCTTCCAGGGGAATGCCGATCCACAAGGCGCCGACGATCGCCGCCATCGCCAGCGAGTAGGCGATAGGCATGCCGATCAGAAAGCACAGCAGCATGGTCGCGAGCAGAATGAGGATATCCATCGGGGCCTCTCGCGATCAGTCGGCGGAAAATTCGCGGTGCGGTGCAATCGGATCGGGCGGAGCACCCAGAAAAATCCGCTCGATGATGAACAGCAGTAGACAGGCGCCGCCGATCGGAATCGGAAGATAGGTGACGCCGACCGAAAGCGACGGGAAGTCGGCGATCGTGTTGTACCAGGTCACCTCGACGAGCCGAGCGCCCCAGATGACCATGAACAGTGCGATCAGGCCCATCAGCAGCTGGACCACAAGGTCGGTCAGGTTGCGAAGCGGATCAGGCAGCTTGTTGGCAAAATACGCGACGTTCATATGCAGATTGAGCCGATATCCGGCGGCCGCACCGATGAACGTCACGACGATGGTGAGCAGCACCGCGAGCGGTTCGGGCCAGGATGCGGCGCTGTTCAGGACATAGCGCGTGAACACTGCCCAGGGGATGACGGCTGAAATCAGGATCAGCGCGACAGAGCCCGTGATGACGCAGGCGAGATACAAATAGTCCATCGCGCGGCGATATGATCCGGCCATGTCCGTTTCCTGTAAGAGGAGGATTTCCCGTATGGCGTGACGTCAGGCGGACTGGATACGTCCGATCATGTCCTGGTATTTCGGGCCGTATTTGTCCCATACCGGCTTGACCGCGTTCTGGAATGGCGCCTTGTCGGCGATCTCGATGATCTCGCACCCGGCAGCTTTCGCCTTTTCCATCGCCTGCTGCTCGTAGGTGTTCCAGAGCCCGCGCTCCTCCATCTGCGCCTCGCGGGCAAGCTTCTTGATCAGCGTCTGGTCATCGGCTGCCAGCGCCGACCAGGCGCGTTTCGAGAACACCAGCAGCTCGGGAACGATCAGGTGCTCGGTGAGCGAAAAGTGTTTCGCTGCGGTGTAGTGATTGCTGAAGACGTAGCTTGGGGGATTGTTCTCGGCGCCGTCGATGACGCCGGTCTGCAACGCGCTGAACACCTGATCGTAGCCCATCGCGACACCATTGCCGCCCAGCGCGTTCATCATGTCGATGAAGATCGGATTGCCGATGACGCGGAACTTGAGGCCCTTGATGTCGGCAATCGTCTTGATCGCGTGCTTGGTGTTGTAGAGGCTGCGTGCGCCGGAATTCATCCAGCACAGTGCGACCAGTCCGGCATTCGGGCTCGCCGTGATCTTGTCCAGCAGCTCCTGGCCGATCGGGCCATCCATCATCCGCTCGGCATGCGCCATGTTCTTGAACAGGAAGGGCATGTTGACGACGTTGATGTCATCGACGATCGGGCCGATCGAGCCGGCGCTGACGCGCAGCATCTGGATCGCGCCGATCTGGGTCTGCTCGATGGTTTCCTTCTCGCCGCCGAGTTGCATCGAGGGGAACATCTGCAGCGACAGGCGGCCGTTGGTTGCCGCCGCCAGCTTCTTGCCGAGGTTTTCCGTCGCGACCACGGTCGGGTAGCCCGGCGGCTGCACGTCCGATGCCTTGAAGACGGCTTTCGACTGGGCGAGGGCGGTCTGCCCCGAGGTCGCAACGACCGCGCCAAGGCCGGCGCCGATCTTGATGACGTCGCGACGGTTGAGCCTGGCACCGCGGTGCTGCGATCGATCTGTACGGTTCATATCATTCCTCCCAAAAATGCCTGGCCGGAGTCCGGCCGCGGTCATGCCGGCTGGCTTTGCGTGTCGAAGAACTCCGGATTGTTGTGCTGGGTGGCCGAGATATCGGCCAGCAGGCGTTCGAGATGCCGCGCCATCGCCGCTCCGGCCGATGCCGGGTCGCGGGCCTCGATCGCGGCCATCACGGCCTCATGCTCGGCGATGACCTCGGCCATTCGCCCACGCTGCGGCAAGGTCAGCCACCGGAAACGGTCGACGTGAACCTTGACCTGCAGGATCAGCTTCCAGATGCCGGGATGTCCGGCAATTTCGGCGATGGCGGCGTGAAAGGCCTCGTCGGCCTGATGGAATGCTTCGCGGTCGGCGGCCATCTCGGCCTCGCGTTGGCGTTCGAGGATCGCGAGCAGGCTGAGGATCTGGCTGGCGCTGGCGCGCTCGGTTGCCATGCGGGTCGTGGTCTCCTCCAGCGACCTGCGGACGATAATCGCCTCCGGAAGAGCGGCCAGCGGAATGCGAGACACGAAGATGCCCGACTGCGGGAAGATCTCGACCAGGCCCTCGTCCGACAGACGCAGGATGGCTTCCCGCACCGGTGTCCGGCTGACGCCATATGCGCGCGCGATCTCGGCCTCGATGATCGGATCGCCGGGCCGGCGCTTCAGCGAGACCAGTTCAGCGCGCAGCTCGGCATAGATCCGCGCCGCCGCAGTTGCGGTCCGCGGACGACCGGTCCGCCGGTGGCCGACGGGGTTGCGGAGCTCCGACTTTTTCGGCGAGCGGGCGGGCATTGTTGCTCTCAGAAATTGATATATTAGTATATGAAGTCGCCATGGAAGGCAAACGAGCATCGCTCGCAACCCGGGAGGTCACTTGACCGACTACCGCATGCTATTCGATCTCACCGGCAAGACCGCCGTGGTGCTGGGCGCCGCCTCGGGTATCGGCGAGTCCTCGGCTGAAGCGCTGGCGTCGCTCGGCGACGGGTCTCACGCAACTGGCGCGCTAGGCGACAAAGCCCGCTTTGCTGCGGACCTCCGACGCCTCCGGTGACGTCAGCAGTGCGATCAGGCGTTGCGCCTGCGATGCAGCCGATGCTTGCGTCGCAACCGCAGCCGTATACATGGTCGCGAGCCCGCATCCCGGCGGCAAGATGCCCGATAGCACGACACCCTGCGTGCTGATGATCTCGGTGGATTGCGTGCAACCGATCGGCCGCCGGTCGCTGGACTCGGCTAGATGCCGCATCGCCGTCGCGCCGTTCGGATAGATTCTCAGCCGGTCGGCGGTGACGTCGGCAATATCGAGTTGCGCCAGCACCTTGGCGACATGAATTCCGGCGGTTGATGCCTTGGTGTCGGGCACGAAGATCGCGTCCGCGGCGAGCAACACGGCGCGCAGGCCGGCGGCGTCATCAGTGCACGCCGGTGGATCGCCCGCGCGGACTGCAAGCGCCGTTTCAACGCGGCCGATGTCGGCGATCGAGCTGCGCAAGACCAGCCCTTCGTCGGCAAGCTTCGCGATCAGCGCAGCGGTCAGGATGACGATGTCGGTTGGAACGCCGGCCCGCAATCTGTCGGCCATGGCGCCGACCGCGCCGAAATCGCCGGCAATGCCGAGGCCGGTTTCGGCTTCAAACGCTGGCGCAAGGCTGCGCACCAGGCCCTGCGCTGCGCCGCCGCTCAGGATGTTCAAGGTCTTCATTCGCACCTGTTCCGTCACCACGGTCTTGGCCGCTACGTGCCTATTCGGTCTTGTCGAGTCTTTTGACGACGTCTGCCCACTTCACGATATCGGCGCGCAGAAATTTGTCGAAGGCTTCCGGCGTCATTGTCATCGGCACCGCGCCTTGCTCGGCCCAAAACTTCTCGACCTCTGGCCGCCTGACCGCGGCATTCACGGCCGTGTTGAGTTTCTCGATGATCGGCTTCGGCGTACCCGCTGGTGCCATCAGGCCGAGCCAGATCGTCGCCTCATAGCCGGAAACGCCCTGCTCGGTCACGGTCGGAACGTTTGATAGCACCGCGGAACGGGACTTGCCGGTTGTTGCAAGCGCGCGGACCTGGTTCTCGGCAACATTCGGTGCCATCGCCGGAACGGCGTCGATCATCATCTGGACCTGGCCACCGATGACGCCGCTGCGGGCCTCGCCGCTGTTGCGGTAGGGCACGTGCACGATGTTGATCCCGGCCATGGCGTTGAACAACTCGCCCGCCATGTGATAGGGCGTGCCCTGACCCGACGAGGCGTAGTTCAGCTTTCCGGGCTCTGCCTTTGCAAGAGCGATGAACTCCTGCAGCGTCCTGGCCGGCACGGTGGGGTGGACCACGATCACCAGATCCGAACTGTTCAGGGTTGCGATCGGCGTCAGGTCGCGCATCAGCTCATATTTGCGCTGGGGCACCAGCGACTCATTGGCGGTCTGGGTGTTCGACATCATCAGGAGGGTGTAGCCATCGGCCGGGGCCTTCGCGACCTCCAGCGTTCCGATCACGCCGCCGGCGCCGGTGCGGTTCTCCACCACGAAAGGCTGGCCGAGGCCTTGTTGCAGGATGCTGCCGATCTGGCGCGCCACGACGTCGGCCGGACCGCCGGGACCGAAGGGCACGATGATCCTGACCGGCCGCGCGGGGTAATCCTCGGCGTCCGCATGTCCGCCTGACATCGACACGGTCAGCAATGCCGCGACACACATCAAGGCGTACCGAAAGCCCGCCATTGATCGTCTCCCCCAACTTTAGTCTTCTTTCTTGACCAGAAGTCTAGCTGCAACCTGAAGCATCTGTCGACGACAGACATCGTCTTCGCGCATCGGAATGGGGCGGGAGGACGGTGTACTCAAACTTCGCCATCGCGTGCGGGGAATCAAATGAGGAAACAAACTGGGCTGTCGCGCCGCGATCTGCTGAAGGGCACCGGCGCCGTGCTGGCTGGGTCCGCCTTTTCAACGCGCGTGATCGCCGCCGCGCCACCTGCGGAACCGGTGACGCTGATCCTGATCGAGGCGGCGAAGAAAGAGGGACAGGTCGTCTATTACACCTCGACCGATCTGCCGGTCGCGGAGAAACTAGCGAAGGCGTTCGAGGCGAAGTACGCGGGGATCACCGTGCGTGTCGAACGCACCGGCGCGGAGCGTGTGTTCCAGCGGGTCGGCCAGGAATATTCCAGCAACATTCACGCGGTCGACGTCGTCAATTCCTCCGACGCCGCGCATTTCATCGTGTGGAAGCGCGATGGCATTCTGGCGCCCTACGTCCCGGAGGAGGTCGCGAAATACTATCCGGAGGAGCATCGCGATCCGGATGGCCAGTTCGCAAGCTTCCGGGTCTGGCTGTCGATCATTGCCTACAACACCAATCTCGTGAAGGCCGAGGATGCGCCGAAGAGCTTCGCCGACCTGCTCGATTCGAAATGGAAGGGCAAGATCGTCAAGGGGCACCCCGGCTATAGCGGCACCATCATGACCGCGACCTATCAGATGCAGCGCGACCTCGGCTGGAGCTTCTTTGAGCAGCTCGCCAAGCAGAACATCATGCAGGTGCAGTCCTCGACCGATCCACCGAAGAAGCTCGATCTCGGCGAGCGCGCGGTGATGGCCGACGGCAACGAGTACAACATCTTTCAGCTGAAGGAGATGGGCCGCCCGGTCGCGCCGGTCTACGCCACCGAGGGGTCACCGGTCATTGTCGGCCCCAACGGGATCTTCAAGGACTGTCCGCATCCCAATGCGGCAAGGCTGTTTCAATCGTTCGCGCTCGGGCGCGAGGGACAGCAGCTCAACGTCGAGATCGGCGGCCTCAGGTCGGTCCACGCGCAGGCGCAGGAGAAGGCCGGGCGCAAGCCATTGAAGGACATCAAGACGATGAAGGACGACCCCGCCGCGGTGGAGAGGGAAGGGGAATCGATCAAATCCCACTACACCCGCATCTTCCGAGTCTAGCGGACGGAGTGGGCCGGTGGCCGAGCATTTGGGCGTTTGCCGCATAGCATATGCGCGGTTTTCGCCCGGACTGGGTCAATAATGCCCCTCGGCGGAGCGGATTTTTGATGTTACCAATTTGGCATGAACCAGCATGCCAAGATCGACATCCGCCATTCCACCTGTCCGCACGACTGCCCCTCGGCTTGTGCGCTCGACGTCGAGGTGATCGAGGGACGCTCGATCGGCAGGGTGCGCGGTTCGAAACGGCAGACCTACACGGCCGGCGTGGTCTGCGCCAAGGTCGCGCGCTATGCCGAGCGCATTCATCATGCCGAGCGGTTGATGGTGCCGCTGCGCCGGACCGGTCCGAAGGGCTCCGGACAATTCGCGCGGATTTCCTGGGACGAGGCGCTGGACGAGATCGCGGCGCGATTCGACGGTGCCGAGCGGGAATTCGGCGCCGAGTCGGTCTGGCCCTATTACTACGCCGGCACCATGGGGCTCGTGATGCGCGACGGCCTCAACCGGCTGTCGCATGTGAAGAAGTATTCGCGCTTCTACGGAACGATTTGCTCGACCATCGCGCGCATCGGCTTCGCTGCCGGGACCGGCAAGATCGCCGGCGTCGATCCGCGCGAGATGGGCGTCTCTGATCTCGTCGTGATCTGGGGCACCAATCCGGTGAACACCCAGGTCAACGTGATGACGCATGCATCGCGCGCGCGGAAGGAGCGCGGCGCGAAGATTGCGGCGGTCGACGTTTACAACAACGAGACCATGAAGCAGGCCGACATCAAGATCCTGCTGCGGCCCGGAACCGATGGCGCCTTCGCGTGCGCCGTGATGCACGTACTGTTCCGCGAGGGATTTGCCGATAGCGACTATCTCGTGCGCTACACCGATTGCCCGGACGAGCTGGAAGCGCATCTGAAGACCCGCACGCCGCAATGGGCGTCAGCGATCTCGGGCGTGCCGGTCGAGGAGATCGAGGCGTTCGCACGGCTGGTCGGGACGACCCAGCGCTCGTTCTTCCGCCTTGGTTACGGGTTCACCCGCAGCCGCAACGGCGCCGCGCAGATGCACGCCGCGCTGTGCATTCCCGCGGTGACCGGTGCCTGGCAATATGAGGGCGGCGGCGCGTTCTTCAACAATGCCGGCATCTGGCGCTTCGACGAGTCGATCATTGAGGGCCACGACGCGATCGATCCGACCACGCGGGTCCTCGACCAGTCGAAGATCGGCCGAATCCTGACCGGCGATGCCGAGGCGCTGAAGGGGGGCGGGCCGGTCAAGGCAATGCTGATCCAGAACACCAATCCGATGACGGTGGCGCCTGAGCAGGCGCTGGTGCGCCAGGGATTTGCGCGTGAAGACCTGTTCGTCGCGGTGCACGAGCAGTTCATGACCGAGACGGCGCAGATGGCCGACATCGTGCTGCCGGCGACGATGTTCATGGAGCATGACGACCTCTATTACGGTGGCGGTCACCAGCACATCTCGGTCGGCCCGAAGCTGATCGATCCGCCCGGCGAATGCCGCTCCAACCACGAGGTGCTGCAGGGGCTCGGCCGCAGGCTCGATGCCGTGCATCCCGGTTTCGACATGACGCCGCGCCAGCTGATCGATGCGACGCTGAAGAAGAGCGGGCACGGCGATATCGACACGCTTGAGGCCGAGCTGTGGCGTGACCTGCAGCCCGATTTCCGCACCTCGCATTATCTCGACGGCTTCGCCCATGCCGACAAGAAGTTCCACTTCAAGGTCGATTGGGGCAAAGTCCCGGTCGGCGCGGGCGGGTTGATGGGCGCGTGGGACAAGATGCCGTCGCTGCCCGACCACTGGACCATCATCGAGGAGGCGGATGCGCAGCATCCGTTCCGGCTCGCGACGTCGCCCTCGCGCAGCTTCCTCAACACCAGCTTCAACGAGACGCCGTCGTCGCAGGCCCGCGAGGGGGCGCCGACCGTGATGATCCACCCTGATGATGCGGCCGCGTTGTCGATCGCCGACGGGGAGGCCGTGACGCTCGGCAACACGCGCGGCGAGACCACGCTGACCGCAAAACTGTTCGATGGCGTGCGCCGCGGCGTGCTGATCGCCGAGTCGATCCATCCGAACAAGTCCCACATCGGCGGGCGTGGCATCAACATGCTGACCGGGGCGGAGGCCGTCGCACCGCTCGGCGGCGCCGCGTTCCACGACAACAAGGTCTGGATCAGGAAGGCGTCCGCCGCCGCTTAAATCCTGCTTGCAGTCGGCGCCGATCCTGCCGCAAATGTGCGCTGTCAACAGCGCACAGGCAAAAACAGGCAGGAAACATGACCGACAACAGCGTTCTTCTCGAGAAGCGCGGGCAGGCGTTCTGGATCACCATCAACCGCCCGGACAAGCGCAACGCGCTCAATGCCGGCGTGATCGCGGGCATCGCCAAGGGCTATCGCGAGGCGCATGACGACAAGGACGTGCGCGTCATCGTGCTGACGGGCGCGGGCGACAAGGCGTTCTGCGCCGGCGCCGATCTGCAGAACAGCGGCGCGGCATTCTCGATGGATTTCTCGCGGCCCAATGTCGACTACGCCGATCTGCTGCGGCTGTCGCAGAACGCGACCAAGCCCGCGATCGCGCGGGTCGGCGGCGTCTGCATGGCGGGCGGCATGGGCCTGCTGTGCATGACCGACATGGCGGTGGCCGCCGATGGCGTGATCTTCGGCCTGCCGGAGGTGAAGGTCGGCGTGTTTCCGATGCAGGTGCTGAGCCTGCTGCAATCGATCGCTCCTGCACGCCTGATCAACGAATGGGCGCTGACCGGCGAGCCGTTCGACGCCAAGACCGCCCAGGCTGCGGGTCTGCTCAACTACGTCGTGCCGGCGGCCGAGCTCGACGCCAAGGTCGACTGGCTGATCAGCCGCATCGTCGACAAGTCGCCGACGGCGATCCGTCGCGGCAAATACGCGATGCGGGCGATCGCGTCGATGTCGTTCGACGAAAGCATCGCCTACACCGAAAGCCAGATCGCGCTGCTCGCGATGACCGAGGACGCCAAGGAAGGCCTCAAGGCGTTCGGCGAGAAGCGCAAGCCGACCTGGACCGGGCGCTGAACGGTGGCCTCTGCTTCACCTCGCCCCGCGTGCGGGGAGGGCACACCGCCAAAATATCGAAAACAACCCCATGCACAGTAGCTGGGCGACTGTGGGCGTTCGACACGGCAACTTGACACGTCGGGCAAATCAGCGGCATTATTCTATAATACCGAAATCGCGCGAGCGCGCCTCGCACCCTCTCCCCGGGAGAACGGGGTGAGGGAGCGCGATGCCCGTTGCACGCTAGCCCGCGTTGGCCTTCAGGCCGGCGGCTTCGATGCCGGCTACGGCGCAGATCTCGTCATTGTCGGAGGTGTCGCCGCTGACGCCGACGGCGCCGAGCAGGGTGGCTCCGTCCATGATCAGCACGCCGCCCGGGACCGGCACCAGCCGGCCCTGCGCTAGCGTGTTTACACTGTCGATGAAATAGGCCTGCTCCTGCGCGCGCTGATACAGCGCCCGCGATCCCATCCCGAGCGCCAGCGCGCCATAGGCCTTGCCGTGGGCGATCTCGGCCCGCATCAGGCTGGTGCCGTCCTGCGCCGCCGTCACCTTCACGGCGCCGCGCGCGTCGAGGATGGTGACCACCAGCGGCTTCAGCTTCTTCTCGACGCCCTTGGCGAGCGCGGCATCCAGAATCTTGCGGGCAATGTCGAGAGTGAGCTCAGCCATGGGCCTTTTCCTTTGTCGGCAATGATTGGTCGGATTTCGATGTCGCACGTTTCAGGCTCATCGCCAATACGCTGGCGACATGCAGCGGCGTGCGCCCGCTGCCGTCCTTGATCTGGTGCCGGCAGGAGGTGCCGTCGGCCACGATCAGCGTGTCCGGATCGGCGCTGCGAACCGCGGGCAGCAGCGACAGCTCGGCCATCTCGATCGAGGCCTGATAGGTGTCCGCGCCATAGCCGAACGCGCCGGCCATGCCGCAGCAGCTCGACTCGATGGTCGTGACGTCGAGGCCGGGCACAAGGCGCAGCACCTTCTCCACCGGCTTGAACGCGCCGAAGGATTTTTGGTGACAATGACCGTGTACGACGGCCTTGCTGGCGACGGCGCCAAGCGGCAGGGCGAGGCGTCCGGCTTCGGCCTCGCGCACCAGGAATTCCTCGAACAGCAAAGCGTGGGCGCTGACGGTCTTCGCGGCGTCATCCGAACGCAGCGACAGCAGCTCGTCGCGCAGGGTCAGCAGGCAGCTCGGCTCCAGGCCGATGATCGGCACGCCGCGCGCCGCGAACGGCGCGTAGGTCGCAACCAGGCGGTCGAGCTCGGCGCGGGCCTGCTCGACGAGGCCGGCCGACAGGAACGTCCGGCCGCAGCACGGCGGGCGGCCGCCATCCGATGGTTTGGGCAGATGGACGCGATAGCCGCCGGCGACCAGGACCTCGACCGCGGCGTCGAGATTCTCCCGTTCGTAGCCGCGGTTGAACGTATCGGCGAACAGCACGACTTCGCGCCCGTCGCGTGGACCCAGCACCTCGGCGTCCGGCCGGAAGGTGTCGCGGCGAAATTCCGGGAGCGCGCGTTTGGCGCTGATGCCGGCGAGCTTCTCGAACAGCGCGCGCAGCAGCGGGCTCTTGTTGCGCCAGTTCGCGAGCGGCGCAAAGCGCGAGGCGAGATCGACATAGCGCGGCAGATAGCCGACCAGCCGGTCGCGCAGCGACAGGCCGTGCGTCGCGGCGCGGGCGGCCAGCACCTCGATCTTCATCTTGGCCATGTCGACGCCGGTCGGGCATTCATGGCGGCAGGCCTTGCAGGAGACGCAGAGTTTCAGCGTCTCCATCATCTCGTCGGAGGCGAGCGCGCCCGCACCGAGCTGGCCCGAGATCGCCAGCCGCAGCGTGTTGGCCCGGCCGCGGGTAACGTCCTTCTCGTTGCGCGTCGCGCGATAGGACGGGCACATCACGCCGCCTTCGAGCTTGCGGCAGGCGCCGTTGTTGTTGCACATCTCGACGGCGCCCTGGAAACCGCCGCCGGCGCCGGGATAGGCCGACCAGTCCAGCGCCGTCTTGAATTCGCCGACCCGATAGTCCGGCGAAAAACGAAACAGCGAGCGGTCGTCCATCCTGGGCGGATCGACGATCTTGCCCGGGTTGAGCGTATTGGTGGGATCGAAGCGCTGCTTGACCTCGCGGAAATCCGCCACGATGCGCGCGCCGAACATGGTCTCGTGGAATTCCGAGCGCACCAGGCCGTCGCCGTGCTCGCCGGAATGCGAGCCCTTGTATTCGCGCACCATCGCGAAGGCTTCCTCGGCAATGGCGCGCATTGCCTTGACGTCCTTCTCGAGCTTGAGGTTGAGCACCGGGCGCACATGCAGGCAGCCTTCGGAGGCGTGCGCATACATTGTGCCGCGGGTGCCGTGTTTGGCGAACACGGCATTGAGCCGTTCGGTGTAGTCGGCAAGATGCGGCAGCGGCACCGCGCAATCCTCGACGAACGAGACCGGCTTGCCCTCCTGCTTCATCGACATCATGACGTTGAGCCCGGCCGCGCGGAAATCGGCGATGCCGGATTGCAGCGCGGGCTCGACGATCTCGACCACGCCGCCCCATTTGCGCTGCGGCTTGTCCCAGCCGAAACCGAGGTCGCCCATCAGCTCGCCGAGCTGCTTCAGGCGGGCGAGGTTGTCGGCCTGGTCTTCCTCGGCGAACTCGACCACCAGGATCGCGTCCGGATCGCCGCGCACCGCCGCGGAAATGATCGGCTGGAACATCGCGATCTCGCGGCCGAGCGCGATCATGGTGCGATCGACCAGCTCGACAGCGATCGGCCGCAGCTTCACCAGATGCTGGGCGGCATCCATCGCCTCGTAGAAGCTGCCGAAATGGCAGACGCCGAGCGCCTTGTTGCGGATCACAGGCCACAGCTTCAGTTCGACCTGCGTCGTGAAGGCGAGGGTGCCTTCCGAGCCGACCAGAAGATGCGCCATGTTGTTCGGCGCGTTGCGCGGCACCAGCGCGTCGAGGTTATAGCCGCCGACCCGGCGCTGCACCTTGGGGAATTTGTCCGCGATCTCGGCCGCCTCGCGCTCGCCGAGATCGAGCATGTCGCGGAACAGCCTCTCACCACTGTCGGCAGCATTGATCCGCGTCAGGTCGCGCGGCACCTCGCCGAAATGCAGCAGCGTGCCGTCGGCGAGTGCCGCATCCATCGACAGCGTGTTGTCGCGCATGGTGCCGTAGCGCAACGAGCGGCCGCCGCAGGAATTGTTGCCGGCCATGCCGCCGATCGTGGCGCGCGACGCAGTCGAGACGTCGACCGGAAACCACAGCCCGTGCTTCCTAAGCTGACGGTTGAGATCGTCGAGCACGATGCCGGGCTCGACCACACAGGTCCGGTTCTCGACATCGAGCGACAATATTCGGTTCAGGTACTTGGAGAGGTCGACCACGATGCCGTCGTTGACGGTCTGGCCGCATTGCGAGGTGCCGCCGCCGCGCGGGGTCACGATCCGCCCGGCGTCGCGGACGATCGCAAGCGTCCGCAGCGCCTCGTCGACGGTTCGCGGCACCACCACGCCGGCCGGCATGATCTGGTAGAACGAGGCATCGGTCGCGTAGCGGCCGCGGTTGAAGGCATCGAAAAACACGTCGCCGGTCAGGTCGGACCGCAGGCGCTGTTCGAGCGAGGAGGCGTTCTTCATCCCAGATCCGATGTGATCCGCGGCGCAATCCATATTGCCCGGGGATTATTCATTCGATTGCGCCGAGAATTACATTATGAATTCAAAATGAGCAACTAGCTGCTCTGGGGCGTCGCCTCTGGGGCGGCGTCCGGCCCCTCGGCGAGGTGCTCGAGGGCGGCGCCTCGCTTGTTGCGCAGATGGGCAAACAGGATGTCGCTGAGCTCGCTTCCGGCGCGGCGGCGCAGCGCATCGAGGATCGCCTCGTGCTCGCGCATCGCCTCGGCCCAGCGCTGCCGCTTGCGGGCGAAATTGGCGGAGTAGCGTACACGCCGGATCCGGCCCGCGAAGTTGGCGTAGGTCGTCTTCAGCGTCTCGTTGCGCGCAGCCGCGACGATGCTCTCGTGGATCTGCTGGTTGGTCTGGAAATAGCCGTGCATGTCGCGGTGCAGATAGTGGCCGTACATCTCGTAGTGCAGCCGCTCGATCGCCGCGATTTCCTCGTCGGTGATGCTCTCGCATGCCAGCCGTCCGGCGAGGCTCTCCAGCCCGGCCATGACGTCGAACAGTTCCTCGAGGTCGCGCTGGCTGAGCTGGCGCACCCGCGCGCCGCGATTGGGCAATAGCTCGATCAGACCCTCGGCGGCCAGCACCTTGAGTGCCTCCCGCAGCGGCGTCCTGGAGATCCCCAGCATTTCGCACAGCTGGCGTTCCGGAACGCGCCCGCCCTCGGGAATGTTGCCTTCCACCACATAGTCGCGAAGCCGCAGCAGGATCTCGCCGTGAAGCGAAACCTCCTGGCGGTCGCTGCCGTTGCCGGCGGCGGGTTGGGTGATCGGAACCCCGGTCTCGGGAATCGCAGATTTCATATTCTGAACAATAATTTGCCGGCGCGGCTGCGTCGATCTCCACAATCGAATACCAAAATTCGATTGATAATACAAAAAATGAATGCAAAATGGTCAACCAAGGAGCCGAAATCCGGCGATTGGGAGGTTCTCATGCATCAAGGACGCCATTTTCTGCAGATTCCGGGGCCGAGCCCCGTTCCGGATCGCATTCTTCGCGCGATGGACATGCCGGTCATCGACCACCGCAGCGCCGAGTTCGCCGAGCTTGGCCGCACCGTGCTCGAGGGCAGCGGCAAGATCTTCCAGACCGCAGGCCCGGTGGTGATCTTCCCGTCGTCGGGCACCGGCGCCTGGGAAGCCGCGATCGTCAACACGCTGTCGCCCGGCGACAAGGTCCTGATGGTCGAGACCGGCCACTTCGCCACGCTGTGGCGGCAGCTCGCCGGCCGCTTCGGCATCGAGGTCGACTTCATTGCCGGCGATTGGCGGCGCGGCGCCGATCCTGCGTTGATCGAAGCAAGGCTTGCCGCGGACACCGCGCACAGCATCAAGGCGGTGATGGTCGTTCACAACGAGACCTCGACCGGCGCGACCAGCCGGATCGCCGACATCCGTGCCGCCATCGACCGCACCGCGCATCCGGCGCTCCTGATGGTCGACACCATTTCCTCGCTCGGCTCCGTCGATTACCGGCACGACGAGTGGAAGGTCGATGTCAGCGTCAGCTGCTCGCAGAAGGGTTTTATGCTGCCGCCCGGTCTCGGCTTCAACGCCATTTCGGAGAAGGCCCGCGCCGCCTCCCGCACCAACAAGATGCCGCGCTCTTATTTCGATTGGGAGGAGATGCTGAAGCCGAATGCCAAGGGCTTCTTCCCCTACACGCCGGCGACGAACCTGCTCTACGGGCTGCGCGAGGCGATCGCGATGCTGCTGGAAGAGGGGCTCGACAACGTGTTCGCGCGCCATCGGCGGCTCGCCGCCGCGACGCGGGCCGCCGTCAATCAATGGGGGCTCGAGAATCTCTGTCAGGAGCCGTCGGAGTTCTCGCCGGTGCTGACCGCGGTGATGATGCCGCCCGGCCATGATGCCGATGCGTTCCGCAAGGCGGTGCTCGACAATTTCAACATGTCGCTCGGTGCCGGCCTGTCGAAGGTCGCCGGCAAGGTGTTCCGCATCGGCCATCTCGGCGAGTGCAACGAGCTGACGCTGCTGGGCGCGCTCACCGGTGTCGAGATGGGGCTGTCGGTCGCCGGCGTGCCGCACCGCTCGGGCGGCGTCGAGGCAGCGATGCGGCTGCTCGAGCAGCGCGATCAACGCAACGCGTCGTCGCATCTGAAGGTGGTCAGCACTTAAGCGCCGACCAACGGCATCCCGCACGCCAACGGCACAGAAAAATCGCGGATCAGGGAGGGGAAGGATATGAGGCTTCGGTTCAAGGCCACCCATGTCGTGTTGGCCATGCTCTGCGTGATGTATTTCATCACCTATGTGGACCGCGTCAACATCGGCACCGCGGCCAGCGAGATCCAGAAGGAGCTCGGTCTGTCGAACACCGAGCTTGGCATCGTGTTCTCGGCCTTCGCCTATCCGTATCTGCTGTTCCAGGTGATCGGCGGCTGGGTCGGCGATCGCTTCGGGCCGCGCAAGACCTTGTTCTGGTGCGGCATGATCTGGGCTGCGGCGACCATCATGACCGGCTTCGTCCATGGTCTCGCCGCGCTGTTCGTCGCGCGCTTCGCACTCGGCTTCGGCGAAGGCGCGACATTCCCGACCGCGACGCGCGCCATGCAGTACTGGACGCCCGCGAACCGCCGCGGCTTCGCGCAAGGCCTGACACACGCGTTCGCACGGCTCGGCAACGCGGTGACCCCGCCGGTGGTTGCGCTCCTGATCCTGTGGCTGACATGGCGCGGCGCCTTCGTCGCGCTCGGCATCGTCAGCCTGATCTGGGGTGTTGTGTGGGTCTGGTACTTCCGCAACGAGCCGGGCGACCATGGCTCGATCACCGCGGCCGAGCTTGCGACCCTGCCGCCGCGGCCGAAAGGCGAGCGGCCGAAGGTGCCGTGGGGACCGCTGTTGCAGCGGATGTGGCCGGTGACCTTGACGTACTTCTGCTACGGCTGGTGCCTGTGGCTCTACCTCAACTGGCTGCCGCTGTTCTTCAAGAACAACTACAGCCTCGATCTGAAGAACTCGGCGCTGTTCGCATCCGGCGTGTTCTTTGCCGGCGTCGTCGGCGACAGCGTCGGCGGCGTGATCTCTGATCGCATCCTCGAACGCACGGGCAATGTGCGGCTGGCGCGACTCAGCGTGACTGTCGTGGGTTTCGCCGGCGCGCTGCTCTCGCTGATGCCGATCCTGTTCGTGCACGACATCACGGTGGTCGCGATCTGCCTGTCGGCCGGCTTCTTCTGCGCCGAGCTCGTGATCGGCCCGATGTGGTCGATCCCGATGGACATCGCGGCGAAATATTCCGGCACCGCCGCGGGAATCATGAACAGCGGCTCGGCTTTGGCGGCGATCGTCTCGCCGCTGGTTGCCGGTTTCGTCATCGACGCCACCGGAAACTGGTACCTGCCGTTCCTGATGTCGATGGGCCTGCTGCTGCTTGGTGGTTTCTCGGCGTTCCTGATGCACCCCGAGCGGCCGTTCGAGGAGGCGAGCGAACTGGCGGCCACGGGGAAGGTGGTGGCCGCCGAATGAGCGGCTGCCGGCTTCGGCGGAGCGCCGTCAGATATGCATGACGGCCCCCCGCCGGGCCTAGGACAAACCCGGCGAATAGTGATATGCGAGCGGCTTACCAAGACCAAGGCAAGACCGGGAAAGACGCTCATGACCGTGCATACTGGAAGGCATTTTCTGCAGATTCCGGGACCGACCAACGTGCCGGACCGGGTGCTGCGGGCGATGGACATGCCGACCATGGACCATCGCGGTGCCGAATTCGCCGAGATCGGCTTTGCCGTGCTTTCTGCGATGCAGCGTGTGTTCCGCACCAAGCAGCCCGTGATCATCTACCCGTCGTCGGGGACCGGCGCCTGGGAGGCCGCGATCGTCAACACGCTGCAGCCGGGCGACAAGGTCCTGATGTGCGAGACCGGCCAGTTCGCCGTGCTGTGGCACGGCATCGCCGACAAGTTCAAGCTCGACGTCGATTTCATTCCGGGCGACTGGCGCCATGGTGCCGACCTCGAGCAGATCGAGGCCAGGCTCGCCGCCGACAAGGCGCACAAGATCAAGGCCGTCTGCGTGGTCCATAATGAGACCTCGACCGCCTGCGTCACCTATCCGCGCGACGTCCGCAAGATCCTCGACACATTGAAGCATCCGGCGCTGTTGATGGTCGACACCATCTCCGGCCTCGGCTCGCTGGAATATGAGCACGACGCCTGGGGCATCGACGTCTCCATTGCCGGCTCCCAGAAGGGGCTGATGCTGCCGCCCGGCCTCGGCTTCAACGCCGTGTCGGAGAAGGCGCTGGCGGTGGCCAAGGCCAATCCGGGGATGCGCTCCTACTGGGACTGGCAGGAGGTCATCAACATCAACAAGGCCGGCACCTGGCCGTATACGCCCGCCACCAATCTGCTGTTCGGCCTGCGCGAGGCTGTGAAGATGCTGGAGGAGGAGGGGCTGGACAGTGTGTTCGCCCGCCACAAGCGCCACAGCGAAGCGACGCGTGCCGCCATCAAGGTCTGGGGTCTGGAGACGCAGTGCCAGGAGCAGGGCGCGCATTCGCCGGCGTTGACCGCGGTACGTGTGCCCGACGGCCACGACGCCGACCACTTCCGCAAGGTGGTGCTGGAGAATTTCGACATGTCGCTCGGCACCGGCCTCAACAAGGTCAAGGGCAAGGTGTTCCGGATCGGGCATATCGGTCACTTCAACGATTTGATGCTGATGGGCACGCTGTCCGGCGTCGAGATGGGTCTTGATCTCGCCAAGGTGCCGCATCGCAGTGGTGGTGTGCTGGCGGCGATGGAGGTCCTCAAGGGACGCGACCCATCGCAGGCGTCGAAAGCCGTTGCTTGAGTAGGCTGGCCTGAAACCTTATCGCAAAGAACAGAAAGAGCGAGACATGAACGCGCCCGTCGCACCGACCGAAGACCTGATCTACTCCGTCGCGGACGGGATCGCGCGCATCACGTTCAACCGGCCGCAGGCCCGCAACGCGCTGACTTTTGCGATGTATGAGCAGATGGCCACCATCTGCGAGAACATCAATCAGGATCGCTCCATCAAGGCGCTGATCCTGACCGGCGCGGGCGACAAGGCGTTCGCCTCCGGCACCGACATCTCGCAGTTCCGGGCGTTCAAGACCGCCCAGGATGCGCTGGACTATGAGGCGCGGATCGATCGCGTGCTGGGAACGCTCGAACAGTGCCGCGTGCCTGTGATCGCCGCGATCGCCGGCGCGTGCACCGGCGGCGGCGCCGGCATCGCCGCATGCTGCGACATCCGCATCGGCACCGAGGCGACGCGGATCGGCTTCCCGATCGCGCGCACGCTCGGCAACTGCCTCTCGATGTCCAACATCTCGCGGCTGGTCTCGCTGATCGGTCCGGCGCGGACCAAGGATCTGATCTTCAAGGCGCGCCTGGTCGAGGCGCCCGAAGCACTGGCGCTCGGGCTGTTGAACGAGGTCGTCCCCGATGTGGCAACCTTGCAGCGCCGTGCCACCGAGACCGCGCAACTCGTCGCCGGCCATGCGCCGATCACGTTAGAGGTAACCAAGGAAGCGGTGCGCCGCATCCGCCGCACGCTGTCGCGCGACGAGGGCGAAGACCTGATCCTGCGCGCCTATATGAGCGAGGATTTCCGCGAGGGCATGGACGCTTTCCTCAACAAGCGCACGCCGAACTTCAAGGGCAAGTAACGGCGGCGGGGTGCGTCGCCTGAGTGGCTCTCGGGCAATTCGTGTCGCGAGACGGCACATGTGTGACTCGCAGATCGCTCCACAAATTCAGTGTCGTCCCTGCGAAAGCAGGGACCCATAACCACCGAAGTTCATTGTTGTGCGACGCTGGAACGACGAGTCCCATTCGCAACACCCGCCGCGGAGTATGGGTCCCTGCTGTCGCAGGGACGACCATCGGAGAAATCGCGCGCCAGCTCCATCACCGTCATCCTGAGGTGCGAGCAGAGCGAGCCTCGAAGGATGCACGGCCCGGCTGGTGGCCGTCGATCCTTCGAGACGCGCTACGCGCTCCTCAGGATGACGGGGCTGATAACGATGCAGCAGAGCGACACACCCGCCTCATTCCAAAGTCATACGTCATGCGGCAGTTCGGCGGCTTGAACTCACTCGCTTTCTCGGCACAATGACACGAACCCGCCACCTCGACGGTTTTGCGAAGCCGAACAAATAGATAAGGAAGAACACGTGGGACAGATTGTGAAAACCACGGCGGCCATCGCGGCGCTGCTGCTGAGCACGCCGGCCTTCGCCGGCTGGGAGCCGAGCAAGCCGGTCGAGATCGTGGTTGCGGCGGGCGCCGGCGGTGCCTCCGACCAGATGGCGCGGATGATGCAGGCGGCGATCCAGAAGAACAATCTGATGAAGCAGCCGATGGTGGTGTCGCTGAAGGGCGGCGCGTCGGGTGCGGAAGCGCTGATGTACATGAAGTCCAGCGAGGGCGATCCCAACAAGGTGCTGATCGCCTATTCGCTGATCTACATGCTGCCGCTGTCGGCCAAGATCCCGTTCAACTGGCGTGACCTCACGCCGGTATCGGTGATCGCGCTCGACCAGTTCGTGTTGTGGGACAATGCGTCGGGTCCCAAGACTGTGAAGGATTTCATCGCGGCCGCGAAGGCTGCGAGCGCGCCGTTCAAGATGGGCGGCACGGGCTCCAAGCGCGAAGATCACGTGCTCACCGTCTTCATGGAGCAGAAGACCGGCGCGAAATTCTCCTACCTGCCCTACAAGTCCGGCGGCGAGGCCGCGACCCAGCTGGTCGGCGGCCACACCGAGTCCAACGTCAACAATCCCAGCGAGAACCTCGAAGTCTGGCGTGCCGGACAGGTTCGCGCGCTTTGCGTGTTCGACAAGGAGCGCATCTCCTACAAGACCAAGGTCACCGAAACGCAATCCTGGAACGATATCCCGACCTGCAAGGAAGAGGGGCTGGACGTGCAGTATCTGATGCTGCGCGCGATGTTCCTGCCGGGCAAGGTCACGCAGGAGCAGCAGGCATTCTATGTCGACCTGTTCCAGAAGGTGACGCAGACGGCTGAATACAAGGAATACATGGAGAAGCAGGCCTTGAAGCCGATCTTCCTCACCGGCAAGGACATGGTCGAGTTCCTCGAGGATGACGACAAGCTCAATGCCTCGCTGATGAACGCGGCGGGCTTCGTCGCGAAATAGCGGTCGAGGTTTGCTTACCCTCTCGCCGGAATTGGCTTGCAAGCCGCTGCGGCGCAGTGATTATTGCGCCGCAGTATGGCCGAACGGCCGGCGAGCCCGATCGGGCTGGGTCACCCCTCCGTCGCCGTTGCGGGACCGTGAGGAGCGATCATGACCAAAGCCGTGTTGGGGATCATCGGCGGATCCGGCATCTACGATCTGCCGGGCCTGGAAAATGTCCGGGATGAAACCATCGTAAGTCCCTGGGGCGAGCCGTCGGCGCCGTTGCGCCGTGGCGAGATGGCGGGATTGCCGATCGTGTTCCTGCCGCGACACGGCCCGGGACACGCGCTGTCGCCGTCCGACATCAATTATCGCGCCAATATCGATGTCCTGAAGCGGGCGGGGGTCACCGACCTGGTCGCGCTGTCGGCGTGCGGTTCGTTCAAGGAGGAGCTGCCGCCGGGCACTTTTGTGCTGGTCGACCAGTTCGTCGATCGCACCCACAAGCGTGAGAGCTCGTTCTTCGGCAAGGGCTGCGTCGCGCATGTCTCGATGGCGCACCCGGTGTCGCCGCTGCTGGTCAAGCATCTCGCCGCGGCGGCCGAGGCCGAGCGCATCGCGTTCGCGCGCGGCGGCACCTATCTCTGCATGGAGGGGCCGCAATTCTCCTCGCTCGCCGAAAGCCTGACCTACAAGGCGCAGGGCTATTCGGTGATCGGCATGACCAACATGCCGGAAGCCAAGCTCGCCCGCGAGGCCGAGATCTGCTACGCCAGCGTAGCGATGGTCACCGATTTCGACTGCTGGCATCCAGCGCATGATGCCGTGACGGTGCAGGATATCATCCGCGTGCTGAATTCGAACGCCGAGAAGGCCAAGGCGCTGGTCGCGCGCCTGGCGCGGGATTTCCCGCGCGAGCATGAGCCGTGTCCGATCGGCTCGGATCGCGCGCTGGACACCGCACTGATCACCGCGCCCACGGCACGCGATCCGCAGCTGCTTGCGAAGCTTGATGCCGTCGCCGGAAGGGTGCTACGCGCATGAAAGTCGACGGGCGCCATTTTCGCAGTATCTGGCTGGAGCCCGACGGCTGGTCCGTCGGCGCGATCGATCAACGACGGCTGCCGCATGAGTTCATCATTGCAAAGATCACGACGGCTGAGGAGGCCGGCGAGGCGATCAGCTCGATGCTGGTGCGCGGCGCGCCGCTGATCGGTGCCACCGCGGCCTATGGCATGGCGCTCGCGATGCGCGCCGATTCTTCCGATGCGGCGCTCGACCGGGCCGGCAAGATGCTGGCTGCGACCCGGCCGACCGCGATCAATCTAAAGTGGGCGATCGACGAGATGCAGCGCGCGCTCGCGCCGCTCGCTGCGTCGGCTCGGGCGGAAGCGGCCTATGCCCGCGCCCGCGAGATCGCCGACGAAGATGTCGAGATCAACCGCGAGATCGGCCGCCACGGGCTCGGCCTGATCGAAAAAATCGCCGCGACCAAGAAGCCGGGCGAGCCGGTCAACGTCCTGACGCATTGCAATGCCGGCTGGCTTGCAACCGTCGATTGGGGGACGGCGACGTCACCGATCTACCAGGCGCATGATCGCGGCATTGCGGTCCATGTCTGGGTCGACGAGACCCGGCCGCGCAATCAGGGTGCTTCGCTGACCGCCTGGGAACTCGGTCACCACGGCGTGCCGCACACCGTGATCCCCGACAACACCGGCGGCCATCTGATGCAGCACCGCATGGTTGATCTTGCGATCGTCGGGACTGACCGCGTCGCAGCCAATGGCGACGTCTGCAACAAGATCGGGACCTATCTGAAAGCGCTCGCCGCGCATGACAACGGCGTGCCGTTCTACGTTGCGCTGCCGTCGCCGACCATCGACTTTAGTATCGACGATGGCGTCAGGCAGATTCCGATCGAGCAGCGTGCGGCCGCCGAGGTGACGCACCTCACCGGGCGCACGGCGGATGGACGGATCGAGACCGTGCGCGTGGTTCCGGACGGCTCGTCCGTCGCCAATTTCGGCTTCGACGTCACGCCGGCGCGGCTGGTGACCGGATTGATCACCGAGCGCGGCGTCCTCGGCGCTGACCGTGCTGCGCTTGCGAGCGCATTTCCCGAACGTTCCACTGCTTAGCTGAAGGCTGCATTGACGGTGATTGGTTCAGCACGCTATCCCAATCGTTGCCCTCGCAACCCAGACCGTCCAGTCCATGTCCAACACCGAACTTGAGATCGTCGTCGACGATCCGACCGCGCCTGAAGAGAACTCGCCCGCCGTCGTCTCTACCGGCGCGGTCGATGTCATCGTCTCGCTGCTGCTGCTCGCGCTCGCACTTGTGCTCGGCTGGGACAATTGGCGGACCGGCGCATCGTGGGATTCGACCGGGCCGCAGCCGGGTTATTTTCCATTCTATCTCTCGGTGATTCTCGGCGCCGCCAGTCTCTACGGCCTCGGCGTCGCCTTCGTCTCGCGCCGGGAAGCCGCCGAGACCTTCGTCACCCGCGCCCAGCTTCGCCGGGTGATGGCGGTGTTCGTGCCGACCTTCCTGTTCTGCCTCGCCACCCAATATCTCGGCCTCTATGTCGCGAGCTTTCTCCTGATCGCGGGCTTCATGCGCCTGGTCGGCAAGATCGCGCTGTGGAAATCGCTGCTCACGGCCTTCGTCTTCACCGCCGCGATGTTCGTGACCTTCGACATCGCATTTGACGTCATCATGCCGAAGGGCCCGCTCGAAGCGGCCTTCGGTTACTGAGCTAACCGACAGGATTTCGAGACATGGAAGCCTTCGGTCTTCTGCTGCACGGCTTTGCCGTCCTGCTGACGTGGAAGACGCTGCTGTTGATGATGGTCGGCCTCGTGCTCGGCATCTTTGTCGGCGTGCTGCCCGGACTTGGCGGCCCCAACGGCGTCGCGATCCTGCTGCCTTTGACCTTCACGATGGATCCGACGTCCGCCATCGTGATGCTGTCCTGCATCTATTGGGGCGCGCTGTTCGGCGGCGCCATCACCTCGATCCTGTTCAACATCCCGGGCGAGGCCTGGTCGGTCGCGACCACCTTCGACGGCTATCCGATGGCGCAGCAGGGCAGGGCGGCCGAAGCGCTCACCGCGGCGTTCACCTCGTCGTTCATCGGGTCGCTGGTCGCGGTGCTCTTGATCACCTTCCTGGCGCCCATGATCTCGTCGTTCGCGCTGAAGTTCGGCCCGCCGGAATTCTTCGCCGTCTATCTGCTGACCTTCTGCTCGTTCGTCGGCCTCGGCCGCGAAGCCAAGCACAAGACCGTGATTTCGATGTCGCTCGGGCTGCTGCTCGCCGGCGTCGGCATGGATACGGTGTCGGGCCAGCTGCGCATGACCTTCGGCTCCGCCGAGCTGTTGCGCGGCATCAACTTCCTGGTCGCGGTGATCGGCCTGTTCGGCATCAGCGAGATCCTGCTCACGATGGAAGAGCGCCTGGCGCTGCGCGGACACGCCGCCAGTATCAGCCTGCGCGTCGTGCTGTCGGTGTGGAGGGACCTGCCGAAGTACTGGGTGACGCTGCTGCGTTCGTCCGTGATCGGCTGCTGGCTCGGGATCACGCCGGGCGGCGCGATCGCGGCGTCCTTCATGGGCTATAACCTTGCCAAGCGTTTCGCCAAGGATCAGGAAAGTTTTGGCAAGGGCCGCATCGAGGGCGTGTTCGCGCCGGAGACCGCGGCCCACGCCTCGGGCACCGCGGCCTTGCTGCCGATGCTCGCGCTCGGCATCCCCGGTTCGGGGACCGCGGCGATCCTGCTTGGCGGCCTGATGGTGTGGGGCCTCAACCCGGGCCCGCTGCTGTTCGTCGAGCACAAGGATTTCGTCTGGGGCCTGATCGCGTCGATGTATCTCGGCAACGTCGTCGGCCTGGTGCTGGTGCTGACCACGGTGCCGATCTTCGCCTCGATCCTGCGCGTGCCGTTCGCGGCTGTCGCGCCGATGATCGTGGTGTCCTGCGCGATCGGCGCCTATGCGATCCAGAATGCGATGTTCGACATCTGGCTAATGCTGGGCTTCGGCGTGGTCGGTTACGTCTTCAAGAAGATCGGGATCCCGCTTGCGCCGTTCACGCTCGCATTGGTGCTCGGCAGCCGCGCCGAGGACGCATTCCGGCTCTCGATGATCGGCTCCGGCGGCGACATGAAGGTGTTCTGGTCGAACGGCCTGGTGGGCACCATCACGACGCTGGCAATCGTGCTGCTGTTCTGGCCCGTGATCGATCGGGCCTTTGCCGGCGTCGCGCGTCTGGTGCGGCCGGCAAAGGCATAACGCATCAAACCACCTTGCGCTGGCGCAGCTCGGCGATCTCGTCCTTGCCGAAGCCGAATTCGGCCAGCACTTCCTCGGTCTGCTCGCCGAATTCCGGCGGCCGCGCCGCCATCTTGCTCGGCGTCCGCGACAGCGTCACGGGCTGGCTGACCAGCTGGATATGCCGGTTCTCGTCATTCGGAACGTGCTGGGCCATGCCGAGGTGCTTGACCTGGGCATCCTCGAACATCTGGTCGATCGAGTAGATCGGCCCGCAGGGCACGCCGGCTTCGTTGAGCTCGCGGACCCAGGTCTCGGTCGATTTCTTTTCCGTCAGCGCGTTGATTCGTGCATTCAGCGCGTCGCGGTTCTTCGAGCGCGCTGGTGCGGTCGCGTAGTCGGGGTCGGTGACCAGGTCGGGCGCGCCGATCGCCTGTGCGCAGCGCTCCCAGATTCGTCCGCCTGTGGTGGCGATGTTGATGTAGCCGTCGGTGGTCTTGAACACGCCGGTCGGAATCGAGGTCGGATGGTTGTTGCCGGCCTGCTTGGCGACTTCCTTTTCCATCAGCCAGCGCGCCGCCTGGAAATCCAGCATGAAGATCTGCGCCTGCAGCAGCGAGGTCTGCACCCATTGGCCTTCGCCGGACACGTCGCGTTCCAGGAGCGCGGTGAGGATGCCGATCGCGCAGAACAGCCCCGCGGTGAGGTCGGCCACGGGGATGCCGACCCGCATCGGTCCCTCGCCGGGCGCGCCGGTCACCGACATCAGGCCGCCCATGCCCTGCGCGATCTGATCGAAGCCCGGCCGCTTGTGATAGGGGCCGTCCTGGCCGAACCCGGAGATGCTGCCATAGACGATCCGCGGATTGATCTTGCGCACGCTTTCATAGTCGATGCCGAGCTTGCTCTTCACATCGGGCCGAAAGTTCTCGACGATGACGTCGGCCTGCTCGGCCAGCCGCTTGAACACTTCGAGCCCCTTGGGGTCTTTCAGGTTCAGCGTCATGGCCCGCTTGTTGCGGTGCAGATTCTGGAAATCCGACCCGCCACGCGGGCCGCCCGGCTGCTCGCCGCCGCCGTCCTCCAGCAGCGCATCGATCTTGATGACATTGGCACCCCAGTCGGCGAGCTGGCGCACGCAGGTCGGCCCCGACCGGACCCGGGTCAAATCCAGCACGGTGAACCGGGACAGGGCTTGGGATGCGCGGGGAAAGGGCATTGAGACACCTCTTGTTTGGCGGGCCGCTCTGGGGCTACTGCCTATCTGCCATAGACAATTTGGCTGACCTTTCCAACTGTTACCCGGGCAACAAACCGGGCTGGAAACAAACAGCATGGTTCCGTTCAGATCGGCCTCCGCCTCGGCTGTCTTTCAGGTTTCCCCACACCTGCTTACAGGCCCCGCCATCCGCCAACCCTCGACAATCACTGCGCCGGCTGCTAGCCCGTCGCCATCCGAGTGAGTTTTTGCCCTTATGGAAGAGGCACTTGAGGCGCATCGAGGCGATGGACCGAAAGCGGGCATGGCGGTGAAAAAGGGTCCATCCCATCTGCTCGGCAATTCGGCATGGAACGCGACGGCGTTCGCGGTCGCGGTGCTGCTCAATCTCGCGATTCTACCATTCGTGATCTTCCGGCTCGGCCTCGCCGCCTTCGGGGTTGCGGGTCTGGTGACGGCCTGCGTCGCGCCTGCGCTGATGTTCAGCAATGCGCTTGGCCTCTCGACAGCGCGCGAGCTCGCGCAGCGTTTGGAACCGTCCGATCGCGGCGAGGCGCGGCGTTTCTTCGCGACCGCCCTTGCGCTCGCGATCGCCGTGGGCAGCCTGATCTCGGCCTTGCTGATCCTTGCCGGACCGCCGCTCGCGCGATTGGGATTTCACCTGGGTGGTTCGGCGTCCGACGACCTCGGGCTTGCCTTTGCATTGGCCGGTGCCGGCTGGCTGTTCCAGTGCCTGTTCGCGGTCTTCCTCTCGCTGTTCACGGCGCGCCAGGATTATCGGCGGATCGCGTCGATCAGCATCACCGGCACGGTGGTGACGACGATGTCGATGCTGCTGCTGATCCCATATGCGCCGCGCGCCTCGACCTTTCTCGGTTGTCAGGCCCTGGGCTTCGCGACGAATCTGCTGATGGCCTTCGCCTGGTCGCGGCATGCCATCAGTGACTGGCTGGCACGGCCCGCGCTTGATCGCACTGCGCTGCGCGCACTCGTGAAACTTGGTGGCTGGCAGGTCGCGGCGCAAAGCGGCGCGCTGTTTGCCGGCCAGGCGGACCGCTATCTGCTCGGCGCGCTGCTGCAGCCGCAATTCGTCGGCTTCTACAGCGTCGCGCAGCGGCTGGAGGAGGCGGTCTATATCGGTGTGCTGAAGATCGGCGAGATCTTGTTCCCGTTCTTCAGCACGCTGCAGAAAGAGGATGACGATCGCAAGGTCGACCTGCTGCTGCGCTCGTCGTGGATTCTCAACGTGCTGGCTGCGAGCGCGCTCGGCGGCCTGATCCCGGTCGCCGGCGCGCTGCTGTATCGATGGACCGGTGCCGAGGTCGCCGCCGAGGCGCAGCTGGTGCTGGTGGTGCTTGCGATCAGCGGGATATTGGGGTCGAGCGCCAACGTGTTCGCGTTCTATCTGCTGTCGCAGGGACGCTCCAGTTTCAACGCGTTGATTTCGCTCGTCACCGGCATCTTCACGCTGGCGACCAGCGCTGTTGCGTTGCCGTATTTCGGCTGGCAGGCGGCCGGCTGGAGCTCCTGCGTCGGAATGGTTGCCCAGATGGTCGTCACGGTGCTGCTGCTGCGGCGAACCTTCAGGCTCTCGGCCATGTGGTCACGGATGCTGCACTTCGTCTTAATCCCGCTCGGCACCGGCATCGCCGTTGCGCTGGTGCTGCGCGCGCAGCTTGGCCACGTGGCGTTCGACCACGCGCCGTCATGGTGGTACGTGGTGTCGCTCTACGGCGTGTCGGCGGCGGCGATCTTTGTCGCCGCCGTCGCCGTGTCGCAGCTTGGTCCCTATCGCGCCATCTGCTGGCGGGATCTCAGCATCATCATCGCACGCTTCTTGCCCTTCAAGGCCGCCTAGACATGTGTGGTATCGCAGGCATCGTCAATCTGCGCGGCGGCCCCGTGGATCCGGCCGACATCTCGCGGCTCACGAGCCTGATTGCGCATCGTGGTCCGTTCGGCGAGGGCACCTGGTTCAACGCGAAGCGAAACGTCGCCTTCGGCCATCGCCGGCTCGCCATCATCGATCCCGGCGAGGGTGGTTATCAGCCGATGGCATCAGGCGACGGTCGCCATGTGATCGTCTACAACGGCGAGATCTATAACTTCCTCGAATTGCGCCGCGAGCTCGAGGCGAAGGGCGCGGTCTTCCGCAGCCAGTCCGACACCGAAGTGATCCTTGCCGCCTGGCAGGCGTGGGGCGAGGACATGCTGCTGCGCTTCAACGGCATGTGGGCGCTGGCGATCTACGACACCGTCACGGATGATCTGTTCCTGGCGCGCGATCGGTTTGGCATCAAGCCGCTGCTGTACGCGTTGTCATCCGAACGGTTCGTGTTCGCGTCCGAGCAGCGGGCGCTGGCGCGGAGCGGGCTGCTTGAGACGTCGCTGGATATCGACGTGGCGCGGCGGCTGCTGCTTGACCCGTTCGGCATCGAAGGCAGCGAGCGGACCCTGTTTGCGCAACTGCGCCGCCTGCAGGGCGGGCACTGCATGTGGTTGCGCCAGGGGCGGGTGCAAGTGCGCCGCTGGTGGCGGACCGTGGATCATCTGCCCGCGATCCCTGATACTGAATCCGAACGCATCGGGCGCTTTCGCGACCTGTTTCAGGATTCCGTCGCCTTGCGCATGCGCAGTGACGTTCCGATCGGGACCTGCCTGTCCGGCGGCTTCGATTCGTCTGCGGTGATCTGCGCGATGGCGACCCATGAGAAGGCCGGCATGGGACCGCGCGATAGCACGGCTTGGCGGCGCGCCTTTGTCGCGACCTTTCCCGGCGCCAGCAACGACGAGCGGCCGATGGCGGAGGAAGCGGCCGCGTGGGCCGATGTGGCGCCGAGCTTTCTCGAGATCGGGCGCGCCGATGCGCTCACCGACCTTGATCGGATCCTTGACGACAACGACGACGTCTATATCGGGCTGCCGAGCGCGCCGTGGCTGATCTATCGCGAACTCCGGCGCCAGAACGTCACTGTCTCGCTCGACGGCCACGGCGCGGACGAATTGATGGGCGCCTATTTGCAGGAGGGGCAGTCCACCGCATTCCGGATCCGCAATGCCGCCGCCGCGCTCGCGTCACGATCGCAGCTGGCGCAGCGCGGCATCGACTTCCTGCGGGCGCAGATGATCAGGCGCCAGGGGCACTATTTCCTGCGGGGAGGCCTCACGGCGATGCCTGCGGCTCTGCCGCTGGTCGCCGAGGATGACGAGTTGCCGAACGCGTGGGGCGCGCTGAACCGGCGTCTCTATCGGATGTTCCACTCGACGACGCTGCCGACCATTCTGCGCAATTTCGACCGGCTCTCGATGGCGCACGGCATCGAGGTACGCATGCCGTTCATGGACTGGCGGCTGGTCACCTATACGATGGCGCTGCCGGAAGCCAGCAAATCGGCCGACGGCATCACCAAGGTGGTCGCGCGTCAGGCGATGGCGAACCTGATGCCCGAAAGCATCCGCACCGCGCGCCGCAAGGTCGGCTTCAACTCGCCGATGCCGGAATGGCTGAATGGGCCGTTGGCAGGCTGGACCAATGAGCTGCTCAATCGCAATGTCCCGGCGTTTGCCGAGTTCGTCGACGAAGCGCCGCTTCGAAAGACGGTCGGCCACTTGACGGCATCGCAGAGCTGGGATTGGGAATCCGTCGGCCGGATCTGGCCATACCTGAACATGAAATGGATGTTGGCAAGGTCCGTATAACCAATGCGTCTGTTCCAGAATAGCGGTCTCTATCCGTCCTATCTGCCGCGGCTGAACCAGCTTGCGGCAAAAGCGTCAAGCTTCGCGGCGCGTCGCGACGTGTTCCTGCACGATCGCTTCGGCGCGGCACATTTTCTCGAGCCCGTGCTCGACGGTGCGCCTGAAGCCTTCTTCACCAATGGCGACGACGAAGTGCTGCAGCGCCAGTGGGCGCGTGAGCAGGGCATGAAGGGCACGCCGACGCTCGAAGCCATTCTGCTCGCGCAGATCGAGCATCACGGGACCGACGTGTTCTACAATCTCGATCCGGTGCGTTATCCGAGTGCGTTCATCGCCAGGCTTCCCGGCTGTGTGAAGAAGACATTGTGCTGGCGCGCGGCACCTTCCGGTAATGCCGACCTGACCGCCTACGGCGCGGTGCTTGGAAACTTCCCCTCGATCCTCGAGGCTTGGCGTAGCAAGGGCTGCCGGGCGGAGCTGTTCTTCCCCGCGATCGATCCTGTCATGGAGCAGTACGGCCACGGCGAACGGCCGATCGATGTGGCGTTTGTCGGTGGATATTCGCGGCATCACAGCGCGCGCGGCAGGACGCTCGAACAGGTCGCGGCTCTGGCCGCCGACCGCAAGATCGTGTTCTGCCTCGATGCGTCGCGGCTGACACGGCTTGCCGAAAGCGCGGTCGGTCGGTTGCTGCCGCTGCAAAAGCACCGCAGGCCCGACGTCATCGCGCGAATAGCGCGGCTGCCGCTGTTCGGCAGGGACCTCTACGAGCTGTTCGGATCCGCCAAGATCGTGCTCAACGGCGCAATCGACATGGCCGGCAACGACCGCGGCAACATGCGCTGCTTCGAGGCGATGGGCTGCGGGTCGCTGCTCGTGTCGGACTCCGGCAACTATCCGGAGGCGATGGAGGAGGGTGTGACCATGCGCACCTATGACGCTCCGGAACGGGCAGCCGAGGCGATTTCAAGCAGCCTGCGGGATTGGCCGCAATGGGCCGCCATCGCCGCGTCCGGCCGAAGCCGCGTGCAGCAGACCTACAGCAAGGCCTCGCAATGGGCCCAGTTTATCGATCTCGTCGCGCGGATTGAGCCGTGCTAGAGCGTTTTCGAGCGAAGTGGATACCGGTTCGCGCAAGGAAAACGCGTCAAAACAACAATCTAGAGCCCCGTTCCGATTCCATCGGAACGGAAAAGGCTCTAGACGGTGCACAGTGCCGGCCAGTGGGCGGGCGATCGGGCCGAGATGATGTCTGCAAGTGACTTGATCCATCAACTGAAATGGGTGGCCGACGGGCTTGCCGTGCCGGTGTTCAGGTTGCGGCCGCTGCCGTTCGGGCCGGGCTATCAGACGGTCAAGCGCGATACGATTACTGCGGCCATCGACGCGGGCCTGCTTCAGGCAGGAAAGGAGCTTCCACTGGGCTACGGCGTCGCCATGGACGAGCGCGTGGTGGAATATCCCTGGGTCTATGGCCGCTTGAACAATGTCGGCAAGATGCTGGACGCGGGATCGACCTTCAGCCACGACTTCCTGCTGCCGCATCCGCCGTTGCGCGGCGCGGACCTCACGATCATGACGCTGGCACCCGAGCGGCGGTGCTATTGGCATGACGGCTACTCCTATGTGTTCGGCGATCTCCGGAAGACCATGTTCGGCGATCAGGTCTTCGACACCGTCGCAAGCATTTCGACGATCGAGCACATCGGCCTCGACAATCAGATGCTGTACACCGGCGACCCGCGCGACGCGGAGACCGATCGGGACGGCTTTGTTCCGGCGGTGCAGGAGTTCAAGCGCATTCTCAAGCCCGGCGGCACCTGCCTGATCTCGGTGCCGTTCGGCAAACGCGAGAATCTCGGGTGGTATCAGGTGTTCGATCTTGCCATGATCGAACGGATCATCGAGGCGTTCGGCGCGGTGTCTCACCATGTCGACTATTTCGGCTATTCGCGACAAGGCTGGTCGCGCCAGAGCGCCGAGGCGCTCGCCGAAGCTACCGTTTTCGACATCCACACCGGCAAGGGGCAGGGCAACGACCTTGCGGCGTCGTCGCGCGCCGTCGCGTGCCTGCAGTTGACGGCATGAATCTCGATTATCTGATCCAGCGTCTGCTCGGTCGCGCGACGTGCCGCTTGCAGCCAGACGCAGCGCTCGGCCGCCATGCCAGGATCAGAAACATCCGCGGCGATTCCGACAAGATCGTCGTCGGCCGCAATAGCCGCATCCTGGGCGAGCTCCTGACCTTTGCGCATGGTGGGGCGATCAAGATCGGCGAGTGGTGCTATGTCGGCGAGGGCACCCGGATCTGGTCGGCGGCCTCGATCGAGATCGGCAATCGCGTTCTGATCTCGCATTCGGCGAATGTCTTCGACAATCTCACGCATCCGCTGCGGGCGACGGAGCGGCATCGGCAGGTCCAGCAGATTTTCACGCGCGGACATCCGAACGATATCTCGCTTGACGAGAGCCCGGTGAAGATCTGCGATGATGCCTGGGTCGGCGCGGGCGCAATGGTCTTGCGCGGCGTGACGGTTGGGCAGGGCGCCATCGTTGCGGCCGGCGCGGTCGTGACCAGGGATGTCGCGCCGTTCACGATCGTGGCGGGCAATCCGGCCGTGCTGGTGAGGGAGCTTGGCCCCGATGAACGGTGAGCGCAAGTTTTCCACCTGGGAGGATGCGGTGGTCTGGCTGCGCAATCAGCCGGACCAGCGCCAGCTTGTGCTCGACGCGTTCTACGACGATCCGCTGGTTGGCGCTGCCGAGCGCTATTTCCAGAGCTCCGAGTGGCAAGCGGTCGCAACGCTGCTCGCCGGCCGGTCAGGTGCCGCGCTCGACGTTGGAGCCGGTCGCGGCATCGCGAGCTACGCGCTCGCCCGAACCGGCTTTGCCGTGACGGCGCTCGAACCGGACCCGAGCGCGATCGTGGGAGGGGCGGCGATCCGCGGCCTGGCGCAACAGACGCAATTGCCGATCCAGGTGGTCGAAGAGTTTTCCGAGCGGCTGCCGTTCGCCGATGCGACGTTCGATGTCGTGTTCGCCCGCGCTGTGCTGCACCATACGCGCGACCTCGAGGGGGCGTGCCGGGAGATGTTTCGCGTGCTGCGGCCCGGTGGCATGCTGATCGCGGCGCGCGAGCATGTCATCAGCAAGGAGGCGGACCTTCCGCAGTTCCTGGCGCAGCATCCGCTGCATCATCTTTACGGCGGCGAACATGCCTTCCTGCTCGATCGCTACACCGGCGCGCTGACCAAGGCAGGGTTTTCCGCGGTCGATACGCTGGCGCCGCTGCAAAGCCCGATCAACCTGTTTCCCTATACGTCGGAGACCCTGAAAGCCGCGATCGTGACCAAGTTGTCGCAGAAGCTTCCGGTGGCTCCGCTGTGGCGAACTGCGCTTGCCCCAAGTTGGCTGTTCGGCTCGCTGCTGTCGATGGCCGAGCGTTTCGATCATCGACCGGGACGGCTCTACTCCTTTGTCTGTCACAAGGCTTGAGCGATGATCGTCTGGGTTACAGGCGCGAACGGGTTCATCGGCCGCCATCTGGCGCATGCGCTGGCGGGGGCAGGCCGTGCGGTGCATGGCGTCGGACACGGCGCGCTTGACGCAACCGAAGCCCGGCGGCTCGGCTTGCAGAGCTGGATCAACGGCGAGATCGATGCGGCCAATCTCAACGCGCTTGCAACGGCGCACGGGCTGCCGACGCGTGTCTTTCATCTGGCCGGCGGATCGTCCGTCGGCGTCTCGATCGAACGGCCGTTCGAGGATTTTTCGCGGACTGTCGCGAGCACCGCGCGGCTGCTCGAATGGCTGCGCGGATCCGCACCAGACTGCGCGGTGATCGCTGCGTCGAGCGCGGCCGTCTATGGCGCCGATCATTTCGGCCCGATCGCTGAAAGCGCGATCGTCACTCCGATGTCGCCGTATGGGCAGCATAAGCTGATGATGGAGCAATTGTGCGCGAGTTACGCGCGGTCATTCGGATTGCGTTGCACGGTCGTGCGGCTGTTCTCTGTGTATGGGCCCAACCTGCGCAAACAATTGCTTTGGGATATCTGCTCGCGGCTCAACGCCAAGGAGCGGGTGCTCACGCTCGGTGGGACCGGCAACGAGATCCGTGACTGGACCGACGTTCGCGATGTCGCGAGGCTGCTTGCAAGCGTCGCGGAAGCGCCGTCGTCACAGCAGGCCTTCCGGGTCATCAATGGCGGTTCGGGCCAGGGGACGAGCGTTGCCGACATCGCCGCCGGTCTCATCGGACAGTGGGGCAGCAAGACGGTTGTGCGGCATTCGGGTGTCAGCCGCCCCGGTGATCCCATGAGCCTGTTGGCCGATGCTGCGATGCTGCGCCAGATCGGCTTCGATTGGCGCATTCCGCTCGATCAGGGCCTCGCCGATTACGTGGCATGGTTCAAGGGGCAGGCTTCGTGACGTCCCGCCCATTGCGGTTCGCGTTCAATCACATTTCGCGACGGATTTGGGCCGGCGGCTATAATTATCAGCGCAATCTGTTCGCGGCGCTCGATCGGTTTCTGCCCGGCGAGTTCGCCCCGGTCGTCTTTGCCGGGACGCGGGCCGACGAGAATGAACTCGCGGAACTTGATGCGATACCGGGTGTCGAGATCGTCCGATCGGAGGTGTTCGACGGGCAGCCGGGTCTCGCTGCGGCACTCGCGCTTGGTCTGGACCGCGGCGCCGCGGCGGCGTTTCGCTCCGCGCATGTAGATGTTGTTGTCGAATCCGCGCGCTTCTTCGGTTGGCGGCTGGCGATCCCTGCAGTGGCGTGGATTCCGGATCTGCAGCACCGTTCGCTGCCTCAGCTGTTTCCAAGAACTGCACGCTGGCGCCGCGAGATCGGCTTTCGCGTTCAGATCGCGTCAGGGCGGACCATCATGCTGAGCAGCGAAAGCGCCTTCCGCGATTTCAGGGCCTACTACCCACACGCCAGCAACCGGGTCAGCGTCGTTCGCTTCGCGACCCAGCCGCCGGCCACATTCCTGGACACGGACCCATTGGAAGTAATCGCGGCGTACCATCTGCCGACGAACTACTTCTATCTGCCCAATCAGTTCTATCGCCACAAGAACCATCAGCTGGTCGTCGACGCCCTGGCGATCCTGAAGCGTCGTGGGGTCGAGGTCGTTGTCTGTGCATCCGGCAGCACGGAAGATCGGCGCGAGCCCGGCTACTATGATCTGGTCAACTCCGAGATCCGGAAGCACGGGCTCGATACGCATTTTCGTCACGTCGGCGTGATCCCGTTGCCGCATGTCTACGCGCTGCTGCGGGCTTCCACAGCCCTGCTCAACCCGTCGCGCTTCGAGGGCTGGAGCACAACGGTCGAGGAGGCGAAGTCGTTCGGCGTTCCGATGATCCTGTCCGACATCGATGTGCACCGGGAGCAGACCGCCGGCGCTGCGCGCTATTTCGGCGTCGATGATCCGGTCGCGCTGGCGGATCAGCTGACGCAAGCCTCACAGGAGGCGCGCGGGCCCGTGGTTCGAAATGTCGTCCCGCATCAGGATGACAACGTCAGCGCATTCGCGGCAAATTTCGCGGCGACGATGCGCCGGGCGGCCGCACGGGATGTCTGAACCCGTCTAAGTTGGAAGCAAACGTTGAGCGAAACGCCGGGCTTCATTTCGCCTGCGGGACCAGCTCGAAGTCGGAGTTGGGGCTTTCGTAGACCCTCAGCATGGCCTTCGCAATGAGCTCCGGGTTGTGCCATCGTTCGACATAGCGCCGTGATGCCTGGCCACACGTGAGCCATTCAGATCGGCGATCGAGAACGGCGGCAATGTCCTCGACAAGGTTTCCGGGGTTAAGTCTGTAAACGGGCAGCTCGCGCCTGATGGCGTCCGGAACGAACATCATATCTTCTTCCCGGATGTAGCATGCGACCGGCTTTCCCATCGCCATCATCTCGACCGCGAATCCCCCGTACCAGCCTGCCAGCACCTGGTCGATTGCGAGGTCTGCCGACCGATAGATCTCCAGCGCCTGCTCGTGGCTCGTCTTTTCGACAAGGATGAGGTCGAAGTCGTACCGTGACCGCAATTGTTCGAGGGCGTTCAGGATCATCGGTGTACCCTTGATCCGTCCGGCGGTCGGGGCATGAACGATCTTGAGCCGCCCCTGTTCGGAAGGCGGCGCAACGTCGAACTTCTCGATCTCGACGTTTGAATATGGGAGGAACTGGCCGTTCGGTACGATGTGTCCGAGTTCCGGATTGAGATAAAAGACCCGATCGAACAGCGGCAGAACCTTTTCGATCAGAAAGTGCCGTCGATGGTCGAGCGCGTCCGTGCATCGTTGATACAGCTCGCAGTGTTGCGCGGCGCACATCGTCCATTCGTTTCGCTTGTTTCCCTCGTTCGCCAGCCGGACATCACAACCCTGCAGGGTCATGAACAGCTTCTTGTCGAACAGGCGGGCGGCGTGCAGGTCTGCGGTCGCCAGTCTGTTGATGATGTCCGTGAGCAGCGATGGCCGGGAGAGCACTGATCCCGGCGCGGAGAGGGGGAAGCCCGGCGACAGAAAGGTCTGTCCAAAATAGTAGTGAAGAACATCGTAATGCCACTGGTTCTTCAGACCGAACGCCGCGCTGCGAATCGCCGTCTCGAGAAATCCGGCATCCTTTGCCGACAGCATCCGGTCTGCCGAGTATCCGAGCCATGTGTCGTTGCGAACGACCACGTCGCTGGATGCTCCCAGCTGCCGTTCGGCGCGGGACAGCACCCAGGGCTGGTTTCCGACATTGACTGGTCCGTGCAGGATTCTCATGTGCGCGTATTCAGGTCCGCTGACCGGCGCGAAGGCCGCACAGGGCTACGAGGCATGATCAACTCTCTCGAGCTCGCCGACATGCCTTGTAACGCTTGCCAGCAGATCGTCGGGCAGATCGGCGGTTTCACAATAGAGCCTTCCGAGCCTCGCTGCGACCGCTTGCAAGCTGTAATGCGCTTCGACATAGCGGCGCCCCGCCTTGCCGATTTCGTTCAGGTCGAGTTCACCCCTCAAGCATCGCTTCAGCACATCATAGATTTCGTCGGGACGGGTGTTGATGATCGGGCAGGTTGCCGGATCGACCATCATTCGGTCGTTGCGCAGAAAGCACAGAACGGGTTTGGCCATGGCCATCGCCTCGAGGGCCGTATAGCCGTGAAAGCCTGCGACGAACTGATCCGCAACGACGTGCGAGGCGCCGAAAAGCTCGATGACCTTCTTGTTGGGAACTCCCTGCACGGAGACCAGCTCGATCTTCTCTCCCTCCCTCACCAGCCGATCGATCGCCTCGATCAGAAGCCTGGTTCCCTTGAAGTGCCCGTGGTTCGGCGCATGTGCCACTCTCAGCACGTCGCCGGCCTTGTAGACTGGTGGCCGCGCGACGAGCTTGCTTGCGTCAATCGGCCAGTAGTGCATGTCCCGGCAGCCGGGCACATACGCCACCATATCCCCCATCGCGATCTGCGCGGTCGCACGGCCCTTGAGGCGGTCGATCGACGAGGCGTGCATCTCCGTGGTGCAGACGCAGAACTTGCCCGGCGAGGGGCATTCTTCGCACAGGTTGGGATGACCGAGTTTGAGCGTTGCTTCCCGTGCTCGGACGTCGGCACCATAGGCGTAGGTATACAATCGCTTTCCCGACTGGAACAGGAGGTCGAGTTCCTCAGGGTTGATGCCATAGCGTCCATCGCTCAGCATCAGGCCGCGATCATAGAAGTAGTTGAAGATATCGTAGCGCAGCAGGGCCCACGCCAGAACGATGCGACGAAACAGGCCGAGGCCTCTTCGGCTGCGCAGCAGTCGAAGGAAGCCCTCGAACAGGATGAGGTTGATGTCGAATGATCTCGTCACGTAGTAGGTGTTGAACACCAGCGACGAGGAGCGAAATCCCAACATCCGATCGCAGCGTGCGAGAAGCGGCAAGGTGAGGATCGGGGTGGCGGCCCACAACGTGCGCACCTTTCCCTTCGCAAGACGCTTCTCGGTGGCGCGCCGCGCCGCGCGAACAAGCATGCGCGTGACGAAACCCGCGATGGCAGATTGGGCCGGCCGGGAAGATGCAACGTCGTCGGCGGGAAGCGGCGCTTCCGTCAGGGACGTCGGTCCGATGGGTTCGATCTTGTTCACTCAGGGATCCGATGGATGCCAACTCAACATCAGCCAGCAGCTTCTAGCACAGGTTTGGCCCGAAGCGGCCATGCGATGCGGGTCCGGAGCGGCGGCGCAGAGTGGCGGCCGGCCATCGCTATCTCAGGTTTCACCAGCGTATGAAAACAGCTTCGATCGGTCCGGGAACGTTGACGCTCAGTAGATGATCAGGCTAAGACAGCGGCGGTTTGTTCCAAATGCGCGCATATTCTGACGCGGCGGTTATACCGAGCTCCGCCATCGAATCAATCTGGATAGGCATTTCGTGTGCGGCATTTTTGGCCTCATAGATAAGACCGGGCCCGTCGATGCCCGCCAAGTGGACCAGATGACCGATCTCGTTGCCCACCGTGGTCCGGATGGGCGTGGGGTGAGGGTCAACGGGAACGTCGGGCTGGGACACCGGCGGCTGGCCATCATCGATCTGACCGATGATGGCGCGCAGCCGATGCGCGACAGACGGCTTCCGATCTGGATCACCTACAACGGCGAGATCTACAATTACGTTGAGCTTCGCACGGAGCTCGAGGCTCTCGGATACACCTTTCATACGGCCTCGGATACCGAGGTCCTGCTCACAGCCTATGTTTGCTGGGGGCCAGCGTGCCTCGAACGCTTCAACGGCATGTGGTCGTTTGCGATTCACGACGAGCGCGACAACACGCTGTTCTGCGCCCGCGACAGGTTCGGCGTGAAGCCGTTCTACTACGTCAATACGGCGAAGCAGTTCGCGTTCGGCTCGGAGATCCGCCAGCTTATGCCGCTGATCGAGCGCCCGATCGCGGATGATGATCTGATCAACGATTTCCTCGTTTGCGGCATGACCGACCATACCAGCCGGACCTTCTTCAAGGGCGTCGAGAAATTGCCTCCCGGGCATCGGATGCGCGTCGATGTGTCGACGGGGCAGGTCGAAATCGAGCGCTACTATTCACTTGCGCCTGGGGTGGCCGTGTCTGATGAAGGCAGCGCAGCGAAATCGTTGCGGGAGCTGCTCGATGACGCGACGCGCCTGCGGCTGCGTTCGGATGTTCGGGTCGGAACCTGCCTGTCGGGTGGGCTGGACAGTTCGAGTGTCGCGACGCTGGCCGCGCGGCGCTATGCGCCAGGCTCGAGCGAGCGCTTCTTTGCCATCACGGCCGTGAGCGAGCAGGCGTCCAACAATGAAGAGGCGTACGCGGCGGAGGTTGCAGAGCGGGCGGAGTTGAACTGGCTGCGCACCAAGCCGACCTATCAGGACTTTGTATCGACGGCGGAGACCTTGCTCGACGTCCAGGAGGAGCCGTTCGCAGGTCCTTCGATCATGATGCAGTACGCGGTGATGAAGGCCGCGCGATCGAATGGCGTCATCGTGCTGCTCGATGGTCAGGGCGGTGACGAAACGTTGCTGGGGTACCATCGCTACTATGCGGCCTGGCTGCTCGACCATCTTCGCAGCGGTGGCGTCCGTGGATTTCTGTCCGCCTTCAGCGCCGCCACGCGGGCGGGGATTTCGCGCCGGCGATTGCTGATGTATTTGTTCGGTGCCGGTTCGGCAGGGCTGCGCGCTGCCTATTACCGGCTGCGTTACACTTTCCTCAAAAATCCCGATCTGCCGGAGCCGCTTCGCCGCTTTGCGTCGAAGACGAGGGATGCACAGGGCATGCAGGTGCTGGAGATTACCGAGACCAATTTGCCGATGCTGCTGCGTTTCGAGGACAAGAACTCCATGCGGTTCGGCATCGAAACGCGACTTCCATTCCTCGACTATCGCTTCGTCGAGTTTGCTTTGGCGCTTCCCACACGCATCAAGCTGAACAAGGGATGGGCAAAATGGCCGCTTCGCGCCGCCATGAGCGATCTGCTGCCGGCCACCATCACCTGGCGGAGGGACAAGATCGGTTTTGCTGCCCCCGACCGGATCTGGCTCACGCGGCACTCGGCCGCGATGTATGACAAGGTGATCGCAAGCGAGCTCCTGGCCCGCTATGTCGACATGCCGAAGCTGAAGAGGAAATTTCACCGGCTCGATCTTGGAATGCGCTGGCGGCTTTATTGCGTTGCGCTCTGGGGCGAGCGCTTTCGGGTCGAAGCGCCATGAGGCCTGGTGGCTCCTGGATGTCATCGTCGTCGTCGACGAGCGCCGGCTTGTTGGCGGTTGCTTTGCGGGTGGCCCGATGAACATCTGGCTATTGCATCCGTTCGCAGGCGGGCCGGGCCTCGGCCGTCACTGGCGTCCGTTTTGGCTCGCAGATGCCTGGGGGAAGATGGGGCATCGGGTGGTGGTGGTCAGTGCCGGTTTCCATCACCTGCACCGGGAGCCGCGCGCTCCGGGACCGCAGCGGATCAACGGTGTCGACTTCTGGTTCCTCGACACCCCGCGCTATGATGGCGGCAATTTGGGGCGGCTGCGCAACAATCTGAGCTTTGCGCCGGCCTTTCGCTCGGCGACATCCGCGATCGCCGCGCAATTCGGCGAGCCGGATCTGATGATCGCGTCCAGCCCGCATCTGTTCTTCATATCGGCGGCGCGTCAGATCGCGCAGCGCTTCGGCGCCAGGTTCTGGCTGGAGGTTCGTGACCTCTGGCCGGAGAGCATCGTGGCGCTTGGAATGACCCCGACCTGGCACCCCCTCGTGAGGTTGCTCGGCTGGAAGGAGCGGTCCGCCTATCGCGCCGCGGATCGCGTGATCTGTCTTTTAGCCGGTGCGGAAGCCCATATGCGGGCACGCGGCTTGAGCGCCGGCAAGTTCATCTGGATACCCAACGGGGTGTCCGACGGCGAGATCCAGAGCGCGCTGACGATCGAAACTCTCGGTCATCCGTTGATCGGCCGCATCAATCAGTTGAAGCAGCAGGGCAGGCGGGTTGTCCTCTATGCCGGCGGCATGGGGCCGCCAAACGCAGTGGAGGTCGTTCTCGACGCCGCCGCTGTCCTCGGCAGCACAAGCCCCGAGATCAGTTTCGTTCTGATCGGCTCAGGCACTTCGCTCGCCGCGCTGAAGCAGCGGGCGGCAGGGCTTGCCAACGTGGAGTTTCACGACGAAGTTGATCGGTCGATCGTACATGGCATGCTGCACGCGTCCGATTGCGCGGTCGTCGCCTTCCACAAGAACGCGCTCTACCACCACGGCATCAGCCCCAACAAGCTGTTCGACTACTGCCTGTTCGCGCCGCGCAGCGTCATTGCCTGCGAAGCGCAGGCGCTTGCCGGGCTCGAGGATTTGGTGACTGCGCGATGCGCGCCGGACGACGGCAGTGTACTCGCCGCGTCCCTGCGCGCGGCGCTGGACGGTCCGGCGCGTTCGCGGGCCGAACGGGTCGCCATCGCGCAGCGGTACAGCTATTCCACGCTTGCCGCACGGTATCTGGCCGAGGCCGGGAATCTGGCCTAGGTGTGGCTGTGGCGACACATGGGCCTTGAGTAAATATGTTTGTTATCAATATCTTACGATGTTCATCGCGTGAACGAATTCGCTTGACGTTCATCCGATGAACGCGCTATCAGCCTTTCCAGTGGGGATAGGCGTGATGGCGGGCATTCTACCGACAGATGAGAATGACAGCGACCGGCTGGTCCTCGGTCTGCTCACCTCGCTTGAAGCCGATGGTGCGCAGTCGCAACGGCGGATCGCAGCCGATCTCGGCATCGCGCTCGGCCTCGTCAACGCGTATCTGAAGCGGGCGATCAAGAAGGGCTTCGTCAAGGTCGGGCAGGCGCCGGCACGGCGTTATGCCTATTACCTCACGCCGCAAGGCTTCTCCGAGAAATCGCGACTGACCGTCCAGTTCCTGTCGGACTCGTTTTCGCTCTTCCGCAAGGCGAAGGAGGAGTATGGCAGGCTGTTTGAGCGCGCTCAGGCGCTCGGCTTCAGGCGGGTGGTGCTCGCCGGGCAATCCGACCTCTGCGAAATCGCGATCCTGTGCGCGGTCGACGGGCCAATTTCGGTCATTGCGATCGTTGATCCCGATGCAACCGCGACCCGGTTCATCGGCGTCAAGGTCGTTTCCTCCTACGCGTTGGTGGACGAGCCGTTCGATGCGGTCGTTGTGACGCATCTGACGGCCGCGCGCAGCGTGTTCGAGCAGGCGGTCAGCAATTTCGGGGCGGAGAAAGTCCTTGCGCCGGATCTGCTGGGCCTGCGTCCAAAGCAATCGTTGGGGGCGTGATGGCCATGGAGCTCAGTTCACGCTGGTACGTCGTCCAGACGCAGGTCAATGCCGAAGCAAAGGCGGCCGCCAACCTCGAGCGGCAGGGATTTTCGATCTATTTTCCCCGTTACCTGAAGCGCCGCAGCCACGCCAGGAAGGTGGAGACTGTGCCGCGTCCGTTGTTTCCGCGCTATCTCTTCGTCGGGATCGACCTCGCGTCGCAGCGGTGGCGTGCCATTCAATCGACGCTCGGCGTGTCGCATCTCGTGTGTGTGGGAGATCGGCCGGCAGTGGTGGAAGACCGCGTCATCGATGGCTTGAAAGGGCGCGAGGACGACGCCGGCTTCATCACGCTTGCGCGCAGGCCGGCGTTCTCGCCCGGGGATAAAGTGCGAATTGTCGAAGGTGCGTTCGTCGACAGTCTTGCGCTCGTTGAAGACGCCAGCGATCAGCATCGTGTTGCGGTTCTCTTGAACCTGTTGGGCCGCAAGGTCCGTGTTCTTGTCGGGACGGACCTGATCGCTGCGGCGTAACTGCGTCTGCCTCCGGGCAGGCGTAATCGACGTGTTTGGCTTGGGTGTGATGTTCGATTCACCCCGAGTGCGGTAGCTTGCCTGAAGCAGGCAGAAACGTTTGAGAGAGGGGCCCATGACGACTTACGCATTGATCGGCGCTGCCGGCTACATCGCGCCGCGGCACATGCGGGCGATGGCCGAGACCGGCGGCAATCTCGCCGTGGCGTACGATCCCAACGATTCCGTCGGCATCATGGACAGCCATTTTCCGGATGCCGAGTTCTTCACCCAGTTCGAGCTGTTCGATCGCCATGTCGACCAGTTGCGCAGGGGCGGCCGGAAGATCGACTACATGTCGATCTGCTCGCCGAACTATCTGCACGACGCGCACTGCCGGTTTGCGCTGCGCTCGGGCGTGGATGCCATCTGCGAAAAGCCGCTGGTCCTCAATCCCGGCGACATCGACGACCTGGCCGCCATCGAGCAAGACACCGGCCGCCGCATCTCGACCATTCTGCAATTGCGGCTGCATCCGGCGATCATCGCCCTGCGCGATCGCTTCGCGAACTCGAACAAGCGCCACAAGGTCGAGCTGACCTACATCACCTCGCGCGGCCGCTGGTATCACACCTCCTGGAAGGGCGCAGACGGCAAGTCGGGTGGTGTCGCGACCAATATCGGGGTGCACTTCTTCGACATGCTGAGCTTCGTGTTCGGCCCCGCCAGCCGCAACGAGGCGCACCTGCGCGAGGCGGAGAGGGCGGCCGGCTCGCTGGAGTGCGAGCGCGCGGACGTGAGCTGGTTTCTGTCGCTGGACCGCAACGACCTGCCCGACGGCGTGAAAGGCAAGAAGACGACCTATCGCTCGATCACCGTCGACGGCGAGGAGGTCGAATTCTCGGAAGGGTTCACTGATCTCCATACGCGCAGCTACGAGGAGATCGTCGCCGGCCGAGGCTTCAGGCTGGACGAAGTCCGCCCCTCGATCGATATCGTCTCCACGTTCCGCGATGCGCCGATCGTCAGAAGCAACGGCGTTCACGCCTTTGCCCAGAAGGCGATGCACAAATGAGCGAGATGCGCGAGGATCCGCGCTTTCCAGGCGTCCTGATCCATCAATCGAGCTATGTGGACGATGGGGCGGTGCTCGGGCGCGGCACCAAGATCTGGCACTTCTGCCATATTCTGTCGCGCACGGTGATCGGCGAGGACTGCTCGATCGGCCAGAACGTGATGATCGGTCCGAACGTCACGATCGGAAACGGCTGCAAGATCCAGAACAACGTCTCGATCTATGATGGCGTCGAGCTCGGCGACGACGTGTTCTGCGGCCCGAGCTGCGTTTTCACGAACGTGAACAATCCGCGCGCCGGCGTGTCGCGGAAGGACGAGTTCCGCAAGACGCCGATCGGGCGCGGCGCCAGCATTGGCGCCAATGCGACCATCGTCTGCGGACATTCGCTGGGCGAGTACTGCTTCATCGGAGCCGGTGCTGTCGTCACGAAGAATGTCGCTGCATTTTCGTTGATGGCAGGCAATCCGGCCCGCCGAATTGGTTGGATGAGTAGAGCAGGCGAGCGGCTGGGTAGCGATCTGGTCTGCCCACGCACTCACCGTCGTTATGAGCTTCATAATGAAGCGCTGGTTGAAATCGAGGGTTGAAGAAGATGGACATTCGCGGAAAGAAGGTTGTCGTTATCGGGGGCGCCGGGCTGATCGGGTCGCATGCGGTCGATCAACTGACGCAGACTGACGTCGGCGAGATCGTCATTTACGACAACTTCGTGCGCGGCACGCATGAGAACCTTGCCGGCGCGCTGCGCGACCCTCGCGTCAAGATCTTCGAGGCCGGCGGCGATATCACACAGGTCGACATCCTCGATGCGGCCCTGAAGGGCGCCGACGGAGTGTTTCAGTTCGCTGCGCTCTGGCTGCTGCAGTGTCACGAATTCCCGCGAACGGCCTTTGACGTCAACGTCAACGGAATGTTCAACGTCCTGGACGGATGCGTGCGCAACGGTGTCAAGCGGCTGGTCTGGTCGTCGTCGGCCTCCGTCTATGGCGATGCCGTCGAGGAGCCGATGACGGAAGACCATCCGTTCAACAACAAGAACTTCTATGGTGCGACCAAGATCTGCGGCGAGGCCATGGCCCGTGCCTACCACTTCCGCTACGGCCTCGACTATGTCGGCCTCCGCTACATGAACGTGTACGGACCGCGTCAGGATTACCGGGGAGCCTATATCGCCGTGATCATGAAGATGCTCGACGCGATCGACAAGGGCGAGGGACCGACGATCCTGGGCGATGGCTCGGAGGCGTTCGATTTCGTCGCGGTGGAAGATTGCGCGCGCGCCAATCTGTGCGCCATGGGCGCGAGCGCGACGGATCGCTTCTACAATGTCGGCACTGGACACCGGACCTCGCTGAAGCAGATCGCCGAAAAGCTCCTGAACCTCACCGGCTCTAACCAGCCCATCAACTATGCGCCGCGGAGCCAGGCCACGCTGGTGCGTAACCGGATCGGATCGCCGAAGCGGGCGCAGGAGGAGATCGGCTTCACCGCCGCGATCGACCTGGACGAAGGGTTGCGGCGGCTGATCGACTGGCGCAGGAGCCATATTGATCAGGTCGATCAGCGTCGTGCCAAGGCTCAGGTCTGAAGGCTCAGATCTGAAGGCTCGGATCTGAGCTCGCACCCGACATCATTGAATAGATCGGCCAGAATAACATGTGTGGCATAGCCGGAATTCTGCACCGCGACGGGCGGCCCGCTTCAATCACCACGTTGACGGCAATGACCGATATCATTGCGCATCGCGGGCCGGACGGTGAGGGCCACTACTGCAACGGTCCCGTTGGGCTCGGTCATCGCCGGCTGTCGATCATTGATCTGACCGACGCCGCGCGGCAGCCGATGGAGATGCGCGACGGCCGATTCGTGCTGACCTACAACGGCGAGATCTACAACTTCAAGGAATTGAAGGTCGAGCTTTCGGCGAGGGGCCACGTCTTCAACTCTTCCGGCGACAGCGAGGTGCTGCTGCACGCCTTCGCCGAGTGGGGCCTCGGTGCGCTTCTCAAGTTCAACGGCATGTTCGCCTTTGCGATCTGGGACAATCACGAGCGGAAGCTCACCTTGGCCCGGGATCGCTTCGGCGTGAAGCCGCTCTACTACGCCGAACTTGGGCAGACCCTCGTCTTCGCCTCCGAGCACAAGGCTTTTCGGGCATTTTCGGAGTACAAGCCGCGCGTCGACATCAGGGGGCTGTCGGAATATCTCAGCTTTCAGAACTTCTTCGCCGAGCGGACATTGTTTGCCGGCGTGAAGCTGTTGCCGGCCGGTTGCTATCTGCAAATTTCGCAGGACAGCAGGGCCGTCGAGCCGGTTCAGTACTGGGATTTTCATTTCGAGGAGCCCGAGTACGCGGTCGATGAGAATGAGGCGACCGACGAGCTCGATCGCCTGTTCAGGCAGGCGGTCAACCGGCAGCTCGTGAGCGACGTCGAGGTCGGGTGCTATCTTTCCGGCGGCATGGATTCAGGCTCCATCACCGCGCTGGCATCGAGCCAACTGCCGTTCATGCGGACGTTTACGGTCGGATTCGATCTCAACTCGGCCTCGGGCGTCGAACTCGGATACGACGAGCGGACGAAGGCCGAGCATATGTCGTATTTGTTCAAGACCGAGCACTACGAGATGGTCTTGAAGGCCGGTGACATGGAGCGGGCATTGCCTCAGCTTGCATGGCATCTGGAAGAGCCTCGCGTCGGCCAGTCCTATCCGAATTTCTATGCGGCAAAACTCGCATCCAAATTTGGCAAGGTGGTCCTGACGGGGACCGGGGGAGACGAACTCTTCGGCGGATACCCCTGGCGTTACTACCGCGCCGTCGTGAACGATGACTTCGATCATTATATCGAGAAGTACTTCGGATTCTGGCAACGCATGGTTCCGAGCGGAACGATGCCGAAGCTGCTGGGGCCGGTATGGGATGAGGCCAGGCAGACCTCGCCGATCGATATTTTCAGGGGAGTGTTCAAGGAGCACGCCTCGGAGCTGCGGCGGCCCGAGGACTACGTCAATCATTCGCTCTACTTCGAGGCCAAGACGTTCCTCAACGGGCTGCTTATCGTCGAGGACAAGCTGGCGATGGCGCATGGACTCGAGAGCCGAGTGCCGTTTCTCGACAACGATCTCGTCGATTTCGCAATGAAGCTTCCCGCCAAGATGAAACTCGGCAATCTGACCGAGGTCATTCGCCTCAACGAAAACGAGCCCGGCGGAAAGGCGCAGCGCTATTACGAGCGCACCAGGGACGGCAAGTTGATTTTGCGGAAGATGATGAGCCGGCATATTCCCGACGAGGTGGCCGAGCGCGAGAAGCAGGGCTTCTCTGCGCCGGACGCCAGCTGGTTCAAGGGCGAGAGCATCGAGTATGTCAAACGCAGGCTCTTCAGCAACACTGCCCGCATCTACGACCTGGTCGACCGAAAGACCGTTCGCTCGTTGGTCGACGAACATCTGGAAGGACGGGAAAACAGGCGGCTGCTGATCTGGTCTTTGCTCAATCTCGAGCAGATCATGGAAAGCAGCTTTTAGGCACGCACAAATGGGAGCGCGCTGCAGATGAACGGTCTCTTCCCGGCGGCAAGATGGGTGCGGGTTGGCCTGTCGCCATACCGCAACTCTCAGGCCTTATGGACCACGATCAATCAGATCCGGCGATATCCCGATCTCTTGCGGGAGATGGTCGATCGTGACCTGAGCGCTGCGCATGCCCGGCACGGGTTTGGCGCCTTGTGGATTTTCATTCATCCGCTCGTTGTCGTCGGAACATACCTGCTCATCTTCGGCTTCGTGCTGGGCAGCAAGCTGTCGATCAGCGCAGATTTTCCCGGCGATTTCTCTGCCTACATCCTCGCAAGCCTGGTTCCCTGGCTGATGATGCAGGCTGCGCTGACTCGCGGACCCGGAGCCCTGATAGGGAGCGCAAGTCTCGTCAAGCAGGTTGTGTTCCCGATCGAGCTGCTTCCGATCGCGGCGACCATTGCTGCGACGATCCCTCATCTGCCGGCCCTCGCGCTCGTCATTCTCTACAAGGGCTATGTGGGGGGGCTCAGCTGGATGATCCTGCTGCTGCCGGTCGTATTTGCGGTTCATGCAATTCTGGCAATCGGGTTGAGCTTCGCCCTTGCTGCAATCACTCCGTTCTTTCGCGATCTGCGCGAGATCGTCACGGTCTTCACCTCGATCGCGATGTATCTGATGCCGACGGTGTACCTGCCCGACTGGATGCCGCGTGCCCTCCGTCCATTGATCTATTCGAATCCCTTCAGTTACCTCGTCTGGGTCTATCAGGACGTCCTCTTCTTCGGCTCGTTCAAGCATCCTTACGCCTGGGCGGTGACCCTCGTGTTCGCGCTGCTAAGTCTGGGGCTCGGATACCGCATCTTTGAAAAGCTGAAACCGTACTATGGCAATGCTCTCTGACAATCGAGACGCCGGCGAACTGATCCCGCTTGCCGGGTCATTGGACCCGCAGTGCGCCATTCGGGTCATCGACCTTGGAAAGGCCTATCGGCTCTATCAGCAGCCGTTGGATTTCCTGAAGGAGATCATCACCGGAAAGTCCCGGCACCATGAGCACTGGGCAATCCAGAATGTTTCCTTTGAGGTGATGCGCGGTCGCGTGGTCGGCATCATCGGGCCGAACGGCGCGGGAAAGAGTACCCTCCTGAAGATCATCGCCGGACTGCTGGATGCCACAACCGGGCGAGTTGAAGTGGCCGGAAAGCTGTCCGCGATTCTGGAATTGGGCACCGGCTTTCATCCGGATGTGTCGGGTCGCGACAACATCGTGCTGGGCGGCATGTGCCTCGGCATGACCCGAGCCGAAATCGAGGCGAAGGTTCCCTGGATCATCGATTTCAGCGAGCTTGCAGAGGTGATCGATCAGCCGTTCCGGACCTATTCGAGCGGCATGCAGGCGCGGCTCACTTTCGCCACTGCGATCAGCGTCGATCCGGAACTATTCATCGTCGACGAGGCTCTCGCTGCAGGCGATACCGCCTTTGTCAACAAGTGCATGAAGCGGGTTCGTCAGATCTGCGAAAGCGGCGCCACCGTCCTGTTCGTCTCGCACTCGAGCGGGCTGATCAGTGAGCTGTGTGACGAGGCGATCTGGATCGACAAGGGGCGGGTGCTGATGCACGGAAATGCCCAGCGCGTCAGCAAGGCCTACGAGCAGAGTGTCTGGGATATCGAGGAAGCGCGCAATCTCCGGGAAACCAAGAAGCTGAGCGGGTCGATTGAGAGCACGGCCGAAACCGGAAAATACGAGCTTGGCGGCGACACCCTGCAGATCATTGCCGTCGAGGTGATCGACGTCGAAGGCAAGCCGATCGGCGTTGTCAAGAATGGGCAGCCGCTTCGAATCCGCGTGTCGTGGTCAGGCTTCTCCGAGCACAAGCAGATCTACGCAAGTCTGCGGATCGATACCGCGCGGCTTCAGGCGGTGACCGGAATCGAGGGATACGACGGTGGCCTGTTTCTCGATGGAGAGGATGGTCTGCCTGAACGCGGCAGCGTCATCTACGAGGTGCCCGAGCTCGCGCTTGGCGAAGGGCAATATTACATCTCTGCCGCTCTGTGCCGGCACATGCTGCCCAAGGGGGCGGAAGCCATCCTGCATTATGTCGAGAAGGCGGCGCAGTTCTCGGTGTCGCGCAACTCACTGTGGCATTTCAATTATCTCTACGATCCGAAATTCACCTGCAGTATCGAGCGAAGCTGATGACGATGACGGATGGTGATTGGCAGGAGAAGCTCGAGGCGTTCTTTGAGCTTCGCGCACGGCAGATATCGGAGAAGCCGACGCTGGATGACCTCTGTTACGTCGCCGGTAGAAATCCGTTTCTCTGGACCGATCAGGACCTGCTTTCCGATCTGAAATCGCACATGTCGAGTCTGATGCAGCTCGACCAGAACAGCAAGGTTCTCGAGGTGGGATGCGCCGCCGGCCTTCTTGCGATGCTCGTTGCGCCGAACGTGGGCAAATACGTGGGCGTCGATCTGGCGGAGACCCCGCTCGGCGTTGCGCGGCGGCTTGAGCTCCCCAATGCCGAGTTCCATCAGGCCGCCGGCGAGAATTTGCAGTTCGGCGACCGCGAGTTTGACGCCGCCTTTTGCTATGATGTGTTCTCGAACTTTCCGAAGTTTCAGACTGGCGAATTGATCATTCGTGAGATGCTTCGGGTCGTGCGCCCTGGCGGGCGCGTTCTCATCGGCTCTGTGCCCGATCGAAGCAAGCTTGAACAGTCTCAGCAGATCGCGGCTCAACTGGCGGCTGGGTTCGGCGCACAGCTAGCCGCTCGCCCGCCGCTGGAAACCATGGTCAAGCAACGGAAGCTCAATTCTTTGGCCAGGGTTGCAAGCTATCTTGGATTTGCCAAAGACGCGCCCGCCGCGCAGATCAAGCCGGAAATCGTGTCGTATGACTTCCTCAAGGAGGACTTCATCGATCTCGGAAAGCGCCTTCGGGTCGAGACAGAGATTGTCGACATCCACCCGCGCAATCCCTATGTCGGCACGCGCTTCAACGTCATTTTCATCGCTAAATGAAAATCGTCGGATTTCACGACGTCGATCGTGGCCGCTGGAACGCGCTAGTGGCATCTTCGCCCGAGGCGTGGCTGAACCACGATACGGCGTGGGTTTCGATCGAAGAGCGCTTCTTTGTCGATGCCAACCTGTCGTTTGCCCTGATCGAGAACGATGAGATCGTCGGTATTCAGCCATTGTATCTGAGCGACGGGACCGGTACGCCGTTTGGTGAGCGCCTTCTGCATTCGGGAATCCATCGTCATACCGGCTTGGCAACGAGCGGACGGATCGACCGCGGTACCAGGAAAGCTCTCCGCACAGCAGCCATGGACGAGATATTTCGACTGGCCGAACTATACGATGTCGATCGGATCCAGCTCAATTCTCACAATCTCGCACCGAGCAATCAGGCGGGTTCGCGCGAGGAAATTCCGTTTTGGGTGAGAGATTTTGGTTTCCAGTTGGGAATAGCGTTTGGTCCAAATGGAATGAGCCCTTTCCCGGGTCTCTCGACGGTCAATGCCGATCAACTGATCGATCTTGACCAGTCCGAAGACGATTTGTTCTCGAATTTGGACGAAGGGTGCCGAAGGGCCGTTCGGAAGGCGCTCAAGGCAGGTCTCGAGTTCGAAGTCGCCACCGATCGAGCAGCTCTGAAGGACTACCTGGAAATAGCCGAAGAGTCGGCCGTGAGAACGGGAGAGGCGTTGCCGCCGGTCTCCTACTACGAAGCGGTCCTCGATGGCTTTTTCGCACAGGGCCGGGCGCATCTGCTCTTCGTGCGTGAACGAGCCGCCCGGTTGGCCGGATTGATCGTGCTCAGTGACAAGACGGCCGTGCACTTCATGGCCGGAGCCGCTCGACCCGATGCCTTGAAGCTCCGCCCCAACGACTTGCTTCATTGGAACGCGATGTTGTGGGCCAAGCGCGCCGGATTCCGAACCTATCGTCTGGGGCCGTGGTTTCCGGAAGTGCCGCGCGACTGGCCGATCTCGAAAGTATCGTACTTCAAGACGAAGTTCGGATCGACGTCGGTGCCGATCATTCAGGGAAGCATGTTTCGTCGCCTGGAAAGGTACCGTCGGGATATGCCTGTGTTGGAAGAGAGCCTCAGGGGCGTGGGCTATCGCGCTGCGGAGTCTTCTGTGTTCGCGCGCGCCGGTGGTGAATTTGTTGCCCACCTTCTGCGCGTTTTCGGATTTCCTGGTGCCTCTGCGTCGCCGGACGGCAGGCCTCTGGTTCTGTACCGTCCTCAGCGCGAGGACGTGAGCCGGGCGTCCGACTTTCTTGGTCGCGGCGGCTCCGTCGTTGCCGTGTTGCCGGCCGTTGGGTTTGCGAAGGCATTCGCCGTCACGTCGGAAGCGAGGGCCGTCGATTCTCCGCGGGTCCTGCAGGCCGAAATGGCCGGGCAGAAGCCCTGGAAAAGGCTGCGGACGCTTCACTCGTATATGCGATTTGTGGCCGCGGAAGGCGTGCCTGTCGTCACCGATGACGAGGGGCGAGCTGCCTGGCTCGGCTTGCGCACGTCCGCGGGCGGGACGATGATATTTGCCGGCACCGATATCGTTTCGGACCTCGCTCGGTATCGCCAGGGCGATCCTGCGGCCGCCGACAAGCGGCCTACGGATGCGATGTGGGGCTTTGCCGGTGAGCGGCCAAACTATCTCTTCGAAGGCCAGCTTGCCGGTGAGGATCCGCGTGAGCGGCATGCCGACTGGTGGTGTGAAGCCTTGGCGGACGCGCTGACGCGCCTGTGCGGTGAGACCAGGCTTCCGATGCTGCCGAATGGGGCGCCGGGCGCGATCGTCATCACGGGCGATGACGATCAAGCTGCGCTCGATCGGTATGCCGCGCAGCTGGAAGCGCTCGGCGCGCTGCCGGTTACATATTTTCTTCATCCGCTGACCAAGCATACACCGGAGACGTTGGCGCAACTCAAGTCGCGCGGGCGCGTCGAACTTGGCTTGCATCCCGATGCGCTTGAGGAGCCGCAGAAATATGCCGAGCTGTTCTCGGAACAGGCGAGCTGGTTCAAGCAGCTGACGGGCGAGGACGCGCGGACTGTCCGAAACCATGGATTTCTGAACGACGGGTATTGGAAACATGCCGAGCCATGGAATGCGCACGGCGTGAAGGGGAGTTCCAATCTGCCCGGGCTCGACGGCCGCATGCTCAACGGCTCGCTGTTACCCGCAAGACTTTTGCTCGATGACACGCTCACGGATCACTGGAGCATCCTGACCGCCATCGGCGACGGGATCGTGTTCGTGCACGGCTGGAATGATGATCAATCGGCGGATTGCATTTTCGGACTAGCGGACGATATCCGGAAGAGCGGCGTCCCTGGGGTGATCGTCGTCAATCTGCATCCGGAGAACATCGACAAGACCCGCGGGATGCATCACGCGGTTCGCAAGGTCGTCGACGACGGATTCGTTCCGTGGACAATGAGCGAATGCCTCGCGTGGTTCGAGAGCCGTCCCGAGCAGCGGCAGGCTGACGTTCGGCCGGCTTTCTCCTGGGCACGGCTTTTGGGCCGACGGAGCAGCTGAGTATGCGCCTCGGCATTCTGTCCGACGCCCACGGGAATATCGAGGCGTTCGAGCTGGCGCTGGCCGTTTTGGCGGACGCGAAAGCCGATGCGATCTACTTCCTGGGGGATGCAGTTGGGTACATCCCGGAAAAGGGCGTTGTCAGCGCACTTCGGTCGAGCGGCATCCAGGTCGTGAGAGGGAATCACGACGACATGCTGATCCGGCAGACGACGGCTGCGGACCGTGAGGCGATCTATCGGCATCGTGAGACGTTTGCGCTGCTGAGCAACGATGAGCGCGACTTTGTCGGGAGCTGGCCGTCGAAACTGACCGTCCGCGATGAGCGTGGAACGATCCTGTTTGTTCATGGCAGCCCAAAGAACCCGTTGGAAGGCTACGTATATCCGGACAGCAGCCTGTCGGACTTTGCAGAAGTCGACGCGGATATCGTCTTCATGGGGCACACACATCATCCCTTTGTGCGGCAGCACGCGGACAAGCTCTTTGTCAATGTGGGGAGTTGCGGCCTTCCGCGAGGGAGGGACCTTCGGGGATCGGTCTGTATCTACGATCCAGGCGAGCGGGCCGCAGAGATCATCCGGTTCAACATCTCAGGCCCCTGTCGTCGAATCCTGTCGCGCTATCCGCTTGCGCCCCCGGTCGCTTCGCTGCTTGAGAAGTGCGCCGATTTCAAAGCGAATGAGGTGCAATCTTGAAGAGTAGACGTGCAAAAGTTCTGCTGACGGGGATCGGCGGAGGCGGTCACGGTGAACAAATACTCAAGGCTCTCCGGTTGGGCGAGCTCGAGTACGACATCGTAGGCACGGACGTCAGCGATCTGTGCGCAAACCGAAACCTCGTCAATAAGTTTGTGCAATTGCCGCGGGCGAGCCACCCCGCGTATCTGGATGAGCTTCGGTCGCTGGCTCTATCGGAAAAATGTGTTGCCGTCTTTCATGGATCAGAACCCGAGATGGCTGTTCTGAGCCGGGCGCGGTCCGCGCTCGAGGCTGACGGCCTGTACGTGCCCGTCAATCCGCCGGCGGTTCTTGAGATTTGCCAGGACAAGACGAAAACGATGGCTCACCTGGCCTCGTGCGGATTGTCGGCGCCGAGCTTCATGGAAGTGCGCGAGCTGTCGGATCTCGACCAATGGGAGACCCTGCCGGCAATCCTCAAGCCGTCGGTCGGCGGTGGCGGGTCGGCCAATGTCTTCATCGTTCAATCGCGCGAAGAGCTGCTGGCCTTCTCGCGCTATCTGCTTGCGACGTCTGAAGCCTTCATTATCCAGGAATACATCGGAACCTCGGAAGACGAATATACGGTCGGCGTGCTGTTCGGTGCGGATGGTGCCCTCCTCAATTCGATTGCCATCAGGCGGGTCATCAACAACGCCCTGACAATCCGTACTCAGGTCCCCAACCGGTCGGGTCGTCCCGATCTCGGATCGCGGCTTGTGATCTCGACCGGCATTTCGCAGGGACATATTGCCGACTGGCCTGATGTGCGAAGCGCGTGCGAGAAAATCGCCGGCTCGCTTTCACCGAGAGCTCCGATCAACGTGCAGTGTCGTGTCGTGGACGGTGCCGTGATCCCGTTCGAGATCAATCCCCGGTTTTCGGGAACGACCTCGCTGAGGGCGATGGCTGGATACAACGAGCCGGACATTCTCGTTCGAAGGGATGTCTACGGCGAGAACATTCCGGTGCGATTTCCATACAAGGAAATGACAATCCTGCGGGGCCTGCAAGAGCATTCGATTGGCTAAGTGAGCGTTCTGAACTCGACAGGCAGCAGCGGATCAACAAGGAGTGAGCTTATGACAGCGCAATGTCCGGTATGCGAATCGACGCAGCTAGGTGATATCTATCCGTCCTTCTCCGGGACCTGCATCACATCCGACATGATGGTGCTTCGCGAGGCATCCCTCGACAATCGGCTGTGCAAGGAATGCGGCCTGATCTTCAACGCCGGCGGGACGAGGGGGCGTGCCGAAGCCTTCTATAAGGACAGCTACAATCTGATGATGAAGAGCCCGGACGCGGCAATTCAGAGCTTCTCGGGTCCGGCTCCCATCTCTCAAGCGGAACGCACGCACCAGATCCTGAGGGAAATGACCAATCTGCCGACGGGCGGATCGGTGCTGGAGATTGGTGCCGGAAAGGGCGATTTCCTGGGACATTTTGTTGAAGAATCTCCCGACTGGCGCGCGGCGGCATTCGAACCGAGCTCGGCATTCGACGTGCTGCAGAAGAGATTTCCCTCCGCCCTGCTTCGACGCTGCGACTACAAGGATTTCGACGCTGAGGCGGCGAGCTTCGATCTGATCGTCGCCTTGGGCGTCCTGGAGCATGTCGAGAATCCGCTCGACATGTTGAAGTGGGCGCACAGGCGCCTCAAGGAGGCGGGTCTCTTCTACATTCGCGTTCCCAACTTTGCGAAGAATCCGAACGATCTGTTTTGCGCAGACCACCTTTCGAAGCTCACCCTCCATACATTGGAATCGCTCGCGCACGCCGCAGGATTTGATGTGGTGTCCTCGAAAGAGGCAGGTGTGCCGATCTTTGTTCTGCTGAGGAAGATTGCTGCGCCGAAGCCGCACACGGTGAACGTGGCAGAACTCAATCGGCACACAGTTGATCAGAACGCGACCGTGGCCAAGAGTGCGATGGATGCGATCGATCGGTGTCGCAAGGCCGCCGATGCGTCGGGAGAGCCATTCGCCATTTTCGGCTTGGGGTCGTCGGGCTTGTTTGCGCCGTTCTACCTTGGCTTCGACGCCGGGAAGATCGCGGCCTATCTCGATGAAAATCGTTCCACGTGGGGAAGCGGCTTGAACGGACGTCCGGTGGGTGGTCTCGACAAGATCAAGGAATTGGGGATTCGGCACGTGGCGCTGGCGATTAGCCCAGTCTATTTCGATCAAGTGAAGGCGAAGCTGGCACCTTACGGAGTGGAAGTGTATTCGGCCTGAGGTCAGGTCAAAGACCTGTCCCTCAGCGCATCGCCGAATTCCAGGCATCGAGAGTAGCGATCCAATGAACATCACAGAACCAAGTTTTGACGAAGCTGAAATTGCGTTGCTGCGAGAGTGCCTCGACTCGAAATGGGTAACGCAGGGGCCGCTCACGGAACGATTCGAGCGGCTCATTGCAGAGAAGCACGACGTCAAGCATGCCCTTGCGTGCACGTCCTGCACCGCCGCGCTGCATCTGGCGACCATGGCCCTGAAACTCGGGCCGGGAGACGAAGTGATTGTTCCCGCTTTCACGTGGGTCACAAGCGCGCACTCGGCTGAGTACGTCGGTGCCAAGCCTGTCTTCGTCGATGTCGATCTGTCGACCTATAATATCGATCCGGAGCGGCTGGAAGCCGCGATTACGCCACGCACGAAGGCGATCATCGCGGTCCACCTGTTCGGCCTCGCCGCCCCGATGGACGAGATCCTGGCCATTGCGCGGCCGCGCGGCATTCAAGTGATCGAAGACGCCGCATGCGCGATCGGCACGACCTACAACGGCAAGCCGGTTGGCGCGATTGGCGACATCGGCTGCTTTTCGTTCCACCCGCGTAAGGCCGTCACGACGGGAGAGGGCGGCGCCGTGACCACCAACCGCGACGATCTTGCGGAACGCGTGCGATCGCAGCGCAACCACGGCTCCACAGGCGCTCCGGATCCGTCGATCGAGCCTCACGGCCCGTGGACGATGGCGACGTTTGACAATCTCGGCTTCAACTTGCGCTTGTCCGACATCCAGGCGGCGGTCGGCGTGGCGCAAATGGGCAAGCTTGAGCGGCTGCTGGCGGAACGCCGGCGTCTCGGGCGTCGCTATTCCGAGTTGCTGGCAGGAAACAATTCGATTGCGCGACCGCTCGGCGGGGACGTCGATGGGCATGCATTTCAATCCTACGTTATCCGTATCGTTGACGGACATCGCGAGCGCCGCAACGCGGTGATGGCGGCGCTGGCTGCGGCGGGAATTCAGACCCGGCCGGGCACGCATGCGGTGCATCGGCTCGGCTACTACAAGAACAAGTATGGCTTGCGCCCCGAGCAGTTTCCGAACGCGGCGCTTGCCGAGGACACGACTATCACGTTGCCGATTTTTCCGAACATGACGGAGGAGGATCAGCGCCAGGTGGTTGATTGCATCAATCGAGCCAGCGCTTGAAGCAAGGGCGGAGTCGCGTTGGTGTTCTCGAAGCTATTTCGGTCGGCTTACTGCCTATTTGAGGGAACACGTTTTCCCAATCTGTCGCGGCTCGCCCGAAAGAACCATGATTTTGGCGCAGCTATTTCAGCGCTTTCTCCTGCACGACGGAGAGGGCGTATAGATCAGGCGATCTTTGAGAGCGTGAATCGGGTTGTTGCGGAGGGCAATTACGCGCTCCTTACCGCCTTGCTGGATGCGCTGCGACCGTTTCTAAATCCCGATCAATCATCCGAAGCGCATGATTTTTGGAGTGCGCTTGTGGCCGATTGTCGTGTGCTAGCCGAGGATCGATTGCTGAGAGGCGAGTTGAATTCGCTTTGGGGGGTTACGCCGATCGTCAGTCTGCGCGAGTGCGTTGCTGCGGACCGCGCCCTGGGCACGAATGCCCACTCGCTCGTGTTCACCACGTACCATACTTCCTCGAATTTTGACTTCGTATTATCGGAACTTCAAGAGCGCGTCATAGCTGAACGTGGCGAGGACTTGTACCGGTTTCGATGGCTCGTGCTGATCTGGGCCATCGCCAATTATGATGTCTTTCATCTCTACAACGACCGCGGCATCGTCGAGCCGGCCGGCGGCTATGGAAGTCCCCGCTTCGGAATAGCGGTGCGCGAAATGGAAGTATATCGCCGAGCTGGGAAGCGGCTCTACACCTATGCGTACGGCGCCGACCACAGAACGCGCGAGAAAACCCTGGCTCTTGGCGAATGGAATTTCTGCTCCGAATGTCCTGATCCGGGCCTCTATTGTGTCTGCGACGATGCGGGTGGCGCTGCGATGCTGCAGGTCATCAGAGAGTACTCGACCGCCGTGATTGCGCATGGGCTGGCCATGAAGCTTATTCCGGGCGCTCGAAATGTGCCGTACCTGACAGTCGATGTTAGCAAATTCTCGCCCCGTCATTCTTGGTCTCAGAGCGATGGAAAACTGGTTGTGGGCCACTTTCCGAACCACGGCTATTTCAAGGGGACGAAGTATCTCGAAGCCGCGATCCACTCCCTGCAGGCTGAAGGTCATGCAGTCGAGCTCTTGCTGCTGAGCGGAAAGCCGCACCATGAAATACTGGAGGCGATGCAGAAGATCGACGTTCTTGTCGACCAGCTCATAAGCGGATCCTTCGGATTGACTGCCGTTGAGGCAATGGCATCGGGCTGTTCCGTCATCTGCTATTTGCACGATGGAGTAGCGGTCGCCGATCGCGAAAGCTGCCCGGTCATTGAGGCAAATCCGGATACCATCAGGGAAGTCTTGCGTCGGCTGATCTCGGACCGCACACGGCTTTCGGAAGCCGGAGCCGCCGGCCCTGATTATGTCCGGAAGAACTACTCCGTAGAGGCGCTCGGCAAGCATTTGGCGGATCTATATGTCGAGACCGCGGATTTGCCAAAGCCGCTGAAAGCAACAATCGCCGAAAGCGCGAAGTCGCTGAATTCGTGATGCCATCGAAGCGATCCCTGATCCAAAATATGAACGGGTCTTGCAGACTCGTTTCTGATGCGCGGGACGCCTGAACCAGTGTCAATTCCCTATGTTGATACCGGCCTCGAGAGTCGCCTGAATCAAATCGACTCAACACCGGCGATCGAGGCGGAAAACGCACGCGCCTTGCGTTTGATTGACGACTTTCAGCGCAGAATGGGCCGGCCGCTTCGCGTTCTTCACATCGGCAACATAGCCAACAATGCCTACAATAACGCCCGCATTCAGCGGAAGTACGGCATCGACGCGGACGTGTTGTGTTACAACTACTACCACATCATGGGGTGTCCCGAGTGGGAGGATGGTGTGCTGCAAGAGGGATCCTCGGCGCTTGGCGAGGATCATTTCAGGCCGGATTGGTGGGCGACAAGCCTGAAAGGATGGAAGCGGCCCCGGTGGTTTGTTCAGGGCCCATCCGCGCTTTGCATTGAATACCTTCGCGCCCGGAACGCAGGTTGGAGAACCACGGCATATTTGAAATGGTTGGAACTGGAATTGACCGCCCTTCAGGACGCTCGTTCCGGCGAGGATGCGAGATCCCGCGCTAAAAATGTTCCCCGGCGTCTGAGTTTCCTGCTTTGGCCTGTGAGCCTGTACAGAATATGGCTTGGAACGTTCGTGGCAAATGGCGTGCTCGGACGTGAATGCAAAGCTGGTCGCTTCGAGGTTTGGTTGGACCGAATCTCGGCAGCTGCATGGTTGGTAGTTGCCCGCAAAGGCCCGGAAGCCGATGTTGAGGCTCGCTCCGCACTCAGCACGTTGCGGGAAGATGTTCGCCGGCTGCGCGCTCGCGGAATCCAAGAGGCGTCGTCTTCGCTTGCTCGTTCGCTGGTCCATCGCTTCCTGGCGCGCTTAGCGCTCCTGGAGCGGGTAACGCTCAAGCGGATTCCGGTCTCGAAGCCCGGCTGTGTGGCGCGGTCGATGTCCGAACCGGTAACGCGAGCCAAGGAAATTGAGACGTTGCTGGATGAAATCAGGAAGGATCCTGCCGAGCTCGACGGTCAATCCCTTAGCTATCGCGAGGAGTACGTGACGCAGCATCCAAGGCCCTTCGATGCTATCCTCCCGCACTATGACATCATTCAGGGATATGCCATCGACGGGCTGATACCCATGATCAACGGCGTCAAGAACTTCTGCTGCTACGAGCACGGAACGCTGCGTGAAATCCCGTTCGAGAACAATCTCACCGGGGTGATCTGCCGGATCTCGTTTCAGCGCGCGCCCGCAGTGTTCGTGACCAATTCGGACGTGCTGCCTTCGGTCGAGCGGTTGGGACTAAAGAAGGATAGGGTGGTCTACCTCCCGCATGCGTTTGATAATCACAAGCTGCGCGCATTCCGCGATGCGCACCCGGAACTAAGTCCCCCAACCGGCGGGCCTGTCACTTTCTTTAGTCCCTCGCGTCACCATTGGAAGCGGGGAAATTCATCCTGGCTGAAGGGCAACGACGTGATCATCCGCGCTGCGGCCGAAGTCGCGCGCGAGACGAGAAACTTCAAGCTTGTATTCGTCGAATGGGGCCAAGAGGTTGCAGACAGCAAAGATTTGATCGAGGAACTAGGCCTGACCGAGTTGGTCGAATGGATCCCGACCATGTCCAAACGAGAGCTGTGGCAGCACTACTGCGCATCGCATGCGGTGGTTGACCAATTCGTTGTTCCAGCGCTCGGCGGCGTTGGGTTTGAGACAATGGCGTTGGGCGTCCGGTTGATTTCGGCCATCGACAAGCAGCAGACGGCCTTGTTTTTTGGCCAAGAACCGCCGTTGCTCGCGGCGAGTAACGTCGCTGAATGCGCAGCCCGGATGCGGGAAGTCATCCAGGATCCTCTTGATACCCAAGGCCGGGGCCAAGCTGCCTCTCAATGGATGTCGACTTTCCATTCCGCGGAAAGAATTGTTGCTCTTCAGTGCAAGGCGTATGGCAATTTGCTGATGGGGCAGTGGTAATGGTGTTTCGTGTCACATCGACGCTGGTCTCGTAGGTTGCCGTAGAACGATGCTCAAGCAGATCTCATCTTTCATCAAGAACTATCCTCCTCTTTTTCGCGCGTTGCGGCCGGTATTCTATTTCCTTTTCGGCCTTTGGAATGCGTCGATCACACGGCTTGGGATTCGCCGCGCGCGGTTGGCGCAAGCTCGAATCCCGATGATGTCTGCTGCTGGTGACACCAAGTCCGGAAGTAAGCGGATTGGAAGATCCGCCTCAGGTCGCGAAGTGGTGATGCTTGTCGTCTCCGATCTGCGTGTGGACCCAAGAGTTGAAAGAGAAGCTCGTGCGCTTGGCGCCGCCGGGTATGACGTGACGGTGATCTGTCCGGAGCCCTCGGAGGGGGCAGGGGCATCCTTCAATATCGATTGGGGACCCCGCGTTCATATCGAATACGTCGATTGGACGGCGGCGACATTCATGAACGAGCAGCCGGGTTACCTTGCGGATCAGCTTTACTCGGAAGCGGTGAAGCGAACGCCATTTGCCTTCCATGCGCATGATCTCTCCACGGCATACGCCGCAATGGCGGCCGCAAGGTATCGAGGCTCGCACCTCGTGGTCGACTTCCACGAGTGGTTCTCGGAAAATGTTCATTGGAACACAAAGCAGTCCGCCTGGGCGCCGTATCCCGCCGAGTGGAAGCGGGCGCTTCAGGAGCTGGAAGTTCGTTGTCTTAACGAGGCGTCCGCCACGATCACTGTCTGTGACTCGATTGCGGATGCAATGGAGGCCGAGCTCGGCGGCAGCCGTCCCGTCGTGGTCCGCAACATTCCCGATATCGCGGTGACGCCGTCGCGCGAGTATCCGCCGCTGAAGCAGCAACTGGGGCTGCCGGACTCGACGTTCGTTCTGCTGTGGCAAGGAGGGACTGGCCCGACCCGCCTGATCGAGCCAATCATTGAATCCCTTGCCTATGCTCCGAATTGTACTTTCGTCATTCGAGGTCCTTCGCTGGATCTGTTCGGGCCCGACTATCTGGCATTGGCGCAGCGCACCGGCGTGGAGGGCAGGGTCGTGCTTGCTCCGCCGGTGCCATCGAAGGACGTCGTCGCGGCCGCCCGAGGAGCGGATGCCGGGATTTGGACGTTGCCGGCTTTGTGCCGCAACTTCACCTTTGCGCTCCCCAACAAGATTTTCGAGTATCTGGCGGCCGATCTTCCCGTTCTTGTTGCGCATTATCCCGAGGCGAAGCGCCTTGTGCTCGAGAATGAGGTCGGGTTGACGTTCGATCCCTACGATCCGCGTTCCATCGCGGAAGCGATAAACCGCCTGACACAGGACGAGCACCTGCGAGCGACCTTCGCGGCCAGTACGCGGAAGACTCTCGCGACGCTGGATGCAAAGTCGGAGTGGCAGAAGGTCGTTTCGCTCTACGACGGCCTAAGAAAACCCCGGATCTACGGGTCCAAGCAATGAGAGATCGACTGAGATCGCTCGCGCGGTTGGTGTTGCCGCGGAGCGTTCGAAGGCGGATGCTCACATTGTGGTCGATTGCGAAATCGCCAGATCGGGCGGCAATAGTCCGCTACCAGCTGCTGGTACTCAAGCAAAGACTTTTGAGCCTGGTCGGGCGCTGCGCCACCGCACTTTCGCGCGGCATTCTCAAGCTCGCGATTCTCATTGCTCCAGGATTTGGAGCCGTGCGGCTGCGGCGCGGACGACCTAGGAGCTTGTGGGGTGTAACTCCGATCTTGACCCTGGAGCTCAAAGCGAGGGCCGATCGGGCACTTGGCTTTCGATCGACCTCGCTCGTCTACGTAACCTACGTCATAACGTCACGCTTCGATCTAGATCTTCATCGTTCGTACGCTCTGGCGTTCAGGTATGGCTTCGGACCTGCGTTCCAGCGTTTGGTGCTCGCATGGGCCCTGGTTCGGTATGACGTGTTTCACTTCTTCGCCGACCGCGGGTTGCTTGATTCGACGGAGCGGTTGCAGATCAATTCCGAGGAGCTTGCGGCTCTGCGGCGGGCTAGAAAGCGCGTCTACATTTATGCGTATGGTGCCGATGTTCGCACCAGGCTTGCGACCCTGGCCCTCGGCAAATGGAATTTCTGCGTCGACTGCACGGAGCCGCCCAAATATTGCACGTGTCACGACGCAGAGGCGCAACACTATGTTTCCGAATTGACCAGATCCGTAACGGCCCTGGTCTCGCTCGGCGACATGCTGACCTACATGCCTGCGGCAAAACACATCAATTACTGGCCGTTGGATCTGGATCGGTTCAACGCAGTTCTCCCGGATGCGCCGCCCTCCGGTCCGCTTCGCATCGCCCACGCGCCTAATCACACGCACTTCAAGGGCTCAAAATACCTGGAGCGGACGATAGACAGGCTGAAGGTGCAGGGATACGACATCGAATATTGCAAGGTACAAGGCGTTCCCAACAGTGAGGTCCTTGCGCTTTTCGCCCAATCCGACATCGTGGCGGATCAGTTTATCGGCGGTGCTTACGGCTACACCGCGCTCGAGGCGATGGCGCTCGGCAAGCCGGTCTTGAGCTACGTGAGAAGTCCGGATCTGGTCGAAGCGCCGGAGGAGTGCCCGATCATCAACGCAACGCCGGATGAACTTGAGCAGGCATTGCTGTGGGTCATCCGCAATCGGGATAGCCTTCGTACAATCGGCGAGCAGGGCCGGCGCTATGTTGAGCGATGGCACGGCATATCGTCGATCGCTGCGCGGCTTGGACAGCTTTATCGGGACACGGCAAACTTTCCGCCTGGTGTCGTCGATCGCATTCGGTGCCAGCAGGAGCAGGAGGAAGCCCGGCGCAACGCCGTTCCCCTTGTGAGGAATTGGCAGCATCCATTCCAGATCGCGAGGCAGCCTGCGTCAGAAAGTCTGAGCGCGCTCGCCGGGACGACTCCCCGATGATCGGACCGCAAGGGCATCTCCGGTGACATCGGTCGACACATCAGGCGTAATCGCGCACGCGCCGCCGCCACAAGGGCTGGATTGGCATCGGCGTTTCCAGGAGCAGCATGGGCGAGCGCTGCGCGTACTGCACCTCGGCAACATCGCGAACAATGCGTTCAACAATGCCAGGATCCAGCGCCAGCACGGCATCGACGCTTATGTCATCGCCTACGAAAACTACCACATCATGGCTTCGCCGGAATGGGAGGAGGCGACGTTCGAGGGAGACCTCGGCGATCCATTCTTTCCGGATTGGACGAAGGTCGATCTCGGAGGCTACCGGCGACCGAGATGGTTTGCATCCGGACCCCTGAATTTATGTTGCTCAATGATTGCCGCTGAGGTTGGCGGGCATCCGGACCTCGCCGAGGAATTCCGACGCTCGCTGGATCGAGCCCGGCAGTCCGTATGTTCGCAGAGAGCGTCTGCCCGCGTGATCCGTCTTGGCCAGAAGATAAGACGGAGGATTCGTCGATCCCCCGCAATGGCGCGCGACATCTTCATGCGACGCGTACTGGCAAAGGATGACCCGGAGCAGCAGCGGCTTGTTGATGTCTGGCGGCAAGGGCGTGCGCCGGGTTCTCCGCCAAGCGCCGCGGACTTTGGCAGCTACCGGGCGCGGCTCGCGCCGCTTATGGGCCTGCTGGACCGGTTTGACGTCATCCAGGCCTACGCAACCGATGGTGCCTGGCCGCTGCTCGCTCAGCGCCCCTATTTCGGATATGAGCATGGAACGTTGCGCGCAATCCCGTTTCAGGACGACGGGCTCGGGCGGCTCACCGCCACGGTGTTCCTCGGGGCCGACCACGTCTTCGTCACCAACATCGATTGCGTGCCGGCCGCCCGACGGCTTGGCGTGCCGCCGGATCGGATCACGCCGCTGCCGCATGCGTTCGACGATACGAAGCTCGTTGAATTCGGGGCCAGAAATCGCGCGATCAGGCCGCCCGACGACCAAGTCGTCGTTTTTCATCCGACCCGACAGGACTGGCGGGACGCGGACCCCAGCCTGGTGAAGGGTAACGACCGGCTGATCCGTGCCTTTGCGCGCGTTGCGCAGCAAGCGCCCGCGCTGCGACTTGCGATGATCGCCTGGGGACGCGACCTTGACGCCTCGCGGGAGCTCATAGGAAGTCTGGGGCTCGACGATAAGGTGCAGTGGCTTGCGCCGATGCGCAAACCGGAGTTGTGGAGGACGTATCTCCGCAGCCACGCTGTGCTGGATCAGTTCGTTCTTCCATCATTCGGCGGAATCACCTTTGAGGCGCTGGCGCTTGGCAGGCGCGTGATCACGAACGTGGATGCGGGGACGGCCAAGGAGTTCTTTTCCGAAGCGCCTCCCACCCTGTCGGCATCGACCGAGAGTGAGATCGCTGAAGCGCTTCGCAAGATTGTCGCGGATCGGGACGACCAGCAATCACTCGGCGCTGCCGGAGCAGCCTGGATCCAAAAGTATCATTCCGCGGCGAGAATCGTCGAGCTGCAGTTGGCCGCGTATCGACGGCAGATCGAATCCGTTCAGGCCTGAACCGCCATCGTGATGCATGACAGCGACACGCACAGATCGTCACATTCGCTCAGCAAGATGAAAATCCTTCACGGCCCCTTCAATATCGGCAATCAGCCCTGGTCACTCTCGCGTGCCGAGCGCCGGCGCGGAAACACGAGCGACCTGGTCATTCGAAGCGGGACCTGGTTTCGATATCCGGCCGACAAGGTTCTGTACGACGACACGGCAACTAACTTTCAGAAGGTGGCCCGAAGCGCGTGGTTCGGTTTGTCTGCGCTGCTGCGCTACGACGTGCTCCACTATTATTTTGGAACAACTTTCCTCTATCCGGGCTATGCGTTCGAGGGCGTCGGTCGGATGGGGCCACTGTTGAATCGGCTCGTGACGATCGATCTCCAGCTGGCCAAGGGGTTGGGCAAGAAGCGGTTCATGACCCTGCAGGGATGCGACGCAAGGCTTGCAGGTGAGGGCAATCGGCGCAATGCGTGGACCATGTGCGCCAGCGGGCGTTGCTCCGCCTATGAAACTTGCGTCACGTCGCTGGATGCGCGCCGCTCCCGCCTGATCGAGCGCGTGCTTCCGCTGTTTGACCGCGTGTTCTATCTCAATCCGGAACTCGGGCACGTCGTGCCGGGAGGGCAGTTCCTGCCTTACGCCAACGTGGAGATCGGTCATTTCTCGCCCGAGTATCCCCGCGCTGAAGGTAAGCCGAGAATTGTCCACGCGCCGAGCGATCCGAGTATCAAGGGCACTCAGATGATACTCGATGCGTTGGAGCGGCTGAAATCCCGGTTCGACTTCGAGCTGATCCTGGTCGAAAAGAAAACCCATGAAGAGGCGATGGCCATTTACAGGTCCGCCGATCTTGCCATTGACCAGGTGCTTGCGGGTTGGTACGGCGGCTTTGCCGTCGAGATGATGGCCATGGGAAAGCCGGTGGTAGGCTACATCAGGGAAAGCGACCTGCAGTTCGTCCCGCCGGCCATGCGGGATGATCTTGCGATCTTGAACGTCGATCCCGGGCGGCTCACGGAAGATCTCGCGGCTATTCTCGAGCGTCGCGCCGAGTGGACGGAGCTGGGGAAGCGGGCTCGTCGCTATGTCGAGCGATGGCATGATCCTGATCATATTGCCGGGGCGATGATCGAAGCCTATCGCAGCCCTGACAGTAAGTTCGTGCTGGCGCCCGCGGGCGCCGAGGTCGAGTAGATTCAGATGTGTGGCATTGCTGGCATTCTGCATTTTGGCGCCTGTCCGGACGCGAACGCCCGGATTCGGAATATGGCGGCCAGTATCGAGCATCGCGGGCCTGATGACGGTGGATTCCATGTGACGGCGGACGTCGCATTAGGCTTCCGCAGGCTTGCGATCGTCGACCTGGCCACCGGCAACCAGCCCATGAGCAACGAAGATGCAACCGTATGGGTGGTCTTCAATGGTGAGATCTACAATCACCGCGAGCTGAGAAAAGAACTCGAGGCCGCCGGGCATGTTTTTGCGACCGACCATTCGGACACCGAGGTTCTGGTCCACGGCTGGGAGCAGTGGAAGGACGGGCTGTTCAACAAGCTGAACGGCATGTTCGCCTGCGCCATCTGGGACGAAAACCAGCGTGAGCTGGTGATCGCCCGCGACCGATACGGGATCAAGCCGGTCTATGTCGCGGAGTTGCCCGGCAAGGGTCTCGTGTTCGGCTCGGAAGTGCGCGCGCTGTACGCCAGCGGATTGGTGAACAAGCAGTTCGATGCATCAGCGACGCTGGAGTACTTCACGCTGATGAATAATTGGGGAGGGCGCACGCCATTCCGGGGCGTCCGTCTCCTCAAGCCCGGTACGTTCGAGCGATTTACGGCGAGCGGGAGCTCGAGCGGCACCTATTGGGCTGCCTCTTACCATCGCAAATACGCGCCAGGTCTGGCGCGGGCTTCGGGCGAATTCGGCGAAATATTGCAGGCGGCGTTGCGCAGGCAGCTGGCTGCGGACGTGCCTGTCATGGCGTATCTGTCCGGGGGTATCGACAGCTCGGCGATCACCGCAGGTGCGCACCAGATCGATCCGGTGGTCCGCGCGTATTCCTGTATCTTCGATCTTGAGAATGTCGGTGTCGACAAATTCGTCGACGAGCGCGAGTTCTCCCGCGAGGTCGCAAAGCAGCTCGACATCGAGCGTGTCGAGCTCATGGTGCCGCAGGATGCCTTGGCTCGCCATCTCGATGCGACGGTTGGCGCGATTGAATATCCTCGCATGGGAATGGCCTATGTGAATTATCTGATCGCGCAACGCGTCGCTCAGGACGCCAAGGTCGTCCTGTCGGGCACGGGCGGTGACGAAGTCACCGGAGGATACGTCGGCAGATACGCCATCGTGCCGAGGGCGGCTCCGGCTTCCCTGATGCAGCGTGTCATGCAGCGGTTTCGCGCCGCGGCGGGAGATCCGGCGGCCTCGCGGGATCCGTTTGCGCTCTACCGGGCAAGCCTCAACGTCCCGGTATCCGCCGACAAGATCGGCGATGCCTTTACGCCGGAATTTCTGCGCGCCGCAGGTGGCTTCGATCCGCTCGCTGCGATCGGAGATGCGATCGGGGCGGTTCCGTCGCGGGATCCCTGGGACGCCGTCATGCACGTCGACCTGACCACCTATCTTCCAGGTCTTCTTTCGCTGGAAGACAAGCTGTCCATGGCGCATTCCCTTGAGACCAGGGTGCCGCTCCTGGATAACGAACTGGTCGACTATCTGCTCGGCGTGGATTGGGGCCTGCTGTCCGACGGCTCCACGGGCAAGATCCTGTTTCGCGAAGCCGTCCGGCCGCTGGTCCCCGACACCATTTACCGGAAACCGAAGATGGGATTTGGTCCTCCGGACGCGTCTTGGTACAGAGGGATTCTGCGCTCATGGATCGAGGAGCAGCTCCCGGAATCCCGCATTAGGCAGCGGGGCGTATTCCAACACGATTTCGTACGCCGGATTCTGGACGAGCATTTCGAGCAAAAGGCAAACCATGTCGCGTTGATCTGGTGTCTGCTCAGCTTCGAGTCCTGGTGCAAGCAACATGGTGCCTATGGCGGCGCCCTTCATTAGTTGCAGTTTGTAGGAGCTAGATTTATGCGAACCGTTGCGTCTTCACGTCTCCGTCCGAACGGAATGGAGCTTCAGCTAGAGGCTTTCACGCAACAGGATGGCCAGGTCATCGAAGGCGTGCTTCGGACGCCCGATGCATCGCTATGGTATCCGATTTTGCACGGGGTTCCCTGCTTCCTGAGCGGCCCGATGCAGCCTGACCTGACCGATTTCTGCTCACGCTACGGCTTGCCGAAGCCGGCGACCGCGCAGAGCCGGCCGGAAGCCCATGAGCAGGCCAAGACAAATCAGACCTTCTCGGACAAGTGGCGCCGCTTCAAGCAGTATGGGCTGCAACCCGAGCACAAGGAATTCCTGTTCGGCTGGTATTGCAAGAAGCTTGGGCTGCCTGATCTGGACGCCTTGAAGGCTTTCTACCGGTCCAAGCAGCGCGTGCTCGAGGTCGGTCCAGGGTCGGGCTTCAACACGAGGTTCATCGCTGAGAATTGCCCGGGTGAGGTGTTCGCGCTCGACGTGTCTGATGCGGCGTTGACGACGTTCGAGAACACCCGCGATCTCGAGAACTGCTCGGTCGTCCAGGCCGACTTGATGGAAGCTCCGTTCCCCGACGACACGTTCGACTTCATCATCGCTGACGGAGTGCTGCATCACACGCCCAACACCAGGGCGGCGGTGGAAGCCCTGTACCGAAAGGTCAGGCCCGGCGGCCAGTTCTTCTTCTACGTCTATCGGAAGATGGGCGCCGTTCGCGTCTTCGCCGACGACCATGTCCGCCAGAATTTCATGCCGCTCTCCGCGGAGGAATGCTATGCGGCGTGCGAAGGGATCACGGAACTGGGCCGGGAGCTATCGCGGCTGAACGCCACGATCACGCTTGAGAAGCCGATACCGGTGCTCGGGATTCCCGCAGGAACGCACAACGTCCAGCGATTGCTGTACTATAATTTCCTGAAATGCTTCTGGAACGAGGCGTTCGACTATGAAACAAACAACATGGTCAACTTCGATTGGTATCATCCGCACAACGCCTGGCAGCACAGCGATGACGAGGTTGCGGGCTGGATGAAGGAGCTCGGAGTCAAGGACTACGCCTTCAATGACTCCAATCCGAACGGAATCTCAGTCTTGCTGACGAAGCCAACGGTCTGACACGGGCATGCGGATATTATTGACGGGCTGTAGCGGTTTCGTCGGCTCTGCTCTCGGCCCTCGGTTGGTGGCCGAGGGGCACGAGCTTTTCTGCGTCTGCCGGCCGGGAACGTCGGTCGCCTTCGGACCACCCGTGGTTTGGGATGGAGCGGCTTCGATCGAAGTGTCCAACTTCCCCAAGACGATCGATGTCGTTGTCCATGCCGCTCAGTCGCGGCGCTACCGCGATTTCCCCGCGGATTCGCGCGAGATGTTTGACGTCAACGTCGGCATGACGATGCGGCTGCTGGATTGGGCAGCTCGGGCGGCGGTCAAGCACTTTTGCCTGCTTTCGTCGGGGGCGGTCTACGAGCCGTTCGCGGGAGCGCTGAGAGAGGATGCCAGCCTGGCGCCCCCCGGCTTCCTCGGCGCAAGCAAGTTTGCGGCCGAAGTCGTTGCGAAGCCGTTCTCCAGCATTTTTTCCTTGAGCATTCTGCGGTTGTTCTTTCCGTACGGCCCTGGCCAGCGCGATCGGCTCATTCCGCAGCTGATACGGAGGATCCAGGACGGTGGGGCAATCCAGCTCTCCGGCGGCACGGAGGGCATTCGCCTCGCTCCCACCTTCATCGACGACATCGTCGAGGTCATCCTTGCGAGCATTGCGTCGTCCTGGACGGATACGCTCAACGTGGCGGCCTCCGAGACGCTCTCAATCCGGCAGATCTCGAACACGATAGGTCAGCAACTCGGCCTCGAACCGAAGTTCGAGATCGTGAACCCGAACACCCCTGCCGTCGACATTGTTCCTGATCTGAGCCGCCTTGCATCTCGTTTGGACTTGCGGCGATTTGTGCAGCTCAAGGAAGGGATTCGAAAGACGATCTCGGCGAGCCCTGTCGACGCACCGGATCATCGTTTGGCTGAATCGCAACACCGTTAGTGAAGTCCATGACGCTGAAGATTTTGACCATCGTTGGTGCCCGGCCGCAGTTCATCAAAGCCGCGGCCGTCAGTCGCGCGATCCGGGAAACCGAAGGGCTCTCGGAAGTGATGGTGCATACCGGCCAGCATTTCGATCCGAACATGTCCGACGTCTTCTTCGAAGAGCTCGACATTCCCAAGCCGCGACATCATCTCGATATCAATGGCGGCGGCCATGGCGATATGACGGGACGCATGCTGATGGCGATCGAGCCGATCCTGCTCGAGGAAAAGCCCGACTGGGTCGTCGTCTACGGCGACACCAATTCGACGCTGGCCGGTGCGCTCGCGGCGTCGAAGTTGCACATTCCGGTCGCGCATGTCGAGGCGGGACTCCGATCGTTCAACCGACGCATGCCGGAAGAGATCAACCGGGTCGTGACGGACCATCTCTCCGCTCTGCAGCTCTGTCCGACGACGACCGCCGTCACTAATCTCGCCGCCGAGGGCGTGACGGCCGGCGTCCATCACGTCGGGGACGTGATGTACGATGCGACCCTGTTCGTGACCGACAAGGCAGAGAAGAGCTCGGCGATATTGACCAATCTCGGGCTGGCCTCGAAGACATATGCGCTCGCGACGATCCATCGCGCCGAGAACACCGGCGATCGGCAGCAGCTTCTCGCGGTCGTGCAGTTCCTGCAGGATCAGTCGCGCAAATTTCCCGTTGTGCTCCCGCTGCACCCGCGCACCCGACAGGCTGCGCTGGCGATGGGGGTCGATCTGGGCGGCCTGAAGGTCATCGATCCAGTGGGCTACCTCGATATGGCGAAGCTTCTTCACAACGCCCTTGAAGTCTATACGGACTCGGGAGGGGTGCAGAAGGAGGCCTATTTCCATCGTGTGCCGTGCATCACGTTGCGTGACGAGACCGAGTGGACGGAGACCATCACGCACGGGTGGAACCGGCTCTGGAAGCAGTCGTCGCAGGCGGTTCGGCGCGATATCGACGAGTATGGGACTGGTCGCGCCGCCTACCATGTCGCGCGCCTGTTGAGCTCAGGCGGCCCGCGCTAGCCTTGCCGTCGGGAGAGGCCTCCAGCACGGCTTCCAGGGTTGTGGCTTTGCCGCTATGGCGCTATCAGAGGCCCAGTTAGATGGTTTTCAGGCCGATTATCCGTAACAACCCCGTACGAGTGATGAAATGAATTCCGAATTGATCGCGAAGCTCAACGACAGAACGGCCAAGATCGGCATCGTCGGTTTGGGCTATGTCGGCCTGCCTCTGATGCTTCGCTATTGCGAGGTCGGCTACAAGGTGATCGGCTTTGATATCGACCAGACCAAGGTCGACGCGCTGCGCGCCGGCCGCTCCTATATCGAGCATATCTCGAGCGCCAGCATCAAGAATGCGACGGAGCTTGGGTTCGAGCCGACGACCGATTTCTCGCGCGCCCGCGAGGTCGATGCGCTCATCCTTTGCGTTCCGACGCCGCTCAACAAGTATCGCGAGCCCGATCTCAGCTTCGTGCTGAACACCACGGAGTCGCTGCTGCCGTATCTCCACCAGGGAATGGTGTTGTCGCTCGAAAGCACGACCTATCCCGGTACGACCGAGGAGGAGCTGAAGCCGCGCATCGAAAAGTGCGGCTTCGCCGTCGGCAAGGACGTATTTCTCGTTTTCTCGCCGGAACGCGAAGATCCCGGCAACCAGAACTTCACGACGCGCTCGATCCCGAAAGTCTGCGGCGGCTGCACGCCGGCATGTCTCGAGGCCGGCATCGCGCTCTATGGTCAGGTGATCGACAAGGTCGTCCCGGTGAGCTCGACGCAGGCCGCCGAGCTGACCAAGCTCTTGGAGAATATCCATCGCTCGGTGAACATCGGTCTCGTCAACGAGATGAAGATGGTCGCCGACAAGATGGGGATCGACATTCACGAGGTGATCCGCGCGGCGGCAACCAAGCCGTTCGGGTTCGTTCCGTACTACCCCGGCCCCGGCATCGGCGGTCACTGCATTCCGATCGACCCGTTCTATCTGACGTGGAAGGCGCGGGAATACGGCATGCACACGCGCTTCATCGAGCTCGCCGGAGAGATCAATTCCTCGATGCCGGATTACGTGGTGTCGAAGATCTCGCTGGCGCTCAATCAGAGGCACAAGTCGATCAGCGGCAGCTCGATCCTGGTGCTCGGCATCGCCTACAAGAAGAATGTCGACGACGTTCGCGAATCGCCGTCGGTGGCGCTGATGGAGCGGCTTCGTGATCTCGGCGCCAAGGTGTCCTACAGCGATCCGCACGTCCCCTCGTTCCCGAAGATGCGAGCGCATTCGTTCGATCTGTCGAGTGTCGCGCTCACCGAGGACAATCTGCGGGGATTCGATTGCGTCCTGCTTGCGACCGACCACGACAAGTTCGATTATCAACTGCTCGGCGCGCATGCGCCGCTGCTGGTCGATTGTCGCGGAAAGTTTCCTCAGCCGGCGGACAATATCATTCGCGCCTAGGCGACCTGGCAGGCGCTCCGGCTGCCATTCGCCCAGAACCGAAGCGCTAGGCGGCCTCAGCGCCTTGTCGATGGTCGCTCACTGCGACTGTCGACGCTGCCGTCTGGTCGAAGGCCGACCGCGGTGCAATGTACCAAAGCAGGAAGAGCAGCCCGGTGCCGTTCGTGAGCAGGGCTGTCGAAAGCGGTACGTTGAGAAGGACTTGCGGAAGAAGTCCAGCGGATAGCAGCACGAATTGCGGCGGCAACCCGGACGAGAGGCGATTGCCGAGGGCAATGATCAGGCCGCAGCCCAGCGCGGACACCGGGGCGAGCACGAGGCCGACCGAAGCGACGCCTTCGGTGGCAAACAGCGACGCATTGAAAGCACCGAGATCGTAGGACCTGGCCATGACCGCCCATATCGGCTCGTCGTAGGCGCACGGGACCACGAGCTTCACCGCGTTGATCTGGCAGAAATGGGTCAGCGGATGTGCCGAGAAGTAGTTGTTGTAGATCTCGAGGGCGAGCGACGGAATCGCAACCATCCTGGTGTTGACGGTGCCGAAGTAAACCAGTCCTGGTTTGAGTGGAAACAGATCGGTCTTGACCAGGACGAACAGGATCATGCCGATCAGGACGGGCAGGAAAAACGACAGGATCGTCGCAACCCGGGCCTCAGCCACCAGCTTGCAGACGAGCGCGAGAAACAGCAGCCAGACCGGCGCGAACAGCGCCATCTTGGTCAGCATGATCGGGTAGATCAGGAGCATCAGAACGAGCGCGATCCCGGCCTGCCAGAACCGCTTGCTGGTGACGAAGCAGGCAAAGGCGAGCGGCAACAGGGCGTTTGAGACGATCCAGACCGCATATCGCAGGATGCCCGGCAACGCGACCTCCGCGCGATATTTGTACATCTCGTTGAGATCGACCAGCTTGAGGTTGTAGAGCGCGCCGATGCCGATGATCGCGGCCGAGGCGATCAGGATGACGGAAGGCATCATGTGGAAGGCGCGGGCCGGCATGACGACAGCCTGCCGCATCGGCGAGGTGATAAACAGCGTAGGGACAAGGAAGGCGAACGCCGAAAGCACGATCGAGATGAGCGCCAGGCGGTGATCGTAGTCGAGCAATGAGAACTCGATCAGCCAGAGATATCCCAGGACCATGATGTAGAAGTAGAAGCCGACGAGATAGCCGAAACTGAAGCGGCTGATTGCGAACAGAATGACGACCGGACTGAACACCAGAACGTTCAGGATCGCAGATGTCAGGTGCGATTTGTCGAAGCCGATGACGCCCGGGAAAGAATCTGTGATCGTGATGCAGTACAGCGAAATGCAACAAATCGCGACGTGGGCATAGGCGAGCAGGGCAAGTTTGGCTTGGCGCCAGCCCAAATCCGGCTCCAGCTGCATGACGCGATGCTTCATTCTCATTTGCCGCCGTACCGGGCTCCGTGTTCGGACTGTCTCGTTGGTGATCGTCGTATTCGGCCAGGCTGGGTCCGAATAATCGCCACACGAGCGCCTCCTGGGTCCAACGACATGGCACGCCGCCGCTAGGACGACAAGGATAGGCTGGCGCTTCATGCCGCTTTTCCTGCCGGTGATGCACGGGCGGCGTTGCGTTGAGCAACAAATCCGCCGCGGGTCGTGCCGTCCGATCGGGGCAAGGCCTTGCCTTATCCCGAGTTTTCTGGGTAATGGACGCTATGCTGCGGCTCGCAAGGCCGCTTGTTCCCTCGGCTCTTCGGCTGGCTGCAATGGCTGGTCACGAGACAAGACAGGGCCTGTTGCATGATCAGATTTGGCCTGCTCGGGTGCGGGCGTATCGCCAAGCGCCACTCCGATCTCCTGGGTGGCAATCACATCGCCGGAGCGAGCCTGGTTGCCGTCTGCGATCCGCTTCGTGCGCGTGCCGATGCGATTGCCGGGAAGTTCGCCGTTCCCGCCCATTACGACATGGACGAGTTCTTAGGCCGCAAGGATATCGACGCCGTTGCCGTGCTGACGCCGAGTGGGCTGCATCCCGCGCATGTGATCGCCTGCGCCAAGGCCGGCAAGCACGTCGTGGTCGAGAAGCCGATGGCGCTGCGGTTGCAGGATGCCGACGACATGATCCGGGCCTGCGACGAGGCCGGCATCAAGATGTTCATCGTCAAGCAGAACCGCTTCAACGTGCCGGTCGTGAAGGCACGCGAGGCGCTCGATGCCGGTCGCTTCGGCAAGCTCATCCTGGGGACCGTGCGGGTGCGCTGGTGCCGCGACCAGGCCTATTACGACCAGGACGATTGGCGCGGCACCTGGGCCTATGACGGCGGTGTGCTGACCAACCAGGCGAGCCACCATGTCGATATGCTGGAATGGTTCTTCGGCGACGTGGTGAGCGTGCACGCGCGCGCGACGACGGCGCTGGCCAACATCGAAACCGAAGACACCGCCGTCGCGACGCTGAAGTTCCGCAACGGCGCGCTCGGGATCATCGAGGCGACCACCGCGGCGCGCCCGACCGATCTCGAAGGCTCGCTGTCGATCCTGGGCGAAAAGGGCACGGTCGAGATCTCCGGTTTCGCGGTCAACCAGATCCGGCACTGGCGCTTTGTCAACGAGCTGCCGTCGGACAAGGACGTCGTGGAGAAGTTCTCGGTCAACCCGCCCAACGTCTACGGCTTCGGCCATCAGGCTTACTATCATCATGTGGTCGATTGCCTGGAGAACCAGCGCGCGGCGCTGGTCGACGGGCTCGAGGGCCGCAAGAGCCTGGAGCTGATCTCGGCCCTCTATGAGTCGATCGAGACCGGAGAGGAAGTTGCGCTGCGCTTCACGCCGCGGCTGAGCCGGCTGGGTGTCGTTTCGTGAATCGGCCGGAAGTGCATCAGGCCGGCGTGCGCGATGTCGCGTTTGGCGAACGCGTCAAGATCGTCGAGCCCTGCAACCTCTATGGCTGCACGCTGGGCGACGACTGTTTCATCGGGCCTTTCACCGAAATCCAGAAGGGCGTGGTCGTCGGAGCACGCACCCGCGTGCAATCGCATGCCTTCGTCTGCGAGCTCGTCACCATCGGAGAGGACTGCTTCGTCGGGCACGGCGTGATGTTCGTCAATGATACGTTCTCCACCGGCGGCCCGGCGCGCGGACGCAAGGAGCTGTGGCGCGAGACTGTGATCGGCAACCGGGTGTCGATCGGCTCCAACGCCACGATCATGCCGGTCAGGATCACTGATGACGTCGTCATCGGCGCAGGATCCGTGGTGACCAAGGACATCACGATATCAGGCACCTATGCCGGCAATCCGGCGCGCCGGCTGCTGGCGAGCCAATAGGGGAATATCGATGCCGGTGCCGTTTGCCGACCTGCAACTGCAATATCAATCCATCAAGAGCGAGATCGATGCCGCGATCGCCGGCGTGATCCGCGACAACGCGTTCATCCGCGGCAGCTATGTCGACGCCTTCGAGCGCGAATTCGCCGCGGCCGCGGAGGTGGCTCACTGCGTATCCTGCGCCAACGGCACCGACGCGCTTTACCTCGCCATGCGCGCGCTGAAGGTGAAGGCGGGCGACGAGGTGATCACGACGGCGCATTCCTGGATATCGACTGCGGCGATGATCACCCATTCCGGCGCCACCGTCGTATTCTGCGACACCGATGATGCGACGTTCACGATCGATCCGGCGGCGATCGAGGCCGCGATTACGCCGCGCACCGTCGGCATCATCCCGGTGCATCTGTACGGCCAGGCCGCGGATATGGACGCGATCATGGCGATCGCGCAGAAGCACAAGCTCTGGGTGATCGAGGATTGCGCCCAGGCCCATCTCGCGCGCTACAAGGGCCGCATGGTCGGCACGTTCGGCGAGGCCGCGACCTATTCATTCTATCCCGGCAAGAATCTCGGCGCGATGGGCGATGCCGGCGCGGTCGTCACCAACGATGCGGCGCTGGCCGAGCAGATGGCGATGCTGGCGCGCCATGGCGGGCTGGTGAAGCACCAGCACCACATCGAGGGCGTCAACAGCCGGCTCGACGGCATGCAGGCCGCGATCCTCTCGGCCAAGCTGCCGCATCTCACCGCATGGACCGAAGCCCGGCAGGCCGCCGCCGAGGTCTACGACACCGGCCTCAACCAGATCGAGGACGTCGTGGTGCCCGAAGTGGCGCCGGCGCGCAGCCACGTCTACCACCTCTACACGATCAGGCATCCGCGCCGCGACGCGCTCGCCGCGCATCTGAACGCCAATGGCGTGCAGACGGCGATCAACTACCCCACCGCGCTGCCGTTCCTGCCGGCCTATGCACGGTTTGGCCACCTGCCGGAGCAATTCCCCAACGCCCATCGTGATCAGGGCCAGATTCTCTCGCTGCCTATCTTCGCCGAGATCACGCGCCAGCAGCAGGACGAGGTGATCGACCTGGTTCGGAAGTTCTGATCGCGATCGCGATCGCGGCTCGCGCCGGGCGCGGGGGCTCAGCTTCGCTGCAGCAGCGGCTTCAGGAACGCTTCCAGATTGGGGCCTGAGAACAGGTAGCTCTTCAGGCCCGCTGCGCGTGCAGCCTCGAGATCGGTCGGCTGATCACCGATCAGAAAGCTTCGTTCGACATCGACCGGAAAGCGCTCCAGCAGATCGGTGATCATGCCCGGCGACGGCTTGCGTCGGGGGCTGACCTGCCGATACCGCTCAACGGTTCCTTCAGGATGGAACGGGCAATATTCGAAGGCGTCGATATGCGCGCCGATCTTGCCGAGCTCGGCGGCCATCCAGTCGTGGAGCTCTTGGATGTGCGCCTCCTCATAGAGGCCTCTTGCCACGCCTGACTGGTTGGTCACGACGAACGCTAGATAGCCCATGTCGTTGACAGCCTTCACCGCCTCGCGCGCGCCGTCGATCCAGATCAGCCTGTGGCTCTCGAACAGGTAACCGATGTCCCGGTTCAGGACGCCGTCCCGATCGAAGAAAACCGCCGGTCGTCGCGGCTCACTTTCGGAAGCGCTGCTCATGAGGTGATGATCCCGTCTCCACGCGGCATGAGCCAGCTCAATAGTTCACAATGCCGCGCGCGACAATGCGGACCGGACCACACAGGGTGATCGGCTCATCGCTCGTCCGCAATCACCTTGCCATCGTTCGGCAGCGAGCCTGCGCCGACCAGCTCGACGGCGCCGCCGAGTTTTGTCACGGCACGCAGCGTCGCCGCAACTTCATTCAACAGCGCATCCGGCGCTGAAACACATTCGGCCTTCAGCGTCATCGCGTCGGCCTCGCCGGCGCGTGTGACCACGAGGCGCAGCCGCCCGAGCTCGGGATGGCGCTTGGCGATTTCCGCGACCTGCTCGGGGCGCACGAACATGCCCTTGACCTTGGTGGTCTGGTCGGCGCGGCCCATCCAGCCCTTGATGCGCATGTTGGTGCGTCCGCACGGGCTCGCGCCGGGCAGGGCGGCGGTCAGATCGCCGAGCGCGAGGCGGATCCAGGGATGATGCGGATCGAGTGAGGTCACCACGATCTCGCCGACGTCACCCGGCGTAACGGGATCGCCGGTGCCGGGCTTGACGATCTCCAGGATCAAATCCTCATTGACCGTCATCCCCTCGCGCGCCGGCGTCTCGAACGCGATCAGGCCGAGATCGGCGGTGCCGAACGCCTGGTAGGCCCCGACGCCGCGCGACTTCATCTCCTCCTGCAACGATTTCGGAAATGCGGCGCCCGAGACCAAAGCGCGCTTGATCGAGGACACGTCGCGGCCGCCTGCTGCCGCGGCGTCGAGCAGGATCTTCAGGAAATCAGGTGTGCCGCTATAGCCGACCGGGCGATAGGCCTCGATCAGCTCGAATTGCTGCTCGGTATTCCCTGGGCCGGCCGGGATCACGGCGCAGCCGAGCGCCCGCGCTGAGGCGTCGAAGATGAAGCCGCCGGGGGTGAGGTGATAGCTGAAGGTGTTGAGAACCACGTCCCCCTCGCGAAAGCCGGCCGCAAACAGCGCCCGCGCCCCGCGCCAGGGGTCGGCCTGGCGGCCTTCGGGCTCGAAGATCGGTCCGGGCGAGGTGAACAGCCGGGCGAACGAGCCGGGCTTGTCGGCCACGAAACCGCCGAACGGCGGGGCGGCCTTGTGCAAGGCTGGCAGTTCCGACTTGCGCAACACCGGCAGGCCCGCCAGCGCCTGCCGGCTGGTGATGGAGGCGGGATCGGTGCCCCTCAGCAGGTTGGCGTAGGCGGGCGCCGCCGTCGCCTTGCGCAGCACGTCCGGCAGCCGGGCGAACAGGGCGGCCTCGCGCTCGGCCGGCTCGCGCGTTTCAAGGGCATCGTAATGGTCGGTCATGGCAGGTCCTTGAGAGGATTTGCGCAGGTGGCGTGCCCGTCCGCCCGTGCTATCAAACGGTGACCGCTGACATTGGGACGGTTCCAGGGAGCACGATGGCTGAGGCAGAGAGCGTTGCGGCGGACGGGGCCGCCGACGTCGTCGCGAGGTTGAAGCGCCGCATCATCGACCACGCCTTGCCGCTGTGGTCGACGGTCGGCTGGGACGGCACGGCCGGCGGCTTTGTCGACCGGCTGCATCAGGATGGGACAGCCGACAACGCCGCGCCGCGCCGCCTGCTTGTGCAGGCGCGCCAGATCTATTGCTACGCCAAGGCGGCCCAGCTGGGCTGGTATCCCGAGGGCCGCGCGGTCGCGCTGAAGGGGCTGGACTACCTGCTGGCCAAGGCCAAGGCACCGGATGGCCGGCCGGGCTTCGTGTTCAGCCTGATGCCGGACGGCGGCGTGCACAATCCGCTGCGCGACACCTACGGCCATGCCTTCGTGCTGCTCGCGCTGGCGACCGCCTACGGCCTCGACCAGGACGCCCAGATTCGCGGCGAGATCGACGCGCTGCTGTCGTTCCTCGACACCCAGCTGCGCTCGCCGCATGGCGGCTTCCAGGAAGGCCTGCCGCCGTCGATGCCGCGCCGGCAGAACCCGCAAATGCATCTGTTCGAGGCGATGATCGCCTGCTTCGACGCGACCCACGATCTGTCGTTCCAGAACCGCGCCGGCGATTTCTTCGCGCTGTTCCTCGCCAACCTCTACGACAAGCAGACCCACACGCTCGGCGAATATTTCGAGGAGGACTGGTCGAGGATCCCGCCGGTCAGCGTCGAGCCCGGGCACCTCGCGGAATGGGTCTGGCTGCTGAAGGGATTTGAACGGATCACCGGCTGTCCCACCGGGCGCCCGCGGGGCGAGCTGTTGGCCTCTGCGCTGCGCTACCGCGACGCCACCGGCTGCCTGATCGACGAGGGCGATACCGAGGGCAACATCCGCCGCCACAGCAGGCGGCTGTGGCCGCAGAGCGAGCTGGCGAAGGCCTGGATCGCGCAGGCGGAGTCGGGGGAAGCCGGCGCGGCGGACGAAGCGCGCGCGGCGCTGGTGCTGCTGGAGCGCCACTATCTCAGCCATCCCGTGGCCGGCGGCTGGTACGACCAGTTCGACCGCGACGGAAATTCGCTGGTCGCCGCAATCCCGGCGTCGTCGTTCTACCATGTTCTCTGCGCGGTCACTGAGGCCGAGCAGGTGCTCGGATAGAACCGCCTTCCTGGTCTGACGCGTTTTCTGCACACGCAACTCCGCCCGAAAACGCCCGATATCCTCACAGCCAGCGCTTGCGCCGCTTGAAGCTCTTCAGGTTCTTGAAGCTCTTGCGTTGGTCGCCGGCGCCGCCGAGGTAGAATTCCTTGACGTCCTCGTTGTCGCGCAGCTCGTCGGCGGAGCCGTCGAGCACCACCTTGCCCTGTTCCATGATGTAGCCATGGCTCGCGACCGACAGCGCGGCGCGGGCGTTCTGCTCGACCAGCAGGATCGTGACCCCGAGATCGCGGTTGATCTCCTTGATGATCGCGAACACTTCCTTGACCAGCAGCGGCGACAGTCCCATCGACGGCTCGTCCATCAGGATCATCTTCGGGCGCGCCATCAGCGCGCGGCCGATCGCGAGCATCTGCTGCTCGCCGCCGGAGAGATAGCCGGCGAGGCCGGTGCGCTCCTTCAGTCGGGGGAAATATTTGAACACCATGTCGATATCGGCCGAAACCTCGCCGTCGCGCCGGGTGAAGGCGCCGAGCCGCAAATTCTCCAGCGACGTCATGTCGGCAATGATGCGGCGGCCTTCCATCACCTGGAAGATGCCGCGGCGGACGATCTTGTCGGGATCGATGCCGTTGATGCGCTGGCCCTCGAACAGGATCTCGCCGCGGGTGACTTCGCCGTCCTCGGTCTTGAGCAGGCCGGAGATCGCCTTCAGCGTGGTCGACTTGCCGGCGCCGTTGGCGCCGAGCAGCGCCACGATCGCGCCCTTCGGCACCTCGAGGCTGAGGCCGCGCAGCACCAGAATGACGTCGTCATAGACGACCTCGATATTGTTGACGCTGAGCAGTGGCGGCGGCGGGACGGCCGTCGGCACCGGGCGGGTCGTTTCGAGGGTTTCGTTCATGGTTCTGGTTCACCCCTCGATGTCATTGCCGGGCTTGACCCGGCAATCCATCGATCGGAAGGACGATTTGTCTTGATGGATGCGCGGGTCGAGCCCGCGCATGACGATTCGTGAGCGCGATCGGTTACGGCCTCACCAGCCAAACCATTCCGGCTTGCGCGGCAGTTCGACGGTCTTCACCTTCTCGAGCTTGATCGTGCCCTTGCCCATCAGGTCGTTGATGTCGCCATCGGTCGCGCCGGAAACCTTGGCGCGATAGAGGTCGACCTTCGTCGTCGGGCGATGATCCTTCTCGGTCCAGTTCGAGGGATTGCAGACGCCGTCCATGCCGGCCGGCACCCAGTCCTTCTTCTGGTAGAAGCCCTTGGCGACGTTCTCGCCGGTGGCTCCGCCGTTCTTGGCGGCCCAATCCAGCGCTTCCTTCATGTAGAGCGCGCTGCAGACCGCGGCGATGTAGTGCACCGGGCGATAGACCTTGCCCGACGGATCGGACATCTTCGAGATTTCCATCACCGTCTTCATGCCGGGCGCATTGCCGCCCCAGCCGACCGCCGTGCGCAGCGGGAAGATCACGCCGTCGGCGGCATCGCCGGCAGTCTTGGCGGCATTCTCGTCCATGCCCCACACGTTGCTGAGGAACTGGACGTCGACGCCTGCGGTCTTGCAGGCCTTCATGACCGAGATGTTAGAAGCCGCGGTGTTGCCGAGATAGGCGTAATTGGCGCCGGAGCTCTTCAGGCTCAGGCACTGCGCCGAGTAGTCGCCGGGCGACAGCGCGAACACCAGCGGCGGCAGCACCTCGAAGCCGAGCTCGGTGGCGAGCGCTTCACCGGCCGCCTTCGGCGCGTTCGGATAGGGATGGTTGGCGCCCATGTGGACGAATTTGGGCTTGCCGGGCTTGCCCTTGGCTTTCCAGTCCTCGGCCGCCCAGGTCAGCTCGGCGCGCAGCGCATCGGAGTAGCTCGGGCCGTAGAAGAAATTGTACGGCGCGGGCTTGGCCTTGCCGCTGGTGCCTTCGGGATCGGTCAGTGCGGCGGCGTAGGAGCCCGACATGTCGGGGATCTTGTCCTGGGCGAGGAAGCCGGTCAGCGCCTCGGTATCAGCCGTGCCCCAGCCCATGATCGCCGCGACCTTGGCGTCGGACGCCGACCACTTCTTGTACAGCGCGATCGCGCGCGGCACCTGGTAGCCATAGTCGTTGCTGTCGACGCTGAGCTGCTTGCCGCCGACGCCGCCGTTCTTGTTGACCCAGGCAAAGGTGTCGGCGACGCCCTGGCCGTAGGGCGTACCGACGTCGGAGGTGCCGCCCGAGAGGTCCTGCAGATGGCCGATGGCGATCTGCGCCTGCGCGGTGGCGGCCGCGCTGCTGATCAGCAGCGCAAGCGAGACCGAGCTCAAAAGGGATCTAATCGTCATTGTTGTTTCCTCCTGCTTTTATTCGTTGAACAGAATTTGAGTTGCTTCAAGCCTCAGTGCGAGAACGGATAGAGCTTCCAGTAGGCCTTGATCTGCCGCCAGCGATGCGCGAGGCCGTCCGGCTCGAACATCAAAAAGCCGATGATGATCAGGCCGATCGCGATCTCGCGCAGGAAGGTGATGTTGTTGTTGAGCTGCAGCGCCTTGTCGATGGCGCTACCCTTCAGCCAGGCGCTCAGCCATTCCATCGATTCCGGCAGCAGCACCACGAAGGCCGTGCCCATTAGCGTGCCCATCACTGAGCCGGTGCCGCCGATGATGACCATCGCCAGGAACAGCACCGAGCGTTCGATGCCAAAGCCTTCCTGGGAGACCACCAGCTGATAATGCGCGTAGAGCGCGCCCGCGATGCCGGCGAAGAAGGCGGCCAGTCCGAACGACAGCGTCCGGTACTTGGTCAGGTTGATGCCCATGATCTCGGCGGAGAGATAGTGATCGCGGATCGCAACCAGCGCGCGGCCGTCGCGGGTGCGCATCAAATTGGTGACCAGCAGATAGCTGATTACCATGTAGGCGAGCACGACGTAGAAATACTGCCGGTCGCCGCGCAGCGTATAGCCGAAGATCGAGAACGGGTTGGCGCTGGCCGGCACCGAGCCGCCCGAGAACCAGTCGGCGCGCGAGAAGAAGTCGAGCAGGATGTATTGCGCCGCGAGCGTTGCGATGACGAGGTAGAGCCCCTTCAGCCGTGCCGCCGGCACGCCGAACACCAGGCCGACCAGCGCCGTGATCACACCGGCGAGGGGAATCGCGAAGAACACCGGAATCGGCGCGTTGTTGGAGATGTAGGCCGAGGTGAAGGCGCCGAACAGGAAGAACGCGGCGTGGCCGATCGAGATCTGGCCGGTGAAGCCGACCAGCACGTTGAGACCGAGGGCCGCGATCGCGAAGATGCCGATCTGGATCGCAATCGAGAGCAGGTAGTTGGACAGCAGCATCGGCGCCAAGCAGGCGAGCGCGATGCCCAGAATCGCGAAATTGCGGCTGGTCGCGGTCGGGAAGATCGTGGTGTCGGCCGCGTAGCTGGTGCGGAAATCGCCCGACGGGATGAGGGTGCTCGTTGCCATTGATCAGACCCGCTCGATGTCTTTGGTGCCGAACAGCCCGTACGGCTTGATCATCAGGATGATGATCAGGACGTAGAACGGCGCGATCTCGTACAGATTGCCCCAGTGCAGATACTCGCTGTCGACATACTGGGCGACGTTTTCCAGGAGCCCGATGATGATGCCGCCGAGCACGGCGCCGCCGACCGAGTCGAGCCCGCCGAGGATCGCGGCCGGAAACACCTTGATGCCGTAGGCGGAGAGGCCGGACGACACGCCGTTGACCACGGCGACCACGACACCGGCGACCGCCGAGACCGTGGCCGAGATCGCCCAGGCCATCGCGAACACTCTCTTCACGGAGATGCCGAGCGACTGCGCGACCTGCTGGTTGAAGGCGGTGGCGCGCATCGCGAGGCCGTATTTGGAGGCACGGAAGAACCAGGCCATGCCGACCATCATCGCGAGCGAGACCACGAGGCTCATGACATAGACGGTCTGGATCTGCAGCCCGAACAGGCTGACTGACTGGCTCTGGAATATCTGCGGGAACGGCTGCGGGTTGACGCCGAAAATCCACTTCAGCGCGGCCTGGAACACGGTCGAGAGCCCGATCGTCACCATAATCACCGAGATGATCGGTTCGCCGATCATCGGCCGCAGGATCACGACCTGGATCGCGATGCCGAAGATGAACATGAACACCAGCGTGATCGGCATGCCGACCCAGAACGGCACCTGATACTTCGTCAGCAGCGCCCAGCACACCCAGGCGCCGACCAGCAGCAATTCGCCCTGTGCGAAGTTCACGACCTGCGTCGCCTTGTAGATCAGCACGAACGACATCGCGACCACGCCGTACAGCGTGCCGACCACGAGGCCATTGACGATCAGCTGGATCAGGAACTGGATGTTCATGTGCTACACTGAACCGTTCGCCTCGCCCCGCTTGCGGGGAGAGGCCGGCGCGCGAAGCGCGACGGGTGAGGGGGAGCCTCCGCATGCGCGGTGCCGATGAGTCCAAGATCAAACGCGCAAGGAGGCTGCGAAACGCTTCGACAGATGCTGAAGGAACGCTCTGGTACTGCCTTCGTGCCCGCAGGCTGAATGGCCACAAGTTCGTAAGACAGGAACCGATTGGACCCTATACCGTCGACTTTATCTGTCGAGAACGCCGTCTCGTGATTGAAGTGGACGGCGGGCAACACGCCGACAGTCAACCCGACGCTGTTCGCGACAAATGGCTCGTCGACCACAATTATCGTGTTCTGCGGTTTTGGAACAACGAGGTCTCCGGCAATTTGGCCGGTGTCCTCGAAACGATTGTCACCGCCCTCGGGGAGACTCCCCCTCACCCGGATCGCTGATGCGATCCGACCTCTCCCCGCAAGCGGGGCGAGGTGAAAGCCGGTCCGTGCCGTTGGATGTGTCATTCCGCGGCCTCCGCGATGACGGCGCGGCCGAGATCGACGACCTCGAGCGTGGTGCGGACGCGCTGTGTGGTGCCGTCCTGGAAGCGGATCACGGTGTCGACGGGGATGTTGGCCTTGCCGCGGTAGATCGCTTCGATGATGTCGGCGTATTTCTCGTTGATGACGCCACGGCGGACCTTTCGGGTCCGCGTCAGTTCGCCGTCGTCGGCATCGAGCTCCTTGTAGAGCAGCAGGAAGCGCGAGATGCGTTGCGCGGGCGGCAACGTGGCGTTGACCGTCTCGACCTCTTTCTTCAGCAGGGCGTAGACCTCGGGCCGCGAGGACAGGTCGGTATAGGTCGTGAACGAGATCCGGTTCTTCTCCGCCCATTTCGAGATGATCGAATAGCGGATGCAGATCATCGCGGCGAGCGCGTCGCGGCCGGCGCCGAGCACGACCGCCTCGGCGACGTAGGGCGAGAACTTCAGCTTGTTCTCGATGAATTGCGGCGAGAAGCGCTCGCCGCGCGAGGTCTCGGCGAGGTCCTTGATGCGGTCGATCACGACAAGCTGCCGGTTGTCGTTGTAGTAGCCGGCGTCGCCCGAACGCATCCAGCCGTCCTTGATGTCGGCGACCGATGCTTCGGGGTTCTTGTAGTAGCCGTGGAACATGTTGGGATGCCGCACCACGATCTCGCCGACGCCGTTGACGTCGGCATTGTCGATGCGGATCTCGATGTTATCGGCCATCGGAACGCCGGTGGTGTCGGGATCGACCTTGCCTTCGGGATGCAGCGTGTAGGCGCCGAGCAGCTCGGTCTGGCCGTACAGCGTGCGCAGCGGCACGCCCATCGCCTGGAAGAACTTGAAGGTATCCGGCCCGAGCGCCGCGCCGCCGGTTGCCGCCGAGCGCAGCCGCGTGAAGCCGAGCCGGTCGCGCAGTGCACGGAACAGGACCTGGTCGGCGAAGACAGAGCGCTTGCCTTCGGCGAGCGCCGCAAGCCCGGTCTTCATGCCGAGGTCGTAGAGCCGCTGCTTGAACGGCGAGGCGTCCATCACGCCGGCGCGGACGTCGGCCGCGATCGATTCCCAGACCCGCGGCGCGAACAGCACGAAGGTCGGCGCGATCTCGCGGAAGTCGTTCATCATGGTGTCGGGCTCTTCGACGAAGTTGACCTTCATCCGGGAGAGCAGCGCTTTGCCCAGCGCGTAGATCTGTTCCATGATCCAGGGCAGCGGCAGCACCGAGACGTACTCGTCGTCCGGCCCCTTCGGATCGAAGGCGAGATAGGTCGCGCAGTGTCGCAGCACGCGGCCGGCCGAGAGCATCGCAAGCTTCGGATTGGCGGTCGTGCCCGAGGTCGTGCAGAGGATCGCGACGTCCTCACCGCGTGTGGCATCGACCAGCCGGTCGTACAGCCCGGGCTCGCGCGCGGCGCGGTCGCGGCCCAGTGCGACGAGCTTGCTCGCCTCCATCAGCCGCGGATCGTCGTATTTCCGCATGCCGCGCGGGTCGGAATAGACGATGTGCTTGAGATTGGGCACGCGGTCGGCAAGGCCGAGCAGCTTGTCGACCTGCTCCTCGTCCTCGGCGAACACCAGCTTGGCCTCGCCATAGGTCAGGAGATAGGAAGCTTCCTCATCCAGCACGTCGCGGTAGAGGCCGAGGCTCATCGCGCCGATCGCGTGGGCCGCGATCTCGGCCGCGACCCAGTCCGGCCGGTTGTCGCCGATGATGCCGATCACATCGCCGCGGCCGAGCCCGAGCTCGACCATGCCGAGCGCGAAATCATGGCTGCGGGTCTGGTAGTCGTTCCAGGTGAATTCGCGCCACAGCCCAAGATTCTTCTCGCGCAGCGCGATCTCGCCGCCGTGCTCCCTGGCGTTGAGACGCAGCATCTTGGGAAAGGTGTCGGCCTGCGCGGCGCGACCGGCATAGTCCATCATGCCGCGCTCTCCCGCACCGCCGGCTTGTCGTCGGGATCGACCAGCACCTCGTCCTCTTCGCCGAGATAGGCGCGCTTGACATGGGGATCGGCCAGCACGGCGGCCGGATCGCCCTCGGCGATCTTGCGGCCGAAATCCAGCACCATGACGCGGTGGGAGATGTCCATCACGACGCCCATGTCGTGCTCGATCATCATGACGGTCATGCCGAACTCTTCGTTGAGATCGACGATGTAGCGCGCCATGTCTTCCTTCTCTTCGAAGTTCATGCCGGCCATCGGCTCGTCGAGCAGGATCAGTTGCGGCTCCAGCGCCATCGCGCGGGCGAGCTCGACGCGCTTGCGCAAGCCGTAGGGCAGGGTGCCGGCGGTCGCCTTGCGCACCGACTGCAGATCGAGGAAGTCGATGATCTCCTCGACCTTGCGGCGGTGCTCCAGCTCCTCGCGGCGCGCGCCGGTCAGCCAGTACAGCGATCCCGTGATGAAGTTGTTCTTCAAGAGGTGATGGCGGCCGACCATGATGTTGTCGAGCACGCTCATATGGTGGAACAGCGCGAGATTCTGGAAGGTCCGGCCGATGCCGAGACGGGGCCGTGCGTTCGGGGTGAGGCCGGTGATGTCCTGGCCGCGATAGAACAGCTGGCCTTCGGTCGGCCGGTAGCGGCCGGAGATGCAGTTGACGATCGAGGTCTTGCCGGCGCCGTTCGGGCCGATGATGGAGAACAACTCGCCCTCGTTGACGCCGAAGCTGACTTCGGTCAGCGCGCGGACGCCGCCAAAGCGCAATGAGACTCCGCGCACCTCGAGACTGTTGGCCACCCTGTTCCCTCCAGATAGGGGCGCTTTGGCGCGCTCTTTATCTTCGCTTCGATCCTGCTTGGATCTTACACTTCGATCTTACATGGGCCGCCGGAGGGAGACCATCCGACTAATGAAGCCGGCGTTCGGGAGCATCGCTCGCCCCGATCGCCTGCGTCATGCGCGGTAACGCCGCACCCCGCCTGCAAGCCCGTCTCTCGCGTCGTCCGCGGTCAGTGATCCATCAAGGCGCTGCGCGCGGCGTTAGGCGAGGTGGCTCTGAATACGAGAAAGCGATAGGTTGAATTGTCATGTGCCCGACAATTGGTCAGGAATTTTCGCTGGCATTGCAGGAAGCGGGTTCCTGGCTTCGCGCACGGCGTTGCTGCGGTGCAATATCGAGTGTCTTTGGGGTGGGATGCCGTCGCCAGAATGATTGCTGCTGAATACCTCAAGCGCATCGCGGCCTGGTCGCGCGAACTGAGCGAGCAAGAGATCGAGATCGCGCGCGCCGGCATTTCCGAGAAGTCCTACCGCGCCAACGAATTCATCTTCATGCGCGGCGACAATTTCCAGTACTGGACCGGCATCGTCACCGGGCTGGCGCGGATGGGCATCGTCTCGCGCGGCGGCAAGGCCGCGAGCTTCGCAGGCCTCACCGCCGGCGCCTGGTTCGGCGAGGGTACCGTGCTCAAGAACGAGCTGCGGCGCTACGACGTGGTCGCGCTGCGCGACACGCGCCTGGCGATGATGGATCGCCGGACCTTCGTCTGGCTGTTCGAGAACAGCGTCGGCTTCAACCGCTTCCTGGTGGGACAGCTCAACGAACGACTCGGCCAGTTTATCGCGCTGCTCGAATATGGCCGCACGCTGGACGCCACCGCGCGGCTGGCGCGCTCGATCGCCTCGCTGTTCAATCCGATTCTCTACCCCGAGCTCACCTTGCATCTGGAGATCACCCAGGAGGAGATCGGGGCGCTGTCGGGTATCTCCCGGCAGAACGCCAACCAATGCCTGAAACGGCTCGAGCGCGAGGGCCTGCTGCGGCTCGAATATGGCGGGGTGACGATCATCGAGCTCGACCGGCTGCGCCATTACGGGGAGTGACCGGCTCGGGGCCGAACCACGCCACTTTTCGAGGCTCTAAAGCGCGATGAGATCGATCGCGCTTTAGCTTCTTGTTTGGGCATGATCTTTTCGGAAAGCCGCTACGCACTTTTCCGGATCATGCCTTAAAGTCCTGATTTCAAACGATTAAGCCATTAGACTTGAAGCAGGCCGGATGCTACAGACCGGCCTCGTCGGGACCGCGCGGTTTCGCGCTCTCTGGAGATGACATGGCGGTTAAGGATTCGGCGGCTCAGGACTCAAAGCGGCGCGTTGCGCTGATCACCGGCATCACCGGGCAGGACGGCGCGTACCTCGCCGAATATCTGCTCGGCCTCGGCTATACCGTGCACGGGATCAAGCGCCGCTCGTCCTCGTTCAACACCGCGCGCGTCGACCATCTCTACCAGGATCCGCATGCCGGCAACGTGCCGTTCCTGATGCACTACGGCGACATGACCGATTCGACCAATCTGATCCGGTTGATGCAGCAGATCCGGCCGACCGAGATCTACAATCTCGCCGCCCAGAGCCACGTCCAGGTCAGTTTCGAGAGCCCGGAATACACCGCCAACGCCGACGCCATCGGCGTGCTGCGCCTGCTGGAGGCGATCCGCATCCTCGGCATGGAAAAGGAGACCCGGTTCTACCAGGCATCGACCTCGGAGCTGTACGGGCTCGTGCAGGAGGTGCCGCAGAAGGAGACCACGCCGTTCTATCCGCGTTCGCCCTATGGCGTCGCCAAGCTGTATGGCTACTGGATCACGGTGAACTACCGTGAGGCCTACGGCATGTTCGCCAGCAACGGCATCCTGTTCAACCACGAAAGCCCGATCCGCGGCGAGACCTTCGTGACGCGCAAGATCACCCGCGCCGTCGCTCGCATCGAGGTCGGCCTGGAGAGCAAGCTCTATCTCGGCAATCTCGATGCCAAGCGCGACTGGGGCCACGCCCGCGACTATGTCGAGGGCATGCACAAGATCCTGCAGGCGGACGAGCCCGGCGACTTCGTGCTCGCGACCGGCGAGACGCGCTCGGTCCGCGAATTCGTCGAGCTGGCGTTCGCCGAGGTCGGCCGCGGCATCGAATGGCGCGGCAAGGGCGTCGAAGAGGTGGGTGTCGACAAGGCGACCGGCCACACCCTGGTGCAGATCGATCCGGTCTATTTCCGTCCGACCGAGGTCGATCTTCTGATCGGCGACGCCAGCAAGGCGCGCGCCAAGCTCGGCTGGGCGCCGAAGACGCCGTTCGCGCAACTGGTGAAGGAAATGGTCGCCAGCGATCTCGTCGAGGCCAGGCAGGATGCGGCCAATGGCAAGCACGGCGTTTGAACTGAAGGGCAAGACGGTCTTCGTCGCCGGCCATCGCGGCATGGTCGGCTCGGCGCTGATGCGCCGGCTGGCGCGCGAACAGGCCGATCTGCTGACGGTGTCGCGCGGCGAGGTCGATTTGCGCGACCAGGCCGCGGTCAACGCCTGGTTTGCCTCGAAGCGGCCGCAGGCGGTGTTCCTCGCCGCCGCCAAGGTCGGCGGCATCGTCGCCAACAACACGCTGCGGGCGGAATTCCTCTACGACAATCTGGCGATCTCGAGCAACGTGATCCAGGCGGCCCATGGCAACGGGTGCGAGAAGCTGATGTTCTTCGGCTCCTCCTGCATCTATCCGCGCCTGGCGCCGCAGCCGCTGCGCGAGGATTCGATGCTGACCGGCCCGCTGGAGCCTACCAACGAGCCCTATGCCATCGCCAAGATCGCCGGCATCAAGATGGCCGAGGCCTATCGCAGCCAGTATGGCGCCGATTTCATCAGCGTGATGCCGACCAATCTCTACGGTCCCGGCGACAATTATCATCCCGAATACAGCCACGTCGTCGCCGCGCTGATCCGCCGTTTCCACGAGGCCAAGGTCTCCGGTGCAGGCAGCGTCGTGGTGTGGGGCACCGGCACGCCGCGCCGTGAATTCCTCTATGTCGACGATCTCGCCGACGCCTGCATCCACCTGATGAAGACCTATTCCTCGCCGGAGCTGGTCAATATCGGCACCGGCGAGGACATCACCATCGCCGAATTCGCCCGCGTGGTCGCTGCTACCGTCGGCTATCGCGGTGAGATCAGCTTCGACACCTCGCGCCCGGACGGTACGCCGCGCAAGCTGCTCGACGTCAGCCGGCTCGCCAAGCTCGGTTGGCGCGCCACGACTTCGCTCGAGGACGGCATCAAGCTCGCCTACCAGGCCTATCTCAACGAGACCAAGCAGGCGGCGGAGTAGAATTCGACTACTTCCACGCCGTCATTGCGAGCCACCCGGTCGGCGCGAAGCGCCGCCGGATGACAGGCTCCGCGAAGCAATCCATCGCGCCGCTTGCGGACCGATGGATTGCTTCGTCGCTTCGCTCCTCGCAATGACGCTTAGGGCAACTACTTCGCCGCCGCGCGGGGCGGAGCCTTCGCCAGCGCCGTCGCCATCGCCGAGATCAGCGGCTTCATGAAGAACGCATCGTTCGCCGGGTAGATGTCGGTGGATAGGCCGTAGGCCTTCAACTCGTCCGACACCACCGGCCCGACGGAGGCGATCGGGGTCTGCTGCAAGCCCTCGCGCAATTGCGCCTCGCAGCGATGCGCCTGCGCCACCTCGAGCAGGCGGCGAACCTGACCCGAACTGGTCAGCGCGATGGCGTCGATGCGGCCTTGCGCCATCTCCTCGATCGCGGTGACGATGTTGGCGTCGGCGGCCTGCGCGTCATAGACATAAGGCAGCACCGTATCGACCTCCGCACCCTGCGCCTTGATCGCGCCGATCAGCGTGGCGTGATCCTTGTCCGGATAGAGCTGCAGGCCGAGCCGATGGCCGCTCAGGTCGAGCTTTGCCAGCATCTCGGCAACGCCTTCCGAGGTTGGCTTCTCCGTCGTCATTTGCGGCTCCAGGGCGATCTCGCGCAGCGCGCGGCCGGGCTTGGGGCCGCGGGCGAATTTGCGCGCCTTGCCGAGGCTCGTGACAAACTCCGCCTCGACCCCGATCCGGCGCACCACCTTCATCAGCCGGCGCAGGCCTTCGCCGGTCATCAGCACGAGGTCGTCGAGCGGCCGCTCGATGGCGCGGCGAATCCAGGCCTCGATCGGCGCCGGATCCGGCGCGTCATGGATGGTGAACATCGGGCATTGCAGCACGTCGGCGCCCTGCTCGGCGAGCAGGCGGGAAAACTGCGCCTCCTCGCGCGTCTCGAGGATCAGGATGCGGTAGCCGTTCAGCCGGTCAGCCATGATGGTCCCTAACAAACGTTGTCGTCATTTGTTCGATTTGACCCCCGCGCCGGGATTGGCGCAAGGCCGCCTGCGGTGTAGACGAGGGCCGAAAATGACCGTTCCACGTATCTGCTCAAGCTTTGGTCAATTGGCATGCCCGACCATCAATTCGTTCTGACCCTGTCCTGTCCGGATCGACCGGGGATCGTCTCCGCGGTCTCGACGTTTCTGGCGCATAACGGCCAGAACATCCTGGACGCCCAGCAGTTCGACGACATCGAGACCGGCAAGTTCTTCATGCGCGTGGTGTTCACCGCGGCCGATCTCGCGGTGGAGCTGGCCGCGCTGCAGACCGGCTTTGCTGCGATTGCCGAACGCTTCGGCATGGAATGGCAGATGCGCGATCGCGCCAACCGCCGCCGGGTGATGCTGCTGGTGTCGAAGTCCGATCACTGCCTGGTCGATATCCTCTATCGCTGGCGCACCGGCGAGCTCGAGATGATCCCGACCGCGATCGTCTCCAACCATCCGCGCGAGAGCTACGGATCGCTCGATTTCGGCGATATCCCGTTCCACCATCTGCCGGTGACCAAAGAGACCAAGCGGCAGCAGGAAGACGCGGTCTGGAAGCTCGCCCAGGACACCAATACGGACCTCGTGGTGCTCGCCCGCTACATGCAGATCCTGTCCGACGAGATGTCGGCGCGGCTGTCCGGCCGCTGCATCAACATCCATCATTCCTTCCTGCCCGGCTTCAAGGGCGCCAAGCCTTACCACCAGGCGCATGAGCGCGGCGTCAAGCTGATCGGCGCCACCGCGCATTATGTCACCAGCGATCTCGACGAGGGGCCGATCATCGACCAGGACGTCGAGCGCATCAGCCACCGCGACACGCCCGAGGATCTCGTGCGCAAGGGCCGCGACATTGAGCGCCGGGTGCTGGCGCGGGCGATCCGCTACCATCTCGCCGACCGCGTCATCCTCAACGGGCGCAAGACCGTGGTGTTCGTGGACTGATCCGCAGGTTAGCCCGGTTGCCGCGCTTTGACGGCGCTGGTGTCGCTTTGCATCGAGGTGCTGCATGAAACTCATCCACATGAGCGACATCCATCTGACGGTGCCGGGGCGGACGATCTTCGGCCGTGATCCTCTGGGTAATTTCGAGCGTGCGCTCGATCATGTGCTTGCCGATCATCGCGATGCCGAGCTCATGGTGATCTCGGGCGATCTTTCCGATCTCGGCGACTTCGCCGACTATCAATTGCTGCGCGAACGCCTGAGCCGGTTTCCGATCCCGACGCGGCTTTGTATCGGCAACCACGACCATCGCGAGACGTTTCTCGGCGTGTTTCCCGAATGCGCCGACGCGGACGGCTTTGCGCAGGGCGTTCACGACGCTTCGTTCGGTCGCTGCCTGCTCCTCGATACCTACGAGCCGGAGACGGCCGCCGGCAGTTTCTGCGAGAGGCGGCAGGCCTGGCTGGAGCGGCAGCTATCGGAGCATGACGGTCCGTTCTTCCTGTTCATGCATCACAATCCATTCCCGACGCATATCGCCCCGGTGGACCGGATCGGCCTGCTCGACGATGCCGCGTTCCGGTCGATCGTCGCGAAGCACCGGAGCAAGGTCAGGCACATCTTCTTCGGTCACTGCCACATGGTGCTGAGCGGTTCGGTTGCCGGTGTCCCCACGACCTCGCTGCGCGGAACGAACCACGCCAGCTATCCCGTGTTCGCGGAGGTCCTGACCGTCGCCGATCTGCCGGAGTCCTATGGCGTCGCGTTCATCGGCGCGGACTACGTCACCGTGCACATGGTGGAGTTCGGCTACCGCGGCGAAATCCGCAGCGAGGATTCGCCCAGCCAGGCAGTCATTGGGTAGCGTTCTGCGCCGGTGCCGCCGGCTTGGCGGCGTCGCCACGCTCCGCCGCCGGCATCAGGCGCTTGCGTTCCCGCTCCTGCATGAACTTGTCGTATTCGGGGGTGCCCGCCCGCGGCGGCGCGTCTGCGGGCAGACCGCCGGCCCAGGCCGGAATGTAGTCGGCCATGCCGGCCGAGACCTTTTGGTTCATGGTGCTGCATCCCCCGAGCGCGCAGGCCGCGAGCGCGAGGGCAGTCAGGGCAGGGATGTGGCGTGTGAAGATCGGCATTGGCGGCAGCATACAGCCCTGGTCTTTATGGATGATGATCTCAGGCGCGACCGTTCGGCTGCAATTGTGCTTGTTTGTTGACATTACAGATTGATTTGTACGATCGTACAAATGAGTGGGCCGAGGGAGGCCTGAGAGACGAGAGCGATTCTAGTGGGGGCGTTGAGTTTCGGGGAATGATTGTGGTATCCTGATACTTGTTTCGGCAGCGGGCCAAATCATGGCGCGCGACACACGTCCATCGTCCGATTGACAGAGGGCGCGGGGAAACGCCTTGTCGCGTTACGGCTCGGCCGTGACATGGTTGGGTAAAGGGTAAGGCAAGGGCCGGGCACTCGGCTCGACGCAGAACAATGGAAGGGGGAGGGACGTCGATGTTCAATCGTCGCAAAATGTTGCTGTGGGGCGCCGCTTCGGCCGTGCTTCCGGGTTTGTGCGCCAGCGTGCCGGCGTGGGCGGACGACGCCGTCAAGATCGGCCTGATCCTGCCGATGACCGGCGGCCAGGCCTCGACCGGCAAGCAGATCGATAACGCGATCAAGCTCTACATGCAGCAGAAGGGCGACACCGTCGCCGGCAAGAAGATCGAGATCATCCTGAAGGACGATGCCGCGGTGCCCGACAACACCAAGCGGCTCGCGCAGGAATTGATCGTCAATGACAAGGTCAGTTTCATCGCCGGCTTCGGCGTGACGCCGGCCGCGCTCGCGGCAGCGAAGCTTGCGACGGAAGCGAAGATCCCGGAAGTCGTGATGGCGGCGGGCACCTCGATCATCACCGAGCGTTCGCCCTATATCGTGCGCACCAGCTTCACGCTGGCGCAGTCCTCCACCATCATCGGCGACTGGGCGGTCAAGAACGGCATCAAGAAGGTCGCGACGCTGACCTCCGACTACGCGCCGGGCAACGACGCGCTGACCTTCTTCAAGCAGCACTTCACCGCCGGCGGCGGCGAGATCGTGGAAGAGGTCAAGGTCCCGCTTGCCAATCCAGATTTCGCGCCGTTCCTGCAGCGCATGAAGGACGCCAAGCCCGACGCGATGTTCGTGTTCGTGCCGGCCGGGCAGGGCGGCAACTTCATGAAGCAATATGCCGAGCGCGGGCTGGACAAAAGCGGCATCAAGGTGATCGGCCCCGGCGACGTGATGGACGACGACCTGCTCAACAACATGGGCGATGCCGCGCTCGGCGCGGTGACGGCGCATCTCTATTCCGCGGCGCATCCGTCCGCGATGAACAAGGATTTCGTCGCCGCCTACAAAAAGGCGTTCGGCAACCGTCCGGGCTTCATGGCAGTCAGCGGCTATGACGGCATCCATCTGATCTACGAGGCGCTGAAGAAGACCAATGGTGCGACCGATGGCGACAGACTGATCGAGGCGATGAAGGGCATGAAGTGGGAGAGCCCGCGCGGCCCGATCTCGATCGATCCGGAAACCCGCGACATCGTGCAGAACATCTATATCCGCAAGGTCGAGAAGGTCGACGGCGAACTCTACAACGTCGAGTTCGCGACCTTCGAGGCCGTCAAGGATTCCGGCAAGACCAAGAAGTGACGCGCGAAAGCTCCGCTCGCTGCATGTCATGGCCGGGACGAGCCCGGCCGTGAAGATCCTGTTGACGTGGTGTCGTTTGCGCCCTCTCGCTTAAGCTGACTTCATGGCCTCTATCCTCACCAATTTGTTCGACGGCGTCGCCTACGGCATGCTGCTGTTCGTGCTCGCCTGCGGGCTTGCGGTGACGCTCGGGCTGATGAACTTCGTCAACCTCGCGCATGGCGCCTTCGCGATGGCCGGCGGCTATATCTGCGCCGTGCTGGTCAACAATTCCGGCTGGCCGTTCTTCGCAGCGCTGCCGCTCGCCTTTGTCGGGAGTGCCGTGATCGGCGTCGCACTGGAGCGCACGCTGTACCGCCATCTCTATAGCCGCAGCCATCTCGATCAGGTGCTGTTCTCGATCGGTTTGGTGTTCATGTCGGTGGCGGCGGTCGACTACATCATGGGATCGTCGCGGGTCTTCATCAAATTGCCGGCGGCGCTGGAGGGCCAGATCGATCTGTTCGGCGTCGGCATCGGGCGTTACCGGCTGATGATCGTCGTGATCTGCGGCCTGCTGACGCTGGCGCTGCAGCTGATCCTCGCCAAGACGCGGTTCGGCAGCCGCCTGCGCGCCGCGGTCGACGATCCGCGCGCCGCGATCGGGCTCGGCATCAACGTGCCGCAGGTATTCGCGTTCACCTTCGCCTTCGGCTGCGGCCTCGCCGGGCTCGGCGGCGCGCTGAGCGCGGAGATCCTCGGGCTCGATCCGTATTTCCCGCTGAAATTCATGATCTACTTCCTGATCGTCGTCACCGTCGGCGGTTCCTCCTCGATCACCGGGCCGTTCCTTGCCTCGCTGCTGCTCGGCATCGCCGACGTCGCCGGCAAATATTACGTGCCCAAGGTCGGCCCCTTCGTGATCTACACCGTCATGATCGTGATCCTGCTCTGGCGCCCGAACGGCCTGTTCGGCCGCACCGCGGCGCGGTGAGGCGGGCATGACCGCGCTGTCCGACGTCTCCACTCATGCGATGGCCAGCGCGCGCTGGCGGATCAGCGAGGTCGTGTTCTGGGTGCTGGCGCTGGCCAGCGCCTTCCTGTTCCCGTCGCGCTATCTGATCATGACCGACATCGTGCGGCTCGGCCTGTTTGCGCTGTCGCTCGACCTGATCCTCGGCTACGCCGGCATCGTCTCGCTCGGCCACGCGGCCTTCTTCGGCGTGGGTGCCTATTCGGCTGGGCTGCTGGCGCTGCACGGCATCGTCAACGAGCCCGTCATCGCGCTGGTTGCTGCGGGCCTCGTTGCGGCGGTGCTCGGCTTCCTGACCAGCTTCCTGGTCATTCGCGGCGTCGATTTGACGCGGCTGATGGTGACGCTCGGTATCGCGCTGCTTCTGGAAGCGCTCGCCGAACGCTTCTCGGATATCACCGGCGGCACCGACGGCCTGCAGGGCATCGAGATGCAGCCGATCCTCGGGCTGTTTGCCTTCGACATGTTCGGCAAGACCGGGCTCTTCTACTCGCTGATCGTGCTGTTCGTCCTGTTCCTGTTTGCCCGTCGCGTGGTGCATTCGCCGTTCGGCCTGTCGCTGCGCGCGATCAGGAACAATCCGCTGCGCGCGGCCGCAATCGGCATACCGGTCAACCGCCGCCTGATCGCGGTCTATACGCTCGCCGCCTTCTATGCCGGGATCGCCGGCGCGCTGTTCACCCAGACCACGGCGCTGGCCTCGCTCGACGTGTTTTCCTTCGAGCGCTCCGCCGATTTGATGCTGGTGCTGGTGATCGGCGGCACCGGCTATCTCTATGGCGGCCTGATCGGCGCCGTGGTTTTCAAGATGCTGCAGGAGCTGTTTCAGAGCATCACCCCGCAATACTGGCTGTTCTGGATCGGCCTCGTGCTGGTCGTGATCGTGATGGTCGGCCGCACGCGGATCCACCGCTGGGTGCTGTTCGTGCCGAACCTGATCATCCGCCAGTTCGCCGGCCGCAAGGCCGCCGTCGCCGTGCCGGAGAGTGATCCGTCATGACGATCGCGCTCGAAACCCGCGGCCTCGAGAAATCCTTCGGCGGTCTTCGCGTCACCCGCGATCTCTCGCTGAAGGTGATGCAGGGCGCCCGCCATGCGCTGATCGGACCGAACGGTGCCGGCAAGACCACGGTCATCAATCAGCTGACCGGCGTCCTGACCCCGAACAGCGGACGCATCCTGCTCGAGGGCAGCGACATCACCGGCCTCTCCGTGCACAAGCGGGTCCTCCGCGGGCTGTCGCGCACCTTCCAGATCAATCAGCTCTATCCCGACCTGACCCCGCTCGAGACCATCGGCCTTGCTGTCTCCGAACGAATGGGCCGCGGCGGCGACTGGTGGCGGCGGATGGGAACGCGCGACGACGTCAATGCCGAGATCGCCGAGATCCTGTCGCGCTTCCATCTGCTGGATGTGATGACCGAGCTCACCTCGACATTGCCCTACGGCAAGCAGCGCCTGCTCGAGATCGCGGTCGCGATCGCCGCCAAGCCACGCGTGCTGCTGCTCGATGAGCCCGCCGCCGGCGTGCCCGAGAGCGAGCGCCATGATATCCTGGCGGCGGTCGCAGCATTGCCGCGCGACGTCACCGTGCTGCTGATCGAGCACGACATGGATCTCGTGTTCTCCTTCGCCGACCGCATCTCGGTGCTGGTCAATGGTGGCTTGCTCACTGAAGGCGCACCCGACGAGGTCGCGCGCGATCCGCAGGTGAGGGCGGTCTATCTCGGCGAGGCGGCCGATGCCTGACTTGCTCTCCATCAAGGGCTTGCGCGCCGGATATGGCGAGGCGGTGGTGCTCCCCGACATGTCGCTGGCGCTTGCCGAGGGCCAGGTGCTGGCGCTGCTCGGCCGCAACGGCACCGGCAAGACCACGCTGATCAATTCGATCGTCGGCATCGTCAGGCGCTTCGGCGGCAGTGTCGCGCTCGCGGGCCACGACATCACGGCACTGCGGCCCGACCAGCGCGCCCGTGCCGGGATCGGTTGGGTACCGCAGGAGCGCAACATCTTCCGCTCGCTGACGGTGGAGGAGAACATGACCGCGGTGGCGCAGCCCGGGCCGTGGACGGTCGAGCGGGTGTACGAGATGTTTCCGCGGCTGAAGGAGCGGCGCGGCAATTTCGGCAACCAGCTGTCCGGCGGCGAGCAGCAGATGCTGGCAATCGGCCGCGCGCTGACCTTGAATCCGAAAGTGCTGCTGCTCGACGAGCCGACCGAAGGCCTCGCGCCGATCATCGTTGAGGAATTGTTAAAGGCGATCGGAACCATCACGCGCTCGGGTGGCATCTGCTCGATCATCGTCGAGCAGAATGCACAAAAGATTCTCGGGCTCGCCGACCGCGTTGTGATATTGGAGCGCGGGACGATCGTGCATGATGCGGCAAGCAGCGCGCTGAAGGCCGATCCCGCCGTCCTCGAGCGCCATCTCGGCGTCGCCGGGACCAAAAAACACTGACGCCCGCAGGGAGTTGACCATGCAGCGAACCAAGCCCCCGTTCCGCGCCGACGAGGTTGGCAGCCTGTTGCGTCCGCCGAAGATCAAGGAAGCGCGCGCCAGGCTGGAGAAGGGCGAGATCTCGGCCGACGAGCTGCGCAAGATCGAGGACATGGAGATCGAGAAGGTCGTGCACAAGCAGGCCTCGGTCGGTCTCAAGCTTGCGACCGACGGCGAGTTCCGCCGCTCCTGGTGGCACTTCGATTTCCTCAGCCACCTGACCGGCTGCGAGCTGTTCCACCCCGACATGGGCATCCAGTTCGCGGGCGTGCAGACCCGGCACGATGCCATCCGGGTGATCGGCAAGCTCGACTTCTCCGATCATCACCCGATGCTCGATCACTTCAGGTTCCTGAAGAAGTACGCCGACCAGGCCCATGTCACCCCGAAGATGACGATCCCATCTCCGGCGGTGCTGCACTTCCGCGGCGGCCGCAAGTTGATCTCGAAGGAGGTCTATCCCGACCTTGAGGAATTCTACCAGGACCTCGGCAAGACCTATCGCAAGGCGGTGAAGGCGTTCTACGACGCCGGTTGCCGTTACCTGCAATTCGACGACACGGTGTGGGCCTATCTGTGCTCGCAGGAGGAATTGCAGAAGTCGCGCGACCGCGGCGACAACCCCGATGGCCTGCAGGAGATCTATGCCCGTGTCATCAATTACGCGATCGCCGATCGTCCGTCCGACATGGTGATCACGACGCATGTCTGCCGCGGCAATTTCCGTTCGACCTGGATTTCCTCCGGTGGCTACGAGCCGGTCGCTGAGACCATGCTGGCCGGCACCAATTACGACGGCTATTTCCTCGAATATGATTCCGATCGCGCCGGCGGCTTCGAGCCGCTGCGCTTCCTGCCGAAGGGCAACAAGGTCGTGGTGGTCGGCGTCATCACCTCGAAGTTCGGCGAGCTCGAGAAGAAGGACGACATCAAGCGGCGGCTTGAGGAGGCATCGAAGTTCGCGCCGATCGAACAACTCGCGGTGTCGCCGCAATGCGGCTTCGCCTCGACCGAGGAGGGCAACATCCTCTCCGAGGAAGAGCAGTGGGCCAAGCTGCGGCTCGCGGTCGAGGTCGCGAACGAGGTGTGGGGGAAGTGACGCGCTAGCGTCATTCCGGGATGGTGCGCGAGCACCAGACCCGGAATCTCGAGATTCCCCGGGGCGCAATTGCGCCCCTGAGGTTCGCGCTGCGCGCGCCCCGGGATGACGGTGCTCAAGCGCACCGTCACTGCTCCGCCAGATAGACCTCGCCAAGCAGCGAGGAGTTCGACCACGGCACCTGCTTGCCCTTGGTCGCGGCGACGACCTCGGCGCGGACCCGCGTCAGCATCTGCTGCACTTCGAGGCCGGGCGTGCCGACATGGCGCGACAGCGCCGCCGAGAACGGGCTGTTGGCGCCTTCGCCGTCGAGTGCGACCTGGCCCGGCGCCGTCGCGAACGCGATCAGCGTGCCGGCGCCGAGCGTCGAGCCTGATCCGAGCGAAGCGGGCGCGGCAAGGCCGGAGCCGGCCTCGATGCCGCGGCTCGGGCCTGCGGATGCCACCTGCGGCGCCATCGGATTATTGCGGCAGGCATCGAGGATCAAAATGTTGGTGCGGATCTGGTCGTCGAGGCCGGCCATGATGGTGTCCATGTCGACCATCGCGTCGGTCATGCGGCCGCCCGCCTTGAACTCGATATCGACCGGCACAAGGTAGTTGCGGCCGTCCACCTGCACGCCGTGACCGGCGTAGTAGACCACGGCGATCTGCGACCGCGCCGCCTCGCGCAGGAAATCGTGGATCGTCTTCTGCATCGCGTCGCGATCGAGATCGAGACCTTCCGAGACGGTGAAGCCGATGTCGCGCAGGCTTCTGGCGATGGCGCGGGCATCATTCGGTGGGTTGGGGAGTGCCTTCACATGCGCATAGGCGCCGTTGCCGATCACCAGCGCGACGCGCCGGCCGGTTGCGGCGGCCTGCACACGCGCCGCGGGTGCGGCCGGAGCTGCTGACGCAGGCGCCGGCGGTGCGGGCGCAGGGCTGCTCTCGGCGGCAGGCGCTGCCGCAGTCTTGCGCGGCGCTGCGTCGGCTTCCCTCAGCAGCGCGAGCCGCACCTTGGCGGTGGCCTGGTTGGCCTTGCTGCCGGCATCGGAGGCCTGGCCCTCGAGCACCGAGGCGTAGTCCTCCTTGGCGTGCGCCGCATCGCCCTTCGCCTCATAGGCGAGGCCGCGCTGGGTGTACGCCGAGATCAAGACGCTGCCGGGCGGCGTCATGATGTTGGCGGGCGCCTTCGCCTTCGCCAGCCGGATCGCTTCCGTCGTATCCGTAATCGCGCGCGCGATGTCGCCCTTGGCGCGCCAGATCACGGCGCGGCTGATCAGCGGCTGCGGCAGCGACGGATCGATCCTGACCGCCTCGTTGATGTCGGCGAGCGCGCCGTCGAGATCGCCGAGCGCCTGCTTCGAGGCGCCGCGGTTCTGATAGGAGAACGCCGACTTCGGACCGGCCTTGATCGCGGCGTCATAGTCGGCGATCGCCTTGGCGTAGTCGCCCTTGCCGCGATAGGCGTTGCCGCGGTTGTGATAGATGATGCCGCTCGGCGGCCCCATGCGCAGCGCGTCGTTGAAGTCGGCAATCGCGATGTCGTACTCGCCCTTGTCGTAATAGGCCGAGCCGCGCAGGTTGTAGACGGCAGTGCTCGGCTTCAGACGCAGCGCCTCGGTGGCGTCAGCGATCACCTGGGCGTAGTTGCCTTTCTTGTTCCAACCGACAGCGCGCCAGAAATGGATCGTCGCGAGCTTCTCGCCGGAAAACACCTTCAACGCGATGATCTTGGTGCAGGCGTCGATCATCTGGTCGGCCGGCGTGGTGTCGGTCGTACAGAGTGGGCCGAGCTGGGCGCGCGTCTGGGCGAAGCAGGGCGCCGACCACAGCACGGTCGCGAGCAGGCAGGGGATCAGCAGCAGGCGGTGCATCGGTCATCCAGAGGTAAGGCCGTCACGGTGGTCGGCGGCGAGGCGGTCCAGGAGGTATCCATGACTGTTTGGTGATCGGCTGTGGAGGGGGGTTCAACTGGTGGGAAAATGGTGGTAAGACCTCGCCGCACACTATCTCTGCCCACTCTTGTCCCACTGGCCGCTGCCCACTCCAGGCACCATGAAGAACGACGAAATCCTCAGTCAGATCACGGATTTCTGCCGTCACTCCGACATGGCGGAGACGACATTCGGCCGCCGTGCCGTCAACGACGGCAAACTGGTGCACCGGCTGCGCGAGGGCAAGCGCATCACCATCGATACGCTCGACCGCATCAATGCCTTCATTGCGACCTCGACGCCGGGCGGCGTGGCGCCGCCGCGCGGGCTCGTGGTGCCGCCGGAAAAGCGCGATCCGAGGGGCAATTTCCGCTTCTTCGAGAACCGACAGCGCTATCTGCTGTTCGTGCACACCTGCAGCGAGAAGCGGGTGATCGCCGACCGGGTCGCGCTCGAGCTGGCCGCCATCCACCCGCGGCCGCCGGCGCTGCGGGTGTTCGATGCCGGCATGGGCGACGGCACCGTGCTGGCGCGGGTCCTGCGTGCCATGCATGGCCGCTTCCCACATATGCCGTTCTATGTCGCCGGCAAGGAACTGAGCCTGGAGGACGTTCGCCTCACCCTCGACAAGGTCCCTGACCGTCTGTTCGAGCACCCGGCCAGCGTCTTCGTGTTCACCAATATGTATTACGCCGAGGCGCCCTGGCTGACGCCCAAGAACTCCGCGGCGGCCGCCAGCATGATCTGGCACGAGGTGGCGCTCCGGGGCGCTTCCTCCGGCGAATTCGAGACCCAGATCGCGGAACTCGGTCCATTCCTGGAGCAGAACTGGCGGGCCAACCTCAGCCCCGGCAATGCGATGCCGATCTATGAGCGGCCGGTGGCGCTGGTGCTGTACCGGGACGATCACCGGTTCCTGCTCGATTCCATCATTCCCCGCGCAGGCCGGACCGAGGCCAATTTCGACCTCGTGATCGCCTCGCAGCCCTATCGTGCCAAATCCTCGGTGAATTTCCGCGCCAAGCGGATCATCGCGCCGCTGGCCCGCGCGCTGCGCGGCGGCGGACGGCTGATAGGAATCCACTCCCACGGAAGCGATCCCGCGCTTGAAATCATTCAAGCCGTCTGGCCCGGAGAAAATCCTTTCGCCGTCAGCCGTCATGAGATACTGCGCGCGGTGAAATACGAGTTGGGCTCGGCCGGCCGCGAGCTGAATTTCAACGCCTACGCCGATAACCGTTCGATCTTCCGATATGATATGGAAGCGCTGCCTAATGAGGTGACCGGCTCGATCGGAACCTCGACCGCCTTCGCCGCCTGGAACGCAGCAGTGTATGTCGCGCAGATCGAAGATGAGCGGTTGACTGAAACGACCGAAAACGGACGAGCTCTCGAGGCCACACGCGAGGTTCTCCGTAAACACAACGGGCTGTGGTTTTACGACGAATCCTACGTCATCTCGCGGCGACGAGACTGACATTCCGGGGACATATTCACCAACCAACGTCGGACTTCGACGAAACAAGGGGTTTGCTTGATGCGCGCGTCTTATCTCTTCACCAGCGAGTCGGTCTCGGAAGGCCATCCGGACAAGGTCTGCGATCGCATCTCGGATGAGATCGTCGATCTGTTCTATCGCGAGGGGCCGAAGGCGGGCATCGACCCGTGGCAGATCCGCGCGGCGTGCGAAACGCTCGCGACCACCAACAAGGTGGTGATCGCCGGCGAAACCCGCGGTCCGGCCTCGGTCACCAACGAGCAGATCGAGGGTGTGGTTCGCTCCGCGATCAAGGACATCGGCTACGAGCAGGACGGCTTCCACTGGAACACCTGCGACATCGAGATCCTGCTGCATCCGCAGTCGGCCGATATCGCGCAGGGCGTCGACGCGCTGCAGCCGGGCGAGGTCAAGGAAGAGGGTGCCGGCGACCAGGGCATCATGTTCGGTTACGCCACCAACGAGACGCCGGACCTGATGCCGGCGCCGATCTTCTACGCCCACAAGATCCTGCGGCTGATCTCCGAAGCGCGCCACTCCGGCAAGGAGAAGGTGCTCGGTCCGGACTCCAAGAGCCAGGTCACCGTGCAGTACGAGAACGGCAAGCCGGTCGGCGTTCGCGAGATCGTGGTGTCGCACCAGCATCTGGTCGAGGACCTCTCGTCCAGCCAGATCCGCGACATCGTCGAGCCCTATGTGCGCGAGGCGCTGCCGAAGGAGTGGATCAACGGCAAGACGATCTGGCACATCAATCCGACCGGCAAGTTCTTCATCGGCGGTCCCGATGGCGACTCCGGCCTGACCGGCCGCAAGATCATCGTCGACACCTACGGCGGCGCGGCTCCGCATGGCGGCGGCGCGTTCTCCGGCAAGGATCCGACCAAGGTCGACCGCTCGGCCGCCTATGCCGCGCGCTATGTCGCCAAGAACATCGTCGCGGCCGGTCTCGCCGACCGCTGCACGTTGCAGCTCGCCTACGCGATCGGCGTGGCGCGTCCGCTGTCGATCTACATCGACACCCACGGCACCGGTAAGGTGTCGGAGGATGAGCTCGAGAAGGCGGCAGCCAAGGCGATGGATCTGACGCCGCGCGGCATCCGCACCCATCTCGACCTCAACCGCCCGATCTACGCGCGCACCTCGGCCTACGGCCATTTCGGCCGCACGCCGGACAATGAGGGCGGCTTCTCCTGGGAGAAGACCGATCTCGTCGAGCCGCTGAAGCGCGCGCTCTGACGCTCTCACCTCGCCCCGCTTGCGGGGAGAGGTCGCCACGAAGTGGCGGGTGAGGGGGACTCTCCGCGAATTCAGTGCGCGGATGGAGCCCCTCACCCCAACCCTCTCCCCGTAAGGACGGGGAGAGGGAGTAGGCCGCGCCGCAGGGCGGTTGGCTCGCTTTGTTACTGACACGCTGAACACACCGACCAGGAAAACAACATGAACGCCCCCACGAAGCCCGGCTTCACCGACTACATCGTCAAGGACATTGCGCTCGCCGATTTCGGCCGCAAGGAGATCTCGCTGGCCGAGACCGAAATGCCCGGCCTGATGGCCACCCGCGAGGAGTTCGGCCCCAAGCAGCCGCTGAAGGGCGCGCGCATCGCGGGCTCGCTGCACATGACGATCCAGACCGCCGTGCTGATCGAGACGCTGGCTGCGCTCGGCGCCGACATCCGCTGGGTCTCCTGCAACATCTATTCGACGCAGGATCACGCCGCCGCCGCGATCGCCGCGGCCGGCATTCCGGTGTTCGCCGTGAAGGGCGAGACGCTGACCGAGTACTGGGACTACACCGCAAAGCTGTTCGACTGGCATGGCGGCGGCACGCCGAACATGATCCTCGATGACGGCGGCGACGCCACCATGCTGGTGCACGCCGGCTACCGCGCCGAGCAGGGCGACACCGCCTTCCTCGACAAGCCGACCTCCGAGGAAGAAGAGATCTTCTACGCGCTGGTCAAGCGTCTCCTGAAGGAGAAGCCGAAGGGCTACTTCGCCGAGATCGCCAAGAACATCCAGGGTGTTTCGGAAGAGACCACCACGGGCGTGCATCGCCTGTACGAGATGGCCAACAAGGGCACGCTGCTGTTCCCGGCGATCAACGTCAACGACAGCGTCACCAAGTCGAAGTTCGACAACCTCTATGGCTGCCGCGAGTCGCTGGTCGACGGCATCCGCCGCGGCACCGACGTGATGCTGTCGGGCAAGGTCGCGATGGTCGCGGGCTTCGGCGATGTCGGCAAGGGCTCGGCCGCCTCGCTGCGCCAGGCCGGCTGCCGCGTCATGGTCTCCGAAGTCGATCCGATCTGCGCGCTGCAGGCGGCGATGGAAGGCTACGAGGTCGTGACCATGGAAGACGCGGCGCCGCGCGCCGACATCTTCGTCACCGCGACCGGGAACAAGGACATCATCACCATCGAGCACATGCGCGCGATGAAGGATCGTGCCATCGTCTGTAACATCGGTCACTTCGACAACGAGATTCAGATCGCTTCGCTGCGCAATCTGAAGTGGACCAACATCAAGCCGCAGGTCGACGAGATCGAATTCCCCGACAAGCACCGCATCATCATGCTGTCGGAAGGCCGCCTCGTGAACCTCGGCAATGCGATGGGCCACCCGTCCTTCGTGATGTCGGCCTCGTTCACCAACCAGACGCTGGCCCAGATCGAGCTGTTCGCCAACAACAAGGACGGCAAGTACGCCAAGAAGGTCTACGTGCTGCCGAAGACGCTCGACGAGAAGGTCGCTCGCCTGCACCTCGCCAAGATCGGCGTCAAGCTGACCGAGCTGCGCAAGGACCAGGCCGACTACATCGGCGTCAAGCAGGAAGGTCCGTACAAGTCGGATCACTACCGCTACTGATCTGCGCTGACCGCGATCGATGAAGTGAAGAGCCCCGGCATCGTCCGGGGCTTTTTTGCTGTGCTGACTTGCAGGCGGCTCTCTCCATTCGTCGTCTTGGCTTTCGCCAGGACGACGCCGATTGTGTGGCGCGGCTCACATCCACAACCGTCGTCCCTGCGAAAGCAGGGACCCATAACCACAGGGTTGTGTTGTTGAAGGGGGCTGCGGCCCCAGGGTCGCGTAACAACTGCCATTTGTGGTTATGGGCCCCGGCCTTCGCCGGGACGACGATGAGGATGGTTCTGGGTTCATGATGTCGAACAGCCAAGCTCTCGGTGCAATCACCCGCGCATGTGCATGAGAGGGCGGCTGAACACCCTGATCACTTCGCCGCAATATCGATACCCCGCACCGTGCCGTGCCCCAGCTGCCGCGAGATGTCGTTCGCACAATCACGCAGCGCGGTTGCGATCGCGCTGTCCCAGTTGGCGTCGAAGGTGCCTTCCGGTCCCATCGCGGTGATGACCAAAGCGACGTGGCCGGCGTGATCGAACACCGGCGCGGCGAAGGCGTTGACGCCGGGCAGGGGATCGCCGATCGCGCGCGCGAGCCCGCGGCTCTGCACCTCGGCAAGCATCTCCGTGGTCTTCGCGGTGATGGTCTCGCGTTTCGGATTGTAGCCGACGCCGAGGCGATCGAGGCCGCTTTCGAGCGCTGTTTTGACGGCGTTCGGCGGCATGAAGGCGGCGAAGGCGCGGCCGGTCGCGGTCTCGAGCAGCGCCACCACCGAGCCGACGCGCATCGCGATATGCACGGGATGGCTCGGCTCCTCGAGCCGCACCACGGTCGCGCCGTGGGTGCCCCAGACCGACAGCGACACCGCATGATTGATGCTGTCGGCGAGCGCGGCGATCCGCGGCGTCGCGATCCGCACCGCGGAGAGCCGGCGCAGGCTGATCAGGCCGAGCTCGAGCGCGAGCGCCCCGATCTCATAGCGGCCGGTGGTCTCGTCCTGCTCGATCAGGCCGATGCGGGAGAAGCTCACCAGATAGGGATGCGCCTTGGCCGGCGGCATGCCGGCTTCGCGGGCGAGATCGCGCAGCATCATCGGCTCGCCGCTGCGGGCCAGCGCGCGGAGCAATTCTCCGCCGACCTCGATCGATTGTATGCCGCGGCTTTCTCTCGTCATGTCGCCCTGCCAACTCTTCGACAATGTGCTTATACGGCGAGAAACCCTCCGTCGACCGGCAGGGTCACGCCGTTCACATAAGATGCCAGCTCCGACGCGAGGAACACCACCGGGCCGACCAGCTCCTCCGGCTGTCCGACGCGGCCGAGCGGCGTGCGGCCCAGAAAGCCGGCGAGCCGGGCAGGGTCGTTGCGGGTCGCCTCGGTCATCGCGGTCTCGATCACGCCGGGCGCGATGGCGCGTCCGTTGCCGTGCGCGGCGCCGGTCACCAATGCGTGCTTGCCCGCAAGCAAGGTCGCCATCGTGCTCATGCCGCGCTTCTTTCTGCCGCTGCATCGGCGATGTGCTTGCCCGCGATGTAGCCGAAGGTCAGCGCGGGGCCGAGCGTGATGCCGGCGCCGGGATAGTTGCCGCCCATGATGCTCGCCATGTCGTTGCCGGCGGCATAGAGGCCGGCAATCGGCTGGCCGTCGGCGTCGAGCGCGCGGGCATTGGCGTCGGTCCGGATGCCGGCATAGGTGCCGAGATCGCCGACCACCATCTTGATGGCGTAGAACGGCCCGTGCTGGATCGGCGCGATGCACGGATTGGGGCCGTGCAGTGCATCGCCCTGATAGCGGTTATAGGCGCGCGAGCCCTTGCCGAAGGTGGGATCGCGGCCCTCTGCCGCGGTTGCGTTGAACGTTGCGACGGTCCCCTCGAGCGCTTTCGCATCGATGCCGGCCTGCGCGGCAAGCTCGGACAGCGTCGCGCCGCGCTTGAGATAGCCGGTCTTCAAATGGTGGCCGAGCGGCATCGGGCGCGGCGGCACGCAGCCGAGGCCGTATTTGCGTAACGTCTCGTGATCGCAAAGCAAGAAAGCCGCGATCTCCTCGCCGGGCTTCGCCGCCTTGATCATCGCCTGCACGAAGTCGTGGTAGGAATTGCCTTCATTGGCAAAGCGCTTGCCGTCGCGCATCACCGCGATCACGCCGGGTTTGGCGCGATCGATGAAATGCGGCATCACGCCCTTCGAGCCGTCCTTGCGGGTGGTGACCGAGACCGGCACCCAGGCCGCCGCATTGGGGAGCGAGTCCTCGACGCGGCCGCCGGCGGATTCCGCGAGCCGTAGGCCGTCGCCGGTGTTGCCGGTCGGACCCGGCGAGTAATGCTCCTTGCCGGTCGGCGCGTGCGGAAACATCTTCTGCCGCCGCGCGACATCATGCGGAAAGCCGCCGCAGGCGAGCACGACGCCGCGCTTGGCGTTGACGCGGATGGTGCGGCCGTCGCGCGCGATGATCGCGCCGCGCACCACGCCGTTCTCGACGATCAATTCGCGCACCGGCGAGTTGAGCCAGAGCGGGATCTTGAGGTCGAAGGCGGATTTCGCCAGCCGGCCGGCCAGCGCATTGCCGTTGGTCAGCGTCATGCCGCGGCCGTTGCGCACCACGTCGATGGCGTGCTTCGACAGCCGCTTGGCGACATAGGCCGCCGAGGTCAGCGACCGCGTCGCGCGCATGAAGTGGACGATCTCCTTGCCGGAGCCGAGCATCATGCCGAACACGGTGAGTTCGGGTAGGGGGCTGCCGAGATTTTTGAGGGCGTCGCCGAGCTCGTGGGCGTCGAACGGCCGCGTCACCATCGAGCGGCCGCCCTGCGCGCCGCCGGGCGCTTCGGCATGATAGTCCGGGAAGGTCAGCGGCATGTCGAAGCGCACCGCGGTCTTGGTCGTGAAGAAGTCGACCGCCTTCGGCCCTTCGCTCAGGAACGCATCGACGCGCGCAGCATCGAAGCTGTTGCCGGCCTCGTGGCGCAGATAGGTTTTGGCCTGATCGGGGCTCTCCTCGATGCCCCAGGCCTTCGCCAGCGAGGTGCCGGGAATCCACAGCCAGCCGCCGGAGCGCGCGGTGGTGCCGCCGAAGCGCGGCTCCTTCTCGACGACGAGGACCTTCAGGCCATGATGGCCGGCGGTGACCGCCGCCGACAGCCCGGCGCAGCCGGAGCCGACGACGAGCGCGTCGCAATCATACGTTTCTTGCGTTTCTTCGTTGGCCACGCGATCGATCCTATTTCTTGAGCAGCGGGCACTTCGACTCGGACACCGGGCGGAAGGCGTCCTCGCCCTTCACCGTCTTGATGATGTCGAGATAGTCCCACGGCTCCTTGGATTCCGAGGGCTTCTTCACCTTCGCCAGATACATGTCGCGGATGACGCGGCCGTCCTCGCGCAGCTTGCCGCCATGCACGAAGGTATCCTCGATCGGCAGCTCGCGCATCTTGGCCATCACCGCTTTCGGATCATCGGTGCCGGCGGCCTGGATCGCCTTCAGATAATGCAGCACCGAGCCATAGACGCCGGTCTGGATCATGGTCGGCATCACATTGGTGCGGGCGTAGAATTTCTTCGACCAGGCGCGCGTCTTCTCGTCCATGTTCCAGTAGGACGCCGTCGTCATGTAGGTGCCTTGCGCGGCGTTGAGGCCGATCGCATGCACGTCGGTGTCGAACATCAAAAGGCCGACCAGCTTCTGGCCGCCCTGCACGAGGCCGAACTCGCCGGACTGCTTGATCGAATTGTCGGTGTCCTGGCCGGCATTGGCGAACGCCACCACATCGGCCTTCGAGCTCTGCGCCTGCAGCGCGAAGGAGGAGAAGTCGGCGGTGTTGGTCGGATGGCGCACGCTGCCGAGCACCTTGCCGCCCATCTCGTTGATGAAACGCGTCGCGTCCTTCTCGAGCTGCTGGCCGAAGGCATAGTCCGCGGTGATGAAGTACCAGGACTTGCCGCCCTCCGCGATCACTGCCGAGGCCGTCACCTTCGACAGCGCGTAGGTGTCGTAGGTGAAGTGCACGGTGTTGGGGCTGCACAGCTCATCGGTGAGCGAGCTCGCGCCGGGGCCGGACAGCAGGGCGATCTTGTTGCGCTCGCGCACCATGTTGTGGACGGCGATCGCAATGCCGGAGTTCGGGATGTCGACGACCGCGTCGACCTTGCCGTTGTCGAACCAGCCGCGCACGATCTGCACGCCGACGTCGGTCTTCATCTGGTGGTCGGCGGAGATGATCTCGATCGGCTTGCCGAGCACGGTGGGGCCGAATTCCTCGACCGCCATCTTGGCCGCCTCGACCGAGCCCGGGCCGGAATTGTCGCGCCCCCAGCTCGACAGGTCGGTCAGCACCCCGATGCGCACGACGTCATCGGAAACCTGGGCGTGCGCGGCCGTCGTCATCGCTGCGATCGTGGCCGCCGCCAAAAAATGTCTCATCATTCCTCCTGCTGGATGTCCTCTTGGATGTCCCCGTTCTTCGGCGGGTCGCAGAATTAGGTATTATCTAATCAATTTGTCAATGGCGAATAATGTGTCCTCGATGCCACAGGCTCGATCCTGCAATGGCGCGGCGCTTCAAATCGGTGAGCGAACGCTTACATCGTTCTGCCGGGCGACACCGCGGCGGGCTTCCGGCCCACGCCGGATATCGCCGCAGTGCCAAGTCAGGATGAAACAAGGGGAGTTTTCGCGGTCGGCGTTGCGCTTCGCCGCCCGGGGCTAAGCCGCCCATCGAGGGTCCAGGCTGCTACGGGGCGGTGCATGGAGAGCATCGGCGCGCTGCGATCATAGACGGACCATGTTGAGACAACTCTTTGCGCCGCAGCTCGTCATTCTCTACGTGCTGGTGGCCTCTACGCTCTACGTCCACTTCCGCGGCAAGCAACGGCTGCGGTTCGCCCGCCAGCTCGGCGATCACTCGACCTACCTCGCGCCCTACAATGTGCTGATGTATGCGGGCTCCGCCGTGCCGAACACGCCGGTGATCCCGGTCGAGCAGTTTCCCGAGCTCAACAAGCTCTCCGACAATTGGGAGACGATCCGCGACGAGGCGACGCGCCTGTTCGACGAGGGCTTCATCCGCGCCGCGGCCAAGAACAACGACTGGGGCTTCTATTCGTTCTTCAAGAGCGGCTGGAAGCGCTTCTATCTGAAATGGTACGACGACTTCCTGCCGTCGGCGCGCACACTGTGCCCGAAGACGGTGGAGCTGCTAAACTCGATCCCGAACGTGCACGGCGCGATGTTTGCGATGCTGCCGCCCGGCGGCAAGCTCGGGGCGCATCGCGATCCCTTCGCCGGCTCGCTGCGCTATCACCTTGGCCTGGTGACGCCGAACTCGAACGCGTGCCGCATCCTGGTCGACGGCGTCGAATGCGTCTGGCGCGACGGCGAGGCCTTCATGTTCGACGAGACCTTCATCCACAGCGCCGAAAACAGGACCGACGTCAACCGCATCATCCTGTTCTGCGACGTCGAGCGCCCGATGAAGTACGGCTTCATGACCCGGATCAATCGCTGGGTCAGCCACAACATCGTCAAGGCGTCGGCCACCCAGAACGTCGACGGCGAGCATGTCGGCGCGCTGAACAAGGTGTTCAGCAAGCTCTACGAGATCCATCTCGCCAGCCGCAAGGTCAAGGAGTGGAACCGGAACGTGTACTACACGCTCAAATATTCTGCGACCGCGCTGATCCTCGGCCTGATCGTGGTGTCGGCGCTGCGGTGATCGCAGCGGTATTACCGCGTTGAAAGCAAAAGCCCCGGAGCGATCCGGGGCTTCTTGTCTGGGGTGTGAGCTGTGAAGCGAACAGCATCAGTCGCGCTCGAAAACCTTGGCGCCGGGGTAGACGCGCCTGGCATAGGCGACGACCCACTCCCGGTTCTGGGTCTCCAGGAACGGCGTCCGGATCGTGCACGACCCGACGATGAGATGCCACAGGCCGTTCAGCTTCTGAATGTTGACGATCATCTGAGTGTTCCTCGAAGAACCCGCGTCCGTGTCGGCACTTGCTTCCCGTGATAGTGCTGCGCTTTTCACCCCGGAGCAGTGATCCCGATCACAGATTTCGGAACGCTGCGCCCGCAGTCGTTGGTCGCCCGTTGGAGTGACCGCGAGTATAAAAATCGCCCGCCATCGCTCAACTGTACAAGCGTAGGTACAGGGCATCACAAGGAATCAGAGAGGCCATACCAAGGTATGTTGATGTCGGTCCGGAGGCGCAGCGGGAGCGCGCTGCCTCAGTCCGGACGAACACTGATGGCCGCTTGGCCGACACTCCGCCGGGATGATGCACTCTTCTGCGAGGTCCATCTCGCCGGCAGCGACGCCGGCGCCGTTCAACTTTGCCCGGCGCGGCGCCTTCGCGCTCCGATCCGTTACACGGGCGTGATAGGGTCGCATCAGGCATTTCGCATCGAGGGGACCTTGTCATGTCGGAGACTACTGGAGCTTTTGCGACGACTGCGCTGAGCGGTTACGAGCTGTTGGCTGATCCGCAGTTGAACAAGGGCACGGCGTTCTCCGAGGCCGAGCGCGAGGCGTTCGACCTGCATGGCCTGCTGCCGCCCAATATCTTGACGCTGGACGAGCAGGTTTCGCGCCGCCTCGAGGCGTTGCGCGGCTACGAGACCGACATCGAGCGCTATGCCTTTCTGCGCGAGCTGCAGGACACCAACGAGACCCTGTTCTACGCGCTGCTAGTCGAGAATCTCGAGGAGCTGTTGCCGATCGTCTACACGCCGACCGTCGGCGAGGGCTGCCAGAAATTCAGTCGGCTGTTTCGCAAGCCGCGCGGGCTGTTCCTCAGCATTCCGCACCAGCACCGGATCGACCGCATTTTCGCTCATCCGCGCTTCGATCATGTCGAGGCCATCGTGGTGACCGATGGTGAGCGCATCCTCGGCCTCGGCGACCAGGGCGCCGGCGGCATGGGCATTCCGATCGGCAAGCTCGCGCTCTACACCGGCTGCGGCGGCCTGCACCCGGCGACGACCTTGCCGATCTTGCTCGACGTCGGCACCGACAATCCCGATTGCCTGGCCGATCCGCTCTATATCGGCTGGCGCAACGAGCGCGTCCGCGGTCAGGCCTATGACGACTTCATCGAGGCGTTCGTCTCGGCGGTGGTGAAGCGCTGGCCGCGCGTCCTGCTGCAATGGGAGGATTTTGCCAAGAACAACGCGACGCGCATGCTCGAGCGCTATCGCGACCGGCTCCTGACCTTCAACGACGACATTCAGGGCACCGCGGCGGTCGCGACCGGCGCCTTGCTCTCCGCGATCAACGTCACCGGCGTGCCGCTGACCGAGCAGCGCGTCGCGGTGTTCGGCGCGGGCTCCGCCGGCTGCGGCATCGCCAGCCTGATCCGCGCGGCGATGGTCGACGCCGGCCTGTCGGAGGGCGAGGCGGCGAAGCGCTTCTTCATGGTCGACCGCGACGGGCTGCTGCTCGAGGGTATGAGCGGGCTCGCCCCGTTCCAGTTGCCGTTTGTCCAGAGCAAGCAGGCGATCGCGGGCTGGCAGCTCAACCATCCCGACAAGATCGCGCTGCTCGACGTCGTGCGCAACGCCAGGCCGACCGTGCTGATCGGTGTCTCCGGGCAGGCCGGCGCGTTCTCCGAGCCGATCGTCCGCGCGATGGCCGAGTGCAACAAGCGGCCGGTGATCTTCCCGCTGTCGAACCCGACCTCGCGCGAGGAAGCGACGCCTTCCGATATCGAAGCCTGGACCGAGGGACGGGCGCTGATCGGCGTGGGCAGCCCGTTCCCGCCGATCACGCGCGACGGTGCGCGCTTCAAGGTCGACCAGACCAACAACTCCTACATCTTCCCGGGCGTCGGCGTCGGTGCGCTCGCGGTCGGCGCCAGCCGGGTCAGCGACGGGATGTTCATGGCCGCCGCCAAGGCGCTGGCCAGCGTCTCGCCGGCCCGCAACAACCCGAAGCACAATCTGCTGCCGCCGGTCAGCGCTCTACGTGATGTCTCGCTGACGGTGGCGCTGGCGGTCGCGCTGCAGGCGCACAAGGAAGGGCTCGCCACGGATATTCCGATCGACCAGGTCGAGGCGCGCATCCAGGCCAAGATCTGGACGCCGCGCTACGTTCCGTATCGGCGCACCGGAGCAGGCGCTTCCTGATCGCGGAGGCAGGTCGCATGCTGCGGTGCGTGTATCCTAGCAGCCGCGGCAAATGCCCTTGATCTTGCGGTCGACGATCGCGTCCTCCTGATCGATGATCTGCTGCGATGACGCCGCCGCCGCCGGAATGTCGGCGGCGCGCGGCTGGCGATGACCGACCGGCGCCGACCATGGCCGCGTCGCGGTTTCATTTGAGGCAAATGCACTGGGCTCCTGAACCGTCGCCTGTGCGAAGCCGGAGGTCGTCACTGCCACGGACAGGATTGCAGCCAGGCCAAGTGTTCTGCCAAGTCCTCTGCCAAGTCCTGTGTCAAGTCCTGTGCCGAGTCGCCGAAGATCGATCATGAGAATCTCCATACCGTCATCGCCGCGTTCGCGCGCGGCCTTGATGAAATGGAGTGTCACTCGCGTTCTGGTATTCCCCGGTCCGTCGAACGTGATGAGGCCGCTCGCGGTTCGGTGATCGCGCGTGATGAAATAATTTCGCGGCGTCCACAGTCATTGGTCACAGGAGCCGAGCTTGGTCGGCTTCATCCACGTGCGGAGAAACCCGATGACCAAATTGACCTTCGTGACGCTTGCTCTGGTTGCGGCAGCTGCGTTCTCGGCTCAGGCGTCCGCCGCCAGCAACAATGCTGCGGTGCGGCGCGCCCATGCTTCGATGACGACGACAACGACGACGACGCCGGTCAGCAGCAAGACGACTGATTGCGTGCGCGCGCCGAACGTCGGATCGTTCGCAACTGCGCCCTTCACTGAGCCGCCCTGCATGCCCGGCACGATGCGCTGACCACGCGCAGCGGAAAGCCCCGGACCTCTGGTCCGGGGGTTCCCGGGCGATGCGATGTCGCCCGGAAGTGGCCGCGGAATGGGCGTGACCTACCTCACAGCGAGACCAGTGCGATCGTGCGAAGTGTGCGGCGTCGGAGCTGGCGCATGGTGCCCCGGCCCGAGTTCAAGGAGACGTCGCATGACACGCAATTCGCTTCTTGCCTTCGCTGCCGTTGTCGCGTTCGGCGTTACCGCGCTGAGCTCTGCGCATGCCGGCGGACTTCACATGGCGCCGCCGAAGAATGTGGGCGCGAAACTGCCCCCGGGCGGTTCGGGCGGCCCGCATCGCCAGCCGGTCGATCCGCCGCCCTATCTCGGAACTGATTACAGCGGTGACAGTGCCGGTGGCAGCGGAGGCGGCGGATATCTCGGCGACCCCAACCATCCCGGCCACGAGCAATTCTGAAACAGCGACGGCCCCGAACCAGGTTCGGGGCCGCGGTCTGCCGGTGGATCGGATCCGGAGTTACTCCGGCTTGCCGATCGATACTTTCAGCGTGCCGACGCCGTCGACGCCGCATTCGAGCTTGTCGCCGGGTTGCAGCTGCGACACGCCGGCGGGCGTGCCGGTCATGATGATGTCGCCGGCGGCGAGCTTCACCTGCTGCGAGAGCTGCCAGATGATCTCAGGCACGTTCCAGATCAGTTCGGTGAGGTCGCCCTTCTGCGCTTCCTTGCCGTTGACGGTGAGCCAGATCTTGCCGCTGGAGGGATGGCCGATCTTTGAGGCCGGCTGGATCGCGGAGCAGGGCGCCGAATAGTCGAACGACTTGCCGATCTCCCAGGGCCGCTCCTTCTTGCGCGAGGCGATCTGCAGGTCGCGGCGGGTCAGGTCGATGCCGACGGCATAGCCGTAGACATGCTCGAGCGCCTTGTCGGCGGGAATGTTGAGCCCACCGCTCTTCATCGCCACCACCAGCTCGACCTCGTGATGCAGGTCCTTGGTCAGCGGCGGATAGGGGATCGTCGCACCGTCCGGCACCAGCATGTCGGCATGCTTGCCGAAGAAGAACGGCGGCGCACGCTCGTCATTGCCCATCTCCCTGATATGCTCGAGATAGTTGCGGCCGACGCACCAGATGCGGCGGACCGGATAGGTGCCGGATTCGCCGACGACGGGGAGCGAGGGCTGCGGGGGAAGCGGAATGACGGTGGAGGCGGCGTTCATGAACGGGTCCCGGAGGGTTGAAGGAGGGAGCGCGGGCCGTATTTACGCGGTTACGGCGCTGGGGGCTAGGGGCCGCGGCTGCACCAGGCGCAGACGTGAGGCCAGCTTTCCGCCGGGCGCGGCCGCCCTTGGCCGGCGAGAGCGGTGATGCCGATGCGCAGATGGCTTTCGATCGGCCTAGCCCTGATTGCCGCTGTCTTGTTCGCCTCTGCTGTTCGCTTTTTTGTGGTGACCCCGGAACGGATCGACCGGGGGCAGAACAAGGTCCAGCGCGTGGCCCTGGATATCACGCCCGCCGCGCAGGCCTTGCAGGCGACGCTCGACGTAGCGGACATGCACGCGGACAGCCTGTTGTGGAAGCGCGACCTGATCGCGCGATCCGATCGCGGCCATATCGACCTGCCACGCCTTATCGAGGGCCGCTACGCGTTGCAGGTGTTTTCGTCGGTCACCAAGTCGCCCGAGGGCCAGAACTATGATGCCAACGCCGGCGACACCGACACGATCACGAACCTTGCGATCATCGATCTGCAGCCGATGCGGACGTGGTTCTCGTTGCTGCAGCGCTCGCTATGGCATGCGGAGAAATTGCGCAGCTTCGCCGACAAGTCCACTGGGCGGCTTCGCGTGATCACGACACCGGCCGACATCGATCGCCTGCTGGCGGATCGCGAGAACGGCATGACGGTGGTTGGCGGAATGCTGTCGATTGAGGGCCTGCACGATCTCGAGGGCAACATCGACAATCTCGACGTGCTCTACGCTGCCGGATTCAGGATGGCCGGTCTCGCGCACTTCTTCGACAACGACGTCGCAGGCTCGATGCACGGCGTGGCAAAGGGCGGCCTGACGCCGCTCGGCCGGCAGGTGGTGCAGCGGATGGAGGCGAAGGGGATGATCGTGGATCTCGCCCATGCGAGCCACGCGGCGGTCGCCGACGTGCTGGCGATGGCGACGCGTCCGGTGGTCTCGAGCCATGGCGGCGTGCAGGCGACCTGCAAGGTCAACCGCAATCTCACCGATGAAGAGGTCCGGGGTGTCGCGCGGACCGGCGGCGTGGTTGGCATCGGCTTCTGGCAAGGTGCGGTCTGCTCGCTCGATCCAATCAATGTCGCGCGGGCGATTGCCCATGTCCGCGACCTGGTCGGGATCGACCATGTCGGCCTCGGCTCGGATTTCGACGGCTCGACCACCACGGGATTCGATGCGAGCGGGATCGCCGCCGTGACCCAGGCGCTGATGTCGAGCGGGTTCTCCGAGGACGACATCCGCAAGGTCATGGGCGGCAATGTCCTGCGCGTGCTGCGCGCAGGCCTTGTCGCCAAGGACGAGAAGGGATGAACCTCAGCCGGTGGCGCTGATCGGCGCCAATGCCAGCGGCGACGGGTCGTGGTGATGCTGCAGGCGGAAGAACGAGGCGTAGCGGCCGCCGCGGCGCAGCAGATCCTCGTGACGCCCGCGCTCGACGATCTCGCCGCCCTCGACCACCAGGATCGCATCGGCGTGCATGATGGTGTGCAGGCGGTGCGCGATCACGATCGTGGTGCGGCCCTGGCAGAGATGCTCGATCGCCTCCTGCACCTGCTTCTCGGACTCCGAGTCGAGCGCGGCGGTGGCTTCGTCGAGCAGGATGATCGGCGCGTTCTTGACCAGCGCGCGGGCGACCGCGATGCGCTGGCGCTGGCCGCCGGACAGTTGCGTGCCGTGCTCGCCGACCGGGGTGTCGTAGCCGAGCGGGAAGCTCATGATGAAGTCGTGCGCGCAAGCGGCCTTGGCGGCGTCGACGATCTCGGCCTCGGTGGCGCCCGGCTTGCCGAACGCAATGTTGGCGCGGATGGTGTCGCGGAACAGATAGACGTCCTGGCCGACATAGGCGGTCTGCCGGCGCAGCGACTTGCGCGAGACCGACAGGATCGACTGTCCGTCGATCAGGATGTCGCCCTCGCGCGTCTCGTAGAAGCGCAGCAGCAAGGCGAGCACCGTCGATTTGCCGCCGCCGGAGGGGCCGACCAGCGCGGTGACCTTGCCGGGCTCGGCCATGAAGCTCAAGCGGTTCAGCACCGGCTCACCGGGCCGATAGGCAAAGCTGACGTCGCGCAGTTCGATCCGCGCATCGGAGAGCTTGAGCGCCGGCTTGTCGTCGTCGGCCTGCTCGCTTGCCGGGCTGTCGACGACTTCGAGCAGCATCCGCGCGCCGACCAGCTGGCTGTTGAGATCGATGTTGAGGCGCGCCAGGCGCTTGGCGGGTTCGGTCGCCATCAGGAAGGCGGTCAGGAACGTGAAAAACTGGCCCGGCGTGGAACCGAGCGCCACCACGCTGTAGCCGCCATACATCAGGCAGCCGGCGACCGCGAAGCCGCCGAGCATCTCCATCAGCGGGTTGGAGCGGTTGGCGACATGCGCCATCTTGTTGGCATTGCGCTCGACGATCGCGATGTTCTCGTCGATCCGCTGCTGCATGGCGTCTTCCAGCGTGAACGCCTTCACGGTGCGGATGCCCTGCAGCGATTCCTGCATCGTCTCCATGATGTCGGCGGTGCCGGTGAACTGGTTGTAGGCGAGGCCCTTGATCCGCTTCACCAGCTTGCGCAGCACCAGCATCGCCGGCGGCACCGCCACCAGCCCGATGAACGACATCAGCGGGTCCTGCCAGACCATGACGGCGATCATGCTGATCAGCATCAGGAAGTCGCGGCCGATCGCATTGACCAGCATGTTGAGCACGTCGGTGATCGACTTGGCGCCGGCGGTGAGCCGCGCCAGGAATTCCGACGAGTGCCGCTGCGAGAAGAAGCCGATGCTTTCGCTCATCAGCTTGGAGAATAATTGCCGCTGGTTGTGCGCCAGGATGGCGTTGCTGATCTTCGACAGGATCACCATGTGGCCGTAGGTCGCCACGCCCTTGATGAACAGCAGCACCACCGTGACCCCGGCAAACATCGCGATGCCGGGGATGTTCTTGTCGACATAGGCTTGGTTGATCACCTGGCCGAGCACGTAAGTGGCGCCGGCCGTCGAGCCGGCCGCAACGGCCATCAGGGCGAACGCCGTCAAATAGCGCCGCCAGTAGGTGATCCCCTGTTCCGTGACCAGACGGCGAATCAGGATCGCCGCGCCATAGGGATCGTCGGTAATTTTCTTTGGAAACTGAGCCATCCGCGTTCCATTGACGGCGGGCAGCGCCGGCCGTCAGGGTTGCGGACCTCCTTGCCCGCTTGGCGGGGCTTTTTCAAGCACAATAACTGGTTGATAACGGCTTGATTTTTAGGCCGATTCTGCCTGTCGCGCGGCACCCCCGCGCTCCCGGAACAGCTTCTCCTCCCAGGCCAGCGCATGGCTCGCGATGGTCTCGAGATCGTCATACCGCGGCGTCCAGTCGAGCAGCGAGCGGATCCGGGTCGTATCGGCCACCATGGTCATGATGTCGCCGGGCCGGCGCGCGGCATAGGCGACCGCGAAATTGCGCATCGAGACCCGGCGCACCGCCTCGATGGTCTCGAGCACGGAATAGCCGCGGCCGTAACCGCAGTTCATCGTCACCGATTGCCCGCCGGCGCGCAGATAGGACAGCGCCGAGCGATGCGCCTCGACGAGGTCGCTGACGTGGATGAAGTCTCTGATGCAGCTTCCGTCCTGGGTCGGATAGTCGGTGCCGAACACGTCGATCTTGGCGCGCTGGCCGGTCGCGGCCTCGACCGCGATCTTGAGCAGATGGGTGGCGCCGATGGTGGCAAGACCGACGCGGCCCTTCGGGTCGGCGCCGGCGACATTGAAGTAGCGCAGCACGACGTAGCTCATGCCATGGGCGGAGGCGACATCGTGCAGCATGATCTCGGTCATCAGCTTCGACGAGCCGTAGGGCGACAGCGGACGCGTCGGTGCGATCTCCGGCACCGGCACCTGGTCCGGATTGCCGTAGACGGCCGCGGTCGAGGAGAAGATGAAGCGGTTGACGCCGCCCTTCACCGCCGCGTTGAGCAGGCTGCGCGTCGTCATGGTGTTGTTGCGGTAGTAGCCGAGCGGATCGCGCATCGAGTCCGGCACCACGACTGAGCCCGCGAAATGGATGATGCTGTCGATGCCGTGCTGTGCGATCACGCCCTCGACGAGGTTCTCGTCGCCGGCGTCACCGATGAACAGCGGAACACCTTCGGGCAGGAACGCGGAGAAGCCGGTGGAAAGATTGTCGACGACGACGACGCTTTCGCCGGCATCGACCAGCGCATGAACCATGTGACTTCCGATATAGCCGGCACCGCCGGTCACGAGCACGGTCATGGATAGAGCTCTCCCGATATCTTTAACCGGCGATGCTAGCGGGAGTGCGGTGAAGAGGGGGTTTCGCGGCGGCCGAACTGGCCACTATGCTTAATGTTGCGTATAGGAACTGGCACGAAACGGAGACTTGCGTGCCGATCGAGAACACACCTGCCGGCGAGCTCGTGCTCATCGTGCCCAATCTGCACCGACGCTATTCGGGTGTCACCGCGACCAACCGCATGGTCGCGCCGAAGCTTGCCAGGATGTTTCGCGCAGGCTGGCTCGGCTCGCATCGGCCGGATGGCATCGACGCGATCGGATTTGTCGATCTGATGCGGCTGTGGCGGCGCGCCCGGCCGCTGATCTGGCACGCGCGGCGCAATGACGAGATGATTGCCGGGCTTTTGCTGCGCGCGCTCGGCTGGCCGCTGAAACTGTTGTTCACGTCAGCCGCGCAGCGCCATCACACCTGGCTGACGCGCTGGCTGATCCGCAACCAGGATGCGATCATCGCCACCAGCCCGCTGTCGGCCTCCTATCTGAAGCGCGACGCTACCGTGGTGATGCATGGCGTCGACACCATCAGCTATGCGCCGCCGGCCGATCGTGCGAATGCCTTCGCCGAAAGCGGATTGCCGGGGCGCTATGCGATCGGCTGCTTCGGCCGGGTGCGCGCGCAGAAGGGCAGCGACGTGTTCGTCGAGGCGATGTGCCGGCTGCTGCCGCTTTATCCCGATTTCACCGCTGTGATTGTCGGCGCGGTGGTGCCGGAGCAACTGGCCTTTGCCAATGAGCTGAAGCGGAAGATCGACGCCGCCGGCCTGCAATCGCGCATCATCATCACCGGCGAGCTGCCGATCGAGGATGTCGTGCGCTGGTACCAGCGGCTGACGATCTACGCCTTCACCTCGCGCAATGAAGGTTTTGGCCTGACCTTGATCGAGGCGATGTCGGCAGGCGCGGCGCTGGTGGCCGCGCGCGCGGGCGCCGCCGAGTTCGTGGTCGAGGACGGCACGACCGGCGTGCTGACGCCGCCCGGCGACGCCGACGCGCTGGTGGCGGCACTCGAGCCCCTGATGCGCGATCCGGCCGCGGCCGAGGCGATGGGCGCGCGGGCTCGCCAACGAGTTGTGGATAAGTTCAGCCTCGATGCGGAGGCGAACGCGATCGCGGCGGTCTATCGCACGCTGATCTGAGCCAGCACGCGCTCGGCGATCCCGACGATGTCTTCGGGGGCGATGTCGCGCATGCAGCGATGGTCGTTCATGGTGCAGACCGTGCGCTGGCATGGCTGGCACGGCAGCTTGCTTTTGGTCTGCCGCACCGTGGCGGCGAGGCCGTTGAGGGGTGCCCAGAGATAGGGATCGGTCGGGCCGAAGATGCCCATGGTCGGGGTGCCGATCGCGGCCGCGATGTGCATCAGCCCGGAGTCGTTGGTCACAGCGACGCTGGCTGCGGCCATCGCCAGCGCGCCGTTGCGCAGATCGGTGCCGGTGAGATCGCGGACCCGCGCGCCGCCGACGGCCGCGATCTCCTGCGCCAGCGCCTTCTCGCCGGGGCCGCCGACCACCCAGACGTCGAAGCCGCGTTCGGCGAACAGCCGCGCGGCTTCCGGATAATAGGTCCAGCGTTTCGAGACCCCGACCGAGCCGGGTCCGAGTGCGATGGCGGGACCGGTGCCGAGGCCGTTGGCCTGCCGCCATCGGCTGACCTCGTCGGTGGGAACCCGTAGCTGCGGCACCGGCCATTCGGGCGGCCGAGGCGTGCCGTCGGGCAACGCCAGGATGGCGTTCTTGTCGATAAACCGAGGCTGCTTCTTCTCGCCCCATCGCATGGCGTTGATCAGGCCGAACCGCGCCTCGCCGAAGAAGCCGACCCGCTCCGGGATACCCGCCAGGGCCGGCGCGATCGCAGCCTTCCAGGTGCGCGGCAGCACCAGCGCGGTGGCGTAATTCCGCTTCCGAAACTCGGCCGCCAGCGCCCGCTGCCGGGCCAGCGCCAGCCGGCTGCGCGGCAGGTCGAACACGACGGCGGCACGGACGCCGGGCATATAATCGACCAAAGGAGCGCAAAGCCTAGATGTCAGGAGGTCGACCGGCCGGTTGGGCCAGCGCTTGCGGAGCACCCTGACCACGGTGTGGCCGCGCACGAAATCGCCGATCCAAACATAGGGCACGACGAGGATCGGTCTGGTATCCTCGGTATCCTGGGTTTCGATATCAGATATTGAATCAATATTCATTTCTAGATGGGCCAAAGCCGGATCGGCGCGGCCAAGTCGGTAACCGGTTCGCGATGTGAGGTAAAGCCGTCGTTGCCTGTGGCGCAGGAGTGGGGCAAAGCTGGCGGCTGCAAAGGAATCTGGCGGGATTTCATCATGTTTCTGGTAACCGGGGGCGCCGGTTTTATCGGATCGAACGTCGTGGCCGCGTTGAATGACGCCGGGCGCAGCGACGTGACGGTCTGCGACTTTCTTGGGGACGACGGCAGGTGGCGGAACCTGGCCAAGCGCCAGATCGCCGATTTCGTGCCGCCGGCCGAGTTGATGGCTTGGCTGCAGGGCCGGCGGCTGGATGCCGTCCTCCATCTCGGTGCGATCTCGGCGACCACCGCGACCGACGGCGATCTGGTGATCGAGACCAATTTCCGTCTCTCGATGCGGCTGCTCGACTGGTGCACCGCGACTGGAACCCCGTTCATCTATGCCTCGTCGGCCGCCACCTATGGCGACGGCGACCAGGGTTTTGACGACGACGGTTCCGTTGAGGCGTTGAAGCGTCTGCGGCCGATGAACCTGTATGGCTGGAGCAAGAACCTGTTCGATCTCGCCGTCGCCGAGCGCGCTGCGAAAGGCGAACCGCTGCCGCCGCAATGGGCGGGGCTGAAATTCTTCAACGTGTTCGGCCCGAATGAATATCACAAGGGCACGATGATGAGCGTGCTGGCGCGCCGCTTCGACGACATCAGAGCGGGCCGCGTCGTGCAGCTGTTCAAGTCGCATCGCGAGGGCATCGCCGATGGCGATCAGCGCCGCGACTTCATCTATGTCGACGACGTCGTGCGGGTGATGATGTGGCTGGTCGCGACGCCGCGGGTCTCCGGCCTCTTCAATGTCGGCACCGGCAAGGCGCGCAGCTTCAAGGACCTGATCGTCTCGGCCTACGGCGCGCTCGGCCTGCAGCCGAACATCCAGTATGTCGACATGCCCGAGCAGATTCGCGGCAGTTACCAATATTTCACCCAGAGCGTCGTCGATCGTCTCGGGCGCGCCGGATACAATGGCGGTTTTACGCAGTTGGAAGACGCGGTCGGAGCCTATGTGAACGGCTTTCTCGATCGCGCGGATCGCTATCGCTAGAGCGGATGACGGTGACTGATGTTCGATTTTGAAGCGATCTCGCGTGCAATGTCCGGCCAGACCGTGCTCTGCGTCGGCGACCTCATGCTCGACGAGTTCGTGTATGGCGAGGTGTCGCGGATCTCGCCGGAGGCGCCGGCGCCGGTGATCGCGGTCAGGCGCAGCGAGATCAATATCGGCGGCGCCGGCAACGTCGCGCGCAATATCGCCGCGCTCGGCGGCCGCTGCATCTTCGTCGGCCTGATCGGCGAGGACGCCGCCGGAACGGTGCTATCAGAGGCGCTGGCGAAAGAGGTCGGGATCGAGGCCGTGCTGGTGCGCGACGCCGCGCGTCCGACCACGCGCAAGGTGCGCTTCGTCTCCGAACAGTTCTCGACCCACATGCTGCGCTCCGATTGGGAGCTGGCCGCGCCGGCCGCGCCCGCCATCGAGCAGCAGCTGATCGACGCGATCCTGCCGCGCCTTGCGCGCGCCGACATCGTGCTGCTGTCCGATTACGCCAAGGGCGTGCTGACCGCGCGCGTGATCCGCAATGTGATCGACGCCGCGCGCCAGGCGGGCAAGCGCGTGATCGTCGACCCGAAGAGCGCCAACCTCGCGATCTATCGCGGCGCGACCGTGTTGACGCCGAACCGGAAGGAATTCGCCGAGGCGACCCGCAGCCGCGCCGACAGCCAGGACAGCATCGCGCAGGCCGCGCCCGACGCGATGGTCCTCGCCGATTGCGAGGCGATGCTGGTGACACAGGGCGAGCGCGGCATGACGCTGGTGACGCGGGACGGTGGTTCGATCCACGTGCCGGCGCTGCCGGTCAAGGTGCGCGATGTCTCCGGGGCCGGCGATACCGTCGCCGCGGCGCTGGCGCTGGCGCTGGCTGCCGGTGCCGACTGGGACGGCGCGCTGCGGATCGCGAGCGCCGCGGCCGCGGTTGCGGTCGGCAAGACCGGTACCGCGATCGTCAGGTCCGCCGAGTTGCGGCGAAAGATCCTGCCGCACGCCTCGCTGGCGGCGGAGGAGAAGATCGTCCCGGCCGGCGGCGATGTCGACGCGTATCTCGAGGAATGGCGCAGGCAGGATCTGCGGATCGGCTTCACCAATGGCTGTTTCGACATCCTGCATCCCGGCCACGTCAAGGTGCTGACCGCCGCGCGCAGCGCCTGTGACCGGCTGATCGTCGGATTGAACAGCGACGCCTCGGTGAAGCGGCTGAAGGGCGAGGGACGTCCGGTGCAGGACGAGCGCGCCCGCGCCGAGGTGCTGGCGGCGCTGGAAGCCGTCGACCTCGTCGCAATCTTCGAGGAGGACACGCCGATCAACCTGATCACGAAGGTGCGGCCGAGCGTACTGGTCAAGGGCGGCGACTATACGCGCGAGCAGGTGGTCGGCCACGAGATCGTCGAGGCCGCCGGCGGCGAGGTGGTGCTGGTCGAGATCCTGCAGGGCCACAGCACCACGTCGCTGGTTGCCCGGGCCCGTGAGGGCAAGGCGTGAGCGCGAGCATGGCATCCCCGGCAGGCGCCGCGGCGTGCCCGGCCTGGCGCGATCCGGCGCGCTGGCAGAGCACGACCGATGTGGTCGCGGTCCTGATTGCGGTGTCGCTGCCGTGGTCGACCTCGCTGGTCGGCATCTTCGGCGTGGTGCTGCTGATCTCGATTGCGCCGACCGTCGACCTGCGGGCGTTCTGGACGCTGCTGAAGCGGCCGATCTGCGTGGCGCCGATCGCATTGTTTTGCCTCGCGCTCACCGGCACGCTCTGGTCGGACGCCGCCTGGGGCGCGAGATTCTACGCGGTCGGGCCGACCGCAAAGCTCTTGGTGCTTCCGGTGCTGCTCTATCACTTCCAGCGCTCGAGCCGCGGGGCATGGGTGTTCGTGGCTTTCCTCGTCTCCTGCACGCTGCTGATGCTGATGTCGTGGCTGGTGCTTGCCTATCCCCACCTCGCGCTGCGGGCGCCGGCCCCCGGCGAGCAGGGCGTCTTCGTCAAGAACTACATCGACCAGAGCCAGGAATTCACGCTGTGCGCGGTCGCGCTGGCCTATCCGATCGTGATGCTGTTGCGGGCCAGTCGCGTCCTGCCGGCCGTGTTGCTGGTCGGGATTGCGCTCAGCCTGCTTGCCAACATGGCGTTCGTGGTGGTGTCGCGAACCGCGCTGGTGACCATTCCGATCATGTTCGCGGTGTTTGCGCTGCTGCATTTGCGCTGGCGCAGCATTGCCCTGATCGCGTGTGCGGCTGGCGCGTTGTTCGTGGCGGCGTGGTACGCCTCGCCGCAACTGCGCGCGACGGCCGATTCATTCCAGCGCGACTACAAGCTCTACATGGAGCGCAACGAGGCGACGTCGCTTGGTCTGCGGCTCGAATTCTGGCGCAAGTCGCTCGGCTTCTTCGCCGAGGCTCCGGTCATCGGCCACGGTACCGGCGCGACGCGGGGTCTGTTCGAGCGCGTCGCGGCCGGCGGCGTGAACCAGGCGTCCGCCGAAGTGATCGGAAACCCCCACAATCAAACGTTGAACGTCGCCGTGCAGTGGGGCATTGTGGGTGTAGCGATACTGTACGCGATGTGGCTGCTGCACCTGTTGCTGTTCCGCGGCGACGGTCTCGTCAACTGGATCGGGCTTCTCGTCGTGGTACAGAATATTTCAAGTTCGTTGTTTAATTCACACATCTTCGACTTTCATGAAGGCTGGATGTACGTGCTGGGCGTCGGCGTTGCGGGCGGGATGGCGTTGAAGGGGCGATTGGGGACGGATATGGAACCCGAGCCTCCGATCCGTCCATGATCGCTGGCAAGGGCTCCGCAGATACGCTACAGCCTGCCAATGTCTCGTCGCCAACTCCCAGTTGCCAGCAACCCGTCCGTTAGATGACGCGCCTTTCACAATTCACCCTGCGCAACTTCCTGATTCTGGCACATGACGCGCTGGCGACGACGTTTGCGTTGCTGGCGAGCTTCTATCTGCGCTTCGAGGGCAGCCTGCTTACCGATCGGCTGCCGCACTTGCTGCGCATTCTGCCCTGGTTCGTGCTGTTCAGCATCGTGGTCAGCTATTTCTCCAATCTGACCACCGCGAAATGGCGCTTCACCTCGCTGCCGGACGCGGTGAACATCCTGCGGGTCGCAGCGGTGCTGACGCTGGCGCTGGTCGTGGTGGACTATGTCTACTTCTTCACCGGAGCGAATTCGCCAAGCCCGGTGTTCCTCGGCCGCGTCACGATCATCCTGTTCTTCTTCCTCGAGGTGTTCGCGCTGAGCGCGCTGCGCCTCGGCTATCGCTACTTCCGCTATTCGCGCACGCGGCTTCATGCCCGATCCGACAATGCCGCGTCGGCGCTGCTGGTCGGACGCACGGCCGACGCGGAAGTCGTGCTGCGCGGCATCGAGAACGGCGCCATCAAGCGGCTCTGGCCGGTCGGCGTGCTCTCGCCGTCGGCCGCGGACCGCGGCCAGATGATCCGCAACATTCCCGTGGTCGGCGGCGTCGACGATATCGAAGCGGTGATTCGGGATTTCGAGAGCCGCCAGCGGCCGATCAAGCGCGTGATCATGACGCCCTCGGCCTTCGAGCCGGATGCGCATCCGGAAAGCGTGCTGATGCGCGCCAAGCGGCTCGGTCTGATGGTCAGCCGCCTGCCGTCGCTGGAGGGCGGCGATACGCCACGGCTCACCAATGTCGCGGTCGAGGACCTGCTGCTGCGCCCGAGCCAGAAGATCGACTATGCGCGGCTCGAGACGCTGGTGAAGGGCAAGTCCGTCATCGTGACCGGCGGCGGCGGCTCGATCGGCGCGGAGATCTGCGAGAGGGTCGCGACCTTCGGCGCGGCGCGTCTTTTGGTCGTCGAGAACTCGGAGCCGGCGCTCTATGCGGTCACCGAGGCGCTGTCCGCGCGCGATGCGGGCCCCGAGATCGAGGGCCGGATCGCGGACATCAGGGATCGCGAGCGCATCACGCGCCTGATGAGCGAGTTCAAGCCCGACATCGTGTTCCATGCCGCGGCGCTCAAGCATGTGCCGATCCTGGAGCGCGACTGGAGCGAAGGGGTCAAGACCAACATCTTCGGGTCCGTGAACGTCGCCGACGCGGCGCGTGCCGCGGGCGCGAGCGCCATGGTGATGATCTCGACCGACAAGGCGATCGAGCCGGTGTCGATGCTGGGCCTGACCAAGCGGTTCGCCGAGATGTACTGTCAGGCGATGGATCATGACCTGATGGCCGAGGCCAGGGGCAAGTCGCATATGCGGCTGATCTCGGTGCGGTTCGGCAACGTGCTGGCGTCCAACGGATCCGTGGTCCCGAAATTCAAGGCCCAGATCGAGGCCGGCGGACCGATCACGGTGACCCATCCGGATATGGTCCGCTATTTCATGACGATCCGCGAAGCCTGCGATCTCGTGATCACCGCCGCGACGCACGCCATGACGCCGGCGCGGCCTGACGTCTCGGTCTATGTGCTGAACATGGGGCAGCCGGTGAAGATCGTCGATCTCGCCGAGCGGATGATCCGCCTGTCGGGCCTGCAACCGGGCGCCGACGTCGAGATCGTGTTCAGCGGCATCCGTCCCGGCGAGCGGCTGAACGAGATCCTGTTCGCAAGCCAGGAGCCGACGCTCGAAATCGGCGTTGCCGGCGTCATGGCCGCCAAGCCGAACCAGCCTCCAATGTCGACGCTGCGCAAGTGGCTCGCGGCGCTGGAAGATGCGATCGAGAGGGATGACCGCGTCACCATCCGTGCCGTCCTTCAGGACGCCGTGCCCGAGTTCGGGTCGAATGCCGCCTGACCGCGCCGTCCTGCGGGCGATCAGGCAGGACCGCTTCGAAAGCCATTGATGCCCAGTTCTCGAAAAGTCGTGGTCGCCAGCCAGCATTATCCGCCGGACCACAGCACGACCGCCGCGATCATGTCCGCGATCGCCGAACGGATCGCGCAGGAGGCGGAGGTGGTGGTGGTCTCCGGGATGCCGGGCTCGGCGAGGGCGCCGGCGCCGGGGCGGCCCGTCGTCGTCGAGATCAGGAACTGGTTGCCGGGAAAAGCGGCGCTGATCAAGCGCGCGCTCGCCGAGGCGCTGTTCACCGCACGGATGTTCATTGCGTTGTTGTCGCGGCTGCAGCGCGGCGACGTGGCGCTGACGGTGACCGCTCCCTTCGCGCTGCCTTATGCGGTTGCCGTCGCGGCGCGGCTGAAGGGGGCCAAGTCGGCGTTGATCCTGCACGATTTGTTTCCGGATGTTCTCGTGATGGCCGGCCTGCTGCGGCCGTCCTCGCTGGTTGCGCGGGCGATGCGCGCGATCAACGCGCTGATGTTCCGTGCCTTGAACGCCGTTATCGTGATCGGCCGCGACGCCGAGAAGCTGCTGCTGCGCTATCGTGGCATGACACCGGACAAGATCAGGTTCATCCCAAACTGGGCCACGCTCGATCCCGGCAATCGTCCCGTCAGCCCCGATAATCCGTTTCGCAAGGCGATCGCCGCCCGCTTCGTCGTCGGCCTGTCCGGCAATCTCGGCTTCACCCACGATCCGGACATCGTCTTCGGGGCCGCGCGGCTGTTGCGTGACGAACGCGACATCCATTTCCTGTTGTCGGGATGGGGCATGGGTTTTGCGCGGCTGAAGGTGATGCAGGCCGAGGCGCAGCTCGCCAACGTCACGCTGGTCGAGCGCGTCGCGGATGGCGAGCTCGATGCGCTGCTCTCCAGCGCGGACGTCTGGCTGATTCCCTATCGCGAGAACGTTGCCGGTGTATCGGTCCCGAGCCGGTTCTATAATCTGCTCGCAGCCGGCCGGCCCGTCATCCTGGTCTCCGAACCCGAAGCCGAGGCCGCGCTGACCGTCAGCGAGAACCGGCTGGGCTGGGTTGTCACGCCGGGACGGCCCGACCAACTCGCCGATGCGATCAGGATGGCGTCGCAATCGCAAGACGCCGCGATGGCCGAGCGCGCCGTCGCGACCGCGCGGACCTTCAGTCCCGAGCGGGCGCTGTCGAGCTACGCCGCGCTGGTTGCGGAGCTGTTATCCAATCAAGACGTGGAGCGGACAGCATGAATGATCACCGGCCGACCGTTCTTGTGACGGGTGCGAGCGGCTTTGTCGGTCGCCACGTCGTGCCCGAGCTGGAGCAGAACGGCTGGTTGGTGCGACGCGCGGTGCGCACCCCGCTGCAAGACGCAAACGACGTGGCGATCGGCTCGCTCAGTCCCGCCACCGATTGGCGCGCCGCGCTCGATGGCGTGGACGCCGTCGTTCATCTTGCGGCTCGCGTTCACCAGCAGTCCGATGAACAGGCGATCGAGCTCTACCGCAACGTCAATATCGAAGGCACGCTGCACCTGGCGCGTTCGGCGGTCGCGGCGGGCGTTCGGGATTTCATTTTTGTCAGCACGATCCTGGTGCATGGGCGCAGCAATTACGGACGCCCGCCGTTTCGCGAGGACGATGTCCTGACACCTCGCGGTCTCTACGGAAACTCGAAGGCCGCCGCCGAGGTTGGTCTGAAGGGGATTGTGCCGGGCAGCGGCATGAGGGTGACCGTGATCAGGCCGCCGCTGATCTACGGCGCCGGTGCGAAAGGAAATTTCGCCCTGCTCAAGCGTGCGGTGATCAATCGCATGCCGCTCCCGCTCGCCTTTGTGAAGAATCGCCGCGCGTTCCTGTCCGCGGAAAACCTGGCGTCGTTCATTCTGTATCGGTTGTCGCGACCAGGAAATGATTTCGACGTCTTTCTGGTGGCCGACCGCGAGCAGGTCTCGACGCGGGAGTTCGTCGAACGCCTTGCCCGCGCGGCAGAAACCTCGCCGCGTCTGTTCTGGCTGCCGTCGCCGCTCCTGAAACTGTCGCTCACGGTGGGCGGCCGCAAGGAAGCCTATGACAGCCTGTTCGCCTCGCTTGAACTCGATCTGTCCAAGGTCGCGAGCACCGGATGGCAGCAGCCGATCAGCCTCGACGAGGGGCTGAGACGCGCACTGACTCGAACGGATATCTAGATTCTATTTTGACGCGTTTTCTTCACGCGAACCGGTATCCACTTCGCTGGAAAACGCTCTGGCCCGATCAGAACGGTCGCGAGAACCGGCGCAGTTGCCAGGCGACGGCGAGCGCGCCGGCCAGCAGCAGGACGATGTCTGCTGCGAGGGAATTGAGGGCGACCGAGGCGAACGCGAGCAGCGCCAACACCACGTTGAGCGCAAAGACCTCGCCGACGACGCGCCACACCACAAATCCGTTGTCGGTCGCGCGCTGATAGAAATGCGAGCGGTGCGCGGACCAGAACGGCTCGCGCCGCGCGATGCGGCGAAACAGCGTGACCGTCGCATCGGTCAAATAATACAGCGGCAGCAGCAGCGCGGCGGCGAATTGCTGATGCAGGGCAAGCTCGAGCAGGCACCAGCCCAGCAGCAAGCCGATCGGCAGGCTGCCGACATCTCCGAGGAATATCTTGGCCACCGGCCGGTTGAACGGCGCGAAGCCGAGCAACGCGCCGCACAGCGCCGCCGCGACCAGCGCGCAAGCCGCGGGCACATGGCCGAAGCTGCCGAGCAGGGCGACGGCCACCGTGATCGGCACGGCCTCGGCCGCCGTCATCAGGTCGAGCCCGTCCATGAAGTTGACGAGGTTCACGAACCAGAGGCCGGCGATCAGCAGCAGGCCGCGTTCGAGCCAGACCGGGCAGGCCGCAACGAGCCTGAGATCGACCGGCGCCGAAAACACCACGGCCGCAACGGCGGCAGCCTGCAGCAACAGCCGCGGGACGACAGGTAGCGACCGGATGTCGTCGGCAAAGCCCACCACCGCGATGAACAGGCAGGCCGCGAACACCGCAAATGGTATTGTCAGGTCCGGCGATCCGGCCAGCACGATGACGATCCCGCCCGCCAGCAGCGTGGCTGCGATGACCGCGATGCCGGCGCCCTGCGGCGTTGGAATGCGGTGCGACGAGCGCGCATTCGGCTTCGCCAGTGCCACGCGCAGCAGCAGAGGCCGCGTTGCGCGGATCAGGACGGCCGAGATCGATGCGGCCAGCACCGCTGCGATCAATGACAGGAGGGTCTCGAAACTGCTCATTTTGGTCCGGTCACTGCGATCCCGGGACTTCGATCGGCTCGGCGCCCTTGGCGGCCTTCTCCGGGCTCAGGATCCACACCAGGCCGCCGAACACACCGACCACGAACGACACCGCGCCGAACAGCAGCGAGATGTTGACGCCTTCATTCGCGATCAGGCCGGCATAGCCGAAGGCCAGCGCCATCGTGGCCTCGCGCACCCCCCAGCCCGCGATCGAGATCGGCATCATCGTGATCAGCATCACCGGGGGCAACAGCTGGAAGATTTCGCCGAAGGTGACGGGGGCCGTGATCGACTTCACCACACACCAGCCGATCACGACGGTCACGACGTGAATGGCGATCGAAAGGGTCGCGACCCGCAATCCGTGCTGGCGGCTGAACAACACCCGGTTCGCGATGACCGCGCAGGCGTGGATGTGGTGCGTTGCCCACCACTGCTTCAGCCAGGGCCACGGCAACAGCCCGATCACGAGGAAACCAAATCCGGCCGCAAGCGCGGCGAGGTCGAGCAGCAGCAACGCCATCCAGCCGTGGGAATCGGAGATCAGCCGATAGCTCCAGGGCAGGGTGACCGCGATGACGACGGCCAGCGCGATCAGTCCGACCGCGCGATCGACGAAGATCGAATAGGTGGCCGCGCGCCAGCCCGCGCCGGCGCGCGCGACGAGCCAAAGCCGCACGGCGTCGCCGCCGATCGAGGACGGCAGGGTCTGGTTGAAGAAGGTGCCGATCACGTTGAAGCGCATCGCCTGGGATGTCTCCAGCGGCGCGCCGCACTCCACGCTGATCTCGCGCCAGCGCAACACCCCGAGAAATATCTGCAGGAAGGTGACCGCGATCGCGAGGCCGAGCCAGCCCAGGCTCTCGACCTGGATGCGGGAGGCGAGGTCATACAGGTTGACCTTGCGCAGCGAGAAATAGAGCAGCGCAGCCGAGATCAGGATCTTGACGGTCGAAAGCAGGATTCGGCGCATTTCCGTTCGCGCTGCCAGGTTTTCAGAATGTGTCAAAAACAGCGCAAAACGCTTTCGCGCGCCCAAATTCGCCGCCTTGGTATGGTTTCCGCACCGATCTGGCAATACCCGTACTGGTCCCTATTGCGGCAGGCGCGAAGGGGCGGCTAAACAGGTCGGAACGGGGGACGGCCAGCCGTTCACCGGGAGTTTACAAGACCGGTAAGATCCGACCAGACGCGTGGGGGCGCGTGACTGCCCGGATCGTGCCTCCCAGGTAACAGGGCTGCCGGCCACGGCAGCCCGGGCCAATTTGGTGTGCCGCCTGCGGATGGATACGACAGGACTGCCACGACAGGACTTGAGGCATCGATGGATCGACGAATTATCCCCCTGATCATGTGCGGCGGCGCAGGGACGCGGCTCTGGCCGGCGTCGCGCGAGGTGCATCCGAAGCAGTTCCTGTCGCTGTTCGGGGCGCGCTCGACCTTCCAGGAGACGCTGCTGCGGGTCTCCGACGCCGGCCTGTTCGAGCGGCCGATCGTGATCACCAACGAGGCCTATCGCTTCATGGTGCTGGAGCAGCTGGCCGAGATCGGCCGCGAGGCAGATGTGCTGCTGGAGCCGATGCGCCGCGACTCCGGGCCCGCGATCGCGGCCGGTGCGGCATTCGCGCAGAGTCGTGACGGCGAAGCGATCGTGCTGGCGCTCGCCGCCGACCATCTGGTGCGGGATACGCCGGCCTTCGTCGCCGCATGCCGCGGCGGATTGGTGGCTGCCGAAGCCGGCCGCATCGTCACCTTCGGCGTCAAGCCGGAACGGCCCGCGACCGAATACGGCTATATTAGCCCGGGCGAGGTGGTCGCCGGCGAGGTGCGCGCGGTGGCAAAATTCGTCGAGAAGCCGGATGCCGCGACGGCGGCAGGCTATATCGATGCGGGCTATCTCTGGAACAGCGGCAACTTCATGTTCCGCGCAAGCGTGCTGCTCGACGAGTATCGCAATGTCGATGCCGACAGCATTGCGTCGGTGGAGCAGTCGGTTGCGTCAGCGACGCGGGATCTCGGCTTCGTCAAGCTCGATGCAGCAGCGTTCGGCGCGGCAAAGGCGATCTCGATCGATTACGCGGTGATGGAGAAGACCGCTCATGCCGCGGTGGTGCCGGTGGCGTGCGGCTGGTCCGACATCGGCTCATGGCGTCAGGTCTGGGAGCTCTCCGACAAGGACAGTCTCGGCAACGCGGCGCGCGGCATGGCGGTGTTCGAGGATTCCCGCAATTGCAACGTCTCGACCGACCGGGCGCTGGTCGCGCTCGAAGGCGTCGACGATCTCGTCGTGGTCGCGACCCAGGACGCCGTGCTGGTGTCACGCCAGAAGGACGCCAACGGGCTGAAGCGGCTGGTCGCGAAATTGAAAGTGGCGGCGCCCGGGGTGACCGAGAACCACATCAAGGTGCATCGCCCCTGGGGCTCCTATCAATCGGTCGACAATGGCGACCGCCACCAGGTCAAGCGCATCATCGTCAAGCCGGGCGGGCGGCTGTCTTTGCAGAAGCACCATCACCGCTCCGAGCACTGGATCGTGGTGCGCGGCACCGCGCAGGTCACCGTCAACGAGCTGATCAAGACAGTGCACGAGAACGAGTCGATCTACATCCCGATCGGCGCGGTGCACCGGCTGGAGAATCCAGGCAAGATCCAGCTCGAGCTGATCGAGGTGCAGACCGGCAGCTATTTCGGCGAGGACGACATCATCCGCATCGAGGACGACTACCGGCGCAACTGAGGCGAGCCGGTTCCCGCGCCAATCGCCGGGCGCGGGACGATGTAACTCTTTGAATCAAAACGTGTCCGGATTTCGTCCTTGGCATTCGCCACATTTGTGACGCCGTGCTATAGCGGCTGCCAACGAAGCGGGGTGATCTGCGCCGGAGGCGCAGATCGGGACGAGGGGCCTTGGTCTGATTCCCTCGGAGCCTGGATGGCTCCCTGAGGAGCCGGGACAACCGCCAGAACGCTACTTGGGGTCTACGATATGAATGCAAAAGTGTCCGCAGCTGGCGCGAGGGCCGATATCGGCCGCGCATTACGCGTCGGCGTGATCGGCGCCGGCGTAATGGGCAGCAACCATGCCCGCGTACTGGCCGGACTGCCCGGCGTCGTGCTGATCGGCATCGTCGATCCGCTGCCGGAGCACCGCGCACGCGCCATCGACCTGGTCGGTTGCCGCGCCTTCGAAAACCTCGATCAGCTGCTTGCCGAGGGCGTCGATGCGGTGACGATCGCCGCACCCACCCACCTGCATCACGAGATCGCGCTCGCCTGCATCGCGCGCAACATCCACATCCTGGTCGAGAAGCCGGTCGCATCCACGGTCGAAGAGGGCCGCGAGATCGTCGCGGCTGCCGAGCGGACCGGCGTCACGCTGATGGTCGGCCATGTCGAGCGTTTCAATCCGGCGGTCGCCGCGATCAAGCAGGCGATCTCGGGCGAGGATATCCTGTCGATCGGCATCACCCGGGTCGGCCCGTTCCCACCGCGGATGTCCAATGTCGGCGTCGTGATCGATCTTGCCGTGCACGACATCGACCTGATCCGTTGGTTCACCGAGTCCGACATCGTCGAGGTGCAGCCGCAGCTCTCGAGCGCGGTTGCCGAGCGCGAGGACATCGCGCTGCTGCAGTTCCGCACGGCGTCCGGCGTGCTCGCCCATATCAATACCAACTGGCTGACGCCGTTCAAGGCGCGCAACGTCACGGTCGCAACCCGCGGCAAGTACGTGATGGGCGACCTGCTCACGCGCCAGGTCACCGAATGCTTCGGCTTCAAGCCGGACGGCAGCTATTCGATGCGCCATCTGCCGGTCGGTCACGACGAGCCGCTGCGCGCCGAACTGATTGCCTTCCTCGATGCCGTGCGCAGCGGCAAGCTGCCGGCGGTGTCCGGCGACGAAGGCGTGGCGAGCCTCGAGATCGCGATCCGCTGCCTGGAATCGCCGGCGCGGCCCGCCGCCTCGACGATGCGCAAGGGACCGCGCCGCATCGCCGGCTGATTGCCTTCACTGGCTGATTGTCATCCATTCAACACGTGCAAAGAGCTTCCATGAACCAGCATATGCAGCTTGAGCCCATTCCCTTCATCGATATCGCCGCGCAGCGCCGTCGGCTCGGCAAGTCGATCGATGACGCGGTCGCGCGCGTGCTCGACCATTGCCAGTTCATCAACGGCCCGGAAGTCATTGCGCTGGAGAAGGCGCTGGCGGATTACAGCGGCGCCAAGCACGTGGTGAGCTGTGCCAGCGGCACCGACGCGCTCCTCATGGTGCTGATGGCGAAGAATGTCGGACCGGGCGATGCGGTGCTGTGCCCGACCTTCACCTTCTGCGCGACCGGCGAAGTCGTGACGCTGACCGGTGCGACGCCGGTGTTCGTCGACGTCGACGAAGAGACCTTCAACATCGACGTCAACTCGCTGAAGCGCGGCATTGCGACGGCGCGCGCACGCGGGTTGAAGCCGGTTGCCGTGATCCCGGTCGATCTGTTCGGCCAGAGCGCCGATCACGACGCGATCGGCGCGGTCGCCGAGGCCGAGGGCCTGTTCGTGCTCGACGATGCCGCGCAGGGCTTTGGCGCAACCTACAAGAACCGCAAGCTCGGCACCTTCGGGCTCGCGACCGGAACCAGCTTCTTCCCGGCCAAGCCGCTCGGCTGTTTCGGCGACGGCGGCGCGATCTTCACCGACGACGAGGAACTGGCGCGCACGCTGCGCAGCATTCGCGTCCACGGCCAGGGCTCGGACAAGTACGATAACGTGCGGCTCGGCCTCACGGCGCGGCTCGACACCATGCAGGCGGCGATCCTGCTCGAGAAGCTGAAGATCTTCGACGACGAGATCGCGGCGCGCAACAAGGTGGCGGAACGCTATTCGCGGGCGCTCGGCAACCTGGTTTCGGTGCCGCGCGTTGCTCCCGGCTGCACCTCGGTGTGGGCGCAATACACCATCCGTTTGACCAACGGCATCGATCGTGACGCCTTCGCGGCCGCCTTGAAGGCGCAGGGCGTGCCGACCATGATCTACTATCCGAAGTCGGTCCACCAGCAGACGGCCTACAGCCACTATCCGGTTGCCGACGGTGGCCTGCCGGTCAGCGAGCGCCTGTCGAAGGACGTCATCGCCCTGCCGATGCACCCCTATCTCGACGAGGCGGCGCAGGACCGCGTCATCGCGGCTGTGCGCAGCGCACTTTCTGCCTGATTTTGACGTAGGGTGATGATGCGCTAGAAGCAGCCATGCTTGGGCGCATCTTCACGGTTGGCGGCTATACCCTGCTATCCCGGGTCACCGGGTTCGCGCGCGACATCATGCTCGCGGCGATCCTCGGTGCCGGGCCGGTCGCCGACGCCTTCTTCGTGGCGCTGCGGCTGCCCAATCATTTCCGCGCGATCTTTGCCGAAGGCGCCTTCAACGCCGCCTTCGTGCCGGCCTATGCCCATGTCCATGGCGAGCGCGGCGAGGCGTCGGCGCGGCTGTTCGCCGACCGCATCTTCACGCTGCTGTTCGCCTCGCAGGTGATCCTGCTGGTGGTGGCGATGGTGTTCATGCCGCAGGCGATGAGCATTCTCGCGCCGGGCTTCACCGAGGACGCATCGCAGCGCCAGCTCGCGATCGAGCTGACGCGGATCACCTTTCCCTATCTGCTGCTGATCACGCTGGTGACGCTCTACGGCGGCATGCTCAACGTGATGCATCGCTTCGCCAGCGCCGCGGCGGCGCCGATCTTCCTCAACCTCGCCATGATGATGACGCTGGCGCTCGCCGCGTTCTTCCCCAGCGCCGGCCACGCCGCGGCCTGGGGCGTCCTGATCTCGGGCTTCTTGCAGTTCTTCCTGCTCGCCGGCGACCTCGCCCGCCACGGCGGCCTGCCGCGATTCGCGCCGTTGAAACTCGACGAGGATGTCCGCGCCTTCTTCCGCGCGCTGGGGCCTGCAACCTTGGGCTCGATGGGAACGCAGGTCGCGCTGTTCGCCGACACCATCATCGCGACCTTCCTGCCCGCCGGCGCGCTGTCGGCGCTGTACTATGCCGACCGCCTCAATCAACTGCCAATCGGGGTGATCGGGATCGCGATCGGCACCGTGCTGCTGCCGGAGATGTCGCGGCGCCTGACCGCCGACGATCATACAGGCGCCATGGCCGCGCAGCGCCGCGCCTTCGATTTCACGCTGCTGTTCTCGGTGCCGTTCGTGGCGGCGTTCCTGACGGTTGCCGATCCGATCATGCGCGCGATGTTCGCCCGCGGCGCGTTCTCGAAGGCCGATGCCGCCAGCGCCGGCGCCACGCTCGCGGCCTATGCGGTTGGGCTCATTCCCTTTGTGATGATCCGCAGCGCGGTCGCGACCTTCTATGCCCGCAAGGATACCGCAACCCCTGTCAAGGCGGCGCTGACCGGGGTCGCGGTCAACGTCGCGCTGAAGATCGCGCTGGTCGGCTCGCTGGCGCAGGTCGGGCTCGCGCTCGCGACCGCGGTCGGGGCCTGGGTCAATCTGCTGCTGGTGCTGCTGTTCGCCGTGCGCCGCGGCTACCTCGCGTTCGATCGCGCGCTGATCCGCTCGTTCGGCACTTTTGCGCTGTGCGGCGTGCTGCTCGCGCTCGCGCTGTGGCTGACCTCGCATTTTGCCTATGTGTGGTTCGCGCCGATGCAGCACTTCCGCGATGAGATGATCCTGCTGCTGCTGATTGCGGTCGGCGTCTTCGTCTACGCCTTGCTGATCCTCACGCTGTTTGGCCGCGGCTGGCTGTTCGCGCTGCGGCGCGTATAGATTTCTTTAGTCTTGTCAAGCGCTTGGAATAGTGCCCGAATGCAGCAAGGGCTGGCACGCCAGGAAGCAATTGGCTGTATCACATGATCCCATTTCTCGATCGCCTGGAGCAGGCGACCAACGTCCTCATCGCAGGTTGCGGCGGGGGCTTCGACGTATTCGGTGGCGTGCCTATTGCCGAGCACCTTTGGTCGCGGGGCAAGCAGGTCGTCTTCGGGAATTTTTCGTTCACCAATCTCTGGCTTTGCGGTGGCGAGCGCATCAATCCGACCACTTGGCGGGTCGATCGGAGCTCTGCCGAGATTCCATACTTTCCCGAGAAGTGGTTGGCGGAGTGGCTTGCGACGCGTGAGCGTGCTGTACCGATCTACGCCTTTGCCAAGAGTTGCGTCCGGCCGCTTGCTGCCACCTACCGCTGGATCGTCGAGCAGCACCAAATCGATCTGGTTGTGCTGGTCGATGGCGGCACCGACAGCATTCTTTTCGGCGACGAGCCTGGACTCGGTACCATCATCGAGGATGCGGTATCGATCGTCGCTGCGCAGAATGCCACTGATGGGCGGGCACTTCTTGCTGCGATCGGTTTCGGCATCGATCATTTCCATGGCGTCTCGCACCATGCCTTCCTCGAGAACGTTGCGCGATTGACAACTGACGGGGGATTTCTCGGCACCTTTTCCCTGTCGTCTAAGACGGCGGAAGGGGCGGCGTTTCTCGATCTGGTCGACTATGCCAACCAACGCCAGCCGGCGCATCCGAGCATCGTCTCCAATTCGATCGCAAGCGCCGTGCGCGGAGAATTCGGAAACTATCATGCCACCAATCGCACCAGTGGCAGCGATCTGTTCGTCAACCCATTGATGTCCCAGTATTGGACCTTCGCGACGTCGCAGCTCGTCGAGCGGATGGCTTATGCAGGCGGGCTGATGGAAACAGATCGGATGGAGGAGGCCGGCCGGGCGATCGAGCTTTACCGGCAGACGATCGAGCCAAGGCCGCTCCGCCCGAACCCGCTATAGTGATCGAGGCCCGCTCCGCAAGGGGCAAAACGACCCGAGAAAGGCGTTTGCGCTTCGCTGACAACCACGCCAATATGCGCGCAAACAACCAAGGCAATTGGAGAGACGATGGCAGCTCCCATCAAGTTCGGCGTCGGACAAAGTGTACGGCGCAAGGAGGATGACGCTCTGATTCGCGGCAAGGGCCGCTATACCGACGACGTCGCCCCGTCTCCCGCATTGCACGCGCTGATGCTGCGTTCGCCGCATGCGCACGCGACCTACACGATCGATGCCGGCAAGGCCCGCGGCATGCCCGGCGTGGCGCTGATCCTGACCGCGGCCGATGTCGCCGAGCTCGGCGGCCTGCCGTGCCTGTTCAATCTCGAAACCGATCCGTTCACCGCACCGCCTTATCCGATCCTCGCCAAGGATGAGGTGCGCCATGTTGGCGATGCCATCGCTTTTGTGGTCGCCGATACCCTCGATCACGCCCGCGACGCGATCGAGGCGATCGACGTCAAGTGGACGCCGCTGCCGGCGGTGGCCGGCCTGACCAATGCGGTGAAGAAGGGCGCGCCGCAGGTGTGGCCCGACAAGCCCGGCAATCTGCTGTTCGACGTCTCGATCGGCGACAAGGGCGCCGCCGAGGCCGCCTTCGCCAAGGCGCATGCGGTGGCCGAGATCACCATCGTCAATCCGCGCGTCATCACCAACTTCATGGAGACACGCGCCGCGGTCGCCGAATACGACGCCAGGAAGGATCATCTGACGCTGACGATCGGCAGCCAGGGCAGTCACCGCCTGCGCGATATCCTCTGCGACATGATCCTGAAGATGCCGAAGGAGAACATGCGGGTGATCTGCCCGGATGTCGGCGGCGGCTTCGGCACCAAGCTGTTTCCCTATCGCGAGTATGCGCTGATCTCGGTTGCGGCGCGCAAGCTCAAGAAATCCGTCAAGTGGACCGCCGAGCGCTCCGACCATTTCATGGGCGACGCGCAGGGCCGCGACAACCTCACCACCGCGAAGATGGCGCTCGCCGAGGACGGCAAATTCCTCGGCATGGATGTCGATCTGATGGGCGACATGGGTGCCTATCTCTCGACGTTTGCGCCCTATATCCCCCATGGCGGCGCCGGAATGTTGCCGGGCCTCTATGACATCCAGGCCTTCCACTGCCGCGTCCGCACCGTGTTCACCAACACGGTGCCGGTCGATGCCTATCGCGGCGCCGGCCGCCCGGAGGCGGCCTATGTGATCGAGCGGCTGGTCGACGCAGCCGCGCGAAAGCTCGGCATGACGCCGGATGCCATCAGGCGGAAGAATTTCATCCCGCCGAAGTCGCTGCCCTACACGACCGCGACCGGCAAGGTCTACGACTCCGGCGATTTCGTCGCGCATATGAAACGCGCGATGGAGATCGCGAACTGGAAGGAGTTTCCGAAGCGCGCCAAGGCCGCCAAGAAGGACGGCCTGGTGCGGGGCATCGGCATGGCGAGCTATGTCGAGGTCTGCGGCACCATGGGCGAGGAGACCGCCAATGTGGCGCTCGATCCCAACGGCGACATCTCGATCCTGATCGGCACGCAGTCGAGCGGGCAGGGCCACCAGACCGCTTATGCGCAGATCGTTGCCGAGCAGTTCGGCGTGCCGCCGGAGCGCGTCCATGTGCTGCAGGGCGACACCGACAAGATCGCGACCGGTCTCGGCACCGGCGGTTCGGCCTCGATCCCGTCCGGCGGCGTCAGCGTGCAGCGGGCGACGCACGAGCTCGGCAACAAGCTGAAGGAGCTTGCGGCGCAGGCGCTGGAAGCCGGCGCCGGCGACCTCGAGATCGCCGACGGCCGCATCCGCATCGCCGGCACCGACCGCTCGGTCAGCTTTGCCGATCTCGCCAAGCGTCCCGGCGGCGATACGTCGAAGATGAATTCGAGCGCGACCTTCGCCAGCGCCGACGGCACCTATCCGAACGGCACGCACCTCGCCGAGGTCGAGATCGATCCCGCCACCGGCATCATCAAGATCGTCAGCTACGTCATCGTCGACGATTTCGGCGTCACGCTCAATCCGCTGATGCTCGCGGGCCAGGTGCATGGCGGCGCGATGCAGGGCATCGGGCAGGCGCTGATGGAGCAGGCGGTGTACAGCCCGACCGACGGTCAGCTCGTCACCGGCACCTTCATGGACTATGCGATGCCGCGCGCCGCCGACGGGCCGTCCTTCGTGTTCGAGACCCACAACGTGCCGTGCACGACCAACCCGCTCGGCGTGAAGGGCGCAGGTGAGGCCGGCGCGATCGGCTCGTGTCCGGCGGTCGTCAACGCGATCGTCGAGGGACTGCATCGCGAGTTCGGGATCGACCACATCGACATGCCGGCGACGCCGGAGCGGGTCTGGATCGCGATCCGCGAGGCGCAGCGCCGCCATAATCTCTGATAAATTTGTCGCAGGCGGAATGAAGATTCCGCCTGCGGTGTTTGCAAACCAGGCCGGCCGCGTTCCTGCGGACCCGGACAGAACAGGATTTGAGGGGTTTTGCCGATGAAGCGGATTGTCGTCGTTGCAGCGATGCTTGCGTTGAGTGCGGGGGCGGTGGTGGCCGACCAGGAGCAGGTCAAGGTGACCCAGGCCCAGATGAAGGAAACCGGCAAGAACGCCGGTGCGCTCGGCGCCATGATCAAGGGCGAGAAGCCCTACGACCAGGCAACGGTCGACGCCGCGCTGGCGAAGTTCGAGGATACCGCCAAGAAGCTGCCGACGCTCTTTCCTGAAAGCAGCAAGGGCCTCAAGACGGAAGGCGATTACTCCGCCGGGCCGAAGATCTGGGAAGACAAGGCCGGCTTCGAGCAGCACATCGCGAGCTTTGCCAAATCCGTCGCCGACGCCAAGGGCAAGATCAAGGATGTCGACACGCTGAAGGCCGAGCTGACCGTGATCGGCAAGCAGTGCGGCGGCTGCCACGAGACCTATCGCCTCAAGAAGGGCTGAACGCCATTCGGTCAATGAAAAGGGCGGATGCTGTGAAGCATCCGCCCTTTGTTGTGTCGGCCGTTTCTTGTTGAGGTTTACTTCGTGAGATCTACTTCGTCACTTGGCCGCGGATCTCGCCGCCCGGGTTGGCCGCGGTGTGGACGTTGACATAGTACTTGCCGGCGAGGAGATCGGCGGCCTGCGCGTCGGTCAACGTTGCGCTGCCTTCGACCGGGCTCGACGTCGCGTTCGAGATGGCGACCGCGACACCGGAATTCTTGCCGGCCTCGGCGGGGCCGTGGAAATGTGCGGCGGTCGCAGGGCCCGACAGACCGGAATAGGTCAGCTTCCAGCTCAGCTTCTTGGTGGCCGCGTCGTAGTCGATGTCGGCAGTGCCGGTGCCGGCGCTGGTGTTGGCAGGCACTTCGGACTTGCCGTCCAGCTTCGCCGTCAACTTCTCGGCAAAGGCCGGACCGGCGAGGGCGATGGCGGCGCCCAATGTCAGCGTGGCAAGCAAGGTCTTGTTTGGCATGGTTCTCTCCCCTTTGACGTCACACGATGGTTGCAAATCTTCAAACCGCGGCTCTCCGGATTTATTCCCAAAATGATCGTGAGTGCGGCAAATTTGATGCGAGCTTGTGCGATCGGTTGCCATCATACTGGTTGATGAACTGACGCGACCAATGACGGATCGGTGAATGTTGCGACGAATTCTCCTATTGGCCGCTTTGGCCGGCTTGATCGGCTTCGGTGTGTTCTGGTGGTTGACGATCCCCGCGACCGTCGCCGCGAGTGCGCTGCCCGCCTACCAGCCCAATCTGGCCAACGGGCTCACAACGTTCAATGCGGGAGGATGTTCCTCCTGCCACGCGGTGCCGAAGCAGGACGACCGCACCAGGCTCGGCGGCGGCCTCGCGATACCGTCGCCGTTCGGTACCTTCTATGCGCCGAACATCTCGCCCGACCCGAACGACGGCATCGGCCGCTGGAGTGAGGCTGATTTCGTCACCGCGGTCATGAAGGGCACCTCGCCGTCGGGGACGCACTATTTTCCGGCGTTTCCCTACACATCCTATCAGCACGCCAGGCTCAATGACGTGCGCGACCTGTTCGCCTATCTGAAGACCTTGCCGCCGGTCGCCGGCAAGGTGCGCGACCACGATGTGCCGTTTCCCTTCAACGTCAGGCGCAATGTCGGTGTCTGGAAATTCCTGTTCATGGACGGCAAGCCGTTCGTCGCGGATGCCAGCCGCTCGGCGCATTGGTATCGCGGCGCCTATCTCGTCAACGGCTTCGGCCATTGCGCCGAGTGTCACAGCCCGCGCAATTTCCTCGGCGGCATCATCACTTCGCAGCGCTTCGCCGGTGGCCCGAATCCGGAAGGCGAGGGCTGGGTGCCCAACATCACGCCGCGGGGCATCGCGGACTGGAGCGCGAAGGACATCGCCTATTTCCTCGAGAGCGGACAGACGCCGGACGGCGACAGCGCCGGCGGATCGATGGTGCGCGTGATCCGCAACACCTCGCAACTCTCGCCGACCGATCGCGACGCGATCGCCGAATACATCAAGTCGCTGCCGCCGGTCGAGGGGCCGCCGAAGCCGACGCGCAAGGCGGACAAGACGGATCCTTCCTGATTGCGCCGGGTGATGCTTGGTCTGCTATCCGCGCCACGCACTGGCCGCAATGACCATCAAGCCACCGGCAATCGCGAGGTCCTTGAAGAAGAGCGTTCGTTCCACCTTGTCGGCGAGGTCGAGGTGAAACCCGAACGCGGTCGCGAGGCAAAACAGCGCAAGCGCGCCGGCGGTAAATGACGGCTGCCAGCCGATCAGCAACGCCAGGCCCGCGCCAAGCTCGAGCGCGATGACCAGCGGCAGCAGCATGCCGGGAATATGGTGTGCCGCCATGTGGTCGAGGAACGGCTTCGGGCCAGCGATCTTGGCTGCGCCGGCAAGGATGAACAGCAATGCGAGCAGGCTTCGTCCGGCAATCGTGACCATCGTGATCGGCATCAGGGGATCCTCCGGGCTTGTTATTGGCTGTTCTGACCGTGGCTTTTGGCTTGTGAAGCGAACAGGACGGCGGACAGGATGAAGGCAAAGACGAAGAAGATTGTCCGTCCCAGCACCAATGCCTTCGCCTGCTCCACCGGCGTGACCGAAATCAGGACCCCGAACGGGATGTAGCACCACAGCACCGCCGCGATGGTCCTGCCGAGCCTGCCGAACTGCAGGAAGCCGAACGAGAACAGCAAGACTGCGAGATAGCTGGCGTGAAACTTGACCTGGGAGGCGATCATCTGCAGCTCCCCATCGGCCGGCGACAGCGGCAATCCGTTCTGCATCGCATGCACCATGGTCATGATGTGGTGGTTCTCGACGCAATCGAGGATCACCGTGAGCATCATGGAGGCGAGCGCTGTGCCCAGCAGATAGGGGTCCATGATGATGCGTAGCCGGGCGGCCAGCACGATGAAAAATGCGCCGTAGAAGATCATGAAGAGATTATCGAGCCCGAGATTGAGCCGCAGGCCGAACGGCACGAGGGGGGTCGCAAGATACGCGCCATAGGCTTCGACGGAGCGGGCGGTCTGGAAGAAGTCCTGCGAACCCTTGGTGGTCAGGATACCGATCACCATGGCGGCGACGGTCGACGCCGCGAGCGTCGCCAGGATTGCGAGCGTGCGGTCCAATCGTCCGATCTGCATGATATAGCTACTCCGTGCGCGTCGAGCCGACTCGTCGGGTTACAGATATCAACTGCTATCTGAAAATAGATATCAGATGATATCTGAAAATCAATTGGTATTTGCAGGTTCGGGAGTCTTATTCGTTGCCCAGGCTAAATCGCGAGGAAAGTCAGGCCCGTACGAAGAGTCTCCTGATCGAGGCGGCGCGCGAGGAGATCATCAAGAAGGGGTTTGCGCAGGCCTCCGTGCGCGACATCGCCGACGCGGCCGGATTTTCGCAGGGCGCGTTCTATTCGAATTTTCCCGACAAGGAGGCGATCCTCCTGGAACTGGTGCAACAGCACCAATCCGAGGAGCGTGCAAAAATCGAAAGCGTGTTGGGGCAGACGCCGGGCGAGCCTGCGAAGGTGATGGCGGGCCTCGAAAAATGGGCCGCCACCGCCAATTCGGATCCGGGGTTTGCCGTGCTGGCGATCGAGTTGCAATTGCAGGCGCTGCGCAGCCCGACGTTCGCGCAAGGCTATAACGAACTCAACCGCAAGCACCGCCGTGCGCTGGGCGTGCTGGTGACGCGCCTGTTCGAGGTGCTTGGCAAGCAGGCGCCCGCCGATCCCGTGGAGATCGCTACCGGCTTCATCGCATTGGGCCGCGGCATGGCGCTGTTGTCGAGGGGCGGCGAGGTGAATCGCAGCGGCCGTATCGTCGTCACGTTCCTGAAGGCGCTGATCGACTCGGCGCCGGCCGCCTAGCGGCGCGCGCCTCGCCAATCGGGCACGTATGGAGGTCGATGCGCTACTTCGCGCCGAACGCCTTGAAGGTGATGATCGTGAGGGTGTCCTGGATGCCCGGGATCACCTGAACCTTCTCGTTGATGAAATGGCCGATGTCGGTGTCGTGGTCGACGTAGAACTTGACCAGCAGATCGTAATTGCCCGCGGTGGAATAGATCTCGGACGCAATCTCGGCTTCCGCCAGCGCGTTGGCGACGGTGTAGGACTGGCCGAGCTTGCATTTGATCTGGACGAAGAAAGGAACCATCAAAGTCGTCTCCGGGGATTTCCGCGACTATAGGCCAAAAACCGGCCGCCAAGGCAAGGGGCAAGGCAACGGGGCAACAAGGCCAACTCGCGGTAAAGTCAGGCGAACTTGCTGCCGACGGGCGGCCGGGCTAGGACAGGCCATGAGCTTGTTCGTCATGGTCTCATTCGTCTCAACCGCCGGTGCCGCACAATGACGCCGGTTGCGCTCACCATTGCCGGTTCGGATTCCTCGGGCGGGGCGGGCATCCAGGCCGACCTCAAGAGCTTTGCCGCGCTCGGGGTCTATGGCGCCTCGGCCATCACGGCGCTGACGGCGCAGAACACCACCGGCGTCAGCGGCATCCATCCGGTGCCCGCTTCGTTCGTCACGGCCCAGATCGATGCGGTGTTCTCCGACCTCGACGTCAGCGCGGTGAAGATCGGCATGGTGGCGCAGGCCGAGACCATCGTGGCGATCGCGGGCGCGCTGAAGCGCTGGGCGCCGCGCCATGTCGTGCTCGATCCGGTGATGGTCGCAACTTCGGGCGATCGGCTGCTCGCGGCCGAGGCGGTCGATGCACTGAAGACCATGCTGTTTCCGCTGGCCTCGCTGATTACGCCGAACCTGCCGGAAACGGCGGCGCTGCTGAACGAGCCGGTCGCCTCAAACGAGGCCGACGTCGCGCGACAGGGCAGGCAATTGCTGGCGATGGGATGTCGCGCGGTGCTGGTCAAGGGCGGCCACGGGCACGGCGCCGAGAGCACCGACTATCTGATCGACGGCGAGCGCAGCATCGCGCTCGCGGCGCCGCGCATCGCGACATCAAACACGCACGGCACCGGCTGCTCGCTGTCATCGGCGATCGCGGCAGGGCTCGCGAAGGGTGAGGCGATGGAGACCGCCGTGCGCAGCGCCAAGGCGTGGATCACGGATGCGATCGCCGCCGCCGATCGCTTCGCGGTCGGACATGGCCACGGGCCGGTGCATCACTTCCACAGATATTACTGACGCTCGGTAGCCCGGCTGAAGTTTGTAGCCCGGATGAAGCCAACGGGTCGCGCGAATGCGCGCCCGATGACAGGCTCCGCGAAATCCGGGAACAGATCATCCGCGGACGCAAGACCCCGGATTACGCTGCGCTTCATCCGGGCTACGCATCCATCGCCTCTTTGAATGCGTAGTGTTCCGCCGCGATATGCAGGCAACACAACCACTGTTCCGCACAGCTGCGTCCACCGATGTCGCCAGATTGTCGCACGCCGCTGTTATCCGCACTGGAGGGGCGTGCTGCTGATTCTCGTTAACTGTTAGTGAGGCCTTGGGTCGCGGGGATCGTCATCGCCTTGTCACAGGAATCTGTTAGGTGCACAGGCATGGGAAGTGACTCCTTGAGTGAAGAAAGCCCCGAGCGGCGCTTTCGCACTTTGTTTATCTCCGATGTTCATCTCGGAGCCCGCGGTTCGCAAGCTGACCGCCTGCTGGACTTCCTCCGCTCCCACGATGCCGACACGATCTACCTCGTTGGTGATATCGTCGACGGCTGGGCGCTGAAGTCGAACTGGTACTGGCCGCAGACCCACAACGATTTCGTGCAGAAGATGCTGCGCAAGGCGCGCAAGGGCGCCAAGGTGATCTACGTCCCGGGCAACCACGACGAGTTCCTGCGCAAATATTACGGCACGCATTTCGGCGGCATCGACGTGGTGGAGAACACCGTTCACACCGGCGCCGACGGCAAGCGCTACCTCGTGATCCACGGCGACATCTTCGATCTCGTGGTGCAGAACGCGCGCTGGCTCGCCCATCTCGGCGACAAGGCCTATGACTTCGCGATCCAGATGAATCGCTTCGTCAACTTCTTCCGCAAGATGTTCGGCGTGCCCTACTGGTCGCTGTCGCAATGGGCCAAGCTGAAGGTCAAGAAGGCCGTGAACTATATCGGCGCGTTCGAGGCGACGCTGGCCGGCGAGGCGCGGCGTCACGGCTGCGACGGCGTGATCTGCGGCCACATCCACTACGCGACGATTCATGACGAGCACGGCATCCGCTACATGAATTGCGGGGACTGGGTCGAGAGCTGCACGGCCCTCGCCGAGCATGAGGACGGCCATTTCGAGATCATCACCTGGACCGACCCGGTGCGCCGGATCGCGCCAGTTCCGCGAGTGACGGCACGCGCTGCATGACGCATATCCTGGTCGCGACCGATGCGTGGCATCCCCAGGTCAACGGGGTTGTCCGCACGCTGACCATGATGGCACAGGCGGCGAAATCGCTCGGCGTCGAGGTGAGCTTCCTGACGCCGGACGAGTTCCGCACCTTCGCGATGCCGAGCTATCGCGATCTCCGGCTGGCGCTGCCGTATCAGGCCAAGGTCGCCAGCCTGATCGAGGCGGCCAGGCCCGACAGCATCCATATCGCGACCGAAGGTCCGATCGGGCTGTCGGTTCGCCGCTATTGCCGCAAGCGCGGGTTGCCGTTCACGACGAGCTTCCATACCCGCTTTCCCGAATACGTCTCGGCACGCACGCCGGTCCCGGAAGCCTGGGTGTGGCGGGCGCTGCGCTGGTTCCACAAGCCGAGCCGGGCGGTGATGGCCGCGACCCCGGCGCTGGCCGCCGAACTGCGCCAGCGCGGCTTCCGCAACGTGGTGCTGTGGTCGCGCGGCGTCGATACCGCCCTGTTCCATCCGCGCGATGTCGACCTCTGCCTGCCGCAGCCGGTCTATCTCAGCGTCGGCCGGGTGGCGGTGGAGAAGAACCTCGAGGCGTTCCTCGATCTCGATCTGCCCGGCACCAAGGTCGTGGTCGGCGACGGCCCGGCGCGGGCGGCGCTGGAGCGGAAATATCCGGAAGCCGTCTTCCTCGGCGCCCGCCATGGGGAAGAGTTGGCCGAAATCTATGCCGCGGCCGATGTGTTCGTTTTCCCCAGCCGCACGGATACGTTCGGTTTGGTGCTGCTCGAGGCGTTGGCCAGCGGCCTGCCGGTTGCCGCTTTTCCGGTCACCGGTCCCCGCGACGTGATCGGCGCCGCGCCGGTCGGCGTGCTCGACGAGGATCTGCACCACGCCTGCCTGGAGGCGCTCGGCATCTCGCGGCAGGCTTGCGTCGATTTTGCCGCACTCCACACCTGGCAGGCGTCGGCCCGGGTGTTCATCGACCGCTGCATGAACGTCCGCCCCGCACCGCCGGACAGCGAGGGCGAGGCGCTCGAATTCGGCGCCGAAGAGCATCATTTCGCGTCCTTGCCGGCGCCTCAGCCAAACTCACGCTAAAGCGTCTTGCCGGGTTACCCGCCGCCGCGATACAAATCGTGGATGACGGACATCACTCTCAATCCACCCGTCGCTGCTGCGGACATCGATGCCGCCGCAAGGGTGGTCGCGCCGTTCGCGGTGCGCACGCCGCTTCTGACTTTCCCCGTTCTCAATGAACGCGTTGGAACCCAGGTCTTCCTCAAGCCCGAGATGCTGCAACGGACCGGATCGTTCAAGTTCCGCGGCGCCTTCAACAAGCTCGCCTCGATACCGCAGGACAAGCGGAGCGGGGGCGTCGTCGCGTTCTCCTCGGGCAACCACGCCCAGGGCGTTGCCGCGGCGGCAAAGATCCTCAACATGCAGGCGACCATCGTGATGCCTGCGGACTCCCCGATCACCAAGCGTGAGCGGACCAAGTCCTATGGCGCCGAGGTCGTGCTGTACGATCGCGATCGCGACGACCGCGAGGCGATCGCCAATGGCATCGCCAGCAAGCGCGGCGCGACGTTGGTGCGTCCCTATGACGATCCCTTCGTGATCGCGGGCCAGGGCACCGCCGGCCGCGAGATCGCCGAGGACATGGCCGCGCTCGGGCTCGTGCCCGACATCGTGGTCGCGCCGGCTTCCGGCGGCGGCCTGATCGCAGGTGTCGCTACCGCGGTGAAGGCAAAATATCCGCAGGCCCAGGTGATCGTCGCCGAGCCCGCGGGCTATGACGATCACGCTCTGTCGCTCAAGGTCGGCCATCGCGAGGCGCATGCGGTTGCGCCGCGTACCATCTGCGATGCGCTGATGGCGATGATGCCGGGCGAGCTGACCTTCGCCATCAACAGCAAGCTGCTCGCAAATGGCGTCAGCGTCTCCGACGACGAGGTCGGTGCCGCCGTCGCGTTCGCCTATCGCGAGCTGAAGCTCGTGGTCGAGCCCGGCGGCGCGGTCGGGCTCGCGGCGCTGCTGGCGGGGCGGATCGACGCCAAGGGCAAGAACGTCGTCATCGTGCTCTCGGGCGGCAATGTCGACGCCGACCTGTTCGCGAAGCTCGTCGCCTGAGACCAGCATCCTGAAAAGAAAGGGGGCAGGGCAGTCGTCGCTCTCTGCCCCCGTTTCGTTGTGGAGCGCGGCGGATCAGTGCTTGAAGCCGCCACGGTTGCCGCCGCCCATTCCGCCGAGATGTGAGCCGGACGGACTGGAGTGGAACGAGGCATTGCTGCCGCCTGATCCCGTCCGGTTGACTCGCATGCTCTGCCGCTCGGCGCGCAGGCGCTGCCCGCTGTTATCTTTCATGATCCGGTTCGATGTGGTGTTGCCGGCATTGGCTCCAGGAAGGCTCGCGACTTTGCCCTTGCCGATTGAGCTCGGCATGCCGACCGGCTTCGCTCCAGGCGCAGGCATGGTCACGATCTTGCCGACGGTACTCTGCACGCCGGCATTGATCGGCCGGAAGGCTGGACGACTAGAAAGCCGCGTGAACTGCATCAGCGGAATCGCCTTCGGCTGCGCCTGCAGCTTCAACGCCGACTGCGCGTAGGGGCTGTTGCCGAAATTGTCGTGGAAGGTCTTGTAGGCGAACGGCGTGTTGGCGAGCACCGCCTTGTGCCAGGCCGCGACCTGCAGCCAGTTCGTCAGCAGGAAGCGAATGCGATCGCACAGCGGATCGCGCGGATACAGCCGGATGAACTCCTCATAGTATTCCGGCCGGCCCTCCGACAGCACGAAGTCATAGGCCTGGCGCACCGAGCGGTTCGGCAGGTTCGACGCCATCTGCACCACCGGGCCATTCGCCGGTGCACGGGTCGACGCGACCGCGGTGTCGCCGAAGAAATAGAAGTCGGAGGTCAGCGACGAGCTTTCCCAGGGCGTCTGCCGGCCGTCGGTCGTAGAGTTGACGTCGAGGCGGACGCGCTTGAACAGCTGCTCGATCGGCAGGTTGGGCTCGCGCGCCAGACGCAAGAAGGCGTTGGTGTAGGGACTGTGGCCGTTGCTGCCGTCCTGCGCTTCCATGCCGGGCGCGGTCGAATAGCCGACGATCGAGCCGCTCGGGGCGTCAACGACGGCAAGACCGCGGCCGGCGTCGTTGACGTTCGGAAACGGGTTGTTGCGGCAGGCATCGAGCACCACGATGCGCATCCGGCTCGGGACGTTCTCGAGCGTGCCCATCACGTCGACGAGGCGCACCGAATTGCCGTCGAGGTCGGACGGCGTTGCGATCTTCGCGTCGACCGGAATCAGATAGTTCTCGCCGGCGAGCTGCACGCCGTGGCCGGCGTAATAGATCATCGCGACGGTGCCGGGGCCGCGCGCTGAGACCTTGTCGGAGAAATCCTGCAACACCTTGACCATGTCGCCCTGCCTGAGGTCGGTCGCGGCGATCACCTCGAAGCCGGCCGCGTTCAACAGCTCGGCCATCGACTGCGCGTCATTGCCGGGATTGGCCAGCTTTGGCGCATTCTCATAGTTCGCATTGCCGATCACGAGCGCGACGCGCTGCTCGGGGCCGCGTAGCGCAGCCGGCGCCGCTGCGGCAGATGTCGCCGGCGAAGCTACTTGATCGATCGATTGTGCCGGCGTCTGCGTTGCATTGCCGACGGTGATGCCGCTGGTCTCGGCAGATGCGGAGCCTGATACACCAAGGCTCAACAGGCCGAGCAACGCGGCCGATATCATGATGGATGTCAGGCGGACCATCGCGCGCTCCCAAAAGCTGGTCCCGGTGCAGGACCGGTCGCGGGGAGGCTAGGCGCAGATCGGGGCGCGGTAAGTGAGCTGGGTCACGCTGCGTGGGCAGTCAATGGGAGGTGAATGCTCGGACCGCACCGCCCGTCATGCGCGGGCTTGACCCGCGCATCCATCACAACAAGAGCCTTTGTTGTTGATGGATTGCCGGGTCAAGCCCGGCAATGACGAAAAGCGAATGTCCAGCGCCTACGAGAAGAACGCGATTCTCTCGACCTGGCTCATGCGGCGGATCGGCGCCAGCGGATCGTTGGCCGCGACGCTCGGCTTTTTCAAAAGGCCACTCGCGATGATGGTCGAGCCGAGTGAGAGTTCTGCTGCGGGAGCTGCGGCAGCCTCGACGGCGGGTGGGAGAGGCGGCGGCACGGCTGCCGGAGCCGCGGCAACCGGTGCTGCAGCAATCGGCGCTGCGGCCATCGGCGGCGGCTCGACCTTGAGCTCGATCAGCTCGGGCGCCGGTGCGGGCTCGGGCTGAATGGCCGGTGCAACCATCTCGGGCTCGTCAGCCATCGCCTCGGCGACGCGCATCTCCTCGGCAAGGTGCATCTCCTCGGCGATCGCTTCTTCGTCGATCGGATCGGGCGCGCCCATCTCCATCGCGATGAGGTCGAGCACCGCTTCGTCCTGGGCGTCAGCGGCGGCCTCGGTGACGCGGGCGAGCTCTGCGGCTTCGGCTGCGGCCAGCGCGGCCTCTGCCTTGAGCCATGCTTCGCTCGGCTCCGGCATTGCGGCCGCGGTAGCCTCAATGCTCGGCGTTGCAGCGGCCTCCTGAGGCGGCACCGGCGACGTGGCGGCCACGGCGGCATCGGGCGCAGTGCTCGCGGTGGCAACGCTTTCCGCCGCTGGTTGCGGCGAGGGGACAGCATCGGGCGGTTCCGCAACCGGTGCTTCGGCCACATCGGGTTTGGCCGCAGGCGTTTCCGCCTTGTCCGGATCGAATTCGCTGAGCCGGCGGGCCAGCGCCGCGAAAGCGGCATCCAGCACGGCCTTGGCGTCGTCCATCGAGACCTCGGTCGCACCGGCCTCGATCGCGCTGGCCTGCGAATCGATGATATCGCAGATCCGGCCGTCATTGCCGATCTCGCGCAGCCGCCAGGAGATCTCCCGAATCACCCGCACGCCCTTGCGCACCGGCGCGAGATTCGGCTCGAAGCTGATACCGTCGAGCGCCGCGATGGCGGAGGCCTGGGCGGCCTCGATCGCGCCGCGCAGGGCGGCCAGCGCCTGCGCCAGCTGCTCGTCCCGGATGGCCGCTGCGGCCGCCTGCCGCTGCGCGCTGAGGCTGTCCTCGATCCGCGCCACGGCATCGAGCACCATGCGGGTATCCGCATTGCGGTTGCGCTTGGCATATTCGCCGAGGAACCAGCGGCCCCGCGAGGTCTCCATGAAGGCCGCGCTGATCGCAGCATAGTCCTCCTCGCTCGGCAGGGCCGCGCGGGCGGATATCGGAGACAGGGCGAATGCTTCTTCGGCCATCACAATCTCTCCGCGCAAATCACTGCGCGTTACGCTAACGATCACCACGATATCGCGCGAATCGCAATTGAATTGATGTCTTCCGAATCACAAATCCCCATCGCAGCCAAGGTCGCACCGCGGCGATTCGCGCGCAGCCTCGCGGCATTCTATGCCACGACGTTCGGGATGACCGGGGTCCACCTGCCGTTTTTCACGGTGTGGCTGAAGGCGATCGGGATCGATGCCACCTGGATCGGCCTCATCACCGCGGTGCCGCCGGTGACGCGCTTCACCGTGCTGCCGCTGGTCACCGCGGCTGCGGAGCGTCGCCAGATGCTGCGCGGTGCGATGATCGCCACGGGATTCGCCACCGCGCTCGGCTTTGCCGTGATCGGCACCCAGCACCAGCCGTGGGTGCTGCTCGCGGTCTATGCGCTGACCTGCTGCGTGTGGACGCCGATGGTGCCGCTCACCGATGCCTACGCGCTGCGCGGCGTCAGGCAATTTGGCCTGAGCTACGGACCGTTGCGGCTCTGGGGCTCGGCTGCCTTCGCGGTCTGCGCGCTGATCAGCGGGTTCCTGCTGCGCTATGTCGCCGAGGTCGATCTGATCTGGATCATCACCGCGGTGACCGTGCTCGGCGCGCTGGTCGGGCTGACACTGCGGCCGCTGGGCCGCCCGACGGCAACCGCCACGCCGACGGCCGGCGTGCCAAAACTGCTGCGCAATCCCACGTTCCTCGCCATCATCGTGTCCTCCGCGCTGATCCAGGGCAGCCACGGCGCCTATTACATCTTCGCATCGATTGCCTGGCAGCAGGCCGGCTTCAGCGGCCTGACCATCGCGGCCCTTTGGGTGCTCGGCGTGATCGCCGAGATCGTGCTGTTTGCGGCCTCGCCGCGCTTCACGCTGCCGTCGGCTGTGCTGGTGATGATCGCGGCCGCCAGCGCCGTGGCGCGCTGGGCGATCACCGCGCAGGACCCGCCGCTTGCGGTGCTGGCCGTGGTCCAGCTCGGACACGGGCTGAGCTTCGGCCTGACCCAGGTCGGCATCATGGGGCTGATGGTCCACCACGTGCCGGTGCATGTGATGGCGCGTGCACAGGGCTATCTGACTGCCTGCGGCGGCATTGTTGCCAGCACCACGGCGATCGTCAGCGGCATGGTCTATGCGCGCTTCGGGCTCGGCGTCTACGACATGATGGCGGTGATGGCGGCCGTGGGCGGGCTGGTGATGTGGTTGGCGCGCAAGCGGCTAACCCACTAGCCCCAGAGCGCGGCGTCGGGCGGATAGACCAGGCTGCCGTCGTAGCGTAGGCCGTTGTCGCGATCCCTGGCCAGCAGCAGCGGGCCGTCGAGATCGACGAAGCGCGCGGCTTGCGCGATCAGCATCGCCGGCGCCATCGCGAGCGAGGTCGCGACCATGCAGCCGATCATGACCTCGAAGCCGAGCGCGCGGGCGGCGTCCGCCATCGCCAGCGCTTCGGTCAGCCCGCCGGTCTTGTCGAGCTTGATGTTGACGGCGTCGTAGCGGCCGCGCAGGCCTTCGAGTGAGGCGCGGTCATGCACGCTTTCGTCGGCACAGACCGCAACCGGGCGCTCGATCCGCAGCAGCGCCTCGTCCTTGCCCGCCGGCAGCGGCTGCTCGATCAGCGTGACGCCGGCATCGGCGCAGGCCGCGAGATTGGCGGCGAGGTTGTCCTCGGTCCACGCTTCGTTGGCATCGACGATGAGTTCGGATGCCGGCGCCGCCTTGCGCACGGCGGCGATCCGCGCGATGTCGCCATCGCCGCCGAGCTTGATCTTGAGCAGCGCGCGATGCGCGGCCTTCGCGGTGGCCTCCGCCATCGCCTCTGATGTCCCGAGCGAGATCGTATAGGCCGTGGTGCGCGGTTCGGGCGCGGAGCGGCCGAGCAGGTTCCAGATCCGCCTGCCGGCGCGTTTGGCCTCGAGGTCCGCCAGCGCGCAATCCAGCGCATTGCGGGCCGCGCCGGCGGGCATGCCGGCCTGCAAGGCGACACGGTCCATGCCATTGGCGAGCGGCTCCTGCATCGCCTGGATCGCCCGCAGCGTCGCCTCGGGCGTTTCGCCGTAGCGTGGGTAGGGCATGCATTCGCCGCGGCCGGTGAGGCCGCCCTGGCTCACCTCGGCCACCACGACGACCGCCTCGGTCTTGGCGCCACGGCTGATCGTGAAGGTTCCGGCGATCGGCCAGCGCTCGATCCGCCCTGTCAGGGAAACCGCTCCGGGAGGGGTGGAAGTCATTTTAAAGTCTACTATTTCCTGAACCGTAGCTTGCGACGCGCAACCAACTATGGCTGGTTAGCGACAGATTCGACAAGCCGATCCGGCAAGCCGCCGGAGATCAAACGGCCAGCCGGCTTGAGGGGTAGGCAAAAGGTGAGCGGCGACCCGACACTGGAGCGGATAGCCCAAGGCGAAGGACTGGCGTTGTGCGCGGCGGGCAACTGGACGGCCCGCTTTGCTCCCGCGCTCGAGCGGATCGTCTCCGACGCCGAGAAACTGCGCGGCAGCCGTCCCCACATCTTCATCGACGTTTCGCAGGTCGCGAGCCTCGACACGTTCGGCGCGTGGCTGATCGAGCGGCTGCGCCGCAGCCTCAGCGATGCCAGCGCCGAAGCGGAGATCGCGGGCCTCTCAGCCAATTATTCCAGTCTGGTCGACGAGGTGCGCCGCGTCGGCCCTGCGCCCAAGGCCGCGAACGACCAGCTCTTGATAGTAGGCATGCTGGAGCAGATCGGGCGCACCGTGGCCGGGATCAGCGCCACCATCATCGGCCTGGTGGATATGCTCGGCGCGGTGCTGGCCGCGGCCGGCAAGGTGCTGATCCATCCGCGCAGCTTCCGCCTCACCTCGACGGTGCATCACCTCGAGCAGGTCTGCTTGCGCGCGGTGCCGATCGTGGTGCTGATCACCTTCCTGATCGGCTGCATCATCTCGCAGCAGGGCATCTTCCATTTCCGCAGGTTCGGCGCCGATATCTTCGTGGTCGACATGCTGGGCGTGCTGGTGTTGCGCGAGATCGGCGTGCTGCTGGTGGCGATCATGGTCGCGGGCCGCTCCGGCTCGGCCTATACCGCCGAGCTTGGCTCGATGAAGATGCGCGAGGAGATCGACGCGCTGCGCACCATGGGCTTCGATCCGATCGAGGTCTTGATCCTGCCGCGCATGCTGGCGCTGGTGCTGGCGCTGCCGATCCTGGCCTTCCTCGGCGCGATGGCCGCGCTCTATGGCGGCGGCCTGGTGGCCTGGCTCTATGGCGGCGTCGATCCGGAGGCCTTCCTGCTCCGCCTTCGTGATGCCATATCGATCGACCATTTCATCGTCGGCATGGTCAAGGCGCCCGTCATGGCCGCGGTGATCGGCATCGTCGCCTGCGTCGAGGGGCTTGCGGTGCAGGGCTCGGCGGAGTCGCTCGGTCAGCACACCACCGCGTCGGTGGTGAAAGGCATCTTCTTCGTGATCGTGATGGACGGCGTGTTCGCGATCTTCTTCGCCTCGATCGGGATGTGATCATGGCCGAGCAGGACATCGACGCCATCATCCGGGTCCGCGACATCACGGTCCAATTCGGCAACACGCGTGTGCTCGACGGCCTCGACCTCGACGTCAAGCGCGGCGAGATACTCGGCTTCGTCGGCCCGTCGGGTGCCGGCAAATCGGTGCTGACGCGCACCATCATCGGCCTGGTGCCGAAGGTCTCCGGCCGCATCGAAGTGTTCGGCGTCGATCTCGATGCCGCGAGCTCGGCGCAGCGCCGCGCCGTCGAGCGGCGCTGGGGCATCCTGTTCCAGCAGGGCGCGCTGTTCTCCTCGCTCACGGTGCGCCAGAACATCCAGTTTCCGGCGCGCGAATATCTTCGGGTCTCGCAGCGGCTGCTCGACGAGATCATGGTGGCGAAGCTGGTGATGGTCGGGCTGAAGCCCGAGGTCGCCGATCGCTATCCGTCGGAACTGTCCGGCGGCATGATCAAGCGCGTCGCGCTGGCGCGCGCACTCGCGCTCGATCCCGAGCTGGTGTTTCTCGACGAGCCGACGTCGGGCCTCGATCCGATCGGCGCCGGCGATTTCGACGAGCTGGTGCGCACCCTGCAGCGCACTTTGGGGCTGACCGTTTTCATGGTAACCCACGATCTCGACAGCCTTTACACCGCGTGCGACCGTATCGCGGTTTTAGGGAACGGTAAGATCATTGCTGCAGGATCGATCGCCGACATGAAGGCATCGCAGCATCCGTGGCTGCAGCAATATTTCAACGGCAAGCGCGCCCGTGCCGTTGTGGCCTAGCCCATGATCCCGAAACGAAAAGACCGGTTTTCGGACGAGATCATGCGCCAACAGGGAATTCGACGGGCTCGAACGCAGGCCGACTGCGCCAGCGCCCAAGAGTGATGAACGCGAGCAATTGATGGAAACGCGGGCGAACTACGTCTTGATCGGGGCTTTCACGCTGGCGGTAATCGCCGCGGCGTTCGGCTTCGTGCTGTGGTTCCAGAGCCTGCACACGACCAAGCAGCGGAGCCCTTTGCGGGTGATCTTCGAGGGGCCGGCGTCGGGCCTGCGCAACGGCGGCAACGTCAACTTCAACGGTATCAGGATAGGGGAAGTGGTCTCGGTCAAGCTCGACAACCCCAGGCGCGTCGTCGCGCTGGCGATGATCGAGAACAACGCACCGCTGCGCAAGGACACCCTGGTCGGCCTCGAATTCCAGGGCCTGACCGGCGTCGCCGCGATCTCGCTGAAGGGCGGCGAAGAGGCCGCCCCGCCGGTGCCGCTGGATGAGGACGGTATCCCGGTTCTGACCGCCGACCCGAACGCGCTGCAGGACGTCACCGAGGCGATCCGCGCCACCCTGCAGAACGTCAACCGCATCGTCGCCGACAATCAGCAGTCGGTGAAGAATTCGCTGAAGAATCTCGAGGTCTTCACCCAGGCCTTAGCGCGCAATTCCGAGAAGATCGACAACGTCATGCTCAAGGTCGACGGCGTGATGGGCAAGGCCGACAATCTGATGCTGGGCCTCAATGCGATCGCGGGCGGCAACAATGGCAGCGAGCTGAACCTGATGGTGAAGTCGATCCGCGAACTCGCCGACGATCTCGATAAGCGCTCCAATCTCCTGATCAACGATGGCCGCCGCACGCTGTCCGACATCAGCCGCGCCGTGAACAATTTCGACCGCAACCCGAGCCGGGTGATCTTCGGCGGCAGCAACAATGCCGCACCCGAGCCCGCGCCGGCTCCGGCCGCAGCACCGGCCGGGCCGCGGCGGCGGCAGCAATAGGCTACGCGCCCTCCGTTCGTCCCGACGATCGTCGCAGTCCTACTGGGGCGCTGCCTGAGATGGCTCGGCTGCTTCAGGCACGAAGCGGCGATAGCGGTCGTCCGGATAGGTCTGCTCCGAGCGGATCCTCAAGCTGCGAATATGGCGAGGATCGGATGCCGCATCGACGACGCCGTTAGCCGCCGGCCATTCGCGACCGGACGCATCGCGGACCTCACCGGCGGCCGGCCGGACGGGCGTCGTTCGAACGACAGGCGTGTCGGCTGCCGGCTTGTTCGGCTCCTGTATTTTGATGGTCCGGATTTTGGACGGCTGGATCGGGTCCGCCGTCGCAATCGCGGCCACCCCAATTGTCCCGAGCATCGTCAGCGCGACGATGGGCCGCCAGCATGCGAGCAACATCTGAACCCTCCCAGCTCGTTCTCCTGCAAAACTTAGTCTTGCGGCGGTCAAAAGCAAAACGGAGGCATCGCTGCCTCCGTTTCTTGTACTGCGACGGTTCGAACGCTTACCCCAGCCGTCCCGCGGCGTGCGCGAGCAGGGTGTAGACCAGTCCGGTCTCCGAGGTCAGGTGGCTGCTCAGCTCCTGCTGGCCGCGACCTTCGCGGGCGACTTCGTCGAGCAGGCGCTCGAACTCCGCGATGTAGCGGTCGACCGTCTGCTTGAAGCCGCGGTCGGCGCGGTACTTGCGGGCCACTTCATCGAAGGCCTTCTGGCCGGCCGGCGTGTAGAGGCGCTTGGAGAACGCCTTGTTCTCGCCGCGCTGGTAGCGGTCCCACATCTCGGCCGCCAGCGTGCGGTCCATCAGCCGGCCGATGTCGAGCGACAGCGATTCCAGCGGATTGGCGGCCGGCTGCTGCTGCGGACGCGGGCGCTGCTGGGCGTCGCGGCCCTGCGGGGCAGGCGGCGGCGCGTCACTGCGGTTGAGCAGGTCGGACAGCCAGCCATCGCCGTTGTTGGGGCCGGCGGCCGGGCTGACCGACGGGGCCTCGGTGCGGCGCGAGGTCGCCATGCCGAGATCCGGCGGCGGCAGCGTCGAGGCGCTGTTGCCATTGTCGCGCACGCTGTCGCGCATCCGCACGTCGGCGCGGCCACCGGCGGCAGCCATCACCGGCTCCTCGTGGCGGACGCTGGCGCGGTTGGACGAGACCACGTCGAGCCCGCGGCCGTGATGGGCGACGATGCGGTTCAGCTCGGCCAAGGCCTCGATCTGGTCGACGATCACCTTGCGCATCTGCGCGGTGTTTTCGGCGGCCTCCTGCGGCATTTCCAGCACGCCGCGGCGCAGCTCGTTGCGGGTGGCCTCGAGCTCGCTGTGCATCTCGCTCGCCATCTGCTTCATCGCCGTGACCATCGCGGAGAACTTCTCCGTCGATTCCTTGAACATCGCGTCGGTCTCGGCGTTGCTCTGCTGGTAGAGGTCACTCATGGCGTCGACGGTCTGCTGACGCTCGTTCTCGGCGGCCATGCGCACCGCCTCGAACTGCTTGCTGATCGCAGCCGAACCGGCGCCTGCGGTCTCCGCCACCACGCGCGCGATGTCGCGGGCGCGTTCTTCGGCCGCGCCGAGCGATTCATCGAGCAGGCCGGTGAAGCGCGACAGCCGCTGGTCGAGATCGGTGGTGCGCAGGTCGATGGTGGTGACCAGCGATTCCAGCGCCGACTTGCGCTCGCTGACGGAGGCCGTCGTCGAGCGGTTGGCCTGTTCGACCACGGCAGCCGCCTCGATCAGCGCCTTGCCATGGGTCTCGAACTGGCTCGACAGCGCGCCGAGATCTTCCAGCGCCTTGCCGGTCTTGCTGTTGAACACCGTGAGCTGGTCTTCCAGCGTCTGGGTCGCCACGCCGTTGCGCGAGGTGACGTCGTTCATGGCGGACACGAAGTCGGCCACGCGGGTCACCAGCGCGCGCTCCAGCGAGTTGAGGTTGTCGTGGGCGCCGGTCAACACTTCCTGTAGCAGGATGTTGCCCTCGCGCAGCCGCTCGAACAGCGCCACCGTATCGGTGCGCAGGATCTTGCTGGTCTCCTGCATCTCCGTGACGGCCGAGATCGAGACCTGGCGCGACTGGTCGATCGCCGCGCGCGAGGCCTGCTCGAGCTCCTTGAGCGACTTCGCCACCGCGCCGGTCGCCTGATCGCCGGCCGAGGTGATGTTGCGCGCGACATCGCCGCCATGCGCCGCCATCGACTGCGAGAAGGCGAGGCCGCGGGTTTCGATCGCCTTCAGCGCGTCCGCGGTGGCGCGATCCATGTCGTTCGACAGCTGCGTGGTCTTGGCGGTCAGCGCCTCGACCAGCGAGCCGCGGCGGCCGTCGACCATCTGCGACAGCCGCTCGGTCTGCTGCTGCACATAGGTGACGATCTCGTCGGTCTTGCCGGTCATCGCCGAGCCGAATGCGCTGGACGCGGACAGCACCGAACGTTCGATGTCGGCGGAGGTCGTCTTGACCTTGGTCGAGACCTCGTTGGACATGGTGATCAGCGCGGCCTGTGCGTTCTGCGCAGAGGTCTGGATGTTGTCGGTGGTCTTGGCCGTGACCGAACCCAGCGCGCGCTCGATATCGGTCGAGAGCGTGCGGATCTGGGCGGCGGCATCGGCGGAGGTCGCCGCAAACGAGCTCTGGGCCTCGCGGGCGCTGCCCAGGATGGTCTGTGCAGTCTCCGCGCTGGTCGTGGTCAGCGAGCGCTCGATCTCGACCGAGATCGCGCGGATCTGGGTTGCGGCCTCGTTGGAGGTTGCCACGAACGAGTTCTGGGCATCGCGGGCGCTGCCGAGGATCGTCTGGGCGGTGTTGGTGCCGACCGAGGTCAGGGTGCGCTCGACATCGGCTGCCAGCGACTTGACGTGGTTGGCCGCATCCGTCGACGCGGTGACGAGGGTGTTCTGCGCCTCGCGCGCGCCGGCCGTCAGCACCTCGATGGTGCCTGAACCGGCCATCGACAGCGCGCGCTGGATATCGGCGGCAAGCGCCGACACCTTTGTCGCAGACTCGGTCGATGCGTTGACCAGCATGCTCTGGGCTTCACGCGCGCCTGATGTGATCGATTCCGCAGTGGCGGAGCCGGCCATCGACAGCGAGCGCTCCATGTCGGCCGCCAGCGTGCGGACCAGATCGGTGGCCTCGGTGGATGCGCCGGCCAGCGTGCTCTGGGCCTCGCGGGCCGAGGCGACGATGGCTTCCGCGGTGGCGGAGCCTGCCATCGACAGCGAGCGCTCGATATCGGCCGACAGGGTGCGGACCAGATTGGTGGCGTCGGTCGATGCACCGGCCAGCGTGTTCTGGGCCTCGCGGGCGGAGGCGACAACGGCTTCCGCGGTCGCGGTGCCGGCGGTCGAGAGCGAGTGCTGGATGTCGGCCGCGAGCGTGCGGGCGAGGTTGGTGGCTTCGGTCGAGGCGCCGGCCAGCGTGCTCTGGGCTTCGCGAGCGGAGGCGACGACGGCTTCCGCGGTGGCGGAACCGGCCATCGACAGCGAGCGCTCGACGTCGCTGGCGAGCGACTTGACCTGGCCGGTGACGTCGGCCGATGTCGCGATCAGCGTGGTCTGGGCCTCGCGGGCGCCGGTCATGATCGCTTCGGCAGCGGCAGAGCCGGACATCGACAGCGATTGCTCGACATCGGAAGCCAGCGACTTGACCTGGCTTGCGGCTTCGATCGAGGCGGAGACCAGCGTGGTCTGCGCGTCGCGGGCGCCCGACAACACCGAGGCCGCGGTGGCGCTACCGGCCGCCTGCAGCGTGCGCTCGACGTCCTCCGACAGCGCCTTGATCTGCGAGGCGACGTCGCCGGATGCGGCGACCAGCGAGACCTGGGCGTCGCGGGCACTGGTGAGGATCGAGTTGGCGGCGCTGGTGCCGACCGCGGTCAGCACGCCCTCGACCTCGGCCGAGCTCAGCTTGAGCTGGTTGCCGACATCCGCGGACACGGTGAGCAGCGCCTGCTGCGCGGTGCGCGCGCCGGTCTGGATGGTTTCGCTGGTGTTGACCACGAGGTTGGTCAGCGAGCGCTCGGCGTCCTCGACATGGGACTTGATACTCGACGACAGCAGCTCGGCGCGGGACATCATGTCCTCGCTCGCCTGGCGGCCGCTGCTCTCGATGCGGCCGGCGACGGCCTCGACGCGCGAGCCCAGCAGATCCTCGAACTGCGCGACGCGGGTGTCGATGTCACCTGCGATGACGCCGACACTGCTCTCGATGCCCTGCTGGATGTCGGCGAAGCGCGCCGAGATGGTGTCGGTCAGGTTCGAGCTATGGCCACTGATGGTCTCGACGAGGCGGGTGTTGTGACCGTTGATGGTATCGGCGAGGCGGGTGCTGTGGCCGTTGATGGTGTCGACCAGGCGGTTGCTGTGGCCGTCGATGGTCTCGGTGACGCCGTTGATGCGGTGGTCGACCGCTGCGATCGCCTGCACGGTGCCCTCGGTCAGGGTCGTGGTCAGCAGGCCGAGGCGCGAGTCGATCGAGTGGATCGCCTGGGTGGCGCCTTCGGTCAGCTGGGTCGCGAGCGTGCCGAGATGGCCGTCGATGGTGTCGGTGACCGACTTGGCGCGGCTCTCGAAGGTGACTTCGAGCGTCCGCATGCGGCCGTCGATCGCGTCATCCAGCGACTGCAGGCGGCCGTCGAACGAGCCGATCTTGGTGGCGAGCGATGAGTCGAACGACGACAGCTTGTCGGTCAGCGAGGCGTCGAGGTTGGTGACGCGGCTGCCGAGCGTGGTCTCGAACTGCAGCAGGCGCTGGTCGAGCGAAGCGGTGATCTCGCCGCTGTTGCTGGTGACGCGATTGTCGAAGGTGTCGACATAGGTCTTCAGGCTGTCGGCGATGTCCTGGGTCCGCTGGCCCATGCGCTCGACGATGTCGCCGCCGAACGTCTTCACGGTGCGGTCGAATTCCGAGATGTGGCGGGTGATCAGCGCACCGAGCGTGCCGGAGTCGCGGGCGAATTTCTCGGCGAGCTCGCTGCCGTGGTTCTTCACCAGGTCGTCGAACGCGCTCATCTGCAGCGACAGCGAGTCGTGCGCGGTCTCGGTCTGGCCCACCACCTTGGCGACCAGCGAATTGACGGTAACGTCGAGCGCCTCGCTCGCCCTGTCGCCGGAGTTCATGATCTGGCCGGCGAGGCGGTTGCCGGCGTCGTCGATCTTGCTGACCAGGTCGTTGCTGCGCAGTTCGAGCTCGAGCAGCAGCGAGTCCGCGGAATTCTTCAGGGAGTCGTGGACCTCTTCGGTGCGGTCGGAGATGCCGTCGACGATCGCAGACGAACGCTGCTCGAACTCGCCGGTGATGCGGTCGATGCGCTCGTTCAGCATCTCGTGGACGCGGTCGGCCAGATCGACGAACTCGTCATGGACGTGGCCGGTCTTGAAGTTGAGGCTGGTGGTGAGCCGCTCGGAGGCGTCCATCACCGCGCGCGTGGTCTCGGCGCTGGCTTCCTCGAGGCGGTCGAGCAGGTCGCCGCCGCGCTCGCCGAGCGCGAGGATCATGTTGTCGCCGGCATGGCTCAGCGCGGTCGTGATGTGCTGGCCGCGCTCTTCCAGCGCGCCGGTGATGCTCTTGGCGACCTCGTCGACGCGCGAGGCAATGGCGTCCGAGATCAGCGCGATGTCGTGGCGCAGGTCGATCTGCACGCCGGAGATCGCGCTGCGCACCTGCTCGGCCTGGCCGACCAGATTGTCGCGCTGGTGGGCGATGTCCTGCAGCAGCGCGCGGATGCGCACTTCATTGTCGGAATAGGCGCGTTCCAGCGCCGCCACCTCGTTGGCAACCAGGGTCTCGAGTTCGCCGGCGCGCGCGATCGCGCGTTCGACGCCGTCGCCCATCGCCGCGACCTCGCGGCGGATCGCCTGGCCGACCGTCACCATGGAATCGGCGGCGGCGTTTTCCGGCTCGGAGAATCGCATTGCGACCTGCGCCATCGATTGCGCGATCATCTGCATGCGCTGACCATGCGAGGCGAGGCTGGCGAGATAGTAGAACAGCAGCACCGGAACGGCGAACAACGCGGCGAGGCCGGCGAGCACCAGGACGCCGGTGCCCTGAGCCATCGAAGCCTGCAGGGCCGGCCAGAACGCGATGGTGAGGATGACGCCGCCGAGCAGCCAGGCGCCGGAGCAGACAAAGAACAGCGTGAAGGCGTTGCGGGCGCGGCCTCCCTGCAGCGTCTGCAGCATCTGTCCGATGGTCTCGCGATCATCATTGGCGGCGCGGCGCGGCGCGCGCGGTTCCTCGATCGGCTCGAACACCGAACGATCGCTGCTCGAGCGGGACTCGAACGATGCGGCTGAAAAATCCGGAGCTGACGGCGGCAGGCTCGGCGGCGCGGCGCCGTCGTTGAGGGGGCTGCGGCTCTCCGCGCCTTGCTCGCTGATGTTGAGGGCTTCCTGGATGGCAGAAAGCGCGACTTCGGTGGGATCTTTGACCTTCTTGGGAGTGTTCGCCATGTTCAGTCTGAGCCCTCTCACTATTTTACGCGTCGGCGAGCCTGCGATCGTCCCCACGCAAGCTCGAAGCCGGTGCCCACAAGCGGAGCGCAAGCGCCCCCTCGGCGGCTTGTCCGCTACATCCGCAAACATCCTATTGGGAGAGCGATGCGAATGAAATGCTTGCGATTAATACTTTCTTAATCATCGTTAACAGCTTTGCGCCATAAGGCCTTATGGGTACTCGAAATTCCTGCCCCAGAGGGTCGATTGTGTCCGGAAATTGTCCAGAATCGGGCGGTTTTGCCGATCGTCCCGACAACAATTCGTTAACCAGTTTCGTGATTGGCTGGGCGAACGGTCCGCCGGTGAAGCCCGGCAGAGACGACAGGGACAGGCCATGCCGCTTCATCTCGAACGGGTTGAATGGACGCAATCGCCGCCGCTCGCGCCGGGCGACGGGCCGATCGACGTCGATCACCTCCGGCGGATGACGCTGGGCGACCCGGGGCTGGAACGGGAAGTGCTGGCGATGTTCTCGACCCAGTCGGCCCGGATCCTTGGCGAGCTGGCTGCCCTGCCGCCCGAGGCTCCGACCCACGCCCACACCCTGAAAGGATCGGCGCGGGCGATTGGCGCCTTCGGCGTCGCCGAGGCGGCCGCCAACCTGGAAACCGCGCTGACCGCCGGTTCCGACCCGGCCCAGCCGCTTGCCGCGCTCGGGGCCGCGATTGCCGAGGCGCGCACGGCGATCGAGCTGATTCTGGGCCGCTCCTAGGCTTTCGGCCCTCTCCACGGCCTGCGGCAACGAGTAGGGCGCCGTCCCTGGCCGGCCGGCAGCTTTTCGGTCTCCGTGCTAGCGCTGTACGGATCGACCCGTTATACGACTGCCGGGACCTTTCCAACCATCGTCCGGCGCATTCCGGCAGCACGAGCAATCATGGCCAAAATACACTTTATCGACCATTCCGGAGAGAAACGCTCCATTGATATCGAGAACGGCGCGACGGTGATGGAAGGTGCGATCCGCAACGCCATTCCCGGCATTGAAGCCGAATGCGGTGGCGCCTGCGCCTGTGCGACCTGCCATGTCTATGTCGATGACGCGTGGCGCGAGAAGGTCGGCGCGCCGTCGCCGATGGAAGAGGACATGCTGGATTTCGGCTTCGACGTGCGTCCGAATTCGCGGCTGTCCTGCCAGATCAAGGTGACCGACGATCTCGACGGACTGGTCGTGTCGACGCCGGAACGCCAGGCCTAGAGCCCTTCGTTCCGATTGAATCGGAACGGGGCTCTAGATTTTGTTCTGACGCGTTTTCTTCACGCGAACCGGTGTCCACTTCGCTCGAAAACGCTCTGTCGTCTCCTATTCGCCGTCCGGGTTCACACCGCGACGGACCCAGCGGCGGAAGTTCTCCTTGACCTCCGCCGGCAGCGGCGTCGGTCTGCGCGTGGCCTCATCGATCATCACGGTGACCGCCTTCGCCGACGCCACGCATCTCCCTTCCGAAAATACCACCTGATCGAAAGTGGTCGACGTCCGTCCGAACTTGACGAGACCGAGCCCGAGCTCGATCTGTCCCGGCCAGTGCAGCTCGGCGCGGAAATGGATGTCGAGCCGCACCATGATCCAGCCAAGCCCGGCCGGCATCAGCCCCATGCTGAGGTCCTTCACCAGCGTGACGCGGCCGCTCTCGAAATAGCTCGCATAGACGGCGTTGTTGACGTGCCCGTTCGGGTCGAGATCGGCAAAGCGCACATTGTCGGACAGGCGATAGGGAAAGTCTTCCAGGCGCGGTGCGTCGTCGGCGCGGACAGGGGCATTCACGAGGGGGATCTCCGTCGGTTTCCCGCCCATACAGCCGAGTTACGCAGGCTCGGCAAGGGGTTGCCGCGCCAGCCACTGTCCCTATTATGCATGTCCCGATCCGGCCCATTCGGCTGGACAGGCGAGAGCCGTCCAGTCGATCTCAACTGAAAAGAAGCGGACATGAGCGAAGCGATCAAGACCGATGTGCTGATAATTGGCGCGGGCCCCTGCGGACTGTTCGCCGTGTTCGAACTGGGTCTGCTCGACATGAAGGTGCATCTGGTCGACATCCTCGACAAGATCGGCGGGCAGTGCGCCGAGCTCTATCCGGAGAAGCCGATCTACGACATTCCCGGGATTCCCTTTGTCACCGGCCAGGGCCTGACCGAGCAGCTGCTGGAGCAGATCAAGCCGTTCGGCGCGACCTTCCACCTCAACGAGATGGTGGAGAGCATCGAGAAGATCGGCGATCCCCTGTTCCGCGTGAAGACCGATGCCGGCAAGGAGTTCGAGTGCAAGGTCGTCGTGATCTCCGCGGGCGGCGGTTCGTTCCAGCCGAAGCGTCCGCCGGTGCCGGGCATCGAGGCCTATGAGGGCACGTCGGTGTTCTATGCCGTGCGCAAGATGGAGCAGTTCCGCGACAAGAACATCCTGATCGTCGGCGGCGGCGACTCCGCGCTCGACTGGACGCTCAACCTGCATCCGATCGCCAAGCGCATCACGCTGCTGCATCGGCGCGACGATTTCCGCGCGGCGCCGCACAGCGTCGAGCAGATGCGCTCGCTGGTCGCCGACGGCAAGATGGATCTGAAGATCGGCCAGGTCACCGGGCTCGAGGGCGCCAACGGTCAACTCTCGGGCGCCGCGCTGAAGGGCAACGACAATGCGATGTCGACGATCACCTGCGATACGATGCTGCCGTTCTTCGGGCTTACCATGAAGCTCGGTCCGGTCGCGAACTGGGGCGTGGCGCTGGAGAACAATCTGGTGCCGGTCGACACCGCAGCGTTCGAGACCAACGTTTCAGGCATCTTCGCGATCGGCGACATCAACACCTATCCGGGCAAGCTGAAGCTCATTCTCTCCGGCTTCCATGAGGGCGCGCTGATGGCGCAGAAGGCGCACCGCTACGTGTATCCGGACAAGCGGCTGGTGTTCCAGTACACAACCTCGTCATCAAGTTTGCAGAAGAAGCTTGGCGTGAACTGATTCCACTTCAGCAGCGACCAATGCCGGGGCATGGGCCATGTCCCGTGTCTCTTGGCCCGTGCGGCGCGGGTACTGGAACACTCCGCGAAATGGCCGTAGTCTGCTCGTAATCGAGTTTGTCGATTGATCAGGTGATGATGATGCGGAACACGCTATCCAGACTTCGGCTGATCCTGGCGATCGCTACGGCCTTTGCGCTAGCTGCTCCGCTTGCAGCTTCCGCGGCCGAGCTATCGGCGGCCGGACTCTGGCAGAAGATCGAAGACGGCAAGCCCGAGGGCTGGTTCCTGGTGATCGAGCGCAACGGCCTGTTCGAAGGCATGATCGCAAAGATGTTCTCGGCGCCCGGCGATCCGCCCAATCCGGTCTGCTCGAAATGCACCGACGATCGCAAGGACATGCCGTGGCTTGGCATTCCCCTGATCCGCGACATGAAGCGCAACGGGCTCGCCTATGAAGGCGGCAACGTGCTCGATCCGCGCAACGGCAAGGTCTACAAGGCCAAGATGACGCTGAGCGCCGATGGACAGACGCTGACCATGCGCGGCTATCTCGGCATCTCGCTGTTCGGCAAGGACGAGGTCTGGACCCGGCTGCCGGACACGGCGCTGGCGCAGCTCGATCCCACAATCGTCGCCAAATATCTGCCGGCGCAAGCCGCAGCGATCAAGCCGCCGCCACCGCCGGCGCCTTTGCCCGCGACGAAGCGGCACTAGACACCTTCATTGGGTTCACGTTGGTTCGCGGCCGCACAACACGTGCGGCGTCGCGAGCGTGCAGCGTTCAGCGTTGCACCGGTGCGGTCGGCAATGGCGCGACCGGCTCGGAGATCACCTCAGGCACCGTGGTGTTCAACTGAAGCACGGTGGCGGCTGCGGGGACAGCAGCATCGGCCATCGCCGCATGACCTTCGGCGCTCGGATGCACCGCGCCGCCATACACCGCCGACAGGATGCCCCATGTCGCATCGTGGATGTCGGTCGGCTGCATCGAGGACGGCAGGCCCTGCGGGTAGGTCATCGCCGCGAAATAGCTGTCATTGGCGTCGCGGATCCAGCGCGCCCGCGGCAGATAGGCGCGGTATTCGCCGGCGCTGCGGCCGCATTTGAGCGGCTGGTTGGCCGCGGCGACGATGTCGGAGACGAAGCTGTCGCCGTTGGCGGCGAAGCAGTCGCGGTCGAACTCCGGATCGGTCGACGCGCGTGCGCAGAAGCCGTGGCTTGCAAACGCATCCTGATGCGCATCGACAAAGGTCATGCGGTCGGCCTGCGGATTGCGGCAGATGATGCCGGACTGGCACTGCGCGATGGCCTTGAGCTGCGGCAGGAACTCGTTCTGCACGAAGCCCGAGACCGCCGCGAGCCGCTTCGGATCGGCGTTGAACGAGGGATGGATCTCGAAGCCGGCGCGGCCGCCGGGGCAGGGCGCGCCGCCATTGGCCAGCGCCGGATTGGCGTAGGCCGTGTAGACCACGTGCGAGAGATCGCCGCCGACCAACGGCTTCAGCGCATCGCGCAGCTTGGCGAAGTCGGCCGGCAGGTCGCGCGCCAATGCCGAACGGGCATCGTCGACGCTGGCCATCGAGCCGCCCTGGCTGAACAGCGCGCGTTCGGTCGGCGTGTCGACGATCACGTTGGCGACGAGGCCGGAGAAGTAGATGTCGTTGGCGCCGACCGACAGCAGCACGAGATCGAGCGTGCGGTCCGGCTGCCGGCGCTTGGCGGCTGCGAGCGCCGTGCGCAGCTCCGCGATCTGGCCGTTGACGGTGCCCGAGCAGGTGTTGGCGGTCTTCGTCGGCAGACATTCCCGCGCCTGCTGCGAGCCGAGCAGGCCGTCGGCGATGGTGGCGCCGGTGCAGGCCAGCGGCAGATAGGTCACCGCGATGTGCGGATATTGCACGGCGAGCGCAAGCGCGGTGCGGGTCTGGTAGCTGTACAGCGAACGGTGACAGGCCGAGTTGAGCCACAGCGCGCTCTGGCGCTGCCAGTTGGTCAGGGTGTCGGGCGCTTCGCAAGCGCGGCCGCCTTTGAAGCCGGCGCGGCTCGGCCGGTAGTATTGCGCGCCGCCGAGATAGGAGCGGAAGCAGAACCCCTCGTCGGAAAGTGCGATCGCGCGATCGGGATTGCCTTCGCCGGATGCGATGCTGTCGCCGAGGCCGGCGATCAGCAAATCGCGCACCGCGATCTGGGTCGTCACGCGCTGATTGGCGTCCGAGCCGCTGGCGACATCGACGGTCGCGACCGTGGTGCGGCCGTAGCGGACCCGCAGATTGACCGGCTCGGCGCAATCGAATGTCGAGGATTGCGGCCCGTCGCCATCGTCGAACGACCAGGCGCAGGTCGCGCCGACCGGAACCGGACCCGCGAGCCGCACCACGATCGGATGATCGATCGGCGTCAGATAGCTTTCCTTGACGTTGTCGCGGGTGCAGGGCTCGCTGACGCGGCCCTGCAGGTCGATGCAGAGCCGGTTGACCGTGTTGCGCGCCCAGCCGCGGCCGTCGCTCTGCAGCTCCAGCGCCTGTTCCGAGGCCAGCACGCTGCGGCCGAGTCCGCTTTCGACCTGCAGGCGGAAGTCGCGTTCCTCGCGGAACAGCCGGAAGCGGTTGCGGACCTCCCAGGAGATCGAGAGCTGGGTATCCTGCGCGTCGGCGGCTGAAGCCAATACCGCCGCGAGCGCGCTGCCGAGCAGCACGCTGCAGACCGTGACGCGAAACGAAAATCGAACCAGAAAGCCAATCATGGCGCGGTTTGACGCGAGTGGTACGGCGAAAATAAGAGAAGCGGCTGCAGAGACCAACAATCCGGGATCGAAACACCGGGGCGAGAGGCCGATAACGTTCGCTGTTACCGTCTCAGCCGCCTGATCTGCTGCTGCCGGCTTTCGATCGGTTGCCGCACGGTCGCCGAAGCCGTGCAGGCTTGGCTGAGTCTTTTTCGTTCCTGCCAGGGCCGCACCACGTTGAGCCACAGCTCGCGCATGCCCATGATCGAGATCGAAATCCCGAACGGGATCAGGAAATAGAGGATACGGAACACGACCAGCGTCGCCAGCAATTGCTCCTTGCTGAACTCCGGCAGCGCCACCAGCATCGCAGCGTCGAACACGCCGATCGAGCCGGGGGCGTGGCTCGCGAAGCCGAGCAGCGTCGCCAGGATGAACACCACCGCCAGCGAGACGAAGTCGATATGCGGCTCGGTCGGCATCAAGAGATACATCGCAAGCGCGCAGAAGCCGAGATCGACCACGCCGATGATGATCTGCAGCAGCGTCAGCTTGGCCGAGGGCAGCACCACCTTCCAGCCGTTCTGGCCGAGCTCGCGGCGCTTCTCGCCGGTCAGGAGCCAGACAAAATAGGCGCCGATGCCGGCAAGGCAGCCGAGCGCGATCAGCCGGTTCATCGCCGGCGGCAGCAGGTCCATCGCCGACGCCGCCGCGGGGTGCCAGGCCATGCCGAAGCCGAGCACGAACAGATTGCCGAGCCAGAAGGTCAGGCCGGAGAGAAAGCAGATCTTGGCGACGTCGATCGCGGAGAGGCCGTAATCGGAATAGATCCGGAAGCGGATCGCGCCGCCGGTAAAGACGGTGGCGCCGATATTGTGGCCGATCGTGTAGCTGGTGAAGCTCGACAGCGCTGCGATGCGGTAGGGGACGTGGGTCTTGCCGATCGTGCGCAGCGCGAAGAAGTCATAGAAGGTCAGCGTGCAGAACGCCCCGACCACGCAGAGCGCCGCCAGCGCGATCCGGTGCGGCGCGATGTCGGTCAGCGCGGTGAGGATGATACCGGTGTCGACGCCCTTCAGGGTGTGGACCAGCGTCGTGACCGCGAACGCGATGATGAGCACGCTCGCAGCGATCCCGAGCCGTTTCCAGCCGATCTTTTCCTTGAAGCCACGCCCAAGCGTGGTCAGCAGCCGAAGCATTCATCCTCCCGGCAGGGACAATTTCAGTGGGACCCGGTCACGAACGGCGACGGGTGACGGGCAAACGCACCGTACGCGATGACCCATAAGGCAAAACCGATGCGTTGTGCAGCCCTTGACAAGCCAACCTTCGGCTCCCGTCCAGCGTTGTTGTCATACTGGCTACATATGTTCTCGCTCTGCGGAATGTGAGTCGCAGCCATGTCGTCGTCCGCGACGGCATCACTGCCTGTTCCGCCGTCCGTCAGCCGTTCCCAGCGATTTCGTTGGTATTTTTGCCGATTTTGCCGTCGTCGCAGCGCCACTGCGGGGCCGTCGGAGCGGAGCGAATAGACGATATGCATCAGCGTGGGGGAGGTCCGGGCCGGCTGCGGCGTTTACCAAAGCGTGAAGTCGATGTGCGCATCTGCGTGATCCGGCTGTGGACCGCCGTTCGGGCCGGAATGAGGCGCCCGGGGGGCGGTCCGTAGGTCTATTGAGGCAAAACGCCGCGCAACATCGCCGCGGCCACGCGGCCCCGGCCGGCATGACGATGCCACACTTCGATCCGCAGCGAAGTATCATTGAGAAACGAAGACCTATCTCTCGCATTGGTTGCCGAGAAGCGAGGTCAAGACCATGCAACAGACATCCCTGAACCTCCGGCGCGTGCCGGACCAGCGCGCGGCGTCGCATCAGCCGTCGACCGGGCTTGCGGCGACGTTGACGCTCGCCGCGATGAGTCTCGGTTACGGCGTCGTGCAGCTCGACGTCACCATCGTCAACACGGCGCTCAACGCCATCGGCGGCTCGCTCGGCGGCGGCGTCGCCGAGCTGCAATGGGTGGTCAGCGCCTACACCATCGCGTTTGCCGCCTTCATCCTGACCGCAGGCGCGCTCGGCGACCGGATCGGCGCCAAGCGCATTTTCATGGCCGGCTTTGCCATCTTCACCGCGGCATCGGTTGGGTGCGCCGTCGCGCCTGATGCCGTGACGCTGATCGCCGGGCGCTGCGTGCAGGGGCTGGCCGCGGCCATCCTGGTGCCGAACTCGCTCGCGCTGCTTCGCCACGCCTATGCGGACGAGAAGGCGCGCGGACGCGCGGTCGGCGTCTGGGCCGCAGGCGCGAGCCTTGCGCTGACCGCCGGCCCGTTCGTCGGCGGCGGGCTGATCACGCTGGTCGGCTGGCGTGCGATCTTCCTGGTCAATCTGCCGATCGGCCTGGCCGGGCTGTGGCTCGCCTGGCGCTTTGCCGGCGAAACCACGCGCCATCCCCAGCACCGGCTCGATCTGCCGGGACAAATTGCGGCGATCGCCGCGCTCGGCACGCTGGCCGGCGCGCTCATCGAAGGCGGCGCGCTCGGCTGGGATAGCCCGTTCGTCGTCGCAGGCTTCGCTCTGGCGACCGTCTTCTCCGTGCTGTTCGTCTGGCATGAGGCGCGCACGGCGCAGCCGATGCTGCCGCTCTCGCTGTTCGGCAACAGGATGTTTGCCCTGACCTCGATGGTCGGCCTGCTGGTGAACGTTGCGTTCTACGGGCTGATCTTCGTGCTCAGCCTCTACTTCCAGCAGGTCAACGGGCTGTCGGCGTTCGCCACCGGCCTCGCCTTCGTGCCGATGCTCGGCGCCGTGCTGCCCGCCAATTTGATCGCGCCGCATCTCGCCGAGCGGATCGGCTCGCCGCGGACGATCGCGCTCGGCGCCGCGATCTCGGCCGCCGGATGTCTGGCGATGCTGTTCATCGGTGCCGGCACCGGCTATCTCGCGATCTGCCCGCAACTGCTGGCAATCAGCGGCGGCCTGGGCCTGCTGGTGCCGCCCCTGACATCGGCGCTGCTCGGCAGTGCCGAGCCGCAGCATGCCGGGATCGCGGCCGGGGTGCTGAACGCGACCCGGCAGACCGGCAGCGTGCTGGGTGTCGCGCTGTTCGGCTCGATGGTCGGCCGGCCCGCGGCCTTCATCGCCGGCCTGCATGCGGCACTCGTGATCTCCGCCGGCGTATTGCTTGCCGCCGCCGCGCTGATCTGGATCAGCGCATCATCACAAGCGCGGCAATGAGCGAGGCCGTCGTTGCGCGGTCGCGGGGCGGCATCTAACTTTGCGCGATCGGGGACTGTCGCCGAGGGGGCTGATCAGATGCCTGCGCCAATCGACCGTCGTCTGTTGCTGCGCCGCGCCGCCATGCTCGGCGCCTCGCTGCCATTTGCCAACCTGATCGGTCCGGCCCGCGGCGAGGCGCCCGGCCTGATCGCGCGCAGGGTGTTCTTCGACAATCCCGATTACATCAATGTGCGTCTGAGCCCGGACGGGACGCAGCTGTCCTATGTCGCGCCGCTCGACGGCGTGAACAACCTCTGGGTCACCCCGCTGTCCGATCTCAAGGCGGCGCGGCCGGTGACCCGCGTCACCGATCGCAACATCTCGAACGGCTATCGCTGGGCGCACACCAACCGCCACGTGGTGTTCTTCCGCGAGCGCGACGGCGACGAGAATTGGCGTGCCGCCAGCGTCGACATCGCCGACGGAAAGATCGTGCCGTTGACGCCGGAGACCGGCGTCAAGGCCTTCCTGCAGGAGTCCGATCGCAAGTTTCCCGAGGAGATGCTGCTGCGGCACAACCAGCGCGACAAGCGCTACTTCGACATGTACCGCGTCAACCTCGTGACCGGCGCCAGCGAACTCGTCTACGAGAACCACGATTACACCGGGCTGATCACCGACAGCACGTTCCAGCTTCGGCTGGCATCGCGCCTGATCGCAGACGGCTCCGCCGAGATGTTCGAGCGCCGTCCCGACGGCAGCTGGGCTCCGTTCATGACGGTGCCGATCGCCGAGACCGACACGACCCAGCTGCTGGATTTCAGCACCGACGGCAAGACGCTGTACCTGATCGATTCACGCGGCCGCGACAAAGCGGCGTTGTTCGCCCTCGACATGGCGACGCGCCAGACCACGCTGCTTGCCGCCGATGACGATGCCGACATCGTGCGGGCGATCTTCGACGAGAACCGCCGGCCACTGGCGGCGCTTGCGATCACGGACCGGATGCGCTGGCACGCCGTCGATCAAAGCGTCGCCAACGACCTCGCCGATCTCAGCCGCTATGGCGCGGGCGATATCAGCTTTGTCAGTAACAGCGACGATCTTCGGCTCGGCACGATCCATTTCGAGCGCGACACCGAGAGCGGCGAATTCGCGCTGCTCGACCGCAAGACGCGCGAGGTGCGCAAGCTCTACACCCAGCACCGTGCGCTTGACGGTCTCGCGTTGCGCAAGCTCGAGCCGGTCGTGATCCCCTCGCGCGATGGCCTGCGTCTCAACGGCTATTTGACCCGGCCGGTCGAAGCCGCCGCCGGCCCGGTGCCGCTGGTGCTGGTGATCCATGGCGGGCCGTATTACCGCGACACCTGGGGGTTCAGCCCGGTCCATCAATGGCTCGCCAACCGGGGCTATGCGGTGCTTGCCGTCAACTACCGCGGCTCGACCGGCTTCGGCAAAGCCTTCATCACCGCCGCCGACCACGAATGGGGCGGCAAGATGCATGACGACCTGATCGATGCGGTCGATTGGGCGATCGCGCAGGGCATCGCCGATCCGAAGCGCGTCGGCTTCTTCGGCGGCAGCTATGGCGGCTATTCGGCGCTGGTCGCCGCGACCAAGACGCCCGACGTGTTCGCCTGCATCGTCGATCTGTTCGGCATCTCCAATCTCGTCACCTTCATGGCGACGATCCCGCCCTATTGGGGCCCGTGGATCAGCGTCTGGAAAAACCGGCTCGGCGATCCCGACACCGAGACGGGTCGCGCGTTCCTGGTCGAACGTTCGCCGCTGACTCATATCGACCGTGCCGTGAAGCCGATCCTGATCGCGCAGGGCATGCGTGACGTCAGGGTTGTGGCGGCCGAGTCCGAGCAGATGGTCAACGCGCTCAAGCAGCGCGGCGTGCCCGTGACCTACATCACATTCGCTGACGAAGGGCACGGTTTCGTGCGGCCGGAAAACCGGCTTGCCTTCTATGGCGTCACCGAAGCGTTCCTCGCCAGGCATCTCGGTGGCAGCTGCCAGCCGATCGGAAGCGATTTCGCCGGCTCGTCGCTCAAGGTCGAGACCGGGGCCGAACTGGTGCCCGGGCTGCGCGGCTGAGACGAACTGCGTCAGCGGATTGCGGTTTTCCCCGATTGTCTCGCGTGCATTCAAGGCTTTTTCACCATGCGTGAAGCCTTGTTGCGGTGCGGTTACCGTTCGTACACGAATGCGCCTGTTTTTATGGGTCCATAAATGGGGCCTATAATGTATCGCGTTTTTACCTGTCTCACCCTGGAACATGACTGGCGGTTGGTCGTCCTCGGTGGCGTGATCTGTCTGCTCGCCAGCGCTGTCGCGATCAGCCTGTTTCACCGCGCTCGCGCCGCAGAGGGCCGCGCCCGCGAGATCTGGATCGGTCTTGATGCGGCGGTCGGCGGTTGCGGCATCTGGGCCACCCATTTCGTCGCCATGCTGGCGTACGATCCCGGCATCGAGGCCGGATACAACATTCCGATCACGCTGCTGTCGCTGGTGCTCGCGGTTGCGATCCTGGCCGTCGGCCTGGCGGTCGCAACGCTCAACGAACGCTGGCAGACGGTCGCCGCCGGTGGCGCGATCGTCGGCGTCGGTGTCGCGGCGATGCATTACACCGGCATGCTGGGGCTGGAACTGCCAGCGCGCATCGTCTGGTCGCCCGGCATCGTCGTCGCATCGATCGTATTCGGAAGCCTGTTTGGCGCGCTTGCTCTGGTCGTCGCCACGCGCGGCGAACGCCTTGGCACCACGGCGGCTGCGACCGGTCTTCTGACGGTTGCGATCGTCTCGCATCATTTCACCGGGATGGGTGCGGTGACGCTGGTCCCGGATCCGACGATCGTCCCCGACGGACTCTCGGTCTCGCCGCGCGTGCTCTCCTTCATGACCGCGGTTGCGGCGTTCGCGATCCTCGGCCTCTCGCTGATCGCCTCCATCCTCGATCGTCGCGCCAAGACCGAGCTTCACAAGCAGAAGCTGGTGCTGGATACCGCGCTCGAGAACATGTCGCAGGGACTGTGCATGTTCGATGCCGATGGCCGCATCATGCTGTTCAACGAGCGCTACACCGAGATCATGGGGCGCAATCGCGTTCCGCTGCAGGGGCGCCTCTTGATCGACGTCCTGCAGGACTTGCATTGCATCGGCGAGTGGGACGGCGATCCCGAGGAATTCTGCAACGCGCTGCTCGCCGAAGCAAAGGCTGGCCACAGCGCGACGCGGATCGTCAGCCGCAACGAGCGCGCGATTCGTGTCGTCGATCAGCCGATGAAGGGTGGCGGCTGGGTCGCGACCTTCGAGGACATCACCGAATGGCAGCAGGCCCAGGAACAGATTTCACACATGGCGCGGCATGACGCGCTGACCAATCTGCCGAACCGGACGCTGTTCCGTGAGCAGCTCGAGAAGGCTTCGCGACTGGCCAAGCGCTCCGACCAGCTGGCGGTGCTCTGCCTCGATCTCGATCATTTCAAGGAGATCAACGACACGCTCGGACATCCGATCGGCGATGCGCTGCTGCGTGAGGTCGCGCGCCGGCTGGGCGAATGCGTGACCGAGCACGACACCGTGGCGCGGCTCGGCGGCGACGAATTCGCCATCGTGCAGTTCTGCAGCAATTGCGAGCCGTCCGTGGTGTCGTCGTTGGCAAGCGCGGTGGTCGAGCGGATCGCCGCACCCTATGAGATCGGGGGCCATCAGCTCGTGATCGGCGTCAGCATCGGCATCTCGCTCGCGCCCGAGGACGGCAAGGATCCCGACGAGCTGCTGCAAAAGGCCGATCTCGCGCTGTACCGCGCCAAGGCCGACGGCCGCGGCACCTATCGGTTCTTCGAGACCGGGATGGATGCGCGTGCGCAGGCGCGCCGCCTGCTCGAGCGCGACCTGCGGCTCGCGCTCCAGCGCGACGAGTTCGAGGTCTATTATCAGCCGATCCGCGATGTCGTGGGCGATCGGGTCGTCGCCTTCGAGGCGCTGGTGCGCTGGAATCATTCGCTGCGCGGGCTGATCGCACCGAACAATTTCATTCCGGTCGCCGAAGAAACCGGGCTGATCGTGCCGCTGGGCGAGATCGTGCTGCGCAAGGCTTGCGCCGAGGCGGTGAGATGGCCCGCGGACATCGCGGTCGCCGTCAACCTGTCTCCGGTGCAGTTCAAGAACCCGAATCTGGTGCCGTCGGTGAAGGCGGCGCTGGAGGCGTCGGGCCTGTCGGCGGATCGGCTCGAGCTCGAGATTACCGAATCGGTGCTGCTGCAGAACAGCGAGGCGACGCTCGCGGTGCTGCACGAGCTGCGTGGTTTCGGCGTCCGGATCTCGCTGGACGATTTCGGCACCGGCTACTCCTCGCTGAGCTATCTGCGCAGCTTCCCGTTCGACAAGATCAAGATCGACCGTTCGTTCGTGACCGACCTTGCGACGCGCGAGGACTCGATGGCGATCGTGCGCGCGGTTACCGGTCTCGGCAAGAGTCTCGGCATCGTCACCACCGCCGAGGGGGTCGAGACCGATACCCAGTTCGACCTGCTGCGTCGGGAAGGCTGCACGCAGGCGCAGGGCTATCTGTTCAGCCCGCCGCGGCCGGCGGCTGACGTCGCCAAGATGCTGCGCCGGGTACCGGAACGGTCGGTCGCCTAGTTCCTGCGTTGGGCAAAATAGGCGCCGCAAAACGCCATCACGGCGCCGAGGCACAGCGCGGCGAGACCGGCGAGCACGGCGGAAATGGTCGAGACCGTGCTTGGCGCCGCCGCGGCCTGGCCGGCGCCGGCCAGCATCAGCACGCCGACGACGATCAGGAACTGGCGCATCCGCTGCGGAATCTGGCCGGCCACCGCGCTGTGCATCAGATTGGCGGTGAAGTAGCCGCCCGAAAACCCGACGCTCGCGATCAGCCACCAGGCGATCGCCGCGCCTGCCGGCATGAATTCGTGGGTATCGGAGCGCCACAGGCCGCCGAGATCCAGCCCGTAGCGCGCGCCGAGCATGTGCACGGCAAGCGCCAGCAGCACGCCGGATATCATCGCGCCGCCGAGGATGAGGTAACGCGGAAAATAGGTCGTCTCGGGCATGGCTCGCTTGTAGGATAGGCGTGACATCCCATGCAAGCGCACGGATGTGTCTGAACAGGTGGAACGGCGGATTGCCAACAACGTTGCAGGACCGGCCGGAGGCAGGCGAGGGCGCAGCCGTGCGCTATGCCTACAAGGCCTCATTGGTCGGCTCGGCGCACCAGTTCGAGCTGACCGGGGCCGGGCTGTCGTGGCGGATCGCCGGCAGGTCGGGCGTGTGGGATTACAAGGACATCTCCGCCATCAAACTGTCCTACCGCCCGGTCTCGATGCAGCAGCAGCGGTTTCGCGCCGACATCGACAATGCCAAAGGCGGGAGGATCGCAATCCTGTCGACCACCTGGCAGACCGCGACGCTGGTCGCGCCGCAAGGCCATCTCTACCGCGATTTCATCGTCGAGTTGCATCGCCGGATGCAGGCCGCGGGCAGCACGGCCAGGCTGGCCGCAGGCCTCGGGCCGAAGACATACACCGCGGCGCTGGCGCTGCTGGCGTGCCTTGCTGTGGCCATGACCGGATTGCTGGTGATGGCGCTGCTGGCTGCGAACTGGATGGGCGCGCTGTTCCTGGTCGGCTTTGCCGCGCTGTTCACCTGGCAGGTCGGCGGCTTCGTCACCCGCAACCGCCCGCGGCGCTACGGCTTCGATCAATTGCCCGATGCGCTTTTGCCGAAGCCGGCTCGCAATCAGTGAGGTGGCTGCTCTCGCGAGCGGACTGTAAGCGGGCTGTAAGCAACGCGCTGTAAACTTGGCGACCGATTTGCTTCAAGCTGGAGTGTCAGATGACAATCCGGACCCCCATTCTGGCTCTATGCCTTGTGCTCTCGATCATCTCCCCGGCGCTTTCCAAGGGCAGCGTAGGCAACAAGCATGATCCGCTTGATCACAATCACGTCGACAATCTGCCGCCCGACGTGCGGCAATACGTTGCCGGGATTTGCAAGGGAACGCCTGTCGCGCAGCACGACTTTGCGACCTACTCACCGCAAGAGAAGCGCTGGCGGATCAACCTCGAATATCTGCAGTGCGGCGTGATCGGGGAATATCGCAGAGGCAACCAGTGCCTGGATGTGGATTTCGTAGCCGAGGGCGCGCATTTTCGTCTCGTGAGAAAGACGTATGCGGCCTGTGGCTTTTGATGCTTTGGCGCTCGGATTGCTGGACATAGCTCGCCGCGAGTGCTGCGATTGCGCGTGCCACCCGTATCCAATTCTGGGCTGCTGCGCCGCTTCGGAGTGAGCGTGCGACGTCACTCCGTCGAATCAAAATCCTCTTCGGTCGCGCTCAGCATTCCCGCCAAGGTCCGCAGGCCGAGGTCGAGTTGCTCCATCGGCGGGGCGGCAAGCGCGAGCCGCACCGCATTGGGTGCGTGTCCCGGCGTGGCGGCGAAGGTGGTCGACGGCGTCAGCGCGATGTCGCGTCGCGCCGCGGCCGCGACCAGGGTCTGCGAGCGCCAGTGCGGCGGCAAGGTCAGCCACAGATGATAGGATTTCGGGTTGGTCTGGATCTCGAAATCGGCCAGATGCTTGGCTGCGATCTGCTGGCGGCGGCCGGCGTCGATCCGCTTCAGCCGTGACAGTTCGGCGGCGGTGCCGTCGGCCATCAGCCGCTGCCCCGCGGCGAAGGCGTAGCCCGATGCGGTCCAGCCGCCCGAGCGCACCGCGGCCATGATGCTTTCGCGCAGCCGCGGCGGCGGGACGATGAAGCCGAGCGCGAGGCCGGGCGCGACCTTCTTCGACAAACTGTCGAGCACGATGCAGCTGTCCGGCGCGAGCGCAGCCAGCGGCACCTCATCGTCGAGGAATCCGTAGACGCCATCCTCGATGACGACGAGGCCGAGCTTCTCCACCACGCGCAACAGCTCGGCGCGGCGCTCGGCCGGCATCGTGATGCTGAGCGGGTTCTGGATCGTGGGCTGGATGTAGATCGCGGACAGATGCGCCTCGCGGTGCGCCTTCTGCACCGCGTCGGGGCGTACGCCGTGCTCGTCCATCGCGAGCGGCACCAGCGCGATGCCGAGCCGTGCGGCAATGCCTTTGACGAAAGGATAGGTCAGCGCCTCGACGCCGCAGCGTCCGCCCGGCGGCACGACGGCGGCGAGCGCCGAGGCGATGCATTGCCGGCCATTGGCGGTGAACACGATCTGGTCGGGATTCGGCGCCCAGCTCTTGCGCGTCAGGAATTCCGCGGAAATGGTTCGCGCCGCCCGCGTGCCGAAACTGGTCGCCGGCCGCAGCGCGCCCTCGAGCACTTCGGGCCGCTCCAGCCCTTCGAGGCTCTTGGCGATCATCGTCGCCTGATGCGGCAGCAGGGGATAGTTGAATTCGAGATCGATGCGGGCGCCGCGCGGCTCGGGCGGAGCGGCGATGCCGCGGCGCGCCTCGCCGGACACGAAGGTGCCGCGGCCGACTTCACCGACCACCAGCCCGCGCCGCAACAGCTCGGTGTAGACCCGGCTCGCAGTCGAGACCGCGATGTTGCGGTCATAGGCGAAATGGCGCTGCGGCGGCAGGCGGTCTCCCGCCTTCAGCGCGCCGCTGGCGATCTCGGCGGCCACCGCATCCGCCAGCTTCAGATATTCGAACCTCGACATTATTGCACCGAGAGCAATGTTTTGCTTGCTCCGAGCAATGTACCGGATCATTTAAGAGGGAACAAGCCCATGATTGCACCGAGGAGCGCGCAGGCGATCCGAGGTTACGACGGCGCAGGTGTCGAAATGGCATTTGCGTCAACGGCATAGCTTTGCCGTTTGGGCACCGAAGGAGATGACAATGACGATGATATCCTCCGCTGCCGCATCGCCCACGCGGTCCAGTATCGTGGGCGGATTGCTCCGATTGCTCCGAGTGTGGGGCGATGCACTCGCGACTTATTGGGTGCGCCGCGAGGCGATCAAGACGCTGCGGCAGCTTGATGACCGGACGCTGCGCGATATCGGAATCTCGCGCTGCCAGATCGAACCCGCCGTCGCCGGCGATTTCGATATCGAGCTGGTGCGGATCCGTTGAGCAGAAGCGTGGTGCGGCGGCTTCGCGTGATCGGAGCCATCGCATCGCAAGCGGCCGCGATGGTTCGTGGTGCGGCTTTGAGCCAGCAGCGTTTGAGCGTGGCGAATTGTTCAGATTAGGTCGCGTCCGGACACTTGGTACCGGTTGCGGAATTCACGGAAACTACACCAAAGAAGCGGAACAACCCCGGTTTGTCGTCGCCATCGCTCCAAGGTTGTGACGCTCCATGCTAGCGTATTGGTTGCATGCGCTAGCGTTGTAGTTGGGGACCGATGGCCGCTCGCAAATTGTCGCAAGGGCAGGCCCCGACCCGGGAAGCGCGCCGCCGCTGGCATGAGGAGCGGTCGCTGCGGTGCGCCATCAGATTGGCCCGCATGGGCTACTGGGAGTCGCAGAGCGCTTCCGCGACCGATCTCTGGATATCGCCCGAGCTCGCCGCCTTCCACGAATTCGAGACGGTCGACGGCTACATCCCGATCGCGACGGTGCGTGAGCGCTATCTGCCTGAAAGCCGGAAGGTTCTGGAGGCGCACTACGCGGCCTGCTGGGCGGAGGGGCAACCCTATGCGGTGCGGACGCGGCTCCGCAGTCCCGATGGCAGCCTGCTCGACTGCGTGGTGCATGGCGAGCCGGAATTCGACGCGCGCGGTCAGGTCCGGCGCGTGTCCGGCATTGTCCGCGACGTCACGGAGGAGACCTCCGCGCTGCGGCGCCTGACGGAGAGCGAGCAACGGCTGGCCGATTTTGTCTCGACCGCCTCGGATTGGTGCTGGGAGAGCGACGCCGCCCACCGGCTGTTGCCCTATCCCAAATCGCTGGCCGGCAATGCGGCCTTCCAGACGGTGGCGTCCGGCGGCAAGGCGCGCTGGGAACTCGCTTATGCGCCCGAGGACGGCGAGGCGATGGCGCGGCACCGGGCCGACATGGAGGCCCATCGCCCTTTTCGCGACTTCATTTATACGCTGATCGGCCAGGACGGCTCGCGCGTCAGTATCTGCACCAGCGGCAAGCCGATCTACGCCGATGATGGCAGCTTTCTCGGCTATCGCGGCACGTCCAGCGACATCACCCAGCTGAGGGCGGCCAAGGCTTTGCTCGACCAGCGCACGCGGGCGCTGGAGGAAGCCCACCGGCTCGGCAAGATCGGCACCTGGAGCTACCGCCTGGACACCGCCCGCACGACCTGGGCGCCCGAGCTCTACCAGCTGCTCGGCTTCGATCCCGATACGTTCGAACCGACCGATGCGAGCATGAGGCCCTATTTCCTGGACGGCGACGCCGACCGCTTCAAGGACCTGCAGAGGAGGGTGGTCCGCACCCGAAGGACCGAGGCCACCGACCTGCGCATCTTGCACGCGGACGGCACGGCCCGCGATCTGGCTGTCATCTGCAAGGCGGAGGTCGCACACGACAAGGTCATCGGCATCATCGGCACCGTGCAGGACGTCACCGAGCGCAAGGAGGCCGAGCGCCAACTCGAGCAGCTCGCCTATACCGACCCTTTGACCGGGCTCGCCAATCGCGCGCTGTTCACGCGCCAGCTCGCCGCCCTGATCGAGGGCTGCACCCGGCAAGACCGACGCGCCGCGCTGCTGCTCATCGATCTCGATCGCTTCAAGGAGGTCAACGATTCCCTTGGCCATGCCGCCGGCGACAAATTGCTGATCCAGGTGGCGGCTGCGCTGCGGCGGGAGCTGGGGCCGCGCGCCTTCATCGCCCGGCTCGGCGGCGACGAATTCGCGGTGCTGGCGGAGGGATGCGGCATGTCCGACGCCGCGCTGACCGGGCTTGCCGATCGGCTCATCGGCAAGCTGTCCGTCCCCGTCGATCTCGCCGAGGGCGAAGCCTTCGTCGGCGCCACCATCGGCATCGCCCGCCTGCCGGCGCATGGGGCGACGGCGGAGACTGCCATGCGCAACGCGGACCTCGCGCTCTACATGGCCAAGGAGGCCGGGCGCGGCCGCGCGCAACTGTTCGAGCCGGTCTATGCCCAGGCAGTCGATCAACGGCTCGATCTCGGCCGGCATCTGCGCCACGCGGTTGAGGCCGGCACCCTCGAGGCCCATTACCAGCCGCAGGTGGATCTGAGGACCGGCCGCGTCACCAGTTTCGAGGCGCTGCTGCGCTGGACCCATCCCGAGCGCGGACCAATCTCGCCGGCGGAGTTCATCCCGATTGCCGAAAGCTCCGGGCTCATCGTCGATCTCGGCCTGTGGGTGCTGCGCGAGGCCTGCCGGCAGGGCCGCGCCTGGCTCGATGCCGGGTTGCCGCCGCGCTCCGTCTCGGTCAACGTCTCGCCGGCGCAGATCTGGAACGTGGATTTCGATGCGGCCGTCTCGGCGGTGTTGGCTGAGACCGGCTTTCCGGCGAAGCTGCTCTGCCTCGAGCTCACCGAAAGCCTGTTCGTGGATCATACCGAGCAGCGCATCAGCCGCACGCTGACGGCGCTCTCCGGTCTCGGCGTCCGGCTGGCGCTCGACGATTTCGGCTCGGGCTATTCCTCGCTCGGCTATTTGACACGCCTGCCGTTCCACTGGCTGAAGGTGGACCGCGCCTTCGTGGACGGCATTTCCACCGCGCCGGAGAAGCGCAAGCTGCTCGGCGGCATCATCGCACTGTCGCACGGGCTCGGCATGACCGTCGTGGCGGAGGGCGCCGAATTGCCGGCCGAAGTGGACGTGCTCGGTGGGCTCGATTGCGACCTGGTGCAGGGCTTCGTGTTTTCCCCGCCCGTCACCGCCGACAGGGCGCCGCTGGTCGCCGCCGGCATCGAGCGCGACGCGTACCGGATCGAGCCAAAACGGAATCGCCTCTAGGCGAGCACCGTTTTGGCAGCATTCTTTTTGCCCGTGGCTTTGCTTTGCTGCAAAACGTAACCGGCGCAGCGAACGCATCCTTGTACGCTTCGGGTCAAAAGCCACCTATTCCGACTGACTCAGAGGCTTCTGGTTGGCCTTGAAGAGCTGCCGCTCCCGATATCGTAATCGGCCACAGGCTGGACCTCGGACCTCACGAGAGCCGGTCTTTCGGTGTTGCAATCTGTGGCTGTCTTCTAGAATGCTGGCCTGTCAGGAAGACCTCCCTGATCCGCCACTATCCGTTCGCCTTTACGCGAGATGCTAATGGACATTGTGCAAGCGATAGCCGGCTACGCGGTCTGGGGACTATGGTATGCCATCCTTGGTATCTTTGGCATCGTGGGCTTCGTCGTAAACCACTGGTTACTGTCAATTGTATTAGGCATGATCATCGTGATGATCTTGTATGCGCTGTGGTCGAACTCTGAACGCGAATTCGCCGCACCGAGAAGAGGCGATCAATCCGCCGATGCGATTGGCGCGGAGACGTGGCTCAACGAGCAAAGGCACCAAGAGAAGCGCCCCGACTGGTTGTGAGCAAGACGTTTCACCCCTGCACAGGGCAATCGCGACAGTGTGGACCTGTCGCAGTAAGGTCTGGTCGAAACCTAACCGCGGACAGGCGGGTGATCGGTTGCATTGGTCGCGATGGGCCAACAGCGGAATTCGTCCAAGGCGCTAACTATTGCGGCTCCCTCAGATACCAATCCCCTTTTCGGCGCTCGATAGAGGTCGGCGTCGTTCGTTGCGGTGCTCCCAATGATGACGCAAGAAACTACGGGCGCGACTGTCTCTGAAAATTTTAGCTGTGGGGTTTACGGGCATTTCGGCTGAACGCCGTAGAACAGGAACCCAGGAGGACTTTATGCAGGCCCTTGTCTGGAACATCCTTATCGGCGCGCCGCTCACCGGTTCGCTCATCCTGATCGTCTTTCTGATGTATCTCCCTGGCATTGCCCCCCGCCACGATCTGCCGATAGCGCTCGGACTCTTGGCCATTGCTGTCGCAATCGCGGCCATGCGCAACCGCCTGACGGTCGGGTCGTGGACTCGGACGAGCACGCCGGCGCAGCGCCAACTGATGGACGCTCGCATTCGGCGATCCAAAAAACTCCGCCCCGTGGTGTTCGTCGCTCTCCTGCCGGTCGTGTTCGTCATGGTCAGTTTGGGATACGGTAAGGGAGCAGTTATGATTGCATCGCTTATTTGCGGCGTAGTCTTCGCGTGGTGCGGTCTTTACCTGAACAGGCTCTCACGAAGGTCGAGCTAGCTAAACACCGGCCCCAGGTCCGCCACGGGTCAACCGCGTCGAGTTGCCTTGATCGCGCTTCAATCCCAATCCATCCCGGCGATGGTGCCAAGAAACCAGCCGCCAGAGAAAGAGGCGCCAAGCATCATGAGATCGTTCGTCGCGGGGAGACCAAGCTCATCTTGAACATGATCAAATCCGATCAGAACCAGCAGCGTGCAAATTAGCGCGCAGAGTGCGGGCCAAAGCGCCCGCCGCCGCGCTACGAGCCGCTGGGCCGGGGCAGCCCCCCTGGAGTTCCGCGATAAGATTCCAGCGCGACGAAACGATACCCCGAAACTCAATACGACCACGATTAGACAGGCGGTCAGGAAGTACATGGAAATAATCCTTCGTGCCTGAAGATCTTATCGGCTCGTTCCAAAGAAAGACTTTGGGTTGGCTATCGACCAGGAGCGGTTCTCGCTTCACTGCGAAATCAAGTCCGCGAGCAATCGACCCATCCGCGTCCGAGTCAGCGGCCAGCTGCAAATCCGACCGCTTATTCTTCATGAGTTGCCTGTGCAGACCCAGCCTACCTTTCGGCGAACGAATCCAAAAGCGAACGAAACCGCTTCCTTATCTCGTCGGCCTGGTAGACGTACTTGCGACTGAAATGCAAGGTGAGAACGCCCCATCCGGCTCCGGTCCGATCCGCAATCGTGCAGTCAGGTTTCTTGACCGTGACCTTCTCGCAAACGAAAATCAAAGGGCCTTCGGGCGTATCCTTTAGGAACAGATCAGAATTCGCCGCCTCACATAATTGATATCCGGACTCGACCATACGAAAAGCGCCCGAGCCTTTCTCCTCGCACCGACGATTCCATAGAAGCCTCCGTTCCGACCAGTCCAGTTCCTCCTGCCCACCGCGCATCCTTGCATTCACCTGATCTCCGTATCCGTCGTAGAACGGGCTCTTTGCGAACCTTCCAGCGTTATTCGCCGTTCTAGGCTCCAGATTGGGAAGCAGAACGTAAATTTCGAACGCAGTCTCTTTGGGATCAGCACTTGATCGATCCAGATCCACCAAATAGTTGCGCGGAATCTTGTAGATCCTGTCGGCAAAAGCGATCGGAATCGTCCTCTTATCGAGAGACGGGTAATTTTCCCGCAGTTCCTGGAGAGAGGCATGCCTTTGCAATTTCTCCGCAAAGGATTCGTGCTTCAGCAGCGGGTCGGCAGATTGATAAAACGCCTTGTAGCTCAGGAAGGAGCCTGCGATCAGCGCAATCGCAACGGCGCCCCAGACAAGCCACTTCGTCCGGTCGGGAGTTTCTGCACCGGAGGGAATGCTGGTCGTATCGTATTGCCTGCGTCCAAACTCAGCCATATCCCCGGTCCGCTTGCCGATTCCGGCAACCATCTTTTGAGTTGCATTAAGTCTGATCGTCAACTGCAAGCACAGCAGGTGCTGAATATTCAGTGAACGGAAGACAGCTGAAGAACTCGATGCTCGCGACCCTCGATCCCGCACGGCGGCTCGAAAGGGTTGGGGACCTTCTGCAGGGTAACGCTTGAGGACAGCTAAGGGAGCCACCCTTGCAGCCGAACCGGTGACAGCGCACTCAATTGACTCGCTTGGCAAACGCAGGCCCAAGCTATCCGCGTCGTAGGACGATTGATCATCGGGAATTGAGTGCACTGTCACCATAATTCGCCTGCTAAGGCCGGACTCCGCAACTATGCGAGTTCCAGCACATCGGCCACCGGACGGCGCGGCTTCTGCGGCCAGTTTCCCGCACGGACCGACCCCACGCACAACAGCATGACCGGCACTTCGTCCTCGGCCAGTTCGAACTCGCGGTGCACTGCTTCGGCATCGAAACCGATCATCGGCGTCGAACCCAGGCCCAGCGAGCGGGCCGCATAGATCATCGCCGCCGCGCCGAAGGTGCCGGAGCGTACTGCTTCGTCGCGTTGGCGCTGGGGGTACTCCATATACAGATCGCGTGCGGGGATCTCCCAATCCGGCACCATCTTTGCCGGCATGATGCCCGCTTCCACCAACGGTGCCAGGCGCCCTGGTATTACGCTTGCATCGGCCAACTGGCCGCAGACGATGAAGGTAACGGCGGCTTCGGTGATCGCAGGCTGATCCCAGGCAATCGGACGCAACCGAGCCTTGGCTTCAGACGTACGTACGGCGACGAAGCGCCAATTCTGCAAGTGAAAGGACGTCGGCGCGGTGGTGCCGATTCGCACCAGCTCGCGGATTTGGTCGTCGCTCAAGGTGGCATCGGGGTCGTAGTACTTGGCGGCGCTGCGGCTCAGGATGCATTCGATGACGGCATTGGTCATGGTGATTCCGTCGCTCGTGGGGATTCCGTCGGTCATGGTGATTCCTGTGGGTGAAGGGATAGGTTGAAGTACGGGAGTGTTTTCGCTGTATGAGACGCGCGCCAGCCGGCTGCGTGGATCAATGGGCGTGTGTCGCTCAGGGACGAACGCGGATGATCGTCTTCCCGCTGATCCGCTTGGTCGGATTGAGAGCAGCGACGGCATCGTCGAGGATCGCCACGGTGCCGATGTTCGTCCGCAGTCGTCCGTCCCGCACCCGCTGGACGATCTCACTCAGCTGGGCACGATCAGACTCGACAACGAAGTCGACTGCCTGGCCGTCGGCGGGCCGTGCCTCGCATGGCCCAACGACGCACACCAGCGTTCCTCCGGCTCGAACCAGACGCGCGGATCGCTTCCCGATGTCGCCGCCGATGAGATCGAACACCAAATCGACGCCGCCGACGTCTTCCAAGGCGTCGTTCTCGATGTCGACGAATTCCTGCGCGCCGAAGTCGAGCGCCTTCTGACGGTCTGCAGCGCGTCCGGTGCCGATGACGTGGGCGCCGAACTCTCGTGCGAGCTGCGTCACCATCGAACCGACTGCGCCGGCCGCGCCGTGCACGAGGACGCTCTTGCCCGCCCGAAGGCGGCCGTGCTGGAACAGTCCCTGCCACGCCGTGAGGCCCGAGATTGGCAGACTCGCGCCCACCGTGAAATCGACGTCGCCCGGGAGCGGCGCGAGGTTGCGTGCCTCCATGGCTACATACTCCGCCAGGGTGCCGTCGCGATACCAGTCGGCGAGGCCGAGCACTCGCTGTCCCAACGACAGCCCCGTCGTGCCGTAGCCGAGAGCGGTGACCACTCCGGCCAGCTCGTGCCCGAGGATCGACGGTGTTCGATCCCGGTCGAGGCGATCGGTCCAGGTCGAGGGCCACTCCAGCTCAGTCCCGACGAATCCCGACGCATGAACCTGAACGACGACGTCGTTTATCGCTGCCTGCGGCTTGGGCCGCTCCGCCAGCTTCATCCCGGCCTTTCCCGCAGCCTGGTCCGTTACCACAATTGCCTTCATGGTTATTTCTCCCGAGTCATCTGTCTCTTTGCTGGAAATGTTGCAGCGTTGGAGCAAGTGGACTTCAAGCGCTTGCGGTCCGCATCGGCATCGCGTCGGACTTCTGCAAGCAGAGCACCGCCAACAGCGCCCCGCCGTTCGCCCAGTAGTACCAGGCATCGAGACCGGTAAAGCCGAGGACAAACGGCACCGTCACGAAGATGATGCCGACGAGAGCATCAACCGCGACATGGAATGAGAACGGGATAATCCGGATGACGCCCGTCCCGTGATCCGTGAAGAACGTCAAAACGATCGCCGCCACGCCAGTGACGACAGCGATCCATTTTGCCGAAGCATTTGAACCGCCGAGTCCGAGTACGAAGGGCAAGGCGATCAAGCTCGCAGCAACAGGATAGTCCAGGTAAGCGTGCAGCGTCTTGGTGACGAACCTGGGATCGAAGCGAGTAGAGGGCTGGTTGGCTTGTTGAGTGATTTGCACGATCGACTCCTTTGGTTTGAGTGGCGACTGTTCGCAACACCACTCACCTAGGATCGCGCAGGAGGCAGGAGCAAGACACGCGAACAAAGTACGGACTGTCTGCAAGACAGTTGGGACGATATGCAAACTTATGACGATTCAAGACCACGAGTATCGGTCGGAGGAATTCCAAAGCGTTGGGAAAATGCCCGCGCAAAGGAGGCGGCCGATTGGTATCCGGCCTGAGCTGCAACTTCTTTCACGCTTGCTTTGGAACTGCCGAGCCTGGCCAAAGCCTTTTGCAATCTCCATTCCGTGACATAAGCCATAGGCGCAACACCGACGAGTTCCGTAAACCGCTCCGCGAAGCGACTCCTCGACATGCCGCTTGCTTTGGCGAGAGTTTCGACCGTCCATGGATCGCCGGGCATTTTGTGCACCAGTTCAAGAGAGCGGCCGATATGAAGATCCGTCATCGCGGTCATGACGTTGGCCAGTGGCGGATGACGTTCGACGCTTGCCCGCACAGCCTCGATAAAAAAGATTTCCGACAGACGCGCGATCGAAGCGGCGGCACCGACCTCGTCACTCAATGCTCGCCGCGCAACCAGGCCCAGTGTCTCGTCAAGCAGCGGATAACGACCGCGGTCGGGCTGGGTTATCAGGATTGCTTCGGGCAATGCGCCAAGCAGCGGATGATCGGCACCCTGCGAAAAGCCCAGGTGACCACAAACCATTTGCGTCGTGGCCTGAGGGTCGCCCTTGCCAATCACGAACGCGCCCTTGCCGTCGTAACCCGATTCTTGGATCACGCGTTCCAGCGGCGCCGGTGCCCGGCCTAGACGATCGGCAAGGACATGCCCCCGACCGCGGGGAATCAATACGACATCGCCTGGTTCAAGAACGATATTGCGGCCGGACGGAAGGCTCACATGGCAGCAGCCCTGGATCACAAAATGGAACCGCGCCGCTTGCTCGTATGCCGGAACGGTAATGGCCCAAGGTGGCGAATAGTCAGTACGGAAATAAAGTGTTCCTTTGAGCCTGATGGTCTCAAAGACATCACTCAAGAGGTCGAACATGCGGGCCATCTCGTTCAGCTAGACTCCCCGCACCCGCGTTGCATGATAGCAGACTTCGCCTCGCATGTCGCCGATGGGGTCAATTGCGCCCGTCGCTTTGATCGAAAAGGCGCTAACTTCGTCCTCAATTGTTCGAAAGCCGACACAAGTCCAGAATGTTACCCGCCGCTGTGGCTGCGCGTTGATGAGTCCACATCCCGTGTCAGATCAAAGCAGGATGAGATTAGGCTGCGGCCGCAAATAGGGCGCGTGTCGCCGAGGGCAATCGCCGGGCGTTGGAGCAACTGCGACGCTTCATCTGGAAGGGAACCGGTTTTGTCTCAGGACTGGCTTCGCGTTGCCCGGAAGACCTGGCTGGCCGCAGCCGTCTTGGCGGGAACTTTGCGCCTCGCTCTGGCTTTTCTGTTCTATCAGGTTTAGCAAAGGCTTAGTGTGGGAACCGGACGTCAAGGGGCAGGATCCATTGCGGCTTGCACCGCGCGGAATTCCTTGCCGCGGCCGAGGAAAACATGGAAGAGAAGCAATCGGACATTGCCGGCGATAAAGCAAATCTCGCGCGAAGACGTCCGCCCTCGCTCGTAGTGGGCATTGGGGCATCGGCCGGCGGACTAACCGCGTTCAGAAGTTTCTTCGATCATATGCCTGCCGATACCGGCATGGCCTTTGTCTTGGTTCAGCACCTCGATCCCGACCACAATAGCCTGCTGGTAGATTTGCTGCGGCCACACACCGCCATGGAAGTGGTGGAGGCGCAGGATCACGTAGTGTTGGTGCCCAACCAGATTCATGTAATTCCGCCGAATGCGACGCTTACGCTCGAAGGCGATGTGCTGCGAGTTGCGACGCCGGTACCTCCCCGGGAGTATCGCCGCCCGATCGATACGTTTTTCGCATCTCTGGCGGAAAGTCAGGAGGATTGCGCGGTCGGCATAATCTTGTCGGGCGTCGGCAGTGACGGGTCGCTCGGAGTCAAGGCGATCAAGGAATATGGCGGCTTTACTCTTGCCCAGGCGGAATTCGACGAAACCGCCATGATGGGAATGCCGAGTAGCGCCGCGGCGACGGGACTTGTCGATTGTGTCGCCTCGGTCGAGAGCCTGCCGGCGAAGGTTCTTGAGCACCAGGCCTATCTGGCAAAGGTCGAGGAGCAGAAGGGTGCTGACGGGGCCCGCGAGGATATCCGCGAAAGCCTGACCACGATTACCGCGCTGCTCCGAAAACGCCTCAAGCATGATTTCAGCGGTTACAAGCAAAACACCCTGATCCGGCGGATACAACGCCGAATGCAGATACTGCAGATCGAAGCCGTTCCCGCATATGCTGAACATCTGCGCCGTGAGCCGTCAGAGGGTGACGCGCTGTTTCGTGAGTTGTTGATCGGTGTTACGCAGTTTTTCCGCGACGAAGAGCCGTTTGAGGCGCTTAAGGCGAATTTTCTGCCGTCGCTGCTCGCAGCGAGAGACGCCGACGATCCAATCCGGGTCTGGGTTGCCGGTTGCGCGACCGGCGAGGAGGTCTATTCCCTTGCCGTGCTTTTGCAAGAAGTGCTCGCGGCCCATCGCAGCGAGGCCAAGGTCACCATCTTTGCAACAGATATCGATCCACAAGCCATCACGTTCGCACGTACGGCGCGGTACCGGCGGATGGATGGCTTGTCGCCGGAGCGGCTGCAGCGCTGGTTCGTGAGGGATGGCGAAGATTACATTCCGGTGCATGCCATTCGCGAAATGTGCGTCTTCTCCGAGCACAATCTTGTCAGGGATCCTCCATTCTCGAGAATTGACCTGATCTCCTGCCGCAACGTGCTGATCTACATGGACAACGACTTTCAGCACCGCGTCATGCAGACGTTCCATTATGCGCTGCGACCCGGCGGCTATCTCTTTATCGGGCCGTCGGAAAGCATCAGCCGAGAATCACGGCTGTTTCGCGCCGCCGACAAGAAGCATCGTATTCTGCAACGACACGACAGCGTGCGGGCGGCGTTGCCGGAATTTCTGCCTCAGGCAGGCAGCGGCGCAGCCATCAAAGTTGCTACTGCCCGCATCGAGGATCAGATCGACAAGAGCGCTCGCCGCGTCATGGCGAAGCACTCTCCAGCCTATTTCGTCATCGATCGCCACCACAACATCGTGCGGTATTCGGGCGGCGAGACCGGCCGCTATCTCGAGCCTTCGGAGGGCAACGCGAGCCTGGATTTGTTTGCGAATTTGGCGAGGAGCGTGCGGACTCGGGTGCGGCACGCCGTAGAGCGTGCCTTTTCATCCGGCCAAGCAATTGAAGAAGCGAGTTTGAAGGTCGAAGGGGGCCAGCTGGTCGACCTCCTCGTCGAACCGATCGTCGAAGCGGGCAGGCCGCCCGGCCTTGTCGTGGTAGGGTTTCGCCCGAGCCGCCCGCAGGGCGAACAAGTGCCCGAGGACGATGCGCCGGCCACCAAACGGGACGTTGAGGCGCTCCAGCAGGAATTGCACGCCTTACAAATCCGACATCAGGCGACCAGCGACGAGCTGGAAAGCCAGATCGAAAACATGAAGTCCGTGACTGAGGAATTTCAGTCGGTGAACGAGGAGTTGCAATCGTCCAATGAGGAACTGGAAACGGCCAAGGAGGAAATGCAGTCCGTCAACGAGGAGCTCCAAACCATCAACAACGAGCTGCACGGCAAGAACGATCTGCTGATGCAAGCCAACAACGACCTGCAGAATCTTCTCGACAGCACGCAAATCGCGACCATCTTTCTCGACGACGAACTCTGCATCCGGAATTTCACGCCGGCAGCGAGGGAGGTGTTTTCACTGCGCGAAGGCGATCGCGGCCGGCCGGTGACCGATATCGTGTCGCTGCTTTCCTATGATCAACTCCGCGAGGACGTCAGGAAGGTCCAGCGCACTCTGGAGATCGTCGAGCATCAGCTCGATCTGAAAGACGAGAGCGCGGCCTACATGATGCGGATAAGGCCCTACCGCACCGTCGCCAACGTCATCTCCGGCGTCGTGATGACGTTCAACAACGTCAGCGAACAAAAGCAGCAGCACGATCATCTGCAGGTGCTGATGAAGGAACTTCAGCACCGCACCAATAATCTTTTTGCGGTCATTCAAGCGATGGCGCGCCAGACTGTGCGCACCAGCGACTCTCTGGCTGACTTCGAGGAGCAGTTTGGGGCGCGGGTGCAGTCATTGGCCCAGTCCAACGCATTGCTCATCGATCAACAGTGGAAAGGCGTCTCGATTGACAGATTGATCGAAGCGCAGCTCGCTCCGTTCGTTGGCTCCGACTCCACGCGGCTCAAGATGGCGGGGGCGCCGGTTACGATGACCGCCGAAACCGTCCAGACGCTCGGGCTGGCCCTGCATGAGCTCGCGACCAACGCATCGAAGTATGGCGCGCTGTCAACACCGAACGGAAAGATCGTTCTTCGTTGGAGTTTCGTGGGCGGAAATGGTGCGTCGGAAGTCTTTAAATTGGAATGGCAAGAGACAGGCGGACCTGCCGTAAAACCGTCAACCCGCAAGGGCTTTGGCCATTTTGTCACCGACCAGATGGTTACACGTTCGCTCGATGCTACCGTGCAGGCTGACCTCGCACCGGACGGGTTGCGATGGATGGTGCAAATGCCTGCGAGCAGGGCTCGCGTTGGACGATAGCCCCGCCCCGTGGAGGGGATGGCTCCCAAAATTTTCGCAACCTTAACATATGTAAGGTCGGCAATCGCTAGTTCGCGCCAACATGGTCTCGGATTTCAAGGGGGCTTCCATGTTCGATCCCGACACGACCGTGGTGTTGCGCGCAGTCCTCGCAGAACTTTGCGAACAGGTGCCCGTGCTGGAATCATCGACACGAACCCGCGTTGCTTCCAGGATACTGGACGTTGCAAGAAGCGGCGAATGGTCGATTGACGATCTTAGGAAAGCGGGCCGCGACGCTCTGCACGACGCGCCTACAATGTGGCGGTGAGGGACGGCGGCGCCCGCGTTGATCTCTTCAGCGCGAACGAATGAGTCTAGCGCCGGCGGGATTCGCTATTAGCCGCGCAGCCGAGGCTGATTAGGGCGCGTTGGCCGGCATCGGTCAGTTCGCCGAGCGCCGTCTTGCCGCTCGTCGCGCATTTGATGATCTGTTCAGCGACACGTTTCCGGACGACATGGTCCTCGCCATAGGGAACATTCTCGCAGACGCGGTCCAGTGCAAGATTCATATTCGCGAGAGTGCGACGGTCAAATTTTTCTTCGGTCGTTTCGTTCCACCAGCCGAGCCTTGGCTGCCGATCTGTTCCATCACCTTGGCGCATGACGTCCACCTAGCGAACTGTTCATTTCCAATGCGTTCTCGGTCTGCTCGACCTTTCTTAGCAGGAGATCTCGCTCGTTACCGGCCGGCGTTGCGCGTGCCGACGCCCGCGCCTCGTCAGCAAATCTCTGCAGGCGAACCTCAAGGGGTTCAACCATTCGGTAGCGTTTTCTTTTTTTCTTCACGGTGAGCGACCCAGCTTTCTAGCCAAGCATGCTAATGCGCGTTCCGCGGCCCGTCGCTAACCTATGACAGTCTCGGGGCCGGGGAACGTTTGGGACGACGCCCAGCGCAATACGAGCGGGGCCGCCACCCGCGGCCGATGTCAGCGCAACCGTTCATCTTAGCGGGCAAAGCAGCGAATGTCGGTTATACCGGACGGAGAGGGGAGAGATTCGCACGAATGGCGTCGAATATTCCTCTTGTCCTTGTCAACTCGGCGCGAATATCGTCTTTCAACCGTTCGCTCCGGGCGATTTGGCGGCGGCAATTTTCGAACGCTAAGGTGTTTGCCTGCTTGGTTGTCATCGCCGCCGGCCGCAGCACTTCGGAAAACGGCACTTGCATCAGCAAGTTTTGCTTTTCATCGATGATTTCGAATGCATCCCTTGTCGGATCCTGTCGCTCATGCAGCTTTTCAAATGCGATGGCAAGTGCGGCTTCACAGGTGTCCAGATAGGCAGCCTCGAGCGAGGAAAACTCAACCCCGATGTGGTCCACACAAATCTCGCTCGGTGAGGTGTGGTTGATAAAGAAACGGGGCATCAGTTCGCTCCTTCGTCGACAAGCTTCAGTCCATCGAGGTATTGGGGGTCGAATTCCCCGATCGCGTAAAGCCCCTCTTTGTCCAAAATCGTCAGCTGGCTGCGGGTAAGCTCAATCAGGCCCTGGCTCCGCAAGGTCTGCAGTGTCCGATTGACGTGCACTGACGATAACCCGAGAGTGTCTGCAAGATCGCGCTGGGTCAGCGGAAACTCGCAGGTTGCGTGCGCGTCGCGTCCACTGAGCTGCAATCGGTGCGACACTTCGCACAGGAAATGCGCCAGCCTGGTTTGAGCCGCGCGCTGTCCAAGCCAGGCCATCCATTCCTGCTGAATCGCGGCCTGGGCGGCTGTCTCCAACCAGAGCGCACGCGCGACCGCCGGACTACTATCCATTAGCGCGTTCAACTCGCGCAGTGGAATTGAAAGATAGATCGCCGCGGTGAGGGCGTAGACCGCTTTTCGGGATTGACGAAACACGATCTCACCGGCGTTGAGCGTATCTCCATCCACGAACACCGAGACAATTTGCTGATTCCCGTCAGAGAATGTGCGCACCGCTCTCGCCATGCCACTGCAAAGAATAAGGAGCGACGATAATTCCGCGCCTTCTTCGATCAAGCATTCACCTTTTAGCGCGTGACGCGGCGCAGAAGCCGCCCGAAAGAGGGCGTGCTGATCTGATATCGGTAGCGTCATCCGAGAGGAAAGCTTTGTCATAAACGGCGTAAGGGGCATCAATCTACCTTATGCTGTTGTCTTGCCACAGACGGAAAGATGAGCCAGTGACGCGGCCTTGGTCTGTGGGTTTGGGATGACCGTTCCTAGGACTCTACCTGATTTCCAGTTCTTTGATTGCCAACGCTGAAATGTCCGTTGGGTCATGTACGCCCGTTTGCGCGATCTTGATGATCTTCTTGGCGACCATTTCCGTTAGTGGATCGTCGCGATCCTTGACACAAAGGATACGTAGCGCGTGGTCGTAAGCCGCTGCGATACGATCGACCTCTATCGGATTCAACTGGCTGTTTTTCAATAGTCGATAGATGGCCATTACGGTCGCCCTACTTCGGTGTCTGCAATCCGGAGGATGTCAACCACTCCGTCATGTGTGCCGCGGTCTCGTCGAACCGGGCCCTACGGAGCAGGGATTCTCTCTTGGGGCCTGGAGGAAGTTGCCTGGCCTGTGTGCGTAATTCCTGAGCCTCATTGGCAAGTCGCACCTCAAGTGAGTGCACTTGTTTCACCCGTCTTCGTTGTTTCACGTTCTCATCCCGCCTCAAAACCCGCCCGATAAAATCTACAACCGCCGTGGCTCTAACGCGGTTCCGACAAGTACCGCCAAATTGTTCTGCAACTAACGTATGTTAGTCGCGCCGCCTGATCTTTCACATAAGTTATTATTAAAGCAGGATGAGATTGGGCCGCGGTCGCAAATAGTGCGCGTTCCCTCTCTCGCCCGCGATGCGTGGGGAAGGGCACGTATGCGCAATTTCGGAATATTAGAAATATATCCCTGAGTTGCGCGACGTGTCAAGTCGCCTGGTCGAGCGCCGGCGGCGGCCGGCTACTTTGCATGGGGTTGTTTTCGATATTTTGGCAGCGCCGCCTGCGACGGCCCCAGAACTCATCCCGCGTTAGTGCCGCACCACGAGCACCGAGCATTTGGCGTAGCGCACGACGTGCCCGGCATTGGAGCCGAGGAAGTAGGTGCGCATCGCCGGGCGGTGCGAGGTCATCACGATCAGGTCGGCCTTCATGTTCGCGGCCTCTTCGAGGATCTCGTGATAGATGCCGCCCTGGCGGACCACGCCGGAGATGCGCCCGGGCGCGATGCCGGATTCGCGCGCGACGATCGCAAGCGCTTCCTCCGACGTTTCACGCTGCTGGCTGTCGAAATCCGCCGGGACATATTCGGCGAGCATCACCGGCGTCATCGGCAGCACGTTGAGCAGACGCACCGCGCCGTTCCAGGTTTGCGACAGCGTCGCAGCGGTTGCGATCGCAGGCTTCGCCAGATCGGTATCGGCGAGGTCGATCGGCACGAGAATGGACTTGTACATCTGCGCCTCCTGTCCGCGATTGGTCTGGAGCCGTTTGGTCCCTGTGCCGGGACGCGCGCCTTCTTGTTCTTCGGTAGCTTGTCGTGTCGCCGCGAACCGGTCCCCCTGTCGCGCCGACATCAATATAGCATGGCAGAGCTGCGTTGTCCGCTTGCGTTAGCCGCGCGAGGCCTGCTTCAACAGTTTAGGGCTAACGAACAGCACGAGCTTGCCGCGCCGGAAGGAGACGTCGTTCCAGTCGTCGGTCGCGAAGTCGAAGACGGCGAGCCCCGAGGTCGGCAAATTGTCGCCAAGCGCGCGCTTGGCAGCCTCGTCGCCGCTGCCGGTCAGCGTCAGCGCGAGCTCGTGCATGCCGGGATTATGGCCGATCAGCATCAGCCGCTTCGGGTCGGTGGCCGAGGCCATCCGGATCGCGGTGAGCAAATGCGCCGGATCGGCGCCGTAGAGTTCGGGCACGAATTCGACTTTCGGCGCAGGTCCGGCACCCTTCAGTGCCTCGCGCACGATCTCCCAGGTCTGCGTGGTGCGGGCCGCCGGCGATACCAGCGCCAGATTGGGCAGGGGCGGGTGGCGGGCGATCCAGCCGCCGATCTCCGCCGCATCGCGGTGGCCGCGCTCGTCGAGACGACGGTCCTGGTCCTGCCCCGAAGGCGCGTCGGTTTCGGTCTTGGCGTGACGCAGCAGCAGCAAACGGCGCATGGACTTCCATCTCGATTCGGTCTGGTCGAATTAATTCTACAGGCGCATGCCCTGGACAAGGTGACAAGCGCCGCAGCGGTTCGTAAGAAACGACATGAGCGAGACTTCCACAAGTGCGGCAGACGGCCCCGATGAGGCGGCCTCGCCGTCCCGCGACCGTCTGGCATTCGATCTCGACGTCGACATTTGCGTGGTCGGGGCGGGGCTGGCCGGCCTGACCGTGGCACGCGAGGCGGCGCGGCTTGGCGCCAGCGTCGCCGTGCTCGAGGGCCGCCAGGTCGGCTGGAACGCCTCCGGCCACCATCTCGGCACCGTGATGCCGGGTTTCGGCCTGCCGATATCGGATGTGATCGAGCGCGTCGGCCTGGATGATGCCCGCGAATTGTGGGCGCTGTCGAAGGAGGGCGCCGATTACGTCCGCGCCACCGCCACCGAGGACCTGATCCCGGGCATCAGGGCGAGCGACGGCGTGCTGGAGGTCTCCAATGTCGATGTCGGCGAAGCGCTGATCAGCCGCCTGCAGACGCTGGGCGAGGATTTTGCCACCGAAGTCGAAGGCTGGCAGGTCGATCGCGTGCGCAGCGTGCTGAGGACCGGGCGCTATTTCCACGGCATCTATTATCCGAAGGCGTTCCAGATCGACGGCCGCAAATATGTGCACGGTCTCGCCGCGCTGGCGATGCGGGCGGGCGTGCGGATCTTCGAGGAGACGCCGGTCGTCAGCATCGATTTTTCGGGCATCCGCAAACGCATCGTGACGCCGACGGCGCGACTGCGCGCCAACCATATTGTCCTCGCCGGCAATATCCATCTCGGCGCGCCGCTGAAGCGCTTGTCGGACACGCTGCTGCCGGTGTGGCGCTACGCGGCGTTGACCGAACCGCTTGGGGAACGGCTGGCGGAGGCGATCGCCTTCTCCGGTTCGGTCGTCGACAGCGACGGCATCGACCATTTCCGCGTCGTCGATGGCGATCGCCTGTTGTGGGCCAGTCCCGAAACCACCTGGAACGCGCGGCCGGAGCGGCTTGGTGCGGCGGTGCAGCGCCGCATCGCCACGGTGTTTCCTCAGCTCGGCAAGGTTCCGATCGCCGACACGTTCGGTGGCGCGGTCGGCGTCACCGTGCATGGCATGCCGCAGATCGGGCAGTTGCGCAGGGGCCTGTGGGTAGCGAGCGGCTTCGGCCGGCAGGGGCTCAACACCTCGGCGCTCGCCGGGCAGTTGATCGCGCGCAGCATCCTGTGGGGCGACGACCGCTGGCGGCTGTTTTCGCCGTTCGAGCTGGTCTGGGCCGGCGGCACCACCGGCCGCATCGCCGGTCATTTCATCAGCCTGTGGGCGAGGGGTGCCGCATCCGCGTCGGGCGTGCTGGCGCGCTACCGCGAGGGTGCTCGGGCGAAGGAGCGCCGCCGCGAGGCGCGGCTGGCCGAGGCCAATCTCAAGGCGGGAACCCGGGGACCGGCGCCCCGCCGCCCGCCGCCGTCGTCCGTGGGGCCGGCGCCGCCGCCCGCGCCCCGGCAGGCTGAGGACGGCGAGCCGCCGTCTGCCCATCCCTCGCAAGAAAGTGAGCGGATCTCCGACGGGCGGATGTAACGTCTGGCGGCGGGGTTCGTATTTGGTCACGAGCCCAGTTTGCCAATGCTGTTCGCCAGCTTTGGCCGCCCGCATCGGAGATGATTGATGTTCGATCGCCGTATCCTGCTTGCTTCCGTCGCCGGCCTGTTCGGCTTCGCCGCCTTCCGCTGGCTGCGCGCCTCGCCGGCGCAGGCCGCCGAGAAATTCGAGATCGAGAAGACCGACGCCGAATGGCGCGCGCAGCTGACGCCGCAGCAATATGAGATCCTGCGCCAGGAGGGCACCGAACGGCCGGGATCGAGCCCGCTGCTCAAGGAGCACCGCAAGGGCACGTTTGCCTGCGCCGGCTGCGACCTGCCGCTGTTCTCGTCCGAGACCAAGTATGAGAGCGGCACCGGCTGGCCGAGCTTCTGGAAGCCGCTGGACAATGCTGTCGGCACGACGTCGGACCGCACCTTCGGCATGCTGCGCACCGAGGTGCATTGCCGCCGCTGCGGCGGCCATCTCGGCCATGTCTTCGACGACGGTCCGAAGCCGACCGGGCTGCGCTACTGCATGGACGGTTTTGCGCTGGTGTTTCACCCGGCCGCACCCTCGGCGACCTGACGCGCGTAAGCGCGTCAGAACAGAAGGGAAGGAGCGCGGTCAGAACTGCGCTCCCGTCCCGGCAATTGTTGCCTGCCCGGCAATTGTGCCCCGGTTAAACGGCCGGGGCTTTTTTTTCAAGCGCATGATTTTGTTACGTTTCGTTTCGTGGCACGACCTTTGCGACATGCTCCGCCGATGCGGCCGTTCCTGTGATTGCCAGCCGCCGGGAATCGAATTGGAGAACATGTCATGGGTATCTTCGGCGCTCTTACGACGGCGGTCGGTGGCTTGCGCGCAGGGTCGTACGCGCTCGAGAACATCTCCGGCAACATCGCCAACTCGCAGACCACGGCGTTCAAGCGCATCGATACCTCCTTTCTTGACCTCGTTCCGCAGACCGCGCTGACCGCGCAGCTCGCCGGCGGCGTCACGGCGCAGTCGCGCTCGACCAACTCGGTGCAGGGCGACGTGCAGTCGGCGTCGGTCGCGACCTTCATGGCGATCAACGGCAACGGCTTCTTTGCGGTGCAGAAGCCGGGCGGCTTCACCGACGGCTCGCCGGTGTTCGACGGCGTCGACCGCTACACCCGCCGCGGCGATTTCCAGCTCAACAAGGACGGCTACCTCGTCAACGGCGCCGGCTATTATCTCGAGGGCGTGCCGATCGATCCGACCACCGGCAACCCCTCGGGCTCGTCGCCGCAAACGCTGCGGTTCAAGAACGACTTCCTGCCGGCGCAGCAGACCACCAAGATCGATTATCGCGCCAACCTCGCGTCCTATCCGTTGACCACGGCGCACGACACCTCGGTTCCGGGCTCCGAGCTGATCCGGCCGGGCGCGTTCAGCGCCGGACATAACCCGCTGGTGCTGGGCACGCCGGCCGCGCCGTATACCGATTCTTCCGTCACCGGCACCGCGCAAAACAACAAGGCGACGCCGTCGGTCGCCAATACCGCCGCGACCTTGCTTTCGGGCGCCGCGGGCAGCGATTCGATCAATGCCAGCTTCAGCGCCGGCTCGGCCGGCCCGCCGGTCGTGCCCGCCGATACGATCACGGTCAACGGCACCGTCATCACCTTCGTCGCTTCGGGGGCGACCGGCAACCAGCTGAACGTCACCGACAGCATCGGGACGCTGCTCGCCAAGATCGACTCGATTACCGGTACCGCGACGCCATCGACGATCAGCGGCGGCAAGATCACCCTGCACTCCGGAACGTCGGCCGACCTCAACGTGACGAGCTCGAACTCGACCGCGCTTGCGGCGCTCGGCTTCACCGGCTCGGCGGTTGCGACCCGCGGCGGCGGCGGCACCGTGGGCACCGGCCAGGTCGTCGGCAACGACAACTCGACCTTCCTGAACGAATCCGTCTCGGGCGGCGCCGTCACGGCCTACGACGTGTCGGGCGCGCCGGTGAACCTGCAATTCCGCTGGGCCAAGACCGACAGCTCCTCGCTCGGCTCCGGACATACCGATAGCTGGAACCTGTTCTATCAGGTCAATCCCAATGCAACCGGCACGCAGGTCTCCTGGCAGAACGCCAACATCAACTTCACCTTCGCCTCGAACGGCCAGATGTCGCCGGCGATCTCCTCGGTCGCGCTCAACAATGCCGTCGTCAACGGCGTGTCGCTCGGCAGCCCCGTGATCAATTTCGGCTCCGGTGGCGTGACCCAGTTCGCGGACGCCAACGGCAACGTGCAGGTCAACCAGATTCAGCAGGACGGCTTCCCGGCCGGCCAGCTGCAGTCGGTCAGTGTCTCGACCAACGGCCGCATCGTCGGCAACTACACCAACGGCCGCAACATCGACCTCGCCGAAATCTCGGTGGCGACCTTCAACGGCACCAACTTCCTCAAGCGTATCGACGGCGGCGCGTTCGAGGCAACCGACGAGTCCGGTGGCGCGCTGTTCGGCAAGGGCGGCAGCACCATCGTCGGTTCGTCGCTCGAGAGCTCGAACACCGATATCGCCGACGAGTTCACCAAGCTGATCGTGACCCAGCAGGCCTATTCGGCCAACACCAAGGTGATCACGACAACCAATTCGATGGTGCAGGACCTCCTGAACGTCGTGCGCTGATCGCAGCGATGAACGTGTGAAGAAGTAAAGGCGAGTACACATCATGGGTTTGAGCCAAGCCCTTTCCACCGCGATGTCGGGCCTGCGCGCCACGCAGGCCTCGCTCTCACTCGTGTCGTCGAACGTCGCCAACGCGGAGACGCCGGGCTACGTCAGGAAGACGCTGAACCAGGATACCGGCACCACCGGCCAGTTCGGGTCGAGCGTTCTCATCACCGGCGTCAACCGCCAGCTCGACGAATTCCTGCAGACCCAGCTTCGCACCGAGACGTCGGGCGCGTCCTACGCTGACGTCCGCTCGAGCTTCCTCGCCAATCTGCAGGGCGTCTACGGCAATCCCGACTCCACCGGCACGATCGAGGACGCCTACAACAAGTTCCTGACCGCAGTGCAGGGGCTGTCGACCAGCCCGGACTCGCAGTCGGCCCGGATCGGCGTCGTCAATGCCGCCCAATCGATGGCGCAGCAGCTCAACGCGACCTCGCAGGGAATCCAGTCGCTGCGCGCCAACGCCGAGGCCGGCATCAGCGACTCCGTTACCACGGCCAACAATGCGATGCAGCAGATCGCGCGCCTCAATGTCCAGCTGCAGGCCACCGGCGGCACGCAGGACGCCTCGACCGCGGCATTGCTCGATCAGCGCGATCGCTACGTCACCCAGCTTTCGCAGCTGATGGACATCCGCACCGTCACCAACAGCCAGAACCAGGTGACCGTGTTCACCAATTCCGGCGTGCAGCTGGTCGGCACCGAGGCGGCGACGCTCAGTTTCAATGCCCAGGGCACGATGACGCCCAACACGCAGTACAATACCGACCCGACCAAGAGCACCGTCGGCACCATCACCATCAATTTCCCGCATGGCGGCACCTATGACATGGTGTCGACCAACTCGATCCGGTCAGGCAAGATCGCCGCCTATCTCGAGCTGCGCGACAACACGCTGGCGCAAGCCCAGACGCAGATCGACCAACTCGCCGCCGCGATGTCGAGCGCGCTATCGGACAAGACGACGGCCGGCACCGCGGCGACGGCGGGAGCGCAGTCCGGCTTCGACCTCGATCTCTCGGGGCTGCAGAGCGGCAACACCATCCACGTCTCCTACAAGGACAACACCACCGGCATCACGCACAATCTGTCGATCGTCCGCGTCGACGATCCGAGCGTGCTGCCGCTCAGCAACACCGCAACCGTCAATCCGAACGACGAGGTGCTGGGTGTGGATTTCTCCGGCGGCATGAGCTCGGTGCTGTCGCAGCTCAACGGCGCGCTCGGCGGAGCCGGCCTGCAATTCTCCAATCCCTCCGGGTCGACGCTGCGCGTGCTCGACGACGGCGCCGCCAACAAGGCCGATGTGACCGCGGCATCGGTCACGTCAACCGTTTCGTCGCTGACGTCGGGCGATCCGCAGCTTCCGCTGTTCACCGACAATGGCGGGCTCTACACCGGCGCGATCACGGCAAACGGCTCGCAGTCGACCGGCCTTGCCGCACGCATCAGCGTCAACACCGCCCTGGTCGGCGACCCCTCGCGCATGGTCGTGTACGCGACCAATCCGCAGACGCCGGCCGGCGACACCACGCGCGCCAACCTCATTCTGAACCAGTTGTCGAACGCGTCGTACAGCTATTCGCCGAAGACCGGCCTCGGCACGTCGGGCGCGCCGTTCACCGGCACGCTGTTGAACTTTGCCAAGCAGTTCATCAGCCAGCAGGGCGAATCGGCGACGGCGGCCAAGCAATTGGCCGATGGTCAGGACGTCGTGCTGAATACGCTCCAAACCAAGATGGACTCGACCTCCGGCGTCAACATGGACGAGGAGATGGCGCATCTGCTGTCGCTGCAGAACGCCTATTCCGCCAACGCGCGCGTGATGTCGTCGATCAAGCAGATGTACGACGCGCTGCTGCAGCTCACGTGAGGGTAACATGTCGATCGACGGCGTAAGCGGCAGAACTTCCTATATCGGCACCACGATCCTCAACCTGCGCAGTCAGCTCAATGACCTGACGACGCAGCTCGCGACCGGCAAGGTATCGACGACCTATGCGGGGCAGGGGCTCGATCGCGGCTTCGCGCTCAGCCTGCGCGCCCAGATCAGCGGCATCAACGCATTCTCGGACACGGCTACCAACCTCAACACGCGCCTCGGCGTCGCCAACCTCACTTTGCAGGGGCTGTCCGACGTCGGGAGCCAGGTGAAGAACGCCGCAACGACCGCGACGCTGACGCTCAACAACAGCGGGCAGACCTCGGGTCAGATCACGGCGCAGGCCGCGTTCTCCAATGCGGTCGCGATGCTGAACAGCCAGTCGGGCGACCGCTATCTGTTCTCCGGTCGTGCGATGGACACGCCGGCCACGGTGTCCGCCGACACCATGTTGAAGGGCACGGCAACCCAGGCCGGCCTCACCCAACTCATCAATGAGCGCAAGCAGGCCGATCAGGGCACCGGTTTGATGGGACGCCTGAGCGTCTCGTCGCCGCCGGCGACCACGACGGTGACCAGCGTCGCCGAGGACGGCTCGCCGTTCGGCCTAAAGCTGCTGTCGGTGCAGTCGTCGTTGACCGGCGCCACCGTGACCCAGCCGGCCGGTACACCGAAGTCCACCTCGGTCGATCTCGGCGCCGTCAATCCGAAGGATGGCGACAAGATCAAGTTCAACTTCACGCTGCCCGATGGCACCACCGATGCGATCGAGCTCACGGCGACGACGACGAACCCGCCGCCGGCGGGCTCGTTCCTGATCGGTGCCGACACCACGGCGACGACCGCCAACCTTCAGTCGACGCTGACCTCGTCCATCAAGACGCTCAGCGACACGTCGCTGGTGGCGGCCTCCGCGGTCGCGGCGTCCAACAACTTCTTCAATCCGGTCGCGACCGTCGCGGGCGTCGCCGTCAACAACCAGAACACACCGCCGGCGCCGATCAGTGGCGCCACCGCCCTTTCGGGCGCTGCGGGCACCAACTCGCTGTCGACGAGCTTTGCGGCCGGCGACACCATCACGGTCAACGGCACCCCGATCACCTTCGTTGCCTCGGGCGCCACCGGCAACCAGCTCAACATCACCGACAGCGTGCAGACGCTGATGGCGAAGATCGACCAGGTCAGCGGCACCAAGAACCCGTCGACCATCAGCAATGGTGCGATCACCTTGCACGGCGCCGACGGCGCGAGCCTTTCGATCTCGAGCTCGAATGCGGCCGCACTCGGCGCGCTCGGCATCGCCAACAACACGACCGCGACCCCGGCGCCGCTCAGGGTAGGGGGACCGCCGTTCGATACCGCGACCAGCCTGGTCGCGGGCACGCCGGACAACACCGTGTACTGGTACACCGGCGAGAACGGCCCGGGATCGGCGCGCGGCACCGCCGTCGCGCAGGTCGATCAGTCGATCACCGTGCAGTATGGCGCGCGCGCCAACGAGCAGGCCTTCCGCTACCTGCTGCAGAACGTCGCGGTGTATGCGGCGGTGACCACCAATGCCAGCAACCCGAATGCAAGCGCGCAGGTGACGGCGCTCGCGCAGCGCGTCAGCGGGAATCTTGCGCCGCAGAACGGCCAGCAGCAGATCCAGGACGTGCAGGCCGAGTTCGCCGGCGCGCAGACGGCGACCAAGGCGGCCACCGATCGTCAGACCCAGCTCAAGGCCATGGCGGAAACGATGCTCGACTCGGTCGAGGGCGTCAATCAGGACGAGGTCGCGACCAAGATCCTGGCGCTGCAGACCAGCCTGCAGGCGTCGTACCAGACCACGTCGATGCTGTATCAGACCACGCTGTTGAAATATCTGCCGATCGCCTGATCGCTTGCCCTCAACTCCAGCCAACAAAAAGGCCTTCCTCGCGGAGGCCTTTTTCGTTCAGGCGGGGGCTAGAGCGTTTTCAAGCGAAGTGGATGCCGATTCACGCGAGGACGCGTCAAAACAGGAAGCGCTACGCGCTCTTGCGGGTATCGTCCTGATTGCCGTTTCGCTGACCGCGTGCGGTTTCCAGCAGCTTCTCCTCGTGCGCGATCAGCTTCTTGGATTCCTTCAGCGCGTGATAGAGATCGCCGTTGAGGATGAGGTTGTTGACGCTTTCGATGAACGGCCAGGCGCTGGGCATCGCGGTGATGATGTCGCGCACCAGGCTGAAATAGGTCGGGTGGTGCGCCATCGGGTCCGGCGATAGATACATCAGCTGCACGGCGAGATAGATCAGCTTCGCCGGCGTGTCCGCGGTCTCCGGCGTCAGGATATCCTTCTCGCGCAGGATCGGGATGCGGTCGCCGTCGATCAACAGGCGGGCGCGTTGATCGGTGTTGGTGATCACGCAATTGCCGACGATGATGCGCTCGTTCGGTTTGAGTTCGACCTTCAGGGCCATGACCGTTCTCCTTTGCCGGGCAGTCGCGCGATATCGTTGCAGCGTAACGAAGTTGAGTTCGGCACTGCTTAGCAGCCGCCGTTGCGGCCCGGGGCCGATGCGACAGCGATCCTTTCCCATGATGGTTAACGCTTGGTGAACAGAGGGGCCGCGCGAGTAGCGGCCCTCGGCCGAAATCGGCAGTCGTCTCAGTAGTTTTCGCGGCGAACTTCGCCCAGTAGCGACAATTTTATTCTTCGGCATTTGCCTTAAATGCCGTGCTGGAGATTTCTTTTTCCTTCGAGGCTTGACCGGCAGGATTGGCCATCCGCCCGATCAGAAAGGATTGGCGCGGTTTTTTCCTCAGTTTCACACCAGAAAGGTATGAAAATGTCCGGTATCATTCTCTCCTCCTCCGTTCGTCAGAACCTCCTCTCCCTCCAGTCCACCGCCGATCTGCTCTCCACCACGCAGAACCGTCTTGCCACCGGCAAGAAGGTCAACACGGCGCTCGACAACCCGACCAACTTCTTCACCGCACAGTCGCTCGACAACCGCGCCAGCGACATCAACAACCTGCTCGACGGCATCGGCAATGGTGTGCAGGTGCTGCAGGCTGCCAACACCGGCATCACCTCGCTGCAGAAGCTGGTCGATACCGCAAAGTCGATTGCCAACCAGGTGCTGCAGAGCCCGACGGGCTACACCTCGAGGTCGCAGGTCACGTCCACCGCGGCGCTCGGCGGCACGGCAGCCAACCTCGTCGACGGCACCACGATCAAGAGCGGCGACGTGCTGGCGATTGCGGCCTCGGCCGGTCAGCCCGCCTTCAGCTTCACCTTCGGGGCCAGCAACTCGCTGACGCAGTTGAATGCGTCGCTGGCGGCCAGCAACCTGACGGCGAGCCTCGACAGCTCCAACAAGCTCGTCATCACCACGACTAACGACGCAGCATCCTCGACGATCGGTGCGGTGACCTTCACCAACACCGGCGGCGGCACTGCGACGTTCAGCGCAGCCGGCACGGCTCCGGTTGCCGATCCGGCCTCGCAGTCCGCGCGCGCCGCCTTGGTGACGCAGTACAACAACACCATCGCGCAGATCACGACCACGGCGCAGGACGCCTCGTTCAACGGTATCAACCTGTTGAACGGCGACAACCTGAAGCTGACCTTCAACGAGACCGGCAAGTCGACGCTGGCCATCAGCGGCGTCACCTTCAATGCCACCGGCCTCGGCCTGAACACGCTGGCCGCGGGCACCGACTTCCTCGACAACAACTCGGCGAACAAGGTGCTGACGGCGCTGGGCTCGGCGAGCTCCTCGTTGCGCAGCGAAGCCTCGACGCTGGGTTCGAACCTGTCGATCGTGCAGATCCGCCAGGACTTCTCGAAGAACCTGATCAACGTGCTGCAGACCGGCTCGTCCAACCTGACGCTGGCCGACACCAACGAGGAAGCGGCGAACAGCCAGGCGCTGTCGACCCGCCAGTCGATCGCGGTCTCGGCATTGGCGCTGGCCAACCAGAGCCAGCAGAGCGTGCTGCAGCTGCTCCGCTAAGCACGCCGACAAGTGGTTCAAGAGCGGCGGGGGAAACCCCGCCGTTTCCTTTGTCTCCGGGATATTACGGTATCTTTCGATGCCGTCAGAACGGCGCATTTCGTAACGCCTGCTAACCATATTTAAAGGCGCCGGATGCATAAATATCGGGCGCTAGAATTGCGTCTCCGCGGCCCGAGAAATCCGCATCCCATCGAGGTCATTAATGTCGAATGCAGCCCAGGCCTATGCCCGTACGTCAACGACGACGGCCTCCCCACGTGAAATCGAAGCGCAGGCGCTGTTGAAGGCCGCGCGGCAGCTGCAGGAAGTCCAGGCCAACTGGAATGGGCCCGACAAGGCGCTCGATCACGCATTGCTGTTCAATCGCCGCCTGTGGTCGATCTTCCTCAGCGCGGCAGAGGGTGCCGACAATCCGCAGCCGCTCGAGGTGCGTCAGAACATCGCGAACATCAGCGTGTTCGTGATGAAGCAGACCATCGACATCCAGATGAATCCGGACCCGGCGAAGCTGAAGTCGCTGATCGACATCAACTGCAACATCGCCGCCGGCCTTTCGGGCCGCGGCTGATCGGCCGGTTCACAACGGAGCTCTCGGCATGGCCGACGTGTTGAGCATCCTGTCCGCCAACTACAAGGCCGCCGGCCTGACGGTTCCGTCGAAGACGCCCTATGTGGCGGTCGATCCGAAGCTCTATGAGGGCAGCTGGAGCGGCAAGTACGCCAACAACAAGTCGTTCAACATCTCGGTGTCGAACGTCGATGGCTTCCGCGCCAAGGTTCACTATCAGAGTGACGGCACCAGCAAGTATCAGGACGTCCTGATCAAGGACGGCGCGTTCCGGGTCGGCGATACCAAGTTTTCGCTGGTGCAGCAGGGGACGGCATTGATCGCCAATGTCGTCACCGATCCGGCCACCGGATCGACCTATCTCGACAAGGCCTACGCCACACAGAAGTGAGGGGCCGCTCGCTTGCGTTACGCGCGGCGGTCGGTTGCGCGCGCCCGCGTCGGCGCGTCCTTGCTGAGATCGAGCGCGTGGAAATAGGCGCGGCGGCGCAATACGGCTTCTTCTGGAAACTGCCTCACCACCAAATTCGTGCGGTTGTCGACCACCTGGTAGACCACGGCGCGCGCATCGCGGTCGATGATGACCTGGTCGGTGACCGACGGCGCCTGATTTGAAATCGATGCGTTGACGGCGTTGGGATCGATCGTGACGCGCACGCTCGGCTCCGGAGCGGTGACGCTCTGGCTCGCGGGCAATTCGGTTCTCACCGCCTTCTGCGCCGTATCGCTCACGGGAGTGATTATCGGCGCTGCAACCGGTGCCCCCACCGGCTTGATGTTGAAATCTGTACTCATGGCAGCCTCGTAGTGCGCAGGCACTAGTTTGCTTGAGTCAAATCCCAACCCCTCACGATCCGCAACTCTACGGGGAACCTCTCAACAGGCTGTTAGGGAACACGCTGAATGTCGCGCTGCCGGAGCCGCGTCGAATTGAGCTAAATTGTCGGCGTGCGTGCGTCAGAGCGTGCGGCTGACGGCGATCGGCGTCATGTTGCGCGGGCCCGGCGTGGCGCGCTGTCCGTTCGCGGTATAGGTGTTCGGGATGTTGCGGCGCTGCACCTCGGCATTGACGCCGCGCACGATGCCTTCGGAGACCGCGTGTGCGGTCGCAAGCACCGTCAGGTTGACCTGCAGCATCGCGCGGAACGTCTCGTGATGACGCCGTAGCGTTGCGAGCAGTTCGGGGTCGGTCTGCGACAGCATCTTCTGCATCGACTTGAGGTGCTCCACCGCGAGCATGTAGCGCCGCGACAGCTCCGACTTCTGCGCCTCGAGCCGCATGGCCTCGCGGATCTTGCCGGCGCGGACGAACCCGGTCTCCTGCTCGACGACGGTGAGCAGCGCGCTCATCACTTCGGTCAGTTCGTTGGCGAGACGTGCGACATCGGGGGGCGTCGTCGTCGCGGGCCGCGCCGCGGGGGCGGCTGGCCGATGCTGCTGTGGACGCTGATTCATCGCGCTGCTCCTTGAGAACCGAATTAGCTCTTGTTCGCCTGCTGCAGGATCAGCGAGCGGAACACCTCGTTGGAAATGCCGACGCCGCCGGCCTTGGCGAAGTTCTTCGAATATTCGTCGGTCAGCATCGACCGCCACGCGCCGGTGCCGACCGTGTCACCGTAGGGGCCTTCACCCTTCAGGCCGGTGGTCATCTGCGAGAACATCGTATTGAGGAACATCGATTCGAAGTCGGTCGCGGTCGCCTTCGCCTTGGTGAGTTGCTGCGGCGAGACCTTCTTCATCGCGTCCTGTAGCACCGGATCGGGGCGGCCGTTGAACATCGGCATCAGCGCCTTGTTCGGCATGCTGCCGGTGGTGCTGTTGATCAGGCTTCCCATCACATCACCTCGATGTCGGCTTCGATCGCGCCGGCGGCCTTGATCGCCTGCAGGATGCTGATCAGATCGCGCGGTCCGATGCCGAGGCCGTTAAGGCCGTCGACGAGTTGTTGCAGCGAGACGCCGTCCTTGACCACCGCGAATTTCTTGCCGTCCTCGGTGACCTGCACATTGCTGCGCGGCGTCACCACGGTGCGGCCGCGCGACAGCGGATTGGGCTGGCTGACTTGCGGGCTCTCCGAGATCGTGACGGTGAGGTTGCCTTGCGCCACCGCGACGGTGGCGACGCGAACGTCGCGGCCCATCACGATGATGCCGGAGCGCTCGTCGATCACGATCCTCGCGGCGAGGTCGGGATCGACCTGCAACTGCTCGATCTCGGTCAGGAAGGCGACGACGTTGCCCTTGAACTCGGGCGGGATCGAGAGCTGCACCGTGGAGGGATCGAGCGGTTCGGCGGTCTTGACGCCGAGATAGTCGTTGACCGCGGCGGCGATCCGCTTGGCGGTGGTGAAGTCGGCGTTGCGCAGTGCGAGGCGGACATTGGGCAGGCGATTGAGCGCGAACTCGATCTCGCGCTCGATGATGGCGCCGTTGGCGATGCGGCCGACCGTCGGCACGCCGCGCACCACCTTGGCGGCCTCGCCCTCGGCATTGAAGCCGGAGATCGCCAGCGTGCCCTGCGCGACCGCGTAGACGTTGCCGTCGGCGCCGAGCAGGGGAGTGACGAGCAGGGTGCCGCCGCGCAGATCCTTGGCATCGCCGAGCGCGGAGACCGTGACGTCCATGCGGGTGCCCTGGGTGCCGAACGCCGGCAGATTGCCGGTGACCATCACGGCGGCGACGTTGCCGGTGCGGATGGTGGCGCCGCGGATGTTGACGCCCATGCGCTCGAGCATCGCCTGCAGCGATTGCTTGGTGAAGGGGATGTTGTTCAGCGTGTCGCCGGTGCCGTTGAGGCCGACCACGAGGCCATAGCCGATCAACTGGTTCTGGCGCACGCCCTCGATGTTGGCGAGATCCTTGATCCGCGACGTCGCGGCCGCCGGCATGGCCGAAGCCACCAGCGCCAGCAGCGCGGCGCAGGCCAACCCGAATAAGCTTACGATGCGGATGCCGGGCATCCAATGCTCCCCTCGAACTGCAACTCGCGGATCACGCGACACTCCCATGACGGCGATCCGCCATTAACCATGCGAGCCTCATGCCACGCCGTTTCGTCGGAGCAGTATGTTGATATCTTTATCGAAATTGTCGGGTCGCCATTCGGTTCCGGTTCGCCAGGGAGCGCGAAACTGCCGTGCGGCGGCAGAAATTGCCGGGTCGTTTACGCACCGTTAACCATAAAACGGCGATGCTCACGGCATTCAGGCCTGCGGGATCATGACGATGCGCATCTACGGACCGAACGGCACCACGCTTGGCACGTCGACCAGCTCGACGCGGCGCACCTCGTCGAGCGGCTTCTCGCTGCCGGATGCGACCAGCGCGCAGGAGGAGGTTCGCTCCACGGCCGCGCCGAAGGCCGCCACGAGCCTCGATGCGCTGCTCGCGCTGCAGGGCGTCGAAGACCCGACCGAACGCCGCAAGCGCTCGGTGGCCCGCGGCAAGGGCGCGCTGGACGTCCTCGATGCGCTCAAGCTCGGATTGCTGTCCGGTAATTTCGATTCCTCGACCGTGAACCGGCTGCGCGATGCCGCGGCGAGCCTGAAGGAATCCTCCGGTGACCCCGGCCTCGATGCCGTGCTGGGCGAGATCGAGCTGCGCGTCGAAGTCGAGCTCGCCAAGGCCGGGCAATACTAGGCTCCTCTCGATCACCTGACCTGCATCAAGCCGCCAGTGCCTTGCGCTGCGTGTCGTAGCGGCGTTGTGCGGCCAGCACTTCCTTCAGATTCTGCTCGGCCCAGTCGCGCAGCGGATCGACCGCCTCGGCGAGCGTCGATCCGAGCGGCGTGATCGAATACTCCACGGTGACCGGAACGGTTGCGATCGCACGGCGGCGCAGCAGCCCGTCGCGCTCCAGGCTCTTCAATACCTGCGACAGCATCTTCTGCGAGATGCCTTCGATGGCGCGGCGAAGCTGGTTGAAGCGCAGCGGCTCGCTGCGCAACAGCAGCAGGATCAGCACCGCCCATTTGTCGCCGACCCGGTCGAGGATCTGGCGGGTCGGGCAATTGGCGGCATAGGCGTCCGGCTTCAGGCTGGCGGCTTTCATCGGGTTACTCCGGCGTAATCAGGTGAGACGAGAGTGCCTTCTTCACACTTACATCCGTTTCGCTATCTAGTCACCATTGGAAACTATCAATCGGAGACTTTGATGAAGATCGCCATCGCCGGCGCGTCCGGCCAGGCCGGCTCGCGCCTCACCGCGGAACTCGCCCGCCGCGGCCATGCCGTCACCGCCATCGCCCGCAATCCGGAGCAGATCGCAACCCTGCCTGGTGTCACCGCTGTGAGGGGGGATGTAAACGACCAGGCCGCCCTGACCGCGCTGTGGGCCGGCCACGATGCCGCGATCAGTTCCGTCCATTTCACCGTCAGCGACCCGGTCAAGCTGATCGGGGCGGCCAAGGCATCCGGGGTCGGGCGCTATCTCGTGGTCGGCGGCGCCGGCAGTCTCGAGGTGGCCCCGGGCGTCCGCCTGGTGACCACACCGACCTTCCCGGCCCAGTACAAGGCCGAAGCTACGAAGGGGGGCGAATTCCTTGACCTGCTGCGCCAGGAAAAGGACCTGAACTGGACCTTTTTGTCGCCCTCGGCGCTGTTCGTGGCCGGCGAGCGCACCGGCAAGTTCCGGCTCGGAACCGACCAGCTTTTGACGGCTGCGGACGGGAAGAGCTCGATCTCGTTCGAGGACTTCGCAGTTGCACTCGCCGACGAAATCGAGCGCCCGGCCCATATCCGCCAGCGCTTCACGGTCGGCTACTGACGGGCCAAGGAGAGGGGAAAAGCCGACCCCCGGGCAGCACGGATAAGTTTGCCTGTGCAAGGCCTTGGGGGCAGGGCGCCTTTCGCGGTGGCAGATATTGTCTGTCACATGACGTGGCTATATAAGGCGCCGCGCGGAGGGGTTTTGTTCCCTCCGCCAGACAGGGACATGGCTGCCTTTGGAAAAGCTGAAGAACTACCGGCCGACTGAAAAAGAGCCTTTCATGAATGAGCGGCAGCGTGATTATTTCCGCGCCAAGCTGCTGGCCTGGAAGGATGAGATCCTCCGCGAATCGAAGGTCACGCTGCAGACGTTGCAGGAAGAGAACGTCAATCACCCCGACCTCGCGGACCGAGCTTCCTCGGAAACCGACCGCGCGATCGAACTTCGTGCCCGCGATCGTCAGCGCAAGCTGATCTCCAAGATCGACGCGGCGCTCCAGCGCATCGAAGACAACACCTACGGCTATTGCGAAGAGACCGGTGACCCGATCTCGCTGAAGCGGCTCGAAGCCCGCCCGATCGCGACGCTGTCGGTGGAGGCGCAGGAACGCCACGAGAAGCGCGAGAAGGTCTATCGCGACGAGTAGTGGTGGCGGATCGCCCCCACTGATTGATTCCGGCGCGCACCGGTTGTAGGTTCGCGCCGCCATGATGACACGTACTCTCAACATCGCATCGGTCTTCTTCCTGGGCTGATCTCGTTTCCGCCAGGAAACACGCTTCCGCGCGGAAGCGCTGATCGTCCCCGCGAGCCTGGGCTCGCGGGATTCCAGTGAATCGAATGAGCCGGCCAAACTCCGCGCCTTGCGGAGCGTCGACGGCTGGCGACGATTTGAGAGACAATCATGATCGATCGAGACGACACGCGTGCGCTCAGCGACGCGCAAATCGAGCAATTCATCGAACAGGGCTTTGTCCGGATCGACAACGCCTTTCCCCGCGAACTCGCCGATGCGGGACGTGCCATCATGTGGCGCGACCTGCCGTGCAGCGAGCATGATCCTTCAACGTGGACGCGCCCGGTGGTCCGGCTGCCCGGCTATGGCGATGAACCATTCCGGCTGGCGATCAACATGCCGGTGCTGTATCGGGCGTTCGACCAGATCGCAGGCCCCGGCCGCTGGTCTCCACGCCACAACATTGGGACCTTCCCGGTGCGGTTCCCGCATCCGGACGATCCGGGCGACGCCGGCTGGCATGTCGATGTCAGCTTTCCCGGCGACGATTGCGACCCGCACGAGCGGAGCGACTTCTCCGCCTGGCGGGTGAACGTCAACTCGCGCGGCCGCGCGCTGCTAATGTTGTTCCTGTTCTCCGATGTCGGCGAAAGCGATGCGCCGACCCGGATCAGGGTCGGCTCGCATATCCCGATGGCGCGTTACCTCGCGCCGGCCGGCGAGGCCGGACGCGGGCGCATGGACCTCGCGCAAATGGGCGCCGACTGCAAGCTCGCGCTGGCAACCGGTGAGGCGGGCACGGTCTATCTGTGCCATCCCTTCCTGGTGCATGCCGCGCAGCAGCACCGGGGCACCAGGCCGCGCTTCATGGCTCAACCGTCGCTCAGTCCCGCCGAGCCGTACCGGCTCGAGCGTGACGACGGCGCCTATTCGCCGGTCGAGATCGCGATCCGGCGCGCGCTCGGCATGGGTTGACCGCGTGCCGATCTGAAGGCGCGAGACGACATTCAGGCCAGTCCGGCCCCGAGTGTCGTCTCGCTAACCTCCGCGTGACGGCGCGGGCCGTAGGTCTTCGACCACACCAGCAATTCGCGGAAGGCCGGCGTCAGGCCCCAGGCCGAATCCGTCAGCTCGTATTCGACCTGCAACGGCTTTTCGGCGAGCACCTTGCGTGCCACCAGCCCGTCGCGCTCGAGCTCGCGCAGTTGCGCGGTCAGCATGTGCTGGGTGATCGGCACCAGCGCGCGGCGCAGCGCGCCGAACCGCACGCCGCCGTTCATCAGCGTGAACAGGATCTCGAGCTTCCATTTGCCGCCGAGCGCATGGATCGCGCCCTTGAACTCGATCAGCAGATTAGGGTCGGTCGGGCAGCTCTCGCATTCACCGCCGTCACATAGTTCGCTGGTATTGTTTTCCATACCGGTCTCGAATTTCATTCTACTTGTCTGACATCAGATAGTGACCAGATGCGGCCTGTGCAGGGTGGGCGGCGCAATGTGTGCCCCATCTGCCGAACCAAGAAGAGGGCAGCGACATGAGCACGGTTTTGGTCACGGGCGGATCCGGCTTCATCGGCGTGCATACCATTCTGCAGCTGCTTGCCGACGGGCATACGGTGCGAGCCACGCTGCGCAATCCGGATCGCAGCAAGGACGTGATCGCGATGCTGCGCCAGGGGGGCGCGCTTGCGGCCGACCAGGTCGGCTTCGTCACCGCCGACCTCACGCGCGATGATGGCTGGCGCGAGGCGGCCGCGGGGTGCGATTACGTGCTGCATGTCGCATCGCCGCTCGGTGCGCATGTGCCGGAGGACGAGAACGAGCTGATCGTTCCGGCGCGCGAAGGCACCCTGCGGGTGTTGCGCGCGGCGCGCGACGCCGGGGTCAAGCGCGTGGTCGTGACGTCGTCGTTTGCGGCGATCGGCTATGGCCATCCACCGCAAGCCAAGCCGTTCGATGAGACCACCTGGTCCAACCTCGACGGCCCCGACGTGCAGGCCTATCCGAAATCCAAGACGCTGGCCGAGCGCGCCGCCTGGGATTTCGTCGCGCGCGAAGGCAATGGCCTCGAGCTTGCCGTGGTCAATCCGACCGCGGTGTTCGGCCCGGCGCTCGGTGCTGACTTCTCCGAGTCGATCGGCATCATCAAGGCGCTGCTCGACGGCGCGATGCCGGCGGTGCCGCGGATCCATTTCGGCCTCGTCGACGTGCGCGATGTCGCCGACCTGCATCTGCGCGCCATGACCTCGCCCAAGGCCGGGGGCGAGCGGTTCCTCGCGGTCGCCGGCGAGACCTTGTCGGTGCTCCAGGTGGCCCGGGTCCTGCGCAAGAAACTCGGCAGCAAGGCGCGGCGCGTGCCCCGGTTCCAGGCGCCGGACTGGATGATCCGGCTCGCCGCGCGGCGCAACCCGTTGGCCCGCGCCACCCTGCCGCTGCTCGGCAAGGTGCGCCGCTCGACCAGCGCCAAGGCGCAGAACTTGCTCGGCTGGCGTCCGCGCGGCAATGAGGAGATGATCGTCGCGACCGCCGAGAGCCTGATCAGGCTCGGCCTGGTCAAGGCCTGACGGCCTCTCCCGTCCGGCGTGCTTGCCAGACGCGTCGGCGAGTGCTGAATTGCCACGAGCAGACGGAGGCGCCACCGCGCCGCCGGAGAATTTCAGGGAGGCTGCGCAGATGGAACGGATCCTCGCGGCCGCAAAGGCGATTGCCAGCGCGCGCCGCAGCCGCGCGCCGCTCAAGGCGCTCGCCAAAGACGTCGTGCCACGCGACGAGGCCGAAGGCTATCAGGTGCAGTACGCGCTGCACGATTTGCTGCAGCCACAGGTCGGCAGCCTCGTCGGCTACAAGATCGGCTGCACCAGCGCGGTGATGCAGGAGTACATCAACATCCCGCACCCCTGCGGCGGCGGCCTGTTCGAGAAGGTCGTGCATGACAGCGGCGTGGGGCTGCCGGCGGCCGACTTCGTCCATGTCGGTGTCGAATGCGAGATCGCGGTGCGGCTGTCGCGCAGTCTCGCTCCCGGCGAAGCGCCGTTCACCGCCGAATGGGTCGCGGAGGCGATCGAGGCCTACCATCCGGCGATCGAGATCGTCGACGACCGCTATGTCAAATGGGAGACGCTCGGCGCGCCGACACTGATCGCCGACGACTTCTTCGCCGCCGGCTGCGTGCTCGGCGAGGCCGTGCCGCGCATCACCGTGCCCGATCTGCGCAAGGTCACCGGACGTGCGCTCGTCAACGGCAAAGAGGAAGGGCGCGGCACCGGGGCCGATGTGCTCGGCCATCCCCACAACGCGCTCGCCTGGCTCGCCAATCATCTCGCCGCCGAAGGCCGTGGCCTGCATGCCGGCCAGATCGTGCTGACCGGCAGCCTGGTCAAGACGGTGTGGCTGAAGGCCGGCGACACGGTCGTGATGGAGCTCGATGGGCTCGGCAAGGTGGAAGCCACGTTCACGTGAGGTGACGTTGTGTTGACGAGCTTGTCTCCATATAAGGATGTCGTCCCTGCCTGGTGCGCAATAGCGCACGGGAGTAGGGGCCCATAACCACGAACGTTGATTGTTGCGCGTCGCCGGAACGACGAGCGCCGTTCACGACATCCGCCGCGGCGTATGGGTCCCTGCTTTCGCAGGGACGACATTGAGTGTGCGGATCGACGTTCGCGTGACTTTGCGTGCTTTCTGCATCGGGACGTCACGGTTTCCTACAATTGATCGTTCGTGCACATCAGAACCTTGCCGTCCCACAGGCTCCTGATCGCGTCGAACGGCACGGTCAGCCTGGCATATTTGCGATTGAACCAGACGCCGACCTCGAAGCCGTCATCGCTCACCACGAGGCGATCGAATTCGTGCTGCAGGATAATCGTGATCTCCTCGGGATATTGCTCGATCACGGCGGCGGGTAGCTTCACGCCATCGGCCCGGGTTGCGAAGGTGATGTTGACCGGCCGGTCCTCCGCGGCGCGGCGGAGCAAGGCGGTCATTTCGATCCGCATCTGCGCCGTGTTGCAGGGCTCGACGCCGGCGCGCGCCGGCAACGAAGCCACGAGCAGGAGCAGCACTCCAGCAATCCATCCGCGCCGGCACCACATCCGCCTTCTCCATTCGCTCACGCGATGTCGTTCTTGGCTTCAGTGGTCGCAGGCCGCGCCGAGGTTCAAGTCGCCGGTCGCTTGGCGTCGGTGACCAGCTCGACCTTGCCGTCGGTCAGCCGATAGACCGCGCCGACAATCCGGAGCTTGCCCTGATCGACCGCGGCGCTGAGGATCGGTGTCGCCGTCTTGAGCTTGGCGACGTTGTCGATGACGTTTTGCCTGATGGCGTTGGCGAGCCGGTCGCCCGGCTTGCCCTCGGTCGCCTTCACCGCAGGCGCGATCGCGGTGACCAGCGAGGGCAGATGGCCGGGCAGAGTGGTGTTGTCCTTCAGCGACTCGATCGCGGCGTCGACCGCCCCGCAGCTGTCGTGACCGAGCACCATGAACAGCGGCACGCCGAGCACGGATGACGCATATTCCAGGCTTGCGATCATCTCGTCGCTGGCAAAATTGCCGGCGACGCGGCAGACGAACAGATCGCCGCGGCCGGTATCGAAGGCGTATTCCGGTGCGATGCGGGAGTCCGCGCAACTCAGGATGCCGGCGAACGGGTTCTGTCCGCCGGACAGCGCCTCGCGCTCGTGCTTGAAATCATGCCGCCGCGAGACGCCCTCGACATAACGCAGGTTGCCCTTCACCAGCCGGTCGAGCGCGGCGTCCGGCGGCAGCACGTTCTGCGGCTTCGGCGGCGGCTTTGCCTCTTTGGCCGTCACAGCCGGCGCAAGGGCGAGGCTGGCCGCGGTGCACGCCGCGCCAGCGAGGAAGACGCGTCGGGAGGTTCGGCTGGGGGGAGTTATCTCGCAGAGCTGGCACATCAAGGTTCTCCGTGAACAAGGACCGCATCCGCGCGATATGTGTAGGTCATGCGCAATTCCTTCGCAACGAGGTGCATTCGTACGCTTGCGGGCGCGCCACATTCATCGTTGTCGTCCTGGCGAAAGCCAGGACCCATAACCACCGAACTCGGTGATGAACGGGATCGCGGCCCCAGCGTCGCGCAACAATTGAAGTTTGGGGTAATGGGTCCTGGCTTTCGCCAGGACGACACTGAGTCTGTCGCGCGAGCTGTGAGACATACTTCCGCATTCTCGCGAGATGATTTGTCCGAGCTTTGCGTCTCGTTTCGCCCCGACGGACAAATCAGCGGCCGTCACATAACCAATTAGCTATGTATTTCGGTGCGGCCGATGTTGCGCCCAGCAAGCCGAAATTCGGCAGCTTGGATGCCGGTTGGTCTCCACAACTTTCCCGCTTGACCAATCCATAGCTCGTCAGTTATACGTTAATCCATAACCAGCGGGCTATTGATCCGATGCCGGACGCTCACGACGTGTTGTTTCGAACCCTCGCAGACCCGACCCGCCGGGCGATCTTCGAGCGCCTGTGCCGCGAGGGCGAGCAGACCGTCGGTGCGCTGACCGCGCGGGCAAAGATCTCGCAGCCGGCGGTGTCAAAGCATCTCGGCGTGCTGAAGCAGGCCGGGCTGGTGCGCGATCGCCATGAAGGAAGGCAGACGCATTACAGCGCGCAGCTCGGCGCGCTGGCGCCGTTGATCGACTGGACCAGCCAGATGGCGGGCTTCTGGCAGAACCGGTTCGACCACCTCGAAGATCTTCTCAAAAGGATGGACCAATGAACAAGACCACCCGTGAAACGCGCTCCGCCATCGTGGAGCGCGAATTTCCCCATCCGCCGGAAAAGCTCTGGCGCGCGCTGACGCAACCGCATCTGATGGAGGAGTGGCTGATGAAGAACGACTTCAAGCCCGAGGTCGGGCACAGCTTCAATCTGAGCGGCGAGTGGGGCGGCGTGCTCGACTGCAAGGTGCTCACTGTGGAGCCGCACAAGACGCTGTCCTACACCTGGAATTTCGCCCATGACGATGCCGCCTACAATCTCGAGAGCGTGGTGGTATTTACGCTGACCCCGACGGCGAAGGGCACCCATCTGCGCGTCGAGCAGTCCGGCTTCCAGCCGCATCAGAAGCAAGCGTATGGCGGCGCCCATGCCGGGTGGAAGCAGTTCCTGGAGAATCTCGATCAGCTGCTGGTGCGGGAAGGCTGATCGTCTCTCTCGTCATTGCGAGCGAAGCGAAGCAATCCATCGTGCCGCATGTACGGATAGATGGATTGCTTCGTCGCTTCGCTCCTCGCAATGACGATTTTACACACATCATCCAACAGGAGGTCACATTGAACTGGAACAACTGGATCAGGCAATTTCACCGCTGGCTCTCGATCGCCTTTACGGTTGCCGTCATCATCAACATCGTCGCGATGGTCCTGCAGCAGCAAGCCGTCTGGATCGGCCTGCTGGCGCTGTTCCCGCTGATCTTCATGCTGCTGAGCGGCCTGTATCTGTTCGCGTTGCCCTATCTGGCGCCGCGGCAGATGCAGGGGGGATCGACCTCCGCCTCACAAGTGTGATTGCATGGGACAGGCTGGGACCACGAGGCAGCAATGACGGCATCGGAACGTATCGACCAGATGATCGAGGATCTCACCGACTGGCGCGGCAAGACGCTCGCCAGCCTGCGCAAGAGCATCCTCGCCGCCGACTCGGAAATCATCGAGGAATGGAAGTGGATGGGCAGCCCGGTGTGGTCGCGCGACGGCATCATCGCGGTCGGCAACGCCCACAAGGGCAAGGTGAAGCTGACCTTCATGTACGGCGCACAACTTCCGGACCCCGACAAGCTGTTCAACACCGGCTTCGAAGGCAATGTGCGGCGCGCGATCGATCTGTTCGAGGGCGACAAGATCAACGACCGCGCGCTGAGGGCCCTGATCCGTGCTGCGATCGAGCTCAACCAGGCTAAATCCAGCAAAACTGCGAAGAAGCCGGGGAAGAAGAAGCCGTGAAGTGCGCCCGCGTCGGCCGCTGACGCCGCCCGATTCTGGCGTGTCACCTGTTGGAGGACCGTGCCCTGATAGCGGAAGCTGCTCTGAAAATGCACCCGCCAGCCAAAGCCCCGATGAACATGAGAGGCGGCAGCACTGATCCGGGCGCGATCATGATGAGCAGCGCAACGGATTGGCCGACTTGAGTTGAATGGTCTGACACGGCATAAGCAAACAGGAGCGGCACGACGAGCGAGACCGCAGCGCCAGACAGAAAACCTCGCCAGAATGATCCGTCAATCAAGGCGAAGGCCTCTCGATCCCGTTACTCGTCCTTCGCAAGTCGAGACATTGTGCCGGTTCGCTTCGCTGATGCAAGCGACTGGCTTGTCAAATCTCCCCGGAAGGTTATCCATCCGTGATGATCACGACCAGGCTCGCCACATCGTCGGATGCGGAAGCGATCTCAGCGTTGCTAACGGCCAACGCCGGCGACCGCGGCGGCATGCTGCTCGGGCAATGGCCGCGCGAGGTGATTGAGACGCGCATTGCACGCGGGCAATCGATCGTCATCGCGACCGGCGATAAGGGCAGGCTGCTCGGCGCGCTCCTGACGTCGGAGAAAGGATTCGGCGAGGCCCCGCCGGTGCAGGCCATGCTGAAGGCCTGGCCGGGCGGCCCCGGTGGGTATGTGTATGGTCCCGTGTGCGTCTCCCCGGACGCGCGCGGTCTCGGCGTCCTCGACGCGCTCTACGCCAGGCTTCAGGCCACGTTTCCCGGCCGCGAAGCGATCCTGTTCATCAGGGAAGACAATCCGCGCTCGCTCAAGGCGCATCTGCGGCTCGGCATGCGCGCGGTCGCGCGATACGACTTCGGCGGCAAGGTTTTCATGGTCCTGAGCGACAGGCCCGGCCCCGAATAGCCCGGATCGCGCCGGGAACCTGAGTTCTGCGCACGGGAACTCCAGTCCCGTTGTCAGCAATATCGGGAAATAAATCGTTCACCATCGGATGCGAATGACTGGCGACCTGCCACAGGTTGTATTGGCTTACCAACGCAATTGAAGGCGTGGCTGCTAAACCTGTGGCTGTGGAATGAGCGGGTCTCGTGTCGAGGTGCCCGCTGGAATGGCAGTCGCAATGTTCAGTCAGTTGGTTGGTCCGTCACGGACCACGTCGTCGGCCGATACCGATGTCGCACAGCAGGCCTCCCCGAGAACAGCAGCCACGAGCGAGGAACCTCGCATCCCGCAAGCCCATCAGCGGGTCGAGCGCGGCGCATGGTTGATCGGCATCGCGGCGAGCGGTTTCGCCGGCTACCTGCTTTGGAGATTTGAGATCGCAGTCGAGCCCGAAAGTCTGACGCTGTTCTCGGGCCTGATGGGGTTTCTCCTTGCCGTCGATATCGTCTATGGCAGATGGCGGTCCGCGCCGGTTCTGTCCAATCTGGCGGGAGCGGTTGCCGTGTTCTTCTGGTCGGCCGCGGCGGCAGCAACGATCAGCCTCGTCGGCCTGAGATACAAGTTCCCCCTGATCGATGTCGGTCTCGCCGATGCCGATCGCTTCATCAGGATCGATTTGCCGTCCATCATCCTGTGGTTTGCAAACCATCCCTGGCTGACTGAGCTGCTCGCCGCCGCCTATTGCAGCTCATTCGTCCAGGTGGCCGCGCTATTCGTGCTGCTGGCGGCGACAAAGCGCTTCGACAAGCTTTGGCAGCTGGCATTCGTGTTCGCCTTGACGATCGTTGCGTCGGCGATCTTTTCGGTGTTTTGGCCCGCCAAGGGAGCCTTCGTCTATTTCGACCATCCCGTCGCGATCCTCGATGCGCTGCCGGAGCACGCGGGGATCTATCATCTCGCGAAGTTCGAGTACTTCCGCAACGGCGTGTCTCCGGAACTGTCGTTGAGCAATCTGCAGGGCGTCGTGACCTTTCCGTCGTTCCACACCTGTCTTGCCTTGATGACGGTTTTCGCAACGATTGGCACACGGTGGCTGTTCGGCATCACGCTAATCTGGAATCTCCTCGTCCTCGTCTCGACGCTTCCGATCGGCGGCCATTACGTCATCGACCTGACCTGCGGTGCGCTGCTGTGGCTGGCGGCGATGAAGATCGAGGCGATGCTCGGCAGATCGTTCATGACCTTGCGCGGAATGCCGATGCCGGAAGCCGTGTCCGCCTAGCGCGGGCGCAGAGCCGATCAGCGAGGCAATATCACCTCTGCTTGATGCCGGCGACGGCTTTCTAGCTGAACCCGCCAACTGCGGTTCCGGCAAACGTGAAGGTGGAGCGGACGGCAATGGACTGGGAAGCGTTGTGGGAAGCCCTGCTAGGCTCGTTCTTCCCGGCGCCAACGGGCTCCAGACTGCTTGACGCTGCCCCAACTGGAATCTTCCGTTCACCGCTTTTCTGGGCGTGGATTGTACTGCTTGCCGTTCTGATCGGACTGGCGTGCTGCATCATTCACATCGGCCTTCGGTCAACGCCGACGTTGCTTTGGCTCGCTGTCCTCGTGGATGCCGTCGCTCTGGTGTTCGTGCGGCGCGCGCTCGGATGGCGCTATCCGATCTAACGATCGTCTCGATGGCACCGCCAAGCGTCCGCCGGGCTCGCGCGCAGCCAACCTTCGTCGAGATGTCCACCGCCTGGTCGGATCGCGATGATGCGGCGCGCACCGAACCTGCCGCAGGAAAGTTCTGCCGGGTGAACCTTGCCGGGAAAGCGGCCGTCACGCCTTGGTGTGCACGATCACGGGACCGGCAATTGCGGTGACTTGCCCGATCAGCAATGGGCCGAGATTGTCATCGATCCAGGCCAATGCGCGACGGTTGGCTTCCTCGGCGCCGGCATGGTTGTTGAAGACGCTGATCGCGGTGACCGTGTCGTCGCCGGCATAGACCACGTAATAGGCCATGAAGCCTTCGACATCGCTGATGATCGGAATTGCGCCTTCCTTGATCCGGCGCGCGAGTTCTTCGGCGCTACCAGTCTTCGCCTTGGCGTGACGGATGGCGGCATACATGCGTTCCTCCTTCCGGCTGCATCGATCGGGCTGCGCTTCGCGCATGCGCGATGCTACGCCTGAAGCGGCGGAGATGCCAACGGGATTGCGGACCGATCAGCTGAAACGCCGGGTCACGACGGTCGTGCGGCGGTCGGGGAGCTTCGGCAGCCTCGTCACATCCGCGCGCGTTGCCGTGGTTTTTGGGCCGGGGGCGGGCGCCTGCTCCTGTTGCTGCAGAAACAGCGTGGCTTCGAACACCACGCCGGGGGCCTGCTTGGCGGTGCCCGAGCACACCGCACGATTGCCACTGAAGGTGCCGGTCAGCTGCGCCTCGACCTCGTCGCATCCGAACACGGTGGTGAACGGGCCGTCGGCATATCTGTGCGTCGTCAGGACCGCCGTGAAGCGGTCCTCGTCGAGCTGATAGGAGCCGCCATAGGTGAACATGGCGTCGCCGCCTGTGATCCTGCCGTTTGCAAGCTGGACTATTCCGGTGCCTTCGCCGCGCGGTGTGCGAAACCACGCCGCATATTGACCGTCTCTTTGCATGATCGTCACGAACTGCAAACCCTGCGTTGTCGTCTAGCTACGTTGCAAGCGGAGGGACTGCTACTTAACCTTCTCCCAACGGTTAACGAACCGAGAAGCCGATCGTGCGACTTGCGCGAAGCGGTATCGGACTGGTGCGCGACGATTGGGCGAGAGCCCTTTTTCGTTCCGATGGAATCGGAACGGGCTCTCGATTGTTGTCTTGACGCGTTTTCTTCACGCGAACCGGTGTCCACTTCGCTCGAAAACGCTCTTGTGCATCCGACCGGTCACAAGAATGCCACGGCCCTCGCCAGGGGAGCTAGCGAGGGCCGTGTTGGTACACCGCGCCGCGCCTAGGTTCGCGACGAGATGTGGGAGCTCGTAAAAGTCCTACTCAGGCATGATCGTTATCCGAAAACCGGTTTCCACTTTTCGGGATCATGCCGTTAGAAGGGCAAGAGCACGTCGAGAACCTGCTGGCCGTAGCGCGGCTGTTGCACGTCGGTGATCTGGCCGCGGCCGCCATAGGCGATGCGGGCCTGGGCGATCTTCGAGGAGTCGATGGTGTTGTCGCTCTGGATGTCTTCCGGGCGCACGATGCCGGCCACGATCAGCTCGCGGATTTCGTAGTTGACGCGGATCTCCTGCTTGCCTTCGACGACAAGGTTTCCGTTCGGGAGAATCTGGGTGACGACGGCGGCGACGCTGGTCTGCAGCGCTTCCTGGCGGTTCACGGAGCCCTTGCCGTCGCTCGAGGCCGTGGATTCGGCGGTCAGGATCTTGCCCGGCAGGATCTTGTTCGCTTGCGTGATGGTCTGCGAGCCCAGGAAGTTGGTCACCCCGGAGTCTTCGGAATTGCTGCGGCTGCGCTGGGTTTCGTTGGCGATCGCGGCCTTGTCGGTGAAGTTCACCGTGACCGTCAGGATGTCGCCGACGCGCGCGGCGCGCTGGTCCTTGAAGAAGGCGCGCGAGCCGCTGCGCCACAGCGAGTTGGGGCTGTAGGAGGCGACCTCGGGCTTCGGCATCGGCATCTGCACCGGCTTGTAGCCGGGCTGCGCCGTCGGGTTCTCGATCTCCGTCAGCTTCGGTTTTTCACCGATCTGGGAGAGACGGTCGATCGACGAGCAACCGCTGGCGATCGTTCCGAGCGCGAGCAGCGCACCGGTCAGGATGAGGCGGTTGATGCGGTACTGGGACATGAACTTTACTCGGCGTTTGGTGCAACTGAACTCAGCTTGACGGGAGCGGAATCTGAAGAGGCGGCGTCGGCGGCTGGCGCTGCGCGCGGGGTCGCGACCGAGATCGAAACCTCGCCGCGGCCGGTGACGACGCCGGAGACGGCGCGCTTGGACTGCAAATTCATCACGTTGACGACGTCGCCCTCGGCGCCGCCATCCATCGCCTTGCCGCGGATCGTGAGGTAGAGACCGGAGGTGCGGTAGACCAGCGTGACGTTCTGGTCGCGGGTGACGAGATCGGGTTTTGCCATGTCGGCCGTGCGCAGCGCCTGGCCGGCGCGGATCTGGCGGCGCATCTGCATGCCGACGGCGCCGTCGCGCACTGCGGCGTCGTTGCCGATTTCGGCTTTCGGACGGCGCTCGACCACCACGTCGGAGGCTTTCAGCACGTCGCCGCGTTCGACATTGCGCGTCAGAACGGCGGCCTCGATGGTCTCGATCGCGGTGCCGGTGAGGCGCAGCTTGTACGGAGCCGTGCCGGCTTCGTTGCTGACCTCGAAGGTGACGTCGAAACGCGTCGAGCGCTGGTCGTAGCGCACGGCGACGGGCTGCATCGCGCCGGTGCTGGTTGCCTCGAGGCGGATATCGCCGGGATCGCGGTCGAAGGTCAGCGCGATGTTGCCGGCCCTGCCGAGCCCGTGGCGGCCCTCCAGCGCGCGCGATACCTGCTGCTCGATCTCCTTGCTGTCGATGGTGCGCGCGAGCCGCGCGACGGTGATCTCCTTCAGCTCACGGGTGTCGACGCCGATCACCTGGTGGGTGCGCAGAACGTTCAGCACCTGCGCGACCGGCAGCGTGCCCGTGGTGCCGAGGTCGGGCGCGCGGTAGATCGCAATGCTGCCGGCGCTGCCGGCATTGTCGATGAGGTCGCCGACCCGCACGATGTCGTCCGCGACCGTGACGCTGGCGCGCAGCGTCGGCACCGCGATGGTCTCGCCGCGGCTTTGCGCGGCGGCTGGCAGCGCGGTCACCGCGAGCAGCGCGGCTGCGATCAGGAGTGAGCGGGCGATCATCGACATCATCCTCAGCGGAACAGGTTGGAGGTCGACTGCATCATCTGGTCGGCTGCGGAGACCACCTTCGAGTTCATCTCATAGGCGCGCTGCGCGGCGATCAGGTCGGAGATTTCCGAGACCACTTCGACGTTGGCCTGTTCGAGGTTGCTCTGCTGCATGTCGCCATAGCCGTCGGTGTTGGCGATGCCGTCCTGCGGCTGGCCGGAGGCCGGCGTTTCCTGGAACAGGTTGTCGCCGATCGGCATCAGGCCGGCCTTGTTGATGAAGCGGGTCAGGCCGACCTGACCGATGTTGGTCGATGCGGTCTGGCCCGGCAGCGTCACCGAGACCTGGCCCTGCGCATTGATGGTAAGGCCGGAGGCGTTCTGCGGGATCGTGATCGTCGGCTGCAGCAAATTGCCCTGCGCGTTGACGATGCGGCCCTGGTTGTCCATCTGGAACGAGCCGTCGCGGGTGTAGGTGAAGGTGCCGTCCGGCATCAGGATCTTGAAGAAGCCTTCGCCGCGGATCGCGATGTCGAGATCGTTGCCGGTCGGCGACAGCGTGCCCTGGGTCATCATCCGCGGCGTGCCGACGGTCTTGACGCCGCCGCCGAGGTCGATGCCCATCGGCATGATGGTGTTCTGGTCGGAGGCCTGCGCGCCGACCCGGCGCACATGGTCGTAGATCAGGTCCTGGAACGCAGCGCGCTGCTTCTTGTAGCCGGTGGTACGCAGGTTCGCGATGTTGTTGGAGATCACCTGAACGCTGAGTTCCTGTGCCGCCATTCCGGTCGCCGCGGTATAAAGTGCGCGCATCGTTCAATCCCCCGGATCAGTTCGGCACGTCGGCGAGCTTCTCGATCGCCGATTTGTGCAGGTCGCTCTGCTGCTGGAGCAGCGAGGCGATTTGGGTGTAGGTCCGCGTGATCTCGATCATGCGGCTCATCTCGACGACGGAATTGACGTTCGACTTCTCGATGAAGCCCTGGCGGATCTGCGCCTTGGTGTCCGGCTGCGGCACCGCGCCTTCGCCCGGCACATAGAGGTTGGAGCCTTCCTTCAGCAGGCGCTGGGCCTGCGCGAACGAGACCAGGCGCAGCTTGCCGCGGATCGAGTCGAGGCGGGACGTGCCCTCGAGCACGCTGACGTTGCCGTCGGGGGCGATGTTGACGTCGTGATCGGTCTGCTGGAACGTGATCGGGCCGGCGGTGCCGAGCACCTGGTAGCCCGAGGCGGTGACGAGCTGGCCGCGATTGTTGATCGCCAAATTGCCGTCGCGGGTGTAGCGCTCGCCGCCCGGCGTCTGCACCACCAGGAAGGCGTTGCCGTCGATCGCGACGTCGAGCGGGTTCTTGGTCTCTTCGGTCGGGCCCTGCGAGAAGTCGTGGAAGGTCGCGCGGTCCTGCACGAAGGAGACGCGGCGGTCGGAGGACGCGAAATTGTCCTCATGCGCGTTCGAGGACAGATATTCCTGGAACAGCGACCGGTCGGCCTTGTAGCCGTTGGTGTTCATGTTCGCGATGTTGTTGGAAACGACATCCATCTGCCGTTCCAGCACCATCTGCTTCGATAGTCCGACCAGAAGCGTATTCTGCATCGGTGGTTCTCCCCTGTGAGGTGATCCGATGCGAAAGGTTCTCCCAAACCCTCACGCCGGACCGTCGGTAACCATTGGGTTCTCCCAAACCCGCCAGTCACATCGTCCTCTCAGCGAAACCCGTGCCAATTTGAAATAATCAGATATTTGAATGGTTTAGGTGTTTTGCAGGGCGCCGTGCCGGGCGGCAGAAAGGTCTTGTTGACCATGTTTGCCCGGCAGTTTTTTCCTAGTTGAAGGTAAATCCTAATCATCCGTTAACCATTATGACCCCAGTGTTGCCGGCATTGGGGCGCGTGTGCGCCGGCGGCCTTTGTATCGCGTCTTCAAGCCAAAGCTGGGGCAAATCGCGTTCGCATCCTTCAGGTTGAAGCGAGCGGACGATGGCGGACGACGAAAAGACGGATAGCGGCGAGGGCGCAGCCGCTCCGAAGAAGGGCAAGCTCAAGCTGATCATTGCCGTCGTCGGCTTCCTCGTCGTGCTCGGCGCCGGAGCAGGCGGATGGTTCTTCTTCATGCGCGGTCACGGCGAGGAGCAGCACGCCGAAGCGCCGCCGCCGAAGCCGCCGAGCTTTGTCGACGTGCCCGACATGCTGGTCAATCTGGTCGGCGCGCCCGGCGAGCGGGTGCAATATCTCAAGCTGAAGCTCGTGCTCGAGATCAAGGAAGAGAAGCAGGTCGAGGCGATCAAGCCGGCGCTGCCGCGCGTCACCGACTTGTTCCAGACCTACATGCGCGAGCTGCGCCCGAGCGATCTCAACGGCTCGGCCGGCCTGTTCCGTCTCAAGGAAGAGCTGACCAAGCGCGTCAACCTCGCGCTGGCGCCCAACCAGGTCAACGCGGTGTTGTTCAAGGAAGTCGTGATCCAGTGACGGGGCGGATGTAAAGCCATGGCCGGCAACGACCAGATGGACCAGGACGCCATTGCGGCCCAGTGGGAAGCCTCGCTCGATTCCGAGGATCCCGCGGCGGCCGCGGCGGAAGCTGCCAAGAACGAGCTCACCGAGAATATGGCGCTGCAATGGGCCGCCATGGTCGAGGACGGCAGCCGCGACTTCGGTGGCAAGAACACCAATGGCGAGCGCGTGCTGTCGCAGGAGGAGATCGACAATCTCCTCGGCTTCACGGTCGGCGACGTCAGCCTCGACGATCATTCCGGCATCCGCGCCATCATCGATTCGGCGATGGTGTCCTACGAGCGTCTGCCGATGCTCGAAATCGTGTTCGACCGCCTGGTGCGGTTGATGACGACCAGCTTGCGCAATTTCACCTCCGACAACGTCGAAGTCTCGCTCGACCGCATCACCTCGGTGCGCTTCGGCGACTACATGAACTCGATCCCGCTGCCGGCGGTGCTCTCGGTGTTCAAGGCGGAGGAGTGGGAGAATTTCGGCCTCGCCATGGTCGACTCCAATCTGATCTATTCGATGATCGACGTGCTGCTCGGCGGCCGCCGCGGCCAGACCCAGCTCAAGATCGAGGGCCGGCCCTACACCACGATCGAGACCAATCTGGTCAAGCGGCTGGTCGAGGTGGTGCTGTCTGATGCCGAGCAGGCGTTCCGGCCGTTGTCGCCGGTGACCTTCACGATCGACCGGCTCGAGACCAATCCGCGCTTTGCCGCGATCAGCCGTCCGGCCAACGCCGCGATCCTGGTGCGCCTACGCATCGACATGGAAGACCGCGGCGGCAATGTCGAATTGCTGCTGCCCTACGCCACCATCGAACCGATCCGCAACGTCTTGTTGCAGATGTTCATGGGCGAAAAGTTCGGCCGCGACCCGATCTGGGAAGGCCATTTCGCCACCGAAGTGGCGCAGGCCGAGATTGCGGTCGATGCGGTGCTGTACGAGGCCGATATCCCGCTCAAGGAGCTGATGAAGCTCAAGGTCGGCGACACGCTGCCGCTGGACATCCGCTCCGACGCGCTGGTCTCGGTCCGTTGCGGCAATGTCACCCTGACGGAGGGCCGCATGGGCCGCGTCGGCGACCGCGTCGCAATCCGCGTCACCAAGAATTTGCGTAAACCCCAAACCACCTTCGCGATGTTCGAGAAGGCGGACGAGCGGACCAAGATGATGGAGGCACCATGAGTCATGTGCTTGGACTAGCAATCGAGAGTCTGGTAGCCGTGCTGTTGATGCTGACGATCGGCTATTGCTGGCTGCTCAACAAGCGGCTGCAGCGGCTGAAGGCGGACGAGCATTCGCTGAAGGCGACGATCGCGGAATTGATCACCGCGACCGAGATCGCCGAGCGGGCAATCGGCGGATTGAAGCACGCGGTGCGCGACGTCAACGAGAACCTCGGCAACCAGCTCGATGCGGCAGTGCAGATGTCGGCGCAGCTGAAGAACCAGCTGGCGGAAGGCGACCATGTGGTGCGCCGCCTGTCCAAGATCGCGCTGGCCGCGCGGCCGCCGGAGCCCGCGCACGCTCCGGCACCGGCAGCGGCGCCCGCCGCACCGGTGGCGCCGGCGCCCAGGGTTTCGGCCGCGCGCGCGGTTGCCGCGGCGGCTGAAGCCTTCACCGAGCGCAGGAGGGCCGGCGGCCTCGCTGCATGAAGTTGCTTCGTGACATCAGAGTGATGCCCGTGGTGCTGGTTGCGATCTTCGGCCTGATGGTGCTGAAGGTCGCGGGCCTCGTGCTCGATGGCGGTTACGTGTTTGCCGACGACGCGCCGCCGGCCGGCCCGGCCGGTCCATCCTGGGCGCAGCAGAATTTCAACTTCCCAGGCGCTCCCAAGGCGGTTGCCGACAGCAAGTTCAAGGCCGATCCCGGCGACATCACGGGATCGGTCGAGGGCAAGGACGCGAAGAAGGACGAGGCACCGAAACCGGCCGCGCCGGCCGCGGAGGCGCCCAAGCCCGACGGCGTGGTGGTCAATCTGGATGCGCCGCCGCCGGTGTCGGCCTCCGAACGCGCGATCCTGGAACGGCTGCAGTCGCGCCGCCAGGAGCTCGAGACGCGCGCCCGCGAGGTCGAGATTCGCGAAAGCCTGTTGAAGGCCGCCGAGAAGCGCATCGAGGCCAAGGTCGAGGAGGCCAAGGCCAATGACGCCAAGTCGAATGCCGATGCGGCGGCCAAGGCCGAAGCCGACGCCGCCCGCTTCAAGGGCATCATCACCATGTACGAGAACATGAAGCCGAAGGACGCCGCCAAAGTGTTCGACCGGCTGGAGATGACCGTGCTCTACCAGATCGCCTCGCAGATCCAGCCGCGCAAGATGTCGGACATCCTCGGCCTGATGCAGCCCGAGGCCGCCGAACGGCTCACGGTCGAACTCGCGCGCCGCGCCGGCGGCGACAAGTCGGTATCAACAGACGATCTTCCCAAGATCGAAGGCAAGATGCTCACGCCGAAGACGAATTGACGGACGCTATCGGGAAATCCGTCAATTGGCAGTGGCGTCCTCAGCCGTAAGCCAGATCCGACTTAACACCGGGTTGCCTGCATCTGATCCAGATCATCGCAATGACGGTCGCGCACATGAACGGACCAAGGGGCACCAGTACGATCGGGTAGGCAAACCCCAACAGGACAAGCACGCCGAACCCGATCCTGAGTGCGGAGCGGTTCGAGAGAAGAAGGCTGCGTTCGGCCATGGACGCGTTCATGAGAAAAACGAGCGCGCCAGCCAGTATCGCCGCGTCGTAGATTGCGAAGTAGGGAGAGACAAGCAGCGTTGCGGTGAGCAGACTCGCGGCCTTGACGGCGAAGCTCACATTGCGGTGCCATATGATGAGTACCCAGATGGTGACTGCTCCAGCGACGGCGATGTGCAACGTCATGGCCAATCCGTAGCCGAAGCCGGCAAACCGAAGCACGCCGTAGACGCTCTGCAGTTTGTACCAAGCCAGCCCGCCAGTGAGATGGAACTGCGTCGCGAAGGTTGCCGCCTCACGGAACCCCACAAAGGTGTCCCAGCCGAAGATAAGTCCGGTAAGCAGTATGAAGACTGGTATCACGAGGCTGGCTGTGATGACGACGGTCCACCGTCCAGTGACTATCAGCACGAGGGGAAGCAGGACGCCATATTGCGGCTTGAACGTCAGCAGCGCGATCAGGACGCCGCTGACGATCGGGTGTCTGTCTAGCGTGAGCAGGATGCCGCAGAGTAAAGATGCAGCGAGCAGGGAGCTTTGGCCGACGAGGAAATCGTATAAGACGGGTGGCGTGGCGAATGCCAGCAGCAGCGCGACGGCGCCCGGCCGAATGGCGCAAACAACGACCGCCCAGCACAGCAGCTTTGCCGCGCTCCAGGTCCAGAACGCGATCGGAAACGGCAGCTGCGCCAGCAGCGCCGCCACAAAGAAAAACACCGGTGGATAGAAGAAGGGTGTAGGATTTTCGTCAACCGGATACGGAGCTTGGTTCAAGCTCGGATGAATCCGAAGAATCAGTTCCCGCAGCTGATGCCAATCGTAGGCGGCAGCGGCGTGGCCGTCGAGGGCCATCGCCCCGGCGGTCCAAAAACATGAAAAATCGAGCCCGGTCGCTCCGCTACCGTCAATGGCTTTCGGTATCGCCGCGAACAAGGTGAAGCTCAATACGATGAGGCAGGCGACGGCTAGTGCACGGTCGGATCCGATGCGCGCCGCATCGGCGTGCGCCATTCCAATTCCATTCATGAAACTGCCAGCAGCTATAAAATGATTAAAATGTAAGCCATTTTTATACCGCCATTGGCCGTGGCGCAAGCAAGTGGCCGGTCTCCGTGCAGCCTTAGGTTAATCGCCAGGAGTTCCGCGCGTGCCCGGTGGATCGGGCGGAAGCCGAGCCCACCCGCTTCAGGGCCATCGTCACCAAGTACGACAAAGGCGCAGTCGGAGGCGCTGCAGTGCCAGGTGCTGGCTTGGCTGAAGCGGATGTTCGCCCGCCTTCGATGGTGTGGGGCCCGACGGGGCCTCAGCGAAGCCAAATTCGTGTCGACACCGAGAAGTCTCCGGTCGCCACCGCATCTCCCAAGACAGATGCGGGGTCTTTTGCGCGGTGCCCGATGGACACGATCGCCACGGAGCACCGAGGTTATGGTAGCGTTAAATGGTAGCGTTAAGTCGCAACCGATTTGTCATTTTGAAATTGAAGTCGCTATGTCTCAAGGTGGTGCTTTAGGAATTGCCAATGCTGAAAGACATGCCCTGGCTGACCGCGCGGCGCGCCCGATTGTACGTGAGTGGCGTCGCAATTGTGCTGGTGCTGACCCTTGCGAGGTCGCTTTTGCTATTTTACCGCGACGGCGGCTATGGCGTGAATAATTTTCTACTCGGCTCGGACTTCCTGACGTTCTGGGCGGCCTCGCTTCAGGTTCTGGCTGGGCATCCCGCCGAGGTTTATGTGCCCGAATTGCATCTGCTCGCGGAGGCTCCATACCTGCGAGACGGCTACGAGGCGTTCTTCTATCCGCCGACGATGCTGCTCGTGTGCCTGCCGCTCTCGCTCGTGCCGTATTTCGCCTCGCTGTTCGTGTTCATCAGTATCACGGCGGCGTCGTTCGCCGCGGTGATCTGGCGTATCCTGCGAACGCCTTGGTGCCTGGTCGCGACCTTCGCCTATGCGCCGGTGTATCTTAATGCCGTGGCAGGGCAGAACGCTTTTCTGACGGCTTCGATCCTCGGATGCGGTCTTGGCATGATGAACCGGAGGCCAAAGCTCGCGGGCGCGATCCTCGGGCTGATGGTGATCAAGCCGCACCTGGCGCTGGCCGTGCCGATCGCCCTGATCGTCACAGGTCGCTGGCGCACGCTGATCTGGGCAGGCATTTCCTCGATTTCGCTCGTCGTGCTGTCCGCGCTGCTGTTCGGCCTGGATACGTGGCTTAGCTTCCTCGACGTCTCTCACTCGGCCCGCCAGGCTCTGGAGAACGGCGACGTCGAGTTTTCATTGCTTCAGAGCGTGTACGCGACAGCGCGTCTGCTCGGCGCCGGCGCCAGCACTGCCTTTGTCATTCACGGCCTCGTGGCGCTGGGCATGGTGTGTGTGATGGTCTGGATGTTGCGTCGGAACGTCAGCGCTGCTGCTGAACGCTCGATCATCGTGCTCGCCTGCCTGCTGATTACGCCGTTCTCCCTGTTCTACGACATGCTCATTATGGCGCTGCCGCTGGCCTGGATGCTGCGCGAGTGGTTGAAGGTCGGCCTTCCGGCCTGGTCGAAAATGGTGCTTGGCGTGACCTTCCTCGCGCCGCTGGTCTTCTACCTGCCTGTCCTCTACCAATTGTCGGTCGTGAAGCCGCTGCCTTTTGGTGCTCCGGTCATCATCCTGTTCTGCTGGTTGCTGGTCCGGGAGAGCACGCAGACGCGGCAAGCAGCGCATGGCGAGCCAGAGGTCTCGGCGGTCCGAGTTTGAGCGCGCTTGCTCAGACCTCCGTAACATCGCGGGAAGTGTCCAGTTCCGGGCCTTGATCCAGTAGGGGCACCCACGCCTTCACCGGCGATGACGGTCGGACGGAACTCCTCGGTAGCACCGGATGCACGGACCAGCCCAGTGCGGCGATCAAACCCGGAACCGGGCGCTATTGACCGCCGAACCCGACATCGCCCTGAACGAAATCAAAGGGGGTCGGTTTACGTTAACAGCTCCTTAACGTCGCCCGATCCAAGATCGGGACGCGTGGGCGAGGGCGCTTCGCGCTGGTATGGCTGAGGTCCGAGAAGACGTTTCGAGATGGCGCGAACGGCTGCCGCTGAAACATGGTCGCTAGGCCGCGCCTGGGCGCGGACCGCCTGTCTGTGCCTGCTTGCCACCGGCCTTGCCCTTGCAACCCTGACATATCCAGCCACGGTGCGGGCCCAAGACCTGCCGCCGGTGCCGGGCGAGGCGACATTCTCGGCCGCGAACGGCTATGCCCGGCTGGTGCTGAAGCTGAAGGAGGATGTCGAGTCGGAGGTCACGACCGCCGGCTCGATCATCGTGATCCGCTTCAAGCGTCCGGTCGATATCCCCGTTGAGAAACTCTCGGATGCGGTGCCCGACTATGTCGGCGCCGCGCGCCGCGATCCGGACGGTTCGGCGATCCGCCTGTCGCTGGCGCGGCGCGTCACCATCAACACCATGACCGCCGGCGAGCGTATCTTCGTCGACTTCCTGCCCGACGGCTGGACCGGCCCGCCGCCGTCGCTGCCGCAGGAAGTGATCCGCGAGCTGGCGGAGCGCGCCCGTGCCGCCGAGCGTCTGTTGCGCGTCCAGCGCGCCGCCGATGCCGCCAAGAAGAAGCCGCCGATCCGCGTTCGCGCACTGGTGCAGCCCACCTTCGTCCGTTTCGTGTTCGAGGTTCCCGACGGGGTCAGCGTCTCCTCGGTGCTGAACGAGCAGAAGCTGACGCTGTCCTTCAACTCGGTCCTGAGCTTCGACCTGGCCGATGCCAAGGTCGCCGCTCCCCCGAACGTCGCGTCGATCAGCTCGCGCGCCGACACGGATACCTCAGCGGTCGACGTGACGCTGATTGGCGATGTCGACGTGCATTCGTTCCGCGACGAGAAGAACTACATCGTCGATGTCGCCTTCCAGCAGAGCGAGCAGCAGCCGGCGGCGAAGCCCTCGCTGAGCTCATTGTTGCCGACGCCGCGCGGCAAGGCGAAGGGAGCGGCTGCGATCGCGCCGGTGACATCGGAGAGCATCGCGCAGCAGGCCAAGATCGAGATCAAGTCCGAGCAACCCAAAGCAGAGCAGTCCAAGGCAGAGCCGGCCAAGTCGGAACAGGTAAAGTCCGAACCGGTGCAGTCCGAGCCGGTCAAGCCCGAACAGGCCACGACCGAACAACCGGCGCCCGCGCCCGCCAAATCGGAACAGCCGAGATCCGAGCTGCCCAATTCGGAGCTGCCGAAGATCGCCGCGGCGCCGGCGGCCGAGGTCGAGAAGGCCGTTGCAGCGGCCGCGCCGCGCGAGGGCGGCACTCCGACCGAGCAGAGCGACGCGCCAAAGCCTGCCGCCGCGGCCGCGCCGGTGATGGAGACACCGAAGCCAGCGGCGGCGCCATCGCGGCCTGCAGAGGCCCGCGCCAGCGCCGGGTCCGCGGTCGAAGCCCAGCGCGACAGCGACGGGTTGCGGGTAACGTTCTCATTCCCAGGTGCGACGCCGGCGGCGCTATTCCGTCGCGCCGACACGGTGTGGATGGTGTTCGACACGCCTGAGGCGATCGACGTCGATCCGATCCGCGTCAAGGCCGGCTCGCTGATATCAGACGTCAGCCGGATCGCGCTGGAGAAGGGGCAGGCGGTGCGCTTTCGCCTCAACCGGCCGCAGATGCCGTCACTCGAGAGCGACGATCGCTCGCGCGGCGTGAGTTGGACGCTGACCTTCGCCGACCGGGTGCAGAAGCCGCCGCTGCCGCTCAGCGTGGTGCGCAATATCAGCGAGCCCTCGCTCGCCAATGTCAGCGTGCCGCTCGCCAATCCCGGCCAGCTCCACAGACTGATCGATCCCGATGCGGGCGATACGCTCTGGGTCGTGACCGCGCCGCCGCCGACCCGCGGCATCATCAAGCGGCAGGATTTCGTCGAGCTCTCGCTGCTGGAATCGATCCACGGCGTCGTCGTTCATCCGAACGCAGACGACGTCAAGGCCGAGGTCGGCGCCGACAAGGTGATGCTGGGCCGGCCCGGCGGCCTGACGCTGTCGTCGGCCGACGTCGCAGCGGAGCGCGCGACTGCGGCGGTCAAGCCGCTGTTCGATCCGGACGAGTGGCGCAAGAACCAGTCGGAGAATTTCCTCAAGCAGCTCGACGGCCTATTTGCGGCGGCTTCGACGGCCAATGCCGAGCAGCTGCCGCAGGCGCGGCTCGATCTCGCCGATTTCTACATGGCGCGCGGCATGTACCAGGAAGCCCATGGTGTTGCCAATCTGATGCTGTCCGACAGCAAGCGCGGCAGCGAGGCGGCGTCCGTGGTGATGGTGCACGCGGTTGCCAGCATCCTGATCGGGCACCCGGCGCAGGGCCTCAAGGACCTCGCCAATCCCGTGATCGGCAACGGTTACGATTCCCAATTGTGGAAGGGGCTGGCCTTCGCCCGTGAGGGCAAATGGCCTGAGGCGCGGGAAAAGTTCAAGAACGCCGAATTCGCGGTCGCGACGCTGCCGCCCGATCTCCAGCGCATCGTCACGATCGACTCGATGAAAGCCTCGCTCGAGGTCAAGGACTATGCCGGCGCCGCGCGCCGCAAGAGCGATCTCGACGTGGTCGGCGTTCCCGACGCGCTCAAGCCCGCGGTCGCTGTGCTGCGCGGCCGGCTCGCCGAAGCGCTCGGCCAGGAGAAGGATGCGCTCGACGCCTACCGCTTCGCCGCCAATTCGCCCGACCGTCAGGCCGCCGCCGAAGGCAGGCTGCTCGAGACGCTGCTGCGGCAGAAGCGCGGCGAGATCGGCCGCGACGATGTGCTGAAGGAGCTCGAGCTTTTGTCGATGCTGTGGCGCGGCGACAATATCGAGCTGAAGACGCTGTACGTGCTGTCGAAGATCTACGCCGAGACCGCGCGCTATGCCGATGCCTTCGCGGTGACCCGTGCGGCCACCCGGCTGCAGCCGAACGCGCCGGAATCGCGCCAGGCGCAGGATGCCGCCTCGGCGCTGTTCGTGCAGCTCTATCTCGGCCCCAAGGGCGACGAGATGGCGCCGATCGATGCGCTCGGCACCTTCTACGACTATCGCGAGCTGACGCCGATCGGTCGCCGCGGCGACGAAATGATCCGCCGTCTTGCCGACCGTCTCGTCGGCGTCGATCTGCTCGACCAGGCCGCCGACCTCCTGCAGTACCAGGTCGACAAGCGGCTCGAAGGCGCAGCGCGCGCCCAGGTCGCCGCGCGGCTTGCGATGGTCTATCTGATGAACCGCAAGCCCGACCGCGCCATCGGCGCGCTGCGCTCGACCCGGATCGCGGACCTCTCCGGCGAACTGCGCCAGCAGCGGCTGCTGCTCGAGGCGCGCGCGCAGAGCGACGTCGGCCGGCACGACCTCGCGCTCGACATCATCTCGAACATCGCCGGCCGCGAAGCGATCCGGCTGCGTTCGGACATCTATTGGGCGTCGCGGCACTGGCGCGAGGCGTCCGAGCAGATCGAGCTCTATTACGGCGACCGCTGGCGCGATTTCACCCCGCTCAACCCGAGCGAGAAGGCCGACATCATCCGCGCGGTGGTCGGCTACGCGCTCGCCGAGGACGCCATCGGGCTGTCCCGGTTCCGCGAGAAATACGCGCCGCTGATGTCCGGCGATGCCGACAGACTGGCGTTCGACGCGGCCAGCAAGCCGGTCGCCACCTCGAGCGCCGAATTCGCCCAGATCGCGCGGATGGCCGCCAGCGTCGACACACTCGACGGCTTCATCCGCGAGATGAAGACCCGCTTCCCCGACGCCACCGCCCGCGCGCCGCTGCCCGATCCAGTCACGACCGGATCGCTGCCCGACGGGCCAAAGGCCGCGCCGGTCAGCACGCTCCCCGTCATCAAGGGCGAGCGCCGCGCCGGCGCGACGCCGTAGCAGCACGGGCTGTTACGGGCCGGGAGTCACCCATGCGGTCGAAACGATCCCCTTGTCGTCGAGCGCGATGCGCCAGTGCGCAGCGCCGTTCGCCTGTTTGACGCTGTAGACATCTTCGCCCTGCTCGCCGACACCGAGAAACCGGATCGACTGGATCGTGCCGAGGTCGGCGAGGGGTTGAAGCCACGCCATCTGCTTGCGGGTCGCAGCCGCCAGCGGCGGGCTCATCTCATCGTAGTTGGGATTCCCCGAGGCGATCCCATCGATCAGGCGGTGCAGCGCAGCCTCGGTTCCGGGGCTGGCCGACTGGTTCTTGACGCGCTCGGCCGTCTGGTCGGCGATCTTTCGTGCCGCCGCGGCATCGATGCGCGCCATCGCAATATCGCTGCCGTTCTGATGCAGAATCAGCGAGGTGGTTCGTCCGTCCGGTCCGACAACGAAGCTGACCTGCGCGTCGACAATCTTGGCAAAGAATTCGGTCACGCTCTCCGCAAAGAACCGCACCGAGCGCTGTCCGGTCAGTTGCATCACCAGATGATGTTCGTCGGGTGTCACCGTGAACACGGCGCGGTCGTTGAGCTGATAGAAGCCGGCGTAACGATCGAGCGTGGCTGAATCCACGGCGGTCTCGTGCCGCGCGGCGATCGGCGGTGATTCTGCAGTGAAGTCTGCAGCCTGGGCCGGCGTGCTCGGCGGTCCGGCGGCCTGTATCCGGGCGGACAGCGTGTTCCAGTCACGCAGACCGAAGACGTTGGCGATCAGCTCCAGGCTGTCGCTGTGGGTGAGGGGGATCGATTTGGCGGCGAGCGCTTCGCGCAGCGTCTGCGCCATGGCCTTGGCATCACGAAAGTCGCGCATGGGATCAACCTTTGCATCGACGAACGGAAAGCGTCAGGGGCTTGCGTTGCTGACCCGTTCGTGCGGGCAAAGGAAGCCTGAAACCTGGCTTGATACGTTCACCGTCCCCGGGCGGGGTGCAAGCGGCGGGTGGTATCGACCCGGCCCGATGTTCGCCGGGGGCCTGCAATTTGTCAATTGCAACAGCCCGTGATCGGGTGCGTCCTCTCGACATTTCGCTGCCAAATCGGCAACCATGGCTGATGTCGCCAGCCGGGAGGACGCCGTCACATGAGCAAGCCGATCAAGACCGAAGCCGAACTCATCGCGATGGCGCGGGCCGAGTTGAAAGTCCATGCCGACTGCCCCGACGGCATCGAGATCTCGGTGCTGCGTGACGGCGACAGCTGGGAATTCCGCGCCAGCGCCAACGAAGCCACGGTGGCGCGGCCCGGCTACCCCGAATGCGTCGCGATGCTGGTGCAGATCGGCGATCACCTCAGCAAGCAGTATGACGTAGAGAGCTAGCCACTACCGCGAACCCGGGGAGAGCGATGGACCGCATCGACGCCATGAAGGTCTTCGTCGCGGCGGTCGACGAGGGCAGCCTTGCCGGTGCGGGGCGGAAGCTGCGGCGCTCGCCGGCGGCGGTCAGCCGGGCGATCGCATTCCTCGAGCATCATGTCGGCGCCGAGCTGCTTCATCGCACCACGCGGTCGCTGAAGCTGAGCGACGCCGGCCAGCGTTACGCAGCGGCGTGCCGGCGGATCCTCAGCGAGCTCGAGGAGGCCGACATCTCGGCCGGCGGCGAGCGGTCGGCGCCGCGCGGCACGCTGACCATCACCGCACCCGTGGTCGTCGGCGAGGACGTGCTGCGGCCGCTGCTCGACGCCTTCATGACGGAGCATCCGGCGGTGACGGTGCGGCTCGTGATGCTCGATCGCACCGTCAATCTGATCGACGAGGGCATCGACGTCGCGCTGCGCATCGCGCAGCTCGCCGATTCCAATTTTGTCGCGATCAAGCTCGGCGAGGTGCGTCGCGTCGTCGCGGCGTCGCCCGGCTATCTCACGCGGCACCCTGATATCAGCGAGCCGGCTGATCTCGCAAAGCACCAGATCATCGCGATGACGCATTTCGGGCTCGACTCCTGGAGCTTCCCGCCGGCCGCGAAGTCGAAGGTGGCGCGCGCGGTCCAGTTCGCACCGCGCATGGTCGTCAACACGGTGCGGGCGGCGGTCGCTTCGGCCAGCGAAGGGCACGGCGTCACCCGGCTGTTCTCGTATCACATTGCCGAGGAAATCCGTGACGGGCGATTGCAGATCCTGCTTGCCAAGGACGAGCATCCGGCCTTGCCGGTGCATCTGTTGGCGCCGCAGGGGCGCTTCGACGTGCCGAAGGTGCGCGCCTTCGTCGATTTCGCGGCGCCGCGGCTGAAGCGCTATTTCGAGCGGCTGTCGCGCGAGGCCAGCCAGGCCAGTCGTTCGCGCCGCGGAAGAGTGTCTGCCGAATAGCGGGCATTCGCACGAAATGCGGATGTATCTAGGTTGCTCTCCATCGAGGCGGTGCTGATGCCGCTTCAGCAACAGATGGAGAGAGATCATGGGTGCAGAGCAGAAGGTTGCCATCATCACCGGTGCGTCGCAGGGGATCGGCGAGGCGCTCGTCAAGGGCTATCGCGACCGCAACTACCGCGTCGTGGCCAATTCCCGCAGCATCAAGCCGTCGACCGATGCCGATGTGCTGGCGGTTCCGGGCGATATCGGCGATCCCGAGGTCGCCGATCGCATCGTCAAGCAGGCGCTCGCGCGCTTCGGCCGCGTCGACACGCTGGTCAACAACGCAGGCATCTTCGTCGCCAAGCCGTTCACCGATCACACCGACCAGGACTACGCGTCGGTGCTCGCAACCAACCTCAACGGCTTCTTCTACATCACCCGCCGCGTGGCGAAGGAGATGGTGAAGCAGGGGTCGGGGCATATCGTGCAGATCACGACCAGCCTGGTCGACCATGCCAACAGCAACGTGCCCTCGGTGCTGGCGTCGCTGACCAAGGGCGGCCTGAGCGCGGCGACCAAGTCGCTCGCGATCGAATATGCCGCCAAGGGCATCCGCGTCAACGCAGTGGCGCCCGGCGTGATCAAGACGCCGATGCACGCCCCCGAGACCCACGACTTCCTCGCCAAGCTGCATCCGGTGGGCCGCATGGGCGAGATGAAGGACATCGTCGACGCCGTGCTGTTCCTGGAAGGCGCGGGCTTCGTCACCGGCGAGATCCTGCATGTCGACGGCGGCCAGAGCGCCGGTCACTGACGATCACGATCGGGAGCGTGTGATGCCTGTTGTCACGATCCAGGTCACGCGTGAGGGGACGACGCCGGGTGCGTCGTCCACCACGCCGGAGCAGAAGGCGGCGCTGATCAAGGGCGCGAGCGAATTGCTGCGCGACGTGCTCGGCAAGCCGCTGGAATCGACCTTCGTCATCATCGAGGAAGTCGACACCGACAATTGGGGCTGAGGCGGACTGCCCGCGCTGGACTATCGCAAGAAGCGCGCGGCCGCTGCGACGTTGAAATCTTCCCACTGACGGCCCTTGCCACGTCGAACTGGGCGCCTCTCCCGATCGGGAGAGGCGAGGCGTGATCGCTGTGAGCGATTGCTGCGATCGCAACTAATCATTTTTCACGAACGGTCGGAGGGCCTACTGCGATGTCCATGTCAGCCAATGTCGATCATCACAGGCGCCATCACGCCGAGCCGCATCGCGATGCAGGCGGGCCGCTGTGGCTGTCCGCGGCCGCGGGACTGTGCGCCTCGCTGGTCGGGCTCGGCCTGGCGCGCTTTGCCTACACGCCGCTGATTCCGGCGCTGATCGCAGCAAAATGGTTCACGCCGGCGGAAGCGGTGTATCTCGGTGCCGCCAACCTTGCCGGCTATCTCGCCGGTGCGCTGATCGCCCGCGATCTCGCCGCGCGCATCGGCTCGGTGTGGGCGCTGCGCGGCATGATGGTGCTGGCGGCGATCACCTGCTTTGCCTGCGCGGTGCCGATCTCCTTCATCTGGTTCTTCGGCTTCCGCTTCCTCGCCGGCATCACGGGCGGCGTGATCATGGTGCTGGCGGCAACCGCGATCCTGCCGCACGTCGCGCCAAGCAAGCGCGGTTTGATCGGCGGCGTGATCTTCGCCGGCGTCGGATTGGGCGTCGCAGCGTCAGGCACACTGGTGCCGCTGTTGCTGCAGCAGGGCATCAAGCAGGCCTGGTACGGCCTTGGCGTGCTGTCGGCGGTGCTGACATTGATCAGCTGGAAGGCGTGGCCGGCGGAAGTGCCTGCCGCGCATGCTGCGCCCGAGCAGCCTGTTGCGCCGCATGGCGTGCGCTCGCCGCTGCTGATCGCGCTGTGCGTGGAATATGGCCTCAATGCGCTGGCGCTGGTGCCGCACATGGTGTTCCTGGTTGATTATGTCGCCCGCGGTCTCGGGCAGGGGATCGCGGCAGGATCATATTACTGGGTGCTGTACGGCATCGGCGCCGTGATCGGCCCGCTGCTGACAGGGCATCTCGCCGATCGCGCCGGCTTCGCTGCGGCGCTCCGCGCTGCCTTCCTGATCGAGGCGGTTGCGGTCGCGCTGCCCGCCGTGACGAACTCGCCCGCCGCGCTGATCGTGTCGAGCCTGATCGTCGGCGGCTTCACGCCCGGCATCGTGCCGCTGGTGATCGGCCGCATCCACGAGCTGATCCCGCATTCCGCTGCGAGCCAGCGCTCGGCCTGGGCACAGGCGACCACGACGTTCGCGCTGTTCCAGGCGGCGGGCGCCTACGGCTTGTCCTACCTGTTCGCGCAAAGCGGCGGCGACTATGCGCTGCTGTTCGTGATCGGCGCGGCTGGCGTGGCTGTTGCGCTTGCGATCGAATTGTTCAGCGTCGTGGCGCTGGGACCCAAGCGAAGTTAACCGCGCAGCGCTTTCGTCAAGACAGCGACGAGGCGGTCGACATCGGCCTCGTCGTTGAAGACGTGCGGCGAGATCCGCATCCGGCCGAGCCGCAGCGCGACATGGATGTTCTCCGCAGCAAGCCGCGCGATCAGCTCCTTCGGAACGCCGCCGGCCATGCCGAGGCTCAGGATGTGTGGCGCACGCAGGCCGCGCGCCAGCTGATTGAACCCGAGATCGCGCACGCCGTCGGCGATCCGCTCGTTCAGCATCGCGAGCCGCGCGCTGACGGCAGCGGCGCCCCATTCCGCCATCATCTCCATGCCGATCGAGGCCATCTCGAGCGTGATGAAATGATCGCGCTCGCCCATGTCATAGCGCCGGGCATTGTCGACATAGCCGAGATCGCCGAAATAGACCGGCTTCTCGGAATTGACGTCGCGGCGGCCAGCGGAGGTCTGCTCCAGCGGCACGCCGTTCTGGTGGCGCTTTGCAACGTAGAGGAAGGCGCGGCCGTAGGGGCCGATCAGCCATTTGTAGGTTGGGAAGATCACGGCGTCGGGGTCGAGCTTGGTCACATCCATCGTCACGACACCCGCGCCCTGCGTCGCGTCGATTACGAACATCGCACCCTGCCGCCGCAGCGCGGCCTGCACCTTGTCGACGTCGACCATGCCGCCATCCGACCAATGCACCGACGAGATCGAGGCGAGGCCGACCGGCGGCGCGCCCGAGCGGTCGATCGTTGCTAGCACCGCCGACGTCCAGTCGCCGTCGGCGGGCTGGCGCACGGTGTCGACGACAAAACCCTGCGCCTCGGCGCGGGCGTGCCATTCCAGCACCGGCGAGGAGTGATCGTTCTCCAGCACGATGACGCGGGTGCCGGGTGGAACGGTCAGCGCCTTCGCCACGGTCGCTATGCCGTAGCTGATCGCCGGGATCAGCGCGACGTCATCAGGATCGGCATTGACCAGGCGTGCCGCCGCGGTGCGGGCGCGTTCATGCTGGCGGCCGGCGAAACCGGCGTCGATCGTCCAGGGCTGGCCCTTGCGTCCGACCGCGGCGCGGCCGGCGTCGAGCGTTTTCAACGGCAGCGGGCTGTAGGATGCCGAGTTCAGGTAGCAGACGTCGCGTGGGATCTCGAACAGATGGCGCTGGGAGGGAAGCATGTCGTCTCGTGGCTGGGAGTGCTGATGATGTCGCGATGCGGATGAGCGCGCGCTCAGCCGTCATACTGGTCCGGCCCCATCGCCCATGGCGCCTGGTCGTAGCCGTTGGCGAAGGTGCGGTTGGTCTGCGCCGGATTGCGGTTGACCAGCGGCCGCAGATACATCGGATGGGTGGCGCTGCGCACCTCATGCTCGACGGTGAACAGGTGCCGGCCATTGGCGGGATCGACGATGTCGCAGAATCGGTACTGGTACTGATTGTCCTCGCGCGAGACCAGGTTGCGCTCGCGCAGCCGCTTGTAGGGGCCGGAGAAGTCCGTGATGTAGATCTGGACGTGATGGCCGTCGAACTCGCCCTGCGCCTGGTCGGTCTCGCGGAATTGCAGATACTGATCCTTGCCGACCTTGGCGCGTGCGACGACACCGTCGCCGTTCACGACGCTGGCCGGGATGCCCATGATTTCGGGATAGAACCGGCTGATCGCCTCAGCGGTGCCGTGCTGCACCTCAAATTCGACATAAGGTATGCCGAGCGCGATGCGTCCGAACCGCGCGGCGTCCGGTTCAAAGCAGCGTAGCCGGTTGCCCCACGGGCAGGTGGCCTCGACGTGATCGCTGTGCTCGCGATAGCTGAACGCGGTGCCTTCGAGCTTGGGCGCGACCGCGGCAAGCCGCTGCAGCAGGGCCTGCCGACCGGCGATCACGATACCCGTGTGGCCGCGCAGCACCTGCGGCCGTCCGCTCGGCAGATGAAACTGGCTGCGGCCGGCATTGACCCACATGTTGCTGTCGGAGACCATCAGATAGGGATCGCGGGTCAAGCCAATCCCGGCGACATAGAACAGCGTGGCGAGGCGCTGGTCGGGCACCTGCACGTTGACATGCTCGAGATGGATGGCGTTGCCGAGGTCTTCTGCGGCGCGGTCGAATGGCTGCTGCACGGCGCGGCTCCCTGGATGCGGTGCCGCGCATGATAGTGCAACGGCACGGCCGATCCAGCCGAGAGCCTATGAATGTTTCGCGGGGCTACCCCCCGTAACTCTGCACCAGGCTGCCGGCGACCAGCGCCCAGCCGTCGACCAGCACGAAGAAGATCAGCTTGAACGGCAGCGAGACCACCACCGGTGGCAGCATCATCATGCCCATCGACATCAGGACCGAGGCGACCACGAGGTCGATGATCAGGAACGGCAGGAACAGCAGAAATCCGATTTCGAAGGCGCGCTTCAACTCGGAGATCATGAAGGCCGGCACCAGAATGCGCAGCGACATCTCCTCAGGCGTCGCCGGCGGCGGCTCGCCGGAGAGGTCCATGAACAGCTTCAAATCCTTCTCGCGGACGTTCTTCTGCATGAAGCCGCGCAGGGGGACCGAGGCGCGCTGCAAGGCTTCCTCGACGCCGATCTGGTTGGCGACCAGCGGCTTGATGCCGTCGTCGTAGGATTTCTGCAGCACCGGCCCCATCACGAAGGCGGTGAGGAACATTGCGAGCGCGATCATCACCGAGTTCGGCGGCGCGGTCGCGGTGCCGAGCGCGGTGCGCAGCAGCGAGAGCACGACCACGATGCGCGTGAACGACGTCATCATGACGAGGATCGACGGCGCGATCGACAGCACCGTGAGCAGCGCGATCAGCTGGATCGCGCGCTCGGTCACGCCGCCATTGCCGCCGCCGAGATTGATGCTGATATCCTGCGCCATCGCCGGATCGGCGAAGGATCCGGCGGCGATCAGGACAGCGATGAAAAAAACTCTACGCGGGACCGCCCCGAACCTCACGAAGGATTCTTCGGTCGGCCGAGCAGCGATGCCATCTCGTCCTCGAGATTCTCGAAGCCGCTCTTCTGTCCGCCGGCGGGCGGGGCAGGCGGCTCGCTACGTGGTGCGCGAACCGGCGGCGCCTCGGGCGCAACCGGCGGCGCGACGGTCTCGCCTGCGCCGGTCGGGCGGCGCAGTGCCGCCTCGAGCCGCTGCGCCATCTCGGCCAAATTGGCATCTGCGTTGGATGCCGGCGGCACCGGCGGAGGCGCCTGGGTTGCGACCGGCGGCGGAGCAGGGGGAGGCGGTGGCGTGACGGCGCGCTCGGGCGCCCGCGGCGGGGCCTTCGGCGGCTCGGCAGCGCGCGGCGGACGCGGGATGACGGGTTCGGAGCGCGACGGCAGGCGCGGCGGCATCGGATCGGGCCGCGGTTCGCTGCGCTCGGCGGTGAAGCCCGCCAGCGGATCGTTGCGACGCTCGGCGATCGGCGGCGGAGGCCGGCGCAGTTCGTCGGCGAAGGAGGGCCGTGCCTGACGCGGCGGCAGCTCCGGCTCAGGAAGTTCGAAATTGTCGGAACGGGCGGCTTCGCTCTCGTTCCAGGCGGCGTCCGGCAGCGGCGCCACGCGCGGCGGGGCGGCATCGGCTGCGACGGCAGGGCGGGCCGACATCTGATCACGCCCCGGCATCGCCCGGACGATATTCGGCTCGACGACGATGTCGGTGGGACCACCGATCATCAGGAGATGCTCGATGTTGTCGCGGCGGACCAGCACCAGCCGGCGGCGGCCGTCGACGGCAGCGGCGTCGATCACGGCCAGTCGCGGCATCCGTCCGCGGTTGGCGTTGGCGCCGAGGCGGTTTCCGGCGAAGCGGCGGACGAGCCATGCGGTGACGCCGATCAGCGCCAGCACGACAACGAATGCCAAGACGAATGTAATGACCTGCATATTGGAGTCCCCGGCCATGGTGGCCTTCCTCAGCTTCCGCCATCAACGAGCGCGGATTGATAGGTGCGGTTTGCGCAGCGAATCGCGCCCGAGATTCGCCTTATTTCTTAATTCCCAGCGGCTTGCAGCCGACTGTTCTATTAATAAACCAAGAATCGCTTGTCCCAAAACGACTTCTCAGCGCCCCACGCTGTCTTGGTTTGTGCTGGTTAACGCAGCATTCGTGGCGAAAATGCGCTCGCCGGCCGCAGTTGCGGCGTTCTCCACGGCTCCGTCCGACATTTTAACCACCCGTTAACCATACACCGGGCAAATTCTGCCTACCTCGGAAGGCCCAAGGGGCGTCCAAGAGGTTAACGGAGCCGCGGCGATGTCCATGAACGATCTGCCGATCCTGTCGGCGTTGCGCAGCAAGATGCAGTGGCACCAGGAGCGCCAGCGGGTGCTCGCCGAGAACATCTCCAATTCCGACACGCCGAACTTCCGGCCGCGCGACCTGGTCGAGCCGAAGTTCGACCGGGACGGTGCCACGGTCGGCGGCGGCATGGCGACGCTGCCGATGATGCAGACCAGCGCCACCCACCTGGCGGCGTCCGGCGCGCCGGACACATTCGACAATGATCGCGGCAAGAGCGGGTTCCAGACCCGCCCGGCCGGCAACGCGGTCAATCTCGAGGAGCAGATGCTGAAAGTGTCCGCCAACCAGATGGACTTCGCGGCCGCCACCTCGCTCTACAGCAAAAGCCTGCATCTGCTGAAGACCGCGATCGGCAAAGGCTAGGCCGCCTGACGGCGCAAGGAGGATCCCATGGCAGATGGAACAAGCGATTTTGCCCGCTCGATGAGCATCGCGACCTCGGGCCTGCGCGCGCAGGCAGGGCGGATGCGGGTGATCTCGGAAAATATCGCCAACGCCGATTCGACGGCGCAGACCGCGGGCGGCGATCCCTACCGCCGCAAGGTGCCGACCTTCTCCTCCGCGCTCGATCGTTCGCTCGACGCCCAGGTCGTGACGCTCGGCCGAATCCGCCCCGACCAGTCGTCATTCCGCATCAAGCACGAGCCGGGCAATCCGGCGGCGGACCCCTCCGGCAACGTCAAATATCCGAACGTCAATTCGATGGTCGAAATGACCGACATGCGCGACGCCCAGCGCTCCTATGAGGCGAACCTCAACATCATCAGCGCGACGCGGCGGATGATCCAGCGCACGCTCGACATCCTCAAGTCCTGACGCAACAAGAACAGGGAACGTAAATCATGGCTACACCGACAGTCGCCGCCAACGCCTACGCCAACCTCGCGAAATTGATGGAGCGCGGCGGTGTCGAGAAGGCCGGGCAGGCCGTCGCCGGCCCGTCCTTCAGCGCACTGCTGAAAGACTCCGTCGGCAGCGTGCTGGAAGCGGGCAAGAAGTCCGACGCGCAGACCATGGCGATGGCCTCCGGCAAGGCGAATGTGATGGATGTGGTGACGGCGGTCGCCGACACCGACGTTGCGGTGTCGACGCTGGTCTCGGTGCGCGACCGCGTGATCCAGGCCTATGAAGACATCATGAAGATGCCGATCTGACGTCCATCAGGACGTCTTCCCCAGGGCGATGTGAAGCAAGATTGCAAAAGCGAGAACAACAATGACCGGCCCTGAAACTCTCGACGTGGCGCGCGATGCGATCTGGACCATCGTGCTGGTGTCGTCGCCTTTGATGGTGGTCGGCCTCGTGGTCGGCGTCGTGGTGTCGCTGTTCCAGGCGCTGACCCAGATCCAGGAACAGACGCTGGTCTTCGTGCCGAAGATTCTCGCGATCTTCGTCACATTGCTGCTGGCGCTGCCGTTCATGGCGGACGCGCTCTCCAGCCATATGATGCGGATTTCGTCGCGAATCATCGGCGGTTGATGCACTAATGCCGCGGTCATGCGCATCGATGTCTCCCTGCTTCCGGCGCTGGCCGCAATCTTCGTGCTGGTGTTCGCGCGCGTGGGCGCGATGGTGATGCTGCTGCCCGGTTTCGGCGAGAGCAACATCCCGGCACGGGTCAAGCTGTCGATCGCGCTGCTGCTGACGCTGATCATCCTTCCCCTGCATCGCAACGCCTATCATGTCGACCTGACGTCGATCTCCTCGCTCGGCGTCCTGATGGTGCATGAGCTGATCATCGGCATCGTGCTCGGCGCGACCGCGCGGGTAACGCTGTCGGCGCTCAACGTCGCGGGCTCCGTGATTGCGCAGCAGCTCGGGCTCGGCTTCGTCACCGCCGTCGACCCGACCCAGGGGCAGCAGGGCCAGATCGTCGGCAACTTCCTCACCATCCTCGGCCTGACGCTGCTGTTCGCCACCGACAGCCACTATCTCGTCATCGCGGCGCTTAGCGAAAGCTACCGCATCTTCTCGCCGGGCGAGATCATGCCGACCGGCGACGTCGCAGCGCTTGCGACGTCTGCGTTCTCCGCCGCCTTCAAGATCGGCCTGCAGCTGTCGGCGCCGTTCCTCGTGTTCGGCCTCGTCTTCAACATCGGGCTCGGCGTGCTGGCGCGGCTGATGCCGCAGATGCAGGTCTATTTCGTCGGCGTGCCGCTCTCGATCGTGGTCGGCTTCCTGATCTTCGGCGTCGTGCTGGCGGCGATGATGAATACCTATTTCGATTACTTCAACGGCGTCATGCGCCAACTCGCTCCAATGAATTGATGGGTTAGAGCGTTTTCGAGCGAAGTGGGAACCGGTTCGCGTGAAGAAAACGCGTCAAAAATAGGGGCCGCAGAACATGATGCGATCAAGTCGCATCATGTTCTAGGGAGAAGAGATGGCCGACGATACCGAAGACAAAACAGAAGACCCTACGCAAAAACGTCTCGATGACGCTCTTGAGAAAGGCGACGTCGTCAAGAGCCAGGAGGTCAACACCTGGTTCATCATCGCCGGCGCCACGCTGGTGCTGTCGACCTTCTCGGGCTCGATCGGCGGCGGCATCTTAATGCCCCTGCGCAATCTGATCGCCAATTCATGGATGATCCGCACCGACGGTGCAGGCCTGCTGCAACTGACCCAGACGCTTGGCTACGCGGTGGTCGCCGCGATCGGCGTGCCGTTCCTGATGCTGGCGCTGGCCGCGATCGCCGGCAACATGATCCAGCATCAGCTGGTGTGGTCGGGCGAGCAGCTCAAGCCGAAATTCTCCAAGATCTCGCCTGCGGCCGGCTTCAAGCGGCTGTTCGGCAAGCAGGCGGTGGCGAACTTCCTGAAAGGCCTGTTCAAGCTGATCGCGCTCGGCGTCGTGATGGTCATGGTGCTGTGGCCCGATCGGCTGCGGATGGAATCGTTCCTGCGGGTCGATCCGGCCGAGCTGCTGCCCGCCATCACCGGCATGACGGTGCACCTGCTGGCGGCGGTGGTCGCCCTCCTCGCCGTGGTTGCGATCGCCGACTACTTCTTCCAGTACCGGACCTGGTACGAGCGTCACAAGATGTCGCTGCAGGAGATGAAGGAGGAGTTCAAGCAGTCGGAAGGCGACCCACACGTCAAGGGCAGGATCAAGCAGTTGCGGGTCCAGCGCGCCAAGAAGCGCATGATGGCCCAGGTTCCGAAGGCCTCGGTGATCATCACCAACCCGACCCACTATTCGGTGGCGCTGGCCTATGACCGCAGCATGTCGGCGCCGATCTGCGTCGCCAAGGGCGTCGACAGCCTCGCCTTCAAGATCAGGGAGATCGCCAAGGAGCACGACATTCCGATCGTGGAGAACGTGCCGCTGGCCCGGGCGCTCTATGCGACCGTCGAAATCGACAAGGAAATCCCGGTCGAGCACTACCATGCGGTTGCCGAAATCATCGGCTACGTGATGCGGCTGAGGCGCGGCCTGTCCGGCCTGCGCCAGTAAGGGGCGGAAAACCGCTTGAAATGCGCGTAACTTGCGAAATTGCCGCCTGATGGACTTGCGTTTTCGGGTCCGATTCAGGCACTCAGGGGCGAGGTGGCCGGCCGGTCGCCTTCGTGATGCAGACGAGCCATGTCTCTCCAGATGACCGCCGATAGCAACGAACCTCCCGCGACCGAGCCGTTCGTGGCTCACGGGCCAGCGCGGCGGAGCGGCAGTATCCTGCTGGTGCTCCTGATCGCCACCGGCATCGTCGCGGTGGCCGTCTGGCTCATGACCATCGGCCGGACCCAGGCGCAGCCCTATATCCTGTTTGTGCTGGCGCTGCTCGCCACCGTCGGGCTGTTCAACCTGTTCGCCCTTGCCGCCGGCATCATCCGCTTCTCCGACCGCACGAGCGACGACCCGGTGATGGGCCGGATCGCCGACCACGCCCATGAAGGGCTCGTCGTCACCGATTCCCGCGGCCACGTGGTCTATTCCAACGCCGCCTATCTCACGCTGACCGGTGCGGCCGGCCCGCAGGACGTCCGCCCCGTCGAACGTGTCTTCATCGGCAACCCCGACGTCTCCGAGGCGGTGTTCCGCCTCCTGAAGGCGGCGCGCGAGGGCAAGCGGCAGCAGGAAGAGGTCCGCGTCGCCGGGCACGAGGCCGGGCAAGGTGGTGGCCAAGGCCGCTGGCTGCGGCTCAGGGTCCGCCCGCTCGGCGAGGGCAAGCGCGACGCGAGATATGCGGTGTGGTCGATCGCCGACGTCACGCGCGACCGCGAGCGCCAGGAAGACGTGTTCCAGGAGCTGCGGCACGCGATCGAATATCTTGATCATGCGCCGTGCGGCTTCTTCTCGGTCAATCCGGCCGGCGAGATCGCCTATATTAACGCCACGCTGGCCAACTGGCTGGACTACGATCTCGCCGAGATCGGCTCGGGCGGCCTGAAGCTGACCGACATCGTCTCGGGCGACGGCGCGGCGCTGCTGACCTCGATCGCGGCGGTGCCCGGCGAGGTCAAGACCGAGGTGTTCGACATCGACCTGCGGATGCGCGGCGGCAAGACCGTGCCGGTGCGGCTCTATCACAAGCTCGCCTTCGGCGCCGACGGCGCGGCGGGCGCCTCGCGCACGCTGGTGATCAGCCGGGCCCGCGACGAGCATTCCGATCCGGAGCGCGCCGCCGAGGTGCGCTTCATGCGCTTCTTCGACCATACGCCGATGGCGATCGCGACCGTCGACCGCGGCGGCAATGTGGTCGGCGCCAATGCGCGCTATGCCAAGCTGGCGCAGGGGCTGAACGGCGACGGCGGCGCGGCCAAGTCGATCTTCCGCGCGGTCAACCCGCGCGACCGTGGCCTGTTGATCGCCGCGATCAACCAGGCTGCCGAGGGCCAGGGCGACATTGCGCCGGTCGAGGTGATGCTCGACGGGCCCAAGGAGCGCTCCGCCCAGTTCTTCGTCACCACCGTCGAGAAGGACGAGCGCGACGCCGAGACCGCGATCGTCTACATGCTCGAGACCACCGAGCGGCGCGCGCTGGAGAACCAGATCAACCAGTCGCAGAAGATGGAGATGGTCGGCCAGCTCGCCGGCGGCATCGCGCACGACTTCAACAACGTGCTGTCGGCCATCATGATGGCGAACGACTTCCTGCTGAACGCGCACAAGCCAACTGACCCGTCGTTCCAGGACATCATGCAGATCAAGCAGAACGCCACCCGCGCCGCGACGCTGGTGCGGCAGCTGCTTGCGTTCTCGCGCCGCCAGACGCTGCGGCCGCAGGTGCTCGATCTCGGCGATGCGCTCTCCGACCTCACCATGCTGCTGCGCCGGCTGATCGGCGAGAAGGTCAAGCTCGACCTCGTGCATGGCCGCGATCTGTGGCCGGTGAAGGTCGACGTCTCGCAGTTCGAGCAGGTGGTGGTCAATCTCGCGGTGAACGCGCGCGACGCGATGCCCGATGGCGGCAAGCTGATCATCCGCACCACCAACGTGCCGACCGAGGAAGCCGCGCAGCTCGCCAACAAGGGCATGCCGGCGGCGGACTATGTGAAGATCGAGATTTCGGACACCGGCACCGGCATTCCGCACGAGATCATCGACAAGATCTTCGAGCCGTTCTTCTCGACCAAGGAAGTCGGCAAGGGCACCGGCCTCGGCCTGTCCACGGTCTACGGCATCGTCAAGCAGACCGGCGGCTTCGTCTACGTCGATTCCGTGCCGGGCGGTGGCACCACGTTCCGGATCTATTTGCCGCGGCATCACCAGGAGCAGGAGGTTGCACCGGAGGCGCATGCCGGCAACGGCGCGGCCAAGGAGACTGCGACCGCAGATGCCGCCAAGCCGAAGCCGGATCTCACCGGGCAGGGCACCATCCTGCTGGTCGAGGACGAGGACGGCTTGCGCTCGCTCAATGCGCGCGGCCTGCGTTCGCGCGGCTACAGCGTGATCGAGGCGGCCAACGGCGTCGAGGCGCTGGAGGCGTTCGAGGAGAACAACGGCAAGGTCGATCTCGTCGTCTCCGACGTCGTGATGCCGGAGATGGACGGGCCGACGCTGCTGAAGGAAATGCGCAGCCGCAATGCGGAGCTGAAGATCATCTTCGTCTCGGGCTATGCCGAGGACGCCTTCGAGAAGAGCCTGCCGGAGAACCAGCAGTTCGCGTTCCTGCCGAAGCCGTTCACGCTGACGCAGCTGGTTGCCGCGGTGAAGGAAACCATGACGGCGAACTAGGCCCGGGTGACGAGCCATGATACTCCTTCGCCTCCCGCAGGGCAGGGGCAATGTTGCAATGCGGTCGCGGTTGAACCTGAGCCCCATCTCGCGCTAGGACGCGCTGTCGCATCCAGAAGGACCATAGTGTCACATCGCCGCGACCGAGGGCCGCAGCCGCGGTTCCCGTTTCCCGCTTCACTTTTATCGGGCCCTGCCCATGTTAGGGGCGTTTCCCCATGCCGGGGAATCCTTTGAGGAAACCAACATGAATTTCTCGCAACGCACGCGTGGAATTGTCCGGGCGATCGCCGTCGCGATGGCGCTGGCGCTGCCCCTGATGATGACCGTTTCGGCGGCCGACGCCCGCGTTGGCGGCGGCGGCTCGCGCGGCTCGCGGACATTCTCCGCGCCGCCCTCGACCAGCACCGCGCCGGGCTCGGTTGCTCCGATGAACCGTACTTTCAGCCAGCCTGGTAGCCCCAGCATGGGCTCGCCGGCGGCGGCGAATTCCGGCGGCCTGTTCGGCCGCGGCGGAATGGGTCGCGGCCTGCTCGGCGGCCTGGCCGCGGGCTTCCTTGGCGCCGGCCTGTTCGGCATGCTGTTCGGCGGCGGCCTGTTCTCGGGCCTCGGCGGCCTGTCGTCGATGCTCGGCCTGCTGCTGCAGATCGGTCTGATCGTGCTCGTGGTCCGGCTCGCAATGTCGTGGTGGCAGCGGCGCAATGCGCCGGCGGCCGCCTACGCGGGTGGCCCCGACGTCGGCCCCGGTCCGCAGGCCAATGCCCGTTCGGGCTTCGGCTTTGGCCTCGGCGGCGGATCGAACGCGCCGGTCGAGATCACACCTGGTGACTACGAGACGTTCGAGCGCTTGCTCGGCGACATCCAGGCCGCGTGGTCGAACGAGGACATCGCGAAGCTGCACACGCTCGCGACACCGGAAATGGTGTCGTACTTCTCGAAGGATCTCGAGGAGAACAAGGCGCGCAACGTCACCAACAAGACGTCCAACGTGAAGCTCTTGCAGGGCGATCTCGCGGAAGCCTGGCGCGAAGGCGACAGCGAATATGCGACGGTCGCGATGCGCTATTCGCTGGTCGACACCATGCTGGAGCGCGGCACCGGCCGTCAGGTCAGCGGCGGTCAGCCGGAGGAGGTCACCGAGGTCTGGACCTTCGTGCGCCAGCGCGGCGGCAATTGGGAGCTCTCGGCGATCCAGCAGACCAACTGATCGATTGCCTGACATGACAATACAAGGCGCCGCGGCATCAACCGCGGCGCTTTCGTTTTGTGGGCTTCATTCGCGTGTCGTGGCGGCGGAATATCCGGACAGGCCGCGGGTTGATGTCAGCGGGCTAAAGCAACCATTCGGGAGAACGAGATGAAGTTCACTGCGCATATCGCGGTTCCTGCCTGTCTTGCGTTCGTCGTCATGGCCGCGCCGCCGGCCGCGGCGCAGACCGCCGACACCAGCTTCTTCGTCACCAGCAACGGCATCGGCAATGGCGGCAATCTCGGCGGCCTCGCCGGCGCCGACAATCATTGCCAGACCCTGGCGCAGGCTGCGGGCTTCGGCGCGCCGAAGACATGGCGCGCCTATCTCTCGACCCAGGCGGCCGATGGCAAGGTAGCGGTGAACGCGCGCGATCGCATCGGCAAGGGCCCGTGGAAGAATGTGAAGGGCGTCGTGGTCGCCAAGGACGTCGCCGATCTGCACAGTGCGAGCAACAATCTCACCAAGCAGACCGCGCTGTCCGAAAAGGGTGAAGTCATCAACGGTGCCGGTGACACGCCGAACCGTCACGACGTGCTGACGGGATCGCAGGCAGATGGCACGGCGTATGCTGCCGGCGAGGACCGCACCTGCAAGAACTGGACAAGCAGCACGCAAGGCGCCGCCATGGTCGGGCATTTCGACCGCAAGGGACTGCGCGATGACGAGCCGTCAAAATCCTGGAACACGTCGCATCCTTCGCGCGGTCCTGACGGCGGCTGCTCGCAAGCCGATCTAAAGAGCACCGGCGGCGACGGCCTGCTGTACTGCTTCGCGGCGAACTGAGGAATAGCGAACGACCCTGAAAGCGCGTCATTGCGAGGAGCGACAGCGACGAAGCAATCCATCTTTCAGCGCACGCGGCGCGATGGATTGCTTCGCTTCGCTCGCAATGACGGGGATCGAGCAGCGCGATATTACTCACCGCCGCTCATGGTCCCGCGCCAGGTCAGCTCTTCTTGCGCTTGACGGTCTTCTTGACTGTCTTCTTGGCAGCCTTCTTTTTCTTCGCGGTTTTCTTCTTCGCGAAATGGGCCTCGACCTTCTTCGAGGAATGTCCGACCTCGGCCACCGCGGCCTTGAGGCGGGCAGGGGTCACCTTGAACTTCTTCGACCAGTAGCGGACCTCGTAGGGCTCGCTGATTGCGATCCGCGCGCGGTCGGCGGCCATGTGCCGCTGCTCCTTGAAATGGGCTTCCACCTTCTTGGCGGAATGCCCGACCTTCTTGACGGCGGCCTTGAGCTTTGCCGGTGTGACCTTGAACTTCTTGGACCAGTACGCAACTTCGTAGGACTCGCTCAACGCGATCAGAGCGCGATCTTGTGCGCCCCGCTTCTTCTTGTTGTCCGCCATAAGTTGATCCTTCATCGAAGATTCGACGCTGGAACCTTAGCAGTCTCCGCGCAGTTCGGACAGACGCGCGGTACGCGGTGGACGATCTGACCACACCACGGCTACGATCACCGTGAACCGAAGCGATGCCGTGAAGTTTGTGGAGGTAAGTGCATGCACTATCAGCTTTACTACTGGCCGATGATCCAGGGCCGCGGCGAATATGTCCGCCTCGCGCTCGAGGATGCGGGCGCTGAATATACCGATGTCGCGCGCACCGGCGCCATGATGAAGATGATGGAGGCGCGCAAAGGCACGCCGCCCTTCGCGCCGCCGTTCCTCAAGGCCGGCCAACTCGTGATCGGACAGACCGCCAACATCCTGCTCTATCTCGGCGCGCGCCATGGCCTCGCGCCGAAGGCGGAGGCGGGAAAGCTCTGGGTGCACGAGTTGCAGCTGACGATTGCGGACTTCGTGCTGGAGATCCACGATACCCATCACCCACTCGGTCCGTCGCTGTATTACGAGGACCAGAAGGCGCCGGCGAAGAAGCGTACGGAAGAGTTCTGGAAATCGCGGGTGCCGAAATATCTCGGCTATTTCGAGGATCTTGTGCGGGCCAATGGCGGCGGCTTCGTCACCGGACGCCGATTGACCTACGCCGACCTGTCGCTGTTCCAGATCGTTGAAGGCCTGCGCTACGCCTTTCCGAAGCGGACGGCCGCATTCGAGAAGAAGGTCCCACGCCTGATCGCACTGCGCGATCGCGTCGCCGAGCGGCCGAACATCAAGACCTATCTAGCAAGCGAGCGGCGGATTCCGTTCAACGAGGAGGGGATCTTCCGGCGCTACAAGGCGCTGGATTTGTAGGCCCGTCATTCCGGGGCGCGCTAAGCGCGAGCCCGGAATCCATAACCACGATCGTGAGTATGGATTCCCCGATGCGCAATTGCGCATCTGTGGCCTGCGCCTTCGGCGCATCCCGGAATGACGAAGGGTGGATAGGAAACTACCGGCTCTTCCCATCCACCGGCGTCATCGCGATCTTCGACAGGTCGATGCCGTCGATGCAGTTGATATTGAGTGCCACGATGTCGGTACCATCGGGCTTCTTGCCGCGCGCGAACACGTCGACGCCGCAATCGACGCAGAGCTGGTGGCGGATCGCATGGCGGTTGAACAGATATTCCTTCAGGTTCTCGGCGCCGGCGCGAAGCTGGAAGCTCGATGGCGGCATGAACACGAAGTGCAGGCCCTTCTTGGTGCAGATCGAGCAGTTGCAGGCGGTCACCATGGCCATGTCGGTGGTGCATTCGAAGCGGACCTGGCCGCAATGGCAGCCGCCGGTGTAGGTCTTGCTCTCTGCCATGATGGTCCCTCACCACAGTCCGGGCACGAGGCGATAGCGCACCCGTGCCGCGTAATCGGCATAGCCTGACAACCCCGCCATCAGCGTGCGCTCCTCGATCCCGGTGCGGAACGCGAACATCGCGAAGAACACCGGCGCGAAAGCAAGGCCCCACCAGGAGCCGAGCGTCAGCGGCACGCCGATGAAGAATAGCATTACGCTCGCATACATTGGATGGCGGACCAGCGCGTAGGGACCGGTCGAGATCACGTGATGGTCGCGTTCGGTCTGCACCTTCACGACCGGCGCCGCGAACGAATTGGTGCGGAACACCCACAGGATCAGCGCGGTCGAGGCCAGATACAGCACGAGGCCAAGCACGATCAGCAGCACGCCGGCATTGGCGCCGCCAAAGCGGCGATCGAGGCCCATCGCGACGAACCACAGCACGGCAATGACAAGGAACACCAGCATGAATCGCTTGTCCTCGGCGGGCTGGCCTTCGCGCGCGGTAAGCCGCATGCGCTCGGCCAGCAGGCCGGGATCGACCTTGGCCAGCCACAGCCCGCAGCCCGGGCCGATCAGCGCCGAGGCGATCAGGTAAGCCCACGCGCCGGGCCAGTGCAGCGTGCCGGCGAAGCCAAACAGCAGCGCGGCCATGGCGAGGACGAAGAGGGTGTTCTGCAGGAGGAGCTTTGCGATCATGGGCGGGCTCCGTGATTCCAGCCGCGATTATCGCACCCTTTTTCCGGCAAACCTGCGACCGCAGTCATCAACTTTCCGAGCAGGCGAGGTGTTCCTGCGCTGCGACTTCGTGGTCTCTGCATTGACAATCGTATAAGCAATTGCTTATATATTTTTATGACCGCCGCCATGCAGCTGACCAATGTGCTCAAGACCCTCGCCGACCCGACGCGGCGGGCGGTGTTCGAGCGGATCATCCGGGAAGGGGAGATTGCCGCGACCGGGCTGGTGCAGGGCTCCAAGGTGTCGCAGCCGGCGGTGTCGCAGCATCTGCGCGCGCTGCGCGATGCCGGCCTCGTCGCCGAGCGGCGCGAGGGCCGGCACATCCATTATCGCGTCGCGCCGAAGGGGCTCAGCCCGCTGATCGACTGGCTCGGCCATTACGAGACGTTCTGGGCCGAGCGCTTCGCAAATCTGGAACGGCTGTTGAAGGAGAGTGAGTGATGGGTGAGACGCACGCGATCACGGTCGAGAAGGTGCTGCCTTATGCCGCCGACAGGATCTGGCGGACGCTGACCACGAGCGAATTGCTGATGAAATGGCTGATGCCGAACGATTTCCAGCCGAGCGTCGGACACAAGTTCAACTTCCGCACCAAGCCGATCGGCGACTGGGACGGCGTCGTGCATTGCGAGGTGCTGGATTGCGATCCGCCGCGCCTGCTGCGCTATTCCTGGAAGGGGGGCGCCGACACCAATCCGGAATTCGGCTCGAAGCTCGACTCGGTCGTCACCTGGACGCTGACGCCGGTCGCGGGCGGCACGCAGGTCCGCATGGTGCATGACGGCTTCGTCTTCCCCGGCAACCGCTACGCCTTCGACATGATGAGCCCAGGCTGGGGCAAGATCGTCGATGCGATCGGACGGGTCGCCGCGGAAGCCTGACGGATCACTCGTTCTTGCCGCGCCGGACCGTGATCGAGGCGTCGGTCCGGTTGCGCGTGCATTCGAGGTTGAGGCGGCGATAGCGCATCGTGATGGTGTTGCCGCGCAGGATGCCCATGCGCTTCAGGCAGCGCGAGGTGCCGGTGGCGGCGTCATCCTTCGGCACGGTGAAGACCAGTGCGGTGGCGGAGCCGACCAGGTTGAAGAACTCGGGCTTCATCTTGCGATCGGTCTTGGCAAAGAGCTCGATCGAATAGTCCTTGCCGCGGCAGCCGAGCGACAATTCCTTCGCCGCCGGATGTGTGAGGTATGTGATGTTGGCGGCGCTGAAATTGACCTTCAGCCCGTCGATCTGGCCGGCGAGCTGCTTGGCGATGTCCTCGCAGGGATCGGCATGTGCTGGCGCTGCGGCGAGGGTCGTCGCCAGCGCGATCAGCGCGGCCGGCATGAAAGAGCGGATGCTCAAGGCAAAGCGTCGGCGCAACGATGCTGTCACGAAATACCCCCGCGGTATGAAAATACGCGACGCTACATGCAGGCTCCCGCGCAGCGCGTCAATATGGCCGGTTCGTCAGGATGCGCACTTGCCGTCCTGCGCCTTGGAGGCTCCGGCGGCGCGGCGCTCGCAATCATTGCCATAGGTCTTGCCGTCGCAGCCGCACACCGGCTTGAAAATCTTGTTGCAGATCGTCGGCCGGAACGCGCAGGTGCCGGTCTGGTCGGCCCGGCCGCATTGTCCCGGCTTGAACTGGCAGAACTGGCCGCTACGGCTGCATTGAACGCCGGCAAGGCCGCCGCACGGTCTGCCGAGGCGGGCCGCATCGGCGCCGGTCGGGACCGCGATCAACAAGGCCAGCGCCGCGAACCAGATCAAAAGCGCTGTCTTCATGATGGTCTCCCGATGGCTTCCTTGGCGGTTTCTCGGATCGCTGAGGCGTTGTGGCAACCAGAGATTACGGAGGGATGAAACATAGCACGCGGATTGCCGGTCCCGCGCATGGCTGGAAGGCGGCCGGCTTCCCTTTCCTTTGTCCGAAAAAGGCTTAGAACGGCTCTACATTCCGGCGGCCGCACGGCCGGACCGGCCTTACGAACCCGACCTGCAAGCCCAAAGAGCAGCTCATGAACGCCCCCTCAGCCTTCCCCGACCAGAAGCCCGTTCCGCCCTACAAGCACACCCCGCTGTTCCCGCTGGGTGCCGACACCACACCCTACAAGAAGGTGACGAGCGAGGGCGTCCGGGTCGAGAAGGTGCTGGGCAAGGACATGCTGGTGGTGTCGCGCGAGGCGCTGCGGGCGCTGTCCGAGGCCGCCTTCGGTGACATCAACCACTATCTGCGGCCGGGCCATCTGAAGCAGCTGCGCTCGATCCTCGAGGACAAGGAAGCGAGCGACAACGACAAGTTCGTTGCGTTCGACTTCCTGAAGAACGCCAACATCGCCGCCGGTGGCGTGCTGCCGATGTGCCAGGACACCGGCACCGCGATCATCATGGGCAAGAAGGGCTGCAACGTCATCACCGACGGCGACGACGAGGCCGCGCTCTCCGAAGGCGCGCGCGACGCCTATCTGCGCCGTAATCTGCGCTACTCGCAGGTAGCTCCCTTGTCGATGTACGAGGAGAAGAACACCGCCAACAACATGCCGGCACAGTGCGAGATCTACGCCGAGGGTGACGATGCCTACAAGTTCATGTTCATGGCGAAGGGCGGCGGCTCGGCCAACAAGAGTTTCCTGTTCCAGGCGACGCCCTCGGTGCTGACCAGGGACCGGCTGCTTGCGTTCCTGAAGGAGAAGGTGCTGACGCTCGGCACCGCGGCCTGTCCGCCGTACCACCTCGCCATCGTGATCGGCGGCACCTCGGCCGAGCTCTGCATGAAGACCGTGAAGCTCGCTTCCGCGCGCTATCTCGACGCGCTGCCGACCCATGGCTCGGCCGACGGCAACGCGTTCCGCGATCTCGAGATGGAGCAGGAAATCCTCAAGATGACGCAAAGCTTGGGGGTAGGCGCGCAGTTCGGCGGCAAGTATTTCTGCCACGACGTCCGCGTGATCCGCATGCCGCGCCACGGCGCCTCGCTGCCGATCGGCCTCGGCGTCTCCTGCTCGGCGGACCGTCAGGTGCTCGGCAAGATCACCAAGGACGGCGTCTATCTCGAGGAGCTCGAGCACAATCCGGCGCAGTATCTGCCTGCGGTCGAGCAGTCGCTCGGCGGCGATGTCGTCAAGATCGATCTCAACCAGCCGATGAAGGATATCCTCGCGACGCTGTCGCAATATCCGATCAAGACCCGCGTCTCGATGACCGGCACCATGATCGTGGCGCGCGACTCCGCCCACGCCAAGCTGCGCGAGCGGCTGGAGAAGGGCGAGCCGCTGCCGGACTATTTCAAGAACCATCCGGTGTACTACGCCGGCCCCGCCAAGACGCCCGATGGCTACGCCTCCGGCGCGTTCGGCCCGACCACCGCCGGCCGCATGGATTCGTTCGTCGACCAGTTCCAGGCCGCGGGCGGATCGATGGTGATGGTCGCCAAGGGCAACCGCGCGGTCGCGGTGCGCGAGGCCTGCAAGAAGCACGGCGGCTTCTATCTCGGCTCGATCGGCGGCGCGGCAGCGAACCTCGCCGAGCACTGCATCAAGAAGGTCGAGGTGGTCGAGTATCCCGAGCTCGGCATGGAAGCGATCTGGCGTATCGAGGTGGTCGACTTCCCGGCCTTCATCATCATCGATGACAAGGGCAACGACTTCTTCAAGGAATTGAACCTGGGTTGATTGCGGTCGGCCTCGACGGATTTTCCAGAGGCTGGGTCGCCGTCAGCATCGACGGCGACCGGCGCGCGCTTTCCTTTCACGGCGACATTGCGGACGCGCTGACGCGTCCGTTCGATCGCGCCGGGATCGATATCCCGATCGGCATGACCGATGACGGCAAGCGCGATTGCGACCTGCTTGCCCGCGAGCGGCTGCGCCCGCACACCTCACGCGTTTTCACCGGCGCGCGGCGCTGGCTGTGGCTGGAGTTTGACGATCCCGATGCGGCGAACCGTGAAGCGCTGCGCCGCGGCCAGACCCGCGTCTCGCGCCAGCTCTGGCATCTCGGCAACAAGATCATGGAGGTCGACACGTTCGTCCGCGCCAACGCCGCGCGCGACATCCGCGAGGTGCATCCCGAGCTGGTGTTCCTGCGGTTGAACGGCGGCAAGCCGTTGCCGCGCAAGAAGTCGGAGGAGGGCGATGCGCTCCGCCGCAAGCTCTTGAAGCGCGCCGGCTTTAGCGAGATCGATCGCTGGCTGACCGAAGCGCGGATCGGCACCGGCGCGAAGCGCGACGATGTGCTTGACGCCTGCGCGGTGGCGCTGGCCGCTCATGAACCAAGCGGCTGCGTTCCCGGGGGACCGCAGCCGCTGGATGCGCATGATCTGCCGATGCAGATCTGGTTCTAAATTGAAGGGTTACGCCCGGGTGCCGGTGAAGGGGAAGCTGCCCATCGGGCCGATGCCCATCTCGCCGGAGATGCCGTCGCCTGCGACCGTGCCGGAGAATTCGAGCGTCAGCGGCATTGGATTGGTGATGGAGACCTTCCAGGCGACGCTGTCGCCGTTCACGGTGCCGTCGAAGATTTCGGTGGAGTTGCCCTCGGCGCCCTGCGTGCCGGTGAGCGTGCCGCCCGAGCTCGCCAGCGACAAGGTCGCCTTGCGCTCGCCCATCGGCGTCGTCATGGTCAAATTCCAGTTTCCGTCCACCGCCATTGATGTCTCCCCTCCGGTAAAAAAGCGTGCGCGGGTATAGCCTATCTTGGCGCGCGCGCCTAGTTCGCGGCTGCGGCGATCAGGCGCGGGCGGCGGCGCGCAGCCGGTTGCCGACCAGGAAGCGGAAAGCGACGTACTGGATCGCGAAGGCGGCAATCTTGGCGCCGACCAGCACCACCGACACGTAGAACGCCCACAGCTTCATGTCGCCGGTCGCCGCGATCGCGATGGTGCCGGCGGCGAGGATGAACATCAGCCCGGCCCAGGCGTAGCCGGCGAGGGTGGCGTATTCCGGAATGGTCTCGGTCACGATCGGCGGCAGATAGCGCAGCATCCAGCCGCGCTTGAGCATGATCGCGCCGATCGCGATGTGGCCGATCGCAGGCTTCGCCAGCACGAAGCGCGGATCGTTGGTGAGCAGCGTCGCGCCGCCAAGCACGATCACCAGTCCAAGGCTCGCCCAGGTCATGTAGCCGAGCGCCTGTCCCTTGACGCGCGCATAGACCACTTGCGCAATCGCACCCACGATCGCAACAGCGGTGGCGATCAGGACATTGTCGGTGGCGAGATAGACCACCAGGAACACGATGGTGGAGAGGAAGTCGCTCGCGAGCCTGGCAAATACGCTCTTCATCGTCGTGGTTTCCGTTTCCTCAGGCAGGATGATCGCTGTGATGTTGTTGTTGCAGCGTCTAGCGTGATGGCAGCGCGCCGGCCGGCGGCGTCCCGTACTTGGCCGCGCGATATTGCGGATACCAGCGGGTGAAGCCCACCGCGGCATTGCGCGCGGCGAAGGCGATCAAGAGGCCGGTCCACAGCGGCAGGGCCGGCACATAGAGCACCGCGATGTTGCCGATCAACATCAACAGCGTCGCGGCGGTCCAGGCTCCGGTGATCAGGTAGTTGGCATAGAGGAAGCCCGGCTGCTTCGCGATCTCGGCATCGACCTGCTCGAGCGCATATTGCCGCGTGAAGGGATGGCCGATCAGGATCGTGGTGAATGACACCAGCAGGATGCCGGCATCGACGGCGATCTTCACCGCGATGGTGCTTGGCGTCGGATCGACGAAGGTGAGGTAGCTGCCGACCGCGGTGAACACGATCACCGAACCGACGCCGAGGATCTTGATGCTGCGGCCGCGCGCGATGTCGAACGCGATGACGCCAAGGCAGATCAGTGCGGCGGCGAGCAAACTCACCGTGGCCGAGGTCACCAGCATCAGCGTGGCAAAGGCGCCGTAGGGAGCGAGGATCAGGAAGATCGTCATTGGGAGCCTCGAAGGCTGATCTTTACACCGTAAAGATACCCTAGAGGCGGGCAGAGGGGGCGTCAAGCGAAATCTTTACAGTGTCAAAATCGTGATGCGATCTCAAGAAAGTGAGTGAATCCAGATTGATGCTTAAGCGGTCGTGGGTCGTTCCTTATATCGCCAGCCGTCAGGGCCGGGCTTGTCCCGGCCATCCACGTCTTTCGTTCAAGAACCAACAAATACGTGGATGCCCGGGACAAGCCCGGGCATGACGAGCGGGGGGACTGCGTATTCTTACGTCTGGAGTGACGCGCGCCTACTCCGCCCCCACCCAATTGCCGTGGAATCCATCCGGCACGCGGTGGCCGAGATGGACCAGCGCGGTCGGACCCGCCTCGACATCCTGTGCGTTGAACACGGCGAGGTCGCTGCGGTTTTCGCGGGCGCGCCAGACCGCGGCGAGCAGCCAGCCGTCGCCCTCGGCGGCGCCCGAGCCGCGCTCGACGAAGACAGGCTCGGAGATCGTGTCGCCGGCCGGCAAGAGATACTTGCCGAGCCGCTTGCCCGCGCCGTCGACATGCACGATGCCGGACAGCGCGCCGGCCAGCGGCATGTCAGGGTCGGTGCTTGCGTGCCAACCGTGGCTATTCCTGAAACCGGCGCGGCGGTCGTCGATGCGCGGGAATTCGCCGGTCAGATCGTTGAGATAGGTTTGGGTGAAGCTGTCGGTATTCCCCGCCAGATCAAAGCTCCAGCGGCACAGCCGGGCGCTCGATTTCTTCTCATCCGTCGGCGAGCCGTCGGGGTGGGTGAACAGCGGCGGCTCCTCGTACTGCATCACGTCGGCGACGATGCGGTTGCCATCTTCCCACGCGTTCATGACGTGGAAGACATAGCAGTTCTCGGCGCGGAACCAGACCAGATCGTTGGCTGAGCCGTTGCGCTTCATGACGCCGACATAGGCGCCTTTTCCCGGCTCCCAGGCGTAGGGCGGCTTGCCGCGCATCGCGCGTTCCATGCTGCCGGTGATGGGCAGGATCGGAAACAGCACGTGGTTCTCGGTGACGATGAAGTCGTGCACCATGCTGGCAAAGGGCGCGTCGAAGCGTTCGAACCGCGTCACCACGCCGGACGAATTGACCGCGCCATACGACAGCGCCGGCGTCAGAGGACCGGCGGCGTTGTAGCCGAAGAACACCATCTCGCCGGTGACCGGATCGATCTTGGGATGCGCGGTGAAGGGGCCCGATATCGCGCCCTTGTAGTCGCAATAGCCGAGGCGGTCGAGCGTGCCGGGATCGATCTCGGTCGGCAGATGGCCTTCCTCGAGCGCGAGCAGGCGGCCGGCGTGGAAGATGATGTTGGTGTTGGCGACGCCGCTGTCGGTGAGGGTCGTTTCCGGCGCATCAGGCAGCTTGCGGCCGAAGCCGCCGAACAGCGCGCGTCCGGCGTCGTGCTCGGCCTGCCATTTCGGGGTGCGTACCCAGCGATTGCGATAGCTGGCGCGGCCGTTCTCGAGATGGAAGGCGTGCAGCATGCCGTCACCGACGAACCAGTGCGCGCCCGGCACATTGAACTGCGGATTGGGGCCGTTGCGGTACAGCGTGCCGTTCAGCTCGCGCGGCAATTCGCCTGTGATCTTCAGAAACGGCGCGTCGGCTTCAAATGGAATCGGCGCCAGATTGCTTCGCGCCGTGTTGGATGTGACCTGATCGAGCATTCCGCATCTCCCTGCATTATAATCTTTACACCGTAAAGATATCAGTAGGAGTGACGCCGCCGATCGTCAAGCAAAATCTTTACAGTGTAAAAATTGCGACATATAAGGGCCGCATGGCAAGATTATCCAAAGAAAACAAGGCGACTCGTCCAGCGCGGGCTCCGGGGCGCCGGGTTGCGCGTGCCGCCGATCGCTCGGCACCACGGCGCCGGACCAATGACACGCCGTATCATCATGGCGATCTGCATGAAGCGCTATTGAAGGCCGCCGAGCGCGTGCTCGAGCGTGACGGACTGGCCGGACTGACACTGCGTGCGGTGGCGCGCGAGGCCGGCGTGTCGCACGCCGCGCCCACGCATCATTTCGGCGATCTCACCGGATTGCTCAGTGAGCTCGCGGCGATCGGCTTCCGGCAATTCGGCCAGGCGATGGCAGCGGCGGACGCTTCGGCGTCGACACCGCCCGAAAAGGGAGTGGCGAGCGCCAAGGCTTATGTCGCCTATGCGCAGGCGCATCCCGGCATGTATGGGCTGATGTTCCGCAGCGAGCGGCTCGATCATGAGCGGCCGTCGCTGCACGAGGCGTCCGAGGCGTCGTTCGCCGGGCTGACCCGCGGCGTCGGCGCCAGCCGACATGAGCAGATTTCCAAGGAGCAGCTTACGTTGGACCAGGCGGCAGCGATCGCGTCGGCCTGGTCGCTGGTGCATGGCTTTACCATGCTGCTGCTCGACGGCCGCCTCAAGACGATTCTGGATCGGTCGCCCGAGGGCACATCAGTGGAAGCGTTGTTGACCGCGATGCTGCGTTTGTCTGCGGGCCGCTCAGCGCGGCCGTAACCGATATGGCGCCTGCGGCGGCGTTCTAGCGTTTGGTCAGCGACGTCGAGCGGCCGCTCTGTCCGATCGTCTTCACCGGGTCCGCGCCGCATTTGAAGTCGCGGGCGAAATCGTCGGCGGCCTGCCGCGCCAGCGCGTTGGCGTTGGGGTTAGCGGCAACGTCGACATAGGCGACGTGACAGACCTCGCCCGGCGGTAGCCGCGTCACGGCGAGCATCGCCCGCGACACCGGGCCGCCGCGCTTGTCCTGCTCGCTGCTGTCGGCGATCTGCCAGCGCTGGATGATCGCGAAGGGCTTGCCGCCGGCGGCACGCCATTCGACCGTATCGCCGGTCGAGCTGAACGGGCCGAACCAGGCCTGCGCCGCCGGTTCCCTGGCTGCTGCCGCGCGGTTTCGGCCCACCGAGACCACTTCGCGCAGATCGCCCTCGCTGATCAGCACCACAAGGCCGGATTTCCCCGGGCAGACCCGCGTGGCGCTGCCGTCGTCCTCGTTGGGCTTGCCGATCATCCGGCAGGCCTTCGGCGCGGTCGACGTATAGAAGCTGCTGATCGTTTGGGCGCCAGCCTGACCGGGATTTGCGCTGGCGAGCGCCACAATGATTGTTGCAAAAGCAGGGTATTTCATCGGGGGAAACCTGCGATCCGGACGTTACTTTGTGTCTGACATATGCAATCTGGGGAAGGTTCAACAGACACGCGGGAAACACCTGACAGGCGCGCGGAATCGTCCTAGAAGGGCGGCTTCGCAACTTCTGTCGCGTGCACCTTGCGTGCCTTAGCCTCGATCGTCATGCCCGCATCATCATCGCAAAAGCCCTATCGTGTCGGCCGTTCCCGTACTGGCCTTGGCCTTTTCGCCACCAAGCCGATCAAGAAAGGCACCAAGATCATCCGTTATTTCGGGCCGTTGCTCGACTCGAAGAAGAAGGATGAGGACGCGATCGAGAACAAATATCTGTTCGAGCTCACCAACCGATGGACCATCGACGGCTCGATCCGCGAGAACGTCGCCCGCTACATCAACCACGCCTGCCGGCCGAACGCGGAATCCGACGTCAAGCCGCGCAAGCGCAAGGTGTTCATCCGCGCCATCAAGGACATCGAGCCGGGCGACGAGATCAACTACGATTACGGAACCGACTATTTCAAAGCCTATCTGAAGCCGATCGGCTGCAAGTGCGATGCCTGCGAGAAGAAGCGCAAGAAGAAGCGCGCGGAGGCGAGGGCGGAGCGGCTGCGGCTGAAGGAAAAGGCCGAGCGGAAAGCCCAGCGCGAGGCCGAGAAGCTCGCCGAGCAACGGGCCAAAGCCAGGGCAAAGAAGACGAACGGCGCCAAGGCAAATGGCAAGCTGAACGGCACGCAACTGAACGGTCATTCTCTCGTCAAGGCTGCCGCCCCGAAGCGGGGCGCCGCGCGGGTGCTCCAAGCCTGACGCCGCGCTCCGGAATCGGGGCGTGTACTCATAACGTCTTGCGCGGCGAGATCGACTACGTCGCCTCGCGCCGATGCACTGACCCGCGAGGCATCCGGTCCGGCGATTGGCTGCTATACGTCCCAACGATGGACGGCCAAATTGGGCCCATCGACTTCCGATCGGGGGCAAAGCCAGCAATGCTGTGACCAGGACCTCTACCCATAAAGGCGCAGACGTCAGCTTCGGACCGCCAAGCGAAATCTTACGATCAGCCAGAGCATTACCGCTCGGGACCCTGACCCGACATCACTCTTTTGCTCCCTTTGGTGCCACGGCGGCGTCGCGTACGCTATCGCGAGCTGCCGTGAAGCGAGAGGTGCCGAGGTGCTCGCTTGGGGATTGGGCAGTGATCATCTTGCAAGCAGTAGCACTCTGAAAAATGGAGCAATCATCGTAGGGAGGACCTCATGAAAAAGCTTCTGACTTTGGCAGCCTTGATCGCACTGACGGGTTCGGCGCTGGCGCAAGATGCCGGAACCATCGTCAAACCAGATGCTCTGACGTGGAAGGAAAATCCGAACGTTCCGAAGGGTGGCCAGGTCGCGCTCCTGGCAGGCGATCCAACGAAAGCTGGCAGCGTGGTGGTTCAGCGCGTCAAGATTCCTCCCCACTATAAACTTCCGCCGCACACTCATCCCTATGCCGAGACCGTCACGGTGATCAGCGGTAGCGTCGGCTGGGGCATGGGCGAAAAGTTTGACCCTGCCAAAGGCGAGATGGTCAAGGCGGGTGCCTTGGAGATAATGCCGGCGAAGCACGCTCATTATGTTTGGACGGAAAACGAGGAGGCGATCCTCCAGATTCAATTCACCGGCCCAGGAGGCATCGACTACATCGATCCGGCTGATGATCCGCGCAAGAAGACGCATTGAAGCATTGAGGTCCGCTCCGCCATCAGGGGCACAGCGGACCTCATACGCGTCCTGACTGCGGCACGGGTTATGATGGGTACACGCCCGAAGCACGAGGTTCCTGACCTCTGCGCCCCTATAAGTGCACGCCCCAGCCGCCGGGCTTGCGCGCCGATGCGGGCAGCGGGGCGTCGCCGAAATCGAGCGTCGAGCGTTGGAGGATAGTGCCGCGCTCGTCGATGACAAGGCGGAAACGGCGGTGTTCCGAGAAGAAGGTCAACCGATGTCGACCGGCATCGTTGTCGACCCCGCGTTCCGACAGCGTCGTGATTTTGCCGGATCGCATTTGGTCCTGTAGCAGCGGCACAGTGATGCCGAGGCCGTCGGCGACGATATCGGCATCGACCTCGAACGTGCTGTCAGTGAATGCGATCGTCGTCATGATGCCCTTGCAGGATGACGCGCCGGACGCGCGAGGTAGGCGCATTCGGCGAGCGTGGTTCCGTCGAGTTCGCGCATGAAGGCCTCGCGGGCCGCCGCGAGCCTCGCCTTCAGGCGGCAGCGCGGCAGCAGCACGCATTCTCCGCCATCATCCCTGAAACATTCGACCAGCGCGCTGCCGCCTTCGAGCGCGCGCACCACCTCGCCGAGCGTGATCGCCTGCGGGGCGCGCGCCAGCGAAAAACCGCCGCCTGCGCCGCGCTGGGTCGCGATGAAGCCGGCCTCAGCGAGGTCGCGCACCACCTTGGCGAGATGGTTGCGCGAAATGCCGAACTCGGCCGCGATCTCGTTGGTCGCGAATGAGCGGTCCGGCTCACCGGCCAGCCGCATCAGCGCGCGCAGCGCAAAATCCGTAAATGATGTCAGGCGCATGGAAGCCCTTTGAAATCGGCACTTGGCGGAGCCACCGTAGCAGTCTAAATAGGTATTTAAAATACCTATTTAGGATGTGAGCGAATGACGGCAGCAGAACGCCGCGAGGAGATCACCGCCGAGATCGTCGCGCGGACCGGGATCACCGAGGCCATGATCGAGCGCCTGGTGCACGGCTTCTACGCCAAGGTCCGCAAGGACCCGATGATCGGGCCGGTGTTCGAGGCCAGGATCACCCATTGGGAGCCGCATCTGGCCCAGATGTGCGCGTTCTGGTCGTCGGTCGCGCTGATGACCGGGCGCTATCACGGCACGCCGATGGTCAAGCACATGAAGCTGCCGGTCGATGCCGCGCATTTCGATCGCTGGCTCGAACTGTTCGAGGCGACGGCACATGAACTGTGCCCGCCGGTCGCAGCGCTTCATTTCATCGAGCGCGCGCGGCGCATCGCCTCGAGCCTCGAGATGGGCGTCGCCAGCGGGCAGGGCGTGATGCTTGGGGTTGGCGAGAGATATCGAAGAAATTCTCCGTCATTCCGGGGCTCGCCAACGGGTCGGCGCGGAGCGCCGCCCGATGACAGGTTCGCGCCAAGAGGCGCGCCCCGGAATGACGAGGTTGAGCAATGACGGCGCACCTTACGCCGTCACCACGCCCTGGCTCCTCCGCAAGCCCATATATTGCAGCTCGGCGAACACGCCGGTGGCGATCGCCTGGGCAAGGATCACGATGATGCCGAGCAGGTTCGGCGACACCGCGCCCGAGAGCAGCAGCGCGATGCTGGCAAGCGTCCAGGCCGCATTGCCGGCGACCACGAGGATCACGGGTCCCTTCGGCAGCGAAGTTCGCGCACCGAGCCAGCCGACTAGCGCCGTATAGGCGATCAGGAACAGGCCGGTCTCGCGCAGCAGCGCTTCCGGCAGGCCGAGCAGCGAGGCCAGCGCGCCGGTGTCGAGCACCATCGCGATGGCGGATACGCCGCTGAACACGGCATCGGCAAGCAGGGCGCGGCGCAGCAGCTGGGACGAATGGATCATGGCAGTGTCTCCTCGGGTTGGGATGGGTTTTCAGCGCATCAGTGACTGCAGCTGACGCTGCAGGCCCCTGCCGACCCTCATCTCGACCGCATAGACCTGCGCGAACACGAACATGCTGGTCGCGTACACGATCGGCTGGGGCATGTTGAGCGAGCGCGCGACCAGCCAGGTGACCAAATGGACCAGCCAAGGGACTAGCCAAGCGATCAGGACGGCGAGGGCGCGGATTAGGGACAGCATCAGCATGGTCATCTCCTGTGCCGTGGAAGATGAGCCGGCCCGCGCGCCAATTCGATTACCTCAGGCGTAATGGAACGGGCGAATTTCGCATGGTAGGTTTTGCACCATGAACGCACATGCATCCATGGCGCGGGCCGAGCCCGCAAAACCCGTCCTGATCGGCGAGCACCTGCGCGAGTGGCGGCAGCGCCGCCATCTCAGCCAGCTCGACCTCGCCGTCGATGCCGAGGTCTCGGCGCGGCATTTAAGCTTCGTCGAGACCGGCCGCTCGGCGCCGTCGCGCGACATGGTCCTCAAACTGGCGGAGCGCCTCGACGTGCCCCTACGCGAACGCAACGTGCTGCTGGTCGCCGCGGGTTTCGCACCCGCATTTCCGCAACGCTCGCTGCAGGATCCCGCGCTGAAATCGGCGCGCGAGGCGATCAACCTGGTGCTGAAGGCGCATGAGCCCAATCCGGCGCTGGCCTATGACCGGCACTGGAATCTGGTCACCGCCAACCGCATGGTGGCGCCGTTGCTCGAGGGCGTGCCGCAGCGGTTGCTCGGGCAGCCCTTCAACATCCTGCGGCTGGCCTTCCACCCGGAGGGCCTCGCGCCGCGCACCGTGAACCTGGCGGAATGGGCCGCGCATCTGTTGGAGCGGCTGCATCGGCAGTGCGAGGCGACGGCTGATCCGGAGCTGCTCAAGCTCTATCAGGACCTGAAATCCTATCCGATCCCGGCGCGGGCGGCCCCGATCACCCCCGACAACAACGTCGCGCTCCCGTTCAAGCTCCGCCTCAATGGCGAGATATTGAGCTTCATCTCGACCACCATGGTGTTCGGCACCCCGGTCGACATCACGCTGCAGGAACTGGCGCTGGAGACCTTCTTCCCGGCCGACGAGCTGACCGCCGAGCGGATGCGGCAGATGGCCAGCGCTCTGGGCTGAACGAACCGATACGCGAACTTTGCAGCCGGAGCCGCCTGGCGGCATAATCCGCTCATGAACACCCATTCGACCCCGGCCCGCGGCGCACGACCTCATCCCGTCGGCGATCTCCTGCGTGATTGGCGCGGGCGACGCGCCATGAGCCAGGCCGACCTCGCCTTCGAGGCCGGCATCTCGATCAAGCATCTGAGCTTCGTCGAAACTGGCAAGGCCGTCGCGAGCAGGGACATCCTGCTGCAGCTTGCCGCAGCGCTCGGCCTCTCGCTGCGCGATCGCAATGCGCTGCTGGAGGCCGGTGGCTTTGCTCGGCAATATGGCGAGCATGATCTGGCGGCGCCGGAGCTCGCCGACGCCAGGCGCGCGATCGACCTGCTGCTGCGCCGGCACGAGCCGTTTCCGGCCATCGTGACCGACCGGCAGTGGAACGTGATCGTGGCCAATCGCGCGGCAGCGCGGCTGATCACGATGCTGCTTGGTCCGGTGCGCATGCAGCGGCCGCTCAATCACATGGGGATGTTTTTGTCGCCGGACGAGCTGCGTCCCTACGTCGAGAACTGGTCGAATCTCGCTGCGGCGCTGCTGGCGCGGGCGCGTCACGAGGCAATGGCGGCACCGCTCGACCTCGCGTTGCAGTCGACCTGGCGCAAACTCCTGAAACTCCCCGATATCCCCGTGCCGCACCTCAACGAAACCGCGGCGCCGGGGCCACTGTGCGAGGTGCGGTTACGCAAGGGCGAAGTGATGCTTGGGCTGGTCGGCACGGTGCTGACGCTCGGCACGCCTCAGGACGTGACGTTGCAAGAGATGCGCGTCGAGATGTTCATGCCGGCCGACGAAGCCTCCGAGGCTGTGCTGACGGCGCTTGCGGCTCAGGACGCTTGAGCCGATCCGGCGCGGCGTTCGAAGCTCATCGCCTGCATCACCTCGGCGAACGGGCCGCCGCGATCGCTGAGGGTCGCGGTCGTGAGCCCGGCTCCGCCGGTCCCGACGCGGGTGCGCGAGCGGATCAGGATCCACTCGCCCTCAGGCGGGCGGAAGTAGTAGAGGCTGATCTCGGGATTGACGAACGTCCATTCGCGCATGTCAACGATCTGCGCGACGCCGCTGGAAAAGTCCGCGGCCTGCACCGACTGCAAGAGCGGCGTGTTGAGCTCACCGGCGACGAGCGGTACGTCGAGGCGCATCCATGCGGCGGCAGGGCCGGGCTTCTCAAGCGCGCCCTCGATCAAGCGCACCGAGACGTTCTGGAAATAGCGGCTCCAATTCTGCGCAAAGGCCGGCGGCGGCGTCCCGGCCTCGGGGGCGGTGTCCGGGCTTGCCGGATGCGAAAACGGATCGCGCGGCGATTCTTCGCCTGGCGCCGTCACCAGCGCCGTACAGCGGCCGATCTCGATGTCGCCGTCCAGGAGACTGACCTGGATCGTCTTGGCCTTGCGGCCGTCGCGCAGCATGGCTGTTTCGACCGCGAAGGCCCGCAAGCCGGCAGGGCGCCAGAGATCGAAGGTCAGGCGGCGGATCGCGAAACCTGTGCGGAGCGCCAGCCGTTCGACTTCGCGCGCCATCAGCGCGGCGGTGGCGCTGCCTTGCAGCATGTCCGGCGACCATGGCCCTCCGGCGTGCTCGGTGGCACGAAACAGATTGCCTTCTGGCAGGAAAATGGCGGTCATCGGCGGGTCTCGGCGGGCTGTTGGGGCAGGCCGCTGTCTAGAAGGCGGGCGTTCTTCCCACAATAACCGCCGAGGTTATGTGATGCGAGACATGCGGCCGACGCCCTTGTGCTGCAGAGCGGGGGGCTTATTTTGGGGCCTCAATCCGGAGGACGCCATGAGCACGTTGAAGCCGCTTCGCCTCGATATCGTCTCCGACGTCGTTTGCCCCTGGTGCTACATCGGCAAGCATCGCATCGAGGATGCGCTCAAGCTGGTGCCCGACGTGCCGGTCGAGGTGCACTGGCGGCCGTTCTTCCTCAACAATTGGGTGCCGCGCGAGGGCATCAGCCGCGAGGAATATCTCACCGCCAAGTTCGGCTCGGTCGACGCCTACAAGGGCATCGCCGGCCGCGTGGTCGCCGCCGCCAATGAGGAGGGGCTGACCTACCATCCCGAGCTCGTCAAGCGGCAGCCCAACACGATCGACTGCCATCGCCTAATCCACTGGGCCGAGGCCAAGGGCAAGGCGGCCGAGATGAAGCAGCGGCTGATGGAGCTGTATTTCCGCGACGGCGGCGATCTCACCGACACCAATGTGCTGGTGCAGGCGGCAGCCGACGTCGGGCTCGATGCCGACGACGTGCGCAAGCGCCTTGCCACCGACGAGGATGTGGCGCTGGTCTCCGCGCAAGCGCAGGAAGCCTCCGAGAAGGGCATCTCCGGCGTGCCGACCTTCGTGTTCGCGCAGAAATACGCCGTGTCCGGCGCCCAGCCGGCCGAGCAGCTCGCCCGCGCCATCCGCGAGGTCTCGGCCGAGATCAACGCGCAGGCGGCCGAGTAGTCCGCAGTCGTTCACGAAAGCCCGGCGCCTGCCGGGCTTTTTCGTTTGTCCACACGATCCATCGGAAACAACCAGGAGACAACCATGATCTACGAGCTGCGCACCTACACGGTACGTCCGGGAGCCGTCGGCGAGATGGTGAAGGCGGCGAGCACGATCTCGCGCGACATCCGCGCCGACAATTTCGGCAAGCTGGAAGGCTACTGGATCACCGAGATCGGGCCGCTCAATCAGGTCATGCACATGTGGAGCTACGCCGATCTCAACGAGCGGGCCCGGCTGCGTGCCGAGCTTGCGAAGAATCCGCGCTGGACCGGCGAATACATTCCGGCGATCCGTCCGCTCTTGGTGCGCCAGGAGGTCCGGCTGCTGAATGCGATCATTCCGCCGGTGGCGCCTGCCACCAAGGGCAACATCTACGAATTCCGCAACTATCGCGCCAAGCCGCTCGGCGGCGTCAAGCAATGGCTCGATCTGATCACCGGCGTGATGCCGGAGCGCGAGAAATATTCCAAGATCGTCGGCCTCTGGCACACCGATTCCGGGCAGCCCAATGAGGTCTGCCACATCTGGGCCTATCCCGATCTCAACGCCCGCGCCGCGGCGCGCGGTGGTGCGATGAAGGATCCGGCCTGGCTGGAATTCCTCGGCAAGGGCACGCAGCTGCTCGAGGAGATGCACTCGACCATCATGCTGCCGGCCCCGCATTCACCATTGCAGTAACTCGGGCTTGGGGGCACCGGCGGCAGAAAGCCTCACCCGATGCTTCCATCAGATGAGGCTTTCCAGGCAAGGGCATGCGCTGCCTGAGAAACAACGCGCCGCAACGCTAGAAGGGCCACCTGACACCAACCTGACGGCGGGAACTTATTGTTTCCTGATGTGTCTGCATGGCTACGAAAAGGTAAACCATTGGTCGCGGTGAAGGAGGCGAGCTCGGTGCGCCGTTCTGCCGGGCCGCCCGGCGCATTACCGAGACCAGGGCGGCATCAAGTTGCGTGATGCCGCTTCGTCCAGCACGGCGAACCGGTCCGAGCCATCCTCGAACGCCGCGACCACGTCGGCGAGCCGGTCGAGCTCGGCAAGGGCGTCGACCTTCAAGACCTTGCTGGCCGGCGCGGCGTCGCGCCAGCTATCCCACGCCGACATTTGCCGGTTCGTGAGCGCCAGCAGGTCGCGGTAGACGTTGACGTGAAGAAACCACAGACCTCTGGCCGCGCCATGCCCGAACGCTCCGGCAGCCACCGCGTTGCTCCTCACCATTCGCCAGGCCTGCGATGCCGTCAGAAACGCATCGCGTGGCAGGTTCGCGCCGTCGAACCTGATCTGCAGTTGTTCAATCTGAAGCGCATCGAGCTGCGCGTCGGCCTGCAGCCAGCGCTGGTCGGCTGGTGACCAATATTCGCAGATCCAATGGTCATGATAGATGTCGTCGCCGATGTAGGTCGCAAAGCCGCAGCGGACCCGCGCCGGGATCGATCGGCTGCGGAGCATGCTGCATAGCAGGAGCGCGTAGTCGCGACAGGTGCCGAATGTACGGCTGCGCGGCGGGCGTGCCGTGGTGAGCGGACCGGCAAACGAGGTCTGGATCAGCTTCAACCGATCTGCGACCGGCTGGGTTTGCCGGATCATCGGGAAATCAGGCGGAATGCCGTATCGCTCCGCCAACGCGACGTGAATGATCAGCCCCGAGATGACTTCGCACAGTCCGGAGACCGTCTCGGGCAAATCGTCATACGCACCGGCCAGCTCGCCAGGGTCGGTCAACGCGTCCTGCCGGACGTAGCATTCCTGGATCGTCACGTTCCCGCCCGATCACGACGTTACCGGCTCGAGGCCGTCATGCGCAGCCTATCGATCCGCGCGGGCTCGCGTAAAGGGGGGCCGCGCTATCCGGCCTTGCCGCGCCGGCTGCGGATGAAGTGGATGGCGCTGCGTGCGGCCTCGTAGGCGAAACTGTTCAGGGTCAGCGCGGCATGAACGGCGGCAACGAGCGGATCGCGCCGCCGCAGCGGCAGCAGCACGTCGCCGATCGCGAAGCGGCCACGCCAGATCGGGTCGATCATGGGATGGCCGGGCGCCGCGGTGGAATCGGCCGAATTGATCGCAGGATCGGCGCAGAGATGGCGCGTCAGCTCCAGCGTCAATTGAGCGCCCGGCGAATGCTTCGCAAAGCGTTCGTCGATGCCGATCTTGAAGAAGAAGGCGCGGTCCTGATGGCGCACCACGATGCCGCCCGCAACCGCCGTGCCGCCCGCATGCAGCATGACGATCTCGCAGCGGCCGGTCTCGGCCAGCGCCGACGTCGCGCGGCGGATAAAGGTTGCGTCGCCGGCATGCTGGCTGAGCGCGGTGCCGCGCTGGCCCTTCCAGCCTCCGGCTTCGAGCGCAAGGAAAGTCTCGAGCGCCGCCGTAACGTCGCGCGGCGTGCGGGCGACGTCGAAGCGCACCGCGCCGTGGTCGGACAGGCGATGGCGCTGCCGGCGCAGCTCCTTCAGCTTCTTGGGCCCGAGCGCGTCGCGCAGCAGTTCATCGGCATCGCGCGTCGCATCGAGCTGGGCGCGCTGATAGGTGCTCAGCAGGCGCGGCTGCAAGCCGTCGCGCGCGAGCACCGCGCGGATCGCCGCCATGGCCGGGCCTTCGAGCGACATGGTGCGCAGGATCAGCGCATGCGCGCCCGCGTTGCGTGCCTGCTGCAGCATCTTGCCGACGGCCTGCTCGGCGGCGTCGCGGTCGAGCAGCGGCGTGCACAGCGTGCCGTAGGGTTCGGCGCCGACCAGTGCGGGCAGGGGGATCCGGTAGATTCGCCGCATCGGCACGACCGGCAACAGCCCGATCAATTGCCCGGCATCGCCGGTGGCGCTGAGCAGCGATGCGCCGGTGCGCCTGCGCGCGGAGGCATCGACCGCCAGCTCCCAGTCCGGCTGGTAGTAGCCATTGGCCTCGATCGCGCGCTCGGCCAGCGCCCGCCATGCGCCGACCGGCGCGGCCGACAGCGGCGGCAACGCGCGATCATCCGTGGCATCCTTGCGCGATGCACGGTGGATCATTGCCTGGTCAGCAATATCGGCCACGTCCCATGTTTCCCCGGTCTGCAAAGGCTGGTCGGCCTTGCGTTCATCGCGGGCAACGCTAGCGGACAGAGATGGAAAATGCCGTTGAGGCCATCCGGCAATTTGAGCGGTATTGTTAACGGGACGTTCAGCATAACGCCGTCACGGCACGGCGTTCACGCGCCAAGCGAGCCCAGCCTATGATCCTTCCGCTTCCATCTGCCGCAAGGCAGACTTGAGCAGAAGCGTGAGGCAATCCTTGGCCTCGGGAATGGTTCGGTTCGGATAGGTGCGCAGCGACTGCCACATTTCCCAATCGACCAGGGTCGCAAGGGCAACGAGCCATTTCTGCCGTGCCTCGGCGGACACCTGCTCGAGTTCAGTGGCGAACCACTGGCCGACCACGTCGCGAAACGCCTTGCGCACCCGCAGACGATGTTTCTGCAGCAGCGGCGAGGTTTCGATCATCGCGTTGGAAGCACGACGATGCGGCGTCATTCGCTCCAGCGCCTGGGCCCGCATGTCGATGAATTGCGCAACGCGAACCTCCACCGCGCCGTGCAGGACGGATTGCGCAGGCGGCGGCTCGATCGATTCGGGGGGCGTCAACTCGTCGAGCACCGCCTGCGTGAGCTGTCCCTTCTCCGGAAAATGCAGAAACAGCGTGCGTATCGAAACGCCGGCCCGCTCCGCGATCTGTTGCGCCGACGGACGTGCCGAGCCCTCATTCTGAAGCGCGATGCACGCGGAGACGATATTGCCGCGGGTGACCTGCGTGCGCTGCCGCCGGCCGTCGGCCGACTTGGCGGAAGAGAGACCTGACGTCGAGCGGGAAACCATGCAATCGCGGTCCTTCAAAAGCTTGATTGCCTCAGCTTGATCGCCTCTTGGCAAAATCGAGCACGAGAAAATATTCGCGGCTAGCCAGAGAGCGGATTTTTCCCGCTACGGCAAGTCCTTCGCCTCCCATGTCTTGCGAGACCGCGATCTGTCGATGCGCCGACGGCGGCTTGACACCGCTCGAGCGGGCGGAATATATATCTGCATAAAGATATGCAAATACATTCTCGGACGGAACGCGTCCGAGGGGGAGCCGACCGGGGAGGAGCCATTGCCGGATACCAACTATCGCGTGCTGCGGTTTGACGAGCTGATCGTTCAACCCAACCGCGGCGAGGAGATCGCCGCGACGCTCAAGGCCGGCGGCGCGCCGTCTCATGCGCAGATGCTCGGCGTCTTCGTGCCGCTGATCGGTATCTCGAGCAACGTCGTCACTGCCGCCACCAGCTGGACTGGCGAACCGGCGCCGCCCACCTATGAGAGCGCAAATCTCGTCGGCAGCCGCAGCCGGCTGTTCGACGTGCTGGCGCGCGGACAGGCGCCGTGCACCGCGGACGGCATCTACACCCACCGCTGGTTCGTCGTCGCGCCGGATCAGGTGCCGGCGCTGACGGAGATGAGCGTCGAGGCGTGGAAATCGTCGGAAGCCGACACTGCGATGCGTATCGCGGGCTTCTGGCGCTGCCGCGAGCTGAATGCCAATGACGAGGCGGTGGTGCTGATGATCGTGAACTATCCCAGTCTCGCAGCATGGGATGAGAGCCGCTACTGGAAGCCGAAACCCGCGCACCAGGCCCAGCCGAACCGCAACGTCTGGGGCGGACTGTTTGCGCGGCGGCGCGAGATCCTGCGCGATTCCTGGGTCACGGTGCACCGGCTGGCAACCTAGCGCCTGAAGCAGCACCGGCGGCTTGACATCGCTCAAACCGCAAAATTATAAATGCATAAAAATATGCAATAATATTTCGGGAGGAGCGCGATGTCGTCCAGCGGCAACAGGAGATCGCGGATTGGTCCGGCGGTCGTGGTTCTCCGGCGCATCGGTGGTGCCGGCCATCCGCTGTCAGCGCGCGTCGCTTGTGATTAACGAGGGCAGCATGGCGCGACAGATCATGGATCCCGGCTGGAAGGTCGTCATCGGCTCGGGAATCGGCATTTCGTTCGGCGCCGCGCCGATCTTTACCGCGGGCTTCGCGCATCTGACCGGCGCGATGGCGCAAGACTACGGCTGGAGCCAGGTCGAGGTGGCGCGGGCCGCAACCATCGTGCTGTCGTCGACGATGGTCGCCTATCTGTTCTGTGCGTGGCCGCTCGATCGTCTGGGATCGCGAAAATTCGCACTGATCAGCATTGCCCTGTTCGCGGGGTCGCTCGTCATTCTGAGCCAGATTGGAAATTCGCTACTGCAATTCTATCTCGCGGCGGCACTGTTCGGCTTTGTCGGCGCGGGCACCAATGTCGTGTCCTATGCAAAGGCGATCTCCCGCTGGTTCGATCAGAGGCGCGGGCTGGCGCTCGGTCTCGCCGCGAGCGCGCAGGCCGCCGGCAGCTTCATCGTGCCGCTGGCCGCGCACGGGATCATCGCTGGATATGGCTGGTCGGCCTGCCTGCTAACATTCGCCGTCTTCGAGCTTGTCGTCTGCCTGCCGCTGGTGGCGTGGCTGGTAGTGGACGCTCCGCCCGCCGGCGATCCGGCATCGAAGAACGATGGGCCGCGGCTATCGGCTGAGGCGCAGGCGCCGGAGGCCGGCATCAGCGCCGCCGAGATCATTGGCACTCCGACCTTCTGGAAGCTCGCGCTCTGCTTCGCCGTGATCGGAATGTCGTTCTATGCGATCGCGCCGAACGTCATGTACATCCTCAAGCGCCGCGCCGACGTGAGCGCTGCCGATGTTGCCTGGATTCAGGCGGCCGGCGCCGTCGCCGCGCTGTTCGGGCGAATTGTCGTTGGATATTTGCTCGACCGGTTGCACGCCCGCGTCGTCGGCATCCTGACCGTTCTGCTGATGGCGCTGTCGGCGCTGATCAATGCGACTGCGGACGGAGTGGCTCCGATGGTGCTCGCCTCCGTCCTGATGGGGTTCTCGATCAGCGGGGAGGCGGACCTGATGCCCTATCTGGCCGGGCGCTATTTCGGCACGCGATCGGTCTCGAAGGTCTTCAGCTGGCTCCTGTTTGCGTTCTGCATCGGCGCGGCGATCGGCCCGGTCGCGTTCGTCTGGCTTTCGACATTGAGCGATAGCGTGGTTCTGCCGTTGCTGCTGTTGTCGGCCGTGCAGATCGTCCCCGTGATGCTGTTCCTGTCGCTTGGCCGCTATCGGACCACGCCCGAGCGCGTCCAGAGCCTCGCCGTCGCGCTGACATGAGCCCGTCTCGATAGCCCAAGCTGGAGAAGAAAAATGACGCCCAGGGATTTGCCGCGGACATCTGCCAGCGCACCAATATCCCAGCCGATCCCGGAGGAAGCCAGCCTGGCCGCTGCGGCGGGCGAGGCCTTCGTCTATGCGTTACCCCTGATCGAGATGGCCGCGGTTCGCCGCAACTCACTTGGCCGCACCGGTTTACAGAACACGCTGTCGCATCAGCGCGACCTGATCGATCACAGGGCGCGCTGGGTCACGACGCCGAACAACGACACGCTGTATTCGATCGCATGGCTCGATCTGACGCAGGGCGCCGTCCGGCTGACGATCCCGCCGACGGGAGACCGCTATTTCTCCGCCGCGCTGATGGACATGTACACCAACAACAATGCGGTGCTCGGCACCCGCACGATCGGCAATGCCGGCGGCACGTTCACGATCATCGGACCGGACCAGACCGGATCGGGCCCCGATGTCGTCCGTGTCGCGACCCCGCATGCGTGGCTGCTGATCAGGACATTGGTCGATGGCGCCGCGGATCTCGCAGCCGCACGCCGGGTTCAGGATGGCTTCAAACTGGAAGGCCCGTCAGGGAGCCGGCCCAACGACCATGCGGAGCGCAACGCGGCGGCGCCGGCGCTGTTCGCGAGCATTCAGGGCTTGATGGCGTCGGACCGGCCCCCGGCGACCGATACCGCCATTCTGCGTCGGATCGCAGCCGCGCTCCGGCTGCCGTCGCCGGCAGCCGCGGAGGCGGTTGCCCAGGGTGTCGCCGCAGCGCGGGCGGCACTGATGTCCGGCGGCAGACGATTGGAATTCATTGACGGCTGGAGCTATCCGCGCGCCAACCTCGGCAATTTCGATCAGGACTATCGCTATCGCGCCGCCGTGGCCCTGTGGGGTATCGGAGCGCTGCCGGTCGCCGAGGCGATGTACATGCGCGCCGCGGGAAATCTGGAGAACGGCTTCTTCGACGGTCTGGCCGACTATCAGCTTCACCTGCCCGCCAGACTGCCGTTGAACGGTTTCTGGTCGCTGACGATGTACGAAGTCGCCGACGACAATCAGTTGTTCCTCACCGACAACCCGCTGGCGCGCTACGCCATCGGCGATCGCACGGACGGCCTTCGGCGCAATGCCGACGGATCGATCACCATCTGGATCGGGCGCGGCGATCCGGGCGGGGATCGAACCGCCAACTGGCTGCCGGCGCCGAAGCGCGGACCGTTCAGCCTGATCATGCGCTGCTACCTTCCGCGTCAGGAGATGCTGGCGGGACGCTGGCGCTTGCCGCCGGTCCGGGAGGCGGCCGGCTAGAGCATTCAACGATCCGAAGGGATCGACAGGGGCGGATCAATAACAATAACGACAAGGGGGCAGGGATGATGCGGAAGGGTGTACTCCCCGGCGCAGTGGCCGGGCTGTTCTGCATGCTGGTAGCGGCGCAGGCCGCCGATCAAACGACCGATCCGGCGCGCGAGATGCCGAAGAAGGCCGTGACGCTGAAGGCGCCGCCGCCGGCTGAAAAACCGTTCTTCCTGGTCAACGACAACCGTGTCACGGTTTCGCAGTTCTCAGGAGGCGTTCCCGGATACGCCAAGAACTCGCAGAGCTCGACGCTCGCGTACACGCACTATGACACCTGGGCCTATGGCAGCAACAGCTTCTCGCTGTTGACCTCGAAATACGATCACGGGGCGGCAACCGCGCCGTGTCTCGGGTCCGTGCTTGCGCCGACCGGACTCTGCGCCGGCGGTGTGGCGGCTTCGGCGTCGATCCGCAGCACATTCGGCTGGAACGAACTGTTCGACACCAATGCGTTCTCCGTCGGCCCGCTGACCAACATCTCGTTCCTCGTCGGGGCGGACGCCTCGCTCTCGAACATCTTCACCGCATCCAGCAACTATGATGTGCTTGCCGGTCTGCAGTTCGGCTTCAGCCTGCCGTACAAGGGCTATTTCAACGTCAGCCCGATGTACTTCCAGCGGATGCAGCACGGCGCCCAGCTCATGCCTCCGAGCTTCGGCGGGCCTGTGTCGATGCCGCCGCCTTATCCCGGCCTTCCCGACGGCGTGATGCATTTCTCGCCGACCTGGGGGCTCGATTTCAACTACTACATGGATCTCGGCTTCCTGCCCGAGACCCTGCAATATTTCTCGATCAGCGGACGCGCGGCGATCCGCGGTGCGGACGGCAATGGCGGCTACGGCCCTTATCCGAGAAGCCCGCTCAGCAACCGGACCACCGGTTACGCGCTCGAGCCGGTCCGCCTGACACTCGACGCCGGCAAGCTGTTCTGGGGCGCGAGCTACGCGCACCTCGTCGACGTCTGGGCCGCCTGGCGATATGAGAAGAACATCGGCGGCTATGCCGAGGCCTATGACACGTCCTGCATCACCAAGGGCGTCTACAACGGCAGTTGCTCGAGCAATGGCATCTACTACGGCATGACCGTGAAGCTGGGGGCGCCGGTACCGGGAACGCCGGCCCTGTCGCCGTTCGGCACGCCGTTCTTCACCAGCGTCGACAACAGCTTTACCTATGGTGTGCTGCCGAGCGCGACGGCTCCCGGCGAAACCGCAAGGACCGTCAAGCAGGTCTACGCCTTCACCCACACCGATAGCTGGGCCTATGGCACCAACCGTCTCTATGCCGAACTGCTGAAGTCCGATCACCGGGATCCGGCTTCGCCCTGTTCGGCGGTCTACAGCCATCCGGCCTTTGGCGCCACCGCGCCCTGTTCAGGCAACATGGAGATCAACGCCTCGCTGCGCAGCACGGTCGGGTTCAACGAAGTGTTCAACACCACGGCGTTCAGGGCAGGGGCGCTGCGCAACGTGTCCTTCGAAATCGGCGCCGACGGACGGACGACGCTGGGCTATGCGGCGCCGGCCAAGGAAGCGATCGTCGCCGGTCTGCAATTTGCGTTCGACTTGCCGTTCAAGAGCTACCTGACGATCGCTCCGCTGTATTATCAGGAGTGGAATCATTCGGCCTATGCGGTTCCGAACAACGCCGGCAACAGTCCGTACGGCGTCGGATTATACGGCGTGCCGCCTTACAAGGGCCTGATGCCGGCCGGCTTCACCGGAACGATCGATGGCAATCTGCATTACGATCCGACCTGGGCGGTGGAGATCGATTACGGCAGCGCGCTCGACTTCCTGCCGGAGGGCCTGCGCTACTTCTCCGTGAGCGGACATGTCGGCATCTACGGACCAAAGGGCAACGGCGCCTATGGTGGCTACACGCTTCCGTCGAGCTGGAACACCAAGACGGAGATCAATGCCGAGCCGGTCCGGTTGAGCTTTGACGCCAGCAAGGCGCTTTGGGGCGCGAAATACGCGCATTTCGTGGAGGCCTTCGTGGCGTACCGTTACTGGCACAACAAGTTCGGCCTTGACGGCAGCAACGCCGCCAACGGCATCTGCTTCTTTGCCAACGGTACGAGCAACAAGAGCTGCACCGAACAGACGGTCTACACCGGGGTGACGATGAAGTTCTGAGGGCTTCGGCAACGGCGCGCGTTCGCCTACGGCGTCGAGAATTGCGGAGTGGATCGCATTGGCTTTGCAGCCATCGAACTCGGCAAGATCGCGGAGGGCGGGCTGATAGCTAGGGTTTGGGGCTCCGTTGCGCGTCGGCCGTGACGGAGCTCTCGACCGGCTCGTAGGTCTCGGTCACGCAATTGTCGTCAGCCTCCACCTGCCGGCGATCGAAGATCGCGCCGTCATTGATGAAGACGCGATAGGTCTGCGTCCCGAGCGGCTTGCCGATCACCGAAGTCAGTTCGGCGCGCACGCAGGCGGTCCAGCCGGTGCCGCGCGGGTCGTGCAGCGGAGCGGAGACCCGCACATGGGCCGGCTGCGAGCCGGCGGTGAACACCGAATCCAGCTTGCCGGCCACCAGCCGCTTGACGTCCGGAGGCGTTTCGAGCGGCGCCGGCTCGGTGGCCTTGACCTTCAACATGTCGGGCCATACCGCGTGGCTGTCCGCCAGCCCGCAGCCGCTCAACATCAAGGCGGCGCCGGCCAGCAGCGCCGCCACTTGTACCTGTCCCTGTCCCATCGAACTAATTTAATGTGCCGCCGCCCACATTGCGCCCCCCTGGTGGGGCTGAATCCGCATCGCGCGGCGCTTTGTCGATCAACAAATGTCGAGCGACAAGCTATGTTTGGGGTAGAGGTGTTGCCGGATGTTTCTGCGGCTGCGGGGGGGAGAGAGACTGACATGAAAAGCTTCACGGTTGCTGCCGTCATTCTGGCGCTGATCGCGACACCGACTTTGGCCCAGAGCCGGCGAGGCGGCGGGGGCGACGAACGGAAGACGGAGAAGAAGCCCCAGATCGACGAGAAGGCCTACAAGGCCGCACTTGATCGTATCCCGGAGCCCAAGGAGAAATACGATCCCTGGGGCGTCACCAAGCCGGCCGCCGATCCAGCCAAGAAGCCGAAATAGCCGGGCCCATCCGATCCCTGCGACAATTCGGGCGTGAGAACCGGTGCCGGCGGCAGCAGATTGCCGCACGGCATGAACCTTCACCTGACGGCTATCGACCCATCTCCGATGTCATTGTCGGAGGCCGCCATGCTTCGCCGTTCCCTCCTCAGCCTGATCGTTCCGGCTGCGATCCTGTTCGGCGCCGTGCCGGCACTGGCGGAAAGCCGTCTGGCGCTGGTGATCGGGCAGTCCGCCTACAAGTCGGTGCCCGCGCTGCCCAATCCGGCCAACGACGCCAGGGCGATGTCACAAATGCTGACCGATGCCGGCTTTGCGGTGACGACGGCATCGGACCTGTCCCAGGATGAGATGCGCGCAAGGATCAGCGACTTCGCCGGCCAGGTGGCGGCGAAGGGCGCCGACACCGTGGCGCTGGTGTTCTATGCCGGGCATGGCCTGCAGATCGATGGCGAGAACTATCTGGTGCCGGTCGATGTCGATCCGAAGCGCGAGGCTGATATCCCAATCCAGGCGGTTCGTCTCAACGACATCCTGAACACGCTGACCTCGGTGCCGAGCCGGATGCGCATCGTGCTGCTCGATGCTTGCCGCAACAATCCCTTCCCGGAACTCAGCAAGACTGCCGGGCATGGGCTTGCCATCGTCGATGCCAAGATCGGCGCGCCCGGCACCTTCGTCTCGTTCTCGACGTCACCGGGTGCCGAGGCCGAGGACGGCAGCGGCGCCAACAGTCCCTATACGACCGCGCTGCTGGCTTCGGCGAAGGAACCGGGGATTCCGATCGAGGTCACGTTCAAGCGCGTTCGCCTTGCAGTGAACAAGGCGACCGACGGCCGCCAGACCCCGTGGGACTCCTCGTCGCTGACCGACGACTTCCGCTTCATGGCAGGTACGTCAGCCTCGCCCGCGGCCGCGCCGGCGCCGGCCGCGACCAAACGCAGCGTCGACGAGTGGAAACGCGACTTGCAGGGCAAGCCGATCGAGGTTGCCAACGAACTGATGGTGGTCGACGGCACCGATGAAGCCTATGAAGCCTTCGCCGCGATCTTCGCCGGCACGCCGCGCGGCCTGCAGGCGCGCGACTGGCTCGATCGGCATCGCCGCATGGTGGCCTGGAACGACGCCATTCTCGCCAACACGGCGGCGGCCTATCGCAGCTTCCTCGTGCTCTACCCCGACAGCGATCTCACGGCCACCGCGCGCAAGATGATCGAACGGCTGCGCTACCGTCCCGATCCGACGGCGGCGCTCGCGCTCAGTGTGCCCGCGACCAACGTCGCGCTGGCGGCGCCGACTTGTCCCTGCAACACCGCGCCGCCGCCGGAGCAGCAGAAGGCCGCAGCGCCGGTGAAGAAGCGTGCCGATCCGGATCCGCCGCGTCGCGCCGGCAAGCGCCCGCCGCGCGTCGTGGTCGAGGACGACGTCGTGGTGGTGCGCCGGCCGCCTCCAGCCGTGGTTTACGAGCCGGTCGGCCCGCCGATCGGAATCGGGATTGGCATCGGCGGCGGTGGTTATCGCGGCCATTATGGCGGCGGCTATCGCAGGGGTGGATACTGACGCGCCAATCGCGTAAAGGGTTTCCCCGCATGAGATGCGGCGTTTGATGGTCGCATCTCGCGGGAGGACGCAATGCGGTCGCTGTTTTGCCTGCTCGTCGCGCTGCTGCTGTGTGCTCAACCTGCGCTCGCCTGGGAGTATTGGGGCGGTGACCGTGGTGGACAGCGCTTCTCCCCGCTGACGCAGATCACATCGGACAATGTCGGCACGCTGGTGCGCGGCTGGGAATTCCGCACCGGCGATCTCGACGCGCGTCCGCCCGAGGTCATGAAGCGCACCAAGTTCGAGGTGACGCCGCTGTTCGTCGAGGACAGCCTGATCTTCTGCACGCCGTTCAACGAGGTGATCGCGCTCGATCCCGGCACCGGTGCGCAGAAATGGCGTTTCGATCCGAAGATCAGCATGGCGCAGCGGCCGGCCAATCGCTTTGTCTGCCGCGGCGTCGCGCACTGGACCGACGATCGCGCGGCGGATGGTGCGGCCTGCAAGTCGCGCATCTTCACCGGCACCAATGACACGCGCCTGATCGCGCTCGATGCCAGGACCGGCAAACCCTGCGCTGATTTCGGCAACAATGGCGAGATCAAGATCGACGCCGGCATGAAGCTGGAATGGCCGGGCGAGTTTCAGATCACGTCGGCGCCGGTGACGGGACGCGGTGTGGTCGTGGTCGGATCCGCGATCGGCGACAACCGGCGGGTCGATGCGCCGGTCGGCGTGGTGCGCGCCTTCGATGCACGGACCGGCCAGCCGCGCTGGACCTTCGATCCGCTCGTGCATGACAGCGTCGAGGCCGGCCACAGCAACGTCTGGGCACCGATGTCGGTGGACGAGGAGCGCGGCCTGGTGTTCCTGCCGACGACATCGCCCAGCCCCGATTTCTGGGGCGGCAGGCGCCCCGGCAATGACGAGCACGCCAATTCCGTCGTCGCGCTGCGCATCGAGAGCGGGGAGCTCGCATGGGCATTCCAGACCGTGCATCACGACGTCTGGGACTATGATCTGCCGGCACAGCCGACGCTGGCGCGGATCGACACCGGCAACGGCATGCGCGACGTCGTGATCCAGCCGACCAAGCAGGGCTTCGTGTTCGTGCTCGATCGCGACACCGGCAAGCCGGTGTGGCCGGTCGAGGAGCGCGCGGTGCCGCAGAACGGCGCCGAGGGCGAGACACTGTCGCCGACACAGCCGTTCCCGACCCATGTGCCGCCGCTGCTGACGCAGCGGATGACGGCCGACGATGTCGGCGGCCTGCTGCCGGGCATCGGGAGCGCGGCGTGCGAGAAGCTGCTCGCGCAATCCCGCAATGAGGGGCTTTACACGCCGCCGTCGACGCAGGGCACGATCATTTATCCGATGACCGGCGGCGGTGTGAACTGGGGCAGCGCGGCCTTTGATCCCGTCAACCAGATCCTGTTCGCCAATGTCAGTCACGCGGCGCATGTCATCACGTTGATTCCGCGCGATCAGGCCAAGGGCTTCAATCCGCCGCCCGGTCACGATTTCGGCCAGCAGCAGGGCGCGCCGTTTGCGATGTCGCGGGCGCTGGCGAGTACCGAGGTTGGGTCGCCCTGCAACAAGCCGCCGTGGGGCGAGACGGTGGCGGTCGACCTCAAGGCCGGCAAGATCCTTTGGCATTCGTCGGTCGGCACCAGCGAGGATCTCGCGCCGCTCGGCATCGCGCTCAATACCGGCACGCCGCTGCTCAGCGGCGTCGCGATCACCGCGGGCGGACTGGTGTTCACCGGCGCGATGGATGCCTATCTGCGCGCGTTCGATGTCAAGTCGGGCCGCCAGTTATGGCTCGGCCGGCTTCCGGTGCCGGGCGTCGCCAATCCGATGACCTATCTCTGGAAGGGCGAGCAGTATGTCGTGATCGGCTCTGGCGGCCATTCCGAGGGCGGCACATCGATCGGCGACAGCGTGGTGGCATTTCGCCTGCCGCGCCAGGGCGAGGGGGCATCGTTGTGGACTCGCCTGATCGACTGGCCCGGCGGGCGGTTCGCCGCCAAGGCTGTCGCCGCCGGACTCGTGCTCGTGGTCCTCATCGCGCTGTTGTGGCGCTGGCGGCAGAGTCGTCGCTCGCGATCCGCTTAGGTGCTCCCTGCGGGCGCGCGCCTCCAAAATATCGAAAACAACCCCATGCAAAGTAGCCGGCGGCTGCCGGCGTTCGAAAGGCAGCTTGACACGTCGGGCAACTCAGGGATATTTTTCTAATATTCCGAAATGGTGCGGGCGCCGCCTCGCTGCGCCAAGGCGCGATGAATTCAGGTTCTTCGCCGCCTCTGATTGGTCCGGTATTGTGTGCAGTCCGGACTTCTCATCAACGATCCTCGACCGCCGCATTTGACCCAAAGCGGACTTCGACTTCTGGCAATTTTAACTCTTATCGGCCATCTATGTATCCTAGACGTTGAATTTAACTAAACTCTCGCGCGCCTATGCTGACGCGCTTCAGAATCTTTGTCGGGAGACCGTTGATGGCTCAAGAAAGTTCGAGGCCGCGTATCGGCGAAGGGCGCATCGGCAGTTCTCTCTGCGCCGCGATCGGCGTGCTCAGCGTCGCTGCGGTGCTATGCCTGCGCTACCCCGCCTTTCTCACGACGCCTGAGCTGCGCGTCCATTACGACGTCGAGCTGCTCCGCCTCACCCTCGCGATCGCCATGGTCGTCGGTGCCTGGCTCGGCGTCATCGGGATCGTGCTTGGCGGCCCGCGGGTGCCCGCTACGATCGGCCTCAGCGCGCTTTTTTTCGCCACGCTGCTTGGCGGGCCCTACGTGCCGACACCAGATTTTCTGCAGCCGCGCTTCTATCTCGGCCTCGACTGGCTGGTGCTCGATCTATTCTTCACCGGCGCAGCATTCGTGCTGCTCGAGTGGGTCTTCCCACGGGTGCGGCCGGAGCAAGGGCCGCTCAGCCCCGGCTGGAGGCTCGATCTCGCCTATTTCGGAGTCAACCACCTGCTGATCGGCGTCTTCCTGGTGGTCTCGACACATTTTGCCCATGACTATTTCGCCTGGGCGATCAGCCCGTCACTGCAAGCGCATGTCGTCGCCCTGCCGGCGATCGTCCGCTTCGTGCTGGTGATCCTGGCGGCCGATGCAGTCGAATACATCTCCCACCGCGCCTATCACGAGGTGCCGTGGTTGTGGCGAATCCATGCGGTTCATCATTCGCCCGAACACATGGACTGGCTCTCGGGATCGCGCCTCCATTTCTTCGAGCCGTTGGCAACGCGCGCCCTGGTGCTGGTGCCGATCGTCCTGCTCGGCTTCCCGCAGGACACGATCTTCGCCTATCTCATTTTCATCTCTGTGCAATCGGTGCTGATCCATTCAAACATCAAGATGGATGTCGGCTGGCTGCGGTACGTGATCGTCACGCCGCAATTCCATCACTGGCACCACGCCTCGGACGCCGAGGCCATCGACAAGAACTACGCGGCACACACGCCGCTGTTCGATATGCTGGGCAGAACCTGGCACCTGCCCAAAGACCGCTGGCCGGTCAAATACGGAACGGTGAAGCCGATCCCCGGCGGCATGCTCGGCCAGTTCGCGCACCCCTTCATCGGGCCGGTGAAGGAATTCCTCGAACATCGGGACCCATGAAGCGGCGTGTTCCGCTGTTGCCAGCATGAGAGTCGCAGCGTGTTTGCTTTGACCCATAGCGAACCTATGTGGGCTCGCCAGCTTTTGACCCTTAGCTGACATTACTGTCTCGCGCTATCGGCCCATACGGCTGGCAATAGTGATAGCGCACGAGTATCATCGAACTATCATGAGGCAACACCTTCTTTTCTGCCTGCTGATAACATTGGCTATGGTTCGGCCAGCTGATGCGTGCTCATCTGGAGTAGAGTATCCCCAGACGTTTCTGGATCGATTGCCTTCCTCTGCACTCACACAATCCGTGGTCGCAGTTATCGAGCCCATCGAACTCCTGCCCCCACGATGGGCGGAAGGCGATGCTTGGGGAACCACACCACTTGTGAAAGTACGGGTCATCGAAGCCGTACAGGGTGTCTCCGAAGGGCAGACCTTTGTCGTCAATATCGGCGGCTGGATGTGCGGCGGCAAAGTCTCTCGGAATTCACTACTGGTCGTAGAAAAACGGCACTTCTACATCACAGGTCAGTTTGCGAGCACTGATAAGGGGGATGTTGAATTCGTTGGCAAGTGGGTTGGAAACGAACGCGTTCGGATTTTCCAACGTGAACAATGAATGCTCGATTTCCACTTCTGGCCCCAAGCAGACCTGAGGCCGGCGCGGATAGAAGTCAGTTTTTGGCCCAAAGCGGACATTGCGTGCCGAGCAGCAAGTAAGCTCGGGGGTTATTGGGGCGCGCCATGGTCTACAAATTCGATCCGATACACTTTAACGGAACAATCTTTGATCTCGATGATGCATCGGTGATGGTCACGGGATCGACGCAATTTATTCGTCAGAACCTTCCTATCCCAGCGTCTTATTTTCCGAAGTCTCTCACCTTCGAAGCTGCCTCCGCCAGACTGCCTGATATGTTTCACATGTCCAGGGGCGACTTCATTTTCTCTGAGCGAGCGCGCGCGGTGATCGATGATTGGGCCCTAGGCCAAGTCGAGTTCATTCCCGTGGCGTGCCGTGCGAAACCGGCAATCGCCGCAACTCTCAAGTTCGATAGTGCTTACTATTTCGTCAACATCCTTGGTCGTGCTCAGCGCGTGTCGTGGTACGAAACGCCGTCAAGGCCATTTGGTCCGCAGGCCGACGGAGTGGAGCGCTTTGGTTTGACGCAAAATTTCCACAAGTGGAGACTGAGAGACCGTTTGTTGGGAGAGCCATTCATTTGGTGTGAAGAATGGTGGCGTGATGGCAACAAGGAGTATAGGGGGCATGACGAAGTTCTTGTCGACGACGTTCTTTGGCGAGAACTTGACGCCAATTTTCCCGATCAATTACATCCGCTGCAAGCCGGTGATGAGTGACGCGGCTTTGCGATAAGGTCCGCTTCTGGCCCTGGGCGGACATTCCCCAAAGCATCGCCGATGTCGGCTTTTGAGAGCGACACGGGCTTCGCTATCCTCGCCCGCATACACTGGATTTTTGAGTACACACCCTGATCTCATCACGTTTCAGCGCGGCGCCGTCACAAATCAGAAACACGAATTCTCAATCCGTGCACCGAAACGACGTGCGGATAGGCGCGCGCGATGTCATGCTTGCGTTCGCCGCGACGCTTCGCTTACGAGGTCGCGAGCGGACGCGCCGGGCTTCCGGCGCCTGTTCATTTTCAGATCATTGCCCAAGGAGATTGCGATGAAGATCACTGCCTCGATCATGCTTGCCGCTGCACTCGCGCTGTCGTCCGCGCCGGCCAACGCCACCGTGCTCGATCTCTCGACCATGACCTGCAAGCAGTTCGTCGAAGGCGGCGACGACACCATCAAGATGGTGCTGGTCTGGATGGATGGCTGGTACAAGGGCGACTCGGACGAGGCGATCATCGACACCGACGTGTTCGTCGAGAACGCCAAGAAGTTCGGCACCTATTGCGGAAAGAATCCGACCATCAGCATCGTCAACGCCGCCGAGGCGGTGCTCGGCAAGTAGTTATCCAGGCAGCATCGCGAACGCGCTCGACACCATCGCCACCGGCTTGTTGTCGGTGGCGGAGGATAGCGTGACGCGGCCGAAGCTCATGGTGCGGCCGAGCCTGACCACGCGGGCGTCGGCCAGCACATCGGACGCGGTCACCGCGCGCATGAAATGCGTGGTCTGGTCGACCGTCGTCATCGGACGATAGCCTTTGTTGGCCGCGAGATTGGCCAGCACCATCGCGGTGTCGGCGAACGCCATCAGGGCCTGGCCGCAGACGATGCCGCCATTGCGGCACAACCGCTCCGAGAACGGCATGCGCAGGATGGCGCCGGGCTGCCAGTCGGCATCGCTGCCGGCGGGCGGCGCGATGTCGAACTGCTCGATCGACAGATTGAGATCCTGCACCCATGGCGCAAAGACGTCGCCGAGCACGCGTTTCGCGTCGTCGATCCCGAATTCACCGGCCTGCTGCATGACGTTCCGTTCCCTCCGCTGATGTTCTTGCTTGCTGATTTATTGCCTAGTTGCGCGTGACATGCACGCCAGGCCGCTTGCCGTCATTCCACTTGCCGTCGATCGCCCGTTCGATCTGGGCGGCGAGTTGCAGCAAGAGGCCGTCATCGGCCTGCTTGCCGATCGCCTGGATGCCGAGCGGCAGGCCGTGCTCGTTGGTCGCGAGCGGCAGCGAGATCGCCGGGATGCCGCAGAGATTGGCGAGCGGCGTGAAGGCGAAGTTGCGCCAGAGATTGCCGAACCAGTCCAGCACCGACGGGTTGTCGCTGATGGTGAGATATTCCGTGGTGCCGATCTTCGGCGTCGGCAGCGCCGTGATCGGCGTCAGGATGATGTCCCAATCCGCGAAGAAGGCGCCGAAGCCGCGCGCCGTGGTGTTGAACACCGCCTGCATGCGGGCGCGGTCGGCGAAGCTGAAGTCGCGGCCATGCTCCCAGATCCGGATATTGATCGGCTCGATCAGGTCCGAAGGCGGCCGCGTCAGTCCGCGCGCCGCGAGCATGTTGCCGATCACGACGGCGAAATTGCTGATGTAGCAGGTGGTCTGCGCCGCGAACGCTTCCGCGTAGTCGATCGCCGGCAGTGCGTAATCGACCTGATGGCCGAGGCTCTCGAGGAAACGTCCGACCCGCTCGAGCTCGGCTGCGATGTGCGGCGTCGCGCGATAATCGCCCCAGGTGTGGGACAGCGCGATTCTGAGCCGGCCGGGGTCGCGCGCGATCATCGCGGTATAAGGCTCCGGCGGTGTCCAGAACGGCATGAACTCGCCGGGCGCCGGGCCACGGCAACTATCGACAAAGGCTGCGGTGTCGCGCACCGAGCGCGACTGGCAGCCCTGGATCGAGACGAGGCCGGTGAGATCGGACAGATGCGGTGCGAGCGAGAACACGCCGCGCGACACTTTCAGCCCGATATTGCCGTTGACGCCGGCGGGAATCCGGATCGAGCCGCCGCCGTCGGTCGCATGCGCGATCGGCACCGCGCCGGCGGCAACCATCGCCGCGCTGCCGGCCGACGAGCCGCAGGTGGTGTAGTCGGTGTTCCAGGGATTGCGCGTGACATAGACCGCGGGGTTCTCGGCCGAACTGCAGACCCCGAACTCCGGCGTGGTGGTGCGGCCGATCAGATTGAGGCCGGCCTTGCGCAGCTTCGTCGTCAGGAAGGTGTCGGCCGTGGCGCGGTTGCCGCGCATCATCAGCGAGCCCATCTCCTGCAGCCGGCCCTTCAGCGTGGGGCCGAGATCCTTCATCAGGAAGGGCAGGCCGGCGAACGGCCCGTTGAGATCGGCGCCGTCGCGCGCGGGATCGGCGATCACGTCGTCGAACAGCTCGACCATGCCGGAGAGCGCGGGATCGACCTTGGCTGCGGCGGCGGCAGCCTGCGCCGCCAGCTCCCGCGGCGTCAGCTCGCCGTTCCGGACGCGCTCGGCGAGCGCCGTTCCGTCGTGCCGCGTCCATTCGTCCCAGCTCATCGCCAAAGTCATGTCGTCGATTCCTTTTCTGCTTTGTTGCGCAGTGTAGTTTGGGGGGCCGCCCGGTCAAACCATCGCGCGGACGTTGCGCCGGCGTTGTGCTCGGGCGCGCCGGCGCTGCTGTCCGACGCGCTCGCGCGGCGTTGCAAGCACCGTGCCCGGCTTGAAAATGCCCCAGTTTTGGCGCCCAAATGCCCCTCGTCAGTGGTGGGGGCGTCCATGTTCCGCAGGTTGGTATTGCTGGGCGGCGTGATCGCGATCGGGCTTGCGCTCGGCAGTTGCACGCGATGCGGGCCGATCTGGGACGACTGGACGCAGTCGCCGAAATCCTGCAAGTCAGACCACCTCTAGGGCAGGGGCGGGCGCGCTTGGCGGCGGCTTTCTTGGGGTGATATACCGCTGACGAAAATGCAGGGAGCGTTCTTATGAGAGTTTTGGGCGCAGTTGCGGTTGCGGTGCTGCTGTCGGCACCGGCCTATGCGCAAATGCCGAACGTCAATCTGATGCCTGAGGTCAAGACCAAGACCCAAGATGAGAAGGATCAGGATGCGATCAACGACCGGGCCTACAAGAACTCGCTGAGCAAGATTCCGGATGCCAAGGGATCGGCCGATCCCTGGGGCGCGGTGCGCAGCGATGCGCCGCCCAAGGCGGCGGCCCATCCTCCCGCCAAGCCGAAGACCAAGACCGGAAGCTCCGCGCAGCCCGGAGGCTCCGCGCAGCGCAGCCAGTAAGCCCCGTTCGGGGCGGCTTCGTCCGCTTCCTGCAGACTCGGATTTTGCCGGCGTCCCCCTATATTGGGGGCGTCGTCAGTTGGAGCGTTTTCGAGCGAAGTGGATACCGGTTCGCGGGAAGAAAACGCGTCAAAACTAGAATCTAGAGCCCGGTTCCGATTCAATCGGAACGGGGCTCTATTCCGGAGTTGCGGCAATGGTGTTTCGTCCGCGCGATCTCGCCAGCCGGATGGCCGCACGGCGCAAGCCGGATGACGGCTATCTGCGCGAGACCTTCAGCCTGCCGCGCGACCAGGCCCGCCTGCGGGCGCGCGACTTTCTCAAGCGCTACCCGAAGGCCGCCTATATGAGCGCGGTCGAGAGCTGGCGCGAGCTGCCCGGCGGCGACATCGAGTTCACGATGCGGCGGCTGGCAAGCGCGGACTGAAGCCTTGCCGGCTTGCCGGACAGGCTGCGCCTCAATCCTGATCGCGGTGTCCGCGGGTCCGTCCGAGCCCGAGATTGTTCAGCTCGCGGTCGATCCGCAGCTGCACGCGGCGGATCGCTAACAGGTCGAGTTTGGCTTCGGTCTTGCCCGTAAAGACCCGATCGCCGATCTGGAAACGCCATTTCCAGACGCCGGGCATGAGCTGCGTGACGCTGAATTCGACGCCCTTGTGAATCATCTGGAACGGTTCCGCGAATGAATGGCGGTCGTCGATATTTAAATCAAAGGTTGTACTAATGATTAACACCCGTCAAAGGATGGAGTGAATCGTCGCGCCCGTTTGGGCGTCGTTGCGGATCCCGAAGTGGATCCGTTCGCCGGCAGCGTCGCCTTGCCTCGCGATGCGCAATCGGTGCGTCGGCCGGACAAGTCAATGTTACGAACACTGCCGGAACCCGAGTCTTCCCGTGAACGCTACGTAGTTTTTTTGGGCGTCAGGAGGGGTACCAAGGTAGTATGCAGATTGTGCCAATGGTGATCCGGCGTCGCCAAATCCTTCGGCGACTCGTTGATTATCCGATGCAGCCGAGACGAAGGTCGCGGCGCCTGCTCGCGGAACTTTGTTCTGCCCCGGAGAACTACGGATCGCGCCGCGCCGCAGGCCAGACGCTTCGACAACGGCTCCCGTCGGCGCACTCGGATCCGCCCGGTTTCATTTGGGCTGATGCCTGACAGCACAACGCCGCCCGCTTGAAATGCTTGCGGACGGCGCTGGCCCTAGCCCCAGGACGGTGTGCAAAATCCTGATAGCTGGAAGCCTATACAATTTGTGCCACGGGACATGTCCCAAATTGGCTATCACGGCGATCAATCCGGACCGCGTTGCCTCGGCGCCTCACCGCGTTGCCGTCGCCGATGGTGCTGACGCTACGCGGAAGCGGGCCGTTCGATTCGCGAGCGAGGAGGCGGCCTCTAAGGCTAGAATTAGATGACAATCGCCAGAATGACGGCGTTCTACGTTGGGGCAACCGCGCTAATGGGAGCGCTCGGATTCGTATCTTCGGCAATATATTTGTCGGTTCTTAGCTCGTGCACTGGCGACGCGGAATGCATCGGGACTGAGGCAACTTTCTTGGTATACGCCCTACCACTCGCTATCCCCGGCGCTCTCCTGGCATTCGTCGGTCGCAGGTCCTTTCCGTCCGCCTCTAAATCCGCCGAGCGGGACGACCCCGAGCAAGGAACGGATGGCGTCCAATCGAAATTTATAAGCCCAGAACGGTGAATAGGCCTTCTCGGTAGTCCTACTGAGAACATTGGCTAAGCTATGGTTTCCGTTCGCTTAATCGGAATCAGGACACTCTAGAATTCAAACTAAGACACAGGGGCTTAAACGCGGACCACGCTGACACGCCGAAAAGAACATATTGCGAACACAGAACAAACGTGGTACGAGGTTCCTATCAACAAACGCGTTCCGCCTGATCGCATCGCCCGTTTTCCCGCTAGCGAATCCCCGCCATAAGGAGCACATCCCAAATGTCCGCTACTGCACTGCGTATCGTCGAAGGATCCTCCATGGACAAGTCCAAGGCCCTCTCAGCCGCGCTCTCCCAGATCGAGCGTCAGTTCGGCAAGGGCTCGGTGATGAAGCTCGGCAAGAACGACCGTTCGATGGATGTCGAGACGGTGTCCTCGGGATCGCTGGGGCTCGACATTGCGCTCGGCGTCGGCGGTCTGCCGAAGGGACGTGTCGTCGAGATCTACGGGCCGGAATCGTCGGGCAAGACCACGCTGGCGCTGCACACCGTGGCGGAAGGCCAGAAGAAGGGCGGCATCTGCGCCTTCATCGACGCCGAACACGCGCTCGACCCGGTCTATGCGCGCAAGCTCGGCGTCAACATCGACGAACTCCTGATCTCGCAGCCCGACACCGGCGAGCAGGCGCTGGAGATTTGCGACACACTGGTGCGTTCCGGTGCGGTCGACGTGCTGGTGATCGATTCGGTTGCGGCGCTGGTGCCGAAGGCCGAGCTCGAGGGCGAGATGGGCGATGCGCTGCCGGGCCTGCAGGCGCGCCTGATGAGCCAGGCACTGCGCAAGCTCACCGCCTCGATCAACAAATCCCACACCATGGTGATCTTCATCAACCAGATCCGCATGAAGATCGGCGTGATGTACGGCTCGCCGGAGACCACGACCGGCGGCAACGCGCTGAAATTTTATGCTTCCGTCCGTCTCGACATCCGCCGCATCGGCGCGATCAAGGAGCGCGACGAGGTGGTCGGCAACACCACCCGCGTCAAGGTGGTGAAGAACAAGCTGGCACCGCCGTTCAAGCAGGTCGAGTTCGACATCATGTACGGCGAGGGCGTCTCCAAGATGGGCGAAATCCTCGACCTCGGCGTCAAGGCCGGCATCGTCGAGAAGTCGGGCGCCTGGTTCTCCTATGACAGCCAGCGGCTCGGCCAGGGACGCGAGAACTCCAAGGCGTTCCTGAAGGCGAATCCCGACATCACCGCCAAGATCGAAGCTGCGATCCGCCAGAACTCCGGCCTGATCGCCGAGCAGATCCTTGCCGGTACGCCCGAGCGCGACGCCGAGGGCGAAGAGCCCGCCGAGGAGTAAGCCTCAAGCATGATCCGGAAAAGTGCGAAGCGGTTTTCCGAAAAGATCATGCTCGAACGATCAAATCATTTCGCTGCAAGCGGGCGCTGAGGACGTTGAGTTGCCGACGTCTTCGGCGCCCGTTTGGTTTTGTAGCCGGTGTTCGGTGAGTTGAAGCGGTGAAGCGCCTGATCTTGGGTAATCCATCCGGGCTCGACCTGAAACGCGCAGGTCTGGGCGACGCGGTGCTTCCGCTTTCATTTCGCTTCGCCTGGGGCGTGCTGCCTTCGTCACAAGAGCTGGCGGCCTATTTCGGCGTGCGAGCGGGCCAGAAGCCGGGGAATCATTGGTCGGATTGGATTTCCCCGTCCGCGAAGCGCGCGACTTGGAAGGACCTCGCGTTCAACGATTATTGCCAGTCGTTCGACATCATCGAATTGTGGTTTGACCCTGATCCAAACGATCAGCTGCAGTTGATCTGGGTGCTCGACCAGTTTCATGCTCAGCCGGACATGTTAGCAAAGCTGAAATTGCGTCTCGTCGGCTTCAGCCTGCTAACGATGGACCCGGCATGGCGCGGTTGGAACGAGGTCCCGCTGGCTAGCATCCGAGCTGTGGATATCGAGACCGCAAGCATGTGCTGGCAGGCGTATCGGGCGACAACTCCGCAGACGTGTTTCGATGTGGTGCACCGCAACCTGAGTGCGTTTCCCTTGCTGAGGCCGGCGCTGCTTGATCTGCTTCGTGAGCTGCCATGGAGCAGATCGGGACTAGGCGCGACCGAGATGCGACTGCTGGAGCTGATCGCGGCGGGATTCATGGGGACCAACGCGCTATTCTACCTCCGCGGCTTCGCCAGCGCGGCGTCTTCAACGACATGGAAATCGGCAGGCTGCTCGAGGGCCTTGCGCATGGACCGCAGCCGGTGATCGCTGGGCTCAACGATGGCTTGCGCTCTATCGACCCGAACAATGCGAAAGGTCGCCTGGAGGCCTTCCGGCGAAGCCGCTTGTCGGTGACAGAGTTTGGCAAGGCGGTGCTCGCCTACAAGGCGGACTTCAGCGATCACAATCCGATCAATCGCTGGTGGGGCGGCACGCACCTCACCAACGACAACCTCTGGCGCTGGAGTCCGGCGGTGACTGGCCATAGCACGTAGTGGGAGCCTCGCGCATCGTGACAAGTTTGATCCTTGCGACAAGCGATCTCGCGAGCTACCGCCTGAGACAGGCGCGAAGGGCCGATATCGTCGTCGGTTTGAGACCGCGCTTCGTTTGGGGGAAAATGCCCTCATCAGCTGAGCTCGCGACCCTCCTGGAAGCGCGTTCCGAAAAGCATGTCCATTTCGACACGCACTGGCTCGACTTCGCCAGTTCGAGATGGACTGGCTCGATCGGTCGGGACGTCGGTCTTGTCGAGCTCTGCGAGCGTTGCGACAGCGTCGAGCTATGGGCTGATCCCCGGCCGAACGACCAGCTGGTGCTGGTCTGGTTGCTCGACGTGCTCCGTCCGCACCGGCATGTCGTAGCGAAGCTCAGTCTGGTCCAGACCGATGTCGAGATCGGCATATACCGAAGCGAGAGCTCGGCGAAATGGCGATTGCCGGCACTTGCGGTAACCGATGATCGGTTGGAATTGGCCAGTCGCGCCTGGAATGCCTATTGTGCTCCGACGCCCGAGCCTTGTTTCGACTTTCTCATGCAGGATCTGTCGGCGATACCGCAGTTGCGCGCGGCCCTCATTGCGCTGCTTGAAGAGCTTCCCGGGCAGGAAACCGGCCTCGCCGCGTCCGAGTTGTGGATGCTGGATCTCGTCGCCGAAGGCGAGGCAAGGCCACAAGTCCTTTCAAGCGAGTTGAACAGAGAACGCGGCGTGTTCGATTTTCAGGAAGCGGAGCTGATCCTGGACCGGCTCGCTTATTGTCCATCGCCGGTCCTGACCGGATTCCCCGCCGAGATCGAGGGGCCAGACGATGTGAAGGCCCGACGAGAACGGCTCCTGTACAGTCGGCTGTCGCTCACCGATTTCGGCCGCGAAGTGTCGGATCGCGAGCTCGACTTCAGCCAGTACAATTCGATCCATCGCTGGTGGGGCGGCGCCGAGCTGACCAATGACCGGCTGTGGCGCTGGGATGCCGAGAGCCGCACCCTGGTCGCTCCATAGGTCTACGCATTGGATCGAAGCCGGAGGCTCACAATGTGTCGTTCAGCAAGTTGGACCGATGAATCCCGTGATCGCGAATGAGCTGTTATGAGCCGACTCATCCTCACATTCACTGATAGCGGCGCTGGCGCGCTGAAGGTCGCACGGCTTGCCGATTGCGTTGTTGGCGTCGAGCTGCGGTTCGTTTGCGGAAGATTGCCGGCATCAAGCGAACTGGATGCCTTGTGCTCGCCGCGCGCGGCTTCGCACCGCGCCGGGGCTCACTGGCTGGACAATCTCACCGGCGGATTGCTCGAGGACGCACATCGTCAGGGTCTTGGATTGGTCGAATTTTGCGAGCGCTTCGATGCCGTCGATCTTTGGGTCGATCCCGATCCGAACTCACAACTGCAATTGATCTGGCTGCTGGATTATCTGCGCCCGTATGCGGACCTCACATCCAGGCTTGCGGTACTGCAGACGGATCAGGGCGTCGGCGAGCAGCGGCCGACCGAATTGGCCGCCTGGCAGTCGCGCCTCGCGCCCATCCGTGGCCATCATCTCGAAACCGCGAGCGACGCGTGGACCGCTTGGCGCGCTTCAACGCCGGAAAGCTGGTTCAATCTGCTGACTCGGGATCTGCGCGCGCTTCCGCAATTGCGCAATTCAGTCGTCGCGCTCCTAGAAGAGCTCCCCTCGCGTGGCTCCGGGCTCGGCGCAACGGAAATGCGAATGCTGGAGCTGCCGTCAGCGGGACAGGTCCATCCGTACGATCTGTTTCCCGGGCACGAGAAACCCAATCGTCGGCGGACTTTCGGTTATTGGGAGACGGGGGCCCTGCTGGACGGGCTGGCTCACTGTCCGGTGCCTGCCATCTCGGGCCTCGACGAGGGGCCGTTCGATCTTGACATGCACGAGGATCCCGACCGTCACCAACGCTACAAGCGAAGCCGTCTCGCGCTGACCGGCCTCGGCCAGGCGATCGTCGCCGGCTCCGGCGACTTTAGCGACTACAATCCGATCCATCGCTGGTGGGGTGGCACCGAATTGACCAACGACCGGCTGTGGCGCTGGGACGCCGGAAGCCGCACCTTGATCGCCCTGTGAGCTTGAAGCACGTGACGCCGGCAGGCGCCGCGTTACGCCAGCGCCTTTTCGCGGCTCGCGACCAGCGCGCGCAGGTCTTCGGTCACCGCGACCGATTGATGGGTCTTCTGGTCGGTCGCGACCCAGATGATCTCGCCGGTGGCGCGCAGGTCGTCGGAGCCCTTGGCGAAGATCGCGAGCGTGAGCACGATCGAGGAACGGCCGATCTTGGCGACCCGCACGCAGACCTCGATGTCCTCGTCGAACCGGATCGGCGCCTTGTATTCGACCACCGATTTCACGGTGTGAAAGTCGATGCCGGTCCGCGCGACCTCGCCGAGATAGTCGTAGCCGAGCGCGCGGAAATACTCTGTGATCGCGGTGTCGAAATAGGTCAGGTAATGGGCGTTGAACACCACGGCCTGGGCGTCGACCTCGGAGTAGCGAACGCGAAACGGGAAATGAAACCAGAATGCCTCGCGCATGTTTCCTCCTGCCGCAGGCAGCCCTTGCTATCGTTGGTCTCGCGTCCGCTTCGACCGGTGCAGGTCGCGGACGAGCGAAACGCCGAATTCTTTTCGCTGTAGATGACAGGTTGAGCCGGAGGGCTCAACCTGCGCCTTGATATCCGGGCAACGCAAGCGCGTCCCGAGACACGTCGCCCGACTACTCCGCCGCCTGCGCGTAATCCTCGATCGGCGGGCACGAGCACACCAGATTGCGGTCGCCGTAGACATTGTCGACGCGGCCGACCGGGCTCCAGTATTTGTCGGAGCGCGACACGCCCGCCGGGAAGCAGCCCTCGGCGCGGCTGTAGGCCCGGTTCCAGGCATCATCGGCGATGTCGTGGACGGTGTGCGGCGCGTGGCGCAGCGGCGAGGCCTCGACCTTCCAACGGCCCTTCTCGATCTCCGCGATCTCGCCCCGGATCGCGATCATGGCATCGCAGAAGCGGTCGATCTCGAACTTCGATTCCGATTCCGTCGGCTCGATCATCAGCGTGCCCGCCACCGGGAAGCTCATGGTCGGCGCGTGGAAGCCGTAGTCGATCAGCCGCTTGGCGATATCGTCCACGGTGACACCGCTGGTCGTCTTCAGCGCCCGCGGGTCGACGATGCACTCATGCGCGACGCGGCCGCGCTCGTTGCGGTACAGCACCGGGAAGTGCGGCTGCAGCCGTGCGGCGATGTAGTTGGCATTGAGGATCGCAACCTCGGTCGCCCGCGTCAGCCCTTCGCCGCCCATCATCAGGATGTAGATGTAGGAGATGGTCAGGATCGACGCCGAGCCGAACGGCGCGGCCGACACCGGGCCGATGGCGTGCGCCGTCGCACCGTCAGTTGCGGGATGACCGGGCAGATAGGGCGCAAGATGCGCCTTCACGCCGATCGGGCCCATGCCGGGGCCGCCGCCGCCATGCGGGATGCAGAAGGTCTTGTGCAGATTGAGATGGCTGACGTCAGCGCCGTAATCGCCGGGCCGCGACAGCCCGACCTGCGCGTTCATGTTGGCGCCGTCGAGATAGACCTGGCCGCCATGTGCATGCACGACGTCGCAGATCTCGCTGATATGCTCCTCGAACACGCCGTGGGTCGACGGATAGGTGATCATCACAGCGGCAAGATTGGCCGAATGCTTCTCCGCCTTGGCGCGGAGATCGTTGACGTCGACGTCGCCGCGCGCGTCGCAGGCCACCACCACGACGTCCATGCCGACCATCGCGGCCGAGGCCGGATTGGTGCCGTGCGCGGAGGAGGGGATCAGGCAGACCTTGCGATGCGGCTCGCCGCGCGCGAGATGATAACCCCGGATCGCAAGGAGTCCGGCATATTCGCCCTGTGCGCCGGAGTTCGGCTGCAGCGAGATCGCGTCATAGCCGGTGATGTCGCACAGCCACTGCTCGAGCCGCTTGAACAGCGCGTGGTAGCCCTTGGCCTGATCCGCGGGAGCGAACGGATGCAGATTGCCGAACGCCGGCCAGGTCAGCGGGATCATCTCGGTGGTGGCGTTGAGCTTCATCGTGCAGGAGCCGAGCGGGATCATCGCGCGGTCGAGCGCGAGGTCGCGATCGCTGAGCTTGCGCATGTAGCGCAGCAGCTCAGTCTCCGAGCGGTGGGTGTTGAACACCGGGTGGGTGAGGAAGGCGCTGGTGCGGCGCAGCTCCTTCGGCAGCGCCTCGCGCGCGGCCGCCTCGATCTCGGCAAAGCTGAGCTTGCCGCCGAACACGCGCCACACCGCCTCGACGGTCTCCGGCGTCGTGGTCTCGTCGAGCGCGATGCCGAGCGTGGTCGCACCGATCCGGAGATTGATCCGCTCCGCCTGCGCGCGGGAGACGATCTCGATCTGCTTGCTTCCGGCCTCGACCGTCACGGTGTCGAAGAATGCCTCGCTGGTCGGCGCAAAGCCGAGCTTGCGCAGGCCCGCGGCGAGCACGGTGGCGCGGCGATGCACGCCGCGTGCGATATGGGTCAGGCCTTCGGGGCCGTGATACACCGCATACATCGAGGCGATCACGGCGAGCAGCACCTGCGCGGTGCAGATGTTGGAGGTCGCCTTCTCGCGGCGGATATGCTGCTCGCGGGTCTGCAGCGCGAGGCGATAGGCCGGTGCACCGCGCGAATCCACCGAAAGGCCGACGATGCGGCCGGGCAGCGAGCGCTTCAGCGTGTCGCGCACCGCCATGTAGGCGGCATGCGGTCCGCCATAACCCATCGGCACGCCGAAGCGTTGCGCCGAGCCGATCGCGATGTCGGCACCGAGCTCGCCGGGCGAGGTCAGCAGGGCCAGCGACAGCAGGTCCGCGGCGACGATCGCAAGCGCACCCTTGGCGCGCAGCGATGCGATCGCCGGCCGGAGGTCGCGCACCGCGCCCGTCGTGCCCGGATATTGCAGCAGTGCGCCGAGCACGTCGGCCTTGTCGAGCTCGGTCAGGGGATCGCCCACCACCAGCGCCCAGCCCAGCGGCGCGGCGCGCGTGCGCATCACCGCCAGTGTCTGCGGATGAACTTCTTTGTCGACGAAGAACACCTTCGCCTTCACCTGCGAGTGGCGCTCGGCGAGCGCCATAGCTTCGGCGGCCGCGGTCGCCTCGTCGAGCAGCGAGGCGTTGGCGACGTCGAGCCCGGTGAGATCGCAGATCATGGTCTGGAAGTTGAACAGGGCTTCGAGCCGGCCCTGGCTGATCTCCGGCTGGTACGGCGTATAGGCGGTGTACCAGGCCGGGTTCTCCAGGATGTTGCGCTGGATCACCGCGGGCAGGATGGTGCCGGAATAGCCCTGGCCGATCAGCGAGGTGAACACCTGGTTCTGCGCGGCGAGCTCGCTCATATGCGCGAGCGCTTCGGTTTCGCTCAGCGCCCGGCCGAGATCGAGCGGCGCCTTCTGAAGGATCGACGCCGGCAGCGTCTCATTCATCAGCGCCTGCAGGCTCGCGGCGCCGACCGTCTCCAGCATCGCGTTGATGTCGCGCGGGGATGGTCCGATGTGTCGGCGGACGAAATCGGTGGCGGCTTCGTTGATCGGCTTGAAGGGCGCGTTCATGGGCTAATCCTTGGGGTGATCCTCAGGCGGTGTGCGCGGCGTAGGCGGCCTCATCCATCAGGCCGCCGAGTTCGCCCTTGTCGGCTATCTTCAGCTTGAAGAACCAGGCCTTGCCGCCGGCATCCGAATTGACCAGCGCGGGCTCGGCGGCGAGCGCCTCGTTGACCTCGACCACCTCGCCGGTGATCGGCGCGTACACGTCCGAGGCGGCCTTGACGGATTCGACGACCGCGGCGGCCTCGGCCTTCTTCAGGCTGCGGCCGACCTTGGGCAGTTCGACGAACACGACGTCGCCGAGCTGCGACTGCGCGTAATCGGTGATCCCGATCGTGGCGACGTCGCCCTCGATACGGAGCCATTCGTGGTCGGACGTGTACAGCGTCGTCATAGGGATCGATCCTTTGGCGTTTAGCGTTTGTAGGTATTGGGAACGAAGGGCGTGGCGGCGACCTTCAGCGGTAGCCGCTGACCGCGCACTTCGGCGAAAACGGTGGTGTCGAGTGCGGAAAGGGATGTCGGCAGATAGCCCATTGCAACCGGCGCATTGAGGCTCGGGCCGAAACCGCCCGAGGTCACCTTGCCGATTGGCTCGGTCGAGGTCGGATCGGCAAACAGCACGGCGCCTTCGCGGACCGGCGCGCGGCCGTCGGGCTTCAGGCCGACACGGCGGCGGGAAGCGCCTTGTGCGAGTTGTGCGAGGATCTTGTCGGCGCCCGGAAAACCGCCGGCGCGGGCGCCGCCGCTGCGGCGAACCTTCTGCACCGACCATTCCAGCGCGCCTTCGACCGGCGTCGTCGTGGTGTCGATGTCATGGCCATAGAGGCAAAGCCCGGCCTCGAGTCGCAGGCTGTCGCGCGCACCGAGCCCGATCGGAAGTACATCAGGATTGGCCAACAGTGCGGTGACCAGGGCCTCCGCCTTGTCTGCGGGCACGGAAATCTCAAACCCGTCCTCGCCGGTATAGCCGGAGCGCGAGACGAAGCAGTCGATGTCATTGAGGCGGCGCGGACCGGCGTCCATGAATTTCATCGAACTGACGTCTGCACAAAGTTTCGCCAGCGCCGATTCAGCCTTCGGACCCTGCAGCGCGATCAGCGCGCGGTCGGCCAGCGACACGATCTCGCAGGCATCGGAGAGATGCGCCCGCAGATGCGCCTCGTCCTCGGCCTTGCAGGCGGCGTTGACCACCAGGAACAGGTGATCGCCGAAATTCGCCACCATCAGGTCGTCGAGCAGGCCGCCGTCGTCGTTGGTGAATTGCGCGTAGCGCTGCCGTCCCGGCGCGATGCCGACGATGTCCTGCGGCACCAGTTTTTCCAGCGCCAGCGCCGCGTCGCCGACCTTGCCGGATTTGGCCTTCAGCACGAGCTGTCCCATGTGGGACACATCGAACAGGCCGGCGTCCTTGCGGGTGTGCAGATGCTCCTTGAGCACGCCGGCGGTGTATTGCACCGGCATGTCGTAGCCGGCGAACGGCACCATCCTGGCCCCACGCGCCAGATGCAGCGCGTGCAGCGGGGTCTGTTTCAGCGGGGAAGTTTCGCGCGCAGACATCACAGGGCCCTCGCGGTTCCCGCAGGGGACCTATTTCCCCTTGAGAAACCTGCAGAAAGCCCCATCTGTCGCTGTGCCTGAGAGTATTATCCCGTCGGCGGGCGCGTCGGGGAGAACCCCAGCGCCTCTTTCCAGATGTCAGACGTCACGCGGTCCTTTTGCCTGAGAGTTTCCGGGGCGGTTGCTCCTTCGGCGCCGGCGGTAAGGCCGGTCTCTCCCGACGTGACGGGGTAACAGGTAGGTAGAAAACACGGCGCCACCAAGACTGTCAACGCAGCTGCAACAACTATCCAATGGGCTTTGTGCTGCCGCGGCAAGCCCATGATCCGCCTGCACAGTTTCTGGACACCGCAGCTGGCAATGTCTAAAAGCGTTCGGCCGGAAAATGACGCCTTTTTGCGGCTGGCCGGCCCCTTTTTCGATTGGATGAACATGAGCAGCGTCAACGACATCAGGTCGACATTTCTGAACTTCTTCAAGGAGAACGGCCACGAGATCGTGGCGTCGTCGCCGCTGGTTCCGCGCAACGACCCGACCCTGATGTTCACCAATGCCGGCATGGTGCAGTTCAAGAACGTCTTCACCGGTGTCGAGAAGCGCGGCTATCAGCGCGCCACGACGTCGCAGAAGTGCGTCCGCGCCGGCGGCAAGCATAACGACCTCGACAATGTCGGCTATACCGCGCGCCATCTCACCTTCTTCGAGATGCTCGGCAACTTCTCGTTCGGCGACTACTTCAAAGAGCGCGCGATCGAGCTCGCCTGGAATCTGATTACCAAGGATTTCGGGCTGAAGAAGGACAAGCTGCTCGTCACCGTCTATCACACCGACGACGAGGCGGCCGGCTACTGGAAGAAGATCGCGGGCTTCTCGGATGATCGCATCATCCGCATCCCGACCTCGGACAATTTCTGGGCGATGGGCGATACCGGCCCGTGCGGTCCGTGCTCCGAGATCTTCATCGATCGCGGCGAGCACATCTGGGGCGGACCTCCTGGTAGCCCCGAGGAGGACGGCGATCGCTTCCTCGAATTCTGGAATCTGGTGTTCATGCAGTACGAGCAGGTGACGAAGGAGGAGCGCGTGGCGCTGCCGCGTCCCTCGATCGACACCGGCATGGGGCTAGAGCGCATGGCCTGCATCCTGCAGGGCGTCGAGAGCGTGTTCGAGACCGATCTGTTCCGCCATTTGATCGATGCGGCCGCTTCGGCCCTCGGCCATGGGCCGAACGAGCAGAACGTTGCGTCGTACCGGGTGATGGCCGACCATCTGCGCTCTTCGGCGTTCCTGATTGCCGACGGCGTGCTGCCGTCGAACGAGGGCCGCGGCTATGTGCTGCGCCGGATCATGCGCCGCGCGATGCGCCACGCACAGCTCTTGGGCGCGAGCGAGCCGCTGATGCATCGCCTGGTCTGGGCGCTGGTCCGCGAGATGGGCCAGGCCTATCCGGACCTGGTGCGCGCGGAGAAGCTGATCGAGGAGACGCTGCAGCTGGAAGAGACCCGCTTCCGCAAGACGCTGGTACGGGGACTATCGATCCTCGACGAGAAGAGCGCCGGCCTCAAGAAGGGCGACATGTTCGACGGCGACACCGCGTTCACGCTGTACGACACCTATGGCTTCCCGCTGGACCTGACGCAGGATGCGCTGAAGTCGCGCGGCATCAGCGTCGACCAGGCCTCGTTCACTGACGCGATGAACCGCCAGCGCGAGAAGGCGCGTGCCTCATGGGCAGGCTCCGGTGAGGCGGCCACCGAGACGATCTGGTTCCCGTTGCGCGAGAAGCTCGGCGCGACCGAATTCCTCGGCTATGAGACCGAGAGCGCGGAAGGCGTGGTCACGGCGCTGGTCAAGGACGGCGCCGAGGTCGACGGCCTCAAGGCGGGCGAGAGCGGCGCGATCGTGCTGAACCAGACGCCGTTCTATGCGGAGTCCGGTGGTCAGGTCGGCGACGTCGGCGTCCTCACGGGCGAGGGCGTCAAATTCCGCGTCACCGACATGCAGAAGAAGGCCGGCGATCTGTTCGTGCATGTCGGCACGGTGGAGCAGGGCACGCTGAACGTCGGCACTGCGCTGCAGCTCGAGGTCGATCACGCCAGGCGTTCGTCGATCCGCGCCAACCACTCGGCCACGCATTTGTTGCACGAGGCGCTGCGCCAGGTGCTCGGCGATCACATCGCGCAGCGCGGCTCGCTGGTCGCGCCCGATCGCCTGCGCTTCGATTTCGTGCATCCGAAACCGATCACGCCGGAAGAGCTCGCCCGGGTCGAGGACATCGCCAACGATGTCGTGCTGGAGAATGACGAGGTGACGACCCGGGTCATGGGTGTCGACGACGCCCGCGAGGCCGGTGCACGCGCACTGTTCGGCGAGAAGTACGGCGACGAGGTTCGCGTCGTCTCGATGGGCAAGAGCGCCCGCGATCACGGACAGAACGCGCTCGGCTGGTCGGTCGAGCTCTGCGGCGGCACCCACGTTCGCCGCACCGGCGACATCGGCTTGATTTCGGTGACCAGCGAGAGCGCGGTCGCCTCCGGCGTGCGCCGCATCGAGGCGCTGACCGGACATCATGCGCGCAAGCACGCCAACGACACCATGACGCTGGCGAAGACCGCGGCGGCCGAGCTGCGCACCTCGATCGAGGACGTGCCGGCGCGCATCGCAGCCCTGATGGAGGAGCGCAAGAAGCTCGAGCGCGACCTGTCGGATGCCCGCAAGAAGCTCGCGATGGGCGGCGGAGCGTCGTCGAACGGCGCCGCCTCGGGCGTGCGCGAGGTCGGCAACGTCAAGCTGCTGGCGCGCGCGGTCGAGGGCGTCGAGACCAAGGACCTGAAGAGCCTGGTCGACGACGGCAAGAAGCAGATCGGCTCCGGCGTGGTTGCGATCGTCGGCGTGACCGAGGACGGCAAGGCCGGCATCGTGGTCGGCGTCACCGCCGACCTGACCTCGCGCTTCAACGCGGTCGAGCTGGTGCGCAAGGGCTCCGAGGTGCTCGGCGGCAAGGGCGGCGGCGGCCGGCCCGACATGGCGCAGGCCGGCGGGCCCGACGGAGCCAAGGCCGACGCCGCGCTGTCGGCGATCGAGCAAGCGATGGCCGGCGCCTGAGGGAGAGGCTGATCGTGGCGACGGCTCCGCTCAAGCCCACGATCAGCGATCCCGGACTACGGGAGCGTCTCTACGAGCTGCTCGAGCAGGACCACCTGCCATATTCGGTCGGCTCGCGCTTCGTCCGGCTCGTCGTCGCGATCATCACCGTCGATGTGCTGGCGGCGATTCTGGCGTCGGTACCGGAGATCGATGCCCAGTTCTGGTGGCTGTTCACGGCGATCGAGATCGCCGCGGTCGTCGCGTTCGCGCTGGAATATGCCGCGCGGCTCTGGAGTGTGGTCGGCCGCTCGCTGCGTGACATGACGCCGCTGCAGGCGCGGCTCGAATACGCCTGCTCGGCGCTCGGCGTGATCGACCTGCTCGCCTTCCTGCCGTCGGCCATCGCGCTTGCGATTGGTGACAAGACCGCGCTGGTGCTGTTCGGCATGCTGCCGTTCCTCAAGCTGGTGCGGTATTCGACTGCGATGCGCTCGCTGCTGGCGGCGCTGCATGCCGAGCGGCGCACGCTGTTCGGCTGCGTCGTGATCCTGACCGGCGCGGTGCTGCTGTTCGCCTCGCTGCTCTATGCCATCGAGCACAAGGTACAGCCGGACAAGTTCGGCACCATGCCGCAGGCGATGTGGTGGGCGATCGTAACGCTCGGCACTGTCGGTTACGGTGACGTCGTTCCGGTGACGCCGTTGGGGCGGATGGTCACCGTGGTTGCGATCGTGGTCGGCTTTGCGATGATCGCATTACCTGTCGCGATCGTCTCGACCGCGTTCGCCGACGAGGTGCGGCGCCGCGACTTCGTCGTGACCTGGGGCATGCTGGCGCGGGTGCCGCTGTTCTCGCATCTCAACGCCGCTGACATTGCCGACATCATGCGCCTGCTGCGGTCGCAGACCATCGAGGCCGGCGAGGTGCTGGTGCGGCGCGGCGATGCGGCGTCGTCGATGTATTTCATCACCGCCGGCGAGGTCGAGATCGACCTGCCGAGCCAGCGGGTGCGGCTCGGCGACGGCACGTTCTTCGGCGAGATCGCGCTGCTGCGCCGGACCAGCCGATCCGGCACGGTGACGGCGATGCGGAAGACCAAGCTGCTGTTGCTCGACGCGCAGGACTTCCATGCCCTGATCGAACGGATGCCGGCGCTCGCCGCGCATGTCAGGGAGACGGCGGAGGCGCGGCTCGCTGATCCGCTCGCGGCCGGTGGCGACCTTGCCGCCAGCGAGATTGCTCAGGCGCCGCACGAGACCGACGGCGGTATCCGCGATTAGTCGCGGCGCAGGAACACGTAATCCGCCGAATACGCCGCGCTCTTCAGTGCGCCTGATTTGTCGCAGGCGCCGCTGAGCTCGCCGCCCGAGGTGTTGATCCGCTGCACGGTGGCAACGCTCGAGAGCAGGCCGTTGCCGCGGTGGGAGATCACCTCGAGCTTCAGCCAGGGAATGTCCGCTGGCGTCGCCCCGGGGGCGGTGCCGGCGGTGCGGGCGGTCACGGCGCTGCCGTCGACATGCTCCCAGTTCGGCCCTGCATAATGCCGGCCGACGGTGCGGCCACCGGCGATCAGGGTGGCGACGGGTTCACGGAACGACCAGGCGAGCTTGCCGTCGGTGACCGGCTTGCACTCATAGACCTGGACGCCCTCGGCATGGGCGGTGAGGACCGCGGTCTCGTCGGGCGCCGCAACGGGGGCGGGCAGCGGATCGGCGGCGAGCGCCGCCGATCCGGTCAGCAACAAGGATGCGAGCGTTACCCGGCCGAGTAGGGACATGGTCACGCTCGCTGTTGTGTTCGGCAACAGGCGGCCGTTAGGCCGCCATCGCCTTTCCGAGATTCTCGGCGACCTTGTCGAGGAAGCCGGTGGTGGAGAGCCAGCGCTGGTCGGCGCCGACCAGGAGTGCGAGGTCCTTGGTCATGTAGCCCTCTTCGACGGTCGCGACGCAGACCTTCTCCAGGGTGGTGGCGAACTTCGCCAGCGCCTCGTTGTTGTCGAGCTTGGCGCGGTGGGCGAGGCCACGGGTCCAGGCGAAGATCGACGCGATCGAGTTGGTCGAGGTCTCCTTGCCCTTCTGGTGCTCGCGGTAATGGCGGGTCACCGTGCCGTGGGCGGCTTCGGCTTCCACCGTCTTGCCGTCCGGGGTGAGCAGCACCGAGGTCATCAGGCCGAGCGAGCCGTAGCCCTGGGCCACGGTGTCGGACTGCACGTCGCCGTCATAGTTCTTGCAGGCCCAGACATAGCCGCCGGACCATTTCAGCGCCGAGGCCACCATGTCGTCGATCAGGCGGTGCTCGTAGGTCAGGCCCTTGGCCTCGAATTCCTTCTTGAACTCGCGGTCGTAGATGTCCTGGAAGATGTCCTTGAAGCGGCCGTCATAGACCTTGAGGATCGTGTTCTTGGTCGAGAGGTAGACCGGGTAGTTGCGCAGCAGGCCATAGTTGAGCGAGGCGCGGGCGAAATCGATGATGGAGTCGTCGAGATTGTACATCTCCATCGCAACGCCGGCGCCGGGCGCCTTGAACACTTCCCGCTCGATCACGGTGCCGTCCTCGCCGACGAACTTCAGCGACAGCGTGCCCTTGCCGGGGAACTTGATGTCGGTGGCGCGGTACTGGTCGCCATAGGCGTGGCGGCCGATGATGATCGGCTTGGTCCAGCCGGGAACCAGGCGCGGCACGTTCTTGCAGATGATCGGTTCGCGGAAGATCACGCCGCCGAGGATGTTGCGGATGGTGCCGTTCGGCGACTTCCACATCTGCTTCAGGCCGAACTCCTTCACCCGGGCCTCGTCGGGGGTGATGGTGGCGCATTTGACGCCGACGCCGACCTTCTTGATGGCTTCGGCGGCGTCGATGGTCACCTGGTCATTGGTCTCATCGCGGTATTCCATGCCCAGATCGAAATAGAGCAGTTCGACATCCAGGAACGGGTTGATCAGCTTGTCCTTGATGTACTGCCAGATGATCCGGGTCATCTCGTCGCCATCGAGCTCGACGACGGGGTTGGATACCTTGATTTTTGCCATGACGGGGAGGCCCTCTTGGGAACGGCGCGCTTTTGACGGTGGGGGTGGAATACGCCTGCGCTATAGCACCGCCCGGGGACGGGCGGAAGCGCACCGGTTATGCACTTTCAGCCCATCTTTTCACCGAGAACCGCCATTCTGACGGCGGCTCTCGCTCCTTGTCCTGGGCGGGCTTTCAGCGCCTGAACCCCTCTAGAACGGGACCTGCGTCGCGGTGCCGGCCACGATGTACCAGGTCACGAACAGGCCCGCGATCAGGGCCCCCGGCAGGCTCGATCCGGTCCGCCGCCAGGTGAAGGTGGCGATCACGCCGACGATCGCCAGAAGCGGCACGAACTGGATCGCGACGATGGTCGAGAGCGGCACAAATCCCGGGTCCGGGATCGGGTTGAACAGCTTACCCGTCAGCCACAGCGTGCCGTATTGCAGCACCAGCAACACGATGAAACCGAGCGTCAGCGCCAGGATATTGGTCAGGTAGAGCGCTCCGCGCGGGGCGCCCATGGTCGAGAAATTCCGGTGCAGCACGTGCAGCGCCACCACGAAAAACGCCGTGAACGGAATCAGATAGATCAGGAAGATGAGGAATTGCTTCGCGCTCATCAATTTGAGTGCGACGATCCAGAACCTGAAGTCGACCTTGAAGGCGAGGTCGGCGAGCCAGAGCGCGGCGTAGCCTACCGCAACCGAGGCCAATGCGATCACGACGGATTGACCGACGAGGCCGGCCCGGCTGGCGCGCTTCGGGGCGAACCACATCAGGGCCAGCGTGATCAGGCCGTTGATGATGGCCCAGACCAGGATCTGGTTGGTGATGCCCTGCGGCAGGAACGCGCTCGGGGTCACCAAGGTGCCGCCCAAAGCAAAGGCCGGGTAATAAGTCAGCGCCGGGATGAAGGCAGACAGGATGAATGCCGTGGTCCAGCGCCGGCCGCTCGCAGCCGCGTGCGGCGGCATGGTGCCGTCGGCCACCGCCGGCAGCCGCAGGCGGGAGAACATCGGTGCCTCCAGCAGCCAGTCGAACGTCCCGATCAGGAGCGCCACGAAGCCGATCAGCGCGATCAGGGTGCCGATCTCCTTGCGGAACCAGATCTGGTCGTCGACCGGACGAGGGGTGCCGCCTTTCAACGTCTTGGCGAACCAGTCGAGGCTGTAGCCGATCGCCTCATGCGAGATGTGCTCGGCCGGATGGGTCATCGCCGGGGTGTACAGCACCCGGGCGGTGCCGTTGGCCGGATCGCCATAGACCTTGCCGGGCTCGACCGCGCCTTGCGTGCCGAACAGCGCCCAGAGTTTCGGGCTCTTGGTGACGTCGCGGGCGAGGTCGACACCCCACATCAGGGTGGAGAACTCCTCGTACTGGGCGAACACCAGCGCGGTGTTGCGCGGCCAGCTCGCGGTGCCCTCGGCGGCGAACGGCTTGCCGGTGGACGAGCCCTCCAGCACCATCGACTTGTAGTCGTTGGGCATGGCGGTGGCGGCCGCCAGCACGGTCCAGCCACCCATCGAATGGCCCTCGAGCCCGATATTCTCCTTGTCGACGAACGGCAGGCTGCGGAGATAGGCAAGGCCGTCAGGTCCGCCAAAACCGTTGGCGAAGGAGGGCGGGTCGCTATAGCCGTGGCCGGTCTGGTCGAGCGCCAGCACCACATAGCCGCGGCGGGCGAACTCGATGGCGAAGCCGTCCTGGGTCTCGCGCGAGTTGATGTAGCCGTGGACGGCGAGGATACCGGGCGCCGGGATCTGCGGCGTCGCGTTCGGCGGGATGTAGAGCAGGGCGCTCATGGTGTTGCCCTTGGCGCCCTTGAACCTGACATCCTCGATCCGGATGCCGCCTGCAGTCTGCGTGAGGTAGGCGAGCAGGCCCCCCGCCACGATCAAGACCACGCCCACAATCGCCAGCGTCCATCTGCCCCGCATAATCGTCCCCCCCAAGTGCTTCGACCCAAGTGCCTCGCCGTTCAAGCGGCGTCTCAAGCGTGCCTTTACAGCTTCGCTTTGATTGTGGTTGATAGCCTATCCGAAGGCCAAGCGCGCGCAAGCGGCAGTCTTCGCGCCGTGCGATTGGGATTCCGATTGAGGATTCGCAAACGCCGCTAACCCTGTTATCTCCTTGGAGAAAATGGTCCCGCGCAAAACCGGTGCAAAGCTGGTTGCGCCGCCCTGCATGAGAGTTTGAATCAGCCGCTTCGGAAGCTGATTCAAAATCTTCAGACGTTGAATCAGAAAGTGAAGTGAGATGTCCGGCACCGACAAGACCAAGGCAGGGCACGACCTTGCCGGTCCCGTCGTCATCCTGGTCGAGCCGCAGCTTGGCGAGAACATCGGCATGGCCGCGCGCGCGATGGGTAACTTCGCGCTGACCCGGATGCGCATCGTCAATCCGCGTGACGGCTGGCCGAATGTCGCCGCGCAGCGCGCGGCCGCCGGGGCCGACCACATCATCGGTTCCGTCGAGCTGTTCGACACCGTCGAGCAGGCGATCGCCGATCTCACGCTGGTGTTTGCCACGACCGCCCGCGCCCACGACCAGGCCAAGCCGGTGGTCGGGCCGGAAGGCGCGGCAAACGCGATCGTCAGCCATGTCGCCTCCGGCGGCGGGGCCGGCATCCTGTTCGGGCGGGAGCGCTCCGGCCTGACCAATGAGGAGGTCGCGCTCGCCAACCGCATCATCACCTTTCCGGTCAATCCGGGCTTCGCCTCGCTCAACCTCGCGCAGGCGGTGCTCTTGATGGGCTACGAGTGGTTCAAGCTCTCGACCGCGGGCGAGCTGCCGTTCGCGATGCCGGAGCGGTCCGAACCGGCCTCCCAGCACCAGATGCAGGCGTTCTTCGACAACCTCGTCGCCGAGCTCGACAAGGTCGAGTTCCTGCGGCCGGCGGAGAAGCGCGACACCATGCTGGTGAACCTGCGCAACATCTTCACCCGGATGGAGCCGACCAAGCAGGACATGCACACGCTGCACGGGGTGGTGATGGCGATCGCCGAGGGCCGCAAGGGTCCGGCCAAGGGCGGCGTGCTCGACGGCGCCCAGGCCACGCGTCTGCGGGCGCTGCTCGCCGAGCAGGGAGGGGGCGGCGCCGCCGCCGACAATTCCAGCACGGTGCGCGGGCTCGCCCGGCTGCTCCGCCGCAACCCGACCGACGCCGAGCGGATCCTGTGGCAAGCACTGACGCGGGATCGCCGCTTCGCCGGCCAGTTCAAGCGCCAGACCCCGGTCGGCCGCCACATCCCCGACTTCGTCTCCTTCGTGCACCGGCTCGCGATCGAGTTGGTCAATCCGAACGAGAACGACGCCATCGCCGCCGACCGCGCCAAGCGCAGAGCCTGGCTCGAGGCGCGCGACTATCGGGTGGTCGACATGCAGGTGGCCGATGTCGAGCGCGACCTCGACGGCGAGCTGGCGCGGCTGGAGGGGAGTTTGCAGCAGGAGCGGTGAGCCTGGCCGTCGTTCTGTCTGCTCGGCAAGAGTGAGTTCGAGGCACGACTCTCTCCGCGCGTCGTCCCTGCCAAAGCAGGGACCCATGCTCCGCGGCCCGAATTGTGAACGGGACTCGTCGTTCTACAATCGCGCAACAATGACCATTCGTGGTTATGGGTCCCTGCTTTCGCAGGGACGACACATGCTGCCTTCTCAAGCGCATGAAATCTGCTAGATTTTGTCTGGCCACCCCTCCAGCAATCGGATGTGCCAAAAAGAGGGGCGGCGATCGCACCATCGATCCGCGCGCGGCTTTTCTTGCGGGCGGGCTACCTAATTTGCACATGGCCTTCGCACCGTTGAACATCGGTGCGCACATTTCGCTGACCTACGTTTTTGAAGCCAGAAATCGATCAGAGTTCTATCGCCATACTTAATTGATTGGAGGCGTCGTCATGATCCGCATCGGATCGTTAGCGCTCGTTATCGGCGTGCTATTGACCGGCCCGGTCAGCGCAGAATCGGAATTGGTCGCGCGCGGTGATTACCTCGTCAATGGCATCCTGACCTGCGGCAATTGCCATACGCCGAAGGGACCCTCAGGGGAGATCAGCGACAAGGCGTTTTCCGGCGGCCTGTCATGGGATGAGCCACCGTTCAAGGTCACGGCCCCGAACATCACCCAAGACACGGAAACCGGCATCGGCAATTACACCGACGCCGAACTCAGACAACTGCTGCGCAAGGGCATCAAGCGCAACGGCGCGCGGGTCGCCATGATCATGCCGAGCGGCTTCTACGAGATCATGACCGATCGCGACCTCGAAGCGGTGATCGCTTATCTGCGCACGATCAAGCCGATCAGGAATGCGGTGCCGGAGCCGGTCTACAAGATGGCACAAGGACATCCTGTTCCCCCGGGCGGTGAAGGCCCGTACACCGAAGCGATGTTGGGCGACAAGGTGCAGCAAGGATTTTACCTCGCCACGATTGCGCACTGCATGGAGTGCCACACGCCGATGGGTCCGCAAGGGCGAGAATATGCAACCAGCATGGGCGCTGGCGGCGGCAAGTTTCATGGACCTTGGGGCGTCTCGGTTTCGCGGAACATCAGCTCCAGCAAGACCAAAGGCATTGGCGGCTGGACGGACGACGAGATCAAGCGCGCGATCACGCAGGGCGTCAGCAGGGACGGCAGCAAGCTCAATCCGCCGATGGGCTTCCATTATTACGCCACCGTGTCGACTGCCGATCTCGACGCCATCGTCGCCTATTTGCGCACGGTGCCGCCAAAGGAATAGCCTGAAAGCCGAAGCCGCGCCCTGCTGAAGCGCAGCTCAGGCGGCGCTGTAGCCGCCGTCGACCACTTGCGATGCGCCGGTCATGAAGGACGCCTTGTCCGAGCACATCCAGACCACGGCCTCCGCAATTTCCTCGGGCACGCCCAGGCGACGCGCGGGCACCTTGGCGATGATTTCGTCGTAACGTTCGTCCATCGTCTCCTTGGTCATCGGCGTCTTGATGTATCCGGGATTGACGCAGTTCACGCGGATGCCGTCCTGGGCGTATTCGATCGCAGCAGACTTGGTCAGCCCGACGACACCGTGCTTGGCCGCGACGTAGTGGGCCGACGTGGCAAGGCCGACTAGCCCGGCGATCGAGGCGGTGTTGACGATCGCACCGCCGCCGCCCTGCTTCAGCATCTGCGCGACCTCGTATTTCAGGCACAGGAACACGCCCATCAGATTCACCGAAAACATCTTCGCCACGGAGGGCTGCGTGAGCTCATGGATGCGCTGGCCGGGCGGGCCGACGGAGCGCCCGGCCACGCCGGCATTGTTGAACGCGCAATCGATGCGCCCAAACGCCGCCACCGTGCGGGCCACCATGTTGGCGACATCGGCCTCGTCGGTGACGTCGCCCTGGATCGCGATCGACTGGCCGCCCGCCGCATTGATGAGCGCGACGGTCTGTTCGATGCCATCCTTCGAGAGGTCGGACACCGCCACGCGCGCGCCTTCGCGCGCCATGGCAATTGCCGTTGCCCGGCCGATGCCGGAGCCGCCGCCCGTCACCAATGCGGCCTTGCCGTCCAGAATGCCTGCCATCAGAAGCTCCTCTAGCGCTTGCCTTCGATCGCGATCTCGACGAGGTAAGGCCGCTGCGCCGCTATAGCGTTTGCGACTGCGCCGGCGATGTCGTCCGCCTTCTCGACTTTGACGGCCTCGACGCCCATGCCGGCCGCGAGATGCACGAAGTCGAGCGCGGGACCGGTGATATCCATGTTCTGATAGGGATGCTGGGTGCCGGCCTCGAAATTCTGTCGCCAGACGTCCACATTGTGCTTGAGGATGCGGTACTCGCGGTTTGCGAGCACCACGAACACGATCGCAAGCTTGTGGTGCGCGGCAGTCCACAGCGCCTGGATCGCGTACATCGCCGAGCCGTCGCCGGAGATCGCGACAACCGGACGGTCCGGCATCGCGACCTTGACGCCGATCGCGCCGGCAAGACCCTGGCCGATGCCGCCGCCGCGGCCGCCGAAATAATCGCCGAAGCCGCGATAGTCGAAGGCGCGGGCGAGATCGAGGCTCGCGGTGATGCTCTCATCGACGATGACCACATCATCAGGCAGGCCGCGACGCAGTTCCGCGGTGACGCGCGGCATCGAGCTCGGCTCGCGGTTCCAGCTCTTCTCGACGCGCGCGCGATAGGCTTCCTTCTCTCTCGCCTGTAGTTCGGCCAGCGCAGCGTTGCGGTTTTGCGCGGCGTGCCTGAAGTCCGCGCTCGCCTTGGCGCGCAACGCGTCCGTCAATGCACTGATGCTGACCGCGATGTCGCCGACAATGCCGGCATCGAGCCGGTTGTTGAGGGCGAGACGCTCGGTTGAGGCTTCGATCTGGAGCAGGGACGCGCCGTCGGGAATGTGGCCATCAGGCGCAAACCAGATGTCCTCGAAGAACGGGCCGCCGATCAGCAGCACGAGATCGGTATCGCCGAGCGCCTTGCGCACCTGCCGGGCGTCGCCGGGGAGCGACTGACGATAGCTCGGATGGTTGGTCGGAAAGGGCGCGTGATGCCGCAGCCCTTCGAACCACACGGTGGCGCCGATCGCTTCTGCCAGTGCCACCAGTGCTTGCTCGCCGCCCGACCGCGCCACGTCGTCGCCGGCGATGATGGCCGGATTCTTCGCCTTCAGCAGCAGCGCAAGCAGCGCCTCGATGCCTGCCGGATCGGGGCGTGTCGACCGCCATAGATTGTCCGGTGTCGATGCATCGACCGCGGTCTCCTGTTCCAGGACGTCGATCGGGAGCGATACGAACACCGGCCCCTGCGGCGCATCGGTCGCCACCTTGAACGCGCGGCGCATGATCGGGGCGATCTCGTCGGCGCGCTCGATCTGAACGCTCCACTTCGTCACAGGCGCCGCCATCGCAACGAGGTCGTGGCCGAGCAGCGGATTGTTGAGCCGCATGCGCGTGTCCTGCTGACCCGCCGTCACGACCACGGGCGAATTTGCTTTCAGCGCGCCATAGAGCGAGCCGATGCCGTTGCCAAGACCGGGAGCGACGTGCAAATTGGCGACGGTGACGCGTCCCGATGCCTGCGCATAGAAGCTGGCGGCGCTGACGGCGACGCCTTCATGCAGCGCCATGATGTATTCGAGTTGCGGAAATGCCGGCAGGCTGTCGAGCAGCGGCGTTTCGGTCGTGCCGGGATTGCCGAAGATATGACGCACGCCGTGCGACACGAACGATTCCATCAGCACACGGCGTCCGCGCATTCACTTCCTCCCGGTTGGTTCGGCTCCGTTTCGCGCATCATCGGCCGATGAGCGGCCGATGGCAACCGCGAGACGGCTCGCGCACGCGGCGTTGGTTTCCGCGGAACGCGGTGGACGATCACGCCTTCGAGATGCCGCCGTCAATCACGGGGCCCATTGGCTCGTAGCGTTCGCCGCTGAAGCGCGTCAGTTGCAGTTGCTCGAGCGGATAGTAGTCGGTCGGCGAGGTGTTGATCTTGATGCCCGGCAGCAGCATGTCGGATTCGACATCCCTTAAATTCGCCGCCTGCTTGATGATGTTTTCGGGCGAGACGTCGTTGCCGCATTGCTTGAGCACCTGAACCAGGATCTGACTGGTGAGATAGCCGGTGACGGCGTAGATGTCGTTCTTGGCCGCCGCCGGATCGTATTTGTCGAGGAAGGCGCGCCATTTCTGAATGGCGGGATCGCTGTCCCAGGCGGCGTCGACGGGATCCTTCAGATAGGCGCTGGAAATGATCCCCTTGGACACGTCGAAGCCCGCGGCCTTCAATGTCGAGCCGGCGGAGGAAGCGTTGTTTCCGATGTAATGCGCCGGCTGCCAGCCGAGCTCGGCGATCTTCTTGATGCCCTGCGCGGCAAATTTCGGCGTGGTCATGCTCATGAACACGTTGGCGCCCGCGGATTTGCAGCGGACCACCTGGCTGTCGATGGTCGGATCCGCGGTCTCATAGGACAGCTCGGCGACGATCGCGGAGGTCTTGCCGCCGAGTCCGTCCTTGAAACCCTTCAGCACGTCGCGTCCGAAATCGTCGTTCTGGTAGACGATGCCGATCTTGGGATCATTCTGTGTCGACAGGACGTGTTGCGCGAAGGCCCGGCCCTCGATCTGGTAGCAGGGCTGGAAACCCATGGTGTAGGGGAAGTTCTTGTAGTCGCCGAACTTGGTGGCGCCCGAGGCGATGAAGAGGTGCGGGACCTTCTTCTGGTTCATGTACTTCATGATCGCCGCATTGGTCGGCGCACCGAGCGGCGCAAACAGCACGTCGATCTCGTCGCCTTCGACCAGCTTGCGCGCCTGTTCCACCGTCTTGGCCGGGCTGTAGGCGTCGTCATAGGTGATGTACTTGATCATGCGGCCGTTGATGCCGCCTTGCTCGTTGATCATCTTGAAATAGCCGCCGGGCGTGCGGCCGATCGACGAATAGACCGCAGCCGGTCCCGAATAGGCGTCGATGTTGCCGATCACGATCTCGGTCTTGCCCTTGGCAATGGCGGGCTTGCCGAGCAGCAGCGTGGCCGAGGTGGCGGCAGCGCCTTTGACGAGATGGCGGCGGGTGAGGTGGGGGGAACGATTCCCTGGCATTGTAGTCCTCCGCTTCTTCTTGTTGGCCGCTTTGGCATTGTTGGCCGTTTTGGCAGCCTCTGACGGGCATGTCGGCCCGAAGCATTCCACAGCGCTCAAGCCGGATCAAACCAGTGTATGAGCGCGGCGCAGCGGAACTTGTGCGCAGTCGCTACCATCAGGAATATTGCTGTGGTGTCAGGGTCCGGCGCGGCGCGCAGATCACATGATCCGAGGCGCCGCGCCGAATACCGATCAGGCCGGCAGGGCTCGGCTTGCCGTGCGACCGTGCGCGCTGAGCTCGCGCACCGGAAACACGCGGTCGTAAGCGATGTTGAAGACGAACGCGTAGACCAGATAGAACGCGACGATCGAGATATCCATCATCAGCGCGGCCCACGGCGAGATGCCGAGATACCAGGCGACGAACGGGATCAGCAGCACGATCAGGCCGGCCTCGAACAGCATCGCGTGCGCGACACGGATCGGCATCGTCTTGATGACACGACCGGTGACGCGAACCAACGCGTGGTCGAAGCCGAGGTTGAACAGCAAGTTCCAGATCGTCGCCACCGTCGCCGAGACGACGCCGATGACGCCCATATGGGCCACCGGCTGATTGAACAGCCATGCGGCTGCCGGCGTGAAGATGGCGATACCGATCAGTTCGAACAGGACTGCGTGCCTGATCCGGTCGGAGAAGGAACGCATAGACATTTTGAAACCCTTTCTTGATTCTTGTTTTGACGCGTTTTCTTCATGCGAACCGGTATCCACTTCGCTTGAAAACGCTCTCGCCGTTGCGACGGGGTTTCTATCTGATATTGTGGGATTACAAAGTTAGATAATATCTGGAAAAGAGATAGATGGCCGTTTCCATGGACCAGCTCGAATCCTTCGTGGCGGCGGCCGAGCAGGGCTCGTTCTCCGGTGCGGCACGGCTGCTGAAGAAAGCGCAATCGGCCGTCAGCACCCACGTCGCCAATCTGGAGACGGACCTCGGGATTGCGCTGTTCGACCGGACCGGCCGCAACCCGGTGCTGACCGAAGCGGGGGCGCGGCTGTTGCCGGAAGCAAGATTGATCCTCGACCGCCGCGAGCATCTGATCGGGGTCGCCAGCAGTTTCGAGGCCCATGTCGAGAAGCGCCTGGTGGCGGCGATCGACGAGCTCTATCCGGAGAGCGCGGTCGGCGAGCTGTTTGCGGAATTCGCCAAGCGCTTTCCCCATGTTGAAGTGGAGCTGCTGTTTCCGATCATGGAGGACGTCAGCCGTCTCGTGCTCGACGGCAAGGCCGATGTCGGCGTGATGTGGCGGCAGGAGCATCTGCCGCCCGAACTCGGCTTCAAGACCATCGGCTGGGTGCCGCTGCAGCTCGTCTGCGGCAAGAACCATCCGCTGGCGCATGGCCGGGTGGACTGGGAGGAGCTGAAGCGGCATCGCCAGATCATGGTCACGGTGCGCAATGAAGGCACCGAGCGGCACCGGCTGCGTGTCGCAGCGGAGGTGTGGTGGGTCGAGAGCCATTGGGTGATCCTGCAGATCCTCAAGCAGGGCGTCGGCTGGGCGCTGATCCCGGGCCACATCATGGCGAGTTCGCAGATTGCCGAAGAGCTTGCGGTTCCCGAATTGGAATTCGACGAGGGCGCGCATCCCGTCGCGCTCGAAGTCGTCTGGCACAAGCAGCGGCCGGCGGGGCCGGCGGCAAAATGGCTGCGTCGCCGCTTCGCCACGCGGCCGCCGATGCTCCGCATGTGACAGGACATGCAACGGACAGCGTCGTGCATCGCATGGGGAGCTGACATCGCGACCGTGATGTGTTGCCATGCGTGCCGCACTGACAAAGGTGGAGACGATGGCGACGCAATTGGAAGGCAAGGTCGCGGCCGTGACCGGGGCGGCGTCAGGCATTGGACTTGCGAGCAGCGAGGCAATGCTGGCCGCGGGCGCGCGCGTGGTGATGGTCGACCGCGACGCGGCCGCGCTGCACGCGCTCGCCGGCAGGCACGGCGATGCGGTGATCCCGCTGGTCATCGACCTGCTCGATCCGAAGGCCTGCGCGAGCCTGCTGCCAAAAATCCTAGAGAAGGCCGGCCGGCTCGACATCCTGCACGCCAATGCGGGGATCTATGTTGGCGGCGACCTCGTCGATGCCGATACCGGCGCGATCGATCGGATGCTGAACCTCAACGTCAACGTCGTGATGAAGAATGTGCACGACGTGCTGCCGCACATGATCGCGCGCGGGACCGGCGACATCATCGTCACGAGCTCGCTCGCCGCGCATTTTCCGACGCCGTGGGAGCCGGTCTATGCCTCGTCGAAATGGGCCATCAACTGCTTCGTCCAGACGGTGCGGCGCCAGGTGTTCAAGCACGGTATCCGCGTTGGCTCGATCTCGCCCGGCCCCGTGATCAGCGCGCTGCTCGCGGACTGGCCGGCGGAGAAGCTCGAGGAGGCCAAGGCTTCGGGCAGCCTGCTGGAGGCGAGCGAGGTTGCCGAGGTCGTGATGTTCATGCTGACCCGGCCGCGCGGCATGACCATCCGCGACGTCGTGATGCTGCCGACGAATTTCGATCTGTAGCGCGGCGTTCCTGCCGGACGTCGTCTCAGGCGGCGCCGCGATCGAGCGCCGGCGTGGGGTCCATATTCGTCAGCCGGCGCAGCGCCGCAACATTGGTGGCGACGGAGGCCAGGCGGCATTGTGCCTTGCCGTCGGATTTGGCTTCATAGAGCGCGGCATCGGCAACGGCCAGGAGCTCCTCGGCCTCGGTGCCGTGCTCGGGCGATACGGCGACACCGACGCTGACGCCGACCTTTGCGAAGATGCCGTCGGCGAGCCGGTAGGGCATCGTGACAGCCTGGATGATGCGATGGCCGATCCCGAGCGCCTGCTCCGCGGTGACGCCGTTCGCCAGCACCACGAATTCGTCGCCGCCGAGCCGCGCGATCACCGCGGTCTCGGGCAGAGCGCGCCGCAGCCGCTCGGCGGCCAGCATCAGCACCTGGTCGCCGGCCGCGTGGCCATAGGTGTCGTTGATCGGCTTGAAACTGTCGAGGTCGAGGAACAGCAGCGCGAACGGCCTGCCATGTCCGGCCGGAGCCGCCAGCTTCGTGTTCAGCGCGGCGACGAAACCGGCGCGATTGCGCAGGCCGGTGAGGGTGTCGTGATGGGCAAGATGGCCGTTCTCGCGCTCGGCGCGCATGGTTGCGATCAGCATCTTGTTGAGGCGGAAGGCCGCGACCGACATCGCCGCGAGATACATCGGCACTTGCAGGAACACGATGAACAGCAGCGGCTCGCCGGCCAGCGCTGCGCCAGGCACGATCGGGCCGAGGCTGAGCAGGATCATGGTTCCGGCAAGGCGCGGCGCGCTGAAGTTGCGGAAGCAGATGCCGCCGACCATCGCCGCTGCCGACAGCGAGGCCAGCATCGCAACCACCCAGTCGCCGCTTGCAAGGCTGATCAGGATGCCGAAGCCGACGCTGGCGCTCCAGGCGACCGCAAGGACGAGGTGCGGATCGGTCGGCGTCGGCCGCCCTTCGCGTGCCGCGCGATGCGCAGCCACGAGCACCGTCAGTCGCGAGAGGCAGATGGCGAGTTCGAGGATGACCCAGGCGATGAACGGCGCGGTCGGTTCGCGGATCGCAATCACGGCCGCGACGGCGACCGTATTGACCGCGCCGGCCGCGAACACCGGCAGCGAGCCATAGAGATCCCCGATCAGCGCCGAGCGGATGTCGTCGGGCACGCCCGGACCCGCATCGGCGAGCCAGCGCGTCACGCCCCAGCGCGGCTGGCTGTATCGTCCTTTTTCGGACTGCATTGTTCTTGCCCCGTACTTTCACGTGGCAACTGACCCGGCCGGAGCTAACAGGCGTTTAAGGCCGCGGCGGATCGCACGGTGTGATTGACGACCGGTAAATCCGGCGGGCGATCGCGCCGCCGAATACCGATGCCGGCGGCTGTGCTGCGACCGTTGGTCGCGACGATCCGTTCGGCAGGCGGCTCATGGTCGGGCGGGCGTGCCGATCAAGGCGGGCAACGAGGTGATCGGGGGCGTCGCTCGATCGCGGCGCCTAGACTGCCATGAGTTCGTCCGTGCGGCCCGTGCGCTTCGCCTTCTTCAGCTTGGCCGGCGCGAACAGATTGCTTGCGGCGAGGCCCGCGGTGTCGGCGACACCGGGATCGCACGACACCATGGCGGCGACGATGGCGCCGTCGATCAACAGCGCGAGCTGGTGCGCGAGCACGGCCGGTTCGCTCGCGCCCATCTCGCCGGCGAGCTTCTCGATATGCGCCAGCACCACCTTCTTGTGCTTCAGCGCAATGTTGCGGAACTGCTTGGCGTCCTTGTCGTGCTCGGCGACCGCGTTGATGAAGGGGCAGCCGTAGAAGCGTTCCTCGGCGAACCAGCTCTTCAGCGCAGGGAAGATCCGCGCCAGCTTGGTCTGCGGATCGCCGCCGCCGGCCTCGATCGCGCCGATGAACCACTCACGCCACTGCTTGCCTTCGCTTTCCAGCACGGCATGCACCAGGTTGGTCTTCGAGCCGAACAATTTGTAGAGCGTGGTCTTGGCGGTTCCGGCCTCGTCGATGATCGCATCGATGCCGGTGGCGTTGATGCCGTTCTTGCAGAACAGATGCGTCGCCGCGCTGAGCAGGCGGCCGCGCGCGGATTCGTCGTCGCCGGCGGCGAACGCGGCGGCAGGTTTTTTCTTCGCAAGCGATTTGACCATGCGCGGCAGTAAATCGGAGCGCGGCGAAATCATCAAGCCGCATCTTCACGGGGGCGGGCATGTGCGCCGTCCTGCGCTCAAAATAATCGCTGCGGCGCGGCAGATGCACCGCGTTTGAGCAGCCGCGCCCTGATCAATCCGCAGGCAGGCGCAGCTAAGCGTCTGCGGGATTTCGCCTTTTGATTTGGCGGCGGACTGGCACGCTTCGTGCAGGAAACAGACCGTTCGGTATCCTTACCCAATCCATCGCTCCCAGGGAGAAAACTGATGACCGCTGTCGCTCAAAAAACCGCACTGACCGGCTGCCTCGCGCCGATCGACAGAGGCGGGCTCGAGCAGCTGATTGCCAACGGCAAGGCCAACCCGAAGGTCATCAAGACCTTGAAGTGCAGGACGGTGGCCGAGGGCAAGTTCCGTCACGCCAACTACATCCGCAACCTCGCGCCCTACATCGTCGACGAGCCGCCGGGCCTGCTCGGTGACGACACCGCGCCCAATCCCTCCGAGGCCTCGCTCGCCGCGCTCGGCTCCTGCCTTGCGGTCGGCCTGCACGCCAACGCGGTGCATCGCGGCTGGATCGTCAACAAGCTTGAGTTGGAATTGGAGGGCGATCTCAACATCACCGCGGTGTGGGGCACCGGCGACGTCAGCGAGAAGCCGGTCGGCTTCACCGATGTCCGCGTCAAGGTCGACATGGAATGCGAGGGCGTCGCGCAAGACGAGATCGACGCGCTGGTGGCGCATGTGAAGAAGTGGTCGCCGGTCGCCAACACCTTCACCCGCCCCGTCAATCTCGAGGTCAGCGCGTAAGGCTCGATCGGCAATTCCAGGTGCGGAGACCAACCATGGGTTCACTGGCTTTATCGCGGGTCGCAGCTCAAGATCCCGCACCGACCATCACGGACGAGGTCGCGCGCCTCGCCCGTCAGGAGCTGGCACCGCTCGCGTCCGCGATCGATGCCGGCTCGGTCTATCCCGGCGAATTCCTGCGCCGGCTCGGCAAGGTCGGGGCGTGGAGCAGCCACGTGCCGCAGGAAGGGCCGGCCGACCTGCGTTGGGCGATCCAGTCGATGGCCGCGCTCGGCGAGGTCTGCGGCGCCACCGCCTTCATGGCGTGGTGCCAGAACACGCTGGTCTGGTACGTCGCCAACTCCACCAACATGAAGCTCGCAGCGCGCTTCGGCAACTGCTTCTCCAGCGGGCGTGCGCTCGGCGGCACCGGGCTTTCCAACCCGATGAAGAGCTTCTTCGGCATCGAGCGGCTGAAGCTGAAGGGCCGCAAGGTCGATGGCGGCTACATCGTGCGCGGTGCGCTGCCCTGGGTGTCCAATCTCGGCCCCGACCATTATTTCGGCACGATCTTCGAGCGCGAGGACGAGGGCAGCAAGGGCGAGCCGGGCAGCACCGTGATGTTTCTTGCCGATTGCTCCGATCCCGCGATCACGCTGACGCCGTGCAAGCCGTTCCTGGCGATGGACGGCACCGGCACCTACGGCGTCCAGTTCCGCGACGTGTTCGTGCCGGACGAGCTGATCCTCGCCGAGCCGGCTGCGCCGTTCGTCAAGAAGATCCGCGCCGGCTTCATCCTGCTGCAGGCCGGCATGGGCCTCGGGCTGATGAAGGATTGCATCAACATCATGGACGAGGTCCATGCACCGCTCGGTCACGTCAACCGCTATCTGCCGCAGCAGCCGCTGCAATTCCGCGAGCTCTATGCCGAGTTCGAGAAGGAGGCGATGACGCTGGCAAGCGATCCCTACAACACCGATGACAGCTATTGGCGCCGCGTCGTCGCGCTGCGCCTGCGGATCGGCGATGCCAGCGTCGCGGTCGCGCATGCGGCGATGCTCCATTGCGGCGCGCGCGGCTATCTGATGAGCCACCGCGCCCAGCGCAGGCTGCGCGAGGCCTATTTCGTCGCCATCGTCACACCTGCCACCAAGCAGCTGCGCAAGATGCTGGCGGACGGGTGAGGAGAGTTCGGGACCACCACAACTGCAACCACAAACAGGAGAGAGCCATGACGGACGTTCTGATCACCGCCGGCGAACTTGCCGAGCTCGTCAAGAAAGAACCATGTGTCATCATCGACACGCGGAATCCGGATGCCTATGCGGCCGGCCATTTGCCCGGTGCCGTCAATGTGCATGACGTCTTCACGTTCCTTGCGACCTCGACGCCGGAAGGAATCCACGAACTGAAGACCAAGTTCGCCGACGCGTTCGGCGCCGCCGGTCTCTCCGGCAAGGAGACCGCCGTGATCTACGAGCAGTCGATGAATTCCGGCTTCGGCCAGTCCTGCCGCGGCTACTACCTGCTGACGATGCTCGGCTATCCCAAGGTGAAGGTGCTGCATGGCGGCTTCGACGCCTGGAAAGCCGCCGATCTGCCGGTCACCACCGACGTTGCGGTGCCGCCAAAGGCCTCCTTTGCGATCGTGCCGGAGGCCGGCGACATCATGATCGACGCCAAGGCGATGCTGGCGGCGGTCGGCAAGCCCGGCGTCGCGATCCTCGATGTGCGCGACGTCGACGAGTGGATCGGCGAAAGCTCCTCGCCCTACGGCAAGGATTTCTGCCCGCGCAAGGGCCGCATCCCCGGCGCCGTCTGGCTGGAATGGTACCGGATGATGAAGCCGACCGGCGAGGGTCCGCGCTTCAAGTCGAAGGACGAGATCCTGGCGGAATGCGCCACCGTCGGTATCTCGCAGACCACGCCGGTCTATCTCTACTGCTTCAAGGGCGCGCGCGCCTCGAACACCTTCCTGGCGCTGAAGAACGCCGGCGTGAAGGACGTGCGGATGTACTTCGGCTCCTGGAACGAGTGGTCGCGCGACCCGGCGCTGCCGATCGACGAGGGTCTGCCGACCGCGGCCGTCGTCACGGACAAGGCGGCATAGAACCTGCATGTTTGTTGGCGTTCGGCGGCGCAAAACGCGGCCGGACGCCGATCAATGCACGGGATCGCGGAGCTCTCCGCGCCTCGGTGCGACAATGGGGCGCAGCATGTCCACGTCAGACGATCCCTTCGACGCCGATCACGCGCTCATCCGATCGGGCTGCGCCTGTGGCCGGCATCGCTCAGTCGCCGAGCATGCGCATGCCGCGCGCACGCTGCGCTGCGAGCCGGTCGCCGACATCAGTGAGGAGAAGCGTTACGAGGGTATCGTCGCGTCGGCGGTGATGCGGGCCGTGTTTCCGCAGGACGTCGCGCGCCGCGCCTTCCTGAAATCGGTTGGCGCCGCGACCGCGCTCGCCGCGCTGTCGCAGTTCTTCCCGCTGAAGACGGCGACGGAGGCGTTCGCCGACGCCGGACCACCCGAGAAGAAGGACTTGAAGGTCGGCTTCATCCCGATCACCTGCGCCACCCCGATCATCATGGCGGCGCCGCTCGGCTTCTATGCCAAGCAGGGCCTCAACGTCGAGGTGGTGAAGACCGCCGGCTGGGCCGTCATTCGCGACAAGACCATCAACAAGGAATACGACGCCGCCCACATGCTGGCGCCGATGCCGATCGCGATCTCGCTCGGGCTTGGCGCCAACGCGATACCCTTCACCGTGCCCGCGATCGAGAACATCAACGGGCAGGGCATCACGCTTGCCATCAAGCACAAGGACAGGCGCGATCCGAAAGATTGGAAGGGCATGAAGTTCGCCATTCCGTTCGACTACTCGATGCACAATTATCTGCTGCGCTATTATCTCGCCGAGCACGGGCTCGATCCGGATACCGACGTGCAGCTCCGCTCGGTGCCGCCGCCGGAAATGGTCGCCAATCTGCGCGCCGACAACATCGACGGCTTCCTCGCGCCCGACAACATCTGCCAGCGCGCGATCTATGACGGTGTCGGCTTCCTGCACATCCTGTCCAAGGAGATCTGGGACGGCCATCCCTGCTGCAGCTTTGCCGCCAGCCGCGAATTCATCACGACGGCGCCGAACTCCTTCGCGGCGCTGACCCGCGCGATCGTGGACGCCACCGGCTTTGCTGCGAAGGCCGAGAACCGCAAGCAGATCGCGGAGGCGATCGCGCCGGCCAACTACATCAATGCGCCTGTGACGGTGCTGGAGCAGGTCCTGACCGGCACCTATGCCGACGGCCTCGGCGGCGTGAAGACCGACCCCAAGCGCGTCGACTTCGATCCGTTCCCCTGGCAGTCCTTTGCGGTGTGGATGCTGACGCAGATGAAGCGCTGGGGCCAGATCAAGGGCGACGTCGACTACAAGGCGGTCGCCGAGCAGGTCTATCTCGCCACCGACACGAAAAAGGTGATGGCCGAGATGGGGCTTGCGCCGCCGACGAGCTCGTACAAGTCGTTCTCGGTGATGGGCAAGATTTTCGATCCGGCCAAGCCCGACGATTATCTCGCGAGTTTCAAGATCAGGAAGTCATCGTGAGAGGCGAAATTCTATCCACGCCGTCGTCCCTGCGAACGCAGGGATCCATACGCCGCGCTCTCTCGGTTCGGCGCGCTGGGAGACACTCAGCGCAGCAATTGGGGCCGGTGGTTATGGGTCCCTGCTTTCGCAGGGACGACGTGGGGAGGGAGCGCACATGACGCTCTCCCTCCGTCTCCGCGCCGCCATCGTCTCGCTTGCGCTGCTCGCGGCCTTCCTCGGCGCCTGGCACCTTGCCACCCGCGGCACGGGCGCAACTGCCAATATGAGCCCCGAATACGCCAAGCTGATGGGGCTGACCGCGACGCAGGGCAAGTCGGCGATGCCCGGGCCGCTCGATGTCGGCGCCAAGCTGTGGGAGCATCTGAAGCGGCCGTTCTACGACAACGGGCCGAACGACAAGGGGCTCGGCATCCAGCTCGCCTATTCGATCGGGCGCGTCGGGCTCGGCTATCTCATTGCGGTCATCGTTGCGATCCCGCTCGGCTTCATGATCGGGATGTCGCCTTTGATCAGCAGGGCGCTCGATCCCTTCATCCAGCTGCTGAAGCCGATTTCGCCGCTGGCCTGGATGCCGCTCGCGCTCTACACCATCAAGGATTCCTCGATCTCGGCCATCTTCGTGATCTTCATCTGCTCGGTGTGGCCGATGCTGCTCAACACCGCGTTCGGCGTCGCCGGCGTGCGCAAGGAGTGGATCAACGTCGCGCGGACGCTCGAGGTCGGCACCATCAGGCGCGCCTTCACCGTGATCCTGCCGGCGGCGGCGCCGACGATCCTCACGGGCATGCGGATCTCGATCGGGATCGCCTGGCTCGTGATCGTTGCCGCGGAGATGCTCGTCGGCGGCACCGGCATTGGCTATTTCGTCTGGAACGAGTGGAATAATCTGTCGATCACCAATGTGATCATCGCGATCCTTCTGATCGGCCTCGTCGGCATGCTGCTCGACCAGGTGCTGGCGCGCTTCACGCGCATGGTGACGTTTCCGGAGTAGCGATGACCGACAAGTTCATCTCCATCGAGGGAATCGCCCGGCGTTATCCCGGCGCCGGCGGCGGCGTCACCACGGTATTCGAGGACTTCTGGCTGTCGATGGCGCGCGGCGAGTTCGGCTGCGTGATCGGCCATTCCGGCTGCGGCAAGACCACGGTGCTGAACATCCTCGCCGGGCTCGACGAGCCGAGCGAGGGGACTGTCATCGTCGACGGGCAGGGCATCGAGGGCACCAGCCTCGACCGCGCCGTGATCTTCCAGAGCCATGCGCTGCTGCCGTGGCGCACGGTATCAGGCAATGTCGGCTATGCCGTGAGCTCGAAATGGCGCAAATGGGACCGCGCCCGGGTCAGGGCCCACGCGCAGAAATTCATCGATCTCGTCGGGCTGACCGGCTCTGAGCACAAGCATCCGTCGGAGCTGTCGGGCGGCATGAAGCAGCGCGTCGGCATTGCGCGGGCGCTGTCGATCACGCCGAAGATCATGCTGATGGACGAGCCGTTCTCGGCGCTGGACGCGCTGACCCGCGGCACGCTGCAGGACGAGGTGCGGCGCATCTGCCTGGAGACCGGGCAGACCACCTTCATGATCACCCACGACGTGGATGAGGCGATCTTCCTCGCCGACAAGATCTTCCTGATGACCAACGGGCCCGGCGCGGTGCTGGCCGAGATCGTCGAGAACCCGCTGCCGAAGGAGCGCGGCCGCATCGACCTGCACCGTCATCCCTACTACTATGCGCTGCGCAACCATATCGTCGATTTCCTGGTCAGCCGCAGCAAGAGCTTTGCGGCCGACGTGACCGGTCACGATCCGCGCCGCGTGCCGACGGTGCGGCCCGGTGTCGGCGAGCCGGTGATCGTCTCGCCGCCGCGCGTCGTTGAACCCAATCCCGCGCAGAGCGTTGCGCGCTGAACCGAAGGAGGAAACCCCATGAAACGCGAAGACCTCACCGAAAAGCTGCTCGACATCAAGCGCGAGAAGGGCTGGAGCTGGAAGCATATCTGCGAGAAGATCGGCGGCTATTCCGAAGTGCTGATCGTGGGCGCGATCCTCGGCCAGATGAAGCTGACAAAACCGCAGGCGGCCAATGCCGGCGAGCTGTTCGGGCTGTCGAAGGCCGAGACCGCGATGCTCAACGAGGTGCCGATGCGCGGCGCCGGCACGCCGATGCCGCCGACCGATCCCCTGATCTACCGCTTCTACGAGATGGTGATGGTCAACGGCCCGGCGTGGAAGGCGCTGATCGAGGAAGAATTCGGCGACGGTATCATGTCGGCGATCGACTTCGACATGGCGATGGAACGTGTCGCGAATCCGAAGGGCGATCGCGTCAAGATCACGATGTCGGGCAAGTTCCTGCCCTACAAATATTATGGCGCCAGCGGCAACGTGCCGGAATACGGCTTCAAGGAAGAGTGACGGACGCGAAGGGCGGATCGCGAGTAGCGAATGGATTCTTGTCCATTCGCTATTCGCTACTCACCATCCGCTACAGGATCGTGCCCGGCGCGTAGCTCGCGGCTTCCGGCTTGGCGCGGGCCAGCGCTTCGACTTGCTGGGCGAAATAATCGACCTGGGCGCCGGCGTCGCCGGAGTTGGCGCGACCCTGCGCGAGCACGAGCTGCAATTCGGCTTCGCTCAAGCCAAGCCGTTGGTCGGCGGCGAGACGCTGCAGCAGGTCGTTCTGTACGATCTTGCCGGTGCGCAGGTCGCCAATGGCCGCGACGGCGTGCTCCTTGATCGCCTCGTGGGCGCCTTCACGGCCGGCGCCCTTCTTGACCGCTTCCATCATCACCGTGGTGGTCAGCAGGAAGGGCAAATAGCGGTTGAGCTCAGTCGCGACGACGGCTTCGAACACCTCCATCTGATCGAGCACGGTGAGCAAGGTCTCGAGCAGGCCGTCGGTGGCGAGGAAGGCATCGGGCAGCATGACGCGGCGGACCACCGAGCAGGAGACGTCACCCTCGTTCCACTGATCGCCGGCGAGCCCGGCGGCCATCGCAAGATAGCCCTTCAGGATCACATGCAGGCCGTTGATGCGCTCGCAGGAGCGGCTGTTCATCTTGTGCGGCATGGCCGAGGAGCCGACCTGGCCCTTGGCAAAACCTTCGCTGGCGAGTTCATGGCCCGCCATCAGGCGGATGGTCTTGGCGAAGTTGCCAGGACCGCTGGCGAGCTCGGTGAGCACGCTGACGGCACGGAAGTCGAGGCTGCGGGGATACACCTGGCCGACGGCGTCGAGCGCTTTCGGCAGACCGAGGTGAACGAGGATGCGTTCCTCGAGCGCGCGCGCCTTGCCAGCATCGCCGTTGAACAGGGTGATCTGGTCGAGACGGGTGCCGACTGCGCCCTTCAGGCCGCGCGCGGGGTAGGTCTGCAGCACATTGACCAGGCTCTGATGCGCCAGCAGCATCTCTTCGCCTGACATGGCGATGCGCTTGCCGAGCGTCGTGACTTGCGCGGCCACGTTGTGGGTGCGCGCGGTGAACGGGATGTCGCGCAATTGCTGGGCGCGCTTCGCAAACCGAATCAGCGCAGCGATGCTCTTGGTCTCGACCAGCTGCAACGCGCGGTAGACCTGCAATTGCTCCACGTTTTCCGTGAGGTCGCGGCTGGTCATGCCCTTGTGCAGGTGCTCATGGCCGGCCAGATCGCAGAATTCCTCGATGCGCGCCTTGACGTCGTGGCGGGTGACGCGCTCGCGCTGCATGATGGAGGCCAGGTTGATCTGGTCCTTGACGCGCTCGTAGCTTTCGATCACGCCGTCCGGAACCGGAATCCCGAGATCGCGCTGGCCCTTCAGCACCGCGATCCAGTAGTCGCGTTCGAGGCGAACCTTGCCCTCGCCACTCCAGATGGCGCGCATGGCGGGTGAGGCATAACGTTCAGCGAGAACGTTGGAAATGTGATCCTGGGACATGATCCCGCTCTCTTGGCATTGCCTGAGGCTGCCTGCAAGTCGCGACCTGTCACGAATCGTCAGGTCTGATAGCGCCTTGGCCGGACTTGCGGTGTTGGCACTACCATACCAGATCAGTGGATACGCCGCCTCAGGCTAATCCCGGGGCGGCGCTGGCCTTCCCCGGCGTCCCACGCGCTACGCGCCTTTCGCGGCAGCAAACGCCTCGCGCACCTCCTTTACCGGCGCCATTTCGCGGACGAAGGTGAATGCGCCCTGGTCCTTCATCTCGCGGGCACAGCGCAGGAACGCGGCCAGCGCGTGACGCTCCATCGCGCCGCCGACGCTGATGCGCTTGACGCCGGCGGCGGAGAGTTGCTCGACGGTCAGGGTCGGATCGGCAAAGCCCATTACGAGATTGAACGGCCGCTTCACGGCCGAGACCACGGTCTTGATGGTGCCGATGTCGTACAGGCCAGGCGAATACAGCACGTCGGCGCCGGCGGCCTCGAACGCCTGCAGCCGCTTGATCGTGTCGTCTAGATCCTTGCGGCCGTGCAGGAAGTTCTCCGCGCGGGCGGTCAGCGTGAATGGGAACGGCAGCGCCCGCGCGGCTTCGACGGCGGCCTGAACCCGCTCCACCGCGAGCGAGAAGTCGTAGATCGGATGCTGCGGATTGCCGGTCGAATCCTCGATCGAGCCGCCGACGACGCCGGCTTCGGCGGCGCGGGTGATCGCCTTTGCCGCGGTCCTCGGATCATCCGCGCCGCAATTCTCCAGATCGGCATTGACGGGCAGGTCGGTGGCATCGGCGATCACCCGGCAGTTCTCGATGATGGCATCGAGGCTGACGGTCGCGCTGCCGAGCGTGTTGGCGAGCCCGAGGCTGGTGGTCGCGAGCGCCTCGAAACCCATCGCCGCGAGCAGCTTCGCCGTGCCGGCATCCCAGGGATTCGGGATGATGAAGGCGCCGGGGCGCTGATGCAGCTCGCGAAACCGTGCTGCCTTGTCTGCCTGGGTGCGCATGTGAACTCCTGATGGTTGAAAAAGCGACTGGCCCAGCGATAGGGCGGTTTCGGCCATCAGACAAATTTGTTATTTCTCTCAATAACATCAGTTTTTTGCATGAGGTGAGGGATGGACAGCGACGCGCTCAACACGTTCCTGGTGGTGCATCGCCGCGGTGGAATCTCCAATGCCGCGAAGACGCTGCACCGCTCGCAGCCGGCGATCTCCCGGCGCATCGCGCTGCTCGAGCAGGAGCTCGGCGTGCCGTTGTTCGAGCGGATCGCCGGCAAGACCAGATTGAGCGATGCGGGGCGGGTGTTGGTGCCCTATGCCGAACGCGCGGTGGCGGCGGCGCAGGATGCCGAGAATGCGGTGCGCGCGCTGCTGCGCGACAATTCCGGTCCGGTGGCGCTGGCGGTGACCGGCACGCTTGCGGGCGAGCGGCTCTCGAAGGTGCTGAAGCGCTTTGCCCGCCGGCATCCGGATGTCGCGCTGACGCTGCGTACCGCGACCAGTGCCGAGGTCAGCGATCTGATCCGGCGCGGCGAGGCGACGATCGGGCTGCGCTACGACCGCGACCGCTCGGGCGACCTCGATTGCGAGGTGCTGTTCGCCGAGCCGCTCGGGGTGGTCTGCGCGCCGGACCATCCGCTGGCGGGACGCCGGGTCGGCAGGCTCGCCGATCTCAGGGACGAGCGCTGGATCGCCTTTCCCGAGGTGCCCGGACGGCGCGAGATCACCGCTTCGCACGTGTTCGCCCTGTTCCTGACGCACGGGCTCGGCGAGGTCGCCTGGACGCCGGTCGACAGCCTCACGGCGCAGAAGCGGCTGGTCGAGGCCGGGCTCGGGATCGCCCTGCTGTCACGAAGCAACGCGGCGGAGGAGCTGCGCGCCGGGACGATCGCGGCGATCCGCGTCGGCAATCTCACCGCAAGTCATGAGGTCGTCGCCGTGACACGGCACCGCGGCTTCCTCAGCGCCGCGTCGCACCGCCTGCTCGAGATCATCCGTGCCGACTTCAGCAAAGTGAGGGGCGCAAACACGTCGCGCCGGAACGGTGTCCGGCGCGGGTAAAAAGTCGAATTGGAGCTCAGGCGGCGCGAGAACCTAGGTTCCCGCCTTCACCTGTGCCGCAGCCACCGCCAGCAGTTCGTCCATCTTGGCGCGGACATCGCGCTCGGTCGTGGCCTGGCCCTTGGCGGTGAGGTCCCTTAGAACCTTGTGCAGGACGTCATTGTCGCCGGCTTCCTCGAAGTCGGCGGCCACCACTTCCTTGGCATAGGCGCCGGCCGCATCGCCCGTGATCCCGAGCTTCTCGGCGGCCCAGAGGCCGAGAAGCTTGTTCCGGCGCGCTTCGGCCTTGAACTTCTGCTCCTCGTCGAGGGCGAACTTCTTCTCGAAACCTTCCTCGCGCTTGTTGAATTCGTTCATGCGGAAGTTCCATTTCCCTGCTGGATGGCGGGCCGATGCTCGTTGCGGCAGCCCCGATGCCTGCCTAGATAAGTGGGAGGAATCGGCAAGACAACGAGCCGTTAAGCCGCAGGCAAAACAGGCGGAATCGGGCCCTTTTGATAGGGCGGTATAAGTGCCCTGAAGGGGGCACTATCGATTGTGCTGGAAGGGCCAATCGGATAGGTTGCCAACAGGCATGGTTCTTGTTCTGTTTCCAGTTGGATTGCCCAGGTTCCAGGCCTCCGCGGCAGCTCCGTCGTGGGTCGTAACCCCAAGTCATCCGGAGCACCCAAATCCATGGATTTCAACAAAACACGGTACATCCCAATGAGCCGTCGACGCCGTATTTATGAAGGCAAGGCCAAGGTGCTTTACGAAGGCCCCGAGCCGGGAACCCTGATCCAGCACTTCAAGGACGACGCGACCGCGTTCAACGCCAAGAAACACCAGGTGATCGAGGGCAAGGGCGTCCTCAACAACCGGATTTCGGAGTACCTGTTTCAGCACCTCAACGACATCGGGGTGCCGACCCACTTCATCCGCCGCCTCAACATGCGCGAGCAGCTGATTCGCGAGGTCGAGATCGTGCCGCTCGAGGTGGTGGTGCGGAACGTCGCCGCCGGCTCGCTGTCGCAGCGGCTCGGGATCGAGGAGGGCACCCAGCTGCCGCGCTCGATCATCGAGTTCTATTACAAGAACGACCAGCTCAACGACCCCATGGTGTCGGAAGAGCACATCACCGCCTTCGGCTGGGCCACGCCGCAGGAGATCGACGACATCATGGCGCTCGCCATCCGCGTCAACGACTTCCTGACCGGTCTCTTCCTCGGCATCGGCATCCGCCTCGTCGACTTCAAGATGGAGTGCGGGCGGCTGTTCGAGAACGAGATGATGCGGATCATCGTCGCCGACGAGATCTCGCCGGACTCCTGCCGTCTGTGGGACATCAAGTCGAACGAGAAGCTCGACAAGGACCGTTTCCGCCGGGATCTCGGTGGCCTGCTTGAGGCCTACACCGAGGTCGCGAAGCGGCTCGGCATCCTGATCGAGAACGAGCGGCCGGCCGGCAGCGGCCCGGTGCTGGTGAAGAGCTAAGCTTAAGGGGCGACCGTGAAGGCACGTGTAACTGTGACATTGAAGTCGGGCATCCTCGATCCGCAGGGCAAGGCGATCGAGGGCGCGCTGAAATCGCTCGGCGTCGACGGCGTCGCCAGCGTTCGCCAGGGCAAGGTGTTCGACATCGAGCTTGCTGCGACCGACAAGACCAAGGCGGAGGCGGCGCTGAAGGCCGCCGCCGACAAGCTGCTGGCCAATACCGTGATCGAGAACTATCGGGTCGAGGTTCTGAGCTAGCGAGCGCGCCAAATGATAACAGCCGCTCCCACCTCTGCTCGCAGAGACCAAATCTTCGTCCGGGCGCTCGTGGTTGGCTTGCTGACGGCAGCTGGTATCGGCGGGGCTTCGGCTCAACCGGCACCGGCAGCGCCTGCCGCGACGACGCAGCCGCCGCCGTTCACGGTCAGCGGATGGAGCTACGAGCGCCGCGGCTCCGATGTGCATATGTTCCGCTGCGCGCAGTCGTCCTGCGGTGCGGGCTCCAAGGTGAGCTACCGGTATTATACCGGCGGAAAACAGATGACGCTCGACCAGTTCCGCGAGGGGCAGGAGCAGATCATCAAGGCGCTGGAGCAGCGGACGCCGGGGCAGCGCATTACGCTGCTCGGCGTTGATGGCGACAAGGGCACCGCGGGGCCGCGCATGTTCAAGGCACGGCGCCTGACCGTGACAGCCAACGGCGCAAGCGAGTATCAGGTCAGCGGCTTGCTGCTTGCCGGACAGGGCTCCGCCAGCCTGATCAGCTCGGCGCGTGACGAAAAGGCCAGCAACGACAATTACGCGAAGTTTGCCGCCGCAGTTAAGCTCGTGCTGGCACCCAAAACCAGGTGATGCAATGAAATCAGCCGTCCTCGTCTTCCCCGGCATCAACCGCGAGCGCGACATGGCGCGCGCGCTCAAGCTTGCATCCGGCAATGAGACCGCGATGGTCTGGCACGCCGAGACGGCGCTGCCCAAAGGCACCGACCTCGTGGTGGTGCCCGGCGGCTTCTCCTATGGCGACTATCTGCGCTGTGGCGCGATCGCGGCCCGCGCGCCTGTCATGGACGCGGTGCGCGACTTCGCCGCCTCGGGCGGGCTGGTGCTCGGCGTTTGCAACGGCTTCCAGATCCTCTGCGAGTCCGGGCTGTTGCCGGGCGTGCTGATGCGCAATGCCGGGCTGAAATTCGTCTGCCGCGACGTGCATATGCGAATCGAACGCTCCGACACGCCGTTCACCCGCGGCTACAATGCCGGCCAGGTGATCCGCGTGCCGGTCGCCCATGGCGAGGGCAATTACGAGGCCGACGAGGAGACGCTGAAGCGGCTCGAGGGCGACGGGCGGGTGCTGTACCGCTACTGCTCGGCCGAGGGCGAGGTCGATGAGGCCTCCAACTTCAACGGCGCCGCGCATTCGATCGCCGGCATCGTCAACGAGCGCGGCAATGTGCTCGGCATGATGCCGCATCCGGAAAACCATGTCGAAGAGATCATGGGCTGCACCGATGGCCGCGGCCTGTTCGCAGGCCTGGTCCAGCATCACGAAAAGGCGGCGTAACGGAAATGCTGTGGCGGTGGTGCCTTGCCGCGGCCGCGGCACTCGTTTTCGCGACGGCAGCCAACGCCCAGGATTTCCCCAAGCGTCCGATCACGATGATCGTGCCGTTCGCGGCCGGCGGCACCTCGGACGTGATCGCCCGCGCAGTGGCCGACCAGATGAGCGCCGCGCTCGGCCAGACCATCATCATCGAGAATGTCGGCGGCGCCGGCGGCTCGACCGCGTTGACTCGCGCCGCGCGTGCCGAGCCGGACGGCTACACGATCGCGATCGGCAACGCCGGCACCAATGCTGCGACCTACACGATCTATCCAAAACTGTCGTTCACGCCTGATTCCTTCGCGCCGATCGCCGTGGTCGCGAAAACCTTCGGCATCGTCGCGCTGCGCAAGGATTTCCCGGCCAAGGACCTCAAGGAATTCATCGACAACGCGAAGAAGAATCCTGGCAAGGTCAATCTCGGCCATGCCGGCGTCGGCTCGTCGAACTATTTGATCTGCAAGAGCTTCGTGCATGCCGCCGGGATCGACGTGCAGCTGGTCGGCTATCGCGGCGCGGCGCTCGCGCTGACGGACGCGATCGGCAGCCAGATCGACGGCGTCTGCGATGCCGCCGCCTCGGTGTCGCAGGCGATCGACGACAAACTGGTGAAGGCGGTCGTGGTCGGCTCGACCGTGCGGCTCGCCTCGCTGCCGGAATTGCCGACCTCGGCCGAGGCCGGCCTGGCCGAGTTCGAGGCGCAGGGCTGGAACGGCCTGTTCGCACCCAAGGGCACGCCGGGCGAGATCATCGCCAAGCTCAACGCCGCCGCGCGCACCGCGGTTGCGAGCGAGGCGGTGAAGAAGCGCTTCGTCGAGCTGTCGACCGTTGCGCCCGATGCCGACGAGCTCGCACCCGAAGTGCTGCAGCAGCTCGTGACCCGCGACGTCGCGAAGTACCGCGCGCTGCTGGCGGACGACAAGAAATAGCATTTCCGCGACGTGCAACGCCCTCATGCGGACACAGTCCGCGGCAAGCCTGAGTTCAGGTCTGCTGGGGGAGGGGCGGCTATGTGCCCTGTGGTGTTGCGCTGCTGCGCCAGCATGGCGCTTGCCTGGCTCGTAGCCGCACCGGTGGCGGCCGAACAGGCGAAATTACCTGCAATCACTTTTACTCCCTGGACAAAGTTCTGCCTGGGCGACGCCTGCTTTGTCGGGCGAGAAGGTCGATCGAAGGTAGATGACGTAGACTGTGGACCGGTTGTCGCAGCTGCACTCATCGCGCGCACCGGAGATTCCAGGAAGACGTTGCGCGTCACCCTGCCAACCCGGGTGAAGGTGGAACGTGGCGTTCGGATCATCATTGATCAGGGGCAAGCGATTGAGCGGCCCTACACGAATTGCTTTGCCAATGGTTGCATGGCCGATTACGACGCCGGAGCAGAATTGGTCGATCGGCTCAAGCAAGCGCATACACTGGCTTTGGCAGCCTTCGATAGGGCCAATGCGCCGATCGGCCTGACCGTACCGCTCGTCGACTTCGCCAGCGCCTACGATGGACCCGCACAAGAGACGAAGGTTATCGAGGAGGTGCTTTCGGCGGAGGAAAAGCAGGCGAGATCAGAGCTTGCGAAGCGCGCCGAAGAGGAGCGCAAAGCGCGCTGTGAAGCGAATTAGGCGGTCGCGATCAGCAGTCCGGAGTGCTATCGCGACGTGCGGATCATGAACCTGATCCGTTCGTCTGCGACCAATGCAGGGACAGTCGCATCCGTTTCACAAACTCTTCACGCTAGCGCTGCCGGCATAGCAACCGGGGATTGTCGCAGCGTGCAGGGCACGGTATGACGAAGGCGATTTGGATGGTCTTTCCGGCTCGCTGGGATCTGTGATGCCCGTTGCACTAATCGTATTGCTGCTCGATATCACGCTGATCTATCACGCCTCGCGCACCGGGCGTTTGCAGCCATGGGCTTTCATCATCCTGATGGTGCCGCTGATCGGCGCGCTCGCCTACATCGTCGTCGAGCTCGTTCCGGAATGGTGGGGCGGACCGGCCGCCGCGCAGGCGCGCAAGCGCGTCGCCAACCGTATCGATCCGGAGAAACGGTATCGCGAACTGTCCGACCGGCTCGCGACATCCGACACGATCGCCAACCGCGCCGCGCTGGCCGCGGAATGCCAGACCATCGGGCGCTTCGAGGAGGCGGAGAACCACTACGACCACGTCCTGCGGCTGCCGCAGGGCGACGATCCGGCCTACGCGTTGGCCAAGGCGCAGGCCCAGTTCGCCCGCAAGCTACCGGCCGAGGCACTGGCGACGCTCGACGCCTTGCGCGAGCGCTGGCCGGATTTCGAGTCCGCCGAGGGACATCTGCTCTATGCCCGTTCACTCGCCGAGATCGGCCGGCTCGACGAGGCGCTGGAGGAATACCAGGCGGTGTCGCAGTATTTTCCGGGAGCCGAGGCGCGGGTCCGCTATGGCCTGTTGTTGCAACTGGTCGGCCGCACCGGCGAAGCGCGCATCGTGTTCAACGAGCTCTTGATCCAGATGCGGCGGGCGCCGAAATATCTGCGCGATGCGCAGGCCGAGTGGCTCTCGATCGCCGAGAAGCAATTGTCGGCGTGAGCCATTTTTGCCGCGTATCCATGCCGATGAAAAAAAGTGTCCCAGCCTATTCCATGTTTGTTGAAGCTCCGGGGGCACCTTGCAGCGCGCTACAATGGCTTCGGGATCAGGACCTGTCGCACAATGAACAAGTGTTCGACTGGGGCGTAACGCTCAACTTCTCTCGTCTCGGCGAGTGGCACCTCAACTCCGACGGCAGCATCGACTCTGAACGTTCGCCGGTTGTCACCGTGCATGTGCCGCAGGTGCGCCGGGGGGTATTGTGGACCGTTGGCGAAGTCCGCTTCTGTCCTGTGCCGTTAAGCCAGTTTCCTGACCTCGATCGCCTGCGCAGGTCGTTTCTGCGATGGTTCAAGAAGTGCCCGTTGATCTACGATCATCACCCGGCAGGCGAGCACGAGTTTGACTATTACCTTGAGGGATCGGCCAAGAATTGGGGGCCGATACGCGCCTTTCCTAGTGCTCTGGCAGCGCTCAAGAGCGGGCAATATTTTATCTCTCGCCACGAGACGAATGGTTCACTGGAAACGCTCCGCCGGACACTGGCGCTTCGGGGCGTGATTTGCTCGGATCAGGACTAGATTGGCGCCTCGGTATTCGTTTGCGCGTTGTGGCTGTCGATCGCCGAGCTGCGACCCCGGCTAGCGGTTTCGCAATCGGCTCAGCGCGCGCTTATAGGCCTCGGCCGGCACCGTCATCGCGGCGACCCCGGCCATGACCAGCAATAGGCCGAGCGCCAGGTTCGACGGCACGGATTCCCCGAGCAGGATCACCGACAACGCGACGCCGATCGGAATTCGCAAATAGCCTTGCGCGTTCGTGGTGAGCGTGCCGAGCCGCGTCAGGCACATATAGAACAGCATCAGGCCGAACGCGCTCGAGAAGATGCCCATCACGACGGTGGCGACCAGCGCCTGCGGCGTCGGGTGCAGCGTCCAGGGATGGTCGACGATCAGGGCGACCGGCAGCAGCACGGTGCCGCCGAACAGCAGCGAGCCGGCGGCGACCACCATCGGGTCATAGTCGGAGAGGCGAAGCCCGAAGATCGTGGCGCAGGCGAACGAGACGGTGGCGAGCAGGATCGCGATCTCGGCGACAATCTCCTTGCCGAAGCCCGAGAGCGCGTCGAGGCCGATGATCGCGATCGTGCCGGCGAGGCCGAGGATCGCGCCGACGAATTTGAGCGGCGAGGCCGGCTCGTGCCGCGTGATTGTCCAGGTGATCAGGAAGGCGAAGATCGGCGTCGTCGAGGCCAGCACCACGGTGTTGGACGCCGGAACGTAGAGCTGCGCCCAGGTGATCACCAGGAACGGGATCGTCGAGTTGATGGTCTGCTGGAAGGCGAACAGCTTCCACGCCTTGATGTCGGTCGGGATACGGATGCCGCGAATCCGCAGCACCACGAGCAGGAAGGTGGCTGCGACCAGCGAGCGCGCCGAGATGAAGGTGACCGGCGGGATCGAGCCGAGCCCGATCTTGGTCAGTGGATAGGTCGAGCTCCAGCAGCAGGCCAGCGCCAGCAGCAGCGCATAGTCGCGCCAGCCGCGCGCACCCGGCGCGGTGGGCAGGATCGGCGTGATCGCGGGAGCCGTCACGCCGTCCGTCTTAGCTCTTTGTTTGAGCATGTTCTTTTCGGAAAACCGCTTCACACTTTTCCGGATCATGCTCTGGCTGTGCTCTTCGGCACCTTGATTGGCTCCCCCGCGCATTGGCGCGCGACGGGTACAATGTAGCGCGGCGCCGCGCCGCAAGGCTAGGGCGTTTGGAAACGATCACAACACCGTTCAAGGGCCTAAATCACACGCGTCCGCAGCGAATTCGAACTAGCATGGTGCCGGCGCAGCCGTTCCTTGCGAAGCGCAGGGAGCAGTCCGGACGGCACCGCATTCTGCGAACGACAGACAAGGAGCACAGCATGAAGAACGCTCTCGTTTGCGGCTTCGCCGCAGTGGTCATCTGCTTGATGGCGGCGGGCGTCGCTCGCGCCCAGTCCACGGCGCCCCCGATACCGACCACGCACATCCTTGCCATCGGGACCCTGAACCCGGGCGTTGATCCGGCGGCCGCGCGCGCGATTCTGCCGAGCGAGGTCCGCGAGACCGTCAAGCTCCATTTGGATGGCAAGATCGACCAGTGGTTCTCGCTGCAGGGACGTCCCGGCGTGGTCTTCATCCTGAACATGACCGACACCGCGGCGGCTCACGAGATGCTGGAGAAATTGCCACTTGGGCAGGCGCATCTGATGAGCTTCGAATTGATCCCCGTCGGCCCGCTCAATCCGCTTCGGCAGTTGCTGGGGACGGCGACGGGGTCGCCGTAGGCCGGATATGGAGGAAACAACGATGGACGCCGGCCTGGCGTCCATCGCGTGACGTTTGCCCGAGATCCTAGCGCAGGACCTCGCTCAGCACCTCGCCATCGACCTGGTGCGGTGTGGTGCCGAGGAGCCGCATGATAGTCGGCGCCACGTCGATATTGCGCATGTGCCGCACCACGGTGTCCTTGCGGATCTGCGGCCCCGCCGCGATGAACGTCGCGCTCATCACCGGAAGCTCGGGATCGTGACCGTGGGCGCCGTAGAAATTCGGCATCGACAGCGCGGTGGTCGCCGAATTGAACGGCGCGTCGCCCTGGCGCGCGACGCCGGGGTTCTGCACGCCGTCGAAATTGTAGCCGGGCGCCATCAGCGCGAACACGTCGCCATAGTCCTGGCCGACCGTCTTGCTGGTGCACTGTCCGGTACCGGCGTCGCATTGCAGCGGCCGGGTCTCGACGACGGTGAAGATGCGCTGCTCCTTGAGCGAGTAGTTGAAGCGCGCATTGGGGTCGACCGCGTTCCTCACCGCGTCGGTGATCTGCGCCACCAGGGCCCGGTAGGTCGCCAGATCGACGGTGCCGCCGAGCTCGCGGTTCTGCAGGTTGACGTAGATGTCGGCGGCAGGGCCGGAGGTGCGGACCCCGACCTTGCTGGTGTCGATGCCTGCGTTGCGCAGGATGTTGGTGAGGTTGACCGAGGTGTGGAACGGCGCGAAGCCGTGGTCCGACACCACGACGACGTTGCTGTCACGGCCCGCCGCATCGGCAATCTGCTTCACCGCCCTGTCGGCCGTCTGGTAGGCGAAGCGGATGTAGGAGGCGTAGCGCTTGACCTTGGCGGGATCCTGGTTGGCGCCGATCGAATTCGGGTCGGTCGGGCTGGTGCCCTGGCGCGGATCGGTCAGCAGGAACTGGTGCTCGGAGCCGTCGGGCTGCTCGATATAGACCATGACGAGATCGGCGTCCGGATGGGTCTTGATCGCGCGCTCGCCGATATTGGCCTGGTAGCGCACGAAGGTCTTCACCATGTCCTCGTACATCGTCTCGATCTCGACATCGGGGAAATTGGTGAAGCCCGGGCTCAGGCGCTCCGGAATGCGGAAGTCGGCCTGCGGGCGCCAGAACCCGATATTGTTGTTGATGTCGTCGACGTCGGCCAGCACCGGCGTGTTGCGCGGGATGAAGTTGGCGCCGTAGCGGGCGAAGCGCACCACCGAGAGGTCCGGCGAGAGCGCCGAGACGAAGTAGGCGGCGCCGACCTTCGCGCCGCTGCCCTCGAAGAAGAACGGTGCGTTCTCGCCGCCCAACTTGACGTAGGCCGGCCCGGTCGACGGTGCGTGGAACGGTCCTGCGGTGATGCCGCTGTTCGCATCGAAGAACACCAGCGTGTCGTAGTTCACCTTGCGGTCGTTGGTGGTGTCGATGGCGGCGACGCGGATCGAATATTTGACGTCGAGCGTCGCGGCATTGGTGCAGGTCGCGGTCGCCGCCGCGGAACACGAGAACGTCTCGATCGGCGCCGAGGTCACCAGCACCGGGCTGAACGAGAAATGGCCGGCGGCCTGCAGCGCCGCGACGATGCCCGGATCGGTCGTGAAGTCGCTGCGCGACAGCGAGAAGCCCTGGGCACCGATGCCGCCGAATGCGCCGAACGGCACCGTGAAGTCGGTGACGCGGGTCGGCTGGGCCGGCTGCACCACGGTCTTGTTGATCGAGATGTCGGCGCCGTCGCCACCGGGCCACGTTGCGGTGATGACCTTCTTGCCCTGCTGGCGCAGCTGCACCCAGAGGGGCTGTGCCGTCGGGTGCGCCGACGGCCCGAGCGGGCTTTCGTTGTAGCCGCCGATCGGTGCCGCGAAGCCGCTGATGCTGCTGGAGATCGGGCCGACGATCGGCTCGAACGTGTTGGAGGGGATGTCGTTATGGACCGCCGTCGAACCGGTCGCGATCGCGATGTGCGAGACCGCGGTGAGCGACGGTGACGCCGTCACGTTCCGCAGCGCCACTGCGCCGCGCCGGCTGAGCCGGGCGAGGCCACCGTCGCGCGGCAGCGCGCCTTCCTCGATGAATTTCTGGATGAAATCGGGCTTGGCACCATCGAGCGAGATCATCACCACGCGCGGCTTGCGGCCATGATGCTCGCCGTCATGGTCCTGATCCTGATCGTGACCGCGGGACTCGCCGGCGCCGCGATCGCCATTGTCGCCGTCCTGGCCGGCGCGCACTGGCGTTGCAACGCACGCCAGCGATGCGACAAGCGACATCACCGACGTGACCGAAACAAACGTCTTCAATTTCATGAGAATGCCCCAACCTCGCTGCGCGAATGCACAAACAGAAACCGTTCAGCAATCTTCGGGGGCTTGGCTGACGAGCATGTGACGCGCGCGCGACGACGCAACGACAGCATGTCGTCGTGTCACAGCCGGCGTGTGCATGGCGTCACGCAAAGAACGCGCGTGAACACAACGCGCTAGCGCTGTGCCTTCGATTCAACCCGCGGCGATGTAACGGCTGGATGACGGCGTGCGTCCACAGACGCGGAGTGTTTTCGAGCGAGGTGGGTAGCGGTTCGCGTAAAGAAAACCGCGTCAACGAAAAATCTGGAGCCCGCTCCGATTCAATCGGAACGGCCTCTGGCGCGCTTTACGCTGTCGTCGCCGCCGGCGCCTTGCGCTTCGTCCGCTTGATGGTGCCGGAGAAGCTGAACAGCGGCCGCTCGGCCGATGTCAGCATGCCGCGCACGAAGATCAGCGACCCGCCGGCGCGGGTGACCTCGCCGGTGCATTCGATCAGGTCACCCTCGCGGGCCGCATCGAGGAATTCCGAGGCGAACGAGACCGTGACCCCGGGGCCCTGGAGCACCGGGGAGGCGAGCGCGAACAGGCAGTAATCCGCGAAGGTCATGAGGCAGCCGCCATGGACGTTGCCGGAGCCGTTGAGGTGCTTCGGGCCGACCCGGAACGCGCAGGCGATGCGGCCGTTCTCGTCCATGCGGTGGTAGAAAGGGCCGGTATGGGTCTCGAAACTGTCCCGGGTCCAGGTTCGCCAGCCGGCGAATTCGCCCTCGGTTTCGACGTGCAGGTCGGGGCGGCGGTTGAATGCCGTAGTGAGTGCGGTCTTGGCGAGCTCGTTCACGAAATCTGGCCTTCAGCTTCTAGCGTCCCGAGACTCGAATCCGATCCGCGGACGCGAGCCCCAAAGTGCGCAAGATCAATGGGACGTTTCTACTCTTCGAGGGAAGGCGGATCGTTGTCAGATTTCAATCCCAGCCTCTTTCAATTTGCGTCGCGCTAGTTCGGTCGTAGCCCGCATTGCCTTTGCGCATTCGTCGACGATTCTGTTATCGCTGATCTCCTTGTTGGCCTTCCGACGAGCAATTTGCGTAGTTACTTCGCCACAAGACCTGACTATGGCCACGAGATCACCGCTACCTAGTTCTGCGATGCGGCGATCCAAAAAGAGGTGGTAGTTCTGTGCGACTCTATGCCCGCAGCAAATTCGCGAGACGTGCTAAGTGGTCCATCGTTTGAGCCCGCCCTGAAATGAATATCGAATACACGCAAAAGCTTTGGGTGATATGATCATCTACTATCGGTTATCGGGCTGGCGGCAGTCAAGATAAGCCGCCGCCAACTCGGGCTCGGTTCTGAAGCGTCGTTGGGTGATGGCGGAATTCCCGCTCGGATACCTCGTAGACGGGAAAAGGCCTTCAAATTGGATTTCTTGTCTTTAGATCCGGTTCCATCCGGTATGCGACTCCTTCAGCCCGCCGTCCAACCGCCGCAAAGCTCTGGACAGGCCGGAAATGGGCCGTAAAAGGCCTTTTCGCCCCCGTTCGATCTACCTAATAAGGGTCCCATGACCGCGCCCAAGAACGAGCCCAAGAACGAACCCCAGATCACCCCCGAACTGGTCGCCGCCCACGGGCTGAAGCCGGACGAGTATGAGCGCATCCTGAAGCTGATCGGGCGGGTTCCGACCTTCACCGAGCTCGGCATCTTCTCGGCGATGTGGAACGAGCATTGCTCGTACAAGTCGTCGCGGATCCATCTGCGCGGGCTGCCCACCAAGGCCCCCTGGGTGATCCAGGGCCCCGGCGAGAATGCCGGCGTGATCGATATCGGCGACGGCCAGGCCGTGGTCTTCAAGATGGAGAGCCACAATCACCCGAGCTACATCGAGCCGTACCAGGGCGCGACCACCGGCGTCGGCGGCATCCTGCGCGACGTCTTCACCATGGGCGCACGCCCGATCGCCTGCCTGAATGCGCTGAGCTTCGGCGCCCCTGAGCATCCCAAGACCCGGCATCTGGTATCCGGCGTGGTCGCGGGCGTCGGCGGTTACGGCAATTCGTTCGGCGTGCCGACGGTCGGCGGCCAGGTGCGCTTCCACACCCGTTATGACGGCAACATCCTGGTCAACGCGATGGCGGTCGGCCTCGCCGACGCCGACAAGATCTTCTACGCGGCGGCCTCCGGCGTGAACATGCCGATCGTCTATCTCGGCTCCAAGACCGGCCGCGACGGCATCCACGGCGCCTCGATGGCGTCGGCCGAATTCGACGACGCCTCCGAGGAGAAGCGCCCGACCGTGCAGGTCGGCGATCCCTTCGCCGAGAAGCTGCTTTTGGAAGCCTGCCTCGAGATCATGGCAGCCGATTGCGTGGTCGCGATCCAGGACATGGGCGCGGCCGGCCTGACCTGCTCGGCGGTCGAGATGGGCGCCAAGGGCGATCTCGGCGTCGACCTCGATCTCGACGCGGTGCCGACCCGCGAGACCGGCATGAGCGCCTATGAGATGATGCTCTCGGAGAGCCAGGAGCGCATGCTCATGGTGCTCAAGCCCGAGAAGGAGAAAGAGGCCGAGGCAATCTTCCGCAAATGGGGGCTCGATTTCGCCATCGTCGGCTACACCACGCCGAGCAAGCGCTTCGTCGTCAAGCATGGCGGCGACGTGATGGCCGATCTGCCGATCAAGGAGCTCGGCGACGAGGCGCCGGTCTATGACCGCCCGCACGTCGCATCAACTGCGCTGCCGGTGATCCGCGGGCAGGACGTCAAGCCGCCGCTCGGGGTCACAGAGGCGCTCACCAAGCTGATCGGCACGCCCGAACTGTGTTCGAAGCGCTGGGTGTGGGAGCAGTACGACCACGTCATCCTGGGCAATACCATGCAGCGCCCCGGCGGCGATGCCGCGGTGGTTCGCGTCGAGGACGGGCCGAAGGGGCTCGCGCTCACCGTCGACGTCACGCCGCGCTATTGCGAGGCCGATCCGTTCGAGGGCGGCAAGCAGGCGGTCGTGGAAGCCTGGCGCAACATCACCGCGGTGGGCGGCCGGCCGCTCGCCATCACCGACAATCTCAACTTCGGCAATCCGGAGCGGCCCGAGATCATGGGCCAGTTCGTCGGCTGCCTGAAGGGCATTTCGGAAGCCTGCCGTGCGCTGGATTTCCCGGTCGTGTCCGGCAACGTCTCGCTCTACAACGAGACCAACGGCCGCGGCATCCTGCCGACGCCCTCGATCGGCGGCGTCGGCGTGCTCGACGACTTCACCAAGTCGGCGACGCTGGCGTTCAAGGCGGCGGGCGAGGCGATCCTGCTGGTCGGCGAGACCCAGGGCTGGCTCGGCCAGTCGGTTTACTTGCGCGATGTCTGCGGCCGCGAGGAGGGCGCTCCGCCGCCGGTCGATCTCGCCACCGAGAAGCGCAACGGCGACGTGGTGCGTGGCATGATCCGCGCCGGCACCGCGAGCGCGGTCCATGACGTATCCGACGGCGGGCTGCTGATCGCGCTCGCCGAGATGGCGATCGCAAGCGGCATCGGCGCGCAGCTCTTGGCGGCGCCATCCTCGATCGTGCCGCATGCCTATTGGTACGGCGAGGATCAGGCCCGCTACATCGTCACCGTGCCTGCGGCCGACGCGGGCCTGGTGCTGGCCAAGATGAAGGGCGCCGGCGTGCCTTGTGCGCGCATCGGCACCACCGGTGGCGAGGCGATTGCGGTCGCCGGCGAGCCGCCGGTGACGATCGAAAGCCTGTCCCGTGCCTTCGAGCACTGGCTGCCGAACTACATGCACGGCACTGCCGCCTGATCCGGATGGATCAGGCGCTGCAAGCGTCGAGCGAACAAGATCTCAATAGCGCGATGAACCCATCATCGCGTTATTGCCTTATGTCCAGGCGCGATCCTTCCGGATCAAGCGCTAGGTTGCGCCGCGGATCGCGCGCCAGGCAAAGATGATAATCACTGCGCCGATGAAGCCGGCGACGAGATAGCCGATCCATCCGCCGCCGAGCGATACGCCGAGCAGACCCAATAGCCAGTTCGCCAGCGCGGCGCCGACGATGCCGAGGATGATATTCATGAAGATGCCGGTGCCGGTCTTCATGAACATCTCGGCGAGCCAGCCGGCCAATCCGCCGACGATGATTGCGGCGATCCATCCAACTTGAGGGTCGTTCATCCCAGGACTCTCCTTGAGGTCAGCAGTCCGGCCAGCATAGCTGAGAATCACGTCGCGGCATGTGACCAATGGCAGGTTGTGCGCAACTTGTCGGCCGCGAGGTCATGATGCGACGACGCATCATAACCGATGCTACAGCACGTACTTGGCGCCCGGCAGCTTGCGCAGCACGGCGGTGGCGGCCCAGCTCAGCGCCACGGTGGCGAAGAACGCGATCGCGGCCTTGGCGATCGCCGGCAATTCCATATCGAACAGCCAGTATTGCAGCCACAGCACGATCGGATAGTGCACCAGGAACATGCCGTAGGCGTCGCCCTGCATGCGGTCGAGCAGCGTCGGTCCCGGCGCCTTCGATTGCAGGAAATAGGCCAGGATCGCAAACAGGATCGAGGCGCTGAACAGCACGTAGAAGGTGCCGTAGGACGCGAGATACCAGCCCGGCAGCGGGTCGGGGTTACCGATGATCCCGCGCTTGATGTAGATCATCACCCACATCAAGCAGTAGGGGATCAGCGTGATGCCGGTCCAGAACCAGCGCCGCTCGGTCAACCGTCCGTTTGCGCTGAGCAGGCCGCCCTCGAGGTTTGCCGCCCCGATCCCCGCACCAATGAAGAAATAGGACGCATACAGCAGCACCCGGCTCGCCTGCACCGAGAACGGTCCAAGTTCGAACCAGTAGTTCTGGCCGTAATGGACCAGCATCGGCAGATAGGCGGCGGCACTGACCACGACGAGGAACAGCCAGAACTTCGAGGGACGTTCAAATCCCTTGATCGACAGGCGGTTGATCGGCTCGAGCAGGCGCGACGACACCCGGTACAGCACGCTCGCCGTCACGTCGAAGGTCATCAAGACCCAGACGAACCAGATCGGGCCGCTCGGCCAGGGCCCGAAAATCATGGTCTTCCACCAGAATTCGGAGAAGGTCAGGTCCGGCGTCGCACGCAGCGCGATCGCGTAATAGGCGATCGGAATCACGGTGAATGCGCAGATCACGAAGGGCAGGCCGAGCCGCAGCAGCCGGTCGCGCAGGAAGATCAGCCACGGCTTGTGGCCGAGTCCGGGCCAGACGAACAGCCCCGACAGGAAGAAGAACATCGCCATGAAGAAGCTGTCGGTGGCGAGCACCACGCAGTCGAAGCCGATCCAGGACGTCGGGTCGGTGTGCCCGAAATGGGTGTAGGGGATCACCGCATGATGCAGCAGCACCACCAGCGTCAGGAAGGTGCGTGCACGGTCGAGGGCGACGTTGCGCTTGTGGAGCTTCGGTGCTGCCTGAACGTCGACGGCCGGAGCCGCGTGAGCAATCGATTTCATGGTGCCCCCCGCCGGGTCTGCACCCGGATGTTGCAATCGGGAACCCGATTCAGCAAGGCCCAATCGTCCCGATTCCGTGGTGTCGAGGTCGGTCATTTCGGTGGATCTGTTTCGTTCTGGAACCGGGGTGGGTGGCGGGCGTTGTCGGGCGGACGCGCTGAGCGCGCGGTTTGTGGAGCGAGCAATGACACTGCTGAAATGGGCGCTGATCTTTCTTGTCGTCTCGATCATCGCGGGCCTGCTCGGCTTCACCGGCATTTCCGCCGCCTCCGCCGACATTGCGCGCTTCCTCTTCTACGTGTTCGTCGTGATCTTCCTGGTGCTGCTGATCCTTGGGCTCACGATATTCAGGGTCTAGCGGCGATCCGGCCGAACACTCCCGTCGTCATGCCCGGGCCTCGCCCGGGCATTTCCGTTTTCAGCCTGCGTGGCACGAGCCAAAACCGCCGGGCGAGGCCCGGCGGTCGCGGCAGGCGCGATGGTCTAGGCGACTTCCTCGATCTTCACCTTGTCCGGATAGAAGGCGAGGTGGCCGGCGATCTCGGTCATGGCCGGAAAGGGCTCTTCATAGGTCCAGATCGCATTGTCCAGCGTCTTGCCGTTGGCCTTGATGCTGAAATAGTTCGCATCCCCCTTATAGGGGCAATGCGTGGTCCGCTCGGTGCGGGTCAACAGCTCCATGTTGGCGTCCTGCCGTGGGACGTATTGCACGGCCGGATAGCTCGCTTCCTTCAAGGTCAGCGCATGGGTGGTCTCGGCGATGACGACGCCGTCGGCGGTGATGCGGACGCGCTTGGCATTGGGCGTGATCGTGATCGGATGGTCGGGGCCGGGGAGCTTCATGATTCTGCGCCTCTTCTGGTCATTTCGGCGTGATGGCTTGTGACCGATTGATGCAGGTTTAAATCGCTGGGAATGGGAATATAGTGTGCCCCGGAATGACCTAGAAGACCTCAAGCGCCAGGTTTTAGCTTAGGTTTCTTCTTAGTTTTCCTGGCCGAATCGGCCCTGATTCGAATGACCTGACGGAGGTGGACTGGGATGCCGATGGACGCCCGTGATATCGAATCGATGATCAAGGCAGCGATCCCTGATGCCGAGGTGACGATCCGTGATCTGGCCGGCGACGGCGACCACTACGCGGCCACTGTCGTTTCCGAGTCATTCCGCGGCAAGTCCCGCGTGCAGCAGCACCAGATCGTCTACCAGTCGCTGAAGGGCCAGATGGGCGGCGTGCTGCACGCGCTGGCCTTGCAGACCGGCGTGCCGGAAGGCTAGTCCCCGGCAACCGGGCGGGGGCCCCAAGCGATGGCAGACAATCCGCGCGGCGCGATGTTTCGCGTCATCGTGCCGAACCAGCACAGCCGCGTCACCAATGCCGAGCTGTTCTTTGACCTCGTCTTCGTGTTCGCCGTCACGCAGCTGTCGCACACGCTGCTGCACCACTTCACCCCGCTCGGCGCGGTGCAGGTCACGGTGCTGTTCCTCGCAGTGTGGTGGGTGTGGGTCTACACCACCTGGGTCACCAACTGGCTCGATCCCGACCTGACGCCGGTCCGCCTGCTGCTGTTCGTCCTGATGCTGGGCGGGCTGTTGCTGTCGACCTCGATACCGACCGCCTTCGAGGGCCGCGGGCTGTGGTTTGCCGGGACCTACGCAGCGATGCAGGTCGGCCGCACCGCATTCTGGCTGCTGGCGACGCCGCGGCAGCGAACCGCGGTGCGCCACAACGCGATCCGTATCCTGACCTGGCTGTCCTGCTCGGCCGTGCTCTGGATTCTCGGCGGCTTTGCCGAGCACGAGACGCGGATGTGGCTCTGGATCGCGGCGCTGGTCATCGAGTACGTCGCGCCGGCTCTGCGGTTCTGGACCCCTGGGCTCGGCTTTTCCTCGATGGAGGCCTGGTCGGTCGAGGGCGGCCACATGGCCGAGCGCTGTGCAGGGTTCATCATCATTGCGCTCGGCGAGGCGATCGTGGTCGACGGCGCGACCTTTGCCGAGCTGACCTGGACGCCGGAGAATGTCGCCGCGTTCATCTCGGCGCTGGTCGGCAGCATCGCGATGTGGTGGATCTATTTCCACAAGGGCGCCGAGGCCGGTGCGGACATGATCTCCAGGTCAGAGGAATCCGGCCGCGTGGCGCGGATCGCCTACACCTATCTGCACATGCCGATCGTCGGCGGCATCATCCTCACCGCAGTCGCCGACGAACTGGTGCTGAAGCATCCGAGCGGCCAATCTGATCTGAAGACGATCGTGAGCTCGGTCGGCGGCCCGGCGCTGTTCCTGGTCGGGACCATCCTGTTCAAATATGTGATCCGCAATTTCCTGCAGCTCTCGCATGGCGTCGGCATCGTGGCACTGGCGATCACGGCCTATTTTGCTCGCGAGATGTCGCCGCTGGTGCTTTCGATGGTCACCACCGCGATCATGATCGTGGTCGCGGCGTGGGAATCGATCTCGCTGCGGTCGAGCGGGGAGGAAGAATAGCGCGGGTCGCTACCTGCGACCGGCCGTGGCCACGCGGTGCTGCCACCAGACGAACAGTGGGGCGCCGATCACCTCGAGCGCGGTGAAGCCCACGAAGGGCAGCGGCGGCAGGCCAACCATCACCATCGACAGCAGCCGGCCGATGCCGCCGAGGAAGATGCCGCCCCAGACCACGCGGAACAGCACGCTCTCGCTTTCGATCCGCGGCACCAGCCAGAGCAGAGCGAGGCCGAGACCGAGCCAGACCCCGCCGAAGAAACGCAGATTGCTGTCGAGCACCGGCAGCGCCGGAACGCCCGACGAGGCGTACAGCGGATCGCTCACGCCGAGCATGGTGATGATGCCGGTCAGGATCGGGACTAGGGCGAGCAGCACTGTTGCGATCTGCAGCGCACGCCGGCCCATGTCACGTCCCCTTGGCTGGGATGCTAGTCCGCGACCAACGCGTGCACCGAGAACATGGTGTTGGCGTCGGTCCAGCTGTCGCGCACCGTCCAGCCCGCGCTGCGAGCGAGCGCGGTGAATCGCTCGAGCGAGTATTTGTAGCTGTTCTCGGTGTGGATGCTCTCGCCGGGACGGAACGCGAAGGTGTTGCCGAGGATGCGCACGGTCTGCGCCTTGCGGCTGATCAGGTGCATCTCGATGCGGTGGCGGTCGCGGTTGTAGATCGAGCGATGGGTGAAGCCCGACAGGTCGAAATTGCCGCCGAGCTCGCGGTTGATGCGAACCAGCACATTGAGGTTGAAGCGGGCGGTGACGCCGGCCGCGTCGTTATAGGCATCGTACAGCACGCGCTCGTCCTTCTCGAGGTCGACGCCGATGATCATCTGCGCGCCATGGCCGAGGATCTTGCGGGCGCTGCGCAGGAAGGCCAAGGCCTCGCTTGGCTCGAAATTGCCGAGCGTCGAGCCCGGGAAGAAGCCGACCTTCGGCATGTCGGAGACCGCCTCGGGCAGCACGAACGGCGTGGTGAAATCGGCCGCGACCGGATAGATGCCAAGACCGGGGAAATCCCGGCGCAGCCCGTCGGCCTGGGCCTTGAGGAAATCGCCGGAAATATCGACCGGCACGTAGGCTGCGAATTCGCTAGTCTCGAGCAAGAGGCGCACCTTGGTGGTCGCGCCGGCGCCGAACTCGACCAGCGCTGCGCCGTTCGGAATGATCGCGGCGATCTCGCTGCCGCGGTCGCGCAGGATGCCGAGCTCGGTGCGCGTCGGATAATATTCCGGCAGCACCGTGATCTGCTCGAACAGCTCCGAGCCGGTGGCGTCGTAGAAATATTTCGGCGACAGCCGTTTCGGGTGACGGGCGAGATCGCCCATCACATCGCCGGCAAACGCCGAGGTCGCTTCGTCGAACGGATACGCTTTGGCCAAAGCGGCGGCATGCACATTCATGATACTCTCCCGAACGCGCTTACCGACGCGTCATCGATGTCGACAGGACTCAATCAGGCATAGTCGGCGAGGCGTAACCCCGTGAATTGCCAGCGATGGTGCGGATAGAAGAAGTTACGGTAGGTGACACGGCTGTGACCGGCCGGCGTCGCCAGCGACGAGCCGCGCAGCACGAGCTGGTTGACCATGAACTTGCCGTTGTATTCGCCGAGCGCGCCTTCGATCGCGCGGTAGCCCGGGTAGGGCGAATAGGCGCTGCGGGTCCATTGCCAGACGATGCCGTGGGCGTCGTTGAGCAGGCCGGCGCGCGCCGCGACCTCCCACTCCATCTCGGTCGGCAGATGCTTGCCGGCCCAGCGGGCGAAGGCGTCGGCTTCGTAGTAGCTGACATGGCAAACCGGAGCCTGCGGATCGATCGGCTGCAGACCGCCGAGCGTCATGATCTTCCATTCGCCGTCGACCTCGCGCCAATGGCCCGGCGCCTGCCAGCCCTCGTTGGTCACAGTGCCGAAGCCGTCCATCAGCCACAGCGTGGCGGTGGAGTAGCCGCCGTCCTTGATGAAGGCGAGCCAGTCGGCATTGGTGACCAGGTTCTTGGCGAGCTTCACAGGGCCGACCAGCGCACGATGCGCGGGCTTCTCATTGTCGAAATGGAAGCTGTCGTCGGCGTGGCCGACGCTGTGAATGCCCTCGTTGAGCGTTACCCATTCCTCGGGCCCGCGCTGCGATGCAGGGAAGCGCCACGTCGGATCGTAGGCCGGCGGGATCGGGTTCTGCGCGAAGGCATGCAGGATGTCGGTGTACATCAGCTCCTGATGCTGCTGCTCGTGATTGAGGCCGACCTCGACCAGCGGCACCAGCGCCGCGAGCTGTTCTGTCGGGGCGGTCTGGAAGAATTTCACCACCTCGGCGTCGACATGGCGGCGATAGGCGGTGACTTCGTCTGATGTCGGGCGGGTCAGATGGCCGCGCTGGTGGCGGGCGTGCCGGGGACCGGCGCTGACGTAATACGAATTGAACAGATAGGCGTAGTCGGGATGGAAGGGCGTGTAGCCCTTGACGTGCTCCCCGAGCAGAAACTGCTCGAAGAACCAGGTCGTATGGGCACGGTGCCACTTGGCGGGGCTCGCATCTGGCATCGACTGGATCAGCTGGTCTTCCGCCGACAGCGGCGCGACCCGGCGCTCGGTCTCGTCGCGGACCGCGCGATAGGCGTCCACCAGCCGCTGCGCGAGCGAGCCGGATTCGGAGGACAGTGACGGGGAGGTGCCGGGAATGGCGGCCGCGGCAGAGGCTGGTTTCGTCAACGATGGTCTCCGATTCAAGGGGAGAACGTTGCTTCGGTAATCTGGTTCCAGACGGACAGTTCGTCCTAGATAGGGGCTCCGTTACGGGAAAAAAGCCTCCCCCATGATGATATTGGGCCCGTCAGATAATCCCGGCCCTTTTTGCGGTGCCGTCCGGCCCCCGCCGCATGCCAGATTTCCGCCATTTTGCTTTGGATGCACAATGGTTTGAGCTACATATATAGCCAGTCACGGGTTAGAAGGGTGGGCCGGCCCACAAGGCTTGAGAGCGCCGCCCCCGAAGGAAGCGAAAATGAGCATCGAGCAATTCATCGACAACGAAGTGAAGTCGAACGACGTCGTGCTGTTCATGAAGGGCACGCCGCAATTCCCGCAGTGCGGGTTTTCCGGTCAGGTCGTGCAAATCCTCGACCACATCGGTGTCGGCTACAAGGGCCTCAACGTTCTCGAATCGGCCGAGCTGCGCGACGGCATCAAGGTCTATTCGAACTGGCCGACGATTCCGCAGCTCTATGTGAAGGGCGAGTTCGTCGGCGGTTGCGACATCATCCGCGAGATGTTCCAGGCCGGTGAATTGCAGCAGCTGTTTGCCGACAAGGGCATCCCGGTCGACGTGGCTGCCTGACCTTGACGGCGCGCCAGATCGGCAAGGCGCGGCTCGAAGTCATCGTTACCGACATCACGACCCTGCGCGTTGACGCCATCGTCAACGCGGCCAATTCGTCGCTGCTTGGCGGCGGCGGCGTCGACGGCGCGATCCACCGCGCGGCGGGACCGGATCTGGTCGCCGAATGCCGTATGCTTCACGGTTGCCAGACTGGCCAGGCCAAGATCACCAAAGGGTATCGGCTGCCTGCCAGGCACGTCATCCATACGGTCGGCCCGGTGTGGAATGGCGGCAAGCTCGACGAGGACAGTCTGCTTGCATCTTGCTATCGCCGCTCGCTGGAGCTCTGCGAAAAGCACGGCCTTGCCTCGGTCGCTTTCCCCGCAATCTCGACTGGCATCTATCGTTTCCCCGCGGATCGCGCGGCCCAGGTCGCCGTAAGGACCGTCGTCGACACGCTGGCCACTGCCCCCAGTGTCGAGCACGTGATCTTCTGCTGCTTCTCCGCCCCTAGCGCCGAATTGCACGAGGCCGCTTTGGCCGCCTTTGGGAGCCCTTGTGCTTGATGATACCGCCGCTACACTTCCTCGTGATTTCCGGGGAGGGATAGTTCAAATGCATTCATTTCGTTTGACGCGCGCCGCCGCAGCCGCCGCGGTGTTGCTGGCGGCATCGTTGGCGTACGCACACACCGAGGGCACCTACGAGATTCCGGCGGGCGCGCATTTCAACCCCGACAAGCTCGCCAAGATCAGCGAGTTCTTCAAGAACGAGGTCGCGACCGGAAAAATTCCCGGCGCCATCGTCCTGATCCAGCAGCACGGCAAGCCGGTGTATCGCGAGGCCTTCGGCGTGCAGGACGTGGTCAGCAAGGCGCCGATATCAGACCAGACCATCTTCCGCCTGGCCTCGATGTCCAAGTCGATCACCGCCGTGGTCTCGATGCAGCTTCTGGAGGAGGGCAAGTACAAGCTCGATGATCCCGTCTCGAAATACATCCCGTCCTTTGCCAATGTGAAGGTCGGCGTCGAGAAGAAGGCCGAGGACGGCACCAAGACGCTCGAACTGGTGCCGCCACAGCGCCCGATGACGATCCTCGATCTGATGACGCACACGTCCGGCATCACCTACGGGTTCTATGGTGATAGCCTGGTCCGCAAGGCCTACAAGGACGCCAATATCTACGGCGGAGATTTCGATCTCGCCGAATTCGCCGAGCGGATCGCCAAACTGCCGCTGCACAACCAGCCCGGCGCGCTCTGGCAATACGGCCATTCCACCGACGTGCTGGCCCGCGTGATGGAGGTGGCCACCGGCGAGAAATTCTCGACGATCGAACGCAAGAAGCTGCTTGACCCGCTCGGCATGAAGGACACCGGCTTCTTCGTGACCGATCCCGAGAAGCAGAAGCTGATGGCCGAGCCGATGCCGAACGACAGCGACTTCCGCGTCGGCCGGATCAACGATCCGACCAAGGTCAAGAAATGGGAGTCCGCCAGCGGCGGCATGGTCTCGACCATGGCGGATTATTCGCGCTTCGCCCAGATGCTGCTCAACGGCGGCACCCTCGACGGCAAGACCATCCTGAAGCCCGAGACGTTCAAGGAATTGACGACCGATCGTGTCGGCCCAGCCTCCGGCGTTGCGCGCGACGTGTTCTATTTCCCCGGCGACGGCTTCGGCTTCGGGCTCGGCATCGCGGTGCGCACCGATCCGGGCAATGCCAAGCCGCCGCCGCCCGGCGATCTCGGTGAACTGAAATGGGATGGCGCCAGCGGCTGCTATTACATCATCGACCGCAAGCAGGACTTCTTCTTCATCCTCCTGGAGCAGACGCCGACCGAGCGTCAGCGCATCCAGCGGACGTTGAAGCAGCTCGTCTATGAAGCCATGGAGAACTGATATGCGCGGGTGCCGCGCGTTCGTCGCGGCACTCGTGCTCGCGTCCGTTGCTACGGCGGCGCAGGCCGGCTCGGCGGGGCCGGTGGCGCACAGCTTCTCGGCGGAAGGCCTCGCCAAGGTCTCCGACTATGTCAGGAACGAGGTCGCGACCGGGAAGATCCCCGGCGCGATCCTGCTGCTGCAGCAGCACGGCAAGCCGGTCTACTACCAGAATTTCGGGGTTCGCGACGTCGCAACCGAATTCTCGATGAGCGCCGATACCATCTTCCGTCTGTATTCGATGTCGAAGCCGATCACGTCAGTCATCGCGATGATGCTGGTGGAGGAGGGCAGGCTTGCGCTCAGCGATCCCGTGTCGAAATACATACCGGCCTTTGCCGACATGAAGGTCGGCGTCGAAAAGCGCGGCGATGAGGGCAAGGCGACGATGACGCTGGAGCCGCTCAAGCGTCCGGTGACGATCGAAGACCTGATGCGCCATACGGCAGGACTGCCCTACGGCTATTACGGCGGCGGCGTCGTGAACAAGACCTACGCCGACGCCGGCCTGTTCGACAACGATCCCGACAATGCCGAATTCACTGCGCGGCTCGCAGCGCTGCCGCTCGCCGAGCAACCCGGCACGCAATGGGATTACGGCCATTCCACCGACGTACTCGGCCGCATCATCGAGGTGATCACTGGGAAATCCCTGTTTCAGGTCGAGAAGGAGCGGCTGCTCGGTCCGCTCGGGATGAACGAGACCGCATTCTATGTTGCCGACCGGGCGAAATGGCCGCTGATCGCCGAGCCGATGCCGAAGGATCGCGTCATCAGTCCCGTGGCCGAGGTTCGCGATCCGCGCAAGCCGCTGCGCTGGGAGTCCGGCGGCGGCGGCATGGTCGGCACCGTCGGCGACTATGCGCGCTTCTCGCAGATGCTGTTGAACGGCGGCAGCTATGGGGGGAAGCGCTTTCTGAGACCGGAAACCATCGCGCTGATGGCGTCCGATCACATCGGTCCCGAAACCGGTGTCGTGCGCGACAAGAACTATTATCCGGGGCCGAACTCCGGCTTCGGCCTCGGTTTCGCGGTCCGCACCTCGGTGCCGGAAAACACGTCCTGGCCGCTCGGCGAATATCGCTGGGACGGCGTCGGCGGCACGTTCTTCTTCATCGACCCCGCCGACGATCTGTTCGGGATCTTCATGGTGCAGACGCCGTCACAGCGCGGCCGGATCCAGCAGGAGCTGAAGACGCTGATCTACCGGGCGATGGGGCGGTGATTTGAGACAAGGCTGTCACTCGTCATTGCGAGGAGCGATAGCGACGAAGCAATCCATCGCTCCGCGTACGCGGACAGATGGATTGCTTCGCTTCGCTCGCAATGACGGGTGGGATACTACGCCCCGCGCACGATGTCCCTGACGTGCCCGATCGCTTCCTCGATCATCGCGGCCGTGACGTCGAGATGCGTGCAGGCCCTGATCCGGCCGTCCATCATCGCGAGCGTGACCCCGCGCTTGCGCAGCTCGGCGACCATCTTGTCGCCTGACACGCCGGCGCCGTCGGGCCTGAAGAACACGAGGTTGGTCTCAGGCGCCTGCACCGCGATGCCGTTGATCTGCGCCAGCCCGCGCGCCAGCGCCCGCGCATTGGCGTGGTCGTCGGCGAGCCGGTCGACATGGTGATCGAGCGCGTAGATGCAGGCGGCGGCACAGACGCCGGACTGCCGCATCGAGCCGCCGAGCCGCTGCTTCCAGCGCCAGACGTCGTCGATGAATCCGCGGGTGCCGGCGATCACGCCGCCGATCGGCGCGCCGAGGCCTTTGGAGAAATCGATCCAGGCGGAATCCCAGCCCGCCGTCATGTCGCGCGGCGAGATGCCTGAGGCGACGGTCGCGTTCAGGAGGCGCGCGCCGTCCATGTGGGTCACAAGCCCATGCTCCTTGGCGATGCGCACGACCTCATCCAGCGCCGCCTTCTTCCAGATCGTGCCGCCGCCGATATTGGCGGTCTGCTCGACGCTGACCAGCACCTGCGGCGGCTGATAGCGGGTGCGCGGATGCAGCGCGGCGCGGAAGGTGTCAGGCGTGAACTGGCCGTCATCGCCCGGCAGCTGCGTGATCTGGAAGCCGCCGAGCGCGGCATGCGCGCCGCCCTCGCGGGCGATGATATGCGCGGTCGCGTGCGCCAGGATCTCGTCGCCGGGGCGGCAATAGGCCAGCGTCGCCGCGACGTTGCACATCGTGCCCGACGGCATGAAGACGGCGGCTTCCTTGCCGAGCAGATCGGCGACGCGGGCGTTGAGCTCATTGGTGGTCGGATCGTCACCGACCTGCTCGTCGCCGACCTCCGCCTTTGCTATCGCCTCGCGCATCCCGGGCGTCGGTTTCGTCTGCGTGTCCGACAACAGGTTGATGCGGACGGCGGGCGCTTTGGGATCGGGCCGGGCAGGGGTGTAGTGCATGCTTTCCTCATCGCTCCGCGCTGGGTGGGCGGATTCGCTGCTAGCGTATTGGTCTCCGTGCAGCGTGACGAAACCGCATAATGATAATCTCGGTCGGCGTCACGCGATAGTCGATCAGGTAAGGATATGGCGTGGCAGGCGTCCGGCGGACGCCTGGACGGCTTGTCGCGCGCCCCGCGCGGGGTTGTTCCTGCAGCAGCGCGACAAGGTCCAGGATGCGGTCGCGAATGTGGATTGCCCCTTGAGGCGATCGTGCCTCGACATAGGACAGCGCTCGATCAATCTGAACAAGTGCGCGTTGCGTGTAGCGGACGTTCACAGCCCGTGCTTGGTCCACATCGCACGAACTTCCTCGGCCGTTGCCAATTCGCCGCGCGCAATCTCGGCGTCGGCCTCGGCCAGATCGGCGTCCTCCTCCGGAGTCAGCTGGAGCGGCGGTTGGTCGACGCCGGCGAGCTGCAGCATGATGCGCGCGAGCTCGTCCTGCTCCGTGTCAGGCAAATTTGAGACTGTGTCGAACGCCTGTTCGAGTAACCGGGTCATCGGCAAGAACCTCTGTGGGCAGCGATCTGCCAAGTCGTGCGCATGCAAGCCCCGGTATAATAGTCGCCTCACGCCCAAACAAAAAGGCCCCGGCAAAACCGGGGCCTTTCGGATCTCGCATGCGTGCCGTGATCAGCGCGAATAGAATTCGACGATCAGATGCGGCTCCATCTGCACCGGGAACGGCACGTCGCCGAGCGCCGGGATGCGGACGAACTTCGCGGTCATCTTGCCATGATCGACTTCGAGGAAGTCGGGCAGGTCGCGCTCGGGCAGCTGGGCGGCTTCCAGCACCGGGGTGAGCTGCTTGGAGGCTTCCTTGACCTCGATGGTGTCGCCGACCTTCAGCTTGTAGCTGCCGATGTTGACCTTGCGGCCGTTCACCTTGACATGGCCGTGGTTGATGAACTGGCGCGCGGCGAACATCGTGGCGACGAACTTGGCGCGATAGACCACGGTGTCGAGACGGCGCTCGAGCAGGCCGATCAGGTTCTCGCCGGTGTCGCCCTTCAGGCGGCTGGCCTCGACATAGATGCCGTGGAACTGGCGCTCGGAAATGTTGGCGTAGTAGCCCTTCAGCTTCTGCTTGGCGCGGAGCTGCACGCCGAAGTCGGAGAGCTTGCCCTTGCGGCGCTGGCCGTGCTGGCCGGGGCCGTATTCGCGGCGATTCACGGGGCTCTTCGGGCGGCCCCAGATATTCTGGCCCATGCGGCGATCGATCTTGTACTTCGCCTCACTGCGCTTTGTCATCGCGTCCTCTTTGATAGCCGTCGCACGAAGCGCCCGGCGTTTTGTCAGTTTCAGGTTTGAGGAGACGCGCCCTCCTGTGTACCGGCCAAAAGGCCCGTACCGACAGGTCCGCCTCGAAAGCTCGGGGAGAACCACGGGTCGCGAAACGCATCGCGGGCCGAAACCGGCCCGCGAGCAAGGTGGTCTTAAGGAGAAAGTCCGGCTCTGTCAAACAAAACGCGGGCCGATTTGGCCCGAATCGGCGTCAAAATCGGTCCCTTTCGCCGCTCAAAGCCGGGTTCCGGCGACCCGGACCGGCCGGGCGTCCGCTTGCGGCCGGGTCGCGCCCATTTCCGTGGCGATCTCGCAGCTGAGCACCTGCTCGAGCCGGGTCAGGGTTTTGGCGATCAGGGCGGCGTCGCAGACCAGATGGTCCCAGCGCAGCACCACATCGATCGTGTGGTCCGGCTTGATCACGCCATAGCTCAGCACGAATGGCCCGGGGCTCAGCGCGTGCAATTCGCCCGGGCCATAGGCCGCGACCGAGGTGACGCCGAAGCTGCCGCAGAAATTGGCGCGCTGCCGGCCGAAATTCATCCCGATCGCCCATGCCAGGCGGCGCAGCGGAAACGGCAGGCGCGTTACACAGAGTATCTTGCGGAAGGAGGGGATTTCGTGGAGCGGCGCGGTCTTGGCGCGCCGGATCAGCGCGTCGACATCGCCAAGTGCCATCTCGTCGGCGCCCCGGACGCGTTCGAACAGCACGCATTCCTCGCCCTTCTCAACGCGCGCAATGGCCACCATGCCGACGCTGCACGGCAGCTCGTAGAGACAGGGCCAGGGCCATTTGACGTGCAGCGTGCGCAGTGTCGGCTCGGTTTTGGCGACCAGCGCGAACGCCTTGACGAAGATGGCAGCCCAGCCCGGCGCCTGCGCGGCGCGCGCGCGGGCCTCGACCACCGCACGGACGTTCAGCGAGCGCGTCAGGGAGACGAACGGCACGCCGGCCGACGCGTACATCAGATCGGCGACGAGACGGCGCGGCAATGAAATCCGACGAAATTTACCGCGCATCTGTTTGGTTCGTATCCCTGCAATCAGGCAAAAATCAAAAGCCCGGCGAGCTCGAATAGTTGCTCGCCGTACCTGAAGCCAACATGAACCAACGGGTCGGAGGCCAACAGGTTCGGCTCACGGCGCCGGTTTGGCCAAGGGCTCGCCGGCCTTGACCACGTAGACCCCTAGCACCTTGAGCGGTTTGTCGCCGGAAGTTTTGGCATCGTGCACCGCACCTTCCGGGATCTGGTAGGAATCGCCTGCCTTCAGCTTCAACGGCGGCTTGCCGTCGATCACAAGTTCCAGCTCGCCCTCGAGCACATAGCCGGTTTCGGCGCCGGGATGGCTGTGACGACCCGACGCACCCCCGGCTGGAACCTCGGCAATCGCCGTGACCGTATTGTAGCCCGCCGGGAAATCGACCTTCTGCAGCGGCGTTCGCTTGATGCCGCTCTGCTGCGCAAAGGCAGCGCCGGTACCGGCAAACGCAATCACGGTGAGACCAAGCAGCAACTTCCTGAACATGCATTTTCCTCCCCAAGGCGCGAAACTCTAGCAGCGCGGAATCGCGGCGGAAAGCCGGCGAAGTGTGATCTGTGCTTGCGACGTTCGGATAAGTCCGCCGGCTGTTCATTGAATTGGACGCGGTCATCCTTACGCGGGGCTTACACGCTGTTCAGGCAGTTGCGGTGTTCCACCGCAGGTCCGATGCCCGGCTTTGAACACCGGTTTCTTGACCTGATAGGCGCTTGCTCACCGGCAGCTGCCTGGACGAAGCCGGTGGCTTCGCGTCTAGGCTCGATCCCGGTGAATGCCGCGACGAATCCACGCTTCCAAAGGCAGCGCGATCGATCGACTGAGCCGATGAAGTCAGGCACCGCGTGCCCTGCGACATCGTGCCTCTATTGGTTTGATCTCGATCGCGAGCTCGTTGGCGCGGATCTGCAAACGAGCGGATTTTCACTTGTGTTCTCGAAAAACCAAATCTGACGACGACATTGGATTGATGGAATTGCGACATCCTTCATTAAGGCTGCACGCCTTGGGGTTGCGATTGGCACAAAATGCACATCACACGCTTGGCGCGTTGCGCTATCGTTTGTTCTCAAAGCGAAACAGCTCGTGACAACGTCCGGCGGGACGGATCACGCGCCGCAGCAGCGAGCGCGTGCGGACGCGCGCATAGATGACGGCGAGGAGAGAAGGGGAAGAGGGCCTGACGTAATCAACGCTGCCGAAGAAGTGCAGCATCAAAAAATGGAAGGGCGCGACAATGCTATCGAGCACGACGTTTGATCACCAGGAACCCAAGTCCGTGATCTACAAGGCTGCGATCTTCAGCAAGATCTTCCGCGTAGCACTCATTGGTATCTTCGCCCCATCGAGATTGCAGGGCTTCCGGGACTATTGCCCACGCTAGTGCGCGAGGTGCATCGCCATGGTCCGGGCAGAGATCGCCTCCGCTGAATCAGAGCCGAACGACCGCGTCGAGACCGACGACATGGTCTGGATTCCCGGCGGCACGTTCCGCATGGGCTCGGACCATCATTATCCCGAGGAAGCGCCGGCGCACCGGGCGTCGGTCGATGGCTTCTGGATCGACCGCACGCCGGTCACCAACGCCCAGTTTCGTGACTTCGTGCAGGAGACCGGTCACATCACCGTCGCCGAGCAGCCACCCGATCCCGCGCAATATCCGGGTGCGCTGCCGCATATGCTCTACGCCGGCTCGCTGGTGTTTTCGCCGCCGCGCCGGGTCCACACGCTGCGCGATTGGAGCCAGTGGTGGACCTTCCTGCGCGGTGCGAACTGGCGCCGCCCGTACGGCGCGCGCAGCAACATCAACGTGCTCGGCAGCCATCCGGTCGTCCACGTCGCCTATGCCGACGCGCTCGCCTACGCCAAATGGGCCGGCAAGGAGCTTGCGACGGAAGCGGAATGGGAGTTCGCGGCGCGCGGCGGGCTCGAAGGCGAGGAATATGCCTGGGGCAATGCCCTGACGCCGGGCGGCAAGCACATGGCCAACATCTGGCAGGGCAACTTCCCGCTGCAGAATCTCTGCGAGGACGGTTTTGACCGAACCTCGCCGGTGATCGCATTCCCGCCGAATGGTTATGGCGTCTACGACATGATCGGCAATGTCTGGGAGTGGACCGCCGACTGGTGGTCGGCCCGCCACGAGGCCGACGCTGCAAAACCCTGTTGCGTCCCGCAGAACCCGCGCGGCGGCCGCGAGGATGCGAGCTACGACGACGGCCAGCCCGCAATCAGGATTCCGCGCAAGGTGCTGAAGGGCGGCTCGCATCTCTGCGCGCCGAACTATTGCCGCCGCTATCGCCCCGCCGCCCGTCACGCCGAGCCGGTCGATACCTCGACCAGCCATGTCGGGTTCAGGTGCGTGGTGCGGTCATCTGTTGCCATTTCTCACCCGCCGAAATGAAGGCCTTCGCAATGTAAGGAGTTGGTCATGAGCAACGAAGCCGACGACAACAAACAGAACGGCAAAAGCCAGGCGATCGATCGCCGCAATTTGTTGCTGGGGACATCGACCCTGGTGGCCGCGGCGACGTTGACCTCCAACGCGTTGGCGCAGGCGCAGAAGGCCGCCCCGGCGCCGGCAGCAAGTCCGGCCGCTGCGGCTCCCTCGGGGCGCAAGCCGAATATCCTCGTGATCTTCGGCGATGATATCGGCCAGACCAACATCAGCGCCTATTCGTTCGGGCTGATGGGATATCGCACGCCGAACATCGATCGCGTCGCCAAGGAAGGCATGATGTTCACCGACTATTATGCCGAACAGAGCTGCACGGCGGGGCGCTCCTCATTTATCACCGGCCAATGTACGCTGCGCACGGGTCTCTCGAAGGTGGGCCTCCCGGCCGCGACCGTGGGTCTGCAGGCGAGAGACGCGACGATCGCCGAACTCCTGAAGCCGCTCGGCTACGCCACCGGTCAGTTCGGCAAAAACCACCTCGGCGACCGCAACGAGTATCTGCCGACGGTACATGGCTTCGACGAATTCTTCGGCAATCTCTACCACCTCAATGCCGAGGAGGACCCGGAGAACCGCTTTTACCCGGCCGATCCCGCTGTCCGGCAGGCGATCGGCCCGCGGGGCGTGCTGCGCTGCAAGGCGTCGGATCGTGACGATCCGACCGAACATCCGCGCTGGGGCAAGGTCGGCAAGCAGACCATCGAGGACACCGGCCCGCTCACCAAGAAACGGATGGAAACGATCGACGACGAAACCTCCGCCGCCGCCATCGATTTCATGCAACGTCAGGCCCGGGCCAACACGCCGTTCTTCTGCTGGTTCAATACCACCCGGATGCATTTCCGCACCCATGTGCGGGAATCCCATCGTGGCCCGCCGGGACTGACGGCCAGGACCGAATACGCCGACGGCATGATCGAGAACGATGCGACGATCGGAACTGTTCTCAAGGCGGTTGACGATCTCGGCATCAGCAACGACACCATTGTGATCTACACCACGGACAATGGTCCGCATCAGAACTCCTGGCCGGATGCCGGGACGACGCCGTTCCGCAGCGAAAAGGCCACCAACTGGGAGGGCGCGTTTCGCGTGCCGTGTATGATCCGCTGGCCAGGACGAATTCAACCTGGCTCAATCTCGAACGAGACAATCAGTGGGCTCGACTGGCTGCCGACCCTGCTGGCCGCCGCCGGCGACCCGGATATCAAGGACAAGTTGCTCAAGGGCCATCAGGCCGGTAGCAAAGCGTTCAAGGTTCATCTCGACGGCTATAACCAGCTTCCGTACCTCTTGGGCCAGCAGGAGCGCGGCGCGCGCAAGGAGTTCGTCTACTTCAACGACGATGGCGACGTCGTGGCCTTGCGCTACGAGAATTGGAAGGTCGTGTTCGAGGAGCAGCGTGCGCAGGGCACATTACGAATCTGGGCCGAGCCGTTCACCAAACTGCGCACCCCGAAAATCTTCGACCTGCGGTCGGACCCCTACGAGCGCGCCGACATCACGTCGAACACCTACTACGACTGGCTCATGTCGGACGGAGCGGGCATATTCATCGCGGCCCCAAAGGTTGTGGGCGAATTCCTCGCGACCTTCAAGGATTATCCTCCGAGCCAGCGACCATCGAGCTTCAGCATCGACCAAATAGTCGAGAAGATGCAGAAGAGCTTCGAGGTGACCCAATAAGCGTGAAGCCCAAGGGCTGGAACGACACGGTCCGGCCGCAGCCGGCGAGCTGACATGGGTTTGGTGCGCAATGACTATCGCGTTTTGCAGATCTGGGAGGCACCATGAGCATCACCAACCATCGTAAGTCAGCTGCACTCGGTGTTGCCTGCGCGTTCGCCTTGCTTGCGGCTCCGCGTGCCGCGGTCGCCGATGAAGGCGGCATCAGTTTCTGGCTGCCGGGCAATTTCGGCAGCCTCGCCGCGGTGCCGGGAACGCCGGGTTGGTCGTGGGCGACGGTCTACTACCATACCGAGGTCTCCTCCGCCGCCGGCGCACGCTTTCCGCGCGGCGGGCGCATCGATCTCGGCATTGGCGGGCAGGGCGACCTGGCGATTTTCGGGCCGACCTACACTTTTGCGGTGCCCGGCCTCGGTGCCGTCGGCTCGGTCAGCTTGCTCGCCTTTGGTGGACGCAACAATGCCTCGGTCGCCGCGTCCCTGACCGGCCCGCTTGGCAACACCATCAACCTGTCGCGCTCCGAGGCGCTGACCGATATCGGCGACGTCATTCCGCAGGTCACGTTAAAGTGGAACAAGGGCGTCAACAACATCCTGCTCTATGCGACTGGCGACATCCCGGTCGGGGCGTATGATCCCGCGCGTCTCGCCAATATCGGCATCGGGCATGGCGCGATGGATTTTGGCGGCGGCTACACTTACTTCAATCCGCACAGCGGCAATGAATTCTCCGGCGTCGTCGGCTTCACCTACAACTTCAAGAATCCCGACACGCAGTATCAGAGCGGCGTCGACTTCCATTTCGACTGGGGTGCGTCGCACTTCTTCACGCCGAATGTCCAACTCGGCCTCGTCGGCTATGTCATGCAGCAAATCTCCGACGACATGGGGCCGGGGGCCACGCTTGGGGGCTTCCGCTCGCGCATCGCCGGCGTCGGTCCGCAGGTCGGCTTCATGTTCCCGGTGGGTGACATGCAGGGCTATCTCAACATCAAGGGCTACAAGGAGTTCGCGGCCGAGAACCGTCCCGAAGGCTGGAACACCTGGGTCACCTTCGCGATCTCGCCGGCCGCGCCGGAGCCTGCCTCGGCGAAGCCGATCGTGCGGAAATATTAGAGGAGGTGAACGACAGACCCGATGAGTGATGCGCGCGCGACCAGCCGGCGGCCGGTTCGGATCGGTTTCCGCACCTCGATCATCACGGTGTTCATCGCCGCTGTGCTGGTCGTTGGCTTGACGCTGGTCTATCTGAGCTTCAGGCGGGTCTCCTCGATCACGCAGATGGCCGCGAGCACCTTCATCGACAAGGTCGGGCAACTCGGCGCCGACCGCATCGACGCGCAGTTCAAGAATGTGCGCGACAATCTCGAGATTCTGGCGGGGCTTCCGGCGATCCAGGAAGCCGACATCGCCGACAACGGCCGGCTCTACGGCCTGCTCGCCTCGATGCTGCGCAACAATCCGCAGATCTTCAATCTCTATGTCGGATACGAAGACGGCTCGTTCCTGGAGATGGACGTCATCGATCGCGCCAAGCCGCAATTCCGTGCGGCGCTGAATGTCGACGCCGACGCCGTCTACCGCGTGGTCGTGATCGCCCGCACGGGGGCGGCCGCGGCAGCGCCGGTGACGCTGTTCCTGTCGGAAAACCTGATCCAGGTCGCGCAGGTCGCAGGACCTGACAGCTACGACCCGCGGCAGCGTCCCTGGTATGTCGAGGCCTTCAAGGATCGCAAGACGCTGCTCACCGGGCCCTATGTGTTCTATGCGACCGGCGAGCCCGGTTACACGCTGCGCATCCCGCTCAAGGAGGGGCGCCGCGGGGTGGTGGCTGCCGATCTCCTGCTCAATCGGCTCGAGGAGATGCTGAGTCGGCAAAAGCTCGGCAAATCCGGGCTGGCGTTCCTGTTCAACGACGCCGACCGCATCGTCGGCCATCCCGAGATGCGCGATCTGATGGCTGAGCGCCGCGACGCGCTGCCCCGCATCGACGCCCTCAAGCTTCCCGGCCTGTCCGCGGCGATTGCGTCCTGGCGCAGCGATGGCAGCGCACAGCAGTTCTTCACCGACGCCGACGGGCGGACGCTGGTCGCAGCCTTTCACCGCATCGAGACGGCGGGGGCTGCCAACATCCGCCTCGCGGTGATCGCCCCGCTCGATGAATTCTTTGCCAGGATCATCTCGGAGCGGCGCGCGCTGTTCGCCGTCGCGCTCGGCTTTGTGATCGCGATGCTGCCGTTCGCGTTCTGGCTCGGCTCGCTGCTCGCCCGGTCGCTGCGCGAACTGGTGCGGCAGACCGACGAGATCCAGCGCTTTCAGCTCGCCGACCGGCCGCGCATGCAATCGGCCATCGACGAGATCGACGAGCTCGGCCGTTCGGTGTTCACGATGCGCACCGTCGTGCGCAACTTCTCCAGCTTCATTCCGCAGCCGATCGTGCGTCAGCTGATGGCGTCCGGGGCCTCGTTGCAGCTCGGCGGCGTCAGGCGCGAGGTCACGGTGCTGTTCACCGACGTCGCCGACTTCACCGCGAAGACGGAGAAGGCGGATCCGTCGCAGGTGATGATCTTCACCTCGCGCTATTTCGCCGCGATGTCGGAGGCGATCATGAAGCACCATGGCACCATCGACAAATTCATTGGCGATGCCGTGATGGCGCTGTGGAATGCGCCGGACGACGACGACGATCACGTCATTCATGCCTGCGAGGCGGTGCTGGACTGCCTGCAGCGCAACGCCGAGCTCAACCGGGCGTTCCGCAGCGAGGGCTGGCCGGCCTACACCACGCGGTTCGGCCTGCATCTCGGTGACGCCGTGGTCGGCAATGTCGGCTCCGCCGACCGCATGAACTACACCGCGCTCGGCGCCACCATCAATCTGGCCTCGCGGCTCGAAGGGCTCAACAAGAACTACGGCACGCAAGTCCTGGTCAGCGCGGCCGTGCGGGCGCGCGCCGAGCACAAATTCGCGTTCCGCAGCGTCGACCAGATCCGGCCGAAGGGCTTTGCCGAGGCGATCACGGTCTATGAGCTCTGCGGCGCGCGCGGTGATTCCAAGCTGGCGTTCTGCGCATTCTGGGAGGCCGTCTACGCTGCGATCCGCGGCGGGGAACCCGCCACGGCGCTGCTGCACATTGCCGACTTCTTGGCCGAATATCCCGGAGACGGCGTCGCGCAATACCATGCCGAACGGCTGCGCGATGCCGTTCAGCAAACGCTGCTCGATCATGCGGTGCACTGAGATGCCGATCGAGGCCTGCCTGCCGTCCCGCAAGATCAGCCGGCGACGTATCCTCGGCGGAGGCATCGGCGCGGCGCTGAGTGCAGCCGCGCTCGGGACGCCAGCGATCGCGCGAGAGCGAGCCCGGCTGCGGCTCGGCTATCTCCATGTCGTCGCCGTCGACGGCCAAATTCTCACCGGCCTCGATCGCGGCTCGTTCGACAAGGAAGGGATCGATTTCGATCTGGTCGAGTTCAACACCGGTTTTGAGGTGGTGCAGGCGATGACTGCCGGCAAGCTCGACGTGCTCTCGGCGGGCGGCGTCATCTCGAGCCTGCTGCCGCGCGGCGGTTACACCGCGTTTCTTGTCAACGATATCGAGATCGCGACCGCGCAGCTCTGGGTGCGGCCGGACAAGGGCGTGACGACATTCGCCGACCTTCGCGGCAAGCGCATTGCGACCGCCAGGATGACCACGGCCCACATCTTCCTCGATCGTGCGCTGCGCGCCAACGGCCTCGCGGCAATTGATGTCGAGATCGTCAACAGCAACATGTCCACGGCGGTGGACGCATTCATCGCAGGCGAGGTGTCTGCCGTCGCGCTGTGGGTTCCGTTCAATATCACGGTGCGCGAAAAGGTCCCCGGCGCCGTCAAGCTGGTCGACGCATCCGCCTACTATCCGCAATCCGCCGTCGTTGGGGGCTGGGTCGCCCGGCAGGACTATTTCGCCGCCAACCGCGACGTCTTCGCCCGGATCATCCGCGGCTGGGCCGACGCCAACGACCACATGCTGCGCAACGGCAAGGCCGTGGCCGGTACGCTGCAGAAGAACCATTATCCGCAGGCGTCGATCGCCGATATCGAGGAGGCGCTGGCGGCGCAGAAGATGTTCTCGTCGCGAGAGTGGAAGCGGCTCTATGCCGACGGCACGGTGGCGAGATGGCTGCAGCAGGTCAGCGATTTCTTCACGACCGAGGCGCCGCTCGCGGCCGCGACGCCGGCCACGCAATATTTCGATCCGAGCCTTTATCTCGCGACGATCTAGAGCATGATCCGGAAAAGTGTGTAACGGTTTTCCGAAAAGATCATGCTCAAGAAAAAAGACGCTACCGCTTGATCCCGGCGAACGCGGCGGCGATGCCGCGCTGGAACAGCGACCAGTCGAAGCCGAGCGCAAGCGCGAGGTAGCCGCGCTCGATCATCGCATTGGCCTGCTCGGCGGTGCGCGCGACGCCGCCGATCGGCACGCCGCTCTTCAGGATGCCTTGTTCGGCGCGCTGCATCAGCGCAACCACTTCGGGATCGTCGGGAAGGCCGCGCTTGTTGATCGAGGTGGCGAGATCGCCGGGCCCGATCACCGCTAGGTCGATGCCTGGTGTCGCCATGATCTCGTCGATCCTGTTCACTGCATCGACATGCTCGATCGTGATCATGCAGATCATGTCGTCGTCGGCGGTCGCCATGTAGTCGTTCATCGAGACGCCCCAGCGGAACGGCGCATGGAACGGGCCCCAGAGCCGGTCGCCCTTCGGCGGATAGCGTACGCTGCGCGCGGCCTTCTCGGCGTCGACGCGATTGCAGATCATCGGGAAGTTGATGCCGAGCGCGCCGATGTCCATCGGCGCCTTGGCGAGGTGCGGCTCGTTGGCGGCGATCCGCACCATCGGCACGCAAGGCGTGCCTGAGGTCGCCACGATCATCGCATGCGCGGTGCCGAGGTCGATCGGGCCGTGCTCGAGATCGACGATGATCCAGTCCAGCGACTGCGCCATGATCTGCACGGTCTGGATGCTTGGAATGGTCGCGATCGCGCCGAAGGTCGGGCGCTTGTCGCGCCACGCCTGGCGCAGGCGGTTGAGCGGCGTCAGCGGTGCTGAGGTCAATGCGGTGCTCCCTCGATGAGGCGAGGGGAAGCTAGCAGCACATGGTGACGGCGAAAAGGATCAGGCCGGGACACGGCCGCCGAAGAAGGGCGTCAGCGCTTCGGTCAGTCTGTGCGGGCGCTTTGAGGTGAAGATCATCTCGGCGCCGGCCTCGTCGCTCTCCTTGCCGGCAGGACCGAGCAAATCGGCGACGCGGCGGGCGATCGCGGGCGCCGGATCGATCCAGTCGACCGGCCAGGGCGCGAGCCTGGTCAGCCGTTCCAGCAGCAGCGGATAATGCGTGCAGGCGAGCACAACGGTGTCGGTGCGGGCAGGGTCATTGGCGCCATCGCCGACAAAGCAGGGCGCCAGCTCGGCGGCAATGTCCTCGTCGCGCACGATCTGGCCGCTCAGGGCGGCCTCGGCGAGCGAAGCCAGCTCGCCGGAGCCGACCAGGGTCACTTCGCAGCCCTGCGCGAAATCCGAGATCAGCTTGCGGGTATATTCGCGCTTCACGGTGCCTCTGGTGCCGAGCACCGAGACGCGCCTGGTTTTCGACGAGGCGCAGGCCGGCTTGATCGCCGGCACCGTGCCGACGAAGGGCAGGCGGTAGGCGTCGCGCAGATGCGACATGACAAGGGTGGATGCCGTGTTGCAGGCGATCACGACGAGGTCGGGCGCATGGGCCTCGATCAGCTCGCCGACCAGCGGCACCACCCGGGCGATGATCTCGTCCTCGGTGTGGTGGCCATAGGGGAAGAAAGCGTCGTCGGCGACATAGACATAGTGCGCGTCAGGCCGGGCGCGGACGATCTCGCGCAGCACGGTGAGGCCGCCGAGGCCGGAATCGAAGACGAGGATGGTCGGGGGAGTGGACACGGTGAAAAGTCTATCCGAGGCAGGGTTACCATTCAGTTGTTTTTGGCTACCCGGCCTCTGCGGCCGACAAAAGGCGGTGAAGGCGGGAATTTCATATGGTCTTGACCTATCCCTGCAAGTATCACGGCAAGCTATTGCTGCGACGTGCGAAATCCAAACGGGGCGATTCGACCATGATCCGCAATACCACCGCAAGCTGGGGCTCGCTCGCCCGTGCGTTCCACTGGGTGCTGGGCATCGCCATCATCGGCATGCTGGCCTATGGCTGGTGGATGAACCACTTCCCGGCGCGGGCGGACAAGTTCTTCTACCGGTCGATCCATGCCGATATCGGCTACATGGTGCTGCTGCTGACCGTGCTGCGGCTGCTCTGGCGCGGCGTCAACCCGACGCCGGCGCTGCCGCCCGACGTGCCCAGCTGGCAGCGGATCGCCGCCCGCGTCAGCCATGGCGCGCTCTATGCCGTCACCATCCTGGTCGCGATGCTGGGCTGGGCGCATTCCGGATCCCGCGACCAGGACTATTCGAGCTTCTTCGGCCTGTTCCACGTTCCCCAGATCACCTCGCCGGACAAGGCGGCGGCGGATGCCTTTGAGCACCGTCACATCTTCTTCGCCTACGTCCTGCTCGCGCTGATCGTGCTGCACCTCGCGGCGGTCGCCTTCCATCATTTCGTCAAGCGCGACCGGGTCGCCGCGCGGATGATGGGGGCGGGCGAGGTCGACGGCGCCCAAGAGGCGGCGCGGGCGGCGACGCCGAGGACGAGCGGATGACTGCCGAGTCTTGACTGCCAGGTGATGGCATCGCACCGGCGCCGGCGCTAGTCTGGCGGTCAATCCGGGAGGGCCATCGCGGCCAGGACGCTCGTGGACGATCTTGCGCGGGACAATGTGAACTGGCGGATGCCGGACGAGGGCACGCCGCATGCCGCGACCTGGATGGCCTTCGGCGCCAGCGCGGCGATCTGGGGCGGCAGGCTGCTTCCGGTGGCGCGGGAAAATCTCGCCAACATTGCCAAGGCGATCGCGGCCTATGAACGCGTCAACATGCTGGTGCGCGAGGAGGACCGCGAGATTGCCGCGCGGCTCTGCGGCCCAGCGGTCAGCCTCGTCGTGCAACCGGTCGACGACGTGTGGATGCGCGACACCGGACCGGTGTTTGTGAGGGACCCGTCGGGACAGCTTGGCGCGGTCGGTTTCAACTTCAACGGCTGGGGCAACAAGCAACGCCATGCGCTCGATGCCGAGGTCGCCGCGCATGTCGCGCGTGCCGCGAAGGCGACGTTCATCAAGGCGGGTCTGGTACTGGAAGGCGGCGGGATCGAAGTCGACGGTGAGGGGACGGCGATCATCACCGAGAGCTGCGTCCTCAACCCAAATCGCAATCCGGGTGTGTCGAAGGACAAATGCGAGGCCGAATTGTCTCGCCTGCTCGGGCTGGAAAAGATCATCTGGCTGCCCGGCATCGCCGGCAAGGACATCACCGACGGCCATACCGACTTCTACGCACGCTTTGCCGGTCCCGGTGTGGTCGTGGCTGGCCTGGAACTAGACCCGTCGTCGTTCGATCACGCGGTGACCAGGCGACAGCTCGATATCCTGCGCGGCGCTGTCGATGCGAAGGGCCGGCGTCTGGATGTCGTGGTGTTGCAGGGCCCGTCGACGGTGCGTCCAAAGCACGGCAGCAAGGACTTCGCCGCCGGCTACATCAATTTCTACGTCTGCAACGGCGCCGTCATCGCGCCCGAGTTCGGCGACGCGACCGCGGACCGCAACGCGCGCGATATCCTGCGCGAGCTGTTTGCGGACCGGGAGATCATCCAGCTCAACATCGACGGCATCGCGGCCGGTGGTGGCGGCATTCACTGCACCACGCAACAGCAACCGCGTTGACGTAAATGATCCGGCCGCGATGGATCGCGGCCGGATCGTTCGCCGTTCATCGATTGCGCAAGCGGTGCTAACCCGCCGGCATCTGCTTCTCGACCAGCCGTACCCAGTACGATGCGCCGTGGCCGAGGATGTTGTCGTTGAACTTGTAGGCCGGGTGGTGGCACATCGGGCCGTCGCCCATGCCGAGGAAGACGAACGCGCCGGGGCGCGCCTCCAGCATGAACGCGAAATCCTCGGCGCCCATCACCGGCACCAGATTGTCGTTGACGCGCTCGGCGCCCGCCACATCGCGGGCGACCTCGGCGGCGATGCCGGCCTCGCGCGCGTGGTTCAGCGTCACCGGATACATGCGCCCATAGTCCGTCTCCGCCGATCCGCCATAGGCCTTGGCGATGTTGGAGGCGACCTCGCCGATCCGGCGCTCGACCAGATCGCGCACGCCGGGATCGAGCGTGCGCACGGTGCCGCCCAGCGTGACGGTCTCCGGGATCACGTTGAACGCGGCGCCGGCCTCGAACATGGTGATCGAGATGACCGCGGATTTCAGCGGATCGACATTGCGCGACACGATCGATTGCAGCGCATTGATGATCTGGGCGCCGATCAGCACGCTGTCGACCGCCTCGTGCGGGGCGGCGCCGGCGTGGCCTCCCTTGCCGTGGACGACGATCTTCAAGGTGTCCGACGAGGCCAGCATCGGGCCGGGCGTGGTCGCGAAATAGCCCTCGGGCAGGCCGGGCATGTTGTGCAGGCCATAGACCTCCTGGATGCCCCAGCGGGTCATCAGCCCATCGTCGACCATCGCCTTGCCGCCGGCGCCGCCTTCCTCGGCGGGCTGGAAGATCACGACCGCGGTGCCGTCGAAATTGCGGGTCTCGGTGAGATATTTCGCGGCGCCCAGCAGCATAGCGGTGTGGCCGTCGTGGCCGCAGGCGTGCATCTTGCCGGGGACCTTGGAGGCGTAGGCGACGCCCGAGGCCTCGGCGATCGGCAGCGCGTCCATGTCGGCGCGCAGCCCGATGGTCTTGCCCGAACCGGACTTGCGGCCGCGGATCACGCCGACCACGCCGGTGCGCCCGATCCCCGTCACCACCTCGTCGCAGCCGAACTCGCGCAGTCTGTCGGCGACGATGCCGGCGGTGCGGTGGACCTCGTAGAGCAGTTCGGGGTTCTCGTGGAAGTCATGGCGCCAGGCGGCCATTTCATCCGAGAGGGCGGCAACGCGATTGACGATGGGCATGTGGAGCGTCCGTTTCTTGTGAGCTTTGTAGTGAACCGTGTAGGGCGGGTCAGCGTAGCGTAACCCGCCGGCTTGTCACGCGAAAGCGACCGTCATTCCGGGGCGATTCGAGCCGCAATTCGCAACTGCGAACTGTGGAATCCAGCCCGTAGCCCGGATGGAGCGCAGCGCAATCCGGGGTCTGCATCCGCGGCAAGATCCCCGGATTTCGCTTGCGCTCCATCCAGGCTACGGAGTGTTCACGCTTCGCCGAACACCCGCTGGAAGATCGTGTCGACGTGCTTGAGGTGATAGCCGAGGTCGAACTTCTCCTCGATCTCGGCGTCCGTCAGGTATTTCTTCACGTCGGGGTCGTTCTTCAGCAGCGTCTGGAAGTCGCCTTCGCCGCGCCAGACCGGCATCGCGTTGCGCTGCACGAATTTGTAGGCGTCCTCGCGGCTGGCGCCCTTCTGGGTCAACGCGATCAACACGCGCTGCGAATGCACGAGGCCGCCGAGCCGGTCGAGGTTCTTCTGCATGTTCTGCGGATAGACCAGCAGCTTCTCGATCAGGCCGGCGAGCCGGACCAGCGCGAAGTCGAGCGTCACGGTGGCGTCGGGGGCCATCATGCGCTCGGCCGAGGAGTGCGAGATGTCGCGCTCGTGCCACAGCACGACGTTTTCCAGCGCCGGCGTCACATAGGCGCGCACCATGCGCGCCAGGCCGGAGAGGTTCTCCGACAGCACCGGATTGCGCTTGTGCGGCATCGACGACGAGCCCTTCTGGCCCTCGGAGAAGAACTCCTCCGCTTCCAGCACCTCGGTGCGCTGCAAATGGCGCACTTCCACCGCAAGCCGCTCGACCGAAGCGGCGATCACGCCGAGGGTGGCAAAATACATTGCGTGGCGGTCGCGCGGGATCACTTGCGTCGAGACCGGCTCCGGCCGCAGGCCCATCGCCTTCGCGACGTGCTCTTCGACCCGCGGGTCGATCTGGGCAAAGGTGCCGACCGAGCCCGAGATCGCGCAGGTCGAGATCTCGTCGCGCGCGGCGACCAGGCGGGCGCGAGCGCGCGCGAACTCGGCATGGGCATAGGCGAGCTTGAGGCCGAACGTGACCGGCTCGGCATGGATGCCGTGGGAGCGGCCGATGGTCGGCGTCATCTTGTGCTCGAAGGCGCGCATCTTCAGCGCCGCCAGCACCCTGTCGAGATCGGCGATCAAGAGGTCGGCGGCGCGCTTGAGCTGGACGTTGAGGCAGGTGTCGAGCACGTCGGAGGAAGTCATGCCCTGGTGCACGAAGCGCGCCTCGGGGCCGACGATCTCGGCGAGATGGGTCAGGAAGGCGATGACGTCGTGCTTGGTCTCACGCTCGATCTCGTCGATCCGCGCGACGTCGAAGGTGGCGTCCTTGCCCTTGGCCCAGATCGTCCTAGCGGCTTCCTTGGGGATCACGCCGAGCTCGGCCAGCGCGTCGGCGGCATGCGCCTCGATCTCGAACCAGATCTTGAAACGCGTCTGCGGCTCCCAGATCGAAGCCATTTCCGGGCGGGTATAACGGGGGATCATCGCGAGCTCCGATTCGAGCGGGGCGGGGCCGCTCACAAGGAGAATATAGTGCGGAAAACCGGCCAAAATAGCCGGCGCGGCCGCCGTAGCCCGGATGAGCGCAAGCGATATCCGGGGCCTCGCGGGCCGATCCCGGGTGTTGCTGTGCTCACCCGGGCTACGAGATGGCTAGAGGTTGGCCAGCCCGCATTCGACGGCCAGGCGGACCAGCTGGGCATCGGTCCGCATGCCGGTCTTGGCCTTGATCAGATAGTGGTAGTTCTGCACGGTCTTGGTGCTGAGGTTGAGGTTTACAGCGATCTGTTCCTTGGTGTGGCCTGCCGCGAACTGCCGGAGGATCTCGATCTCCCGCTCGCCGAGCTGGTCGAGCGCCGATTTGGACGGCACCAGGCTCTCCAGCGCGAGCACCCGGGCGACGTCGTCGCTCATCGCATGCTCGCCGCGCGCCACCTGGCGGATCGCTGCGATCAGTTCGGCCGGCTCGCTGCCCTTGGTGACGAAGCCAGAGGCACCGGCGCCGAACGCCGCCTTCACCTGTGCGGCCTCGCTGTGCATGCTGAACACTAGGATCCGGGCGTCGGCATCGCGCGCGCGAATGTTGCGGATCGCTTCCAGTCCGCTCGCGCCGGGCATAGAGATGTCCATCACCACCACATCGGGCTGGTGCGACTTGAACGCGCGATAGGCATTGGCGGCGTTGTCGGCCTCGGCGACGACGCGAAAATCGTCTTGATGCTCGAGCACGCGCCGGTAGCCCTGGCGGACGACGGGATGATCGTCCACCAGCAGGATCGAGATGTCGCGAGTCTTTACAGTTGTCGTCGACACGGTCGTCATCTCAGGCGGCGAGTGGAATCGTGGCGGCGACCGAGAGGCCGCGGCGGGCGGCCGCGATCGACAGCGAACCGCCGAGCGCTGCCACGCGCTCGCTGACGCCAGTGAGGCCGAAGCCCGCGGACTGCGCGACCTTGACCGCATCGCCGCCGCCGTCGTCCTCGACCCGCACCAAGAGCGCGTTCTCGGCTCCGGTGCGCCGCTCGATCCGCAGCACGATCTCGCGCGCTGAGCTGTGACGCAGCGCATTGGTCAGGCACTCCTGCGCGATGCGATAGGCGGTCGCGGCGACCGTGCCGCTGATGTCGGCGAGGTCGCCCTGCAGATCGAGCTGGATCATCGGCTGCGTCGTGCGCGATCGACAGCTGTCGACGAGATCGACCAGGCTTGCCTCCAGCCCGAGCTCTTCGGCCGGCGGATGGCGCAGCCGGTTCAACGTATCGCGCAGGCAGGCGATGATGCGGCGCGTCGCCTGCGAGATCATCCGCGCATCCTGCGCAATTTCGGTGCCGGCGGCGTATTTGTCGCCGGCACTTGCCTCGATCGTGGTGGCGAAGGCCAGGATCGCGGTGAGATTTTGGCCGAACTCGTCGTGCAACTCGCGGGCCAGCGCGCGGCGTTCGTCGCTGCGGATTTCGAGTAGCCGCCGCGTCAGCATCGTGCGCTCCTCCTCGGCCTGCGCGAGGCGGTCGCCGAGATCGCCGACAGCGCGTCCGATCATCGCGAGATCCATCGAGCGGACGCGGGGCAGCGGCGTGCGGTACTCGCCTTCGGCCATGCGCCGCAGCGCCGACACGATCGAGTGGGCGGGCGCCAGCGTGTGCGCGATCGCGAGCGAGGCCAGCAGCGCGATGGCGAGCGCCATCAGCAGCGCGACATGGATGTTGTCGAGGATGTGCTGCCAGGCGAGCGCGATCGCGGCGTCCGGATCGGAGATAGCGTGGACGGTTCCGGCGGTGGCAGTGCGGGCGCTGATCGGCCGCTCGACGGTGGCATGATCGCCGAGCACGGTCTGCACGGTTGCCGCGAACCAGCGCGGCGGCGCCTTGCCGATCCCCTTGCTCTGGCCGCAGAGCGGCTTCTCGAAGGCGCCGGCCGGTTCGAACTGCACGCAGATCCCCGGCGCGATCAGTCCCATGGTTTCGATGGTGCGCCAGTCCGGCGCCGGCAGCAGTTGCTCGCGCATCCGGTTGCTGCGCAGCAGCAATTCGCGCCAATACAGCGCTTCGAGCGCCTGCGAGACCCGTTCGGCGGACGCCGACGTGGCGCGATCGACGCTGCGATAGGCATCGATCGTGGCCCAGACGGTGGCCGCGCCGAGGCACAGCGCGACGATGACGAGCAGGCGGGCGACCAGTTGAAGCACGAGGCGCATGCGATCACTCCACAGCCGGAGCACGATCCAGAAGGAGGGGCGAAGCGTAACAGCAACCCCGTTCCCGGCAAGTGCAAGCATGCCCAGCGATGCAGGTCGGGAAATTTGCCCGACGAAACTTGGGCAGATGTCTTTGGACGGCGCCCACAGGCTCTGCTCTAACGGGAGGCGAGGCCGTCGCGGGGCCTCATGGAACAATCGTCACAGGGAGCTCACGCAGCATGAATGCCAAGGTCGGCGCCGCCGCATCGGCCGGCACGGATGCGGCGGAGCGCAGCGTCCTGCTGCTCTGGATGATCTTCACCGGCCTTTCGGTGTTCGCCGCCTTCCTGCTGTGGCGCTACGGGCTGATCCGCCTGATGGTCAATTCCGATCGCACCTACATATCCAGCGTCATCGCCGTGCTCTACATCGTCACCTGCATCCATTGCTTCTGGCGGACGCGGGCGATTGCGCGGGAAGGGGAGGTCGCGCGCGGCTGCCGCGCGATCCTCGCCGCGCCCGATGGTGCCAAGGTGCTGGCATCGGATGCGCGCGGCCTGCCCGGTGGCCTCGTCACCGATCACATCAAGAGCTTGGTGCAGAAGGCCGATGCGCAAGCCAAGGGCCGCATCGACCAGACCCTGCTGCTGCGGACGCTGGCCGACCGCCTGCGCGGCTCCAACGGATTTGGCGCCTTCGTCTCCGACACGCTGATGAAGCTCGGCCTGCTCGGCACCATCATCGGCTTCATCATCATGCTGGCGCCGATCGCCTCCCTCGATGCCGCCGACAAGGTCGCGATGAAATCGTCGATGGGCCTGATGAGCGACGGCATGGCGGTCGCGATGTACACGACGCTGGCCGGTCTGATCGGATCGATTCTGGTCCGGATCCAGTACTACATGCTGGATTCTGCGACCCAGCGGGTGTTCTCCGACGCGGTGGTGCTGACCGAGACGCACGTCACCCCGGCGTTGGAGCGTCGCCTCGGAACGTCGCCATGATGGACGAGTTCGGGCTCTATCCGCGCGAGGAGCCGTTTGATCCGCTCGGTGTCATGCTGTTCAAGGCGCTGCAGGTGATCGCCTTCCTGTTCTTCCTCGCGCTGCTTTCGGTGTCGCCGGATTCCAAGGAAGGCAAGATCGACTCCAAGGCCGAGTTCATCATCACGATGGACTGGCCGGACAACCATCCCGATGATCTCGACCTGTTCGTGCAGGACCCGGCCGGCAACATCGCCTGGTACCGGCATCGCGAGGCCGGCTTCCTGACACTCGATCGCGACGATCGCGGCGGCGCCAACGACTTCATCGTGGTCAACGGCAAGAAGATTGCGTCACCGATCCGCGAGGAGATCGTCACCTTGCGCGGCATCGTCGCCGGCGAATACACCGTCAACGTCTCGCATTTCCAGGCGACGACCGGCGAGCCGGTACAGGCCAATGTGAAGGTGCAGAAGCTCAATCCAACGGCGCAGGTGATCTTCGACGACAAGCTAACCGTCGACCACACCGGCGACGAGAAGACTGCGGTCAGGTTTCGTCTCGATGCCGAGGGCAAGGTGATCAACGTCGACCGGCGGCCGAAATCGCTGCTGGAAACCTTCCGCAGCAGCTGGCGCAACGGCGCCGACCTCGATCCGAACACCGGCGTCCCGAAATCCGGCGTGAGGGTGCTCCGCAATGATTAGCTTGCAGTCAGTGATCCTCACGCTTGCGGTGGCCTACGCGGCAGTCGGCGCGCTGCTGCTGATCGTGCTGGTCTATGCGCGGCTGCACTGGTCGCTGAAGGCTGTCGTGATCGTCGTGACCAGCGCGTTCTATTTCGTCAGCTTCGGCGGCATGCGCGGCCTGCTCGGCTGGGCCTCCGCGGAAAAGCTGCCGACGAATTTCAAGCTGCTGTCGACGCGGATCGTGGAGCCGCATTCGCTGGAGGGCGATCCGGGCTCGATCTATCTCTGGGTTGAGGAGATCGATGAAGACAACCGGCCGAGCGCGGTGCCGCGCGCCTTCCGGATTCCCTACAGCGACGCGTTGGCCGAGCAGACCCACACCGCCGACAACGAGATCAAGGCCGGGCATCCGCAGGGCGGACGGGCAGCCGATTTCGGCGGCGGCGACGGGACCATCATGGATTTCGTCAGGGAGTACATCACCCCGAAGACGATTCTGGAAACCACCGGCGGCGACTCCACGACCGGGACCTTCGTGCCTCCGCCGGCCGGCGCGCAAGGATCGGTCTTCACGCCGCTGCCACCGCCCCGGATGCCGCCCAAGGACGCGCAGCAATAGGGGGCGAGCACCCGGCGAATGGCATAAAAATAGGGATCGCCAATAATCGGTCAGCGGGGTGGACAGTAGTCAACCGGAATTCCTCAATTCCCTGAACCGTGTAGTCTGTGGATAACCGGGGCTAGATTTCATCCCCAAGCCATTTTCCCGGCAAAGGGGCCGCTGCGTGAAGCGGCCCCTTTCGATTCCGGAGTCCGGTTCCGTGCTGTGAGGCGGCCTCAGAGCACCGTCAGGAATGCGATCGCGAGAACCATCAGCCACCCGACGATGACGAGCGAGACCACCGCGCCCGCGGTGATCTTGGCGATCTCCTTGAAGGTCATTGGACGATCCATACGGGGCTCTCCCGGGGGTGCCGTAGCGAGACATAGGCACCGGGCCGGCAGATCGCGCCGCTGCTCACGGAACGGTGTAGCGCGCCATACGGCCGGCCGCACGGCCCGGCGGGCCCGTCCGGATCGCATAGCTGTCATCTCGCAAAGTTTGTCTGACAGATATTGAAATCTGTCAGCGGGATGGTGTATATATTCAACAGCCCAAGGGAGGAGGGCGCCCAGTGGCTGTTCCGGCGTTTGGCCGGGGGAGCCGTACTTAATTTGACTACCTCGAAGGACTACCTCCATGACGATAGAAATCTTTCAATTGACCGCCCAGATTCAACAGTGGCTCAACCTTCGCGTCGCCCGCCATTTGGCAGCCCAGGCCGCCAAGTTCAGCCGCGGGCAGGACAGCGATAACCAGACGGTAAACGCATGAACGAGGCGGTGGTTTTGACACCCGAGCGGATCCTCGAAGCAACCGAGGATGTCTTGAGGCGCTTCGGGCTCGCCAAGGCCACCGTTGTCGACGTTGCCCGCGCGCTGGATGTCAGCCACGGCAGCGTGTACCGCCATTTCCCGAGCAAAGCTTCGCTCCGTGACGCGGTCGCCAAACGCTGGCTCGACCGCGCCAACGAGCCGCTGTGCAAGCTCGCAGCCGGCGATGGCCCTGCGCCGGAGCGGCTGGAGAAATGGCTGCGCACCGCCTTTACGATCAAGCAGAAGAAGGTGTGCGACGATCCCGAGATGTTCGCGACCTATCTCGCGCTCGCCCAGGGCGCGCGTGAGGTGGTGGAAGCCTACAAGGACAAGCAGGTCGATCTGATCGCGAAGATCCTGTCAGATGGTGTCGCGCAGGGCGTGTTCGAGGTCGACAATGTGAAGACGACCGCGCGGGCCGTGTTCGACGCAACCGTCCGCTACCATCACCCGGCGCATGCCGAGGAATGGGCCAAGCCCGAATGCCCGTCGCGGATCGACGCCCTGATCGCCCTGCTGCTGCGGGGCGTGCAGGTGTGCAAGCACTAACCGACCTTTCTTCCAACATCCTCTGACCATCTGATGCCTTTGGCCCGATTGCGAGCCCGGGGCCGCGTGTGCTTGATATCGGGCACGGATCAGCGGTACGGACCACGATGCGGCTTGCACTCTTTGCCGATATTCATGCCAACCGGCAGGCCTTCGCGGCCTGCCTGGATGCCGCGCGTGCGCGCGGCGCCGAGCGGCTGATCTGCCTCGGCGATATCGTCGGCTATGGCGCCGATCCGGAATGGGCCGTCGACACGGTGATGGACCTCGTCGCGAAGGGCGCGATCGCGGTGCGCGGCAACCATGACAATGCGATCGGCGTGCCGAGCGACAGCATGAATGCCGACGCGCAGGCCGCGATCGACTGGACTCGCGGCCGGCTCAGTGGCGAGCAGAAGCAGTTCCTCGCCGAGCTTCCGATGTCACGGGAAGAGGACAACCGGCTCTACGTGCATTCCGAGGCATCCGACCCCGTGAAGTGGCGCTACGTCCGTGACACCGCTGATGCCGCGCGCAGCATGATGGCAACCGAATTGCAGATCACCTTCTGCGGCCATATCCATCGTCCGGGCCTCTACTCGATGTCCTCGACCGCGAAGATGACGAGCTTCGTTCCGACCGCGGGCGTCGCGGTGCAATTGTTGACGGGGCGGCGCTGGCTCGCCGTGCTCGGCTCGGTCGGCCAGCCGCGCGACGGCGATCCCGCGGCTTCGTTTGCGATGTTCGAGACCGCAAGCCGCGAGATCACCTATCACCGCGTGCCCTATGACGTCGCGACTGCCGCCGCGCGGATCAAGGCCAACGGCCTGCCGCTCTGGCTCGCCGATCGTCTTTCGATTGGCAGGTAATGCCGATGGCGGCGCTGACGATGCAGCCGGGCGCCGAGATCGATGGCTTCACCATCGGTGAGCGCGTGCACCGCGGCGGCATGGCGACGCTGTGGACCGTCACCCATCCGGGCATCACCGTGCCGCTTTTGATGAAGGTGCCGCTCACCTCGGAGGGCGAGGATCCGGCCGCCATCGTCAGCTTCGAGATGGAGCAGATGATCCTGCCGCGACTGTCGGGGCCCCACGTGCCGGCCTGTTTCGGCACCGGCGATTTCGAGCGCCAGGCCTATCTGGTGATGGAGCGCATCCCCGGCCAGACGCTCTACAAGCGGATCGACGCCCTGCCGCTGCCGTATGAGGAGGTGAGGGTGATCGGCGGCAAGGTCGCGACCGCGCTCGCAAGCCTGCACCGGCAGAACGTCATCCATCACGACATCAAGCCGAGCAGCATCATGTTCCGCGAGCGCGGCGAAGCGGTGCTGATCGATTTCGGCCTCTCGCATCACCAGCATCTGCCCGATTTGCTGCAGGAGGAGTTCCGGCTGCCTTACGGCACCGCGCCCTATATGGCGCCGGAGCGCCTGCTCGGCGTGCGCGACGATCCGCGCAGCGATCTGTTTTCTCTCGGCGTGCTGCTGTATTTCTTCACCACGGGGGTCCGTCCGTTCGGCGAGACCGAAACCCTGCGCGGCATGCGCCGGCGGCTGTGGCGCGATCCCATTCCGCCGCGCAAGCTGAAGCCCGACTATCCGCTTTGGTTGCAGGAGATCGTGCTGCGCTGTCTGGAGATCGACCCAGTGGCGCGCTATCCGACTGCGGCGCAGCTCGCCTTCGATCTCGGCCATCCCGAGCAGGTGAAGCTGACGGCGCGGGCGCAACGGCTCAATCGCGATCCGCTCGGCACGGTGTGGCGCCGCCGCTTCAATCTCGGCGCGGCGCCACCGCAGCCGAGGTCTGATGTCGCGGCGCAGCTCGCATCGAGCCCGATCGTTGCCGTTGCGCTCGATCTCGGCGAGGGGACCGAGACGCTGAACGAGACCATCCGCGTCACCGCCGAGCAGGTGCTGTCGACGTCGCCGTCGGCGCGGCTCGCTTGCGTCAATGTGCTGAAGCTCAATCGCCTCGCGATCGACCGCACCCATGACGAGCAGGGTCAGAACAAGCATGTCGACCGCCTGGTGGCGCTCCAGCATTGGGCGCGGCCGTTCAGGCTCGAGGAGGGGCGGCTGACCGTGCATGTGCTCGAGGCGATCGATCCCGCCGCCGCCATCCTGGAATTCGCCGCGGTCAATCTGGTCGACCACATCATCATCGGCGCGCGGCAGAACTCGGTGCGGCGTGCGCTGCTCGGCAGCGTCTCGGCCAAGGTCGCAGGCGAAGCGCCGTGCACGGTGACTGTGGTGCGGCCGTCGCGGCTGGTGCCGGCGACGGAGGCGGGCGACGACACGGCGGATGCCGCTGCGACGCCGCCCGCGTTGTTCTAATCCTTAGTCGGCTAGATCGCTTCGCCGCGCGCCTCGGCCGCCGCATGGCGGATCGCGGCGATGTTGGTCTTGTAGGCCTCGACGGTGCCGCCCTTGAAGACGGCAGAGCCCGCGACGAAGGCATTGGCGCCGGCGGCGGCGAGCTGGCCCGCAACATCGGGCGCAACCCCGCCATCGACCTCGATGTCGATCGGGCGGCCCGCTGTCATCGCCCTGACGTCGGAGATCTTGCCGATCGCCGAGCGGATGAAGGCCTGGCCGCCGAAGCCGGGATTGACCGACATCACCAGCACCAGGTCGATCAGGTCGAGCACATATTCGATCGCGCTCACGGGCGTTGCCGGATTGAGCGAGACGCCGGCTTTCTTGCCGAGCGCGCGGATCGCCTGCAGCGAGCGATGCAAATGCGGGCCGGCCTCGGCATGCACCGTGATGTGGTCGCAGCCCGCTTTGGCGAACGCCTCGAGATAGGGATCGCAGGGCGAGATCATGAGATGGGCGTCGAAGATCTTCTTGGTGTGCGGCCGCATCGCCTTGATGACGTCGGGGCCATACGAGATGTTGGGAACAAAGTGTCCGTCCATCACGTCGAGATGGATCCAGTCGGCGCCGGCCTGGTCGACGGCGCGGACCTCCTCGCCGAGCTTTGAGAAATCCGACGCCAGGATCGACGGAGCGATGACGAGGGGACGCGGGGTGAATGACTGAGTCATAGCGCAGTTCCGAAAGGCTTCAGGGGGCGACGGGTGATCCCGCCTAACACGCGGACGCGTGGCGGGCAATGCGAGCGGACCGCGCCTCGGAGCCGGAAAATTCTGCCGCCGACGGCAGCTCTTGCCGGGTGCGCGGAACCCGCATCGATGCGCCAAGGCCTGGTTTTATTGGGTTTTTGCCATGGCACGCCGCTTGCTGCGCCTTGCGGCAAGCGTTTGAGCCGCCATGCGCGGCCTTGTTGGAGTATTGCCATGTTATTTGCCATTGGCGCTGCGTCATCCGCCATCGATCTTTTGAGCTCGCTGATGTCGTCGAAGTCGACGACCCAGACCGGCAGCTCCACGCAGGGAAATCAGTCGACCGGGCTGTTCTCGGCCTCGACCGATACCTCGACATCGACCAGCAGCAGCACGGCTACCAGCTCGGGCAGCAGCAGCACCCCGCAGATTTCGCCGCTGACCATGAGCGCGCTGCTCGACGCGCAGAGCCAGTCGCAGACCACGGCCTCGACCAGTGCGACCCCGACCAGCCGGTCGGACGCGCTGAAGGACCTGTTCTCGCAGATCGACGCCGACGGCAACGGCCAGATCACCAAAGCGGAATTTGAGAAGGCGCTCGGCGCCGGCGGCACCAACCTCGCGCAGGCCGACGACGTGTTCTCCAAGCTCGATGCCAATGGCGACGGCAGCGTCAGCCTCGACGAGATGTCGCAGGCGTTGCAGGGCCATAAGAGCGGCGGTCATCACCATTACCACGCGGCCGGCGGCTCGACTGACGGATCCGGCGCCAGCAGCGGCTCGGGCGGATCGAGCTCCGATCCGTTGATGCAGGCGCTGAACGGCGCGACCTCGACCTCGGTGACCAACAGCGACGGTTCGACCACGACGACCACGACCTATGCCGACGGCTCCAAGGTGTCGATGACGTCGGCAGCGACGTCGTCGACCACCAGCAGCGCGAACTCGTCCTCCGCCGGCAGCAACGCGACCTCGTCCTACAATTTCATCGAGCAGCTGATCCAGCGCCAGTCGCAGGCGATCTCGGCCCAGGCCTCGTCGTCGCTGTCGGTCAGCGCTTAGCGCGACACACTTCGCATTAAATAGAGCAGGCAGTCCCCGCCTCGCCCCGCGTGCGGGGAGAGGCCGGAACGCATCGTGAGATGCGTTCCGGGTGAGGGGGAGTCTCCGCGAGTGCATCTATCGCCGTTGATGCGGCGGCAGCCCCTCACCCCAACCCTCTCCCCGTAAGAACGGGGCGAGGGAGCGCACTGCCTTCGCGGCCCTAACCGAATTTGTCCCGCCAGCTCGGCAGCGCGCCGGGGAAGGGCAGGGCGGTGGCTGAATGGACGCCGCGTGCGATCGCGCGTGCCACCGTGTTGGCGGCGATCCCGCCGAGCTTGGTCAGCCCGAACAGCGGATCGACCGGCTTGGCGCCGGTTGCCGCGGCGAACACCACGTCGCCATCGAGCGGGGCGTGCACCGGATAGATCGCGCGCGCCATGCCGGTCTGCGCGATCATCGCAAGGCGCTTCGCTTGTGGCTTGGTCAGCTGCGCATCGGTCACGACAACGACGAGCGTGGTGTTCTCGGCGGCGGTGGCGTCCGCGCCGCCCTTCAGCCGCAGCTTCAGCATGTCCGGCGTGAACGCGGGCGGCAGGCCGCGCCCGCCGAATTCATCGTTGACCTCGAACGGCGCCGCCCAGAACCACGGGCCGCTGCCGACCGTGACGCTGCCGACCGCGTTGACCACCGCAAGCGCCGCGACCTTGATGCCGTCGTCGGTCACATCAGACGCCGAGCCGAGGCCGCCCTTGAGGGTGGCGGTGGTCGCGCCCATGCCGGCGCCGACGCTGCCGAGCTCGAAATTGTCGGAGGCGGCATTCGCTGCCGCATAGCCGAGATCGCGATAGGGCGGAAAGCGTCCCCACGCCTTGTTGCCGCCGTTGAGCAGATCAAAGCAGATCGCGCCCGGCACGATCGGGATCACCGCATCGCGGATGCGAAAGCCGCGGCCGCGCTCGGCGAGCCAGGCCTGCACGCCGCCGGCCGCGTCAAGCCCGAGCGCGGAGCCGCCGGACAGCGTGATGGCGTCGATCGCCTCGACGACATTGTGCGGGGACAGCAGCGCGTCCTCGCGGGTGCCCGGGCCGCCGCCGCGGACATCGATCGAGGCCACCGCCGGCCGCTCGAACAAGATGGCGGTGACGCCGGAGGCGATCACGGCGTCGTCGGCGTGGCCGACGCTGACGCCGGCAATATCGGTGAGAAGGTTTTTCACGATCGAGTCCGTCCGCCTGCTGTCCGATCGATCCGGTATAGCAGCCGCGGCGGATAAGCAAAACGCCCCGGCGAGCCGGGGCGTTTCGTATCTCTGATCAGGTCGGGCGCGAGAGGCTCAGGAGCCCTTCGGATTGATCTCGGTGTAGTTGCCCTTGGCGTCCCACTTGTAGACGACGTAGTCGATCGCCTTGATGTCGCCCTTGGCGTCGAAGCCCATCTTGCCGAGCACGGTGTCCCAGTCGCCGGCCTTGATGGTGTCCATCACCTTCTTGGCGTCGGTGCTGCCGGCCTTGGCGACGGCCTGCGTCCACACCTGCATCGCGGCGTAGGTGTAGAGCGTGTAGCCTTCGGGATCGATGTTCTTGGCCTTGAACTTCTCGACGATCGCCTTCGCGGTCGGCTTGTTGCGCGGATCGGGGCCGAAGGTGAACAGCGTGCCTTCGGCGGCGGGGCCGGTGATCGAGGCGAACTCCTTGTCGTTCATGGCATCGCCCGCCATCAGCACGGTCTGCAGGCCCTGGTCGCGCATCTGGCGCAGGATCAGGCCGGCTTCCTGATGATAGCCGCCGACATAGACCAGATCGATATTGTCGCGCTTCAGGCGCGAGACGATCGAGTTGAAGTCCTTGTCGCCCTTGTTGTAGGACTCGAACATCTTCTCCTGGAAGCCGGCCTTGTTCAGCGCCTTCTTGGTCTCGTCGGCGAGGCCTTTGCCGTAGGTGGTCTTGTCGTTCAGGATCGCGACGTTCTTGCCTTTGAAGTTCTTCATGATGTAGTCGGCGGCGACCAGGCCCTGCTGGTCGTCACGGCCGCAGACGCGCGCCACGTTCCAGAGCTTGCGCTCCGTGAACAGCGGGTTGGTCGAGGCCGGGGTGATCTGCAGCACGTTGGCGTCGGCATAGGCTTCGGAAGCCGGGATCGACGACGACGAGCAGAAGTGGCCGGCCACGAACGGGATCTTCGCGGAGCCGATCTTTTCAGCGATCGAGCGCGCCTGCTTCGGATCGCAGGCATCGTCGTCGGCCTCCAGCGCGAGCTTCTTGCCGAGCACGCCGCCAGCGGCGTTGATGTCGGCGACTGCCTGCTCGGCGCCGTTCTTCATCTGCCGGCCAAAAGCGGATTCGGAGCCCGTCATCGGGCCCGCGACTGCGATGGTGATGTCTTGCGCGAACGCGCTCGCCGATAATGCGAACGACGCGCCCAGTGCCAGGCCGATCAGCTTCAGTGATTTCATGAGACGTCCCTCGTGGTCGTTGCCTCTTGCGGAAGGGCCCGGCACGCCGAGCCCCAAAACCGCCGGCATTCTCGGCTGATTTCGCGGCGAAGTCACCGGCAATTTTCAGGCAAATCGACGCTGCATCAGCCACATCCTGCTGCAAGGGGCGGCGCTCAGGGCTGAGCTAGCCGCGGCGGCCGCCTTCCAGATAGGCGGCGCGGATTTCCGGGCGCTGCAGCAATTCGGCGCCGGTTCCGGCCAGCGTGATCAGGCCGTTGACCATGACGTAGCCGCGATGGGCGAGCTTCAGCGCATGGTTGGCGTTCTGCTCGACGATCAGCACGGTGAGGCCATCCTGCCGGTTCAGCGTGCGGATGGCGTCGAAGATCTGGCGCGCGATCAGCGGCGCGAGGCCGAGCGAGGGCTCGTCCAGCATCAGCAGGCGCGGCCGGCTCATCAGGGCGCGGCCGATCGCGAGCATCTGCTGCTCGCCGCCCGACAGCGTGCCGCCGCGTTGTGCGACGCGCTCCTTCAGCCGCGGAAACAGCGCGAACACGCGCTCCAGCCCGGCCTCGCGTTCGGCCTCGCTGCATTCGGTGGCGTCGGCGCCCATCTGCAGGTTTTCGGCGACGCTCATGCGCGGAAAGATCCGCCGGCCCTCGGGCGATTGCGCGATGCGCAGCCGCGCGATCTCGTGGGTCGACACGCCGGTGATGTCATGGCCGTCGAATTCGATGGTGCCGGCGCGGGCGCGCGGTCGGCCGAAGATCGTCATCATCAGCGTCGACTTGCCGGCGCCATTGGCGCCGATCAGGGCGACGATCTCCCCGCGATTGATCTCGATGTCGACGCCCTTCAGCGCCTCGATCTTGCCGTACGCCGCACGCACGCCACGCACCGCGAGCAGGGGTGTGGTTGCCGCTGCCGCGCTCACGTGCCGCTCTCCATCACGGCGATCGCCTCTTCCTCGTCGGCGCCGAGATAGGCGGCGATCACCTTGGGGTCGTCGCGCACCGCTTGCGGCGTGCCCTCGGCGATCTTGACGCCGTAGTCCATGACCACGACGTGATCGGAGATCTCCATCACCACCGACATGTCATGCTCGATCAAGAGGATCGAGGTGCCCTGTTCGTTGCGGATCGACAGCAAGAGCTCGTTGAGCCCGCCGCTCTCGCGTGCGTTCAATCCGGCCGCCGGCTCGTCGAGACACAGCAGCGCCGGCTCGGTGCACATCGCGCGCGCGATCTCGAGCCTGCGCTGGTCGCCATAGGGCAGATTGCCGGCGGCATCGTCGGCGCGGTCGAGCAGGCCGACGCGGTTGAGCCAGGTCCGCGCCAGCTCGATGGCGCGCTGCTCGGCCTCGCGCCAGGACGGCAGGCCGAGCAGGCCGAGCACGGTCAGGCCCGAGGCGCGCATCAGCGCGTTGTGCTGGGCCACCATCAGATTTTCCAGCGCGGTCATGCCGGGAAACAGCCGGATGTTCTGGAAGGTGCGCGCCACCTTGGCCTGCTTGGAGATGCGGAAATCGTTCAGCCGCTCGAGCTGGATGGTGCGGCCGTCATCATGGGCGAGGCGGATCGCGCCGCCGCTCGGCCGGTAGAAGCCGGTGATGCAGTTGAAGACGGTGGTCTTGCCGGCGCCGTTCGGCCCGATCAGCGCGGTGATCTTGCGCCGCTCGGCCGCGAAGGAGAGCTCGTTGACCGCGACGATGCCGCCGAAGCGCATCATCAGGCGGTCGACGGTGAGGATATGGTCGCCGCTCATCCGTGGCCCTCCTTGACGAGGTCGGAGGAGATCGCCTGGTTGCGCTCCAGGAACACGGTCGGCGCGCGATGGCCGATCAGCCCGCGCGGCCGCCAGATCATCAACAGCACCATCGCGATGCCGAACACCAGCATGCGATATTGATCGAAACCACGAAACAGCTCGAAGCCGCCGATCATGGCGAGCGCGGCCAGCGCGACGCCGAGCTGCGAGCCCATGCCGCCGAGCACGACGATCGCCAGCACCAGCGCCGATTCCTGGAAGGTGAAGGATTCCGGGCTGATGAAGCCCTGCCGTGTGGCGAAGAACGCGCCGGCGAAGCCGCCGAACATCGCACCGGTCGCGAACGCCGTCAGCTTGGTGGTCGTGGTGTTGATGCCGAGCGCGCGGCAGGCGACCTCGTCCTCGCGCAACGCCTCCCAGGCGCGGCCGATCGGCAGCCGCCGCAGCCGGATCGTCACCCAGTTGGTCAGCAGCGCCATCGCCAGGATCAGATAGAACAGGAAGACGAGGCGGTGGGTCGGCGAGAACTCGATGCCGAGCCTGGCGGCGAGCCCATCGTCGCCCGGCGTCAGCGGAATGCCGAACATGGTCGGGCGGGGAATCCCCGAGACACCGTTGGGCCCGCCGGTCAGGCTCTGCCAGTTGATGATGACGAGGCGGATGATCTCGCCGAAGGCGAGCGTCACGATCGCCAGATAGTCGCCGCGCAGCCGCAGCACAGGGAAGCCGAGCAGCACGCCCCAGAACGCCGCCAGGATGCCGGCGAGCGGCAGGCAGACCCAGAACGACAATCCGAAATTGGTCGCGAGCAACGCGTAGGAATAGGCGCCCACCGCATAGAACGCGACATAGCCGAGGTCGAGCAGGCCGGCGAGCCCGACCACGACGTTCAAGCCCCATCCCAGCATCACATAGGTCAGGACCAGGATCGACAGATCGAGAATGTAGCGCTGGTTGTAGAAGATGACCGGCACGAGGAACGCGAACACCAGGAGCGCGGGCGCCAGCCATCGCCCGGCGAACGAGATCGCCGATTGCACCGGCTTCGGCACGATGCTGTCCTTGTCGACCGGTCCCCACCATTGCCGCAGCAGCTCGACGATGATGCTGCCGCCGAACACGGTGCCGACGAGGGCGGCGAGGTCGCCGAACCGCGTCCAGTAGATCAGGCCGCCTTGCGGTCCGGCCTCGGTGCGCACGCCGATCATCAGCGAGAACAGCACCAGCGCAACCAATGCGCTGATCAGGGCTTTCTTGAGAATGAAGGCGCTGCCCGAGGGCTGCGCGGCGGGCGATGGGCGGGCTGAGGTCGCGCTCACGAAGTGCCTGTCAGACTTTTTCGACTTCGGGACGGCCAAGCAGGCCGGTCGGCATGAAGATCAGCACCACGATCAGGATCGAGAACGCGGCGACGTCCTTGTATTCCACCGAGAAATAGGCCGACCAGAACGTCTCGATCAGGCCGATCGCAAGCCCGCCGAGCATCGCGCCCGGCAGCGAGCCGATGCCGCCGAGCACGGCGGCGGTGAACGCCTTGATGCCGGCGACGAAGCCCATGAAGAAGTCGACCAGGCCGTAATACAGCAGGTACATCATGCCGGCGACGGCGGCGAGCGCGGCACCGATCACGAAGGTCATCGAGATGGTGCGGTCGACGTCGACGCCGAGCAGTGCGGCCATGGTCTGGTCCTGCTCGCAGGCGCGCATGTCGCGCCCGAGCCGGGTGCGCGACACCAGCCAGGTGAACAGCGCCAGCACCACGATGGTGGCGAGCACGACCATGATCTGGACGTTGGAGAGCTGCACGGCGAAGCCTTGCGCGCCCTCATGCAGCGTGTAGCCGCCGGTGATGATCGGCGGCACCGGCTTGACGCGCGCGCCCTGCGACACCTGCGAGAAGTTGGTCAGCACGAACGACATGCCGATCGCCGACAGCATCGGCGCCAGGCGGAACGAATGCCGCAACGGCCGGTAGGCGATGCGCTCGATGGTCCAGCCATAGAGCGCGGTGATCGCCATCGAGACCAGCAGCACGATCAGAAGGATCAGGGGGATCGCGGTGAGGCCGAGCGACACCAGCACCAAAAACGAGATCAGCGCGATGAAGCCGCCGATCATGAAGATGTCGCCATGGGCGAAGTTGATCATGCCGACGATGCCGTAGACCATCGTGTAGCCGATGGCGATCAGGCCGTAGATCGAACCGAGCACGAGGCCGTTGATCAGTTGCTGGGCGAAATAATCCATGCGCTGCCGTAACTCGAGGGGTGACGCGCCGAGGGCCCCCGGCAGCCTGATCCGTCGCGTCGTGGTATTTTCTAACAGTGGGACCCCGGCGGCGGCAACAGCGTGGCAGCAGCAGAGAGGGCTTGTACATAACTACTTCGGCGGGTGCGGTTCCGATGTCACAGGGTCGACACCTCGTTGCCTTGCAATGATCGCGCCAGAACCCGTGCTGGCCGAGCCACGACGGCGGTCAGAAGCCCGGGGAGCAGCAGGATCCGCACCGGCAGGGCCAGAAGCCCAATCCGGAGCGCTCATTCCGGGCAAATGAGCAGATGCAACAAGAGGCTCTCGCCGAATGGCGAAGCCCCTCTGTCAGCTCATTTGTTTCTGCTTTCTGTTCAGGCCAATTGATCGGCGAAGCGGCCGCGAAAGGCATAAGAACCGAAATGCGTGAGCTCGCTTCGCAGGTCCAGCCAGATTTCGCCGCCGAGGTCGATCCAGCGCCGGCAGAAGGCGTAATCTTCGGACAGATACTCGCCGGTCGTCTTGTCGATCATGCATTCGAACAGCGAGATGCGGTCGAGGTCGGCGCGAACCAGGTCGCCGGTGTTCAAGTCGTTGCTCTTGTGGTTGGCCCGATATTTGAGCTCGGGATGGGCGTCGCACAGCCTGACGAGGGCGGATCGCTTCATCATCAGGAAGCCGGTTCCGGCATATCGGACCTTGGCGAAGCCATCGCCGCGAGCCGTGAGCTGGTCGCCCTCCCATGTGACGACATAGTCCAGCGAGGAAGACGCGAGGTTCTTGCGCTTGGCTTCCGCAGCCCGCTGCACCTTTGCCCAATCGATGTGCTTGAGCGGGTAGGCTGCGGCCGAAACCTCGGCGTCGCAATCCAGCAGCCGGAACACGGATTCGGGTTCGAACCCGATATCGGCGTCGATGAACAGCAGATGGCTGGCGCCGGATACGAGGAATTGGTGGGCCAGCTCGTTCCTGGCGCGCACGATCAGCGATTCGTTTCCTATCAGGTGGAACTGGATGTCGATGCCCCGGGCAGTGGCCACGGCCTGAAGCTTCAGGGCGGACAGCACATAGGCCATCTTCAGGTCGCCGCCGAAGCAGGGCGTTGCGACGAAAATGCGGGTGCTTTCGCTCATTTTACCCCCTTTATCCCGGCCGGCGCAGCTGCTGGCCGGGCCCGATCGCATCGATCCGGAACCATCGCACCGCGCTTAACCTTAACAAAGGGTTTAAATTGCTGCCGGCAATCGATCGGCGTTACCTCGCAGCCTGAACCGTCGCCGATCCAAAAGGCGCCGGAGAGAAGCGGGAAGCGGCAATGTCGAGCAACTGGCGGATCAGTTCCTTCAACGGCGCGCTGCTTGCGGCCTATTTCATTCCGGTCTGGACCATCATCGCCTTCAGCATCATGGTGTCGCCGATCCACGGCCTCTATGAGCGGCCGAGCGTATCGATCGCGTTCTACGCCAGCGACCACCTGCACCTCGCCAAGATGGCGACGGTGCGGCTGGCTTGGCTGCTGGCGCTGGCGCGGATCACCGTGGTGGCGTTCTTCGCGGTCTTCCTCGCGATGACGGCCTTTTCGCCGTTGCGCAAGACCAGCAGCGGCGCCGACGAGGCGCTGGCGGTGGCGCTCTGCCTCGGCAGCGTGCTGAGCTTCGCCAGCATGATGATGGCATCCAAGGTCGGCGAGATCGAAGCGTTGCGCATGCATGCGGCCGAGCTTCTGATGCTGCTCGGCACCGCGATCGTGATGCTGCTCGAGACCTCGCCGAAGCGAACTGCCGAGTCGTCCGCTACCAAGGCGCCGGTCGCCGAGAACAGCGCACCGGCAAGCGAGCTATCCCTTCAGCAGCCCTAATTCCGCAATGATCGCGCCGGCTTCCTTGACGGCGTGATTGGCGGCGGGCACGCCGCAATAGATCGCCTGCTGCAGCAGGATCTCCTTGATGTCCTCGGGCGTGAAGCCGCCTTCGCTGAGCGCTGCGCGCACATGCAGGCGGAATTCGTCCCACTGGCCGAGCGCGACCATGGTGCCGATCACGAGCACGCGGCGCGTGCGGTGGTCGAAATGCGGCCGGGTCCAGATGTCGCCCCACGCATAGCGCGTGATCAGGTCCTGGAAGTCGGTGTTGAACGCGTTGCGGTTCTTGATCGACTTGTCGACCCATTCATTGCCCAGCACCTTGCGGCGCTGCGTCATGCCGTCGTCGCGGCGCTGGTTGTCGTCCATGGATGTCTCCTTGTGAAATCGTAGCCCGGATGGAGCGCAGCGCAATCCGGGGTTTCAGTGTCCGCCGCAAAGACCTGTCCCGGATTTCGCTTCGCTTCATCCGGGCTACGCAGCTTCCGCGTTGCTGCGCTCGCAATGACGTTCGTTGCTAACGTTGCGTCAGGAAGCCGACCACGGCTTCGGTGAAGGCGTGCGATTGCTCGACATTGGAGATGTGCGCGGCATCGAGCAGCGTCATGCTGGCGCCGGGAATGCCGCCGCGGATCATCTCACCCGCCGACACCGGTGTCGCCATGTCCTGCTTTCCCGCGATCACCAGGGTCGGGCTCTTGATCCGGGGCAGCAGCGCGCGCTGGTCGAGCGTCGACAGCGCTTCGCAGCAGGCGAGATAGCCCTCGACGGGAGAGGCCAGCAGCATCGCCTTCATGCGTGCGGCGGTCTCCGGCTCGCGCTCGCGGAAGTCGGCGGTCAGCCAGCCCGCGATCACGGCGTCGGCGATGGCCGCGATGCCGCCTTGCTTCACCGCCTTGATGCGGTTCAGCCAGTTGGTCGGATCGGGATAGTAGCAGGCGGTGTTGGCGAGGATGATCTTGCCGAATCTGTCAGGCGCGTTGGCCCCTAACCATTGCCCGACCATGCCGCCCATCGACAGGCCGCACCAGTGCACCTTCTCGATGTTGAGGTCGTCGAGGATCGCAAGCACGTCGCGGCCGAACCGCTCCATCGAGTAGGGGCCCGCCGGCACGCCGGATTTGCCGTGGCCTCTGCGATCGTAGCGGATGACGCGGAACATCTGCGTCAGCGCCCGTATCTGCGGCTCCCACATCTGCAGGGTGCACCCGAGCGAGTTCGACAGCATCAAGGTCGGCCCGCCGTCGCGGCCGTCCACCTGGACGTTGAGCAGGCATCCGTCGGCGTTGATCATCGGCATCTTGCACTCCTTGTCATGCGCGGGCGAAAGCGCGAAGCGCGTCTTCTCATCATATGATCCGCGCATCCATCGAGAATGAGTCTCTTTGCGATGATGGATTGCCGGGTCAAGCCCGGCAATGACACCTTCGCTATTTCTCGTCCGGTGAAGCCAGCAGGCGGTCGATCAGCGCCTGCGAGGCGCCCTGATAGGCCATCGGCTCGAACAGGTCCGCGATCCGCTTGGCATCGAGATGCGCGGTGACCTTGGCATCCGCCGACAGCACGTCGCGCAGATGCTTCTTCTCCGCGACCGCTTTCTTGCTGGCGGCCTCGATCAGATGATGGGCGTCGCTCTTGCCGATCGTTTCGGCCAGCGCAAAGGTGACGGCTTCCGCCATGATCAAGCCATGGGTCGCATCGAGATTGACGCGCATCCGCGCCGCATCGACCTCGAGGCCTTCGGCGAGATCGACTGTCGCGGCGAGGGCGCCGGAGGTCACCAGCATCAAGGTCGGCAATGTCGGCCATTCCGCGTGCCACGGGCCGGCGCTGCGCTCATGGTCCTGCACCTGCGCGGCGAGGATCGTAGCAGTGAGGTTCGGCGCCATGGTCGCAGCCCCCAGCGCGCTCGCGGCGGCGACCGGATTGCGCTTGTGCGGCATGGTGGAGGAGCCGCCGCGGCCGGCGCCCGCGGGCTCGAAGGCTTCGCCAACATCGGTCTGCATCATCAGCGAGACGTCGCGCGCGATCTTGCCGCAGCTGCCGGCGAGGATCGCGAACACCGACGCGGCCTCCGCGATGCGGTCGCGGTGGGTGTGCCAGGGCGCATCCGGCAGGGGCAGGTCGAGCTCCTTCGCAAGCGCTTCGGCGACCGCGAGGCCTTTGTCGCCGAGCGCGGCGAGCGTGCCGGCAGCACCGCCGAATTGCACGGCCAGCGTGTCGTGGCGCAGGCGCAGCAAGCGCTTGCGGGAGCGATGCAGGGCCGCGGCATATTCGGCGAGCTTCAGACCGAACGGCATCGGCAGCGCATGCTGCAGCCAGGTCCGCGCCACCACCGCGGTGTTGCGATGGGCAAGGGCAAGGCTGGCAAAACCCGCAACGGCGCGATCGAGATCGGCCAGCAGGACGTCGATGCCGGCGCGCAGCGACAGCATGGTCGCGGTGTCGATGACGTCCTGGCTGGTCGCGCCCCAATGCACGTAGCGCGCCGCCTCGGCGTCCTTTTTGGCGACGTTGGCGGTCAGGGCCTTCACCAGCGGGATCGCCAGATTGCCGGATCGCGTCGCGGCATCGGCCAGCGCGGCGACGTCGAATGATTCGGCCTTGCAGGCCGCGGCGATCGATCCGGCGGTGGCTGCGGGAATCACGCCGCAGGCCACTTCGGCGCGGGCCAGCGCGGCCTCGAAATCCAGCATGTTTTGCAGGGTGGCGGCGTCGTCGCACACCGCGCGCATCGCGGCGCTCGACAGCATCGGCGCAAGCAGGGGGGAGAGGGCTGTGCTCATGGCGCGCGACCTAACCACTGTCGCGCGCTCCTGCCAATGGCCCGCCGCTGCCGCCAATTTCGGCAGCGCCGATTGCGCGATTTTGTGAACGGCGGACGCGTCTTGCTGCGGTTGCGAATATGCATCGCTCATCCTCCGAAGGTGGCCTTTCCTTTGCGCCCCGGCTGCTTTACTTGGGGGCAAAGGTTTCTTGCGATCGAGGAGGTCCCCCATGGCCATGACAATGACCGGCGAAGTCCAGCTTGCAGCGCCGCGCCAGGCTGTGTGGGACAAGCTCAACGATCCCGAAGTGCTGAAGGCCTGCATTCCCGGCTGCGAAGAGCTGGAGAAGACCGACGAGGGCGGCTTCCGCGCCACCGCCAAGATGAAGGTCGGCCCGGTCTCCGCCCGCTTCAAGGGCAAGGTCACCTTGAGCGATCTCGATCCGCCGAACGGCTACAAGATTTCAGGCGAAGGCGAGGGCGGGGTCGCCGGCTTCGCCAAGGGCGGCGCCACCGTCGGCCTTGCCGACAAGGATGGCGGCACGCTTTTGAGCTACAACGTAGAGGCGCAGATCGGCGGCAAGCTCGCCCAGCTCGGCCAGCGCCTGATCAACGGCGCCGCCAAGAAGCTGGCGGACGAATTTTTTGCAAATTTCGCCAAAGCGGTGCAGGGTTAAGCCTGCAGGCGGGCCGGCTCATTCAGGCCCCGCCGTGCCGTGCCGTTATGTCCTGGATGGGTGGCTCGAAAGGTTGCCCATCGCGGGGCGCGCCCATATTATGCCGTCTGGAATGATTTTAAACCGCCTGCTTCGCCGATATGCGGTGGGGCAGATAAGAGAGTGCTGATGGCCAAGATTTCAATGATCGTGAACGGCAACCCCGTGAACGCGAACGTCGACCCCCGTACCCTTCTGGTCCAGTTTCTGCGCGAAAACCTGCGGCTGACAGGTACCCATGTCGGCTGTGACACCTCGCAGTGCGGCGCCTGCGTCGTGCATCTGGACGGCAAGGCGGTGAAGTCCTGCACGACGCTTGCGGTGATGGCCGACGGTCATGAGGTCAAGACCATCGAGGGGCTGGCGGCGGATGGCGCGCCGCTGCATCCGATGCAGGAGGCCTTCCGCGAGCATCACGGCCTGCAGTGCGGCTTCTGCACGCCAGGCATGATCATGACCGCGGTCGACCTCGTCCATCGCAAGGGCCACGACCTCTCCGACGAGGTGATCCGCGAAGAGCTGGAAGGCAATCTGTGCCGCTGCACCGGCTACCAGAACATCGTTGCTTCGATCGCAGCCGGCGCCAAGGCGATGGCCAAATCGGACCTCGCCTAATCAGCAATTCGTCGCGACAAGCGATCAGGACATTCCAATGTACGAATTCAAATATCATCGTCCCGGGACCGTGCGGCAGGCGGCCAACCTCCTGGTGAAGAACGAGGACGCCAAGTTGATCGCCGGCGGCCACACGCTGGTGCCGGTCATGAAGCAGCGGCTCGCGAGCCCGCCGCATCTGGTCGACCTCTCCCATATCGAAGGTCTCGACACGATCGAGATGAAGGGCCGCTCGCTGGTGATCGGCGCCACCGCCAAGCACGCCGAGGTCGCGAACTCCGCGGTCGTGGGCGAGGCGATCCCGGCGCTGGCCGAGCTGGCCGGCATGATCGGCGATCCTGCCGTGCGCCACCGCGGCACCATCGGCGGCTCGCTCGCCAACAACGACCCGACCGCCGACTATCCGGCCGCGGTGCTGGCGCTGGGCGCCACCATCGTCACCAACAAGCGCCGCCTCAAGGCCGAGGAGTATTTCCAGGGCCTGTTCACGACTGCGCTCGAGGCCGACGAGATCATCACCAAGGTGATGTTCCCGCTGCCGAAGAAGGCGGCCTATGTGAAATTTCGCAACCAGGCCTCGCGCTATGCGTTGGTCGGTGTGTTCGTGGCCAAGCGTCCGTCCGACGTGCGTGTCGCGGTCACCGGTGCGGGCTCGGACGGCGTGTTCCGCGTCACCGCGTTCGAGGAGGCCCTGAAGAAGCGCTTCTCGCACAAGGTGCTCGACGGCATCGCGGTTCCCCCCGACGGGCTGAACAGCGACCTGCACGGCAGTGCGGAATACCGCGCGCATCTGATCGGCGTTCTGACGCGCAGGGCGGTGGAAGCCGCCAACGCCAAGGACTAGATCCAAGGGACTAGACGAGGGACTAGATCCGAACCGGATCCCAAGGACTAGATCTAACGCGTGACATTGCTAACCCCTGTTCGAAGACTGGCTGTTCCATGAGTGCATCGGCGTTACCCACTTCCGTCGATGCGCTCGAGCAGCTCTTGACGTCGCGCGGCTATCTCGCCGAACGGTCGCTCGCGACCGTGACCTATCTCGCGCTGCGCATGGGCCGGCCGCTGTTCCTCGAAGGCGAGGCCGGCGTCGGCAAGACCGAGATCGCCAAGGTCTTGTCGGCGGCGCTCGGGCGCAAGCTGATCCGCCTGCAATGCTATGAAGGTCTCGACGTTGCCTCCGCCGTCTATGAGTGGAGCAGCGCGGCGCAGATGATCGCGATCCGGCTTGCGGAAGCCTCCGGCGACACCGATCGCGACCAGCTCGCCAGCGACATCTTCGCCGAGCGCTTCCTGATCAAGCGGCCGCTGCTGCAGGCGCTCGAGCCCGACGTTGCAGGTCCCCCGGTGCTGCTGATCGACGAGCTCGATCGCGCCGACGAGGCGTTCGAGGCGTACCTCTTGGAAATCCTCAGCGACTTTCAGGTCACGATCCCCGAGCTCGGCACCGTGAAGGCGCCGGCGCCGCCGATCGTCATCATCACCTCGAACCGCACCCGCGAGATTCATGACGCGCTGAAGCGGCGCTGCCTCTATCACTGGGTGGATTATCCCACGGCCGACCGCGAGCTCGCGATCGTCAAGTCGCGGGTGCCGAACATTTCCGCAAAACTGTCGCAGCAGGTGGTGCGCTTCGTGCAGGCGCTGCGCAACCAGGATTTCTACAAGTCGCCGGGCGTCGCCGAGACCATCGACTGGGCCACCGCGCTGTCCGAGCTCGATGCCCGCTCGCTGACGCCGCAGGTGGTCGGCGACACGCTGGGCGCGCTGCTCAAGTACCAGGACGACATCGCGCGCATGCAGGGCGATGCGTTGCAGAAGACATTGAAGGAAGCCACGAGCGACTAGCTGGGTCGCGCGCGTTACAACATCGTTCGTCATTCCGGGGCGCGCCATCCGAACTCGGGTTTACCCGAGTTCGGCAGACTTAAGTGTCCAAGTCGGCAACAACCGACTTGGAGGGCGCGAGCCCGGAATCCATACTCACGATCGTGGTTATGGATTCCGGGCTCTCGCTTCGCGATCCCCGGAATGACGGGAGTGGATAGTTCGATGCCGATCAATCACCTCGCGCCTCCGACGGGCCACATGGCCGACAACGTGATCGGCTTTGCCCGCGCGCTGCGGGCGGCCGGGCTTCCCGTCGGGCCGGGCTCGGTGATCGATGCGCTCGACGCGCTGCAGCTGATCGAGGTCGGCCATCGCCTGGACTTCTACGCCACGCTGGAGGCGATCTTCGTCAAGCGCCATGAGCATGCGCTGATCTTCCGCCAGGCCTTCGAGCTGTTCTTCCGCGCCGCCGAGGAGTGGAAGAGCATGCTGGATTCGGTCCCGCTGCCCGACCACGCCAAGAAGAAGCCGCCGCCGGCTTCGCGTCGCGTCCAGGAGGCGATGGCGCAGCCGGCGAAGAGCGAGGAGCGGCCGCAGGCCCAGGAGCAGGAGCTGAAGCTCTCGGTCTCCGACAAGGAGGTGCTGCAGAAGAAGGATTTTGCGCAGATGACCGCGGCCGAGATTGCCGAGGTGACGCGCGAGATCGCCAGGATGCGGCTGCCGCAGGCCGAGCTCGTGACCCGCCGCTACCAGCCGGATGCGCGGGGCTTGCGCCTCGACATGCGCCGCACCGTGCGCAACTCGCTGCGCACCGGCGGCGAGATCATCGATATCAGGAAGCTCGGCCGGATCGAGAAGCCGGCGCCGATCGTGGCGCTGCTCGATATCTCCGGTTCGATGAGCGAATACACGCGCCTGTTCCTGCACTTCCTGCATGCCATCACCGACTACCGCAAGCGAGTCTCGGTGTTCCTGTTCGGCACCCGCCTGACCAATGTGACGCGGGCGTTACGGGCGCGCGACCCCGACGAGGCGCTGGCGAGCTGCACGTCCTCGGTCGAGGACTGGGCCGGCGGGACGCGGATCGCGACCTCGCTGCATACCTTCAACCAGCTCTGGGCCCGCCGGGTGCTCGGGCAGGGCGCCATCGTCCTCCTTATATCCGATGGACTAGAACGCGAGGCCGATGCCAAACTGGCCTTCGAGATGGACCGTTTGCACCGCTCCTGCCGCCGCCTGATCTGGCTCAACCCGCTGCTGCGCTATTCCGGCTTCGAGGCCAAGGCCCAGGGCATCAAAATGATGCTGCCCCACGTTGACGAATTTCGCCCGGTGCATAACTTGACGTCTATCAAGGGCTTGATCGGGGCGCTGTCATCCCCGCCGCCGGCGCACCACCGCAGCCTGATCCGCTCTGTAGCCTAAGAAGCCTGACCCGATAGCAGGAGGCCACCATGCTGAACCGCGACGAAGACATCCTTCAGGCCGCTGAGACCTGGCAGAAACAGGGCCATGGCGTGGCGCTCGCCACCGTGGTCGAGACCTGGGGCTCGGCACCGCGCCCGGCCGGCTCGAGCCTCGTCATCAATGACGACGGCACGTTCCTGGGCTCGGTCTCCGGCGGCTGCGTCGAGGGCGCGGTCGTCACCGAGGCGCTCGACGTGATCGCGAGCGGCCAGCCAAAAATGCTCGAATTCGGTGTCGCGGACGAGACGGCCTGGAATGTCGGCCTGTCCTGCGGTGGCACCATCCGCGTGTTCGTCGAGAAGGTCGGTTAGCCGTGAAATTCGAAACCCTCAAGGAGCTCAACGCCGAGCGCGCCGCGCGCCGTCCGGTCATCATCGTCACCGACACCGCCAATGGCGAGCAGCGCCTGGTCAAGGCTGCGGACATCGCCGCCGATCCGCTGCGCGCCGAGCTCGCCAAGCAGCTCAGGATGGGTAAGAGCGGCAATGTCGAGGCCGCCGGCAAAAAACTGTTCCTCAACGTCTACGCGCCGACCGCAAAGCTCGTGATCATCGGCGCGGTCCATATCAGCCAGGCCCTGGCACCGCTGGCACGCTCGCTCGACTACGACGTCACGGTGGTCGATCCGCGCACGGCATTTGCAAGCCCGGAGCGTTTCCCCGACGTGCCGCTGGTCGCCGAATGGCCCGACGTCGCGCTGCCGCCGCTCAACGTCGATCACTACACGGCGTTCGTCGCGGTGACGCATGATCCCAAGATCGACGATCCGGCGCTGCTGCACGCCTTCGACCGCGACTGCTTCTATATCGGCGCGCTCGGCTCGCGGAAGACCCACGCCAAGCGGGCCGAGCGGCTGCGCGCACAGGGCGCCAAGGACAGCGACATCGCGCGCATCCATGCGCCGATCGGGCTCGACATCGGCGCGGTGTCACCGTCGGAGATCGCGGTCGCGATCATGGCCGAGATCACCGCGCAGCTACGCTTGCCTCCCAAAGAAAAAGAAGAAGCGGCATGAAGTTCGGTCCCGCCAGTCCGGCCGACGCGATTGGCGGCGTCACCGTGCATACGCTCCGCCAGGGCGCGCTGGTGCTCAAGAAGGGCACCACGATCGGCCCTGACGAGGTCGAGGCACTGACCAAGGCCGGCGTCAAGGACGTCGTCGTGGTGCGGCTGGAGGAGGGCGACGTCTCCGAGGACACAGCTGCCGCCAGCATCGCGCAGGCGGTGGCGGGCGAGGGCGTCAATGTCGAGCGCGCCTTCACCGGCCGCGCCAATCTGTTCGCGGGGCGTCCCGGCGTGCTGGTGGTCGATCGCGCCGCGGTCGACCGCATCAACGGCGTCGACGAGGCCATCACCTTCGCCACCCTCGCGGCTTACAAGCCGGTGGTCGAAGGCGAGATGATTGCGACCGTCAAGCTGATCCCGTTCGGCGTCGAGGGCCGGCTGCGCGACGCCGCCGTTGCGGAGGCCGGCAAGGGTACGCTGCGGATCGCGCCTTACGTGATCCGGAAGGTCGGCGTGGTCTCGACGCTGCTGCCGGGCCTCGCGCCGAAGGTGATCGACAAGACGCTGCGCGTGACCGCCGAGCGGCTCGCGCCGGCCGGTGCCACCATCATCGCCGAGCGCCGGGTGCCGCATGACGAGACCGTGCTTGCGGCTTCGATCAAGGAATTGCTCGGCTTGGGGGCCGAGCTCGTCATCGTGTTCGGCGCATCCGCGATCGCCGACCGCCGCGACGTCATTCCGGCCGCGATCACCGAGATCGGCGGCGCGATCGAGCATTTCGGCATGCCGGTCGATCCCGGCAATCTTCTCCTGATCGGCAGCGCCGGCGGCGTGCCGGTGCTGGGTGCGCCGGGCTGCGCGCGCTCGCCGGTCGAGAACGGTTTTGACTGGGTGCTGATGCGGCTGCTCGCCGGCATCAAGGTGAGGCGGTCGGATCTCACCGGCATGGGCGTCGGCGGTTTGTTGATGGAGATCGTGACGCGGCCGCAACCGCGCACCGTCCCCGACACCGAAGGCAACCGCCGTGTCGCGGCGATTGTGCTCGCCGCCGGACGCTCGACCCGGATGAGCGGCCCGAACAAGCTGCTCGCCGAACTCGACGGCAAGAAGCTTGCGCGCATCGTCGCCGAGCAGGCGCTGGCCTCGAAGGCCTCGGAGGTGATCGTCGTCACCGGGCATCAGGCCGATCTGGTCGAGCAGGCGCTTGATGGACTCAAGGTCAAGTTCGTCCGCAATCCGGATTTTGCCGGCGGGCTCGCCAGCTCGGTGAAGGCCGGCATCTCGGCGGTCTCCGACAGCGCCGACGGCGCGGTCGTCTGCCTCGGCGACATGCCGCTGATCGATGCGAAGTTGATCGATCGCCTGATCGAAGCCTTTGCACCTGACCGCGGCCACCTGATCGCGATCCCCGTCTGCGAGGGCCGCCGTGGCAATCCGGTCTTGTGGTCGCGGCGTTTCTTCAGGGAATTGATGACGCTCGACGGCGACATCGGCGCCCGTCATCTGATCGCCAAGCATGTCGAAGTGGTCGCCGAGGTCCCGGTCGAAGGCAACAGCGCCTTCCTCGACATCGACACGCCGCAGGCGCTGGAAGCCGCAAGGCGCGGCTAGCTCCATCCGCCGTCGTCCCGGCCAAGCGAAGCGCGAGCGGGGACCCATAACCACAGGATGCACTTGTTGTGCGACGCTGGGGCCCCAGCGAATTCGATTACACAAGGCGGTGGTTATGGGTCCCGGCCTTCGCCGGGACGACGCGTGGTTGGAGTTGCGCCCTTCAACCCGTCATTCACCATCTGGAAACGACCCCTTTGTAGAGTCCGCGCCGGACTTTGGGGGATTTCCGCTTGATCATTTCGACCGCCGCCGCGCAGCGCCGCGCGCTGACGATTCTCGTCCTGACATTGCTGCTCGGTGCCACGCGTTTCTCCGTGGAAACCTTCGTCCCCAAGGCTCACGCGGCCGGCGCGTTCGCGGTCGGCAGATGCGGGGCGTATGGCCAGGCCTACGACTATCCGGCGGAAGGCGCGGCGCGCGCCGCGGCGCTGAAGCAGTGCAAGGGCGATTGCACCGCCGTCACGATGAAGCGCGCCTGTGCCGCGCTCGCGATCGACATGAAGAATCCCTGCGGCGCGCATGGTTACGCGGTGGCGCCGAAGATCTCGAGTTCGCTCAATGCCGCGACCAAGAAGTGCTACGACTACGGCGGCAAGGAATGCGTGATCCGCGCCTGGGCCTGCGACGCCAAGGGATAGGGCTCGTCCATCCGCAAGGTCCGCTTGGCTGGGCAAAGCGCGCCGATGGCCCGCGACCCCGAGCCGCGTTCAGACGGCGCCGTAGAAGTGCCGATATTGCCAGGCGGCGTCGCTTTGTAGTTGAGATTCGGACCACGATTGGTCTTTGAACCGCGTGACCGACATCGGCGATAGATCGACCGGCGGCTTGCCGTCCACGATCCAGGCGGCAAGCGCCTCGCCGACGGTCGGCGAGATCGACAGACCGGCGACGTTGCATCCGCTTGCAAAATAGAAGCCGGTCGCGCCGGCGGCTGGGCCAAGAATATGATGGCCGTCGGCGGTCATCGTCGGAATGCCACCGCGAAATTCCCGCACCTTGGCGGTTTGCAGGAACGGGAGCTGGTCCTTCACCTCATCGGCGGCTGCATGAAGCACGTCGATGTCGAGCGGCATGTCCTTGACGTCGAAGTCAGCCCCAAGCGATTGCATATCGAAGAAGCGCGGCGTTTCCTCGTAGACGCCCCACAGGAAGCCGCCCTGACACGGTCGCGTATACACCGCGGCATCCATGATGCGGATCATCGGCAAATCGGCACGCGCGCCGTCCAAGGGCTCGGTGACGATCAATTGCTGCCGGGTCGGCACCAGCGGCACGCGAATTCCGCTTGCTTCCGCGACCTGCCGCGTCCACGCGCCGGCGGCATCGACAACGACTGAGCTTTCAATGACACCGCTCGCCGTGGTCACGCCGATCACGTTGCCGCCGATGATGTTGACGGCGCGTACGTCGGTCTTCGGCAGCAAGGTTGCACCGTGGGCAGCCGCGGCCCTGGCGAAACCGACGGCCACCTGCGCCGGATCGAAATAGCGGTCGTCGCCGATCCGCATCGCGGCGACAATACCCGCCGGCTGCAAAAACGGATTGAGGCGGCCCGCCTGCTCCGGCGAGATCAGCTCGACATCGAGGTCCACGCGGCGTCCGCGCGCAAAGTCGTCCTCGATCACTTCGGCGTCCTGCGGCCGACGTGCGATCTTCAGGCTGCCCGAATGCACCCAGTCGAGCGGCTGACCGGTTTCTTCCGTGAACGCCTCGATCTTGCGGCATGCGTCCTTGATGAGGCCAATCATCAAGTCGCTCTTGCGCACGCAGCTCACCATGCCTGCAGCGCGGGGCGAGGTTTGCGATCCGATCTCATGCTTGTCGACAAGGGCGACGCTGAGACCTCCACGCTTGCTCAAGTAATAGGCTGTGGCAGCGCCCAATCCGCCCGAACCAATAACAACAACATCGGCCTTGCTGATCATGATGCAATGCCCCGAAATATGCTGATGGTAATCGAACGCCCGAAGCCTACTCCGCTGCGCAGGACCTGACTACGGCTATCCGTCCGGGGTACAGGCCTCAGGCCTAGCGGTTGAGATCGCCGGTCTGCGCATGGGCCTGTGCGCGGTAGGTCAAGGCCTTGGCGAGATACTTGCCGGCGAACTTGCCTGATCCGATCGCCTGTCGCGAGCCCGGAATGGCAGGTTCAGGTCGGGCAGGGCAGTCCCGGGGTCTCAAAGAGAAACTAAGGTCAGCGCCCGGCGGGCAGATGAGGGATGCACCGTCAGAACTGGTGTTTGTCGCCAACCTGCGGATAGATTTAGTCCTATGCAGTTCGACACCAAGATCGCGGTCGTGATCCGCACTGACCTGGAAGTCTGGCAGAAGCTCAACGTGGCGTCGTTTCTCGCCGGTGGCATCGCAGCTTCCTTTCCCGAATGTATCGGCGAGAATTACGAGGACGGCTCGGGGACGAAATATCTGTCCCTGATCGGCCAGCCGATCCTGATCTACGGCGCCGACCGTGCGCAGCTGTCACGCGCGCTGGATCGCGCACTGGCGCGCGACGTGCGGCCTGCGCTCTACACCGAGGACATGTTCAAGACCACGCATGACGCCGCCAACCGCGAGGTGGTGAGGGCGGTGGTGCGCGCCGACCTCAACCTGGTCGGTCTTGCCTTTCGCGCCGAGCGCAAGGTGGTCGACAAGATCCTCGATGGGCTGAAGTTTCATACCTAGCGCGGTACGCCGCCGTGTTCCATTGGCTCATCCCGCAAGTAGATATTTCAGGGGGGAGAGGCCGCAGAGCCTGATGCGTTTGGCGGCAAGATGCGATGTTCGATCTTTACATTGAGCTGCGCCGCGGCTTTTTCTGCAATCGCCAGGAATTGCTGCGCCTTTTCCGTAAGGGGGTGCCGCGTCAGAAGGTTGATCCAGATATTCTTTCGCAACGCCTCCGGTCGAACCTCATAGATCTGACCGCTTTGAACAAAATCGAAATAGGCGTTGAACTTGGCTTGCAGGGCCAACAAGTGCTGCAACTCATCCGACCAGTCCCAGCCATCGATAATCGTCAGGAAAATCGCTGAGCCGTCCCTGGCGGTGCTGATCGCATCAATAACGTCCACCTTGTCCAAAGACATCGACCCGATCCCGATTTCTTTCTCACGATAACCCGCTGAGTGAAGCTTCGCTATGCGTCCGCAAGCAAGGCCCCAGGCCAAGGTCGCACGAATGTGCCGGTGATAGTGCGTAGGATGGGGTAGAGCGCAGCGGAACCCATCGATCTTATCCGCGCGGTGAGATGATGAGTTTCTGTTAGCCTGCCGTCTCTCCCTGTCGTCATTCCGGGGCGACGCGCAGCATCGAGCCCGGAATCCATTCGTCCAGAAGTTATGCCGCTTGATGGATTCCGGGCTCGTGCTTCGCACGCCCCGGAATGACGAGAGGGGCGACACCCATGGGGTGATCGGTGCCCGGCTTGTCCCTGCGCCCTTCAATCGTCAGATAAGCGAAAACAGCCAGAAAGCTCGGGGTTTAGGCCCCGAAATCGCGGGCGTATGTCCGCATCGGAGATCGCCGCCACGACAGGAACACTCGGCGCCGCCGCGCGCTTTCCTTGATCGAATTGACAATGACTGACCAGTCAGTCATAATGCGCCTATGACAAAGCGCACCGAAAAGACGACCCGCACCCAGCCCGCCAAACGCCGGACCACGATCCGCCCTGCCGCGGCGAGGATCCCGAAGGTGGCCTCGGCACCCTTGCCTGAGGCGAAGCCGGCTGCGAGCCGCGCCGGGAAATCCGCCGAGCGGCGCGCGGCGATCATCGAGGCGGCGATGGACGAGTTCATCGCGCGCGGTTTTGCGGCGGCGCGGCTCGACGACGTCGCCAAGCGCGCCGGCGTCGCCAAGGGTACGCTCTATCTCTACTTCAAGGACAAGGAATCGATGTTCGAGGAGCTGATCCGCACCGCGCTGGTGCCGCTGATCGGCCGCCTGACCGCGCTGCCCACCATCACCGGTCCGGTGCGCGACGCGGTGGAGGGATTTGCCGAGACCTTCATGCACGAGGTCGTGGCGACCCGGCGCGGCGACATCATCCGCCTGATCGTGTCCGAAGGGCCGCGCTTTCCGGCGATCGCCGATTTCTATTTCCGCGAGGTGGTGTCGAAGGGCCTGACCGGCATGAAGGCGCTGGTGCAGCTCGCGATCACGCGCGGCGAGATCAGGCACCGCGAGCTCGGGGATTTCCCGCAGCTGGTCGTCGCGCCTGCGATCGTCGCGGTGATCTGGCAGAGCCTGTTTGCCCGCCACGCGCCGCTCGACGGGCTCGCGATGTTCAAGGTGCATCTCGATCTGATCTTCGGCGAACGGAGGAAGACATGACCGCGTCGCGCATGATGAAGCTGATGACGGTCGTCGCGCTGGCGGCTGCGCTGGCCGGCTGCAAGGAGATACGCGACCCCGGCTTCCAGGGCTGGGTCGAGGCCGACATGATCTTCGTCAGCCCGGATGAATCCGGCCGCGTCATCAAGCTCAACGTGCGCGAGGGCGACGAGGTCAAGCCCGGCGATATGCTCTATTCGGTCGACGACGATCTGCAGCGCGCCGATCTCAACCAGAACAACGCGACCTTGGCGAACGCGCAGCAGAGCTATGACCGTGCGGCCTCGCTGCGCGGCACCGGCGCCGGCACCCAGGCTAATCTGGATTCCGCCGTCTCGGCGCTGCGCGTCGCGGAAGCGCGCGTCGTCACCTCGCAGACCCGGCTCGACCGCCGCAAGGGCTTCGCGCCGATCGCGGGCGCGATCCAGCAGATCTATTTCCGCGAGGGCGAGATGGTGCAGGCGCAGCGGCCGGTGCTGTCGATCATGCCGCCCGGCAACATGAAGCTGCGGTTCTTCGTGCCGGAGACCGAGCTGCCGAAGCTCGCGCTCGGCGACGAGGTGAGGGTGACCTGCGACAATTGCGCGGCCGATCTCACGGCGAAGATCTACTTCATCGCCACCACGGCGGAGTACACGCCGCCCGTCATTTACAGCCTCGATGAGCGCAACAAGCTGGTCTATCTGATCCAGGCGCGGCCGAGCCGGCCCGATGTGCTGCGCGTCGGCCAGCCGATCAGCATCTACCTCAATCCCAAGACGCCGGTCGCGGAGCGCCGATGAACAGCGGCCCCACCAGCGCGCAGCCCGACGGATCGCGTATCGCGATCGATGTGAAGGGGCTGACCAAATCGTTCAATGGGCGCGAGGTGGTCCATGACCTGTCGATGCAGGTCAAGCGCGGCTCGATCTACGGCTTCCTCGGCCCCAACGGCAGCGGCAAGACCACCACCATCCGCATCCTGTGCGGTCTGCTGACACCCGACAGCGGCGAGGGCACCTGCCTCGGCTACGACATCCGGCGCGATGCCGACAAGATCAAGCGCAAGGTCGGCTACATGACGCAGCGCTTCAGCCTCTACCAGGACCTGTCGGTGCGCGAGAACCTGGAGTTCGTGGCGCGGCTCTATGGCATGCCGGACGCGCGGGGCGCCGCGGCCGACATGATCGCGCGGATCGGGTTGAAGGGCCGCGAGGAGCAGCTCGCCGCCAATCTCTCCGGCGGCTGGAAGCAGCGGCTGGCGCTCGGCGCCTGCACGCTGCCCAATCCGCAATTGCTGCTGCTGGACGAGCCGACCGCCGGCGTCGATCCCAAGGCGCGGCGCGATTTCTGGAACGAGATCCACGCGCTCGCGGCCGAGGGTCTCACCGTGCTGGTCTCGACCCATTACATGGACGAGGCCGAACGCTGTCATGAGATCGCCTATATCGCCTACGGTCATCTGCTGGCGCACGGCACGGTGGACGAGGTGATCGCGGCCTCCGCGCTGTCGACCTGGACGGTGACGGGCGAGGATTTCAACGGGCTGATGGCCGAACTGTCAGGCAAGCCCGGCGTCGACATGGTGGCGCCGTTCGGCACCAGCCTGCATGTCTCCGGCCGCGACAAGGCGGCGCTCGAGGCTGCCATCGCGCCCTACCGCGGCAATTCGAAGTGGCACTGGCAGCCGAGCGAGCCGTCGCTCGAAGACGTCTTCATCGATCTGATGGGGCGCTCCAAGGACAACTTCCAAGGATAACCGCCATGAGTGCGACGGATACGATCCGGAAAGATGAAGAGAGGGAGCCGGCGTTCGGCTTCTGGCGGCGCAGCTATGCGATGCTGGTCAAGGAGTTCATCCAGCTCCGTCGCGACCGCGTCTCGTTCGCCATGATCATCATGCTGCCGGTGATGCAGCTCACGCTGTTCGGCTACGCCATCAACACCACGCCGCGCAACCTGCCGACCGCGGTGCTGACCCAGGAGGACACCGACCTCGGGCGTTCGATCCTGAAGGCGATGGAGAACACCGCCTATTTCCATTTTGTCCGTGAGGTCCACACCGTCGAGGAATTCGACGAACTCCTGCAGTCCGGCAAGGTGCTGTTCGGCGTCGAGATCCCGCGCGGCTTCGAGCGCGCGGTGCGGCGCGGCGACCGGCCGGCGCTGCTGGTCGCGGCCGATGCCACCGACCCCACCGCGGCGGGTTCGGCACTCGGTACGCTCGGGCCGCTGGTGCAATCGGCTCTGGCGCACGATCTGCACATCGGCGATCCCCCGGACATGCCGTTCGAGATCCGCGCCCATGCCCGCTACAATCCGGCGGCGGATTCGCGCCTCAACATCGTGCCCGGCCTGGTCGGGACCATCCTGACCATGACGATGCTGATCTTCACCGCGCTCTCGGTGACGCGCGAGATCGAGCGCGGCACCATGGAGAGCCTGCTGTCGATGCCGATCAAGCCGGTCGAGGTGATGTTCGGCAAGATCATCCCCTATGTGCTGGTCGGCTTCATCCAGGCTACCCTGATCATCGCCATCGGTATCTTGCTGTTCGGCGTGCCGGTGCTCGGCAGTCTGACGCTGCTGGCGCTGCTCACCACGCTGTTCATCACCACCAACCTGTCGATCGGCTACACCTTCTCGACCATCGTACAGAACCAGCTGCAGGCGATGCAGCTCTCGATGATGTTCTTCCTGCCGAGCATCCTGCTGTCCGGCTTCATGTTTCCGTTCGCGGGCATGCCGGTCTGGGCGCAGTATATCGGCGAGGGGCTGCCGCTGACCCATTTCGTCCGCATCGTCCGCGCCATCATGCTGAAGGGCGCCGGGATGCCGAACCTGCAATACGACACCATCGCGCTGGCCGCCCTGATGCTGTTCGCCATGACGGTTGCCGTGACGCGCTTCCGCCGTACGCTCGATTGAGGCTATGATGGATGCCATCAATGATCGTCATTCCGGGGCGATGCGAAGCATCGAACCCGGAATCTCGAGATTCCGGGTTCGCTTCGCGCCCCGGAATGACCGGGGCGGGGAAATGGCGGAATCTTCGGATATTGATAGCGCGGCGGCAAGCACGACGGTATCCGCCGATTTCCACCACGCCTTGATGCGCGAGGTGATGACCACCGAGCTGCTCCGCATCAAGGTGCTGATCGGCACGACCATCGTGCTGGGGGCGATCAGCCTGCTGGTGTATCTGTTCGCGCCCGAGGCGGTCAGCCGGGTCTGGCACGGCAACCTCAACCCGATCTACATTTTCTATGTCACCGTTCCGCTGATCCTGTTCGAAATCTGGGTGCACAGTGCGATCAGCTGGTACAGGCGCAAGGGCCGCGACCTGCCGGTGATCCGGCGCTACGTCGGCGTACTGGTCGAGACCTCGTTGCCGACCGTCGTGCTGGCGCTGCATATCGACAGCATGGGCCGCCAGGAGGCGCTCGGCTTCGTCGCCCCTCTGGTCTATTTCGTGTTCATCATCCTCTCGACGCTGCGGCTCGATTTCTGGCTCTCGACCTTTACCGGCGTCGTCGCCGCGACCGAGCTGTTCTACATGGCGGTGTTCTTCCATGCGGCTGCTGGCGTCGCGGCCGATCAGGGCATCTATTATCACGCCGCGCGCAGCACGATCATCCTGATCTGCGGCGTGCTGGCCGGCGCGGTCGGCCTGCAGCTGCGGCGGCAGTTCGCGGCCAGCATCGCCGCCGCCACCGCGCGCGACCGCATCACCAATCTGTTCGGCCAGCACGTCTCGCCGCAGGTGGTCGAACGCCTGATGGCGGAGGGGGCCTCTACCGCGAGCGACATCCGCCGTGTCGCCGTGATGTTCGTCGATTTCCGCAGCTTCACCGCGGGCGCGCGCTCACGCTCGCCGCAGGAGGTGGTCGACCGGCTCGACGGCGCCTTTGCCGTGCTGGTCGATATCCTCGATCGCCATGGCGGCATCGTGAACAAGTTTCTCGGCGACGGCTTTCTCGCGCTGTTCGGCGCGCCGTTCGAGGCCGGCGACGCCGCGCATCAGGCGGTCGCCGCCGCGCGCGAGATGCTGGCCGCCAACGAGCGCACCAATGCGTCGTCGAGCTGGCCGCTGCGCATCGGCATCGGCATCCATATCGGCGAGGTCGTGGCCGGTAATATCGGCTCGCCGCGGCGCAAGGAATACACCGTGATCGGCGACACCGTGAATTTTGCCGCCCGGCTCGAAGCGCTCAACAAGGAGCTCGGCTCGCAATTCCTGATCTCGTCCGCGGTGCGCGAGGCGCTCGGCGACGAATGCAAGGACGCCGTGTCGCGCGGCGAGGTCCCGGTGCGGGGTTACGAGCACCCGGTGGCGGTCTGGCAATTGGGGTAGGGCCCAGCATTCAGGCTTGAGGTAATAAGGTAGCGATTGACGCGGCCTCCTATACTCATATAGATGACTATATGAATTCAGCTCTCGACGACCGCCTCCCGCGCTACCAGCGTCTCCGCGACGACCTCGCGGCGCGCATCAATCGCAATGAATGGCGTCCCGGGGACCTGATCCCCTCCGAGGCCGAGCTCGGCGCGCATTACGGCGTCGCGATCGGCACCGTGCGCAAGGCGATCGATCAGCTCGTCAGCGACGGCGTGCTGGAGCGTCAGCAGGGCCGCGGCACCTTCGTGCGCCGCGCGCGGTTCAATTCGTCGCTGTTCCGCTTCTTCCGCTTCCAGTCCGAGAGCGGCGAGCGCCGCGTGCCGCAAAGCCGTATCCTGCGGCGCAAGGCGATGCCGGCGACTTCGGCCGTCGCCTCGGCGCTGCGCATCGGCGTCGGCGAACCCGTCATCAGCCTGTCGCGCCTGCGGCTGATCGACGACGTGCCGCTATTGGCCGAGGAGATCTGGCTCGAGAGGTCGCGCTTCGAGGCGCTGCTCGCGCTCGCGACCTCCGAGTTCGGCGATCTCTTGTATCCGCTCTATGAGGACCGCTGCGGCCAGGTCGTGGTCTCCGCCGATGAAATCCTCACCGTCGAGATCGCGACCGAGATGCAATCGCGCCTGCTGCGATTGGAGGCCAATGCGCCGCTGATCGTGATCGAGCGCCTGGCGTTCGATCTGGAGCGGCGGCCGATCGAATGGCGCCGCTCGCGCGGGCCGGCGGATCGCTTCCGCTACCACGCCGAGATCAGATAGCGCGGTAACCAAACACAACAACATAACAATTCACAGGGAGAAGAAATGGCAAACTGGTACAGCGAATGCTCGCCGCTCGAACGGCGCACCTTCTGGGCAAGCTTCGGCGGCTGGGGGTTGGATGCACTCGACGTCCAGATGTTCAGCCTCGCGATTCCAGCGCTGATCACGGCCTTCGGGATCAGCAAGGCCGACGCCGGTCTGCTCGGCTCGGTCACGCTGTTCTTCGGCGCGTTCGGCGGCTGGCTCGGCGGCGCGCTCGGCGACCGTTTCGGGCGGGTGCAGGCGTTGCAGATCACGGTCGCGACCTTTGCGCTCGCGACCTTCGCCTCGGCCTTCGCGATGAGCTACAGCCAGCTCGTGGTCCTGAAGGCGATCCAGGGCATCGGCTTCGGTGCCGAATGGGCGTGCGGTGCGGTGCTGATGGCCGAGATCATTCGCGCCGAGCATCGCGGCAAGGCGCTCGGCGCCGTGCAGAGCGCCTGGGCGGTCGGCTGGGGTGCGGCCGTGCTGCTGTCGGCTTTGGTCTTCACCTATGCGCCCGCCGAGATCGCCTGGCGCATCCTGTTCGCGGTCGGCCTGATCCCGGCGCTGCTGATCCTGTATATCCGCCGCGGGCTGAAGGAGCCGCCGCGCGCCGCAGCGCGCGAGGCCGAGCCGCCGTTCTTCGCGACGCTCGCCGGAATCTTTCACCGCGACGTGCTGCGCTCGACCTTGATCGGCGGTCTGTTCGGCATCGGCGCCCATGGCGGCTATGCGGCGCTGACGACATTCCTGCCGACCTTCCTGCGCGAGGTGCGGCATCTCTCGGTGCTCGGCTCCAGCGCCTATCTCGCCGTCATCATCGTCGCCTTCTTCTGCGGCTGCGTGGTCTCGGGGATCATCAGCGACCGCATCGGGCGGCGCGCCAATGTGACGCTGTTCGCCGCTGCCTGCGTCGTGACGGTGCTGGTCTACATCTTCGCGCCGCTCTCGAATTCGCAGATGCTGGTGCTCGGCTTTCCGCTCGGCTTCTTCTCGGCGGGCATTCCCGCCAGCATGGCGGCGCTGTTCAGCGAGCTCTATCCGGCCGGCGTGCGCGGCACCGGCGTCGGCTTCTGCTACAATTTCGGCCGCATCGTCTCCGCGGCGTTTCCCTTCCTGGTCGGCTACCTCAGCGATCACATCGGCCTTGGCGCTGCGATCGGGATCGACGCGGCGTTCGCCTATTCGCTGGTGCTGGTCGCGGTGCTGATGCTGCCGGAAACCCGCGGCAAGGTTTTCGAGCAGGCCGCCGCCACGCGCGCGTGATGACGAGGAATAATCATGACATCGTACGAACCTGGGTTGACGCGGCGAAAATTCGCCGCGGGAGTGGTTGCCGCGCTGTCGGCAGGCGGATTGGCGAGCAAGGTGAGGGCTGAGGTGCCGAAACTCGCGATCGATACCCACGCCCACGTCTTCCATCGCGGGCTGAAGCTCGCGGCCGGCCGACGCTACGCGCCCGACTACGACGCGCCGCTCGCGCTCTATCTGCAGCAGCTCGACCAGAACGGCATCACCAACGGCGTGTTGGTGCAGCCGAGCTTTCTCGGCACCGACAATTCTTATCTCGTCGAATGCCTGAAGGCGACCAATGGCCGGCTGCGCGGCATCGCCGTGGTCGACGTTGCCGTTGCCGCCGACGAGCTGCGCGCGCTCGACCGTGCCGGCGTCGCCGGCATCCGTCTCAATCTGGTCGGCCAGAAGCTGCCTGATCTGACGTCGCCGGAGTGGACGGCGCTGCTGGCACAGATCAGGACGCTCGACTGGCAGGTCGAGATCCAGCGCAACGCCGGCGATCTCGCGACGCTCGCGCCAACGCTGCTCGACCAGGGCGTGAAAGTCGTGCTCGATCATTTCGCCTTGCCCGATCCGAAGCTCGGCATCGACGATCCCGGATTCCAGTCGGTCCTCAAGCTTGGCGCGACGCGAAATGTCTGGGTCAAGATCTCCGCACCCTATCGCAACGGCGCCGCTGGCGAGACGTTCGCGAAGCAGGCTTATCCGTTGCTGCGCACGGCTTTCGGCGTCGACCGGCTACTGTGGGGCAGCGACTGGCCGCACACCCAATTCGAGGCGACGCAGAGCTACGCGAAGAACCGCAAATTCCTCGACGAGCTCATCGTCGACGCTGATGAGCGCGCCCGCGTGCTCGCATCGCCGCGCGAGTTGTTTCGCTTCTAAAGCATGATCCGGAAAAGTGTGAAGCGGTTTTCCGAGAAGATCATGCTCAAACAAGGAGCGCGATTGTACCGAGTGCTCTGAAGGGCGTCGTTGCTGCTGTGTTACGATGACGCCATCGGAATGACCGGCACAAGGACACGCAAGATGCAGCGCCACTATATCACCGTCGACGTTTTCACCGACCGCACCTTCGGCGGCAACCCGCTCGCCGTGGTGCTCGACGCCGAAGGGCTGTCGAGCGAAGAGATGCAGGCGATCGCGACCGAGTTCAACTATTCCGAGACGACCTTCGTGCTGCCGCCGCAGGACAAGGCCAACGACGCCCAGGTTCGCATCTTCACGCCGGTCAGAGAACTGCCGTTTGCCGGCCATCCCAATGTCGGCACCGCCTTCGTGCTGGCACAGCTTGCGAACGAGCCGAAGCCACGTCTGATCTTCGAGGAGAAGGCGGGGTTGGTCCCGGTCGATATCGCGCGAGAGGGCGGCAGGGTCGTTGCCACTGAACTGACCGCGCCGCAGCCGCTGTCGCGCCTGTCGCAATTCTCCGCCGCCGAGGTCGCGAGCCTGATCTCGCTCACCGCAGACGACGTCAGGACGGATCGCCAGGCACCGCAGGTGGTCGGCGTCGGAACGCCGTTCCTGGTCTTTGAGGTCGCATCGCGCGATGCGGTGCGGCGGGCAAAACCGGATGCGGCGGCGTTCGGCCGCTTCTTCCCGCGTGACGGCGCATTCTCTGCGTACTTCTACACGCGCGACGTCCCCGTTGCGGAGGCGCCTTGCGATCTGCAGGCGCGGATGTTCTTTCCGGGATCAAGCGGCCTGATCGAGGATCCGGCCACGGGCAGCGCAACGGTCGCCGCGGCCGCGCTGCTTGCCGCGCTCGATTCGTTGCGCGACGGCACCCTGAAGCTGACGGTCGGCCAGGGCTTTGACATGGGCCGGCCGAGCCTGCTGCTGACCCGCGTGCGCAAGCAGGATGGCGCAGTCCTATCCGCACATGTCGGCGGGGCCTGCGTGCAGATGATGGAGGGGACGTTGCGCCTGGAGGGGAAAGGCTAAACCTGCGGCGCGGTGAGATTCTCGATCTTGACGCCGTCGCGGTCCTCGATGATCTCGGCGATCCAGCGGCGGTGACAATGTTCGTGGTCGCGCTCGTAGCAGAGGATGCAGACCGGGCCGGACTTCTTCACCAGCGCCGACAGCTCGTCGCGCTCCTCCTTGGCCTGCACCGTCTTGAGGTGCGCCGAATAGACCTTGTGCAGCAGCGCATATTGCCCGCTGCGCGCCGCCTCCCGGCCGCTCTTCGGCGTGCCGAGGCCGCGGAGGTGGACGTAGCCGATGCCGCGCTCGTCGAGGCCCGCGGCGAGCTGGCTCTTGGAGAAGCCGGGGCGGCGCGAGGAGGCTACCGCGCGGACATCGACCAGCAGCTTGACGCCGGCATGCTCGAGCTCATCGAGCACGGCCTTGGACGGCGTCTGCTCGTAGCCGATGGTGAACAGCTTTTTCGCCTTCGCCATCGGCCCTCTCCCTCACTTCACCCGTTCGATCAATTCCATCGCGCCCGCCGGCGCGCGGATCTTGCCCTCGTGGATCACGTAGGCGAACACGTCGCGCGGCGCCTTCTTCGGCGCTGATTTGTCGACCCGCGGCAGGTCGTCCGGCTCGCTGCCGCCGGCCCAGTCCTGAAACCGCTTGGCCCAGGCATCGAGCTGCTTCGGCGGATAGCAGGTCTTCAGTTCGTCATTGCCCTTCTGCAACCGGGCATAGACGAAATCGCTGGCGACGTCGGCAATCGCCGGATACTTGCCGTGCTCGGCGAACACCACCGGCACCTGGTGCTCGCGAATGAGGGCGATGAACTCGGGCACGCAAAAGCTGTCGTGCCGCACCTCGACGACATGGCGCAGCGCGCGGCCGTCGAGCTTGCGCGGCAACAGCTCGAGGAACTTGCCGAAATCGGCGCCGTCGAATTTCTTGGTCGGCGCGAACTGCCACAGCACCGGGCCGAGCCGGTCCTTCAGCTCCAGCACGCCCGAATCATAGAACCGCTTCACCGAATCGCCGGCCTCGGCGAGCACGCGGCGGTTGGTCGCGAAGCGCGGCCCCTTCAGCGAGAAGATGAATCCATCAGGGACTTCGCTGGCCCATTTGCGAAAGCTCTCCGGTTTCTGCGATCCGTAATAGGTGCCGTTGATCTCGATCGAGGTCAGCTTGGAGGCGGCGTAGGACAGCTCCTTCGCCTGCGTGAGCTTCTCGGGATAGAACACCCCGCGCCACGGCTCGAAGGTCCAGCCGCCGATGCCGATATAGATGTTGCCTGCGTCTGTCTTGGTCGCCTTGGTGGGAGCTTTGGCCACGACTGCACTCATCGCGAGGAGGGGGAACGGGGATCGAGAGTAGTCAAAATAATCGTGATTGGCCAGTTTGCCAGATTGGCGCAGGGGTGCTTATCGTCGTTGTCGCTCTTCGCTACGATGCGCCAAAATGGAGAACAACAATGCGCATGCTGGTTGCGGCCGCCCTCCTGATCACGTCCTCCGCTGCCATATCGCCCGCTGCGATATCGTCCGCTGCAATGGCCGACGAGGTCGACGATGCGCACAAGCTCGCGATCACCGGCCGCGACGCCTACTGGAATTGTCTCGCCCGCGAATATCCCCGCGACAGCAACAAGGCGCTGTCCGACCAGGAGTTCAGCTCGCTGATCGCCAATGTCTGTCCCTCGGAGCGGCAGAATTTCCGGGTGTCGCTGATCGACTTCCTGTCGCTGCAGTTTCCGAAGCAGGATGCCGACGCCAATCTGACGACGGCCAACCGCGCGATCGATCTGGCGCAGAAGGACATCGTGACCGCCTTCACCCGCCGCAGGGCCGCGGCGAAATAGGTTCCCGAATCCTGTTGCGGCCGGCCGATTTTTGATATCAATCCGCGCAGGCAAGGGGATGATCGGCATGAGATCACAATCGACGGCAGGCTTCTTGGGCGCGGTGGTCGCAGCCGTCGCGCTGGCGGCTGCGTTCATCTACGGGCCGTCGCCGAGCCAGCTCCGTAACCCGAGCCAGCCCGCGGCAGCGCAGCCGCAGGCGGCTCCCGCCGCTGAGGCCGCGCCGGCGGCCCCGCGCGGCCCGGTGATCCGGGAAGTCCCCAACAACTAGCGCCAACCCTTTGCAGACCCGCCCTTGCAGGCCGCCCCTTGCGGACCGCCTGGGGCCTTCCCATCTAGCGTCCAACGGCGACGTTGCAGCTTAAGGGCTCCGGCGCCGGGACGACCACGACATTGTTTGGCTGCGCCGGATGTACGCGCGCCCCTTGTTCGTGGTCGTTGGCATTTTCAGAGCTATTTTGCCCCGTTTTCCCGCTTTCCGAGACAGCGTTTGGGCCGGCCCGCCTTGGCAGCGGGGGAGGCTGCGGCTATACGCTGGCGCTCATGAATGACGCCATCAAACTAGGCCCCGAAACCTCCTCGCAGGCAGCAAGTTTGCCGCAGCTTTCGGTGGTCGTCCCGACCTTCAACGAACGCGACAATGTCACGGTGCTGTACCGCCGGCTCGACGCGACCCTGAAGGACGTGTCCTGGGAGGTCATCTTCGTCGATGACAATTCGCCCGACGGTACCTGGGACGTGGTGCGCGCCCTGGCGCGGAAGGATTCCCGGGTGCGCTGCATCCGCCGGATCGGCCGGCGCGGTCTGTCCGGCGCCTGCATCGAGGGCATCCTGGCCTCGAGCGCGCCCTATGCCGCGGTCATGGATGCCGACCTCCAGCATGACGAGACCCAGCTCCCGAAGATGTTCGCCCTGCTGCAGAGCGGCGAAGCCGAGCTCGTGGTCGGCAGCCGCTATATCGAAGGCTACAAGACCGAAGGATTCAACAAGCAGCGCGCCGGCGCCAGCGCCTTTGCCACCGAGATCGCGCGCCGCTCGTTGAAAGTCGAGATCGCCGACCCGATGAGCGGCTTCTTCATGATCCGCCGCGACCGTTTCGAGCAGCTTGCGCCGCAGCTGTCGACCCAGGGCTTCAAGATCCTGCTCGATGTCGTGGCGACGGCGGAAGGCAAGCTGCGCGCGGTCGAAATTCCGTACACATTCGGTGCCCGCCAGCATGGCGAGAGCAAGCTTGACTCGATGGTCGCGCTCGACTTCCTTGGCCTGGTGCTGGCGAAGCTGACCAACGACGTGATCTCGCTGCGCTTCATTCTGTTCGCAGCGGTCGGCGGGCTCGGCCTGCTGGTGCATCTCAGCGTGCTGTTCATCGCGCTGGAACTGTTCAAGGCGCCATTCCCGGAGGCCCAGGCCACCGGCGCGATCGTTGCCATGACCAGCAACTTCATCCTCAACAATTTCCTGACCTATCGCGACCAGCGGCTGAAGGGCTTTGGCATCCTGCGCGGCCTGCTGCTGTTCTATCTGGTCTGCAGCGTCGGCCTGCTGGCCAATGTCGGCGTCGCGTTCTCGGTCTACGACCAGGAGCCGATCTGGTGGCTTGCGGGCGCGGCCGGCGCGCTGATGGGCGTGGTGTGGAACTACGCGATGTCCGGGCTGTTCGTCTGGCGCAAGCGATGACGGTGGCATGAACGCGAACGAGGCGCGGCTGGCCCGGAACACCGCTCTTGCGGTGTGCGCGCTGGTCGTGTTGCGGCTGGCCGCAGCCGCATGGACGCCGCTGACCTTCGACGAAGCCTATTACTGGATGTGGTCGAAGGCGCTCGCCGGCGGCTATTACGACCATCCGCCGATGGTGGCGGTCGTGATCCGGCTCGGCACCATGATCGCGGGCGATACGCCGTTCGGCGTGCGGGTGGCGTCGATCCTGCTCGCGTTGCCGATGAGCTGGGCGATCTATCGGGCAACCGAGATCCTGTTCGGCGGCCGGCGCATCGCCGCCAGCGCAACGATCCTGCTCAATGTCACACTGATGGCCGCCGTCGGCACGCTGATCGTGACGCCGGATGCGCCGCTGCTGGTTGCCGCGAGCTTCCTGCTGTATTCGCTTGCAAAGGTGCTGGAGAGCGGCCGCGGCGCCTGGTGGCTTGCGGTCGGCGTCAGCGCGGGCCTGGCGCTGCTGTCGAAATACACGGCGCTGTTCTTTGGACCCGCGATCCTGATCTGGCTTGCTGTCGTGCCGAAGCTGCGGCGCTGGTATCTCTCGCCGTGGCTCTATCTCGGCGGCCTGGTTGCGGCCGGCCTGTTTGCGCCGGTCGTGCTCTGGAATGCCGATCACCACTGGGTGTCGTTCATCAAACAGATGGGCCGCGCCCGGATCGAGGACTTCCGCCCGAACTACATCGCCGAGCTGATCCCGACGCAGTTGGCGTTCGCGACGCCCTTGGTCTTCATCCTCGGTGTGATGGGCCTCTACGCGCTCTACCGGCGCCGCGCCGGCGCGATGCCCGCGCGCGTGCTGGTCAACACGATGTTCTGGACCATCGTGGTCTACTTCACCTGGCACGCGCTGCATGCGCGGGTCGAGGCCAACTGGTTCGCGCCGGTCTATCCGGCGTTTGCGGTGGCGGCCGCGGTCGCGGCGATCCAGGTGCAGTGGGCGCCGCGCGAGCAGCGCACGATCGATTTCTGCCGCCGCTGGGCCGCGCCCACGGGGGTCGTGTTGTTCGCGCTGCTGATCGTGCAGGCCAACACCGGCATGCTCTCGGGCTACCGCCGCGACGCCACCGTGCGCAGCGTCGGCGTCGGCTGGCAGGAACTCGCCGGCGAGATTGAGGCGGTGCGCGCGCGGTCCGGCGCGAGCTGCGTGCTGGCGCCGGACTACGGCACCACCGGCTGGCTGGCCTTCTATCTCCCCAAGGGCACCTGCGTCGCGCAACAAGGCCAGCGCATTCGCTGGGTCAACATGCCTGAGCCGAGCCCGGCGCAGCTGGCCGGCAAGCTGCTGTATGTGCATGAGGTCGAGCAGGCGATGCCGACCTCGATGCGCGACAATTTCGCCCATGTCGAAACCGTGGCCGAGATAAAACGCATGCGTGGGCCATTGGTGATCGAGACCTACGCGCTCGATCTGCTGGATGGCGCAAAGGGCGAGGTCTTCGACCGTTCGCCGCCGCCGGAACTGCAATAAAGCCGTCGCCGTTGATGTCGGATCGACCGGTTCCGGTTCGTCTTCCAGGGAGCCCGTCAACCACGCGAGGTTCCAACCATGACCAGTTCCGTCCTCAAGCCCGCCGCCGAACTCGCCAGCACCAATGCCAGGCGCTTTCCGAATGAGAGCGCCGAATATCGCCGGGCGCGCCAGGCACTGCTCGTCGAGGAGATCGAGCTACGGCGGCACATCGCGCGCGTCGCCGAGCTGCGTCGCGCCTTGCCGCCGGGCGGCGAGGTGACCAGGGCCTATGAGTTCACCGGCGAGCCCGGCGCGGCCTCGCTCGCCGATCTGTTCGGTAACAAGCAGACGCTCATCATCTACAGCTACATGTTCGGCCCGCAGCGCGAGAAGCCGTGTCCGATGTGCACGTCGTTCATGGGCACATGGGAGGAGAAGCTGCCCGACATCGAGCAGCGCGTCTCGTTGGTGTTCGTAGCGCGCTCGCCGATCGCGCGGCTGATCGAGGCGAAGAAGGCGCGCGGCTGGACGCGTCACAAGGTCTATTCGGATGCGTCGGGCGATTACACGCGCGACTACGTCAGCGAGGATGACAGCGACGTGCCCGGCTACAATGTCTTCACGCGCCAGAGCGGTGTGATCCGGCATTTCTGGGCCGGCGAAATGGGCGCCGGGACGGTCGATCCCGGCCAGGACCCACGCGGCGCGCCGGACCTGGATCCGCTCTGGACCCTGCTCGACACCACGCGCGAGGGGCGCGGCGCGGACTGGTATCCGAAGCTCAGCTATTGAGAGATGGATTTTGCTCGATCCCCGCGCGATTACGGGGCCGTCGGCAAGGAAATTCTCCCTAGGATTTATCTCGGCATGCGGTAGCGGAACCGCGTGCCGGAATGTCCCATCATGGGACAAAAAAGCCGTTTTGGCGGTCCAATGCCATCTTAAAAAAGCCCTACGCCACAGGCACTTCCCGCGTTGCAGGGGATCGCATCCGGTTAAGTCGCATTTAACTAAAAGTCGCCTTAATGGCCGTCTGTGCCCCCGCGCGACGTTGAGCCGAACACCGTTCGACGATGCGTCGAGTGAGGGACAAAGGTGGACCTGTTTTGAGCGCCGGGCGTATGGGTACGAGTGCGAGTGCGTATGTTCTTGGGGCCCCAAGCCGCAAGAAAACCTCCCGAAAAATCCTCCCACAGCATTTCCTCGGCAGCGCCGCGGTGGCGGGGCTGGTGCTTGGCTGCGCCTGGACCGTCTATGCCAACATCTTTGCGGCGAGCGTCTATCCGTCGGTCGGCAATGCGTCGTTTGAAGCGCCGGCGGTGAAGCGGCCCGTCGCGGTTGCCGCGCGACCCGCACCCGCGTTCAACGAGGTGTTCGCGTCCTTGACGCCCGCGCCGGCGGCGCCCGCCAAGACCCAGGTCGCGAAGTCGGAGGCGCCAACTCCGTCGCTTATGTTTAACGATCGGTTTGCGGCCGCCGCGCCCGATGGCGTCGCGTCGAGCGTCGTGGCCGACGCCGCACCGCAGATCGACCCGATCAAGCAGGCCGCTGAACCCAAGGTCGCCGTAGCGGCGAGGGCGGTGGCGACAGCAGAGCTCGCCGAGACATCGAAGCCGTTGCCGGCGCCGAAATCGGTCGAGACCGCCAAGAAGCAAGCCGCCGCCAATCTGAAGGTGGCGCTCAACGATCCCGCTGCGACGGTTGAGTCGAAGCCCGCCGAGAAGGCGCCCGAGGCGAAGCAGGCGACCAAATCCGGTGGCGTCCGTGACATGGCCGCGCGCGCCAAGGCCGCGGTGCTGTCGATCGCATCGAGCGAGCGGCAGACCATGGTCGAGAAGCTGTGGGGCAAGCGCGAGTCGAGCGGCGGGCTGCTCTCCTTCGCCTCGGCCGATGCCAATGTCACCGGCAGCATTCCCTCGACGCTGGACCAGAACCCGATGCTCGGCGGCTCGCCGCCCTATGACCGCCAGACCGCGGTGTACGACATCTCGGCCAAGACCGTGTATTTGCCGGACGGCACGCGGCTCGAGGCGCATTCCGGCCTCGGCTCCCGGCTCGACGATCCCAGATCCTCGCATATGAAGATGGTCGGCGTGACGCCGCCGCACATCTACGAACTCAAGCCGCGCGAGGCGCTGTTCCACGGCGTGCCGGCGCTGCGGCTCAATCCGATCGGCGGCGAGGGCAAGATCTTCAACCGCGACGGCCTGCTCGCGCACACTTTCATGCTCGGCCCGAACGGCGACTCCAACGGTTGCGTCTCGTTCAAGGACTATTACGCGTTCCTCGATGCCTACCGTAACAAGGGCATCCGCCGCCTCGCGGTCTTGGCGAGGGTTCAGTAAGCGCATTCTGCCGGAGGGGGCGCTTGCCCCCTTGGCCCGCCCCACGTCGTGAGCTACCTACGGCGACGTGAATTCGAGCGCAGGGCAGGCGTATGACACTCGTGCAAGAGGCCGGCCGCCGCCGGTGGCCGTGGGGCAAGATCCTGCTGGTCGCGCTGCTCGTGATCGTCGCGGGCCCGATCCTGTCTCCGCCGCTGTTTCGCACCTTCCTGTTTCAGCCCTTCAGTATCCCCGCCAGTTCGATGATGCCCACCCTGCGGGTCGGCGACAATCTGTTCGTCTCGAAATTCGCTTACGGCTACACGCACTACTCCATTCCGTTCTCGCCCAGGCTGTTTGAGGGGCGCATCTTCGGATCATCCCCGGCGCGCGGCGACGTGGTGGTGTTCCGGCTGCCGAAGGATGATCGCGTCGACTACATCAAGCGCGTTGTCGGGCTGCCTGGTGACCGCATTCAGATGCGAGTTGGGCAGCTCATCATCAACGGGACGGCCGTGGCGCGCGAGCGGATGCTGGATTTCGTCGGCGACGACCCCTGCGGGTCGAGTGGAGAAGGCCGGGCGCGGCGCTGGCACGAGACGTTGCCGAACGGCGTGAGCTACGAAACGCTCGATTGCACCGATCACGGGTATTTCGATAACACGAACGTCTTCACCGTTCCCGCCGGTCACTTCTTCATGCTGGGCGACAATCGCGACAATTCCTCGGATAGTCGCATGCCTGCCGTCGGCACTATTCCGCTCGAGAACATGATCGGGCGGGCCGGCCTGATCTATTTCTCACGATCGCCAGACGGTGTGATGAGGACCGAGCGCATGGGCACGGTTGTCCGCTAGGGGTGCCGCGCCGCCCGCCGCCGAAGCGGCGGCCGGGTGCGTGGCGGGTCTACCGACGCATCGCCGGTTCCTGTCCGAAGGTCGCGGTGGCCATCCCTTGAAAGGCCGCTGGGAGCGCTATATCCTGCGAAATACAAGGGTGCCAGGGCTGGCAGCGCCGCGCTCCCGAGGGTCACAGACCCCGGGGAGCAGGGGAGGGAAGCATGAGCCGGTCGCCAGGTGTCATGCACACGGACAAGGTTCTCGACGTGCTGGCCGGAGGCGGGGCGCCATCCGACCTGTCGGCGTCGTGGCGTCGTTCCGGCCATCTGCATGCGCTCGATCCGGCGAGCCGCCTGCCTTCCCATCGTCTCGGCCAGGCTGAGATCGCCGCCGCACAGCTGCGCCTCGGCGAATTCCTGAAAGTCGCCCAGAGCACGCTCGACCGGCTGTTCCTTGCGGTGGGCGGGGTCGGCTGTTCGGTGCTGCTCGCGGACCGCGACGGCGTCGTCGTCGACCGGCGCGGCGCGGGCGCCGATGATGCGACGTTCGACGCCTGGGGGCTCTGGACCGGTGCAGTCTGGAGCGAGAAGTACGAGGGGACCAACGGCATCGGCACCTGCATCGTCGAGAAGCGCCCGCTGTCGATCGACCGCGAGCAGCACTTCTTCACCCGCAATTCAGCCCTGTTCTGCACCACCGCGCCGATCTTCGATGAGCATGGCGAGCTTGCCGCCGCGCTCGATGTGTCGTCCTGCCGGGCGGACCTGACCGACGGATTTTCCCGGCTGATCGCGACAACGGTGACGGACGCCGCGCGCGCGATCGAAGCCGAGAATTTTCGCCGGGCGTTTCCCGATGCGCGAATTCTGCTGACACCGCGAAGCGAGCGCGCCGTCAACTCGCTGCTCGCGGTCGATCGCGACGATCTCGTGATCGGTGCAACGCGCGCCGCGCGCCGCGCGCTCGGCCTCAACGCGGCATCGCTGGCGCGGCCATTGCCGGCGGCCGATCTGATCGGCGAGAGGAGCGACGACGGCGGTCTTGCTGCCGCGGAACGTGCAGCGTTGCAGCGCGCGCTGGCGCGTGCCGGCGGCAACGTGTCGAAGGCCGCCAAGGATCTCGACATGTCCCGCGCCACATTGCACCGCAAGCTCAAGCAGCTCGGCCTGCATCGCTAGAGCATATCCGAGAGGCCTAGAACCGGCGTCCGCAGCGCTGGCGCGCCTGTGCCAATTTGCGGCGCACTCTGTCTCAGATTTGCGACAGTTCCCCTGCGGCCCTTGGGGCGGGCCCCTGTTCTGTCCGCCTGATTTGACCGAGCGTCCCGGCCAACGCCGTGTGCATCGGCGTGCCAACGGAGGAACACATGAACAAGGTTGACATGCAGTCCGTGCTCAAGGCGCCGTTCGCCAAGCGCTACGGCAATTTCATCGGCGGCGAATGGCGTGAGCCCCATTCCGGAAAGTATTTTGAGAACATCTCGCCGGTGACCGGCCTTCCGGTCTGCGAGATCCCGCGCTCCGACGCGTCGGATATCGAGGCGGCGCTCGATGCAGCGCACGCAGCCAAGGACGCCTGGGGCAAGACCAGTGTCGCCGAGCGCTCGTTGATCCTCAACAGGATCGCCGACCGGATGGAGGCCAATCTCGAAAAGCTTGCCACTGCCGAGACCTGGGACAACGGCAAGCCGATCCGCGAGACGATGGCCGCCGACATGCCGCTGGCGATCGATCACTTCCGTTACTTCGCCAGCGCAATCCGCGGACAAGAGGGTTCGATCTCGGAGATCGACCATGACACGATCGCCTATCACTTCCACGAGCCGCTCGGCGTGGTCGGCCAGATCATTCCCTGGAATTTCCCGATCCTGATGGCGGTGTGGAAGCTTGCACCGGCGCTCGCCGCCGGCAACTGCGTCGTCCTCAAGCCGGCCGAGCAGACCCCGGCCTCGATCATGGTGTTGCTCGAGCTGATCGGCGACCTGCTGCCAAAGGGCGTGCTGAACGTCGTCAACGGTTTCGGTCTCGAGGCCGGCAAGCCCTTGGCCTCGTCGAACCGGATCGCCAAGATCGCCTTCACCGGCGAGACCACGACCGGCCGGCTGATCATGCAGTATGCCTCGCAGAATCTGATCCCGGTGACGCTCGAACTCGGCGGCAAATCGCCCAACATCTTCTTCAAGGATGTTCTGGAGGAAGACGACGATTTCTTCGACAAGGCGATCGAAGGCTTCGTGATGTTCGCGCTCAATCAGGGCGAGGTCTGCACCTGCCCGAGCCGGGCGCTGATCCACGAATCGATCTATGACCGCTTCATGCAGCGCGCGCTGAAGCGCGTCGAAGCGATCACGCAAGGCAGCCCGCTCGATCCGACCACGATGATCGGCGCGCAGGCGTCCTCCGAGCAGCTCGAGAAGATCCTCTCCTACATCGACATCGGCAGGAAGGAAGGTGCCGAGGTGCTGACCGGCGGCGAGCGCAACAATCTCGGCGGTGGGCTCTCGGGCGGCTACTATGTCAAGCCGACCGTGTTCAAGGGCCACAACAAGATGCGCATCTTCCAGGAGGAGATCTTCGGGCCCGTGGTGTCCGTGACCACCTTCAAGAACGACGAGGACGCGCTCTCGATCGCCAACGACACGCTCTACGGCCTCGGTGCCGGCATCTGGAGCCGCGACGTCAATCGCTGCTACCGGTTCGGCCGCGCCATCCAGGCCGGCCGGGTCTGGACCAATTGCTACCACGCCTATCCGGCGCATGCGGCGTTCGGCGGCTACAAGCAGTCCGGTGTCGGCCGCGAGAACCACAAGATGATGCTCGACCACTACCAGCAGACCAAGAACATGCTGGTGAGCTACAGCCCGAAGAAGCTCGGCTTCTTCTGATATCCCGGCCGCCCCCCGCGTTCAGGGGGATGAAGGCGACAGGCTTCGGCGGGGTGTCCCGCCGGAGCCTCCATCACGGAGGCCGAGATGGCTGACAAGGTGACCGCGACGCCGGCTGCGCTGGAGCTGATTGCCGAGATCATCGCCGATCATGGGCCGGTGCTGTTTCACCAGTCCGGCGGCTGCTGCGACGGTTCGTCGCCGATGTGCTATCCGCAAGGCGACTTCCTGATCGGCGATCATGACGTCAAGCTCGGCGAGATCGGCGGGGCGCCGTTCTACATCAGCGGCGCACAATACGACGTTTGGAAGCACACCGATCTGATCATCGACGTCGTTCCCGGCCGCGGCGGCATGTTCTCGCTCGACAATGGGCGCGAACGCCGGTTCCTGACCCGGTCCGAAATCTGCGCGCTGCCGCCGCGCGCGCCGGAATAGGGCGGCCTGGCGCGACCGGCGTCGATCTGGAACTGGAGGCCATTGTCGCTATACTGTGCTGATCCAGGGCGAGTCCCAACTCGGCAACGGATCGGGTGCAAAGCGAATATGTCTCCCACGCCTCCTATCGAAACCCCGCCGCCGATCACGACCGAAGCGTTCGTCGATGCCGCGGCCGCCGTTGCCCGTCTCGAGGAGATCTACGAGCGCAACACCGGCTTCCTGCGCAGTCGCTTCGAGGCCTATGTCAACGGGGTGCCGTGCACGACGCGGGTGCGGGCGCATTACCCGTTCGTCCGCATCACGACCTCATCGCACGCCCGGCTCGATTCCCGTCTCGCCTACGGTTTTGTCGCGGGACCCGGTGTCCACGAGACCAGCATCACCCGGCCGGACATTTTCCGGACCTACCTCACCGAGCAGATCGGGCTCCTGATCAAGAACCATGGCGTGGCAGTCGAGGTCGGCGAGTCCAGCGAGCCGATTCCGATCCATTTTGCCTACCGGCGCGACATCAATATCGAGGCGGCGCTGACCATCGCCGACAGTTCGGCCTTCACACGATCGCTGCGCGACGTGTTCGATACGCCCGATCTTGCGGCGATGGACGATGCGATCGCGGACGGGACGTTTGAACTGACACCGGGCACGCCAGAGCCGCTGGCCTTGTTCCGTGCCGCGCGGGTCGATTACTCGCTGCGCCGGCTCTATCACTACACCGGCACCGATCCCGAGCACTTCCAGAATTTCGTGATCTTCACCAACTACCAGTTCTATGTCGACGCCTTTGCGCAATCGAGCCTGCAGCGTCTCGCCGCGGGCGAGGAAGGCCTGGAGGCGTTCGTCGCGCCCGGCAATGTGATCACCCACAACGCGCTGGCGGGCGGCGGCACTGTCGGGACGGCCTCGGATCGCGTTCCGCAGATGCCGGCGTTTCATCTCGTCGAGCCCGGCTATCGCGGCATCACCCTGATCAATATCGGGATCGGTCCATCGAACGCGCGCAACATCACCGATCACGTCGCGGTGCTGCGGCCGCATGCCTGGCTGATGATCGGGCATTGCGCCGGCTTACGCAACACGCAGCGGCTCGGCGACTACGTGCTGGCCCATGGCTATGTCCGCGAGGATCACGTGCTCGATCACGAGCTGCCGCTCTGGGTGCCGATCCCGGCGCTCGCCGAGATGCAGGTCGCGCTGGAGGAGGCGGTCGGCGAGGTGACCGGGCTATCCGGCTTCGAGCTCAAGCGCTTGATGCGCACCGGCACGGTCGCGAGCGTCGACAACCGCAATTGGGAAATCAGCGGGCCGCAGGTGATCCGGCGGATGTCGCAATCGCGCTCCATCGCGCTCGACATGGAATCGGCGACGATCGCCGCCAACGGCTATCGCTTCCGCGTGCCCTACGGCACGCTGCTGTGCGTCTCCGACAAGCCGCTGCACGGCGAGATCAAGCTGGCGGGCATGGCGAGCGAATTCTATCGCCAGCGCGTCGGCCAGCATCTTCAGATCGGGCTGAAGGCGCTGGAGCGGCTCAAGCAGCAGGAATCCGAGCGCCTGCATTCGCGCAAGCTGCGCAGCTTCGCCGAGGTCGCGTTCCAGTAATGCCGCCCGGCATGCGCGGCGATCACGCAGCGACGCTCTTCCATAGTTGCATCTCGGTGCCGATCGCGGCCTTGACCTGCGGCCGCGCCTGGATGCGTCCGAGATAGGCGGCCAGCGGCGGCCATTGCGCCACATCGACATCGGCGGCGCGAAGCAACAGCAGTGCCCAGGCGAGATGCGCGTCGGCTACAGTGAAGCGGTTACCGACCAGAAATTCGCGGTCGGCAAGATGCGCCGATGGCACCGACAAGGTCTGTCCGATCCTGGCACGCGGCTTGGCGAGCGATGCGTCGTCCTTGTACCAGAAGGTCGGAAACAAAAATCCCTTGTGGATCTCGGTGCCGATGAAGCTCAGCCATTCCTGCAGGCGGTAGCGGTCCGGATGGCCTGGCGGTGGCGCGAGGCCGAGCTCGGGCTTGAGGTCCGCGATATATTGCAGCACCGCCGCGCTCTCCGTCAGCCGCTCGCCGTTTTCGAGCACCAGCACCGGCACTGCGCCCTTCGGCGCGACGGCGCGGAAGTCACCGTCGTCCTCCAGCACCTTCTTGGTCCAGAGATGCACCATGTGATAGCGCGCGTCGATGCCGGCCTCCATCAGCGCGATCCGGCTGGCGAGCGAGCAGGCCATCGGCCAGAAATAGAGCTGGAGCATGATCGTGATCTCAGGCGAGGGCGTTGCCGCGGGCGATGATCGCGAAGCGGTCGGACAATTCGGCGAGGGCGACGTCGTGAATGAGTTTTGCCGCGATCGTGCCGCCGACACCGTCCGGCAGGTCGCGGGTGGCGCAGCTGTCGGCATCGATGGTGGTGCGGAAGCCGAGATCGAGCGCCGCGCGGGCGGTCGAGCTCACGCACATATGGGTCATGAAGCCGGCGAGCACGAGCTCCTTGCGGCCGGTCGCGGCGAGCTGCGCGTTGAGCTCAGTGCCGGCGAATGCGTTCGGCAATTGCTTCTCGATCACGATCTCGCCGGGGCGCGGCTTAAGCGGCGCGACGATCGCGCCACGCTCCGCGCTGCGATCGAATAGGCTTCCCGGCGCGCCCTTATGCGCGATGTGGATGATCGCAGCGCCGCTCTCCCGCGCGCGGGCGAGCAACGCGGTGGCGCGCGCGATCGCGGGACTGGCGTCGGGCAGCGCCAGGGGACCTGCGAGATATTCGTTCTGGATATCGATCAACACCAGGCAGGCATCGCCGAGGCGGGGCGGGGTGAGGTCGATACCGGCAAGCTGCATCAGCGTTTTGGCTGCGGTCATGGTCCTGAGAACTCCGGAGGATGTGTCTTGCGAAAATATAGCCGCGGACCGGCCTGCCGTTATGCAGGGATATTGCAGCCGGTGGCTGCGTTATTGCAGGCGAGCCGGAGGCGATGTAGCCTGACGCCATGAACTGGGACGACCTTCGCATCATCGCGGCCGTCAGGGACGAGGGCACCTATGCCGGCGCCAGCGCACGGCTGCGGATCGACGAAACCACCGTCGGCCGCAGGCTGGCGCGGATCGAGCGTGCGCTCGGGCTGCGGCTGTTCGAGGCTGCCGACGGCGTCCGCAAGCCGACCCGGCAGTGCGACGTGGTGCTCGCGCACATCCAGGCGATGGCCGCGCATGCCGAGGAGATCGGCCGGATCGGCGAAAGCCTGCCCGGCCCGGTCGGCCGGCTGCGCATCGCCTCCACCAATGCGATCGCGGAGGAAGTGCTGGCGCCGCGCACCAGCGCATTGCTGCGCGCCAATCCGGGCCTGACGCTGCAATTCCTGACGTCGAGCGACAACGTCAAGTTTTCACGCTGGGAAGCCGATCTCGCGATCCGCCTGCGCAAGCCCGACAAGGGCGATTTTGCGATCTCGAAGCTCGCCGAGGTCAGGCTGTATTTCTTCGAGCCGGTCGCGACGGCGGCGGGCGAAGCAGTGACATGCGCCTATCCCGATGAGCTCGGAGCGATTCCGGAAATGCAGTTCCTGCGCGGAAAGCGGCTTCGTGCGCGCTGCGTCACCGACAATGTCCGCATCATCCATAAGCTGATCCAGTCGCATCAAGCAGTCGGTGTGCTGCCGGAGCACAGTTGCGTCGACCTGCTGACCGATCGCCGTCTGCGCGCCACGCTGCTGCCGAAGCGGCGCGACGTCTGGCTTCTGGTGCAAAGCCACCTCAAGCGCGATGCGGCAACGCGCGTCACCATCGACTGGCTGCGCGCCTGCTTCCAGGATGCCGCGCGCAGCGGATGAGGTGGGGACAGGGCGACGGGCCTATCCTCCGTCATTCCGGGGCGCGACGAAGTCGCGAGCCCGGAATCCATAACCACGACTGTCGAAATGATCCCGGGTGGGTGGATGTCTTTCCGGGGATATCCAATTGAAATTTGTGGTTATGGATTCCGGGCTCTCGCTTCGCGAGCCCCGGAATGACTGGGAGAGAGGGCTCAGATCTCGGCCTTCAGCTTCGCGAAGGCATCCTGGACGTATGTCGTGAGCTTGCGCTTGCGGCCCTGCTCGATCCATTTATCGACGGCGAGACGAAGCGTTCCGATCGAGACCATCGCGACGAGACGAAGCGGCTCGCGGCGTTCCTTGTCTGGCCATATCTCGCAGAGTGCCTCGAAAACCACCTGTTCGCGCCGCAGATTATTGCCGTGCCTGCTGGCGCTCAAAGCCTCGCTCTGCCGGATCAGGCGAATGATCGCCATGAGTCGAGAGGTCTCGAAGCGGGCAGCGACGTCGAGCAGCGCTTCGCGGACCACGTCGATCGGCGAACCGGCAGCGGCGTGTCCCAGGACTGACGCCCTGAGCTCGTCATCATAGCCGGCGAGATGCGCGAGCAGGATGTCGTCCTTGCTCTTGAAATAGTAGAAGAAGGTTCGGCGCGAGATGCCGGCCGCGGCCGCGATCTCGTCCAGCGTCGTTGCGTCGTAGCCCTTGGCAAGAAACAACTCGATGCCGACCTCGGCGATGTGCTGAAGCGTCTGCCGACGATTGCGCTCGCGCAGGCCTTCCGGTTTCGAGAGGGGGTCGGGCATCAGCCGCTTCTCTCATCAGGATGAAATCAGGAGCCGGCGGTCACGCCTTAAAACCGCCCAACACGAAATTTACACCAAGTGTAATATTTACACCTAGTGTAAGTCGCCGGTGCCCCAATGACAACCTGCTTACGCCTGAGTTGGATCAAATGGCTTCCGGAGGCAAATGGATTCTCAAGCGGGCGGGGGGCGCTCTTCCGCGGCTTTGCGGCGGCGAACCTGCTCGGTCTTTTGGTCTCGGGCTGCGCGACGGCGACGCTGGATCAGGCCGGCTCACTCCGCTCCTACGACAATATGGAGCAATCGGACGGGATGTTGACCCGTTCGAAGCTGCGGGTGAGCAAGCAAGAGGTGCTGGCGGCGAAGACGATCAGGATTGTGCCCACCGTGTTCTCTGACGGAACGTCAGTGCCCTTCACGGCCGCACAGCGCAGGCTGGTCACCAACGCGGCCGACCGTGCATTGTGTGCGGGCCTGAGCGAACGCTTCTACGTGGTTGCGTCAGAGCCCGCCGACCTGACCGTTCACGCTGTCATCACGCATGCGGTGCCGACCGATCCGACGGCGGTCGGCGTCTCCAAGGGAGTGTCGGTGGCGAAAACGATTCTGTTGCCCGGCGTTCCCGTGCCCGTTCCGCGCATTCCGGTGGGGCTTGGCAGCCTGTCGCTCGAAGCCGAGGCGCGCGATCCGGCCGGGCAGCAAAGGGCGGCGATGGTCTGGGGCCGTGCGGCCAATGCCTTCGACAACGGGCGGATGTCGGAGGAGGGGGATGCGTACGGCCTCGCGGCATCGTTCGGCGGCGATTTCAGCCAGATGCTGGTCACCGGCGTAACCCCGTTCGGCGGCGTGCCGTCGATGCCCTCGATGCAGCGGCTCGGCTTCCTGCTCGGCGGCGCGCCGAAATTTCCCGCCTGCGAAGCGTTCGGACGCGCGCCGGGCCTCGTCGGCATGGTCGGCGACAGCGCCGGCGTGCCGCCGGACTGGACCGACAAGGGGCCGGTTGCGGCGAAGGTGGAGTGAGGCGGCCGGCACGCGTACGAATGTTCGCGTGCATACGGCTGTAACGGGGCACCGCCGTGGCACAATTCGCGTGTCCTGCTCTGCGCGGACTTGCCGCAAAACAGAAGGTGCCAGCACAGACAGATTGCGATAACGTCTGTTCGCCGTGGTCCATTCGGCCAGCCGTCAACCCGTCGGTGAAGCCAATGCAGCAGATTGCGGAATGGCTCGACAAGCTGGGGCTTGGGCAATACGCGCTGCGTTTTGCCGAGAACGGCATCGATGTTGGTGTTCTTCCCGAATTGACGGATGAAGACTTCGACAGGCTCGGGGTCCTGCTCGGCCATCGCCGCAAGATGCTGCGTGCCATCGCCGATTTCAATCAAGCCGAACTGATCGCTGCGCCGGTTCCATCGCACGATGCCGAGCGACGCCATCTCACCGTGATGTTCTGCGACCTGGTCGGCTCGACGGCCTTGTCGGCGCGTCTCGATCCCGAGGACATGTGGGAGGTGATCCGCGCCTATCGCGCAGCCTGTGCGCGGGTAATCGCGACATATGATGGCGTCGTTGCCAGATTTATCGGCGACGGGATCCTCGCATATTTCGGCTACCCACGTGCGCATGAAGACGATGCGGAGCGCGCAGTGCGCGCCGGCCTCGACGTCATCGCCGCGATCGGCAAGCTCGAGACCCGCGCGGACGAGGGGGCCGCGGTGCGGATCGCGATTGCGAGCGGGCTCGTCGTGGTCGGCGACCTCGTCTCCGGCGGTGCATCGGAGGAGCAGGCGCTGGTCGGCGATGCGCCGAACATCGCCGCGCGGCTGCAGAGCCTGGCGGAGCCGGGCGTGGTCGTCGTGGCCTCCTCGACACGCCGGCTGCTCGGCAATCTGTTCACGCTTCGCAACCTCGGTCGCCGCGAGGTCAAGGGTATCTCCGAGCCGATCGCGGTGTGGGCTGTCGAAGGCGAGCCGGCATCGGAAAGCCGTTTCGAGGCCGTGCGGACCGCGCGCTCGATCGGCTTTGTCGGCCGCAAGGCGGAGATCGAATTTGCATTGTCGCGCCAGCAACTGGCGTGGCAGGGCCAGGGCCAGGCGGTGCTGATATCGGGCGAAGCGGGTATCGGCAAATCCCGCATCGTGGCGATGCTCTCCGACAGCCTCGTGCCCGCGACGTACCGCCGGGTGCGCTATCAATGCTCGCCCTATCATACCAACAGCGCGCTGCATCCCTTCGTCGCCCAGCTCGAGCGTGCCGCCGGCATCCGCCTGGAAGATGTGCCGGAGCAGAAGCTGGACAAGCTCGAGGCCATGCTGGCGCTCGGGACGCAGCATGTGCCCAGCGTGACGCCGCTGATCGCGGCGCTGCTGTCGATCCCGACCGGTGACCGCTATCCGCCGCTCGGCCTGAGCCCGGCGCAGCAGCGGCGCCAGACATTCGCAGCGCTGCTCGACCAGCTCGAGGGCCTTGCCCGGCAGCAGCCGGTGCTTGTCGTCTGCGAAGACATGCATTGGGCCGATGCCACGTCGCTCGAATTGCTCGACCTCGCGGTCGACCGGATCAGGGGACTGCCGATCCTTATGCTGATGACGTTCAGGCCCGAGTTCGAACCGCCGTGGGCGGGGCTCGCCAATGTCAGCCTGCTGCGGCTGGATCGGCTCGACCGGCAGGACACCCGCGCCCTGATCGAGCAGGTGACCGTCGGCCGGTTGCTGCCCGGCGAGATGATGACACAGATCATCGAGCGGACGGATGGTGTCCCACTGTTCGTCGAGGAGCTGACCAAGATGGTCATGGAGTCGGGGCTGCTCGTCGAGAATGCCGGACGCTACCGCCTCGACAATCCACTGCCGCCGCTGGCGATCCCGGCGACGCTGCAGGACTCGTTGATGGCCCGACTCGACCGCCTGGCGCCGGTCAAGGAGGTGGCGCAGATCGGCGCAGCGATCGGCCGTGAGTTCTCATACGCGCTGCTACGCAGCGTGGCCGGTCGCGATGATCTGACGCTTGCCGCGGCGCTCGCCCAGCTCGAGGAGGCGGAGTTGCTGTTGCGTCGGGGCACGCCGCCGGATGCAAGCTACAGCTTCAGGCACGCATTGGTCCAGGAAGCGGCTTACGAGAGCTTGCTCAAGAGCCGCCGGCAATTGCTCCACAAGCAGATCGGCGATGTGCTGCGCGCCAAGTTTGCCGAGATCGCCGAGATCGAGCCGGAAGTCGTTGCGTATCATTTCACCGAGGCGGGGCTCGGCCAGACCGCGCTGGCGTGGTGGCGCAAGGCCGGTCAGCAGGCGCTGAAGCGCTCGGCCTATTGCGAGGCGATCGCACATCTCGGCAAGGCGGTCGCCATCGCCGATGAACTGCCCGACGAGCCGGGTCGGATGATCGGCCGGCTCCATCTGCAAATCGCCTACGGTCGCGCGCTGCGGGGCAGTCTTGGGCACAGCGCCCCCGAGACGGTGGCCGCCTGGACGCGCGCCCGGCGGTTCGCCTCTGACATTGACGATCCAATCGAACTGGCGCCGATCCAGTCTGGCCTCTTCAACGCCTGCTTGACCCACGGTGAGCTCGCGCCGATGCGGGAGTTGGCGGAGGCGATCATGGGCGCGGCGGAACGGCATCCGGAATCGCCGGTGGCGACGATCGTCGCGGGCTGGACCAGCGGAGTGACCTGCTGGTTTGCGGGCGACTATCTGAGCGCGGGCATCCATCTCGAGAAGGCGTTCGCTGCCTATGCGACCGAGCCGGATCCGGCAACGTTCAAGGCGTCGACGCTCGATCTGCCGTTCGTCATCATGAGATTTCTGGCGCTCGTGCTCTGGCCGCGTGGCGAGATCGATCGAGCCCGGCAGCTCGCGGGCGCGGCGGTGAGCGTCTCCGGAGAACAGCGCGCGCTCGCGCGTGCCAATGCGCTGGTTCACAAGGCCGTTTTCGACGGGCTGTGCGGCAGCCGGTTGCGGCAGACCGAGACGATCCTTGCCCTCGGACTGGCGCAGGATCACGCGATGCCGCTGTATGTCGCCGCCGGCACCTATCTCAATGGCCTGGCAAAGTGGCGTGCCGGCGACCTCGAGGCAGGTCTCGCGGAGATGCAGCGCGGCTGGACATTGCTTCACGAGAACGACTGCTACCTCTGTGATCCCTTCTGGGGACTGCATATCGCGGTGGCGAACGCGGACGCAGGGCATGTCGAGGCGGGGCTCGACATCATCAACGAGCTGATCGACGCGACGGAGCAGTCCGGGCAGCACTGGCTGGATGCCGAGCTGTACCGTGTATTGGGCAAGCTGCGGTCGCGTCGCGACACCCCCGACATTTCCGGCGCCGAGGATGCCTTCCACCGCGCCCTCGAGATTGCGCGAAGGCAACAGACGAAGACTTTCGAACTGCGCAGCGCGCTTGGACTTGCACGTCTTTACGGCCGCAGCGGCCGGGCAGAGGAGGTATCTCAATTGTTGGCGCCGGTGCTCGCCGGCTTCGATGCGGCGCTCGATCTCGCCGAGATTAAGGACGCGCAGGAATTGCTCACGCAGGCGCATCGGTGGCCGGACCGCCACTCGCGCGCGTCTTGACCGTTGCCGCAGCGGAGCGGCCGCACCGCGTCCGTCTTCCTGCGCCCGCGCAGGTGGTGAAAGAGCAGGCTCGGATGTCGCGCGCAGCGCTTGCGGTGCGAAGCTGGAACTGTTGGGTTCCCGAAGTCCTTGGGCTCCCGAAGTTCTACGGTGCCGACGATGCGCATTTTGCTATTGCGTCCGGCGGCGCATTTGCATCTAACTTTAAGGACGCTGCCGCAGAGAATTCCGCCTTGCGGTCAAGCGTTTGGAATTTGTTTTTGATCCTGTGTTTGAGTGAGTATGCTGTGCGACCCTTGACGTTCCCGCAGGTGAGCATTTCCGGTGGAACTCGTAATCGCCTTCTCGCGACATTGTCGCAGGCGGATCTGGATCTCCTGAGACCCGAACTTGAGACCATTGCGCTCGAACAGGATGCAGTCCTGGCGCGCGCCGGTGACGAGATCGACTACGTCTTCTTTCCTCACAGCGGCGCGATCTTGTTGATGATCGACATGGCGGATGGGCGGACGGTCGCTACCGGTGTGGTCGGATGCGAAGGAGCCGTGGGCAGTCTTTCGGTTCTCGGAGCCTCGCCGTCAGGCATTACCGCCGTCGTTCGTGCGGCTGGTACCGCCTCGCGGGTCCCGGCGGCGCGCTTTCATGCCGCTTTCGGCCGCAGTCCGGGGATTCGGCAGGCAATCCAGAAGCACGTCAGAGCGATGCTGATCCAGTTTCAGCTTGGCTCCGCTTGCAACGCGCTCCACCCGGTCGAGGCGCGGATGGCGCGCTGGCTGCTTCAGCTTCGCGACCGCGTCGACAGCGACGTTCTCCCGCTGACCCAGCACGCGCTGTCGCAAATCCTCGGCGTACGACGAACAACAGTAACCTTGCTGATGGGTAATCTGCGCAAGCGCGGTGCGATCAGGTCGGATCAACGAGGCCAGATCGAGATCGACCGGGCGCGGCTATTGGCGGCGGCGTGCGAATGCCATCGCATCATGCGTCTCGAGGCCGAGGAGATCTTCTCGGGTGACAAGGCTCGAGCTCGAGGAATGGCTCCGGCCGACGATCTCCGCATCTCGGAAATCGAGGCGGACGACACCGTGTGAGCGCGTTCCCGGCGCGATCAGCTTGCTGGCCGCCGATCACGCTTCCGCGCGGAGGAGGATGCCGCCTCGAGCTTCGCAATCTCGCGCAGCACGTGCGCCGTCTCGCGCAATTCATTGCGCTCGGGGCCCGGCTTCAGCCGTCGTGCTTCATGGAGAAAGTCCTTGGCCTGCAGCAGCCAGGCAGACGTTTCCGTTGAGTTCTGCGCATGCGCCATGGTGTCCCTCCATCGCGATCATCAAGAGTGGTGGCCGGTTTCAGGCCGGTGAACCGGCGCTGCGGCGTCGCCGCACGCGGATGCTCGGCTCGTCGACCCAGGCGTCCCCAGCAAACCAGGCGTGATCGGCGCGGCAAAATGGGCAAGGGGTGCGCGAGAAGAACACCGTACTGCGTCGAAAGCTCTCGCGATCGGTTTTGATCCCGGTGGAGATCGCGTGCCCGGTTTGCGGACATTTGACCATGACCATGCCCATGTGAGCCTCCCTCCCATATTGTATTTTTGCTCTTGCAGAAAAGCTCCGGCCGGTTGGATTGGCCTCAGGTCGGTGCGGGGTAGTTGGGGGGCATCTCGCACCTGCGGCGGTTGACAGAGCATTGGGCAGTGGGGGCTGCATGCTCGTCACTGGGCTTTTTCCAACCGGCCAGATTCCTCCTCAAACGAATCCTCGATGTGAGTTGAACGCCGCTTTTTCAGGCGGCTTGGCGAAGCACCTCGGCAAATCGTTTCCTGGCTGGTTCGCGGGCTTTCGTCACGCCCGTCTGGTCGAACGGGTGGCTCGACGACGGCATCTCGAAGAGACGCGTGCCCTTCACGGTGACTTTCATTTGGCTTTCGTTCACCGCACAGCCTCCCGCTCAAGCGCAAGCATTCTCCGCAACGCTTGCCCGCGTCACGGGAGCAGACGCTCCGTGCTCGATTCAGATTTTTGAGTGAACTTCGATCCTGTCCCGAGCTTACTGTGCGGGACGAGGCCGAGACTGTCGGTTCGGTTTGCGACTCTCGCCGATAATTTTTTTGAGAATGTCAACCCGAACGAACATGGGTTTATGGGGAGTGCTGTGCATAAGTGAATGCTGCCGTGAGCAGCAGCGTGCCTTCTCCGGCGCGAGGTCGCGCAGATCACCCACATTGAGCGCGCTGCAACAAGTGCTCGGTCAGCTGCCCAAACAAAAACCCCGGCATCGCTGCCGGGGTTTTGCATTTCGTGAATTGCCCGAGAGGCTGGACTTAGAAGTCCATGCCGCCCATGCCGCCGCCCGGAGGCATTGCGGGGCCGCCGGCGTTCTTCTTCGGCAGCTCGGCAACCATCGCTTCCGTGGTGATCAGCAGCGCGGCAACCGAGGCAGCGTTCTGGATCGCGGTACGGACGACCTTGGTCGGGTCGATGATGCCCTTCTTGACGAGGTCGGCATAGTCGCCGGTCTGGGAGTCGAAGCCGTAATTGTAGGCCTTGTTCTCCAGGATCTTGCCGACGATGACCGAACCGTCTTCACCGGCGTTGATCGCGATCTGGCGAGCCGGAGCCGACAGCGCCTTGCGCACGATCTCGACGCCGGTCTTCTGGTCGTCGTTCTTGGTGCGCAGGCCCTTGAGCTGCTCGGAAGCACGGAGCAGGGCGACGCCGCCGCCCGGGACGATGCCTTCCTCGACAGCCGCGCGGGTCGCATGCATCGCGTCATCAACGCGATCCTTGCGCTCCTTCACCTCGACTTCGGTCGCGCCGCCGACGCGGATCACCGCGACGCCGCCTGCGAGCTTGGCGAGACGCTCCTGCAGCTTCTCACGGTCGTAGTCCGAGGTGGTCTCCTCGATCTGCGCCTTGATCTGGGCAACGCGAGCGTCGATGTCGGCCTTCTTGCCGGCGCCGTTGACGATCGTGGTGTTTTCCTTGTCGATCATCACCTTCTTGGCGCGACCGAGCATCTGCAGCGTGACGTTCTCGAGCTTGATGCCGAGGTCTTCCGAGATGGCCTGGCCGCCGGTCAGGATCGCGATGTCCTGCAGCATGGCCTTGCGGCGATCGCCGAAGCCCGGAGCCTTGACGGCCGCGACCTTCAGGCCGCCGCGCAGGCGGTTGACGACGAGGGTGGCAAGCGCTTCGCCTTCGACGTCTTCAGCGACGATGACCAGCGGCTTGCCGGTCTGCACCACGGCCTCGAGCAGCGGCAGCAGCTCGTTCAGCGAGGAGAGCTTCTTCTCGTTGATGAGGATGTAGGCGTCGTCCATCTCAACGCGCATCTTGTCGGCGTTGGTGACGAAGTAGGGCGAGATGTAGCCGCGATCGAACTGCATGCCCTCGACGACGTCGAGTTCGGTCTCGAGCGACTTGGCTTCCTCGACCGTGATCACGCCCTCGTTGCCGACCTTCTTCATGGCGTCGGCCAGGAACTTGCCGATCTCGGCATCGCCGTTGGCCGAAATGGTGCCGACCTGGGCGATCTCCTCGTTCGAGGTGACCTTCTTCGAGTTCTTCTGGAGGTCCGCAACGACGGCTTCGACCGCGAGGTCGATACCGCGCTTCAGATCCATCGGGTTCATGCCGGCGGCAACCGACTTGGCGCCTTCACGCACGATCGCCTGGGCGAGCACGGTGGCGGTGGTGGTGCCGTCGCCGGCCGCGTCAGCGGACTTGGAGGCGACTTCGCGCACCATCTGGGCGCCCATGTTCTCGAACTTGTCCTCGAGCTCGATCTCCTTGGCGACGGTGACGCCGTCCTTGGTGATGCGGGGAGCGCCGAACGACTTCTCGAGCACGACGTTGCGGCCCTTCGGGCCGAGAGTAACCTTCACCGCATTGGCGAGGATGTCGACGCCGCGCAGCATCTTGTCGCGCGCATCGACGGAGAATTTGACTTCTTTAGCTGCCATCTGAATTTTTCCTTGAGAGGTTTACCTGGGAGGGAAGAGGCGCTTAGGCCGCCTTCTTCTTGGAAGCGGGGACGTCGAGCACGCCCATGATGTCGCTTTCCTTCATGATCAGCAGATCTTCACCGTCGATCTTGACCTCGGTGCCGGACCACTTGCCGAACAGGACGCGGTCGCCGACCTTGAGGTCGATCGGGATCAGCTTGCCAGCTTCGTCGCGGCCGCCCGGGCCGACGGCGGTCACTTCGCCCTGCGAGGGCTTTTCCTTGGCACTGTCCGGAATGATGATGCCGCCAGCAGACTTCTCTTCGGCGTCGATACGCTTGACCACGACGCGGTCGTGAAGCGGACGGAATTTCATGCAGTCCTCCTAAACGTTTGCGGATTCTGTAGATTTTTGGAATTTTAGCAGTCCAGCCCGGCGAGTGCCAAGCCGACTGCGCAGGAGATAGGCCAAGCCTAGGCGGCGGGCAAGTGGCTCTAGCAGAAAAATTGGCACTCGCGAATGACGGCTGCCAGGATCATTTCGAGATCATTTCGGCATCCTTAATGCCGGCCCCGGGGGCGCCGGGGCTATTAGCAGATGCGGTAAGCTGCTGCTAACGCAAGAAATTTCAACAACCTATTAAACATTTAGGCTTGAGATGGGTTAGTCGCGTGCGTCACATTTGTATCATGTGAGCGCATCCATTGCCGGTGGTCCGGCGGGGGTCGGCCGCCATGTGAATGCGCTCCGTCACAGGAGGTTGGCATGGTCTCGCGAGTTGGTGGGGTTGTTTCCGACGATTTCCGGAAGCAGTTGCTGGGGTATGGACTGACGACGGCGCAAATCCTGTATCGGATGCCGGACCATCCCTCGTTGCTGCAAACCTATGTCTGGCAGAACTACGACCTGTTTCCGAAATTTCCGGCGCTGCGCGATTTCCTCGCCTTCTGGGAGGAAAAGCTCGAGGGCCCGCTGTTCTCGGTGACGGTGGCGCATTCCAAGCTGGTCAAGCCGGCCGAACTGCGCGCCGTCGACGGCGTGTTCCGGCTGCATTGATCCGTTGAAGGGGGCAGGGCAAGGGGGCGCGGCGCGGCATGTGCCTTTGCCCACCTCGCGCGGCGCGACTTGTGTTAGCGTTCGCCCGTCACAAAAAGACGGGAGGCGAACAATGGCCAAGAAGACGGCATCGAGATCCGCAGCCAAGACCGCGGTGAAGAAGAAATGGTCGGGGCTCGGCGCCGGCGCCAAAAAATCGTCGGTGAAATCGTCCGCGAAATCGTCCGCGCGCAAGACCATCAAGTCCAAGGGTCGCGTCACCGCGGCCAAGAAGAGCGCGCCGAAAGCAGCGACCAAGGCGGCAAGCAAGGCACGGCCGAAGCAGCGCGTCGCCATCAGCCACCACCGCGAAGAGGATTTCAAGGCCGACGGGCTGCGCGCCTATGCCAAGTACCGCGATCTCGGCATTGCCGCAGCATCCCATGGTCTCGCGCAGGCCCACGTCATCCGGCTGCAGGGACCGTGCAATCCGGACGAGGTGTCGAAGCTGCACTTCCACGACGTCGAATTCCAGATGGTCTATGTGCTCAAGGGCTGGGTGAAGACCTACATGGAAGGCGAAGGCGAGACGCTGATGAGGGAAGGCAGCGCCTGGACCCAGCCGCCGCGCATCCGGCACATGATCCTGGACTACTCCGACGACGTCGAACTGCTGGAAGTGATCCTGCCGGCCGAGTTCAAGACGGTGGAGTTGAAGGCGTAGCCACGGGCCGTCATGGCCGGGCTTGACCCGGCCATCCATCCAGCTTCGCAAGAGTCGTGGTTGATCGATGGATGCCCGGGTCAAGCCCGGGCATGACGAGGTGGACTCGCTCCATCCGGGCTACGGCGCTGTCAGCATCCCCACGATCGCCCCCATCAGGCACGTCGTCAGCGTCCCTGATACGACCGACTTCAGCCCGAGCGCGTTGATCTCGTCGCGCCGCTCGGGCGCCATGATGCCGAGGCCGCCGATCATGATGCCGAGGCTCGCGAAGTTGGCAAAACCGCACATCGCGTAGAGCATGATCAGCCGCGAGCGCGGATCGAGCGCGTCGGGCCCGAGCTTCGAGAGGTCGACATAGGCGATCAGCTCGTTCAGCACGGTCTTGGTGCCCATCAGGCTTCCCGCCGTGATCGCCTGCGGCCACGGCAGGCCCATCAGCCAGCACACCGGCGCCATCACGTAGCCGAGCAGCCGTTGCAGCGAGATCTTCGCACCGCCGACTTCCGGCAGCAGGCCGATGATCGCGTTCGCGAGATACACCAGCGCGACCAGCACCAGCAGCATCGCGATGATGTTCATCAGCAGCTCGAGCCCGGCGGCGGTGCCCTTCACGATGGCGTCCATCGTCGACGACACCTGAACATCGGGATCATCGAGCGACCCGCCGGTGCGCTTGTCGGATGTTTCCGGCACCATGATCAGGCTCACCAGGATCGCGGCCGGCGCGCCGAGCACCGAGGCGATGACGAAATGCGCGGCCGCATCTGATATCAGCGGCGCGAGCAGCGTCGCGTACAGCACCAGCACGGTGCCGGCGATCCCGGCCATGCCGCCGGTCATCACCAGAAACAATTCGGAACGCGTTAGCTGTGCAAGATAGGGGCGGATGAACAGCGGCGCCTCCACCATGCCGAGGAAGATATTGGCGGCGGTCGAGAGCCCGACCGCGCCGCCGACGCCGAGCGTGCGCTCGAGGATCCAGGCCATGCCGCGCACCACCGGCGGCAGCACGCGCCAATAGAACAACAACGTCGTCAGCACGCTCATCACGAGCACGATCGGCAGCGCCTGGAAGGCGAGGATGAAGTCCGAACCCGGTGCCTTGGGATCGAACGGCGCGGGGCCGCCGCCGACATAGCCGAACACGAAGGCGGTGCCGGCGCGCGTCGCCGCCGCGATGGCGCCGACGGCATCGTTGATCGCGCCGAAGGCCTGCGTCACCAGCGGCACCTTGATCAGCACCAGCGCAGTCACGACGGTGACGACGAGCCCGATCGCCGCCTGCCGCAGTGACACCTTCAAGCGATTCTCGCTCAACGCCCAGGCGATCACCAGCAACGCCACCACGCCGAACGCCGATTGCAACTGCAGCATCACGCCCCCAAGAACCCTCGGGCGATTATGGGCAGGGGCCTCGCGCAGCGCAATGCTGTTGCGCGTTGATCCCGAATCCATTGACAAGTTGCAGGGGCTCAGCCACGCAATCATGCATGTCCTCCACCACGCCGGCCGGCGCCCGCGATCTGCTCGGCCACAGACCGTTCCTGTTCTTCTTGTCGTCGCGCAGCCTGTCGCGCTTCTCCAGCCAGATTGGCGCGGTCGCGATCGGCTGGCAGGTCTATGATCTGACCGGCAGCGCGTTCGACCTCGGCATGGTCGGCCTGGTGCAGTTCCTGCCGACGGCGCTTTTGGTGTTCGTTGCCGGTCACGCCGCCGATCGCTTCGAGCGCAAGCGCGTGGTGCAGGCCTGCCAGGTGGCGGAAGCGCTGACCGCATTGTTTCTCGCCGGAAGCACATTCGCCGGCACCATCTCCGAGATCCAGATCTTCGCTGCGACCTTCGTGCTCGGTATAGCCGGCGCGTTCGAGAGCCCGGCGACCGCCGCGCTGTTGCCGCTGATCGCGCCGCAAGGCGCGCTGCAGCGGGCGACCGCGATCTCGAGCGGCGCCGCCCAGGTCGCGACCATCACCGGACCCGCGCTGGGCGGCTTCGCCTATGCGCTGATGCCGAGCGCGCCCTACGGCATCATGATGGTGTTCTGGCTGTTCGGCGCGCTGCTGACCGGCGGCATCGGCCGGTTGCAGCAGGCGGCGGCGAAGAACGGCGAGGTGTCGGATGATTTGTATGCCGGCGTCACCTTCGTTCGCAGCAATCCGGCGATCCTCGGCACCATCTCGCTCGATCTGTTCGCGGTGCTGTTCGGCGGCGTCACCGCGCTGCTGCCGATCTACGCGCGCGATATCCTGCAAACCGGCCCGCTTGGGCTCGGCATCCTGCGTGCCGCGCCCGCGGTCGGCGCGCTCTTGATGACGATGGTGCTCGCGCGGCACACCATCAACCGCCGCGTCGGCATGCGCATGTTCCAGGCGGTGATCGTGTTCGGCGTCGCGACTGTCGTGTTCGCGCTGTCGCAATGGATGTGGCTGTCGGCGCTGGCGCTCGCGGTGCTCGGCGCTGCGGACACGGTCAGCGTCGTGATCCGCTTCTCGCTGGTGCAGCTCGCCACCCCCGACGAAATGCGCGGCCGCGTCGGCGCGGTGAACTTCCTGTTCATCAACGCCTCGAACCAGCTCGGCCAGTTCGAGAGCGGCGTCACCGCGGCGCTGCTCGGCACCGTGCCATCGGCCGTGCTCGGTGGCGTCGCGACGGTCGCGATCGCGCTGCTCTGGATGAAGCTGTTCCCGACGCTGCGGGATGTCGAGAAGCTGGAGTAGGGCGCGTTTGCATCGCGCCAATAAACTGCACGGAGTAACCGTTCAAATCTTCATCGTGCGGGACAGCGCTACTAGGCTGTGTACCCACAAAGCTGGCGGCTTGATGCGACTGGACGCTATGTCCGCTTTGCACCCATAGCAACCGAGTTCGTGCGGCAGTGCAATGTGCCGCGATGGGCACCAAGCGGTCATTTGTTCCTTGTGAGGGCCAGCTTCTGTTTGCTACGTTTCGCCGGGCAATATCTTCAACTGCCGCTGCTCTTTCTGAACGCGACAATGAAACCCCGATAGGGGGTGGGATATGCCAATTCAGGTGTCGAACCAACCGGACGCTTTTCGAGACTTTGAACGACGCGGGTGGAACGCGGTGTCCGAAGGTTACGAAGCTGTCTTTGGTCCGCTGACCGCGCAGACGGTTGATGTCACGCTCGACGCAGCTGGGGTCATTGGCGGTTGCGACGTGCTCGATGTCTGCACGGGACACGGCGTGCTCGCGCTGGCTGCTAGCGAGCGCGGTGCGAAGGTATCCGCTATCGACTTCTCGGAGGCCATGGTTGCCGCGGCCCGTCGGAACGTTCCGACGATGGATTGTCGCCAAGGGGACGCGCAAGATCTACCATATCACGATAATACGTTCGATGCCGTCGTTTGCGGTTACGGCATACTCCATGTGCCCGGGCCGGATCGCGCTTTGGCGGAAATGCGTCGAGTTCTTCGTCCCGGAGGCCGCGTGGCGATTAGCGTTTGGGAACGACCCTCACCAGCCAATGGCTTCGGTCTCCTCTTGCGGACGGTGAAAGCTCACGGGCGTGTTGACGTTTCCCTGCCGCACGGGCCCGATTTTTTCCAGTTCGGCGATCCGGAGGATATGAAGGCCGCGCTTGCGCAAGCGGACTTCTCCAATGTCGCCGCAACTACTGTGGTTCAGACGCTACTGCTGAAAACTGCGACCGGATTGATCAATCTGCCGTTGCAGGGGGGAGTACGGATAAGGGCCCTGCTTCTTGCACAAGACAGCGCTGCTCTCTCGGCAATCAACATCGCCGTCGCTGAAGGAATGGATCAGCTATTCCGAAGGGGGGACGGCTTCCAGGTCCCCATGCCTGCCATTCTTGGAAGTGGGGTGAAGCCGCGACAGTAATAGGTCCCATCCCATTTCCGACTACTGACCGCTTTGGGTCATCTTCGATGGTCGGCTGGCTGATGTCCGCTTCCACTCGGTAAGCGCCTCCAAAACTGGGGGCTCGAATCATACGCTACGAACTAGCCGTTTATGAATGGATTGCCATCAAGCCCATGCTGCCGAACATACCTGGATGAAGCTGTTCCCGACGCTGCGGGATGTCGAGAAGCTGGAGTAGGGCGCTTTTCGCGCCCGTCATTGCGAGCGAAGCGAAGCAATCTATCCCACCGCATGCGGAGATATGGATTGCTTCGTCGCTGACGCTCCTCGCAATGACGGAATTGGCTGCGGCTGCAACAGATGTGATAGCCCGGGGGTGAGGGCGCCTGCATGATTTCGGAATAATGGAAAAATATCGCTGATTTGCCCGACGTGTCAAGTTGCCGTGTCGAACGCCGGTAGCTGCCGGCTACTTTGCATGGGGTTGTTTTCGATATTTTGGCCGTGCGCCCCTGCAACGGCATGGCCGGGACAAGCCCGCCGCGCGGTCTCGTGTCCCGGATGCGGTGCAGCGCGGAGCGGTGCGCCGCAGAGCCGGGACCCATCTCATGGTTACGACGGATCGAGCCTGGGCCCCGGTTCAGCAGCGCGTCATTACATGCCGCGCTGCGCCCGGGCGCGAGAGTCACCCCCGGCCCACGAACGGCATCTTGGTCGCCATCACCGTCATGAACAGCACGTTGGCGTCGAGCGGCAGGCCGGCCATGTAGGCGACGGCGTCGCCGACTGCCTTCGCATCCATGCGCGGCTCGTGCTTGGTGGTGCCGTCCGGCTGCAGCACGCCGGGGCCGTTGACCATGCGGTCGGTCATCGGGGTCGCGGCGTTGCCGATGTCGACCTGGCCGACCGCGATGTCATACATGCGGCCGTCGAGGTTGGACGCTTTGGTGAGGCCGGTGATGGCGTGCTTGGTCGAGGTGTAGGCCGCCGAGAACGGCCGCGGTGCGTGCGCCGAGATCGAGCCGTTGTTGATGATGCGGCCGCCGCGCGGTGTCTGGTCCTTCATGATGCGGAAGGCGTGCTGGGTGCACAGGAACGGTGCGGTGAGGTTGGTGTTGACCACGGCCTGCCACTGCTCGAGGGCCAAGTCTTCGAAATTTACTGGCGGCGCGCCCATGCCGGCATTGTTGAAGAGAACGTCGAGCCGGCCGTAGGTTGCCTTCACCTTGTCGAACAGCGCGGCGATCGCGGCCGGGTTGGCCATGTCGGCGGTGACGCACAGGCTCTTGCCGGCGGGGCCGAGCTTGCTGGTCTCTTCCAGCATCTCCAGGCGGCGCCCGACCAGCACCACGGTGTAGCCCTTGTCCATCAAAGCGAGCGATGCTGCGCGGCCGACGCCGGTGCCGGCGCCGGTGACGAGCGCGATCTTGCTGGTTGCTTCGGTCATCCGAGTTTCCTCTTACTTGGTTTTTGCTTCGGTTTCGTTCTTGTAGGGTGGGCGTGGAATGTTCTGGTGCGCCGCGCGCAGCGCCGCCGACCAGCGCGAGCGCAGATCGTGGAAATAGGGCTCGCCGGCCTCGATCCGGTGATTGAGGTCGGCCTCGCAGGCATCCGTGCGCACCACCAGCACGTCGATCGGCAGGCCGACGCCGAGATTGGAGCGCATCGTCGAATCCATCGAGATCAGACCGGTCTTGAGCGCCTCATAGAGCTCGACATCGTAATGCATGGCGCGGTCGAGCACCGGCTTGCCGTATTTGTGCTCGCCGATCTGCAAGTAGGGCGTGTCGGTGGTGCATTCGATGAAGTTGCCGGCGGTGTAGACCATGAACAGGCGCATCCGCGAGCCCTTGATCTGGCCGCCGAACAGGAACGAGACGTCGAAGGAGATATCTTCTGAACGCAGCGCATCGCCCTCGGTCGCATGCACCGACCGGATCGCGCGACCGATCCGCTGCGCTGCCTGGAACATGGTCGGCGCGTTCATCAGCGTTTCGAGCTCGCCGGTGTGCGGGTCTTCCATGCCCTCGGTCAGGGTCGACAGCACCGACTGGCTGATCGCGAGATTCCCGGCGCTGGCGATCGCCATGATGCGGTCGCCGGGCTTTTCGAAGATGTGCAGCTTGCGGAAGGTCGAGACGTTGTCGAGCCCGGCATTGGTGCGGGTATCGGCGATCATGACGAGGCCGTCGCGCACCAGAATTCCGCAGCAATAGGTCATTTGCAGCCCTCAAACGGTCCGAGTTTCTCGGCGCCAAACGTGTAGCCAATTTCGAGGTCGCATCCAACCCTAATTCCCCGTGACGGGACATGCGATGGCCGGTCAAGAGGGGCCGGCGGCGGTCCGTGTCAGGACTTGTTTCCACCGCTGGCCGACTGAAAATCCCGCTCCGCGCCCCGGCCTCGTTCTGCGTTGCACGCAGCCGGCAATGATCTGCGCCCCGTCTCATTGCGGGGCACCTGGCGTTGTGGTCGACTGCCTGCAATCGACAAGAACAAGAAATTCCGGGAGGCGAGAATGTCGTTCAAACTGGCCAGGTGCATCGTGGCATTGGGCGCAGCAGTGATGGCTGCGAGCCCTGCATCGGCGCAGAAGAAGGGCGGCACCTTGCGGCTCTATCACAACGACAATCCGCCCTCGACCTCGCTGCTTGAGGAATCGACTATCGCCTCGGTGATGCCGTTCGCGGCGGTCTTCAACAACCTCGTGGTGTTCGATCCGGCCAAGGTGCACGAGAGCATCGACACTGTGATCCCCGATCTCGCCGAGGGCTGGTCGTGGGATTCCACCAACACGAAGCTCACCTTCAAGCTGCACCACGGCGTGAAGTGGCATGACGGCCAGCTGTTCACGGCCAAGGACGTGCAATGCACCTGGCGGATGCTGATCGGCAAGAGCGAGACCCAAGACTCCAAAACCCAGGACTCCAAAACCCAGGATTTCAAACGCAATCCGCGCAAGGTCTGGTACTCGAAACTCAAGGACATCAGCATCAACGGCGACGATGAAGCGACCTTCGAGCTGACCGAGCCGCAACCCGGCCTGCTGGCGCTGCTCGCCAGCGCGTTCTCGGTGGTCTATCCCTGCCATGTGCCACAGCAGGTGATGCGCACCAAGCCAATCGGCACCGGACCGTTCAAGTTCGTCGAATTCCGGCGCGGGGATTCGATCCGTCTCGTGCGCAATCCCGATTATTTCAAGAAGGACCGGCCGTATCTCGACGAGATCACGGTGCGCTCGATCGACAGCCGCGCCACGCGCATGCTGGCGTTCGCGACCGGCGACTATGACATCACCTTTCCGTCCGACGTCAGCATTCCCCTGATGAAGGACGTCAAGGCGCGGGCGCCGAACGCGATCTGCGAGATGACCTCGACCAATCTGCAGATCAACCTGCTCGTCAACCGGGTCAATCCGCCGTTCGACAATCCGGAGATCCGCAAGGCGATGTCGCTGGCGCTGGATCGCCAAGCGTTCAACAGTATCCTGTTCGAAGGCACCGGCCGGCTCGGCGGCGCGATGCAGGCCAAGCCCGAAGGCGAGTGGGGCATGCCGCCGGAGACATTGTCGACGCTGATGGGCTACGGCGCGGATACCGAAAAGAACCTCGCGGACGCGCAGGCGATCATGCAGAAGCTCGGCTACGGCGACGCCAAGCCGCTGTCGATCAAGATCCAGACCCGCAACCTGCCGACCTATCGCGACCCGGCGGTGATCCTCGCCGACCAGCTCAAGAAGATCTATATCGTCGCTGAGCTCGATATCCTGGACACACCGCGCTGGTACTCGCGGCTGCAACGCAAGGATTACACGATCGGCCTCAACGTCACCGGCGTCAGCGTCGACGATCCCGACGGCAATCTGGTCGAGAACTATTCCTGCAACTCCGAGCGCAATTATACCCAGTATTGCAATGCCGAGGTCGACAAGCTGCTCGCTGCGCAGTCGCGCGAGGTCGACAAGGACAAGCGCCGCAACATCGTGTTCGACATCGAGCGTCTGCTGGTCGACGACGCGGCGCGGCCGGTCATCCTGCACTCATCGGCCGGCAATTGCTGGCAGCCCTATGTGAGGAATTTTCACCCACACGACAACAGCCAGTACAACAATCTGCGCTTCGAGGATGTCTGGCTGGACAAGTGACGGATGCGTAGAGGCGAGGTCTGGGCCGTTACGGCTCCTGGCCTCGTCCCGCCGGTGCATCGACGAGGAACGCCTCATCCACCGGCACGCCGAGCGCGGTGACCAGCCGGTTGGTTTCGGCGGCCATGCCGACGATCGCGAGCATTTCCTGATATTCGACGTCGGTCATGCCCTTGGCGCGGGCGCTCGCGGTGTGCGAATGGATGCAGTAGCTGCAGCCATGGGCCACCGAGACCGCAACATAGAGCATCTCCTTGACCTTCAGGTCGAGCGCGCCCGGCGCCATCACCTCCTTGATGCTCTCCCAGGTTCGCCGCAGCGTCTTCGGATCATGCGCGAGCGCGCGCCAGAAATTGTTGATGAAGTCCGAGTTCCGCGTCTTGCGGATGTCGTCGAAGACGGCACGGGCGTCGGCCGAGAGTTCGTCGTCGGAGAGCAGTTTTACGGTTGCCATGGTTTCTCTCGCTGATCCGGTTTGCGGCAGCGATCATAGCATGCTCCAATTCGCCGCCGTCATTCCCCGGTGCGCAATTGCGCACCTGAGGGCGCGCCTCTTGGCGCGACCCGGAATCCATTACTCCGCATAGTTGGTGGCACGATGGATTCCGGGCTCTCGCTTCGCGAGCCCCGGAACGACGGGGAAAGAGCGGGGCCTACGACTGCGTCTGGCTCTGCCACTGTCCGGGGCGGCCGGCCTGATCGACCTTGACCGCGACCGACAGGGTCTCGTTGCCGCCGCCATAGCGGGTGCCGCGGACCGGGGCGGCACCGAGATAGTCGAGGCCGATCGCGACGCGGGCATGGGCGTCGGTGGTGCAGATGCCGTTGGCGGCGTCGAAGCCGATCCAGCCGAGGTCGGGCACGAAGGCTTCGGCCCAGGCGTGGCCGGCCTGCTGGTTGACCATGCCGTCGGAGCGCAGGAAGTGGCCGGAGACGAACCGCGCCGGAACGCCGCCGGCGCGCGCGCAGGCGATCAGGATGTGCGCGTAGTCCTGGCAGACCCCGCGCTTCAGCGCGAACGCCTCGGAGGCCGAGGTGGCACTGTTGGTCGGGTCCTCGTCGAAGGTCATGTGCTCGTAGATCTGCACCATCACCGCGTGCAGGAAGCCGAGCACGTCGGCGCCGGCTTCCGCGCGCAGCTCGCGCACGAAACTCGTCATCGCCGGGTTGAGATCGGTCAGCGGCGTGGGGCGCAGGAACAGGCTCGGGGGAAACCGCTCGTCGGTGCCTTTCAGCACGCCGCCGGTGTCCTGGGTCTCGACCAGGCCTTCGCAATGGATGGTGAGGTCGGTGATCGCGCCGTGCGTCAGCACATGGGTGACGTTGCCGAACGCGTCCTCGTGGGTGTCGAGCCGGGAATCGGTCGAGACGTCGATCTGCCAATCGGCGACATACTGGCCGTCATGGCTGCCCGGCGTCATCCGCAGAATCTGGATCACGCCCGAGGCCGCCGGCTCGTAGCGATAGGTGGTGGTGTGGGCTATCCGCAGGCGCATGGTTCAACCGGGATTCAGTCGGTCTTCTGGGGCAGGAACATCATGCCCCGGGCATCCACGTCTTTCTTCCTAATCGGCCGCGAAAGCAAGACATGGGTGACCGGGATCGACCCGGTCATGACAACATTTTGAGCACTTTTCCCGCCGTGGCAGTCAGATCAAATATTGCTTGGCGACGATCTCACCCAGCCGCGAATTATCCGCAAGGAATTCCTGGATGAATTCGTGCACGCCGTGCTGGAAGATATCGTCCATATGGCTGTGCTCGAGCCGGTTCCTGATGCCGCGGGCGTGGCGCTGGGCGGCGCCCTGGCGGCCATAGGCGACGCCGATCTGGTCCAGGTTGCGCACCAGGTTGCTGTAGCAGCTGGCAAGCGACCGCGGCAGCGTGTCGTTGAGGATCAGGAGGTCGGCGATCAGCCAGGGTTTCAGGGTTTCGCGGTATACCCAGTGATAGGCGGTCGTTGCCGACACCGAGCGCAGGATCGAGGTCCATTGATAGTAATCCAGCGGGCCGCCGACATGCTCTTCCTCGGGCAGCAGCATGTGATACTTGACGTCGAGAATGCGGGCGGTGTTGTCGGCGCGCTCGAGATGCACGCCGAGCCGCGAGAACCAGTAGGCGTCGTTGCGCAGCATGGTGCGGTAGGCCGAGCCGTCGAAGCGCAGCGAGGTCTCCTGCACGAAGCGCAGGAATTTCGCCAGCTCCTCGCGGTTGGCGGGACCCTTGTTCCAGACCGCCTGCAGCTCGATCCACGATGAGTTGATGGTGTCCCACATCTCCGACGTCAGCGCGGTGCGCACCGAACGCGAATTGAGCCGCGCAGCCTCGATGCAGTTCTTGATCGAGGACGGATTTTCCGACGAGAAGGACAGGTACTCGACGACGTTCCGCTCGTTGGCTTCTTCGTAATGGTCGTAGAAGGCCGAGCCGACACCGGCGGTGAGCAGCGCGGAATCCCACTCATTGGTCTTGCCGACATAGGCCGCGGGCAATGCGGTGACGCGGAGCGTGGCGTCGATCGTGCGGGCGAGATACTCGGCGCGTTCGACATAACGGGCCAGCCAGAACAGGTTTTCGGCGGTGCGCGACAGCATGCTTCAACTACTCGCTCAATATCCAGGTGTCCTTGGTGCCGCCGCCCTGGCTCGAATTGACCACCAGCGAGCCTTCCTTCAGCGCGACGCGGGTCAGGCCGCCTGGCACGATGGTGGTGTGGCTGGAGCCGGTCAGCACGAACGGGCGGAGGTCGACATGGCGCGGTGCCAGGCCCTTGTCGGTGCAGGTCGGGCAGGTCGACAGCGCCAGCGTCGGCTGGGCGATGAAGCCCTCCGGCTCGCGCTTGAGCTTGTCGCGGAACGCCTCGATGGTCGCCTTGGTGGCGGCCGGGCCGATCAGCATGCCGTAGCCGCCCGAGCCGTGCACCTCCTTGACGACGAGGTCGGCGAGGTTGTCGAGCACGTAGGACAGATCCTGCGGTTCGCGGCAGCGCCAGGTCTGCACGTTCTTCAGGATCGGCTCCTCGCTGAGGTAGAACTTCACGATATCAGGCATGTAGGAATAGATTGCCTTGTCGTCGGCGATGCCGGTGCCGACCGCGTTGGCGAGCGTGATGTTGCCGGCCGCATAGGCCGACATCAGCCCGGGGACGCCGAGCGCGGAATCCGGACGGAAGGTGAGGGGATCGAGGAAGTCGTCGTCAACGCGGCGGTAGATCACGTCGACCCGCTTCAGCCCCTCGGTGGTGCGCATGAACACCTCGTCGTTCTTCACGATGAGGTCGCGCCCCTCGACCAGCTCGATGCCGAGCTTGTCGGCCAGGAAGGAGTGCTCGTAATAGGCCGAGTTGTAGACGCCGGGCGTCATCAGCGCGACCGTCGGCTCGGCCGAGGCGCTGTGCGGCGCCACCGACCGCAGCGCCGACAGCAGCTCGTCCGGATAGCGCTCCACCGGCGCGACGCGGTGCCGCGCGAACAGGTCCGGAAACAGCCGCATCATGATCTCGCGGTTTTCCAGCATGTAGGAGACGCCGGACGGCGTGCGCGCATTGTCCTCCAGCACGATGAAATTGTCCGGATCGGTGCGGATGATGTCGATGCCGGCGATGTGGACGTAGATATCGTGCGGCACGTCCTGGCCGTTCATTTCGGGCCGGAACACCGGGTTCTGGAAGATCAGGTCTTCGGGGATGATGTTGGCGCGCAGGATGTCGCGGCCGTGATAGATGTCCTTGAGGAACATGTTGAGCGCGAGCACGCGCTGCTTGAGGCCCTTCTCCAGCAGCGTCCACTCGGTCGCCGACATGATCCGCGGAATGACGTCGAACGGGATCAGCCGTTCCTGGGCCTCGGAATCGCCGTAGACTGCGAAGGTGATGCCGATCCGGCGGAACAGCAGCTCCGCTTCCTGGCGCCGATATTCGAGCGCATCCGGCGGCGTCTCTTTGAGCCAGCGGGAGAGCTCCTGGTAGGCCGGGCGGAGATCCTCGCCGAGGCCGTTCATCTCATCGAACGCGACTGCCATATATCCCGATTGCCCTCCCAAGCCATGTGACACAGTGCATGACTTGATGGGATGGTAGCAAGGGGCGGGCCAGCGCGATATGCATTGGCTTCTGGCATTTGCTAAGGGGGAGGCGGAAGGCCTGCCCGAAAAACCGGCTGAGGTCTGCTTAATTCGGCGGCAAAACCCCGTGACATCAAGGCATTGGAACGGCAATGTCAGGGGATCAAGTTTAAGGAAATGAGACCATGAGCGAGATCGTCACGGCGGGGATATTGGTGATCGGCGACGAGATCCTGTCCGGCCGGACCAAGGACAAGAACATCGGCTTCATCGCCGAATACCTGACCAATATCGGCATCGACCTGAAAGAGGTCCGCGTCGTTGCCGACGACGAAGCCGACATCGTGTCCGCCCTTGATGCGCTGCGGCATAGGTACAATTACGTGTTCACCACCGGCGGCATCGGGCCGACCCATGACGACATCACCGCCGACAGCGTGGCGAAGGCGTTCGGGGTCGAGATCCACCATCATCCCGACGTGGTGGCGCGGTTCAGGGAGCGCTGGACCGAGCAGGACCTCAACGAGGCGCGGCTGCGGATGGCCCGGGTGCCCGATGGCGCCGAGCTGATCCAGAGCGCGACCATCCTGGCGCCGGGCTTCAAGCTCGGCAACGTCATCGTGATGGCCGGCATCCCCACCATCATGCAGGCGATGATGGACATCGTGGCGCCGACCCTCAAATCCGGCGTGCGGATGCTGTCGGATTCGGTCCGCGCCGACGCGCGGGAAGGCGACATCGGCGGCCCGCTGCGGGCGATCGCGGAAGCCAATCCCGACACCATCATCGGCAGCTATCCGTTCCAGGACGAGAACCAGAAGCCGAACACCAATCTGGTGGTGCGCTCGCGCGATCCCGAGAAGCTCGCCGCCGCGATGGCCGCGGTGAAGGAGATGTTGAAGCTGGTGCAGGCCGCGCAGAAGAAGCCGGCGGGTTGAGGCGACATGGTTGAACGAAACTCTGAACAGAATGCGCAGGATCGGGCCGGCAGGCCGTTCCCGGTCTCGTGGGATCAATTCCATCGGGATTGCCGGGCGCTGACCTGGCGTCTCAACGAGGTCGGCCCGTTCCACGCGGTGATCGCGATCACCCGCGGCGGGCTGGTGCCGGCGGCGATCGTGGCGCGCGAGCTCGGCGTGCGGGTGATCGATACGGTCTGCGTCGCAAGCTACGACCACGACAAGCAGGGCGACCTGAAAGTGCTCAAGGGCATTTCGGAGCAGACCGCCAAGCTCGGCGGCGGCACCGGCAAGGGGCTCTTGATCGTCGACGACCTCGTCGATACCGGCAAGACCGGCAAGCTGGTGCGCGAGATGCTGCCCGACGCGCATTTCGCAACGGTCTACGCCAAGCCGAAGGGCCGTCCGCTGGTCGACACCTACATCACCGAGGTGTCGCAGGACACCTGGATCTTCTTTCCCTGGGACACCGCGCTGTCGTTCCAGCCGCCGATCCGCGACGGGGCGGCGTAGCTAGTCACCTCGCCCCGCGTGCGGGGAGAGGTCGGATCGCACGGAGCGTAGCGCAATGCGATCCGGGTGAGGGGGATTCACCACGGGTTCATCTCTCACTATCTTTGCGGATATAGCCCCTCACCCCGACCCTCTCCCCGCAAGAGCGGGGCGAGGGGGAAGTCAGAAGCATGCCCCTGCAAAACCGCGTCACGCCCACCGGCGACATCGTCGCGTCAGAACATCGCGGCACCTTCACCGGCAATCGCGGCATCATCCACGATCCCGCGACGCGGACGCTTTTGAACAAGCGCTGGTCGAGCCCGGCCTGGCTCACCTGCGTCTGCGAGTTCAGGGGACGGCGACGCGAGGTGATGAGCCGGCAGAGCTGGACCGAGCTGTTCTTCCTCGATGAAGCGACCGCATTCGCAGCCGGCCACCGGCCCTGCTTCTACTGCCGCCGCGACGACGCCAAGCGGTTTCGCGCGGCGTGGGAGGACGGCAACGGCACGAGCGATCTCAGCGCCAAGGCGATGGATGCAGTGCTGCATGCCGAGCGGCTCGACCGCGGCAAGAAGCGGCTGCATCCGCTGCCGCTGCCGCTCGCCGCGCTACCTGACGGCGCGATGGTGCAGGCGAACGGCGAGAGCTACCTCGTTGCCGGTGGCAAGACCTTGCGCTGGTCGTTCGCCGGCTACGAGCGGGCCGACGTCATCGCTCCCGCCATGCTGCTGACGCCGCCGTCGACCGTCCGTGCGTTTCAGGCCGGCTATCGGCCAGTGCTGCATCCGAGCGCGGCGGCTGCTTTGGGCTGAGCCGCCGGCACGGCCCTTACGCCAGTCGCTGCCGTGCCAGTTTTGCGCCGGCGCCGAGCGCGATCAGCTTGGCTTCGGCGATATCCCGCCGCATCGGCGCCATGCCGCAATTGGTGGTCGCGATGATGTTGCCCTTCGGCACGTGTTTCGCGACGGCCTCGATCACCTTGACGACATCCTCCGCGGTCTCGATCTCGTCGCTGGCGACGTCGATGACGCCGGCCTGCACGATTTTGCCGGGGAGCGCGGCGAGCAGTTCGATCGGCACCTTCGAATTGCGGCATTCGATCGCGACCTGCTGGATCGTGCTCTTGTCGATCACCGGGAAGGTCTCTTCATATTGCCGCCACTCGCCGCCGAGCGTCTGCTTCCAGTCGGTGTTGGCCTTGATGCCGTAGCCGTAGCAGATGTGCACGGCGGTGGCGCAGGAGAGGCCCTCGGCGGCGCGCTCGAGCGCCTTGATGCCCCAGTCGCGCACCTGATCCATGTAGACGTTGAAGGCAGGCTCGTCGAACTGGATCATGTCGACGCCGTCGGCCTGCAACGCCTTGGCCTCCTGGTTCAACAGCTCGGCGAAGGCGAACGCCATCTTCACGCGGTCGCCATAATATTGGTCGGCGATGGTGTCGATGATCGTCATCGGACCGGGCAGCGTGAATTTCAGCCGGTTCCTGGTGTGGGCGCGCGCGGCACGCGCCTCGCCTTCATGGACGCGGCCCTTGAGCTGCAGCGGCGCGACCACCTGCGGGACCATTGCTTTGTAGCGGTCCTTGCGGATGCCCATCTCGACCTTGTGGGCGAAATCGATCCCTTCGATCCGCTCCAGAAAACCGTGCACGAAGTGCTGGCGTGCCTGCTCGCCCTCGGTGACGATGTCGACGCCGGCATCCTCTTGCAGCTTGACCGCAAGCACCGTGGCATCGCGCTTGGCGCGGGCGAGTTCGGCGCCTTCGGATTTCCACGGCGCCCACAGCATGTTCGGCTCGGCGAGCCATTCCGGCTTCGGCAGGGAGCCTGCGATCGTGGTTGGAAACAGCATGGGTGCCTCCCGCTGGGTTCTGATTGAGCGCCTGTGTGCCATGTCCTAAGGTGGACGTACAGAACAACAAAAGTCTTTGTGATGGGGAAGTGGACGCCGATGATCGACCTGCACTACGCGCCGACGCCGAACGGCTGGAAGATCTCGATCATGCTGGAGGAACTGGGGCTGCCCTTTCAGGTGATCCCGGTGAACATCCGCGCCGGCGAGCAGTTCCGGCCCGAATTCCTGGCGATCAGCCCGAACAACCGCATCCCCGCGATCGTCGACCATGCGCCTGCCGACGGCGGCGGGCCGTTCTCGGTGTTCGAGACCGGCGCGATCCTGATTTATCTCGCCGACAAGACCGGCCGTTTCCTGTCCCGGGAGCTGCGTGCGAGGTCGAACGTCATCCAATGGGTGATGTGGCAGATGAGCGGCCTTGGGCCGATGCTCGGTCAGCACGGTCATTTCGCGCTCTATGCGGCCGAGAAAATTCCCTACGCGATCGAGCGCTATCGCGACGAGACCGCGCGGCTCTATGGCGTGCTCGACCGCCAGCTCGGCAAGACCGGCGCCTATATCGCCGGCGATGACTATTCGATCGCGGACATCGCCTGCTTCCCCTGGACCATGACCCACAAGGCGCAGGGCTTCACCCTCGACGATTTCCCGAACATCAAGCGCTGGTACGCCACCGTGCGCGCCCGGCCGCAGGTGCAGGCGGGGCTTGCGATCGGAAAATTCGTCAAGGAGCCGTTCGACGAGGAATCACGCAAGAACATGTTCGGCCAGCGTGCGAAGGAGCTGGTCGAGAGGAAATAATTGAGCGTCATTCCGGGGCGCGACGAAGTCGCGAACCCGGAATCCATAACCACCATCGTGAGTATGGATTCCGGGCTCGCGCCAAATGGCGCGCACCGGGGAATGACGAAAGTAAGAGAACCACAACACAAGGAAACGCCATGATCGAATTCTTCTTCGACTGTTCCAGCCCGTGGACCTATCTCGCCTGGCACAACATCCAGCCGCTGGCGAAGGAGTTCGACGCACCGATCAGCTGGCGGCCGATCCTGGTCGGCGGCATCTTCAACACCGTCAATCCGTCGGTCTACGCGCAGCGCGAGACGCCGGTGCCGCTGAAGGCACGCTACATGAAGAAGGATCTCGGAGACTGGGCGCGCTCGGCGGGTCTTGCGATCAAGATGCCGCCGACCGTGTTTCCGGTGAACAGCGTCAAGGCGATGCGCGGCTGCATCCTTCTCGGCAACGACAAGATGGTGCCGTTCGCGCGTGCGGTGTTCGAGGCCTATTGGGGTGACGACAAGGACATCTCGCAGGATGCCGTGCTGACCGAAATCTGCACCAGGCTCGGGATCGATCCGGCGCAATTCCTTGCCGGTATCGGCGACCAGGCGATCAAGGATCAGCTCAAGGCCAACACCGAGGAGGTGATGGCGCGCGGCGGCTTCGGCTCGCCCACGATCTATCTCGACAAGACCGATATGTATTTCGGCAACGACCGATTGCCGCTGATCCGCGAGGCTTTGGCCCGCCTCAAGGCAAGAGCTGCCTGATGCCGAAAGCCGTCGTTTGCCGCGAGCTCGGCCCGCCCGAGCGCCTTCAGCTCGAGAATTTTGCCGCGGTGGCTTTGCAGCCGGGACAGGTGCGGGTCGCGATCCGCGCCGCCGGGATCAATTTCCCCGACATCCTGATGGCCGCGGGCGAGTACCAGCTCAAGCCGCCGCTGCCGTTCACGCCGGGCTCGGAAGCCGCCGGCGATGTCGTCGAAGTCAATGACGCGGCCGGTGTCGCTGTTGGCGACAAGGTGATCGTCAAGATGCGCTTCGGCGCCTATTGCGACGAGACGGTCGTCGCACCGTCGCAGCTCGTGCCGGTGCCGTCGACCTTCGACTATGCGGAAGGGGCGACCTTCCTTGCCGCACACGGCACCGCGTACCACGCACTGATCGACCGTGGGCAGATCAAGCCGGGCGAGGTGCTGCTGGTACACGGCGCCGGCGGCGGCGTCGGGCTTGCCGCGGTCGAGATCGGCAAGCTGCTCGGCGCAACCGTGATCGCGGCGGCCTCGAGCGAGGAGAAGCTCGCGGTTGCGAAAGAACGTGGCGCGGATCATCTCGTGCTCTACGCGCGCGAACCGTTCCGCGATGCGGTGAAGCGTCTCACCGACGGCCGCGGCGCCGACGTCGTGTTCGATCCCGTCGGCGGCGAGGTGTTCGAGAACTCGATGCGCTGCATCAACTGGGGCGCGCGCATTCTCGTGGTCGGCTTCACCGGCGGCATCGGCCTTGCCCGCACCAATCTGTTGATGATCAAGGGCGCGAGCGTGCTCGGCGTCCGCGCCGGCGAGGCGGTGCGGAAGGACCCTGAGCTCGGCGAGGTCAGGTTCAAGGCGCTGAGCGAATGGGCCGAGGCCGGCCGGGTGCGGCCCAATATCTCGCACCGGCTGCCGCTGGAGGACTATGCGAAGGCGATGCGGCTCTTGATCGAACGCAAGGCGATCGGCCGCGTGGCGTTGATGATGCAGTAGTTCGTCATTGCGAGCCAACGGGTCGCGCGAACGCGCGCCCGATGGCAGGCTCCGCGAAGTAATCCATAGTCACCGTGTGGGCGGTATGGATTGCTTCGTCGCTTCGCTCCTCGCAATGACGGCTAGTGCGGTGTGAACTTGCCCTCCCGCAAAAACACAATCGTCTGCACGATCGCCTCCCGGTTTCGCACCAGCCAGGGATGCGAGGTGCGGATCACGATGTGATCCGCCATGCCGTCGAGCCGGGTGTTGGCGACCGACACCCGGCCGTCATGTGGCCGCGGCAGGCCCATGGACGTGATCGGATAGACCGAGCGGTTGCCGGCGATGATGCCGGCGGGATAATCGATCGCCGGCAGCAGCGCGCTGGTTGCGGCATCGCGGCGGGTGACGAGCTGCTGGCCGGCCGGACCGAAGAAGGCGCGATAGGCTGCGAGGTGTTTCAGGCGGTCCGCGATCTCGCTGCCGCCATTCGGCGTGCCCAGCATCACGACGCGGCCGAGCCGCGCGGGGCGATATCTGGCCAGATAGACGCGGGCCAGCAGGCCGCCCATCGAATGGCAGACGAAATGCACGGAGCCGTCGAGGCTTTGCGCGAAGCGATCGAGTGAGGGGTGGATATCCTCGGCCAGTGCATCGAGCCCTTTGCGCCGGCTGTCATAGTCGAGATTGAGGGTGGCAAAGCCGGCATCGCGCAGCGTCAGCTCCATCCTGCGAAACGAGCGCGCCGTCCTGCTGATGCCGTGCAGCAGGACGACGCCGTCAGGTGTGGACGCCGCGGGACGCCGTTCGCTCACTTATAGTCGCGCTCTTGCCACCACGGAAAATAGTCGGGCATGTCCGACGACACCTTGTTCTTGAACTGCGCGGGACGCTTTTCCAGGAACGACACCACGCCTTCCTTGACGTCCTCGGAGCGGCCGCGGGCATAGATGCCGCGGCTGTCGACCTTGTGCGCTTCCATCGGATCGTCGGCGCCCATCATGCGCCACATCATCTGGCGGATCAGCGCCACCGACACCGGCGCGGTCTTGGCCGCGAATTCCTTGGCGAGCGCACGCGCGGTCGGCAACAGATCCGCCGGCGGCACCACCTTGCTGACGAGCCGGCCGGCGAGCGCTTCCTGCGCCGGGAACACGCGGCCCGAGTAGCACCATTCCAGCGCCTGCGAGATGCCGACGATGCGCGGCAGGAACCAGCTCGAGGCGGCCTCCGGCACGATGCCGCGCTGGGAGAACACGAAGCCGAAGCGCGCGGCTTCCGACGCAATGCGGATATCCATCGCAAGCTGCATGGTGACGCCGATGCCGACCGCCGGGCCGTTCACCGCGGCGATGACAGGCTTCAGGCACTTGAAGATGCGCAGCGTCACCTGGCCGCCGCCGTCGCGCACCTGCGGATCGCTGTAGTCGACGCTGCCGTCGGCATTACGCTTGACCGGACCACGACGCGCATCGCGGTCGAAGGTGTTGGCGCCGGAGGACAGATCGGCGCCGGCGCAGAAGCCGCGGCCTTCGCCGGTCACGATAATGGCCCTGACGTCGTCGTCCTTGTCGGCTTTGTCGAACGCGTCGATCAGCTCCTGCTGCATCGTGGCGTTGAAGGCGTTGAGCTTGTCGGGCCGGTTCAGCGTGATGGTCAGGATCTGCTCGGCGACCTCGTACTTGATCGTCTCATACGCCATGGGGATGATTTCCTCTCGGTTTTCTTGACTGAACGGCGCTGGCGCGCGTCGCCATTCAGTTAACCCGGCAATCATCCCTTGTGAAGAAGAGGGATGCGCGGTGTGGTTCCGCGCATCCTGACTTGCGTTGAGGCGCTACTTCTTCGGCGGCGTGGGCCACGGCTTCTGCGGGCCGCGCAGCCCTTCGAACGCCTTGCCGATGCCGAGCACGCCGATGTCGTCGAAGCGGCGGCCGATGATCTGGACGCCGATCGGAAAGCCCTTCTTGTCGTAGCCGCCGTTGATCGACAGCGCCGGATTCTCCGACATATTCCACGGCACGGTAAAGCAGATGTGCTCGAACGGCTTTGCGGGGTCGTTCAGTGGTGCAGCGAACTCCGCCGGGAAGTTCACGACCGGCGACACCGGCGAGATCACGTAGTCGACGTCGCAGAACAGTTTTGCGGCGGCGGCGCGGATCGCCATCGTCTGGTTGAAGCCGCGCACCACATCGACGCCGGAGAGCTTTGCGCCGGCCTCGGCCCAGTTGAGGATATAGGGCAGGGTCTTGCCGCGGTCGGCCTGCGACAGCTTCGACAGTTCGTCCCAGGTCCGTGCACGCCAGAAATTGTCGAGCCCCTCGAGCATCTCGGGCGTCAGGATGCCGTCGATCTCGGTGATGACGGCACCGGCGGATTCGAACGCCTTCGCCGCCTTGACGACGACCTCGCGAACCTCCTTCTCGACCTTCTGGCCGGATCCGGCATCGAGCATCAGCCCGATGCGCAGCTTGCGCGGCGACTTCTCCAGCGCCTTCCAGTTCACCTCGAGCGCCGGCAGGCTCATACCGTCGCGGCGATCAGGGCGCGACAGCACGCTCATCATCAGCGCGGCGTCGTCGACGGTGCGGGTCATCGGCCCGGCGACGCGGCCGACATAGGGCGGATCGATCGGCACGCGGCCGAGGCTTGGCTTCAGGGCGACGAGGCCGCACCAGGAGGCCGGCAGCCGCACCGAGCCGCCGATGTCGGTGCCGAGATGCAGCGGCCCGTAGCCGGCCGCACCGGCCGCGCCGGCGCCTGCGCTCGAGCCGCCGGGGTTCTTGCTGACATCCCAGGGATTGCGGGTGAGGGGATGGAACGACGACAGCCCCGACGACAGCATGCCGTAATCCGGCATCGTGGTCTTGGAGAAGATCACGCAGCCGGCTTCGCGCAACCGCGCGGCAGGCGGCGCATCCTTTTCCGCAGGCGCGAGCTTGACGCTGGCCGCACCCAGCGGCACCGGCTGGCCCTTGGTCGCGACATTGTCCTTGATGGTGACGGGCACGCCGTCGAGCGTGCCGACCGGCTCGCTCTGCTGCCAACGCTCGGTCGCAGCCTTCGCGACCTTCCGCGCGCCTTCGGGGTCGTACAGGTACAGCGCCTTGATGTGCGGCTCCCAGGTCGCGACCTGGGAGATGATTTCCTCGAGCACCTCGGACGGCGAGAACTGCTTGGCACGGTAGCCGGCGAGCAGGTCGACGGCCGAGAGAGCGTGCAGCGACGTGATGGCGTCCGCTTTCGGCTTATGCATGCGCACCTGCCGGCATACGTTTCTCGATGATGCGGGCGAACATGCTGGCGCCGATCGGCAGGATCTTGTCGTCGAGAACGTAACCGGGATTGTGCACGGGCACCGAACCGTCATGGCCGACCCAGAAATAGGCGCCGGGAATGGCCTGCATCATGTCGGCGAAGTCTTCGCTGCCCATCTTGGGCGTCGAGCGGGTGATCACCTTGGCCGGATCGACAACCGTACGCGCGACTTCCTCGACGACGCGGGACTGCTCTTCCTGGTTCACCAGGACGCTAAAGCCGTCGCGGATCTCGACCGAGATTTCGGCGCCATACGCCACCGCAAAGCCGGCGGCGATTTCGCGCATGCGCTTGCGGATCAGCTCACGAATTTCGTCGGAGAAGCAGCGCACCGTGCCGCACATCCAGGCTTCGCCGGGAATGACGTTGTACGCCGACCCGGAATGGATCTGCGTGATCGACAGCACCGCAGCCTGCAGCGGATCGACGTTGCGGCTGACGATCGACTGCAACGCTTGTCCGAGCGTCATTGCGATCACGACCGCGTCCTTGGAGCGCTCCGGCATCGCGCCATGCGCGCCGTAGCCCTGGATCCTGATGTCGAAGAAGTCGGCTGCGGCCATTGCCGGGCCCGGCAGGATCGCGATCTCGCCATGGTTAAGGTCGGGCGCGTTGTGCAGGCCGTAGACCTCATCGCAGGGGAACTGCTTGAACAGGCCGTCCTTGATCATGGCGCGGGCGCCGCCGAGACCTTCCTCGGCCGGCTGGAAGATGAAATGCACGGTGCCGTCGAAATTGCGGGTCTCGGCGAGATAGCGCGCCGTGCCGAGCAGCATCGTGGTGTGGCCGTCATGGCCGCAGCCGTGGAAGCGGCCGGGGATGGTGGAGCGCCACTTCAGATTGGTGTTCTCTTCCATCGGCAGCGCGTCCATGTCGGCGCGCAGGCCGATCTTCTTGGTGCTGTTGCCCTTGCCCTTGAGCACGCCGACCACGCCGGTGCCGCCAAGGCCGCGATGCACCTCGATGCCCCAGCTCGTGAGCTTGTCGGCGACGATGCCTGAGGTGCGGACCTCCTCGAAGCCGATCTCGGGATGCGCATGCAGATCCCGTCTGATGGCGGTGAGTTCGTCGGCAAAACTGTCGATGCGCTCAATGGTCGGCATGGCTCTCTATCCGTTTGTGCGTGATGGGGAGGAGGGGGTGAAAGTGGGGCCGTTAGGCTTGATACGAATGCCGGGACGCAAATGTTTCCAAGGAAGCGTCGCGGGATCGGCCGGCATCGGGCCGGGCGCGGCGCAGATCAGCAGCTTCCCGGCGATCGGCTCGAAATCGGCGCGGAAGTGCACCGAGCTCTTGTTGACCAGGATCTTCTGCGTCGTGGGCTCGATGCCGACATAGCGGTACATCGCCTGGTCGGCAAGCTGGGCCTTGTAGGAGGCGACGACGACACGAACGTCGCCGACCCGCAGACAGGCCGAGGGCCCCATGTCCATGTCGCGGCCGCCGTAAAACGGCCCTGGCGCGACGAACTTGCCGTCCGAGAGTTGTTCGACGACGAAGGTCTCGCGGTACGGCGTGTCGCCGGGAATGCCTGATTTGCCGCCGAGCTCGAGCGTGACTGATGCCCCGACGCCAGCCGCATGGGCAGCCTGCGCCGATGCCGGATCGCAGATCACGCCGGTGGCGGCACTCGCGCCGTTGCGCACCAGCGCGCGCAGCATGCCCGTGGTGTCGGAATTGCCGCCGGCGCCGGGATTGTCCTGGGTGTCGGCGATGACGATCGGTTTGGTCGCCAAGCGCGCCAGTTCCATCGCATGGCGGACGCCATCGTCGGGTAAATAGATGCGGCCGTCGAAGTCGTCTTCATGGCCTTCGACCAGCGCGAGGATATTGTCGGCTGCGGCGTCCGCATCAGCCTGGGTCCGGCCATAGGCGAACACGCTCGGACCACAATCCCTGAAATCGGCGGCCGGGAAGCCGAACGCAAACGAAAGCGTCGGCACCGCCTCGCTCTCCAGCGCGACGACCTTTTGATAGATGCCCCTGGCCGGCTGGTCGTTGGTGCATTGCCAGCTGATCGGGATCAGGAACGGCACTTGGCGGAACGCCTTGGCGAGGCGCTGCCCGGATTTGAGCAGCAAGGCCAGATGCCTGGCGCAGGCGCGGCCGGTGTCGGCCATGTCGACATGCGGATAGGTGCGGTAGGCGATCAGCGCATCGGCATGCGCGATCATTTCGGGCGAGACGTTCGCGTGCAGGTCGAGGCTCGCGACCAGCGGCACATCCGGACCGATCGCCTTGCGGACGCGGGCAAGGATTTCGCCTTCGCCGTCGTCGAGGTGCTCGGTCACCATCGCGCCGTGCAGATCGAGATAGACGCCGTCGATCGGACGGGCCGCGGCAATGCCGTCGACCATCTCCGTCACGATGCGCTCGAAGGCATCCTTCGTGACATGGGCCGACGGAGTTGCGCCGGCCGCGACCGTCGGGGCGAGCTCCCAGCCATTGGCTTCCGCCGCCTCGACAAAGCCGGCGAGGCCCGCATTGATCTTGCGCATGACCTTGAGCACCTCAGTGCCATGCGTCATCGACGGCCAGCCGCCGCCGTGCACGAAGTCGTCATAGGTTGCCTTCGTCGGTGCGAAGGTGTTGGTCTCGTGCAGGAAGCCGCCAACGGCAATGCGGGTCATCAAGTTGGTCTCGATACGTTTCTTCGATCACGGTGCGATCGGAACGGGTTCGCGCCACGATCTCGTTGGTTTGAGCGTGTTCTTTCGGGAAGACCGGCGTCCACCTTCCAGGCCATGCCCTAGCGCGCGACGTTAAGCGTGTCGTCGCGCCAAGCGCAAGCCGGGGAGCACCTCCGGATTTGCATGCCCTATGGGCGTATTGAAAGGCCCAAAGGTACGTCGTCAGGTTAAGTCTAAAGACCTAGGCCGTTGCCACGAGGCCTTCCGAAACCGGGCGGAAATTCGCAAAATCCCACCCGCGCCCCGGTGCTGCTTCGAGCAGCGCACGGGTGTATGCCTGTTGCGGATTGGTCAGCACCTCGGCCGCCGGTCCCTGTTCCACGACGCGGCCATGTTGCATCACGGCGACGTCGTCGCAGATCTGTGCGGCGACGCGCAGATCGTGCGTGATGAACAACAGCGCGATGCCGAGCCGCCGCTGGATTTCGTCGAGCAGATTGAGAACCTGCGCCTGCACCGAGACGTCGAGCGCGGACACCGCCTCATCCGCCACCAGCACGTCGGGATCGAGCGCCAGCGCGCGCGCGATCGCGATGCGCTGGCGCTGACCGCCGGAGAACTGGTGCGGATAGCGCGAAATCGCGTCGGGCGGCAGATGGACGAGCTCAAGCAGCTCGCGGGCCCGCGCCAGCGCATCCTTGCGCGGCATGCCGTAATTGATCGGGCCTTCCGCGATGCTCTCGCCAACGGTGACGCGCGGGTTGAGCGAGCGGTAGGGGTCCTGGAAGATGATCTGGATCTTCTGGCGATGCGGCTGCAACAGCCGGCGCGACAGGTCGGAGATCTCGCGGCCGGCGAGGCGCACCCCGCCCGAGGTCGGATCGATCAGGCGGACGATGCAGCGCGCCACCGTCGATTTGCCGGAACCGCTTTCGCCGACGATGCCGAGCGTGCGGCCCTTGCGCAGGGTGAGCGTGACGTTGCTGGCGGCGGCGACCTCGCGGGCTTTGCCGTACAGCGACCGCTCCCGGTAGACCTTGCTGAGTTCGTTGGCTTCCAGCACCACCGGCTCCTTCGTCTCCGGCCGCGGCGCGCGCGGCACGAGGCTCGGCACCGCGGACAGCAGGTTGCGGGTATATTCCATCGTCGGGTTGCGCAGCACATCTTGCAGCTGGCCGGTCTCGACCAGCCGGCCGTGCCGCATCACCGCGACGCGGTCGGCGATCTCGGCCACCACGCCCATGTCGTGGGTGATGAACAGAACCGCCGTGCCGTGATCGCGTTGCAGGTCGCGGATCAGCGTGAGGATCTGCTTCTGGGTGGTGACGTCGAGCGCGGTGGTCGGCTCGTCCGCGATCAGGAGCTTTGGTTCCAGCACCAGCGCCATCGCGATCATGATGCGCTGGCGCTGTCCGCCCGAGAGGCGGTGAGGGTAGGAGGAGAAGATGCGCTCCACATCGGGCAGCCGCACATGCTCCATCATCGCCAGGATCTTCTGACGCCGCGCGCGGGAGTCGAGATCGGTATGGGCGCGCAGCACCTCGTCGATCTGGCGGCCGACTGGCACCACCGGATTGAGCGCGGTCATTGGCTCCTGGAAGATCATCGCCATCCGCGTCGCGCGCAGCTGGCGCAGCCGCCGGTCGGTCGCGGTGAGCAGTTCCTCGCCGACCAGTTTGACGCTGCCGCCGGACGGCACCAGCGTGCCCTTCTGCAGCAGGCCCATCGTGGTCAAAGAGGTCACCGACTTGCCCGAGCCGCTTTCGCCGACAAGGCAGAGCGTCTCGCCCTCGCGCACCTGCAGCGACAGGTCGTCGATGATGCGGTGCGCGTCCGCCTTGCGGCCGAGAGCGACGACGAGATTGTTGATGTCGAGGACGACGTTGGTCATCAGGCTGGTTCCACCGGCGTTGCGAGTGATAGCGACAGATTTCATCTTGCGTCATTCCGGGGCGATGCGAGGCATCGAACCCGGAATCTCGAGATTCCGGGTCTGGTGCTAACGCACCATCCCGGAATGACGGCTTCAATTGGTATTGAAGCCGTCACTTGCCCTCACGCTGTTTCATGCGGGGATCGAGCGCGTCGCGCGCGGCGTCGCCGATCAGGTTGACGCTGAGAATGGCGATCGAGAGCAGCAGCCCCGGCCAGAAGATCAGCGACGGCTTGACCTGGAAATAGGCACGGCCCTCGGCCATGATGTTGCCCCAGGTCGGCGTTTCCGGCGAGATGCCGGCGCCGAGGAACGACAGGATCGCCTCGGTCAGGATCGCGGATGCGCAGACATAGGTGCCTTGCACGATCAGCGGCGCGATCGTGTTCGGCATCAAATGCCGCCACATGATCTTCGGCAGGCTTGAGCCCAGCGAGATCGCGGCCTCGACATAGGGCTCCTCGCGCGCGGTCAGCACCACCGAGCGCACCAGCCGCGCCACGCGCGGGATCTCGGGGATGGTGATCGCGACCATCACGGTCCAGATGCTGGCGCCGGACAGCGACACCACGGCGATCGCGAGCAGGATAGCGGGGATCGCCATCAAGCCGTCCATCACGCGCATCATCACCGCATCGACCCAGCGGAAGAAGCCGGCGACGAGGCCGATCAGCAGCCCGATGGCGATCGAGCAGACGGCGGCGCCGAGCCCGATCAACAGCGAGATCCGTGCGCCATAGATGACGCGCGACAGCAGGTCGCGTCCATAGGCGTCGGTGCCGAGCAGGTATTGCGCGCTCGACGGCTTCAGCCGCTGCGACGGCGTCAGCAACAACGGATCGTGCGGCGCGATCAGCGGCGCGAAGCTCGCCATCAGGATGATCAGGACGAGGCAGATCGTTGCAACCGCGATGATCGGCGTCGACGCCAGGAAGCCGAACTTGACGCGGAACGGCCGGGTGACCGGGATAGAGGATTCGGGAAGGGTTTCGATCGCCATTGCTCAGTACCGGATACGAGGATCGAGCAGGGTGTAAGCGAGGTCGATCAAGAGATTGACCGCGACATAGATACCCGATGTCAAAAGGATCATGGCCTGGATCACCGGATAGTCGCGCGCCAGCACCGCATCGACGGTGAGGCGGCCGATGCCGGGCAGGTTGAACACGCTCTCGGTGACGACCACGCCCGAGATCAGCAGCGCGAAACCGGAACCGATCACGGTGATGACCGGGACCGCGGCGTTGCGCAGCGCATGACGCAGCAGCACGCCGGTCTCGCCGATGCCCTTGGCGCGCGCGGTGCGCACGTAATCCTCACCCAGCACGTCGAGCATAGAGGCCCGCGTCATGCGTGCGATCAACGCGACATAGATGAAGGAGAGGGTGCAGGTCGGCAGGATGATGCGCTCGAAGAACGGACCGAAGCCAGCCGAGATGCTCTTGAAGCCCTGCACGGGCACCCAGCGCAGATCGATCGCAAACACCTGGATCAGCACATAGCCGATCACGAACACCGGCACCGAGAAGCCGAGCACCGAAAGCCCCATCACGCAGCGGTCGATCCAGGTGCCGTGCTTCCACGCCGCGATCACGCCGAGCGGCACCGCCACCAGGATCGACAGGACGATGGTGGCCAGCGCGACCGAAATCGAAGGCTCGAGGCGCGGGCCGATCATCTCGAGGATCGGCTTGTTCGAGATCAGGGAGACGCCGAGGTCGCCGTGCAGCAGCTTGGCGACCCAGGTATAAAACTGGATGTAGATCGGCTCGTTGAGACCGAGCGAGGTGCGTATACGGTCGAGCTGTTCCGGTGTCGCATTGTCGCCGGCAAGAATTGCGGCCGGGTCACCCGGCGTCAGCCGCAGCAACAGGAACACGAACAGAGCCACCACGCCCATCACGGGAATGGCGGCGAGGATGCGGCGGAGGAGATAGCCGATCATCGCTGCTATCTCCTGCCGTCAGATGGTGCGAAGCGAAGGCTGGGCCGCATCATACTCATGGTGTCCCCGTGATGTGTCTCATGCGCTTCTGCGTCTTGTCTCAAGGCTAGCGCGAACGTGATGAATTTGCAGGCAAATACTGTGCCAATGGAGACGTCATATCAAGGCGCGGTTCAGGCCGTTGGCGGCCTCCTTTGGTCTGAAGTTGCTATTTCGAATTGCACATGTCGCCATGTGCCACCGACCTGAAACGGCAAGTCCATTCACGCTTTCACCACGCCGCACCAATTGGCGACGAACAGTGCGATGCTCTGCGTTGTCTTGCGAAGGCTGTCGAGCTCGACACGTTCGTTGAACGCATGCGGGCCGATACCGTACGGACCATAGCAAAGGGCAGGGATGCCGTAGTCGACGCAATAGTAGCGGGTGTCGTTGACGGCGGTGGACAGGCGCTCCTGCATCGGAGCCTGGAAGATGGAATGATGTGCTGCCGACAGGGCTGCTTCCGCTTCGCTGCCAGGCTCGCACACCGCTGCGTCTGCCTGAAAACCGCTCCACACGAGCTCGGCCGGATTATCGGACAGGAAGTCGTCGGCCTTGTGCGCCTCCGTCAGGCATTCCTCGATGCCGCGCATCGCCTGCTGGGGTGTTTCGCCCGGCAAGAGACCAAGCCGGCAATCCAGCTCGCACCAGGCCGCGGTCGAACTGGCCCAATCGCCGCCCTTGATGATCCCGACGTTGAACTTGATCGGATTCTTGACGCTGCGGAACCAGCTGTTGTCGAGCGCCCGGGCATTGAGCGCCTTGGTGTAATCCTGGAATGCGCGCACCAGATGCATCGCCGACAGGATGGCGCTCGTACCGGCTTCCGAATAGGCGACATGCACCGGCGTGCCGCGGACGCGCAGTCGAAACCAGACGGCGCCGACCTGGGCGCGCGTGAGCGTGTGTCCGGTCGGTTCGGGAATCAGGCAGGCGTCGGCGCGATAGCCGCGCATCAAGGTCGACAGCGCGCCGTTGCCGGTGCTCTCTTCCTCGGTCACGGTTTGCAGATGGACGCGTCCGCCCGGGGCATAGCCGGCGTCGCGGATCGCATCGAGCGCGAAGATCATTGCCGAGACACCGGCCTTCATGTCTTGCGCGCCGCGCCCGAACATCCAGCCGTCGTGCACGGCGCCCGAGAACGGCGGTTGTTCCCAAAGATCGGCGGGCCCCTCCGGCACCACGTCGATATGACCTTGCAGGATCAGGCTGCGTCCGCTGCCTTTGCTGTCGAGCGTCGCAACGACCTGCTGCGATCCGGCAAGGTCGATGCCGTCCATCGGTGCAGCCTTCGGATGACTCATCAGGTTGACGTCGGCAAGGCTGAACGTATCGACGTCGTAGCGGCGCTTTGCGAATTGCTCGGCCAGCCAAGCTTGTTGCGGCGCTTCCTGTCCGCGCAAGCTGCGGAACTGCACCATGCGTGACAGGAACGCGATCTGATCGTCGAAGTTTCGATCGACGGCCGCGCACAGCTCCGCGGCAATCTGATCCGGCTTGGTCAGCGTCTCACGCGTGCCCGCTACCCCACTGCGCATTGTCCCCTCCCGAGCTGAAGCGCTTTTCCCCAATATGACGCTAGTCGTTGTCATGCGGTGTTTCTCAGCGAATTCCAACTTGGCCACACGCAAATACGCACATATTCTTCCTCGTCGGCCGGATAATTAGGGGAAAGCTGCGCGGGCGGTCTCGGTCGCATCGACCTGCGACGGCACCATCGAAGGCGTGTCGAGGTCGCGCCAGTCATCGATCGCGCCTGCCACCATCTGCGCCGTCGCAGCCGACAGCGTCCAGCCGAGATGACCATGGCCCGTGTTGTAGAACACGCCCGGAATCCGTCCGGCGCGCACCACCGGCATCATGTTCGGCATCATCGGGCGCAGGCCGGCCCATGGCACGACTTTCGACGTGTCGACGCCGGGGAAATGCTGCCGCACCCAATCCACCAGCGGCTGGATGCGGTCGGCGCGAATGTCGAGGTTGAAGCCGTTGAACTCGGCCGTGCCGGCGACGCGGAAGCGGTCGGCGCCGAGCCGGCTGGTGACGATCTTCGCGGCTTCATCGAGCAGGCTGACGGTCGGCGCAGCGTCCCGGCTTTGCGGCGCATCGAGCTGCACGGTGATCGAATAGCCCTTCACCGGATAGACGTTGACGCGGTCATTGAGCAGGCCGGCGAAGTGGCGGCTCGCGACACCGGCGCAAATCACGATGCCGTCCGCCTGCAACTCGTGTCGCGTTGCGACCTCGGCATCGTGCGAAGCGGTGTCGTTCCAGCCGATGCGGAAGCCGTCGTCGCCGCGCGCGATCGCATCGACGTCGGCTTCATGGACGAAGCTTGCGCCGCGGCGGATGCAGGCGTCGGCCAGCCCGCGCGTGAACTTGTGGATATCGCCGGTGGCATCCGACGGCGTGAAGAAGCCGCCATAGCAGGTCGTCTGCAGCGCGGGCTCGATGCTGCGGATCTCGTCCGCCGTCACCGGCCGGCGGTCGAGCCCGCCTTGCTGCAGCAGCGTGTTGACGCGCAGGCCCGCCTCGAAGCCGGCCTTGTCGTGATAGACGTGCAGAATGCCGCGGCGTTCGAGATCGAAGGCGATATTCTCGCGCTGGGCGATCGAGAACAGATGCTTGCGCGCTTCGATTGCGAGCCGCGTGGTCTCGATGGTGTTGCTGCGATAGCGGCCGATGTGGCCGACGAACTCGCCGATCCAGGAATATTTGTGCCAGCTCGGCTTCGGATTCATCAGCAGCGGCGCGTCGCTTCGAAGCATCCAGCGCAGCCCCTTGAGAATGGTCGCGGCGCTGTTCCACACCTCCGCGTTGCTGGCGGAAAGCTGTCCGCCGTTGGCGAATGAGGTTTCCATTGCGGCGTAGCGATGCCTGTCGAGGACAGTCACCCGGTAGCCGCGTTCGAGCAGGGCATAGGCCGTCGTCACGCCGGTGATGCCGGCGCCAATGATCGCGATGTGGGGCATGGTGGTCTTCAGGCTCCCGTGGGTTAGAGTCGCCGAACCACCGGTGAAACCGGCAGCTTCGACGCCCCATCTGTCACGGTACCTGAGAGCTTGATCCGCATCGGGCCTCGGCCCAAAAGCAGACTATCCCCTTCGGTGGACGTCATGGCCGTTTCCATTTGGCCATGCCGTCTCTCTCCAGATCGTCCTGACGATACAGTCCTTTTGCCTGAGAGTTTCCGGGGCGGTTGCTCCGTCGGCGCCGAAACAACAACACGAATGTTGTCGCTTCGATCTCTCCCGCATCGTCGCGTTGGACGGCCGGACCGTAGGCGAAGCCAAAAAATTGGACAAGGCTAAATTTCGGTCCGGCAGTGCCAACGTGTTGTGCAGTGCAAATCGAGTTAATCGAGCGTCGCCAGTAGTGCCGCCATCAGGCGGCCGCGCTCGGCGAGGCTCTCGACTTCGATATGTTCGTTCAAAGTGTGGGCGTCGGCGCCCCGTACGCCGAGGCCATCGAGGGTGGGGATACCCATCGCGCCGGTGAAGTTGCCGTCAGAGCCGCCGCCGGCGCTGCCGTGCGGCAAATCAAGACCCATATCGGCGGCGAGACGCTTTGCCTTTTCATAGAGCGCCATGGTGCCCGCATCCGGCTCCCACACCGGGCGAGTGACGCCGCGCGTCACCTTGAATGTCACGTCATTTGCCGTGCCCGACAGCGCCAGCATGCGCTCGACGCCGCGGTCGAGATCGGCCTGGCGCTTGGCCATGCTGAGCGCTTCGCCGGTGCAGGTCGTCGCGACGCAATTGACCCATTGCCCGCCATGCACGATGCCGACCGAGAAGGTGCAGTCTTCGGTGGTCATGCCGTCGATGGCAATGATTTGCCGGGCCATTTCGCGGATCGCGGAACGGCCGGAGGACAACGTCGCGCCGGCATGGCTCGGCTTGCCGACAGCTTCCAGATTGAAGCGCGCGATGGCGTAGCGGCCGGTGACGACGCCGTTGTTCGGCCGGCCGGGCTCGGGCACCAGCACGTATTTGTTGCGCGCGGCTTCCGCCTCGATGATGTCGCGCGTCGACGGCGTGCCGACCTCTTCATCGGGCGTGAACAGCACCGTGATCGGCAGCGGCGTCGTAAACGACGCGCGTGCCAACTGCCGGATCGCCTCGATCGACAGATAGTTGCCGCCCTTCATGTCGAAGATACCGGGCCCGAAGCACTTGTTGCCCTCGCGCCGCCACGCCAGCTTTTCGATGGTGCCGACCGGGTGCACGGTGTCCAGATGGCCGGCGATCAGGATGCCGGGCTGGCCTTGTTTCGGATGGGGAAAACGGGCACGGACGCAGCCGGCGAAGCCCTGGCGTCCCGCGATGCGTTCGATCGTCGCACCCATGACCGCCATCTCGCGCGCCGCGAGGTCGAGCATGCGCTCGACTGCGGCCGCATCCCATGTCGGGCTCTCGCATTCCACCCAGCTGCGCAGCCCCTGCAGCATCGCTTCGGAATCAAAAGGAAGATTGGCGGGGTTCATGTCTTTTCTCTCTTGTTGTTTGTGCGCGCCGATACGCGTTCGCGTGCCGTACGAAAAGCTCGGAAGACGAGTTTGTAAAGTCAAATGCGCTGCACCTGCCGCTCATTCGTTCGTATACGTTTGATCCTGCCCAAAACCGATTGACGCGCATTGCGCTTGATGCAAGTCTCGATTTCACAAGCCATACAGCATGTTAGTTCGCTTAAATAACGAACCGCATGCATAACGAATAAGCCGGCTTTGACCAGTTACACGTCAGGAGAAATTGCATGTTCCCTATCTCGCGTTGGAAGCACCGCACGCTAGCGGCTGCGTTGACGGCGCTCGCGCTGTCGTTCGCGCCGCAGGAATTGTCCTTTGCGCCGCAGGCCATGGCCGCGGGCAAGACCATCACCGCGGTGATGCATTCGGATCTGCGCGTCATCGATCCGATCCTGACCACCGCCTATATCACGCGAGACCATGGCTACATGGTCTACGACACGCTGGTCGCGACCGACTCCAACTTCAAGATCCAGCCGCAGATGGCGGACTGGAAGGTGTCCGATGACAAGCTCACTTACACGTTCACGCTGCGCGACGGCCTGAAGTGGCACGATGGAACGCCGGTGACCGCGGAAGATTGCGTCGCTTCGCTGAAGCGCTGGGCCAAGGTCGACGGCATGGGCCAGAAGCTGATGGACTTCACGGCGAGCCTAGAGGCCACCGATGCGAAGACGATTACGCTGAAGCTGAAGGAGCCCTACGGCCTGGTGCTGGATTCGATCGGCAAGCCGTCGTCGCGCGTTGCCTTCATGATGCCGAAGCGGCTGGCCGAAACCCCGCCCGACAAGCCGATCCCGGAGCAGATCGGCTCGGGTCCGTTCAAATTCGTTCAGGCCGAATTCCAGCCGGGCGTGAAGGCGGTCTATGTCAAGAACACGGACTACGTGCCGCGCAAGGAGCCGGCGAGCTGGACCGCGGGCGGCAAGGTCGTGAAGGTTGACCGCGTCGAGTGGGTGACGATGGCCGACGCGCAGACGGCGATGAACGCGCTGCAGTCCGGCGACATCGATTTCCTGGAGAACCCGTCGTTCGACACGTTGTCGATCCTGGAAGGCGACAAGGACCTGAAGGTCGAAACGCTGAACAAGTTCGGCTTCCAGACGCTCGGCCGCATGAACTTCCTCTATCCGCCGTTCGACAACATCAAGGTTCGCCAGGCGGCGCTGATGGCGATCAACCAGAAGCAGGTGCTCGACGCGCTGGTCGGCAATCCCAAGTATTACAAGACCTGCGTCTCCTTCTTCATCTGCGATACGCCGTTCGCGTCCGAGGTCGGCGGCGAGACCTTGTTGAAGGGCGGCGACATGGCGGCCGCCAAGAAGGCGCTTGCCGAGTCCGGCTATGATGGCACGCCCGTCGTCATCATGGCGCCGGGCGACGTCACCACGCTCAAGGCGCAGCCGGTTGTTGTCGCCCAGCAACTGCGCGACGCCGGCTTCAAGGTCGACCTGCAGGCTACCGACTGGCAGACCGTGGTGACCCGCCGCGCCAGCCAGAAGGCGCCGAAGGATGGCGGCTGGAACATGTTCTTCACCAACTGGGTCAGTGCCGACGTCTCCAACCCGATCGCCAACCTCTCGATCGGCGGCCAGGGCAAGAATGGCGGATGGTTCGGCTGGGCCGACGATCCGAAGATCGAAAAGCTGAAGGACGCCTTCGTTCGCGCGCCGTCGCTCGACGAGCAGAAGAAGATCGCGGCCGATATCCAGAAGGAAGCCTACGAGCAGGTCATCTACATTCCGCTCGGTCAGTATCAGGGTCCGAGCGCCTGGCGTAAGTCGCTGTCCGGTGTGCTCGATGGTCCGGCAACGCCGATCTTCTGGAATATCGACAAGTCCGAGTAGGCTTCAGGCTTCACGCAACACAAATGGCCGGGACCTGTCCCGGCCATTTTCGTTTCGCGCCGTCGCTCCGCGACGGCGGCTAATCTAGTGGCCTGATTTCGCGTTGCTCGTGCTCGACAGGCTCGTGAGCTGGGTCTGTCCGACGCCGTCGCCGTTCATCCAGACCATCGCTCCCGCGGCAAACGCCAACAATCCGCACAGCACGATCGCGCTGCGAATCCAGCGCCGGTAGATCGCGCGCTCGTTGGGTGTCGCATCGAAGAATCTCTGTGCGTTGAGCCCGTTGCTGCAATGAGCCGCGTCGTCGCCGTGCTCAAGGGCGGAAGCGCCATGATCGGGCGCGGTATTGCCGACAATCTGATTGCGACCGGCAATCCGATTGCGATCCGCAATCGTCATCGCCTATCTCCAACTCATTGATCTCGAAATCTGAGGGCCGCGAAATGTGCGGCCGGAATTTCCAATGCGACGACACTACACCACGCGGCGATCGCGGCATGTGAACCCTGCCACACCCGCAAAACACGATGAGGTGATGCAGGCATCGTGATGCCCCGGCTGCCTGCTCAAGCCGTGGGCGGGCGCGTGGCATACCAATTTGGATAGCGGCGGCCTTAAGGTTCCCGTTAGTATTGCATCGTAACCTGACCGCCAGTCTGTGTACCACCCGTGACGGGCCCATGGCCGACGACCTTAGCAGGCCCGCACCGGCCAGCGCGCAACAGCCAATGCCGACCGAGCAGCGCCGTGCCGGCGCACGCCGCCGCGTCCTCAAGTCGGGAGCGATCGAGTTCGGCAATGAAGTGATCGCCTGCACGGTCCGGAATCTCTCGCCTCAGGGCGCCTGCATCGAAGTGATCTCGCCGCTGTGGTTTCCCGACCGCTTCACCCTCGCCGCCGACGGCCGGCGGTGGCCGTGCCGCATCGCATGGAAGAAGCAGAAGCGGCTCGGACTGGCGTTCGAGTAAGGCTCGACGCCAGGCCGGCGCGCCGCGCCGATTTGCACGAACAGTTGTCGTCTATTTCACAAACTACCCAAGGTTACCGCGGTATTGTCCGCCGGGCCGATACCCAGCCTCGGGGAAATTGTGATGACCATCAATGTCAAGGCCTACGCGAACGCCGATGATATCCTGATCGCCTGGCAGCCGGACACCTGGTCCAACGACTGGGTCGGTTTCCAGCTCGAGCGGCGCAACAACATCACGCAGCAGACGACCGTGCTGTCCAACCGCATTCCGCCGAAGCCGGGCCAGAAGCCGGTCGCGGACGCCGGCATCTCCTCGACGCAATCGCCGTTCCGGCGCTGCATCTGGACCGATCACAGCGTCGTCGACACCGAGAATGTCTCGTATCGCGTCACCGCGATGAAGGGCGGCGCGAACGGGACGTTCACGCCCGATGCCGCCTCGGTGTCGGCCTGGACGACGCCGGCGGTCGCTTCGGGCGATGCGGGCGGCGGCTTGTCGGCCTATTTCAACCGCGGCACCCTGATGTCGCAGATCGTCAGCCGCTTCGTGAAGGGCGATACCTCAGACGACTCGCTGCGCAATTTCGTCAAGGGCCTGTCCGACCCGGCCAACCAGGCGCGCCGCTACCTTTCAGGCGACGCCCTGCACGAGATCCTGGCCTTCCTGCACGATGCCGATCTCCGCGGCAGCCAGGTCCATGCCGCCATCTACGAGATGAATGACGAGGAGCTGGTCGGCGCGCTGAAACCGTTCGGCAGCCGCGGCAACGTCCTGCTCGGTAATGGCAGTGCGACCAAGCCGAACATCGCGGGCGAGCTCAGCGGCGCCGGCCTGACCGTCAAGCATCGCGATCTGTCGAATGCGGGCAGGTCGTCGCCCAGCGTCCACAACAAGTTCGTGGTCGAGAGCGACGCGCATGGCAACGCCATCCGCGTGCTGACCGGCAGCACCAACTGGACCACCACCGGGCTGTGCACGCAGCTCAACAACGTGCTGATCATCGAGAATGCGGTGATCGCCAAGCGCTACCTCGATCAGTGGGGCAAGCTGGTCGCCGCGGGCAATGCCATGCCGCCGGCGCTCAAGACGTCGAATTCCAGTCCGACCAGCGACAGCAACATTTCGGTCTTCTTCGCCGCGACCAACGGCGAGGCCGAGTTCAAGCCGGTGCTGGACCTGATCAAGAACGCCAAGGGCGGCGCGCTCTTCCTGATGTTCATGCCGGGTCAATCGCCGCTGCTGGATTCCCTGCTGGACCGCGCACAGCAGAACGACATCTATGTCCGCGGCGTAGTGTCGACCATGATGCCCAGCAAGAACGGCAACATCGTTTCGGTCGGCGGGGAGGTCGTCAAATCGGGCGCGCCGCAGCAATCCTTTCATGACGACGTCCAGCTGCCGCATGGCGTGAGCGCGACCAACGAACCCTCATGGGCCGACGTCGAATTCAGCGTCCAGCAGATCCGCAACGCGGGAATGATTGCGATCGTTCACTCCAAGACCATCGTGATCGATCCGTTCTCCGACAATTGCGCCGTCATCACCGGATCGCACAATTTCTCGGTCGCCGCCTCCGAGAAGAATGACGAGAATCTCGTGATCATCCGCGGCAACAAGCAGCTTGCCCAGGCCTATGCGCTGCACATCAACGGCGTCTACGACCACTATTCCTGGCGCGGCTATCTCGGCAGCGGCGGCAATCCGGATCAGATCTATTCGCTCGACGGCTGGAAGCCGGGCGGCGGCAAGGAGCAGGAACTGGATTTCTGGATGGAGGAGCCGGTGCCGCCGCGCGCGACGGGCAGCGGAGGCGGTGGCGGCGCGGCGCAACAGCCCAGCGCGGCTGCCGGGGCGTCAACGAAGACAGCCGTCAAGAAGACCTCCAAGAAAGCTCCGAAGAAATCGGCCAAGAAGGTCGCCAAGACGTCAGCCAAGAAATCGGCGAAGAAGGCGAGGAAGCCGGCTAAGGCCGCAAAGGCCAAGAAAACCAAGGCCAAGACGACGAAGAAGACGAAGGCAAAGAAGGCCAAGCCAAAAAAGGCTAAGGCCAAGAAGTAAGAGCGGTGCGCAACAGGCTGGTGCGGGCGGTGGGACTCGAACCCACATGACGTTGCCGTCGAGGGATTTTAAGTCCCTTGCGTCTACCAGTTCCGCCACGTCCGCATGATTCTATTGAGTTTTCGCAATCTAGACCGAGAAGTTTTCCAAAATCCCTCGGCGGTTTTCCAAATCTGGCTTCGTTCTGTTCCGGACAAAATCCCGGCGGGCGCATCTTCTAGCTCTTCGTCGCCAGCCGGGCAAACGCCGGGATAGCGTATCGCAGGACTGAACGGCGCGGTTTGTCCGTCAGCCCGTTCCTGATTTCGTCAACGCGTTGCGAAGCGCCTGGACGCGCTTGTTGAGTGAGATGATTTCGTCGACCGTCAGGCCGGACCGCTCCAGCAAGGTGTCGGTCAGGCAGCCGGTGCGCGATTGCATCGCCTTGCCGCTGTCGGTCAGATGGACGCCGACCTGCCGTTCATCCTCCACACTGCGCCGGCGCACCACGAAGCCGGCGCTTTCGAGCCGCTTGACCAGTGGCGTGATGGTGCTGGGCTCGAGGGCGAGCCGGTCGGCGATCGCGGAAATCATCTGTCCGTCCTTTTCCCAAAGCACGCTGAGAACGAGGTATTGCGGATAGGTGAGGCCGAGGCCGTCGAGCAGGGGCTTGTAGGCACGGTTGATCGCAATGGTCGTCCCGTAAAGCGAGAAGCAAAGCTGGCTATCCAGCGGAATTGGTCCCGGATTCGGCATGGGAGGGGCCCTTTCGATGTGGTTTCTCCAGCATACCACAAAAATCATTATCGCGATAAAAAATATCTGGACAAGCAAATCGAGGGCAGCTATACGATGATTATCGCGATAAAGATTATCGCGAAATAAACATCCAGGAGAACTTCAATGTCTGTTGTCACCAAATTGCTCGCCGCCGCAGCGTCGCTGGGCCTCGCCACCGCAACGATCCCCGCGGCCCAGGCCCAGTCCGCCCCGGTCAAGTCGATCGTCCTCGTCCACGGCGGTTTCGTCGACGGTTCGGGATGGGAAGGCGTCTACAAGGTCCTGAAGAAGGATGGCTACAAGGTCAGCATCGTCCAGAACCCGACCACCTCGCTGGCGGACGACGTCGCCGTCACCAAGCGTGCCATCGCCGGCGCCGACGGCAATGTCATTCTGGTCGGTCATTCCTATGGCGGCGTCGTCGTCACCGAGGCGGGCACCGATCCGAAGGTCGCGGGGCTGGTCTACATCACGGCGTTCGCGCCCGACCAGGGTGAATCGGTCGGCAAGCTGATCGCCAATCCTCCTCCCGGCGCGCCGGTGCCGCCGATCCTGCCGCCGAAGGACGGCTTCCTGTCGCTCGATCACGCGAAGTTCGCCGCCGCGTTCGCAGCCGATGTGAAGCCCGATGTCGCGGCATTCATGGCTGACTCGCAGGTGCCCTGGGGTGTCGCCGCCTTGAATGGCGAGGTGACCGCGCCGGCCTGGAAGAGCAAGCCGAGCTGGTACCTGGTGGCGACCAACGACAAGATGATCCCGGTCGATGCGCAGCGGATGATGGCGAAGCGCGCCGGTGCCAAGACCGTCGATCAGGCCGGCAGCCACGCCGTGTATGTCTCGAAGCCGGAGGCCGTGGCAAAGGTCATCGAGCAAGCCGCCAAGGGCGTCGGCGACAAGCAGAAGTGACGCAGCCATCCGTGACCGAGCTCCCCGATCGCGCCCGCGGTCGGGGAGCTTGCGTAGGCGGGCGCCTCGCCGAAGCGAACGACATTCATGATCAGGCTCCCGGTCGCAGTACGACGCGGTTGCGCGATGATCCGATCACGGCGGTGTAGGCCGCCTTCGTCTCGGCAAGCGGGTAGATCGAGGACGGGATGATCGGATAGGGGCGCAGGAAGCCGCCGGAAAACCCTGGTAGCACGCTGCGCAACAGCTCTGCGCTTTCGATCGTGGAAAACGCGAGGGTGTCGACGCCGACATACGTGTGCCGTCCGCGATAGAATTCCAGGATGTTGAATTTGACCGTCTGGTTGGTCGTCGCAATCAGGATCTGCCGCCCGGCCTTTGCAAGCGAATGATGCGCATCGTCGAAATAGGGATCACCGACCGTATTGAAGACGATATCGGCTCCGTGGCCGCCGGTCAGTTCGCGCACACGTTCCGCGACGTCGGCCGTCGCGGAATTGATGATCTCGATCGGGGCGTCGGCGTGGCCTTCGTAGGGTTCGTCCTTGCGCACCACGCCGATCACCTTGGCGCCTTGCCAGGTCGCAAGCTGGACCGCAGCCTGCCCGACTTTGCCGTTGACGCCCATGACGAGGACATGTTCACCGGGTCTCGGCGCGCCGGCTCGCCGAAAGCCTTCGATGGCTGTCACGAACGGTACGCCGATCCCTGCAGCCTCATCCATTGAAATGCCGTCCGGCTTTTCGACCAGGGCCGCGGCTTCGACGACGACATGGCTGGCGTGCGTACCGTCGCGGCGGATTCCAAGATCGCCGGACGAGCCGAACACGGCTTTTCCGATCAATGCGTCCGGCCCTTCGACCACCCGCCCGGAAAAATCGCGGCCCGGAGTTCTTGGGAACACCGCATAGGGCATCAATCCCGTGGCGGCCTTGACGTCCGACGGATTGACGCCCGCAGCTTCGATCGCAACCACGACTTCGTGCGGTTGCCGCGTGAGCGAATGTTTCTCGATGGACGGCGCGATCGCCGCCGCATCGGCGGCCTTGGCATTGAGCCGCACGCAGGTCGCCTCGATCACGACATCGGTCCCCGATCCGGTGATGGCATTCATAGCTCGCTCCTAAGCCTTGATTGTCTTCGTGGGCGAGGGCAGGCCGACGATCCGCCTGCTGTCCTCGATCGTCGCGATCGCGCCTCCGAGATCCTCGACGATGCGGCGCGCCTTTGTGACCATTTCCGCGTTGGAGGTCGCGAGCTGGCCACGCGTGAGATAGACCGCATCTTCCAGGCCGATCCGCACGTGACCGCCCGCAAGATAGGATTGTGCAACCGTTGTGAATGCGGCCTTGCCGATGCCGACCGCGGTGAACTCCGCGTCCGACGGCAGCAGGCCGCGCGCGTACAATACGGTTTCCGGGGCAGGCTGAAAGCCGTAACGAACGCCCATCACGAAGGAACACAGCACCGGCCCTTGCAGGGAGCCGTCGGCCAGCAGATCGCGCATCAGGGCGATGTCGCCGGAATCGAACAGTTCGATCTCCGGCTTGACGCCGGCGTCTGCGATCACTTTCGCCATCCGGCGAACGTTCGCCGGCGTATTGATCACGACCTCGCCTCCGGAGTTCATGGTGTTGAGATCGAGCGTGCAGATGTCCGGTCGCAGCACGGCGATGTGCTCGACCCGCTTCTCCGGCGCCGTCAGCGTCGTGCCTTCGGCGGCCACCTTCGGATCGTCCCTGGATGGAACAAAGCGTCCGCCCGGTCCGGTCGTAATGTTGAGGATCAACGCGGGGTTGCGCGCGCGGATACGCTCGACGACGTCGACATAGTGGTCGAGCAGCATCGAGGGTCGGCCGGTCAGCGGGTCGCGAACGTGGATGTGGACGATGGCGGCGCCGGCATCGGCGGCGTAGAGACAGGCGTCTGCGATCTGCGCCGGCGTGATGGGAAGATGAGGGGTCTGCTCGGGTGTCGTCAGGTTGCCGGTGACGGCGCAGGTGATGATGACCTTTTCGCGGGGAGATCGCATAGACTTGTTCCTTCAGAGCGAGCGGCCGCCGTCGACGACGAAAGTCGTTCCGGTCGCGAAGCCGAGTTGGGTTGCGCAGGCGAGAATGGCCGAGGCGATGTCCTCTGCGGTCGCAATCCGCTTCAGCGGTGTCGTCGTCGCGGTCTTGGCATTGAAGTCCGCGCCGCGCCCCGGAACGAAGCCGGTGTCGACCACGCCGGGTGCGACCGCGAGCACCCGCACCTCGGGGGCCAGCACGCGAGCCAGCGATTTCGTCATCACGTCGATGCCGGCCTTGACGGCACAATAGGCAATCGAGGAACCGATCCCGTTGGTGCCCGCGATCGATGATATCGAAACGACGAGGCCGTCACCGGATGCCTTCAGCAGCGGAGCGAAGGTGCGGATCGCCGCAAATTGTCCGCGCCAGTTGACCGCGAACATCCGGTCAATCAGGTCGTCGTCCAGCGCGTCGAGATCGGCGTGAGGCACCGGCTTGGTAAAGCCGGCGGCGTTGACGAGGATGTCGAGCCGGCCGAAGCGCCGCTCGATCTCGGCGCGCAGCGCCGTCAGTGTTGCGGTCTGTGCGACGTCGGCGATCAACGCGGCGTGGCCATCTCCAGGCAAGGATTGCACCACCGTTGCCGCGGCGGCGGCTTCGTCCGGAGCGTCGCGGTGGCTGATTGCGATGCGGGCACCGAGTTCGGCGAAGCGCTTGGCGGTCACGGCTCCGATGCTGCCGGCCCCGCCCACGACGAGCACGACCTTGTCCTTCATGGATTGATTCATCGTCAGCCTCACTTGATCGGTGGCTTGGGGAGGATCGCTTCACCATTTTCCATGGTGAAGCGATAGTTCAGCGCGTACCAGGGAGCGCGGACCCCGGGCGCCGGTGGATCGCCGTCGTCATGCCGGCGATAATCGCCGACCAGCGCGCGCGTCACCCCGAACACCACGTCGCTGTCCAGGTGTTCGTCGTGGTCGACGAAGACCTGCGTGACCAGCGTCTTGTAGCCGGGCTTGAAGCCCAGGAAGTGCATGTGTGCCGGCCGGTAGGGATGCCTGTTCTGGGCGCGCAGCATGTCGCCAACCGGGCCGTCGGTCGGCACGGGATAGCCGGCGGGCTTGACCGATCTGAATGAGAACCGACCCGCGGCGTCGGTGGTGAACTTGCCGCGCAGGTTCATGTCGGCCTGCGTTTCGTCCTGGTTCTCGTAGAGGCCGACCGGCGAGGATTGCCAGACGTCGACCTCGACATTGGCGAGGGGCTTGCCCGCGATGTCGACGACTTCGCACGCGACGAAGAGTTCGGGGCCGGGTGTCGCAGAACGAACGATCGATGCTCCGTTCTCTGTTTTGGGAGAATTGGCCCGCCAGAACGGGCCCAGCAATGCTGCCGCGGTTTCGGTCGCACCGGCGTTGCCGTTGTTCAGCAGGCAGACCAGCGTCGAGAAGCCGGTCGCATCCGCGAACAGGATGCCCTCGTTGTGGCTGTCGTGGGTGGCCTGTCCGATCCGATTCAGGAAATCGATGCCGAGATCGTATTCCGCCTCGGTGAGTTTCACCTCGCGGGCGAAGGCATGGAGGTGCCTGACGAAGGCTTCCATCACCGTTCGGAGCCGCGCATTGTCGGTCGACGCCATCGCCCGCAACACGGTCGGCGTCACGTCCTCGAGCTTCTCGATAATGCCGTGAGACATCGGTGTGCTTCCAATCGGTTGTTCAGGTTGCAATCGTTTGCATGAGATATTGCAATCGATTGCAACGAGTCAAGGGAGCCGCTATGATCATTTTGCAAACGAGCTAAGCAGCAGGAATCGCTGGGTGAATCGACCTGTCACGACAATCAAGCAGATCGCGGACGCCGTTGGCGTTCATCCATCGACCGTGTCGCGGGCCCTCGATCCCAAGAAACGGCATTTGGTCGCGGACGATGTCGCCAAGAGGATCTCCGCCCAAGCGGAGGCGCTGGGCTACCAAACGAACCGGCTGGCCGCCAACCTGCGACTGGGGCGATCCGATCTCGTCGGTGTGCTGCTGCCCGACATCACCAATCCGGTGTTCGCTCCGATCCTTGGCGGCATTACGGAGGTTCTCTCCGCGGAAGGCTACGCGCCGATCGTCGCGGACGCCGGGAATGTATCGTCGCAGCAGATCTCCTTTGTCGAGCGACTGCTCAGCCAGCGGGTCGACGGTCTGATCCTGGCGACGGTTTCGCAGGATGACGAACTCGTCGGTTTCTGTATCCGGCGCGGCGTTCCCGTGATCCTGGTCAACCGATCCGAAGCGCGCGATCGCGTCTCCTCAGTCGTCTCGGACGACGAAATGGGAATGCGCCTTGCCGTCGATCATCTCGTCGAGATCGGACACCGCCGCATTGCGCATATCGCAGGGCCGCTGTCGACATCAACCGGCGCGCTGCGGCGTGATGGCTTCGCGCGCGCGATGGCGCGGCACGGATTGACCGGTGTCGTACGCGAAGCCGCGGGATACACGCGCGAAGGCGGCGCGCTGGCGGCGACGTATCTCGTCGGCGGGCCGCATCGGGTGACTGCGATCGTTGCCGCGAACGACCTGCTGGCGATCGGTGCGCTGGACGCCCTGAAGGAGCGGCACCTGCGGTGCCCGGAGGATGTCTCGCTCGTCGGCCACAACGACATGCCACTCGTGGATGTCGTCTCGCCGCCGCTCACCACCGTGCGCATCGAGCACCGCGAGATGGGGCGGATCGCCGCCAGAATGCTGATCGATATGCTCCAGAGCGGGTCGGCCGAGATCCGGCACGTCGTACTTCCTCCTGAGCTGGTCGTCAGGAAATCCACGCAACCGCCAGCTTAGATATCTGCCCGCTGCTCGCCTTCGGTCGCGGGCCGGCTGAGTGAACGACGTTGATGCCGATCCGAGCGCACGCATCAGAACAAACTTTCGAAGATGCAGGGCGCACGTCTTCAACTCCTTGATACGGTATGTCAGAGCCGCGATCTCCCATCCTGGGATGCTTGATGTTGTTGCGAGGGGTGACCGGTGGCCACGATTTGAAGCCCAGGATCGCAAGGACAAACCAGGGCGCGCTCGGCAGGACACAAAGATGCGCCGTGGCTTAGCCCCGCGCCCCGCGCTCCGCGATCCGCTGCTACCAGCGCGCTTTCAAAGGCTTAGCCTTCAGCCTGCAATTCCATTTGCTTCAGCGGCCGAGCATTGGGATAAGCAGCGCGCCGCCGCGATTGAGCCTCAATCCGGACACCGGCGGCTGCTTTAGGCAATCTCAACCCTGTCGGACTAAGAAAGCTGAATGTCTGTTCGTCTCCCACGCCGCCCAAATCTGTTGCGCGCGGCAGCCATCGTTGCGCTGCTCGCCTCGGCCGCGGGCGTTTCCGGCTGCGCGCAGATCGGCGACAGCGTGCCGTCGGCATTCGCCGATCCCGCCAAATACGATCTGTATGATTGCAAGCAGCTCGAGACCGAGCGCACGAATCTCGCGGCCCGCGCGACGGCTCAGGAAAAGTTGATGGCCAAGGCGGAGACCGGCGTCGGCGGTACCGTGGTCTCCGAGATGGTCTATCGCAACGAGCTGATCTCGATCCACGCCCAGCAGAGGCTGGCGGATCAGGCCTGGCGCGCCAACAAGTGCCATGAGAGCCCGCCGGACACGCCTGCGGCGGCCGCACCCGCAGTGCCTGCGCCGGCAGCAAGCGGCCCGCGCGCACCGCGAGGCCTCGTTCACTAAGTCAGCGATTCCGGAAGAACCGGTAGCTGTGCGCGCAGCCGCGCTCGGCTCAGGCGCGCCAGTCGTAGATCCAGTCCTGCCGCGCCAGCATGCGCTCCGGACCGATGGCGCGGATCGCAAGATCGCGCGCGATCGCCAGGGGGCCGCTCAAATGATAGATGCGACCCTGCTGCCGCGCCATGCGCTGCACCTTCAGCACGCGGCCGCGGCGCATCTCGGCGTAGCGCTTCAATGCGGCGGGAATGCCTGCGGTGTTTTCGCCGGTGCAGTCGGCCAGGGTCTTGGCGAGCACGGCCGCATCCTCGATCGCCATGCCGGCGCCTTGCGCGGCAAACGGCAGCATCGCATGCGCGGCGTCGCCGATCAGCGTCACTGCGCCTTCGCTCCAGCGGCCGATGTCGGGCAGGGTGAACAGCGCCCATTTGCGCCAGCCGTCGACCGCGCCGATCAGCATCCGCGCCGTGGCGGGCCAGCGCGCGGTGGCGAACGCGCCCTTGATCTCGTTGACGTCGCCGGGCGCGCTCCAGCCCGGCCGGTTCCAGGTGCCCGACACGATCGCGACCACGTTGACCTGCCGTCCGGCCGAGATCGGATAGGCCACGAGGTGTGCGTCCGGCCCCATCCACAGCTGTACGCGCGGCGCGGTGTATTCACGCGGCAGGGCGGTCGCGTCCAGCGTGCCGCGCCAGGCGATCAGGCCGGAGAATTGCGGTTGTACATCCGGAAACAAATGTCCGCGGACCGACGACCAGATGCCGTCCGCGCCGATCAGCGCAACCGCCAATTCCTCCTGCCGTGCGTTGCCGCGGCGCTGCACCACCGTCAGCCCCTTGGCGTGCTTGGTCACGTCCTCGAACTGGCAGCCGAGCCGCAGATCGATATCGGGATGGTCGTTGACGGCGGCCTGCAACGCGGCCTGCAGATCGGCGCGGTGGATCACCCAATAGGGGGCACCGGCGCGGAACTCGGCGGCCTGCCCGAGCGGCATCCGCGCAATCTCGCCACCGGCCCGCGCGCTCAGGATGTTGACGGATTCCGGCGTGACCGCACGCCGCGCCAGCGGTTCCTTGAGTCCGAGTCCGACCAGGATGCGGCTGGCATTGGGAGAGAGCTGGATGCCGGCGCCGGCTTCCTCGAGCCGCTCGGCCTTTTCCAGCACGACGACGCGAAAGCCCTGTGCCGCCAGGGTCAGCGACGCCGTCAGTCCTCCGATCCCGGCGCCGGCAACGATGACGGTTCGCGTCAGCGCCACGGAGCGGTCAGGCGACCTTGTCTTTCAGCACGCATTCCGGCGGCCGCGCTTCGCCGGCAGCGAGGTCGGACGCGAAGCGATAGAGCGTCGAGCAATACGGGCAGATGATCTCGCTGTCGTTGCCGAGGTCGAGGAACACGTGCGGATGGTCGAACGGAGGGTTGGCGCCCACGCACATGAACTCCTGCGACCCGATCTCGATCACCGTGACACCGGCATCGTTATGGAAGTGCGGGACGACGTGGTCGGACATATTCTCACCTTGGTGGCAACGATGGGCAGACGCAATCAACAGCATGCGGCATCGCGAAATGCCGCGCACCATACTGGCGGGAACAGTTGATTCCTAGAGCCCCGATGGCTCATTTGCTCATGCAAATTCGACACAATCTTGTCGTCCCAGAGAAGCCCTTCTTTGGTCGGAGCCGTTGTGTCGCAAAAACGGCACACCATTTCCAAGCGAACTGAACAAGGCGAATAAAACTAGAGGTTTTTAGCGGAATGAACGGGGTGCGCCTCAGTTTTGCGGTGGCCGGCCTGGCAGCGAGCGCTGCCGTGGGCGCGGCCATTTGGCCACACGCCCGGGACGCCGGAACGGTGCTGTCAGCGCGGAACGATCCGGCTGCACTCGCCGAGCTCAGGCTCAATTCCGTCCTGCGCAACAACCCGGCGTTGATATCGGACAATATCGAGGCGGCACTCGCCTCCGGAGATGCCGATCTTGCGACCAGCTTTGTCGCGCTCGCAAGCGAGAAGAACATCGCGCTCGGTGATGAACTCACAAAGCGTGTCGACGATGCGCGCGCCGAGCAGTCGTCCACCACGCATTTCGCCAAGGGATTTGCCACCGGTCTCGTGACCGGCAATGCCGACGATGTCGCAAGCCTGTCCGGCACCGTCGCCGGCGATCTGTTCGTGTTCGGCGACGTCAGGGACGTCGTGCGCGAGGGTAAGCACCTCGCGATGGGCGAGGACACCGACCGACTGGTGCTTGGCCTTGCGGCCGCCGGGCTCGCCGTGACTGCGGCCACCTATGTGTCGGTCGGCGGCGCCGCGCCGCTGCGCGCCGGACTGACGCTGGTCAAGGATACGCGCAAGGCCGGACGGCTGAGCGAGGGGATGATCGAATGGGCCGGGCGCTCGACCCGCGAGGTGGTCGATCAGCCGGCGCTCCGTGATGCGGTCGCATCCGGCTCGGTGCTGCGGCCGGCGGAAACCGCAACCGCGATCCGCGCGGCGTTCCGCGCCGAGAAGGCCGGTGCGCTGGTGCGCGTCGCCAAGGACGTCGGGCGCATCGGCGAGGCGGCCGGGGTTCGTGCCGCGCGGGACACGCTGAAGGTCGCGGAGAACCCGCAGGAGATCGCGCGCGCGGCCCGCATCGCCGAGGTGAAGGGCGGCCAGACCCGCGCGATCATCAAGCTGCTCGGCCGCGGCGCGCTGCTGCTCGTGGCCGGCACATTCAATCTCACGATGTGGCTGTTCGGCGCGCTGCTCGCGCTGTTCGGCTTCCTGTCGTCGATCAAGGCCACCACCGAGCGAGCCACGGCATGGTGGCTCAGACGCAGCAAGGCGCTGCGCCTGAAGCGGCAGATGACCGCGCAGGCCGCGCTGGCGAGTATGCCCGCCCAAGGCTAGGTTTCACGCTAAGCTTGCGGTCGCCGGTCGATCGCAAATCCCAAATCCAAATCCAAAAAACGGAATCGAAGATGCCGAGTTTCCACCACGGCGATGTTGAGATTGCCTATATCGACGAAGGCGCGGGCGAGCCGATCGTGCTCGTGCACGGCTTCGCGTCGAGCAAGAACGTCAACTGGATCTATCCGACCTGGGTGTCGGAGCTCGTCAAGGCCGGCCGGCGCGTCATCGCGCTCGACAATCGCGGCCACGGTGAATCCGCCAAGCGCTACGATGCCGCGCAGTACGAGATCGCGACCATGGCAAGCGACGTGATCGCGCTGATGGATCATCTCGGAATCGCGCGCGCCGACATCATGGGCTATTCGCTGGGCTCGCGGATGACGGCGATCCTGGCGCGTGAGAATTCCGAGCGGGTGCGTTCGGCGATCCTCGGCGGCATCGGCATCGGGCTGATCGAGGGCGGCGGTCCCGGCGAGGCCGTCGCGCTGGCGCTGGAGGCGCCGTCGCTCGACGATGTCACCGATCCGGTCGGCCGCACCTTCCGCGCCTTCGCCGATCAGACCCGTTCCGACCGCCGCGCGCTCGCCGCCTGCCTGCGCGGCTCGCGCCGCCTGATGACGCGCGAGGAGGCCGCCGGCATCGGCGTGCCGGTTCTGATCGCGGTCGGCACCAACGATGAGATCGCGGGCTCGGCGTCAGCGCTCGGCCGGATCATTCCGGGTTCGCAAGTGCTCGACATTCCGAACCGCGACCACATGCGGGCGGTCGGTGACAAGGTCTACAAGACCGGCGTCATCGACTTCCTGTCGCAACGACAATAGCTCGTCGGCATCATCATCGGCATCGTCCTTGGCGAAGGCGCGCGCCGCCGCGATCAACACCACGAAGGTCGCGACCCACACCATGCGCGCGCCATAGCGGTCGTGCGGTCCCGAGATCACGCCACAGACGGCGGCATTGCCGAGCAGAGCGAGCGTCACCGTGCCCGCCAGCAGCGTCAAATCGTCGAGCCGCCGCTGCCACAGTCCGCGGCCGAACAGGATCACGACCAGCAGCATCGAGGCCAGCGCGACCGGCACGTGGATGCGATTGATCGCGGTGAAGTCGAGGGCCCATTGTTGTTGCCGCGCGGCGCGCATCGGCGCGACCTGCTTGGGAACATAGCGCTCGATGATGCCGTAGGTATGCGGGATCCAGCCCGAGGAGCCTTCGCCGGTCGCGACATCCAACAGCTGGTCGGCGGTTGCCGTCAGCGCCGCTTTGGCCTGCCATGTCGGATATTCGGCCAGCGAGCGCACCACGATGTGGCCCATCTCGTCATTCAGTCCCTGAAAGCGGCCGAGCGTGTTGAACATGCTGTGACCCCACAGGAAGTCGTCGGCGGTCGGCGGCAACTCGTCGCGATAGGGGCAGAGCTTCAGGTTCTCCTTGGCGCAATGATCGCGCAGATATTGCGCGACGATGCCATCCTGCAGCATGCGGCCGAAGGCGACGCCATAGCCGCCGGGTGTCCAGGCAAGCTGACCCGACAGCGCGAAGTTCGCCGCCAGCAGCATCACGGCGGCGGTGACGATGGTCAGGCTGCCTTGCATGAGCCCCGCGACCGGGACGCGGCGGCCGAGCCACGGACGCAGCATCCAGCCGACGCAGCACAGACCGAGCAGCACCGCGAGCGTCGCGCTGTGCGTGGCGGCGGAAAACGCTGTGAATCCGAACAGCACCGCCTTCTCCAGGGTCGAAATCCTGTCGCCGTGCAGGATGAGGATAAAGAGCGCGAGCACCGAGAGGCCGGCAAAGATGTCCGTCAGCAGCATGCTGGCGAGCCAGGGCAGGGCGGTGGTGGCGATCAGCACAAGGCTGATCGCGATCAGCCGGACCGGCCGGGCGAGCTCGAGCATGCGCAGGGTCAGTTGCAGGATCCACAGCGTCGCCAGGGTCTGGATGCCGAGGTTGAGCCAGAAGCCCGATGTCTCGCCGACATGCAGGTAGATGCCGAACACCGTGGATCGGCTCGGCACCAGATAGCCCTCGTACCAGCGCGCCAGATAGCCGCCGGTATCCCATTGGAGCAGCGGATAGCCGTTCCAGAAGGCAGGCGCGATCAGCAGGAGGGGAATGGCAATGGTGGCGATCCAGACCGACCGTGCATCGGTCAGGCGCCCACGTAACGTCCGGGTATTGATGGTATTTCCCCCTTTTATTGGGGCCGACCATGCCCAAAACCACACTCGGGACGAAATCCGCCAATAGTTGCAGAAGCGCGGCTTGATTTCGGCAAAATCCCGACCAATTCCCCTAGACATCGGCGCGGGGGGCGTTCGGCTGGGGTTTACCGTACCGAGCCGTCCCGGGACGCGCTGGGGTCACCGTGCTATAACGCACATCAGAACAACCGAATTGCGAGAGCAGCTATGGCAGTTCATCAGGTCAATCCGCAGGGGAGCAAGCTGGCGGCACTCGATCCGATCTGGGATCGAATCCGCGGCGAGGCGGAAGACATCCTGCGCCGCGAGCCGGAGCTCGCATCCTTCATCTATGCGACCGTGCTGCATCATGAGCGCCTGGAAGATTCCGTGGTCCATCGCATTGCCGATCGGCTCGACCACGCCGCGCTGTCGGGCGACCTGATCCGCCAGACCTATGGCGAGGCATTGCGCGATGAGCCCGATATCGGCAACGCCTTCCGCGCCGATCTCGTCGCCGTCTATGACCGCGATCCCGCGACCTCGCGCTTCATCGATCCCTTGCTCTACTTCAAGGGCTTCCACGCGCTGCAGACCCATCGTCTCGCGCATTGGCTCTATCAGAAGGGCCGCAAGGATTTTGCCTTCTACCTGCAGAGCCGCTCGTCGGCGGTGTTCCAGACCGACATCAATCCGGCGGCCAGGATCGGTCGCGGCATCTTCCTCGATCACGCCACCGGTTTCGTCTGCGGCGAGACCGCTGTCATCGACGACGATGTCTCGATCCTGCATGGCGTCACGCTCGGCGGCACCGGCAAGGAGAATGAGGATCGCCATCCGAAGATCCGCCACGGCGTGCTGATCGGCGCCGGCGCCAAGATCCTCGGCAATATCGAGATCGGTCATTGCGCGCGGATCGCGGCGGGCTCCGTCGTGGTCAAGCCCGTGCCGCACAACGTCACGGTCGCGGGCGTGCCGGCGAAAATCGTCGGCGAGGCCGGCTGTGCCGAGCCGTCGCGCACCATGGATCAGATGCTCAACGCGATCGGGCTTTGATTTCACTCGCTTTCTGATCGGTACCGCGCTCGTGTGCGCAACATCACGTCGCCAAAGCCTGAAAAGGCTCTGGCGATCTTTGCCGTCTCGTCCTAAAACTCCGCCGAAAATCATCGACCCGATTGGAGACGGCTGTGGACGTTCAGGAAGTCAGGAAGCTCGACGCGTATCTCAAACGCGTGTTCAGCAATCCCAAGATCCGCGTGGTGCCGCGGCCCAAGAAGGACGACTCGGCCGAGGTTTATATCGGTGAGGAGTTCATCGGCGTGCTGTTCGTCGACGACGAGGACGATGATCGCTCGTTCCAGTTCCAGATGGCCATCCTGGAAGAAGATCTGGGTGAGCAGGGCTGAACGGCCTAAGGCCGTCATTGCCGGGAACCCCGCGGAGCGCGCGTCGCTCCGGCGCAATGACGGCGTTACCCCTTCGCGCTGTGCATCTGCGCGGAGAGGCGGTTCATCGCGGTGGCGATGTCACGCCATTGCGCCAACCAGCTGCGTGGAAAGCGGAAGGTCAGGTCGGCGCCCTCGATGCGCTGCTCACTCAGGCACATGCCGGGCGTCGAGGTATCGCGCGTACAGCGCGCGATCAGCTGCGGCTCGGTCGCGGTGAACAGGTCCTCGCCGCCATAGGGCGTGCCGTCGCGGAACGCGCGCGCCGTCAGGCCGTCATCGGTGTTCGCGCGGTCGTCGAGATAGCGCGGATAGATCGTGCGCAGCCGCATGTCCGGCGCGAGTGAATCGTGATGTGCCGCGATCGACACGAAGATCCTGTCGATCGGCTGCACCTTGTCCTCGACCGTATCGGCGCTGTAGTGCTTCGGCGCGGCTGGCGCCTCCAGCGACGGATAGAGGAAGCTCAGATCGACGCGCTCCTGCGGCCCGGAGTGGCGCTGGATCTTCATGCGCACCGCCATGGTCGGCACGTTGAACAGCGTGCCGCCGACGCTCACCGGCAGCCGCGACGGATCGCTCGGCGGGACGGTCGTATAGGTCGGCCACAGCAGATAGGCGACGAGCGCAATCGCACCGGCCGCGATGACCGCCGAGGCGATGATCGGAACGAGATGCGCGCGCGGATTGCGGCGGGTGTCGCGGGCGAGATGCTGGGCAGTCGAGAGAAGCGTCATGAGCGAGGCAAAGAGCAGGTCGGGAGTGGCCGAATCACCTGCCGAATATGCCACGTGACGCGGAATTTCCGTACGATTCCAATGGAATCCCCGAGCGAATGGCCATGCGCAAACGCCGCGCCGGGCGCTGCCGGTTAACCTTTCCTTAAGGATGATGTGGCGGCCTGCCGCCAATTCTGCGAAGCAGGGTGAGTGGCCTGTTGCGTAGCGGAAGTTCCGATGTCGCCCGATACCTTGAATTCCCTGTTCTCGCTCTTCATCGGCTTCGCGCTCGCCGGCGCGCTGGCCAGCGGTTATCAGGCGATGGCGGAGCGTCCGGCCGGCTTCGGCCTGCTGCAGGAGGGCGTGGCGCCGAGGACCTTTGCCGCGGTCCCGTTTCTCGTCTTCGCTGCACCCTTCATCATCATGCGCAACACGCTGCGCGGTGCGCGCATCGAGCGCCGCCGTTTCGAGTTCGTGATGATGGCAACCGTCATCTCCGGCTTCTGGAGCCTGATGTCGGGCACCTTCTTCGTGATGACGCTGCGCGCTGCGGGCGTGATCGGGTGATCCGCGCCGGATCCTGATCCGTGTCCGGATCATGGCCGTGCTTGCTTGAAACGGTATCGTCCGCTGTGCCAAGGTCACCCTGATCTGAGCTTCGACGCGTTTTCTTCACGCGAACCGGTGTCCACTTCGCTCGAAAACGCTCCAGGGAGACCTCCATGGCGATCTACGAACTCGACGGGCAGGGGCCCGATCTTCCCGCCGACGGCAGCTACTTCATCGCCGACAATGCCGTCGTGATCGGCAAGGTGCGCCTCAAATCCGCGGCGAGCGTCTGGTTCGGCGCCGTGCTGCGCGGCGACAATGAGTGGATCGAGATCGGCGAAGGCTCCAACGTCCAGGACAATTCGACCCTGCATGTCGATCCCGGCTTTCCCCTGACCATCGGCAACAACGTCACGATCGGCCACAATGCGATCGTGCACGGCTGCACGCTGGAAGACGGCGTGCTGATCGGGATGGGATCGATCGTGATGAACGGTGCGCGCATCAGGCGCGGCAGTGTCGTCGGCGCCGGCTCCGTCATCACCGAGGGCAAGGAGTTTCCGGAAAATTCCCTGATCATCGGCGCGCCCGCACGCGTGGTGCGCACGCTGGACGCCGCACAGGCGGAGGCGTTGTCGCGGCCGGCGAAGTCCTACGCGATCAGGGGCCCCCAGTACAAAGCCGGGCTGAAGAAGATCGGCTGAAGGCTCAGCGCTTCCGGCCCTGGCTGCGTGCGCGCTTCGGTGTTGCGGGGCCTGGCTTTGCCGCCTCCCGCGGTCTCGCTGCTTCCTGAAGTCTTGCGCTCTTGCGCAGCGCATCCTTCAGGTCGATCGGAATGCCGTGCTTCTTGAGCAGGTCGGCGAAGGCCTCGTCCGCGAGCTCCTGCAGCGTCGCCATCCGGTCGCGCCCAAGCTGCTTCAGCTTGTCGGCGGTATCGTCGTCAAACTCGATCAGCTTGCGCAAATTGCATTGCTCCCAAACTGTATTGCCCCAACGCCTGTGGGAACCGGCGTTTTGCGGACCCGTTGATGTCCGCAAGGGAGAATTGCCATGCGCAAATTATCCGTCACCGTCGCGTCAGCGACAATCGCGATTCTGCTGGCACCCACGATTACCGTTGCTCAAGGCACCGGCACCAGGAGCGGCAGCCCTTCGTCAGCCGGCCCGACGTCGCCGCAACTCGCATCACCGCCGCCCAGCACCGCTCAACCGTCCAGCCGGCTGAACTCCGGTGAGGGCGTCACCACCGGTGCGGCGTCGAGCGAAAGCTTCGACAAGGCGATCGCCGACGAGAACAGGACGGTCGATCGCCGGGTCAACGGCATCTGCCGCGGCTGCTAACTTTTGACGGCTGCGCCTTGATGAACGCGGGTCGCGCAGAAGTGAGCGCGACATGAGCGCGCGGTCGAAGCCACGGTCCTACATTGAGTTAGCATGCGCGGGACGCGGCGGAGGAGGCTTGCAAGGAAAAGCCTTGGAAAGAGGAGTGACGGGTGATGTTGCGTAAAACGATGATTGCCTTGCTGGCGACGGCCACGGTCGGCCTGTTCACGGTCGATGCCGCGTCGGCTCGAGGTGGTTTTGGTGGTGGCGGTTTCCACGGCGGTGGTGGCTTCCACGGTGGTGGCGGCTTTGGCGGCTTCCACGGTGGCGGCGGCGCCTTCCGCGCCATGGGCGCGGGCGGTGGCTTCCGGTCGGCCGCGATCGGTGGCGGTTGGCACGGCGGCGGCTGGCATGGTGGAGGCTGGCACGGCGGAGGCTGGCATCGGCGCGGCTGGGGCTATCCGTTCGCCGCGGCCGCGATCGGCTTCGGCCTGGGCTACGGCGCCTACGATTACTATGACGGCTACTACGGCAACCCGTACTACGCCGGTTACGGCTACGACGACGGGTATGGCTACGGCGATGGTTACGGTGACGGCGGCTGTTATGTCGTGCGTCGTCGCATGCTGACGCCGTATGGCTGGCAGGTGCGACCGGTGCAGGTTTGCAACTGAGACATCTGCTGATGCATGGCCGGTCCATCGGATCGCCATGCTGATGGTGTTGGAATGATCGGCACGGCCTCGGCGTCTTGATGTCGGGGCCGTCGCGCATTGGTACGCGGCTTGCAGCGCATTGCAGCAGTCTGTGTGTGAACGCGTCGCGAAAACAAACGGTCCGGCTACGATTGGAGCCGGGCCTCAGAGGATATCAGAGATGCTGACCATTCCTGATCTGACATTGCTGTTCATGGTTGTTGTTTCGGGCCTCGCAGTCGCATTCGTCTACATGCTCCACGAGCTCGAGCCGAAGCTTGCACGGCTGCGGCAGCGAAGCGATCGCGTCCTGCGCGACCGCACCAAGTAGGCGGCAACACGGATCGCTGCGACTTCAGCTGCAGCGATGTCGCGCGTGCAGAGCCGTCATCCGAGCACGCCGCGTTTCGGGATGGGCAGTCCAGAGACCGGGATTCACGGTCACAAAAAACAAGGCCGTCGACGTAGTATACCGTCAACGACCTTGCCAGCCCCGGATATTGAAATCGGCTCACGCCATCCGGTGATTAAAGATGACTCGGATTCGAAGTCGGATATGTGAACCAGTTCACAAAGTCCGGATTAATTCACGGTAACGGGCACTCATGCGAGGCTGCCATCGGCAGGCCTGGAGCTGGAAGTTCCACCTTAGGTCCTGATGTTGTTCGGGATTTGGCGCTTTTTGATGGCCGGGCCGGTGACGGGGCGCTCGGCTGCCATCGGTCCTCAACCGCGCGATCCGCGGCGCTTCCGGTTGGCGCTCCGGGCGGCCTTCGACCGCTTGCGCGGCTCGGGCTCGGCGGCCGGCTCATTAGCCTGCGCGCTCGCGAGCGACTGGCGCAGGCCCTCGACCTGTTCGGTCAGCGCGGCGACCTGGTCGGAGAGCTTCTTGGCGTCGGCCTGCTGTGCGGCGAACTGCTTACGCATGGCCAGCAGTTGGTCCTGCACTTCCTGCAACTGGTCGATGGATTCCTGCTGGGTCGCCTCCATGCCCTTGGTCTTTTCCACCAGGGCCTCGGAGACCTGTGCGGTCCGCGCCTGCAATTGACGGACGGCGACCATCCGGTCGGTCTCCGGCACAGTGCCGCTGAAGGCGCGCCACAGTGCGATCGAGCCGATCCCGAACAGCACGAGCACCAGCGCCACGGCACCGATCGCGATCGGCTGCACGCCGATCAGGCTGCTGGCTTGTGCATTCCGGGGGGCAAGTTCGACCATGCGACCAGAACCGGACATCAATTGAAAGGTTTCGAATAGCACAACCGCGATGCGGGCAAAACCCCCGGGGATTCAAGCAGGTGGCGGGGGGAGTGCAAAACTCGCCGCAAACTCCGGGGCTTCTGCCTCAAAACGGGACTGTCCGGCACGCGTCCGTGGCTCAGCCCGTCGGCGCGATCAGGCCGACCCTCATGTCCTTCGCCAGATAGACGCAAGCGCCGTCGGCGAGCACACGGCCGTCGGCGATGCCCAGCACCAGCCGGCCGCGCCTGACCTGACGCATGTCGACCTCATAGCGCACGAGCCTGACGTCCGGCGTGATGTGGCCCCTGAACTTGACCTCACCGACCCCAAGCGCGCGGCCTTTGCCCGGCGAGCCCGACCAGCCGAGCCAGAAGCCGATGATCTGCCACATCGCGTCGAGACCGAGGCAGCCGGGCATCACGGGGTCGCCGGCAAAGTGACAGGCGAAGAACCAATGGTCCGGTGCAATGTCCAGCTCGGCGGCGACATGGCCCTTGCCGAAGGCGCCGCCGTCGATGCCGATGTCGGTGATGCGGTCCATCATCAGCATCGGTGGCGCCGGCAGCTGCGCATTGCCGGGGCCGAAATAGCCGCCCGTGCTCGAGCGCAGCAGATCCGGCTTGCTGTAGGATGATTGCGGCGTGTGAAAATCATGCGGGTTGAACAAGATGGCCACCGACCTTGGGGTTATAGTTGAACATTAGAAGCGGCCGCGCCGCGCGGCTTTCGGCTTCGCCGGCGGGGACTTGGCAGTCAGGCGCAGCGCCGCGGCCATGAAGGCCCAGATGTTGCCGGTCAGCCTTGCCGGATCCGGTCGCCGGTCGGCCGTAAGCGCACCGATCAACGCCTGGCGGATGCCGCCGATCATCAGCGCGATGGTGAGGTGAGGGTCGAGGTTGCCGGGTACGATCCCGTCGCGCTGCGCGGCCTCCAGCATGCGCGCACCGGCTGCAAGCTGGCGGCTGGTGAAGGCGGTCTCGACATCAAGCACTTCGGGCGCCCGGCTCAGCGGTCCGATCACCAGCGGCGCGAACGGGTGCTCATAGTGAAACGCGACATAGGCGCCGATCCGCGCCTTCTCCCGGTCCGCCCAGTTGCTGGCGGACAGCTTGGCGCCGCCGAATGCCGCCTCATCGAGATGTTCATAGAAGTCTTCGACCACGGCGGCGATCAGGCCGGCTTTCGATCCGAAATGGTGATAGGCGAGCCCGATCGAGACCTGCGCCCGTCGCGCGACGGCCTGCATCTCGAGATGCCCTTGGCCTTCGATCAGCTCCTCTTGGGCTGCCGATAGCAGACGCTCGCGTGTCCCCTGGCTCGTTGCACTCATCGTCAGTTCGTCTGCGAGTTGAATTGAATTCAATTCAATCGGGCGGATGCTAGGATGTCAAGCCTGGGCGCCGGATGGCCGAGCGTGCCGGTGCAGGGCATGCGATGGCGTTTGCGATCAAGACCGAGATCTCCGAACCGCGGGCGAAGGCGTTCGTCTTCACCGCGCAGAAGACCATGTACGGCGGCAAGCTGATCGCGGCCGGTGACATCGTGTTCGCGAGCGAGAGCGAGGGCGGCACGGGCCTGATCGCCCGCGCGGTGGTGACCTCCGTCGAACCGGTGCCGCGCAAGCCTGGCATCGCCAGGCAAACGCCGCGGGTCAGCATCGCGGTCAGGCGTGTTGCGTTGGCGAAGCGGCCGCTGGGACGTGACGCGCTCAAGCGCTTCAAGGATTGGGACGACGGCCGGCCCGAGACCGAACTCAATTTCAAGTTCTATCGCCAGGCCACCAACAAGATCGTCGGCATCTCGGACGAGACGGCGGCGTTCCTCGATCGGTTCTTCTGATCGGTCACCGCGTCCCCCGCAAAAAGTTGCGGCCAGGCTTTGGGGGAAGCCTGGCCGCGCGCGAACCGGTCTGGGACGGGGAGGGGTGGGGATGTGACCGGGTCGCGAACTCGATTCCTTGTTGCCGCTCAGCGCGAGCTTGCGGTTGAAACTGCGGGGCGGTTGTCGCCGAGCGAGACCCACACATTGGGATCGCTCTGCGATTGCCGCTTGACGAAGCGGTAGCCGGTCTCCGTCCAGGCGACGATGCTCTCGTTCTGATTGTCGAGCACGAACTCGCCCTTGTCGGTCTTCACCGTCAGCACCGCGTGGCCTTCGCCCTTCTTGTCGCGGACCACGGTGATCAACAGCGCCTCGCGCGGCCAGCCGGCGTCCATCAGCATCTTGCGTTTCAGGAGCACGTAGTCCTCGCAGTCGCCGTAGCCGTCTGTCGGCAACGACCATTTCTCGATCACGCCCCAATGATCCATGTCGGTCATCGGCTTGATGGATTCGTTGACCCACTTGTTGACCCGCACGAGGTCGCGCCAGGCGGTCTGCGACAACACGATGTCGCGTGGTTGCGTCTTGCCGCCGCGGCACTCGGCGGGATTGTCGGCGCAGAATTCGACCCAGCCGATCGGCGAACGCGCAACGTCACCCAGGCTGGCGTAGACCACGTCGCCGGCCTTGGCCGACACGCACGTCGCAAACAGAATGGCGGCAACCGCCAAACCTTTCCCCTGTCCCCTGAACCCAAACATCGTGGCCCCCGTTCTTCTTGTTGGGACCACGTTTCGCACAAAGCTTTTGCGCCGCCGCTAAGTGTGCGAAGTAGATTTGACGCGAATACTGGTAAAAGCTGCGGCGAATTCGATCTTTACTTGAATCAAATTCGCGTAAAATTTGAAACATCTGCAATTGATTCAAATTTTATCTATTAACGCGGCAAGCGCTGCGCCAGCGCGGTTTGTTGCCTCAAACGCTCCGGCCGTTAACCGCCGATTTCACTGCGCCAAACGCGCCGAGGGCGGCCACCGGTGCACCGGTGGCCGCCTTCGCGGGCTGAAAACGGGGGTCTTGAGCGGTTTTTCGCTTTACCTCGCGGTAACGCTCTCTTCGAGCGTTTCCGCCGACTGCTCGTGGACGAACTCGAGCGCGAAGCCTTCCTCGAGATTTCGCACCACGCGGGCCTGCACCCTGCCGAGCATCACCAGCGACTTCAGCGGCGGGCGGTTCTCCGCGGCAATCGCAGCACCGGACAGCGAAAGGTCGATGATGCGGCAGGTCATCCGCGAGCCGTCTTCCTGGGTGAGCAGGGCGATCGGGTTGCGCGGCACGATACGGTCGTGGCGGCGATCTTCGGGCAGATTGAGGATGTCGCGGTTGGCGAGCCAGGTGAGCTGGGCGGCGAGCTTGTCGCGCTTGCGTGCGGTGGCGCCTATCGTCATCGCAAAGCCGTTGTCGATGATGCGGGTGATGCGGCCCTCGACCCGGCCGATATGGTCGAGATAGGCGATCACGCGGTCGCCGACATTGCCGATGCCGGGCGCAAGCAGCGCGAGGCCGCCCGGGGACATGTTGATAATCTGGCAGGGAAACTCGCGCCGGTCGGGCAGCATGTAGCGGCCGAGCAGGTGCACCTTGACGCGCTGGAAGCGCCGCCGCTCCTCGGCAACGGGGACGACGGTAGTTTTCTTCTGTGCAAACGACATCACAACTAACCCGGCCACCGTCCATTCGGAGCCCCGACGACCCTAAGGCTGATAGGGTTAACGGGGCGTTACGGTTGTGAAAGGGAACCCGGACACGGAACGAGAGCGACAAGTGAAGCTCACATGCGCCGTATCCAGGGCGTTAGGCTCGTTCAGATGCCGCGTCAGGTTCTCCGAACCATCGCGCTGCGGCTCGAGCAGTCTGCTCCAGATCCGGCTCGATGTCTGTGGCCCAAGCCACAAACCCGTCGGGACGCACCAGCACCGCGCGCAAGCCCAGCCGATCCGCGGCATCGCGTGCGAGATAGCTGATCCGCCCGCGCCAGCGCTCGGCCAGCGCGCGCAGAGGAGAGCGCGGATCAAAGTCGAGCAGCAGACCGCGCCCATCTCTGAGCAGTTCGCCGAGCCTCGTCCCGCAGGCGAGCTCGAAGTCGGGCGCGCTGCGGCCGACCAGCGGATGGCCGCCGCCAAGATCGCAGCGCAGCGAAACGCCCCACACGCGCTCGGCAAAATAGGTCGCGCCGTCCGGCGTCGCGATCAGATCGCGGATGATGGCTTCGAGCGCGCGCGAACTCCGGCTCGGCCGCATCAGCGCGACCTGGGCGCGCGACCAGTCCAGGATCTGCGTGCCCACCGGATGCCGTTCGCCGCAATAGCTGTCGAGCAGACCGGCCGGCGCATCGCCGCGGATCGTGGACGCGAGCTTCCAGCCGAGGTTCATCGCATCGCCGAGCCCGAGGTTGAGCCCCTGGCCGCCCAGCGGAGAATGGATGTGCGCGGCGTCGCCCGCGAGCAGCACGCGTCCGTTCCGGTAAGCCGTCGCCTGACAGGCGCGATCGGTCCAGGTGGTGGCAAGCAGGAGCGCCGTCAAGGTCACGGCGGTGCCGGAGACACGGCGCAGCACCGCCTGCACGTGCTCGCGTGTGATCTCATGAGTGCGGTGGAAGGCGCCGCCGTCGAAATCGACCATCGCGATGGTGCCGGGACGCGCGTACGTGTACATGCCCGTCGGCGTGTAGTGGCGGCCGGGGCGGAGCGTATCCGGATCGGCGATCTCGACCTCGACCGAATAGCCAGTGAACTCGGGATCGGTGCCGACAAACTCAAAGCCGCCGGCCTTGCGCACCGTGCTGCGGCCGCCGTCGCAACCGACCAGCCAGCGCGCATGAAACGTCTCGCCGGCGGCGCGAACGATCACGCCGTCATCCGACTGATCGAACGCCTCGACGGCCGCGCCGCGCCTGATCTCGACGCCCATCGCAATTGCGCGAGCGGCGAGCGCGGATTCGAGCGACTCCATGTCGACCGCCATGCTGGTGCCGGCCGGACCCGGCAGGCGATAGGACCATTTCGAACTGTCGATATCGTCGTGATAAAACTGGATGCCGGCGAAATGGCCCGCCGGGCGGCGCGGCTGTTGCATCCAGTGCGCGCCGTTCGGTGCCTTGCTGCCCGAGCCGTCTTTCGCGCGCTGCGGCATCGCAATGTCGTCCAGCATCCCGCGACGGTAGAGCGCTTCGATGGTTGGCGCCGAAAGGCCGCGCATGCCGAACGGCAGCCGCTTCAGCGGCGAGCGCGGGTCTGTGGCCTGCTCCAGCATCAGCACCGAGCGCCCGGCGAGCCGCAGCTCGGAGGCGAGCAACAGGCCGACCGGGCCGGCGCCGGCGATGACGACATCATGGGGAAGGGGGTGGTGGTTGTGCATGAACTGCTCCTTTGTCGATGTTCGACCGGAGCGGTTCGTCGGGTTGAGAACCACACGGACGAACAATGGACGCTTCGATAGCGTCCGGTGTTCGTCGTGGGGATCTCATGCACGCGGCAGGAGACCAGAGCTTTCGTTTTCGAAACGAGTTCGATTTCGAAAGGACTTGGGCTTACCAAACCAAGTCTGCCTTTTCCGACACGGGCGATATAGCGGCATCGCGACAGCTCCGCAACGGCGATCTGTGCGTGCAGGTTATGGGAACAACGCAGGGCCGCGATGTCCCGGTGCGACCGCACCGGCGTTATCAGGACCGCCGACGCGGCGCGCGCCCGGGCGCGGCGCAAGATTGTCCGGCGTCTTGATGTTGCTGGCGAGGCCTGCTGCCTCAAAGGCCTTGATCAGCCACCAGCCGAGATCGATCTGGCCCGGCAGCAGCCCGAGCTTGGCGGAGCCGGGATAGGCGTGGTGATTGTTGTGCCAGCTCTCGCCCATGCTGATCAGCCCGGCGATGCCGACATTGTAGCCCTGGGCTGCAACGCCTTCGATGATCCAGGTCTGTCCGCCCTTGCGATGCGAGTAGTGACCGATCAGCCAATGCCCAGTGACGCAGACGGCGACCCGGACGCAGATGCCCCAGACCAGCCAGCTCCACGAGCCGATCGCAAAGAACAGAAGGGCCCAGGGCAATTGCTGCCACATCCAGGTTCGCTCGACGAAGGCATAGAAGCGGTCATCGGCGAGCCGCGGTTCGAGCCGGAAGACCGGCGGGTGCTTCAGCACCAGCGTGCAGTGCAGCTGCCACCAGGCATCGCGCCAGAAGCCGGCGGCGTGGCGGGAGTAGGCGTGGCACGCCGCCTGGCGTTGCGCCCAGTCGCGGAAATCGTGTAGCCGCACCATGCCGTAGGGGCCGGCCATTCCGACCAGCGTGCCGAGATAGACGCAGAACCGTTCGAGCCATAGCGGGCAGTCGAAGCTCGCATGGATCAGGCGGCGATGCATGCCGACCGAATGGCCGAAGCACAGCGTGATTGCGCTGGTCACGATCAACAGCGCGAATGCGCTCCACGAGAACAGCAATGGCCCGAACACGATCGCGACCGCGGTCATGCCGCCGAGCCACAGCGATTTTGCCGGCGCCCATTGCACGCGCCCGTCCAGCGGGTCGGTGCTGTCGTCCGCGAAGATACGTTCGGACCCGGGTTGCAGCTTCATTCCGTAACCTGAAATTGTGCCGCAGGTTTGGATGGAGCGGCCGTTGCTGTCAATCCGCAGCGCGCGTCCGTCATGTCGCAGTCCACATTGGCATCTCCGGCCGCTTCACCTAGCCTGTCCTGGCTTAAGAAGCTCATCGGCTTAGTAAGCGCTTGGGGCGGAGACGTTCGATCATGCGACTGAAATTCTGGTTTGCACTCGTTGCGGCGATCCTCGCCGGCACTGGCATGGCACGCGCCGCCGAGATGCGGGTCACCTTGCTGGGCACGGGCACGCCGACGCCGCGGCTCTCGAGCTTCAGCGCCGCGACGCTGGTGGAGGCGGGGCCCGAGAAGCTGATGTTCGATTTCGGGCGCGGCTCGACGATCCGCCTGTTCCAGAAGAAGATACCGATCGGCGCGATCACGGCGCATTTCATCACCCATCTGCACTCCGACCACATCGTGGGCCTTCCCGACATGTGGCTGACGGGATGGATCGGCACGCCGTTCGGCTCGCGCAAGACGCCGATGGTGATCTTCGGGCCGAACGGCACGGTGGCGATGACCGAAAATCTCACCAAGGCGTTCTCCGAGGACATCCGCATCCGGATCGATGACGAGGGCTACCCGCCTTCGGGCGTCGCGTTCGCGGCCAAGGACATCGCGCCCGGCCCGGTCTACGAGAACAACGGCGTCAAGGTCACCGCGATCGAGGTCAATCACGGCGAGAAGATCAAGCCGTCGTTCGGGTATGTCGTCGCGTATGACGGCAAGAAGGTGGTGCTGTCGGGCGACACCAAGCCGGACGAGCGGGTGGCGAAGGCGGCCGAGGGCGCCGACCTCTTGATCCACGAGGTCGCGATCATCGACCCCGACCTGTTCAAGGCCTATCCGAACTATCTGGCGATCGAGAACCACCACACCTCGCCGGAACAGGCCGGCAAGATCTTCGCGCAGGCCAAGCCGAAGCTTGCGGTCTACTCGCACATCGTGTTCGCGAGCCAGCCGCCGACGCAGGACGTGCCGGAGGACGTGCTGTTGAAGCGGACGCGCACGACCTATCAGGGACCGCTGGTGATCGGGCACGACCTGATGTCGTTCGTGATCTCAGACAAGGTCGAGGCCTTCGCACCCGACGGCACCGCGATGAAGTGACGATCTCCGTGCGCAGGCGACGCGGCGGGCTACTTGGCTTCGGCGTCCATGGCCGGTTCGGCCGGCACCGCCGGTGGCTCAACCGTCACGGCCTTGAGCACCTTGCGCTTCGCCGCGCGGATCTCGAGCTGCAGCGGCGGCTGATAGGACCCGGCTGGTGGCTCGAACATGAAGCCATGGTGCCCATCGCCCTTGTTGAGCTTGAGAAGATCCTTGCGGAATTGATCGGCGACGACTTCGGCAACAAGGTCGCCGTTGAAATAGATATCGATCGTGACCCGTTTGTCGGGGTGCTGGTCGTACAGGGCCCAGCCGGCGATCCGGTTCTCGTTGAAGACGTCGACATGGCCGGTGACCTCGCCCGAGAGGCTCTCGATGCCGGCTTCGATCACCTCGAGGTCGCTCTTGTAGATCGATCGCGTCACGTCGAAGCTGAAATGCGCGGTATCGACACATTGGTCGAGCAGGTTCTGCCGATGTTCCTTCATTCGTTGCAGCGTGTCCAGCTCGCCCAGCTTGACGTACATGCCGACGATGCCTTCGATACCAGGATTCATGGTGTCGTTCCCCGCAATGCTACAAGCCTATTGGCCCTCAGTTGCGTTCACAATCAACGGTTCTTTGCGATGCGTCCTTGCGGAAAAATACTCCCGTCAAGACTTGAAGCGCGTCGTCCCGCCAAGGCCTTTCATGGAGGTCTGTCATGAAGGCCTTCATGACAGGCGTTCATGACATCCCGATCGTCCTGACCTAAAGTCGGTGCGGCCGAACCCGGCCCAATGACAAGGACAGGGAGAGCGAACCGATGCAGCAGATCCGCGTATGCACGCATGACGGACCTGGAGCCAAGCCTGTAATCCGGACCGTGCCATGGCCGGATGTCGGCAAAAAGGCGGCCTTGATCAAGGTCGGCGCCTGCGGGGTTTGCGGAACCGACCTGCACATCCTGAAGGGACATTGGCCGAAGCCGCTGCCATGGCCGTTCACGCTCGGCCATGAGCTCGGCGGCGTGATCGTCGAATGCGGCGAGGCGTTCACCGAAGACTTCATGAGCAAGCCGCTGCAGGTGGGATCGAAGGTGATGATCCCGCCCTTGATGCCCTGCGGCCGCTGCTATTACTGCATCCATTATCCCGAGAGCGCCAACAAGTGCCTGACGCCGGTGTATTACGGCCGCTATCTCGGCTTCGACAAGGCGCCGCACATGTGGGGCGGCTGGGCCGAATATGTCTATGTCGATCTCGACATGCTGCCCGGCACCAAGATCTACAAATTGCCCGACGACATGTCGCTGCGGCTCGGCGCGCTGTCGGAGCCGTTGACCTCCTGCATTCGCGCCTTCAACCGCGCCACCCGCGCCGGCGGCTTCAGCTGGGGCGACACCGTGGTGATCCAGGGCTCCGGGCCGATCGGCATCCTCGCGGTCGCGGCCGCGCAGGAGATGGGAGCGGGGCGCGTGATCTGCGTCGGCGCGCCGGAGCTGCCGCGGCTGGCGCTGGCGCGCAAGTTCGGCGCCGAGGCGACCGTCGATATCGAGCAGCTCAAGACGCCGGAGCAGCGCATCAAGGCGGTGCGCGATATCGTCGGCGGCTTCGGTGCCGACCTCGTGATGGATTGCTCGGGCCATCCGAGCGCCGGCCCCGAAGGCATCGAGATGCTGCGCGACGGCGGCACCTATGTCGAGATGGGGCAGTTCACCGACGCCGGCTCGATCAATACGTCGTGGCACCGCATCTGCACCAAGGACCTCAACGTGCTCGGCTCCTGGGGCTTTACCGGCAACGACCTGCCGCTCGGCGTCGACATGCTGTACCGCACGCGCAACAAATATCCGTGGCTCGACATGCAGACGATCTATCCGTTCACCGAGGACGGCGTCGCGCGCGCGGTGGCGGACGCGATGGCGATGAAGACGGTGAAGTCGACCATCGTGCCGTGGCCGGAGCTGGTCGGATGATGCAGGCCAATGGGAGCGTCGCTATTCCTGTTGCAGTGCTCCCAAGGAATGCCGGCCGGGGCGCCGCCGGGGGCGGCCTGATATCGCTCGCCGGGACGGCGGCCCGGCGCTAACATCCGCGCATGCAATCGAACCGTGTGCCGCCGAGCGCAACGTTTGCGTGGGGAAACCTGTCCGAGGACTTTCCGCTGTTCCGAACGCTCAGCGCGGAGCAGCGGCTGATCGCCTTTGGCGCAATGACCCGGCGCGACCTGGTGCGCGGCGAGCTGCTGGTCGAGCAGGGCGGCGCCTCGGATTCATTGTTCCTGGTGCTGCACGGCGCGCTCGCCGTGTACCGGACCGATCATCCCGAGCCGATTGCGGAGCTTCGCGCCGGTGAGCTGGTCGGCGAGATCGGCTTCTTCGCCAACATACCGCGCACGGCCAACGTGATCGCGATCCGCGATTCCAGCGTGCTGGTGTTGACGCGCGCAGCCTATGCGAGGCTGGTCCAGGAAGCGCCCGGCATCGTCGAGGCGCTGCTTGCCGCGCTTGCGCAGCGCTTTGCCATCCAGACCGCGCGCCTGTTGCCCGTCCGGGCGTCACCAAAGGCGCGCACCGTCGCGCTGATTGCGGGCGGACGGGAGCCGGTGCCGGCTGCCTTTGAACGGAGGTTGCGCGAAGGGCTTGCCGCAGCAGGCGCCGAGATCGTCGATCTCGCGCGCGTGCAGGCGATGTTTCCCGGCCGCGCGCTGGACTCATCCGAGGTCGCCGACTGGCTCAACCGGATCGAGTACGACGCGCCGCTGGTGGCTTATTTCGGTGGTGCGGAAGCATCCGAATGGGCGCGAAAGACCATTCGCCAGGCCGACCTCGTCGTGCTCGCCTGCCGCGGTGATGCTCCGCCGCCGGTTCTCACCGAGATCGAGAGCTTCGCGTGCGGGGTGCATCCGGCGTCGGCGCGGCGCCTGGTTCGTGTTCACGATATCAGGCAACACGAGGTCAGCGGCACCGCGGCCTGGCTGGCGCGGCTGCCTTGCTTCATGCATCACCATGTCGCGCTCGAGGACCAGATCGATATCGAGAGCCTGGTGCGCTTCCTGTGCGGTCGCGCCGTCGGGTTTGTCGCCGGCGGCGGCGGCAGCCTCGGCACGGCGCATGTCGGCGTCTACAAGGCGTTTCGCGAGCGCGGCACGATGTTCGACATCTTTGTCGGCACTAGTGTCGGTTCGGCGATGGCGGCGGGCTTTGCCAAGAATTACGACGCCGAGCATCTCGAGCGCGGCACCCATGAGATCTTCGTCTCCAGCCGCAGCTTCCGCCGCCCGACCTGGCCGCGCTACGCGCTGCTTGACCACAAGGCCTTCGATCGGGCGCTCGCCGATCAGTACGGCCACAATTGCCGGATCGAGGATTGCTGGCGGCCGTTCGCGGCGGTCGCGACCAATCTGTCGACGCACAATCTCGAATTGATCAGGACCGGCCTGCTCTGGCAGGCGGTGCGGGCATCGAGCGCCATCCCCGGCCTGCTGCCGCCGTTCTACACCCGCGATGGCCTGATGCTGGTCGACGGATGCCTCGTCGACAACGTTCCACTCGCGCAAATGCACCAGCTGAAGAGCGGGCCGAATCTGGTGGTGCATTTCGGCGAGCCGGCGACCGAGATGTTCGACGTCGACTATGCCGCGCTGCCGGGAAGGTTCGAGCTGCTCGCGTCGCTGCTGACGCCATTCCGGCGGAAGGCGCTTCCATCAGCGCCGAGCGCCGTCAACGTGTTGTGGCGAAGCCTCGTCGCGCATCAGCGCTACGATACGCTGCCGACGACGCCGCTCGACTTCGTGATGCGCCCGCCGACGCCGGATGGCATCGACGTGACCGATTTCGATCGCCACCAGGAAATCTTCGAATCCTCGTACCGCTGGGCCCAGGAGACCATTGCAGCCTCGGAGGCAGCGCATCATCCGGCCGTTGCAGCGATCGTCGCGTCGGCCAAGGGGACGGACGCGGGTGCGGAGTTGGCCGCGAACAACAGCGCGGATCAGACGACGACGGTGACCGCACCCATGTCCCATCAGGCCCGCGTCGTCGGCTGAACGTCTTGCAGGCGGCGCCGAACTCGATCATCGTGCCGGCCGAAAATCCGGAGATGACGATGCCTTTCGATTTGATTCTGCGCGGCGGACGGGTGGTCGACCCGTCGCAAAAGCTCGACGCGGTGACGGATGTCGCCTTTGCCGGCGGCAAGGTTGCGGCGGTCGGCCGGGAGCTGAAGGCCGATCCCGCAACTGAGGTCCGCGACGTTTCCGGGCTGATCGTCTCGCCGGGGATCATCGACCTGCACACCCATGTCTATTGGGGCGGCACCTCGCTCGGCATCGACGCGGAGGAATTTTGCCGCAACTCCGGCGTCACCACGTCGGTCGACACCGGCAGCGCCGGTCCCGGCAATTTCGCCGGCTTCCGCAAGCACGTGATCGAGCCGAGCCAGGTTCGCATCCTCGCCTATCTGCATGTCTCGCATGCCGGCATCTTCGGCTTCTCGGACCGTGTGATGGTCGGCGAGAGCGAGGAGTTGCGGCTGATGAATCCGGTCGAGGCGGCGCGCGTGGCGGACGAGAACCGCGACCTCATCGTCGGCATCAAGGTGCGGGTCGGCCTGCACGCCTCGGGCACTTCGGGGCTGGTGCCGCTCGAGATCGCGCTCGAGGTTGCAGAGGAGGTCGGCATGCCCTTGATGGCGCATATCGATCACCCGCCGCCGAGCTATGAGGAGGTGCTCGCGCGCCTGCGCCCGGGCGATGTGCTGACCCATGCGTTCCGTCCGTTCCCCAACACGCCCGCGACCGCGCAGGGCACGGTGAAGAAGGTGGTGCTGGAGGCGCGCGAGCGCGGCGTGCTGTTCGACATCGGCCACGGCAAGGGCTCCTTCGCCTTCAAGACCGCGCGCGCGATGCTCGCCAACGGCTTCTATCCCGACACCATCTCCTCCGACATCCATCAGCTCTGCATCGACGGTCCTGCGTTCGACCAGGTGACGACGATGTCGAAATTCCTCTGCATGGGGATGTCGCTGCCGGACGTGATCGCCGCATCCACCGTCAATGCCGCGATGGCGCTGCGGCGGCCGGAGCTCGGCAGCCTCAAGCCCGGCAGCGTCGGCGACGCCACGCTGCTCTCGATCAGGGACGGGCAGTTCGATTATGTCGACGTGGTCGGCGAACACCTGACCGGCGATCGCAAGATCGTCTCCGAAGGCGTTGTGATCGGCGGCCGCTGGTGGCATCCGAGATAGAGCGTGCTCTCAAGAAATCCGCATCGGCTTCTCCCCCAAAGCCGACTTCGATGGTGGTCTGAATCGATGTTGGCTAAGGGCCAATTGGCGACATCGTAGGCTGGAATTGCTGCGATGGCGCCTCCTCAATGAACGTATCAACTCGCTGATTGGTGCCTGCCATGCGCTACGACTTCGCTCTGGTTAGCCAGCTATGCCGAGAAATCGGAATGATAGTGCGACTGCATAACGACCATCGTGTAGAGGTCGATCTTGGCCGTGACGCAATTCTGTGTTTTCAGAACGCCGAGCGCGAGGAAGACTGCCTGATCGGTTTTCTTGGCATGCCGTGGCATGTGCACGATAATCTTATGTTCGCCGATGCTCGCGGTAACTACATTGAACTCGACTACCTCGACCTACTCACAGGTTTGAAAGAAGGGAGCGTTCTCGTTTGCGAGCGGGAGGTAAAGGGCCGGACGGTGGACATCTGGCCGGTCCATAGCGAATACAACGACGAACTCAAGTTTCTTGAAGAGGGTGAACGGATCATCGTACGTCGCGCAACGGTCGAACCGGCATAATTGGACAGATCGACCTTTATGTCCGCTATGGGTCAAATGCCGACGTCGGCTCCGACCGATACGATGTCCGCTTTGGACCAGGAGCGGACATCCCGCACACTTCCCAATCGTTTGAAAGTGCGGTCATATAGCGTCCGGTGACACTTGGCGTCTTCGGGCGAGGGTGTCCGCTTGCGCGGGGGGAATGCGCGTGAAGGAACTCGCTGGAAAGACTGCGTTCGTCACCGGTGCAGCGTCGGGCATCGGATTGGGGATCGCGACCGCTCTCGCCCAGGCGGGAGCGAAAGTCATGCTTTGCGATATCGAAGAAGCGGCTCTGTCCGCGGCGCTCGAGCAACTGAGGCTCACCAACGTCGATGTCGAAGGCGTGAAAGCGGACGTCTCGCTCAAGGCCGAACTCGCGGCGGCCGCCGAAGCCACGACGGCCCGCTACGGCAAGGTGCATATCCTCGTCAACAACGCGGGCGTCGGCGGCGGTGGGCCCTATGGCGCCTGGACCGACGCGTCATGGGATTGGACCATGGGCGTCAACCTGATGGCGACCATTTGGGGGATCGAGATTTTCGGCCCGTTGATCGAGGAGCATGGCGAGGGTGGACATATCGTCTCCACAGCCTCGATCGCCGGCCTTATTTCAGGGGAGAGCAATGCATACAACGTTTCCAAGTATGGCGTCGTCGCGCTCTCCGAGGGCCTGCGGCATGAACTCGCGCCCCGCGGGATTGGCGTATCGGTGCTGTGTCCAGGGTTCATTCGCACTCAAATCGTGGACTCAAGGCGCAATCTCCCCAAGCGCTTCGAGGGGGCGGTCCGCACCTTGCCGACTTCGGGCCCACGTGCCGAGCAGATCAATATGGTCCGGGCACGCATCTCTCAGGGCATAGAACCCAACTATGTCGGTGAACTCGTCCGCGAGGGCATCGAAAACGACTGGCCATATATTTTCACCGACCTCGAATTTGAGCCGATGGTCGAAGCGCGCTTCGCCGCAATCAAGCAAGGCTTTGACCACATCCGCGGGCGCAACCCGAAACGTTGAGCATCCGAGATGACCGGTGGAGCCTCTAGTCGGCGACGATTGGCCCGAACGGTTCCCATCGTTCGCCGGTGAAGCGCATCATCCGGAACTGCTTGATCACGCGATAGTCGGTGCGGCTGGTGTTGATGGCAAGGCCCGGCAGCAGCAGGTCGAGCTTGACGTCCTTCAGACTGGCGGCCTGACGCATGATGTTGTCGCGCGAGACATCGTCGCCGCATTGTTGCAGCACGCGCACCAGCAGCTCGGCTGCGCTATAGCCGTAGACCGTGAAGAGGCTCTTCCTGTCGCCGTCCGCATAATACGAGTCCATGAACGCGCGCCATCGCTTCATGCCCGCATCGTCGGCCCAGGTCGGGTCGGCGGCCTCCTTGAACGAGCTTGCCGAGATCAGCCCTTTGGCATTCTCTACTCCCGCCGGCACCAGCACCGCGTCGATCGAGGACGAGCCGACGCCGAGCAAATGCAGCGGCTGCCAGCCGAGCTCGGCCGTCTTGCGGATGGCCTGGGCGGCGAATTTCGGTGCAGCCATGTCGATCAGCACATCGACCGCTGCGGCCTTGAGCCGGACCACCTGCGTATCGATGGTCGGGTCCGTCGCATCATAAGGGGCTTCGGATGCCAGCATGGCCGGCGCCTGCGCGCCGAGCGCGTCCTTCAGCCCCGCGAGATATTCCTTTCCGCTCTCGTCGTTCTGGTAGAGCAGGCCGATCCTGGCGTTCGGGTAATTGTCGAGGATGAACCGTACATAGACGCGGATCTCGGTCCGCAGGTTCGGCGCGAACCCCATGGTCCAGGGAAAGCTGACCGGATCCTCGAACCGCGTGGCGCGCCCACCCGCGAACAGCTGCGGGATACGGCGGTCGTTGAGATATTTCTGCACCGCCATGTTTGAGGCGTTACCGACGCCCTGGAACGTGAACAGGACCTCGTCGCGCTCGACGAGTTTGCGAACCTGCTCGACCGTCTTGGCCGGTGTTGCGGCATCGTCATAGGAGATCAGGTTGATCCGGCGGCCGTTGATGCCGCCGCCGTCGTTGATCATCCGGAAGTAGGCGGCCTGCACCTTGCCGATGACGGAGAAAGCCGACACCGGGCCGCTATAGGGCATCGTCTGTCCGATCCTGATTTCGCTATCGCTGGCGCCGGGATCGTATTTGCGGTCTGCGGCGAGCAGGTCGGCTGCAGCAAACAGACTGAGGCTGATGATTGCGGCTCCAGCTGCTGGTCTGTACCAGCTCTTACGCATCACGCGGCTCCACGGCTGCCGATGTCGTCGACGGGACGTCGCGCGCGCCGGCCTGCTGCAACGCAAGCATTCCCTCATGGTAGAATCCGCGTGCTTCCATGCCGGTTTCTCGCGACGCCGGTTCAGCAAACAGACTCCATAGCATTAGCGCGCGCATGCGGTCTCGCGATGTGTCGGGCGTTTTGCCCGAAGCGGCGTCGACATATTCCCGGCTGATCAGCGAGCCACATTGCTATGAAGGCGTGAGCTCCCCGGCCGGGACTTCGCGCCTCTTGCGCGCCAACGCCGCGTCAAGCGCGCTGCTGCGAATGATGTGCAATCGCAGCAAATCGTTCGCGCCAATCGATGTCGCGCGAGGCGTTCGGCGGTTCATCCCCTCATCAAAAAAAAGATCGGCAGCGCGAATAATGTTCACGCCTTGCGCCGCCAAGGCCGCACCACATGTCCGCACCGCAATTCTTGGGTGAGGTTTGGCTCCCAAACCGCCCAGTTGCGAATTGTGGAGATGGGCTATGGACTTCCTCGGTTTTCTTAATGGTTCAGGTTTAACTCAGCCTGCCATTTGGATCGCTGCAGCGGTCGCATGTGTGATCCTGCTGCGCATATCGAACGTATTTCGCTACATTCCGAACAATCAGGTCGGCATCGTCGAGAAGCTGTGGGCGATCAAGGGCTCGGTCGACGGCGGCTTCATCGCACTGAACGGTGAGGCCGGCTACGAGCCGGAGGTGCTGCGCGGCGGCTTGCACGTGATGTTTCCCTTCATGTACCGCATCCACCGCTCGGACCTCGTGACCGTCGGCCAGGGCAAGATCGCCTATGTGTTCGCGCGCGACGGTGCAGCGCTGGAGCCGTCGCAAGTGCTCGGCGCGAACGATACCGAAGACAAGTCGGACTTCCAGGACGCACGCCGCTTCCTGCTCGGCGGCGGCCAGAAGGGGCCGCAGCGTAAGATCCTGCGCGAAGGCACCTATGCGATCAACACCACGCAGTTCGCCGTCATCACCGACGAGCGCGTCTACGGTCATGCGCTCAGCGAGCGGGAACGCGGCGTGCTGGAGAGCATGCAACTCACCATCACCGAGCGCTGGGGCTTTGCGCCGGTCGTGCTGGCGGCCGATCACGATTTGGTCGGCGTCGTCACGGTGCATGACGGCCCGTCGCTGCCTCCGGGCGAGATCATCGCGCCCGAAGTCGGCATCGAGCTGCGCGATGCTGCGACCTTTCACAACAATTTCCAGGAGCCCGAGAAATTCCTGCGCGCCGGCGGCTATCGCGGCCGCCAGCTCCAGGTCATCGTCGAAGGCACCTGGTACATCAACCGCCTGTTCGCGACCGTCGAGGCGGTGCCGAAGACGGTGATCCCGGTCGGCAATGTCGGCGTCGTCATCTTCTACACCGGCCCGCGCACCGACGACGTCTCGGGCGAGCAGTATCGCCATGGCGAACTGGTGCTCAACGGCAGCCGCGGCGTCTGGAAGGACCCGCTGTTGCCGGGCAAGTACGCCTTCAACACCTATGCCGGCAAGATCGAGGTGATCCCGACCGTCAACTTCATCCTGAAATGGATGCGCGGCGAGGTCGGTTCGATGAAGCTCGACGAGAACCTGTCGGAGATCTCGCTGATCACCAAGGACGCGTTCGAGCCGACGCTGCCGCTCTCGGTGGTGATGCATATCGACTACAAGAAGGCGCCGATGATCATCCAGCGCTTCGGCGACGTGAAGAAGCTGGTCGAGCAGACGCTCGACCCGATGGTCAGCGCGTTCTTCAAGAACATCGCGCAGAAGATGACACTGATCGAGCTGCTGCAGAACCGCGCCGCGATCCAGGCGGAAGCGGCGCACGACATGAAGGCGAGGTTCGAGAGCTATTCGCTCGACCTTCAGGAGGTGTTGATCGGCACGCCGCGCGCGGCCCCCGGTGACCACACTATCGAGAACATCCTGATCCAGCTCCGCTCGCGCCAGATCGCGCGCGAGCAGATCGAGACCTATCAAGAGCAGGAGAAGGCCGCGGTGCAGGAGCGCGCGCTCAATGAAGCCAAGGCGACGGCGGCGGCGCAGTCGGCGCTGACGCAGTCGCTGATCCAGGTCAAGGTCAACGAGAACGAGGGCGCGGCTGCGCTGGCCCGCGCGCAGAAGGATGCCGAGACGAGGAAGGTGACCGCAGCCGCGGTCGGCGAGCAGTCGCGGCTCGAAGGCCAGGGCGAGGCCGACCGGGTGCTCGCGGTCGGTACCGCCAACGCGCAGGCGACCAAGCTGTCGGTCGATGCCTATGGCGGCCCGGAATACCGGCTTGCCGAGCAGAACTTCGCGAAGTTCGCCGATGCGCTGACGCGGATCAGCCAGCCGCTGGTGCCGCAATTCCTGATGTCGGGCGGGCAGGGGCAGGAGGGCAACAGCGCGGGCCTGATCCCGACTGCGATGCTGAGCTCGATGTTCGGGCAGATGATGCCCGGCGCATTGGAGAAGCTGAAGGACGAGGCACCGAAGGCCGCGCGCCGCACCAACGGTCAGTGAGGTGACGATCGTGCGATGCGGTCGAGCGAGCGGCCGCAAAGATGCTGTGCTCCCTCTCCCGCTTGCGGGGGAGGGCACTCGTATATGGCAGCGAGAAGCTTGGCATTGCCGTTTCCCCAGTCGTCATGGCCGGGCTTGTCCCGGCCATCCACGTCTCTCTCGCGCGGAAACCAAGACGTGGATGCCCGGCACAAGGCCAGGCATGACGCATTCGTGGGAGATCGAGCCGATATGCGATAGCCCCGCCATTGCGGGCGAGGGGCTGCATGCACGATTTCGGAATATTCGAAATATATGCCTGATTTGCCCGACGTGTCAAGTTGCCCCGTCGAACGCCGGCGGCCCTCGGCTCCTTTGCATGGGGTTGTTTTCGATATTTTGGCAGCGCGCAGAAGCGCCACCGATCCTATTCCGTCTTGTCGACGTTCCAGAACACCGGCGGCGCCGGGCCGTCCAGCACACCGGTGAGCGACTTGCGCCAGGCGCTCGGCAGGCGGAACTGGCCGAGCGGGACATAGATCACCTGCTCGTAGGCTTGCTTCTGGATCTCCACCGCGAGCTTCTTCTGGTCCTCCGGGGAGGTGGCGCGCGCGTAGGCGTCGCGCATCTGCTCGAGCTTGGCGTCCTCGGGCCAGCCGAACCAGGCCCGCTTGCCGTTCGCGGCGATCTGGTTGTTGACGATCGGGTTCATCACCTCGGTCGCGCCGGTGAAAGTGAAGAACAGGTTCCAGCCGCCTTCCTTGGGCAGCTTCTGGCTGGCGCGGCGGCTCACCACGGTCTGCCAGTCGGTCACCTGCGCGTCGACGTTGAAGCCGGCCGCGCGCAGCAGCTGCGCTGCGACGGTCGGCGGCCCCTTCAGCGTCTGCACGTCGCCGGGGATCATGATCACGACCGGCGTGCCGTCATAGCCCGAGGCGGCCAGCGCCTTCTTCGCCTCGGCCATGCCGTTGCCCTTGATCAGCGTCTCCGCGCCGGCGTCGCTGGCGAGCGGCGTGTCGCAGGCGAAATAGGAGCCGCAGATCTCGTAATACTTTGCGTTGCCGACGGTGGCGTCGAGCACGTCCTTCTGGTTCATCGCCAGAAATGCCGCGCGGCGGATCTTGGGATTGTCGAACGGCGGGTGCAGGAAGTTCATCCGGCCCTCGATCTGGAAGCCGAACTTGTTCAGCACGGCCACGGTGAGATCGGAATTGGCTTCGAGCACCGGCACCAGGTCGATCGAGGGCTGTTCCAGGAAATCGATGTCGCCGGATTGCAGCGCGTTGATCGCGGTCTGCGCGTCGGGCATCGTGATCCATTCGACGCGATCGACCTTCGCGACCTTGCCGCCCGACAGCCAATCCGGCTTTTCCTTGCGCGGCACGTAGTCGGCGTTGCGCTCATAGACCGCCTTCACGCCCGGCTGGAATTCGGCCTGGACGAACTTGAACGGCCCGCAGCCGATCTGCTCGGCGATCTGCTTGCCCGGCGGCGTCTCCGCGAGCCGCTTCGGCATCATGAAGGCGACATAGGAGGAGGGCTTCGCCAGCGACTCCAGCACCAGGCCGTACGGCTCCTTGAGCTTGAGCACGATCGTCTTCGGCCCGCCGGCCTCGAGGGAGGCGGTGAACTCGGCCAGCTTCTGCGCCATGCCGTCGACGACGGTCCAGCGCTTCAGCGAGGCGATGCAGTCCTCCGCCGTGACAGCCGCGCCGTCATGCCATTTCAAGCCGTCGCGCAGCGTGAAGGTGTAGGTGAGCTTGTCGTCCGAGATCGTCCAGTCCGCCATCTGCGGCCGGACCTTGAAGCTTGAATCGATGCCGAGCAGCGTGTCGTAGACCATGTAGCCATGGTCGCGGGTGATGTAGGCGGTGGTGAAACCGGGATCGATGATGCGCAGGTCCGAATGCATCACCGCCGATATGGTCTTGCCCTTGCCGGCGGCGATGGCTCTTGATGAAAGGATAGCCGGGGCCGCGATCGCCGGCGGCACGCTGGCCGCGAGCTTGAGGAGCGTTCTGCGCGAAACTTCGACCATTCGCCGTCCCCCGATTTTGTCGTTGCGCCGGCACGCAGGCCGCAGCGACCTGCATGCTTCACCAATCCGTGACGCAAAGCAAGCAAGGGCCATGCCGCCAATCTCGGAATTTCGGCGGTGGGTTCGCATCGACCCGTGACGTGAACGTTTGATGACCCGCGGCCGCAGCGCGCGGCACCGCGCAAGCGCGCATCCTGCATAGGAGCCTGCGCTTCCTGCCGCACCTCGCAGGCTGTTCGGACGGCGATCCGCCGTGTAGGCTTGCGGTCTGCCGGCCAGCAATAAGGCCATATCCCGCACATCCCTGAGGGAACAAGCAGCCGAGGGAGACCAGAAGAACCGTCATGACCGATATCCGATACGTAGCACCGCGCACGCTTGATGAAGCGGTCGGCGCATTTGCTGCCGCCGGGAGTGCCGCCCGCATTATGGCAGGGGGCACCGACTTATTGGTGCAAATGCGCTCCGGCCTGGTGCGGCCGGGATTGATCGTCGACATCAAGAAGATCGGCGAGATGACCGAGATCTCTGAGGCCGCCGACGGCGGTTTCCGCGTCGGCGCCGCCGTCTCCGGCATGGAGCTCGCGGACCACCCGCGCTTCGGCAAGATATGGCCCGGCGTGCTCGAAGCCGTGAACCTGATCGGCTCCAAGCAGGTGCAGGGCCGGGCCTCCGCCGGCGGCAATCTCTGCAACGGCTCGCCGGCCGGCGACAGCATACCGGCGATGATCGCGGCGGGCGCCGTTGTCACCGTGCAGGGTCCGAATGGCCGCCGCGAGATGAAAGTCGAGGACGTGCCGGCCGGACCGGGCCGCACCAACCTCAAGCCGGGCGAGATCCTGGTCGGCTTCACCTTGCCGCCGCGGCCCAAAGGCTCGGGTGACGCTTACTTGCGCATGATCCCGCGCACCGAGATGGACATCGCGGTGGTCGGCATCGGCGTCAGCCTGACCCTGAAGGATGGCGTCTGCACCGCGGCCCGCGTCGGCCTCGGCGCGGTGGCGCCGACCGTGCTGCTGGTCGCGCCGGCCGCGCAAGCGCTGATCGGCTCGAAGCTCGACGACGCCGCGCTCGAGGCCGCCGCTGCGGCATGCCGCGCCGCTTGCCGTCCGATCGACGACAAGCGCGGCACGATCGCCTACAGGACAAAAACCGCCGGCGTGCTGCTCAAGCGCACCGCCGCGATCGCCGCCCAGCGCGCCGGAGGACACTAGCACCATGCCGAAACTGCACGTCACCACCTCCGTCAACGGCGAGCCGGTCGAATTCCTGTGCGAGCCGTATGAGACCATGCTCGATGCCTTGCGCGGACAATTGGGGCTGACCGGCTCCAAGGAGGGCTGCGCCTCCGGCGATTGCGGCGCCTGTTCGATCACGCTCGATGGCCGGCTGATCTGCTCCTGCCTGATGCTCGCGGCCGAGGCCGAGGGCCACGAGATCCGGACCATCGAGGGCATGGCGAAGGGCGAGAAACTGCATCCCTTGCAGCAGAAGTTCCTCGAGCACGCCGCGCTTCAGTGCGGCATCTGCACCTCGGGCATGCTGGTGGCCTCCGAGGCGCTGCTCGCGAAGAACTCAAATCCCACCGAAGAGGAAGTCCGCTTCTGGCTCGCCGGCAATCTCTGCCGGTGCACCGGTTACGACAAGATCGTCCGCGCGGTGATGGAGACCGCCGCCGAAATGCGGGAGGCTCGCCCATGAACGTCGTCAACAACAAATGGATCGGCCAGCGCACCATCAGGCCCGATGGCGTCGACAAGGTGACCGGCCGCGCGGCGTTCGCCGCCGACACCACCATGCCCGGCATGATCTGGGGCAAGGTGCTGCGCAGCCCGCATCCGCACGCCCGCATCAAGTCGATCAACACCGCGAAGGCCGAGGCGCTGCCCGGTGTGAAGGCGGTGGTCACCTCGCGTGACATCGTCGACTTCACGATCGAGAAGGGCGCCGTCATGCTCGGCATCCAGGACATGCGCTGGATGTGCCGCAACGTGATGGCGCGCGACAAGGCGCTGTTCCCCGGCCATCCCGTCGCCGCCGTGGCCGCGACCACGGAGGCGATCGCGGCGGAAGCCTGCAAGCTGATCGAGGTCGACTACGAGGTGCTGCCCTGGGCGATCGAGATCGACGACGCGCTCAAGCCCGACGCGCCGATCCTGCACGAGTTCAACAAATTCGACGGCAAGCCCTCGAACATCATGGGTCGCATCGAGTCCAAGAAGGGCGATATCGCGCAAGGCTTCAAGGACGCCGAGATCGTCATCGAGCGCTCCTTCACCACGCGCCCGGTGCACCAGGGCTATATCGAGCCGCATGCCTGCCTGATCTCGGTCGCCGCCGACGGCAAGACCACGATCTGGTCGTCGAGCCAGGGCCAGTTCATGGTGCGCGCGATGACCTCGATGCTGACCGGCATCCCGCAGAGCGACATCCGCGCGATTCCCGCCGAGATCGGCGGCGGGTTCGGCGGCAAGACCATCGTCTATCTTGAACCGCTCGCGACCCTGCTCGCCAAGAAGTCCGGCCGGCCCGTGAAGATGGTCATGACGCGCGAGGAGGTGATGCGGGCCACCGGGCCGACCTCGGGCTCGAAGAGCACCGTGAAGATCGGCGCCAAGAAGGACGGCACCATCGTCGCCGCCCACGGCAGCTTCTATCTGCAGGCCGGCGCTTTCCCGGGCTCGCCGATCCGCGGCGCGGTCGGGTGCAGCTTCGCGCCCTACGACATTCCGCACGTGCTGTCGGAAGGCTTTGACGTCTGCTCCAACCGCTCCAAAGTCGCGGCCTATCGCGCGCCTGGTGCGCCGATCGGCGCCTATGCGGTGGAATGCGTGCTCGACGAATTGGCCGAAGCGCTGAAGATGGATCCGCTGGCGCTGCGGCTGAAGAACGCGGCCAAGGAAGGCACCAAGGCCGCGCACGGCCCGGTGTTTCCACGCATCGGCTATATCGAAACGCTGGAGACCGCGAAGAACCACCCGCATTATGCCGCGCCGCTTGGCAAATATCAGGGCAGGGGCGTCGCCTCCGGCTTCTGGTTCAACGCCGGCGGTGAATCCTCCGCGCAGCTCAACATCACCGAGGACGGCAATGTCGTCGTCACCACGGGGCACCCCGACATCGGCGGCTCGCGCGCCGGCATCGCCAACATCTGCGCCGAGCTGCTCGGCATCGACTACAGGCGGATCTCCGTGATCATCGGCGACACCCAGACCGTCGGCTTCTCCAATCTCACCGGCGGCAGCCGCGTGCTGTTCGCCTCCTCGATGGTGGTGACGCAGGCGGCCGACAAGGTGATCGCCACCTTGCGCGAGCGCGCCGCGAAGATCTGGGAGATCGACCCTGAGGCGGTGAAGTGGGAGAACGGCGCCGCGCATCCCGTCAGTCCAAACGCCGGCCAGTTCGAGCCGTTGACGCTTGCGGACCTTGCCGAAAAGGCGCCGTCGCAGGGCGGCCCGATCGGCGCCAGCGTACAGCTCAATACCCAAGGCGCCGAGGGCGGCTTCGGCACGCACATTTGCGACGTCGAGGTCGATGTCGATCTCGGGATCGTCAGGGTGATCCGCTACACCGCCGTGCAGGATGTCGGCCGTGCCGTGCATCCGAGCTATGTTGAGGGCCAGCTGCAAGGCGGCGTCGCGCAGGGCATCGGCTGGGCGCTGAACGAGGAGTACATCTACAACAAGGACGGCAAGGTCGATAATCCGGGCTTCCTCGATTACCGGATGCCGGTCTGTTCCGACCTGCCGATGCTCGACTGCGCGCTGGTCGAGGTGCCGAACCCGAAGCATCCGCAGGGTGTCAAGGGCGTCGGCGAAGTGCCGCTGGTCCCGGTGATGGCCGCAGTCGCCAACGCCGTCCACCACGCGCTCGGCAAGCGGTTCTACAGCCTGCCGATGTCGCCGCCGAAGGTCTCGGCCGCGCTCGATGCGCCAACGCAGCAGGCCGCGGAGTAGGGAGCGGTGGGCGGGTTAGGCAAAGCCGTAACCCGCCATTGCTTCCTCGTATCGGGCTGCGGCGGGCTACGCTTCGCTAACCCGCCCTACGGTTTCTGCGCCATTGACGTGGCAGTCCATGCCTCGGCAAGATCGGAGAATGACCCACCCCGACGAACTCTCCGCCAACATGACCTTCGGCCGCAGTGATTGGGCCGCACTGCGCGCGAGCACGTCGCTGACGCTGTCGGACGCCGATCTCACGGCGCTTCGCGGCTTGAACGGGCCGATCACGTCGGCCGAAGTCAGCGACGTATATCTGCCGTTGACGCGCCTGTTGAACCTGCATTTCTCGGCGGCGCGCAATCTGATGCAGGTCAAGGCGGAGTTTCTCGGCCGGCCGGCTCGCCATTCGCCGTACATCGTCGCGCTGGCCGGGAGCGTCGGCGTCGGCAAGAGCACCTTTGCCCGCGTGCTGTGTGCGCTGTTGGCCGGCTGGGTGGATCACCCACGCGTCGAGCTGGTGACGACCGATGGCTTTCTGCATGCCAACGCTGTTCTGGAAGAGCGCGGCCTGATGCGGCGCAAGGGCTTTCCCGAGAGCTACGATCTGCCGCGGATGCTGCGGTTTCTCGCGGCTGCAAAGGCAGGTGAAGGTGAGCTCGAGCTGCCGGTCTATTCGCACCTGATCGGCGATATCGTGCCGTCGGAACGGCAGGTCATCCAGCAGCCGGACATCCTGGTGTTCGAGGGCCTCAACGTGCTGCTGGCGCGCGGCACGGCGCCGGTGGTGGTGTCGGATTTCTTCGACTTCTCGATTTACCTCGATGCCGATGAGGCCGACATCCAATCCTGGTATGTCGAGCGCTTCCTCAGGCTGCAGCCGACCGCGTTCCGGAACCCTGCCTCCTATTTCCACCACTACCGGGACCTGCCGCCCGGCGACGCGCGCGAGGTCGCGGAGCGGCTGTGGCGCGAGCATCATCGCGCCAATCTCAGGGAGAACATCCTGCCGACGCGGACGCGAGCCGACGTCGTGCTGCGCAAGCGCTCCGACCATTCGATCGGCGAGGTCTGGCTGCGGGAGACGTAAGGAGTAGGGTGGATTAGCCGAAGGCGTAATCCACCGTCTTTCCTTGCGCTGCGGCGCGGCGGGTTACGGCTTCGCCTAACCCGCCCTACGTTTTCGCCGTCATCCTAACTGCTTCCCCAACTGCGCAAGCACCGTCTCGCAGGTCATCAGATCGAGATGCCCGCCGCCGGCGTTCTTGAAGAAGGTGATGTCACTGGCCGACTGCCGGCCGGCGACCCTGCCGGTCGCGAGGTCGTAGTGATCGCCGAGCACGTCGCTCTCCTTGATCGCGCCGCTCGCGATCGGCTGCAGGATGTCGCCGACGCCGTCGAAGGCGGATTCCCTTCGGTCGACGAAGATGCGCGCGCGCCGCGCCGCCTCGTCGTCGGCCTCGCGGGTGTCGGGGGTGAAACCGCCGACCAGATCGAGATGGGTGCCGGGCTGCAAGTTCGCGCCCCTGACCAGCGGCTCGCGCGAGCGGGTGCAGGTGGTGATGATGTCGGCCTCGCGCGTCGCGGCATCGAGATCGGTGACGACGTCGGCGGCGATGCCGTCGCTTTTCAACAGCGCGGCGAGTTCCTCGGCGCGCTCGACCGTCCGGTTCCAGACCCGCACCCGCTTCAGTGACGGCCGCACCGTGCGGTGGCCGCGCACCAGCCAGCGCGCCATCTCGCCGGCGCCGACCACCAGCAGCGTCGCGGCGTCCGGCCGCGCCAGATGCTTGGCGCCGAGCGCGGAGTCCGCGGCGGTCTTCCAATGGGTGATCTCGGCGGCGTCCATCACCGCCAGCGGCCGCCCGTCATTGCCGTCGAACAGCACGCAGACCGCCTGCACGGCCGGCAGCTTGCCGTGCGCAAGGTTGCCCGGAAAGCTGGTGTAGAGCTTGGTCATCATGAAGCGGCCGGCGTCGACCGCGCTGCGGGTCACCAGCTGCTGGCCCCTGTCGTCGCCGAGATAGCTGTCGTGCACCGCGATCTTCGGCCGCCGGTGCGCGGCCTCGATCGCCTCGATCAGGATCGGAAAGGTCAGGACGCGGTTGACCTCGCGGTCGTCGACAATATGCACTGTTTCTCTCCTCGGGCGCGCCGGACGCCCCAAAAAGCGCTCCGGACTGATAGCGCGTGGGGAGGGCCAGTCAACCGGACATGCGCCGCCGCGCAGCACTTGCTATCCTGCGCACCTGATTCTCTCGCAGGTCTTCGCAAGCCGTGGTTGCAGTCGTCGTCGCCATCCTGATCTTCATGCTATTGAGCGGTGCCGCGCTTGCGACCATGGCGGTCCATGGCCGGCTCGGGGAGCATCACCGCAGCGACGAGACCAATACCTCGGTACGCCTGGTCGCGACCCTGTTCGTCACCATGCCGTCGCTGCTGCTCGGCCTGATGATGAACAATTCGGCCAACACCTATGTGGCTGTCGACCGCAATTTGCACGTCTTCGCGACCGACCTCATCCTGCTCGACCGCAGCCTGCGGCCGCTCGGCTCCAGCGCCGACGAGCCGCGCAAGCGGCTGCTCGCCTATGTCGAGCAGGCGCTCAAGGATACCCCGATCTCGCGCGCGAACGAGGTGTCCGAACATCTGCTCGACGAGGTCGGCACCAGCCTCCGCGAGCTGAAATTCAACGACGAGCAGAAGATCGCGCTGTGGAACGACGCGCGCTCGGTCTATCGCCAGGCGGTGCAGCAGCGCTGGACCTTTGTCGAGCAGTCCGACGGTTCGTTCCCGTCACCGCTGATCTGCATCCTGGTCGGGTGGTTGACGCTGATGTTCGCGACGCTCGGCTTTCGCGCGCCGCGCAATGCGGTGGTGGTCTCGACCTACATCGCCGCCGCGGCGCTGATCGCGGCCGCGATCTATCTGATCCTCGAAATGAGCACGCCGTTCTCCGGCCCGATCCAGCTCTCCGACCGCCCGCTGGTGCGCGCGGCCGAGGAGATCAGGCGGTAGCTGCTGGTATCGGCACACGCTCTCGGCTTTATTCCCCTCACGCCCGTCGCTCGGCCGGAAATTGTTTCCGCGCCGACGCCGGAATAGCGCGCGCCTTCCGGCGTCCTACGCATGCAAGCCATTGCATTCGAAAAGGAGACATCATGAAGACAACGCTCGCACTCGCGCTCGCTACTGCCGCTTCGTTCGCACTCGCATCCGCCGCGCTTGCCGCACCGCCGACCAAGACCGGCACCACGGCGAAGGGCTCGGTCCTGACCGACACCAAGGGCATGTCGCTCTATACCTTCGACAAGGACACCGAAGGCAAATCGGCCTGCAACGGTCCCTGTGCGACCGCCTGGCCGGTGCTGAAGGCGGAAGCCAGCGACAAGGCCGAAGGCGGTTACACCATCATCGTGCGTGACGACGGCTCGAAGCAGTGGGCCTACAAGGGCAAGCCGCTCTATACCTTCGCCAAGGACCAGAAGGCCGGCGACATCACCGGCGACGGCTTCCTCAACGGCGCCTGGCATCTCGTGCAGCCCTGAGGGTACGCAGAGAGAGGCGCGGGTTAGCGCAAGCGTAACCCGCTTTCTCTTCACGCACGAAACGTGTGGCGGGTTACGCGACGGCTAACCCGCCCTGCGTTCGTGCTAGCGGCCGCCACCACCGCCACCCCCTCCGCCACCACCACCTCCGCCTGCGTTCAGCAGGCTCTGATTGTAGCGCGGATCGGACTGTTTCATGTAGGCTGGCGAGATGTCGCGGTTGCGCGCACGACCCGGATCGGCAGGTGGGGCAGGCTGCCCGCATCCCTCCGTGAACAGGAAGAAACTACAGGGCGGGACGACACGCGGCTGAAATGCATGGGCTGCGGTGGTCGTCAGCGCCGTCGTGGCGACGGTTGTGGCCAGCACGGCGGCCGCGGTGAATGCAGTGGTCGTCGCGACGGTGAATAATGTTGCTGAAAACAATCTTGATCGTATCGACATAGCCAATTCCATCCTTCGGTTCGGCGAAACCGGAATGGTCCGCGCGTCGAATTGGACGGGACCTGATGGAAGTGGGTTCGAGCGCGAAGCTGCGATTTGGCGATATGGACACGACAACGTGAAGGCGCGAAGGCTCGCGCCTTATGCCGGGCCGGCCGGTTCGCCTGCGGCTTGCGAAGTCAGGCGCGCTGCTTCAGCGCCATGCCCATGCTGATCCAGCTGACGCCGGCGCAGATCAGGTCGACGCTGAGGAAGATGCCGAGCACATAGAGGCTCGACACCGGCCAGCGCGCCAGGATCATGACCCCGAGCACCAGCGTGATCAGCCCGGAGATCGCGACCATTCCCCACGGCGCCGCCGAGTTCATGCCGAACGCCAGGAAGATGCGGACGATGCCGGAGACCACCAGCGCGATGCCGAGGAACAGCGTCAGCGTCGCAGCTGCGAGCAGCGGGTTCTCGAAGGTGATGAAGCCCGCGACGACATAGAGCGCGCCGAGCAGCAGCCAGAACAGGAACTTGCCCCAGGTCTTGAACTGGAACGCGTTGATGATCTCGGCAACGCCGGCGACGATCATCATGGCGCCGACGAACAGCACGCTGACGACGGTCGCAAAGAACACGCTGCCGAAGGCGAGCACGCCTGCGATCAGGTAGATCACGCCAAGGGCAACGATCCAACCCCATTTCGCGCGAAGGTTGGCAAGCCCGGATCCGAGGCTGTGAGGAGGTGTGGCGGGTGAGCTGGACGCTGTGGACATCGATCGCTCCCGAATACGAGGTCAAACCATGCTACCATAGGTAACGGAGCGGACAAGGGCGGGTGCCTCCCTGGCACGAAATGCATGCTGGCACCAAAGGCGCCGCGACGCGTTGATTCAATTCGTCCGGTGTGTTGCCGCGCAGCATTTGTTGGTTTGACGACAGCCCGCATCGGACGACGGACGGTCCGGATCGGAGTGCAAATTGTCCGGATCGCGCATCCACCCAAGGAGGTCGACATGCCCACCACGCAAGACAAGGACCACGTCTACAAGATCCTCGAACTGGTCGGATCATCGGACAAGAGCATCGAGGCGGCGATCGAGAACGCCGTCAGCCGCGCGTCGAAGACGATCCGGGAAATGAAATGGTTCGAGGTGGTGCAGACCCGGGGCCATATCGAAGACGGCAAGGTCCGCCACTACCAGGTGGCGCTGCGGGTCGGGTTCACGCTGGAATAGGGGCGCGCGGCCGCGAGAATGCGGAAACGTGAATCCGAGACCGGGCAGCATATTCGATGTCGTCCCTGCGAAAGCAGGGACCCATAACCACCTCTAGCCATTGTTGCGCGATGGTGGAATGACGAGTCCCGGTCACGACATCCGCTGCGGAGTATGGGTCCCTGCTTTCGCAGGGACGACGGCGGATGGCGCAGCCCCCCATCACCGCCGCGACAGCGGCGCGGGAGGCGGCGGGGCGGTCGAGCCGGCGGCGAGCGAGCGCTGCACCATCACGGTGTCGGACCAGCGGCCGTAGCGATAGGCGACACCGGGCAGATGGCCGACGCGGGCAAAGCCGAAGCGGTCGTGCAGCGCCAGCGACGCGGCATTGTCGCTGTCGATGTAGCCGATCATCTGGCGGAAGCCGGCCGCCGCGCAGGTGTCGACCAGTTCCTGCAACAGCCGGCCGCCGACGCCCTTGCCGGTGAAGTCGTGGTGAATATAGATCGAATGCTTCACCGTGTAGCGATAGGCCGGACGCTTGCGGAACTGGACCACGTAGGCGTAGCCGACCACCTCGCCGTCGCACAGCGCGACCAGATGCGGCAGGCGCGTGTTGCGCAGATTCTTGCGGCGGTCGCGCAGGTCGTCGGGCTCCGGCGTGCCGGAATCGTCGACGCTCTCCTCGATGCCGTGGCGAATGTGGTAGCGGTAGATCGACAGCATCGCATCGACGTCGCTGTCGCGCGAGGATCGGACGGTGATCTTGTGATCATTCTCCATTGTGTTGCGCCCGCTCGGCTATTCGGACACGACATAGGTGTAGAAGCGGACGCGGCCCGCGTCGTCGATCTCCTTGTAGATGCCCTGGACTTCGACCTCGAAGCCCGGGAACGCATTGAAGCTCGCCTCGAACATCCGCAAGTAATCGATCATCGGCTTGCTGCGTTCCGACAGCCGTTCGCCGGGCACGATGGTGGCGATGCCGGGCGGATAGACCACGAACGGCGTCGCGGCGATGCGGCCGAAGATCTGGTCGATCGGCAGATAGTCGACGTCGTTGCGGATCAGATACTGTGCCGCCTGGCGCGGCGACATCGCGATCTCGGGCAGATGTTCGGGCAGGAATTGCTTGGCCTGCAGCGTGCTGACGCCGCCGTCGCGGAAGAAGCGGTGCATGTCGCCGCAGAGGTCGCGCAGCCGCACCCCGGTGTAGCGTTGCGGGCGGCGGCGGAAGAATTCGGGGATGACGTCCTCGACCAGCGCGTTGTCGTCGTGCAGCTTCTTGAAGGCGACGAGTCCGGACACCAGCGTGCCGGCCTTGCTGGCCTCGACGCCAGGCGTCAGCAGGAAGAGCAGGGAGTTGAGGTCGTTCTTCTCGGCGACGATCTGGTTCTCGCGCAGATATTGCGCCACGACCGGCGCGGGGATGCCGTGGTCGGCATAGGCGCCGGTAGCGTGATCGAAGCCCGGCGTCAGCAGCGTGAGCTTGTTCGGGTCGGTCATCGCAAAGCCTTCCGTCAGCTCGGGGAAGCCGTGCCAGGTTTGGCCGGGACTGAGCTGCCAGTAGGACGGATTGGTCGCGAGCTGATCGGTCGAGATCGTTTCCCAGGCGACATTGTGCACGCCGCCTTCGCGCGCAACGTCGGGGATCATCACGCGGTCCGGCACGAACGGCTCGAAGAACCAGCGCCGCTCGGCGCGCGTCTCCTTTTCCTCGAACTCGCGCTTCACCGCGCGGATCTTCTTGCGCAGCTCGATGCCGAGCCGGATCGTGTCATCCCACAACACTTCGCCGGAGCGGCCCTTCATCATCTGCGCGCCGACGTCGAGTGAGGCGAAGATCGGATAGAACGGCGAGGTCGAGGCGTGCTGCATGAAGCTTTCGTTGAAGCGGCGGTGCTCGACCCGGCGCTTCTGGCCCTTGATATGGCGGTCGCGGATGTGGATCTGCGAAGCCTGCGAGAAGCTCGCGAGCTGCTTGTGGGTCGATTGGGTGGCGATGATGCCGGGCGCCTCGGGGCCGAGATTGGCGAGCCCCATCGCGAAGCGGCCGGAATAGATCGGGTGGAACTTCATGAAGCCGGCCCAGGCCTCGTCGAACAGGATGTAGTCGCAGAGATGGCCGATCCGCTTGAGGATCATCTCGGCGGAGTGGATGGTGCCGTCATAGGTGCACTGCTCGACCACGGCGACGCGGAACGGACGCTCTTTCTTCCAGGCGTTCTCGTCCTTGACCAGCGGGTGCTTGCGGATCTGGTCGCGCAAGCTCCCCTCGTCGAGCAGGTCCCAGCGCATCGGGCCGATCAGGCCCCAGGCGTTGCGCACCGTCGGCACATAGACCGGGATGCCGCCGCCGATCAGGAGTGCGCCGTGATGGGCGGCCTTGTGGTTGTTGCGGTCGAACAACACGAGATCGCCGTCGGTGACCAGCGAGCCGAGCGCGACCTTGTTGGAGGTCGAGGTGCCGTTGAGCACGAAATAGGTCTTCTCGGCGCCGAAGATCTTGGCGGCTTCCTTTTGCGCCCGCAGCGCCGGCCCCTCGTGGGTGAGGAGGTCGCCGAGATCGAGCACGGAATTGTCGAGGTCGTCGCGGAACACGGCCTCGCCGAGATGCTCGACGAACACCCGGCCGATCGGGCTGCGGCTGTAGAACACGCCGCCATTGTGGCCCGGGCAGGTCCAGAGCTGGTTGCCTTCCTCGGCATAGTCGACCAACGCGCCGAAGAACGGCGTCTTCAGGTTCTCGGCATACTGCTTGAGCCTGGAGATCAGGTTCTTGGCGATGAAGGACGGGGTTTCCTCGGACAGGAACACGTAGCCGTCGATGAAATCGAGCACCTCGACCGGCAAGTCCTCGAACCGCTTGCGGCGGATCAGCAGGAGGATCGGGAAGTCGAGGCCGCGCCGGCGCATCAGGTTGATCAGCGCCGCGGTCTTGCCCTCGAGACCCTTCTTGCCCCAATCGACCACCATGCAGCCGATCGCCGCATCGGTCTGCACCGCGATCTCGGCATCTTCCAGCTTGCGGGCGCGGACCACCTCGAAGCCGGAGCGCTCGATTTCGGCGATGATCTGGTTGAAGCGGATGCCTTCGAGGTCGTCGGCCTCGAAAACCGGCGCCGCGAACAGGAAGTTGAAGCGTTTGAAATAGTCCATGCATGTCCCCGAAACTGGTCCGCTGAACCTGTCTGCACAATTCATGACAAAGAGATGACAATCCCTCTGCGACGCCAGGCGCCATGGCCAAATCCGCGTCGCCGCGCTGAACTCCCGATATTGCCAGTTTCGGAAAGGAAGGCGTCATGCCCCAGCCTGCCCAAGATCCTGACTTGCCCACTGTTGCCGGCCATTTGGCCGCGCTCGAGCGGCTTGCCCCGCTGATTGCCGAGCAACGGGCGGATTTCGACCGGGAGCGCCGGCTTCCCGACGCCGTCGTCCGCGCCCTGGCCGAGGCCGGCATGTTTCGGCTGTATCTGCCGAAGGCGCTGGGCGGGCCGGAATTCTCACCGCTCGACTTCATGACGATCGTCGAGGCCGCCGCCGCGCTCGACGGCTCGGTCGGCTGGCTGGTCGGCAATGGCGGCGGCATGAGCCGGGCCGGCGGCTATCTGCCGGAGGAGGTGGTGCGGGGCTGGTTCGCCGACCCGCTGGCGTTCATCGCGAGCGCCACCGGGGCGATCGGGACGGCGGTCGAGGTCGAGGGCGGCTATCGGATCAGCGGACGCTGGCCGTTCGGCAGCGGCGCCCCCCACGCCACCAGGTTCATGGGGCTGGCGAGTGTCAAGGGGCCGGACGGCAAGGATGGCCCGCCGATCTGCTGCTACGTCGATCGCGCCGACGTCCGCCTCCACGACACCTGGTTCGTGTCCGGGGTGCGCGCCACCGGAAGCTGCGACTTCGAGATGCTGGATTGCTTCGTTCCGCTCAGCCACACCCATCCGCTGGTCGACTTCAAGCCGACCCAGCCGGGTATCCCGTACCGCCTGCCGGGTCTGGCGGCGTTTTCCTGGACGGTCTCGGTGGTGCCGCTCGGGATCGCGCGCGGCGCGCTCGACGCCTTCATCACGCTTGCAGGCAAGAAGCCGCGGCTGGGTGGCGTCGGCCAGCTGCGCGACGGCGAGCTGGTCCAGTCGATGGTCGGCCGAGCCGAAACGGCACTGCGCTCGGCGCGGGCGCTGCTGGTCGAGGACATGACGGAACTGATGGCGGCGAGCGAGGCCGGAGGCGAGCGCCTGATCGAAGCGCGGCTGCTGCACCGGATCGCCTGCGCCAACGCCGGCGAGAGCGCGGCCCGCGTCGTCGAGATGATCGCGGCGGCCGCCGGCACGGCCGCGATCTTCGAGACCGGCACGCTCGAACGTTCGATCCGCGACGTCCAGGCCGCGATCAAGCATGTCGCGATGACACCGATCAGCTACGGGCTGGTTGGCCGCGTAAAGCTCGGCCTGCCGCTCGGCACGACGCGGTTTTGAGCAGGGCCCGCCGGCGGTGCAAGCCCGCTCGCCGAGCGGTCAGGAGGCGACCGGCACCAGGCCGTAGCGCAGCATCGTCTCTTTCATCCTGGCTGGATCGGGGGCACCCCCCGCCATCAGGGCCGCCATGTCCTTGAAATATTGCGGTCCGAGCGCGCCGGGGCTGAGGAGGCAGAGGCAGGTCGCCGGACCGTTCGAGCGGTTGGTGAAGCCGTGCACGACACCGCGCTTGATGAACACGGACTCGCCGGGCGCGATGTCGATCTCCTTGCCGTCGACCCGCCAGGTCGAGACGCCGGAAAGCCCGTAGATCGTCTCGTCCCAGCTCTCATGATAGTGCGGAATCGGCATCCGGGCGTTCGGCTGCAGCGTCATCTCGAACAGATCGACGCTGCCGCCGGTGGTCTCCTTGCTCTGCAGGAATTTGAGCTGCAACGTACCGAAATCAATCAGGTCGGGCATGACGGACTCGCAAATGGTTCGGGTGCCCACGATAGCGGACGGCGCCGAAGGAAGCCAACGGCGCGTGCACCCCGGACGCGCGAAGCGATGTCCGGGCCGGATCGAGTGATCCCGCATTCCGCTCATGCCGGCTCAGCGCCGGTGCGTTCAGTAGACGAGGTTCGTACCCGGCGGCTTCTCCAGTGCGGCCGCCAGCGTCCGGTACTCCTCGCAGTCGGAGCCGCAGATCTCGGCGATCCGCTGCAGATGATACTGCGCCTGGTCGCGGTTGCCCTGTTCGATCTGCCACAGGCCGTAGTAGTTCCACGTCAGCACGTGGTTGGGATCGGCCTTCAGCGCGCGCTCGTACCAGACCTGCGACTGCTTGTAGTCGCCGAGTTTGCGATAGGAGTAGCCGATCAGGTTCGCGACGTTCGGATGATCGTCGCGGCCGAGCGCGTGCAACTGATCGATCGCGGCGGCGTAGTCGTTGCGTTCGTAGATCGTCGCATAGGCCGCGCGATAGCCGTCGCGGAATGCCGGATCATCGAAGCCGGATTGCTTGATCGGCTTCTTGACCCTGTGCGTGGTCTTTCTGTCCTTCGCTTGAGGATACGCCGGCGCAGGTGTGCTGTAGCTCGACCCGTAGAAGTCTCCGCCGCCTGGTCCTCCTCCGCCGCCACCACCACCTCCGCCGGCGGCGAGGGCGGTGTGCGGTGGGAACAGGATGATCGGCGCTGTCAGAAATGCCGCAAGCATTGCGCGCTTCATCGGTGACTTGATCATGCGCATCTCCCGATTTGATGTGGGCAGTCGTTGACCTGAAGGACTAACTCCCGATCGCGAGAGACATTCCGTTCGTTCTGAAAAATTGTTTGCCGATGCGGCAATCGCACTGTCGCTTCCGGACGTCGCGCGTGCACGTGCGCCGAATGTTTTGTTCGCACCATCGAATGGCGGAGCCGAAACTAACATCGGTGTTAGAATCGCGCTGGTCGCGCGAGGACAATGTAAGGGGCAGGTCAGCGTCAATGCGTGTAGCCCGAATGAGCGAAGCGATATCCGGGATCCTTCCTTCCGCATATCGCGGAGCCCGTCATCGGGCGTGCATTTCGCGCGAGCCGTTGGCTCATGCGGGCTGCAAGTGTCGCTACTTCTGCTCCAGGTGCCAGGCGCCGTCCCAATCCGCCGCCGGCGGATTTTGCCTGAACGCTGCGACGCGTGCCTTCATCGTGATCGACGGTCCGTCGCCCGGCGCCGCAGCCAGCGCGGCCGCGAAAGCTTGCTCGGCGTCGTCCCAGCGGCGGTCGCGATAGGCGGCGAGACCATCGGCGTAGCGCTGCCGCAACTCGGTCTGCGCCGGCGTCAGCTCGTCCTTCTTGCCGAGGATCTCGAACACGGCGACCGGCTGGGTCTGGCCGACGGCGACGAGGCGGTCGACCTCGCGCAGCTCGATGGTCGCGGCGCAGGCGCTCGCGGTGGTCTCCGAGATCAGGCTGCGGCTGCCGTAGAACTTGTTGGCGCCTTCCAGCCGCGAGGCGAGGTTCACGGTGTCGCCGAGCACGGTGTAGCTCATCATGAATTCCGAGCCGATGCTGCCGACCAGCGCTTCGCCGGTGGCGATCCCGATCCGGATGTCGCAATCGGCCGGGATGGCGCGCACGCCGAGCAGTTCGGGCAGATCCTTGCGCAGCTGGTTGACCTGGCCGATCATGTCGATGGCGGCAAGCGCGGCCAGATGGGTCTGTTCGGATTCCTCGACGAAGGGGGCGCCCCAATAGGCCATGATGGCGTCGCCGATATATTTGTCGATGATGCCGCGATGCGCATGGACCGGCGCCGACATCGTCGACAGATAGAGGTTCATGATCTTGACGAGGCCGCGCGGCGTCACGCCTTCGCTCAGGCTGGTGAAGCCCTTCATGTCGCAGAACATCACCGTCATGATGCGGCGCTGTCCTTCGGTGGCGGCGATCGCCGGCTGCTCGAGCAGGCCCTCGGCGATCCGCGGATTGATGTAGCGGCCGAAGGTCTCGCGGATGCGCTGGTTGTGACGCAGCGTCTCGATCATGCGGTTGAAGGCGGCGGAGAGCTGGCCGATCTCGTCCTGGGTCGTGATCGCAATTGTGCCGTCGAGGCGGCCCGCTTCGACCTCGCGGGTGCCCTCCAGCAGCCGCATCACTGGGCGCGTGATGCCGCTGCCGACCAGCATCGCGAACACGAAGCCGAGGATCGCGGCAATCGCGGTCACGACACCGGAGATGATGATCGCCCGCTGCTGGGCACTCATCACCTTCGCGGCGGCCGAAGCGACCTGCGCCAGCATGTCGGTGCGAATGCCTTCGATCTTGTTGTTGAAGTCGTCGCGCAGCATATCGGCGCGCAGTGTGGTCGCTTTCGCGGCCGCAAAGTCCTGGGCGTCGAGCTGGTCGAGCAGTGTCTTGTTCTCGGCGTTCAGGCGCATCAAGAGATCGTTGACGGCATTGTCGATGCGGTCATCGAGGCGCCCGAGGGCGGCGTTGTCCGACGGGGTCGAGGGATCGGCGATGATCGAATCGATCAGCACGCGTGCCGCATCGGCCTCGCGCTTGATCGTCGGCTCGATCTCGTCGAAGGTCTTGCGCGCCGCGTCGTAGCCGCTGGCTTCCCCCGGCGCCTGCATCTTCGCCATCATCATCCGGCGCATCGCCAGGGACCGCTCCAGCGAGCGGATGTTGACGCGGGCGAGATGACCATAGGCGGGGATGTAGCGGTTGGTGAGCTCATCCAGGAGATGGCCGACCTGGCCCGCCATCACCATCGACAGCAGCGAGGTGATCACCGCGAGGACGATGAGTCCCGCGGCGATGCCGACGATCTTCTGCCTGATCGAATTGCGAAACATGCCCAGCCCGGCCGCAACTGCAATAAGCGGATCACCCCCGCCATGGCGGCGAACCAGCTAATAGAGTTCCGCGGGCCGCGGTGCAAGCGACCGGCGTGGCCGGTCTCGCCGCCGGACCGGGGCGGGCGTCGGGGGCTAGCGCAGTCCTTCGTAGACCATCAGGCCGCGCGCGATGGCGAGCTTGCGCAGGGTCCGCGGCACCAGCCGCTCCTGGGGATGCAGGTAGCGCCACGAGGTCAGGACGAGGTCGTGCAGCCGGGTGACGTCATCCTCGAATGGGGCGAGCAGGCCGGTCAGGCTCGCCGGCATATGGACGCGGGCGGTGAAGGGCAGCAGCAGCAATTCAAGGTGCGCCTTGGAGCCGGTTTCGGTCGTGGCGGTGATGCCGGCGATGGCCGGCAGGGTCTCTTCGACGACGCAGGTGATGATGTCCTCGATCTCGCCGCGGCTCTCGCCGGTAAAAAGGGCGGAAAAGCTGCGGTTCTTGAGGTCGCAGCCGAGCAGGGCGGAGGTGCGGGTGCCGGCGACGCGGAACGGAAAGCGGGTCTCGCCGTCATAGGACAGCACGAAGATGTCGGACAGCAGCTCGCGCACCGCGGACGGTTCGAACTCACTCCGGTCGGGTGCACGCGCAGTGCCGCGCTTCGCATTCCAATAGGCGAAGAAATCGCGGCTCGAGCTGTGTTTCATCTAAAGAACCTTGCCCGGCACCCGGCTCGGCGGGACACATCTGTCCCGGTTTTGCTCAGGCGCCTTCCCTTCTCTGTTGTGCAGGGAAGGCTGTGCAGCGTCCATGCCGTGGCCGCGGTTTGGGCGGCTTATCGGCAGCTTTGTGTTGTTAACGTAAATTTAACTATGTCCTTGGCGTCGGTGGAACCAGCGCGTAGGGTCCGCGCGTTCCCGTTCGCCGGCTGCCCCAAGCGCCGGCGTGGTTGGTACACAGGTGGCGTCAAACAGTTTGGTCACCGTGCGGGGAGGGGTGGGGATGTTCTCCCGATCCCTCTGGGGCACGAGAAGACCAGCCGAGCAGGGAGGGCGTTCTCAGCGCCCTCCCTATTCTTTTGTCCCGATCGCTTTTGTCTTGATCCCACGCGGCGACACCCCGTGTCCGATTTCGGGATTGTGCACTTGCACAGCGGTATGAAAGCCGCCTATCTGGGATGCACAGCCGCGTGCGAGGTCGCCGACCCCTTGGACTCCCATCCCGATTCCCCGCTCGAGCCGCCGCCGGAGGCGCCGCGCGAGCCGATCCTGACCTTGCCGCCGGCGCTCACCGCCTACATCCTCCTGATCGCGGTGATCCATCTGCGGGTGCTGCTGCCGCCGGAGATGGAAAACTGGACCATCGACGTCTTCGGCTTCATCCCGAAGCGCTACGATTCGACGCTGCTCGACATCACCTTCCCGGGCGGAGACGGCGCCAAGGTCTGGACCTTCGTCACCTATTCGCTGCTGCACGCCAACCTCACCCATATCGGCTTCAACGTGCTGTGGCTGCTGCCGTTCGGCAGCGCGCTGGCGCGGCGCTTCGGTGCGGTGCGGTTTTTTGTCTTCATGGCGGTGACGGCGGCCGCCGGCGCGCTCGCGCATTTGTTGACCCATGAGCACGCCATTGCGCCGATGATCGGCGCGTCGGCCTCGGTGTCGGGGACGATGGCTGCGGCGATGCGCTTCGCCTTTGTGAAGGGCAGCTTCCTGTCGTTCAGCCGCGGTGATGCGGACGCGGCCGCCAAGGTGCCCGCGCTGTCGCTCTGGCGGGCGCTGCGCAACGGGCGGGTGCTTGCGTTCCTGGCGATCTGGTTCGGCGTCAATATCCTGTTCGGCGCCACCTCGCTGTCGCTCGGTGCCGAGGACGCGAGCGTCGCCTGGCAGGCGCATATCGGCGGCTTCCTCGCCGGGCTGTTGTTGTTCTCGCTGTTCGATCCGATTCCGCGCGCGCGAGATGATGCTGCGGATGCGTCGTCGCTGGACCAGTCCGGCCGCGTCTGATCGCCGCTTGCGGCTCGGTTCGAATTCCATCATCATCTTTGCGACACAGAACAAAGCGGGCCGACACATCGAGCCCAGCTATCGACCGCGCCCCGGAACCGAAATCGGCGCGGAACTGTTGATTGAAGACTCTGGCGAACAGGCTCGGCCCCGCTGAAGCGGGCGCGAGCGGATTCAGGGAGGCGGCAATGACGGTACGTTCCATTCTCGATGCAAAGGGCCATCAGGTGATGAGCGTCGCGCCCGGCGCGAAGCTCTCGGCCGCGGTCAAACTGCTCGGCGAGCGCAAGATCGGCGCCGTGCTGGTGATCGAGCAGGGCCGGATGGAAGGCATCCTGTCGGAGCGCGACATCGTGCGCGTGCTGTCAGAGCGCGGCGCGGGCGTGCTGGACGAACCGGTGAGCGCGGTGATGACCAAGAAGGTCGTGAGTTGCCGCGAGTCCGATACGGTCAGCGGCCTGATGGAGATGATGACCACCGGCAAGTTCCGCCACCTCCCTGTCGTCGAGGACGGCAAGGTGGTCGGGCTGATCTCGATCGGCGACGTCGTCAAGCGCCGCGTGCAGGAATATGAGCACGAGCAGGAAGCGCTGCGCGACTACATCAAGACCGCCTGAGCAAGACCGCGTAAGCGCTACTTCCCGGTGGTGCCCGCGCCGTTGGACGGCGGCACCAGGATATCGATCGCTTCCTCGATCGCGCCGATGGCGCGTTCGGCCGCGCGGATGCCGTGTGCGATAAGGTCGTCGGCGCGGTGGAAGTCGAACCAGCCGATCTGACCGACGCGCGGCGAGATCAGCATGTCGGGCGGATCCCCGGCGAGGCGCGCACGGGTGATGCGGTCCTGCATGATATTGAAGGCGTCGACCATGACGCTCGAGATTCCGGGCCGGCTGGCGCTGCCGAAGAACTCCCGCTTCACGGTCCGTTCGGCGGAGAAGAAGCGGCCGAACCGCCGCTTCGGAGGTTCCGGCTCGATCTCGGCCTCGGCAGTCACCGCGACCGTCACCTCGGGCGCGGCGGACGGCCCGTGATTGTAGATCGTGGTCGAGTGCGCGAACACGTCGCTGGAGAGGTTCGCTGCAATGACGATCTCGGCGCCGAGGGCGCGGGCGGCCGAAACCGGCACCGGATTGACCAGCGCGCCGTCGACCAGCCAACGGTCGCCGATCAGCACCGGCGCGAAGATGCCGGGCAGGGCGTAGGAGGCGCGCATGGCGTCGACCACGCGGCCCTGGGTCAGCCAGATCTCGTGCCCGGTGCGGACTTCGGTTGCGACGCTGGCGAACTTGACCGTGAGGTCCTCGATCATGACCTGGCCCAGCGCGGCCTCGATCTCGGCGGCGAGCTTGGCGCCGCCGATCAGGCCGGAGCCGTTGAGGCGGATGTCGAGGTAGCCGAGCACGCTGCGCGGCTGCAGGCTGCGGGCCCACTGCTCCAGCTTGTCGATATGGCCGGCCGCATAGGCGCCGCCGACCACCGAGCCGATCGAGGTGCCGACCACGACGTTGGGGACGATGCCATGGGCGAGCAGGGTCTTGATGATGCCGATGTGGGCAAAGCCGCGTGCGGCGCCGCCGCCGAGCGCAAGCCCGATCACCGGCCGGCGAACCGTTCCCAGTCCTACCTTGTCGGGGCCGTCGGAGCTCTTTTGGCCTCGGCCCATCCAGCTATCCAACACGGCAAATCTCCTGCCAGCGCGAGACTAGGCCGCGCGGCATGGCTGCGCCAGCGTCGTCCGGTTTCATGGTTATTCCCCACAGGCATGATTCATGCCCCGGGTGGACCGCGGTAGGCAGGGAATGTGACTTGACCGCGACGATAGGGCTAACATCGGCTTGATCGTGCGGTTCCAAACCGGGGATGGCGCCTCCGAGACTGTGACAAAGCATTGGAAGAAGGCTTGAATTTGCCGCGTTTTCGTTGAAAAGCATGATGATGACTTCGAGGGGCAACGGCATCGGCGGATGCGGGCGGGGCATGCGGCTCCTTCCGCTATTGACGCTTGCGGCATTTTTGCTGGCCCTGGTCCCAACTTCCGTGTCGGCGCAGTTCTTCAGCGACCGGCCGCCGCCGATCCCGCCTGCCTCGGTTCCGGACGTACCGTCCGGCCCGGCGCTCAATCTGGCGCCGCCGTCCGGGCCCGGTTCGGGGCCGATCCTGCCCGGTCCGCTGACCCAGCCGACCATCGTCCAGCCGTCGATCGCGACCGTGCCTCCGGTGACGCCGCCGGCCGGCTCGCCGACCGCCGGGCAGGCGGTGCTGTCGCTGACGGCGCGATACGGCAAGGACCTGCCGGTGATCAATGCCGGGCTGGTGTGGCGGGTTTTCGCCGACAAGCCGGATGACAACGGCACCTACAAGCTGATCCGCGAGGAGCGCGGCGCGACGCCCAACGTCGTGCTGCCGCCCGGCAACTATGTCGTCCATGTCGCGCTCGGCCTCGTCAGCGCGGTCCGCGCCGTCAGCCTGAAGTCGGAGACCGACCGCGAGTCCTTCGTGCTGCCGGCCGGGGGCCTGCGGATCGAAGGCCGGGTCGGCTCCAGCAAGATCCCGGCCAACCAGATTTCGTTTGCGATCTACAAGGGCAGCCAGTTCGATGGCTCGGACCGTGGCCCGCTGGTGCCCAACGTGTCCGCCGGCGACGTCGCGCTGCTGCCGGAGGGCACCTACTACATCGTCTCCAACTATGGTGACGCCAACTCGGTGGTGCGCTCCGACATTCGCGTCGGAGCGGGCAAGCTCACCGACGTCACGGTCACGCATCGCGCGGCCGTCATCACCCTCAAGCTGGTCAGCGAGAAGGGCGGCGAGGCACTCGCCAACACCGCATGGTCGGTGATCACGCCGGGCGGCGACGTGATCAAGGAATCGATCGGCGCGTTCCCGCGCGTCGTGCTCTCCGAAGGCGAGTATCGTGCGATCGCCAAGAACGAGGGCAAGGTGTTCGAGCGTCCCTTCAACGTCGTCAACGGCGTCGATGGCGAAGTCGAGGTCGTGGCGCGCTGACGCCCGGCCGCGCTGCATTCATGCAGCTGTCATAGTCTCTAACGTGAACTAACCATCGCGCCAATTTGAGCTGTCATAATCGCTGGCGGCGACGCACGGGCTCGCTATTTTTACATGGCGTTAAGCCGCGGCATGACTTGGATGCCACGGGGACTAAAGCGCGCTGAGTTCAAACTGTGTCGTCATCGCGCCTTGGCTTTTTGCTTGAGCATGATCCCTTCGGAAAGCTGTGTCGCACTTTCCGGATCATGCTCCGGCGTTTGCGTGAACGGGGCGTGCCATGATCATGGCCAACAAGAAATCAGCAACGACTTCGGCCAAGTTCAATTCCGAGATGTTCGCCGACGTTCCGGTTCTGCAACGCAAGTGGCAGGCGGCAGTCCGTCCCGGCGAAAAGCTGCCGCATTATGAAGACGTGATGCTCGGCAGTCTCGGCCGGCTCGCGGATCACATCGTGCTGTTGCGCAACGTCGACGGCGTGCTCAGCGTCTCCCACACCGGCCGCTATGTCCAGACCTGGCTGAACGACGAGCGTTGGGACATTCCACTCAGCGCGCTGCCGCCGGACTGCGCGACGGCATTGACCGAAGCTGCTTCGAATGCGCGCGAGAACTGCCGGCCCTATCTCGCGTCGGCGCATTGCGTGCGCGACGGTCTGGTGCGGACCTTCGACGTGCTGGCGCTGCCGACGCGGTCGCGCTGGGGCGGCATCCTGGTCGGCGTCTATGTCAACGAGCGCAATGCGCAGTACAATCTTCTCGATACGATTTTCTCGGCCACCGACGAGGGCGTGCTGTCGCTCGCTGCGATCCGCGACGCGCGGGGCGAGGCGGCCGACTTCCAGATCGTGCATCTCAACCAGGGCGCCGCAAGGCTCCTGATGCAGCCCGCGACCGAATTGCTGTGGCGCCGGCTCAGCGCCGGCGGCAATCCGCTGGCAGCGCCGGCGGTGATGAACCGCCTGCGCGGATTCGTGGGAAGCGGATTCGTCGGCAACGGTCCTGGCGGCCAGTTCGAGATCGACAGCGGCGATCGCTGCCTGCGGCTCGGCGTCACGGCATTCGGCGACATGCTGTCGCTGACCGTCTCCGACGTCACCGCGCTGAAGCAGCGCGAGCAGTCGTTCCGCCTGCTGTTCGAGAACAACCCGATGCCGATGTGGGTATTCGACGCCGGCACGATGGAGTTCCTCAGCGTCAATGACGCCGCCGTTCAGCACTATGGATACAGCCGGGAGAGATTTCTCGGCATGACGCTGCGCCAGATCTGGCCGGAGGATGAGTGGGCCATGCACAGCGCCGCCTTGCGCGAGGTCGGCGACGTCTATCAATCGAGCCGCGACTGGCGGCACATCAAGGCTGATGGCACCGAGATCCATGTGCTGACCTTCGGACGCAGGGTGGCGTTCGAGGGCCGCGACGGCTATCTGGTCGCGGTGGTCGACATCACCGAACGCCGCGCCGCCGAAGCGCGGATCGCGCACATGGCGCACCATGACGGTCTGACCAACCTGCCGAACCGCGACTTCTACCAGGAGCGCCTGCGCGAGGCGCTCGAGCGCAGCCGGTCCGGCAATCGGCGCGTCGCGGTGATGTGCATCGATCTCGACCTGTTCAAGAACGTCAACGATTCCTTCGGGCATCCGATGGGCGACCGGCTGCTCAAGCTGGTGGCGGAGCGGCTGCGCGAGGTGGTCCGCGACGACAACGTGGCGGCCCGTCTCGGTGGCGACGAGTTCGCGATCGTGCTTGCCGCGGATGTCTCGCCGAACGAAGCGAGCGCTTTTGCCGAGCGGCTGATCGATGCCCTGAGCGCGCCCTACAAGATCGACGGGCTCGAGGTCGTGGTCGGCGCCAGCGTCGGGATCGCGCTGTCGCCGGGCGACGGCACGACGTCGGAGGACCTGATGCGCAATGCCGACATGGCGCTGTATCGCGCCAAGTCCGACGGCGGCGGCGTGCATCATTTCTTCGAGCCGGAGATGGATCAGCAGGCGCAGAAGCGCCGCGACATGGAGCGCGATCTGCGCGCCGCCTTCAGCAACGGCGAATTCGAGCTGCACTACCAGCCGCTGGTCGACATCGCCGCCGACCGCATCAGTGGCTTCGAGTCGCTGCTGCGGTGGCAGCACCCGCAGAAGGGCATGATCTCGCCCGCGGAGTTCATCCCGGTTGCGGAAGACATCGGCCTGATCGTCGCGCTCGGCGAATGGGTGCTGCGCGAGGCTTGTGCCGAGGCGATGAAGTGGCCCGCCGACGTGAAGGTCGCGGTCAATCTGTCGCCGGTGCAGTTCCGCAGCCGCAATCTGGTCCAGGCCGTGATTTCGGCGCTGGCGCATTCCGGCCTGTCGGCGCGGCGGCTCGAGCTCGAGATCACCGAGTCGGTGTTCCTGGCGGAGACCGAGGCCAATCTCGCGATCCTGCATCAGCTGCGCGAACTCGGCGTCAGCATCTCGATGGACGATTTCGGCACCGGCTATTCCAGCCTGAGCTATTTGCGCAGCTTCCCGTTCGACAAGATCAAGATCGACCGCTCCTTCGTGAAGGACCTCGCGCGGCGCTCCGATTGCCTGGCGATCGTGCGCGCGATCTCGGGCCTCGGCCGCAGCCTCAAGATCACCACGACCGCGGAAGGGGTCGAGACGACCGACCAGCTCGACTGGCTGCGCGCCGAAGGTTGCAACGAGGTGCAGGGCTTCCTGTTCAGCGCAGCACGGCCCGGGCACGAGATCGCGGCGTTGATGAGCGGCTTTGCGGCGCGCGCGTCGAAGGCGGCGTAATTCTCCACTCGTCATGGCCGGGCTTGACCCGGCCATCCATCATTCTTCAGAAGATTCTTTCGGTAGATGGATTGCCGGGTCAAGCCCGGCAATGACAGATCTGCGGTTTCAGAACCGCGTCACGATATCCGACAGCACCGGACGCGGGCGATCCTCGCTCGGCTTGGTCGGGGTCCCGATATGAATGAGCCCAGCGAGCTTCTCGTCCGGCTTCAGGCCGAGGCCGTCGAGCACGTCGCGGTCGAAGGCGAACCAGCCGGTCAGCCAGCAGGCGCCGTAGCCGAGCGCGGTCGCGGCGGTGACGATGTTCATGGCGCTCGCGCCGGCCGATAATTCCTGCTCCCACGGCGGCACCTTCGGGTGCGGCCTGGTGAAGGAGACCACGCCGATCACCAGCGGCGCATCGGTCAGGCGCTTCTTCTCGACCTCGATGTCGGAGGCCGGCGCGCCGGGATTCTTGCGGGCAAACACCTTCGCGATCACGTCGCCGGCGCGGGCGCGGGCCTCACCCTCGAACACGATGAAGCGCCAGGGCGCCAGCTTGCCGTGGTCGGGCACGCGCGCACCGATGGTCAGGATGGTCTCGAGCTCGGCCGCGGACGGGCCCGGGCCGGTCATCTCGCGCGGTTTCATCGAGCGGCGTGTCTTCAGGAGTTCAATGGCATCGGGCACGGAAATGTCCTTCAAGTGGAGTCGTGCCCCCAAGATGGGGGCACGACCAAGCCTGCGAAAGCCAGTTTAGACCGATTGTGAAGATCAGGCGACGGATCGCGCCCGCTTCACGTCCGGCGGCGTCGCTTCATCCACCAGGGCGGCGATCGCCTCATCGGTCGGCATCACGGTCTGGCGCTCGCTGCCGAGGCGGCGGACCGAGACCGAATGCGTCTCGGCTTCCTTCTTGCCGACGACGAGCAGGGCCGGGATCTTGGCCAGCGAATGCTCGCGGACCTTGTAGTTGATCTTCTCGTTGCGCAGGTCGATCTCGACGCGCAGGCCGGCGCGACGCGCCGCCGCCGCCACCACCTTGGCGTACTCATCGCCCTCGGAAGTGATGGTCGTGACCACGAGCTGGGTCGGCGCCAGCCAGAGCGGGAAGTTGCCGGCATAGTGCTCGATCAGGATGCCGATGAAGCGCTCCATCGAGCCGCAGATCGCACGGTGCACCATCACCGGCGCCTTCTTCGAGCCGTCGTGGTCGATGTAGAACGCGCCGAACCGTTCCGGCAGGTTGAAGTCGACCTGGGTCGTGCCGCATTGCCAGTCACGGCCGATGGCGTCGCGCAGAACGTATTCGAACTTCGGCCCGTAGAACGCGCCTTCGCCCGGATTGATCTCGGTGCGGATCCGGTTGCTGCCGTTGGCCTTGATCTCCGACAGCACGGTCGCCATCACGCGCTCGGCGTGATCCCACATCTCGTCGGTGCCGACCCGCTTTTCGGGCCGCGTCGAGAGCTTGACCGTGAGCTCGCCGTCGAAGCCGAAATCGGCGTAGGTCGACAGGATCAGCTCGTTGATCTTGAGACACTCATCGGCAAGCTGCTGTTCGGTGCAGAACACATGGGCGTCGTCCTGGGTGAAGCCGCGCACCCGCATCAGGCCGTGCATCGCGCCCGACGGCTCGTAGCGATGCACGACGCCGAACTCGGCGAGCCGCAGAGGCAGATCGCGGTAGCTCTTCAGCCCGTGCTTGAAGATCTGCACGTGGCCCGGGCAGTTCATCGGCTTCAGCGCGAACCAGCGCTTGTCCTCGGCCTCGTCGCCGGCGGACTGCGCTGCGAACATGTTCTCGCGGTACCAGTCCCAATGGCCGGAGGTCTCCCACAGCACCTTGTCGAGGATCTGCGGCGCATTGACCTCACTGTAATCGCCGAGCAGCCGGCGCCGCATATAGGCGATCAGCTGCTGGAAGATGGTCCAGCCCTTAGGGTGCCAGAACACCACGCCGGGGCCTTCCTCCTGGAAATGGAACAGGTCGAGCTCGCGGCCGAGCTTGCGATGGTCGCGCTTCTCCGCTTCCTCGATCTGCTTGAGGTAAGCGTCGAGGTCCTCCTGCTTGGCGAATGCGGTGCCGTAGATGCGGGTCAGCATCGGATTGTTGGAATCGCCGCGCCAATAGGCGCCGGCCACCTTCATCAGCTTGAAGGCGTTGCCGATCTTGCCGGTCGACGTCATGTGCGGGCCGCGGCAGAGATCGAACCAGTCGCCCTGGAAATAGATCTTGATCGGCTCGTTGCCGGGAATCGCGTCGACCAGCTCGACCTTGAAGGCCTCGCCCTTGTCGCGGAACACCTGCTTGGTCTTCTCGCGATCCCAGACTTCCTTGGTGAACGGCTTGTCGCGCGCGACGATCTCGCGCATCCGCTTCTCGATGGCGGCAAAATCTTCCGGGGTGAACGGCTCATTGCGGAAGAAGTCGTAGTAGAAGCCGTTCTCGATCACCGGGCCGATCGTGACCTGGGTGCCCGGCCACAGCGACTGCACGGCTTCGGCGAGCACATGCGCAGCATCGTGCCGGATCAGTTCCAGCGCGCGCGGGTCTTCACGGTTGATCAACTCGATCCTGGCGTCGGCTTCGATCGGATCGTTGAGATCGGCGAGCGTGCCGTCGAGCGCCATCGCGACGGTGCGCTTGGCGAGCGAGGGCGAAATGCCTTTGGCGATGTCGAGGCCGGTGGTCCCTCTCGGGAAATCGCGCCTCGCTCCATCAGGGAAGGTGAGGGCGATCTTGTTCACGGGTTCTGCGGGTTTGAGGTTAGAGAGGCTGTACTGGAATCCGGAACCGGATTTGGGCGTGTCTGCCATCGAGGTCTCCTGTAGCTCACTCCTGCGAACGAGCGCAGGTAAGCGGAAAGCAGCGGTATAGCAGGGGATTTGACGCCTGCAATCCGGCAATATCAAGAAAATGGGCCTCCGGCCGCACCGATTCGAGAGCAGCTCGCCTGCACTTGGCGGCACCAAGCGTTGCGACGCTGCCGATCATCGTTTAACGTCAACTGTCCACTTTCCCGCCATCGCGCGATCCGCAAGGTTCATGTTTTCCCGTCTCCTGCTTTTCGTGGCGTTGCTTCTGGTCCCGGGCATCTTGCGGGCGGAAGAAGCACCGGTCGAGAAGGCCGGCTTTGCGAAGAAGCTGACCATCTACCTCGCCAAGGGACCGGCGAATGCCTGCGGCGCCGGTTGCGATCGCTGGATCGCGATCGAAGGCGAGATCGATCGGGAAGCCGCGCAGCGGATTCGCACCTTCCTTTTTCCCATCAAGGACAAGCAGCTTCCGATCTACCTCCATTCGCCAGGCGGAAATGTCGAGCAGTCCTACGCGATCGCGCGGTTTCTGCGCACACACAAGGCGATTGCCCGGGTCGGTCGCACCACCGTGCCGGCCTGTTCAACGGGCACGCAGACCGACGCTGCCTGCCTGAAGGTCAAGGCTGCGAAGGGGGAGGTCGAGGCCGAACTCACCACGCGCAACGCGATGTGCGTTTCGGCCTGCGCCTATCTGTTCGTGGGCGCGACCGACCGTGAAGTGGCGCCCGACTCGGTGCTCGCGGTGCATAACTCGAGGCTGATGTTCGTGGTCCACGGCCATCCGCCGCCGCAGGTCGTCGCCGACTTCAGGCGGCGCGAGATGGTCAGCGCCGATCGCGACCGCAACCTGTTCCTCGCGGCGATGGGAATCAGCCATGAGCTCAGCGAGCTGATCCGGACCGTGAAGTTCGAGAACCTGCACGTGCTGACGCGGCCGGAGCTCTATCGATTCGGAATTGATACGCGGCCGCTGCCGCAAACGCTGTGGGCAGTGGAAAAGGAAACCCGGCCCTATGTCCGCAAGATCGCGCAGCAGAAGAAGGGCGACGGCAGCACGTTCCGCATGATGGAGTGGCGGCTGTTCTGCGAGAACAAGGATCGCGGGCGGTTGATGTTCGTGCGCGAGTTCGACGAGGGCGCCGCCGGCAGAAGCACTGTCGTGATGATGGCCGGCGCCACCAAGGCGATCGCATTCGGCAGGTTGCCGGCGCGGTTCGGCAAATACGAGGTCTGGAGCGACCCGGTGGGGTCGGACATCGTCAAGGCGATGCTGGCGGTCGCGCATCTGCAGATCGGCGAAAGCACGCCGTCGTCGGGCGGCAAGTCCGATTCCAAAGCCGATCCCAAAGCCGATCTCAAGCCTGACTTCGCGACATTCGATATCGACACGACCGGGCTGGAGCAGGGCTGGGCGCAGCTATTGGCGTCGTGCCCGGTAACGAGCGCCGGCCCGAAGCCCGCGAGCCCGCTGCCGGCCGCTGTGTCGCCGAGCGTCAACGCGGTGCCGGCCGCATCGCCGTCGCCGTGAGCGCAAGAGGCGCCATTCGATCAGTTGCCACCAATCACGTGCTATGCATTTAGATGCAGTTGCATTGATTTCGGGGTCTGCTATCAACGCGGCGTGAAACGCTTCGCTCCCACCGCATTGATGCTCGGCAATATCGTCACCGGCTGCTCGGTGCTGGCGCCGGCCGGCATGCTGTCGGAGCTGTCGAGCGGGCTCGGCGTCACGATCCACGCCGCGGGTCTGTTGATCACCTTCGGCGCGATCGTGCTCTGCGTCGGCTCGCCGGTGACGGCGTGGCTGACCAGCCGGTTCGAGCGGCGTGCGCTGCTGACGGCGACGCTTCTGGTGCTGACGCTGACCAACGCGGCATCGGCCTTCGCGCCGGACTACGACAGTCTCTTGATCATCCGCTTGGTCATGCTCGCGGTCGGTGTCCTCTACACGCCACAGGCCGCCGGTACCGCGGCGCTGATCGTGCCGGTGGAGAAGCGCGGCAGCACGATCGCTTATATCTTCCTCGGCTGGTCGCTCGCCGCTGCGATCGGGCTGCCGTTGATCACCTTCATCGCAAGCCGTTACGGATTTCGCGTGACCTACGGCGCGATCGCGCTGACCGGGCTCGTGAGCTGCCTGCTGCTGTGGTGGCGGTTGCCCGGCGGGTTGCATGGCGCGCCGGTCGACCTGAGGACCTGGGCCGATCTCGGCCGCAATCCGACCGTCATTCTGCTGCTGTCGATCACGACGTTGCAGATGTCCGGCCAGTTCGTGGTGTTCACCTTCATGGGGCCTTTGCTCGGCAAATTGACCGGTGCCAACGCGGACGCCGTCGGCATCGTGTTCGCGCTCTACGGCATCTTCGGGTTCGTCGGCATCGCGATCGCGACCCGCATCGTGGATTCTTGGGGCGCCTGGAAGACGTCGGTGCTGTTCACGGTGCTGCTGCTCGCGGGCGTCGCCGGCTGGGCACTGAGCGCCGGCGCCTACGCAATGATGGCCGCCTCGGTTGCGGTGTGGGGCCTCGGCTTTGCGTCGACCAATTCGATGCAGCAGGTGCGTCTGGTCGGCGCGGCGCCGACGCTCGCATCGGCGTCGGTGTCGCTCAACACCTCGGTGCTCTACATCGGCCAGGCCATCGGCTCCGCGATTGGCGGATTGCTGTTCGCGCGCGAATGGCTCCACAGCGCGGGCTATGTGGCCACGGCCTTCGTCGCGGCGGCCCTCGCGGTCGTGGTCATGACGCGGCCGCGACAGACGGTGCGCGCTGCCGCAGCCGAGTGAGGCTCTTGCTTTAGCGCGGCCCTCTGCGCGAATCGGCGCCCATGTCGATCGAATGCTCCTAGTCGGCGATCCGGGTCAGGAACGCCTTGAAGCTCACGCCCGGCAGCTGCAGCGCTTCGCCCTCGAAATCGACCATGTCGCCGTTCGCGGTGCCCTTCAGCATCAACGTGATCATGTCGGTCCCGAACAGCGGCCGGAAGGCGGGATCGGGATTATGCCGCTGGGTCGAGACCTTGACGTGAATGCCGTCACCGCGGTCGGTGTAATTGCCGACGAAGGCAAAGGCCGAGTTGCCGCCGCGCAGCTTGCCGCACGTCGCGTAGAGCACACCGGTGCCGGTGCCATGTACGGTGTGAAATTCGAGCTTGTACAAGCCTTCCTGCAATGCCCACCCCCGAGAAAAACATTTGTCCCAATAGTTGCAGCCTATGGTGCATGCGGGATGCAGACAATGCCGCACGGCGCGGATCGCTCGGTCGTCAACACCACATGGGGTGAGGTCAGCAGATGGACCGAGGCTTGGTACTGTGGCTGTTCGCGCTGCGCGTCACCACTTCACGCTCTGGCTGGGCACGATGAACGCCGTCGTGCTCGGCTTGCTCGGATTGTGGGTGAAGTAGCCGTAGGCGGCAACGATCACGACCAGCAGGGCAAGCACCGCCAGCAGATCGATCTGCCGGGGATCGTGCCCGTTGTGGCTGAGTTTCCAGCGCATTGTTGTTTCCTCCCCGAGGGGATCCCATGCGGGCGATGAAACAATGCGCCAAGTATCGCCACAGTTCCGCCGGAACAGCTATGCGCGTGGCGTTGGGGAGCGCCGCAACAGATCAAGCGTCGTTGACGCCGCGCCAGCGGCCGTAACGCCACGGCAGATACCAGTGTGCCCCAGGCGGCCTCGTCTGCGGGACATTATCGATGCCGGAGGTTCCCCAGGGCTGGCAACGCAGCAGGCGCGCCAGCGTCATCCACCCGCCGGCCCAGAGTCCGAAGCGCTCGATCGCCTCATCGCCATAGACCGAGCAGGTCGGCAGATGCCGGCAGTTGTAGCCGACCAGCGGCGACAGCGTGTGTCGGTAGATCCAGATGAGGGCGCGGCCGAGATTGCGCGGCATGCGGCGCATGGTGGTGGCACAGTCCATGCATCGCGGATGGTGTGTCGTTGAACGATCGGTCGGTGACATACGCAAGTATGTACGTAATCTTGCGGGGGTTCCAAGCTAAGGAACTGTTCAATTGCAGATATTTACGCCACAGTTGGCCATTACTGCACAGCACCGGTGGCGCTGCAGCAAGGGCTCTATGGACGACCCAGGTCGGCAACGCTACCGTTCCCATTACGCGCCGATGACAGATTCGTGGCGCATTGCCATGGGGCCATTGCCACCGCTCGCATCACCGAGGGCTTGGGGGAAGGAACCAAATTGAGGCTCGCGAACTCGCTTTCATTGCGCAGTTGGGTGCTCACCGGCGCCGTTGCCCTTTGCGTCGCGGTTTCCGGTACCGCCGCACGGGCGGGCAGCTCCACGCAGACCAGCTCGACCCTCGAAGAACGCAAGCTGCCGATGAAGTTCAGCTGGATCGCCTGCCAGCCGAATTGCCGCGGCTGGGTGTCGGCGGTCGGCATCATCACGGCCGACAGCCCCAAGGAATTCGACGAATTCGCGCGCAGCCGCCAGCTCAGCGGCGCCACCATCGTGCTCGACTCCAGCGGCGGCTCGGTCAACGAGGCAATCGCGCTCGGCCGCCGCTTCCGCGGTCTTGGCGCGCTGACTACGGTCGGCACTAGCGTCGTCAATGCGGCCGTACAGGGCGACCGCGCCAGCGTGCTGCCGGATGCCTATTGCGAGTCGATGTGCGTGTTCCTGCTGTTGTCGGGCAAGACGCGCTATGTTCCACCGGCCGCGCACATCCGGGTTCATCAAATCTGGATGGGCGATCGCGCCGATGACGCCAAGGCCGCCAGCTACACCGCGCAGGACCTGATGATCGTCGAGCGCGATATCGGCCGTCTTGCCAAATACACCTTCGAGATGGGTGGGGCGGGTGAGCTGTTGTCGCTCGCACTCAGCGTGCCGCCGTGGGAAGACCTGCACGAATTGTCGGCGGCCGAATTGCGGCTGACCAATCTCGTCACCACCGATGCAGTCGCCGACGTGCTGCCGCATCAGGACAACGCAATCCCGGTCGCCGATGCGAAGCCGAAGAACGCCGATCGCTTCGCGAGCAGCGCGATGGAAGGTGAGGCGCTGCCGCAGGCCGCCAAGGCGACCAAGACCGCGGAGGCCGTGGTGCCGACCGGCGGCACCGCCGCGCCGGCGCCGGTCCAGCCGTCGCAGTAAGGTTGAGGCTGGCGGTCGGGCTTATGCCGGCTGCTTTGCCTTGGCCTCGATCTGGCCGATCGCATCGACCACGGCATCAAAAGTCAGCAGGGTGGAAGCGTGGCGGGCCTTGTAGTCGCGCACCGGCTCGAGCAGCGCGATGTCGGCCCATTTGCCGCTCTGCGGAGGCTGGCCGTTCTCCTTCAGCATCTTGCGGACGGTCTCGCGCAATTCGCGCAGCTCATCCGCGGTCGACCCGACCACATGGCTTGCCATGATCGAGGAGGAAGCCTGGCCGAGGGCGCAGGCCTTCACGTCATGTGCGAAGTCCGTCACCACGGGGCCGTCCATCTTGAGGTCGACCTTGACGGTCGAACCGCACAATTTCGAATGAGCGGTGGCACTGGCGTCCGGCTCGGCCAGTCGTCCGAGGCGCGGAATATTGCCGGCCAACTCAATGATCCGCTTGTTATAAATGTCGTTCAGCATGGGGGTAGATGCCTGGTTCCGGCTGCGCCGGGCGCTCTTGGCGGCTGGGTCTCACCGTCCTATATATGAACGGCATCGTCCGAAACATAGCCCGGCTATGCTTCCACCGCGGGCCACTTGCGCCGCGGCGGTGCTACAAAGATGGGACTCAGGCGCCCGGCGGTTCGACGATCCGCCCCGTCTGCCCGGTGACACATCCGGCCAAAGGCAAATGCCTGGCCGGTCGAACGGAGAAGACATGGACGCCTTGATCAAACCGATTCGCCCCAACAAGCCGGCCGACGCGAAGGCCACCGAGCTCGATCCTGCAGAATTCATGGCAGCGGCCGTTCGCGCCGACCAGCCGCGCCCGTCGCGGGCGGAGGCCGAGGACGCCGTGAAGACTTTGCTCGCCTATATCGGCGAGAACACCGGCCGCGAGGGCCTGCTCGACACGCCGCGCCGCGTCGTCGAGGCCTATGACGAGCTCTATCAGGGCTATCATCAGTGCCCCGCCGAAGTGCTGAACCGCACCTTCGGCGAGACCGCCGGCTACGACGATTTCGTCCTGGTCCGCGACATCGAATTCACCTCGCAGTGCGAGCATCACATGATGCCGTTCTACGGCAGGGCGCATATCGCCTACACGCCGGTGGAGCGCGTCGTGGGTCTCTCCAAGCTGGCGCGGCTGACCGATATCTTCGCCCGCCGCCTGCAGACGCAGGAGCATCTCACCGCGCAAGTCGCGGCCGCGATCGACGAAGTGCTGAAGCCCCGTGGCGTTGCGGTGCTGATCGAGGCGGAGCATACCTGCATGTCGGTGCGCGGCGTCGCCAAGCATGGTGCGTCGACCTTCACCAGCCGCTTCACCGGCATGTTCCGCGACAATCCGGCGGAGCAGCAGCGTTTCCTGTCCCTGGTGCGAGGACCGAGCCGGTAACCTCGCATTTTCCCAAGCGAGGTTTGCCGTGTCCGCATCGACCCACGATCACGACCGCGAAGAAGGGCTGGCCTTCCAGCCCAAATTCGACGCGACAGGTCTTGTGACCTGCGTCGCGACCGATGCCGCGACCGGCGACGTGCTGATGGTCGCGCACATGAACGACGAAGCCCTGCGCAAGACGATCGCGACCGGCGAAGGCTGGTACTTCAGCCGCTCGCGCAATGCGCTGTGGCGCAAGGGCGAGAGCTCGGGCCAGACCCAGCGCGTGATCGAGATCCGGATGGATTGCGATCAGGACGCGGTGTGGATCAAGGTCGAGCAGATCGGCGCCGCCTGCCACACCGGACGGCGCTCCTGCTTCTATCGCGCCGTGAAGGGCGAGGGCGGCAATGTCAGCCTGTCCTTTGTCGACGCCGAGCGGCTGTTCGATCCGGCGCAGGTCTACCGCAAATAGCGGGTCCTGCTCGGCTCTCTGGATCTTAACGTGCCATTAACCATAATTGCGGCAGGTTGTCGGGACATGGGTGCCGATTGCCGGCGCCCGGCAAGGCACCCGGACAGATGGCGGTCGACCTCTTCAATGCGACGGCTTCGGCAGGTGTCGATGCTTCGCGCCTGAAGGTCGCCGGTTCGATCAAGCAGGCGGCCGCGACCACCGGCACGAGCTTCGAATATTTGCTCACGACCGCGAAGATGGAATCCAATTTCAATCCGCGGGCGGGCGCCACGACCTCGTCGGCGCATGGGCTTTATCAATTCATCGACCAGACCTGGCTCGGCACCGTCAAGGAGGCCGGAAGCCAGCTCGGCTACGGCCAATATGCCGACGCCATCACCAAGAATTCCGACGGCAGCTATTCGGTCAGCGATCCCTCCGCGCGCAACGCGGTGATGAAGTTGCGCGACGATCCCGATGCGGCGTCGTCGATGGCGGCGGTGCTGACTCAATCCAACAGCTTCAAGCTCACCGGCACGCTCGGCCGTCGTCCGACCGATGCCGAGCTCTATATGGCGCATTTCATGGGCGTCGGCGGCGCCGGCAAGCTGATCTCGAACGCCGAGGACAGTCCGAGCGCCAATGCCGCCGCGATGTTTCCGAAAGCGGCCGCCGCCAACCAGTCGATCTTCTACGACAAGTCGGGCAGCGCGCGCAGCGTCAGCCAGGTCTATTCGGTGTTGACCACACGCTACGCCGCGGCTGCGAATTCGAAGGACACGCGCACGGCCTTTGCCGCGGCGGGCGGCGACACCATGAGCCCCTACGCGATCGCGAGCGCTGCGCCGACACAAGCGCCGGCCATGGACACCGCGTCCTATCTTTCGACCTTCCCGAATGCCCGCGCGGCCTCATCGGCCGGTGCGACCTCGGCCGTCGCATCGGCACAGCCGGCGCCGGCCTTCCGCTCGCTCTACCAGGGCGGCGACCGTTCGGAGCCGATCTCGCCGGCGGTGCAGGAACTGTGGGGCAATTCCGCATCGCTGACCACGTCGGCGACGCCAAAGGTCCGCGCGCCCGGGCGGCTTGATCTGTTCAGCGACCCGAACGGCACCTACAGCAGCGGCTAGCGTTGCTGTCTCGCAGGTGCGTTGGCGCGCCGTGGCCATCTTAACGAAACGTCAATAATCCCAAACGTTTATGGTGAACCCTTTGTTAAGCGTCATGGTTTATTTTTCCTTGTAGTTGGCATCGTAGGTCGATGCCGTCTCGTTGCGTAAGCCGGCAGGACCATGATCGTTCGGCAGTTCATTAGTTGGATTAGGACCGCTCCAGCAGGCGAGCGGGCAGAGGCGACGCGGGCGTTGGCCCGGGCCTGGCTCATTTCGGATCTCACCGAGGACGACCGCATCGCAGCCGAAGGCGCGCTGCTGATGCTGCTCGACGACCCGTCGCCGTTGGTGCGACAGGCGATGGCCGAGGTATTTGCATACAGCGCGGAGGCGCCGGCTACGATCGTGCAGGCGCTGTCGGCCGACCAGCCGGCGATCGCGCTGCCGGTGCTGGAGCATTCACCGCTGCTGATCGATGCCGACCTGGTCGACATCGTCGCGACCGGCTCCGACGAGATGCAGTGCGCGATCGCGCGCCGCGCCAATCTGCCGGCCTCGGTCGCCGCGGCGATCGCCGAAGTCGGGTCGGCGGCAGCCGCGCTCGAGCTGATCGAGAATCCCTACGCCGGGCTTGCGCCGTTCTCCTGGGACCGCATCGTCGAGCGCCACGGCCATCTCGCCGCCATCCGGGAATCGATGCTGCATCTGGAAGATTTGCCGTCGGCGACGCGGCTCGCGCTGGTCGCAAAGCTCTCCGACACGCTGGCGCAGTTCGTCGTCGCGCGAAACTGGCTCGGCGCCGACCGCGCCGACCGCATCGCCGGCGAGGCGAAGGAGCGCTCCACGGTGAACATCGCCGCGCGTGCCTTCGGCGACGACATGCAGAACCTGATCACGCATCTGCGCGCCACCGGCCAGCTCACCGCCGGGTTGATCCTGCGCGCGCTGCTGTCGGGCAATCTCGATTTGTTCGGGGCCGCGCTCGCCGAATTGTCCGGACTGCCCTATGGCCGGGTTTCCGCGCTGTTGAATGACCGCGGCGGCAACGGCCTGCAGGCGCTGCTGCGGCGCGCCGGCCTGCCGGAATCCACCTACGCGGCGTTCCGCGTCGCGCTCGAGGCCAGCCACGAGGTCGGCTATGTCGACAGCGGCGACGGTGCCGCGCGGCTGCATCGCCGCATGGTCGAGCGCGTGCTGACCCATTGCGAGACCGATCATTCGGCCGCCGAACCGCTGCTGATCCTGCTGCGCCGCTTCGCGACGGAATCAGCCCGCGAGGATGCGCGCATGTTCTGTGAGGAGCTCGCCGCGGAAGACGCGGTCGCGGTGCTGCCTTACGACGACGATCTGATCGCGGCCTGAGGGCCGCGTTTTCCCGTGATCGACGATGATTGAAGCCGTGGCCGCCGCCGCGGCGCGCGGCTATTCGCCGGGTACGATGCTCGGCGCGAGGATGGCCTCGAGATGCTCGGGGCGGTCGCGGTTGGCGTGGGTCAGGAATTCATCGGCGATACCGCGGAGCTGCTTGCTCAGCACGCCGGCCACGACCGCGGTGTCGAGCTTGGTGCGGTTCCGCACGATCGCCTGCACGGCGTTGATGTGGTGGGCAATCAGCTGCGCCGGCACCGTGGCGAGGTCAGGCGCGTGCTCGATGATGCGGCACAGGCTTTCGGCTGCCGCCGCCGCCGAGGGATAACCGAATGTCGCGGCATCGCCCTTGATGTCGTGCGCGGCGCGGAACAGCTCCTCGCGCGTCTTGTCGTTGAAGCCCTCGCGCTGCACCGTGGCGTGCGCGGCGGAGAGGCGGTCGGCCTCGATCGTCATCCATTCCTTGAACTCGCCCGACAGCCCGGCGAGCGCCTTTTCGGCGCGGCCGACCGGATCGTCGAGATCGCTCTCGGGGACGCGCAGCAGCACCTTGCGCAGCGGGTTCGGCTGCGTGATGACGTGATGGGTGCCGAAGCTCTTGACCTCGATCGTCCCGGTTTTGTCTTTCGCCATGGCGATATCCTAAATGGTCGAGCGCGCCTTCTCGAGCAGCGACGGCTGTTGCAGGATTTCGACCTCGCCGCTGCCGCGGCGTTCGGGGCCGATATAGGTGTTGGTGGTGTTGCGGCGGCGGTCGGGACCGAAATAGGTCTTGGTCTTGATGAACGGGCGCGGATTGGCGACCACGTTCATGATGCGCTGGTAGAGGCCCTTGGCCGAGATCGGCTTGGCCAGGAATTCGGTGACGCCGGCATCGCGCGCCACCGTGACGCGGCGCTTCTCGGAATGCCCGGTCAGCATGATGATCGGCGCGTAGGGATTGCCTTTGGATTCCGGCTGCCGGATCATCTGCGCGAGCTCGAGCCCGTCGAAGATCGGCATCGACCAGTCGGTGATGACGATGTCGGGCACGTAATGGGTGTACATCTCGAGCGCGGTGGCGCCGTCCTCGGCCTCATACACCTCGCGCGCGCCGAACGAATGCAACAGCGTCCGCAGGATGCGGCGCATGTGCGGATTGTCGTCGCAAATCAAAAATCGCAGCTTGTTGAAATCGATGCGATACATGGTCCGGTCCCGAACGGGCATACCGGGCCAATGCGGTATTACCCAGCGTTAACCATATCCCGCCCGGGGTTAATGATTGGTTGCCGGGCAGGGTGGGGCCGTGCGCCGTCAGTAGCCGAACTGCTCGCGCAGGATACGCTCTTCGAGCGAGTGGCCGGGATCGAACAGCATCCGCATCGCGATCGTCTTGTCGGACAAGACCTCGACCCGGCGGACATCGCGGACCTCGTCATGGTCGGCGACCGCGGCGACCGGGCGCTTCTCGTCCTCGATTACCTCGATCACCACGAAGGCGGAATTCGGCAGCAGCGCGCCGCGCCAGCGCCGCGGCCGGAACGCGCTGATCGGGGTCAGCGCCAGCAGCGCCGCGTTGATCGGCAGGATCGGCCCCTGGGCGGAGAGATTGTAGGCGGTCGACCCGGCCGGCGTCGCCACCAGGATGCCATCGGCCATCAGCTCGGGCATCCGCTCATGCTCATCGATCAGGATGCGCAGCTTGGCGACCTGGTAGGTCTGCCGGAACAGCGCGACCTCGTTGATGGCGTGATGCAGATGCACCGCGCCATGGATGTCGGTCGCGCGCATCAGCAGCGGATTGATCAGCGACTCCCGCGAAGCCGCCAGCCGCGTGCGCAGATCGTGCGTCGAATATTCGTTCATCAGGAAGCCGACGGTGCCGCGGTGCATGCCGTAGATCGGCTTGCCGCTGCGCATGTTGGCGTGCAGCGTCTGCAGCATCAATCCATCGCCGCCGAGCGCAACCACAACGTCGGCATCGGCGGCCGAATGGTTGCCGTACATCGCGGTCAGCTGCTCGAGCGCCGTCTGCGCTTCCGAGCTCGCGCTGGCGACGAAGGCGATCTTGTCATACCGCTTGGAGCTAGCCATCGCTCACGAACTCGTTTGGCACGGAACACGCCGCGCTCGTCTATACATCCCGGGCGGCCTTGTCGAGATGGTCCCGTAAGAGACCCGATGCCCAACGGGTGCCGCCACACTAGCGCAGTTCGCTGGTGATATGCGTAAATGTCGGCCCAGGGAGTGAACGGCATGGCTAACAGTTTTGCGACACAGCTCACCGCGGCGTTGCTGGTGGCCTGCCTCGCAACCGCGGTGCGGGCCGACGACGAGACCCCGCAGCCGTCGCCGTCGCCGAGCGCGCAGGCCCCAAGCGGCCAGAACCCAAGCGGCCAGAAGGGACGGGCAGGGCGCGGCGAGACCGGCTCCAGCGCCAGCGCCGCGGCCAACGCGCCTGCCGCCGAGCAGCACCGCCTGCCGTCGGATTCCACGACCAAGCAATCGGTCGCGCTGCCCGGACGCACGCTCGCCTTCAGCGCGACCGCGGGCTCGATCCGCGTGTTCGACGACAAGGGTGAGCCGCTCGCCGACATCGCCTACACCTCCTATCAGCTCGACGGCGCCGAGAAGGCGAGCCGGCCGGTGACGTTGCTGTTCAACGGCGGGCCGGGCTCCGCGTCCGCCTGGCTGCAATTCGGCAATGTCGGGCCGTGGCGACTGCCGTTCGACGGAGCGGTGGCCTCGGCCTCGCCCGAGCTGCAGCCGAATGCCGACACCTGGCTCGATTTCACCGATCTTGTCTTCATCGATCCGGTCGGCACCGGCTACAGCCGTTTCGTCACCACCTCGGAGGATGCGCGCAAGCGCTTCTTCACCGTCGATGGCGATGCCAATTCGGTCGCGCTGGTGATCCGCCGCTGGCTGGAGAAATACGACCGGCTGACCTCGCCGAAATACGTCGCCGGCGAAAGCTATGGCGGCATTCGCGGACCCAAGGTGGTGCGCAATCTGCAAATGCAGCAGGGTGTCGGCGTACGCGGCCTGATCCTGATCTCGCCGGTGCTCGATTTCCGCGACTATACCGGCTCCAGCCTCCTGCAATATGTCGCGAGCCTGCCGACCATGACGGCGGTCGCGCGACAGGCCAAGGGGCCGGTGACGCGCGAGGATCTTGCCGACGTCGAGAGCTACGCGCGCGGCGATTTCCTGCTCGATCTCGTCAAGGGGCAGGCCGATACCGAGGCCACCGCGCGGCTCGCCGACAAGGTCGCGAGCCTGACCGGCATCGATCCGGCGGTGAGCCGCAGGCTCGCCGGCCGCTTCGACATCGGCGAATTCCGCCGCGAGTTCGATCGCAAGAACGGCAAGGTGACCGGCCGCTACGACGCCTCGATCGAAGGCTTCGATCCCTATCCGGACTCCAGCTCCTTCCGCTTCAACGATCCGTCCGGCGATCCCTTGATGGCGCCGCTGACCAGCGCCGCCGTCGACCTCACGACGCGCAGACTGAACTGGCGGCCGGACGGCTCCTATCATCTGCTGAGCGAAAGCGTGAGCAAGGGCTGGGAGTTCGGCCACGGCATCAGCCCGCCGGAATCGGTGACGCAGCTGCGCCAGATGTTGGCGCTCGACCCCAAGCTGAAGCTCCTGATCGGTCACGGCCTGTTCGATCTCGCAACGCCTTACTTCGCCTCGAAGATCATCCTCGACCAGCTGCCGGCCTTCGCGGGTCCGAGCCGCACCAAGCTCGTGGTCTATCCCGGCGGCCACATGTTCTACTCCCGCGACGGCTCGCGCCAGGCCTTCCGCAAGGAGGTCGAGGCGCTGGTGAAGTGAGGGGAAGGTGGCGGCGTGGATTGCGTCGCCGGCGCCACGCATACCGCCGTCGTCCCTGCGAAAGCAGGGACCCATACGCCGCGGCGGATGTTGTCAGCGGGACTCGTCGTTCCAGCGGCGCGCATCAATTTACATTGGTGGTTATGGGTCCCTGCTTTCGCAGGGACGACAGTGAGTTGTTGCGCTGCCCGTGGCAATATTGTCGTCGTCCTGGTTTTCGCCAGGACGACATCGAATGTCTGGCGCGTTCCTGCATCCCGATCGTCGTCCCTGCGAAAGCAGGGACCCATAACCACAGGGTCGTGTTGTTGAAGAGGGCTGTGGCCCCAGCGTCGCGCAACAATCACCCTTCGGTGGTTATGGGTCCCGGCTTTCGCCGGGACGACAGCGAATGTGTTGCGCGGCGGTGAGTCATACATCCGCGTTCTCGCGACATGATCTTCCGAATTGCACTGGGTCAATCGGTCTCAGCCATAGGTCTCCACGATGAAGTCGATCAGCGCGCGGAGCTTCGGGGTCATCTTGCGGTGCTTCGGCCACAGGATCTGGCGTGCGCGGCTTTGCGTCGAGTAGTTCGGCAGCAGCACCTGCAGCCGGCCCGCGGCGATATCGTCGGCCAGCAGCTCGTCGCGCATCAGCACGATGCCGGCGCCGGCCAGCGCCGCATAGCGGATGCCGAACGCGCTGTTGATGAAGAGGCGGCTCCCGACATCGACATGCACTTCGCCCTCCGGTCCGACGAAGGTCCATCGCTGCCCGTCCGACCAGCCGGGATAGCGCAGGCATTCATGGTGGATGAGATCCCCCGGGTGCGTTGGTGTGCCGTGTTCGGCGAGATAGCCTGGCGCGGCGCAGACGACGCCGGTGTAGGGCGACAGCGAGCGCGACATCATGGTGGAGTCGGTCAGGGTGCCGACGCGGATCGCGGCGTCGAGGCCTTCCTCGAGCAGATCGACCATCTTGTCGCTGAGGATGAGGTCGACCGAGACTTCCGGATATCTCTTCATGAAGCGGACCAGCGCGGGCGCCAGGCTGTACGACCCGAAGGCGACCGAGGTCGCCACGCGCAGCTTGCCGCGCGGCGCGCTCAACGCCTCCTCGACCAGCGCGTCGCCGGCCTCGGCCTGTTCCAGCAACTGCTTGCAGTGATCGAGATAACTGCGGCCGAGCTCGGTGAGACCCTGCCGCCGGGTCGACCGGTTGATCAATTGCGAGCCGAGCCGGTCCTCGAGAAAACGGATATGCTTGCCGATCATGGTCGGCGAGATCCGCAGCTCTTTGGCCGCCGCGGTGAACGACCCGAGATCGGCGACGCGGGCGAACACGGACATGCTGGTCAGTCGGTCCATGGATTATAAACCAATGGTTATTTCATTGCGCATCATCGCGCCAGTTACGCTGCATTGGAATTGGATTTATTACCACAAGTGAGCAATCGGCGCGAATGCGCGTTCAATCGCTTTGGAATGTCGCGGTTGCGCCCGGAGGGGCGCAGTCCGGGCGGGTCTCGAACCAGGACAGGAGTGTCAGGATGCCTTTCCAGATCATGATCAATGGGACCAGTCATTCGGTCGATGCCGATGGCGATACGCCGCTGCTGTGGGTGCTGCGCGACGTGCTCGGCATGACCGGCACCAAATTCGGCTGCGGCATGGCGCTGTGCGGCGCCTGTACGGTGCATCTCGATGATAGCGCGGTGCGTTCCTGCATCACGACGATCGACAGCATCGGCGACTCCAAGATCACGACCATCGAGGCGGTCGGCAAGACGCCGGCGGGCAAGAAGATCCAGGACGCCTGGCTCGCGCATGAGGTGCCGCAATGCGGCTACTGCCAGTCCGGGCAGATCATGTCCGCCGCCGCCTTGCTCGCAGGCAAGCCGAAGCCGACCGATGCCGATATAGACGACGCGATGTCGGGGAATATCTGCCGCTGCGGGACCTATGTCCGCATTCGCGAAGCCATCAAGCAAGCCGCGCAGTCGGGAGGTTGATCATGACGCTGATGAACAATGTGTCTGAGCGCTCCGCCGATCTGTCGCGCCGCAACTTCCTCCGCGCCAGCGCGATCGCAGGCGGCGGCCTGTTACTTAGCGTGAGCCTGCCGTTCGCGAGCCGCGAGGGCGAAGCCGCGGCCGCCGGTGACTTCGCGCCGAATGCCTTCATTCGGATCGGCGGCGACGGCAAGGTCGTGCTGACCATGCCCTATGTCGAGATGGGGCAGGGCACCTACACCTCGATCCCGATGCTGATCGCCGAGGAGCTCGAGATCGGCTTGACGCAGGTGCAGCTCGAGCATGCGCCGCCGAGCGACAAGCTCTATGCCAACCCGCTGCTCGGCGTGCAAGCGACCGGCAATTCGAATGCGATGCGCGGCGCCTGGCAGCCGATGCGGAAAGCCGGCGCCACCGCGAAGGCGATGCTGGTCGCAGCCGCCGCCAAGCGCTGGAACGTCGAGGCGGGCTCGTGCCGCGCCGAGAACGGTGAGGTGCATCATGCAGCCTCGGGACGCAAGCTCGGTTACGGCGAATTGGCGGCCGACGCGGCGCAGATGCCGGTGCCGGAGAATGTGACGCTGAAGAGCCCGGCCGAGTTCAAGCTGATCGGCACGCCGGCCAAGCGGCTCGATACGCCCTCCAAGATCAACGGCTCGGCGGTCTACGGCATCGACGCACGGCCACCCGGCGTGAAGATCGCGACGCTGGCGCAGTCGCCGGTGTTCGGCGGGCGGATCAAGCGCGTGGATGATGCGGCGGCGAAGGCCGTCAACGGCGTGCGCCAGATCGTGAAGCTCGATGACGCCGTCGCCGTGGTGGCCGATCACATGGGGGCGGCGAAGAAAGGTCTCGCGGCGCTCACGATCGAATGGGACGAGGGCGCTCACGCCAAGCTCGCCACGTCAGATATCGCGCGCGAGCTCGAAGCCGCCACCACGAAGCCCGGCGCGGTCGCGCAGAATATCGGCGACGCCGACAAGGCGCTGGCGGGCGCGGCGACGAAGCTCGAGGCGACCTATCAGCTGCCGTTCCTCGCCCATGCGACGATGGAGCCGATGAACTGCACCGTGCATGTTCGCGCCGACGGCTGCGAAATCTGGGTCGGCAACCAGGCGCTGTCGCGCGTGCAGGCGGTGGCCGCGAAGATGCTGGACCTGCCGCCGGAGAAGGTGGTGGTGCACAATCATCTGCTCGGCGGCGGCTTTGGCCGCAGGCTCGAGGTCGATGGTGTCATCCGCGCCGTGCAGATCGCAAAGCAGGTCGATGCGCCGGTCAAGGTGGTGTGGACCCGCGAGGAGGACATCCAGCACGACATGTACCGGCCGTACTGGTGCGACCGGATTGCGGTCGGTCTCGATGCATCGGGCAAGCCGGTGGCCTGGAACAATCGGTTCGCGGGATCTTCCGTCATTGCGCGATGGGCGCCGCCGGCGTTCCGCAACGGTCTCGACCCCGACACGACAGAAGGTGCGATCGATCTCGTCTATGACATTCCGAACTTCCACGTCGAATATGTCCGGGTCGAGCCGCCCGGCATTCCGACCGCGTTCTGGCGCAGCGTCGGGCCCTCGCACAACGTGTTCGTCACCGAAAGCATGATCGACGAGATGGCGGCGGCCGCCAAGCAGGATCCGGTCGATTATCGCCGGGCGCTGCTCGGCAAGTCGCCACGCGCCAAGGCGGCGCTCGAGCTCGCGGCGGCCAAGGCCGGTTGGGGCGGCAAGCTGCCGGCCGGGCGCGGCCGCGGCGTGTCGCTGCAATTCGTGTTCGGCAGCTACCTCGCACAGATTGCCGAGATCGAGGTGGCCAAGGACGGTTCGGTCCGCGTCCACCGCGTCGTCTGCGCGATGGACTGCGGCACCGTGGTCAATCCCGACACCGTGCAGGCGCAGCTGCAGAGTGGCATCAATTTCGGGGTCACCGCCGCGCTCTACGGCGAAATCACGCTGAAGGACGGTCGCGTCGAGCAGAGCAATTTCGACAGCTACCAGATGCTGCGGATCGATCAGGCGCCGGCCATCGAGGTCCATATCGTGCCGAGCACCGAGCCGCCCGGCGGCATGGGCGAGACCGGGACATCGGGAATCGTGCCTGCGATCAGCAATGCGATCTTCGCGGCGACCGGCAAGCGGCTGCGAAAGATGCCGGTCGATCCGGCGGTGTTGAAGCAGGCGTGACCGATTGAGGGATGGCACGGCTGTGCTTCGCGGGTCGAGGGTGACTTCGGCTCGCGCGCCCTCTCGCTTGAAGAGGGCGCAGGGAAAGCCGGGTGCCGATCGCAGCCATGGGTCCGGTGCAACAAAAAGCACGGGGAGGTAGGGCCACAGGTGTAACCGGAGCAATCCCGGCTTTCCCTGTGCGATGGCCTTACGGGTCTTGTTTTATTGCCTCGACAGGCCGGGTCTAGCCCTCGCGCCGGAACTGGCCGAGCTCGTGCAACAATGCGGCCCCGGTGCGCAAGCCGCTGTAGAAGCAGTCCAGCGTCATGTTTTCGTTCGGCGCATGGTTGGCTTCGTCCGGATTGGCATAGGGCGTGACGAAGGCAGGGATGCCCAGGAGCTTGGTGAAAACGTAGTTGGGCAGACTGCCGAAGCCGGCCGGTATCAGCAGCGGCTCCTGGCCATGGGCGGCAACGAAGGCGCGGCGCAGCGGCGCGGTGTAGGGCGAGGCGATCGGCGTCTTCGAGGGCTGCATCCCCATGTCTGCAGCGACGAATTCGACCTCGGGCGCATGCTTGGCGACGTGAGCGCGGACCTTGCGCAGGATGTCCTCGGCGTCCTGAGCTTCGACGAGACGGATGTCGCATTTGACGAAGGCCTCGTTCGGCAGCACGGTCTTGGTGCCGGGGCCGCCATAGCCGCCGTGGAAGCCGTTGATGGTCAGCGTCGGCTGGAAGCAGAGACGGTCGTAGAAGGGGCGGTCGGCGGGCGCGTCGAGGCGCTTCAGTGCAAGGCTCGCTTTGACGGCCTCGATATCGAGCGGCAGGCGCTCGATCGCCGCCAGTTCCTCAGCCGCCGGCGGCTCGACGGCATCGTGCAGCCCCTCGATGGTGATCTCCCCGGCTGCGTTCTTCATGGTGCCGAGAAGGTGGACCAGCGTCCAGATCGGGTTCGGCACAACGCCGCCGAAGTTGCCGGAATGGACGTCGCGGCTGGCATGGCGGCAGCGCAGCTCGAAGGAGACGACGCCGCGCGAGCCGAACTTGATCGTCGGTGCGCCGCTGGCATGGCGCGGGCCGTCGGCGGTGACGGCAAGATCGGCCTTCAAGAGATGCGCGTTGGCGCGCACGAAACCGGCGATGTGCGGGCTGCCGATCTCCTCCTCGCCCTCCAGCAGCAGGATGACGTTGCAGGGCAGTTCGCCGTGCACCTTGAGATGGGATTCGATCGCCAGGATCTGGGCGAGGTGCTGGCCCTTGTTGTCACCGACGCCGCGTGCATAGAGCCGGCCGTCCCGGATCGTCGGCTCGAAGGGCGGCGATATCCATTTCTCGAGCGGGTCGGCCGGCTGCACGTCATAGTGTCCGTACAGCAGGACGGTCGGCTTGCCCGGTGCCTTCTCCCAGCGCGCCACCACCATCGGATAACCCTCCGTCGGGACAAGGCCGGCTTCGAGGCCGATCCCTGTGAGCATCTCGACCAGCAGGGCGCCGACCTCGGCGATGCCGATGTTCTCGGCACTGATGCTCGGATGGCGCAGATAAGCGATCAGGCGCTGCAGGAAGCTGTCGCGGTTGGCTTCGATATGAGTGAAGACGGCAGCCAATGCGTCGGGAGAAGCCATGATGAGCACCTGGCAATGGAGCGGTCGTCGCACCGGGGGACGCCGGCGCGATCAGCGTCGAATTGCGCAAGCGCTTTACCTGCCTCCAAAGAGACAATCAACGGGAGACGTCAATCGCCATCGGCGCGACAACAGCTACGTCCGCCATGCCCCGCGAGCGATCCAGCTCGCGCCGGTATCACTAACGCTCACGGCTCCACGGGAAGAGCGAGGCCGGGAAATCGGCCGCGTAGCGATGACCGATCGGCGGGCGGGGCTCTTCTTGCGGAGGATTCGGGTCGGGCTCGATCACCTTCCTGTAAAGATGCCAGGTCGCATGACCAAGCACCGGCAGAACGACGCAGAGACCGACGAAGAATGGCAGTGAGCCCACGGCCAGCAATACCGCAACGATCAATCCCCACGCGGCCATCTCAATTGGATTCATCATCACGGCCCGTATCGAGGTGCGGATCGCATCGATCGCTGTCGCATGGCGGTCGAGCATCAGTGGAAACGACACGACGCTGACGCACAGGGCAACCAGGGCGAAAAGGAAGCCGACGCCGCATCCGACGATGATGAGCGACCAGCCTTCGGGCGTCGTCAACACGCGCTCTGCGAAATCAGGAATGCTCGCAGCCGGAGCATAGCCGAAAGTCGCAATGTAGATCGCGTCCGCGGCGGCGATCCAGACCCCGAACAGAACGAACAGCAGAATGCCAAGTTCGAGCATGGCGCCAAACGACGGCGCGCGCAGCACCTGCATTGCATCCCAGGCTCCTGGCTCCTCTCCCCGGTCGCGGCGGCGGCTCAGTTCGTAGAGGCCTAATCCGGCGAAAGGACCGATCAGGGCGAAGCCGGCGGCGAGCGGAAACAGCAGCGGCAGCACCGAATAGCCGATCACAAGTCTGAACAGGACAAGTCCGAGGACGGGGTACATCACGCACAGGACGATTGCGTGGGTCGGGATGGCCTTGAAGTCTTCCCAGCCCAGGCGCAGCGCGTCGCCCAGGTCGGAAAAGCTGATCTTGCGAACGACAAAGGCGGTCGAGACGCCGAACAATTGTAGTTTGGGTCGTGCGAATACGGTGGTCATGGTTCCGGTCTCCTTGCTTGTGCCCGCAGGGGAACGGAGCGCCATCAACACACGCACATCCGCCTCATGCGCGAAAATCGCGACTGAGTCCGGCAAATCAGATTCAACCAGAAGGAGCTTGCCGGACGACATCCGTCGCAACCGGTCCAATCAAACTAGTCCGATACGCAGCAGAAGCAAGATGGCGAACGCGGTCGGGAAAATTGTGCAATCGCACAGGCCAGGTTTTGCGATGCACCATCCGATGGCGGGTCCCGATCGGTGCGCTCCGGCACGCAATGCATTCGCGCCAACGCGCGCCGGACAGAGGCGGGACATACTCCTCTATTGACGCCGGGCTCGACGAGTACCATCTTGAATGCACTGAACGCCCCCAAGCTCCGATGAGATTGCGGCCGTGACGTTGATCCTTTGTCATGATGTCCCAGCGTCGCGACCGGCAGAATGGGCGAGGCAAAAGGCACGGTGATGGTGTCCGTGACACCATACCTTTGACACCATACCTTTGACGTGAGCTCCGCCCTTTCGTTCGTCTCCGTAGCCTTCAATGGCAAGGAGGAATGAGGGATGGCTGTCGCGCTCGTACTGCTCCTGGTTGCAGTCGCCTCGGTGCTGTTTCACATCTACAGCCCGTGGTGGTGGACGCCGATCGCCTCGAATTGGCGCTACATCGACGACACGATCAATCTGACGTTCTGGATCACCGGTGCGGTTTTCTGCGCGGTCATCGCGTTCATGGCTTACTGCGTGTTCCGCTTCCACCACAAGGAGGGACGGCGGGCCGCCTACAATCCCGAAAACAAGAAGCTCGAATGGTGGCTCAGCATCGTGACGGCAGTCGGCGTCGCCGCCATGTTGGCGCCCGGCCTGGTCGTCTGGCACCAGTTCGTCACCGTCCCCGACGACGCGACCGACGTCGAGGTCGTTGGACAACAGTGGATGTGGAGTTATCGGCTTCCGGGAAAAGACGGCCGGCTCGGCACGTCAGATGCGCGCCTGATCAGTCCCGACAATCCTCTGGGGTTGAATCCCAACGATCCGAACGGACAGGACGACATCGTCGTTCAAAGCGACGATCTGCATCTGCCGGTTGGGAAGCCGGTGAAGGTGTTGCTTCGCTCAATCGACGTTCTGCATGATTTCTACGTGCCCGAGTTCCGGGCCAAGATGGACATGATACCGGGCTCGGTGACCTATTACTGGTTCACGCCCACCCGCACCGGAACATTCGACGTCCTCTGTGCGGAGCTGTGTGGTACCGCGCACGCGCAGATGCGGAGCAGGGTCATCGTGCAGGAAGCGAAAGAATATCACGCGTGGCTGGAGAAGCAGCGGACGTTTGCGGAGTTGTCAGGCCAGCACGACGTCGCGAAGGCCGCGTACAAGACTGGAAGCGAATGAACATGCCGACGAGGATCAGCCCGATATGAGGTGAACTCGTCGCTGAGCGGAAGACCAAGGAGGCTATTCCGATGGTCGATATCCCGTTTGATGAGGTCGCAGGCATCCCGCCCGCCGAAGTAGGTGAGGTCGAGCTCTATCACCCGCATAGCTGGTGGACGAGATACGTCTTTTCGCAAGACGCCAAGGTGATCGCCGTCCAGTACTCGATCACGGCGATGTCGATCGGGATGGTTGCGCTGGTGCTGTCGTGGATGATGCGGCTGCAACTGGGATTTCCCGGCACATTCTCCTTTATCGATGCCAATCAGTACCTTCAGTTCATCACCATGCACGGCATGATCATGGTGATCTACCTGCTCACGGCGTTGTTCCTCGGCGGCTTCGGCAACTACCTCATCCCGCTGATGGTCGGTGCGCGCGACATGGTCTTCCCCTACGTGAACATGCTGAGCTACTGGGTCTACCTGCTCGCCGTGCTGGTGCTGGTCGCGACGTTCTTCGTGCCCGGCGGGCCGACCGGCGCAGGCTGGACGCTTTATCCACCCCAGGCGATTCTCTCCGGTACCCCCGGGCAGGATTGGGGCATCGTTCTCATGCTGGCCTCGCTGATCCTGTTCATCATCGGCTTCACGATGGGCGGGCTCAATTATGTGGTGACGGTGCTGCAGGCCCGCACGCGCGGCATGACATTGATGCGGATGCCGCTGACGGTGTGGGGCATCTTCACGGCCACCGTGATGGCGCTGCTGGCCTTCCCGGCGCTGTTCGTCGCCTCGGTCATGCTGCTGCTGGACCGCCTCCTGGGAACCAGCTTCTTCATGCCGACGCTGGTCGAGATGGGCCAGCTGACGAAGTACGGCGGCGGCAGCCCGATCCTGTTCCAGCATTTGTTCTGGTTCTTCGGCCACCCCGAAGTCTACATCGTCGCCTTGCCGGCCTTCGGCATCATTTCCGATCTGATCAGCGTCCACGCGCGAAAAAACATCTTCGGCTATCGCATGATGGTTTGGGCGATCGTGGCAATCGGTGCGCTCAGCTTCGTCGTATGGGCGCACCACATGTATGTGAGCGGAATGAACCCGTATTTCGGGTTCTTCTTCGCCACCACGACACTCATCATCGCCATCCCGACTGCGATCAAGGTCTACAACTGGGTGCTGACCCTGTGGCGCGGCGACATCCATCTCACGGTGCCGATGCTGTTCGCGCTCGCGTTCATCATCACATTCGTGAACGGCGGCCTGACCGGACTGTTTCTCGGGAACGTGGTTGTGGACGTTCCGCTGTCCGACACGATGTTCGTCGTCGCGCACTTCCACATGGTGATGGGTATCGCGCCGATCATGGCCGTGTTTGGCGGGCTCTATCACTGGTATCCGAAAGTCACCGGACGGATGCTCAATGAGGCGCTTGGACGTTTCCACTTCTGGGTGACGTTCATCGGGGCCTATGCGGTCTTCTTCCCCATGCACTATCTGGGCCTGCTCGGGATGCCCCGCCGCTATCACGACATCGGCGAGACGACCTTCGTCCCGGCATCCGCCCACGACCTCAATGCGTTCATGAGCGTGGCGGCGCTGATTGTCGGCTTCGCCCAGCTTGTCTTCCTGTTCAATCTCATCTGGAGCCTGTTCAAGGGAAAAGAGGCCGGCAGCAATCCCTGGGGAGCCGCCTCGCTGGAGTGGCAGACACCGGAAACCCCGCCGGGGCATGGCAACTGGGGCAAGGAGCTCCCCATCGTCTATCGCTGGGCCTACGATTACAGCGTGCCCGGCGTCGCAAGGGACTTTGTGCCGCAGAATGAACCGCCGGCCGGATTGGCGACGCAGGGAGCCCATCCGTGAGTGCCATCATCCTGTTCACTGTTACAATCGCAGCGATCGCGGGATGGTGGCTCTCGCAGCAACGGCTGGCGGCCAAACCCTGGCTCGAGCAAGGAGTGGACGTCGATCTTCGCGGTGAGCGCGGTTCGTCCGTGCCGACGGCGAAGATCGGACTGGGCGTGTTTCTCGCGGTCGTCGGCTCGTTGTTCGCGCTCCTGATCAGCGCCTACTCGATGCGCAACAGCATGGTGGACTGGCGGGAGCTGCCCCTGCCCAGGCTGTTGTGGTTCAATACCGGCGTGCTGGTCGTCAGCAGCGTGGCGCTGCAATGGGCGTACATGGCCGCGCGACGCGACGACATTGACGGCTTGATCGTCGGCCTGCTGATCGGCGGAGCATCCGCAGTGACCTTCCTGGCCGGGCAGCTGTTGGTCTGGCAGCAGCTGAAGGCCGCCGGCTATTTCGTGGCGTCCAATCCGGCCAATTCCTTCTTCTACCTGATCACCGCGGTGCACGGACTGCATCTGATGGGCGGTCTGGTGGCGCTCGGCAGGACGACCGCCAAGGTGTGGCGTGGCGCGCCGATGATGCAGATGCGCCTGAGCGTGGAGCTCTGCGCCATCTATTGGCATTTCCTGTTGCTGGTGTGGCTGATCTTGCTCGGTCTGCTGACGGGCTGGACCGACAATTTCATCGACATCTGTCGCCAGTTACTCACCTAGCGAGGGCGGGAAGCGATGACGGAAACCACACTTGCACCTCCCCAGACGTCGCCCGGCACGATACCCGGATTGCGCGGCATCGCCGCCGACTGGGCCTCGGACCAGCGTGCCTTCAAGCACGTGTCCTGGGGGAAGGCCATGATGTGGATCTTCCTTCTGAGCGACACCTTCATCTTCAGTTGCTTCCTGCTGTCGTACATGACGGCGCGAATGTCGACGACCGTGCCGTGGCCCAATCCCAGCGAAGTCTTCGCGCTCAATCTCGGCGGCAAGCACATCCCGCTCATCCTGATCGCGATCATGACTTTCATCCTGATCAGCAGCAGCGGCACGATGGCGATGGCCGTCAACTTCGGTTATCGCCGGGATCGCGCCAAAACGGCAGCCTTGATGCTGGCCACCGCGGCATTTGGCGCGACGTTCGTCGGGATGCAGGCCTTCGAATGGACCAAGCTGATCATGGAGGGCGTGCGGCCGTGGGGCAACCCGTGGGGCGCGCCGCAATTTGGCGCATGCTTCTTCATGATCACCGGTTTCCACGGCACCCACGTGACCATCGGCGTGATCTTCCTGATCGCCGTCGCGCGAAAGGTTTGGCGGGGAGACTTCGACGTCGAGCGGCGCGGCTTCTTCACGAGCCGCAGGGGGTATTACGAGATCGTCGAGATCATGGGCCTGTACTGGCACTTCGTCGATCTGGTGTGGGTGTTCATCTTTGCCTTTTTCTATCTCTGGTGAGGTTGGCGCATGACAAACGCAGCGGTACATGTGGAAGGGCAGGCAACGCAACATGGGCTGCACGCGTATGTGCACGACGCAGTCGCATCAGGAGCCACGCACGCCAAGGGCCAGCAGCATCCGATCAAGCTCTATCTCGTGGTCTGGGGATGGCTGTTCGTGCTCAGCACCTGCTCATACCTCGTCGACTTCTTCGGCATCCATGGCCATCTCCGCTGGTCCCTGATCCTGCTGTTCATGGTGCTGAAGGCTGGCCTGATCGTTGCCGTGTTCATGCACATGGCCTGGGAGCGGTTGGCGTTGGCCTACGCCATCCTGTTGCCGCCGGTGCTCGTGCTGGTCTTTGTAGCGATCATGATGTTCGAATCCGACTATACGCATCTGCTTCGGGTCATGTTTTTCGCGCCGGCGAGCTAGAGGCAGGACGGCTGAGAACTCGCCACGTCATCTGGGACTCTGCGAAGGAGGCCTTCAACCGACGGCCTTTTGCGTATCGAACTGACGAGGAATCAATCTCGTGCAAATCAATCGTTCAATTCTTCGCCGGAGCCATGCCAACATCGGAGACTACGTCGCACTGACGAAACCGCGCGTGATGTCGCTGGTCGTCTTCACCGCACTGGTCGGTCTCATGGTCGCACCAGGCGGCATCGATCCCGTCACCGGCGTCGTTGCTCTTGCTTGCATAGCTGCGGGAGCCGGCGCCGCAGGTGCGCTCAACATGTGGTACGATGCCGACATCGATGCGGTGATGGCGCGGACTGCCATCCGTCCAATTCCCGGCGGCCGTGTATCGCGCCCGGAAGCACTGGTTTTCGGATTGATGCTCGGCGCGTGCGCGGTCCTGGCCCTCGGCACCTTGCTGAACATGGCCGCTGCTGCACTCCTTGCTTTCACGATTTTCTTCTACGTCGTGGTCTACACGATGTGGCTCAAACGCCGAACACCGCAGAATATCGTCATTGGCGGTGCCGCTGGCGCACTCCCTCCGGTGATCGGCTGGGTCGCGGTCACCGGAAGCGTCGGGCTCGAGCCGCTCATCCTGTTCTTGATCATCTTCCTCTGGACGCCACCCCACTTCTGGGCGCTGTCGCTCAATCTTGCTGGAGATTATGCCCGCGCCGGTGTGCCGATGTTGCCGGTGGTCGCCGGCAAGACCGAAACAAAGCGCCAGATTCTTCTGTACAGCGCGCTTTTGGTTCCGATCTCGCTGCTACCCTATGCACTGGGATTCGCGGGGGACATCTATGGCGCGGCCGCGGCGATGCTGGGAGCGATCATGATCTTTCTCGCATGGCAGGTACGTCGAAGCCACGACAAGGAAAGGCGGCCTGCTCGTCGCTTGTTCGTGTTTTCGATGCTCTATCTGGTGCTTCTTTTTGGTGTGCTGCTGATGAATGCTGCACCCTACGCCCAGTCCTACTAACGCGACGCATTCGAATCGACGGCCGCAGGGCTTGCTTCATGCTGGCCTCGGCGAGACTGGGCCTGCCTAGCCGATAAACCGAAACATCTTCGCCGCGGGAGCGTGCGCCGCCCGGCAAATCAGTGGCGGGGGCTCAGGCTGCCCCTGATCCGCCACAGCATGCGCCGCGCGTCTGCACCGGAGGGCAGGGGACCGTCCCGTATGAGCAGAACACGCAGCAATCCCCGGCAAGCGGCTTGAGGCGGGTGCCGCAGCCGCGGCAGTCGTAGAAGAACTGGCAGGCATCGGTCGGCATGGTTTCGGTCGCGGCAAATCCGCAGGCCGGACAGGTCAGGGTGGAGACGAGTTGCATGGGCCGCGGCTCCGTTGGTCAGTCCCTCATGTCATTTCGGCGATTGCACAGGTCAAGGCCCCATCTGGCAGGATTGTGATCGCCAGTCGCCAAAGACGGGCTTATCCAGCCGGGATGAAGCCGCAAACTGTCGGGATGATGTGCGAACTGAGCTAAACCCGGCGCGGCTTCGAAAATATTCGTGGTCCGGCCGATCGGGCTGTAACCAAACCGGTCGCCTCAGCGAACCAGACCATAGAAGCGCTGCATGACGACCGCGGAAAACGAGCTCAAGCCACTGATGCTTGCCAGCCAGGATGGCGATGCGGCGGCCCACCGGGCGTTGCTGGAGCGCCTGAGCCGGCATTTGCGTGCCTACTACAAGAGCAAGCTTGCGAGGACCGGCCGCGGCGCGGCGGAGGCGGAGGACCTGGTGCAGGAGGCCGTGTTGGCAATTCACCTCCAGCGGCACACCTACGACCCGGCACAGCCACTGACGCCCTGGGTACACGCGGTCGCGCGCTACAAGCTGATCGATTTCCTGCGTCGCACGCGGGCCTCGCGCGCCGACGTGCCGATCGATGAGGCCGACGACATCACGGCCTATGACGATCATATCGGCGCCGAGAGCAGCTTTGACCTCAGGCGATTGCTCAAGCAATTGCCTGATAACATGCAGTGTGCGATCGCGGCCGTAAAGCTCGATGGATTGAGCGTCGCAGAAGCGGCGCAGCGGTGCGACATATCGGAATCCAGTGTCAAGGTCAGCATTCATCGCGGGCTGAAGGCTCTGGCCGCGTTGATCGCCGGGAGGACGAAGCCATGAAAACCGATGACCTCATCGCGACGCTCAGCAACAATGTCGAGCCGGTCGATCGGCGGCTGGTCGGCCGGACCGTCGCTATCGCGCTCGGGCTGGCGCTGGTCGCCGCGCTTGGCTTCGTGCTTGCCGGGCTTGGCGTCCGCGCCGACCTGACCACGCCGCGCGCGGTGACCTTCCTCTTTCTGAAGCTCGCATTCGCGCTGGCGACTGTCGGCGCGGCGGCGGTCTATCTGACCCGGCTGGCGCGGCCGGGCGGCGAGCGAAAGATCTCGCTTGGACTTGCCGCACTCCCGTTCGGGGCGATCATGCTGCTTGCCGCCATCAGCCTCGGACAGGCCCCCAGCTCGCACTGGGACAGGATGGTCATGGGAGACCAATGGCTCGAATGCCTCATCTCGGTTCCGATCATCGCGATCGTGCCGTTTGCCGTGGTGATCTGGGCAGTCAGAAAGGCGGCGCCGACCAATCTGGTGCAGGCGGGGGCGTTCGGCGGCCTTGTCGCAGGTGGTGTGAGCGCCGTCGCCTATGCACTCCACTGCACCGACGACTCGTTGCCCTTTGTCGCGCTGTGGTACGGCGGCACGATCGTGCTGTGCACACTTGCCGGTGCGCTACTAGGACCGCGGCTGCTGCGCTGGTGAAAGGCAGCGACCAGACCTCTCACGTCGGCGTGAGCGTGTAACCGGGGAAACATTGGCTCCGAACTCATGATCAGAAGCGCAAATCAATGCGCTTCAGGAAAATGATGGAGCCGATGATGTCGATCAACAAATGCCTTCTTGCCTTCTCAATCCTCGCGCCGCTGGTGGTGGCGTCGGCAACCGCGCAGGCGGGCCTGACCGCCTCCGACAGGAGATACTTGCCCAACGAGGCCTCAGAAACCGCACCGGCGGGTACGGTTGCCGCGCAACGCGACCCGATGTCTGCATTCGGCTACGATCAGGGAGCGGCGGGCTTGCAACCGGCAAGTGCCCCGGAGGGTACCCGGACGCCGTGGCGTTATCACGGTGGCCCGAAATCTCCATATCAATAGCCGCGGCATGCGGGCGCCAGGCCGGGATGAACGATTAACCACCCAATCGCCCGCTGGTGCAGTTGTGAACAGGGTGACCTTTTCAGCACCCGTCCTTTGTGAGACTGTCGCGACATGAATGTTCGCCAATTGTTCAGATTGCTGCTCGCCGTCCTCGTGACGGCAGGCCTGACAATTGCGCCGCTGGCTGTGCCCGCGGCGGCCGGATCTGCGCTGGCCGGTATGAGCCAGATGGCGGACATGTCTGACATGACCGCCGATATGCCGTGCTGCCCCGACAAGCAGAACAGCAATGATTGCCGGGATTGTCCCCTGGTTGCGATTTGCATGTTGAAGGTCCTGCACGCGGGACCATCGACCGTCGGCCTCGCGGTGCGGCCGTCGACGCAGCTGCAATTGCATCCGCATGACGATCTGGTCGCTGACGGGCTGGTCCGCCCGCCTCCCGACCATCCTCCTCGACATTTGGTCTGACTGGCGCCGCAAGCGCCGGTGCTGCCGCGCGACCTCTGGGGCGCGTGGACGTCGCATGCCGCGCAAGCGGCGGACCAAATCCAATCGAGGAATGAAACGAAATGACGTCGTTCAATACGTCGCGTGCCGTAGCGGCCGCGCTCATCGGCCTAGCGCTGACTGGCACCGCCACTGTCGCGCTCGCCGACATCAAGGATTACGAATTCCAGCTCGTCGACCAGACCGTCCAGGCCGGTCCGGACAAGGTCGTCACCGTCCGGCTCATGAACATGAAGACCGGCAAGGCCGTACCTGACGCCGTGATCTTCGCGACGCGGCTCGACATGGCGCCGGACGGCATGCAGGAGATGGCCACCAAGGTCACGCCGATGCCGGGGACCGAACCCGGCACCTATCGGTTCAAGGCGAACTTCGGCATGGCCGGGCGTTGGCAGCTGTCGCTCGGCGCGAAGGTGCAGGGCGAGACCGGCACGGTCGAAAGCAAGCTCGTCGTCACGGCCGGGAAATGAACCGGCTCGCACTGGCAGGCGTTGCCGCTGCGATCGTTGCAGCGGCAGGCGTCGCATATGTTGGTCGCGGCCTGCCGCCGTGGCCGGGCGCAAATCTTGCCGCCTCAGCCGCGCAGGCGGCGGAAGCCGGCGCGCCGATCTATTTCCGCGATCCGGACGGCAAGCCGTCCTACTCGCTGACGCTGAAGAAGACGCCTGACGGCCGCGACTACCAGCCGGTCGCCGCCGGCGCCGATCTCAGCTTCGACGAGCCGGCAGCGCCGATGGCGATGCCGGCGGACAGCAACGCCACGGCCGCCAAGGGCGAGCGCAAGGTCAAATATTATCGCAATCCGATGGGCCTTCCCGACACCTCGCCGGTGCCGAAGAAGGATTCCATGGGGATGGACTACATCGCGGTCTACGACGGCGAGGACAGCGACGACGGCTCGATCAGACTGTCGCCCGGAAAAATCCAGCGCACCGGCGTCAAATCCGAAGCGGCGGAGCTGCGCCGCATCCGCACGCTGGTCCGTGCCCCCGGCACGATCCAGCTCGACGAACGGCGGGTCTCCGTCATCGCGATGCGGGCCGAGAGCTATGTGCAGAAGGTCGCCGACATCACGACCGGCAGCCGGGTGACCAAGGGGCAGCCGTTGATGGAGATCTACAGCCCTGCGGTGTCGTCCGCGGCGGCCGAATATGTCGCGACCATGACCTCGAAAGCGATCGCGAATATCGAGCCCTACGGACGCGGCTCCAAACAGCGGTTGACCAATCTCGACGTTCCCGAGACCGTCATCGCCGAGATGGAGAAAAACCACACGGTGCCGCTCGCGATCCAGTGGTTGTCGCCGCGTGACGGCATCGTGCTGCAGCGTGCCGCGATCGAGGGCATGCGGGCCCAGCCTGGCGACGTGCTGTTCCGGATCGCCGACGTCTCTGTCGTGTGGGCGCTGGTCGATGTCGCCGAGCGCGATCTCGGCAACATCGTGGTCGGGCAGAAGGTCGCGGTGCGGGCCCGCAGCTATCCCGGCCGCGCGTTCATGGGCCAGATCAGCGTGATCTATCCGCAGGTCAACAAGGATACGCGCACCGCGCGGGTACGGATCGAATTGCAGAATGCCGATCTCGCGCTACTGCCGGACATGTATGTCGACGCCGAGATCGACATTGGCAGCGCGGCGCCGGTGCTGACGGTGGCGGAAAACTCCATCCTCGACACCGGGAGCCGCCAGACCGTGCTGATCGACCGCGGCAATGGGCGGTTCGAGCCGCGCGAGGTCAAGCTCGGGCGGCGCGGCGACGGCTATGTCGAGATCCGCGACGGGATTGCCGAAGGCGATGCGGTCGTCACCTCGGCGACCTTCCTGATCGACGCCGAAAGCAACCTGAAGGCGGCGATCAAGGGCTTTGCCGAGGCCGGCGCCGCGCAAGCGGCAGCGGCCGACGGTCAGATGACGGACGGAGGTCGGCCATGATTGCCCGTGTCATCGCCTGGTCGGCGCGCAATTTGTTGCTGGTGCTGTTCGGCACCGGCTTCGCGGCCGCCACGGGCCTCTACGCGTTGCTGCATCTGCCCCTCGATGCGATCCCCGATCTCTCCGACACCCAGGTCATCGTCTACACAGAGTATCCCGGCCAGGCGCCGCAGGTGATCGAGGACCAGGTCACCTATCCCTTGACCACGGCGATGCTGACGGTGCCGAAGTCGAAGGTCGTGCGCGGCTTCTCGTTCTTCGGCGTCTCCTTCGTCTACGTCATCTTCGAGGACGGCACCGACATCTACTGGGCGCGATCGCGGGTGCTCGAATTCCTCAACGGCGCGGCGTCGCGGCTGCCGGCCGGCGTGTCGCCGACCATCGGTCCCGATGCGACCGGGGTGGGGTGGGTCTACCAGTATGCCGTGATGTCGAAAGAGTTGAATCTTGCCGACACCCGCACCATCCAGGACTGGAATCTGAAATTCGCGCTCGCCAGGGCCGAAGGCGTCGCCGAGGTCGCGAGCGTCGGCGGCTTCGTCAAGCAGTACAATGTGATCCTCGATCCGCAGCGGATGCGCGACCGCGGCATCACCATGCAGCGGATGCGCGATGCGATCCGCGCCAGCAATGCCGATGTCGGCGGCCGCACCGTCGAGCTCTCCGAGTTCGAATATGTCATTCGCGGCAAGGGCTATCTCAGGGATATCAACGATCTCGGCAACATCGTGCTCAAGACCGACAACGGCACGCCGGTGCTGCTGCGCGACGTCGCCCGCGTCGAGCTTGGCCCCGACGAGCGGCGCGGCATCGCCGAATTGAACGGTGAGGGCGAGGTGGCGAGCGGCATCGTGCTGCAACGCTTCGGCGTCAATGCGCTCGACGTGATCGAAAACGTCAAGAAGCGCTTCAAGGAGATCGCGACCAGCCTGCCGAAGTCGGTCGAGATCGTGCCGGTCTATGACCGGTCCAACCTGATCTATGCGGCGATCGACACGCTGAAGCGCACGCTGTTCGAGGAGAGCGTCGTGGTCGCGCTGGTCTGCTTCGTGTTCCTGCTGCATGTCCGCAGCGCGCTGGTCGCGATCCTGATGCTGCCGGTCGGCGTGCTGATGGCGTTCGGCGCGATGAAGCTGCTCGGGATCGGCTCCAACATCATGAGCCTCGGCGGCATCGCGATTGCGATCGGCGCCATGATCGATGCGGCGATCGTGATGATCGAGAACGCGCACAAGCACCTGGAGCGGGCCGAGCCCGGCCGGTCACGGGTCGCGATCCTGATCGAGGCCGCGGCGGAGGTGGGACCGGCGCTGTTCTTCAGCCTGCTCATCATCACCGTGTCGTTCATGCCGATCTTCACGCTGGAGTCGCAGGAGGGGCGGCTGTTCTCGCCGCTCGCCTTCACCAAGACGTTTGCGATGGCGGCAGCCGCGCTGCTGTCGGTGACGCTGGTGCCGGCGCTGATGGTGATCTTCGTCCGCGGCAGGATCGTCCCCGAGCACAAGAACCCGATCAATCGCTTCCTGATCTGGATCTATCGTCCGGTCATCAACGGCGTGTTGCGGGCCAAGACGCTGGTGATCCTGCTCGCGCTCGCAGCGATCGCCGTCACGGTATGGCCGGCCCGGCAACTCGGCACCGAGTTCATGCCCGACCTCAACGAGGGCACGCTGCTCTACATGCCGACCACGCTGCCGGGGATCTCGGTGACCAAGGCGGCCGAGCTGCTGCAGATGCAGGACCGCATCATCCGCAGCTTTCCCGAGGTTGTCTCGGTCTACGGCAAGGCCGGCCGCGCCGCGACCGCGACCGACCCGGCGCCGTCGGAGATGTTCGAGACCGTGGTCAACCTCAAGCCGAAACAGCAATGGCGCAAGGGCCTCACGCTCGACGGCCTGATCGCCGAGATGGACAAGGCGCTGCAATTCCCCGGCGTCTCCAATGCCTGGACCATGCCGATCAAGGCGCGCATCGACATGCTGTCGACCGGGATCCGGACGCCGGTCGGCGTCAAGGTGATCGGCCCCGACCTCGCCGTGATCGACAAGCTCGCCCGCCAGGTCGAGCAGGTCGTGAAGGGCGTGCCCGGCACCTCGTCGGCCTATGCCGAGCGCGGCCTCGGCGGCTACTATCTCGAGATCACGCCGAACCGCGAGGCGTTGTCGCGCTACGGCATCGCGGTGCAGGACGTGCAGGACACGATCGCTACCGCGCTCGGCGGTCAGACCGTGACCACGACGGTCGAAGGACGCCAGCGCTTCACCGTCAACATGCGCTATCCGCGCGAACTGCGCGACAATCCGGCCGCGATTGCCAGCGACATCCTGGTGCCGATGCCGGCGGGCGGAGCCGTGCCGCTCGGCGAGGTCGCCGATATCACGCCGGCGCGCGGGCCGACTACGATCCGGACCGAGAACGGGCAACTCGCGACCTACATCTATGTCGACATCCGCGATCGCGATCTCGGCGGCTATGTCGCGGATGCGCAGCACGCGGTGCAGGCCGCCGTGCAGTTTCCGCCCGGCACCTACGTGGTCTGGAGCGGGCAATACGAATATCTCGAACGCGCCGCGGCGCGGCTCAAGATCGTCGTGCCGGTGACGCTTCTGATCATTTTCCTGTTGCTTTACCTCAACTTCCGCTCGGTGGCGGAGACCATGATCGTGATGCTGTCGCTGCCATTCGCGCTGGTCGGCGGGCTCTGGCTGATGTGGGCGCTCGGCTTCAACCTGTCGGTTGCGGTCGCGGTCGGCTTCATCGCGCTGGCCGGTGTCGCCGCCGAGACCGGCGTCGTGATGCTGATGTATCTCAACCAGGCGCTGGCCGAGGTCACCGCGCGTCGCGCTGCCGAGGGCCGCGCGATCGGTCGCGACGATCTCAACCACGCGATCATCGAGGGCGCGGTCGAGCGGGTGCGGCCGAAGATGATGACGGTAGTTGCCATCATGGCCGGGCTATTGCCGATCATGTGGAGCACCGGCACCGGCTCCGAGATCATGCAGCGCATCGCGGTGCCGATGATCGGTGGTATGATCTCGTCGACCTTGCTGACGCTGATCGTGATTCCCGCGATCTTCGCCGTCGTGAAGGGCTTTGCGCTTCGCGCGAGGGTGCCGGAAGCGGATGTCGCTGCGCCGGTCGTGCGACAGCGTGTAGCAGGGGCGGGGAATTCGTTGGCGGGTTCAAACTGGATTGAATGATACCCTGCGGGGGTATATAGGATGGCGGTTCGCGGCCAACTGATTTGCAGTCGCGGTGCGGGCGAGGCGAGTTCGGGGCGATCACGCAGGTGTTGGTGCGGTTGACGAGGTCAGGGCGGGTACGGGCGGGATGTTCCATCATCCTGGCCTATCTGTTCTGCGTCCTCGCGCCGTCCATCGCGCTTGCATTCGGGGCGCCGTTTCCGTGCCTGACCGATGAGGTCCAGCCAGTCGCCATGGCGCACGTGCATGATGCCTCGATGGCGCATGCGGATGGCGCCGTGCACGATCATGCCGGCCACGATCACGGCAGCATGCATATGCATCACGCCGCCGATGGCGCTGAAGCACCGGTCAAGCACAGCCACGACGGCAAGAACGCGCCGGGACCGTGCTGCGCGATGATGTGCGTGTCGGCGCTGCCGGCCGATCTTCCGTCCGTCGCTGCTCCCTTGCATCCGATCGCGACCCGTCTCACTGAAGCCTTCCAGAGCCTGCACGGCGAGGCGCCCGCGCGGCTCTATCGTCCCCCCATCGCCTGATCCTCAGCTGACATCGTGGCTGCGCCGCGCGCTCGCGGGCGCATGCCTGTCATTCATCTGACGATCGGGACAGATCCATGTTTTCGCATTTCGGGGCGAGGCTCGCCGCCGTGGCCACACGACGTGGCAACCGGCTTGGCCGGCGCGCGCCACCCACATTCGTGTTGCGGATCGCCTCCGCCATCCTCGCGGCCGCACCGCTTGCCGGCTGCATGGCCGACGGCCGGCCGCTTGCCGCCGCAGGCGATCCGGCAAACCCGTCGGCGCGCACGGCCAGCGTCGGCTACCGCTCGACGATCGCGCCCTACAGCAGCCTGCGTCCGGCGACGCCGCTGCCCTGGCGCGAGCGCAACGACGGTGTGACGCCGCAAACCAAATCTGATCGGTAGGGGCGCGCCATGCGACATCTGGCCATCGCGCCGATCCTGCTGCTGACATCCGCGCTCGCGGGATGCGCGTCGTTCTCGCCCGACAGCGGCATGGGCGTCGTCTCCGATGTGACCGAGAAGGCGATCGGCAAGGACGTTGCTTTCGTTCGCACCAAAGACGAAGCCACAACCGTCGACGCCGCGGTGAAGCGGCTGCTGGCGCGCAACCTGACCGCGGATGCCGCCGTCCAGCTCGCGCTGCTGAACAACCGGGGTTTGCAGGCTGCCTATAACGAGCTGGCGCTGGCGGAGACGGATCTCGTCGCCGACAGCCTGCCGCCGAATCCGACCTTCTCGGTCTCGCGCATCACCGGCAACGGCGCCAGCGAGGTCGAGCGGCAGGTGGTCGGCGACATCCTGGCGCTGGCGACCTTGCCGGCGCGCTCGGAGATCGCGCGCGAACGCTTCCGCCAGGCGCAGCTCAGGACCGCGCTCGCTACCTTGCGGCTCGCCGCCGAGGTGCGGCGTGCCCATGTCGCGGCTGTGGCCGCGAACGAGACGGTCGCGCTGCTGACGGACGCGAAGGCGACTGCCGAATCGACCGCGCAGCTCGCCAAAAAACTCGGCGAGACCGGCGGCATGAACAAGCTCGACCAGGCCCGCGAGCAGGTGTTCTACGCCGAGATCACGGCGGACCTCGCCAGCGCGCGGCAGAATGCGGCGAGTTCGCGCGAGCGGCTCGCGCGTCTGCTCGGGCTCTGGGACGGCGATCTCGGCTTCCGACTCCCCAGCAAGTTGCCATTGCTGCCGAAGCGGCCACTGGAACAGCCGTCGATCGAGGTCGCGGCGGTCGGTCATCGCGTCGATCTGCAGATCGCGCGGATGGAGATCGTAGCTCTCGCCAAGGCGCTCGATCTCACCGAGGCGACGCGCTTCGTCACGCTGCTCGATGTCGCCGGCATCGACAGGCGGACGCGCGATCCGGAAGGCCCGCCATTCAGGGAGCGCGGCTTCGATGTCCAGTTCCAGATTCCGATCTTCGACGGCGGCGAAGTGCGGGTGCGGCAGGCGGCCGAGACCTACCGGCAGGCGATGAACCGCCTGACCGAGAAGGCCATCAATGTCCGCTCCGAGGCGCGCGACGCCTACCGCGTCTACCGCTCCACGTACGACATCGCGAGCCACTACCAGCGCGAGGTGTTGCCGTTGCGGCAGATCATCACCGAGGAGATGCAGCTGCGCTTCTCCAGCATGCAGGTCGACGTGTTCGCGCTGCTGACCGAAGCGCGGCAGCGGCTCGGCTCGCTGCGCGCCGCGATCGACGCCAGACGCGACTTCTGGCTGGCGCAATCCGACCTGCAGACCGCGATCAACGGCGGCGGCCCGGCGGCCGCGCCATCGACACCATCCGCCATCGCCTCGACCGCGCCTGCGGCCGGCGATCATTGAGAGGAGACGTAGATGTTTTCACGTCGAGGATTTTTGGGCAGCGCGGCGCTGGTCACGGCAAGCGCGGTCAGCGGCCGCGTCCAGGCTGCCGCCATTCCGGAGGCGCCGACCATGGACAGGGCGGTGATGCAGCCGCCGTTGCATCCGACCAGCGGGCCCGACTACCGGCCCGTGGTGACGCTCAACGGCTGGTCGTTGCCCTGGCGGATGAACGGCGACTGGAAGGAATTCCATCTCGTCGCCGAGCCGGTGGTGCGCGAATTCGCCGACGGCATGAAGGCCAATCTGTGGGGCTATAACGGCCAGGCGCCGGGACCGACCATCGAGGCGGTCGAGGGCGACAAGGTCCGCATCTTCGTCACCAACAAATTGCCTGAACATACCACGGTGCACTGGCACGGCATGATCGTGCCATCAGGCATGGACGGCGTCGGCGGCCTCAACCAGCCGCACATCAAGCCGGGCAAGACCTTCGTTTACGAGTTCGAGCTGAAGCACAGCGGGACCTTCATGTACCACCCGCATTCCGACGAGATGGTGCAGATGGCGATGGGCATGATGGGCATGTTCATCGTGCATCCGCGCGATCCGGCGTTCCGCCCGGTCGACCGCGACTTCGTCTTCATCATGAGCAGCTACCTCATCGACCCCGGCACCTATCTGCCGAAGGTCAACGAGATGACCGACTTCAACATGTGGACCTGGAACAGCCGGGTCTATCCCGGCATCGATCCGATGCCGATCCGGCTCGGCGACAGGATCCGCGTGCGGATCGGCAATCTGACCATGACCAACCATCCGATCCATGTGCACGGGCACAATTTCGCGGTGACCTGCACCGACGGCGGCTGGGTGCCGCAGAGCGCGCAATATCCGGAGACCACGACGGACGTGCCGGTCGGCGCCGTCAGGGCGTTCGACATGCTCGCCGACAATCCCGGCGACTGGGCGTTCCATTGCCACAAGTCGCACCACACCATGAACGCGATGGGCCACGACGTGCGCAACTTCATCGGGGTGTCGCGCCAGGATCTGGCGAAGGCGGTCGGCAAGCTCGCGCCCGACGCCATGGCAATGGGATCAACCGGCATGGCGATGGGCAACATGGAGATGCCCGCGCCCGACAACACGCTGCCGATGATGACCGGCACGGGACCGTTCGGGCCGATCGAGATGGGCGGCATGTTCACCGTGATGAAGATCCGCGAGGGGCTCGGCCGCGACGATTACGCCGATCCCGGTCCCTACAATTATCCGGCGGGCACCGTTGCCTATGAGGTCGACGCGCCCACCGTCGAGCCCGCGCGTCAGCCGCCGGCGGCTCCGGAGCGAAAAGCCAAGCCATCGATGAAGGGAATGAAGATGTAGCGGATCGACGCGCCGGCCAACGAAAAGCAAGCAACAAACTCAGAATGGAGAATCCAATGAATCACCGCACCACGATCGGCATCGCCCTCATTGCGCTGTCGATCACCGCGGCGCCGTCGCGCGGCCATGAAAAACACGGTCACCAATCCTATTCGGCCGGCGAGCCCGGCGATCCCAGCAAGCCGTCGCGCACGGTCGAGGTCGAGATGAAGGAGATGGAGTTCACGCCGTTCCGCATCGAGGTCAAGCGCGGCGAACAGATCCGCTTCGTGATCAAGAATGCCGGCACCGAGGATCACGAATTCCTGCTCGCGACCACCGAGGAGAATCTGAAGCATGCCGAAGTGATGAAGAAGCATCCGCATATGGAGCATGACGATCCGAACGGCGTCCGCCTCGCGCCCAAGAAGACCGCGGAGATCGTCTGGAAGTTCACCAAGGCCGGGACGTTCGAATATTCCTGCCTGATCCCCGATCACCGCGACTACGGGATGACCGGCCGCGTCATCGTGAAATGAAACCAGCAACGAGAGAAAGGACAACGACGATGAACAGGATGATCCGGATTGCAGCCGCAGCTGTGCTGGCGGTGACATTGGGCGGCGCTTTCGCGCAGGCCGCAGCCATCAACGGCGAGGTCAAGAAGATCGACGAGGGCGCCGGCAAGATCACGCTCAAGCACGGCCCGGCCAAGAGCCTCGGCATGGACGAGCCGATGACGATGGTCTACCGGGTCAAGGATCCCGCGCTGCTCAAGCAGGTCAAGGTCGGCGACAAGGTCAAGTTCGAAGCCCAGGAGGGCGACGGCGGCTACACCGTCACCGCGATCCAGAAGGCGAAGTGAGGCGACACCTGTCTCGTCGCTCCGCGCACCAGGGGCTGTCGGCTGAAGCACCGCCGGCAGCCCCAGCAACCGCGGGCGCGGGAGTTCGCCTTGCATTTACCTTAAATGATGGTGCCGGGGGAACGTCCGTGGCAGCGGCGCGTTGCTGTGCATCATTCGTGCGCAGAAGGCCCCCTCCATGACAGTCAACGCGGCAATACTGATGGCGGCATTGGTGCTATCGGGAACCGTGTTGGCGCAGAGCTCCGGTCCATCGGCCGGCTCAGCGGGAGCCGGGCAGGCCGCCAACATCACCACCGGCCAGGCGATCAATACCGGCAAGCAGACCGGCGATAGCGGCCAGCCGATGGCGAAGGCCGCGCACCCGGCGAAACCGGCGGAAAGCGCTGATGGCAATACGGTCGGTGCGAGTCGTCCGAAAAAGCCAGACCGGCGCCTCGAGCACTACCCGTAACTGTCGGCAATCCTGGGGATCTCGCCGGGCCCTCGCCGACTGCGGCTGCACGATCCTGAGTAGCGGGCACGGTTCTTGCTAGAGTCTGGTTGTGATGCGGGCCCGGTCGCGGACGGAGCGCCATGCGATGGGCGTGATCGCGACGGCGGGCGCTCACGACATGACGCAAGGCATTCGCATGACCCAGCAGATGATCGGCTTCGTCGGCTTCGGAGAGGCCGCGCAATGCTTCGCGGCACATCTTGCGGCCAAGGGGGGTCCGGCGCCGCTGGTGTTTTGCGACGGCAAGACCAATCGTCCGCCATACTCGGAAGGGTTCCGGGGCATGGCGTCCGCATGCGGGGTTGAACTGGTCGACAGCCTGTCCGCGTTGATGGCGCGTGCCGACATTGTGTTCTCCGCGGTCGTCGTCGCCACCGCCGTGCCGGTCGGCGAGGCCATAGCCAGCCTGGTTCGGCCTGGCATGCTGGTGGTCGATCTCAATGCCTCGACGCCCAGGGCCAAGCGGCTGGTTGGCGATGCCGTTGCGGCGAACGGCGGCGCCTTCGTCGATGCCAATTTGATGGGCGCGGTCAGCATCTACGGCGCGGCGGTGCCGCTGTACTGCTCAGGCGATGGCGCCGCGCGCTTCGCCGAATTGTTTGCGCCTTTGGGTTTCACCGTCGAGCTCGCCGGCCCGGAGGCCGGCACCGCCGCGGCGGTGAAGATGCTGCGCAGCGTGGTGACCAAGGGCATGGAGGCGCTGATCGTGGAGGCGCTGACCGCCGCCTCGCTGGCCGGGGTGCGCAGCGAGGCGCTGCGTGGCATTTGCGAACCGATGGATGCGACGCGCTACAGCAAATTCGTCGACATGTGCGTGCGCACCGACGTGCTGCACGCCGAGCGCCGCGCGGTCGAGATGGACGGCGTCGCGGAGGGGCTGCGCGAGATCGGCCTGCAGCCGATCATGACCGAAGCAACCGCCGCGCGGCTCAGGACGTCGGCCAAGCTCGGCCTGCGCGATGATTTCGCGAAGCGGCAGGCCTACAGCGCCGACGACGTGCTCGATGCCTATGTGGCACGGATGGCCGACCTGCCGCAGGCGTAGTCGGCAGGATGGCGCAAGAGTCGTAGTTCGTGGGATCAGCAAAAAGCCGGCGCAGTCATTGTGACTGCGCCGGCTCGATGTTTGAACGGTTGCCTAGCTCAGTAAACCAGGCCGGTGCCCGGGGGCTTCTCCAGCGCCGCGGCGAGCGAGCGATATTCATCGCTGCTGGTGCCGGCGAGCTGGGCGATGCGGTTCAGGTGGTACTGCGCCTGATCGCGGTTGCCCTGTTCGACCTGCCAGAGGCCGTAATACTGCCAGGTGCGCACATGGGCCGGATCGGCCTTGAGCGCGCGCTCGTACCAGACCTGCGAGACCTTGTAGTCGCCGAGCTTGCGATAGGAATAGCCGATCAGGTTGGCGACGTCGGCACGGTCATCCTGGCCGAGCGCCTTCAGCTGCTCGATCGCGGCAGTATAGTCGTGCTTGTCGTAGATCGTGGCATAGGCGGCGTGATAGCCGGCCAGGAACTTCTGATCGTCGATCGCGGAGCTCTTGTCCTTCTTCGCCTTCTTGCCCTTGCTGCCGCTGTCGGAAGCCGGCGGCGAGGGATTGTCACCGCCTGCGGCGTAGGCCGAGATGACCGGCCCGGCGGCGAGGGTCATCGAGAGCACTGCGAGGCCCAAAAACTTCGTCGTCCTGCTCATTCCTGGTTGCTCCTGATCGTTCCTGATCGTGCTCGGTAATCCTACACCCAAGCCTGCTGACTTGAACACCCGAGGGTGCAGAACATTCCCGGCCGATGCCACGATTGCGTGATCCTGCGATCGGCCGGCAGGGGCAGGCCAACATGACCAAGATGTCATTCACATGAATGAATTCCGTCCATGCCCTTCAGAACGGGTTCAGTGCGCGGCCCATAAGGTCACGTGCATTGATCGGTGAGGCCGACCATCCGGCCGGAAACCTCTCGATCCCGCAGAGGAGACCACCATGCTGAAGACGATTTCCGCCGCGCTGCTCGCCATGTCCGTGATCGCAGCGCCCGCGCTCGCCGCTGAGGCCGGCAAGACTGCTGCGCCCGCGCCGGTGACCACGACCGCCCCGGCGACCAAGGCCGCCCCCGTCATCAAGAGCGAGCAGCTGCCGTCGAAGGTGCGCAACGCCAACGCCAAGATGCACCACAAGCACTATCGCCATCACCGCCACCACAAGCACATGGGCATGCTGAAGGTGAAGGCGCCGAAGCATGCGACCAAGCGCGTCCACGCGAAGGTCGCCACCAAGCACGTCGTGCCGGCCAAGCGCGGCTGATCAAGCGCGACTGAACCTGATCCGAGGGGCGTCGTTCGATCCACATTGCCCCGCGGCGCCCTCCGCGACAAAGGCAAAGCCTTTGCGCGGGGATGCAGAACCGGCCCGTCCGTCCATTGCTTCCCCAATGGCGACGGGCCGGAGTGCGTCGGGGCGGCAACAACCGAGTTGCGAATTCCCCGCCTGGCGGTTTATGAGACGCGGCCGGGGCAACATGAAACAGCTGACTTTGCGGACTTCATCAAAACTGGCGGCGATCGTGCTGCTCTCGATGCCGCTTGCCGGCTGCCTCACCAGCGACGACGGCGGCAGCTCGACCACCTTTACCGACGATCGCGGCGTCGCCAACCAGCCGTTTCCGGACAGGTACCGCGACCAGATCCTGGCCTTCATGAGGACCTACCTGAACAATCCGGTCGGAGTCCGCGAAGGCGGGATTGCCGAGCCGGTGCAGCGCACGGTCGGCGGCCGGCAGCGCTACGTTGTCTGCCTGCGCTACAGCGCAAAGGAGACCGACGGCAATTACCGCCCTGCCCGGGAGCGCGGCGTCCTGTTCGTCGACGGCCGGCTCGACCGCATCCTCGACAGCGCCGCCGAGCCCTGCGCCGGTGCGTCCTACGCGGCATTTCCGGATCTGGAAAAGATGTCGCGCTAGGCATGATCCGGAAAAGTGCGAAGCGGTTTTCCGACAAGATCATGCCCAGAGAAGGAGCCAAAGCGCGATCTCATCGCGCTTTGGGGCGCGGCGGGTTGTCGCAAGCCTCACCGGACCGTTAGCGAGCTCTGATCACTTTTCGGGGAGCGCTGAACTTCACCTTAGCCGTTTGCGACTTACATACAGCCGAAATACGGCTGCTTAACCGGTGAAAAAACCCTTCTGTGCCAAGGAACAAACGGGCGTTGTTGCGACCCTGTCACAGCTCGGAAACATCACAGGTCAGGCATTGCCCCAAAGCAACCTAATTGGCGTCACGTTGTTTGGCTTAACAGCGCAGCGTTCGTAACGGGGATCAAAGATGAAGACATTTTTGCTCGGCACAGTCGCGCTGGCCGCCCTTGCGGGCCCGGCATTTGCGGCTGACATGCCGGCCCGCACCTATACCAAGGCACCGCCGCCCTATACCGCCCCCGCGCTCGTCTACAACTGGACCGGCTTCTATATCGGCGGCCATGTCGGCGGCGCGTTCACCGACGGCAGCAACCTGATGGGCAGCGACGCGCGCTTCATGGGTGGCGTGCAGGGCGGCTTCGACTATCAGTTCGCGCCCAACTGGGTGATGGGCATCGAGGCGCAGTACTCCTGGCTGCCGAGCTCCTCGAACAATGGCCTGACGTTCCCCGCCGGAACGGTCGTGACCGGCAATACCGACCAACTCGGTTCGGTGACCGGTCGCCTCGGCTACACCTGGGGACCGGCGCTGCTCTACGCCAAGGGCGGTTATGCCTGGCGCGACAACAACAACATTACGGCGTCGGTCGGCGGCGTGCCGGCGGCCTTCACCACCGATGGCGGTCACAAGGACGGCTACACGGTCGGCGCGGGCCTCGAATACATGTTCGCCCCGAACTGGTCGGCGAAGGCCGAGTACCAGTACTACAATTTCGGCAAGACCAATTTCACCAGCGGTCCGGCCGACATCGTCGGCGCGAGCTTCCGGAACGACGAGCATACCGTCAAGCTGGGGGTCAACTACCGCTTCGGCTGGGGCGGTCCGGTCGGCTCCCGCTACTGATCGCGTCTTCGTATCATCGAGATCGAAAGGCCGGCCTTCGGGTCGGCCTTTTTCATTGGTCTGCCGCTTGCCCCCACATTCACCCGATGTTCAGGCCTGATCGTGCAATGCAAAAAATAATTCCTGCATTGCACGGAACTTTCATCGTGATGCGCTATTGTGGGATCGCCGGGCTGGTGGACAAACAAACATGCGTAGTTTTGCGTTAGGGCTGATCATCTCTGCGGTCTCCGTGCCGTGCTTCGCCCAGACCATCCTCAAATCCGAACCCTTGGCGCTTGCGCCTTACGAGGTCGTGTTCGTGCAGGACGCCTCCTGCACGGCCGGCAAGGTGCTCAAGGTGACCGGGTCGATCCGCGGTCTGCATCGGCGGAAGATCTGCGTCTCGCTCGCCGCCGAACAGGCGTCGCTGGCGACGGCGACGCCGTAAGGGCAGCACGACGGCCGCATCGGCATCCGGTCCGCCCATGCGCACCGGACGACCCGCTGTCCCTCAGTTCAACCGCGGCTCCAGACGTGCTTCGCGATCGGCATCGGCCTTGTTCTTGACCGGGTCCTCGTTCGGCTCGGGCTGGCACGGCCGGATTTCGTAGTCATTGTCCAGCACCGGGCGCGGCGAGGACTTCTCCTCCTCGGAGACGGTATCCACCACCAGGCCCGACTTCCGGGCCAGCTTCCAGACATCGGCCTCGGTCGGGTAGGCCTTGCTCAGCTTGGCGTCTTGATAGAATAGCGCGTACGGCATTCGTCGTTTCCCCAAACAACCGACAACGCCAAGGCCCGTCCCGGGTTTCACGCGAGATCGCCGTTCCGATCACGGAACCGTGAGCTGGATTCGGGCAAGCATCTGAAAACATGAGTCATTTCGGACCTTTCGCCGGAGGGGCCTGAGTCCTTAATGAGCGGTAAACCCCGGAAAAAAGAATCCCCGGGACTCCTCGGGTAGAATCGCCGGATGCTCCGAGCCATGAGAGCGATCCACCAGCCCCCCTACGAACGCGTGCAACTCGCGCTTGCGGTTGTGCTGCTCGCAGCCTGTGCCGCCAACGTGGCGCTGGTCTGGTCGTGGCTCTAGGGAAACTTGGCTCAAGCCAAAACCTTTATGTAGCGGCCCACGCGAAAACGCCGTGGCCGCGCGACGCCGACACCGATTGACGGCCCGGCCATTCCTTCCATCATTGCCGGCAGAACAAGTGCCCGCCGCGGCCTGCGCGGACGGGCCGCGATCGGGGTGGAGCTGTCATGATCGAGATGCTGAAGGAACGGGTCAATTGCGACGCCGGCCTGGTGCGGCGCGGCCGTTACCTCACCACGACATTCCTGCTCGAGATCGGCAAGGCCGCCTGGCTGATCGCGATCCATGAGGGCCGGATCGTGGCGGTGACCAAGGGCCCGTTCGTGATGCCGTCGTCGTCGTTTGCGCTGCGCACCTCGGACGAGGAGTGGGACCGGTTCTGCGAAAAGCGGCCGCCGCCGGGCTCCAACGACCTGATGGCGCTGATCAAGCGCCGCGTGCTGAAGGCCGAGGGCGAGCTGCAGATCTTCATGGCGAACCTGCGTTACTTCAAGGAGGCGCTCGGCAAGCTGCGCCGCGAGGGAGCCGCCGCATGAGCGCCAAATTCGAGCCGATCATCGGCCGCTACATGCATCTCGAGCTGTCCGGCCGGGCGCACCGCGTCTATGTCGAGGAGGCCGGCGAGGGCACGCCGCTGCTCTGCCTGCACACCGCGGGCGCCGACGGGCGGCAATATCGCGGCCTGATGAACGATGTCAGGGTCACGCGCAACCATCGCGTCATCGCCTTCGACATGCCCTGGCACGGCAAGTCGTCGCCGCCCCAGGGCTGGCACGACGAGGAGTACCAGCTCACCTCGGCGCAATACACGGCGATGATCCTGGACGTGATGGAGGCGCTCGATCTCGACCGGCCGATCGTGATCGGCTGCTCGATCGGCGGCCGGATCGCGCTGCATCTCGCGCTCGAGCATCCCGAACGCTTCCGCGCGATCATCGGCCTGCAGGCCGGCGCGCATGTCGATCCCTATTACGACCTGAATTTCCTGCACCGGCCGGACGTCCATGGCGGCGAGGTCGCAGCCGCCATCGTCTCGGGTCTGGTCGGGCCCGACGCGCCCGACAAAGAGCGGTGGGAGACGCTGTGGCACTACATGCAGGGCGGGCCCGGCGTGTTCAAGGGCGACCTCTATTTCTACAAGATCGACGGCGATATCCGCGCCCGCATAGCCGAGATCGACACCAAACGCTGCCCGCTGTTCCTGCTGTCGGGCGAGTACGACTATTCCTGCACGCCGGAGGAGACGCTGGCGGCGGCAAACAGGATTGCCGGCAGTGAGGTCACCATCATGAAGGGCCTCGGGCATTTCCCGATGAGCGAGAATCCAGCCGAGTTCTTGAAGCATCTGCTGCCGGTGCTGGAGAAGATCGGCGGCGGCTGACTTTAGCGCCCGGACGTGCTGCATCCGTCATGGCCGGGCTTGTCCCGGCCATCCACGTCTTTCCTGGCATGGGAGACCAAGACGTGGATGCCCGGGACAAGCCCGGGCATGACGGGGCGGTGGGATAAAGACAGCGGCCTACTTGCCGGAGCGCGGCGGCTTACAGTGGTCGCGGATCGCGATACGGTGTGACAGACTGCGTCATCGCACGAAAAGGTTACGCGGGAGGTCTCCATGCTTCCGAAGGCTGAAGCGGCATATTTCGCGATTGCCGACATTTCCGGCTATACCAACTTCCTCGCGGCGGTCGAGCTCGACCATGCACAGGACATCATCGCCGATTTCATGGACGTGGTGGTGAAAGGGCTGCGCCCGCCGTTTCGCCTCGCCAAGTTCGAGGGCGACGCCGCCTTCGTCTACTCGACCGGGACAATCGACGGCTCGCTGCTGCAGGACGCGATCGAGGGCGCTTATTTCAAATTCCGCCGGCGCCTGCGCGACGTTCGCCAGGCCTCGACCTGCGAGTGCAAGGCCTGCGTCGCGATGGGCGATCTCGATTTCAAATTCGTCGTCCATCACGGCGAGATGGTGAAGCAGAAGATGGGCGGCAGGGAAGAGCTCGCCGGGCGCGACGTCATTCTGGTCCACCGGCTGCTCAAGAACACGGTGGGCGAGAAGGTCGGCGGGCGCGCCTACGCGCTCTACAGCGACGCGGCGATCCGTGCCATGGGCGTCGACCCGGCGGCACAAGGTCTGATCCCGCATCAGGAAACCATCGACATCATCGGCGATGTGACGCTGTGGGCGCGCGATCTCGAGGCGGCGTGGCGCCACGACGACGCGCAAATGCGGATGGAGGTGACGCGCGAAGACGCCTACGCGATACTGGAGTTCGACATCGCCGCGCCGCGGCAGACGGTGTGGGAGTTCATCACCGTGCCCGGGCATTGGCAGAAATGGTGGGACGCCGACGACATCGTCGAGGAGTCAGGCAAGGGGCGACGCGGTGTCGGCACCAAGAATCATTGTGCGCACGGCAACCATACCAACGTCGAGGAGACGCTCGACTGGCGTCCGGTCGATTACTTCACGGTCGGCATCACGCTGCCGGTGCCCGGAGCGCCGCGCATCATCATGACCCGGGCCGTTCTCGACGGCCCGGACGGAACGTCCCGTTTCGAGCTGCGGATCGCCAAGCCGAAGCCGAAGGACCGGGCGTTCCTCGATGGCGCCGCGGCCAAATTCGCCGAACGGATGACCCAGGCGGTGGCCGGCCTGCGATCGATGGTGGAAGGCAAGCAGCCTGCCGTTGACGCTGTGGAGGAGCCGACGCCGGCGCGATCGAGCGGGCGCTTCCTGAGCGAGCCGGTGAAATCGGGCGCACGCGGCTGAAGGTCAGCGAGAAGGGGCGCCGGTTACTTGCCGGAGCGCGGCAGCTCGCTGTTGTCGCGGATCGCGGCGCGGACCTTGGCCATGGTCGTGGTGCAGTATTCCTCGCGCTCCCTGAGGAAACGCTGCTGCTGCGCGCGGAAACTGGCAACACGCTCCCGCACCTCGGATCCGAAGTCGCCGCTGATGTCGAGCTTGGCAAATTGCGGCGGCTGCGCCGGCGGCGGCGGGACTTCGACGACGGTCACCGTCAAAGGCGGCGGCGCGGGCGGCAGGCCCTCGAGCACGGTCGGCACCGGCAGCGGCGGCGGCATGACCACCCTTTGGACCTCGGCCGCAGGCTTGATTTCCGGAGCCGGCTTTGCCTCCAAGGCGGGCTTTGCCTCCAAGACTGGCTTTGTCTCAAGGGCTGGCTCGACCATGGTCGCCGTGGTGGCGGGCAGCGGGGCAGCCGCTGGCGGCACGGCGGTCCGCGGGGCAGGCGTCGGCAGCTCGGCGTCGGGCAGCTTGCCCTTCACCGACTGTACGAAAGCCATTGTCTGCGCGATCAGGAGATCGCGTTCCTTCATCCACTTCATGGCGCACCCTGAGCGCGCGGATTGCATCAGAGCAACCCCGCGGAAGCAAGCACTCGCAATCATGATGGTTGACGAAGACGCCTGTTTTGCAGGCACGGTGACAAAATTGTGACGTGCGCGGGCGCGAGGACGGTCAGCGCTGGCGGGGATTGGTGTTCGGGACGAACGGGGTACCGACGATCCGGACCCGCGTCTGGGTCAGTGCTTGGCTTGGGACCGGGGCCTGATTCGCGGCCGGCCGGGGCGCGGCGTTGGCCGGCGCGGGCGCCGGATCGAGCAGGGCGACGATGCCGGCAGCGGCCACGCTCAGCAGCGTGAAGCTGCCCAGAAGCATCAAATTGCGGTTGGTCTCGCGTACCCTCATGCGGGGAAAATCGCGTGAGGGGGCATAATGTTCCGAACAAATCCTCAGGCGTTTTCGCGCGGTTTGACATCAATCTTGAGAAAGTGCGTCAGGAGCAGACCTGAGAGCTCAAGTCGGGAGTCCACCAGCCCGGTGTGCCGGCGGGAGCGGGCGGGTCAGCCTAGTGAGCCATCGCCTCGACGGGGGCCGGTTCGATGCTGCGGGCCTCGATCAGGTCGGCGTAGCGGCCATACTCCTCGGCCATTTCGAGCAGCTTTTCACGCACCGCGGCGTCGGTGACCTGGCGGGCCAGCCGTCGCGCCTGATCGGACTGGAAGCGATAATGGGCTGTGTCGGACATCGTAGGCTCCTCACACATGTGTAAGGGCCGTCCGGCAAAGGTTCATCAAGACGTCATTGAAGGGAAGGCGTCATGAAGCGAAGGCGTTATTGAAGGGTGTTGGACCGATCGGTCGTCGTAGCCGCGACCGGATGGCCGGCCTTGTCCTCGCGGACCTCGACCTCGAACCAACCCATCTCCTTCAGCTCGCGCGCCTTCTTCTCGGCCGCGTCTTCGCTGTCGCGCTTCAGCACGATTTGGCTGGTGCCATCCCGGGCAAGGATCAAATAGGTCATTGGCTGAGTCCCATCCCTCATTCTGCATACCGCGTTTTGGGCTGCAAGGACAGAAACAAGGCAACGGATGGGTGATGCTACGGGGATGATCCCACGATTCCTGCCAGGGAGCAGGGTGTCCGGCTGGTTCCCGACCGCTGTCGACATTGACCAGCTACTGATCGCCGATATCCGAGACGCGCTTGAGACCGGCGCAAGCTTGATAGGTCAGCTGTCCGCCGTCGGCGTCCAGCGGCAGGCTTACGAGTTGCGTTTCGCAAAGCGCACTGAGATGACGGACATCATCCTGCTTTGCTTGCGAACTGCCGAGCAAGGCTCTCTCGATGAGTCGCCGCCGCCTTGCGTGTTTCCGCAAGTGCCGTCGGTGATGCCTGGCATCTGGTGGAGACCGGAAGACTACGGCTTCCGTTAAACGTTGTGGGTAATCCAAGCGAGGCTCTTTGATTGAGCCGCAAATACGTGCTCGGCTTCGATCAAGGACAATGCGCGGCGCAAGCCGTGTAGATCCGCATGGAGGACTCGATGCCCAGGCACTTCGGTTTGAAGGCGACATCGCCGGCAGGACGGTCGACGTTCACGGGATCATCAAGAGATTTGCAGCAACGGACCGCGTCGGCATCTGCGTCGAAGAATCGTGCTTCGGTCAGTTCGCCGGCATCGAAGCCCGCTTCGCCATGCTCGGAGCTGCCGTATTCTCCTACGAGCTGGCGGGGTTGCTGCGGTCGACGGTCGATCTCGGCCGACTGAAGCTGCGCGCGACGAGGCGTGGCTGAGCAGTCTTCATAGCTCGGACGGCTCGTGCTTTTTGTCGCGCTTCAGGTCCATGCGATCGATGCGTGCATCGATCAATCGATTCAGTCTCTCGTCCCGCAGCGTGTCCTTCCTGAACAGCCCGCCATGCAGGCGATAGGCGAGGAGGAGCAGGGCAACAGCAACGCCGACGAGATAATAGGACCAGTCCATAGTCAGAACCGCGCCTGGCAGTGTGCATTGTGAAACAGCGAGTCTCGGCAACCGTGCCAGGCAGCGCTAACGGCGGCTCGCCAGCATCACCGCAAGGTCAGCTCAATTGGCGCCCGCCAGGATGAACAGATTATTGTAGACGGGCAGTGCAATGAAGGCGACCACATAAGCCACTTGGCGTTCGCTGTTGCCGTGCCAGAGCAACCATATCACGAGGTAGGTTAGGCCCAGCTTGGCAATAAGCCACCATTCACCGAGCCACTCCTGGGTGAGCCACATGAACGGGTTCAGTTCGCCCATTCCCCGCTGCAAGATCTCGTTGGTGGTGATGAGATCCGAGTAGCCCATCAGCAGGGCGCAGACCAACAGCATTGCCTTCAGGAACGACGTCCTCGCCCGCAACTGCTTTTCCGTCATCCGGTCCCTGCCCGAAATCCGCTTGTGGCTCCCTGTTGAGCAATTTTGCGGGATGTTTTCGGCGAGTGCAAGCCTCCACGCCCCGGTTATCCAACGCCCGCCCTCCAAACCAACTAGGTTGGGTACCCCCTACCGGGGGACGGTCAATCGACCGGTCTCAATGATTTTCGCGAAAAACTGGTGCCGGCTGAGGGGATTGAACCCCCGACCTTCAGTTTACAAAACTGCTGCTCTACCGCTGAGCTAAGCCGGCGACATGGGTATGATTTGCGCGCTCGCATAGCAGACTTGGTGCGCCGGGGCCAGAACCTGAAGACCAGAACCCGAAGGCCCAGAACCCGGGAGATCCGGATCGACCGCTTCGCCTCCACCGGCTCGGCGGCAAAAAAAGGCGGCCCGAAGGCCGCCTTTTGCACATCAGTGTTTAGCCTGAGCTACTGGCAGGGATGCCGCAGGCCGTCGCTGCCGCGGAACCAGGTGCCGGGGGTGCAGACAAAGCCGTTTTGCCGGGCATATTCCGCGCCGCCGATCGGGGCGGTGGCGATCGCGGCGGCTGTTCCGACGGCGCCACCGACCACGCCGCCCACCACACCGGCTGCAGCGTCGACGGGCCCGAAGGGGCCGGGGTCATACCGGTTGTAGCTGCCCTGCCAGTCGCGGTCACGCCGGTCGGAGCGGTGGTGGTAGGTGGTGCGGGTCGTGCCCGCAGCCATCGCCTGGCATCGGGCATCCGGAGTTGCGTTCGAGCAGCGTGCGGGCGTGCCGATGGTCTGCTGCGCCATTACGGGGCTCGCAAGCGCCGCGGCGACGAGCGCGACAGCGCCAACGATCTTAAGCTGTGTCATGCGAGATCTCCTCTTGCCGTAGTGCAGAGCTAATCTCGCTGTGCCGTGCCTGTTCCGGCGCGGTCTTGCCCTGCGTTCAAACCAGTGTGAAGTTCCCAAACGCGCGCGCACGATGCGTTCCGGATCATGCGCTTTTGAAGGGAATTCGATGCACGCACGCGACATCGACTACGCCGCCGGCGACGCCAATTTGCGCGGCTATCTTGCGTTCAAGGACCGCGGCGTAAAGCGTCCCGGCGTGCTGGTATTCCACGAAGGGCTCGGGCTCGGCGATTTCACGATGGAGCGGGCGCGCAGGCTTGCCGAGCACGGCTATGTGGCGCTTGCCGCCGACATGTTCGGCGAGCGGCGGCAGGCCGCCGATCTGCAGCAGGCGATGGCGCTGATCGGTCATTTGCGCACAAGCCCTGCCACGCTCCGCGCACGGGCCCGCGCCGCGCTCGCGACGCTCACGGCATTGCCCGAGGTCGACGCTACCCGTTGCGCGGCGATCGGCTTCTGCTTCGGCGGCACGGTCGTGCTCGAGCTCGCGCGCGACGGCGCGGACCTCAAGGCCGTCGTCAGCTTCCATGGCGTGCTCTCGACCACGCAGCCTGCGGCAGCGGGTGCGGTGAGGGCGAGCGTGCTGGTCTTGACCGGGGCCGATGATCCGCTGGCGCCGTCCGACCAGGTCGTGGCGTTCGAGAACGAGATGCGCGCCGCCAAGGTTGCCGACTGGCAGGTGATCAGCTACGGCAACACGCTGCACGGCTTCACCAACCCGTCCGCCGACGGCTCGATCATGAAGTCGGCGCTCTACGACGCGCGGGCCGACCGCCGCTCCTGGGCGGCGATGCAAGGCCTGTTTGACGAGGTGCTGGTTTGACGAGATGCCGGCCTGACAAGATCGGCGATGTGGTGTTTGATCTGCCGTCACGCGCCGGCGCGGGGGATTGATGTTCGGAATCTTGAGTCTTGGCTTTCTGCTCGGCATGCAGCATGCGCTGGAGCCGGATCACATCGCGGCGGTGTCGAGCATCGCGGCGCGGCGCACCCATGTCGGTGACATCGTCAAGCACGGCCTGACCTGGGGCCTCGGTCACACGCTCACGCTGTTCGTCTTCGCCGGCGCCGCGATCCTGCTCGGGCACGCGATCCCCGAGACGGTCGCGCAGCCGATCGAGACCGCGGTCGGCATCATGCTGGTCGGCCTCGGCGCGCATGTGTGGTGGCGGCTGTGGCGCGATCGCGTACACTTCCACACCCATTCGCATGGCGATGGCATGACGCATTTCCACGCCCACAGTCACGCCGGCGAAACCAGCTCGCACGTCCGCACGGCGCACAGCCACGCCCATGGCTTCCGCTGGCGCACGCTGCTGGTCGGTCTGATGCACGGCATGGCGGGCTCGGCGGCGCTGTTGGTGCTAACGGTGTCGCAGGCCCCAAACCCGGTGATCGGGCTCGGCTATGTCGCGCTGTTCGGCGTCGGCTCGATGATCGGGATGGGCGTGCTGTCCAGTGTGATCGCGGTGCCGCTCGCGGCCTCCGCACGCTGGCTGACCTGGGCCAATCGCGGCCTGCAAATGGCGGTCGGCGCGGTCACCATGGCGATCGGCATCCACGCGATCATCGAGAACGCGTTCACCTGACGCATACGCACCCAGAACCGCCGTTAACGATTCCTGATCCCGCACGGCCGCATTGACCTGATGCGGATGCTTACGCGTTAGGCTTACCGCCAGTTTGGCCTGCGTCCTTAACCCTTCCGCCAAGCCGTTGGATTAGGCTGCGGGTGGAACAATTCGGGACGCTGGGTGAACATGCGCGGAAGTCTTGCGCTGACGATATTGGCTGCGATGACCTCGACGGCGCTGGCCGGCGGCGGCTTCGACATCGTCGTGCCCAATCGCCCCGGCGTGCCCATCATCATCAATGGCGTCGACGCGTCCTACGCCGTGGTCGAAAGCGCGATGGGGCTGGCCCGCAACGACTCGATGGTGCCGACCGTCTATGGCGGCCGCCCGATCGATCCCCAGCCGAATGTCGGCCACTATTATCCGAGCCTCGGCCACATGCCGGGTTACGGCCGCCTCGAGATCGAGCCGCCGGCCAACCGCCGCCTGCCGCAGCCGGCCGAGAGTTATCATCAATCGTGGGGGGCGCAATCCGCGCCGCTCCCGGCACAGTCCAACGTGCCGGTCGATCCGCCGCCGGTGATCTACGCGCCGCAGTTCAACGGGCCGCGGCCGCTGCCCGGACCGGTCCCGCGGCCACCGCGTCCCCGAGGCCCCTAAATCAACTGTCCCAAATCAACAGCCCCTCGCGGGGCGCCTTCATAGCCACCAAGAGCTACGCGACGAACAGAGAGACCATCAGGAGAGAGTAATGCGTCAAATGATCAAAGGACTGATTGCGGCCGTGGCCGTCATGGTGACCGCGCCCGCAATGGCGTGCGGTTTCAACCCTTGCGGTGCGCCGGTTTATGCCGCGCCTGCCGTGACCTATGGCTGCGGGGGCTGCGGTGGCTACGGCTACGGCTATGGCGGTTACGGCGCGGTCGAACGGCTGCCCGACCCGGATGCGGCCTACCCCGACGCAGCGCAGCAGTACTATTACGTCAACCAGGGACCGAGCTACACCGGTCCGGGCAATTGGGCGCCGCGCCCGTACTACCGCCAAGGCTATGGCCGCCCGTATTACGGCTATCGCCACTACGGCTACCGCCATCACTATCGGCCCTACCGTCCGCACTACGGCTATCGCTACGGCTACGCGCCGCATCGCTACGGCCATCCGGTGCTGCGCCGCTACTACTGATCCAACGATCGTCGACGAGATATCAGCGCCCGTTCGCGTCAAGCGAGCGGGCGTTTTCGCTTACATCAGCCCGAGCCGGCTGGCGCCGATATAGAGCGCGAGCACACAGGCGTTCGACACGTTGAGGCTCTTGATCTCGCCGGGCATGTCGAGGCGGGCGACGACGCGGCAGGTCTCGCGCGTCAATTGCCGCAAGCCCTTGCCTTCGGCGCCGAGCACCAGCGCGAGCGGCTGTTGCAATGCCACCTTGCCGAGATCCTCGGAGCCCTCGCTGTCGAGGCCGACGGTCTGGAAGCCGTGGTCGTTCAGTTCGTTGAGCGCGCGTGCCAGATTCTGCACGGTGATCATCGGCACCAGCTCGAGCGCGCCGGACGCGGACTTCGCCAGCACGCCGGTCGCCTCCGGGCTGTGGCGGGCGGTGGTGACGATCGCCTTCACCGCAAACGCCGCGGCCGAGCGCAGGATGGCGCCGACATTGTGCGGATCGGTGATCTGGTCGAGCACCAGCACGATGCCCTCCTGCGCCAGCGTGTCGATGCCGGGCGAGGGCAGGGGTTCGGCCTCCGCCAACAGGCCCTGATGCACGGCATCGGGGGTGAGGCGCCGGTCGATATCGCCGGGCCGGACGAGCTCCGGGGTGACCCGGGTTGCGATGTTTTCGTCGGCGAGGCGCTTGGCGGCGTTCTCGGTGAGGTAAAGCTTGCGGATCTGGCGGTCCGGGTTGGCAAGCGCCGCCGCCACCGTGTGCCAGCCATACAGAATCACCGGTCCGTCGGAACCGGATTCGCGCTCGCGCCGGGCCGGCGGGCGGCCGAATTTCGGCCCTTTTTGGAAGGGTTTACCGCCCTTGCCTCGGAAATTGGGTTTGCGGTCGCGATCGCTCATGTGAGGCTTGTGTCACGGGTGTCGCAGAATGGCAATTTAACCGGCAAATTGCGCGCCGGCTTGGTTGACTTTGGGGACCGCCTTCGCCCATAAACGCGCCCGACCGCGCACCCGTTTCGGGTCGGCCGGTTATCAGCGTCATTTCGATGACCCGGTCCGCCGCCACTCGCGCGGCCGGTTCGACGCTGTTGGACGGGGGAGTGTCCCGAGTGGCAAAGGGAGCTGACTGTAAATCAGCCGCCTCATGGCTTCGCAGGTTCGAGTCCTGCCTCCCCCACCACGCTTCGCCCTGACGGGCTACGCGTGGCGCAGCCACGCCCGGCCCGTCAGGGCAAAGCGTGTCCGGCGTAGCTTGAGCGCGAGCGAAAGCGAAGACGGACTGGCCAAGGGCCTCGCTTCCACGAACTTCAACTCGACACGTTCCTCCCATTTCGCTGGGCATGCCGACAAGGCGTCTCGCGCCGCCACCACGACTCACCCCCGCAACCCACGCCGCAGCAGCTTGGCGAAATCCTGCGCCATCTGGGACGGCGCTTCGTGCGTCGGGGAGAGGATCGCGATCTGGTACTGGATCTTCGGCTTGAACGGGCGGATGGCGAGGCCGTCGGTAAAGGGCTTGCTCACCACGGGATCGACGATGCCGACGCCGCGGCCCTCGGCGACGAGCTGGCACGCGGTCGAGAAGAACTCGGTCTCCGCCACCACGTTCCAGCGCGCGCCATATTCGGAGAAGGCGGATGCCAGTTGCTGGTAGATCGGATCGCCGCGAAACAGCGTGACGAACGGGACGCCGTTGAGGTCGTCAGGGGTGATCTGCTTCAGCTTCGCGAGCGGATGCGCATGCGGCAGCATGCACACGCACTCATACGAGAACACCTCCATGTGCGAGGTCGGATAATCCAGCGGCAGCTCGGCGACCGCGAGATCGAATTGCTGCGTCGAGATCAGCTCGCGGACGGTCGCGGAATTGCGCGTGATGATCTTGATCTGCAGTTCGGGCTTGCCCCTGGCGAACTGCGACAGCAGGCGCGGCAGCAGGTTGATCGAAATGCTCGGATAGGCCGCGATCGCGAGGTGACCGCGCCGCCCGGACCTGATCTCGGCCGCAACGCGCGACGCGTTCTCGGCGGCTTCGAGGGCGCGCGCCGCCTCGACATAGAACAGCTTGGCTTCCGGGGTCGGTTGCAGGCGGCCGCCGCGGCGCAGGAAGAGATTGAGGCCGGTCTCGTGCTCGAGGCCCGCGATCATCGTGCTGATGCCGGGCTGCGACATGCCGAGCAGTTCGGCCGCCCTGGTCATCGTGCCGTGGAGCATCAGGGCGCGGAAGCATTCGAGCTGTCTGAGGCGCATGGGTCGACTATACGAATCTGCTATAATGGACACAATTAATATTATTAGGATTACATGACGAGCGGTGCTCCAATGGCGCAACGAGCCATTGAGGAGGCACCAAATGACCGCAGCAACCATCGATCTGACCCGCGCCCGTCTGATTCCGGCCCGCAACGGCGTGGCGGCGCGCCTCGATGCGGGAGAGACGGTGATGGTCGTCAACACCCATGGCAAGCAGGTGGTCGATACCTGGGCGTTCAATGCCCGCGACACCGGCGAGTTCATGTCGATGGAGCATAGCCGCGCATCGATGCTGCGGCTCGTTCCGCGCGTGGGCGACACGCTGACCACCAACCGGCGCCGCGCGATCCTCACCTTGGTCGCCGACACCACGCCGGGGATCCACGACACCTTGATCGCGGCCTGCGACATTCACCGCTATCGCGAGCTCGGCGCCGCCGGCCATCACGACAATTGCACACAGAACCTGGCGCACGCGCTCGAGGCGGTCGGCCTGTCGGCTGCGGTGACGCCGGCGCCGCTCAATCTGTTCATGAATGTGCCCGTCGCCGACCATGGACAACTGGACTTCAAGCCTCCCGTCAGCGAGGCCGGGCAGTATGTGGCGCTGCGTGCCGAGATGGATCTCGTCATCGTGTTTTCCGCCTGTCCGCAGGACATGGTGCCGGTGAACGACATGCGGCCGACCGACGCTCACTTCCTCATCGCCTGATCCTGTCAGCGCGGAGAACCGATCATGCGCAAACTGCCGCCGCTCAATGCCGTCCGTGCGTTCGAAGCCGCTGCGCGCCACGAGAGCTTCACCGCCGCCGCCAATGAGCTCTGTGTCACGGTGACGGCGATCAGCCACCAGGTCCGGCAACTCGAGGCGATTCTCGGACACAAGCTGTTCGAACGCTCCGGCCGCGCGGTCGTGCTGACCGCGGAGGGCCACGCGGTGTTCCCCATGCTGCGCGACGGCTTCGACCGCATGGCGAGCGCGTTTGCCGCGATCCGTCCGCCGACCGACGGCAATGCGATCACGGTATCGACCACGCGCGCCTTCGCCGAGCGCTGGCTGATGCCGCGGCTCGCGCGCTTCAACGCGGCGTTTCCGCACCTCGTCGTCCACATCGATGCGACCGAGGAGGTGCGGACGCCGGGCGCCGACGGCGTCGATCTGGCGATCCGCTACGGCCGCGCTGACCGCGCCGGCGAGACGTCGGTGCTGTTCAGCGATCGCTACATTGCGGTTGCGGCGAGCGCGATTTGTCCGCCCGGTGCTCGTCTTGGCATTGACGATGTCCGCTCGCGCTCGCTGCTGGCCTACCGCTGGAAGAACGCCACGCTGGATTCGCCGGCGTGGTCGGCCTGGCTCGCGGGGGCCGATCATGATCCCGGCCGGGACTTTCGCATCTCCTGGTACAGCGAGGAGCCGCTGGCGTTGCACGCCGCCGAGCGCGGGCTCGGACCGCTGTTGTGCAGCGATGCGCTGGTGGACGAGCAATTGCGTCAGGGCACGTTGCGCCGGCTCGATGGCCCCGCACTTGCGGGCTTCGCCTATCGTCTCGTCGATGCGCCGAGTGCCGCCCGGCGCAAAGCGGTGACGGCGTTCATCGACTGGCTGCGAGCCGAGGCGGCCACCTTTCGTGCAGCTCCCGAACAGGTCATGACACGGGCTGCGTGAAGTAGGGCAGGGTCTCGACGCGGACCTGATAGGTGCCTGCCTCGACCAGGCCGTCGAGATGCGCGGCGATGTCCTCGAGCGATGCGAACCAGACCTTGCGCTCGGCAACGATCTCTTCGAGCCAGCGCTCCACGACGCGCCAGCGGGCAAGTCGGCCGGTGAGGAACGGGTGCCAGATCCCCATCCAGAATCCGCCGGCCTCATAGGCCGCCTCGAACTCCTCGAACGAGGCGGCAAGGCCCTCGCTCGGCGATTTGACCGGCATCATGTAGCCGATCTCCGCGTAATGGGCGAAGGGCGGCCAGTCGTCCGATCCCCAGTGCGGCGGCATCTCGTAGAGCGACCCGCGCGCCGTGCGCATCTGGTACGGGATGTCGTCGGCCATCAGCGACGAATCGTAGACAAAGCCGTGCTCGATCAGGAGATCGATCGTGGTCTGGTTGGCGTTGTAGACCGGCGCGCGGTAGCCGCGCGGCTTGCGCCCGGTCATCGCGACGTGAATGCCGAGCGCGCGTTCGAAGGCCTCGCGCTGCTCGGCCGAGGAAATCTCCGTCGGGTCCTCATGGATGTAGCCGTGATGGCCGATCTCGTGGCCCGCCTTAAGGATCGCCTCCACCGCATCCGGATAGCGCTGCATGGTCCAGGCCGGCATGAAGAACGATTGCTTCAGGCCGAGGCGGCGATAGGTTTCCAGGATGCGCGGCACGCCGACGGTCGGCCCGTATCGTCCCATCGTGATCGGATAGAGCCGGTCGAACGAATCCTTCGGCCGGGCGATGTGGATGAGACTGTCGGCGTCGACGTCGAACGTGATCGCACAGGCGCAACGCGCCCCGTTCGGCCAGGGGATGGGATTGCGGATCATCGGATCATCCTCGTGCAGCCGGCGGACAGCGGCGCATCATTCCGCGGCCACACTAACAGGCCCGTCGATTCCAAGACACTGCCGGACCAGCACCGGAATCGCGGCGGAGGCGTCGGCGAGCGAGCGCCGGTAGCGGTCATCGTTGAACTCCTGATAGTCGACCGCGATCAGATGGCTCTCCTGCACCCCGAGATAGTGCGCGCAGGTGAAGATGTGGGTCTCCAGATGGTTCATGGTCTCCCGCACCCCGCCGGGGCCGAAGCCGAATTCGCCGCGCGAGCTCAGCACCACCAGCGCCTTGCCGCGCATGATCGGCTCGAGCGGAAAGTCGCCGCGCGCGAGATCGAAGCTGAAGGTCTTGTCGATGCGGATCACCTTGTCGAACCACGACTTCAACGCCGCCGGCATGCCGTAATTGTGCATCGGCGCCCCGATGACGATCACATTGGCGCGTTCAAGCTCGTCGATCAGTTCGTCGGAGAGACGAAGTTCGTCGTGCTGCTCCGCCGTGCGGTCGCCGGGCGCGGTGAAGGCGGCAGCGACCCACGCCTCAGTGATGAGCGGCGGCGGGTTGCGGCCGACATCGCGCGAAATGATGGTGGCGCTGGGCTCGTGCGTCAGCCAGTGCTCGACAAACGATTTGGAGAGTTTCCGGCTGACCGAACGGTCGCCGCGCGGGCTGGCATCGATATGCAGAAGTGTCGTCATCCCTGGCCTCGGCTGATTGGGAGCAATGCGTTGGCCCCACAATGACCAAATGCCGGGTTCGGTGTGATTGACGAATCCGGCAGCTGAGTTGAGAAAATCTCAACAGTGAAGCAGCGCGCCATAGTGACGCGATCATCGGGCCCGGTCGCGGCGCGATCTGTTGCCATTCGGCACCCAAACTTCACTCTCGATGTCGTCTCAACCCGGCTTGAGGATTTCTCATTATCGCCTCAGCGCTGCCTGCTGCTCAGATACCCCATCCCGGCCCAAACCAATGCGCCGGACAACGGGGGAAACATGTTGCTCAAGCAGACACAGCTTCCGGCGCAGGATGAGGCCGGCTTCGATGCCCACGGAATTGAACCGGTGCCGGCGGCGCACCGCACCTCGTCATCGTTCGATCAGTTCTGGATCTGGACCGGCGCGAACATCGCGCCGATCAACTGGGTGCTGGGCGCGCTCGGAATCCAGCTCGGCCTCAGCCTGCTGCAAACGCTTGCCGTCATCGTCGTCGGCAATCTGTTCGGTGCGGCGCTGTTTGCCGCCTTCTGCCTGATGGGACATCGCACCGGCGTGCCGCAGATGGTGCTGGGCCGGCTGGCGTTCGGCCGCCGCGGCGCCTATCTGCCGGCACTGGCGCAGGTGCTGATGCCGATGGGATGGGTCGCGATCAACACCTGGATCGTGCTCGACCTCTGCATGGCGGCGCTGGAGCGGATGGGGATCGGCGGCGGCGTCGAGCTCAAATACGCGATCGCGGTGCTGGTGATGCTGTTCCAGATCGCCATCGCGGCCTGGGGCTTCAATGCCATCAAGGTGTTCGAGCGCTACACCATGCCGTTCATCCTCTTGATCATGGCGGTCATGACCGCGCTCGCTTTCCTGCGCGTCGATATCAAGTGGCAGGCCTCGACCGTAACCGGCATGCCGGCATTCGCCGCGGCGACGCAATTGATGACCGCGATCGGCATCGGCTGGGGCATTTCGTGGCTGACCTATGCGTCGGACTATACGCGGTTCACCAGGCCCTCGCTCGGTGCCGCCAAGGTGTTTCGGGCGACATTCCTCGGCATGTTCCTGCCGACGGTCTGGCTCGCTTTTCTCGGTGCGGCCATTGCGTCGGCCGGCGCCGGCTCCGATCCGTCGAAGCTAATCATCGCGGCCTTCGGCACGATGGCGCTGCCGGTGCTGCTGGTGCTGCTCCACGGCCCGATTGCGACCAATATCGTCGTGATCTATTCAGCGGCGCTGTCGTCGCTGGCACTCGATCTGCGGCGGCCGCGCTGGGTGATCTCGGTGCTGTCCGGCCTGATCGCCTCCGCGATCCTGTACGGCTTCCTGCAGTCGGGCGATTTTGCCCATGCCTTCGACAATTTCATGGTCGCCCTGATCGTCTGGATCAGCCCATGGGCCGGCGTGACGCTCGCGGACTTCTATTTGGTGCGACGCGGCCGGATCGATGTCAGTTCGCTCTACGAGGAGCCGGGCCGGGATCGTGATTTCAACTGGGCGGGACTGATCGCCTTTGCTGCCGGCTTCGCGGCGGCGTGGGCCTTCCAGATGGGCACGATCAAGGCCATGCAGGGCCCGCTTGCGTTGGCGACCGGCGGGGTGGATCTGTCGTGGCTCACCGGCATCGGTGTCGCGATGGTGAGCTACCTTGCCCTGCATCGGCTGTTTGGACGTCCGCTGGCACGGAGCGTCCCGTCGCCGGCCGCGGACGCCGCGTCGATCGAACCCGCGCCCACGTCGACCTGACAGGGGCGAACACGTTCCACCGCCTTACACCACCCTCGCAATCATCACCCGTCGGGTTCGTTGGTCGACGGCCGATGACCCCGACGCCTAGGCGCCCGACGGATCTTCACGCTTATGCTTCGAGAACATGCGACAAACGGGTAGGCCAGAAGGGCCAGATAGCCGGAGGGCATCGGATGATCGATGCCGAATGTCTTCGGCTTCTACCTCTCCGGACGCTACATGCGTCCCGTGGAGCTATCTCCTAAGGCTTTGAACGAGGAGCTTGTTGTTCAATTGTTGTAAAACGGCGTCTAGGTTGCCCTTAGTTTCGTAGCCGATCCCGGTTCTTCCCACATAGCGATATTCCGTGCGCGCTGGAGTCACTATGACGGTCTTCTTCCTTTTCACGAGATTGGGGCCGCTTGAATCGATCTCATCCACCTGCTTGGTCACTGCTTTGATATGCACGGGTTGGAAAATCTTCTCGAAGTCACCTGGACTCATCTCGACCATCGCGATGTCGAGCGAGTTGGTCAGCTTTGCTTCGTATGAGATGCCAGCCTTTATCGAGCCACCGCTGAAGGCCCAGTTCGGAGTTACGCCGGCGTTCAAGGTGGTAAGAAAATCGAGCGTGTATCCAATCGACTTATCTTTGCCCGTGAATGGCAAAGCCTGACCGAAGCCAGCACTTGCCTCGGCCGCCTGCTGAACCTTGAGTTGATCTTCGAAGACGCGGACAATCCACTCAGCCAGGCCGAGATTACCTTCGAGCAAGATGCCGACAGGAATGTTTCTACAGTCGTGGAGTGCAGCTTCTGCGAACGCCGTGTAAACGTTGGACAGTGCAGTACGCTTGGCATTGAGGCTTGCACCAGCAGATATCTCAAGAGGGCTTAGACTACCAAATGGTCCGATCGCCGAACCTGATGGGGCTATTCCTCCCGTGGTGTCTACCAACATAGACAACGTCACGGCCGCGGCCCATCTGCTTAGGTCCGGGAAAACGTGCTTGCCAGACGCATCAACCCTGCTGCCAAGTTCTTTGTAGGCTCGCCCAATCTCGCATTTCACTCGAGTTTCGACGAGCGCTAGTGAAACACCATCAGCTTGCTCGGTAGGCAAGGTTGCGCAGCCAGCCGTCACCGCGCAGCAAAATGCTGCGACTGCAAATCGACTAAACATAATGGTTGTCCCCAAAGTATGAAACTAGGGTTCCACAACTATTGATAGTGCGCAAGCGATTTCTCGCTTGATCCGAAGCCGCTGCAAGCGGATATGCAAGGGTGCTGCTCGCCGCCAACTCGTGTGAGGGGGTAAGAGAGTGCGATCCGGCTCAAGGCGAACTGCCGGTAGATGTCCAGTGAGGGAAGGCAGCCCGATGCCAAGAGGGCGAAGATGGGTTACATCTGACGCGATCAGTGCCGCCCATTCACTCCATCCGTGCGAACAGCTCCACCAATGTCTCGCGCAGCCAGCGCTGCGCGGGGACGGTGTCGTTGCGCTGGTGCCAGAACAGGCTGACGATGCGCGGCGGCGCCGGCAGCGGCACCGGCACCGCATGCAGATGCGGTGCGTGGCGGGACTGCGCGCTGAGATCGCGCGGCAGCACCGCGATCAGGTCGGACTGGCGGACGATCTCGTAGGCGGCGTTGTAGTGATTGACGGTCGTGACCAGATTGCGCGACAGCCCGCGCGAGGCGAGGAACTGGTCGTAGGTCGGCAGCGTCTTGCCGGCGAGGCTGACATCGACGTGCTTGGCGTTGAGGAAGCTGCGCGCGTTGAGCCGCTTCCTGTTCGCCAGCGGATGATCCCGCCGCATCATGCAGGCATATTCGACGGTCCATAACGAGCGCGAGCGGATTGCGGCCGGCGGCTGCTGCGCCTCGTTGACATAGACGCTCAGCACGCAATCGACCCGGTTGTCCTCGAGCCGGTCGCCGATCTCCAGGATGGTGTTCGGCAAGGTGTGGATGCGCGCGGACGGCGCGATTTCGCCGAAGCGGTTGATGAGCCGCGGCATCACCAGCGAGGACACGTAATCCGACATCGACAGGCTGAACTCGGCCTCGGTGCGCCGCGGATCGAAAGCGTCCTCGTCGAGCGCGTGGCGGACGTGTTCCAGCGCATCGCCGATCGGCTGCCACAGCGCCACCGCGCGCTGCGTCGGGCGGATCCCGCTGGCTGATCGTACGAACAGGGGATCGCCGAGCGCGTCGCGCAAGCGGGCGAGGGCGTTGCTGACGGCGGGCTGGGTCATCGTCAGCGCGCTCGCCGCGCGCGTGACGCTGCCCTCGGTCATCAGTGCCTCGAAGACTTTCAGCAGATTGAGGTCGAGCGTGCGGAAGGACACGAGCAATATTCACAATGGTGATGTGCCAGATAACAATTATAAATTATTCCCATAATACCGATTTGTCTATCATTCCCCCGGACTGACCTCGCGGCGCGTGCCGACCGCGGGGCGGAGGGGGGCTATTTCATGTCGATGATTTCGGCGCGCATCGAGCGCCTGCCGTTCGCGCGTTTCCATGTGCACCTGCTGCTGATGGGCGGCCTGGGCTATCTGTTCGACGCGATGGACGCCGCCGTGCTGGCGTTCATCCTGCCGGTGCTGCGCACCGCCTGGGGGCTCAGCAATGTCGAGACCGGCGTGCTCGGCAGCAGCACCTTCGTCGGCTATCTGTTCGGCGCGCTGCTCGCGGGGACGCTGGGCGACCTGATCGGCCGCCGTGCGGTGATGATGTCGGCGCTCGCGCTCTACAGCGTGGCTTCGCTGGTGAGCGCGACAGTGGACAGTTGGCCGGCATTCTTCGCCGCGCGCGTCGTCGCCGGCATGGGCACCGGTGCGGAAAGCGCGATCATCGCGCCATATCTCGCGGAATTCGTGGCGCGGCGTTACCGCGGCGCCTTCACCGGCGCGCTCGCCGGCTTCTTCTCGTTCGGCTTCGTCGCAGCTGCCTTGCTCGGCTATTTCATCGTGCCGGCCTACGAGAACGGCTGGCGCATCGTGCTCGTCATCACCGCCATCCCTGTCGTGATGCTGCTGTGGTGGCGCCGGTCGCTGCCGGAATCGCCGCGCTGGCTGGAAAGCCGCGGCAGGGTGAAAGAAGCCGAGGCGGTGCTCGACAAGGTCGAGGCGAGCTTCGCGCGGGAGGGCCGCGTGCTGCCGGCGCCAGTCGCCGAGCCCGCTGCGCCTGCCGTATCGTCGGGAACGCTGCTGAGCAATTTTGCGGCGCTGCTGGCCGGCCGCCAGGCGCGGATCACCACCATGACCTGGATCATGTGGCTGTCGATCACGTTCAGCTATTATTCCTTCTTCGTCTGGATTCCCGGCCTGCTGGTGCAGAACGGCATGAGCATCACCAAGAGTTTCGGCTATTCGCTCGCGATGTATTGCGCGCAGGTGCCCGGCTATTTCACCGCCGCTTTCTTCAACGAGCGGATCGGCCGGCAGTCCACGATCGCGACCTACATGATCCTCGGCGGCGCCAGCGCGCTCGGGCTCGCCTTTGCCGCGAGCGACGGGCAGATCATGACGGCCGGCCTGCTGCTGTCGTTCTTCATGAACGGTACCTATGCCGGCGTCTATGCCTACACGGCCGAAGTGTTTCCGACGGCGATCAGGACCACGGGGGCAGGGCTCGCGTCCGCCATCGGCCGCATCGGCGCGATCATTGCCCCGATCCTGGTCGGCTACCTCTATCCGAACTTTGGTTTCGCCGGCGTGTTCGGCGTCACCACGACCGTGCTGTTGATCGGCGCCGTCACCGTCGTGCTGATGGGCGTGCCGACGCGCGGCCGATCGCTGGAAGACATCGCAAGCGAAGCCGCGTGATCACGCGGGCTACGTTCTGACAGGAGACCCTTATGTCCACGACCCTCTTCAAGAATGCCGCGTTGCTCGATCCGCTGCGGTCCGATCTGCTCGAAGGACATCACGTGCTGGTCGAGGATCGCCTGATCAAGGAGGTGTCCGACCGGCCGATCGAGGCCTCGGCCGATCGCATCATCGACCTCAAGGGCAAGACCCTGATGCCCGGCCTGATCGACCTGCATGTGCATGCGGTCGCCGTCGAGCTCGACCTGTCGCAACAGGCGCGGATGGCCAACGTGCTGGTGACGCTGCGCTCGACCATGCTGCTGCGAGGCATGCTGAAGCGCGGCTTCACCACGGTCCGCGATGCCGGCGGCGCAGGCTACGCGCTCAAGCAGGCGATCGACACCGGCCTGACCGATGGTCCGAGGCTGTTCGTCTCCGGCCGCGCGCTGAGCCAGACCGGCGGCCATGGCGACGGACGCGCACGCTCCGACTATCTGGCCGACCCGACCTGCTCCTGCTGCGTGCGGGTCGGCGCGATCGCGCGCGTCGTCGACGGCGTCGATGCGGTGCGCAAGGCGGTGCGCGAGGAACTGCAGATGGGCGCCGACCAGATCAAGATCATGGCGTCCGGCGGCGTTGCATCACCCACCGATCCGATCGGCGCCTACGGCTATTCCGAGGACGAGATCCGCGCCATCGTCGCGGAGGCGAAGGCGCGGCACACCTATGTGCTGGCCCATGCCTACACTGCGGAAGCGATCGAGCGCGCGGTGCGCTGCGGCGTGCGCACCATCGAGCACGGCAATCTGGTCGACCTGCCGACCGCGCGCCTGATGGCGGAGCAGGGCGCTTACGTGGTGCCGACGCTCGTCACATATGAGGCGTTGGCCACCGAAGGCGCCAAATACGGCCTGCCGGCGGCGAGCGTCGCCAAGGTCGCCGACGTGCGCGACGCCGGCTTGCGCTCGCTCGCGATCTATCGCGAGGCCGGCGTCAAGATGGGGTACGGCAGCGATCTGCTCGGCCCGTCGCAGCGGCTGCAGAGCGAGGAGTTCCGGATCCGGGCCGAATTGTTGGGCCCGCAGGCGGTGATCGCGAGCGCGACCATTATCGGCGCCGAGGTGCTCGGCATGGAAGGCAAGCTCGGCCGCATCGCGCCGGAGGCCTTTGCCGACCTGCTGGTAGTAGAGGGCAATCCGCTGCGCGATGTCACCTGCCTGCTTGGGCAGGGCGAGCACATCCCGCTGGTCATGAAGGCCGGCAAGGCCGAAGTCGACAGGCTGGGCGGGTAGGACAGGAAGAGGTCGGGCCGAACCGATCCTGCGACAGGCTCCTGAACGCTCCCGCAAGCGGGCAGGTCGATCGCATATGGCTATCGGCCACGTCCCATGGCCTGGCTCGGCACGATTTCTGAATAATAGAAGAATGCCACTGATTTGCCCGACGAGTCAAGTTGCCCTATCCGCCGGCTACTTTGCATGGGGTTGTTTTCGATATTTTGGCACCACGTCCATGCGACGGCAGGCTATCGCATTTGGCTATCTTATGACCGTCCGGCCTCTCCACACCACGCGGAGGCCCGCGGTGCCCTTCGAGGGGCTCGGGCAGGCCGACTAGCTCGATCACGATACCGCAGGCGGCGTTGACGTGGCCGGGCGGAAGCACGACATACCGGTTGCCGACCCCACCCGCCGCTCCGGAGCCAGCCATGAACGCGCCCAACATCGATTCCGCCCCGCCGCAGTCCGACGGCGACGTTGTGAGTTGGTTGACCAACCAGACGCGCGACCAGCGCTTCATCGACAATATCTTCGCCGAGCTTTGCATCCGGCTGCAGGGCGCGGGCATTCCGCTCAAGCGGGCGACGATGAACCTCCTGATCCAGCATCCGCAATGGCTCGGCGCCCGGATCATCTGGGCCGACGGGAAACGCGAGGCCGAGATCACGCGGATCGACTACGATGTCCAGCAGCGCTCGGAATATATCGGCAGTCCGGTCTACGAAATCCATCAGGGTGCCGACGAGGTGCGCGAGAAGCTCGAACGTGACCCGTCGCAGGGCCGCAAGCACGCGCTCTATGACGACATGCGGGCGCAGGGCCTGACCGATTATGTGGCCTGGCCGCTGCTGCATACGCTCGGCAAGCGGCATGTCGTGACCTTCGCGACCGATCGTGCCGGCGGTTTCGATGATGCGCAGATCGCCAGCCTGAAGACGGTGCTGCCGGTGCTGGCGCTGGTCAGCGAGATCCGGATGAAGAACCGCCTGGCGCGGACGCTGCTCGAAACCTATGTCGGCGCGCATGCCGGCGAGCTGATCCTGGCCGGCGCGACGCGGCGGGGCAGCGGCACGACGGTGCGCGCCGCGATCATGATCTGCGACTTGCGGGATTTCACCCGGATCTCGGACTCCTGGCCGCGCGATGACGTGATCGATCTGCTGAACGACTATTTCGACGCGATGTCGGAGCCGATTGCGCGGCATGGCGGGGAAATCCTGAAATTCATCGGCGACGGTCTGCTCGCCATTTTCCCGCTCAGCGATCCCAAGGCCTGCGCCAACCTGCTGCATGCGGTAGCCGAGGCGCGGCTGGCGATGGCGGCGCTCAGCGAACGGAACGGCATGATGGGCCGGGCGCCGATGAATTACGGCATCGGCGTCCATGTCGGCGACGTCATGTACGGCAATATCGGATCGCGCACCCGGCTCGACTTCACCGTGATCGGCCCCGCCGTGAACATGGCCTCGCGGCTCGAAGCGCTCACCAAGCAGTTGAAGAAGACGGTGCTGCTGTCCCGCGCCTTTGCGGACCTGGTCGAGCACGATTTCGCGCTCGAGCATGTCGGCGAGCATCCGGTGCGCGGTTTCAGCGAGCCGATCGAGCTGTTTGCCTATAGCGGCTGAAGAATCTCAGGCTGGCGTCGCCTGCTGCGCCGGCGCAGCCCGATCGATGAATCCCTTGGCGAGGGCGTGATAGACGCCTTCCTTGCAGATCAGGCGCGAGCTCGCATGCGCGATCAGGGCCGCGGCCATCAGCGGCACGACCATGGCGTGATTGTCGGTCATCTCGGTGACGATCACGAAGGCCGTAATCGGGGCCTGAACCACGCCGGCAAAATACGAGACCATGCCGAGCAGCATGATGGCCGCAAGCGGCGCGCCGTGAAACAGCGGCGCGATGTTGGAGCCGAGCCCGGCGCCGACCGCGAGGGAGGGCGCGAAGATGCCGCCCGGCATGCCGCTGATCGAGGCGAATGTGGTGGCCAGGAATTTCCACACGCTGAAGCTCGCGGGCAATTGTGATCCGGCTTCGAGCGCGGATTTGACCTGCTGATATCCCGTGCCGTAGATCGCGCCGTCGGAAGCGATCCCGCCGCATATCGCCGCCGCAAATCCGCAGATCGCGGCAAAGCCGACCGGGTAACGCTTGATCGTGCGTCCGACCGGATTGGCAAATCCGCGCGCCATGGCGATCAGGATGCGGCTGAACAGGCCACCTGCCAGACCTCCGGCCACGCCGCACAGCGGCACCGCGAGCCAGTCGGCGCCGTTGCGCAGCGCCGTCGCACTGGTGCCGAAATAGGTGTAATTGCCCATCAGTGCGAGCGAGGTCAGGCCGGCGGCGATCACCGCGCCGATGATCAGGCTGGAGGTTCGCGTCTCGAAGGCGCGGCTCATTTCCTCGATGCCGAACACGATCCCGGCCAGCGGGGTGTTGAAGGCTGCCGCGACGCCCGCGGCAGCACCGGCGAGGATCAAGCCGGGCTGGCGCCGGGGCGAGAAGCGGCCGAGCGCAAACATGATCGACGCGCCGATCTGCACCGTCGGTCCCTCGCGCCCGACCGACGCGCCGCACAGCAGGCCGAACAAGGTCAGCAGAATCTTGCCGGCGGCAATGCGCAGCGAAACCAGGCTTTCGCGCGCGGTCTGGTCGGTCAAATGGCGTGCGGCAATGGCCTGCGGGATGCCGCTGCCCTGCGCGTTCTGAAAAAAGCGATTGGTCAGGTAGACCGACAGCGCGAAGCCTATCGGCGTCAGCACCAGCGAGGCATAGCGGACATGCGACACCAGTGCCGCAAAAGCGACCTGCGCCAGATCCGCGAGCTGTGCGAGCGCGACAGCTGCCGCACCGACCGCGATGCCGCCCAGCAGGAAGATGGCCCGGCGCTGCCAGCGCGCGGAAACGATTCTGAACAGCCGCCTCTGGCGGTTGGAGGGGAAGCCCATTCTGACGCAATTCCGGCTGATGTCGTGTCCGGTCCGGACGGATCACATCATTCCTAGCACGCGTCGATGGTGGGCGAAGCTCAACAAATCAGCAAGGCATGCCCGCGCAGCCGCCACATGCCGAAGATGAAATCTGTGATTTTCCGCGCGCGGCAGATGTCCTGCCGTCTATCTCCGGCTCCGCTGTTTCCTTGGAAACAGCCGATCGCGGATGTAGCGCGAGGTTGCCGTCAGGCGAAGTCCGCGGGGCTTCTGCCAGGCGGCACGGTCGATCTCCTTCTTGTCGCCGATCGCCAGCCGTCCCTTGGCGTTCTTGGCGATGAAGATCGCATCGCTCATCTTGCGGCCGGAACGCTTGTTCTTGGCCGTCACTTCCTTCCACAGGCTGAGCCTGCCGAGCTTGAGCTTCGGCAGCTCTTCCTTGATCTCACGCTTCAGGCAGTCCTTGCCGGTCTCGCGCGCACGCCTGCGGCCGCCGGGGAACATCCACAGCCCGTCAGACCGACGTCGGACCAGAAGGACCTTGCCGCGCTTCGCGGCAACCAGTTTGGAAGACTTCGTCATGTACTGCGCAATGATCGAAACAGAATCGATCCCATCTTAATTTGTCTATTTGAGTAGACAAGTTCCAAGGGCGAATTGTTCCACAGTCATGTGTCGGCGGTTTGTCTGCCGCGGAAGGCCCGAGCACTGAGGAAATCCTGACGACGCGCATCCTCGTAAGGGAGGCCGCAGAAGAAGAGGCGGCCGGCTGTGACGGTCTGTCGCGGCTTCACCATGATCCGGCGGGGCGCGTTGGTCCGCGGCTCTCTGGTCTCGCTTCATCGAACATCCTCACGTTGAGTTCGTGAGAATGGTGATCCTTCTGGTTCCCACGGCAGGAACTGGCGCGACCTGCGATGACAAAAATCCACGACAGGCAGGCTCCCGCCGCTTGACTGCATGTTCTTGTTTTGTTCTAATTGCCTTCCACCGTGAATAGGAGGCCGCCATGGACAACCGCATCAACGAAATTCGCAGGCAGATCAGGGCGCTGCGCGTCAGCATGCTCGAGGCCGAGGCCATCATGCGACAGCAGATCAACCGGGATGAGGACTGCGCCTTCGTGGCCGGGGACCTCCTGAAGATGCGTCTGGTGATGAGCCGTCTGGTCGAAGAGCGGGGCATGCTGGGCGACCGCGAGCCGATCATCGTGCATGCGGGCGTTGCTCCGCGCCGCCGTGCCGCGACACCGATCTTCCTTCGCGCGGCGAAGCGAGAGCTCGTCGCCGGCGAAGCGCGTGGGTGATGACGCACCCAGGATGCAACGGCTGCGCGCCGAGTTGCGCGCACTCGACGCATCCGTGAACCGGCTGAGGCAGGCCGGACGCGATAGTGCATCGGCGCAGCTTCTGCTGTCGCGCAAGCGCGCCGAGCTGGAGGACGTGATCTGCCGGAGGAAAGATGAGAGAGCCGCTTCGGTATTTCCACGACAGCGATGATCATGCGCCCTGGATCAAGGCGCTGGCCGAGGTCCGGCACATGGCGACGCGGGAAGGCTGGTGCTTTCACCACGTGCAGGCGATCATCGTGGCGATCGACCAGTATGCGGAGGCCGCGCTTGGCAACCGCGAGTTCTTCCTCAACCGCCCGCAGACCGTTGGCCCGCTGCGGCGAGGCGAGGTGCCGTAGAACGCAGCATCGCGTACGGCATTTCGCGAACTGGTGCTGCGGTCAGCACCGCCGTGTGGTTGACATGCTCAAGGCAGCACATCGGCGGGATGCTTGTCGCGATGCTCGACATATTCGACGCGTGTCTGGTCCGGATGCAGCACCAGCATGTTGCGGCCGGTCGGGACCGGCTTGGCGGCCTCGAGTATCGTGGCGCCGACGCCGGGGAGATGCGCGGCGAATGCGTCGATGTCGTCGACCAGAAACGTCAGATGCGTCGCCGTGAACGGCTTCAGGCTCCGTTCCGTCCCTGCAATGAACAGGATCGAGGCGACCTGCGCCAGCCTGAGATCATGTTCGGGATAGTCGAAGCGAAGCCGCGCCGGCTGGCCGATCAGGGCTTCGTGGAAGGCCACGGCTTCGTCCAGGCCCTCGAGCGGCAGGTAACGTCTCGCCAGGATATTGAGTATCTTCATCGCCAGGTCCTGATGTTCTCATGTTGCTGCGACCGCCATCCGGCTCAGCCAGACGACGCGACAAGGCGCGCCGCCGCTTGCGCAGTGCCGCGATCGCTCGATCGATCTGGTCGAGCTTCTCCTGCATCACTGCGGAGCAGCTCACGCGCGCGCCGCGCCGGCCGTCTTCAAGCGCGGTCAGGAGGTTGCGAAGCTCGCGGGTCGAGAAGCCCGCGGCGATGAGGTCTCTCACCCACGCAGCCCGCTCGATCTCCGACGCGGCGTAGCTTCGATAGCCGTTCGAATTCCGGCGCGGCACGATCAGGCCGGCCGCCTCATAGTGCCGAAGCGTCCGTGCACTCACGCCAAGATGGTGTGCAGCCTCCTGAATCCGCATCGCGATCTCCTGTCGAGGGTCGGCCTAGCACCTTCTCATTAGTGGCAATGTCAAGCGCCGTGTTGCGGGGCTTGCCGGGGCGCCGCCGCTGAACGCCGTCAATCCGCCGACACGGACGCAGGGGCCAAATGTCCCGGCCTGCCTGACCTGGCCGGGATGGCGAATCCGCCGCCGGCGACATATCGTGACGGTCCGCGGCCGAATTTGAGGCGGATCGTTCATCGCCGGGTCATCTACATCAGGCCATCGTCAGCGCCGCGCCCGCGAGGGGCGGCGGCACATTTTTCGGAGGGGGTTCGGATGATCAGAGGCTGGCAGATTGCGACGTCGGCGCTCGCCATCGTCGTGATGGTTGCAACGCTGGGCGCAGAAGCGAACGCGGCGCAGTGCGGCAACGGGCCCGGCGGGTTCGAAGCCTGGAAGGAGCAGTTTGCCGGCGAGGCGAGGGCCAAGGGCGTCGGCGCCACCGCGATCGACGCGTTGATGCAGGCACACTACGCCAGTGCGACGATCGCCGCGGATCGCGGTCAGCGCAGTTTTGGCCTGTCGCTCGAGCAGTTCATGGCCAAGCGTGGGTCTGCGACCATCGTGGCGCGCGGCCGTTCGCTGAAGCAGTCGCAGGCGGCGCTGTTCGCCTCGATCCAGCAGCGCTACGGCGTGCCGCCGGGACCGCTGATCGCGATCTGGGGCATGGAGAGCGGCTTCGGCAGCCAGCGCGGCAACCGGAACATGCTGTCGTCGATCGCGACGCTTGCCTATGACTGCCGCCGTCCCGAGTTCTTCACCGAGCAGCTCTATGCCGCGCTGAAGCTGATCGACCGCGGCAGTCTATCCGGCAGCACGCGCGGATCGATGCATGGTGAAATCGGCCAGACCCAGTTCATGCCGAAGAACGTCCTCGCCTATGGCACCGGCAATCTCGACGTCGCCGCCAACGCGCTGAGCTCGACGGCGAACTTCCTGCGCGCCAATGGCTGGCGCGCAGGCGCCGGCTATCAGCCCGGGGAACCCAATTTCGCCGCGATCGAGGCGTGGAACGCGGCAGGGGTCTATCAGAAGGCGATCGCGATCATGGGACGGCAGATCGACGGCGGCCAATGAGCGCAGGGCCAAGTTCCTTCACTCTAGGTTCCTTCACCCCCTGTTAACGCAACGGTGCCCAGATCGTTTGCGGTGAAACGGAGCGAGTGGAGACCGGCTCCATGCTCAAGAACGGCACCTATGCGGCGTGGTTTCGAACGTCGCTCGCCGACGGCACCGGCATCGTGCATGTGGCCGACGGCAGGCTGTGGGGCAGCGATGCCATCATGCTCTACAGCGGCACCTATGAGGTCGACGGCGAGCGCTTCTCAGCCGTTCTCACCACCAGGCGGCATTCCGATGGTCATGCGACCGTGTTCGGCACCGACGATCTCGTGGTGCGGCTCGAGGGTATCTTCAGCGGCGCGATCGCGACCTGCACGGGCAGGGCCGATGCCGTGCCCGATCTCGCCTTCGAGGTGACGCTGATGCCGAGCCACGAGGTGACGCCCGAGCCGCCGGCGGATCTGCCGCTGCCGAAATTCGATCCAAGCAAGCTGCCGAAATTGCCGAAACGCTCGAGCCGTTGAGCAGCTCTCCAGGCGCGATCTCTACGCGTCGCTTGGGCCCGCGGTTTCCGGAAACGGTGCGCCCGGGGTGTAGCGCTTCAGCGCGCGGATCTCGTAGACGGCCGACGGGTTGACGCTGCGCAGGTCGCGCGCCGCGGCGATCGCTTCTGCCTCATCGGCGCAATCGATCACGTAGAAGCCGAGCAGCTGCTCCTTGGTTTCCGAGAACGGGCCGTCGATCACCATGCCATGGCCGGGCCCGCGCAGGGTGCTGGCGTTGCGGGTCTCGCCGAGCCGGGCGGCCGGGCCAAGCCGTCCCTTCAACCGTTGATGGACCTCGCGCAGGCCCGCCATGACGGCTGCGTCCTCATCGGCGCTCCACGACTTGACCTCGGCTTCGACGTGATAGGCCAGGATGGCATAAAGCATCTGGTGAGCTCCTCATTTCTGATGCGACAGGCCAAGGACGGCCCAGAGCCGGCCACGCCGACATTTCATGTGTATCGGACCGGCCGGTTTTCGTGCTGCGACAAGGTATCCCGCCGGCGTCGACTAGCGCGGCCCGAACAGCCAAAAAGGCGCGGCGGAATCGCTTCCGCCGCGCCCCCGGATTTGTTGTCTCGCTGGTCCAGGGCTGAGAGCGCCCCGATTGCCAGGCTGATTACTCAGCGCCTAGCGGGCGATCCCAGCGAGGTGACAGCGCTTGAGACAAGACACTAGATCACCTCCTTTCTTTGTTGATGGGACCAGCAATATAGGTGGCGAATCTGCCGCTGTTAAGCCCGCCGTCCGCCCCATCCGGGCCAGGAACCGGCCGGATTGCGCGGACATAGTCTCGTTGACCGGCGCACAGGGACGCCTGCCGAGGCAGTTGAGACGGCCGCCCGGCCGTGTTAGGTGATCGCTCGATGCGGGTGTAGCTCAATGGTAGAGCAGCAGCCTTCCAAGCTGAATACGAGGGTTCGATTCCCTTCACCCGCTCCAATAACTATTTCAATAGCTTAGCTACGAATTTTGGAAACCGATTTAGCGTCATTCTGACAATCGTTTTTTGCGGCGGCTGAAGACCGGTACAACTGCATCCAAAAAAGAGCCTTCTGGCGCCTTCATGTTAGTCTAGGACGAGGCGCGCTGCGTGATTTCCGCTTCGACCACGGTGAGCAGGGCTTCTTGTGTTGGGCTTAGTTTGTAAGCGCTTCGGATGGTGCTGACCCGCTCTTTTGCTCCGGTTTCGGAACCTTCCATCTGGCCGAGGATTTGCGCGACAAGGATTTGAACGTCAATCCACTCAGGATTACGGGAGGCAAGCGGCTCTGCAATATCCAGCGCGTATCGGTGCTCCTTCTTCAAGATGAAGGCCATGGCGAGATGACGCGTGGCCTGGTCGTGGCCGGCATCTTTGATCGTTCCGTCGCAACAACTGCGCACAACGGCGTCGTACAACCGATGCTTCTCGCCGTCTTCGAAATTGAGCGCAAGATGGATGCCGATGCCAACATAGTCGTTGGTGTCGATGAGCTGCTTGAGAAGCGTGGCCTTTGCCATGGCGGGGTCGTCATGGAGGTACGGCATGCAAAGCGCCTCGATCTCGGACTTCATGGCCGTGTAGTTCGCCTCGAAGGGCTTTGCAAATGAACCGAGGTTTGGCCCGCTGAGATGGCTTGCGAAACTGAGAAGGCAGATCAACTGTTCGTCGGGCGTCATGGTGCGCGTGATGGCGGCTACGAGATCGTCGTGCTCGGCGCGGGATTGCCCCCTGTGATTGATGCGATAAAAGCCTTCGTCTTTGACGAAAGTCTTGTAGCGGGCAAGCGAAGCTTCCAGCCTGATACCCCAGATAGGAGAACGGCTATAGGCCTCGAGAAACGCGGAGACGCTTTCGTGCGGCGCGCTGCCGATTTCACCCAGCACGTGGCAGATCAGGTAGCGCCGGAACGGCGTGGCGTTTTGGCCGTAGCGGACGAGAAGTTCCGCAAGCGGGTAGGGCGCGCCACTCCGGTTGTTGAGCAGGAGATCGAGCACGCCCTTGAAATCGACGTCGGAAAGGTTGTCGTTTAAGGCTTGAAGGACAAACGCGTGGGCCTTTCGAAACGGGTGCGAGCCATAGCGGGCGCTGAAGCCGAGGCGTTCGGTCTCATCGATGGTCTCAACCGCGTCGGAGCCCAGGAACGCGTTCCAGAAAAAGGAGCGAGCGGTGCCTTTCTGGTTTTCATCGCCATCAATCCAGAGCGTCAGGTTCTTGCGATACTCCTCCTCATCGTTGACTTTTGGCGGCTCGGGCGGCGCCGGCGGTAGTGCCGCGTTGGTGCCGGCGAACGGTTGGACCGACGAATGGCTCATGCTCACGCCGTAAAGCCGGCTGCCATCGGCGGCGTACATACGAAGGAAGTGGACAGTAAAGCAGAGCTTATGGAAGGCTGCGGCACAACGGCGGTAGAAGGCGAGCGCCTTGGCAAGATCGAAGCGATCGAGGTCGGACAGAAGCGTTGCGAGCGGATGCGCGTCATCGCTTTCAAGATGCGCGCCGATTTTGTTGCGCACCGCCCGGGTGGCGTCGAGCTCGGTTTCGAAATGTGAAGCGGCAACAAAGCTGTCGATCGGTGCCGAAGATTGGCCTTCGGCCTGCACGAGCTTGTCGAGCCCGTCCATGGCTTGCGGCGCGTCGGGTGCCACCGGACGTGTCACGAGGCAGTCGCAGAAGCTGACGATGTCGGTGATGATGCGGGCCTTGAAGATGCGTGTGATCGCGGGGAATGCCGCGAATTTCTCGATAAGGTCGAGTTGCAGTATGATCCAGCGCCGTATCAAGGCCAATTGCCCAGCGCGGGAATGGACCGGCGTCATGTTGAGGACGGCTGCTGTGTTGCCGCGCGTCATCGCGAGCGCATCGGTTCCCATCTCGACCCAGGTGCGGGCGTCCAGCGTGCGTTGGATATGGAGGAGCGTGTCGACCACGCGCGGATCGGAGATCTCAGGCGGGTCGGCATAGGCGACATAGCCCGGCACGCCGAGTGCTGCGAGGCTCTCGTAAAGTTGCCGCGCGCCATCGACGAAATAGCTGACCTTGACGATCTCGATCTCATTCCAGAGTTCGATCCGTTTGCCGAAGTCGAAATCCTGCACATGCGCCCCGAGGCGATGACGCGCCAGCGTGAAATACTCTTCGAAAGCGGCGGCGTATGCGCGTGTAGCTTGGCGGAAGGCGTTCATGTCGAAGCCGGCGTCCTGAAGTGGACGACGCAGCCCGCGAGCATGCTCGATGAAGTTCTCGGCGCGGATCAGCACGTGACGGGCGATCGTGCGGGTGAGGAACGGGTCCGTGACCTGCGACGCCATGTGAAAGGCAAACTGCATGTCTTCGGCGATGAACTTCAGTTTTGCAAGACGATCAGGAATCATGCGTTGTGCCGTTTCTGCGGCAGGCTAATGCGGGCTTAAGTAGCGATGAAAGTCTTAAGCTGCGGGCGGCGTCAGTTTTGCGACGGCGGTACTGAGGCGCTTGGTAGCGGCGATCAGGTCGGCAAGAAGCTTTTCATCGATATCGTAGCGGCCTTGATAGGCGGCAAGGTTGCGCTCGTTATGGGCTTTTAGAAAGATCTGGAGATCGGCGTTGCTCACGCCGATGGTGTGGACCAGCGCCTGGAAAACAGTGACTCGGTTTTCCGAGCGGTAGCCTTCGCGCCGGAGCGTCGCCAGTGCCAGCTTGTGCGCGGCCTCAATGGCAAGGTCGAACTGGCTGTCCGTTTCAAGGTCTTCGTTTTGGGCATCGGTGAGACCGCGTTGCGCAGATTTCAGCATGCCGTCATACTCTTTGCGCGAGGGTGCCTCGAGCTTGAGCTGTTTGATTTTGACGAGGTTGTCGAGCTCGGCCTTAGCCATGGCGAAGCCCGTTCTCGGAGCCGATAAAGAAGAGCTTGGGCGATTGGCTGATCTTATTGATCACGGAGCCGTGGTCAGCGGTGTGGCGTTCCCAGTCTTGCGACGACAGAAAGAGCGGATGGACAGGGCGCTGCAACGCCCGCTCGGCCTCTTGCGCTGCGGTGTACAGATCGACGTAGTTGAGGTCGTCCCCAATGACGAGAATATCGACATCGCTGTCGGCGGTATCAGAGCCCTTGGCAACCGAGCCAAAAATGAAAGCGGAATGGATCCCGCGCACATGGCGTTCGAAAGATTTCTTGAGAGGCTCAGTGACGTTGACCGTTTTCTCAAGCAGGCCGCGCAATTCTTCAAAGATGGGTGCGTCTTGGTTGGCGCGGTAATGTTTCTGATTGCCGATCCGCTCCAAGGTGACGAGGCCGCTATGGTGCAAACGACCGAGTTCGCGGTCAACCGCGCCAACGCCAGAATTGACCTCGCGCAAAATCTCGGAGGTGTAGAAGCTACGCTCCGGTTGGCCGAAGAGCAGGGCTAGGACGCGCTGCTGCACTTTCGAGAACAGCGCGTCCGATAAGCCAAAGGTCTTTGGCGGGTTTTCCATGTTGGGGAACATACTACCCAAATTGGGAAGGTTCAATAATAAAGGTAAAACGTAGTATAATCAAAGTATTATAAATCATTCCTCTTCGCGCATCGATATTAAATTTGAGACGGGACGCGCTTGGCGGGTGAGGGGCGTCGCGGGGTAGCGCTAGGATGCGCAAACCAAATCGCTTGAAAGGTGGGAAGACGTCATGAACGGCTCGGCGCTTTATTACCCGAATATCGATGTACGCGACCCGGCCTGGCTCCGATCGGCGCTCCTTTATTGGGACGACCTTTATACGATCGTGCCGCGGGCGATTAAGACGCCTTACGAGACAGACGACACGAAAATCTGTTTCGAAGAAGGGCAGCTTCGTCCGCTTTATTGCGATGACCATCCGGAAGTCATTAAGAGCCTCGGAGAGCGCACGCTTGAACTCATTGCGCAGCTCCGTTCGCCGCTTCCCTTCACGCTTGCGGTGGGTGAAGCTGAGCCGAACCTCGTCGAACTATGGGAAGCTTTTCGCAGTCCGACCCGCGTGCAGCTCCACCGCGACAAAGCGGGGTATTCGGAGCTTCATCCCGACAAGGTCTCCTTCGCGCTTCGGCAAATGTTCGAGCGGGCGGAAAAGGATTCATCGGAATGGATGCTCGTCAACGCTGATTTTAGCGACATGTACATGGCCGCGCTCGCGCTTTTGCTGGCGGAAGCGCGGGACGATCTTGTGCCGGTGACGAACAGTGCTGTCGACCACGGCTCTGCGGTTTATTCGCTGCTGGCGGACTCAGCCTCGGTTTCGGTACCGCAAGCGGGAAGGCTGGTCAGCCTCACGATGAAGAACCTTCGCATCGATCCCGAGACCCCGATTGCGAAGATCATCACGTTCAAACAAAAGCGCCGGCATCAGCTGATCGAGCTGAGCGCGAAGCTCAATGAGTTGAATAGTAAAATTAAAGAAGCGGACCCCAAGGAGATGGAGCGTCAAGCAAAGCGGATTTACACGGATGAAGTTGAGAAGGGTATGGCCGACCTTAAGTCTGAGCTCCAAGCCGCGTCTATCCAAAGCACGTGGGATGCGTTTCAGCGTTGCATGAGTTTGACAGTTCCCGGCCAAACGGTTGCGGTCGCAGCCGCTTCGCATCTTTTGCCTCCGTCCGCCGCCGCGATCTCCCATGCGATTGCGCTCGGCAGCGGCGCGCTCTTGACCTTGACCGATGTCGCCGTGAAGACCTATTTCGCGCGGCGCAAGGCGCGGAGGGATTCCAAATACACCTATTTGCTGGATGCCCAACGGGCGTTCAGCGCACCCACGAAAGCGTCCGCAGGCATGCTGATGCAGGCGCACCAGCAATATCAACGTCAATAAGATCTCTTAAGGCGACGGTGCTTTGAGAGCCGACGAGCGACGGTGCTAGGGCTTAAGCGTCGGTCCGCGGTTCCGTTCTGACAAAGATAACTTCTGCAATGATCTCAATGGGCAAAAATACCAAAAAATGTCAGAACGATCATTGAAAGCACTACAAGATTTCCTGACTTCCAAGCTGAATACGAGGGTTCGATTCCCTTCACCCGCTCCAGCCTCTCCACTGCCATCGAGTACGAGCGGATCGCCTCGCCAGCGACATACGCGGCGCAGACGCCGCAGCCGTACTACCGCCCCTACGCGCGGTTCGTGCCGCAGCAGCAGAGAAGCAGAGGGCTCTCCGCTACCAACTTGCACTGCTTCCAAATCGGCTTTACTATTCACGAAGGTGCCGAAGGGGCGCCTTCCCGCGCAAGAGGCTCTCACCCTTCAATAGTTCGTTTCCCGTTGCGATAGATGCTTCGAATGGCATCGGGGTTACGACAATGACTCGACCCTTTGTTCGGCCACAGCGGGAAGGCCGAAGTCTCTACGGAGGGTTGTTGTGCCTTTATCTCCATCAAAAGAAATTGCGTTTGCGTCGTCTCAAGTCGCCGCGAGCGAACTCCTGCGCGAAGTCAAGATCCGCGCGCGGCTCCGCCTGAATGATCTGGCCAATCAAGTACCAGATGCGATGTTCTATGCGCGCTGGATCTCGAGGAAGCGACGTTGGGCTTTGCCAGTGTCCTGGAAGCTTGCGCACGCCCTGAATATCGTTTCCGCGGAACTTGGATTTCACGATTGGGCGCACGCTCGCCGTGTGCTTGAGGGGCGAGCCCAACTATCCGACGACCTCGGCGGCCTCTGGTACGATCTTCGTTGTCAATTCCTGCTCAACAGCTGGTTTTCAACCTATGCTGACGCCCGCTCTTTCTGCCGCCAAGGTGGCGCGCGGTTTCTATTTCCGTTCGCAAGGCAGATCGTCGTTGGCGACGAAAATTTCGTACGAATGCTAGGGCTGGATCCCATGTCGTCGCTCTGGAAGGAGACGGGGAACGATCTCGTCGCAAGTTATGGCACCCGCGCCTGGCGCGCTCTTTGCTCGGCTCGCCTGGCGGCGACCCGTGGTCGTTTGCCGATTGGTCGTACGCCGACAGCGCGCAATCTTTGACCTGAGCGAGACGACTGCCGCCGACACGGCTTGAGACGCATGCGCGCTCAGCCCGATATCAATCATATCCGAAAGAAGCAAAGAAACATGCCTGCGCATTTCGCTACGTCAGACGACGCAACTCGTATTGCCTATGAAAAGACCGGCTCAGGTCCTGCTGTGGTGCTTTTGCACGGTGGGGCTCAGTCTCGCCAAACGTGGCAAGATGCTGGCTACGTGGATAGGTTAAGTTCGGACTTCACCGTCGTGGCTATGGACCTTCGAGGTCACGGTGAAAGCGACAAGCCGACGAGAGTTGAGGCATACGGCATCGACCGCCACTGCCAAGACATCCTGTCTGTTGCCGATCATGCGGGTATCGAACGATTCGCGCTTTGGGGGTACTCTTTCGGAGCAAATGCTGGCCGCTATCTTGCGGCCAAATCGGAGCGCGTAACACGGTTCGTCATGGTCGGTGTGCCGTTTGGTCCCGGCGCTTCCGGTGACTTCCGCCGCACGGTGACGGGCGTTCGGGATCGCTGGATACCGATTCTGCGCGCGCGAGACGAGGGGACACTCGATTTGGAGTCGCTTACTCACCCCGAGCGCGCCTATCTTCAGAGCGCCCGTGCGCAGCACGAAGTTCCGTGGCTTACCGCCATACTCGACTGGGACGAAATCGTTCCGGCGCAACTGCTCTGTCCAACGCTTTGGATCGTCGGCGGGAAAAATCCGGTTGCACTGGAAAGTGCCCGGAGCATCGAGCCCGCCTTGGCGAACTCCAAGGTATTGCTATGCACGATCGACGGACTGACACATGAAATGGAAATGAGCGACATCGACAGCGTCTTGCCGCGCATCCAAGGTTTCATCGGAAATGCCAGCGGTTGAGGGGCGGGGGCGCGCTGCGACGGGGCGCGGCACCCGTATTGAACTCGGCCGAAGATAGCGGCGACTAACAGTCGGTAGACTGGAGGACCACGCCATGCCCGACTGGATTCTCGCGCCGATCTGTGTGGCCGCACTGGGCGGCTTTATCTGGTTCGCGTTTCGACAGGGATTCAGGGTCAAGCCCGACGAGAACGACCGCGACCATCCGACTTTGCCCCTTGGGCCGGACGGTTCGTGGCGCTAAGGGCTCGGCGTCGAGCGACAGGTGCTGCCGGCGCTGCATCTTGCGGCCCATGGTCGTGGTGAGATCGTCATGCGGCCGAGGGTGCCAAGGATGGGTGTCAACGGCGTCCCTTGCGGTCGGCGATCCTACACCCTTTGGAGTATGCCGATCGTCACGTGAACCTTCTGCCCAGATGTGTAGACCTATTGGCTGCCGGGATTTTGCATTTCCTTCCTGGGGCTAGAGCCGACGCCGTCCGCATGCATTTCAAGCGGGCGGTGTCGTGCTGATGTGAACCACCGCCCCGTCGCAGCATCCCGCTCCCGCGCGCGGAGGCGGCCTATGAAGCGCATACCAACGAGCGAAGCGATCATCACCGTCGCCTTGTTGGTGATATTCGCGCTCGTGATCTGGTTTGGCGCCATGCCCTGAGACTCGGGCGCCCGGCGCAACGAGGCCGAGAAATCCCGACGGGCCGGATGCGCAGGGTGCTTGGGACCGCGATGCTGGTGGATGGCTCCGTCAGGGGAGCGAAACGACTCGCAGGTTGTTGGTGCTTCCCGCCTGTCCAAAGGGAATGCCGGCGACGACGACCAGCAGGTCCCGGCTTGATGCAAACTGCTCTGCATGCGCAACAACCGTCGCGCGCTCGACCATCTCCTCATAGCTCCCGACATCGTCGGACAGAACGCTGTGCGCGCCCCAGAGCAGGCACAAGCGGCGCGACACTTCGCGGCTGGGGGTGATGGCGAGGATCGGCAGGCTCGGCCGCTTGCGCGCGACGCGTGCGGCCGTGGTGCCGCTCGACGTGTAGGCCACGATGGCCGCGGCGTGAATGACGGAGGCGAGGTCGGCGGCCGCTGTTGCAACGGCATGCGGCGGCGTTTGCTCCTCGCCGGGCTGGGTCGCCTCGACGATCGAGCGGTACATCTTGTGCTGCTCGGTGCTGCGGATGATGCGATCCATCATCTCGACGGCCTCGCGCGGATAGTGGCCCGTCGCGGATTCCGCTGACAGCATCACCGCGTCAGCGCCGTCATAGATCGCGGTCGCAACGTCGGAGACTTCCGCGCGCGTCGGGGTTGGCGCTGCGACCATCGAGTCCAGCATTTGCGTGGCGACGATCACGGGCTTCACCGCGAGACGGCAAGCCCGCACCAGCTCCTTCTGGCGCCCGGGCACGTCCTCATGTGGAATTTCGACGCCGAGATCACCCCGCGCAACCATGATGGCGTCGCACAGCTGGATGATGTCGTCGATCCGCTCGAGCGCTGCCGGCTTCTCGATCTTGGCCATCAGACCGGCGCGGTCGCCGACGAGGCTTCTCGCCTCGATGATATCGGAGGGCTTCTGCACGAACGACAAGGCGACCCAGTCGACGCCGAGGTTCAGTCCGAACTCCAGATCGAGGCGGTCCTTGGCGGTGAGCGGCGAAAGGTCGAGCACCGTCCCCGGCAGATTGACGCCCTTGTGATTCGAGATCGTTCCGCCGACGATCACCCTGGCTTCGATGAAATCGTCACCGAGCCCGGCGACGCGAACCCGGACCCTGCCGTCGTCGATCAGAAGGTCGTGGCCGGGGGCCACGGCGGCAAAGATTTCCCGATGCGGCAGCGGAATCGACGTTCGCTCGCCCTCCGATCCGGACAGCACGAACCGGATGGTCTCGCCGGTCGCCACGGCAATCTTGCCATCGCGCAAGGTGCCGACGCGGATTTTCGGACCCTGGAGGTCCATCAGAATGCCGATCGGCCGGTTGACTTCCTGTTCCAGCTTTCGGATCGCGGCATGGATGCTTGCGTGGTCGCTCTGGGTTCCGTGGCTGAAGTTGAGACGGAACGTATCGACGCCGGCCAGCAGCAGCGCCTTGAGCATCTCGGGGGAACTGCTGGCGGGGCCAACGGTTGCGACGATCTTGGCCCGTCGATGACGACGCATGGGTTACCTCATTGCTGGCTTGCCGGCCGCAATCAGCACGGCGCGGATATCGTTGACATTGGTAAGCGTTGGCCCGGTGTGCACGAGGTCCCCAAGACGGTCGAAGAAGGTGTAGCTGTCATGGGCTGCCAGGTAGGCCCGTGCGTCGAGGCTACTCGCGGCAGCGCGCCGCAGGGTATCCGGACTGATCAAAGCGCCAGCCGCATCTTCCGTTCCATCAATACCATCGCTGTCTCCCGCAATCGCCCAGATATCGGACGTACCGGACAGGGCGATGACAAGCCCCAGCAGGAATTCGGTGTTGCGGCCGCCGCGGCCAGCCGGCCCACGTCCGATCGTCACCGTCGTCTCGCCGCCGGAGAGTAGCACAGCAGGGCCAGGGCCGGGCTGCGCATGGCTTGCGACCGAGCGGGCGATGCCCGCCATCACGGTTCCGAGCTCGCGCGCCTCGCCTTCGATCGCATCGCCAAGGATGATCGGGGTCAGGCCCTCATCTCGCGCGACCTTTGCCGCAGCGTCAAGCGCGTGGATCGGCGCGGCAAGGATGCGCACATCGGCGTCGATCTCGCCGGGTTTTGGGGTCTCGTCGGCTTGCGCGAGGACAAGCCGCGCCGCGTCCGGCAGGTCGATTGCAAACCGGCTCACGATCTCCTGCGCATCGGCTTTTGTGCTGCCGTCCGGCAGCGAGGGACCGGAGCCGATCGCGGCGGGATCGTCGCCGGGAATATCCGAAATCACGAGGGTCGTGACGTGGGCGGGGCGGGCAGCGAGCGCCAGCCGTCCACCCTTGATCGCCGACAGATGTTTGCGGACAACGTTCATCTCGGCAATCGTCGCGCCGCTCGCAAGGAGCGCCCGGTTGACCGCCTGCTTGTCGGCGAGGGTCATCGGGGAGGCAGGAAGAGTCATCAGGGCTGAGCCTCCGCCGGACATCAGGGCGATGACGAGATCATCAGCTGAAAGTCCCTGAACGGCGCTGAGCATGCGAAGGGCGGCGGTCTTGCTCGTGTCATCAGGCACGGGATGAGACGCCTCGAGCACTTCGATGCGGCCTGCGGGAACTGAATGGCCGTGGCGCGTCACCACGACGCCTGAAAGGTCGACATCAGGCCAGGCCGCGTCGAGGCCTGCCGCCATCGCGGCCGAAGCCTTGCCGGCGCCGACGACGATGCATCTGCCCTTCGGCTTTGCCGGCAGGGCGCGCGCGATGGTTAGCCTTGGATCGCAGCTGGCGATTGCAGCATCGAAGATCTTCCGCAGCGCGGTCCGCGCCCGCAGGTCCGTCCAATCAGTGTTCAATCGCCGCGCTCCGGCCAGGTGCAGGCGCGATCGCGGCCTTTGCCGTCGTCTCACTGCCGAGAATGAACGCGCGCCGCATCGGCTTGATCACCAGCAAGGCGGTGAGGGCGGCGGTCGCATTGAGCGCAACCGCGACGATGAACACGGCCTGCCAGCCGAGCTGCGAGGAGATGATGCTTGCGAGCGGCACGAGGAGTGCCGCCGTGCCCTTCGCCGTGTAGAGCATGCCGTTATTGGTGGTTGCGTATTTGGCGCCGAACGTGTCGCCCGACGTCGCCGGAAACAGGCTGTAGATTTCGCCGAAGACGCCGAAATAGACCGCGGTGGCCAGCACGAAGACAACCGGAATGTGGCCGTAGGTGGACAGCGTCAGCAACATCAGCGCCGCAGTCGCGAACGCTATGAACATCGTGTGTTCGCGGCCGATCGTGTCGGAGACCCAGCCGAAGAACGGGCGGCCGAACCCATCGAACACGCGATCGAGCGAGATGGCAAAGGTCAGCGCCGCCATCTGGAAGCCCGCCAGGGTAACCGGCGTGTCCGCGATCTTGAAGTCATGGGCGATCGGGCCGATTTGCGCGGCGGTCATCAACCCGCCGGAAGCCACCATGACGAACACCAGGTACATGACCCAGAAGATCGGTGTGCGCAGGACCTGGGGCGGCGTGTAGTCGATTGCGCTCTGCGGCAGGTTGAGCTGCTTTTTCCTCGGGGCCTCGACGCCATGCGGCGGGCGGACGAACCAGGCCAGCAGGAGAACGATGAGGCCTTGCCCGATACCGAACGTCAGGAAGGTGCTCTGGTAGCCGCTCGTGGCAATCATGTTGGCGATCGGCACGACGGTGAGGGCTGCGCCGGCGCCGAAGCCTGCGGCGGTCGCGCCTGCGGCGAGGCCGCGCCGGTCCGGAAACCATTTCAGCGCGTTGCCGACACAAGTGCCGTAGACGGCGCCAGCGCCGATGCCCGCGACAATAGCCGCCGCATAGAGCATGACGAGAGAAGAGGCGTAGGAGTTCAGCACCCAGGCCAATCCGATCATCAGCCCGCCGAACATGATGACGATGCGCGGGCCGTATTTGTCCACGAACCAAGCTTCGACCGGCACCAGCCATGTCTCCGTCATCACGAAAATCGTGAAGGCGAGCTGGATGGCCGGACGACCCCAGTGAAACTTCGCGTCGATCGGATCGACGAACAGCGTCCACCCGTATTGCAGGTTGGCGATCATCGCCATGCAGACGATGCCGATCGCGAGCTGGAGCCAGCGGAAGCCGCCGGGCGTCGATGCCGGTTTCGTGCTGGAGATCATGTGCGCTCCCAGAAGATGTTGGTCGGTTGGTCCGGCTGCGTCGGGCTGTGGTCCTGCCGCCGCCTACTGACGAAATTCGTTGGTCAACTCCCCGATTCCGTCGATCGCGACGGTGACGGTATTGACGGGCTCCTTCATCACCCCGACGCCGATCGATGTCCCGCAGCAGATCAGGTCGCCCGGCAACAGCGTCATGTCGTGTGAGATCTTGCTGACCAGCGCCTGCGCGCTGAAGATCATGTCGGCGATCGGGTAGTTTTGGCGCTCGACGCCGTTGAGGATGGTGCGCACCACGAGGCGTGCGGGGTCGAGGCCCGAGGCAATGACGGGACCGAAGGGGCCATATCCGTCAAAACCCTTGGCCCGCGCCCATTGCGGGAAGGTCGGATCGCGATTGAGGATGTCGGCGGCGGTGACGTCGTTGGTGCAGGTATAGCCGAAGATGAAGCCGTCGGCCTGTTCGGGTGCGATGGCCGTGCAGCTCTTTCCGATGACAATGCCGAGCTCGCCTTCGTAGGTCGTCTTGCCGTCGTAGCCTGAGGGGCGCGTGATGACGGCGCCAGGCGCGGTCACGCTGGTTTGCGCTTTCAACAAATACAGCGGTTCGGCCGGCTCAGGTGATTTCAGCTTCGCCGCCAGCGCGTGGAAATTATTCCAGAGCGCGATGATCTTGCTCGGCTCGGTCGGCGCGAGCAGCTCGACATCGTCAAGCGCCAGCGTCTGTCCGGTTGGTCGTGTCTCGCCGAACATCTCGCCTGCGTGCACGGAGATGCCGGACGGGGTGAGTTGCCCGAAGCCGATTTCGGCATGGTGGCGGAAGCGGACCCAGCGCGTCACATTGGTCATCGCGATCACGCCACCGCCAGCGATTGGGCTTCGACGCCGGCCGCCCCGTCATAGAGGCCTGCCAGTCTGGTGCGCTGCGCGACCAGCGCCAGCACCGCGTCGAGCGCCGGCGTTGCAATCCCTGTCATCCGGCCCATCTCCTGCACCACGGTGATCAGCGGATCGATCTCGACGGGCCGTCCGCGCTCGAGATCCTGCAGCATCGAGGTCTTGTGCGCGCCGACCTTGCGGGCGCCCTCGATGCGGCGTTCGACATCGACCCGGAACTTGACGCCGAGGCTTTCCGCGATCGCCTGGGCCTCCAGCATGATCGCCCTGGACAGCGCGCGCGTGCCGGGATTGGTGCAGATCACGTCGAGGGTCGCGTGGGTGAGGGCGCTGATCGGGTTGAAGCAGACATTGCCCCACAGCTTGAGCCAGATCTCGTCGCGAATGCGGTCGAGGACCGGCGCCTTCATGCCCGCTGCCGCGAACAGGGCGGCAAGCCGCTCGACATCCGGTGTGATCTCGCCGGAGGGTTCGCCGAGCGGAAAGCTGTTGCCGTAGACGTGGCGGATCACGCCGGGCGCCTCGATCTCGGTGGCGGGATAGACCACGCAGCCGATGGCGCGCGCGGGATCGAGCTCGTTCCACTGCCGACCGCCGGGATCGATGCTCTCCAGCGCCGATCCTTCGTGCCGTCCGCCGTGCTTGTAGAAATACCAGTAGGGAATGCCGTTGACAGCGGTGACGATGCGGGTCCGCTCACCCAGCAGCGGCCGCATCGGCTCGATGACGCCGGTGATCGAATGCGCCTTGAGGCATATGATGACGAAATCCTGCTCGCCGAGTTCGGCGGGGTTATCGGTACAGCGAGGATGCACCACGCGCTCCTCATCGCCGATCAGGAGCTTCAGGCCGTTCTGCCGCATCGCGGCGAGGTGCGCGCCCCGCGCGACCAGGCTGACATCGGCGCCAGCACGCATAAATTCGACACCGAGATAGCCGCCGATGGCACCGGCGCCGTAGATGCAGACCTTCATGAAATCCTCGCGAGCAGAGTGGGGGCACAGCATGAGCCACAACGGCTCGAACCGGGTTGCGTGGCAATGGCCTTGGGGAAATCCGTCAGGCCGCGCAGGCGGCTTCCTCCAAGGCAAAGCCGATGTCCCGCATGCTCACGACGCCGACGAGCCGGCCGTTGTCGATGACGGGAATATGGCGGATGTCGTGACGGACCATCAGACGCTCGACATCGGCGAGCGCATCCTGTGAATTGCAGGACACCAGCGGCCGCGGCGAAATGAACTGCGCGACTTTCGCGCCAAGACCACCAGTGCCGCGCTCGGCGATCACAGCGACGACATCGCGCTCGCTGAACATTCCGACCACGGCGGCGTCGACGCTGCGGGAGGCGCTCCTGACCACGAGTGCGCCGACATTGCTCGCGTACATCAGGTTCGCTGCAATGCTCACGGTTTCGCTCGAGCCGATCGTCACCACGTGCGCACTGTGGGTGCGAAGGATGTCCCCGACATACATGGTATGGTCCTCCCGGTTGCATCATTGGGTCGTTAAGAAACAATCGTGGTATACATTATCCCAGAAGTCAAACAAAAGAATCGACGCTTTATGCAAGATAAATGGCAAAAATACTGACCTATTCTCGAATTCTGCTACCTTGACTCAGGGGTCTTTTGGTATGCCATATGCCAAATGTGAGGCTCGTTGTCGGCGAGCAATTTCGTTCTGAACCGCAACCGGTTAGGGGCAGGTCGTGATGAAAAGAGAGCCGATCCGGCGCAAGCCGTCCGATCCCGATTTTCGCGCGCAGCCGGATCAGGACGCGCGAGACGGCGGCGTTCAATCGGTCGATCGCGCGCTGCAAATCATCGAAGCGCTTGCAGAGGATGACGAAGGCTATCGGCTGACCGATCTTGCGATCCGCATCGGCTTGCCGCCCTCGACGGCCCATCGGCTGCTGACGACGCTGGAGAATCGCAGGTTCGTGCAGTTCGACCGCGAGGAGTCGAAGTGGCACATCGGCGCGCAAAGCTTCGTGGTCGGCTCGACCTTCATGCGTCGGCGCAATTTTTCCGCGCGGGCATTGCCCTATCTGCGCAAGCTGCGCGACCAGACCAGGGAAACCGCCAATCTTGCCGTGGTCGACGATGATTCCATCATCGTCGTATCCCGCATCGAAAGCCGGGAGATCATGCGCTCGCTGACCAAGGTCGGCGGACGCGTAGCGCTGATTGCGTCGGGCGTGGGGAAGGCGGTGCTCGCCGCGTATTCCGATGCGGACATCAACGCGATCATCCGCCGTCGCGGCATGCCGCGCCTGACGGAAAAGTCGATCATTCGGCCGGGCGAGCTGTTTCGGGAATTGGAGACCGTGCGACGCCAGGGCTATGCGGTGGACGATGAAGAGGCGCGGCTCGGCCTGCGCTGCGTGGCTGCGGTCGTCTTCAACGATTGCAGCGAGCCGTTCGCCGCGGTTTCGGTGTCGGGGATGGCGGATCGGCTGACCGACGCGCGCCTGCCGGAGATCGGCGCCATCGTGCATCAGATCGCAGCCGAGCTCTCGGCGGAGCTTCGCGGCAGCAGCCGCACGCAACCGTAGCAGGCGCAAGGCCTGCTGCGGTTCTCGGCTTTGCCGGTTTCCATTGTTTCGCAGGCGCTAATCGCTTGGAGACATGCGAGAAATCGCAAGCGCTGCCACTGTGCGGAAAATCCAATCGATTGCGTTGAGATCGATGACCCCGGGCCTGATGATCATACTCAGGCCAACTCATAGCGAAGCGGGATCATCAGATGAAGATGCGAGCAATCGATGCAGCAGTGCGCATTCTCGAACGCGAGGGGATCACCTGCGCGTTCGGCGTTCCCGGCGCCGCGATCAATCCGCTTTACTCCGCGCTGAAGCGCAACGGCTCGATCCGGCACATTCTGGCGCGCCACGTCGAGGGCGCCTCGCATATGGCGGAAGGCTATACCAGGGCGAAGGCGGGGAATATCGGCGTTTGCATCGGCACGTCGGGCCCGGCCGGAACCGACATGATCACCGGCCTCTATTCGGCGATCGCGGATTCGATTCCGATCCTCTGCATCACCGGTCAGGCGCCGCGGGCGCGGCTCTACAAGGAAGATTTCCAGGCCGTCGACATCGAGGCGATCGCAAAGCCGGTGACGAAATGGGCCGTCACGGTGCGGGAGCCGGCGCTGGTGCCGCGGGTGTTCAGCCAGGCCTTCCATATCATGCGCTCGGGGCGGCCGGGGCCGGTGCTGATCGATCTTCCCGTCGATGTGCAGCTGGCCGAGATCGAGTTTGACGACGAGACCTATTCGCCGCTGCCGGTCTACAAGCCTGCGGCGACACGCAAGCAGATCGAGAAGGCGCTCGAGATGCTGAACGCCGCGGAGCGGCCGCTGATCGTGGCTGGCGGCGGGGTGATCAACGCCGATGCATCCGAGCTGCTGGTCGCGTTCGCCGAAGCGGTCAACGTTCCCGTGGTCCCGACGCTGATGGCGTGGGGCGCCATTCCCGACGATCACGCGCTGATGGCCGGCATGGTCGGCTTGCAGACTAGCCATCGCTACGCCAACGCCACGATGCTCGAATCCGATTTCGTGCTCGGCATCGGAAACCGCTGGGCCAACCGGCACACCGGCTCGATCGAGACCTACACCAAGGGACGCAAATTCGTTCACGTCGACATCGAGCCGACGCAGATTGGACGGGTCTTCAATCCGGACCTCGGCATCGTGTCGGACGCCAAGGCCGCGCTGGAGATGTTCGTGACCATCGCCCGGGAGTGGCGCAAGTCCGGCAAGCTGCGCGATCGGCAGGCCTGGCCCGCGGCCTGTCGCGACCGCAAGCGCTCGATGCTGCGCAAGAGCCACTTCGACAACATCCCGATCAAGCCGCAGCGCGTCTACGAGGAGATGAACAAGGCGTTCGGCCGCGACACCTGCTACGTGACGGTGATCGGGTTGTCGCAGATCGCGGGTGCCCAGTTCCTCAACGTCTATCAGCCGCGCAACTGGATCAACGCCGGGCAGGCCGGTCCGCTCGGCTGGACGCTGCCCGCCGCGCTCGGCGTGCGCGCCGCCGATCCCGACCGCGACATCGTCGCGCTGTCGGGTGATTACGACTTCCAGTTCCTGATCGAGGAGCTCGCGGTCGGGGCGCAGTTCAATCTGCCCTACATCCACGTCGTCGTGAATAATTCATATCTCGGGCTGATCCGGCAGGCGCAGCGCGGCTTCGACATGGACTATCACGTCCAGCTCTCGTTCGAGAACATCAACGCACCCGAGATCGGCGCTTACGGTGTCGACCACGTCACCGTCGCGGAGGGGCTCGGCTGCAAGGCGATCCGCGTGACGGATCCGAACGAGGCGCAGGCTGCGTTCGCGACCGCGCGCGAGCTGATGGCCAAGCACCGGGTGCCCGTGGTGGTGGAGTTCATTCTCGAGCGGGTCACCAATATCGCGATGGGAACGGAGATCGACAACATCGTCGAATTCGAGGAGGTGCTCGATCTCCCGCTCGATGACGTGCCGAGCGCACAACGATCCGGCACGCTGTTGCCGGCCTGACGACATCATCCAGCGCTGCCCCAAGCGGAGATTCCACCCGTGCCTCAATTTGCCGCCAACCTCACCATGCTCTTCAACGAGCTGCCGTTCCTCGATCGGTTCGCCGCCGCCAAGGCCGCCGGCTTCAACGCAGTCGAGTATCTCTTTCCCTATGACTTCGAAAAGGGCGCGTTGCGCGAGGAGTTGGCGCGCTGTGGGCTGACCCAGGTTCTGCACAACCTTCCGGCCGGCAATTGGGCCGCCGGCGAGCGGGGCATTGCGATCCTGCGCAACCGTGTCGATGAATTTCGCGACGGCGTGGTGCGCGCGATCGACTATGCGAAGGCGCTGGATTGCCGGCAGCTGAACTGCCTGGTCGGCATCGCTCCCGCCGGTGCGGATGCCGCCGACCTGCGCGAGGTCCTGGTGTCCAATCTGCGCTTCGCCGCCGCTGCGCTCGGCCAGCACGGCATCAAGCTCCTGATCGAACCGATCAACACGCTCGATATTCCCGGCTTCTTCCTGAGCGGGACGGAACAGGCGGTGCAGCTCATTGCCGACGTGGGCTCATCCAACCTGTTCATCCAGTACGACATCTATCACATGCAGATCATGGAAGGTGATCTGGCGCGGACGCTGCAAAAGCATCTCGACCGGATCGCGCATGTCCAGCTCGCCGACAATCCCGGCCGTAACGAGCCGGGGACCGGCGAGATCAACTATCCCTATTTGTTCAAGCATCTCGACAGCATCGGATATCGCGGCTGGATCGGGTGCGAATACAAGCCGCGGACGACCACGCTCGAGAGCCTCGCCTGGCATGCCGCGCAGACCTTCGTGACCTAGAGATTTTGCGTTCCGATCTTACCGGAACGGAACTCTGGATCTTGTTTTGATGCGTTTTCCGCTTCGCTGGAGAACGCTCTAACCCGCCTGACAGGAGCGACGACAAATGAAAGACATCGGATTTATCGGGCTCGGCACCATGGGACGTCCGATGGCGAGCCACCTCCTGGCTGCCGGCTATCGCCTGTTCCTGCACGACGTCGCACCTCTTCCGCCGGACCTGATTGCGGCCGGCGCCGTCGCTTGCGAGTCCGCGAGGCAAGTGGCGCAGGAAGCGGATGCCGTGATCATCATGGTGCCGGATACGCCGCATGTCGAAGCCGTGCTGTTCGGTCAGGGCGGCGTTGCTGAGGGCGTCTCCAAGGGCATGATCGTGGTCGACATGAGCTCGATCTCGCCGCTGGCGACCAAGGAGTTTGCACGGAAGATCGATGCGCTCGGAGCCGACTATCTCGACGCGCCGGTTTCCGGCGGTGAGGTCGGTGCAAAGGCGGCAAGCCTGACCATCATGGTCGGCGGGCGGGAGCGGGCGTTCAGCGCGATGAAGCCCCTCTTTGATACGATGGGGAAGAACGTCACGCATGTCGGCGGCAATGGTGACGGCCAGACCACCAAGGTTGCGAACCAGATCATCGTGGCGCTGACCATCGAGGCGGTGAGCGAAGCGCTGCTGTTCGCGTCCAAGGCGGGCGCCGATCCTGCGCTGGTGCGCCAGGCGCTGATGGGCGGCTTTGCCTCGTCCCGGATCCTTGAAGTGCACGGCGAGCGCATGCTGAAGCGCAATTTCGATCCGGGCTTTCGCATCGAGCTGCATCAGAAGGATCTCAACCTCGCGCTGGAAGGCGCGCGGGCGCTCGGCTTGTCGCTGCCGGGCACCGCGGCAGCCCAGCAGCTGTTCAACACCTGCACCGCGCTCGGCGGCAAGGCCTGGGATCATTCCGCAATGCTGAGGGCGCTGGAAGTCATGGCGGGCCACGAGGTGGCGGCTGCCTGAGCTTCATGCAATGGTCGCCGTGCGGACTTTGAACAGTCCGCCCCGGTGACGAGTTCGACGGCCCGGCACGGGTATCCCAAAGAGCGGTCTTTGGCTCCTTGACACGGTAAGTAAAAATATTATTACATACGCGGGCTTGGGAGAGACGACCGATGTTGCAGACAAAACGAAGCTATGGCGGCATGGTGACCGCGCCGCACCACCTGGCGGCGCAGGCGGGACTCGCCGTCCTGTCGGAAGGTGGCAATGCCATTGAGGCGATGATCGCCGCGGCCGCGACGATTGCGGTGGTCTATCCGCACATGAACGGTCTCGGTGGCGACAGCTTCTGGCTGGTCGGCCGCGCCGGTTCGATGCCGGTCGGGATTCAGGCTTGCGGACGTTCTGCGATGGCCGCGGATCGCGGCTGGTATCGCGAGCGTGGCTGCGGCAGCATTCCCGGTCGCGGCCCGCTCGCCGCGCTCACCGTCGCCGGCACCGTCGACGGCTGGCAGAAGGCCTACGAACTCAGCCGCGATCGTCATGACGGGCGGCTGCCGATGTCGCGGCTTCTCGAGCCCGCGATCCGGCATGCCGAGGAGGGCGCGGCCGTCACCAGCACGCTGCACGAGAACATCCGCAAGAAGCGGCATGAGCTCGAAAACGTGCCCGGCTATGCCGAGGTTTATCTGCCGCAAGGCACCCCGCTCGCGCTCGGTGCGCGGCTGCGGCAGCCGCGTGTCGCCGAGACGCTGCGGCGTCTGGCCAAGGCAGGGCTGTCTGATTTCTATCGCGGCGAACTGGCGCGCGCGATGGCGGCCGACCTCGAGCGGGTAGGGAGCCCGCTGCGGCTCGCTGATCTGGAGCGGCATCAGGCATCGCTGGTGACGCCGCTGTCGGTCGAGGTGTCCGGACACAAGGTCTTCAATATGCCTCCGCCGACGCAGGGGCTGGCCTCGCTTTTGATCCTGGCACTGTATGCCCGGCGCATCGCCGGCGAAGCCGATGGCGTCGATCATCTGCACAGGCTCGTCGAATGCACGAAGGCTGCGTTCCGTATTCGCAACGGCCATGTGACCGATCCCGATTACATGAAGCGGCCGGCCGCTGAATTCCTGTCCGAGGAGTCGCTCGCCGCGCTTCACGAAACGGTATCCGACCGCCGCGCCGCGCCGTGGCCCGATCCGTCCAAGCAGGGCGATACGGTGTGGCTCGCTGCGACCGATCGCAACGGACTCAGCGTCAGCTTCATTCAAAGCGTCTATTGGGAATTTGGTTCGGGCGTTATCCTCCCCGAGAGCGGAGTGACCTGGCAAAACCGCGGAACGAGCTTCAGCCTCAGCGAGACCGATACCAATCGGTTGGATCCGGGACGCCTGCCGTTCCACACGATCCAGCCGGCGATGGCCGAACTCGGCGACGGGCGGCTGATCTCCTTCGGCACGATGGGCGGAGAGGGGCAGCCGCAGACCCAGGCCGCTATCTTCTCCCGTTACGCCATGCACGGTCAGGAGCTGCAGTCGGCGATCACGGCGCCGCGCTGGTTGCTCGGTCGCACCTGGGGCGAGGAAAACAACAATCTGAAGATCGAATCCCGCTTCGATCCCGCGATCATCGAACAGCTCCGCGCACTCGGCCACGACATTCAGGTGACCGGTCCGTTCGAGGAGGTCATGGGACACGCCGGCGCGATCGTCTGGCATCCGGACGGCCTGATGGAAGGAGCCAGCGATCCGCGCAGTGACGGCGTCGTTGCGACCCGCTGAGGGGCATTCCCGGCGCATGATCCGCACGATATTGCGTCGTGCGGCTTGCCCCGCTAGCGGGACGGCTTGCTGAGGCGCGTCGTCGCCTTCGATCCTGCTGACTTGTCCTTGCGTCCCCCGGCAGGGGCCGTCAGCCAGGTCAGGATCATGTCCTGCGCATGCTCTCGGCGCAGCTCTAGCCAGTCCGACGCGCCGAGATCCTTGTCGAACATCGCCGACAATGTGTACCGGTTGGAAACGTGGAAATAGCTCATCGCGGTGATTGAGACATAGAGCTGGATGGGATCGACGTCACCGCGAAACAGGCCCGCCGCCACGCCGCGCCGCAGAATGCTTTCGATGCTTGCAACCAGGGGCAAAGTGAGATCGGCAATCTTGCGCGACTTGCGCATATTGCGTCCGCGCTGAAGGTTCTCGGTGTTGATCAGGGCGATGTAGTTCTGGTGCTGCCCGAAGAACGTGAACGTGAAATCGATCAACCCGCTCATTGCGGCGATCGGCTCGAGATCATCCAGGTTCAGCCGCTGTTCGGCGGCGCGAATTTCGGTGTAGACGTCCTCAAGCACGGCAATGTAGAGCCCGTTCTTGTCGCCGAAATAGGCGTAGAGCAGGCGCATGTTGGCCTTGGCGCGCTGCGCAATGGCCTCGACGCGTGCGCCGCCGAGGCCATTGTGACAGAACTCGAAGGTCGCGGCGCGCAGGATCGCTTCCTTGGTGAGCGCGGAGTCGCGAGGCCGCTTTCCGCGTGTGGTGCTGCGGGTGGGGCTGGTCGGTGCTGTCGTTTCTGTCACGGCGTCAACCTTGCCTGGGCTCGGGTATTCACGCAGGGCACATCCGCATCAGGCCACATCGGACAGCGGACCGGTTCCCGGCGCAAGCAGCTGGGATTGAGATCGGCATTGCGACTGTTCGTCAAGTGCGATTCCTCCATGTTCACTGCTTCTGGGCGCCGGCTGCCACCGTCGCGCCGTTGTGCGCGACGAGTCGGCCAGCCTTGTAGACATCGCGTGGCTTGGGACGAGCAACCACGGCTTCCTGGACATGCCGGGCGTCCAGCACGACGAAATCCGCCGTCCCGCCGACCGTGAGGCCGTAGTCCTTGAGGCCAAGCGCGCGCGCTGCGTTGGTCGTGACCATGTCAAAGGCCGCGGCCAATTGATCGTCCGTGTTGAAGCCGGAGCGATAGCCGACCATCATTGCGCGCTCGAGCAGGTCGCCGTCGCCGTAGGGCCACCAGGAATCGCGGATGTTGTCGTTGCCGGAGAACACGGTGACGCCGGCATCGCGAAGCAGCAACACGGGCGGGAATGCGTGCGCGCCCGGGGCATTGGTCAAGATAGCGACGCCGGCCTCGGCAAGCTGCTGCGCGGTACGCTGAGCCACGTCAACGGCCACTTCGCCGAGCGCGTAGGCATGACTGATCGTGACCTTGCCGCCAAGGCCCGACGCCTTGGTGCGTCGCGCGATCTCCTCGATCTCCGAGATGCCCTGCAGGCCGCCGTCATGCAGGTGAATATCGATGCCGACGCCATGCCGCTCGGCGATCCCGAAGACGACGTCGAGATGCCCGGCGACGTCACCGTCATGGCCTGCGGGATCAAGCCCGCCGACCAGATCAGCGCCGGCGCGAACGGCTTCCTCGAGCAATTTGGCCGTTCCGGGCGATGTCAGGATGCCGCTCTGGGGAAACGCGACGATCTGGATCGAAAGCTTCTCCCGGTGCGCCTCCCGCGCGGCGGCGATCGGTTCGAAATGTCGCAGGCCGACCTCGGCATCGACATCCACATGGCTGCGCATGTGAGTGGTGCCCTGCGAGACGCAAAGGTCGATCAGGGCCGCGGCCCGAACCGGGATCGGCTTGGCGCCGGCGAGCGCTTCCTTCTCGAATTTGACGCGCTCGCGCACGCTGAAGCCCGCGGTGCAGGGCCGATGCGGCTTCCAGTCGTCGCCGATGAAGCATTTGTCGAGGTGGATGTGACCTTCGACCATGCCGGGGAGCACCAGGCGTCGGCCAAGGTCGCGCCTTTCGCCGACTGCGCCGTAGCTTTGCGGGGACGACGCGATCGCCACGATCTTGCCGCCGCGGACGGCGATTTCGACCAGCTGGCCGTCGGCGAGCCGCGCGTTCTGAAAGAGTGTGTCGATGGCAGTCAATTCGAGTCTCCAGTTTTTTATGTCGGGACGATGCCGTCGGGCAGGGCGCGCGAAAATGCCGCGATCTCACCGGCGGTGGTGATCCAGATGTCCTCGCGCCGTGCGACGATCGCCTGCAGGGCGCGCCGCAGCGGCCGCAGCCGATGCGGCTGGCCGACCAGGTATGGATGCAGCGCGATCCCCATCACCAGCGACTGCTTGGTGGATTGGGTAAGCATCTCCTCGAATGTGTCCGTGATCATGGTCGCAAACTGTTCGCCGCTGTCCTTGCGTCCGACAATCGAGGGGATGTCGTTCAGTTCCTGTGGATAGGGGACGGACAGGATCCGCCCGCCACCCCTTGTCGAGAACCACACCGGCTGGTCGTCCATGCACCAGTCGAGCAGATATTGGTAGCCCGCTTCGGCGAGAAGGTCCGGCGTCACGGCGGATTGCGAGATCCACGGACCGAGCCAGCCGAGCGGCCGTCGTCCCTCGGCACGCGCGATGACATCCGTCGCCTCCTCGATCAGTTGCTGCTCCTCGGCAGGTGAAAGCACGCCTTGCCGTTCGGAATTGGTCCGTCCATGGCCGACGACCTCGTCGCCGCGCGCGCGAAATGCGTCCATGACTTCCGGGCAGTAGTGATAGATGCTGCTGTTCGCCAGCACGGAGAGCGGCAATTTCAGCTCGTTGAACAGGTCGATGAGCCGCCAGACGCCGACCCGGTTGCCATAATCGCGCCAGGCGTAATTGAGGACGTCCGGATGTGGACCGCCTGGGCAGAGTTCGGCGCCGAGTCCATCGCCGAAAGCGAAATGCTCGAGGTTGAGCGCGATGTAAACCGCGAGCCGCTTTCCGTGTGGCCACACGAAGTCGGGCCGGCGCGTGATCGCGCTGTAGCGATAGCGGTCGTGAGAGTTGAGACCCCGCGCTGGATCCGCCGCTTGTGCGGATGTTGCACCGCCGAGAACGCCATTTGAGGTGGCCCGCTCCGGTTCCGCTCCAGTCTCCCGTTGCATTGCAATCTCCATTCGGCGCGCGATCAGCCGCTTGACATTCGTCAATTTGTGAAGAAAGTTTTTACTTCCGTCAAGGCCGCGGAGACGGCGGCAGCGGACCAGAGGCGGCTGAGGAGCCGTCGGAGCGGGAGGAATTGCAGAAATGAGCTACGCTTGTACCCCCATTACCCGGTTGTGCCGCCGTGTCGTCTTGCAGGGCGCGCTCGCCATTCTCCTCGGCGCTGTGCCGCTTGCGGAGCGGGCGCGGGCCGCCGAGCCGATCAAGATCGGGCTGGTCACCGCGCTGTCGGGCCAGTCGGCGCGCGCCGGCGAAGCATTGACGCGCGGCGCCACGATCGCGATCGAGGAGATCAACGCGAAAGGGGGCGTGCTCGGCCGTCCGCTGGAGCTGGTGCGCCGTGACGATGAAAGCAACCCCGCGAAGGGGCTGACCGCCGCGCGCGAACTGATCCAGCGCGAGAAGGTCGCGGTGCTGCTCGGCGGTCTCGATACGCCGGTCCAGCTCGCGATCGTGCCGTTCGTCAACAACGTCAAGATGCCCTTCGTGGTGCCATGGGCCGCCGGAACCAACATCACCCAGAACGGCGCCGCGTCCAACTATGTGTTCCGCGTCTCGGCGATGGACGACGAGGTCGACAAGGCGATCGTTGCGTTCGCCGGCAAGACCTTCGCCGCCAAGAAGCCGGGCCTCATCCTCGTCAACAATCCCTGGGGCGAATCGAATGAGCACGGCCTGCGCGCGGCGCTGAAGGCGGCCGGGATCGAGCCGGCGGGTGTCGAGAAGTTCGAGGCGAACGACGTCGACGTGGTCGCGCAATTGTCCCGGCTCAAGCAGGCCGGCGCCGACTCCCTGTACCTGGTCGGCAATGTCGGTCCATCCTCGCAGGTCGTGAAATCGCTCGACCGGATGGGCTGGGCGCCGCCGATCGTATCGCATTGGGGACCGGCCGGCGGCCGCTTCACCGAGCTCGCCGGGCCGAGCGCCGAGAGCGTCGTCTTCGTCCAGACCTACAGCTTCTTCGGCAACCTCTCGCCGGTCGGCAAGCGCGTGCTCGCCGAATTGCAGGCGAAGTATCCGGACATCAAGGGCCCGGCGGACGTGACGCCCGCGGTCGGCTTTGCCAACGCCTATGACAGCGTCCTGGTGATCGCCGCCGCGATCCAGAAGGCCGGCAGCACGGATCCGACCGCCATTCGTGACGGCTTCTACGGAATCGACCGGCTGGAAGGCCTGATCAAGACCTATGAGAAGCCGTTCGCCCAGGACAAGCACGATGCGCTGACGGCGCAGGACTACATCTGGGCCCATTTCGAGGACAACCACATCCTGCCGTTCAAGAACTGACGGCAGCGGTCGTCCAGCAAGCAGATCGGGGTGATCATCGATGTCGTTTCTTTCGGCGATAATAACCGGAATGGCGCTGGGGAGCATGTACGGTCTGCTCGCGCTGGGCTTTCACGTCACGTACGCAGTATCCGGCACGGTCAACTTCTCGCAGGGCAGCTCGATGACCCTGGGAGCCGTTGCCGGATACTTCTTCCTCATCGTGTGGGGCTGGCCGGCCGCGATCGGCATCCCCGCGGTGTTGCTGGTCTGCGCGGTTTACGGCGTCCTGATCGAACGCTTCGCGGTTCGTCCGTTCGTGCTGCGCGGCTCGGACAACTGGCTGATGGCGACCGTTGCGGTCGGCATCATCGTCGACAATGTGATGCTGTTCGTGTTCGGCAAGGAGCCGCGCAGCTTCCCGTCGATGCTCGCGGCCAAGCCGATCCAGATCGTGGAGGGGGCAGGGGTCTACCCGCTGCAGCTCCTGATTCCGGTGGTCGGCCTGTTGCTTGCGCTGGCGCTGCATCTGATCACCCGCCGCACGCGGCATGGCGTCGCGATGCTTGCGGTGGTGCAGAATCCCAATGCCGCGCGGCTGATGGGCATCAATGTCAGCGGCGCCATTGCCGCGAGCTACGCGGTGTCGGCCATGCTGGCGGGCGTCGCCGCGCTATTGATCGCGCCGCTGTTCAACGTCTCGTCCGAGATGGGCACGCTGTTCGGCATCAAGGCGTTCGCCGCCGCGATCATCGGCGGTCTCGCCAGCGCCTGGGGCGTCATGCTGGCCGGACTGTGCCTTGGCCTGATCGAGGTGTTCGCGACCAACTATCTCGGGTCGGTCTACACCCAGATCATCACGTTCGCTTCCGTCATCGTCATCCTCGTCGTCATGCCGCACGGGCTGCTCGGCCGAGCTGGAGTTAAGAAGGTATGACCTCGCGCGCCTCCCTTCTCGTCGCGGTCGCAGCGTTCGCGATTGCCATCGGCTACGCCGCGGTCGCGGACAGCTATTCGGTGTTCCTGATCGCGACGATCTCGCTGACGGCGATCGGCTGTATCGGCCTCAACGTCCTGCTCGGCCTCGCGGGCCAGATCTCGCTCGGCCATATCGGCTTCATGGCGATCGGTGCGTACACCACCGTGCTGCTGATGGAGAAGGCGGGCTGGCCCTACCTCGCCGCGACGGCGGGGGCCATCGTGCTGGTCAGCATCGTCGGCGGGCTGCTGGCGATGCCGGCGCTGCGCGTGCGCGGGCCGTATCTGGCGATGGTGACGATTGCCTTCGGCTTCATCGTCGAGCATGTCACGATCGAGTGGCGCGATCTCACCGGCGGCGGCAACGGCCTGATGCTGAGTGCGCCGCCGAGCGTGTTCGGGTACTCGCTGTCCGAGCGTTCGCTTGCCATCGCCGGCGTCGTTCTGGTGTTTGTCGGCCTCATCCTGTTCGAGCGGCTGAAGCGCAGCGGCTGGGGTTATGCCATGCGTGCCGCCCGCGATACCGAGGTCGCGACGCGCTCGCTCGGCATCGATCTGGTGCAGGTTCGCGCCGTGGCCTTCGTGATCTCGGCGGCCGCGATGGCGCTGGCCGGCGCGCTGTTTGCGCCGCTGCAGGGCTATATCAGCCCGAGCTCGTTTCCGTTCCTGCAATCGGTGCTATTGTTGTTCGCGGTGATGGTCGGCGGCGCCGGCTCGGTGCTCGGCCCGGTGATCGGCGCAGCGCTGGTGGTGCTGCTGCCGGAAGCGCTGTCGGATCTTGCCGAGTATCGCCTGCTGGCCTTCGGCGTGCTGCTGTTCGTCGTGCTGCGCGCCGCGCCCTCCGGCATCGTCGGCCTTGTGGAGCAGCTCGCCGCAAAATTCCTGCCGGCGCGCAAGCCGGCGGCCGAGCCCGCGACCGCTGCAGCGGAAACCGATGCGGCGATCCTCGAAACCCACAACGCGGCGGGGCTCGACGTGACGGATCTGTCGATCTCGTTCGGCGGCGTGCGCGCGGTCCAGGGCGTCTCGTTCAAGGCGGCGCCCGGCGCCGTCACCAGCATCATCGGCCCCAACGGCGCCGGCAAGACCAGCGCGCTCAATCTGCTCTGCGGCTTCTACCGGCCGCAGGCGGGGACGGTGAAGCTCGGCGATCGCGATGTCACGGGCATGACGTCGCATTTGCTGGCGCGGGTCGGCGTGGCGCGCACGTTCCAGACCACGCAGCTGTTCGGCTCTCTCACGATCCTGGAGAACATCCTGTTGGCCGAGCGGGTCGGCCGTCTCGGCGGCGTGGTCTCCGCACTGCGCAACGCGGAGACCGAGAGTTTCGCCCGGTTCCTGCTGCGCTTTGCCGGTGTCGATGGCGACGTCGATCGTCTCGCGGATTCGCTGTCCCATGGCGAAAAGCGGCTGGTCGAGATCGCGCGCGCGCTGGCGTTGCGGCCCCGCATCCTGCTGCTCGACGAGCCCGCGGCGGGCCTCTCCAAGGGCGACAAGCAACGCCTGACCGCGCTGTTGCGCCGGATCGCCGATCTCGGGATCGCCGTCATCATCGTCGAGCACGACATGCCGATGATCATGTCGCTGAGCGATCTCATCGTCGTACTCGACGGCGGCAAGCGCATCGCGATCGGCGATGCGGCGGCGATCCGCAACGATCCGCTGGTCCGCAAGGCCTATCTCGGCGACGCGACGGCCGGTGAGAAGAGCCGCGCGCCGCGGCCGGCGCGGCAAGGCACCGCGCTCGAGGTCAAGACGCTCGATTCGTTCTATGGCCTGTCGCGGGCCTTGAACGGGATCGATCTGGTGGTCGCTCCCGGCGAGGCGGTCGCCGTCCTCGGCGCGAACGGCGCCGGCAAGACCACCCTGATGCGGTCGATCGCCGGTCTCGAGCCGCCGCGCTCCACGGGTGAAGTGCGGCTCGCCGAGACGCGCATCGACAGGATGCCCGCACATGTTCGTGCCCGCCATGGCGTCGTGCTGGTGCCGGAGGGGCGGCAGGTGTTTCCGGAGCTGACGGTGAAGCAGAACCTCCAGCTCGGTGCCTATGCGCGCAAGGGAATAGACCTCGATGCCGAGATCGAGGCGATGTTCGTGCGCTTTCCGCGCCTGAAGGAGCGCATCGACCAGCGCGCCGGCCTTTTGTCCGGAGGCGAGCAGCAGATGCTCGCGGTGGCACGCGGACTTCTGACCGGGCCGAAGATCTACATGCTGGACGAGCCGTCGCTCGGGTTGGCGCCGCTCGTGGTCGATGAACTGTTCGCGTCCTTTGAGCGGCTGCGCAGCGAGGGCATGACCATCATCGTGGTCGATCAGATGGCGGGTCACGCGCTCGCGCTGGCGGACCGGGCCTATCTGCTGGAGACCGGTGCGATCCTGAAGAGCGGCGCCGCCGACATCATCGCCGAGGATCCGCTGCTCGAGGCGGCGTATCTGGGCGGCGAGGCCCAGGCCGGCGCGACGCAACGGCTCGCGGCCCAGGCACGCTGAGGGAGGCGAGGGCGGATGTTGGTCGGAGGCCGCGAAACGGACGGAAGGCAGCCAGGTCGCGGGAGTGCGCCCGGCGAGCGGCGTCCCGAGCCCGCAGCGACGGTCTGTGCCGATGTGGAAGTGGGGCTGCTTGCCGACAAGGCGCTTCGCGATCGCACCGCGGGTCAGGTCGTCGCCGTGTTCGAACGTTCGTTCTACGCCGTGATCGACGGGATCTGGATCTGCGTCGGACGGATCGGCATCGGATCGGGTCCGTTGCACGTGGTCGGCGACTTCCGATGGCCGGGATTGGCGGTCGGCGATCCGGTGCGGGTCGCGGACTCCATTCTGTGGATCGGAGCGACGCCGCTCGCGAATCTGGCGGCGCGGTCGGTCTGGGCGCCGCCCGCTGCACCACACTGGTCGACGGCCAGCCTGCGACGCGGCCTTGATGCCGTCGACGAGGTGTGGGGCGGTGATCTGATTGCGGAGGGCCTCGCCACGCTCGGGACCGGACATGTTCCGAGCGACGCTTCTCCGCTTGTTCGAGCTGCCATGCCTGGTCTCGCTGCACTGGAGCTGATCCTCGCAGGCTCGGATGATGATACGGATCGCGAGCCCGGGCTTGGCAGTCTGATCGGTCTCGGGCCGGGGCTGACGCCATCCGGCGACGATCTGATCGGTGGTGCGCTGATTGCGTTGGCTGCGCTCGGACGTATCGAAGCTCGCGACGCATTGTGGGAGCATTGCCGCAGGCTGCTCGACGGCACCAACGACATCAGCCGAATCCATCTGCGCGCGGCGGCGCTGGGTTACGGCGCGGCGGCCCTGCACGCTGCCATCCATGCAACGATGAGCGGCGAGGCCGCCGGATTTCGTCGCGCCCTCACGGCCCTGACCGCGATCGGGCATTCATCCGGACTGGATGCATTTGCCGGCAGTCTGATCGTCCTGCGTCACGCCCTTCGCGAGCGGTGACGCCGTTGCAGACCGTATTTCGAGTTCTCCCAGACTGCTCCGAACGAAGTTCGGAGCACTTTTTTTAAGGCGCGATTGCACTTCGACCGGTCCGCTGTTCGAGGGTTGCGGAAATTCGCATTCTTCGAGAATCCGGTCTTGACGAAGTAAGTATTTTCTTATTAACTCGACGCAACGAAAACGAAACTTGATTAGGGCGGAGACGATGACGGATCAGGATAGGCCGCAGTATCAGCAGTTGCTGGCGCGCAAGGTCGAAGTCGTGAATGTCGGGCTTGAGGGGTTCGTGAAGGACCTTCGCGACTGCGGCATCGATGTCGTCCACGTCGACTGGAAGCCGTCGGCGGGCGGAGATCCGCAGATGGCGGCCCTGCTCGCGAAGCTCGGTGTGTGAGGGCGCACCGATGAAGCTGATCGAAGACGCAAACCAGCAGGCGCTCGCCCGGATCCTCGAAGGGGAGCCGCGGCTGATCGACATCGTTCCCGCCCGCGAATTGATCCCGGACCTGCGCGAACGGATGATCCTCCACGCCGGACCGCCGATCTCCTGGGACAGGATGTGCGGCCCGATGCGCGGTGCGGTCGCAGGCGCCATCGTGTTCGAGGGATGGGCGCAGGATCTCCCGACCGCGACCAAGCTCGCCGCCAATGGCGAGATCGAATTTCACCCGAACCACCACTTCGGGGCGGTCGGCCCGATGACCGGCATGACCACGATGTCGATGCCGCTGTTCGTGGTCGAGAACGCGCGCTTCTCCAACCGCGCCTATTGCGCGATCAACGAGGGGCTCGGCAAGGTGATGCGCTTCGGCGGCAACGACGCCAGCGTGCTGAAGCGGCTCGCCTGGCTGCGCGACGTGTTCGGTCCGACGCTCGGCAAGGCGATCCGTGCCGCCGGCGGCATCGACCTGAAATCGATCGTCGCGCGGGGCCTGTCGATGGGCGACGAGCTGCATCAGCGCAATCTGGCCTGTTCGAGCGTCTTCCTTCGCGAGATCGCGCCCTGGATGGCACGCACCTCGACCGACAACGCCGTTCTCGCCGAATGCCTCGCGTTCATCGGGCAGAACGATCAGTTCTTCCTCAACATCGCGATGGCGATGGGCAAGGCGATCACCGATCCCGCCAACGGCATTCGGGGTTCGACCATCGTCACCACCATGTGCCGCAACGGCACCGATTTCGGGATCCGCGTCAGCGGGCTCGGCGAGCAATGGTTCACCGCGCCGGTCGAAATGCCGGAAGGGCTGTACTTTGCCGGCTATTCCGAGAAGGACGCCAATCCGGACATGGGCGATTCCGCCATCGTCGAGACGATCGGCCTGGGCGGATTTGCGATGGCGGCGGCGCCGGCCGTCGCAGGCTTCGTCGGGGCCGGCGCGCCGTCCGAGGCCGGTAACTTCACCCGCTCGATGGGCGAGATCACGGTTGCGCAGAATCCGGAATGGACCATCGCCGCAATGGACTTCGCCGGCGTGCCGACCGGCATTGATATCCGCCTGGTCGTCGATTCCGGCGTGGTGCCGGTCATCAACACCGGCATCGCGCATCGCGAGCCCGGCATCGGCCAGGTCGGTGCCGGCGTGGTCAAGGCGCCGTTGGCGTGCTTCCAGCAGGCGATCGTCGCGATCGCCAACGATTTGGGTGTGTCATGAACGTCGTTGTCCTGAACGAGGTCCGCAAGGGATTCTATCTCGACTCGGTCGCGCTGATGCGGCTGTCGCGCGAGGTGGCCGGCTCGCCCGGCGTGATCGAGGCGGCGTTGATGATGGGAACGCCGTCGAACGCGGCGATCATGCGCAATGCGGGGCTGCTGGAGGAGGGCACTGCCGTGAAGGGCAATGACCTCGTGATCGCGGTCAAGGCCGAGTCGGAGCCCGCTGCCCGCGAAGCCCTCGACAATGCGATCAAGTCGCTCGACAAGCCGAAGACCCAGGGCGATGCGCAGGCTGCCTGGCGGCCGCACTCGATTGCTGCGGCCGTGAAGGTCAGGCCGGAGATCAATCTTGCGCTGATCTCCGTTCCCGGTGAGTTCGCCGCCGCCGAGGCCCGCAAGGCGCTCAATCGCGGCCTGCATGTCCTGATGTTCAGCGACAACGTATCCCTCGAGGACGAATTGTCGCTCAAGCAGCAGGCGCGGGCGGCCGGCCTGCTGATGATGGGGCCGGATTGCGGAACCGCCGTGATCGGTGGCGCGCCGCTGGCGTTCGCCAACAAGATCAGGCGCGGCAGGATCGGAATCATCGGCGCGTCGGGAACCGGCACGCAGGAGGTCTCCTGCCTGATCTCGGAAGCCGGCGCGGGGATCTCCCACGCCATCGGGGTCGGCGGGCGCGATCTGAAGAAGGATATCGGCGGCATCACCACGCTGATGGCGATCGATGCGTTCGAGTCCGATCCGGAAACCGATCATGTGGTGCTGATCTCGAAGCCGCCGCATCCTGACGTCGCCAAATCCGTGCTTGAGCGGATCGGCAGAAGCCGGAAGTCGTACACCGTGTGCTTCATCGGTGCTTCGGAGATCGAGCTGCCGCCGAACGCCCGCTTCTCGCCGACGCTGAAGGGCGCCGCGGAGCTGGCACTGGGAGACAAGAAGATCGGCGCGGGCTTCGACGCGAACGCGGTCGCATCACGGCTTCCGCGCAGCGGCCGCGGCGGGATCGAGGGCTTGTTCGCCGGCGGAACGCTGTGTGCCGAAGCTCAGGTGATCCTTGCTGCCGCAGGCCGGAAGGTGGCGTCGAACGCCGCCATCCCCGGCGTGGTCAAGCTCGGCGTCGAGCCGAACGCCGGACGGGACCGGCTGATCGACCTCGGCGACGACGAATATACCCGTGGCCGACCGCACCCGATGATCGACCCCTCAGTGCGCGATGATGCGTTGCGTGCTGCGCTCAGGAATCGCGATCTTTCGGTGGTCCTGCTCGATCTTGTGCTCGGCTATGGCGCGCATGCCGATCCCGCCGAGCATCTGACGAAGATCGTCGCCGATCGCGGGCAGGATGCGCCGGCGTTGATCGCGTCCGTCGTCGGCACGGAGCAGGATCCGCAAGGGCGCTCCGCGCAGGTCAAGAAACTGGAGCAGGCCGGAATCCTCGTTGCGCCGTCGAACGCGCAGGCGTGCGAGCTTGCGGTTGCCATCGTCCAGAATGCCGGGAGGTAAGGAAATGCGTACACTCAATGACGTGCCGCGTCGCCTGGTGGTCGCGATCGGTGGCAATGCGGTTCACCCCGAGGATATCAGGGGCACCTCCCAGGAGCAGAAGTCCGTCGCGCAGATCACTGCGGAAGCGCTGCTGCCACTTGCGCAACTCGACAATGAGCTGGTCATCACGCACGGCAACGGTCCGGTCGTCGGCAAGATCATGATGCGCCAGATGCTGACGATGAACCGAATCCCGCCGATGGACCTAGACATCTGCGTCGCGCACAGCCAGGGCGGCATCGGCTATCTCCTGATGCAGGCGATCGAGAATGCCCTGCGCAAGCAAGGCAACCAGCGACATGTGGCAAGCCTGCTGACCCAGGTCGAGGTAGACAAGGACGATCCCGCGTTCGAGAATCCGACCAAGTTCGTCGGACCGTTCTTTTCCGAGGACGAGGCGAAGAAGATCAGCGCGGAGCTCAATTGGGCGATGCGTGAGGATTCAGGGCGCGGCTGGCGTCATGTCGTGCCGTCGCCGAAGCCCAAGCATGTCTGCGACATCTCGCTGGTCGATGCCTTGGTCAAGCGGGGAACGATCGTCATCGCGGGAGGCGGCGGCGGCGTTCCCGTGGTTCGTGATGCCAAGGGCGTGCGCACCGGCGTGCCGGCAGTCATCGACAAGGATCTGACATCCGCTCATATCGCGAATGTGCTGGGTATCGAAGAGTTGCTGATCCTGACCGCGGTCCCGCGCGTCGCGGTGAATTTCGGCAAGCCGAACAAGAAGGATCTGGATCAGGTCAGTCTCGAGGAGATCAAGGCGTACCACCGTGAAGGACATTTTCCTCCGGGAAGCATGGGACCCAAGGTCGATGCGGCGATCCGGTTTCTCGAGGGAGGCGGCAAGCGCGCGATCATCAGTCACCTCGATTGCGCCATGGCGGCGCTGCGGGGCGAGACGGGGACGCACGTCGTTCACTAACCACCGGGATTGGCGCATCAACGGGACATCCGCCCGCGCCAATCTGCATTCGAGCGTCGAGCAGATGGCGCGCGCTCACTGAGTTGAAGCAGTTGGGGCGCATCGGCGCCTCATTCTGATCAGGCGATCGAGCTGGCCGCCGGCTCAAGCTCACACATACAAGACAAACAAGCAGCCCGCGGGATTCAAGGGAACGACAAGGCAATGGCCATTCAATCCAGCATAAAGGCGAACCTTTACAAGGATTCCGTGTCGTTGATGCGGATCTCGCAGGTGACGGTCGCACGGACCGGTGTGCAGCGGGTCACGCTGCTGATGGGAACGCGCAGCAACAAGGAGTTCCTGCAGCAGGCCGGGCTGATGAGTCCGGCGCTCGAGAGCGCCAAGCCGGGCGATATCATGATCGTTGTGGCGGACGATGCGCCCGAGAAGCTCGCAGCCGCGGAGCGCGAGATCCACTCCCTGATCGCCGGCGAAGAACCGAAGGGCGGATCGACTGAAGCCGCGGCCGAAGCACCGCCGCGCTCGATCTCCGGCGGCGTCGCGGTGGCCGATCATGCCGACCTCGCACTGATCTCGGTGCCCGGCCCCTATGCCGCCGCCGAAGCCCTGAAGGCGCTACGGCGGGGCCTCAACGTGCTGCTGTTCAGCGACAATGTGCCGATCGAACAGGAGAAGGCCATCAAGCGCGTTGCGGCGCAGAAGGGCCTGCTGGTGATGGGACCGGATTGCGGCACGGCCATCATCAATGGCGTGCCGCTTGGATTTGCCAACGTCGTTCGGCGCGGCGCGATCGGGCTCGTCGGAGCGTCCGGCACCGGCCTGCAGGAGGTGATGTGCCAGATCCATCGTCATGGCCAGGGCATCTCGCAGGCCATCGGCACCGGCAGCCACGACGTTTCCAGTGAGGTCGGCGGCATCACCATGTTGCAGGGCCTGGAGCTGCTGGCCGCCGACGCGGAGACCAAAGTTGTCGCCATCGTCTCCAAGCCTCCTGCGCCCGATGTCCAGAAGCGGGTGATCGAGCGCGCCAGCGCGATCGGAAAACCGGTCGTGATCTGCTTCCTCGGCGGCGAGCCCGCCGCATCCGCCGGCAATGTTCACCGCACATCGTCGCTCGAGGAGACGGCGCGGCAGGCCCTCGCGCTTGCGGCGCCCGGCCAGCCCGAGCGTAACGAAGGTGCGATCGAACAGTTGGCAACAAGGGTTTGCGCGTCGCTGGCACCCTCGCAGCGCTACCTGCGCGGTCTCTACTCCGGCGGAACGTTCTGCTCGGAAGCCCAGACCATCTGGCGGGCGGCGGGCATTCGTGCCCGGTCGAATGCGCCGCTTGCCGGCGCAGACCGTCTCGCCGACGTGGAAGAGAGCCACGGGCACACGGCGATCGATCTGGGCAGTGACGAATTCACGGTGGGGCGCCCGCATCCGATGATCGACTATGGCGTGCGGATCGAACGGCTGCTGAAGGAAGCGGACGATCCGACCGTTGCCTGCATCGTCCTGGACGTCGTGCTCGGTTACGGCAGCCACCCCAATCCGGCCGAGCTCCTGGCCCCGGCGATCCGCCGGGCGAAGGCCGCGACGCGAGCGCAGGGGCGGGAGCTTCCCGTGGTCTGCTTCGTCTGCGGCACGGATTCAGATCCGCAGCCCTACGAGACCCAGAAAGCCATGTTGGCGGACGCCGGCGCGGAGATTGTCGGCAGCAGCACGGCCGCAGCCCGCTCTGCGCAAGCCATCGCGAGCCGTATGGCCGCGGACGACAACGCCACGGGGCGTCGCGTGATGCAAGGTGGAGAACGATGATGAACGCAGCTCCTTCCGCGCTCCAGCACAAGACCTCCGTCATCAGCCTCGGCGCCTCCGGCCTCGACCGCGGTGTCGAGAGCAGCGGAGCCCCGCTGGTGCGTCTGCAGTGGCAGCCGGTCGGCGACGGAAGTCCCGAGGTCGCCTGGAGTCTCGCGCAACTGGTTGGCGATGCCGGCGATTCCGACTGCCTCGGATCGCGGATCGATCGCGCCAATGCGGAAGTACTCGAGCGCATCCTGACCGCGCAGCCGGTATGGGTCGACGTCGCGGCGCACGCGTCCGAAGTCTGGCCGGACATGGGCCGGACGCTGCTCCATGCCGGTCCGCCGATCGCCTGGGGCGATATGTGCGGCCCGATGAAGGGGGCGGTCGTCGGCGCAATTCTCTACGAGAAATGGGCGACGACCCAGCAAGAGGCCGAGCAACTCGTCGCGGCAGGCGGCATCCGCTTCGCGCCGTGCCATGAATTCGGCGCGGTCGGGCCGATGACCGGGATTATTTCGCCTTCGATGCCGCTGTTCGTGGTGCAGAACCAGACTACCGGCAATCGCGCCTATGCGCCGATGATGGAATCCGGCGGCGCCAAGACATTGCGTTTCGGCGCTTTCGCGCCCGAGGTGATCGAAGGCCTCAAGCTGATCGAAAATGTGCTGGCGCCGTGTCTGAAGGCCGCGGTCGCCGGCATCGACGGTGGATTGCCGTTGAAGCCGCTGATGTCGCAGTCGCTGCACATGGGCGACGACGTCCACAACCGCAACACGGCGGCGACCCTGCTGCTGTATCGCGCCGTCACGGAATCGCTGCTCAAATCCTCGATCTCGCGCGATCTCGTTCACGAGACGCTGCGGACGATCGGGGCGGACGACATGTTCTTCCTTAGCCTGTCGATGGCGGCATGCAAGGCGACCATGGATGCCGCGCACGGCGTGCCGTTCAGCAGCATCGTGACCGCAATGGCGCGCAACGGCGTCAATGTCGGGATCAGGGTCAGCGGGCTGAACGGGCAGTGGTTTGTCGGTCCGGCCGACATCCCCGTCGGCTTGTTCCTGCCGGGCTTCAGCGAGGCCGATGCCAATCCCGATATCGGCGACAGCGCGATCACCGAGACTGCGGGGCTGGGCGCGTTCGCGATGGCGGCGGCCCCCGCGATGGTTCAGTTCGTCGGCGGCACGCCGCAGGACGCGCTGCGTTATTCGCGCGAGATGGCGCACGTCACGATCGGCCGCAATCCCGGCTTCACCCTGCCGATGCTCGACTTCATCGGAGCGCCTGTTGGCATCGACATCCGCAAGGTCGTGGACGAAAGCAGGCGGCCGGTCATCAACACCGCAACGGCGCACAAGGAGCCGGGCATGGGGATCATCGGCGCTGGCGTCGTGCAAGCGCCGATGAAGTGCTTCGTCGACGCCGTCGGCGCGCTGGCGACGGTGGCTGGGAGATGACGTTGCTTCGAGTCTGAGAACGACGGCGCGGTCGCGCCGTCGATTGAAAAAATGCCGCAGCAAAGATTGCGGCACACCGGGAACGAACAGGAGGAAACAGATGAACGGTACCCGTCGTGCATTTCTGCAAACAGGCCTGCTCTCGGCAGCCTGGATCGGTTCATCAGGCCGGCTCGCCTTTGCCGACGATGCGGCGAAGCCGCTTCGCATCGGCATTCTGATTCCGGGGTCGCGGGCCGACCATGGCTGGATGGAGTCGGCTTACAACGGCATGAAGGCGGCCGAGCAACGCCACGGGAACAAGGTCGTGATCACGTCGATCGAGAACGTCAAGTTCGCCGACATGGAGCAGGCGCTCGTCACGCTCGCGAGCAAGAACGACATGGTGATCGGCGCCGCGGGGCAGACCCAGGCATCGGTGCTCAAGGTCGCCAAGCGATTCCCGAAGGTGAAGTTCTCTATCGTTGGCCCGACCGGACAACCGACCGAAAACGTCGCGCAATACGACGTGCTGCAGGCACAGATCGGCTTCATTGCCGGCGCGGTCGCCGCGATGATGTCGAAGAACGGCGCGGTCAGCTACGTCGGCGGGCTTGAAATCCCGGCCATCGTCAACACCGGAACGGAATTCGCGAACGGCGCCAAGCACGTCAAGCCGGACACCAAATGCTTCGTGACCTACACCGGTGACTTCGACGACGTCGCCAAGGCGAAGGAAGCGACCCTTGCCGCGATCGCGCAGGGGGCTGACGTCCACTACAACATCCTCAATCTCGGCGTGCGCGGAATGGAGCAGGCGGCGCGCGAGAAGGGCACCAGGATGATCGGGAGCTATACCAACTACTGCTCCGACAACAACCCGCTCTACATCGCCTACACGGTCAGCGGCATCGGGTTCATGGTCGAATATGCCATCGACCAGGCCGTCGCCGGAACGTGGCACCCGGAATACAAGCAGTTCGGCCTCGCGATGGGGCCACGTTCGGCCGACATCGAGATCTGCGCCGGCGCGACGCCGGAGATCCAGGCCAAGATCAAGGAGCTCAAGGACGACCTGCTGTCGAACAAGATCAAAGTCAAGGTGGGTTGACCGTGGCTCTTCTCGAACTGTCTGGCTTGACCAAGCGCTTCGGGGCTTTTACCGCGCTCGACGACATATCGCTGCTGATAGAGCGCGGCGAGGTGCACTGCCTGCTCGGCGAGAACGGCGCCGGCAAATCGACGTTGTGCAACCTGGTGTTCGGGGTGCACCGGCCGGATGCCGGCACGATGACGCTGGGCGGCGAGCCGTTCGATCCGCGCGGCCCGGCGGAAGCGCTGCAGCGCGGCGTCGTGATGGTGCATCAGCATTTCAGCCTGGTGCCCAACATGAGCGTGGCCGAGAACCTGATGCTCGGCCGCGCCAGCGCGGTGCTGAAGCCGCAGGACATCATCGTGCGGATGGAGCAGCTCGCAGCCGAATACGGGCTCGAAATCGACCCCGCGGCGCGGATCGACGAGCTTTCGGTCGGCGAGCGGCAGCGGGTCGAGATCATCAAATGCCTGCTCGGCGATCCGCAATTGCTGGTGCTCGACGAACCGACTGCCGTTCTGCAGCCGGACGAGATCGACGCGCTGCTGGCGATCTGCCGCCAGGTGGCGCTGCGCGGAAAATCCGTGATCCTGGTGACGCACAAGCTCGGTGAAATCAGCCGTGTGGCCGATCGCACCACGGTGCTGCGGCAGGGCCGCATCATCGAGACCGTCGCGATGGAGGGCGCCGACATCCGATCGCTGGTGCGCTCAATGGTCGGCCGCGACGTCCAGTCGGCAGGCTCGGTGCTTGCTGCCGCGGTCGACATCGAAGGCAAGACGCCGGCGAAATCCAGTGTGGACGCGGCCGGTCCGGTGTCGCCGGGCGAGGCGGTGCTGCAGATCTCGGACCTCGTGTATCGCGACCCGCATGGCGTGCCGCGGCTCGACGGCCTGAGCCTCACGGTCGGCACCGGCGAGATCGTCGGGATCGCGGGCGTCGAAGGCAACGGCCAGACCGAGCTCGGACTGATCCTGGCCGGGCTCGCCGCGCCAAGCGCCGGCGCGATCGTCGTCGGCGGGACACAGGTCGGCGGCTGCACGCCGCAGGAGATCACCGATGCCGGCGTCGGCATCGTTCCCGAGGATCGCCATGCGGTGGCCTGCATCAAGGAATTGTCGGTGGCCGAGAACCTGTTTCTCGGCGCGATCGGAAAATTCAGCCGCTTCGGCCTGCTCGACAAGTCGGCGCGCCGCAAGGCGGCGGAGGCCATGATGCGCGACTTCGACGTGCGGGCGAGCAGCCCTGATGTTTCGATGGCGAGCCTCTCCGGCGGCAATCAGCAGAAGGCGGTGCTGGCGCGCGAGCTCTCGCTCGATCCGCTGGTGTTCCTGCTCGCCGCGCAGCCGACGCGCGGCCTCGACGTCGGTGCGATCGAGGCGGTCTACAATCGGATCCGTGCCGCGCGCGATGACGGCCTCGGGGTGCTTCTGATCTCGAGCGAGCTCGAGGAGCTGATGGCGGTGTCGGATCGGATTGCGGTGATCTACCGCGGAAAGCTGGTTGGCGAGCTCGCGGCCGGGTCGTTCAGCCGCGAGGCGATCGGGGCGATGATGTCGGGGCATGCGCATGTCTAGGTTGGCCATGGTTATGAAAAATCCGAAGCTCGCGCGGGTCGCAAAGGGCGCAAGACTCGAGCTCGTGCCGTTGCAGGTTCTGGTTCCGGTGATATCGACCATCATCGCGCTCGGGATCGGCCTGCTCATCATCGCCGCCACCGGTGCATCCGTCCTCGAGGCGATCGAAGCCTTCTGGGACGGCATGGCCGGAAGCGATTTCAACATCGGTGCCTCGATCAATCGCGCCATCAGCCTCGCGCTGGTCGGTCTCGGCTTCATCTTCGCCAGCCGTGCCAACCTGACCAATGTGGGCGGCGAGGGGCAGATCGCGATGGGCGGCATGTTCGCGACGGCCGCGACCCTGCATGGCGCCGGAGACCTGCCGCTCGGACTGGCGTTCATCGTTCCGCTTGCCGTCGGAACCGTCGCCGGTGCCGTTTGGGGCGGCCTGGCGGGCTTCCTCAAGGCGGCACGCGGCACCAACGAGGTCATCAGCACCTTGCTGTTGAGCTTCATTGCGTTGCCGCTGGTGTACTGGTCCGTCGAATCCTTTCACTTGTTGCGCAAGCCGATCAGCGATGTGTCGTCGCTGCCGGAATCGGCTGAGATTCCTGACACGACCAAGCTGCCGCTGCTATTCCCGGACAACGGATCGCCGCTCCATATCGGTTTGCTGATCGCGGCGATCGCAGTCGTCGTGGTGTGGCTGGTGCTCAAGCACAGCACGCTCGGCCTGCGGCTGCGCGCCGTCGGCTTGAATGCGATGGCCTCCCGTCGTGCCGGCATGCGGACGAGCTTCTACGTGATCCTGGCCATGACGGTCTCCGGCGGCCTGGGCGGTCTCGGCGGCGCGATCATGATCCTCGGCCAGCAGTTCTATCTGACGAGCGATTTCTCGTCCGGATACGGATTTGACGGCCTGGTGGTCGGCCTGTTGTCGCGCGGCTCGGCCGTCGGCGTGGTGATCGGTGCGTTGCTGTTCGGCTTTCTGCGATCGGGATCGATCAATATGGAAATCTCGGCGCACGTCCCGTCCGCCGTCGTTCTGATCTGCCAGGGCCTGATCGTCATTGTCATTGCAGGCTCCGCGATCCTCACCAACCGAAAGGTGACCCGATGATTGACGAACAAATGGCCGTATTCATCGGTTCCGGACTTCGTCTCGCGGTTCCGATCATCTTCGCCGCAACCGGCGAGATGCTGAGCGAGCGCGCCGGCGTGCTCAATCTCAGCCTCGACGGCATGATGCTGATGTCGGCCTTCACGGCGGCGCTGGCATCGTGGGCGACCGGCTCGCCGCTTCTCGGCGTGGCAGCCGGCGTCTTGGTCGCGATGGCGGTGGCCGCGGTCCAGGCCGTGCTGAGTGTGACCTTGCGCGCCAATCAATTGGTGGTGGGGATCGGGTTCAACATCCTGGCGCTGGGCACGACGACGTTTCTCTACCGCGAGATCTTCGGGCCGCTGTCGCGCGATCCGATTCCCGGCTTCGCGCAGCTCAATCTGCCGTGGCTCGCCAGTATCCCGGTGATCGGGCCGGCATTGGCGAACCAGACCGGCCTTGCCTATGTCAGCATCCTGATGGTCGTCGTGACCTGGCTGATCCTGAAGTACACGTCGTTCGGGCTGGCGGTGCGGGCGGTCGGCGAGGATCCGCGCGCCGCGGACAAGGCCGGCATCAGCGTGGCGAAGACGCGCTATCTCGGTGTGCTCTACGCCGGCATCCTGGCGGGCCTCGGCGGCGCGTTCATGTCGGTTGCCGACAGCAATACGTTCACCGAGAACATGACCAAGGGTGCAGGCTATCTTGCGATCACGGCCGTGATCTTCGGCGGCTGGAATCCCTGGTACACGCTCGCGGCATGCCTGCTGTTCGGCTTCGCGACCGCGCTGCAATTCCTGATGCCGGCGTTGCAGCTCGATGTGCCGGTCGCGCTGCTGTTGCTGTTGCCCTATTTGCTGGCGCTGGTCGCCATCGCGGGCTTCGTCGGAAAAAGCAGACAGCCCTCGGCCCTGACCATTCCGTTCGAACGCGGCGGCTGATCACAACAGACTTCAAGAAAACATAGGCAAGAAAACATAGCCAAGGGAGGACAATCCGATGACGAGTTCCACTTTAGCAAAGGCCACGGAATCCGCCGTACCCAGCAACGCCAATCCCCTTGGGTCTGCGCCCGGCTATAAATGGCTGGTCGACGACGCCAACGTCAACATGGCGATGGCGCCGCCGCCGCCCAAGGCGGTCACGATCGACGCGCAGCCGCAAACGGTGACGGTCGATCTGCATCGCACCGCTCTCATCGTCGTCGACATGCAGAACGACTTCTGCGCGAAGGGAGGATGGGTCGACCATCTCGGCCTCGACCATACGCCGGATCGGGCGCCGATCGAGCCGCTGCAGAAGCTTCTCCCGGTGTTGCGGAACGCCGGCGTGCAAATCATCTGGCTGAACTGGGGCAATCGGCCCGATCTGAAGAACATGGCGCCGAACCAGCTCCATCTCTACAAGCCGAAGGGCGTCGGCATCGGCCTTGGCGAGCCGTTGCCGGGTAGCGGCGCGCGCGTGCTGCAGAAGGACAGTTGGGCCGCGGCCGTTGTCGATGAATTGGGGCAGGAGCCCGAGGACATTCACGTCGACAAGTACCGGATCAGCGGATTCTGGGACACGCCGCTGGACAGCATTCTGCGCAATCTCGGAACCAAGACGATCCTGTTTGCCGGTGTCAACACCGATCAATGCGTGCTGCATTCGCTCACCGACGCGAACTTCCTCGGCTACGGTTGCCTCCTGGTCGAGGACTGCTGCGCAACGACCTCGCCGGGCTACTGCGTTGAAGCAACCCTGTTCAACGTCAAGAAGTGCTTCGGCTTCGTGACGCATTCGTCAGATGTCATCGAGGCCATTTCAGGAGCACATCCAACGGCGTGACGGATCGGTCGCGCTCCGAGCGCGCACATTAGCCTTGTGACGCCGCTTGCGATTCTCGTCCACCCGAGCCCAGGCGCGGCTCGGTCCCGGCAAGCAGCCGCTGGATGTTCGCGCGATGGCGCGCGATCACGTAAAGGCCACCTGCGATGACCAGCAGCCGATAGGGCAATGGCTGCTCCAAGGTGCAGACCAGTGCGATGGCAGTGAGCGCCGCCAACATCGAGCTCAGGGAAACGATCCGGGAAATTGCCAGCACAACGCCAAAGGCTGCGGCGGCGCCTAAACCGACCGGCCAGGACAGCGCCAGCAACACGCCGAGCCCTGCCGCGGCGGATTTGCCACCCGTAAAATTCAACCAGACCGAACGGCTGTGGCCCAGCAATACGGCAAGTCCGGCCAGGCACACCGCCCAAGGCAGCAAGGTTTGCAGATCGATCGCCGTCGGTGGCGTGACCGACGGCAATGTCCCGAGCCAGGGATAGAACCAGCGGGCAAATACAATCGCCCCCGCGCCCTTCAGCACATCGACCAGCAGGACCGCCAACGCGGGCCACTTGCCCAAAGTACGCAAGACGTTCGTGGCCCCGGTGGACCTGGAGCCGTGCTCCCGGATGTCGATACCCCTCAGCAGTTTTCCCGCCAGATAGCCCGCGGGTATCGAGCCGAGAAGGTAGGCTGTCGCCAGTCCAGCTACACTCGCGATCCAGAAAATCATCGGCTTCTCCTCGATGCGCCAGTGTCAGGCAAGCGTCATCCGGAGTCTACATCTATGCGACGGCCGATGCCGCGGATATGAGAGGTGGAATCGCTTACCCGCTGCAACCCTGTTTGGAATAGGCTGGCCGCGCGATAGAAATTGCGACCGACATGCCGATCGATCGGCCATGCTGCCGCGACGGAGACAGGACACGGAATGACGACGCACGCCATCGAGATTCGCCGCCTCTTGCCTGCCGACGCTGCGCTTTATCGCGACATCCGCCTCGAGGCGCTGCGCTTCAGCCCCGAGGCGTTCGGCAGTGCGTATGAGACGGAGAGCGTTCATCCCGTCGGCTGGTTCGCGGAGAGGCTCGCGGGCGCAGTTGTGATACTTGGGGCGTTTCGGGACGGTGAATTCGCCGGCATCGTCGGCTTCATCGCGGCGGAAGGGCCGAAACGGCAGCATAAGGGCGCGCTGGTGAGCATGTATGTACGGCAGCAGGCGCGCCGCGCCGGTGTCGGCCGGCTGCTGGTCGATGCCGCGCTCGCGCTCGCCGCGCAATCGGTCGAGCTGGTGCAGCTCGTCGTGGTGAAGGGCAACGAGCCTGCCTGCCGGCTCTACCGGCGCGCCGGCTTTGTCGAGTACGGGCTGGAGAAGCATGCCCTGAAGATCGACGGCCGCTATTACGACGACATCCTGATGGCGAAGGACCTGATCGAGCGCGCCTGACGTCGCACAGGGTGGAGCGTCACAATTCTGGCGTCACGTTGCGATAGGCGCACGTCCACGCTCAACGTCGCGCATTCGTTTGCCGTCATCGCCCCGGGGATGCTGCCATGCCGAAGATCGATCTGACAAACGTGCCGGAACGCAAGGGCTCCGGCTATCCGGCCGAGTTCGCCGCACCGTGCGCGGAGCGAATCCGGCAGCGTCTCGGCGACGCCGGTGGGCTCGCCGATTTCGGCGTCAATCTGATGCGGCTGCCGCCGGGCGACTGGTCGAGCCAGCGTCATTGGCATTCGGACGAGGACGAGTTCGTCTATGTGCTCGCGGGCGAGGTGGTGCTGATCGAGGACGGCGGCGAGACGGTGCTGCGCGCCGGCGATTGCGCGGCATTCCCGAAGAATTCCGGCAACGGGCACCACATGATCAACCGGTCGCAGATGACGGCGACCTATCTCGAGGTCGGCTCGCGCTCGCGTGCCGACGTCATCACCTGTTCCGACATCGACATGATGAGCCCGAGCTCCGACGGCCGCTTCCTGCACAAGGACGGCCGGCCGTACGAATAGGTCCTGAACCGCAAGCTGCCGCGAAAATCGGCGTTGCGGATTGGCCGGCGAAGGACCAATCTTCCGGCGAGGGAGATTTGGTCGCGTCCATGACGGAATGGTATTTCATCTGGATTGACGGTCCGCGCGGACCCGAGCCGCAGAAGTGGTCGTCGGACGCGCTGTGGGGGCAGGTGGCCCGTCAGGATATCATCGTCCGTTTTGCCTTGAGCGATCGCGAGGCCGGCCTGTCGCTCGAACAGCTAGCGCGGCTGCATCCGGTGCCGCAGTGAGCTGCGTGCGGCAGCCTCACACCACCAGCCGTCCTTCGCGGTCCGCGACCGTGATCTGGGCTTCCGTTCCCGAGTTGAAGTCGAGCCGGTCGGCTTCGATGCCGTCGCTGAAGATGACGCCGTTCTCCGGCATCAGCGAGCGGACGCTGAGGCGCTCGGTGCGTTCGAGGCTGCCGCAGACCAGTGTGACCTGCGAGGTGCGGCTCGGAAACGGCTCGCGCACCGCAAAGCGCAGCGCGCCGGCGTCCCAGGCCTGCGGCAGATAGGGTGGGCTGCCGGCGCCGCCGCCGAAGCTGCCTGCGATCGCGAGCGAACCGGTGACGATGCTCTTGAACCAGGCGGTCGAGCCGAGACCGGTCGCGACGATCAGGCCGCTTGAGGACTGACGTTCCTTTTGATCGGCGAGGGCGATCTCGTAGACGGCTGATGTATGCGTGCGCGCGCCGATGAAGAGATCGTTGACGGCATAGAGGATCTGGCCGTTGGTGAGCGCGGCCTTGGCCATCGTCACCGCCTTGTGGCCGCGTCTGTCGCCCGCGACCTCGCGCAGCAGGGCAGGGAGGTCGCGCGGCACGAAGGGCAGCAGGATGCCGTCGTAGCGCCTGGCATCCGGGTTGAGTCCGATCAGCGGATGGCCGTCGAGATACTTCATCGTGTTGGCGACGACGCCGTCCTGACCGAGCGCCACCACGATGTCGGAAGGGCCGAAAATGAAGTTTGGCAGAAAAGCCCGGTCGATAATCTGGTAGCGGCCCCATTGCTCCAGCGCCTGCACGGTGACGCGGCGCTCGGCCTGGTAGACATCGTGCTCGCGCTGGTAGTCGGAGAAGTCGGCGCCGAGATGCTCGACATAGAAGCGCGCCTGCGCCGCCGTCAGGTACTTTGCGATCAGCTCCTCGAGCCGCGTCTTGCGGGTGACGAGGACGATCTTGCGGTCATTGTCGGCGGGCACGGGGAGCCTCCACGACGGGCCTGTCCAGCAGCGTGTTGAGCAGATCGGGCGAGACGTTGAGCTGGCCGATCTTCTCGGCCTTTTCGGCGATGCCGCTGAAGGCCTGCGCGATCAGCTGTCCCGGCTGCATGCCGGCTGCGGCCAGCGCCTGGATCACGCGGGTGTCGACGCCCTCGAAGATCTTCATCAGCGCGCCGACCCGATAGGCCTCGGCATCGGCCAGCGTGCGCGTGTTCTCGGCGTTGAGGCCGACGAAATCCTTGCGCTTGCTCTCCAGCGTGATGTCGGCGACCATGCCGGCCTCGCGCAGCTCGGCCTGCTTCGCCGCGACGCTCGCTTCGGCGTCCATCTGGGTCTCCCGGATCGAGCGCTTCTTCTGCTCGACCGCGATCTCGGTGTCGAGCTCGCTCTCGCGGATGGCGCGTTCCTGCTCCACCGCAAAGTTGCGCCGCGCGAAGATCGCCTCGTCCGCGCTCTTGAGGATCGCCTCGCGCGCCTCGGCCTCCAGCGCCTTGGCGGTGTCCGGCGTCGGCTTCACGCCGCGGATGGAGACGCCGAGGATTTCGAGGCCGAGGGCGGCGATATCGGCGCGAGCGCGCAGTCCGCTCTCGATCAGGCCAGCGATGCGGTCGGCGGCCTGCAGTGCTTCCTTCAGTGGCAGTTCCTTCACCGCCTGCTGCGCCAGCACCTCGACGGTCGCGAGAATCCGCTGCGGCAGCTGCTCCGGGTCGTCGGACTCGTAGGTCTTGCCGTCGGCCTTGAGCGTGAAGTTGAGCATCGCGGCGGCCTTCTGCGGCTCGCTGATCCGGTAGGTGACATGGCCCTGGATGGTCAGCGCCTGAAAGTCGCGCGCGATCTGCTGGAAGATGAAGGCGGCGTCGCGGCTGCCGATCGGCACCGCGACCAGCGAGGTGACCGGCCCATAATAGAAGCCGGACAGGCCGGCGCCCTGCTGGGTCACCGCGCCGCGGCGGTACTTCATGAGATAGGTGGTCGGCTGGGCCTTGATGAAGCGGAGACCGAACATGGCGTGCACTCCTGAATAAGTGTGTCTAGGCAACTAAGTTAGTTGGACTGTACAACTAAGTATGCTATTGTCAAGGCCAGCAACGAAAAGGTTCGCGCCGCATGGCAGAGGGGCAGGACAGCATGGCGAGCACGCCGGAACTCGACTTTCCGAGGCCGCTGACGACGGTCGACGTCGTCATTTTCGCCATACGGTCAGACGCGCTTCAGGTTCTGTTGGTTCAACGCCCAAGAGCGGAAACCGAGCCGTTTCCAGGGTCTTGGGCATTGCCCGGTGGCTTCGTCGACATTGCTGGCGATCGCGACCTCGAAGCCTGCGCCGCGCGCAAGCTGAAGGACAAGACCGGCGTGATCAGTCCGTATCTGGAGCAGCTCGGCAGCTGGGGCAGTGCCACCAGAGATCCGCGCGGCTGGTCTGCGACGCATGCCTACTTCGCATTGCTGCCGGAGCATGCCGCGGGCGGCGCGCTGGCCGCGGATGCACAGTGGTTCGCGGTCGAGGGCGAGAAGGTGCGGCCGAAGCTTGCCTTCGACCATGCCGAGATCCTGCAGGCGGCGTTGCAGCGTTTGCGCAGCAAGGTCGAGTACACGTCGCTGCCCGCCTATCTGATGCCGCCGGAATTCACGCTGCCGGAATTGCAGCGGACCTATGAGACCGTGCTCGATCGTCCGCTGGAGAAGAGTGCCTTCCGCACCCGCATGCTCGCCGCCGACCTGATCGAGCCGGTCGCGAAGATGCGCAAGGGACCGAACCGGCCGGCGCAGCTCTATCGTTTGAAGAAGTCCAGGGTGCCGGTGTTCTTTGCGCGCACGTTCAATCCGCCGGGTTGAACGTCAAACCGAGAGATCGAAGCCGGGTGTCGAGACATCGGTCAGGAACGAGGCAAGGAACATCTTGCCGAACACGTGCTTGGCCGCCGGCGTGTCGATCTTGAGCCGGCCGGCGTTTGTGGCCGCTGCGAGTTCGGCAAGCGTCGGCGCGGCGAGGCTCGTATCGGGTGCGGCGCGCGGTGCTGTCGCAGATGCGCTGAACAGCACGCCTGCGTAGTAGAGCCGGGTGAGGGCGCGGACCAATCGGAGCCGGGCGTGCAGCGCCGCGTCGAGCGGCCGGCCGAGCCAGGCGCGATGCAAAATCTCCTCCAGCTCCGGCGTTCGCGCGAAGCTGTCGCCGACAACAGCAAGATCGACCAGCGGATCGGTGCGATAGGCTGATTCCCAGTCGATCATCCAGAGCCTGTTACCGTCGAACAGGATATTGGCGGGAAGCGAGTCGTTGTGGCTCGAGACCGAGTTCGCCTCATCCCAGACATAGGCCGCGCGAATGCGTTCGAGATGTTTGTTGCACTGGTCGAGTACGCCGGGTGCGAACAGGCCGGTGCGGCAGACATGGACCCAGAGCCGAGCCACGATATCCGGATAACGCACGAAAGCCGGAAAGGTCGGCGTCGCCTGCAACCGCGCCAGCAATTCGCCGAGCGCCTTTGCCAATGCCGGCAGGCCGCCGGGATAGCGGCTGAGCGGCTGCCGCTGGATAAAATCCATCACCGCGACGCGCGACGCTTCGTCGACGTAATAGAGTCGCGGCGCGATGCCGGCCTCGGCGGCGATGCGCAGCGAAACATATTGATACGGATTGCGCAGTGGGCTCGGCACGCCTTCGATTCGTAGCAAATAATTCTTGCCGCCCGCGTCGATCCGAAACAATCGCGCCGACGTGGCGCCGCCTGCGATCGACGTCACGGCGTCGATCGATGCAGCGCCGATCACCTCACGCAACGCAGCATGCGCTGCATCGCGCTGTTCCGGTGGAAGTGCATCGAGGTCGCTCATGCTCAAAAAGTTAGCATGACGGCTATGCGTGCCGAAATCGCATTGATGTTGGGTTCCCGATCTTCAATTGCTGGTCGCGCGCGACGAAGCATGAAACAATGTCGCAAAAATCATGTCGGGAGAAAACTTGATGTCGTTCGAGCGGGGGTTGCATGGCGCCGTTGCGTGCAGGACCGTTAAGTGCAGATCATGGATCGCGTTGCCATTATTCTGCCTGATCAGCACGTTCGGAGTGATGCATCACGCCGTCGCGAACGAATCCTTGCAGATTGTGGATGCGCGCGTACCGGCTGCGGACAAAGAAGGCGGAGACCTTCCCTTGACGATGACGATCAAGAATGAGGCCGACAGCGCCGATGCGCTGCTCCGTGTGCGCTGCCCGGTCGCAAATTTTTCCGAGCGCCACATCGTCGATCGCGGTGAAGGCGCGCCCGCCATGCGCTCGATATCCAATATACCAGTCCCGGCCAAGGCGACGCTCGAGCTGAAGCGCGACGGCTATCACGTCATGCTGCTCCAGTTGCGTCAGGCGCTCGCGCCGGGCGAGACCTTCAAATGCGCGGTCGTTTTTCAGAAAGCAGGAACCATCGAGACGGAGGTACAGGTCCAGAAGTGACCCAACACAAGTGAAGGCAAGTGACTAAGGAAGGCGGCGGGCGGCACAGCCGATCGCCGGGACGCAAGGCTTCTCGCGCAACTGCCCGTGTATGACGGGCGGTTCGATCAATGAAGAACGCTGGATCCGGAGGAAATGAATTCATGACAAGGTTGAATTGGGTTAAATCGCACATGCTCGCGGCGGCAGTAGCATCCGCCGCGACCTTCGCGGGCTCTTTCGCGCTCGCGGACGATGTCAACCAGGATCGTCTGCTCAACGCTGACAAGGAAGCAGGCAACTGGCTGCACCACCACAAGAACTATTCGGCGACCCGCTTCTCGTCGCTGGCGGATATCAACAAGGACAACGTCAAGAACCTGAAGGTCGCCTGGACCATGCATCTCGGCGGCGTCGAGGGCGGCGGAATCTGGGGACACGGCGGCCTGGAGGGAACTCCGATCGTCGAGAACGGATTCATGTACGTCACCGACGGCTGGGGCTCGGTCTACAAGATCGACGCGCACGGCGGCAAAGGCGTGCTGCTCTGGAAGATGGATCCCAAGACCGACCACGACTGGGCCGGCGCGGTCGCCTGCTGCGGCGTCGACAACCGCGGCGTCGCGCTGTGGGACAACCTCGTGATCTCGCACACGCTCGACGGCCGCCTGATCGCGACCAACAAGGAGACCGGGCAGGTTGCCTGGCAGCGTCAGGTCGCCGATCCCGACAAGGGTGAGGTGATCACCGGCGCGCCACTGATCGTCAAGGGCATGGCGATCACGGGCGTCGCTGGCGCCGAATACGGCATTCGCGGCTGGATCGCCGCGACCGACCTGAAGAGCCAGAAGGAAGTCTGGCGTACCCACACCATCCCGGGTAAGGACGAACCCGGTTCCGAGACCTGGAAGGACGACAAGAACGCCAAGGCAAGCGGTGGCGGATCGACCTGGGTCACCGGCAGCTACGACCCGTCGACCAACACCATCGTCTGGGGCGTCGGCAATCCCGGACCGGACTGGGACAATGAATACCGGCCCGGCGACAACCTCTACACCGACTCGTCGCTCGGTCTCGATGCCGACACCGGCAAGATCAAGTGGCACTACCAGCACACGCCGAACGACCCTTATGACTATGACAGCGTGGCGGAGAACGTGCTGGTCGACGTCCCCGGCCCGAACAACACGACGCTGAAGCTCGCGCTCGAGGCCGACCGCAACGGCTTTGCCTATGCGGTCGATCGCAACAGCGGCAAGTTCATCTGGGGTCTGCCTTTCGTCAAGAAGGTGACCTGGACCAAGGGTCTCGACCCCGAGTCCGGCAAGCCGGTGGAGTATGATCCGAAGCAGGGTGTGCAGAAGTACAACGCGTCGGTGACGCCGAGCCGCACCAACAAGGAAACGGATATCTGTCCCGGCAACATGGGCGGCAAGAACTGGCCGCCGACCGCGTATAATCCGAACCTGAAGCTCTGGTACATTCCGGTGATCGAGAGCTGCAACCACATCAAGGTCGAGGAGATGACGCCGGACAAGGTGAAGGCGCGCGAGTTCTTCACCGGCGGCGGGCCGAGCCAGAACGTCAAGATCACCGGCAGCGTGACCGCGATCGACGTCACCACCGGCAAGGTGGCAGGGAAGGCGGAGACGCAATTCCCGAACCTCGGCGGCATCCTGGCGACGCCCGACCTCGTGTTCTCCGGACAGCCGTCCGGCGAGGTGGTCGCCTACGACGCGAAGTCGCTGCAGCAGCTCTGGCAGTTCAACACCGGCGGCGGCGTCAATGCGCCTCCGATGACGTTCTCGGTGGACGGCAAGCAGTATGTCGCGATCCTGGTTGGCCTCGGCGGTGCCTGGGACAAGTGGTTCATCGATGCCACGCCCGAGCTGAAGCGGATGCAGCCGGGCTCGATGCTCTACGTGTTCGCGCTCTGACATCGCAAGCGCGGGAGGCTTCACTGAGAGGCCTCCCGCGTCGATCTGGCCGAGAGAAATCAGACAAGAAACAGAACAAATGAAACAAAAATGGCTGGTTGGCGCGTGGCTCGGCTGCGCGCTGGTGACGGGATTTGCGAGTGCGGCGCAAGCACAGTCGGCGAGCGATCCGACCGATGCGGGCAAGGCGGTGTTCAAGCGCGGCAATTGCGTCGGCTGTCACAAATGGCACGGCAATGGCGGCGGCGGCTATGGCGGCGATGCGCTGTCGCTGCGCAAGACCGAGCTGACCCGTGAGCAGATCATCGAGACCGTGACGTGCGGACGGCCGGGCACCGGCATGCCGTTCTTCGTGCGCGGCTCCTACGACACCACGAAATGCTACGAGATGACCCGGCAGGATGTCGCGGACCGCATGCCGCCCGAGGCGAATGTGTTCCTGCGGCCGAACGAGATCGAGGCGGTCGCCGATTACGTGCTCGCCCACGTCAAGGGTAAGGGTGAGCCGAACTATGACGAATGCATCGCCTTCTTCGGCGATGGCTCGCGTGTCTGCAATATCTACAAGGAGGCCGGCCACGCCGCCGCGTCGTCCGACCAGAGCGAGAAGGCAAAGCCATGAGCAAGCTGGGATCGGCAATCCGCGGGTTGGTCTTCGCCGCGTCAGTCACCGCGGCCGTGCCGGCGATGGCCACGGCAGGTGACCTGCGCGACATCAATGTCGGCATGGACATCAGCAGCGTTCCCGACGCGGGATATATCAATCTGACCTGCGTCGGAGAGAAGACGCACCGATTGGCGGAATGGGCGCAGTGGACGGCTTGCCCGGCCGGGCCGGACCAGCTGCGCGGCATCCGCTTCGAGTATGATCGCGAGACCGCGCGGGAAGGCACCATGGTCGGCGGCCATCCGGCGATCCTGACCGTGATGGTCGACAAGGACGCCAGGATCGCGGCGCTGACGATCGAGACCGATCCGAAGGCGCGGCTCTATCTGCGCAAGAAGGCGTTCCTGCTCGGCCTGCAGGCGAAGTCGCGCTACGGCGAGGACGGCTGGAGCTGCTCGGCGGCGAAGCCGGGCGCCGACAAGCAGGAGGTCGGCGGCGTATTCGTCGACGAGACGTGCAGCAAGACCACCGATGGCCGGACGGTCCAGATCGAGCGTCACCTCTATCGTGAGCCGAACAAGGAGTTGAAGGACATGACCGACGAGACCCGGATCACGATTCGCCGCGCGGGGTTGTAGGAACATCGATCGGGCGCGTTTGCGCCGGGTAGCCCGCCCGATCTCAGGTCTCGATCGGCGCTGCGTCAATGTCGATCTGCGGCAACAGGCCGGGCGACTGCCGTTCGACCAGCTCGCGCATCTTTCCGATGATCGCTTTGCTTTCCGCCGAGACGATCGAGCTCGGGCCGGCGACGGTAATGACAAGCGGAGGCGTTTGGTCGGCCTCGGTCAGCCGCATCGCAATCGCGCTCAGGCCGGGGGTTCCCATGTCGCGCGTATAGGCGAAGCCCTGGCGGCGGATCGTCGCCAGCGCATGCTGGATATCACCGTAGCGGACCGCGGATGACGGTGCCTCCTTGGCATTGATCCGCTGCACGATCCGCCGCGCATCCTCGTCGTTCATCAGGCTGAGAAACACCCGGCCCGGAGTCGAATGGGTCAGCAGCCGCCGTGCGCCGGGCTCGAGATAATAGCGCACCGGTGTCGTGCCCTGCAGCACGCGGATATACTGGCTGTAGAGCTGGTTGCGCGCCACCACGAAAGTCGTCAGCCGTGTTGCCTCGTGCAGCTCGCGTGTGATGGCATCGAGCATCGCTCCCGGTAACCTCTGGCTCGTGAGCCAGCCGCCGAGCAGGGCGACGCGGACCGTCGGCCGGTAGCTGCGCGCCTGCCGGTCATGGTCGAGATAGCCGAGTTCGACGAGGCTCTTCAGCAGCGCCGATGTGCTCGACGGCGGATAGTTGAGCCGACGCGCGATCTCGGTCATGGTCGCGGGCCGTTCAATCTCGGCAAAATATTCGAAGATGCGGAGCACGCGATGCGCCGACTTGACGATTGACGGATCGGGGCTGCCGTCGGCGGCGCGAAACAACTCGTCATGCCGGTTGGCTTCGATCACCGTCGCCGCGGGATCGTCCGCTTGCGTGCGCACGCGGTCGGCGACGATGCGCCTGCGGCCCCGCCTGGACGGGGGCTGGGTATCGGAGCGAACTCCCTTCATCTTCTTGCCGCTCGGTCCTTGAACGCAGCGCAGCCCTGGTGCGCTGCAACATTCATTGTCGCCTTCTGCTGTCGAATGTGCAGCGAAACCAACGGAGGTCAAGCGTCCGCGGTGCAGCATGACCGGGCGTGCGATCCGCGCGTGGGCGGCATTTCCTCCACGTATCTGAAATTATTCTCGCGCGGGCGTCCGCTAGTAGACTTCGTAGCGATCGTTCCCGATGTTGCGGGCGAAGTTTGAACACCGAGCGATGACCTTGCGCACACCGGCGCGGCTGCCGCGACGTCATCCCGAACCAGGAGAGCCCCGATGCAGATGAGCGCGCGCGACCTTCGCAGCTCCAACGATGCCGCCGATCCGGCCCGCCACATCTCGCATGATTGCGCAGGCCTCAATTTCTATGATCTCGATCGCGGGCTCCGCGGCCTTCTGGGGCTCTATCTGGCGCGCGAGGATCGCGAGCGGCTGGAGCCGCACTTCAAGCGGCTCGGCGAATTGGCGGGCGGCAGGCTCGACCGGCTGGCCCGGATCGCCGACAAGCATGCGCCGGTACTCAATCCGAGGGACGCCTACGGCCGTGACGAGGACTGGATCGACTATCACCCGGCCTACCGCGAGATGGAGGCGATCGCCTTCGGCGATTTTCAGTTTCATGCCATGAGCCATCGCGCCGGTGTGCTCGGCATGGACCGGCCGCTGCCGGCCGTGGCCAAGTACGTGTTTCAGTATCTGTTCGTGCAGTCCGAGTTCGGGCTGATGTGCCCGATCAGCGTCACCGACACGTCGACACACCTGATCCGCAAGTTCGGCTCCGACGAGCTCAAGGCCTATCTGCTGCCGAAGATGCTGTCGGATGATATGGCGACGCTGTGGAAGGGTACCCAGTTCATGACCGAGCGCGCCGGCGGCTCCGACGTCGGCGCCGTCGAGACCGTCGCGCGCCGGGACGGCGACGTCTGGCGTCTGACCGGCGACAAATGGTTCTGCTCGCACGCCGATGCCGACGTCGCGCTGATGCTGGCGCGGCCGGAAGGTGCGCCCGATGGCACCAGGGGGCTCGCACTGTTCGCGCTGCCGCGCCGTCTCAAGGACGGCCGGCGCAACAGCTACCGGATCGTCCGCCTCAAGGACAAGCTCGGCACCAAATCGATGGCATCAGGCGAGATCCGGCTCGACAACGCGGTTGCCTATCTGGTCGGTGACCCCACGCAGGGCCTCAAGCAGATGATGGAGCAGGTCAACCTCTCGCGCCTGTCGCACGGCGTGCGCGCCGCCGCGATGATGCGGCGCTGTGTCAACGAGGCAGTCGTCAGCGCCTCGTCGCGCACGGCGTTTGGCCAGTGCGTCATGGATTTCCCGCTGCTGCGCCGTCAGCTGATGAAGCTGATCGTGCCGACCGAGCAGGCGCTGTCGATGATGCTGGTGGCCGCGCGGGCGATGGACGATGCCAATGCCGGCTCGGCGGAGGCAAGGGACCTGCTGCGCATCCTGACGCCGCTGTTGAAGTATCGCGCCTGCCGCGACAACATTCCGGTCGCCACCGGTGCGATGGAGGTGCGCGGCGGCAACGGCTACATCGAGGAATGGGTGCAGCCACGGCTGGTGCGCGACGCCCATGTCGGCGTGCTCTGGGAGGGCACCAGCAACATCAACGCGCTCGACATCATTTCGCGCGCCGTCGGCAAGAGCGGCGCGCACCGGGCGCTTGCCACTGTCCTTCAGGCGCGCCTCGAGGAGGCGAAGGCGTTGCCCGAGCCGTTCCGCAAGCGCCTTCGGATCGCGCTCGACCGCGCGGTCGGCTTTGCCGAGCAGGTCGCGGCCGATCCCGGCTCGGAGCACACGGCGCGGCTTGCCGCCAGCGCGCTCTACCATGCGACCTCGGCGATCACGCTCGCATGGGAAGGATCCCAGCCGGAGGTCGATGCGAGGCGGCTGTTGCTGTCGCGCTTCGTGCTCGAGCATCGCCTGACCGCCAAGGACCCGCTGGCGCCGGCCGACGATGCGTGGGAGCGCGAGGCCATCGCGCTGGTGCTCGGGAATGAAGCGGTTCCGCTCGCACAGGCAGCGGCGTTGCTGGATGCCTGATCGCCAGGTCTTGGCGCGGATCAATGTCGCGCCAGCAGCACCACGATGATCAGGACGAGGATGGCGCACAGCACCTTCCAGAAGGTCACGGGATCGCGGTCGTGCAGCGATTTGCGCGTCGTGACGGCGGGGCCGGCCCAGGTCGCGCCGTTCTCCAGTTCATGCGCGAACTCGATGGCGTCGCCGAAGCGTTGCGCGGGCTCGATACTGAGCGCCTTGCCGATCACGGCATCGAGCCAGGCCGGCAGGTCCGGCCGGTAGCGTGACAGCGGTGCCGGCTTGCCGAACCGTGGCCGCGAGAACGGCTCGATCTCGCCGAACGGATAGTTCGCGGTGAACATACGGTAGACGGTAACGCCGAGCGCAAACAGGTCGGAGGCCTCGTCGCCGGCCTTGCCGCCGAACAGTTCCGGCGCCATGTAGCTCGCCGTGCCCGGAATATCCTCGGCGGGAAAATCCTCCAGCAGCGGCACGCGCGCGACGCCGAGATCGACGAGGCGCAATCCGCCGTCTTTCAGCAGGATCACATTGTCGGGCTTGATGTCGCGATGGATGATGCCGGCGCGGTGTAGCGCCGTGACCGCGCGCACCAGCTTGGTTGCGATCGCAATGCCTTCGGTGAGCGACAGCCGCGGCGCGCGGCCAAGCCGCTGCTCCAGCGTTTCGCCCTCGTAGAGGGGCATCGCCGAATAGAGCCTGGTCTGCCGCTCCGCCGGCACCTCGATGATTTCGCCGATCCAGAGGCTGCGCACGCGTGCGGCGACCCAGGCCTCGCGCACGAAGGCGAGGCGGTAGGAGCCTTCGCTGGCGACCCGCGGATGCGGAAACTTCAGCACGACCTCGCGGCCGGCGCGCTTGTCGGTCGCTCTGAACAGGCGGCTGTAGCGTCCGTCGGACAGCACGTCGGAGAGTGCGAAATCGTCGATCGTGTCGCCGCTCTCCGGCAAGTCCAAAATCGGCAAGGTCGCGATCGCGTGGGTGAGATCGTCGCGGTCCGCCGGTGGCAGGTCGACGACGTCGAGCAACAGCGCGGTCGTGTTGTCGCTGCTGCCGGCCGCGAGCGCGGCATCGACGATGCTGCGCGCCGATTCGTCGGGCGGCGTGCGTTCCTCCAGCAGCTGCTGGAGGCGGGAATCGCCGAGCGCGCCGTGAACCCCGTCGCTGCAGATGACGAGGCGGTCATGTTGCCGGAGCCCGACGGAAGTGTAGTCGAAGCGGGCGAACTCCTCGAAACCGATGGCGCGGCTGAGCAGATGGGCGAGGTCGCCGCGGCCGGCGATGTGGTCCTGCGTCAGCCGCTCGAGCCGTCCGTCGCTCAGGCGGTAGGCGCGGGTGTCGCCGATATGGATCACATGGCATTGCCGACGCGACAGGATGATCGAGGAGAACGCGCAGGCCATGCCGCTGCGCGCAGCATCGACGCGGCCCTGGCCGTAGATCCAGCTGTTGGCGGCTTCAAGTGCCCGCGCGGCGCGGCGGCGGACGCCGAGCGTCTCGGGCAGCGAATAATAGGCGTCGATGAAGCTGCGGACCGCGACCTCCGCGGCCTCGCGTCCGCCCTTGTGGCCGCCGACGCCGTCGGCGACCGCGGCCACCACCTCGCGATGCAGCGCGCCCGGCTGGCCGAGGCAGGCCGCGACATAGTCTTCATTGGCGGCGCGCTTGCCGGTCTCGCTGGCGAAACCGACGCGTACGCCCAGATCGTGTTGCGCGCCGTTCGACACGTCCGAACCCGTCCTTTTCGGAGCGGGCCGTTAGACGCGCGCTCCCGACACCGCGCCCCAGGTGGTGCGCCAGCGGACCTTGACCATCGCAAGTCCGATGAAGCCAAGCAACGCCAGCACGCCGAAGAACAGGAAGCCGGCGCCGAAGCCGCCGGTCATGCCCTTGGCGAAGCCAAGCGTCTGGGCGAGGAAGAAGCCGCCAATGCCGCCGGCGCAGCCGACAAGTCCGGTCATCAGGCCGATCTCGTGGCGGAAGCGCAGCGGGATCAGCTGGAACACCGCGCCATTGCCCATGCCGAGCGCCAGCACGCCGATCGAGAACAGCAGCACCGAGATCCAGGCGATGCGCGGCAGCTCGGTCAACGCCCAGCCGCCCGCAGCCGGCGCGGTCGGGCCCTCCGGCATGAAGGCGATGACGAGATAGGCCGCGACGACGACGCCGAACAAGATCGACAGCGAACGAATGCCGCCGATGCGGTCGGCAATCATGCCGCCCACGGGGCGGAAGCCCGAGCCGAACGCGACGATCAGCGCGACCAGCATGCCGGCCGCGACGCCCGAGACGTGATACTGCACGGTGAAATAGAGTGGCAGCGCGTTGGCGAGGCCGACAAAGCCGCCGAACGTGATGAAGTAGAAGAACATGAACCAGCGGCTGTCGGAATCCTTCAGCAGCGCGCCGTAGGCTTGCAGCGAGATCTTCTTGCGCTCGCCCGGCGCGTCCTTGGCCGCGAGCGCGTAATAGGCAAGCACCATCAGCATCGGGATCAGGAGGCATCCGAACACGGCCTGCCAGCCCCAATGTTCGGCAATGCTCGGTGCGAGCAGCGTGTCGAGCACGACGCCCATATTGCCGGCACCGGCGATCCCCATGACCACGCCCTGATATTGCGGCGGATACCAGCGGCTGGCCTGGGGCAGGGCGACCGCGAACGAGGCGCCGCCGACGCCGAGCGCAAGCCCGAACAGCTCGATCGAGAGCTTGCTGGTCAGCCCGAAATGCCAGACCGACGCGGTCGCGGCGATCACGACGAGCTGGGCGATGATGCCGGTGCGCTTGGCGCCGATGATGTCGGCGAGAATGCCCATCGGCACGCGCAACAATGCGCCGGCGAGCACCGGAATGGCGACCAGGGTGAACTTCTCGTTCACGGCCAGATTCATGTCGCGCGCGATGTAGACGATCAGCGGTCCGAGCGCGACCCACGCCATGAAACTGATGTCGAAGTACAGGAACGCGGCGAGCAGGGTCGGCCAGTGACCTGCCTTCTTGAACTCGGCTAGCTTCATCGCAACGTCTCGCGGTGATGCGGCGGAGATAGCCGCACGGGTGCGGCTCTCTCGGGCGCAGATAAATCGAATGTGGGTGAATGGTGAGCGCGCTCGTCGTTGAGACGCACTCCGTCAACCGTTCAGATCAGCAATTTGCGTGCCATCGAATCGATCGCGCCGCTTTGCCTTGCAGTCGCAAGACGTTGCTACGAGATCGCGAACCGCGTCGCGCGATCGGGATTGGCGTGGCTAGCGGCAAGCGCCGCCGCGCAAACGCGCACGCTGATGCTTTCTTGTGCGATGCGTCACGAGCGCGCGATGGCGTATCAATGACGGGTTCACGTTTGCGGCCGCGGCCGCCGATGCTGTGATGCACAAGAGATCATCGGCGTGGCTAAAAAATCGGCCTGCCGTCCGCGCGGCGCATCATGAGGCAGATTCGAGATTGCCGAGAACCCATTGATTTTGCGTCCAAATCCGTTCGCCCAAAGTTGGCACGCGTTTTGAATACCAATCGATAACGGAACATCGGTCGTCATCGAAGACGGTCTGCGCCCGCGGCTGGGCTTCCTACAACTCCAAACCTTATCGGTGCCCATCAACGACGCACATCGCGTCGCTGCGTAGCGCCGTCGGAATTGAAAGGCAGACCATGCTCGACAAAGTGACCAAGCAGAAGCTCGTGGTGATCGGCAACGGGATGGCCGGCATCCGCACGGTGGAGGCGCTGCTCGAGCGCGCACCCGATCTCTACGACATCACGGTGTTCGGCTCCGAGCCGTACGGCAATTACAACCGCATCCTGCTGTCGCCGGTGCTCGCCGGCGAGAAGACCGTCGACGACATCATGCTCAACACCGTCGACTGGTACGAGGACAACAACATCACGCTGCGCAAGGGCGAGACGATCAGCATGATCGATCGCCGGACCTGCGAAGTCGTCACCGATGCCGGCGATCGCGTGCCTTATGACCGCCTTTTGATCGCGACCGGCTCAAACCCGATCATGCTGCCGCTGCCGGGCAAGGACCTGCCGGGCGTGATCGGCTTCCGCGACATCTATGATGTCGACCGCATGATCAAGGCCTCGACCGACTACCGCAACGCCGTCGTGATCGGCGGCGGCCTGCTCGGCCTCGAAGCCGCCAACGGGCTGATGAAGCGCGGCATGAACGTCACGGTGGTGCATCTGCTCGACACCTTGATGGAGCGCCAGCTCGATCCCGTGGCCGGCGGGCTGCTGCGTAAGTCGCTGGAAGAGCGCGGCATGGTGTTCAAGATGCCGGCGCAGACCCAGGCGATCCTCGGCGAGGACCGCGTCACCGGCGTGCGCTTCGGCGACGGCACCGAGCTGGCGGCCGATCTCGTGGTGATGGCGGTCGGCATCCGCCCGAACTTCGAGCTCGCCAAGAAGGCCGGGCTGTACTGCGAACGCGGCATCGTCGTCTCCGACACCATGCAGACCTATGACGGCCGCATCTACGCGGTCGGCGAATGCGTGCAGCACCGCCGCCAGACCTATGGTCTCGTTGCGCCGCTGTTCGACCAGGCCAAGGTCTGCGCCAACCATCTTGCGATGAAGGGCTTTGCCACCTATGACGGCTCGGTGACCTCGACCAAGCTGAAGGTCACCGGCATCGACCTGTTCTCGGCCGGCGACTTCGCGCCGGGCCCGGACAAGGAGGAGATCGTGCTGCAGGACGCCAATCGCGGCGTCTACAAGCGCATCATCCTGAAGGACAAGAAGATCGTCGGTGCCGTGCTCTATGGCGATACCATCGACGGCCCCTGGTACTTCCAGCATCTGCGCGACGGCACCGACGTCTCGCACATGCGCGAGCGCCTGGTGTTCGGCGCCGCCAATCTGGGCGACGGCGGCGTCAACGGCCAGAACTCGGTTGCCGCGATGAGCGACGAGACCGAGATCTGCGGCTGCAACGGCGTCTGCAAGGGCGCGATCGTCAAGGCGATCTCCGAGAAGAAGCTGTTCACGCTCGACGACGTCCGCGCCCATACCAAGGCGTCGTCGTCCTGCGGCTCCTGCACCGGCCTGGTCGAGCAGGTGCTGGCGTTCACGCTCGGCGGCGACTATTCGGCGGCGCCGAAGGTCAAGCCGCTGTGCAAGTGCACCGATCATAGCCACGACGACGTTCGCCGCGTCATCGTCGAGCAGCAGCTCAAGACCATTCCCGCCGTGATGCGCTTCATGGAGTGGAAGACGCTGAACGGCTGCCATTCCTGCCGTCCGGCGCTGAACTACTATCTGCTCGCGACCTGGCCGGGCGAATATCGCGACGACCAGCAGTCGCGCTTCATCAACGAGCGCGTCCACGCCAACATCCAGAAGGACGGCACCTATTCGGTGGTGCCGCGGATGTGGGGCGGCGTCACCACGCCGAGTGAGCTGCGCGCCATCGCCGATGTCGCCGAGAAGTTCAACATCCCGACGGTGAAGGTCACCGGCGGCCAGCGCATCGACCTGCTCGGCGTCAAGAAGGAGGACCTTCCGGCGGTGTGGGCCGATCTCAACGATGCCGGTATGGTGTCGGGCCATGCCTACGCCAAGGGCCTGCGCACGGTGAAGACCTGCGTCGGCTCCGAATGGTGCCGCTTCGGCACCCAGGACTCCACCGGTCTCGGCGTCAAGCTCGAGAAGTTCATGTGGGGCTCGTGGACGCCGGCCAAGGTCAAGCTCGGCGTCTCGGGCTGCCCGCGGAATTGCGCGGAAGCGACCTGCAAGGACGTCGGCGTGGTCTGCGTCGATTCCGGCTACGAGATCCACTTCGCCGGCGCCGCGGGCTTGCACATCAAGGGCACCGAGTTCCTGACCAAGGTCGAGACCGAGGACGAGACGCTCGAGGTGATCGTGGCGCTGACCCAGCTCTATCGCGAGGAGGGCTGGTATCTGGAGCGCATGTACAAATGGTGCGACCGCGTCGGCCTCGAGCAGATCAGGAAGCGCGTGGTCGACGACATCGCGAACCGCAAGGCGCTGTTCGCCCGCTTTGCCCATTCGCAGCAGTTCGCGCAGACCGATCCGTGGGCCGAGCGCGCCAGCCGCGGCGTCGACCGCAACGAGTTCGCGCCTCTCGCCGAATTGGAGCTCGCATGACCAGCTGGATCGAAATCGGCGCGCTCGACGACATTCCGCGGCTCGGCTCGCGCGTGGTGCGGACGCCGGGCGGCAACATCGCGGTGTTCCGGACCGAGAGCGACGAGGTGTTCGCGCTCGACGATCGCTGCCCGCACAAGGGCGGGCCGCTCTCGCAGGGCATCGTGCACAACAAGCGCGTGACCTGTCCGCTGCATAATTTCGTCATCGAGCTGGCGAGCGGGCAGGCGGTCGCGCCTGATGAAGGCTGCACCCATACCCATCCGGCCAAGGTCGAGAACGGCGTTGTCTGGCTGTCGCTGCGGCAGGCGGCTGCGGTGAGCTGAGCGGGCAAGGATCGGCCAGCCATGTCCGTCAAGACCACGTGTCCCTATTGCGGTGTCGGCTGTGGCGTCATCGCGTCGAAGGACGCGGCGGGCGCCGTCCGGGTCGAAGGAGACAAGCAGCATCCGGCCAATTTCGGCCGGCTCTGCAGCAAAGGCTCGGCGCTCGCCGAGACCATCGATCTCGACGGGCGTCTGCTCGCGCCTGTTGTCGACGGCGCGCCGGCGGGCTGGGATGACGCGCTCGATCGTGTCGCCGATGGCTTCAGTCGCGTTATTCGCGAGCACGGACCTGACGCGGTCGCGTTCTACGTCTCCGGCCAGCTCCTGACCGAGGACTATTACGTCATCAACAAGCTCGCCAAGGGCTTCGTCGGCACCGCCAATATCGACACCAATTCGCGGCTGTGCATGGCCTCCAGCGTCGCCGGACACAAGCGCGCGTTCGGCAGCGACACCGTGCCGGGCTGCTACGAGGATCTCGAGCAGGCCGACCTTCTGGTGCTGGTCGGCTCCAACGCCTCCTGGTGCCATCCGATCCTGCATCAGCGTATGCTGGCGGCGAAGGAGAAGAACCCGGCGTGCAAGATCGTGGTGATCGATCCGCGCCGCACCGCGACCTGCGAGGGCGCCGATCTGCATCTGCCGCTGCGCTCCGGCAGCGATTCCGTGCTGTTCAACGGGCTGTTCGCATTCCTCGCCGGCAGCAACGCGGTCGATCGCGGCTTTGTCGGCAATTGCACGACGGGAATCGTCGACGCCCTCAAGCAGGTGGCCGGCCAGACCCTGGCGCAGACGGCTGCGACGTGTGGGCTGAGCGAAGGCGCGGTCGGACTGTTCTTCGACTGGTTCACCCGGACCGAGCGCGTCGTCACGCTGTACTCGCAGGGCATCAACCAGTCGTCGAGCGGCGTCGACAAGGTCAACGCCATCATCAATTGCCATCTGTTGACCGGGCGGATCGGCCGTCCCGGCATGGGGCCGTTCTCGCTCACCGGCCAGCCCAACGCGATGGGCGGCCGCGAGGTCGGCGGCCTCGCCAACCAGCTTGCCGCGCATATGGAGCTCGAGAACCCGGCGCATCGCGATCTGGTGCAGCGGTTCTGGCGCGCGCCTGTGATTGCGGAGAAGGGCGGGCTGAAGGCGGTCGACATGTTCGATGCCATCGCGAGTGGCCGCATCAAGGCGGTGTGGATCATCTCGACCAATCCGGTGGTGAGCTTGCCCGATGCCGACCGCGCCCGCGCCGCGCTCGACGCCTGCGAGCTCGTCGTGGTGACGGATTGCATGCGCGACACCGACACCACGCGGCATGCCGACGTGCTGCTGCCGGCCTTGGCGTGGGGCGAGAAGGACGGCACCGTCACCAATTCCGAGCGCCGGATCTCGCGGCAGCGGCCGTTCCTCGCCGCGCCCGGCGAGGCGCGCGCCGACTGGCGGATCATCTGCGACGTCGCCGCCCGCATGGGCTATTCCGGCTTCGATTACGCGTCAGCCGCAGACGTGTTCCGCGAGCACGCCGAACTGTCCGGCTTCGAGAATAACGGCCAGCGCGATTTCGATATCTCGGCGCTGGCTGCGCTCGATGACGGCGCCTATGACGCGCTGGCGCCGGTGCAGTGGCCGGTGACATCGGAGTATCCGGCCGGCACGCCCCGGATGTTCGAGAGCCAGAAATTCTTCACGCCCGACCGCAAGGCGCGCTTCGTGCCGATCGCTCCGCGCGCGGCGCGGCATGCGACCAGCCGCGACTTTCCGCTGGTGCTCAACACCGGTCGCGTCCGCGATCAGTGGCACACCATGACCCGGACCGGGAAAACCGGACGGCTGCTGTCGCATATCTTCGAGCCCTATGCCGAGTTTCACCCCGAGGACGCGCGGCAGGCCGGTCTGCAGAACGAAGGATTGACGCGGCTGACCAGCAACTGGGGCGAGATGATCGCGCGCGTCGTGGTCAGCGCCGACCAGCGCCGCGGCTGCGTGTTCGTGCCGATGCACTGGAACGAGGAATTTGCCGGCGAGGGGCGCGTCAACGCGCTGGTCAATCCGGCGGTCGATCCGCTGTCCGGCCAGCCGGAGTCCAAGCACACGCCGGTCAAGGCCGATCCTTACGCGCCGAAATGGCACGCCTTCATCCTGAGCCGCGATGCGATCAAGCGTCCGGCAAGCGGCTACTGGGTTTACGGCAAGGCCGGCGATTGCACGCGGCTGGAGCTCGCGCTCGACGTCCGCCCGGAGAGCTGGCGCGACTGGGCGCGGACGCAGCTCGGCCTCGAAGGCGTCGAGATCGAATGGATCGCCTATCGCGATCCGGCCGCGGGCCGTTTCCGCTACGCGGCGGTGCGCGACGGCCGGCTCGAGGGCTGCGTGTTCATCGCGCCCAACCACGCGCTGCCGTCGCGGGCGTGGCTGACCGGGTTGTTCGCGGAGCAGCAATTGTCGGCCAATGCGCGGATGGCGCTGCTCGCCGGGCGGCCGTTCGGCGCCGGCGAGGATGTTGGGCCGATCGTCTGCTCCTGCTTCAGCGTCGGACGACACCAGATCACCGCCGAGATCAGGAAGGGCGCGGGCAGCGTCGAGGCGATCGGCCGCTGCCTGAAGGCCGGCACCAATTGCGGCGGCTGCAAGCCCGAGATCGGGAAGCTGATCGGCGCCACCGCGCAGCCGCGGCAGGCGATCGCGTCCTGAGGCTCGCTGCCCGCGCGAGCCGAGCGAATGATCGCATGATCCGAAAAGTGCGAAGCGGCTGTATTCATTGCGTATTGCCGGAAGACGTGCAATAGTTTCCTCAAGAAACTTCAGATAGCGTTCGTTCAGATGGAAGCCGCAATAGAAAATACGGTTTGCAGTATCTGGCGCCGCAGTTGCGATTCCATCACGTTTCGATTGATTCCGTACAAATCATTCATCAATTTTCCAGCACTTCGATCGAAGTGCCAAGTTGCGTGCGCCAATGATTTAAGGCTGAAGGCCGGCAGGTGACCGAAGGTCGGGCCGGCCCGATGAAGCTCCCGTTGCAGGCGATCGTAGAGCTACGAAAGCAGCAGCGCGCAATAGGATATTACGGCAAAGGATTTTGAAACCGATTGGAACGCGACCATGGACGTCGAGGGATGGTTGCAGGAACTGGGCCTCGAACAGTATGGAACGCTGTTCCGGGCGAACGAAGTCGATGCCGAAGTCCTGCTTGAGCTGACCGAGAACGATCTTGAGAAGCTCGGTGTGCCGTTGGGGCACCGCAAGCGCCTCCTCAAGGCGATCGCGAAATTGAGCGCCACGGAAACGGCGGAGGTATCGCAACCGACGTCGGCCGAACCGAGCCCGCGGGACGCCGCGGAGCGTCGTCAATTGACCGTCATGTTCTGCGATTTGGTTGGCTCGACCGCACTGTCGGCGCGACTCGATCCAGAGGACATGCGCGAGGTGATGCGCTCCTATCAGGACGCGTGCTCGGGCGTCATCGCGCGCTATGAAGGTTTTGTCGCCAAATTCCTGGGCGACGGCATCGTGGCCTATTTCGGCTATCCGCTCGCGCATGAAGACGATGCTGAGCGCGCCGTGCGCGCCGGTCTCGAAATCGTTGCTGTCCTTGCGGGGCTGGAGACGCGGGCCGCCGACCTGCTTCAAATCCGCATCGGTATTGCGACGGGGGTCGTGGTCGTCGGCGATCTCATTGGACAAGGCTCCGCGCAGGAGCATCCGGTGGTCGGCGACACACCAAATCTCGCCGCGCGGCTACAAAGCGTAGCCCACCCCGGCAGTATCGTGGTGAGCGAGCAGGTGCGGCGCCTGGCCGGAGGAACGTTCGATTACGAGGATTTGGGCGAGCTGACGCTCAAGGGCATCGCGCCCCCCACGCATGGCTATCGCATCCGCGGCATAAGCAAGACGGCCAGCCGCTTCGAAGCCGCCACCTCCGCGGGACTAACGGCTCTGGTCGGGCGGCACAGCGAGGTTTCGTTGCTGCAGGACCGCTGGGCCCAGGTGGTGGAAGGAACGGGGCAGGTGGTCTGCCTCAGCGGCGAGGCCGGCATCGGCAAGTCGCGCCTGGTTCATATGCTGCGCGCCCATGTGTCGGCCGGTCACGCCCTGTGCTTCTCGGCCAGCGGCTCGGCATACCACCAAAACACCGCGCTGCACCCGGTCATCGATCTCCTGCAAGGGTTGCTGGGATTTGAGCCCGGCGACGACGCGCCGGCACGCCTCGCCAAGCTGCATCAGGGCCTCGCCTTGCATGGTCTCGGCGACGCCCGCATGGCGAGCGTGTTCGCCGCCTTGCTGTCGCTCCCCAGCGAAGCTGGCCAACCCGCCGCGACGGCCGGGACGCAAAAGGAGACGCTGGAAGCGATCCTCACTCTGTTGCTGGCGCTGGCCGCACACAAACCGGTCCTGCTTGTGGTCGAAGATCTGCATTGGCTGGATCCTTCCACGCTGGAACTCCTGGGCTTGCTGATCGATCAGGTGCCCACGGCCAACATCCTGTTGCTGACCGCGGCCCGACCCAACTTCCAGCCGCCCTGGGGTGCGCGGCCGCAGGTCAACGCGCTGCGCCTCGGCCGGTTGGCGCGCAGCGAGATCAGCCAGCTGGTGCTGCAGGTGACGGGCAGCAAGCCGCTGCCGGCGGAGGTGCTGGAGCAGATCATCAAGAAGACGGATGGCGTGCCGCTATTCGTCGAGGAATTGACCAAGACGGTGATGGAGCTCGGTCTGCTCAGGGACCTTGGCGAGCGCTACGAACTCGTGGGCCCGCTGACCCCACTGGCCATTCCGGCCACGGTGCACGACTCGTTGATGGCGCGCCTGGACCGTCTATCGACGGCCAAGACTGTGGCCCAACTAGGCGCCGTGCTGGGGCGCAGTTTTGCCTACGACCTGTTGCATGCGGTGGCCAAAATGGACGAGGCGACGTTGCGCCAGTCGCTGCAGCAGCTTGTCGTCGCCGAGGTGTTGCAGCAACACGGCCTGCCGCCCAGCGCCACCTACACCTTCAAGCACGCGCTGGTGCAAGACGCCGCCTATGGCTCCTTGCTGCGCAGCACGCGCCAGCTGTTTCACCAGCGCGTCGCCCAGGTACTGGTGGAAAGCTTCGCCACCCTTACGCAGGGGCAACCCGAGGTGCTGGCCTATCACTACACCGAGGCCGGCCTCGCCGCACAGGCCATCCCGCAGTGGCAGCGCGCGGCGCAATTGTCAGTCGGGCGCGCGGCGCATCGTGAGGCAATCAGCCAGTTCAATGCGGCGCTGGGATTGTTGGCCGGCCTGCCCGCGGGGTCCGAGCGGTCCAAGCAGGAACTTGAGGTGAGGCTCGGTCTCGGACCGGCGCTGATGGCGGCGCGCGGCTATGCTGCGCCGGAGGTCGAGCGGACCTACGAGCGGGCACGCGAACTCGCGAACGAACTGGGCGAGGCCGAGCAGCGGTTCACCATCTTGTTCGGGCTGTGGCGCTACTACTTGAACCGTGCCCGCCTGGCCGCGTCGCGCGGTCTCGCCGAGCAACTCATCGCCTCGGCCGAGGAATCGGGCGTCGACACACAATGGTCGATGGCGCGTTATGCGATGGGCACCACGCAATATTACCAGGGCGAGATCGAGCCCGCCGCCGCCAACCTGGAACAAGCCGTGGCGCTGTACGACCCGCGGCAGCATGTCAGTGTGGCGGCCAGCGACCCGCGCATCACCAGTCTTTCCTGCGGCGCCTGGGCGTTGTGGCATCAGGGCCTAGCCGACCAGGCGCTGATGCGCAGCGAGGAATCGGTGCGTCTGGCACACGAATTGTCGCATCTGCCGAGCCTCGCCCACGCCTTGTACTACGCGTCGCTGCTGCATCAGTTCAGACGGGCCGCGGATCGGGCGCGTGATTGCCTGCAGCAGTTGATGGCCTGCTCCACCGAGCGCGGCTTCTCCTACTGGGAAGCGCGGGGCTCCGTGCTTCAGGGCTGGCTGTTGGGCGAAGAAGGCCACACGGCTGAAGGCATCCGCACCATGCTGCGCGGCATCGAGGCGGTGCAGGCGACCGGTGCCGAACTGGCCCAGCCCAACTACCTGGCTATGCTGGCCGAGCTGTATCTCAAGAACGGCGAAGCGGCCGCGGGGTTGCGCGCCGTGAACGACGCATTGGAGCGCATCGAGCACACCCTCGAGCGCCGCTGGCAACCTGAACTGCTGCGCCTGAAAGCCGAATTGCTGCTCGCCGAAGACGCCGGCGCGGCGGATGCCGCTCGGGACAGCCTGCACCAGGCGCTGGCCCTGGCGCGTCGGCAGAATAACCGGTCACTGGAGTTGCGCGCGGCGATGAGCCTCTATCGCCTGGAGCGCCATCACCGGGGGCGACGCGACGGGCATCAACTGCAAACCGCCTGTTCCGCTTTCACCGAAGGGTATGACGAACCGGATCTGCGCGAAGCCCGTACGCTGCTCCAAGCATCATAAAGGGAAATAACGCCATGGAAGAGTCGCTGCTGCATGATCTGGGCGATGAGGCGCTGGACCCGATCATCAAGGAGTATGTCCAGATCGTCCAGCGGGGATTGCCGCGACCGGCGCGCCCGCAGGACGTGATCATTGTCGGCGCCGGCATGGCCGGCCTGACCGCGGCGTATCTTTTGCGCAACGCAGGCCACCACGTGCGCATTCTGGAAGCCAACACTTATGTCGGCGGCCGCGTGCATACCTTTCGCTCCTTCAGCGGCGATCTCTATGCCGAAGCGGGCGCGATGCGGATCCCGAGCCAGCACCAGCTGGTGAGCGCATTCGCCGATCTGTTCAGGCTGCCGCGTGAACCCTTCTTCAACGTCGACATCGACCCCGCGACCCGCGACGCTGCCGACCCGGTGTCGCGCAACAATGAATGGCTGTTCGTCAATGGCGTGAAGATCAGGCGTAGCGCCTACACCGCCGGCCAGTTGAACTTCCCGCTGCCGCCGGGCGAGGAAGGCCAGACTGCGCAGCAAATGCTGGACGCCGCGCTGGCGCCGCTGCGCGATTTCATCAAGGCCGATCCGGCGTCGCGATGGCCGGTGGTGATCGAACGCTTCGGCGAATTCTCGGTGCGCCGCTTCCTGAAGGAACAGACGCTGTATTCCGAGGAGGCGATCGAGATGATCGTCGTGTTGAACAACCTGGAATCGCGATTGATGACGTCCTTCGTGCAGGCCTTCATCGAGCTTGCCATCATCAATGACAAGGTTCGCTATTGGCAGATACCCGGCGGCAACGACTTGTTGCCGCAGGCCTTCCTGCCGGCGCTGAAAGACAGCATCAGCTTTGGCCAGCGCCTGAGCGCGCTGAGCTGGGACGGGAGCGGCGTCAGTCTGCGTACGACCAGTGGCGAGACCTTCAAGGGCGACGCGGCCATTGTCGCGATCCCCTTTTCCAGCCTGCGCTTCGTGCGCACTGACCCGTTGTTCGTGCCGCAGCGCCGGCGCGCCATTCGCGAATTGCACTATGACGCCGCCACCAAGGTCTTGCTCGAATTCAGCCGCCGCTTCTGGGAGCAGGACGACGACATCTACGGCGGGGGCTCCACCACCGACCTTGCCAACCGCTACATCTACTACCCGAGCCACGACATGGGCTCGAACCGGGGCGGCGTCGTGCTCGCGAGCTACGTCTGGGGCGAGGACGCCTTGCGCTGGGACTCGCTGACGGAGCCCACGCGCCTGCAGTTCGCGTTGGACGGCATCTGCGCATTGCACGGCGAGGGCGTGCGTAAACTGTATGTGGGTGGCACCAGCAAGAGCTGGATGCAGGATCCTTTCGCGTGCGGCGAGGCGGCCATCTTCGCGCCCGGGCAGTTCGAGATGCTGATGCCCTACCTGCTCGAGCCGGAAGGCGGCAAGGTTCACTTCGCGGGCGAGCACACCTCGCTCAAGCATGCGTGGATCGAGGGCGCCATCGAGTCCGGCGTGCGCACCGCGCTGGCTGTCAGCGAAGGGCGCAAGCCGGCCGCAGCCCAACTGGGTGTCATGCGATGAACAAGTCACCCAACGCCATCGAATTCGTGCTCGGCGCGCTCAAGCAGGAAGGCATCAGCCATGTCTTCATGGTGCCCGGCGGATTGATCGACGGCTTCCTCACCGAGTTCGGTGACGTCACCGGCGTGAAAGCCATCGTCGCCGCCCATGAAGGCGGCGCGGGCTTCATGGCGGACGGTTATGCGCGGGCAAGCGGCAGGTTTGGCGTATGCCTCGGCATCGGCGGGCCGGGCGCGGCCAATCTGGTCGCGGCGCTCGCCAATGCCTATGCCGACGAGTCGCCGATCCTCGCCGTGACCGGCGAAGTGCAAAGCGACTGGGAAGGCCGCGGCTCATTCCAGGACGGCAGCGGTACCGGCATGAACGACGTCGCCCTGATGCGGCCGGTGACGGCGTTCGCTCAGGAAGTGCCGGCGGTCAGTCTGCTGCCGCATCATTTGCATGTGGCCTTGCGCACTATGGTGGGGGACTCGCCGCGGCCGGTCTTCCTGAGCCTGCCGCAAGATCTGCACGAGCGGCCCGTGACCGAGGCCTACCGCCCGCTGCAATACGGCCCGGCAACGCCGCCGCGTGTGCTGGACCGGGAGACCGCGGCCGCCGCGCGAGCGTTGCTGACGGCAGGCCCGCGCATCGCCATTCTGGCCGGAAACGGCTGCGTGAGATCCGGCGCCACGGAGGACCTCGTGCGGCTTGCCGATAACTTCGGCATTCCGGTGGCCACCACGTTGCGCGCCAAGGGCGTGATCCCGGAAGACCATCGCCTGTCGCTGGGCGTGTTTGGCTATGGCGGGACTCGCCATTCGACACTGGCTTTGACGCCGGACGACGACACCGGCCCCAACCCGCCGCCGGCGGCCGACGTGAAGGCCGACGTGCTGTTGATCCTGGGCTCGGGCCTGAGCCAGCGCGACACCATGTCGTGGAGTCCGAACCTGCCGGCGGTCACCGTACAGGTCGACATCGACGCTTGCGAGTTCGGTCGCGACTATGCGGTGACCGGGTCCGTGGTGGGCGACGCGCGCGAGTTTGTGCGCTGGATGTTGGAAGACGAGCCGGTGCGCAGCGCTCTCGCCGGCACCCGGGCGGCGCGCGATGCGTGGACCGCGCGCATACGCGCCATGCCGCGCCTGTACGATGTGGCCAACACCCGCAGCAATGCGGTGCCCATCCACCCGGCGCGCGCCGTTGCCGACCTGCGTCAGGTGGCCCCGCGCGACTGCGTGCTGCTGGTCGACTCCGGCGCGCATCGGGTCTTTGGCGGGCATTACTGGCAAAGTCATGGGCCCAGCGCCTATCTCACCGCCACCGCCATGGCGCCGATGGGTTGGGCCATTCCCGCGGCAATCGGCGCCAAGCTGGCGCGGCCGGAGCTGCCGTGTGCGGTGATCACCGGCGATGGCTGCATGCTGATGCACGGCATCGAGATCCAGACCGCGGCGCGTCACGGTCTCGCTATCGTCTATGTCGTCATCAACAACGGCGCCTTGGGGAATGTCTACCTGCGGGCCAAGCAGATGAGCCCGGCCGCAGCCGAGCTGTCCCTGCTTCGCACCCACGACTGGGTGCAATTTGCGCGCTCGCTCGGTGCCGACGGCGTGGTGGTGGAGCAGCCCGGCGACCTGGTCGGCGCCTTCGAGCATGCCTTTCGTTCGGGCGGCACGTTCATCGTCGATGTGAGCTGCGACCGTGACGCCACCACGCCCGTGGGCCCCTGGAACCGCGCCAAAGGCGCGTCACTGGATTGAAGCCATGGCACAATTACCCGACCCGACGCCGGATCTGGACGATGAGGGCCGCGCCATCTACCGGCGCCTGGCCGGCCCGCGCGGCGGACTCCATGGCATGTATTTGGCGCTGATGAATAATCCCGTGCTGGCTGAGCATATCGGCAATCTCGGCAGCTATCTGCGCTTTCATGGCCTGCTCAGTGCCGACGTGCGCGAACTCGCCATCCTGGCGACGGCGCGCGGCCTCGGCGTGGCCTATGAATGGGAGCAGCATGCGCCGATCGCTCTCGCCGCGGGCGTGCCCCAGGCGGTGGTGGACGCCTTGCAGGCTGGTGATTTCGCGGCTCCGCCGATGAGCGCTCTCTACGTCGACATTTGCAGCGCGGCCCGCCATGTCGTGGCGCAAGAGTCTCTGCCCGACCTCCTGCAGCAGCGCTTGCAGCAGGCGTTGGGCTTGAAGGGCGTGGTCGAACTGGTGACGCTGTGCGGCTTCTACCGCTGCATCGCCACCGTCGTCACGGCCTTCGACGTAGCCCTGCCCAATCCCGGACCGCCGCCGTTCTGAGACGGTCCCGTACAAGCCGTAGATGTCGAACCTCGGGAGCACTTGATGAACTCCCTGAAGCGCGATGACGATTGAACCTCATCGCGTCCTAGCAGCCGCGGCAGATGCTCTTCAGCTTGCTGTTGAGCAGGCGGTCCTCTTCATCGGAGGCCGCCTTGGTGTAGGGGTCGTCGGCGTGGCGTTTGTCGGCGGCAAATCCGCCGCCGCGACCGGCGCCGCCGGCATGCATGCCGTGCAAGCCGCCATGGCCGTGGCCGCCGCGCGCATCCGCCGGCGGCATTGCAGCCGCAACCAGGGTCAGCAGCAGCCCGGCTGTTGCGATCGTCCGCATGATGTCCTCCTCGTCGCGGTAAAGTACCGCTGACGCTGCGGCAAATCGGTGTCGGCCAACTTCACAATTTCGCGTGGCGGCAATCGGCCCGATACGCGCGGCCGGTTCCCGAAGGACCCCGCCGCTGCGCCACACGGGGATGGCTTCATGCCGACAATGCAGTGCTCGCGGCAGCAAAATGGTGTATCCGCAAGCTCTGGCGCGCCCAGGAGACGGGCAGGAAACGGGCAAGACACGGTCCGGCGCCGGATAATCAAGATTTAGCAAGATTTCGGAGGAACGTTCATGTCGGCTCTGCCACTTTCGGGCATCAAGATTCTCGACCTGACGCGGGTGCTCGCGGGCCCGCTGTCGGCCCAGATGCTGGCGGATCTCGGCGCCGAGGTGATCAAGATCGAGCGGCCCGGCGGCGGCGACGACGCCCGCGCCTTTGGTCCGCCCTACCTCGCCGATCCCGAAGGCAAGGCGAACAACAACAACTCGTTCTACCTCTGCGCCAACCGCAACAAGAAGTCGGTCACCGTCAACATCGCCAAGCCCGAAGGGCAGGCGATCGTCCGCGAGCTCGCCAAGTCGGTCGACGTGATGATGGAGAACTACAAGGTCGGCGACCTCAAGCGCTACGGCCTCGATTACGACACCATCAAGCAGCTCAACCCCGGCATCATCTATTGCTCGGTGACCGGCTTCGGCCAGACCGGCCCGTACGCCACGCGCGCCGGCTATGATGCGATCCTGCAGGCGATGGGCGGCCTGATGAGCGTTACCGGCCATATCGACGGCGAGCCCGGCGCGGGCCCGATGAAGGTCGGCCCGTCGATCGTCGACTACATGACCGGCATGAACACCTCGATCGGGATTCTGTCGGCGCTGTACCATCGCGACGCCAACAACGGCGAAGGGCAGCATGTCGACGTCTGCCTGTTCGATACGGTGATTGCCTCGCTGTCGCATTGGCTGCAGATCTACCTCGTCAACGGCAACATGCCGCCGCGCCGCGGCACCTGGGGCAATGGCGGCATGCCGGCCGGCGTGTTCCGCTGCACCGACGGCGAATTGATGCTGGTGGTCGGCAATGACGGCCAGTTCCAGCGGACCTGCGCCGTGCTCGGCGAACCAGAGCTCGCCAACGACAAGCGCTTCGTCAAGAACAACGACCGCGTCGTGCACGGCAAGGAGATCATGGCGATCTTCGCCGGCCTGTTCCTGAAGCATCCGGTCGCCTACTGGCTGGACAAGCTCGAAGAGGCGGGCGTGCCGTCCGGTCCGATCAACAATTTCGAGCAGGTGTTCAGCGATCCGCATGTGCAGTCGCGCGGCATGCGGGTGAAGGTCGATCACCCCTTCGAGCCGAACCTGTCGCTGATCCGCAACGCGCTGACCTTCTCGGGCACGCCGATCACCGACTACCGCGCCCCGCCGCTGTTAGGTGCCGACACCAAGGACGTGCTGGCGACCATCGGCTACGACGACGCCAAGGTCGAAGGGCTGAAGGCGCAGGGGATTCTGTAACGCTGACTTCGGAGCCGCGGGCGGTCCGCTCTTCCCGTCATCCTGAGGTGCGAGCGGAGCGAGCCTCGAAGGATGAATCGGCCACCAGCCGGGCCGTGCATCCTTCGAGACGCGCTTCGCGCTCCTCAGGATGACGGGGAGAGGGCTGTCTGGTCGGCTACAACACTTCGACCTATATCGAAGCATTCTTGACACGAGCCTGCTAGATTGGCGCCATCGATCCCTATCGAAGGTGCCAATCATGAAACGGGAAGTGGTCCGCGTCGAACCGATCTCGAGCTGGCTGGAGCGCTGGAAGGCGCCGGCGTCGGCGGTCACGCGCGCCGGCAATATGGTGTTCGTCTCCGGCCTGCCGCCGTTCGATCCGGCAACCGGCGAGATCGCCGCCGGCGCCTCGATCGAGCGGCAGAGCGAACTGGTGATGGAGCAGCTCAGGCAGTGCCTCGAGGCCGCCGGCGCATCGTTCGACAACGTGATGAAGTGCAACATCTTCTGCACCTCGGCAAAACACTTCGCGACCTTCAACGCGATCTACCGGAGATATTTCACGGATGATCTGCCGGCGCGGATCTTCGTCTGCATCCCGGAATGGACCGGGCCGTTCGACATCGAGATAGATTGCATCGCGATGGTGTAGGGCACGATCAGGAAAAGTGTGAAGCGGTTTTCCGTCGCGACAAACGCAAGGCGTTTGCGCGGATCGTGCTCAGAAGAAACGAAAGCGCGATGGAAAATCGCGCTTGAGGGCAGAGCCGCTTACAAATCTTGCCGCGTCAGCCGGCCGTGGACCACGACCGGCCGCAGCGCCGGCTTGCTCGGCACGTCGCCCATCGTCAGCGCCATCACCGAGACCGTGACCACGCGATCGATGATGGCGCGGACGTCGTCGAGATCGCATTTGCCTTCCGACAGGCGCAGCAGGCGTTCCTTCTCGCGGATGGTGTGATGCGCCATCGCGAGCGCGAAGTGCAGGCCCCAGTACAGTTCGGTGTCGTCGCGGCCGGGCATCGCGCGACGCATCGCGGCGGCGAATTTGCGCAAATGATCGACCTCGCGGTTCTTGATGCGGCGGATCGGCGGCACCGATTCGATCGAGGCGCGGATCATGAAGCGCGCCGCGGTCGAGCCCTCGCGATCGGGCCCGAGGCAGCCGCGCAAAGTGGGGCCGACGAGAGCACGCATGATGTCCTCGATCGAGGCGCGTCCGCCGCCATTTTCCTCCGCCGCCTTCAGTTCATTGAGACGTTCGCGGTTGGTCTGGATGCTGCGGGTGACGAACAGCTCCGCGATCAATTCGTCCTTGGAGCCGAAATGATAGTTCACCGCGGCGAGGTTGACGTTCGCCTCCGCGACGATGTCGCGCAGCGTGACGTCGCCGAAGCCGCGGTCGGCATAGAGTCGCTCGGCGGCGGCGAGAATGGCGGATCGGGTCTGGTCGCTGGCCATGGTCTTGAGCCTTTCCGTTATTCCGCGGTGCGCCGGGGAATGACGAAGACGACGGGGAGTTGCATTTCAAACATTTGTATGAAACTATCGTTTGAAGAGCCGGAAATGTCAATCCGCTGATCGCGGGGCGGCGTTCTGGCACACCACCGCCGCCGTTTCCGTGAACGCCCTTGCGGGCCGCGGACGCGGGGTCAACAATGTTGCCCAAACGGCCAAGGCCCAGTTCCGCGGCCTAAGTGCAAAGCCCAAGTCTAGGAAACGAGGAGCGTCCCATGGATTTCACGATGTCGGCCAGGCAGAAGGAATGGCTTGAGCGCGTTCAGGCTTTCATGAAAACGCATGTCCGCCCCGCCGTGCCGATCTACGACAAGCAGGACGCCGAAGGCCCGCGCTGGAAGGTGATCCCGATCCTCGAGGATCTGAAGAAGAAGGCGAAGGCCGAGGGCCTCTGGAACATGTTCATGCCGCCGTCCTCGCATGAGGATGACGAATTCCACGGCGCGGGATTGAGCAACCTCGAATACGCGCTGTTGTCCGAGGAGATGGGCCACATCTCCTGGGCGTCCGAGGTCTTCAACTGCTCCGCCCCCGATACCGGTAACATGGAAGTGTTCATCCGCTACGGCACCAAGGAGCAGAAGCGCAAATGGCTGCGCCCGCTGATGGACGGCGAGATCCGCTCCGCCTTCCTGATGACCGAGCCGGCGGTTGCGTCGTCTGACGCCACCAACATCGAGACCCGGATCGAGAAGGACGGCGATCACTACGTCATCAACGGCCGCAAATGGTGGTCGTCGGGCGTCGGCGATCCCCGCTGCAAGGTCGCGATCCTGATGGGCAAGACCGACTTCAACGCCGCCAAGCATCAGCAGCAGTCGCAGATCCTGGTGCCGCTCGACACCCCCGGCATCAAGGTCGAGAAGATGCTGCCGGTGTTCGGCTTCGACGACGCACCGCACGGCCACGCCCAGGTGCTGCTCGAAAACGTCCGCGTGCCGAAGGAAAACATCCTGCTCGGCGAAGGCCGCGGCTTCGAGATCGCGCAGGGCCGTCTCGGTCCGGGCCGCATCCATCACTGCATGCGCACCATCGGCAAGGCCGAGGAGGCGCTGGAGAAGATGGTGAAGCGGCTCGCCTCGCGCACCGCGTTCGGCAAGAAGATCATCGAGCATTCGGTCTGGGAGCAGCGCATCGGCGAGGCCCGCACCGATATCGAGATGAACCGCCTGCTGTGCCTCAAGGCCGCCGACATGATGGACAAGGTCGGCAACAAGACCGCGCAGGCCGAGATCGCGATGATCAAGGTCGCAGCTCCGAACATGGCACTGAAGATCATCGACCAGGCGATCCAGGCCTATGGCGGCGGCGGCGTCTCCGACGAGGCCGGGCTCGCCAAGGACTATGCCCACATCCGCACGCTGCGGCTGGCGGACGGTCCGGACGAGGTGCACAATCGCGCCATTGCCAGACTTGAACTTCGGAAGTATGCAAACACGTCGCACTGAGCATGATGCGGAACGCATGGCGTTCGCGCTGACATCGTGTTCAGAATGAAAAATAGAGATCAGGCTGGCGTGCCAGCCTGATTGAAGGAGCGTCCGACGGCGCTCCCCAAAAACTGAATTGAGGGAGCGTCATCGTGGCGGACGGCGTCAGGAAAGACGAAGAATTTTCCGGCACAAGGGAAGTCGAGGAGCGCCATCGTATCAACGAGGCGAACCTCGCGGCCTGGATGCAGGAACATGTCGAGGGCTATCAGGGCCCGCTCACGGTCCTGCAATTCAAGGGTGGCCAGTCCAACCCGACCTACAAGCTCGAGACTCCCGGCCGCAATTATGTGATGCGCCGACGCCCGTTCGGTAAATTGTTGCCGTCGGCCCATGCTGTGGATCGCGAGTTCCGCGTCATCGCGGCGCTCGGCAAGCAGAATTTCCCGGTCGCAAAAGCCTACGCGCTGTGCACCGACGATGCGGTGATTGGCTCGGCCTTCTACGTCATGTCGATGGAGGAGGGGCGGGTGTTCTGGGATCCGACGCTGCCGAGCCAGCAGCCCGACGCGCGCCGCAAGATCTTCACCAGCAAGATCGAGACGCTGGCGAAGCTGCACATGCTCGATCCCGAAACGATCGGCCTCGGCGATTTCGGCAAGCCCGGCAATTATTTTGCGCGCCAGGTCGACCGCTGGACCAAGCAGTATCGTGCGTCCGAGACGCAGCACATTCCCGAGTTCGAGAAGCTCGCGGAGTGGCTGCCGAAGACGGTGCCGGAGCAGAAGCGCGTCTCGGTCGTGCACGGCGACTATCGCCTCGACAACATGATCTTCCACGCCACCGAGCCGCGGGTGCAGGCGGTGCTCGATTGGGAATTGTCGACGCTCGGCGATCCCATGGCCGACTTCACCTATCTGTTGATGCAGTGGACCATGCCGGGCCTCGCCAATGCCGACCTCAAGGCGTTGAACATTCCGAGCCAGGACGAGGCCGCGCGGATCTACTGCGACGTCACCGGCATGGCTGTGCCGGATCTGAACTGGTACTTCTCCTATAACCTGTTCCGCCTCGCCGGCATCACGCAGGGCATTGCGGGCCGGGTCCGCGACGGCACCGCCGCGAATGCCAAGGCCCTCGAGTCGGCCAAGCGCACCGTGCCGCTGTCGCAGGCGTCCTGGGAATACGCGCAGAAGGCCGGCGCAACCTGATCCGAGAAATGCGGCGCGATCCCCCAGGGTTCGCGCCGCTTCCGCAAGCTGCGGCATGTTTCCGCATTGTAGCCATCTGTGACTTGAGTTCGCTGCGCCGCTTTGGCAAGTCAGTCCGGTCGACGCCCGCCCTGGTCCTGATCGGACACTTTCACCTTGGCCCTTTCCCCGAATCTTCGCGGCAGCCTGTTCATGGCGGCGGCCATGGCCAGCTTCACGGCCAACGACGCCATCACCAAGGCGGTGTCGGCGGAGCTCAACATCGGGGAGATCCTGCTGGTCCGCGGCCTGGTCGCGATGGTGCTGGTCGCAGCACTCGCCTGGTACCGCGACGCGTTGCGCAGTTTTGGCGCACTGCTGATCTGGCCGGTCGGACTGCGCGTGATGGGCGAGATCGGCGGCACGCTGACCTATCTTTCGGCGATCGCGCAGATCCCGCTCGCCAACGCGTCGGCGATTTTCCAGGCGCTGCCGCTCGTCATCACGCTGGGTGCGGCGCTGGTGTTCGGCGAGCCGGTCGGCTGGCGGCGCTGGCTTGCGATATCAGCCGGCTTCATCGGCGTGCTCGTCATCGTGCGGCCGGGCGCGGAGGGCTTTAGCCAGGCGTCGCTTCTGGCGCTGGCGTCGGTCGGCTTCTGCGCGGTGCGCGATCTCGCCACCCGCCGCATCCCGAAAGCGCTGCCGACCGTGTTCATCACGCTGCTCACCACCGTGACGGTGACGACGGCCGGCGCTGCCGTCCTGGTCCCGCTGGGTGGCTGGAAACCGCCGTCGGGCCACGCCCTCGGCCTGCTGGTGTTGGCCGCTGTGCTGATCCTGATCGGCTATCAATGCATCATCGTGTCGCTGCGCACGGGCGACATCTCGGCGGTGGCGCCGTTCCGTTACTCCGCATTGCTATGGGCGATGCTGCTCGGCTATTTCGCCTTCGGCCACCGGCCCGATGCCCAGATGCTCGCAGGCGCCGCGATCATCGTCGCCTCCGGCCTCTACGCCTTCTACCGCGAGCGCAAGCGCGACAAGCTGCGTCCGGCCGCGACGGGGCCGGGCCTGCCGCCGGATGGGTTGTGAAGATTTGTAGGGCGGATTTCGCGCAGCGTCATCCGCCCTACGGCGATCGCAGGTTCAAGGCCCGATATCCGGGCATGACGAAAACAACCGCCTCAGCGGAGACCGCCCGTCACGTGCAACGTTTCGCCGGTGACGTAGGAGGCATCGTCCGAGGCGAAGAAAGCCACAGCGGCTGCGATCTCCTCGACCTTGCCGATCCGTGCCAGCGGCGTGGTGGATTCGATCCACTTGCGCATGTCGCCTTCTGCAAGGCCGGCGGACACGACGCCTTCGGTCGCGATCATGCCGGGGTTGACGGTGTTGACGCGGATCTTGCGCGGCGCCAGTTCCTTCGACAGCACCGAGGAGATCGCATCCACCGCGGCTTTGGTCGCAGTATAGACGGCGGTGTTCGGCGGCGCGATCGTTGATACGCCGGAGCTGATATTGATGATGCTGCCGCCTGCCGTATTGAAGTGCCGCGCGGCTTCCTGCGACACCAGCAACAGGCCAAGCACGTTGAGATCGAAATGCTTGTGGAAGTGCCCGGCGGTGATGCCATCCAGCGGCGCGAACTCGTAGAGGCCGGCATTGTTGACCACGACATCGATCGGACCAAATGCCTTGACGGTCTCAGCCACCACCGACTTCACATGGCTGGCGTCGGTGAGATTGCCGTGGACGGCGATGGCCTTGCCGCCCTTGCTGGTGATCGCATCCACGACACGCTCTGCTGCCTGTTTGCTGGCGCTGTAGTTGACAGCAACCGCGGCTCCCTCCGCGGCGAGCCGGACGGCGATCTCCGCGCCGATGCCCTTTGACGCGCCGGTTACCAGCGCCACTTTGCCCTCGAGTCTTTTGCTCATCTCGTTCTCCATTGTCCACGCGGATGCGCAGTTGTTCAATAGTTCAGTAATAGTGAACTATTGAAGCTGTTCAAGGGCAGCGCTATATATTTCGTGATGGTGCAGTTCGTTCACCCGTCGCGTGAGGACATCACATTGGCCGGAGTGCTGGCAGCGCTCGCGGACCCGATGCGGTTGAAGATTGTCAGGGGCCTGCTCGAGCAGGGCGATTGCATGTCGTGCACGGCCGCGGCGCCGTGCCCTGGCATGGCCAAATCGACGCTGTCGAACCACTTCCGCGTCCTGCGAGAGGCCGGCTTGATTCAAACCTCGAAAAAAGGCGTCGAGCATCGCAACGTGGTGCGCGAAGCCGATATCAATGCGCGCTTTCCCAAATTGCTCAAGACGATCCTGGGGTATCCGGAATAGCGCACAGGGCGGATCAACGAATCCTAATCCGCCGTTCGTTCAACGCAGCTGCAATCGCGGATTGGCCTTCCCGCATATCGCTTCGCTCATGCGGGCTACGTCTTGATCCGCGCCGCTCGCTCGTCAGTGAATGCCGGTGAACAGCCGGTTCCAGCGCACCGAGGACGGCCAGTGCCACACTTGCCATGCCGGCGCGTCATTGCCGATCGAGAAAAAGATCACCTTGGCCTGCCCGATCAGGTTCTCGAACGGCACGTAACCGACACCGCCGCGCGCTGGCGGCACGCGGCTGTCGGCCGAGTTGTCGCGGTTGTCGCCCATTGCGAAGAAATGCCCCGGCGGCACCACATAGACCTGTGTGTTGTCGTATTCGGAACGCTCGATGCGATCGAGCGTGTCGTAGCTGACCCCGTTCGGCAGGGTCTCGCGCCAGCGCTTGACGCGGACCGGGCGCGGCCCCTCGTCGCGATCGACATAGTCATCGACGCGCTCGCGCTTCACCGCGGTGCCGTTGATGTACAGCTGTCCGTCGATCATCTGAATGCGATCGCCGGGCAGGCCGATCACGCGCTTGATGAAATCAACTGAGTCGTCGCTCGGCAGCCGGAACACCACGACATCGCCGGGCTTGGGTTCGGAGCCGAAGATGCGGCCCGAGAACAGCGGTGGCGAGAACGGCAGGGAGTAGTGCGTGTAGCCGTAGCTGTATTTCGAGAGAAACAGGTAGTCGCCGACCAGCAACGTCGATTCCATCGATTCTGACGGAATGTTGAAGGACTGGAACAGGAAGGTGCGGATCACCAGCGCGATGATCAGCGCCTGCACGGCCACGCGGAAGGTTTCCGCGATTCCGCCTTGCTGACGTTCCTTCTCGGTCGACATGGTCCCGGGCTCCTGTTTCACGCCTTACGCAGCAGAGCATCACTTCGCGTAACGCCCGATCAGCTGCGTAGCCCGGGTGAGCGAAGCGATACCCGGGAGAGTGCTCCCGCATATCCCTTCGCTCATGCGGGCTACGCGACTGGTGCCGCGTCAGTGAGACTCTCGGCGAAAATAAAGATGTTTCGAAAGGGATCACAGATGTGAAACTGCTTGAATCCCCATGGCTGCGCCTTGACCTTAGACGAAGTAATCACATTGGCTGCCAAAAATTCCTGGTACAGGGCCTCGATGCTACTCACCCTGATCCAGAACGCGCCGTGGCGCGTGGGAGGATCATTGGAGGGGTGGAGATGAAGCTGCACCCCATCTCGTTCAACGATCATGAACCCTTCCTCCTGATGTGTGCAGGCAAAGCCCAGTCGTCCATAGAAGGCCAAGGTTTGCTCCGCATTTCCAACTGCGATGCGAGGAGAGATTGCATGAAGGATCGGCTTGCTCGTCGGTGCGGCTGCCATGTGTGCCACTCCCTTCCTGACTTGGCGCCCTCAGTCCGTAGCCCGGGTGAGCCAAAGCGATACCCAGGGAACTGCTCCCGCATATCGCTTCCGCCGTCGCTCTTCGAGCTATGGCGGACAAGTCGCTCATGCGGGCTACGAAATCAATTCACTTCGCGCAATGGGCGATCAGCCGCGCGACGAATTCGCCGCAAGCCTCGAGCTGCGACATCTCGACGAACTCATCCGGCGTGTGTGCCTGCGCGATAGAGCCGGGGCCGACCACCACCGACGGGACATCGGCCATGCTGACGAACAGGCTGGCCTCGGTGCCGAACGCGACCTTGGCGTGGTCGTTGCGGCCGGCGAGCTGCTTGGCGAGCGTGACGATCGGCGCATCCGCCGCGGTGTCGAGTGCGGGGTAGTCGAGGATCTCCTCGAAATCGATGCCGCATTCGGGATGCCGCTTGCGCATGGCAGGCTCGATCTCGGCCCTGGCCCAGGCGATGATCGCGTCCGTCACCTGCCTGGACTCGGTGATGCCGATGCCGCGGCATTCGAATTCCACCACACAACTGTCGGGCACGATATTCAGCGCGGCGCCGCCGTGCACGATGCTGGTGAGCAGGGTCGAGTGCGGGACGTCGTAGAGGCTGTTCTGTTCGGCATCCGCGGCCAGCAACGCGGCGCGGCGGCGGATTTCGGTGATCAGGTCGGCCGCGTATTCGATGGCGTTGACGCCGTCGGGCGCGATCGAGGAGTGGCGGGCGAGCCCGCGGAACGTGGCGCGCACGCCGTGCTTGCCCTTGTGGCCGATGATCACCTGCATCCGGGTCGGCTCGCCGACGAAACAGCCGAGTGGCCTGATCGGCTTGCGTGCGACGTCGCGCAGCATCGGGCGGACGCCGACGCAGCCGATCTCCTCGTCATAGGAAATTGCAAGATTGATCGGCGTCTTCAGACCGGCCGCGAGCATTTCCGGGACCATCGCGAGACAGACCGCGACAAAGCCCTTCATGTCGGTGGTGCCGCGGCCGTACAGCCGCCCGTCACGCTCGACGAGCTCGAATGGGTTGTGGCTCCAGTCCTGTCCGGCGACCGGCACGACATCGGTATGGCCCGACAGCACCAGGCCGGGTTTGTCCTCGGGGCCGACCGTCACCCACAGCGAGGACTTCTGTCCGGTGTCATCGACGATGCGCTGTCCGCTGACGCCAAGCGAGGCGAGGTAGCGCTCGATGTAGTCGATCAGGGGCAAATTGCTACGGTCGCTGACCGTGTCGAACGCGACGAGGTCGGCCAAGAGCTTGCGGATACGGTCGGGGCGTTGATTTTGCATGGTCCAGGTCGGTTGAAGGGGGGCGGCGATGCCGGTCGACGATTATAACACCTAGGTCGCCCTATGCAGTTGGGCAAGCATGGTGCGGACCTAGGTCGGTTGCGCGATCCGATGCTCGAAGAAGTGCTGGTAGGCGTACGACAGGAATCCGATGCTGATCGGAAGGATCAGCAGATCGACGATTGCCACGAGGACGTCGGAGCCAATCATAGTCAACATGAAGTCAGCGGCCAGATTTTCCTCCCTTGCGAAAACGGCAGAGCCGATCAGCCTGTCGAACGTGAATCTGGCGGCCAGGTGGAGCGGGAGGGTGGCGAACACCAACCCCCAGAACAGCCGCCAGACGTTTCCTCTTGTCCGTTCCCATGCTTCTCGTATCGGCCATTTGCCTCGATCGACTGCGCTAGCCGGGAGCAGAAGACAAAGCCGAGCAATGATGACGGCCGACACACAGTACGCCGCAAGCAATCCCAGCGTCAGCGCGAGAAAGGTGCCCTCGGAGTGGATATTCATGTTTGCAATCAGCGACGCGGGTAGGATGTATCCGATAGGCAGAAGGCTCCACATGACCGGCACAAGCACAAATGCACCAAGAACGAGGCTGACGACGACGTAGCGCCAGAAGTTAATCGTTGCCACGTTGCGTCCGATCCAGCGGGGAGGTTCCTTCAGGATGATCATCCGGTGCCATGTGACGGCGATGCTTGCTGCCACGACGATCGTCAGGGTGGTATCGATCAGAACAAGCGCTTTCAGCCATGTTGACACCGCCCAGAAAGATGGAGGTGCAATAATGTCTTGAAACACCTCTGGCCCTTGTTGCCACTTGGTCATACTAGTGACCGCCGTGACGAGCAGCAGCGCCGGCCAGGCGACGCGCAGGAGATCGGCGAGGTTCCGGAAGTAACTCGAATATGAAAGGCGAACGGTGCTCGAGAATGGCAGCTTCGGATAGGGGAGCTGAGGCGGGTCGTTGGCAAGGCTCATTGCACGCTCGGTCGGGGTGACGGAATCGTTCGATCAATGCTCGACGCTGGCGCAGATTGCGATGGGTCACTTCCGGTGGCAAGCTTGCTAACCAAATTCGCGCCCCCATCTGCTGGTCAGGCGGGGAGATGGCCATGATCCAGCAGCTGCGCATCTACGAGATCTTCGAGAACAACAAGGCCGCGTTTCACGCCCGGTTCCGCGATCACGCGGCGCGGATCATGACGGAGCGCTACGGGTTCAAATTCGCCAGCATGTGGGAAACGAAAATCGGTGACCGCACCGAGTTCGTGTACCTGCTCGAATGGCCCGACGAGGCGACCAAGACGGCGCAATGGGCAGCATTCATGAGCGACGCCGAATGGAGCGAGATCAAGCGGGTCACCCTTGCCGAGCACGGCCCGATGGTCGGGCAGATCGAGGATCGGCTGCTGGCTCAGGTAGACTATTCGCCGGCGAGGGAGCGGAGCTTGTTGCCGGGGTAACGTGCAGTAGCGCAACGCTCCGACAAATCATGTCGCGAGAAGCGCGGGTGCAAACGGGGGCGCTGGCGCGCAGCGAACCACAAATTCGATGTCGTCCCGGGCAGCGTAGCGCGACCCGGGACCCATAACCACGAATGCCAATTGGTTTGCGAAGCTGCAGCCACAGTGCGTCCGGCAACGCAACTCTGTGGTTATGGGTCCCTGCTCCCGTGCGCAATTGCGCACTAGGCAGGGACGACGGTTGTGGGTGTGGCGCCGCGGTTGCGTCATACGAACACGCGGCGCCGCGAACGGAGAATGCCGTTGTTAAATCGGCTTGCCCGTATACGGCATCGACGCGGTGAGGCCGCCGTCGACCGGGATGGCCTGGCCGTTGACGTAAGACGCCTCGTCGCTTGCCAGGAACAATCCCATCGCGGCGAGTTCGTGCGGCTGACCGGGGCGCTTCAACGGATTGAGCTGGCCGATCTTGTCCTGGGTCCCGCGCTCCTTGGCGCGATCGAATACCGGCTTGGTCATGCCGGTCTCGATCAGGCCCGGGCAGACCGCGTTGATGCGCACGCCGGTGCCGGAGAGCGAGTAGGCGGTGGTCTGAACCAGGCTGATGACGCCGGCCTTGCTTGCGCCGTAGGGATGTCCGCTGGCGCCGGACTTCAGGCCCGCGACGGAGGCGGTGCAGACGATCGAGCCGGAGCCCTGCTTGGTCATGTGCGGAATCGAATGCTTGATCGCGAGGAACGGCCCGATCAGATTGACGCGCAGCACTTCCTGCCAATGTTCCGGGGTCTGGTCGGCGAGCGGCACGAGGCCGCCGCTGACGCCGGCATTGGCCCAGATCGCATCGAGCTTGCCGTATTTCGAAACCGCCTTCTCGATGAAGGCCTTCACGTCGCTCTCCGAGCCGGCGTCCGCAGTGACGGCTTCGACCGTGCCGCCGGCATCGCGCACCAGCTTGGCGGTCTCGTTGACACCATCGGTGCGATCGACCGCGATCAGCTTGGCGCCTTCCTTGGTGAACAGCAGCGAAGCGGCGCGGCCGATGCCGCTTCCAGCGCCGGTGATGATGACGGATTTGCCTTCGAGGCGGCCCATGGTTTTTCTCCCTGTTTACATGGTTAGTTCGAGTGATCCTTGGCGCGTCTGCCGCGCGACGGAATTCAAACAAAATTTCAAACGTCCGAAGCACTTGAGACGATGTGCGGCGTGACGTACAGCGACGGGGGACACTATTGAAGGGCCCATCCGATGTCCAATCCAGACAAGCCCAACGTGACGGTGACGCGGTGGTGGTGGGTTCGCCACGCACCGGTGCGCAGCGACGGCGGCAACATCTACGGACAAGAGGACATCGACTGCGACACCGGCGACGTCGAAGTGTTCGAGGCGGTCGCCAAGATGCTGCCGCGCGATGCGGTCTGGTATTCGAGCAATCTGAAGCGCACGCACAAGACCGCTGAAGCGATCTGGGCCGCCGGCTTTCCGAAGCCGGCCAATATGACGCAGGAACGCGACTTCGCCGAGCAGCATCTCGGCCAGTGGCAGGGCATGAACCGCGCCGCGCTGCTCGCGAGCCAGCCCCCCGCCAGAAGCTGGTTTGCCGACGTCAACGAGCCCGCGCCCGGCGGCGAGAGCTTCATGGATCTCTACACGCGGGTTTGCCGCACGATCGTGCGGATCACGGCTGCGGAGCCGGGCAAGAACATCATCGCGGTCGGCCATGGCGGCGTGATCCGGGCTGCGGTCGGTCTCGCGCTCGGCGGCCAGCCCGACCGGGGCCTGTCCTTCGACATCGACAATGTCTCGGTGACGCGGCTCGATCACATCGCGGGCATCGGCCTGTCGACCTGGCGGCTGCCGATGGTGAACCAGCAGCCCTGGATCGCCGATCCCCGCCACGCCGCGATGCATCAGCCGTCCGGACCTGAAGTCCGGCCGGCGAGCAAGCTTGCGTGATTGCTGCTATCGCAACGCCGGAACGCTGCCTAAGCTGAACACAGAATTCAAACGCCTTACATCAGGGAGAGAAACATGACCTTGTTCGACATGAAGGGAAAAGTCGCCGTCATCACCGGTTCGACGCGCGGCATCGGGCTGGCCATTGCCGAGCGCATGGCCGAGCACGGCGCCAAGGTCGTGATCTCCTCGCGCAAGGCCGACGTCTGCGAGCAGGTCGCGGGCGACATCAACGGCAAGTTCGGCAAGGGCACCGCGGTTGCGATCGCCGCCAACATCTCGTCGAAGGAAAACCTGCAGAACCTGGTCGACGAGAGCAATCGCGCCTTCGGCAAGATCGACGTGCTGGTCTGCAACGCGGCGTCGAACCCGTATTACGGTCCGCTTGCCGGCATCTCCGACGATCAGTTCCGCAAGATCCTCGACAACAACATCGTCGCCAACAACTGGCTGATCTCGATGGTGGTGCCGCAGATGATCGAGCGCAAGGACGGCTCCATCATCATCGTGTCCTCGATCGGCGGCCTCAAGGGCTCGACTGTGCTCGGCGCCTACGCGATCTCCAAGGCCGCCGACATGCAGCTCGCGCGCAACCTCGCCTGCGAATATGGCAAGCACAATATCCGCGTGAACTGCATCGCGCCGGGCCTGATCAAGACCGACTTCGCCAAGGCGCTGTGGGACAATCCGGACACGCTGAAGGCCTCGACCGCGCGCTCGCCGCTGCTGCGGATCGGCGTGCCCGACGAGATCGCGGGCGCCGCCGTGTTGATGGGCTCGCGCGCCGGCGACTTCCTCACCGGCCAGACCATCGTGATCGACGGCGGCGCGACGATCAGCTGAGGCCGATCTCGTGTCCCGGACGCGGTGCGGCGCGAAGTGCCGCTCCGCAGCGCCGGGACCCATGAGGACGTGCACGATTGGATCGAGGTAGGCCCCGGCTCAACAACGCACCGCTCGCGCGCTGCGTTGCATCCGGGGCACGAGACTTATTCAACCGCCGCGTACACGCCGTTGCGTACCAGCGAGCGGGTATATTCGCGCTGGCCCGGACCCTGCATCATGAAGACCGCGATCAGGTCTTCGCTCGGATCGATCCAGAAGAACGTGCCGGCCATGCCGCTCCAGAAGTATTGGCCGACCGAGCCGGAGAACGGCGCGATGCCCTGCTGCATGCGCACCGCGAAGCCGAGGCCGAAGCTGTGGCCGGGCGACACCAGCGTGCCCTGGACCTTGACGCTGGCGCCGAGGTGATCGGAGGCCATGAATTCGAGCGTCTTGCGGCCGATGATCCTGGTGCCGTCGAGCGCGCCGCCACCCAGCAGCATCTGCGCGAAGCGGGCATAGTCCATCGTGGTCGACACCAGACCGCCGCCGCCGGATTCCATCGCCGGCTTCTCCAGCATGTTGAACAGCTGCACCTTCTCGTTGGTCCAGGGATCGTTGGCAAACGCCTCGGCGAGCCGGCCGGCATTGGCTTCCGGTGTGTGGAAGGCGGTCTCGTTCATCTGCAGCGGCGAGAGGATGCGCTCGGTGAGGAATTCGCCGAGCGGCTTGCCGCTGACTACCTCGATGATGCGACCGAGGATGTCGGTGGAGCGGCTGTAGTTCCACTCGGCGCCGGGCTGGCAGATCAGCGGCATGCCGGCGAGCATGGTGGCGTGCTCGGCATTGGTGATCTTGCGGCTGCGCAGCCGTGACTGCTGGTAGAGCTGCTGCACCGGGCCGTTGCCGGTGTGGTCATAGGTCAGGCCGGAGGTGTGGCGCAGCAGGTCCTGGATCGTCATCTGCCGCTGCACCGGGACCAGCTCGAGCTTGCCGTTGTGCTCGACGCCGACCTTGGTCTCGGCGAATTCGGGGATGAATTTCGCGACGGGGTCGTTGAGCAGGAAGTGGCCGTCCTCCAGCAGCATCATGATGCCGACCGAGACGATCGGCTTGGTCATCGAGAAGATGCGGAAGATCGTGTCATGCGTCATCGGCGCAGAGGCCGCCGGGCTTTGCCGGCCGATGGCGTCGAACCAGCCGATCTGGCCGCGCCGCGCCACCAGCACCGTGAAGCCGGGCGCGGTTCCCTTGTCGACCTCGCGCTTGAAGGTGTCGGACAGCGCCTGAAGCCGTGCGCTCGACAGTCCGATCGATTCGGGTTTGGCGAGGGGGAGGGACGGGGTGGTTTGGCTGGCGGCGTGCTTGGTGGCGGTCTGGGCGTTCATGGTCTCTCCCGGGTTCTTGATTCTTGCGGCGGAGCGCCGACGTGGAGTGATGGCCGAAGTCTGGCGCAGAAGTTTTGCAATGAACAGAAGCTTCACCGCTTCGCCCTTGCAAACCGGCCATGCCCTGTGCTTGAAACGGCGCGAACCGGCGGCGACGCAGGTTCCCTGCAGGAGTGTAGCTCAATTGGTAGAGCACCGGTCTCCAAAACCGGGGGTCGCAGGTTCGAGCCCTGCCACTCCTGCCAGCTTTTCCCTAATCATTTGAACGTGTTGGCCGAGGTCCTGGACCCCGGCCATGATTTGTATTCGCTCACTTGATGAGCGGGCAGCCGCCGTCCTTCAGCGGCCGGAACGCCTGGTCGCCGGGCACCTCGGCGAGCACCTTGTAGTAATCCCACGGCGCCTTCGATTCCTCAGGTTTCTTGACCTCGAACAGGAACATCGAGTGCACCATGCGGCCGTCCTCGCGGACCACGCCATTGTCGGTGAAGGCGTCGCGGACCGGGGTCGCGCGCATCTTCGCCAGCACCGGCTTGGTCTCCTTGGTGCCGGCGGCCTTCACCGCGTTGAGGTAGTGCAGGGTGGCGCTGTAGGTCGCGGCCTGGTTCATCGTCGGCATCCGCTTCATGCGCTCGAAGAAGCGCTTGCCGAAGGCGCGGGTACGGTCGTTGAGATCCCAGTAATAGGCCTCGGTGATGATCAGGCCCTGCGCGAGCTTCAGCCCGAGGCTGTGGATGTCCGAGATGAACATCACGATCCCAGCCAGATTCTGCCCGCCCGCGACGATGCCGAATTCGGCGGCCTGCTTGATGGCATTGATGGTGTCGCCGCCGCCATTGGCGAGACCGACGATCTTCGCCTTCGACGATTGCGCCTGCAGCAGGAAGGACGAGAAGTCCGGCGTGTTGAGCGGATGCCGCGCGCTGCCGAGCACCTTGCCGCCGGCGGCGCGGACCACATCGCCGGTGTCGCGCTCGATCGAATGGCCGAAGACGTAGTCGGCGGTGATGAAGAACCAGCTGTCGCCGCCGTTCTTCACGATCGCGCTGCCGACGGTGTGGGCGTTGGCGTAGGTGTCGTAGGTCCAGTGCAGCGTGTAGGGCGAGCAGGACTTGCCGGTGATGTCGGAGCTCGCCGCATCCGTCACGATCATGATCTTCTCGAACTGCTTCGACATCTCCATGCCGGCGAGCGCGGTCGCCGAGGTCGGCATGTCGATGATCATGTCGACATTCTCGGCCTCGTACCATTTGCGGGTGATGGTGGCGGCGACGTCGGCCTTGTTGAGGGCGTCAGCCGTGACGAGCTCGATCGGCTTGCCGAACATCGAGCCGCCGAACTCCTCGATCGCCATCTTGGTGGCCTCGACATTCCCGGCGCCGCCGATGTCGGAATAGACCGACTGGAAATCGGTCAGCACGCCGATCTTGAGCGGCGTCTGCTGCGCGAGCGCGGGGCCCGCCAGCGCGGCAGCAATCAGGCCGACCGCGGACAGACTCGTGACGATGGATTTCATGGTGATGGACCTCCCCAGGGTGTTCTTATCGGTTTGTCCGACAAAGCTAGATTTGGCCGGTTCCGCTGTCAATTCTAGCCCAACCAGGTGCGACAATTCGGCCAAATATAGCTGGTTTGACGCTACAAATGGCTTGGCTTATGCTTTGTCCGACAAACGACAATCGGGAGCCCCGGGGAGTTGAAGATGCCCGCCACGCCGCTGTTTCGACGCATCGACGTCGCGCCGGCCTATCAGAAGGTCGCGGACGCGATCGAACGCGAGATCATCAACGGCCGGATCAAGCCGGGCGAGCCGATCGGCACCGAGCAGCAGCTCGTGGCGCAGTTCGGCGTCAACCGCTCGACGGTGCGCGAAGGCATTCGCGTGCTCGAGGAGGGCGGGCTGATCCGCCGCGATTCCAGCCGCCGCTTGCAGGCCTGCCTGCCGCGCTACAACAAGCTCGCCACGCGGCTGTCCCGCGCCCTGATCCTGCACGAGGTGACGTTCCGCGAATTGTTCGAGACCTCGATGACGCTGGAGGTCGCGAGCGTCGAGGGCGCGGTGGAGCGCGCGACCGAGGCGAACATCGCCGAACTCGCCGGCAATCTCGAGCGCAGTGCGGCCGTGGTCGGCAATCCCGCCGATCTCGCCGAGCTCGATGCGGAATTCCATGTGCTGATGGCCAAGGCCTCGCAGAACCGCGTGCTGCAGCTTGCCCGCGAGCCCGCCGCGCAGCTGTTCTTTCCGACCACCGAGATGATCGTCGGCCGCGTGCCGGAGGGCGGTGCGCGCCTGGTCGAGGCGCATCGCCACATCCTCGATGCGATCAAGGGGCGCGACAAGGAGGCCGGCGTGCTGTGGACGCGGCGGCACCTGCAGGATTGGCGGCGCGGCTTCGAGAAGATCGCCTCGCTCGATCGCTCGGTCGAGCACACCTACATGGAACACGCCTACGCCGCCCGGCAATAGGGACGGCGCGGCGAAGACGACAACGACAAAAAGCACATTCGGGAGGGACATATGAGCGGAGACATCGCAGCAACCATCCAGCGCGCCCGCGAGCACAGCATCGGCGATCTGTTGCGCCGCTCCGCCAAGCGTTACCCCAGCAAGACCGCGCTGATCTGCGGCGAGGTGAGCTGGAGCTTTGTGGAGATGGACGCGATCTGCAATCGGCTCGGACGCGGCTTGCTCGCGCTTGGCATTGCGAAGGGCGACCGCGTCGCGGTGCTGTCGCGCAACTCGCATGGCTTTGCCGCGCTGCGCTTCGCGGTGGCGCGGATCGGCGCGATCCTGGTGCCGATCAACTTCATGCTCAATCCCGACGAGATCAATTTCATCCTCGCCAATTCCGGCGCAAAGCTGCTGGCGGTCGGCCCAGACTTCGTAGAGACCGCGCACGCGGCCGCCGCCAAGGGCTCGGCGGTCGAAACCCTGATCTGGCTGCCGGGCGAGGATCCCGCCGCCGCGCCTGAGGGCATCACGACGTTCGACAGCCTGCTGCACAGCGATGCCTCGGCGCCGGATGCCGCGGTCGACAGCCGCGATCCCGCGCAGATCATCTACACCAGCGGCACCGAGTCGCTGCCGAAGGGCGCGATCCTCACCCATGAAGCCGTGATGTGGCAGTATGTCAGCTGCATCATCGACGGCGGCATGGCGACCGACGACATCGTGCTGCACGCGCTGCCGCTGTATCATTGCGCGCAGCTCGACGTCTTCCTGGGGCCCGCGATCTATCTCGGCGCCACCAGTCTCATTACCGGCAAGCCGGTGCCCGACAACGTCCTGGCGCTGATCGCGGCCCACAAGATCAATGCGTTCTTCGCGCCGCCGACGATCTGGATCGCGATGCTGCGTTCCCCGGCGTTCGACCGCACCGATCTGTCGTCCCTGCGCAAGGGCTATTACGGCGCCTCGATCATGCCGGTCGAGGTGCTGCTCGAATTGCAGCGGCGGCTGCCCGACGTAAAATTCTGGAATTTCTACGGCCAGACCGAGATCGCGCCGCTCGCGACCGTGCTGGCGCCGGCGGACCAGCTGCCGAAGGCGGGATCGGCCGGCAAGCCCGCGATCAATGTCGAGACGCGGGTGGTCAGGCCGGACATGACCGACGTCGAAGTGGGCGAGGTCGGCGAGATCGTGCACCGCTCGCCGCATCTGTTGTCCGGCTACCACAACGATCCGGTCAAGACCGCGGCGGCGTTTGCCGGCGGTTGGTTTCATTCCGGCGATCTCGCGACCGTCGATGCCGACGGCTACATCACGGTCGTCGATCGCGTGAAGGACATGATCAAGAGCGGCGGCGAGAATGTCGCAAGCCGCGAGGTCGAGGAGATGATCTACCGGCTGCCTGCGGTGTCGGAGGTCGCGGTGGTCGGGCTGCCCGATCCGCGATGGATCGAGGCGGTGACCGCGATCGTGGTGGCCAAGGCGGGCGAAAGCCTCGACGCCGAGGCCGTGATCAAGCACTGCGCGGCGTCGATGGCCCATTTCAAGGTGCCGAAGCGGGTCATCTTCGTGGATGCCCTGCCGAAGAACCCGAGTGGCAAGCTGCTGAAGCGCGAACTGCGCCAGCGCTATGTCGGCGGCAGCACGCTGGACCAGGCGGTCCAGAAGAGCTTTGCCGGCTAGGCCGGCTATTGGCCGGCTGTTGCCGGCGCCTTGTCGGACCATTCCGGCGGCAAGCCAAGCTTTCCGGCAGCCATGCCGATCAAGCCGGGGTTGCGGCCGAACGCCTCGCAGACCGCATATTTCGGCTTGCCGCCGAGCGAGGCGCCGATCTTGTCGAATGACGGCAGCTCCGGCACCTTTCCGAACGGCGTAGCGCCGGTGACGACGAGCTTGCTGAAATCGTCGCTGAAGGAGGACGCAAGATCGTAGGCGTCAGCGGCGCTCGAAGCCCTCGGCGTGTTGGTGAATGAATTTGCGCCGCGGGCCCAGACCATCGCCGCTTGCTGACGGCTGGCCGTATCGCGCACCTCGGCTTCGACGGTCAGGCTGCCGAGACCGACCGGCAGCCGCGGTATCGGCACGGGCACGTTGGCGCTGAGTGCCGTCGGCAGAAAGCCGATCACCGTGGAGGCGCCCGCGGCGACTTCGTCGGTGGGCGCCGCCTGGGTGACGAGCGCGTGCACGGTCAGATCGGCTGGCTGATCGGGAGCAACGACTTCGAGCCGATCGCTGAGGCCGACGCAGAGCGAACGGTCGATCACGTTGGCGACGAGGCGCCTCTGCTCTTGCGACAGCGTCGGCGAGGCCGGGGGCGCGAAGGTCGTCGGCATGATCCGTACCGTCTTCGCGGCGAGCACCTCGTCCTTGTTGACGTGAACCAGCGATTTCGCCAGCAGCCCGTCGGATGGCGTCAGCTTGTCGTAGGACGCCAGTGATCCGCCTCTGGTCATCGGCGCGCTGGCGCAGCCCGACAACAACGCGACCGCGACGGCGGCTCCGGCGAGCGCGGATGACCGATCGTACCGGCGATCGAGCCAAACCCGGTCCGTGCCCTGCGCGTTCGCAGCAGAGTCCGGTCGAAACTTGATTTTCATGTCACCCCTCGAACGACCGCTCACCCCAGCAACGATCGCGTGTCACGATAGGGCGGGGCCGCCGAGGCCGGGATTAAGAGATATTAAGTCAGTTATAGACCGCGAAATCGCGCGACCTATTTGAGCCACATTTGGCCGCGCAGGCTTAACAAAACGCAATATTTGCGTGGCTGCGCATCTGCGGCAGACGCCTCTAAAATGCCGTGATGCAAATCCTGGAATATGACTTCGTGACTTTGCCCGTCACCAACGCGCGCATTCTCTGCGTCGAGGACGATGCCGATATCGCGCGCATGCTGGCCGAGGTGCTGCAGGACAACGGCTTCCGACCAGTGCTGGTCGGTTCGGCCATGGAGATGGACGCACTGCTCAAGCAGGAGAGCTTCGATCTCATCGTGCTCGATGTGATGCTGCCGGGGGAGGATGGACTGAGCGTCTGCCGGCGCCTGCGCATGTCGTCCTCGATTCCCATCATCATGCTGACGGCGCGGGGCGAGGATATCGACCGCATCCTCGGCCTCGAGCTCGGCGCCGACGACTATGTCACCAAGCCGTTCAATTCGCGCGAGCTGATGGCCCGCATCCGCGCATTGTTGCGTCGTGTCGAAAGCGGCGCCGCGTCGCGCTCCCGGCCGCGTCCTTTGACCTTTGCCGGATGGCGCATCAACCCCACCACGCGCGAACTGCATGACCCGGCCGGCGTGCGCATCACGCTGACCGGGGCCGAGTTCGATCTGCTGCTGGCGTTCTGCCGCAATCCCGGCCAGGTGCTGTCACGCGAACAACTGATCGAGCAGGCCTTCGGCGGTTTGATCGCATCGGTCGAGCGCAGCGTCGACGTCCATATCAGCCGCATCAGGCAGAAGATCGAGCCGGATCCCAAGGACCGCTCGATGATCAAGACGGTGCGGCTCGGCGGCTACCTCTTCACGCCAGCGGTCGAGCAGATCTGATGCGATGGGCGCAGCGGTTGGTGCCGCGCAGCATCGCTGCGCAGATCATGAGCCTGGTCGCGCTGTCGGAACTGATCGGCATCACGCTCGCGGCGGCAGGCGTCATTTTTCTGTTCGATTCTCCCTCGGTCAATGACACCCAGAAGTTTCTTGCGGGGCGGGTCGCGGAGGTCGCACAGCTCCTGCGCTCCACGACCACGCCAACCGAAGCGGACGGGCTGCTGGCCGCGGCGAGGCGCGGCGGTCTCGATGTCAGGCGCGTCGCGTTGAGCGAACTCGTGCCCCGGACGATCGGAGAGATGCGGCCGTCCATGCGGGCGTTTCGGCAACTGGCGGCCGAGCCTGGAATTGAGTTGCTGGAGGAATTGCGTCATCCGGCAGGCTCGGCGTCACAGGTGATCGTGAAACTCGACGACGGCCACGCGCTGATGGCCGACGTCGCGACCGCCGGCGGCTTTTGGTCCTTTCTGCTTCGTCCGGCGGCCGTGATGGCGACTATCGTGTTGATCTCGATGCTGTTGCTGTCGGTCTATGCGGTGCGTTGGATGATCGCACCGCTGGCGGAATTGGCAAGCGCCGCGACGTCGTTCGGCCGCTCGCCGCGGGCTCCCGAGGTGCTGCACCGGCGCGGCCCGCTCGAAATCGCCCAGGTTGCCGACGCACTGAACGACATGCGCACCCGTATCGCTGCGCTGCTCGACGACCGCACCCGGATGCTGGCCGCCATCAGCCATGACCTACGGACGCCGCTGACGCGACTCAGGTTGCGCTCCGAGCGGGTACGCGAAGATGCACTGCGCACAGCGATGCTGGGCGATATCGCCAAGATGACGCGCATGATCAACGAGACGCTGGAGTATCTTCGCGACGATGCGCGCTCGGAGGCGCCGTCGTGCATCGACCTGCCGAGCTTTCTGCAGACGATCTGCTCGGACTTCACCGACACGGGCCACGCGGTGTCCTATTCCGGGCCGGCGCGACTGCCCTATGTCTGCCGGCCCCGTGCGCTGTCGCGGGCCGTCACCAATGTCGTGGAGAACGCGGTCAAGCACGGCAGCTTGGTCGTGGTGACGCTCCGCCTTACGGAGGCCGACCACGTCGAGATCGAGGTGGCCGACGATGGTCCCGGCATCCCGCCGATGCTGCACGACTGGGTGTTCGAGCCCTTCTTCAAGGCTGACAACGCACGACAGGAAGGCGGCTTCGGGCTAGGGCTGTCGATCGCCCAGGATATTGTCAAACGTCATGGCGGCAGCATCGCACTGAGGCTGCGGGAGCCGAGTGGATTGCTTGTATCGATGCTGCTGCCGCCGAAGCCCGCCCTGGCCTAGACGAGCGACGGTTATCTCGGTAGCAAGCGGGGATACCGCCGGGCGCCGGCTAAGTGCTTGATTCGAGAGGCCCCGTTCCGATCCGCCGGGGGCGGGGCCGGGGCGGGGCGCGACCCCGCCGACCTTGACCTTTGGCCGGTCTCGCAGTAGATACCCGACACTCGCAGCCGGCCCGCTTTGATCGCGGATATCCGGCGCGGCCTAATTCCCCGAACATTCGAGCTCGTTTATCGGCTCAACCTTCCAAACGAGGGCTGGGTCCGCAAGGTCGGCTGTTCGGATTCCTTGAAACGTTGCAAATCGTCCGGAGACGGACGCGGATCTCACGATGGCTTTCAGCCCGTTCAAATTCCTGCAGGAAGTGCGCTCGGAGACCAACAAGGTCACCTGGCCGACGCGCCGCGAGACGACCATCACCACCATCATGGTGTTCGTGATGGTGGCGCTGGCCTCGATCTTCTTCTTCGCCGCGGACCAGGTCATCCGCTACCTCATCACCCTGGTACTGGGCATCCACTGATGAGCATGGGAACTCAATTGATGGACAAGCGCTGGTACATCGTTCACGCCTATTCGAACTTCGAGAAGAAGGTCGCGGAATCGATTCGCGAGCAGGCCAAGCAGCGCGGGCTGGAAGAGCTGTTCGAGCAGGTGCTGGTGCCGACCGAGAAGGTCACCGAGGTGCGCCGTGGCCGCAAGATCGATGCCGAGCGCAAGTTCTTCCCGGGCTATGTGCTGGTGAAGATGAAGCTGACCGACGAGGCGTTCCATCTGATCAAGAACACCCCGAAGGTGACCGGCTTCCTCGGCGCTGAAAACAAGCCGATGCCGATCTCGGAATCCGAGGCGATGCGGATCCTGCACCAGGTGCAGGAGGGCGTGGAGCGTCCCAAGGCGTCGGTGTCGTTCGAAATCGGCGAGAACGTGCGCGTGGCCGATGGCCCGTTCGCCTCGTTCTCCGGCGTGGTGGAAGAAATCGACGAGGCGCGCTCGCGCGTGAAGGTCGCGGTGTCGATCTTCGGCCGCGCGACCCCCGTGGAACTGGAATTCGGTCAGGTCGAAAAGGTGGTCTGACCGGACGGCGTGGGGTATATGCGCCCTGCGTCAAGTGAGAGGCCGTGGGAGGGAGGAGGCGGTCGCCAGCCCCTTCGACCGAACCACGGAACCTGAAACCGCCGGCACCGTCCGGCACAACAGGAGTGATAAATGGCAAAGAAAGTGACCGGATACCTGAAGCTTCAGGTCCCGGCCGGTGCGGCGAATCCTTCGCCCCCGATCGGCCCCGCGCTTGGTCAGCGCGGTCTCAACATCATGGAGTTCTGCAAGGCGTTCAACGCGCAGACCCAGAAGGAAGAGAAGAATACCCCAATCCCGGTGGTGATCACGATCTACGCCGATCGTTCGTTCACCTTCGAGATGAAGACGCCCCCGATGTCGTTCTTCCTCAAGCAGGCTGCCAAGATCCAGTCCGGCTCGAAGGCGCCGGGCCGCGACAAGGCCGGCCAGGTGACCAAGGCGCAGGTGCGCGAGATCGCCGAGAAGAAGATGAAGGACTTGAATTGCGACACCATCGAATCGGCCATGAAGATGGTCGAGGGCTCTGCCCGTTCGATGGGTCTGGAAGTTGCGGGGTAACGGGCCATGGCAATCGGAAAGCGTTTGAAGAAGGCCCGCGAGGGTGTCGATCGCGAAAAGCTCTATCCGCTCGCGGACGCCATCAAGATGGTCAAGGAGCGCGCCAAGTCGAAGTTCGACGAGACGATCGAGATCGCGATCAATCTCGGCGTCGACCCGCGCCACGCCGACCAGATGGTCCGCGGCGTCGTCAACCTGCCGAACGGAACCGGCCGTACGCTGCGCGTCGGCGTGTTCGCGCGCGGCGCCAAGGCTGAGGAAGCCAAGGCCGCCGGTGCCGACGTCGTCGGTGCCGAAGATCTGGTCGAGAAGGTGCAGGGCGGTGCGATCGACTTCGATCGTTGTATCGCTACCCCCGACATGATGCCGCTGGTCGGCCGCCTCGGTAAGGTGCTCGGTCCGCGCGGCATGATGCCGAACCCGAAGATCGGCACCGTGACCATGGACGTCACCAACGCCGTGAAGGGCGCCAAGGGCGGCTCGGTCGAGTTCCGCGTCGAGAAGGCCGGCATCGTGCAGGCCGGCATCGGCAAGGCCTCGTTCTCCGAGGACAAGCTGGTCGAGAACGTCAAGGCGCTCGCGGATGCGGTCTCCAAGGCGAAGCCGGCGGGTTCCAAGGGCACCTACATCCAGCGCGTGGCGGTTTCCTCCACCATGGGCCCGGGCGTGAAGGTCGAGCCGGGCACGATCCTCGGCTGAGGTCTGTGGCCGTGACGAGTTAGACAGGGCGGGATCGGGCAACCGGTTCCGCCCTTTGTTTTGCCGGAGCGTTTTCGCGCGAAGTGGCTACGAACTCTCGTGAAGAAACCGCGCCAGGACGAGAATCTCAGGACAAGAATCCAAAGCCTCGTTCCGATTCTATCGGAACGGAAAAGGCTCCAGGTGAAGCCGCTCGCAGGAAACAACAATGCCCGATAAGGTCCTGGTCTATTCGCGCTTTCCGAGAAACGAACTGGTGCGCTTCGGCGAGCGCTACGAGCTGCTGAATGCCGCGGGCAAGCCGCCGACCGAGATGTTTCCGGCAGCGGAGCTCGGCGAGATCCGGGCGATGATCACATCAGGCGGCACGGCACTTGGCGGCGAGGCGATGGATCTGCTGCCGAAGCTTGGCGCCATCATCTGCTACGGCACCGGCTATGAGGGCATCGATCTTGCCGCCGCCGCCAAGCGCGGCATTGCGGTCGGCCACAGCCCCGGCGCCAATGCCGCATCGGTTGCCGACATCGCGGTGACGCTGATGCTGGCGGCGGTCCGCCGGCTGCCGGTCGTCGATAATTATGTCCGCAGCGGCGACTGGATCGGCGCCAAGCCGTCGCCGATGATGCGGCCGCAGGCCGGCATGCGCGGCCGCAAGGTCGGCGTGTATGGCCTCGGCGAGATCGGCCGCAAGATCGCGGCGCGGGTCGCGGCGTTCGAGACCGAGGTCGGCTATTTCAGCCGGTCACCGCAGGACGTGCCGTATCAGCACTTTCCGAGCCTCGAGGCGCTGGCCGACTGGTGCAGCGTGCTGATGATCGCGGTGCGCGCCGGCGCGGACACGGTTCACGCCGTCAACGCCGACATCCTGCGCAGGCTCGGCAGCAGCGGGATCGTGGTCAATATCTCGCGCGGCTCCGTGATCGACCAGAAGGCGCTGGTCGCGGCGCTGACCGATGGCGCAATCGCCGGCGCCGGCCTCGACGTGTTCACGAGGGAGCCGCACGCGCCGGACGAACTGACGGCGCTGCCGAACGTCGTGCTGTCGCCGCATATCGGCGGCCACACCCTGGAATCGCACGTGGCGATGCAGGACTGCGTGCTCGCCAATCTCGACGCGTTCTTCGCCGGCAAGCCGCTGCCGTATGAGGTAAGGGGCGCCTGAGCGGCTACCGGTTCCTGCCTCGGAACCGGTTCCCCGGCCGCAATGTGAAACTGGTCTGAAATTTGCTCTTGGCAAGCAGGGCGGGACCGGTTACATAGCGGCTTCCGGGCGTGCTGGCACTTGCTGGCATGTCCGTGCTCGCATTCCGAAAACCTGAGGTGATAGGAGATCATTCCTTTCCGCATGCCGCAAGGATGCTCGAGAGGAAGGAAACCCGTCGCCTCCAACGGAATGAGAGCAGGGCGTTCGGCCTCGGCCGATAGCCCGATCCTGTCCGAGACTGCAGGCGCCCGCGAGAACTTCGTGTTTTCAACGGCTTAATCGCATGGCCTGCATAGACGGGTGAAGACCGGATTTTGTGCTCCACGTCGCGGCCTGTTCGCGGCTGGGAGGCTGGTTTGGTTCGAACCTCGACAGCCCATGGCCGCAAGGCTCTGGGAGGGCAGGCTTCTAGATGTCGTCTTGCCCGGCATGTCCGAAGGGTCTTTGCACCCAACGGATCAGGTTTAGGGCGGGACGATGGGTGCAACCCGGCGGTCCTGCCTTCGCGGAAAGGCCGCCAACCGGAAAGAGCTTGCTGTGGAACGAGCGGCAAAAAAAGAGGCGGTCGGACAGCTCAACGAGGCCTTCAAGGCCACGAGCGTTGCGATCGTCGCTCACTATTCCGGCCTCACCGTGGCCCAGATGCAGAAGCTGCGCATGCAGATGAAGCAGGCGGGTGCGTCGGTGAAGGTCTCGAAGAACCGTCTCGCCAAAATTGCTCTTGAAGGCACTGACGTCGCTGCCATCGGTTCCCTGCTGAAGGGGCCGACTGTGATCGCTACTTCGAGCGATCCGGTTGCGGCGCCAAAGGTTGCCGTCGAATTCGCCAAGGCGAACGAAAAGTTCGTCATCCTTGGCGGTTCGATGGGTAAAACCGTCCTGAATGTCGACAGCGTGAAGGCGCTTGCCTCACTGCCGTCGCTTGACGAACTGCGCGGCAAGATCGTTGGCCTCCTCGTGGCGCCGGCGACCAAGCTCGCTCAGCTCTCGAACGCGCCCGCGGCCAAGCTCGCACGCGTCATTCAGGCTCATGCCTCAAAGAGCGAAGCGGCCTGACCCTTCGCTAATCTCAAAACCTGGTTCGAACCAAACGTTTAAGGAAACAGATCAATGGCTGACTTGCAGAAAATCGTCGACGACCTCTCGAGCCTCACCGTGCTCGAAGCGGCTGAACTCGCCAAGCTCCTCGAAGAAAAGTGGGGCGTCTCCGCCGCTGCCGCCGTTGCGGTGGCCGGCCCGGCTGCCGGCGGCGCTGCCGCTGCTGCGGTTGAAGAGAAGACCGAATTCAGCGTCGTGCTGGCTGCTGCCGGCGACAAGAAGATCGAAGTCATCAAGGAAGTCCGCGCCATCACCGGCCTGGGCCTGAAGGAAGCCAAGGACCTCGTCGAAGGCGCTCCGAAGCCCGTCAAGGAAGGCGTCAACAAGGACGAAGCCGAGAAGATCAAGGCCCAGCTCGAGAAGGCTGGCGCCAAGGTCGAGCTCAAGTAATGCGCGATCCGGGAGCGCCGCAGGGCGCTCCCGGGCCTGCAAACGGCGTGCGACAGGGTGTCGCGTGGCGCGCCGGACACAAGAAAGTGTGGGGATCCGTGGACTTAACCCTCGAATCTCCTTTATTGCCATCCCATATCGGGTTGGCAGCGGAAAAACACGGTAGGCGGCGGGGGCGGCAGGGCACCCGGCGGAAGCCGTTGGGAGACAGTCAGATTTCGGGCTTTTTCAGTCCGTAAAGCGAAGCGTTTGGACGAGCGGGTGCAGTGATGCGCCTCGCGCGTCGTTTTGCGTTTTGGAGGTGATGGGGCTGGGCCGGGGATTTAATTCCTGACTTTACGCTTCGTTCCTTCGGGACGATTCGAAATTCAACCCGGGGCCGATGGCAGTCGCTCCCGGAAGGTTCGCCCCATAAAGGCGACGAAAATGAGAGGCCACGATGGCGCAGCAGACATTCACCGGTCGCAAACGCGTACGCAAGTTTTTCGGTCACATCAAGGAAGTCGCCGAGATGCCGAACCTCATCGAGGTTCAGAAGGCATCCTATGACCAGTTCCTGATGGTTGACGAGCCGGCCGGCGGTCGCCTCGACGAGGGCCTGCAGGCGGTGTTCCGCTCGGTATTTCCGATCTCGGATTTTTCGGGCACCTCGATGCTCGAATTCGTCCGCTACGAGTTCGAACAGCCGAAGTATGACGTCGACGAGTGCCGCCAGCGCGGCATGACCTTCGCTGCGCCGCTCAAGGTGACGCTGCGCCTCATCGTGTTCGATATCGACGAGGAAACCGGCGCCAAGTCGGTGAAGGACATCAAGGAGCAGGACGTCTACATGGGCGATATCCCGCTCATGACGATGAACGGCACCTTCGTCGTCAACGGCACCGAGCGCGTCATCGTCTCGCAGATGCACCGTTCGCCCGGCGTGTTCTTCGACCACGACAAGGGCAAGACCCATTCGTCCGGCAAGCTCTTGTTTGCCGCGCGCGTGATTCCGTATCGCGGTTCCTGGCTCGACATCGAGTTCGACGCCAAGGACATCGTGTTTGCGCGCATCGACCGCCGCCGCAAGCTGCCCGTGACCTCGCTGATGTACGCGCTCGGTCTCGACGGCGAGCAGATCCTGTCGACCTTCTACAAGAAGATCACCTACAAGCGGACCAAGGACGGATGGCGCGTGCCGTTCGATGCCAACCGCTTCCGCGGCTACAGCACCATCAACGACCTGATCGACGCCGACACCGGCAAGGTGGTGCTCGAGGCCGGCAAGAAGCTGACCGTGCGCAGCGCGCGCCAGATGCAGGAAAAGGGCCTCAAGGCGCTGCGGATGTCGGACGAGGAGCTCGTCGGCAACTATCTCGCCGAGGATCTCGTCAACCCGAAGACCGGTGAGATCTACGCCGAAGCCGGCGAGGAGATCACCGAGAAGTCGCTCAAGGTGCTGAACGAGCAGGGCTACAAGGACCTGCCGCTGCTCGACATCGACCACGTCAATGTCGGCGCCTACATCCGCAACACGCTCTCGGCCGACAAGAACATGACGCGTGAGGATGCGCTGTTCGACATCTACCGCGTGATGCGTCCGGGCGAGCCGCCGACGCTGGATTCGGCGCAGGCGATGTTCCAGTCGCTGTTCTTCGATGCCGAGCGCTACGACCTCTCCGCGGTCGGCCGCGTCAAGATGAACATGCGCCTCGAGCTCGATGCGCCCGACACCCATCGCACGCTGCGCAAGGAAGACATCCTGGCGGTCATCAAGACGCTGGTCGACCTGCGTGACGGCAAGGGCGAGATCGACGACATCGACCACCTCGGCAATCGCCGGGTGCGTTCGGTCGGCGAGCTCATGGAGAACCAGTACAGGATCGGCCTGCTCCGCATGGAGCGCGCCATCAAGGAGCGCATGTCGAGCGTCGATATCGACACCGTGATGCCGCAGGACCTGATCAACGCCAAGCCCGCGGCCGCCGCGGTGCGCGAGTTCTTCGGTTCCTCGCAGCTGTCGCAGTTCATGGACCAGACCAACCCGCTGTCGGAGATCACCCACAAGCGGCGCCTGTCGGCGCTTGGCCCGGGCGGTCTGACCCGCGAGCGTGCCGGCTTCGAAGTCCGCGACGTGCATCCGACGCACTACGGCCGTATCTGCCCGATCGAAACGCCGGAAGGCCCGAACATCGGTCTGATCAACTCGCTGGCGACGTTCGCGCGCGTCAACAAGTACGGCTTCGTCGAGACGCCGTATCGCAAGATCAAGGACGGCCGGGTCACCGACGAGGTGGTCTATCTGTCGGCGATGGAAGAGGGCCGCTACCGCGTCGCGCAGGCCAACGTGCCGCTCGACGCCAAGGGCCGCTTCACCGACGACCTCGTGGTCTGCCGTCATGCCGGCGAAGTGCTGCCGGTGACGCCGGACAAGGTCGACTACATGGACGTGTCACCGAAGCAGCTGGTTTCGGTCGCCGCGGCCCTGATCCCGTTCCTCGAGAACGACGACGCCAACCGCGCGCTGATGGGCTCGAACATGCAGCGCCAGGCGGTGCCGCTGGTTCGCGCCGAGGCGCCGTTCGTCGGCACCGGCATGGAAGGCGTGGTCGCCCGTGACTCGGGCGCGGCGATCGCCGCGCGCCGTTCGGGCGTGATCGACCAGATCGACGCCACCCGCGTCGTGATCCGCGCCACCGAGGATCTCGATCCGACCAAGTCGGGCGTCGATATCTACCGGCTGATGAAGTACCAGCGCTCCAACCAGTCGACCTGCATCAACCAGCGTCCGCTGGTGAAGGTCGGCGACATCGTCAAGAAGGGCGACATCATCGCTGACGGTCCGTCGACCGATCTTGGCGAGCTCGCGCTCGGCCGCAACGTGCTGGTCGCGTTCATGCCGTGGAACGGCTACAACTTCGAAGACTCGATCCTGCTCTCCGAGCGGATCGTGAAGGACGACGTCTTCACTTCGATCCATATCGAAGAATTCGAAGTGATGGCCCGCGACACCAAGCTTGGTCCTGAGGAAATCACCCGCGACATTCCGAACGTCTCGGAAGAAGCGCTGAAGAACCTCGACGAAGCCGGTATCGTCTACATCGGTGCGGAAGTTCGCGCCGGCGACATCCTGGTCGGCAAGATCACGCCGAAGGGCGAGAGCCCGATGACGCCGGAAGAGAAGCTGCTCCGCGCCATCTTCGGCGAGAAGGCCTCCGACGTCCGCGACACCTCGCTGCGCGTGCCTCCGGGCGTGCAGGGCACCATCGTGGAAGTCCGTGTGTTCAACCGCCACGGCGTCGACAAGGACGAGCGTGCGCTGGCGATCGAGCGGGAAGAGATCGAGCGTCTGGCCAAGGACCGCGACGACGAGCAGGCGATTCTGGACCGCAACGTCTACAACCGCCTCGCCGAGCTGCTGGAGAACCGCCAGGGCATCGCCGGCCCGAAGGGCTTCAAGAAGGATACCAAGATCACCCGTGCGGTGCTCGACGAGTATCCGAAGTCGCAGTGGTGGCTGTTCGCCTCGCCGAACGACAAGCTGATGGCCGAGATCGAGGCCATGCGGAAGCAGTACGACGAGTCGAAGAAGGGCCTCGAGCAGCGCTTCCTCGACAAGGTCGAGAAGCTGCAGCGCGGCGACGAGTTGCCGCCCGGCGTGATGAAGATGGTCAAGGTCTTCGTCGCGGTGAAGCGCAAGATCCAGCCCGGCGACAAGATGGCCGGCCGTCACGGCAACAAGGGCGTGGTGTCGAAGATCGTGCCGATCGAGGACATGCCGTTCCTCGAGGATGGAACGCATGCCGATATCGTGCTCAATCCGCTCGGCGTGCCGTCGCGCATGAACGTCGGTCAGATCCTTGAGACCCATCTCGGTTGGGCCTGCGCCGGCCTCGGCAAGCGCATCGGCCAGACCATCGACGCCTACTATCAGAAGCAGGATCTCAAGCCGCTGCGCGAGACCCTGAAGAAGATCTATGGCGAGGATGAAACCATCAAGTCGCTGAACGACAACGAACTGGTCGAACTCGGCCGCAATCTGAGCCACGGCGTGCCGATCGCAACGCCGGTGTTCGACGGCGCCAAGGAAGCCGACATCGAGGAGATGCTGAAGCTCGCGGGCTTCGACGCCTCTGGTCAGTCGACCGTCTATGACGGCCGCACCGGCGACCAGTTCGATCGCAAGGTGACGATGGGCTACATCTACATGCTCAAGCTGCACCATCTCGTGGACGACAAGATCCACGCGCGTTCGATCGGTCCGTACTCGCTCGTCACCCAGCAGCCGCTGGGCGGCAAGGCGCAGTTCGGCGGCCAGCGCTTCGGCGAAATGGAGGTCTGGGCGCTGGAAGCCTACGGCGCCGCCTACACGCTGCAGGAGATGCTGACCGTGAAGTCGGACGACGTCGCCGGCCGTACCAAAGTGTACGAGGCGATCGTGCGCGGCGACGACACCTTCGAGGCCGGTATTCCGGAATCGTTCAACGTGCTGGTCAAGGAAATGCGCTCGCTCGGCCTCAACGTCGACCTGCACAATTCCAAGGTGGGACCGGCGTCGACGTCGGAAGCGGCCGAGTAACGCGGTGATTTACGCCCGGCGCGAAAGCGCCGGGCCTTCGCGCTCCGCTCGGACGTTGAGTGGGGCGCGCGTTGAATAAAAGTTTCGAATTTGCTGCCGGTGACGATCGGCACGCGAGGAGAAGACCATGAATCAAGAGATTATGAATCTTTTCAATCCGACGACGCCGGCTCAGGTCTTCGACCAGATCCGGATTTCGATCGCGTCTCCGGAGAAGATTCTGTCCTGGTCGTACGGCGAGATCAAGAAGCCGGAGACCATCAACTACCGCACCTTCAAGCCGGAGCGTGACGGCCTGTTCTGCGCGCGCATCTTCGGGCCGATCAAGGACTACGAGTGCCTGTGCGGCAAGTACAAGCGGATGAAGTACAAGGGCATCATCTGCGAAAAGTGCTCGGTCGAGGTGACGCTGTCGCGCGTCCGGCGCGAGCGCATGGGCCATATCGAGCTGGCGGCGCCGGTCGCCCACATCTGGTTCCTGAAGTCGCTGCCGTCGCGCATCGGCTTGCTGCTCGACATGACGCTGAAGGATCTCGAGCGGATCCTCTATTTTGAATACTACGTCGTTCTCGAGCCCGGCCTGACCGCGCTGAAGGACCGTCAGCTGCTGTCGGAAGACGAGTATCTGAAGGCGCAGGACGAGTACGGCCAGGACAGCTTCACCGCCATGATCGGCGCGGAGGCGATCCGCGAGCTGCTCAAGGGGCTCGAGCTCGAAAAGCTCGAGGCGACGCTGCGTGCCGACATGGCGGAGACCGACTCCGACATCAAGCACAAGAAGCTCGCCAAGCGTCTGAAGATCGTCGAGGCCTTCCGCGTCTCCGGCAACAAGCCGGAATGGATGATCATGACGGTCGTGCCGGTGATCCCGCCGGACCTGCGTCCGCTGGTGCCGCTCGACGGCGGCCGGTTCGCGACCTCGGACCTCAACGACCTGTATCGGCGCGTCATCAACCGCAACAACCGCTTGAAGCGGCTGATGGAGCTGCGTGCGCCCGACATCATCATCCGCAACGAAAAGCGCATGCTGCAGGAGGCCGTCGACGCGCTGTTCGACAACGGCCGCCGCGGCCGCGTCATCACCGGCGCCAACAAGCGCCCGCTGAAGTCGCTCGCCGACATGCTGAAGGGCAAGCAGGGCCGGTTCCGTCAGAACCTGCTCGGCAAGCGCGTCGACTATTCGGGCCGTTCGGTGATCGTGGTCGGTCCCGAGCTGCGCCTGCATCAGTGCGGCCTGCCGAAGAAGATGGCGCTCGAACTGTTCAAGCCGTTCATCTACTCGCGGCTCGACGCCAAGGGTCTGTCCACCACGGTGAAGCAGGCCAAGAAGCTGGTCGAGAAGGAGCGTCCGGAGGTCTGGGATATCCTCGATGAGGTGATCCGCGAGCATCCGGTGCTGCTCAACCGCGCGCCGACGCTGCACAGGTTGGGCATCCAGGCGTTCGAGCCGGTGCTGATCGAGGGCAAGGCGATCCAGCTGCATCCGCTGGTCTGCGCCGCCTTCAACGCCGACTTCGACGGCGACCAGATGGCCGTGCACGTTCCGCTGTCGCTCGAAGCGCAGCTGGAAGCGCGCGTCCTGATGATGTCGACCAACAACATCCTGCATCCCGCGAACGGCCAGCCGATCATCGTGCCGTCGCAGGACATCGTGCTCGGCCTCTACTACGTCTCGATCATGCGCGAAGGCCTGCCCGGCGAGGGCAAGATCTTCGGCGACATGGCCGAGCTCGAGCACGCCCTGCATTCGAAGGTCATCCACCTCCACACCAAGATCAAGTACCGGTGGGAAGGCCTCGACGAGGAAGGCAAGATGTCCAAGCGGTGGATCGAAACCACCGCCGGCCGCGTCATGCTCGGCAACCTGCTGCCGAAGAGCACCAAGATCTCGTACGACATCATCAACAAGCTGATGACCAAGCGCGAGATCTCCGGCGTGATCGACCAGGTCTACCGTCACTGCGGTCAGAAGGAGACGGTGATCTTCTGCGACCGCATCATGGCGCTCGGCTTCTACAACGCCTTCAAGGCGGGCATCTCGTTCGGCAAGGACGACATGGTCGTGCCGGCGTCGAAGTGGAAGATCGTGGACCAGACCCGTACGCTGGCGAAGGATTTCGAGCAGCAGTACAATGACGGCCTGATCACCCATGGCGAGAAGTACAACAAGGTCGTCGACGCCTGGTCGAAGGCCGGTGAAGAAGTCGCCAAGGCGATGATGAAGGAGATCTCGTCCACCAAGAAGACGGCGGCGGGCGCCGATGCCGACATCAACTCGATCTACATGATGGCGCACTCCGGTGCGCGTGGTTCGCCGGCCCAGATGCGCCAGCTCGCCGGCATGCGCGGCCTGATGGCCAAGCCGTCGGGCGAGATCATCGAGACGCCGATCATTTCCAACTTCAAGGAAGGTCTGTCGGTGCTCGAGTACTTCAACTCGACCCACGGCGCCCGTAAGGGCCTCGCGGACACCGCGTTGAAGACCGCGAACTCCGGCTACCTGACCCGCCGTCTGGTCGACGTCGCGCAGGACTGCATCATCACGCAGACCGATTGCGGCACCAAGCTCGGCATCAAGATGCGCGCCATCGTCGATGCGGGCACGGTCGTTGCCTCGCTCGGCTCGCGCATCCTGGGCCGTACGGCCTGCGATGACGTGCGTGATCCCGCCACCAACGAGATTGTCGTCAAGCGCGACACGTTGATGGAGGAAACCCATGTCGATGCGATCCAGCAGGCCGGCATCCAGGAAGTGAAGATCCGCTCGGCGCTGACCTGCGAGCTGATCAACGGCATCTGCGCCAAGTGCTACGGCCGCGATCTGGCCCGCGGCACCCCGGTCAACCACGGTGAGGCCGTCGGCGTCATCGCGGCGCAGTCGATCGGTGAACCCGGCACGCAGCTGACGATGCGCACGTTCCACATCGGCGGCGCCGCCCAGCTCAACGAGCAGTCGTTCGTCGAATCGAACTTCGACGGCAAGATCGTGATCAGGAACAAGGCCATCGCCCGCAACAGCGAAGGCAACCTGGTCGCGATGGTGCGCAACATGGTCGTTGCGATCGTCGATGCCGACGGAACCGAGCGTGCAACCCACCGTATTCAGTACGGTTCGAAGATGCACGTCGACGAAGGCGACATGGTCAAGCGCGGCCAGCGCATCGCGGAGTGGGATCCCTATACCCGCCCGGTGCTCACCGAGGTCGAGGGCACGATCGGTTTCGAGGATCTGGTCGAAGGCCAGTCGATCTCGGAAACGCTCGACGAATCGACCGGTATCGCCAAGCGCGTGGTCATCGACTGGCGCACGACGCGCGGCGGTTCGGACCTGCGTCCGGCCATCGTGGTCAAGGGCAAGGACGGCAAGGTGATGAAGCTCGCGCGTGGCGGCGATGCCCGCTACATGCTGTCGGTCGACGCCATTCTGTCGGTCGACACCGGCGCGAAGGTGATGCCCGGCGACATCCTGGCGCGTATCTCGACCGAGAGCGCCAAGACGCGTGACATCACCGGCGGTCTGCCGCGGGTGGCGGAACTGTTCGAGGCTCGCAAGCCGAAGGATGCGGCGATCATCGCGGAGACCGCGGGAACGATCCGCTTCGGCCGCGACTACAAGAACAAGCGCCGCATCTCGATCGAGCCGATGGACAAGACCGAGGAGCCGCGCGAGTACCTGATCCCGAAGGGCAAGCACATCCACCTTCAGGACGGCGATATCGTCGAAAAGGGCGATTTCATCGTCGAAGGCAATCCGGCGCCGCACGACATCCTGGCGATCAAGGGCATCGAGGAACTCGCTGCCTATCTGGTCAACGAAATCCAGGAGGTCTACCGGCTGCAGGGCGTGCTCATCAACGACAAGCACATCGAGGTGATTGTCCGTCAGATGCTGCAGAAGGTCGAAGTCACCGATCAGGGCGACACCGACATGATCTCGGGCGAGCAGGTCGACAAGATCGAGTTCGACGCGCTCAACACCAAGGCCAAGGAGGAGGGCAAGAAGCCCGCCACGGGGACGCCGGTTCTGCTCGGCATCACCAAGGCGAGCTTGCAGACCCGCTCCTTCTTCTCGGCGGCGTCGTTCCAGGAGACCACGCGCGTGCTCACCGAAGCGGCCGTCAACGGCAAGGTGGACCCGCTCGAAGGCCTCAAGGAGAACGTCATTGTCGGCCGCCTGATCCCGGCCGGCACCGGCGCCTCGATGGCGCGGATTCGCGAAGTCGCGGTCAAGCGCGACAAGCTGATCCTCGACGAGCGCGAGAAGCAGCAGGCGGCGATCGTGCCGACGGCTCCGGAAGCGGAGCCGCTGGCGCTGCCGCCCGCGGAATAGGCATCCGCAAGACTACGGTAGTCAGCGAGAAGGCCGGCGTTCTGCCGGCCTTTTTGTTGCTTTCTTGCCTTGCTGCGCTGCAGGGACGCAGTTTGTTCATCTTCCCTTCAGGCAAAAAAGTGCCTTTGCTAGGGTGACTTAGACCGGCTGTTTGGCTCGTGCCGGAGACGACGGAATCGATATGCTCGACTTGGCGATTGTAGGCGGCGGCCCCGGGGGGCTGATGAGCGCCTGGTATCTGAAGCGCAAACTCGGCGACCTCTGCCGCATCACCATCTTCGAGGCGTCGAACCGCCTCGGGGGCAAGGTCGTCACGCGCAAATTCGACAGCGCGCCCGCGATGTACGAGGCCGGCGTCGCCGAGATCTACGATTACTCGATGACGGGACCCGACCCGCTGCGCGAGCTGATCCAGCATTTCGGCCTGCAGACGATCCCGATGGATGCCGAGCAGGTACAGCTCGACGGCGAACTGCTGGCCGACGTTCCCGGCATGCGCCGCAAATACGGCGCCAAAACCGCGGCCGCGATCGAGGCGTTCCGCAAGCGCTGCAGCGAGCTGGTGTCGCCGATCGAGTATTACGAGGGCGTCGGCGCCCACGACAACGAACATCCGTGGGCCTACAAGACCGCCGAGCAGATCCTCGACGAAGAGGTCGAGGACGTCACCGCCAAGCGGTTCTTCAAGGTGATGGCGCGCTCCGACCTCGCGACCGAGAGTCACAACACCAACGGCCTCAACGCGCTGAAGAACTACGTCATGGACGTCGACGGCTATATCGGCCTGTATTCGATCCAGAACGGCAACGAGCAGCTGATCGATTGCCTGCGCTCGGAGGTCAGCGCCGACATCCAGCTCAACCATCGCGTGCTCAAGGTCGGCAAGACCGCAAGCGGCCGCTACCAGCTCAACATGATGAACGGCAAGGGGCCGGAGACGCGCGACTTCGACCTCGTGCTGGTCTGCCTGCCGCATTCCTGGCTCGCGACCATGCGCTGGGACGGCGAACAGCTGCGCAAGTCGATGGTCAAGCACGTCGCCTATTTCGATCGTCCCGCGCACTATCTGCGCGTCTCGATCCTGTTCGACGAGCCGTTCTGGGGCGAGAAGATCCCCGGCGCCTGGTTCATGTCGGAAGCGTTCGGCGGCTGCTGCGTCTACAATGAGGGCGCCCGCCACGATGTCGGCAAGCACGGCGTGCTGAACTGGCTGATCGCCGGCTCCGACGCGCTCGCCTTCGCCAATCTCAGCGACGAGGAACTGATCGACGCCGCGCTGAAGTCGCTGCCGGCCTCTCTCGGTGATGCCCGTGCGCATTTCCTCGAGGGCAAGACCCATCGCTGGCTGTCGTCGGTCAACGCGCTGCCGGGCGGCCTGCCGGTGCGCGACGTCATGACCAACCACCGCCCCGATCCGAAGCAGCACCCCGGCATCGTGGTGGTCGGCGACTACCTGTTCGATTCGACGCTGAACGGGCTGCTCGATTCCTCCGATGCCGCGACCGACATCATCGTCACCGAGATGATGCGGCTGCGCCGCGCCCGCGCGCAGGACGAAGGCACGCTGTCCGACAAGATCGACCGCAACTATTTCGAGAACTATCGCGGCGCGGGTCCCTACAGCGAAGTCTGGCGCAATTTCACCGACCCGGCCTACCTGACCGACCTGATCAAGACGGTGTGGGGCAGGGCGAAGGGCTACAAGCTGCTGATCGCCGGCTCCGCCAGCGGCGAGCTGGTCGGCGCGTTGCGCGAGCGCGGCATCGATGCCTGGGGCATCGAGAACAACCGCTACATCCACGGCAAGACGCCGAAGGCGCTCAAGAAGTACAACAAGCTCGGCTCAATCGCCGACATGCCGTTCAAGGACAATGAGTTCGACTTCGTGTTCGAGACCTCGCTGTGCCATCTCGGTGAGAAGCAGGTGGTGCGCGGGGTGCGCGAGCTAAACCGCGTGGTCAAGACCGGCGTCGTGTTCGCGTCGGTGACCTCGGACATGGCGCCCGCGGTGATCGATCGCTACGACCTGCTGCGCGGCGTGAAGAAGCTCGGCACCTGGTGGGAATGGTCGGAATTGTTCTTCGGCAACGGCTTCGACCTGTCGATGCATCGCCGTGACTGCACCGATGCGCTCTGGACGTTGACGCTTGCCGCCAACAAGGGGCCGGGGCAGTGGTACGCCGACTCCGACAGCCTGCGCTATTCCTTCTTCGACAAGGTCGAGACGGATCACGACGACTAGCGGCACCGGCGCACGGGGCCGCGCACCGCGCCGTTCCAAACGCTTTGCCGAATTCATTGTGATCGCATAGGATTGTACCAGCAGCATTCGCCGCTGCGGTTTCGATTTGCGGTCATGCCGGCCGTGGAGCATCGGTTGGTTTCATGGCGCCAAGACCTCCTGCATCAGATGATCCGAATCGATCGGCGGCCGACGATCCCGAGCTGAAGAAGAAGTCTGCGGCCGCGGCCGGTCCGCCTGCGGCAACGGCCTCCGCCAAGCCCGCCGCGCCGGCCGATGACGACGATGATGAGGACGAGGACGACGAGTTCGAGCTCGATGATGATGATGACGAGGACCTCGTCGTCTTCACCGCCAGGGAAGCCGCCGGCGCGCTCTCCACGATCTTCAGCTTCGTCAAGCCGATCCTGACCAACTACAAGAAGCCGCTCGCCTTCGTCGCGATCGGCGTGCTGGTCGAGACGTTGTTCAACGTCATCATGCCGCTCAGCCTGAAATTCCTGATCGACGACGCGCTCGGCGAGGAGGATTTCCAGGCCCTTTACAAGATCCTCGGCGTGCTCGCGGTCGCCGGCATCGTCACCTCGATCATCGCGGTCTGGTACGAGCGCTGGGATGCGCGGCTCGGCGCGGGCATCATCGCCGACGTCCGGACCCGCATCTTCGACCACGTCCAGAACCTGCCGTCAGCCTATTTCGCGCGCACCAAGCGCGGCGAGATCCTGTCGCGTTTCTCGATCGATCTGTCGGCCTTCGAGGGCTCGGTCAAGACCTTCGCCAACAGCGCGGCGCTGCCGGGCTTCGAGCTGATCGCCGGCATCATCCTGATGCTGTTCCTGAACTGGCAGCTTGCCGTGGTCGCCTTGCTGGTGTTTCCGATCACGCTGATCGGGCCGCGCATCCTGACGCCGAAGGCGGTGCTGGCCAATTACGAGCAGAAGCAGAACGAGGCCGCGCTGCTCGGCATGGTGCAGGAGAACGTCGCGGCCCAGGCGGTGGTGAAGGCGTTCAACCTGCAGCGCCGGGCGCTCGGCTGGTTCACGCTGCGCAACCGCGACGTCCGCGCCAAGGCCGCCTCAGCCATGTTCCTGTCCACCATGGTGGAGCGCACGGTCACCATTTCGGTGCTGCTGCTTCACCTCGTGGTGCTGGCGATCGGCGCCTATCTCGCCACCAAGGGGCAGATCACGGTCGGTACCTTCGTGACCTTCGAGAGCGCATTCTGGGAGGTGTCGTATAACATCGCCCATCTCATGCATTTCATCCCGGTGTCGATCTCGTCGGCGGCGGCGGTGCGGCACATCCAGGAGCTGCTCGACGAGCCGACTCGCGGCGCCGACCGCCCCGGCGCGCCGGATCTGCCGCGCATCACCAACGACATCTCCTTCGACCGCGTCACCTTCCAGTATGAGGGGGCGCAGACGCTGGTGCTCGACAATCTCAGCCTCAAGCTCAATGCCGGCAAGAGCATTGCGATCGTCGGTCCCAGCGGCTCCGGCAAGAGCACGCTGATCAATCTGATCCTGCGGCTCTACGTTCCGGACGAGGGCCGCGTCGCGATCGACGGCGTCGACATCCGCCGGGTTACGCGCGAGTCGCTGCGGGCCAGCATGGCGGTCGTGTTCCAGGAGAACATGCTGTTCAACATGTCGATCCGCGAGAACATCCGGCTCGGCAAGGAAGGGGCCACCGACGCGGAGGTCGAGGACGCCGCCAGGAAGGCCGAGATCCATCGCTACATCATGAGCCTGCCGCAGCGCTACGACACGCCGGTCGGCGAACGCGGCGACACCTTGTCGGGCGGCCAGCGCCAGCGCATCGCGATCGCGCGCGCCATCATCCGCAACCCGTCCGTGCTGCTGCTCGACGAGGCGACCTCGGCGCTCGACCAGACCACGGAGGCGGCGATCAACCGCACGCTGCTCAAGGTGGCCGAGGGGCGCACCATGATCTGGTCGACGCACCGACTGGCCTCGGTGGTCGAGATGGACGAGATCATCGTGATCTCCGGCGGCAGGGCGATCGAACGCGGCTCGCACGAGGAACTGCTGGCCCTGAATGGCGTCTACCGCAGGCTGTGGGACGACCAGGGGCATGTCCATCACGACGCGGACGACGAGGATGACGACGACGCGGACGATGATGAAGGCGATGAGGATGAAGACGACGAGGATGAGGACGAAGACGAGGCGTGAGTCCCGCGCCGCGTCGTCGGCGATGGCCGGGCGCTAGATTCTTGTTTGACGCGTTTTCTTTACGCGAACCGGCATCCACTTCGCTCGAAAGCACTCTTGCTGAGCGCGCCTCTACGCCCTGTCGGCTGCGTGCGGACGTTGCCGGAAGTGATTGGCGGACCGTGCCGCCGACGCTGCCTGCGGGCGGTACAGCCGGCGCAGCGTGCCCCGGCCGAGATAGCCGAGGAAGCGCGCCCAGCGCTGGGCCTGCCAGTAGGGCCCGCCGCCGATCGACACTTCGCGGAAGTTGAATGCCTTGGCATTCGACCAGGCGTCGCACTCCGTCTTGACCGGATCGTCGTAGAACGCGGTGATCTTCTCCTCGCCCATGCCGTCGGTCGCAAGCCAGGCCGGGATATGGACGTTGCAGAGCTGGGATACGTCCGTGAACACCTTGTCGGTCCCGGTGCCGGTGACGGGGCAGGTGCTGGCGAAGGCGTCGCCGACCAGCACGACGCCGGCCTGCCGATAGCCGGTGCTGACATAGACGTCGGCGGGCCTGATCTTGATGTCGCCGGCGACGTCGAATTCGCCGGTGAGCCGGCGCAGCCGCGGCAGCGCGGCATTCAGCGTCTCGACCGGATTGCGCCGCATCGCGCGCAGCCACGGATCGTCGGCCGGGCGGTAGGTGAAGAGGTTGGCACGCATCCGGTTTTCGACCGGAAACAGCGTGATGTAGGGGATGCGGTCGCTCGGCCGCTCCGAAAAGTAGGTCATGGCCGCGAACGGGAAGGCGGGGCGGCCGACCGGGACGAAATCGAAGCCGAGCGAGATCGAGTGGCAGAAGCTGGTCACCAGCCGCTCGATGCCGAGCGTCCGGCGCAGCCCGACATTCAGGCCGTTGGCGAGCACCACGAGCCGCGCCGAGATCTCCTCGCTGCCCGAAAGCACGAGCCGCTGCCGCTCGGAGCTGGTCGCGACATTGACGACCTTGTCGCGGATGAATTCGGCCGGCCCGGCGATCTCGGCCCGAATCGCAGTGATCAGCGCGTCGTACATGATGCCGTATTGCCGGCTCGGCTGCCGGTCGAGCAGATAGCCGAATCGCGCGATCCAGTTCTCGCCGTCCAGCGTCGCCGAACGGAGCACGGATTCGGCAATCCCGGTGCGGGCGAATCGCGCGAGCTGGAGGTCGCCGCCGACCTTTTCGACGCGGAAGTCGAACGGATAGACCTGATGGGGGTCGATCAGGACGGTCGGTATCCCGGCACGGCCGAGCATGGCGGCCGCGGTCGAGCCCGCAAGACCTCCGCCGATGATCGCGATGTCGGTGTACCGCATGACGTTTTCCGTGGCCGTAGACCGTAATTTTTGCGCTGCGAATGGCAAATAAAGGCTTAGTTTCGAAATTCGCCTTCAGGTCCAAGTTGGGGAGAATTGTTTCTAATCATATTTTACCCGGATATAATATGATTCCGCTGGCGTGCCGGAGATTCGGATTCGGGCGAGGGGAGTCGCAGACGCTGTCATATTTCGACGCCCGGCGAGCGCCGCGAAATGCGAAATCTGCAAGCGCCAGAGGCGTTTCTTTGCTTGTCGTTTTGCTTGACTTCACTATCTCTCGATTATACAAGGCGCTCACTTAACGACAGGCGGTGAGCTACGCCAGCGTCGGAACGGAACACCCCAAGGCCCTTTTTCAGGCGCCGGACGGGCACCAACCTCGACGAATGCCGCTCAAACGCTGTCGATGATAGCTAGGCAATGCCAGGACGATTTTGGTTCTCTTGAGCACGTCCTCTTGAGAGTGAATTCGGATGCATGACCTCGGTGGCGGACCGGACAGCGAACGCTGAACGGTTCGGAATCGCGGTCCTCTGTGGCGTCGATGCGCTTTCCGCTCAGTGATGAGTGGTTGGCGCGATTTCGCTTTGCGCGGGTGTTTGATCCGCGTCGAGCGGGCCGTACGGGACGGCTAGTCCTGAGAAGAAATTTGCGGAGCCATTCAAGGTTTCCGCGCGAACTAAAGGGTGAAGGCTGCATGCCGACGATCAACCAGCTGATCGCAAAACCACGTGAAGTGCAGAAGTCGCGCAAGAAGGTGCCGGCGCTGCAGCAGTCGCCGCAGAAGCGCGGCGTGTGCACGCGCGTCTACACCACGACCCCGAAGAAGCCGAACTCGGCGCTTCGTAAGGTCGCCAAGGTGCGCCTGACCAACGGCTTCGAGGTGATCGGCTACATCCCGGGTGAAGGCCATAACCTGCAGGAGCACTCGGTGGTCATGATCCGCGGCGGCCGCGTCAAGGACTTGCCCGGCGTGCGCTACCACATCCTCCGTGGCGTGCTGGATACCCAGGGCGTCAAGAACCGTAAGCAGCGTCGTTCGAAGTACGGCGCAAAGCGTCCGAAGTAAGCGGGAAACGATCAGATGTCGCGTCGCCATTCTGCTGAGAAGCGTGAAGTTCTTCCGGATCCGAAGTTCGGGAACATCATCATTACGAAGTTCATGAACTCGGTGATGTACGCCGGGAAGAAGTCGGTCGCCGAAAACATCGTCTACGGTGCGCTCGGCATGATCGAGGCCAAGACCAAGCAGCCGCCGCTCGGCGTGTTCGAGCAGGCGCTCGAGAACGTGATGCCGACCATCGAGGTCCGTTCCCGCCGCGTCGGCGGCGCGACCTACCAGGTGCCGGTGGAAGTCCGCTCGGTGCGCCGTCAGGCGCTCGGCATCCGCTGGCTGATCTCGGCCGCCCGTGAGCGCAACGAGAAGACCATGACGGAGCGTCTGTCGGCGGAGCTGCTCGACGCCTCGAACAATCGCGGCAACGCCGTCAAGAAGCGTGAAGACGTGCACCGGATGGCGGAAGCCAACCGCGCCTTCTCGCACTATCGCTGGTAACGGCGAAACACGGAATTTAAGGAACAGCCTATGCCTCGCGTTCATGCCATAGAGAACTACCGCAACTTCGGTATCATGGCGCATATCGATGCCGGCAAGACCACGACCACCGAGCGCATCCTGTATTACACCGGCAAGAGCCACAAGATCGGCGAAGTGCACGAAGGTGCCGCGACGATGGACTGGATGGAGCAGGAGCAGGAGCGTGGCATCACGATCACTTCGGCTGCTACCACCGCGTTTTGGAACGGCAAGCGCCTGAACATCATCGACACCCCCGGCCACGTCGACTTCACCATTGAAGTCGAGCGTTCGCTGCGCGTGCTCGACGGCGCCGTTTGCGTTCTCGACTCCAACCAGGGCGTCGAGCCGCAGACCGAGACCGTCTGGCGCCAGGGCGACAAGTACAAGGTTCCGCGCATCGTCTTCGCCAACAAGATGGACAAGACCGGTGCCGACTTCTTCAAGTGCCTGTCCGACATCGTCGACCGCCTCGGCGCCAAGCCGATCGCGATCCAGCTGCCGATCGGTGCCGAGAACAACTTCAAGGGTCTCGTCGACCTGGTCGTCATGAAGGGCATCGTCTGGAACGATGAATCCCTCGGCGCCAAGTTCGACTATGTCGATATCCCGGAAGACATGGTCGAGCAGGCCAAGGAATATCGCGAGAAGATGGTGGAAGCCGCCGTCGAGCTCGACGACGATGCCCTGGCTGCCTTCCTCGACGGCAAGGAGCCGGACGAGGCGACCCTGAAGCGTCTGATCCGCAAGGCCGTGCTGACCGGTGCGTTCTATCCGGTGCTGTGCGGCTCCGCGTTCAAGAACAAGGGCGTTCAGCCGCTGCTCGACGCGGTCGTCGACTATCTGCCGTCGCCGGTCGACGTGCCCGCGATCAAGGGCATCGACGATGACGGCAACGAAGTCGTGCGCCATGCGGACGACAAGGAGCCGTTGGCTCTGCTCGCGTTCAAGATCATGGACGACCCCTTCGTCGGCACCATCACGTTCTGCCGCATCTATTCCGGCGTGCTGCAGTCGGGCACCGGCGTGGTGAACTCGACCCGCGAGAAGAAAGAGCGTATCGGCCGCATGCTGCTGATGCATGCGAACAACCGCGAAGACATCAAGGAAGCCTATGCCGGCGACATCGTCGCGCTGGCTGGCCTGAAGGAAGCACGCACCGGTGACACGCTGTGCGATCCCGACAAGCCGGTCATCCTCGAGAAGATGGAATTCCCGGAGCCGGTGATCGAGATCGCGATCGAGCCGAAGTCGAAGGCCGACCAGGAAAAGCTGGGCGTGGCGCTTGCCAAGCTCGCTGCGGAAGATCCGTCGTTCCGCGTGTCGACCGACCAGGAGTCCGGCCAGACCATTCTCAAGGGCATGGGCGAACTGCATCTCGACATCAAGGTCGACATTCTCAAGCGCACCTACAAGGTCGATGCCAACATCGGCGCGCCGCAGGTGGCGTTCCGCGAGCGCGTGACCAAGAAGGCCGAAGTCAAGTACACGCACAAGAAGCAGACCGGCGGTACCGGTCAGTTCGCCGAAGTGTCGATCGTCGTCGAGCCGAACGAGCCCGGCAAGGGCTATGAGTTCGAATCGAAGATCGTCGGCGGTGCGGTGCCGAAGGAATACATCCCCGGCGTCGAAAAGGGCCTCAACAGCGTGATGGGCTCCGGCGTCGTCGCCGGCTTCCCGGTGGTGGACGTCAAGGTGCAGCTGGTCGACGGCAAGTATCACGACGTCGACTCGTCGGCGCTGGCGTTCGAAATCGCATCGCGGGCTGCGTTCCGCGAGGCGCTGACGAAGGGCAAGTCCGTTCTGCTCGAGCCGATCATGAAGGTCGAGGTGGTGACCCCGGAAGACTACACCGGTTCGGTCATCGGCGACCTGAATTCCCGGCGCGGCCAGATCCAGGGTCAAGACATGCGCGGCAACGCCAACGTCATCAATGCGATGGTGCCGCTCATGAACATGTTCGGTTACGTGAACAACCTGCGCTCGATGAGCCAGGGGCGCGCGACCTTCACCATGCAGTTCGATCACTACGCCGAAGCTCCGGCGAACGTGTCGGCTGAAGTCCAGAAGAAGTTTGCCTGATTGTCGTTGATGGCAGTCAACGATTGAACGGAGAGTCAAATGGCCAAAGCTAAATTCGAACGTAACAAGCCCCACTGCAACATCGGCACCATCGGTCACGTCGACCATGGCAAGACCTCGCTGACCGCAGCGATCACCAAGGTGCTCGCAGAAACCGGCGGCGCGACGTTCACCGCCTACGACCAGATCGACAAGGCGCCGGAAGAGAAGGCGCGCGGCATCACGATCTCGACCGCTCACGTCGAGTACGAGACGACCAACCGCCACTACGCTCACGTCGACTGCCCCGGCCACGCCGACTACGTGAAGAACATGATCACCGGCGCTGCCCAGATGGACGGCGCGATCCTGGTCGTGTCGGCTGCTGACGGCCCGATGCCGCAGACCCGCGAGCACATCCTGCTCGCCCGCCAGGTCGGCGTGCCCGCGCTCGTCGTGTTCCTGAACAAGTGCGACATGGTCGACGATCCGGAGCTGCTCGAGCTCGTCGAGCTCGAAGTCCGCGAGCTGCTCTCGAAGTACGAATTCCCGGGCGACAAGATCCCGATCATCAAGGGCTCGGCGCTCGCCGCCCTCGAAGACAAGGACAAGAAGCTCGGCCACGACGCCATCCTCGAGCTGATGAAGAATGTCGACGAGTACATCCCGCAGCCGGAGCGTCCGATCGACCAGCCGTTCCTGATGCCGGTTGAAGACGTGTTCTCGATCTCGGGCCGCGGCACCGTCGTCACCGGCCGTGTCGAGCGCGGCATCATCAAGGTCGGCGAGGAAATCGAGATCGTCGGTATCCGCGACACCCAGAAGACCATCGTCACCGGCGTCGAAATGTTCCGCAAGCTGCTCGATCAGGGCCAGGCCGGCGACAACATCGGTGCGCTGCTCCGCGGCACCAAGCGCGAGGAAGTCGAGCGTGGCCAGGTGCTGTGCAAGCCCGGTTCGGTCAAGCCGCACACCAAGTTCAAGGCTGAGGCTTACATCCTGACCAAGGAAGAGGGCGGTCGTCACACCCCGTTCTTCACCAACTACCGTCCGCAGTTCTACTTCCGCACCACCGACGTGACCGGCGTTGTGCACCTGCCCGAAGGCACCGAGATGGTGATGCCGGGCGACAACATCGCGATGGAAGTGCACCTGATCGTGCCGATCGCGATGGAAGAGAAGCTGCGCTTCGCGATCCGCGAAGGCGGCCGCACCGTCGGCGCCGGCGTCGTCGCCGCCATCATCGAGTAAGGGTGGATCAGTCAGTTTGCAGCGGGTGGGTTCGCCCACCCGCCGCTCACCACTCGCTATTCGCTAATTGAGCGACGAAGAAAGAGATACGGCAATGAACGGCCAAAACATTCGCATCCGTCTCAAGGCGTTCGACCATCGAATCCTCGATACGTCGACCCGTGAGATCGTGAACACGGCGAAGCGCACCGGTGCGCAGGTTCGCGGACCGATTCCGCTGCCGACCCGCATCGAGAAGTTCACCGTCAACCGTTCGCCGCACGTTGACAAGAAGAGCCGCGAGCAATTCGAGATGCGCACTCACAAGCGCCTCCTCGACATTGTCGACCCGACCCCGCAGACCGTCGATGCGCTGATGAAGCTCGACCTGGCCGCCGGTGTCGACGTCGAGATCAAGCTCTAAGGTTTTGGATTTTTACGTCCGCCGCTTGCGGACAGAAAGACAGGAAGCACGCCGATGCGCTCCGGAGTGATCGCACAAAAGGTCGGGATGACGCGGGTCTTTACGGAGACCGGCGAGCATATCCCTGTGACCGTGCTGAAGTTGGGCAACTGCCAGGTGCTGGGCCACCGCACGACCGAGAAGAACGGCTATGTCGCTCTTCAGCTCGGCTCGGGCGCCCGCAAGACGGTGTACATGCCGAAGGCCGAACGCGGCCAGTTCGCGGTCGCCAAGGTCGAGCCGAAGCGCAAGGTCGCCGAGTTCCGCGTGTCCGAGGACGCGCTGATCCCGGTCGGCGCGGAAATCCAGGCGGACCATTTCGTGGTCGGCCAGTTTGTCGACGTGACCGGCACCTCGATCGGTAAGGGCTTCGCCGGCGGCATGAAGCGCTGGAATTTCGGCGGTCTGCGCGCCACCCACGGCGTGTCGGTCTCGCATCGTTCGATCGGTTCGACCGGTGGCCGTCAGGACCCCGGCAAGACCTTCAAGAACAAGAAGATGCCCGGTCACATGGGCGTCGACCGCATCACCACGCTCAATCTGCGAGTGGTTTCGACCGACGTCGAGCGCGGCCTGATCCTCGTCGAAGGCGCCGTTCCCGGCTCCAAGGGCGGCTGGATCTCGGTGCGCGACGCGGTCAAGAAGCCGCTGCCGAAGGAAGCCCCGAAGCCCGGCAAGTTCAAGGTCGCCGGCGGTGAAGCTGCCGAGGCTGTAGCCGAGAAGGAGGGCGTGTGAGATGGAACTAAAAGTCACCACCCTTGAAGGCAAGGACGCCGGTTCGGTTCAGCTGTCGGACGAGATCTTTGGTCTCGAGCCGCGCAAGGACATCATCCAGCGTTGCGTGCAGTGGCAGCTCAACAAGCGCCAGGCCGGCACGCATAAGGCCCAGGGCCGCGCCGACGTCTGGCGCACTGGCAAGAAGATGTACAAGCAGAAGGGCACCGGCGGCGCCCGTCACGGCTCGGCCCGCGTGCCGCAGTTCCGCGGCGGTGGCCGTGCATTCGGTCCGGTGGTTCGCTCCCATGCGACCGACCTGCCGAAGAAGGTGCGTGCGCTCGCGCTGAAGCATGCGCTGTCGGCCAAGGCCAAGGACGGCGGGCTGATCGTGATCGACAATGCGCAGCTCGAGGCCGCCAAGACCAAGGCGCTGCTCGGTCACTTCTCGGGCCTCGGCCTGACCAATGCGCTGATCATCGACGGTGCGGAGCTCAACAACGGTTTCGCGACCGCGGCCCGCAACATCCCGAACATCGACGTGCTGCCGATCCAGGGCATCAACGTCTACGACATTCTCCGCCGCCACAAGCTGGTGCTGACCAAGGCTGCGGTTGATGCGCTGGAGGCGCGCTTCAAATGAAGAACATCGATCCGCGCCACTACGACGTCATCATCTCGCCGGTCGTGACGGAAAAGGCGACGCTCGCCTCCGAGCACAACAAGGTGATGTTCAAGGTCGCCGGCAAGGCGACCAAGCCGCAGATCAAGGAAGCGGTCGAGAAGCTGTTCGACGTCAAGGTGAAGAGCGTCAACACTCTCGTTCGCAAGGGCAAGACCAAGGTGTTCCGCGGCAATCTCGGTTCGCAGTCGGACTCCAAGCGCGCGATCGTGACCCTTGAAGAGGGCCACCGCATCGACGTGACTACCGGACTATAAGGCGCAACGACGATGGCATTGAAAACCTACAATCCCACGACGCCGGGCCAGCGCCAGCTGGTCATGGTCGATCGTTCGGCGCTCTACAAGGGCAAGCCGGTGAAGACCCTGACCGAGGGCAAGCTCGGCAATGGCGGTCGCAACAACACCGGTCGCATCACCGTGCGTTTCCGCGGCGGCGGCCACAAGAAGGCCTACCGCACCGTCGACTTCCGCCGCGACAAGGTGGACATGCCGGCGGTCGTGGAGCGGCTGGAGTACGATCCGAACCGCACCGCGTTCATCGCGCTGATCAAGTATCAGGACGGCGAGCTGGCCTACATCCTGGCGCCGCAGCGTCTGGCGGCGGGCGACACCGTCGTCGCCGGCAACTATGTCGACGTGAAGCCGGGCAACGTCATGCCGCTCGGCAACATGCCGGTCGGCACGATCGTGCACAACATCGAGCTGAAGATCGGCAAGGGCGGCCAGCTGGCTCGCTCCGCCGGTACCTATGCCCAGATCGTCGGCCGCGACCAGGACTACGTCATCGTCCGCCTGAACTCGGGCGAGCAGCGTCTCGTGCACGGCCGTTGCCGCGGCACGATCGGCGCGGTCTCGAACCCGGATCACATGAACATCTCGATCGGCAAGGCCGGTCGTACCCGCTGGCTCGGCTGGCGCCCGCATAACCGCGGCGTCGTCATGAACCCGATCGATCACCCGCACGGCGGTGGTGAAGGTCGTACCTCGGGCGGTCGCCACCCGGTTACTCCGTGGGGCAAGCCGACCAAGGGCAAGAAGACCCGCACCAACAAGTCGACCAACAAATTCATTCTCCTCAGCCGCCACAAGCGGAAGAAGTAAGGAACGCCGGACATGGTTCGTTCAGTCTGGAAAGGCCCGTTCGTCGAGGGTTCTCTGCTCAAGAAGGCAGATGCCGCGCGCGCGTCTGGCCGTCACGACGTCATCAAGATCTGGAGCCGTCGCTCCACCATCCTGCCGCAGTTCGTCGGCCTGACCTTCGGTGTCTACAACGGCCAGAAGCATGTGCCGGTGGCGATCAACGAGGAAATGGTGGGTCACAAGTTCGGCGAGTTCTCGCCGACCCGGACCTTCCACGGCCACTCGGGCGACAAGAAAGCCAAGAAGGCTTGAGGAATAGACGATGAGCAAACCAAAGCGCGAACGTAGCCTCGCGGACAATGAGGCCAAGGCCGTCGCCCGCATGCTGCGCGTCAGCCCGCAGAAGCTCAACCTGGTGGCGCAGCTGATCCGCGGCCGCAAGGCTTCGGCTGCGCTCGCCGACCTGCAGTTCTCGCGCAAGCGGATCGCGGTCGACGTCAAGAAGTGCCTGGAATCGGCGATCGCGAACGCCGAGAACAACCATGACCTCGATGTCGACGATCTCGTCGTTGCCGAGGCGCATGTCGGCAATGGCATCGTGATGAAGCGTTTTGCTCCGCGCGGCCGTGGCCGTTCGGGCCGTGTGTTCAAACCGTTCTCGCACCTGACCATCGTGGTTCGTCAGGTCGAGGCCGAGGCAAGCGCCTAAGAAGGGCGCAGGAGAAGACGATGGGTCAAAAGATCAATCCAATCGGGCTGCGTCTCGGCATCAACCGGACCTGGGACTCCCGTTGGTTCGCCGGCAAGCAGGAATACGGCAAGCTCCTGCACGAGGACGTCAAGATCCGCGAGATCCTGCACAAGGAGCTCAAGCAGGCGGCTGTCGCCCGCATCGTGATCGAGCGCCCGCACAAGAAGTGCCGCGTGACGATCCACTCGGCCCGTCCGGGCGTCGTGATCGGCAAGAAGGGCGCCGACATCGACAAGCTGCGCAAGAAGGTTGCCGACATCACCTCGTCGGACGTCGTGATCAACATCGTCGAAATCCGCAAGCCGGAGCTCGACGCGACCCTGGTCGCTGAATCGATCGCCCAGCAGCTCGAGCGCCGCGTTGCGTTCCGCCGCGCCATGAAGCGCGCCGTGCAGTCGGCGATGCGTCTCGGCGCCGAGGGCATCCGCATCAATTGCTCGGGCCGTCTCGGCGGCGCCGAAATCGCGCGCATGGAGTGGTATCGCGAAGGTCGCGTGCCGCTGCACACGCTGCGCGCCGACGTCGACTACGGCGTTGCCACCGCGTTCACGACCTTCGGCACCTGCGGCGTCAAGGTCTGGATCTTCAAGGGCGAGATCCTCGAGCACGATCCGATGGCCCAGGACAAGAAGATGGCCGAGGGCGACAACACGCCGCGTTCGCGCCGCGACGCCGCTTGAGGCAAAGCAGGAATTTGAGGGCTTAAAGCCATGATGCAACCTAAGAAGACGAAGTTCCGGAAGGCGCATAAGGGCCGTATCCACGGCGTTGCGACCTCTGGCGCGACGTTGGCGTTCGGCCAGTTCGGCCTGAAGGCGATGGAGCCTGAGCGCGTCACCGCCCGTCAGATCGAAGCCGCCCGCCGCGCGCTGACCCGTCACATGAAGCGCGCCGGCCGCGTCTGGATCCGGGTGTTCCCGGACGTGCCGGTGTCGAAGAAGCCCGCCGAAGTCCGCATGGGCTCCGGCAAGGGCGCGCCGGAATTGTGGGTGGTCCGGATCAAGCCGGGCCGCGTGATGTTCGAAATCGACGGCGTGCCGGTGCAGACCGCCAAGGAGGCGCTGTCGCTCGCCGCCGCCAAGCTGCCGATCAAGACGCGCTTCGTTGCGCGCATTGCGGAGTAATCGCCATGGCCGAGATGAAAGTTGAAGACATTCGCGCGATGAGCGACGACCAGCGGGACGACGCGGTCCTTAACCTGAAGAAGGAACGCTTCAACCTGCGTTTCCAGCGCGCCACCGGGCAGCTGGAGAACACGTCGCGGATGCGGGAAGCCCGCCGCGATATCGCTCGTATCAAGACCATCGCCGCGCAGCTACGCGCGAAGAAGAAGTAAGGGGCCAGCTATGCCGAAACGTACTCTGCAGGGCGTGGTCGTGAGCGACAAGCAAGCCAAGACCGTGGTGGTGCGCGTCGATCGCCGCTTCACCCACCCGATCTACAAGAAGACGATCCGCCGTTCCAAGAACTACCACGCGCACGACGAGGACAATCAGTTCAAGCCGGGCGACATGGTCTGGATCGAGGAATCGAAGCCGATCTCGAAGCTGAAGCGCTGGACCGTGGTCCGGGGCGAACACAAGAAAACGGCCTGATTACTTCGGCCTGGCCGAAGACATTCAGGGAAATTTTGGGCGCGCTAAAGCGCAGAAAGAGGACGAGGTGCATCAATGATTCAGATGCAGACCAACCTCGACGTGGCCGATAATTCAGGCGCACGCCGTGTCATGTGCATCAAGGTTCTTGGAGGTTCCAAGCGCCGCTATGCCACCGTGGGCGACGTTATCGTTGTGTCGATCAAGGAAGCCATTCCGCGTGGCAAGGTGAAGAAGGGCGACGTGATGAAGGCCGTCGTGGTCCGGGTCCGCAAGGACATCCGCCGCGCCGACGGTTCGGTCATCCGTTTCGACCGGAACGCCGCCGTGCTGATCAACAATCAGTCCGAGCCGGTCGGCACCCGTATCTTCGGGCCGGTGCCGCGCGAGCTGCGCGCCAAGAACCACATGAAGATCATTTCGCTTGCGCCGGAGGTGCTGTGATGGCTGCCAAGATCCGCAAGGGCGACAAGGTGATGGTGCTCACCGGCCGCGACAAGGGTCGCACCGGCGAGGTGTTCGAGGTGCGTCCGGACGAGAACAAGGCTCTCGTTCGCGGCATCAACATGGTGAAGCGTCACCAGAAGCAGAGCCAGACCCAGGAAGGCGGCATCATCTCCAAGGAGATGCCGATCGACCTGTCCAACATTGCGTATGTCGGCAAGGACGGAAAGCCGACCCGCATTGGGTTCAAGATTCAGGCCGATGGCAAGAAGGTTCGTGTTGCCAAGAGCTCGGGAGCAGAGATCGATGGCTGAGACAGCTTACACGCCGCGCCTGCGCGCGGAGTATGACAAGAAGATCCGCGGCATGATGACCGAGAAGTTCGGTTATGCCAACGTGATGCAGGTGCCGCGCCTCGACAAGGTCGTGCTCAACATGGGCGTTGGCGATTCCGTCAACGACCGCAAGAAGGCCGAGACCGCCGCTGCCGAGCTGAGCCAGATCGCCGGCCAGAAGGCGATCGTGACCTATTCGCGGATCGCGATCGCGACCTTCAAGCTGCGCGAGAACCAGCCGATCGGCTGCAAGGTCACGCTGCGCAAGGCCCATATGTATGAGTTCATCGACCGCCTGGTGAACGTGGCGCTGCCCCGCGTCCGCGACTTCCGCGGCCTGAACCCGAAGAGCTTCGACGGCCGTGGCAACTATTCGCTCGGCATCAAGGAGCACATCATTTTCCCCGAGATCGACTTCGACAAGGTCTCGGAAGCGCGTGGCATGGACATCACGGTGTGCACCACCGCCAAGACCGACGACGAGGCGCGCGCCTTGTTGACCGCTTTCAATTTCCCGTTCCGGCAGTGAGTAGCTGAGGCAAAGCCACTCAAACGCGGATACCCAGGAGCCAAGCATGGCAAAGAAGAGTTCGATCGAGAAGAACAACCGGCGCAAGCGGATGGCGAAGAACGCCGCTCCGCAGCGTGAGAAGCTGAAGGCGATCATCGCCGACAAGACCAAGCCGATGGAAGAGCGCTTCGCGGCGACGCTGAAGCTGGCCGAGATGCCGCGCAACTCGTCGCCGACGCGCATCCGCAACCGTTGCGAGCTGACCGGGCGTCCGCGCTCGAACTATCGCAAGAACAAGCTCTCGCGCATCGCGCTGCGTGAACTCGGCTCCAAGGGCCTGGTTCCCGGGCTCGTGAAGTCGAGCTGGTAAGGGAGGGTCGGAACAATGTCTACGCACGATCCGATCAGCGATCTCATCACCCGCATCCGCAACGCGCAGATGCGTTCGAAGTCCAAGGTTTCGACCCCGGGCTCGAAGATGCGCGCCAACGTGCTCGAGGTGCTGAAGTCCGAGGGTTACATCCGTGGCTACGCCAGCGTCGAGCATGCGTCGGGCCGCAGCGAGCTCGAGATCGAGCTGAAGTATTTCGACGGCGAGCCCGTCATCCGCGAGATCGAGCGGGTGTCGAAGCCGGGCCGCCGCGTTTACGCCTCGGTGAAGAACCTGCCGCGCGTGAACAACGGTCTCGGCATTTCGGTGTTGTCGACGCCGAAGGGAATCATGGCTGACCACGAGGCGCGCGACGCCAACGTGGGCGGCGAAGTTCTCTTCACGGTGTTCTGAGGAAGGATTTTACGATGTCACGTATCGGCAAAAGGCCGGTGGCGATCCCGTCGGGTGTGACGGCAAGCGTCGAGGGCCAGACGGTGAAGGTGAAGGGGCCGAAGGGCCAGCTTCAGTTCGTCGTGCATGACGACGTCGAGGTGAAGTTCGAGAACGGCCAGGTCAAGGTCGCTCCGCGCGTCAAGACCAACCGCGCGCAGGCGATGTACGGCACCGCGCGCGCGCAGGTCGCCAACCTCGTCGAGGGCGTCACCAAGGGCTTCGAGAAGAAGCTCGAGATCACCGGCGTCGGCTACCGCGCCGCGATGCAGGGCAAGAACCTGCAGCTCGCGCTCGGCTACAGCCATGACGTGGTCTACGCGATCCCGGAAGGCATCACCATCGCGGTGCCGAAGCCGACCGAGATCACGATCACGGGCAACGATCCGCAGCGCGTCGGCCAGGTCGCCGCCGAGATCCGCGCCTACCGTCCGCCGGAGCCCTACAAGGGCAAGGGCGTGAAGTACGCCAACGAATTCATCTTCCGCAAGGAAGGCAAGAAGAAGTAACGGAGCCGGTCATGTCACTCAAGGTTACGAATGCCCGGCGCAAGCAGCGCGTCCGCCTTGCGCTTCGCCGCTCGGCTGGCGGCCGTCCGCGGCTGTCGGTGTTCCGCTCGTCCAAGCACATCTACGCCCAGGTCATCGACGACCAGAAGGGCGAGACGCTCGCGTCCGCCTCGTCGCTGGAGAAGAACCTGCGCGACGCCGGCAAGACCGGCGCCGACATCGATGCGGCGAAGGCCGTCGGCAAGCTGCTGGCGGAACGCGCGGCGCAGAAGGGTGTCAAGGAAGTCGTGTTCGATCGCGGCGCCTACATCTATCACGGGCGCGTCAAGGCGCTCGCGGATGCGGCGCGCGAAGGCGGGTTGAGCTTCTAAACTTTACGAACGATTACCAGGATAGAGGCGTCAGGCCTCCTAGAGATTGGAAAACACCATGGCAGGTGAACGCGAACGCGGCGGACGCGAACGGAGCAGGGATCGCGAAGAGCGCGACAGCGAGTTCGTCGACAAGCTCGTCCACATCAATCGCGTGGCGAAGGTCGTCAAGGGCGGCAAGCGCTTCGGCTTTGCGGCACTGGTCGTGATCGGCGATCAGAAGGGCCGGGTCGGTTTCGGCCACGGCAAGGCGCGCGAAGTTCCGGAAGCGATCCGCAAGGCGACCGAATCGGCGAAGCGCAACCTGACGCGGGTCGCGCTGCGCGAAGGCCGCACGCTGCATCACGACATCGCCGGCCGTCACGGCGCCGGCCGCGTCTATCTGCGTGCCGCTCCGGCCGGTACCGGCATCATCGCCGGCGGCCCGATGCGCGCGGTGTTCGAGACGCTCGGCATCCAGGACGTGGTGGCGAAGTCGATCGGCTCGTCGAATCCCTACAACATGGTTCGCGCAACCTTCGACGCGCTGAAGCATCAGGATTCGCCGCGCTCGGTGGCTGCGCGCCGCAACATCAAGGTCTCCACCCTGCAGTCGCGCCGCGTCGGCGGTGACGCCGAAGTGGTGGCGGAATAACAACGCGCGCTTCTCGAAGCGCTATTCGGAGTTACTGTCATGGCCCAGGCCAGCAAGACCATCAAGGTCGAGCAGATCGGCAGCGCAATCCGCCGCCATCACTCGCAGCGTTCGACGCTGATCGGCCTCAAGCTCAACAAGATCGGCCGGGTTGCCGAGCTGCAGGACACCCCTGAAGTTCGCGGCATGATCAGCAAAGTCCAGCATCTCGTCCGCGTCGTCGGCGAGTAAGCAGAGATAAGGAGAAGGGCGATGAAGCTCAGCGATATCGCCGACAACGCCGGCTCGCGCAAGAAGCGCATGCGTGTCGGCCGTGGCATCGGTTCCGGCAAGGGCAAGACCTCGGGCCGCGGCGGCAAGGGCCAGACCGCGCGTTCGGGCGTCCGCATCAAGGGTTTCGAAGGCGGCCAGATGCCGATGCATCGCCGTCTCCCGAAGCGCGGCTTCAACAACATCTTCCGGCTCGACTTCGCCGAGATCAATCTCGACCGTCTGCAGGAAGCGATCGACAGCAAGCTGGTCGATGCGAGCGCAACGGTGAACGTCGAGTCGCTGGTGAAGGCCGGCGTGCTGCGCCGCGCCAAGGACGGCCTGCGGCTGCTCGGCCGCGGCGAGATCAAGACCAAGCTGACCATCGAAGCGCACGGCGCCTCCAAGTCGGCGATTGCTGCGGTCGAGAAGGCCGGCGGCTCGGTCAAGATCCTGGCCCCCGCCAAGGACGAAGGCGAGGCGGCGTAACATCTGCGTCATTGCCCGCGGCCTGCGCGGGCAATCCGCAGATCGAATGATGGACTTATCGAGGCCGAGCACCAGATAATGTCCGGTGTCTGCCGACGGCCCGAGAGAACGAGTTTCTTGGGGGCGTCGGCGGAGCGGGCTCCGGGAGAAAGCCGAACATGGTCTCAGCAGCCGAACAACTTGCCGCAAACCTCAATTTCGGACAGCTGGCGAAAGCCGACGAGCTGAAGAAGCGCATCTGGTTCACCCTGGGTGCGCTGCTTGTTTATCGGCTGGGCACCTACATCCCGCTGCCGGGCATCGATCCCAACATCTGGGAGCAGGTGTTCCGCAGCCAGTCCGGCGGCATTCTCGGCATGTTCAACATGTTCGCCGGCGGCGGCATCCACCGCATGGCGATCTTTGCGCTGAACATCATGCCGTACATCTCGGCATCGATCATCGTCCAGCTGCTGACCACCGTGTCGCCGCAGCTCGAGGCGCTCAAGAAGGAAGGCGAGGCGGGCCGCAAGACGCTGAACCAGTACACCCGCTATCTGACGGTGATCCTGGCGCTGTTCCAGTCCTACGGCATCGCGATCGGCCTCGAAGGCGCCGGCAATGTCGTCAGCGACCCCGGCATGTTCTTCCGGATCTCGACCGCGATCACGCTGACCGGCGGCACCATGTTCCTGATGTGGCTCGGCGAGCAGATCACCTCGCGCGGCATCGGCAACGGTATCTCGCTGATCATCCTGTCCGGCATCGTCGCCGAGCTGCCGTCGGCGCTCGCCAACATGCTGGAACTCGGCCGCCAGGGCGCGATGTCGACCGGCCTGATCCTGATCGTCATCGTGATGGCGGTCGCCGTGATCGCCTTCATCGTGTTCATGGAGCGTGCGCAGCGCCGGCTGCTGATCCAGTATCCGAAGCGCCAGGTCGGCAACAAGATGTTCGAGGGCCAGTCCTCGCATCTGCCGCTCAAGCTCAACACCTCGGGCGTGATTCCGCCGATCTTCGCCTCGTCGCTGCTGCTGCTGCCGACCACGGTTGCGAACTTCAATGCCGGCAAGGGGCCGGAGTGGTTCCAGTGGCTCACCACGCAGCTCAGCCATGGCCGGCCGCTGTTCCTGCTGATGTATCTGGCGCTGATCGTGTTCTTCGCCTTCTTCTACACCGCGATCGTGTTCAACCCGACCGAGACCGCGGACAATCTGAAGAAGCATGGCGGCTTCATTCCGGGCATCCGGCCCGGTGAGCGCACCGCCGAATATATCGACTACGTGCTGTCGCGCATCACGGTGCTCGGCGCGATCTATCTCGCGATCGTCTGCCTGATTCCTGAAATTCTGATTTCCTACGCCTCGGTCCCGTTCTACTTTGGCGGCACTTCGCTCCTGATCGTCGTCAGCGTGACGATGGATACGGTGTCGCAGGTGCAGGGCTATCTGCTCGCTCATCAGTATGAAGGGTTGATCAGGAAGTCGAAGCTCAGGGGAGGCCGCCGCCGCTGATCGCGGCGCGGCTTCAAACTCAAAACACAGGTGTGCGGACGTCGCCCACCTAGCCGGGGGGCGAAACAGATATGAGATTGATCCTTTTGGGGCCGCCGGGCTCGGGCAAGGGAACCCAGGCACAGCGGCTGGTGCACCGGCATGGCATCGTTCAGCTCTCGACCGGCGAGATGCTGCGCGCAGCCGCTGCCGCGGGCACCCCGGTCGGCTTGCAGGCCAAGGAGATCATGTCCAATGGCGGCCTGGTTCCCGACGAGGTCGTGGTGGGAATCATCGCCGACCGAATCGAGGAGCCTGACGCCAAGAAGGGCTTCATTCTCGACGGCTTCCCGCGCACCGTGCCGCAAGCGGAGGCTCTCGACGAGCTGCTCCGGAAAAAGCACCTCAAGCTCGACGCCGTTGTCGAGTTGCGCGTCAACGAAAGCGCGCTGCTCGCCCGCGTCGAGAAGCGTGCCGAGGAAACCCGCGCGCGCGGCGAGGAAGTGCGCCTCGACGATACGCCGGAAGTGCTGACCAAGCGCCTGGCGCAGTACCGCTCGCTGACGGAACCGCTGATTCACTATTATTCGGAGCGGCGGAAGCTTCTGACGGTCGACGGCATGATGACCATCGAGCACGTCACCCGCGAGATCAACCGGATCCTGACCGCGCTCGGCGCGCTGGAACCGAAGGAGCACGAGGAGGCCAAGAGCGCCTCGAAGGCGTCCAAGACGGCCAAGAAGACCGCGAAGCAGTCGGCCAAAACGGCCGCCAAGCCGGCCCGGAAGGCCGCCACGGGGGCCTCAAAGCCGGCTTCCAAGGCCAAAGCTGCCAAGAAGGCTGGCAAGAAAACTGCCAAGAAAACGGCGAAGCAGCCGGCCAAGAAGACCGTGAAGAAGGCCGCAAAGCAGGCCGCCCGTGCCGCGAATGCCCGGAAGGGGGCAAAAGCCGCCAAAAAAGCAGCAAAAAAGCTCACGAAAAAGCGAGCTAAACGCTAGGAGCGGTTGACGAAACCGACATGAATCCTTTAATAAGCCCCGCATCCAAGTTGGATAGTTTTATGGCGATGCCGGGCCCCGAAGGACATGAGGGGAAGGGCGTCGTGTTCGCGTTTGTGGACACAAGCCCGCAGAGAGCAAGAACTTGAGAAGCCCGCATCCGTGATGGATCGGCGACAGGAGAGAAGTCCGTGGCCCGTATTGCCGGCGTCAACATTCCTACCAACAAGCGCGTGCTGATCGCGCTTCAGTACATCCATGGTATCGGCCAGAAGAACGCGGCCGACATCATCGAGAAGGTCAAGATCCCGGCGGACCGTCGTGTCAGCCAGTTGACCGACCAGGAGGTCCTGCAGATCCGCGAAGTCATCGACCGCGACTATCTGGTCGAAGGCGATCTCCGTCGTGAGGTCGGCATCAACATCAAGCGGCTGATGGACCTCGGCTGCTATCGCGGCCTGCGTCATCGCCGTGGTCTGCCGGTGCGCGGCCAGCGCACCCACACCAATGCGCGCACGCGCAAGGGTCCGGCCAAGGCGATCGCTGGCAAGAAGAAGTAAGTTTTACGAATTGCAGGTGGGGGGTAGCGAATCGAAATTCGCTACTCGCCATTTGCGTTTTGAGGTGTAGCCGCTGGCACTACGGCGGCGTTGAGATCACAGGAAAGGTTTGAAATGGGCAAGGAAGCCACCCGCGTACGCCGCCGCGAACGCAAGAACATCGCCTCCGGCATCGCGCACGTGAATTCGTCGTTCAACAACACGACCATCACCATCACCGACGCGCAGGGCAACACCATCGCCTGGTCGTCGGCCGGCACGATGGGCTTCAAGGGCTCGCGCAAGTCGACCCCCTATGCCGCGCAGGTCGCGGCCGAAGACGTCTCCAAGAAGGCGCAGGAACACGGCATGCGCACGCTGGAGGTCGAAGTGGCCGGCCCGGGTTCGGGCCGTGAGTCGGCGCTGCGTGCGCTGCAGGCTGCGGGCTTCACCGTCACCTCGATCCGCGACGTGACCACGATCCCGCACAATGGCTGCCGTCCGCGCAAGCGTCGGCGCGTTTGATCTGTAAGTCGCGGGCGGCATCTAGCCGCCCTGCGATGGTTTTTGGAATTGACCGCGCGGACTGTTCCGCGATCTCCAACGCCAGGTTCGGCCATTCGACGGGCCCGACGACTGGCCCATGGGTGAACAAGTGACGATCCAGAAAAATTGGCAAGAACTTATTCGACCGAACAAGCTGCAGGTGACGCCGGGCTCGGACGCGAGCCGGTTCGCCACCGTGGTCGCCGAACCGCTCGAGCGCGGCTTCGGCCAGACGCTCGGCAACGCGCTGCGTCGCATCCTGCTGTCCTCGCTGCAGGGCGCGGCGGTGCAGTCGGTGCATATCGACGGCGTGCTGCACGAGTTCTCCTCGATCGCCGGTGTCCGTGAAGACGTCACCGACATGGTCCTCAACATCAAGGACATCTCGATCAAGATGCAGGGCGAAGGCCCGAAGCGCATGGTCGTGAAGAAGCAGGGTCCGGGCGCCGTCACCGCCGGCGACATCCAGACTGTCGGCGACGTCACCGTACTCAATCCCGACCTGCAGCTCTGCACGCTGGACGACGGCGCCGAGATCCGCATGGAATTCACGGTCGCGACCGGCAAGGGCTATGTCGCAGCCGAGCGCAACCGGCCTGAGGATGCGCCGATCGGCCTGATCCCGGTCGACAGCCTGTTCTCGCCGGTCCGCAAGGTCTCCTACAAGGTCGAGAATACCCGTGAGGGCCAGATCCTCGACTACGACAAGCTGACCATGACGATCGAGACCAACGGCGCGATCACGCCGGAGGACGCGGTGGCCTATGCCGCGCGCATCCTGCAGGATCAGCTCAACGTGTTCGTCAACTTCGAAGAGCCGCGCAAGGAAGTCACGCAGGAGATCATCCCCGATCTCGCGTTCAACCCGGCGTTCCTCAAGAAGGTCGACGAGCTCGAGCTGTCGGTGCGTTCGGCCAACTGCCTGAAGAACGACAACATCGTCTACATCGGCGACCTCGTGCAGAAGTCGGAAGCGGAAATGCTCCGCACCCCGAACTTCGGCCGCAAGTCGCTGAACGAGATCAAGGAAGTGCTGGCCCAGATGGGTCTGCACCTCGGCATGGAAGTGCCGGGCTGGCCGCCGGAGAACATCGACGAGCTCGCCAAGCGCTTCGAGGATCACTACTGATCCGTTTCAATCATCATGGCCGGGCTCTCCCGGCCATGATTCTAACGGGCGAACGCAGGCAGCCCACCTGAGCAACATGTCCGACGAACCGTCGCGGCAGATTACAAAGTAAGGAATAGACAATGCGTCACGGCAAGGTTCATCGGAAGCTCAACCGCACCGCCGAGCATCGGCGTGCGATGTTCGCCAACATGGCGGCCGCGCTGATCAAGCACGAGCAGATCGTCACCACGCTGCCGAAGGCCAAGGAGCTGCGGCCGATCGTCGAGAAGCTCGTCACCCTCGGCAAGAAGGGCGGGCTGGCCCTGCGCCGCCAGGCGATCTCGGAGCTGCGCGACCTCGACCAGGTCAGGAAGCTGTTCGACACGCTGGCGACCCGCTACAAGGACCGCCAGGGCGGCTACACCCGCATCATCAAGGCCGGCTTTCGCTACGGCGACAATGCGGCGATGGCCGTGATCGAGTTCGTCGACCGCGACGTCGATGCCAAGGGCCAGGACTCCGGTCCGACCCAGGACAAGGAAGCCGAGGCGGCGTAAGCCGCTTTTGAGCGAAGGTTTTGAAAACGGCGCCCTCGGGCGCCGTTTTTGTTTGGTGGCGCCGTTCCATCCCCCGTCGTCGTCCTGGCTTTCGCCGGGACGACGAGGTGTGTTCTACCTCCTCACGCATCGGTGAGATGCGATTGCGGTGCATGATGCCGCGCCCGATATCCATCGACATCAATGGAGATGACAGATGAAAATCGACCTTTCCGGAAAGACCGCGCTGGTGACCGGCTCGACCGCGGGCATCGGCAACGCCATCGCAAAGGGGCTGGCCGAGACCGGCGCCGAGGTCGTCATCAACGGCCGCAGCCAGGCCAAGGTCGATGCGGCGGTCGCCGCGATCGCCAAGGCGGTGCCGGGCGCCAAGGTCCGCGGCGTCGCTGCCGATGTCTCCACATCAGCCGGGTGCAAGGCGCTGCTGGCCGCGCTGCCCGAGGTCGACATCCTCGTCAACAATGCCGGCATCTTCGAGCCGAAGCCCTTCTTCGACATTCCGGACGAGGACTGGAGCCGCTTCTTCGAGGTCAACGTGATGTCGGGCGTGCGGCTGTCGCGCGGCTACATGCAGGGCATGCTGAAGCGCAATTGGGGCCGCATCGTCTTCATCTCCTCGGAATCCGGCCTCAACATCCCGACCGAGATGATCCACTACGGCACGACCAAGACCGCGCAGCTTGCGATCGCGCGCGGGCTCGCGCAGCTGACCCGCGGCACCGCCGTGACCGTCAACTCCGTGTTGCCCGGACCGACGATGTCCGAAGGCGTCGAGACCTTCGTCAAGGATCTCGCCCAGCAGAACGGCCAGTCGGTCGAGGAGGCGGCCTCCAACTTCGTCAAGCAGCACCGGCCGACTTCGCTGTTGCAGCGCTTTGCCAGCACCGAGGAGATCGCCAACCTTGTCGTCTATGTCTGCTCGAAGCAGGCCTCCGCGACCAATGGCGCCGCGCTGCGCGCCGAGGGCGGCATCGTCAACACCATCGCCTGAGGTGCGGCCATGTCAGCCTATGTGATTTCCGAGGTCGACGTGAAGGATGCCGCGGGCTTCGAGGCCTATCGCACGATCGCCGCCAAGGCCATCGCGCAATATGGCGGGCGCTATCTGGTGCGCGGCGGTGCTGCGGAGGCGGTCGAAGGCGGGCCGCCGCCGAAGAACATCATCGTCGTCGAATTCCCGTCGATGACGCGGCTGCGCGAGTGGTACGCGTCGCCGGAATATGCCGAGGCGCTCAGGCATCGGCGGACCGCGCTGGACCGCCGGCTGATCTTCGTTGAAGGCGTGCCGCCGAACTAGGCTTTGGCCCCGTCGAGAAACTCGCTGAAGCCGGCCGGACGATAGAGGCCGAAGCATATCTGCTCCAGCACGCCAATGCCCGTCCGGTCGCCCTGGCGCGCGCGCACCACCTGTTGCACGTGCACATTCTCTCGGGCCAGCGGATCGAGCGTGAGGGGATCGAACGACTCGCCGCCGATCTCGAGCTCGCCCTTCCACATGCCCTGGCCCCATTGCGGATGGCCGTAGCCGAGGCCCTTCATCTGGAATTTGAGGATCGGATCGAGCGCGATGGTCGAGGTGTGGCCGTCGATGTCGACCAGGTCGATCTCGGCCGACTGCGCCAGCCGCGTGTTCGGGACGTATTTGACACGGTGCCGCGCGGTCGCCATGCGGCGGTCGAGCCCGTCGACGACGCCGGGGACCTCGGCCTCGCTTCGGTAGAGCGGCGCAGTGATGCCCTCGCGGACCAGCGCCTCGCCCTGCGTCCCGTCGAAGAAGATGGCGTGCGAGATATGGTCGTCCCAGACCAGCGGGGCCCAGAGGAAGAACACGCTCGGCGGCGGCATCGGCGCGCCGCCGACGTCGCGTTCGCCGACATTGCGCACGCCCCAGGAGCGATCCTTGGTGCCGTAGCAGGTGTGATCGTCGACTTTGATCTCGCCGTCGGGGTGGCGCACGACGCCGCTCCAGCGGCCGAACTGGTCGAACCGGGTCGAATCCATCGCGCGGCGGTCGCCCGACCAAAGCGTCTGCCGCGCTTCCTGGATCGCAGCCGTGCGTGCGGAGAAGGTCAGATCGCAGGAAAGGCCCGTCGTATTGTCGTCGAGCACGACGCGGGTCCGCAGCATCGGCTCGATGACCTCGAGCCTGAAGGGGCCGACCTGCATCTCGGTGCGCTCGAGCGGCGCCCGCCGCGAACCGTAGAAGCAATGCTGCCGTCCGCCGCGCTCCACGACGCTGAAGGCGCAATCGAGGATCTTGCGGTGCGGGTAGATCGCAATGCCGATGCCGAAATAATACGCGCCGTCCGCGGTGTAGCCGTTGAACCAGGTGCGGTCATAGACATTGCGGTCGCTGGTCGAGGGAACCGCGATCGGCTCCGGCGTCTGGTGGATGGGGAAGTCGTCCAGTTTGTTGAGCACGCCGATCCCTTTCGATAGCCCTCAATCTTGCCAGTATGAAAAACTGTCGTGGTCCAGCGCTTGCGCGCAGGCGCCACGGGTCATTTTCAAGAACAGCGCGTCGCCCCGCTCGGAGCGCTGGACGCTGAGCGCCGAGACGACGCCCATCATGATGCCGTGCAGGGTGTAGCGCCGGTAATCCCGCCAGCAGTCATCCCAGCCATAGTCGCGCACGCCGCGCCGGATCAGTTCCGAATGATAGAACCGCACCAGGTCGGCTTCATGCAGCCGCCGTTCCGACGGATCGATGCCAGCCGACAGGAAATAGGCGACGTCGACGATCCCAGGCCCCACCGTCATCGTCTGCCAGTCCAGCGTCGCCATCGGACGGGTATTGCCGCGCACCTCGAACAGCATGTTGTCGAGCCGGAAGTCCGCATGCTGCAGCGTTCGCGGCGTCGAACGATCGGACTGGTAGCGCGGGATCGCGTCCGGAAGCCGGTCGATCAGATCGAGGAATTCCGGCTCGATCACGCCGTGATAGCGTTCCTTGTAGAGATCGATGATGCCGGGCAGCACCGCGCGAATATCCCTGCGCCGGCTTGCGGCCACCACAAAACATTGAACGGCATCGAGCGTCGGGTCGTTCCACCGTGGCGCATGCAGTGCGGCGGCCTCCCGCATCGCCGTCAGGCAGTCCGCGATCGCGCATCCGGCGAGCTGGTCGCCCGGGCGTGCGAGCGCCAAATCTTCCAGGATCAGCGTGAAGTCGTCGGTCGCCGGATCGATCTCGGCGAGGATCGGCCGCGGGGTGTGAATGTCGACGGTGGCCGCCAGCTCGCGATAGAACGCGACCTCGCGGACATAGAGCGTGTGCGCGGAACCGGAGCGGCGGCTGTCGGGATCTGCGGCCGGGAATTTGCCGACGACGCTTGACGGCGCGTTCGGCTCATCGCCGTCATAGGTCAGATGAAATCGATAGCTGTCGCCGACGAGGCCATTGCCGACCGGCTTGCAGACGAGTTCGACGACCCTGGCCTGGTCGATCACACCGGCTTCGCGCAGCGCCCGCGTCATCCACTCCGGATCGATCCGCGACGGATCGGCCGTGAGCAAACTCATCGGTTTCCTCCCATCGCCATGTATCCCCTTGGGGCGTCACCACCGTTCCGGCTGCGTCTCGCGCGGCCGAATTGAGGACGGGGTGATCGTTGCGCAAATCATACAGGCGATGTCATGGCTTTGGCAAAAGCCACGCATCGGCCTGTGGGGATATCTCGCGAGTTGGTCGGTGCGTAGGGCGGGTTAGCGTCAGCGTAACCCGCCGTTCGCGGAGCGGAAGAGATGGTGGGTTACGCTGCGCTAACCCGCCCTACGCAGCGATTTCTACCAACCCTCCAGCACGATCTTGCCGCGCGATTTGCCGCTTTCCAGCAAAGCATGGGCGCGCTTGAGGTTGGCGGCGTTGATGGTGCCAAAGGTCTGGTCGAGCGTGGTGCGCAGCACGCCCTTGTCGATCAGGTCGGCAACGTCGTTGAGCAGATGATGCTGCGCGATCATGTCGGGTGTCTGGAACGAGGAGCGCGTGAACATCGATTCCCAGTGCACCGACACCGCCTTGCCCTTGAACGCGGCGACGTTGAATTCGGCGGGATCGTCGATCAGGCCGAACTTGCCCTGCGGCGCGATGAAGTCGGCGATCGACTTGTAGTGCTGGTCGGTGAAGGTGAGGCTGGCGACGAGGCCGACCGGCGGCAGCCTCAAGCTCTCGATCTGCTCCTTCATCGGCTGCGAGTGGTCGATCACCGCATGCGCACCGAGATCGCGGCACCACTTCTGAGACTCCGGCCGCGTCGCGGTCGCAACCACAGTCAGCCCGGTGAGGCGGCGCGCAAGCTGGATCAGGATCGAGCCGACGCCGCCGGCGCCGCCGGTGATCAGCAGCGTGCGCGGATCGAGGCTCTTGCCCGGCACCGCGCCGAGCCGGTCGAACAAAAGCTCCCACGCGGTGATCGAGGTCAGGGGCAGGGCGGCGGCCTGCGCGAATGACAGCGAGGCGGGCTTGTTGCCGACGATGCGCTCGTCCACCAGATGAAATTCCGAATTGGTGCCCTGGCGCTGGATCGAGCCCGCGTAGAACACTTCATCGCCAGGCTTGAAGAGCGAGACGTCGGGCCCGACGGCGTCGACCACGCCGGCCGCGTCAAAGCCGAGGATCTTGTAGCTGCCGTCGGTCGGCGCCGCGCGCTTGCGCACCTTGTAGTCGACCGGGTTGGCCGAGATGGCCTTCACCGCGACCCTGATGTCGCGCCCCTTCGGCTCGGGCTTGGCGATCTCGAAATCGACGAGCGAATCCGCCGCCTCGATCGGCAGCGATTTTTGGTATCCGACGGCCTTCATGCCTGATCTCCGTGGTGGGCGATTGCCTGCCGCCTTACCTGTCGCGCTGGCGTCCTTTTGGCAAGTACTGTAAAATCAGGGAACTAGTCCCTGTTTGTATACTATTGGGAAATTACCGATGAAACGGAAGAATTTTGCGCGCCGGCCGGGCTGCGCGGTCGAGGCGGCGCTCGACCTGATCGATGGCAAATGGAAGGGCGTGATCCTGTATCACCTGCAGGCCGGCACCCAGCGCTTCGGCGAGTTGCGGCGGCGGATGCCCGGCATCACCCAGCGCATGCTGACCAAGCAGCTTCGTGCGCTCGAGGACGACGGCCTCGTGACCCGCAAGGTCTACGCCGAGGTGCCGCCGCGGGTCGAATACACGCTCTCCGAACTCGGCGAGAGCCTGCGTCCGGTGATCGATATTTTGAAAGCCTGGGGCGAGGGCCATCAGGAACGGCTGTCCTGCGCGCCGGCGCCGGACGTCGTCGTGAAGAAGTCGAAGCGCGCGGCCTGACCATTTGCAATGAAGAAGGCCGGGAGCGGCGTGTCGCTCCCGGCCTTTGTTATCGGCACTGATCAGATCGCGTCAGAACGCAACCTGCGTGCGCAGCGCGACCGCGTCGAACTTCGAGCCGGCATCCACAGGCGAGGTCGCCGAGGCCTGCCTGGCGATGTCGCCGTGCAGGTAGTTCAGCATGAAGCGGACGTTGTTGTTGACGTACCAGTTCAGCGCGGCCGTGTAGACGGTCTGCCGTCCGCCCGCGATGCCGACGGCCTGGCCGACCTGGTCGTTGAGGTTCATCGTGCTGACGCGGCCGGCGATTTCCCAGGCGCCCCAGCCGCCGCCTGCGAGCGAGACCGGATCGTGCGGCTTGATACCGCCGTAGGAGGCCGTTGCCGGATTGTAGGCGTGGTTCTCGCCGGTCAGCACGTAGCCGACCTGCGCGTAACCGCCGTCGAATTTCAGGCTCGGCGCGCCGAACGGCGGCAGCCCGGTATTCGCAGAGCGGTCGACATTGAACCAATAGTACTCGCCCTGTGCGATGAACGGGCCGTAGGTCGCTGCCGCCTCGACGCCGTAGACCTGTGCGCCCGAGACGTTGGCGATCGCACCGGTCGAGATCAGCGTCGTCGGATCGATGCGCAGCTCGGGCCGGTCGTTCAGCGTGAGCGTCTGCGCCTGGGTGAGCTGGTTGCGCGGCGGCTGGACCAGCCATTCCGCATCAGCGCCGATATGCACCGAGTAGTTCTTGCCACTGATCGGATTGCCGGCGACGCGGATGACGCCGCCATACTGCTCGGACGTGCCGGCCGGTGTGACTGACGACGCGGAGTGGATTGAGCCTGTCGTCGGTCCCGTGACATAACCGCCGACCCAGAGCTGGTCGTTCCACCAGCGGGTGCCGGCGCCCGAACGGAAGTCACCGGCTGCGATGTTCTGTGCGATGATGCCGACCGAGGCGCGCTCCATGAACAGGATGTCGTTGGAGCTGGTCGATTCGTCCAGCGTCCACGGGATGTCCATGATGCCGCCTTCGATCGCCATCTTGCCGCCGAACGGCTTGAAGCCGGTGTAGCTCAGATAGGCATTCTCGACGCCGGAGGTGCCGCCGCCCGGCAGCGATCCCGGTGCCGCGCCGCCGAAGCCGTCGGACGAGCCGCCGAAGTCGTAGATCAGCGCGTAATTCCAGTCGCCGAAGAACTTGCCGACGATGCCGATGCGGGCGCGGCGGAGGTTCTCGCCGCTGTCGAGCTTCTGCGGCGAGGTGCTCGCGGTGTTCGGACGATAGTCGTAACCGCCGACATCCCAGTGCACGCGGCTCGTGATCGCAACGCAGTTCTGTTCATCCGCAGTGCAGATCGTCGGCCGGTTGTTCGGCAGCGTCACCACGACGCCCGACGGCGCGACCGGGCCCTTGACCGGGATCGCGGCGTTGGCGCTTGCGACACGCGCGGCCTTGGCATCCGCCGCCTTCGCGTTGGCGTTGGCGCTGGCTGCGGTCGCGGTATTGGCGTTGGTCTGCTTCTGCAGCTTGTCGAGCTTCTGCTCGAGCATCTTCAGCTGCTGCTTCAGCAGCGCGATCTCCGCGTCGCTGCCGCCTCCGGCCGATTGCGAATAGGCCGGCGAGGCGGCGAGCGCCCCTGCCAGCCCTATGGCGATTGCACCAACTTTTGTCGCACCCATTGTGCACCCCTGTTGTGTTTGAATTCCCCACTCACTCACTGAAACGTCCTAGGAGTTGATCGTGACTGACACACGACAGCGCCGCCTAGCATCGCAGTTCCGCTTGTTGTCCGCGGGCAACAAGCGGAGCGGCGCAGTGAGATGACAGTCATCATAGGAGTTTGGCGGCGCGCTTCAACGCCGCCGCCGCCGGTTTTGCACCGGTCCGGCGGGGGCCAGTTATCCGGTCGGGCGCCCTTCAATTGCCCGGCGAACACGCCTATATTCCGGCGTTTCCACGAGAGGTGAGAATGCTCCGACCTGTCCGCTTCGCTGCCATATCCGCTTTGTGCACATTGGCTTTCATGGGGAATCTGTCCCCATCCGCGGCCCAGGACCGCCGCGTGCCGTCCTCGCAGGCCGAGCTCCAATTGTCCTATGCGCCGATCGTGCAGCGGGTGCAGCCGGCGGTGGTCAATGTCTACGCCGCCAAGACGGTGCAGAACCGCAATCCGTTTTTGGACGATCCGATCTTCCGCCGCTTCTTCGGCGTCCCGGGGCAGCAGCCCGAGCAGATGCAGCGCTCGCTCGGCTCCGGCGTAATGGTCGACGGCTCCGGTCTCGTGGTCACAAACAATCACGTGATCGAGGGCGCCGACCAGGTGAAGGTCTCGCTCGCCGACAAGCGCGAATACGAGGCCGAGATCGTGCTGAAGGACAGCCGCACCGACCTCGCGGTGCTGCGGCTGAAGGGGACCAACAAGGAGAAGTTCGCGACGCTCGACTTCGCCAACTCGGATCAGCTGCAGGTCGGCGACGTCGTGCTGGCGATCGGCAATCCATTCGGCGTCGGCCAGACCGTGACGCACGGCATCATCTCGGCGCTGGCGCGCACTCAAGTCGGGATCACGGATTATCAATTCTTCATTCAGACCGACGCGGCGATCAATCCCGGCAATTCGGGCGGTGCGCTGGTCGACATGACCGGCCGGCTCGCCGGTATCAACACCGCGATCTTCTCGCGCTCCGGCGGTTCGCAGGGCATCGGCTTTGCGATCCCCGCCAACATGGTGCGCGTGGTGGTGGCCTCCGCCAAGAGCGGCGGCAAGGCGGTGAAGCGGCCGTGGCTTGGCGCGCGGCTGCAGGCGGTCACGCCGGAGATCGCAGAGACGCTCGGGCTGAAGCTGCCGACCGGTGCGCTGGTCGCCAACGTCGCGCCCAACAGCCCGGCGGCGAAGGCCGGGCTCAAACTGTCCGACCTGATCGTCGGGATCGACGGCCAGGCCATCGACGATCCCAATGCGTTCGACTACCGCTTCGCGACCCGTCCGCTCGGCGGCAGCGCGGAGATCGAAGTGCAGCGCGCCGGCAAGCCGGTGAAGCTCACCGTGCCGCTGGAGACCGCGCCCGATACCAACCGCGACGAGATCGTGCTGACCGCGCGTTCGCCATTCCAGGGCGCCAAGGTCGCCAACATCTCGCCGGCGCTGGCCGATGAGCTGCATCTCGACGCCGGCGCGGAGGGCGTCGTCGTCACTGAGCTCGCCGATGACGGCACGGCCGCCAATGTCGGCTTCCAGAAGGGCGACATCATTCTCGCCGTCAACAATGAGAAGATCGTACACACCAGCGACCTCGACAAGGTATCGAAGGCGGGGTCGCGGATCTGGCGCATCACGCTGGTGCGTGGTGGCCAGCAGATCAACGTGACGCTCGGCGGATGAGCCCCAAGCAACCGCGGGACGCGACGAACCTGTTCGCCGCGGCGGGGATGGAGCAGGATGCGCCACACCCGCTGCCGGACCGGCTGCGCCCGCGCACGCTGGCCGACGTCGTCGGTCAGGATCACATCCTCGGCCCCGACGGTGCGCTGACCCGCATGCTGGAGACGCGGACGTTGGGCTCGCTGGTGTTCTGGGGACCGCCCGGCACCGGCAAGACCACAGTGGCGCGGCTTCTGGCCGATGCCACCGAGCTGCATTTCGAGCAGATCTCCGCGGTGTTCTCCGGCGTCGCCGACCTGAAGAAGGCGTTCGATGCCGCGCGGGCCCGGCGCGAGACCGGCAAGGGCACGCTGCTGTTCGTCGACGAGGTGCACCGGTTCAACCGCGCGCAGCAGGATTCCTTCCTGCCCGTGATGGAGGACGGCACCGTGGTGCTGGTCGGCGCCACCACGGAGAACCCGTCGTTCGAGCTCAACGCGGCGCTGCTGTCGCGCGCCCGCGTGCTGGTGTTTCACTCGCTCGATACGGCCGCGATCGAACGGCTGTTTGCCAATGCCGAGAAGATCGAGGGCAAGACCCTGCCGCTCGATGCGGAAGCGCGCGCCGTGCTGGTGCGGATGGCCGACGGTGACGGCCGCGCCTCGCTGACATTAGCCGAAGAGGTCTGGCGCGCCGCGCGCAAGGGCGAGGTGTTCAACGCCGAACAGTTGCAGGCCATCTTGCAACGCCGCGCGCCGATCTACGACAAGTCCGCCGACGGCCATTACAATCTGATCTCGGCGCTGCACAAGTCGGTGCGCGGCTCCGATCCGGATGCGGCCCTGTATTATCTCGCGCGCATGCTCGATGCCGGCGAGGACCCGCTGTTCCTGGCGCGGCGCGTGGTGCGCATGGCGGTCGAGGACATCGGCCTTGCCGATCCGCAGGCGCTGGCGGTCTGCAACGCTGCCAAGGATGCCTATGACTTCCTGGGCTCGCCGGAGGGCGAGCTCGCGATCGCGCAGGCCGTGGTCTATCTCGCCACCGCGCCGAAATCGAACGCGGTGTACACGGCGTTCGGCGCTGCGATGCAGACCGCAAAGCAGGGCGGCTCGCTGCTGCCGCCGAAGCACATCCTGAATTCGCCGACCAAGCTGATGAAGTCGGAGGGCTACGGCTCCGGCTATCAATACGATCACGACGCGCCCGACGCGTTCTCCGGCCAGGACTATTTCCCGGAAGCGCTCGGCCGCCAGACCTTCTACGATCCGCCCGACCGTGGCTTCGAGCGCGAGATCCGCAAGCGGCTGGATTACTGGAACAGGCTGCGCAAGGAGCGCGGCGGGAGCTAGGCCGCGTACTCATAAATTAACGGGTGAATCGATGTCCGCTTGTCCCGCCAAGAGCGGCGCGAAAGCGGACGTTGTCGGACTTCCGAGAAGGGCCAAAAGCGGACCATCCCGACAGCGTGTGCTATTGCACGCTCGGCGGATCGCCCTCCGATTTCCGCAAATGCATATTTGAAATGAAATCTTGAAATAAATGCGGCTCACCGAAGCCTTTGTCGCGGGTGCGCCTTCTGTTATTGACTGTCGTCCTGAAGATACGGAGGCTTCACCGATGAAACGGCCGCTCGCGGCTTCGGCGGCTCTCGTCGCGATGCTCGCCTTCGCGGATCCGGCCCTCGCCTGCCGTGTCGCAACGCATCAATCCATTTTCTTCGAAGAGGGCCATCTTCCGATAATCGAAGGGACCGTGGCGGTCGAAATCGAAGTCACCGGGACCGCGTCAGCTTCCGGTCCAGTTGCCGTCCGCGTATCGCGGGTGGTGCGAGGAGATATCGATCCCGGGCCGCTGTCACTCGCGGTCCAGGTCTCGTCTTGCGGAGGATACCCGAGAGCGGGATCCAAAGGCGTGGTGGTCGGCCACGTTTCGAGACAACCCGACGGCAGCAACGTGATCGCGGCGTTGTGGAATTATCCCGAACGATCAAAGTCGACTTCAGGGACGCCGTCGTGCCCGATCCCTGTGCCGCGTACGGAATCTGAAGTGCTTGCCCTCGGAGGAAGCCGCTCGCGCGGAATTTCGCCGATCTCCACGGTAGGACTCGACAAGATGACGACTGTTTCGAACGTCAGGATCGAGGGAGACCGGCCGCTTTATCTTGTTCTCGGAAGCCGGACACCGACGATTTGGAACCTCGATGGCAACGTGGGCCTGATCGATCGTGTGGTCGTCGAGTCGGACAAGAGTCGGGGCGGGATGTACACGTCAGCGGTTTCGGGCGTCCCGCCGGAGAAAGTCTCGTTCACGACGTGCCTTCCTATGGCGACCGGAGGACTCGAAGACGATGCGCTGAGGACAATGTTGCTGCAAGAGATCGGGCGCGCCGACCGGATCGTCCATAGCGAAGATCTGACCGGGACCAAGATGCCGTCGTTCGAGCGATTCGTTCCGGAAGACGTGGCGAAGCCGGTCCGTCTCGATGAGAATAGCATGGTCTCCGTCGGGCTACTGGAACGATATGAGGTCCTACCGGGCAGGGCCGGGTTCGAAGCGCTCATCGAAGATATGGCCGTCGAGGAAGACGTGGAAGCGTCGCGACGGCAGGGGTTACGCGGCAACAAGGTCTATCGGATTCTGAAGCCGATCCATCGTCTGCCGGCACTGAACCGATACACGATCTACACACTGCCGGACGGTATGGATCCGCCGGTCAATGCGTCCGACTACTGCGTCTTCGACGGCCGAACCGGGCATCTGATCGACGCGTCGCTGGGTCATGAAGGCTGTAGCGTGCTCAATATCCTCACGGAGAACGGTAAAGATCCGACGGCGGTAGTCCCACCGAAAGTCCCTTCCTGCCCTCCAAGTTTTAAATGTACAGCATCGACACCGATGCCCGCGCTGCGCCCCACCGAAATCCCGTTGAGGCCGGAAGCCTACGTGAGGGTCGAATATCTGGAACAAGACCGCAGTATGCAGTCCATGCGCGGATTTCTGCAGTACGAACTGGGATTCGCTTTCAACAGGATCACTGGCGCTCCGACCGATCGGAAATGGCCGCCGCCGCCGGACACGTCGCTTGACTACCATTTCGTGATGTTCGGAAGCGATGCGTTGCCTCCTGAGGACGTCGTCCCGCTTCGTGGTTTCGCTCGAGTGCCGTACGTACTGCTCGCCACCCCCAAACTTCCGGTACAGACGGTGGTTGATCTGGTCCGATATGCGCGATTGGAAAAGACACCCATCAGATACGTCGATAGCGGAGGGACGGCGACCAAGGTAGTGGAGAACTTTCTGAACCATTTCGACATCCAGGGCGAGCGGATCCCGGCGTCGGGTGACGACGCCTACGCGGCCGTGATCGCCGGTCGGGCGGACCTGATGATGTCGACCATTCTCCATGCGGCGGACGTGACGAATACAGGACGCGTTCGAGCGCTCGCGGTGACCGGAGCCAACCGCAACGCGCGACTTCCGGACGTACCTGCCGTGGCGGAGTTCTTCCCGGGGTACTCCGACGGAGATTGGTACGCCGTAGGAGCGAGGAAGGGCGCCGCTGCCGAAGAAATGCTTGCCTTGGCCGACATAATGAAGACGGTCGATCATGACCCGGCTACCTCGGTCAAGTTCAGGGAACTTGGGGTCGACCTATTCGATGTCGGCCCGGAGGAAATCGCGAAACTCTTGAAGCGATAGACGATCGCGGCAGCGGCCTCCGCACGCCGACACTGGCGCGAATGCGCGCAGGCGGCCGAGCCTGCCGAAAAGAATAGGGAGTTCGATTCGGGTCATGAACGACAAAACTCAAGGTAAGCACGATAGGTCCGCTTTCGGGTGCATAGCGACCACTTGAGCCTCACGGCCGAGCCATTGACAAGCTCGCCGCCAACTACCTTGAATTTGTTCAACTCGCGTCAATCCGGTTGTGGCTGCGCCTTAGCGAGTCCGCGTGCTCGACGAGAGGCTGCGGCTGCGAATGACGCGCGTTCCCGGTCCCGCCCGCCAGCGTGGGAGCGTGAGTTGCAGAAGCTCGCAAATGTGCACGACCTTGGGCGAGGACACTTGCGCGGCTTCGGAATATTAGAAATGTATCCCTGAGTTGCCCGACGTGTCAAGTTGCCTGGTCGAACGCCGGCCGCCGCCGGCTACTGTGCATGGGGTTGTTTTCGATATTTTGGCAGCGCCGCTGCGACGGCCTGTAGCTCATATTGCTCTGGCGCGTCACTTGACGCTCTTCACGAACTCCAGAATCTCGTCCGTCAGCCGCGTGTCCGGCGTGTTGATCGCGTAGACCTCCGACGTGTGGCTGTGCTGCGGCAGCATGAAGCTGCGGACGCAGCCGCTCGGCCGCTTGCAGCTCGCCTGCTTCAACAGCTCGAACTGCTCGACGAAGCGCGGCGGATCATGATCGCGCCGGCGAGGCCGCCGCCCTTCACCTTGTGGAATTCGCTGTGCGAGACGTAGCTCGCGACATGGATCGCGCCGACCGACTGGCCCATCAGGAAGACGCGGCTGGGGTCGCCGCCGCGGCTGGCGATGTTCTCTGCGACCCACTGCACGATCGCGCCCATGTCTTCGGCGCCTGCCGGCCAGGGAAAGGCCGGCGCCAGGCGATAGGTGGCATTGACGCCGACAAAGCCGCTCTTGGCGGCCCACAGCATGACGTTGTCGTAGAACGGGCTCCCGGGGTTGCGCTTGTTGCCGGCAATGAAGCCGCCGCCGTGGATGTAGATCAGCACCGGCCGGGGCGCCGCCGTCGCCGGGTCCGGCGTGAAGACGTCGAGCAGATGGCGGTCGGCAGGGCCATACTTGACGTCGCGCTCGACCTTGACGCCCTGATAGGGCTCCTTCTGCTGCAGTGGCGCGTAGAGTGCGGCCGTCTTGGGCGGGTCGATGACGCGGCCGAGTTCCAGCAGCTTCCAGGCCAGATCTTCCGGCATCGGGCCTTGCTGGGCCAGCGCCGGTCCGGAGAGCATCAGGGCCGCCGCCAAAGCCGATACCGCCAGTCTCATTCCAAAGCTCCCGCCGATTGCCGATTGCGGCCGAACATGGCCGATGTTGCGCCGGATTCGTACCGATTTCGCCGTGACGATTCGCGGCATTTGCGCTACCCACGGGCTTAACTTCGGAGTTGCAACCCCATGAGCCGCCGCGTCAAGAGACCTCTCCGCCCAGCCGCCGACCGCGCCAAGGGCGCGCGTCCCCATCGCGGCCCGGCCGCTGAGCGGGGGCCGGCGCATCGTGCGGGCGGCAAGTCAGCAGCGGTGCGCCTTGGCGACAAGCAGCGGGCGCCCAAGCCCTTCGTGCCCGAGCCGGAGAAGAGCGTCGCCGAGCCGCCGCCGCTGCCGACCAAGGTGCAGACCGTGGTGGTGACGGCGGACGAGGACAACATGCGCGTCGACCGTTTTCTCGAGGCGCGTTTCCCCGGCCTGTCGTTTTCCCATATCCAGCGCATCGTCCGGAAGGGCGAGTTGCGCGTCAACGGCAAGCGTGCGGACAGCAAGGACCGGCTGGAAGAAGGGCAGAGCGTCCGCATTCCGCCGCTGCGGCTCGATACGCCGAAGGCAGCCACCAGCCTGTCTGAAGCGGCGAAGAAGACCCTCCAGGACCTCAAGGACATGACCCTGTTCGAGGACGCCGACGTGATGGTGCTGAACAAGCCCGCAGGTCTGGCGGTTCAGGGCGGCTCCGGCATCACGCGCAATGTCGATGACATGCTGGAGGTGATGCGCGACGCCAAGGGACAGAAGCCGCGGCTGGTGCATCGGCTCGACCGCGAGACCTCGGGCTGCCTGCTGATCGCCAAGACGCGTTTCGCCGCAACCGCTCTGACCGGCTCGTTCCGTCATCGCTCCGCGCGCAAGATCTACTGGGCGCTGGTCGCTGGCGTGCCGAAGCCGAAGCAGGGCCGCATCTCGACCTACCTCGCCAAGGAGGAGAGCGAGGAGGACAGCATCATGCGGATCGCGGCGCATGGCGACGAGGGCGCCAGCCACGCCGTGACCTATTACGCCGTGGTCGAGACCTCGGCGACGAAGCTCGCCTGGGTCTCGCTCAAGCCGGTGACCGGCCGCACCCATCAGTTGCGCGCCCACATGGCGCATATCGATCACGCGATCGTCGGCGACCCCAAATACTTCAACAAGGAAAACTGGCAGCTGCCGGGCGGCCTGCAGAACCGGCTACATCTACTCGCCCGCCGCATCGTGATTCCGCACCCGCGCGGCGGCGTGATCGACGCGACGGCGCCGCTGCCGCCGCATATGCTGCAATCCTGGAATCTGCTCGGGCTCGAGGCCGACCGGTTCGACCCGATCGAGAACGCGCCCGAGGAGTGACGGCGGACGCCGCCTCCCGATATCCGTCGCGGACAGCAAGAACGATCAAAGCGGCTCATCGCGCCGCGGCTATGTTGCCGCGCGCCGGGCACCGCCGGCATGCAACCGTCAAAGAGGCTGTCCATGACCGGGACCTGGTTACGCGTCGCGCTTTTCCTGATTGGCTCGGCTGTCGCCTCTACGGCGGCACATGCCGAGACCGTGGTGCTCCGTGGCGGCACGCTTTACGCATCGGCCGATGCGGCCGCGCTGCCGGATGCGGCGATCGTGATCACGGACGGCGTCATCAGCGCGGCCGGCAAGTCCGGCGACGTCAAGCTGCCCTCGGATGCGCGGGTGATCGATTGCAGCGGCAAGACCATCGTTGCCGGGTTCTGGAACAGCCACGTGCATTTCACGGAACATGTCTGGCACAATGCCGGCGAGGCGCCGGCCGCGCCGCTGACGCAGCACATGCAGGAGATGCTGACTCGCTGGGGCTTTACCACGGTCTGGGACCTCGGCTCCGATCCACGCAACACGCTGCCGCTGCGCAAGCGCATCGCAGCGGGTGAAGTCGCCGGTCCGAATATCCTGCTCGCCGGCAACGTGTTTCCCAAGGGCGGGCATCCCGTGTACCTGCCGCCCGAAATTCAGCTTCCCGAAGCTGCGACACCTGAGGAGGCCACGAAGTGGGCGCGCGACTGGCTCGCGATGGGCGAGGACGGCATCAAGCTGTTCACCGGCGCGTTCATGGGCGATAAGCCTGTCATCAACATGGATACGGCGATCGCCAAGGCGGCCGTCGACGTCGCGCATGCGCAGGGCAGGCCGGTGTTCGCGCACCCGCAGAACAAGATCGGCGTCGAGACGGTAATCGCAGCGGACGTCGACGTGCTGGCGCACACGACGCCCAGCGAGCGGAGCTACACGGATGACCAGCTGGCGCGGTTCAAGGCGCAGGGGACGGCGCTGATCCCGACGCTGGCGCTGTTCACGACGGTGGTGCTCGACCCCAACGTCACCAACCGTCTGGTGGCCGCGACCGTCAACCAGCTCAAGCAGTTCTCCGAGAATGGCGGCACGGTGCTGTTCGGCACCGATGTCGGCTTCACCACGCTGTACGACACCACGCAGGAATTCGAGCTGATGCATCGCGTGCTGTCGGAACGCCAGGTGCTGGCCTCGCTGACGACCAACCCGGCGCGGTTCTTCAAGGCCGCGAAGAAGGGCAAGGTGGAGCAGGGTTTTGACGCCGATCTCGTGGTGCTCGACGGTGATCCGCTCAGCGACGTCGCCAATCTTGCGAAAGTGAGCATCACCATCCGTGCGGGTCGCGTGATCTATCAGAAGCCGTGATAGCCGGCCGGGGACCGGCTGCGCCGGTCTATTTGGCGGGAAGGCGCAAGGTGGCGAGATCCGAGCCGACGATCGTCGTGCCGGTAAATCCGCCGGCCTCGGCGGCGGCGCGATAGTCCGCTTCGGTGAGCGCGCCGCCGGGGACCTTGTAGGGGCCGTGATGCGTCGCCCCGACCTGCGGCGCGAGGTGCGTCAGCATCAAATATTTGGCGCCCACGCGCTTTGCCATGGCGCCAAGGTCGGGCGCCAGGCTCTGGCGGTAGAACACGGGCGGCGGCATGCCGCTGTCGCGCTCCGGACCCATGATGGGATGCATGGTCGAGTGCACGATCACGTCGGCGCCTTGTGCCAGCTTCTCGACTTGCGCCGACGTCGAGGTCGGACGCGGCGGAGCCGCACTGTCATTGCTGGCGTCGCCGCCGATCACGACGCTGCCGGCCGGCGTGTCGACGCGATAGGAGGCATGGCCCGCGATGTGGGTCGAGCGGATCGCGCTCACCCGGACCTCGCCCTTCGACCAGATCACCTGTGGCTCGTCCGTCGGCTCGAACGTGACGAGATGCACAAGCTCGGCAGGTCCGCCCGCCAATCGTTTCCTGTCCTCTGAAACCCGCTGTGCGATTTCGCCGGACTGAATGAAGGCGTCGCCGATATGCGCGACAAACTTGCCACAGCTCAGGGTGAAGCCGAGCGGCGAGGGCGCGTCGCTGCTGCAGACGACATCGAGCGCGGCCCCGCCGGAATTCCAGTTCCAGCGCGCGAGCAGGAGGTCGACGAGGCCCTCGGTGTGATCCGAGTGCATATGCGTGAGGAAGACCGCGTCGATCTGGCCAGGTTCGACGTTCAGTTGTGACAGCCGCAGTTCAGTGCCGCGGCCTGCGTCGAACTGCAGCCTCAGCGTCCCGCAATCGGCACTGTCGTCGCCGTAGCGCACGAGTGTGCCGGCGCCCGCGACGCCATTGAGCAAGGCGGGACCGCTCATGGTGCCGGTCAAGGTGACGAGCAGGCAGGGCGCCGATTGGGCGGGAAGCGGCAGCAGCAGCCAGATGACGGCCAGTAGGGGTGTCGGAAGAATGAAGTGCCGCATGCTGTCGGCTCCCGCGTCGTTCCGGTCTTCACCGAGACTGCCAAAGCCGGCGCCATATCTCAACACTCGGCCGCGCCGCATCGAGGTGTTGTGATCGCGCGGCCGGTTGGACTCGCCGCACGGTGCGGCAAGCTTAAAGCATCAGCTTGTAGCCGATGTGGCTGCCGACGAATCCCAATCGTTCATAGAAGCGGTGTGCGTCGGGGCGCGCCTTGTCGGTGGTCAGCTGCACGAGATCGCAGCCTCTCGCTTTGCATTGCGCGATCGCCCATTCGAACATCTGCTGCCCGACGCCCGAGCTGCGGTGCGCCTCGGCAATTCGGACCGCCTCGATCTGGCCGCGCCAGGCGCCCAGGCGTGCCATTCCGGGAATGAAGCTGAGTTGAAGGGTCCCGACCACCTCGTCGTTCAGGGTTGCCACGACCAGCAACTGGTTGCGATCGGCGAGGACGGCATCGAAGGCATCGACGTATCGCGGGTTCGGCGGCGAGCTCGCATCCTCGCGCTGCTGTCCCAGCACGTCGTTGGCGAGGAGCGCGATGATCGCCGGAAGGTCGGCCGCTTGGGCCTGGCGGAAAGCGATTGATGTCATTGAACAGGATTTCCATGGAGACGAGATCTGTCACAAGACACGTTACAGGTTCGCGCTGGCTATGGACATCCGCTGGGCGCAAACGAAATCCGCCGACCCTTTCGGGCCGGCGGATTGTTGTATCGCGAGGTGCCGCGATCAGTGGTTCCAGTTGCCGCCCTGATCGTCGCCGTCACCATGATGATGGCCGCCGCCGTCGAAGTCGAAGAAGTCGAACAGATCGCTGAGCGCCGGGCTGTTGACCGGAACATAGGGATTGCCGGGCGCCGCAACCGGGTTCGGGAAGTTGTCGCGGCTGCGGTTCGTGATCGGCTCCAGGCGCCAGTTCCGCTCGATGAACTTGATGATCGAAACGTGATCGGCATATTCATGCGAGATGTGGCCGTGCCGCGCGAACGGCGACACCACGATCAGCGGAATACGGGTGCCGTCGCCGAAGTAATCCAGCGGCTGCACATAGCCGGAGTCGAAGTAGCCGCCGCCTTCGTCGAAGGTGATGAAGATCGCGGTGTCCTTCGCATAGTCCGAGGCCTGGACCTGGTCGACGATCTTCTTCGCGAAGCCTTCGAACAGATTGAGCTTGGAGGACGACGGGTGACCGTCGGTGAAGCCGCTCGGCTTGACGATGGAGACCGCCGGCAGCGAGTGCTTGGAAAGGTCGGAGTAGAGATCAACCGAGTCCTTGATATGGGCTGCGACCTGGTCCGGGTGCGACATGATCGAAGTGTCGTACTGGAACGGATTGCAGATGTTGCAGTACTCGTCCGCGTTCGGACCAGCCACACCCCAATTGAGCTGGTAGGGATCGTTGACGTAGTTGTTCCACTGGTCGCCGTAGTACTTCCAGGAGACGTTCCGCTCGTTCAGGCTGTCGCCGATGCTCTTGCGGGTCGACGGCGGGATCGTGAACGGCGTGTTGGACGGGTTGGTGTCGGTGTAGGCGTTCTTGCCGTTGCCGAAGTAACCCGGATTGTAGTTGTTCAAGAGATAATAGTGGCCCGGCTCGCAATTCGCGTTGATGTGGATCCCCTTCAGATAGTCCAGGATCGGCTTGACGCCGGGCTGGGTCGGATCCGAGCAGTCGCTGTAGGAGCCGCCGCCCGACACCGGGCTGGTCTGGAAGGGCGGCGGGAAGCCGCCATTGCCGCCGGCGCCGTAGCCGTCCTCGGTGTACCAGTTGTTGGTGCCGGAAGCCGGGTTCGGATTCTCGATTTCATGCACGATGCCGGCGTCGGGCGTGCCGCCGAACACCTGCGTGCCGTTCGGCGGCACCGCGGCGTTGCCGTAGGTGTCGCTGAAGTAGAGCATGTCGGCATGGCCGAACATGATGTGGTTGGCGCCGGTGCCGCCGTTGACGGACTGGTGGAAGTTGTCGCTCATCGCGTATTTCTGCGCGAGCGAGGTGAAGTAGGGCACGTCGCCCTTCTGCACGTTGTAGAAGCCGAGCGCCGTCGAACCCTCGCCGGTGGTCGTTGCCGTCGGCGAGTATTCCGTGGAGAAGTTGGTGGGCTGTGCTGCACCGTTGGCGCCGGCGCCGACGGTGACTTCGACCCAGGCGAACAGATTGCCGCCGCAGCCCGACGGATTGTCGCGGCTGGCCGCCGAGTGGTTGCAGTTGAGCTGCTGCCACATCTGGTAGAAGCGATGCACCGGGCTTGCCGAATAGGAGTCGTAGGGCATCGCATCGGTGTTGGTGAGCTGGAACGGACCGGCCGGCAGCGCGCTGACATTGGTGATGCGCTGGTCGGGCGTCTGTGAGCTCTGACCAGTGCCGCCGGACAGCAGGAACTGGTAGTACTCGGACGGCAGGCCGGATTCCGACTGCTGCGCCAGCGCAAGCGACGCCTCGCAGGTGGTGATCGGCGAGCTGCCGCATTTGTTCGGGATGTAGGAGACCTTGGGGCCGCCGACGAGCGGAGCCGGCAGTTGATCCTTGGGGAAGTTCTGCTTCGGGGGGCTCAGCAGGAATGCGTCGTTCAGGCCGGTATCCGTCGCTGCCTGCTGATGCGCCTTCTCGAAGTTCGGCCCGGGGACCGCGTTCTTGTTGAGATCGAGCTTGACGATGCCCTGCGAGAGCAGGTTGAACACGCTCTGGTCGCGCCGTTCGGGCACGTAGGTCGCGAACACGTGGTCGAAGCTGCGGTTCTCGCCGATGATGACGATCACGTGCTTGATCGGCGACCGTGTCCCGTGTCCGCCGTGATGATTCCAGTCCTCCGCAAGCACCGGGCCGGCGGTGAATTGGCCCAGCGCAAGCGCGCTGAGGGTGAGGCGGCAACCTTGCAGCCAACGTGACCTGTGCTTGTCGCGCATTAAAGCTCTCCTTTTTGCAGACTAAGTGGCTTGGTGGAACTTGCGGTGTCTCGCGGCGCGACCCTGATGCGTCCCATCATGCCGCCGTCCTCATGCTCGAGGACGTGGCAGTGGTAGACGAAGGTGCCGACGATGTTGGGATCGCGAAAATCCATGCGCAGGCGCACGCTCGGATATTTCAGCATCCGGCCATTGTAGTAGGGGACGTTGACGGTATCGCGCAGGAACGGCTCGTTGACGGCGACGCCGGACCAGTCGAGCAGCTGGAAGTGCAGCTGATGGATGTGGAAATCATGCAGCTCCATCGAGCGGTTCTCGATGATCCAGTCCTCGACGTCGCCCTGTCTCACGGTGATGTCGGGAACGTCCGATTGCGGATCGAACGGTTTCGGCGTCTCGCCGTCGAGCGTCATGAAGAACTTGGTCGGGCTGTTCGGATCGTTCGGGTTCTCCGGCTGCTCGGAGAAGAACAGCTTGCGGATGCGTACCGGGGCGACTGTCCCGACCCACGGCCGCTCCGGTCGCGGCAGCGGCTCGGCATGAGCCGGCAACGCGGCCTGCGGTTCGTTCGCGTTGACTGAAGGCGTGATGGCCACTAGGGCGCGGTTGGGATCGTTCTCGCCGGCGGGCCCGGTGTCGACCGCGCGCGTCACCAGCAGGGCCGAGCTGCCGGCCGGCGGCCCCTCGACGATGAATTCGGCGCGGGAGCCCGGCGGCAGGCCGATATGGTTGACCCATTGCACTGACGGCGACGGGCTGCCCTGAAATTGCAGCGGCACCCCATCGAGCCCGACGATCCCGATCTGTTGCGGTGTGCGGCCGACCAGCAGCGCGAGGTTGAGATAGGTGATCGCGGACGCGTTCAGCACCCGCCAGAGCTGCCGCTCGCCGGGCTTCATCGTCAGCCGGGCCGGCGGATAGTTCGGAAAGGGCACCGGCACGAAGTTGACGGAGAGGTCCTTCGACGGCTTGCCGAAGCCGGTGCCGGAGTTGGCGACGTCGCCGTCATTGTCGAGCTGGCTCTTGGTCATGACCGGCTCGGATTTCGACGGCGACGCATCGGGATTGACGAGATCCTGGTCGCGGATCACGAGCACGCGCTCGGGAAGGCCGGCGAGCTGTGGATCGGCGCGCTCGATGCCTTCGATGATGATGGCGCCCGAGGCGCCGCCGAGCACCTGCGTCTTGCTGAAGCCGTGCAGATGCGGGTGATACCAATAGAGACCGGGTGGCGCGTCATCCGGAATGCGCAGGTGGTATTCGAACGGCGCGTCGTCGGGCTGGATCGAGGTTTTCAGCACATCATCCTGATGGCAGACCGGCGGCACCGTCAGCCCGTGGAAGTGCAGATTGGTCGAGATCGGCGTCATCGCGCCGCTCCCGCAAATATCGGCTTGCTTTCGCGTCGTGCAGATCGGCGCGCCGGCGAGCGGGCGGTCGATCGCAGGCGTTGCCGTATCGAGGTCGACGAGGTCGTTCTTGAAATGGATGACCAGCTGATCGCCCGGCTTCAACCGCAAGGTCGGCGACGGCTTGCCGTCCGGCGTCAGATAGCAATAGCGACTCGTGCCATCCGGCAGCTTCTGATCGTGGACACTGAGGTCGGTCTCGAGCACGCCGTCGCGGCTGCGCAATTCGGCGGGTTCCTCGATCGCGCTTCCGGGCTCAGGCCGGGCACAAACGTCCTGTTGCGTGCGCGGCGCATTCTGCAGGCCGGTTGCGCCGAGCCAGGCCGTCATGCCGCTCACGGCAAGCCCGAGGCAAGCCGCAACGATGACACAACAAACGGTCGAAAGTCGTCGCGCCACGCCGCCCCGCCAATACGCCGCCACCGGCGCGCAAGCGCGCACGGACGTCACGCGTGACGTCAGTCCACGTCTTGCGACCGCGATGGTCGACAAATGCTTCTGTTTGGTGTCGGGACGCTAGCCGCGCGTTGTTGCCGAAATCTGGCAGGTTTTTAACGTGCAGATGACAGCATCTTGCGGCACTTCGACGCGGAACGCGCGCAGATGTTCAAACTTGCTGAGCGATCAATCGGATGAACGGTGTCCCGACTGGATTGCGGAGAGAAGGGGTGGACCTGCCAACCGCCGGATATTTTTTCGGCGTCGGCGATCTCGTCATCGAGGCTGGGGTTGCTTGCGTCGGAGGTTACGCGCTTCTCATCAAGCGCACACAAAGCGACGTTCGAGCGCCGACTACTGGATCGGCCCGGAGATCCGCTAGTGGCCGAAGTAGCACACCAGGCACAGGAACGGGAACCTGGCCGATAACGGTAATGGAAATCGGGTCTCGGGTGTGGGCATGATCGTCCTGCTGGGGAATTGGAAGCGCTGAAGCAATTGCAGCTGCAGCGTTCCGCCGGCGGGCAGGGGTCGGCAATTGCGCTGGATTTTATTGGCGGTCCGGAAGCGGATTTTTTCCGCTCGCCTGGCCTGTATATTCGTCATGACCTTGCTTGGTGTTGTCGGCGCGGCGGGCGATGCCTTCGCTCAGGCGACCTCCACGGTCGTGATATCGCAAGAGAACCCGAGCGTGGTTGGTCAAACGGTGACTCTCGTCGCAACGGTGACGGTCACGGGCCCCTTCGTGCCGGGCGGAACGGTGGATTTCTTTGATGGAATCACCCACCTGGGATCGAGTTTTGTCGGTGCCGGCGACGCCATATTCAACGTCTCATCGCTGACTCTCGGCAGCCATACCATCACTGCCACCTATAACGGCGATACCAACGGCAATTTGGCATCGACCTCGCCACCTCTGACGCAGATCGTCACCCTGGCCCCGACCACGACCAGCGTTGTGTCGTCGGTCAATCCCAGCACGCCGGGCCAATCGGTGACCTTCACCGCGACGGTGAGCGGCAGCGGCTCGCCGACCGGAACGGTGCAATTCAAGGATGGCGCTACCAATTTGGGAGGAGCGGTGCCGCTTGCCGGCGGCACCGCCTCGTTCACCACGTCATCGCTGTCCGCGGGCGGCCACAGCATCACAGCGGTCTATGGCGGCGACAGCAACAATGGGACATCCTCCGGCGGGCTGACGCAGACCGTCGGCCTCACGACGACGACCACCACCGTTACGTCGTCGCTCAATCCCAGCACGACGGGCCAATCGGTGATCTTTACCGCAACCGTGACCGGCGCCTCGCCGACCGGGACGGTGCAATTCAAGGATGGCGCCGCCAATCTGGGAGGAGCGGTGCCGCTCGCGGGCGGGGTCGCTGCGCTTTCCACCGCGTCGCTGGCCACAGGCGGCCACAGCATTACGGCGGTCTACAGCGGCGACGGCGGCAACGCGTCATCGACCTCTGCGGCGCTGACGCAGACCGTCAACCAGGCGGCGAGCACCACCACCGTGACGTCGTCGCTCAATCCCAGCACGCCGGGCCAATCGGTGAGCTTTACCGCGACAGTGACCGGGGCCTCGCCGACCGGGACGGTGCAGTTCAAGGATGGCGCCGCCAATCTCGGAGCCGTGGCGCTCGCCGGCGGTGTCGCCACATTCACCACCTCGTCGCTGGCTACGGGCAGTCACAGCATCACCGCGGTGTATAGCGGCGACAGCAACAACACGGCGTCGACGTCGGCGACGCTGACACAGACCGTCAACCAGGCGGCGAGCACCACCACCGTGACGTCGTCGCTCAATCCCAGCACGCCGGGCCAATCGGTGACCTTCACCGCGACGGTGACCGGCGCTTCGCCGACCGGGACAGTGCAATTCAAGGATGGCGCCGCCAATCTCGGAGCCGCGGTGACGCTCGCAGGCGGCACCGCCGCATTCACCACCTCATCGCTGGCAGCGGGCAGCCACAGCATCACGGCCGTGTACAGCGGCGACACCAACAACACGGCATCGACCTCGGCGGCGTTGACGCAAACCGTCAACCAGGCGGCAAGTACCACCACCGTGACGTCGTCGCTCAATCCCAGCGCGCCGGGCCAATCGGTGACCTTTACTGCGACCGTGACCGGCGCCTCGCCGACCGGGACCGTGCAATTCAAGGATGGCGCCGCCAATCTCGGAGCAGCGGTGACGCTCGCCGGCGGGGTCGCGACATTCACAACCTCATCACTGGCGACAACCAGCCACACCATCACGGTGGTTTATAGCGGCGACGGCAACAACACGCCATCGACCTCGGCGCCGTTGACGCAGACCGTCAACAAGGCGGCGACCAGCACCAGCCTCGTGTCGTCGCTCAATCCCAGCACGCCGGGCCAATCGGTGACCTTCACCGCGACGGTGACCGGCACCTCGCCGACCGGGACGGTGCAATTCAAGGATGGCGCGGCCAATCTCGGAGCAGCGGTGACGCTCGCCGGCGGGGTCGCGACGTTCACGACCTCATCGCTGGCGTCGGGCAGCCACACTATCACCGCGGTGTATGGCGGCGACGTCAACAACACGACCTCGACCTCGGCAGAGCTGACGCAGACCGTCAACAAGGCCGCGACGAGCACCAGCCTCGTGTCGTCGCTCAATCCCAGCACGCCGGGCCAATCGGTGACCTTTACCGCGACCGTAACCGGCGCTTCGCCGACCGGGACGGTGCAATTCAAGGATGGCGCCGCCAATCTCGGAGCCGCGGTGACGCTCGCCGGCGGCGTCGCGACATTCACGACCTCGACGCTGGCGTCAGGTAGCCACAGCATCACCGCGACATATGGCGGCGACGTCAACAACACGCCGTCGACCTCGGCGGCGCTGGCGCAGTCCGTCAATCAGTCGGCGACCACCACCACCCTGTCATCGTCGGCCAATCCGAGCCAGGTCGGCCAGGCGGTGACCTTTACCGCGACCGTGACCAGCGGCGGCGGCACGCCCGCCGGCACGGTGACATTCAAGGACGGTGCTGCCGTGATCGGCAGCGCAACATTGGGTGGAGGCGGCGTTGCGGCATTGACGATCTCGTCGCTGACGCTCGGCTCGCACTCCATCACCGCGGTCTATGGCGGCAGCGCGGCGTTCGTGACCAGCACCTCGACGGCGCTGATCCAGGCGGTCAGCACGCCGGCTGACAGTCTGAAGCTGCGCGCGATGCAGACGCTGGCGGCGCCGGTGGTGGCGCAGAACTCGGGTGCGGCGATTTCCGGCGCGATCGATTCCGCGATCTCCGAAGCCTTTGGCGGCGATGGCGCGTTCATGACGCCGACCGGCAGCGGCATGCGGATCAATTTCGCCGCCGATCCCGACGGCAAGTCGTCCGAAGACCGCGCGCCACGCTCGGCCGATCCATTTGCCGGCATCGACGGATCGTCCGCATCGAACGGGCGCGGCTTTGCCGCGCAGACGCTGCCAGGCAACACCACCCGTTCGACATCGCGCATCGACGACGCGTTCGGAGCGATGGCCTATGCCGCGCCCACCAAGGCGCCGCCGCGTTACGTCGAACAACGCGACTGGCTCGGCTGGGCGGAAGTGCGCGGCGCCGTGCTCGACCATTGGGGCACCGGCACCGGTGCGGTCGGCACGGTCGCCGGTGCGTCGATGCTCTACGGCAACCAGGTCAATTTGATCGCCGGATTGACGCGACGGCTGTCGTCGAATTTCGTGGTTGGCGTGCTCGGCGGGTATGAGACGTTCGATTATCGGTCCGACGCCTTGCAGGGCCGTCTGAAGGGCGATGGCTGGACGGTCGGCTCGTATCTCGGATGGAAGTTGACCCAGACCATCCGCTTCGATGCGGGTGTCAGCTATTCGGGCATCGGCTATGACGGCACCGCGGGCACCGCATCCGGCAATTTCGGCGGCGAGCGCTGGATGGTGTCGAGCGGACTGACCGGCAGCTATCAGGGCTTCGGCCTGCAGTTCGAACCTTCCGCGCGCATCTACGCGTTATGGGAGCACGAGAGCGCCTACACCGATTCCCTTGGCACGTTGCAGACCGCGCGCGACTTCTCGACCGGGCGGGCCAGTGCGGGCGTCAAGGTCGCCTATCCCGTCGCATGGTCGTCGACGGTCGCACTGGCGCCTTATGTCGGATTGTACGGCGATTACTACTTCAATTCCGACAACGCGACCGCGGCCTTGGCGGCGTCCGGACTTCCGGGTGCGGTCGTGCTCGATGGCTTTTCGGCGCGCGCCATCGGCGGGGTGACTGCCAGGTTCGCCAATGGCGGCCAGGTCGCGCTCGGCGCCGAGTTCGGCGGCATCGGCGGCAATGCCAGCGTCTGGATCTATCGCGCCCGCGCCTCAGTGCCGTTCTGACCATCGCGTTGATCGTCGCCTGAAGCATGATCCGGAAAAGTGTGAAGCGGTTTTCCGAAAAGACCATGCTCAAACAAGAAGCTAAAGCGCGATGACGATTCAACCTATTCTCATCGCGCTTTAGCGCCTGAACTGCGCCAGAAACATCCGCAACGAATCGTGCGGGCTCTCGACGTCCGCAATCACCCAGCCGTCGGGACCGTTGACGACGATGAAGTTGAGCGTGACCGCGCGGCCCTCGTTGTCGAATGTCACCGTCACGTCGGTCCTGTCGAATTGCCGGCGCGGAATTGCGATCGAGATCGGGCCGAGCCGCCAGGTCGGGCTCTGCACCAGGAAATCGTAGGGGGCGTCGTGCAGGGCGGTCCAGGCGCTGCGCAGGCCGGAATCGAAGAATTGGCGGGCGGTTTCGTCGTCGCGCGGCAGGCCATTCGAAAACGCGGCGCTGCCTTTGCCGTAATGGGCGTAGACGTTGCGGATCAGCGATTCCGGTGTGCGGAACCCGGCGTCGGTGGCGGCGGCTCCGAAAACCGTCGCAACCAGCGAAAAACCCGCGAGGAATTTGCCGCGTCCCATCAGCTTTATTTGCCGTTGCCGCTGGCATATCTTGCAGGGAAATCCTCCCAAGCGAAAGCCGGCCGGCGCAATGCGCGAACTCTTCGACGACGTCCCAGACCAATCCCCGCTCGACCCGCAGGAGGCGGTGCGCCGCCACATCCGCAAGCCCCAGCGCAAGCGGTTCTACACCAGCGCCGGCGTGGCCGAGGCCGATGGCGGATTTGCGATCACGCTCGACGGCAAGCAGATTCGCTCGCCGTCCGGCAAGCCGATCGTGGTGCCGAGCCGTGCCATTGCGGATGCGGTCGCAGCCGAATGGAATGCGCAGGGCGAGACCATCGATCCCATGACCATGCCGCTGACGCGCCTCGCCAACAGCGTGATCGAGGGGGTGATCGATCGCGTCGACGAGGTGGCCGACGATGCGGCAAAATTCCTCGGCAGCGACCTGCTGTTCTATCGCGCCGGCTATCCCGACACGCTGGTGGCGCGCGAGGCCCGGCACTGGGACCCGATCCTGTTCTGGGCCGCCGATGCGCTCGGCGCCCATTTCGTGATGGCCGAAGGGGTCATGCATGTCGGCCAGCCCGAGCCCGCGATCAGGGCGGCGCGTGCGGCGTTCCCGACCGATCCGTGGTCGGTCGCGGCGCTCCATGTGGTGACGACCCTGACCGGCTCGGCACTGCTGGCGCTGGCGCTGGCCCATGGCGTCCGTGACGAGGACCAGGTCTGGGCCGCCGCCCATGTCGACGAGGACTGGAACATCGAGAAATGGGGCGTCGACGAGGAGGTCGCCGCGCGCCGCGCCGCCCGGCAGGCCGATTTCAGGGCCGCCGCCGGCGTCCTGAGGGAGTTCAGGTCGGCTGCCGGTTAACGAGGGGTTTACGACGCCGGGCTAGCCTGCGGCACGTCCCTCGCGCCTGGCCGAGACCTCCGACATGGCACTCGCCGTCAATCCCGTGCTGCCGGTGCTTGCCTCGAACGAGGCGGGCAGCGTTGCGCCTGATCTCACGCTGGAGGCCGGCAGCGTCGTCAATGCCCAGGTCCTGAAGGTGCTGTCGGCCGATCTGGTGCGGATCGCGATCGCGAGCCTGTCGATCGACGTCCAGACCGAGGTCCCGCTGCAGCCGGGCCAGAACCTGCAGCTGGCGGTCTCGCAGACCAATGACGGCATCCGCCTGCAACTGGTCGGGCCGGGGGCCGACACGGGCGATGCGGTGCAGTTGTCGCCGGCGGCCGCTAACGTCACCGCCGCGCCGCAGCCCGTCGCCACGTCGCCCAAGGTTGCGCTGACGCCGCTCGAGCGCATCACCATCACCGCGACGGCGCAGGATGCGGCGGCCGTGCAGGGCAGTCAGGCGCCGCTGTTTGCCAATCTCACCGCGGTCGCTGCGGCCAATCTGCCGCCGAAGCTGCAGGCCGCGATCGCGCAGGTGCTGGCGCAGCAGACCGGCCTCAACGAGAATTTGAGCGGCGATGCCGTCAAGGCCGGCTTCCAGAAATCCGGCGTGCTGCTGGAGGCGACGCTCGCCGCGGGCGTAACACCTGCGAGCGGCAGCGCACCCGATCTGAAAGCCGCGTTGATCGTGTTGCGTCAGGCCCTGACCTCGCTCGGTGCCGGCGATGCCGCAAGGCCTGCGCCCACGCCGTTGCAGCAGCCGGCGCTCGCCAGTGCGGGCATGGCGCCGGGCATTGTGCCGCCGGCGATGCCCGAGCTCGAGGTTCAGGAAATCCTGCTGCCGCAGGCGCGCGTGCCAGTTGCCGAGGATCTCACCCGCGGCGCCACCCGCCTCGCAGGCGCTCTCGCGGATGCGCTCGATGCCGGCCCGTCTGCGGGCGGCGCGCTCAATCTCATTCAGGAAGCGCTGCATGAGCTCGGCAACCCGGCACGGCAGGGCGCCGCGCCGAGGGAGATGCTGCCCGGCGACGTGCCCGCACGCGGCAGCACGCCGCCACCGCCGTTTCACGGCGCGCTGCCGTCGGCGCAGGCCGTTGCCGAGCCATCGATCGCGCCAGGCACACCGCTTTCGACCGCTGCGCACCGCCTCTTGGAAAACACTGACGCGGCACTCGCGCGGCAGACGCTGCTGCAGATCGCCTCGCTGCCGGACCGCGGCGACGGCACGCGTCCGCAGCTCGACGCCATGGTGCCGCGCTGGAATTTCGAGATCCCGTTCCTGACCCAGCAGGGCACGGCGATGGCGCAGTTCGAGATTTCCCGCGACGGCGGCGGCAATGAGGTCGAAGCCGCCAAGCGGGTGTGGCGGGCGCGCTTCACGCTCGACGTCGAGCCGGCCGGTCCGGTGCATGCGCTGGTCTCGCTGAACGGCGAGCGCACCTCGGTGCGGATGTGGGCCGAGCGCCCCTCGACCGCCGCGCAGCTGCGCGCCGGCGCCTCCGAGCTGAGCCAGGCGCTGACCAGGGCCGAGCTCACGCCCGGCGATATCGAGATCCGTGACGGCAGTCCGCCGCAGCCTGCGCCCGCGCGCGCCGGCCATTTCCTGGATCGCGCATCATGAGCGAGACGCCGAACCAGCTCGCGGTCGCGCTGCATTACGATCACGCCGGCGCGCCGCGCGTGGTGGCGAAAGGCAAGGGCGCGATCGGCGCCAAGATCATCGAGGTCGCCAAGGCCAACGACATCCCGATCGAGGAGAACGAGGTTTTGGCCGGCGCGCTCTCCAATGTCGAGCTCGGCGACGAGATCCCGGCCGAGCTCTACAAGGCCGTTGCCGAGGTGCTGGTGTTCGTGCTGCGGATGTCGGGCAGGGCGCGCTAGCGATAGCGTTTTTCAAGCGAAGTGGGCACCGGTTCGCGTGAAGAACGCGTCAAACAAGTGAGTCTCATTGCCATCCTTTCACCACGATGGCATCAGCATCGTCGTCAACCCGAACCAGATCAGGTCCTCTCGTGATCCATCGCCGCCATGCGCTCGGTCTGTTTGCTGCCGCCACCATCCTGCCGTCGCGCAGCTTCGCCAACGTGTCGTACCAGCGCAGCGAGTTTCGTGAGGACCTGCAAAAGCGCTTCTTCGATCTCGGCACCGAGGGCACCTTCGTCGGCTACAAGGTCGACGACTATCTGATCATCGCGAGCGACAAGGTTCGCTCGGGCGAGGGCAAGTTGCCGGCCTCGACCTTCAAGATCCCGAATGCGCTGATCGCGCTCGAGACCGGCGTGGTGCAGGATCCCGACAAGGACGTCTTCAAGTGGGACGGCACAACCCGCAGCATCGAGGCCTGGAACAAGGATCACACGCTGCGTTCGGCGATCGCGGTGTCGGCCTTTCCGGTGTTTCAGGAGATCGCCCGCCGGATCGGCGTGGAGCGGATGCAAAAGTATCTCGACACGATCGACTATGGCAACCGCGACATCGGCGGCGGCATCGACCAGTTCTGGGTGACAGGAAACTTGCGGATCGATCCGGTGCAGCAGATCGACTTCCTCGACCGGCTGCGCCGCGGCGTGCTGCCGGTCGGCAAGCGCAGCCAGCAGCTGGTGTGTGACATCCTTCCCGTCACGAAAGTCGGTGACGCCGTCATTCGCGCCAAGACTGGCCTCACCGACAAGGAGCATGGCTCGCTCGGCTGGCTGGTCGGCTGGGCCGAGAAGGGCAGCGAGATCACCGTGTTCGCGATGAACATGGACTGCAAGACCCAGGCGCAGATCGATGCGCGGATGAGCGTCACGCAGCAATGCCTCACCGATATCGTCGCGCTGTGACGATCTGACCTGCGTGCGCCGCGGCTGGTGGCCGGCACGCGGCTCGACTAGCATCCTCCGATAAAAGCAATCGCGGAGGAAACCATGCAATCGGCATCCGTCTGGCTCTCGTCGCTCACGCTGGCCGCGGCCGGCGGCTGGCTCGCGGCCACAATGTTTTCGGCGCCGGCCACCAGCAAGGAGCCGCGCTTCCCGCAGCTCACGATGGACCAGCTCAACGACCAGCAGCGGCCGCTCGGCGAGGCGATCATGAAGGTGTCGAGCGTCGGCATCGGCGGTCCCTACAATCCGATGATCCGGAGCCCGGTGCTCGGCCAGCGGCTCTATGATCTGTTCTATTACCTGCGCTGGCAGACCTCGGTACCGACGAAGCTCAACGAGTTCGCGATCCTGATCATCGGCCGGCAGTGGCGCTCGCAGGTCGAATGGTTCGCGCATGCGCCGCTGGCGGCCAAGGCCGGCTTGTCGGCCGATGTCATCGCCGAGCTCAAGGCCGGCAATCGTCCGTCGAAAATGGCCGACGATGAGGCCGTGGTGTACGATTTCGTCACCGAGCTCACCACGACCAAGAAGGTCTCCGACGAGACTTATGCGCGGGCCAAGAAGGTTTTCAACGATCAGCAGATCGTCGACCTCACTGCGCTCGCCGGCAATTACGTGATGGTCGCAATGCTGCTGGCGATGGCGGAAGAGACGGTGCCGCCGGGCAAGGAAGAGCCGTTCAAGGTGGGTGAGAAGTAGGGCGCTTCAGCGCCCGATCGCCCGCAGCAAGGCCGGCATCAGTTTTGGGTCGCGGCATTGCGCGACGTTGAAGCGCATGAAGCCGGTCGCCGATTGCGTGGTGCTGAAGACGTTGCCCGGCGCCAGCACGATGTTGTCGGCGAGCGCAGCGCGCGCCACGTCGGCGGAGTCGCAGCCGTCGGGCAGGCGGCACCAGAGCTGGAAGCCGCCGCGCGGCATCAGCCACGGCTCGATGCCGATGCGCTGCAGCTTCTCGCCGACGTCGCGGCGGGCGCGCGCCAGCCGCCGGCGCAGCTCCTCGACATGCTTGCGGTAGAAGCCGGTTGCCAAGACGCTCGCGATGATTTCGGTCGCGACCGCGCAGGGGCCGCCGAACCCGGTCGCGACCTGCAGGTCGACCAGCTGCTCGATCCAGTCGGCGCGCGCCGCGATGAAGCCGCAGCGCAACGACGCCGACAGCGTCTTGGAGAAGCTGCCGATCCGGATCACGCGGTTCAGCCCGTCGAGCGCTGCGAGCCGCGCCGACGGCTCCGGCTCGAAATCGGCAAAGATGTCGTCCTCGACGATCGTCAAGTCGTATGCCGCCGCTGCATTCAGCACGCGGTGTGCGGTCTGCGGCGACATGGTCGCCCCGGTCGGATTGTGCAGCCCGGATACCGTGATGTAGAGCCGCGGCCGCTCGGCCTCGAGCACCGCCTCGAAGCTTGCGACATCGGGCCCCGATGGCGTGTAGGGCACGCTGACGAGCTTGACCTGATGGGCACGCAGCAGCGCCCGGAAATTGAAATAGCAGGGATCGTCGACCAGCACCGTGTCGCCGGGCCGCAGCAGGAAGCGGCAGATCAGGTCGATCGCCTGGGTGCCGGACATCGTGAGCAGCACCTGCTCGGGCGACACTTCGAGGCCCTCGTCGGCGAACCGCGCCATCAGCATGCGGCGCAGGGCCAGCGAGCCGCGCGTCGCACCGTAATCGGCGAGCACGGCGTCCTCGGCACGCGCCAGGCCGCGGAACGCACGCCGCAGCGCCTCGGTCGGCATCCAGTCGGCGGGCAGCCAGCCGCAGCCCGGCTTCAGCGCGCCGCTCGCGGCGTCGAGCGATTGCCGCGACACCCAGAACGGATCGACGGCGCGGTCGTGCTGCGGCTGGTCGTTGGCCAGCGCCAGCGGCGGCAGCGCTGCGGACGAGACATAGAAGCCCGAGCCCGGCCGCGCCCGGATCAGGCCCTCGGCGGCGAGCCGGTCATAGGCCTCGACCACCGTCGAGGGCGAGACGCCCATGGTCGCGGCGAAGCTGCGGATCGAGGGCAGGCGGTCGTCGGCGGCGAGCGCGCGGCTCGCGATCCTGGCGCGGATCGCGTTCATCACCTCGGTGGTCCGGGTCGCCTTCGGCGCCAAAACGGCGCGATGGTTAGATGGTTGCCGCAAGTGTATGCCTACCTCTACCCATACAGTTTGGCGATATTGTACTGATCCGTAGCTGCCTTGGCCAGCCCGTCGCCGCTATCTTCGCCCGCGAAAGACGAGGTGTGCGATGAGCGATTCCAAGACATGGGCGGGCGAGGCGAGCGGCGGGTCGCTCGAAGGCTGGGGCAGCGGCCTGCTCGGCGTGATCATATTCAGCGGCTCGCTGCCGGCAACCCGCGTTGCGGTTGCCGGTTTCTCGCCGCTGTTCCTGACTTCGGCACGGGCTGCGATCGCGGCGCTGCTTGGCGCGGCCCTGCTGGCGGTGCTGCGGCAGCCCTGGCCGCAGCGCAAGGACCTGGTGTCGCTGACCATCGTAGCCCTCGGCGTCGTGATCGGCTTTCCGCTGCTGACCGCGCTGGCGCTGCAGCACATCACCTCGGCGCATTCGATCGTGTTCATCGGGCTATTGCCGCTCTCGACCGCCGTGTTCGGCGTGCTGCGCGGCGGCGAGCGGCCGAAGCCGCTGTTCTGGCTGTTCTCCTGCATCGGCAGCGCGACGGTCGGCGCCTTCGCTCTGTCGGGCGACGGATCGGCGTCGCTGACCGGCGACTTGCTGATGGTTGCGGCCGTCATCGTCTGCGGCCTCGGCTATGCCGAGGGTGCGGCGCTGTCGCGCCGGCTCGGCGGCTGGCAGGTGATCTCCTGGGCGCTGGTGCTCTCAGTGCCGGTGGTGCTCGTGATGACGATCATGACGTTGCCGCCGAGCTGGCAGGGCATCGGTGCGCCGGCCTGGCTCGGGCTCGCTTACGTCTCGATCTTCAGCATGCTGGTCGGCTTCGTGTTCTGGTATCGCGGCCTTGCGCTCGGCGGTATCGCCAGTGTCGGCCAGTTGCAGCTGTTGCAGCCGTTCTTCGGCCTCGCACTGGCCGGGCTGTTGCTGCACGAGCCGGTTGCGTGGTCGATGATCGCAGCGACCATGCTCGTCGTCGCCTGCGTGGTGTTCGCGCGAAGGTTCGCGTGAGCACGTCGGTCCTCTCCGATAGAAAGTGAAGACAGCATGCCCGGCGCAAGGCCGGGCATGACGCGTTTGAAAAAGCGGCGGGCGCTAAGCCGGTTCCTGCGCTTTCCCGATTCGCCCGAGATGGGTGTAGCCAAACCCGCTTGGGTATTTCAGCCCGTAGCCGAGCGCGCGGTCGATCCCGATATGGGCAAGCCAGATCATCGCGATCGAGAGCACCAGCGGTCCTTCGCCGGCAAAACCCAGCGTCATCAGCGCCACCGGCGCCAGATAGGTGTGGGCGGCGTTGTAGGCGATGGCGCCGGCCCGCGGGCTGATCAGGTAAGCCGCAAAGCTGATATCCGGCACCAGGAACAGCAGGACATAGATCAGCCAGGAACCCTCCCACTTGTAGTAGAGCACGGTCATCCCGACGAACAGCACCAGCCCCTCGAGCCGGAGCAGGGTGCGCACCCCGCCGGTCGCGGCGCCGGTCTCGGCCGTGGTCGTATCAGTCATCGCTGTCTCCCCAGATGTCGGAAAATCCTACCGTTTTTGCGCCCGAACCCGGTCACAAGCGCCTTTCCGGTTCCGAAATGGCCGTGCTAAAGCCATTCCGAACGAAGCGGGCCTCGGCCCGCGCCGGGACGCGGACTGTAGCTAACACGGGCGGAAACAAATGAAAGACATCCTCGACACCCTCGAAGAGCGGCGCGCCGGCGCCAAGCTGGGCGGCGGCGAAAAGCGCATCGAGGCGCAGCACGCCCGCGGCAAGCTCACCGCCCGCGAGCGGATCGAGCTGCTGCTGGACAAGGGCTCGTTCGAGGAATTCGACATGTTCGTCGAGCACCGCTCGATCGAGTTCGGCATGGAGAAGAACAAGATCCCCGGCGACGGCGTCGTCACCGGCTGGGGCACGGTCAACGGCCGCAAGACTTTTGTCTTTGCCAAGGACTTTACAGTGTTCGGCGGCTCGCTGTCGGAGACCCATGCGCTGAAGATCACAAAACTTCAGGACATGGCGATGAAGGCGAGGGCGCCGATCATCGGCCTCTATGACGCCGGTGGCGCGCGCATCCAGGAGGGCGTCGCAGCCTTGGCGGGGTATTCCTACGTGTTCCGCCGCAACGTGCAGGCCTCGGGCGTGATCCCGCAGATCTCCGTCATCATGGGCCCCTGCGCCGGCGGCGACGTCTATTCGCCTGCCATGACCGACTTCATCTTCATGGTGAAGAACACCAGCTACATGTTCGTCACCGGCCCCGACGTGGTGAAGACCGTCACCAACGAGGTGGTGACGGCGGAGGAACTCGGCGGCGCATCTGTGCACGCCACGCGCTCCTCGATCGCCGACGGTGCGTTCGAGAACGACGTCGATGCACTGTTGCAGATGCGCCGGTTGATCGACTTCCTGCCGTCGAACAACACCGACGGCGTGCCGGAATGGCCGAGCTTCGACGACATCGGCCGGGTCGACATGTCGCTGGATACGCTGATCCCCGACAATCCGAACAAGCCCTACGACATGAAGGAGCTCATCCTGAAAGTCGTGGACGAGGGCGATTTCTTCGAGATCTCGGAGACCTTCGCGAAAAACATCGTCACCGGCTTCGGCCGCATTGCCGGCCGCACCGTCGGCTTCGTCGCCAACCAGCCGATGGTGCTGGCGGGCGTGCTCGACAGCGATGCCTCGCGCAAGGCCGCACGCTTTGTCCGGTTCTGCGATGCCTTCAACATCCCGATCGTCACCTTCGTCGACGTGCCGGGCTTCTTACCCGGAACCGCGCAGGAATATGGCGGCCTGATCAAGCATGGCGCCAAACTCTTGTTCGCCTATTCGCAGTGCACGGTGCCGCTCGTCACCATCATCACCCGCAAGGCCTATGGCGGCGCCTTCGACGTCATGGCGTCGAAGGAAATCGGCGCCGACATGAATTACGCCTGGCCGACCGCGCAGATCGCCGTGATGGGCGCCAAGGGCGCGGTGGAGATCATCTTCCGCTCTGACATCGGCGACCCCGACAAGATCGCCGCCCGCACCAAGGAATACGAAGACCGCTTCCTGTCGCCCTTCATCGCCGCCGAGCGTGGCTACATCGACGACGTCATCATGCCGCACTCGACGCGGCGGCGGATCGCCCGGGCACTGGCGATGCTCAGGGATAAAAAGGTCGAGATCCCCGCGAAGAAGCACGACAATCTGCCGTTGTGATGGAAGCGTAGGGTGGGTTAGCGCAAGCGTAACCCACCAACTTCGCTCCGCACGATCCGCGGCGGGTGACGGCTTCGCCTAACCCGCCCTACAGGTCCGAACCTGATGACCGAAGACGAGCCGACCGACGAGATTTCCGAGATCGAGGCGCAGATCGAGGAGCTTGCCGAGAGCGCCGAACGATCCCGGCGGATCATTCTCGGCTCCAAGGTCGCGATCGCCGGCGGGTTCATTTTGTTGGCCGCTGCGCTGCTCGGTGTGTTCAGTTCCGGTGAGACCGCGGCACTCGGATCGATCGCGCTAGTGCTCGGCGGCATCGTGTCGCTTGGATCGAATGTGAGCACGTTGCGGCAGACCGAGGCCGCGATCAGCACGGCCGAGGCACGCCGTGCGCGGTTGATCGGCAACATCGATCTTCGACTGGTGCACGACGCGCCGCTGAAGCTGATGTGATGGTACGGCGAGGCGCGCAATACTCATCATCTTACCGACCGTATTCCGTCATTCCGGGGCTCGCCTTAGGCGAGAGCGCGGAATCCATTGGGCCGCACAGCTCGTGGAAGAATGGATTCCGGGCTCATGCTTTGCATGCCCCGGAATGACGAATCCCCGCGTCGTCCCGGGCAAGCGAAGCGCGACCCGGGACCCATAACCACGAATGCAAGTTGGTTTGCGATGCTTGGACCACAACCTGCTTCAACAACACGCCCCTGTGGTTATGGGTCCCGGCCTTCGCCGGGACGACGGCGGAGGGAGTTTCGCTCCTTACTTCGCTGCCAGCGGCACGTAGTCGTACTCACCGACGCCTTGCAGGATCAGGAACGTCAGCGACGTCGTGCCGGCGTTGGTGACGAGGTGAGGGCGGGTCGGCCGCACGGCATAAACCTCGCCGACCTTCAGGTTCACCTCTTCCTTCGGTTCCTGCAGGAACAAGCGCATCTGGCCTTCCAGCACATAGAACGTGTCGGAGATGTTGCTGTGGGTGTGCCAGGGCACTTTCTGGGTCGGCGAGAGTTGCAACTCCATGATGCGGAAGCCGGGGCGGGCGGCGTGCTGGGCGCGGCGCTCGACCTCGTAGAGATGGCTGGCATCCTTGATCGGTTGTCCTGACTTCATGGCGGCCTCCCGGAGATGGTCTTGTGATGCGTGATGCTAGTTCCGTTCTTCCGTTCGTGAAACGGTCGGAATCGGCATGACGGGTAGAACGCGAGGCGGCACTGTCGTGATGGTTGTGTGACGTCACGCCGTTGCGAATAGCGCCGCGCCGCGTCGAATTCCCTGAAACGTGAGTGCGTGGTTCAGCCAGCGTTCAGGTCGCGGCGAAAAGACTGGCTGACGCAGTTGGTCCAACTCAGCAACAAAGGGAAACTCTGATGGAACGCCGGGATTTTCTGAAGATGGCCTTCGGTGTCGCCGCCGGTGTGGCGACTTTTGCCGCAACCGCCCAGGCGGCGCCGCTCGCGCCGCTTCCGCTCAATCAGGATGCCGGCGCGCCGGTCGGCAACGATGCGCATCCGGCCGTCACCACCGGCGACGAGGTCGATCGCCTGAAGCCCGAGGAGGTGCGCTGGCATCACGGCCACCGACGTTGGCATCATCGGCGCTGGCACCACCGGCATTGGGGCTGGCGCCATCGCCATTGGCGCAGGCATCACTGGCGCCGCTGGTGACATCGGCACCACCTCGAAAAAGAAAAACCCCGCGCAAGGCGGGGTTTTGTTTGCGCAGGTGTGCCGCGATCAGATCGGGCGGCAACGGCCGTAGCGCCAGGCGAAGCCATAGGGACAGGCGCGAACGCGCGGCGCCACCACGACCGCGCCGGGTGCGACGACGACGGGGCGCTCAACAACGACAGGGCCGGGAGCGACGACGACGGGGCCGCGGTTCCTGACGCAGCCGCCGTACGGACCGCGGTGCCAGCCGGGGCCGCAGCCGCCGGCAGCGTCAGCGGCGCTGATGCCGGCGAAAGCGGTCGTCACCAAAACTGCTGCTGCAAAAAGATACTTCATGTCTTCTCCTTTTAATTCGGCCGCGCTGCGGCACCGCAACAAACTTTAGATTACCGATTCGCCCGGCCGGATGATTGCAGAAGCCGTGCCCGATGTCGTCGACCATAATGTTGCGGACTGAATGCGACATGAATGTTGCGCGTCACGGCTGCGTCAGTGCGCCGCAAGCAAGTGAGCCCAGCATCAATTTGAAACATTTCGCAATCGCGAGCATGACGCAGCGCAGCGGCGCGCGTGACGGCGTATCGGAGAACGATGCAAGCTGGAGCAAGCGTTCGCGAATGACCGCGCTGATGCCGACTTCAATGCGCGATGTTACTCGCCCGCGCCGAACAGCGCTGCGAACCGCTTCTCGCCGTTTCGCGAAAAATTGACCACTCGGCTGCCTGGCGCAGCATCGCGCGCGGCCCACTTCAATTCCGTGAAGCGGCCCATCATCGCGGCGCCCAGCGTGCCGGCGAGATGGTGCCGCCGCTCGCTCCAGTCGAGGCAGGCCTTGCACACCGGACGGCGCGGATGCGTTAGCGCATCGGCGTCGATCTGCAGCTCCTCGGCCATGAAGCGCTTGCCTTCGCCGGTCAGCTCGATCGCCTGCTTGCTCTGGCGCACCAGCTTCTGCCGCTTCATGCTGTCGAGCATCTGCACGCCGAGATCGCCGGCGAGATGGTCGTAGCAGATGCGGGCGCGGCGCAGCGCCGGATCCTTCGGCCCGGTGCGCACGCGCATATGGCCGGCGCGGGCGGCGATGCCTTGCAGTCCCTCGAGCACATCGGCGACGTCGGGGTCAGAGAGCCGATAGTAGCGGTGGCGGCCTTGCTTCTCGGGCTCGATCAGCCCTCCGGCCTCGAGCTTGGCGAGATGCGAGCTCGCCGTCTGCGGTGTGATGCCGGCCTCCTGCGCCAGCTCGCTCGCGGTCAGCGCGCGGCCGGTCATCAGCGCGGTCAGCATGTTGCAACGTGCGGGATCGCCGACCAACGCGGCGATCCGGGAGATGTCGGGTCCTGCTTTCATAGTTCGATGATAGCCGAAGCATCGCGGTCGGGCAAGGCGGTAGTGTCCATCGTGCCCGTCGCCCGCAAAGACGAAAACACCAGGAGGCCATCAATGACCGTCACCGTCTTCATCCGCTACCAGCTCGATCCGTTCAAGCGCGCGATGTTCGAGGAGTATTCGCGGAACTGGCTTTCGATCATCCCGCGCTGCGGCGGCGATCTGCTCGGCTACTGGATGCCGCACGAGGGCACCAACAACATCGCCTTCGCGCTGATCTCGTTCGAAAGCCTCGCCGCCTACGAGGCCTATCGCGCGCGGCTGCGCCAGGACGGCGAGGGCGTGGCGAACTTTAACTTCGCGGAACAAAACCGCTTCATCCTTGCCGAGGAACGCACATTTCTGCGCAAGGTCGAGCTATAGTCGTTCCACAACAACAATGCGCGGAGGCGCCCATGATTGCCGTGATCTTCGAAGTCTGGCCGAAGGCTGAGCACCGGGAGCTCTATTTCGATCTGGCCGCCGAGTTGAAGCCGATCCTGCAGGAGATCGACGGCTTCATCTCGGTCGAGCGGTTCGAGAGCCTGACCGAGAAGGGCAAGTTCGTGTCGCTGTCATTCTTCCGCGACGAGGCTGCGGTAGAAGCCTGGCGCAACACGGTCGAGCACCGCCGCACCCAAGCCAAGGGCCGCGCGCGGATCTTCGAGAATTATCGACTGCGGGTCGCGAGCGTGATGCGTGACTATGGCTTGAACGAACGCGATCAGGCACCAAAGGACAGCCGCGCGGTGCACGAGCCGAAGCTCTAGCGCGCGCAGAAGCGCGTGCCTATCTGTGCGCGGCCAATGACTCTAGGGAGCGACCAATGCCACTGCCAACTGCTGACAAACGAGCCGCCTTCAAGAAGCTGCACGACAGCGGGTGCTTCATCATTCCGAACCCGTTCGATGTCGGCAGCGCCCGCGCATTGCAACATCTCGGTTTCAAGGCGCTGGCCTCGACCAGCGCGGGCTTTGCCTGGACCATCGCCAAGGCCGACAACCGCGTCACCGTCGACGACGTCTGCGATCACCTGACCGCGCTGTGCGCGGCGGTCGATATACCCGTCAACGCCGATTTCGAGGGCGGCTTCGCGGTCGAGCCGGACAAGGTTGCGGTCAATGTCGCGCGCGGCGTCAAGACCGGTGTTGCCGGCCTCTCGATCGAGGATTCCACCGGTGATGCGGCCAATCCGCTGTTCGAACACAAGCTCGCGGTCGAGCGCATCAGGGCGGCGCGCAAGGCCATCGATGCCGACCACAGCGGCGTGCTGCTCACCGGCCGCTGCGAGGCGTTCCTGTGGGGCAAGAAGGACCTCAATCTGGTGATCGAGCGGCTGCAGGCCTATTCGGAAGCCGGGGCGGATGTGTTGTATTCGCCGGGCATCTCAACCAGAGAGGAGATCTCCGCGGTCGTGAAGGCGGTGGCGCCGAAGCCGGTCAATCTTCTGATTGGTGGCGCGTCCGAGTTGACGCTGCAAGCGGTCGGCGACCTCGGCGTGCGGCGGATCAGCATCGGCGGCGCGCTGGCGCGGATGGCCTGGACCGGCGTCATGAAGGCGGCCAAGGAAATGGCCGAGAAGGGCACCTTCACCGAATTCGCCAACGGCTATCCCGGCGGCGAGCTCAACAAGATGTTCAAGTAGACCTCACGCGCAAAAAGAGCGGCGGGCCGCCTGGGCCCGCCGCTCGCGCCTGGTCAGTGTCGTTACACGTTACTTCGCATTCCCGGCCGGCGGGGCGGCCGGCTTGTTCATGTCCGGCTTGTTCAAGTCAGACGGCGGGGCCGACGGGTTGGCCGGCGCCGCGCCCGTGGTTACGCCGGGCTGGCTGTTCGGCTTCGGCGTCACGTCGCGCATGCCCGGAGGCGGCGCGGCCGGGTTGATCGGCTGCGTCTGCGCGGTCTGTGTCGACGGCGTCGTGCCGGCCTCGTGGACCGACGTGTTGTTCAAGCCGTAGAACAGCGCGCCGAGCACCACGGCCACCGCAACTGCGAACATCGCGACCTTGGTGCTGCTGGTCGATCCCTCCTGGAGTTCCGGATCCGGCTGCAGCTCGTTGTCCAGGCTGTTGAAGCGCGCCTGACGGCGGATTTCGTCATCGGTCAGGTTGGCGCGATACGGATCGTCAGGGTTGTAAGCCATCTCAAAGTTCCTCCGTTAGCCCCCCAAGGCTAAGCGTCAAGGCTAAGCGCGTAGGCTAAACGCAGGAGACAATGGCTGGCGCGTGAGGATGTTCCGCGCCAATGTTGCAACCCGTTCATGCTGGAACCGCCGATTCCCAGGGTTCCGAACCTGTTCCATGGGGCCTTTTCAATGTGGACCATGCCGCCCACCGATTCGGTGCTGCACGTGCTCTCGTTCATTGCCGTTGCGGCGCAATCGATGACGGCGGCGCTGGCGGCCGGCAGGCGCAGCATGGATTGGGCCGGCGTCTGCATGCTCGGGGCGATCACCGCGCTCGGCGGCGGCACCATCCGCGACGTGCTGCTCGGGCACTATCCGCTGCTCTGGGTCGCGCATCCGATCTACCTTGCGATCGCGGCGGCGGGCGCCTTCGCCACCATCCTGCTGGCGCGGCTGGTGGTCAGGCTCAATCTCGCCTTCCTGGTGCTCGATGCGATCGGGCTTGTGGTGTTCACGATGGCCGGCTGCGACGTGGCCTGGCAGGTCGACGCCTCGCTGCCGATCGTGATCGTCGCCGGCATGATCACCGGCTGCGCCGGCGGCGTACTTCGCGACATCCTCTGCAACGAGGTGCCGCTGCTGTTTCGCAGCGAGCTCTACGCCAGCGTTTCCGTGGTGACCGGGCTGTTCTATGCGATCGGCACCGGGCTGCAGCTCAACGACTGGCTCTGGACCGGGCTGACCTTCGTGCTCGGCCTGACGTTCCGGATGCTGGCGATCCGCTACAAATGGGAGATGCCGAAATTCGTGTTCAGCGGCGAGGAGCGCTGAACGGCTATTTCGCTGTCCGCGCCTTCGCAACCTCGTCCGCGCTCACGGCCGGTGCCGCATTGCCCCAGGCATTGCGGATATAGGTCGCGACATCGGCGACCTCCTGGTCGGTGAGTTTCGGATAGGCCGGCATCGAGCCTGCGTTCGGCGCGCGCGGCGTGGTCACGGTCTGCGCACCGTCGAGGATGATGCGCAGCGTGCTCGCCGGGTTGTCCGACTGCAGATTGGCGTTGCCGGGCAGCGGCGGATAGATCCGCGGCGCGCCCGAGCCATCGAGCTCATGACAGGCGACGCAGGCCCCGCGATAGATCCGCTCGCCGTTGCTCATCTGCGCCGGCGCGGGCGGGGTAACCACAGGTTCCGGCGCGCCGGCGGGCAGGCTCTTCAGATAGACCGCGATCGCGCGCACATCGGCGTCGCTCATCTTCGAGGTCGAATTGACCACCACCTCGGACATCAACGGGCCGGCATGGCTGTGCCCGTTGCGGCCGCTCTGCAGATATTCGGCGATGTCACCGGTGCTCCAGGACTTCAGCCCACTTCGCTCGGCGCCGTCGAGCCTCGGCGCGAACATGCCCTGCACCATGCTGCCGCCGAACGCCAGGTCGCGCTTGTCGGCGCCGAACGCATTCTTCGGCGTATGGCAGGCGCCGCAATGGGCGAGGGCCTCGACGAGGTAGTGGCCGCGATTCCATTCCGCAGCCTTGCTCTGGTCCGGCTGGATGATCCCCGGCGTGAAGAACAAAGCGTTCCAGGCCCGCATCAGCCCGCGGTAGTTCAACGGCCAGCGCAGCTTCGGCGGTGGCGCCTTGTTGCTGACCGGCGCCAGCGTCGCGAGGTAGGCGCGGATCGCCAGGATGTCGTCGCGGATCAGCTTCGTGAAATACGGGTAGGGGAAGGCGGGGTAATAATGTGCCCCGTTTGGCGAGACGCCGCTACGCAGCGCGCGCAGGAAATCGTCGTCGCTCCAGCCGCCGATGCCGGTATCGTGATCGGGCGTCAGGTTCGGCGAGAACACCGTGCCGAATGGTGTGTCGATCCGTTTGCCGCCGGCGAAGGGCTTTGCCGGGTCGGCTGTGTGGCAGCTTGCGCAGTCGCCCGCGATCGTGAGCGCCTTGCCGCGGGCGATGACGTCGTCGGTTGGCGCGGCGGTGCATTCGCGAGCCGCGAACGCACCGCACAACAGCACACCGGCCAGAATCGCCCCCGTCGTTCGACGTCGTCGCCGCATCCAATCACCTTTCGGTCCACACGACGCGTTATGCCGTTTCGCCGCGGGCCTGTCCTGCGACAGAAACCGAAACGGCGCTCCGATATTCCCGGCACGATATTGCGATTTTTGAGCGACGGGCTTGGTCGCCCAGAATTGTGCTGCGCCGCCCGGAAAATCCGACATAGACTGGTTCTAACAAGTTCGGATGACTAGCTAAAAAGCAGGCGTCGCGACCAGCGCAAAGAGGGCTAAATGGGAATCAACCAAGGGCCTATCAGCCTCGACCAGAAATACACACAGGGCACCGGTCACGTCTTCATGACCGGCATCCAGGCGCTGGTCCGCCTGCCTATGGCGCAGATCAGACGCGACCGCGCCGCAGGCCTCAACACGGCAGGCTTCATCTCCGGCTATCGCGGTTCCCCCCTCGGCGGCTACGACCAGCAGCTGTTCGCAGCCCGCAAGCATCTCGAACAATACAACATCAAATTCCAGCCCGGCGTGAACGAGGATCTGGCGGCCACCGCGATCTGGGGCTCGCAGCAGCTCGCTTTGTCGCCCGGCGCCAAATATGATGGCGCCGTTGGCATCTGGTACGGCAAGGGCCCTGGCGTCGACCGCTGCGGCGACGTGTTCCGCCACGGCAATGCGGCGGGCTCCGCCAAACATGGCGGCGTGCTCTGCCTTGCCGGCGACGACCACGGCGCAAAATCCTCCACCGTCCCGCATCAGTCCGACCACGCCTTCATCTCCGCGCTGATGCCCTACCTCTACCCCTCCAGCATCCATGAAATGATCGAGATGGGCCTCTTGGGTATCGCGATGTCGCGCTACTCGGGCTGCTGGGTCGGCATGAAGGTGATCACCGAGACGGTCGAGACCACGGCCGAGATCGACCTCACCGACGAGATGACGCCGTTCATCATTCCGGCCGATTTCGAGCTGCCGCCGGGCGGCCTCAACATCCGCTGGCCCGATGACCGCTTCGAGCAGGACCGCCGGCTGCAGGATTACAAGGGCTTTGCCGCGATCGCCTTTGCCCGCGCCAACAAGGTCAACCGTATCACCATGGATTCGCCGAACGCGCGCTACGGCATCATGGCCTCGGGCAAGAGCTATGAGGACATCCGCCAGGCGCTGCGCGAGCTCGGCATCACGCCCGAGATCGCAGCCCAGATCGGCATCCGCCTCTACAAGATCGGCATGCCCTGGCCGCTGGAGCCGGAAGGCGTACGCAATTTTGCCGTCGGCCTCGATGAGATCTTCATCGTCGAGGAGCGCCGCGAGATCGTCGAGAACCAGGTCAAGCAGGAGCTGTTCAACTGGCGCGACGACGTGCGCCCGCGCATCGTCGGCAAGATGGACGATCACGACAAGCGTTTCCTGACCTTCGCCGCCGAGCTCAGCGTGGCCTCGCTTGCGAGCTCGCTCACCGAACGGCTGCTTCGACTTAATCTCAATCCTGAAATCGCCGAGATGCTGCGCGCTAAGGCCGACTGGTTCAACGGTCGCCAGTCGTCGCAGATGCAGGCGACGGCACCCGTCAGCCGCACGCCGTATTTCTGCTCGGGCTGCCCGCACAACACCTCGACCAAGGTGCCGGAAGGCAGCCGCGCGCTCGGCGGCATCGGCTGCCACTTCATGGCGCTGTGGATGAACCGCTCGACCGAGACCTTCACCCACATGGGCGGCGAGGGCGTGCCGTGGGTCGGCATCGCGCCGTTCACCAACGAGAACCACATCTTCGCCAATCTCGGCGACGGGACTTATTTCCACTCCGGCATTCTGGCGATCCGCCAGTCGATCGCCTCCAAGGCCAACATCACCTACAAGATCCTCTACAACGACGCGGTCGCCATGACCGGCGGCCAGCACCACGACGGCGATCTGTCGCCGCAGAAGATCACCTTCCAGCTCCACGCCGAAGGCATCCGCGAGATCTATCTGGTCTCAGAAAATCCGGATTCTTATCCGGCTGATACCATCGCGCCGGGCGTCAAGCTGTTCCACCGCGACGAGCTCGAGAACGTCCAGAAGATGTGCCGCGACACCAAGGGCACCTCGGCGATCGTGTTCGTGCAGACCTGCGCCGCGGAAAAGCGCCGTCGCCGCAAGCGCGGTCTGATGGAGGATCCGGCGCGGCGCGTGCTGATCAATCCGGCCGTCTGCGAAGGCTGCGGTGACTGCTCGGTGCAGTCGAACTGCATCTCGGTCGAGCCGCTGGAGACGGAATTGGGGCGCAAGCGCACCATCAACCAGTCGACCTGCAACAAGGACTATTCCTGCGTGAAGGGTTTTTGCCCGTCCTTCGTCACGGTCGACGGTGGCACCCTCAAGCGTCGTGCGCCGACCGAGCTTGGCGATATCGGCGTCTTGCCGGAGCCGGCCTCGAAGCCCGCGCTGGACCGGCCCTACAACATCGCGGTCGGCGGCGTCGGCGGCACCGGCGTCTTGACCATCGGCGCGCTGCTCGGCATGGCCGCGCATATCGAGGGCAAGGCCTCGATGATTCTCGACATGTCCGGCCTCGCGCAGAAGGGCGGCGCGGTGCTCAGCCATGTCCGGCTCTCCGAGCATACGGCCGATGTCACCTGCTCGCGCATCGTGACCGGCACGGCCGATCTCGTCCTTGCCGCCGACGAGGTCGTGGCGGTCTCGAAGGACACCATCTCGCTGTGTGAAGCGAGCCGCACCGTCGGCATCATCAACAGCCACATCATTCCGACCGCGGATTTCATCCTGAACCGCGACTTCAATTTCCAGAGCCGCAAGGTCAACAGCGTGCTGGAGACCGAGCTGCGCAAGGACTCCGCGTTCTTCGACTTCACCAAGCCGGCCGAAGCGCTGCTCGGCGACTCCATTGCCACCAACATCATGATGATGGGCTTTGCCTATCAGCGCGGGCTGCTGCCGCTGTCGGCAGAATCGATCCAGCAGGCGATCGAGGTCAACGGCGTCTCGATCAAGATGAACACCCAGGCGTTCCAGCTCGGGCGCCTCGCTGCGGCCGATCCGGCGCGCCTCGCTGCGATGATGAAGGGTCAGGATGACGCTGCCGCACCAGCAAAGACGCTGGATGCGATGTCGCTCGACGAGATCATCACCCATCGCATGGCGCTTCTGACCGACTATCAGAATGCCCGTTTGGCAAAACGCTATCGCAAGCTGGTCGATCAGGTCCGCGAGGCCGCCACCAAGGGCGGTTATGGCGAAGTGCTGCCGCGCGCGGTGGCGATCAACTACGCCAAGCTGCTCGCCTACAAGGACGAGTACGAGGTGGCGCGGCTGTTCACCGATGGCCGCTTCGAGAAGCAGCTGCGTGATCAGTTCGAAGGCGACTTCAAGTTCAACTTCAATCTCGCCCCGCCGATCCTCGGCGGCGGGCTCGATGCGCAGGGCCGTCCGAAGAAGCGCGCCTTCGGGCCGTGGATGATGTCGGTGTTCAAGATGATGGCGCGATTCCGCTTCCTGCGCGGCACGCCGCTCGACGTCTTCGGCTACAACGCCGATCGCAAGCTCGAGCGCGATCTGATCGCGGGCTACGAGAAGGATGTCGCGACGGTGCTGACCCTGCTGTCGCCGCTCAACCACGACATCGCGGTCGACCTGCTGTCGCTGCCCGACCGCATCCGCGGCTACGGCCCGGTGAAGGACAAGGCGATCAAGGAGGCCAAGGTTCGCTACGCGCAACTCGCCGCCGACCTCGCCAACCCGCCGCCCGCTCCGCGGCAGATGGCGGCGGAGTAGGGCGTAGTCGCAAATTTGGTGTCGTCCCGGCGAAAGCCGGGACCCATAACCACCGCACTTCGTTGTAGCGCGACGCTGGGGCCACAGCTCACTCCCACCACACGACCCTGTGGTTATGGGTCCCTGCTTTCGCAGGGACGACGATTGAGTTGCGGACACAGTCTCGCCTGACGGAATATTTCCGCGCTTGCCAAGGTCGCGCCGTCGGTTCAGAAAAACGCTGGAGCGAGAAACGCCAGCGGAGAGCGATTTGACCATCAAGGGCAAGGCCTACATTGCCGGGATCTACGAGCATCCCACCCGGCATGCACCCGATAAATCAACAGCACAGCTGCACGCCGAGGTCGCCAAGGGTGCGATCGAGGATGCCGGGCTGACCAAGGACGACATCGACGGCTATTTCTGCGCCGGCGATGCGCCGGGCGGGCTGTGGCCGATGGTCGATTATCTCGGCCTCAACACCAGGAAGCTGCGTCACGTCGATTCCACCGAGACCGGTGGCTGTTCCTATCTGATCCATCTCGGCCACGCCGCCGAGGCGATCGCCGCGGGCAAATGCTCGGTCGCGCTGATTACGCTGGCAGGCAAGCCGCGCACCGGCCCGATGCCGCCGCGCGCCTCCGGCGCCGAGGCCGACTTCGAACTGGCTTACGGGGCTACCACGCACAATGCCTATGGCATGTGTGCCATGCGCCATATGCACGACTATGGTACCACCTCCGAGCAGCTCGCCTGGATCAAGGTCGCGGCCTCGCATCACGCGCAATACAATCCGCATGCGATGCTGAAGGAGGTCGTCACCGTCGAGGACGTCTTGAACTCGCCGATGATCTCGGACCCGCTGCACCGGATGGACTGCTGCGTCGTCACCGACGGCGGCGGCGCGATGATCGTGACCACGCCGGAGATCGCCAAGAGGCTGAAGAAGCCGCTGGTGCGCCTGATCGGCCATGGCGAGGCGATGAAGGGCCCGCGCGGCGGCAAGGATCTCGATCTGACATACTCCGCCGGCGTGTGGTCCGGCCCGCGTGCTTTTGAGGAAGCGGGCGTGACGCCGAAGGACATCAAATACGCCTCGATCTATGACAGCTTCACCATCACGGTGCTGATGCAGCTCGAGGATCTCGGCTTCTGCAAGAAGGGCGAGGGCGGCAAGTTCGTCGCCGACGGCAATCTGATCTCGGGCGTCGGCAAGCTGCCGTTCAACACCGACGGCGGCGGCCTGTGCAGCAACCATCCCGTCAATCGCGGCGGCATGACGAAGATCCTCGAGGCGGTGCGCCAGTTGCGCGGCGAGGCGCATCCGAAGGTGCAGGTCAAGAACTGCGACCTCGCGATCGCCCACGGCACCGGCGGTCTGCTCGGCGTTCGCCACGCCGCGTCAACCTGCATTCTGGAGCGTGCGTGATGTCTGAAGCCAAGAAGTACAATGCCCCGGTGACCAATCCGGAGACCGTGCCGTTCTGGGAAGCGGCGAAGGCGGGCAAGTTCATGATCAAGCGCTGCACCACCTGCGGCGAAGCGCATTACTTCCCGCGCGCGATCTGCCCGTTCTGCTTCTCCGACAAGACGGTGTGGGAAGAGTCGAGCGGCGAGGCCACGGTCTACACCTACAGCCTGATGCGGAAGTCGCCGACCGGTCCGTATGCGATCGCCTATGTGACGCTGAAGGAAGGCCCGTCGCTGCAGACCAACATCGTCGATTGCGATCTGGAGCAGGTGAAGATCGGCCAGAAGGTCAAGGTGGTGTGGAAGCCGACCGACGGCGCGCCGCTGCCGTTCTTCACACCGGCCTAAGAAGTACCTTCCCCCCTTGCGGGGGAAGGTGGCAGCCGAAGGCTGCCGGAAGAGGGGTGTCTCTCCACGAACAAAGTCGTTCCGCGGAGGCAACCCCTCTCCCAAGTGAGTTTGTTGCGTGACCGGTGCAGCCCTCTCCCGCAAGGGGAGAGGGCGCAATAACGGGCAGCGCCGAAGAAACAACGGTTCGGGGAGAAAACAACAATGCCAATCGTGTACGAACAGCTGATGGCCCTGAAGAATCTGGGCCAGAAATACAGCTACAGCGATCGTGACGTGATGCTCTATGCCTATGGCATCGGTCTCGGCGCCGATCCGATGGACGAGAAGGAACTCGCCTTCGTCAATGAGGGCGTGCTGACGCCGCGCCCGCTCAGGGTGGTGCCGACGTTCGCGTCGGTCGCGGCCTGGGGCGCCGGCCCCGGCGAAATGAACCTCAACCGCGTGATGGTGGTCGACGGCGAGCGCGACATCACCTTCCACAAGCCGTTCGCGACCGCGGCCCACATCACGGCCGACTCGACCGTGCTCGACGTGTTCGACAAGGGCAAGGACAAGGGCGCGGTGATCCGCCACCAGACCGTGCTGAAAGACGAGAAGGGCGACAAACTCGCCACGCTCGTGGCCTCGCGCTTCGCCCGCGGCGATGGCGGCTTCGGCGGCCCATCCGACGGCCAGCCCGAGCCGCACAAGGTGCCGGAGCGCGCGCCCGACAAGGTGGTCGACATCACGACGCGGCCCGACCAGGCGCTGATCTACCGGCTCTGCGGCGACCGCAACCCGCTGCACTCCGATCCGGAATTTGCGAAGAAAGCCGGCTTCCCGCGCCCGATCCTGCACGGCATGTGCACCTACGGCATCACCTGCCGCGGCGTGCTGCAGACCTATGCCGATTACGATCCGTCCGCCTTCAAGCAACACGCGGCGCGGTTTTCCTCGCCGGTGTTTCCCGGCGAGACCGTGACCATGGAGCTGTGGAAGGACGGCAACGTGGTGTCGTTCGAAGCCAAGGTGAAGTCGCGCGGCGTCACCGTGATCAAGAGCGGCAAGACGGTGCTGGCGTAGCTCTCGTGCCCCGGACGCAGCGCAGCGCGCAAGCGGTGCGGTGCAGAGCCGGGGCCCAGTTGCCGGGCATGGGTCCCGGCTCTGCGAAGCAGCGTTTGACGCTGCATCGCGTCCGGGACACCAAACAACGGAGAAACGACCATGGGATTACTCGACGGCAAGGTGGCGCTGATCACGGGCGCCGGCGGCGGACTTGGTGAAGCCTACGCGAAGCTGTTTGCGCGCGAGGGCGCGGCAGTGGTGGTCAACGACCTCGGCGGTCCGCGCGACGGCTCGGGCTCCGACAAGTCGATGGCCGACAAGGTGGTCGACGCGATCAAGGCCGAGGGCGGCCGTGCGGTCGCCAACGGCGCCGACATCTCGACCCTGGCCGGCGGCCAGTCGGTGTTCGACGACGCCATCAAGCATTTCGGCCGCGCCGACATCCTGGTCAACAACGCCGGCATCCTGCTCGACGAGACTTTCCACAAGGCCAAAGAAGAGAACTGGGACAGGGTGATGAAGGTGCATCTAAAAGGCACCTTCTGCTGCACCCAGCCGGTGTTCAAATGGATGCGTGACAATGGCGGCGGCGTCATCGTCAACACCTCCTCGACCTCGGGCCTGATCGGCAATTTCGGCCAGACCAATTACGGCGCGGCCAAGGGCGGCATCTGGGGCCTCTCCAACGTGCTGGCGATCGAGGGCCGCAAGTACAACATCCGGATCTGGACGCTCGCGCCGGGCGCGCTGACCCGCATGACGGCAGACCTGCCGCGCTACAAGGAGAACCCGGGTGCGGCGCTGGGGCCTGACGGCATCGCGCCGGCCGTGCTCTACATGGTCAGCGATTTGTCGGGCGACCAGACCGGCAAGGTGCTCGGGGTCTCGGGCCCGCGCGGCGTCCGCGAAATGCGGATGATGGAAATGGAGGGCTGGAAGCCGCCATTTACCGGCTGGAAAGCCGAGGACATCGCCACCCACGCCAAGGAGATCTTCTTCTCCGAGGAGCAGATCAAGATGGGCGCGCGGCGGTTCTGACCGTACGTCATTCCGGGGCACGCGAAGCGTGAGCCCGGAATCCATACCCCCGATCGTGGTTATGGATTCCGGGCCTGCGCCAAGTGGCGCATCCCGGAATGACGCTGTATAGAGGCGGAAACAGATGAGGCACCCATGACCAAACTCACCGCCCAGGCCGCAGGAACCTTCGCGATCGCGCCGACCCCGTTCCACGACGACGGCCGCATCGACGAGGCATCGATCGACCGGTTGACCGATTTCTACACCGAGGTCGGCTGCGACGGCGTCACGGTGCTGGGCATTTTGGGCGAGGCGCCGAAGCTCGATGCCGCGGAGGCGGAGCAGGTCGCGCTGCGCTTCGTCAAGCGCGCCAAGAAGCTGCAGGTGATCGTCGGCGTCTCGGCGCCGGGCTTCGCCACGATGCGCTCGCTGGCGAAGAAGTCGATGGATGCCGGCGCCGCCGGCGTCATGATCGCGCCGCCGCCGCATCTGCGCACCGACGACCAGATCATTGGTTATTTCAAACAGGCGCAGGAAGCCATCGGCGACGATATTCCCTGGGTGCTGCAGGACTATCCGTTGACGCTGACCGTCGTGTTCACGCCCGCGGTGATCCGCAAGATCGTGATGGACTCGCCGTCCTGCGTGATGCTCAAGCACGAGGACTGGCCGGGTCTGGAGAAGATCTCGACCTTGCGCAACTTCCAGAAGGACGGCTCGCTGCGGCCGCTGTCGATCCTGGTCGGCAATGGCGGCCTGTTCCTCGATTTCGAGATGGAGCGCGGCGCCGGCGGTGCGATGACGGGCTATGCATTCCCCGAACTCCTGATCGACGTCGTCAATCTGTCGAAGGCGGGAAAACGCGATGCCGCGCATGATCTGTTCGACGCGCATCTGCCTCTGATCCGCTACGAGCAACAGCCTGGCGTTGGTCTCACCGTGCGCAAATACGTGCTGCAGAAGCGCGGCATCATTTCCTCCAGCGCCCAGCGCAAGCCCGGTGCTGTCATCACGCCACAGGCGAGGGCGGAGGTCGACTATCTGCTCTCCCGCGTGGCACGCGTCGATCGTCGCGCCAATCTGCAACCGCAATCCAGTGCAGCAGGATAATTATGACCGAGATCGTTGCCCCGCGCTTTGCGTCGACCGTGCTGCTGCTGCGTGACGGAACGTCGTCCGAAATTGAAGTCTTCATGATGGTCCGCCATCACCAGATAGAGTTCAATTCCGGTGCGCTGGTGTTTCCGGGCGGCAGCGTCGACAAGAACGACAAGGAGATCGCCGCCGATCCCGCGCTCTGTTCCGGCGGGGCAGGGCTCGACGGTGACGCGCTCGGTTTCCGCATCGCCGCGATCCGCGAAACCTTCGAGGAGAGCGGCATCCTGCTGGCGCGGCCCCAGGGATCGAAGGATCTGGTCGACGCGAAGCGCGCGAACGAGATCGCGACCGCGCATCGTGCAGCGCTGAACGAAGGCAAGATCAGCTTCCTCAAGGTGCTCACGGACAATGGCATGGTGCTCGCGCTCGACGAGCTCGTGCCGTATGCGCACTGGATCACGCCGGAAGGCATGCCGAAGCGCTTCGACACCTGGTTCTTCCTGGCCGCCGCGCCGCCCGAGCAGCTCGGCGCCCATGACGGCAAGGAATCGACCGACTCGATCTGGGTGTCGACGCGCGAGGCGCTGGAAGGCGGCGAGACCGGCCGCTTCAAGCTGCCATTCCCGACCACGCGCAATTTGATCAGGCTCGGCAAGCAGCCGAACGTCGGCGCCGCACTCGCCGACAGCAAGGGCAAGCCGATCGTTGCCGTGATGCCGGTGATGACCAAGACCGCCGCCGGCCGCCAGCTCCGCATCCCCAAGGAAGCCGGCTACGACGGCGAGGTGTTCGACGTCGGCGCGTTGGGCTAGCGCGTTGTCGTAAGCTCTGCGCTGGCAAGAATTCCGTCGATCAGCGCTTGTTGCTGGTCGTAGACCCAGCAGTGCGACAACAGCCTGTCACGGACCGAATAGATCAGCAGCCGTTCGACTTCGACGGGGTTGCCGTCGGGGTTGAAGATTTCGCGGACCAGCAGGCCGCCGCGCTCGGTGCCCACCATCGTGTCGACGATGCCCGCGAGTTTGCGATTGGTGCGCCGTGTGACCTCGGCAAGGATGGCCAGCGAGGCTGCCTTGCCACGATGCACGCCGGCAAGCGGATTGCTGCCGAAATAATGAAGGGTGAAATCATCATGGTAGCAGGTGACCATGGTTTGACGGTCACCGGCGACCCATGCCTGGGCATAGCGGGAGATGGCGTGTCGGATGGCGTCGCTGCCGGATGAAGCCTGAAGTGAAACCTGCTCTGTCATGCTGTTGCTCCGCAAATGGGCGAATTGCGATAGACTGACCGGCATGGCGACGCTTTCAGAAACTGGCTGCGCGAAGCCGTTGCAGGCAAAATTGATCGGATGGGGGCCGCGCGTGCTTTACCTTGGGCCGGCGTTCGGCCTGACGCCGCATCGAAACGCCACGGCCGTGCTGGCGATCGGGCTCGACCATTCGCTGGACGTCGCAGAAGATCCGGAGAAGGACGACGGGGCATTTCGCTCAACGCGGAGCGTGCTGATTCCGCCCAACACCCTGCATCACCTCCGGATCGCGCGCGGCCGAATGGCATTCCTTTATCTCGATCCACTCAGCCGCGATCTCGCCGTCATCTCCTCCCGCATGCAGCAGGCCAGGCTGCGTGCCTCGTTCACGATAGCCGGAGAGGAACCCCTCATCGAGACCTTGCGCGACATTGCCGATGGTCGTCTCGCGCCTCGCGAGGCGCGGCAGGCTCTGGGGGCCATGCTCGGCATCGGTGCGCGGGCAGACGCGGATCGGCGGATCGCGGCGGCGTTGCAGCGGATGCATGATCAGCCCGCTAAATCGCACTCGCTTGCGCAACTGGCTGCCGTAGCGGGCCTCTCGACATCGCGTTTCCTGCATCTCTTCAAGATGCAGACCGGCCTGCCGTTGCGCCGCTACCGGCAATGGAGCCGGATGCGCGCCGCTGTGAGCGCAGTCGGGCACGGGATGTCGCTGACGGATGCTGCCCATCAAGCGGGTTTTGCGAGCTCGGCCCATTTCTCGAGCACGTTCCGCGACATGTTCGGCATGATGCCGTCGACGTTCATGCGGCGGCTCGAACCGCACGGCGCACCGCTCCGACACGCTTCGGCGAGTACCGAAGTATAGACGTCGCGGACCCGATATAAGTGCGTCAATGATCCTTGCGGGCCAGAGCTGCCCGGCGCAACGGAGATTGACGTGACAGACTCCCTCGAGAGACAGCTGAAGCTTCCCGACAGCAGCACTTCCGTGCTGCTGCGGCACTGGCCGGGCGCGGGCGATCCGGTGCTGTACGTTCACGGCGCGACGTTCCCGTCGTCGCTGTCGGTCGGCTATCGCTTTGGCGGGCGGTCCTGGGCGGACGATCTCAATGTCGCGGGCTTCGACGTCTGGGGTTTCGATTTCACAGGCTTCGGCGGCTCGAGCAGGCCGCGGCAAATGTCGATGCCCGCGAGCGGGGTCCTGCCGCTCGGCCGAGCGCCGGAAGCCGCCGTTCAGGTCGATGCGGTGGTCGATCACATCCGCAAGGTGCGTGCCGGTGCGCCGGTTCACATCGTCGCGCATTCATGGGGCACGATGGCGGCCAGCCGTTTTGCAGCCGATCGTCCGGATGCGGTCGGCCGCCTCGTGCTGTTCGCGCCGATCGTCCGGCGCGAGCTGGAGGGATTACCGCTCCCCGAGAGCATCGGCGCATGGCGCGAGGTCTCCATCGCGGATCAATTGAAACGATTTGTCGAGGACGTCCCACCGTCGCATCCGCCGGTGCTGATCGAGCCTGACCTCGCCGAGTGGGGCCCGGCCTATCTGGCAAGCGATGCCGGCGCGACCGGACGCAACCCGCCGGCGGTCCGGATTCCAAACGGGCCGCAGGCCGACATCATCGCCGCGATGTCGGGGCAGCTTCCCTACGACCCGCGCCGCGTCCAGGCGCCGACGCTGATCGTCCGCGGGGAATGGGACAACCTTTGCCAGGATGGCGACGCAGCCTGGCTGACAGATGCACTGGGCGCCTCGCAGAAGGCCGATGTCGTCGTGCCGAGGGCGACGCATTTGATGCATCTTGAACACGGGCGGGAAGGCTTGTTTGCGGCGACCGCCGCTTGGCTCGCAAGGAGCGCGTCGTGAGCGGCCCCGCGACCGGCGACGCGCGCCGGCCCCGTATGGGCTTCGAGCTGGTGCTGCTGCTCACGCTCGCCACCCTCTGGGGCGGCTCCTACACTTTCATCAAGCTCGGCGTCGCGACTATCCCGCCGATCACGCTGATTGCGGCGCGTACCGCAATCGCGGGGCTCCTGCTGCTCGTCATCATGCGGATGCGCGGCGTCGCGATGCCGACAGACGGCGCGACCTGGCGCCGCTTCATCTTCCAGGCCTGCCTCAACAGCGTGATCCCGTGGACGCTGATCGCCTGGGGCGAACGCTTCGTCGATGCCGGCCTCGCCACCATCCTCAATTCAGCCTCGCCGATCTTCACCTTCCTGTTCACGGTCGCGATCACCCGCCACGAGGCCGCCAGCCCGCGCAAGCTGTTCGGGGTGATTGCCGGCATGGCCGGCATCTGCCTGATCGTTGGCGTCGATGCGTTCCGCGATGTCGGGGAGGGCATCGTGGCCGAGGTCGCGATCGTCGTCGCCACCATCTGCTACGCCTGCGCTGCGATCTTCAGCCGCGGTTTCAAGGAGCTCGATCCGATGGCGCCGGCGGCGGGCTCGCTGATTGCGGGCGCGGCAGTCCTGATTCCGCTCAGCCTCGCCGTCGAACGGCCCTGGACGCTGGCGCCGTCGACCAGCTCGCTGCTCGCCTTGCTGGCGCTTGCGGTGTTCTCGACCGCGATCGCCTTCGCGATCTACTTCCGCCTGATCCAGACCTTGGGCTCGGTCGGCACCACCGCGCAGGCCTATCTGCGGGTGCCGATCGGAGTAGCGCTCAGCGTCGCCTTTCTGGGCGAACGGCTGAGCCCGACGGCGTGGCTCGGGCTCGCTTGCGTCGTGGTCGGCGTCGCCGCGATGACGATTCCTGCGCGAAGGACCACCACGGCCTGAGGTCATCGCGGCGATGACGATCCCGGCGCCGAAGGCTGCCGGCGCCTGATGTCCTGTCTCCCGAAACCGGCTGCCGGCTGGATGGACGTCATCCTGTGCCGGAATCGGCCACCGGCGGCCCCCGGGTGACACGGGTCACACCGCCGGCCGGCGAGGGGCTTCCAGCATGTTTCCCCAAAGCCCGTAATTTCCCGTATATTGGGGTGCATTGGACCCCGGCCTTGATGACATGACCGCTGAATTGCCGCCGAATTCGCAAGCGCCGCGTGCGTTCTCCCTCTCCATTGGCCAGCTCACGTTCGGCAGCTTCCTGCTGGTGCTGGCTGTGATCATCATCACGTCCACGGCCAGCGTGATCGCGATCCGGCACATCGATACGACTTTCGCCGAGCTGCAGCGGCTGCAAAGCGTCGGCGACATCGCCGAGGATATCGACCGTCGCACCAACGAGCTGCGGCTGGCGGCACGGGACTTCGTCACCGAGCCCGGCAACCAGTCGGCCCAGGTCGCAGAGGCGGCCCAGTCGCTGAGCGAGATCCTGAAGAAGACCCGGATCGAGCTGGCGCCCGAGCAGCAGGACATGATCGACGGTGTCACCCAGCGGCTGGCGACCTACCGCAGCGGGATCGAGCGCATCTCGGCGCTGCTCAGCCGCCGCGCGGAGATCGTCGCCGGGCTACCGCCGTTGCGCGACGCGTTCGACAAGGCGGTCGACGCGAGCAATGACGCGGCGCTGGCAAATGCGCTGTTGCAGGCGCAGAGCCGAATTGCCACCGCGCTCCTGGCGCACAACACGTCGGCCGCCGAGCAGGCCGCGCAAAGCATGCGGGCGATGACCATCGCCGAGCCCGCCCTGCGCAGCGCGGTCGACAATTATGCCGAGGCGATCAGCGCGATTTCGGTGCGCGAGGGCCAGATCGCCGACATCGACCGGGAGGTACTCGGCGCCGAAGGCCGACTGATCCAGAAGGTCACCGAGCTGCTGCGCGAGCTCAGCTCGCGCCGCGGCCATGTGCTGTCGCGCGATTTTGCGCGCACGCTGGCGGAGGCAAAATGGCAGAGCATCGTGCTCGGCACGGCGGGGGTGCTGATCGGCATGTTCGCTTCGGTGCTGGTGGTTCGCCGCACCGTTCGCCCGCTCGCCCGGATCGCCGGATCGATCCGCAAGGTCGCGGGCGGCGAGAAGAGCGCGTTCATTCCGGGCGCCGATCTCGACAACGAGATCGGCGACATCGCGCGCGCCGCCGAAGTGTTCCGCCAGACCCTGGTCGACGCCGACAGCGCGCGCGAGGCCGCACTGCGCGCGCTTGCCGAGCAGCGGCTCGCCGAGGAGAGCTACCACAAGCTGTTCGAGGCATCGGTCGACGGCATCTACGTCACGACGCCGGGCGGCGCGCTGCTCAACGCCAATCCGGCGCTGGCGCGGATGATGGGCTATGCCACGCCGCAGGACCTGATCAACGGCATCGGCGACATCGCCTCCACCGTCTATGTCGATCCGGCGGCACGGGAGCAGTACCAGCAGCTGATGCGGCGCGACGGCACGGTGCGCGACTACGAGTATCAGGTGCGCTCGCGCGACGGTACCGCGCTGTGGCTGTCCGATTCCGCGACCGTCGTGCGCAACGACGAGGGCGAGGTGGTCCGCTACGAGGGCACGGTACGCGACATCACCGACCAGAAGCGCGCCGAGGACGCCATCGCCGAGGGCCGCCGGCTGTTGCAGATGGTCATCGACACGGTGCCCGCCGTCATCAACGTCAAGGAACGCAATTTGCGCTACGTGCTGATGAACCGCTACATGGCGGGCATCTTCGGCATCGAGCCGCAGGACGCGATCGGCCAGACCACCGCCGAGCTCATGTCGCGCTATGGCGCAGCCAAGACCGACGAGAACGACAAGCGCGTCCTGTCGGCGCGCCGCGAGCTTGGTTTCTATGAAGAAGAGTACAAGGACGCAGCCGGCAACATGCGGCAATGGCTCGTCAACAAGCTGCCGATTCTCGATGCCCAGGGCGACATCGAGAACATCGTCACGGTCGCGCTCGACATCGGCGAGCGCAAGCGGTCCGAACAGGAGATGCGCAAGGCGAGGGATTCGGCGGAGGCGGCGCTGCGCAACCTGCGGGAAACCCAGAATTCGCTGATCGAGGCCGAGAAGCTCGCAGCGCTCGGCCGCCTGGTGGCCGGTGTCGCCCATGAGGTCAACAATCCCGTCGGCATCAGCCTCACGGTGGCGTCCGCGCTGGAGCGCAAGACCGCGAACTTCGCGACCCAGGTCGAGCGCGGCGATCTGCGCCGCTCGAGCCTCAACGACTTCCTGAACACGGCGCGGGATGCCTCCTCGCAGCTCGTCGCCAATCTGAATCGCGCCGCCGAGCTGATCCAGTCGTTCAAGCAGGTCGCCGCCGACCGCAACTATTCGGACCAGCGCACCTTCGATCTCGGCGATCTCACCGAGCAGGTGGTGATGAGTCTGCGGCCCGGCCTGCGCAAGCACAATCTGACGCTCAACGTCGATTGCGAGCCCAACCTGATCATGAATTCCTATCCGGGGCCGTACGGCCAGGTGCTGACCAATCTGTTCCTCAACGCGGTCGCGCATGCGTTCCCGGACGGCAAGGCCGGCGAGGTCGAGATCCAGGTGCACGCCTCCGGCAACGACTATGTCGAGGTGATCTTCGCCGACAATGGCTGCGGAATGAGCCTCGACGTGCGCCGCCGCGCCTTCGATCCGTTCTTCACGACGCGGCGCGACCAGGGCGGCACCGGGCTCGGGCTGCACATCGTCTACAGCATCGTCACCAATCGCCTCGGCGGCCGGCTCTCGCTCGAGTCCGCGCCGGGCAACGGCACCCGCATCCAGATGATCCTGCCGCGCGTCGCGCCGCTGGAGCAGGCCGCGGAGTAGGTGCGAAGATGAGTCGGTACCGACCGCGTGCTTTAGGTCCGTCATCCTGAGGTGCGAGCCTCTTAGGCGAGCCTCGAAGGATCGACGGCCACCGACCGGGCCGTGCATCCTTCGAGGCTCGCTCCGCTCGCACCTCAGGATGACGGGTTGAGCAATGGACGCGCCGACTGCGGCGGCATCCATATTCGATCGGCATTGATCGATGCCCGAACGGCATTGGACCGTCGGCGACAACGCTCCTACCGCTCGCCCAGCCGACCCAGGGATCAACGGACGGTACGGGCAGGGAGGACGACATGATTTCACGGCGCAATCTGATGGCCAGCATCGGCGCGGGCATGGCGAGCGCAGCAGCCAGCCGCGCCATGGCGCAGTCGTTCCCGTTCAAGCCCAATCAGCGCTATCCGGATCCGGCCGTCGAAATCCTCGATCCGGCTTTTGCCAAGTACCGGCTCTACAGCTCTACGCTGGAGCAGGTTGCGACCGGGATGCGCTGGGCGGAAGGGCCGGTATACTTCCCCGAAGGCGGCTATCTGCTGTTCAGCGACATCCCCAACAACCGCATCATGAAGTACAGCGAGAAGGACGGCAGCCTCAGCGTCTTCCGCAGTTCCGCCAATTTCGCCAACGGCAACACCCGCGACCGCCAGGGGCGGCTCGTCACCTGCGAGCATTCGGTGACGCGGCGGATCACGCGCACCGAGAAGAACGGCAAGATCACCGTGCTGGCCGACGGTTTCGAGGGCAAGCGCCTCAATGCGCCGAACGACATCGTGGTGAAGTCCGACGACACGATCTGGTTCACCGATCCGGTGTTCGGCATCGCCGGCGAGTGGGAGGGCTTCAAGGCCAAGCGCGAGCAGGACAACACCAACGTGTTCCGGATCGGCACCGACGGAAAGCTGACCGCCGTCATCACCGATCTGGTCAATCCGAACGGGCTTGCCTTCTCGCCGGACGAGAAGAAGCTCTACGTCGTCGAGTGGAAGGGCACGCCGAACCGCAGCATCTGGAGCTACGACGTCAATCCCGATGGCACGGTCGGCAACAAGACCAAGCTGATCGACGCCGCCGACCAGGGGTCGCTCGACGGTTTCCGCGTCGACCGCGACGGCAATCTGTGGTGCGGCTGGGGCAGCAACGGCGCGCTGCAGTCGGAGCCTGTCGAGACGGGCGGCCGCAAGGTCTATCAGCTCAAGGGCAGGCCTGAGGATCTCGACGGCGTCATGGTGTTCAGCCCGCAGGGCAGGCCGCTCGGCTTCATCCGCCTGCCGGAGCGCTGCGAGAACCTGACCTTCGGCGGACCCAAGAACAACCGGCTCTACATGGCGTCATGCCATTCGATCTACGCACTCTATGTCGAGGCGCACGGCGCGACGTGAGAGGCGGTTTCCAACGGCGTCATTGCGAGGAGCGATGGCGACGAAGCAATCCATCGTTCCGCTAGCGGCGGGGTGGATTGGTTCGCCTCGCTCGCAATGACGTGGATCGGCTGTTGCATGCTATCCCCGTCATCCTGAGGAGCCGCGAAGCGGCGTCTCGAAGGATGCACGGCCCGGCTGATGGCCGTCGACCCTTCGAGACGCGCGCAAGGGCGCGCTCCTCAGGGTGACGGGTCTGATAGTTTCGATTCCCTAATTGATATCCGCGAGCTTGTGCAGCGTGGCGCCGAAGATCAGGCTCGCCTTGCCGACCAGTGCGGTGCCACTCATGGTGCCGCGGGTGTCGGTGAAGGTGCCGGAGACGCCGATGCCGACCGGCGCGGGCCCGCCGAACAGCGGGTTGTCGGTCTCGCGCGGCGTGGTGTGCCGTTGCACGAGGACCTCGCCCTTGAACGCGTCACCCTTCACCGTGTAGCTGCCGGTGTAATAGAGATAGGCATCGCCGCCGAGAATTTGCCCGTCGCGGAAAAGAATCACTCCGCTGCCCTTGCCGACGCGTCCGTCAAGCAGGGTGACGTGGATTGAGTACAGCCCGTTCTTCATAACGTCCCATGTACCGGCTGCCGCGCCCGCAGCAATCCGGATTGGTTTTTTATGCCAAAGCGAGCAACCTCGTGCAATGCGGCAGGTTGATTCCGGGGGTATCCGGACTGACCGTGAACCCTCGGTTCCTGCCAGGCGGTGTGACGGCGCGATGACAGCGGACCGTGCGCGCGAATCGAACTGGCCCGCGAAATGCATAGCTCTGGTTGCACTGGCCGGTGAGTGCTGGAGCGAACACATGTCAGACTGGATTGATTCGGGCGGCCGATTGGCGCGCCCTCGCATTGCCAATGGAACTTGGGCCCGTCGTGCGGGCCGTGTAATGGTGTCTCTCGGGCTGATGATGCTGGTGTTGGCCGCGGCCGTACAAATCGCGCGGGCGCGCGATCCCGACGGACGCTACGCCAATTCTCCGCTCAAGGAATGGTTCGACGGTCTGCGCAGCGGCAAGGGACCGTGCTGCTCGGATGCCGACGGCAGCGCGGTCAGCGACGTCGATTGGGAATCGAAGGACGGGCATTACCGCGTGCGTCTCGACGGAGCCTGGGTCGACGTCCCCGACGAGGCTGTGGTGACCGAGCCCAACCGGGTCGGCCGCGCCATGGTCTGGCCGATCAAGAGCTACATGGGCGTAACGATCCGCTGTTTCATGCCCGGCAGCATGACGTAGCGGACCGGTCTTCGCTCATACGTATTTCTGGTCGCGCTCGAGCAGCTCGATCGAGATGCCCTGCGGGCCGCGGATGAAGCAGATCCGCACGCCGGGGCGGATCGTGGTCGGCTCCTTGGTGAACTCGACGCCCTTGGCCTTGATCTCGGCCGCGACCGCGTCGATGTCCTTCACGGTCAGGCCGAAATGATCGAGCCCCTGATACGGCGTCACCGGCGGGGCGTTGACGCCGTCGCCATGCGTCACCTCTGCGATGAACACCTTGGCGCCGCCGAGCTGGACGTCGATGCGGCCGGGGCCGCGGATGATCTCGCCGCCGAGAATGTCGCGCAGCCAGGTCGCGGTGGCCTCGGGATCGGGACTGCGCAGATGGACGTGGTCCCAGGTGACGACAGGCATTGCGATCTCCTTGTAGTTCTCGCGCGCGCTTGGGGTGCGGCACTCGCTCTCGGGCGGCGCAAATCTAGCGATCGGTCCGTTGGGATACCATCCCTCCGTGATGCCAGCCGCAAGATTGTCGTCCCGGAATGAAACCATTCCGGCCGTCGGTGATTGTTCTCGCGTGGCCGCTCGACCTGCGGCCGTCCCGGATGCCGCATGCTGCGATGCCTGCGGCTTCTGTGCTGGGTGGCGGCTTGATCGGGCGTCGAGGGTGAGGGCACGACGATGCGGATCGGCTTGGCGTCGCTTCGAAGGTTTACCGCCGGGCGTCTCGGTGAGGGCGGCCTTTACGCCAGCCTGCTGCTGTCGATCATCGCGGTCGCCGGAATTGCGGCGTGGTTCATGCTTCCCGAGCCGAGCGATGCCGGAGATCAGGATGTCTGGCCGGTGTCTTCCGCCGTCATCCGCACTGTGCAGGACGCATCGACCGGGGCGCAGCAAGGCCAGATCGCAAATCAAGCCGCAAAGGATGTGCCAGCTGCACCGGCTGGTGAGCCGGCCACCGTCGGCGTGGCCACCGCCGCTCAGCCGGCCGAGGCGGCCAAGGCGTCCGAGCCGGGTACCGAACGATCGCCGCTGGACAGGTTGCGGATCGCCTCGCAATCCTGGCGGCGCGGCGGGCTGGGTTCGAAGGTGCTGGTCACCCTGACGCTGCGCAACGCCAATGATTTCGCGGTGAAGGATATCGAGATCGCCTGCGCCTTCATCCGCGGCGACGGCAGCCCCGTGACCGAACGCAAGCGGCTGATTCCGGACACCATCGCCATGAAGAGCCGCAAGACCTACCCGCCGATGCTGATCGGGTTCGTAAATGTTAACGCAAACAAGGCGAAATGCACGGTCGTGACCGCCAGCCGCGCCTAGAGCACTTTCGGTTCTGATTTAATCAGAACCGAAGCTCTAGCTTTTTGTTTTGACGCGTTTTCTTCACGCGAACCGGTACCCACTTCGCTCGAAAACGCTCCCAACCCCGCATCTCGAAAAAGTGACCGGGAATTGACTTGCCGGGTGAACCGTAACGGCCAGGCAGGAACTAACTAATAAGCCGACCGTTAGAGAACGACCCGGAAGCGCAGGATGGCGTCTGTCCGGGTGATCATGCGCAGACGATGAATTCGTTGCGCGATGACAGATGTCGTCGCGTCGAGTTGAACCGCGCCCGTAGCGCGGGGGGAGCTACCAAAATGCCTGTGGCGCGTTATTTCCTGTTCGTTGGTGGCGTGCTGCTCGCGCTGCTCTTCGTCGTCAATGCCATCGTACCGCAGGAGGCCGTGGTCGCCGGCCAGGGCCTGTCGTCGCCCGGCGTCGACAGCAAGACCGTGGTACGCATCAAGTCGACCCAGAAACTGCCGGAGCGGGTGGTGTACGACACCAACCTGCCGACTATCGTTCCGTCGCAGGTGAACGCGGTTGCCGCAGCGGCCCCGGCGGCTGCCAGTGATACGTCGGCGCAGGCCCGCGTCCGCAACACGTTCGCCCAGTTCATTCCGCCGGAGAAGGCTGACGCGCAGAAAGGCGCGGTGGTGGCCGAGGCGAAGCCGGCCGAGCAGCCGGTGCAGGCGCCGAAGAAGCACAAGATTGCGCGCAGCCACACCCATTCCCAGCAGCCGATGCGGCTGGCCCAGCCCGGCATGTATCAGCCTTACCGTGTGGCGCAGCAGCAGCCGCGCATGGGTTTCTTCGGCGGCTTCGGCACCTGGTAGGTAACGACACGCCGCAATCGCCAATCGACACGCCGCCGCAAGCATTTGCGGCGGCATTTTCATGTCCGCCAGATCAGGCGGGTAACCGGCTGCGGGAATCCGCCCGGGTGGCCGGAACCGGCTAGCGCGGCAGGCGCGGAATCTTGTCGGCGAAGCCGTTGTAGCAGGTCAGCCGCTCGTCCTCTTCCTTGACGAACCGGCATTCGGCGACGCCCTTGGCAGGGGCGGCCTTCGGCTTGGGCTGCGGCTTGAAGATCTCGTCGTAGCACATCAGCCGCTCCTTGGTGGCGTCGTCGATGTCCTGGCAGGCCTGCAGCTTCTGCGCGACCGATTGCGGCTTGCCGGGTGCTGCGGCCTTCTCGCCCTTCTTGGCCGCCGATTTCTTTCCGACCTGGACCAGCGGCTTGTCGCCGACCATCGGCTGCGGGGCCGCCGCCGGCTTGTCGGCGGCGGGAGGTGGCGTGGTGGCTGGAGCGGTGCCTTGAGCAAGCGCGGCAGCCGGGCAGAGGAGCGCCAGCGCGAGGATGATATGTCTCATGGTGAAAATGTCCGAAGTGGCGTGATGACCGGAAGGATGGCGCCGGGGATCGGAAAAGCCCGGCAAGCGCCGAGACTTATCGCAAGTTCTGCCCGAATCCTACCCCCGGAGGGGTCCCGCCCGGCACCGATCCACCGGCAAAATAGGGGCAATTCGTCGCCGGTTCGGCCGCAAGGGAGCGTGATTTGCGTTTGCCGGGCCGGGCGGCTATGACGGCGCCATCTGCGCGACTGGCGCTTGGATGGACCACCATCGGGGAGCGCAGAGACTGAACGCCGCGCGCCTGGGCACCGCTTCGAAACGGAGGTGCCATGACGGCGAACATTCTTGATGGGCATGCACATGCCCAAATTGTCATCGACAAGGTTGCCAGCGAACTGGACCGGCTGCCCCGCGCGCCCGGGCTCACGGTCGTGCTGGTAGGTTGTGACCCGGCGAGCCAGATCTACGTACAGAGCAAGGTCAGGATGGCCGAGCGGCTTGGTCTGCGCGGCGAGGTCGAACGCCTGCCGGATGACGCCAGCGAGGCCGATCTGCTTGCCAGGATTGACGCGCTCAACGCGCGCGACGATGTCGACGGCATCCTGATCCAGCTGCCGCTGCCGGCGCATATCGACGCCTTGCGCGTGATGGCGGCGGTCGATCCTGCGAAGGATGTCGACGGCCTGCATGCGCTGAATGCAGGCCGGCTGTTTCACGGCGACGATGCCTTGGTGCCGTGCACGCCGCTCGGCTGTCTCCGGCTGATCAAGTCGATCCGGCCTGATCTCACCGGCGCGCATGCCGTCGTGATCGGCAGCTCCAACATCGTCGGCAAGCCGATGGCCGCGCTGTTGCTGCAGGAGCAGGCGACCGTGACGCAAACCCACATCCACACCCGCGGCATCAGCAAGATCTGCCGTCAGGCCGATATCCTGGTCAGCGCGGTGGGGAAGGCTGGGCTCGTGCGCGGCGACTGGATCAAGCCGCAGGCCATCGTGATCGACGTCGGCACCACGCGCGTCGAGAAGCCGGACGGCGGCTACGCGGTGTGCGGCGACGTCTTCTTCGACGAGGCGGTGCAGGTCGCCGGCGCGATCACGCCGGTGCCGCGCGGCGTCGGCCCGATGACGATCGCCTGCCTGATGGAGAACACCGTGAAGGCCGCCAAGGCGAGGGCGGCCCGGCTGCAATAGCAGCGGGAGCTTGCAGCGAGACGCGGGCGGCAAGTGCCGCTCGCGTCGTTTCCGCGCGCCCGGAGCCCGGTGCGCGAAGTTCATGACCCCGGAGGTCATGGCAAGCCCGCAGCATTGGTCTATCGTCGCGCGACAGACGGAGGCGCGCGATGCTGTATGCGGAAGATCTCACCGAGGGCCAGACATTCCAGCTCGGCACCTACACGATCGGCGAAGCCGAGATCCTGGAGTTCGCCGGCAAATATGATCCGGTGCCGATCCATACCGATCCCGTCGCGGCTGCGGCGGGCCCGTTCGGCGGCCTGATCGCGAGCGGCTTCAACACCATTGCGATCTATCAGCGGCTCGTCGTGGAGGCGATCTGGACCAAGGTGGCGGGCATCGTCGGGCGGAGCTTCGAGATCCGCCTGCCGAGCCCGGTTCGCCCGGGCGCCACGCTCACCGGCCAATCCGAGATCCAGAAAATCACCATCAGGCCGGAGCGGCGCGACGCCGTCGTGATCTTCAAGACCGAGCTCGTCAACGACGAGCAGCGTCCCGTGCTTGTCCTGGTTCTCGATGCGCTGATCCACATGCGGCCGGCGGAGCAGCAGCGGACGTAGCCTCCGCCCGGATCGATCTGGCCGCCCGGCGATGCTGCGGCTACCATGGCAAGCCTCCGCCGACCTGCAGCGTATCAATGACGTCGTCTTGATTTGGCCTGGTCGCCGGGCAGCAAGTTCGTCGATACGGTGCAAGACGGATGGCATGGGCATGAAGCGCAGCAAGCAGACGCGCGGCAAGGTCGAAGCCAAACTGCGCAAGGCTGAGGAATGGCGTCGCACACTGGCACAACGCGCCGCCGAACGGCAGCGCCTGCGCGACTACAAGATCGCGCTGGCGCGCGACGAGGTTGCGGTGGTCACGAGCCAGCTCGCCCCCTCGAACAGCTATTCGACTCCAGATTTCGTCGAACGCGGAACCTATCGGCCCGAACCTTTCGTCTGCAAGGATTGCGGCGTTGCCGAGGTCTGGACGCCGTTGCAGCAGAAATGGTGGTACGAGACCGCCAAGGGCGACGTGTTCACCAAGGCCGTGCGCTGCCGGGCCTGCCGCACCAGGGCGCGCGCACGCAAATCCGCCGCGCGCCGCGTGCATCTGGAAGGCATCGCCAGGAAGCAGCCTTCCGCCTCGTAGAGCCGCAGCGTCACACTTCACATAGCGATGGATATGGAACCCGCGCGCACGCGGTCAATGCGTCGCGCGTGCGGAACGTTTCGTGCCCTGATCGGTTCGAGACTTCGAAGCCCGCGGCGACGGGCGCGGGCGGGGAGGAACCAGCCAAGGAATCCATTCAAGGAAACATCCAAAGGCCGGAACCAACAAGCAGGAGCAGCGGATGAAGCTTAATTCCACGCAAGTCAAGCAGACCATGACGCAACTGAACGCCCAGGTGCTTCCGGACGATCATCCGGCGGTGGCGCAGCTGAACAGCGTGTTCGGCGAGCACACATTCTTCGTCGACACCACCGGGCTCAAGGTGCTCGAACCCGCCCAGTCCTCCGACATTCCGGGGCAGACCGGCGAGGTGGTGAGCCTTGCCGAGTGGAGCGATCCGGAGCTGACGTCGCTGCGGCCGCACGAGCCCGAACCGACCGGCGTGCTCATCACGCTCGAACCCAGCAAGCACTAGGAGCGTTTTCGCAATCGGCCTTCTTGATGGCGACAGTCTCCAACGTCACATCAAGAGGTGCCGAAAGTCACATGGCAAATCAGCGCCGCCTGCGTATGCATCGGTTCGAGATGGGTATCCAGGCGGTGAGGGCCAGATGGGGATCGTGCGGCGCTGGAGCTCTGACGAGGACGAGAAGCTCAGAGAACTCGCCAGGGCCGGCAAGAACGCTCTCGAGATCAGCAACGAACTGACCCGCAGCGCTTCGGCCGTGCGCCGGCGCGCCGAAGTACTGTCGGTCCTTATCATGGCAAAGGCGTTTCGCGCGCGCCCCTCGCATGTCGCCACCCATCTCGAGCGGGTCGCGATCGACGCGATCCGACATCGTCGGCCGTTTCCCGCGGGTGTCGGCCCGAGCACCATTGCCGGAATGATCGAGAAGGGCTGGATCCTGCCGGAGATGGGGCGGAAATATCGCGTCACCGATGCCGGCGTGGAGGCCGTGCGCCGGAAGATCCCGAGCGGGTGAGGGCCGGCGGCGGCAAGACGTGCCGTGGACCGACGCGCGATAGCCGGCGGGAAGCAAGATTCTCCGCCCGGGAAGGGCGCTCGCGCCGTTGAAGGAGGAGGAGGCTGACATTCTGCGGTCTCCCGTCCGTCCAACCGTCCGGCCCGATCGTCCTAATGCTCAACGCCCAGCAAGCCCCAGAAGACCGATACCAGCGTTTCGCCGATCTCGCGCCGTTCGTCCGTGAAGCGATCAGCACCATCGCCGCATTGAGCACGGCGCAGCGGCTGGATGTGGAATTCCTCGAACGCGAATTCATCCCCGCGCTGGGGCTCAATGACGAACTGCTTCACGAGCAGCCGCCGGAGCTTGCACCGAGTTTCGGCAAGGGTCTTCACCTTTGGCAGTATCCGAACCAGCTCGCGCCGTACCTGGTCTGGCTCGCGCGCAACGCGCCCGGCATTTCCTCCTATATGGAAATCGGCTGCCGCTGGGGCGGCATGTTCATCCTGGTTGCGGAGTGGCTGAGGCACAGCGGCGCCGATCTCAAGACCGTGATCGCACTCGATCCGATCGCGCCGACGCCCTTCATTGCGACCTATTTCGAACTGCTGCAGGAGCAGGCTGGCATCGAGCCGGTCTATCTCCAGGCCTATTCGACGTCACCGCTGGTCGGTGCGCATGTCGATCGGCTGAAGCCCGACTTCGTTTTCATCGACGGCGATCACAGCCTGCGCGGTGCGCTGCAGGATCACCTGCTGGTGCGCTCTCACGCCAGCATCATCGTGCATCATGACATCCACTCCCAGGCCTGTCCGGATACGACGCTGCTCTGGAAGGCGCTGAAGGAGTTCGAGGCACCTGGCTTCGATGCGTTCGAATTCATCAGCCAGTATCCGTCCGTCAACGGATCGTTCCTCGGCATCGGCGCAATGAAGCGGCGGCAAGCCTGAGCTGTTCCCCTAGCTGGCGCGCGGTGCCGAAGCAGACGCACCGTTGACTGCACGCGGCGAGGGGCGGCGCGTCTCCAGGTACGAATTGCCCCAGACCCACAGCGTCCGGATGACGGGCTCGAGCGAACGCCCGAGCGGCGTCAGCGAATATTCGACACGCGGCGGCACCTCCGGATAGATCTCGCGGTGGATCAGGCCCGCGGTCTCGAGCTCGCGAAGTTGCCGCGTCAGCATGCGCTGCGAAATCCGCGACAGCCGCCGCCCGAGTTCGTTGAAGCGGATAGTGTCGCCGAGCAGGTGATAGAGGATCACGGCTTTCCACTTGCCGTCGATCAGATCGAGCGTTGCCTCGACGGGGCAGCCGACCGCGCAGTCATAGCTCTTCGCATCAAGCCCCTTCATGGTTCACTCCCTGATACTACCGGACATTCCTGTGCGTAATTGTCAGCGCCCAAATTAGCGCGCAACGTCGATCCCGCAAAGCCGAACCTTGCCGATCAAGGCCGGTCCGGCGCGCAACGACACACCAACGATAACAGGGAGGGGACCCGCGTGAAGCGAGGGATTTTGTTGATCGCCGCGATGACGGCGAACGTAATGCTATCGAGCGCACGTGCGGATGAGGCGGTCCGCGCCGAGATCGTGGCGCGGTTGCCCGAGTCAGTCGGCAACATCGCGATCACGCCGGACAACCAGCTCATCTTCAGCCATCACCCGTTCTTCAGTCCCGAGATCAGGGTCGCCAGACTGACGTCGCCGACGACGTCGCAGCCGTTTCCGAATGCGGAGTGGAATACGCCGCGGAAAGGCACCGACCAGTATCTCGACAATGTGCTCGGGCTCAGGTCGGACGAGAATGGCGTGGTGTGGATCATCGATATGGGATTCCGCACCAACATCACGCCCAAGCTGGTCGGGTGGAATACGCGCAGCGACCGGCTCGAGCGCATCTACTACATGCCCGATCCGGTCACGCGGCCGGGCTCACAGCCGCAGGACATCGTGATCGACCAGAAGCATCGCAAATTCTACATCGCCGACGAGAATATCGGCCCCGGCGGCGACGGATCGCATGCCGCGATCATTGTGATCGACATGGATACCGGACGCGCCAGGCGCGTGCTTGACGGCGACCGCTCCACGATTCCCGAAGACTTGCCGATCACCGTGGACGGCAAGGATCTCACCGTGTCGGGCAAGGACGGCAAGCCGTCCATCATCAAGGTCGGCTGCGATGGCATCACCATGGATGTCAGGTCGGAATGGGTCTACTTCGCGCCGCTCAGCGGCCGCTCGATCTACCGCGTGCGCGTGGCCGACCTGAATGACGAGAAGCTCACCCCCGCCGAGCTCAGCGCCAAGGTCGAGCGTTATTCCGACAAGCCGAACAATGGCGGGCTCTCGATCGACTATGCCGGCAATCTCTATCTCACCGCGGTCGAGAGCAAGTCGGTTGGCGTCGTCGGGACCGATCGCAAGTATCGCACCTATCTGAGCGATGCGGAGATGGTGTGGCCTGACGGGATCACGGCCTCCTCGGACGGCTACATGTACGTATCGGCGTCGCAAATCTCGGCGGCCGCGATGTTTCACGGCGGCAAGGGCGAGAACAAGGCCCCATATCTGATCTATCGCTTCAAGCCGCTTGCGGCGGGCTACGTTTCGCGTTGACCGCGCATCGACGGTGTTGACGACGATTGCCCGGCCTGCTCGCAGGCCGGGCAATATCTGCAATCACGCATTCGCCGGTCGCTCGCCGAGATTGAGCTTGCTCTTGTCGCCGCCGGCCCACGCCAGCGTCTTCGGATCCATCACGCGGAACCAGAGCGGCGGGATCGCAGCAAGGCCGAACATGCCGGTGTAGCCGTTCGGCAGCCGCGGGATGTCGTCGAAATCGCGCAGTGACTGGTAGGGGCGCATCGGGTTGGCGTGGTGATCGGAATGACGCTGCAGATGAAACGTCATCAGGTTCGAGACGATGTGGTTGGTGTTCCAGGAGTGGCGTGGCTCGACCGCCTGGTAGCGGCCGTTCGGCAACTTCTCGCGCAGCAGCCCGTAGTGCTCGACATAATTGGCCTGGGTCAGCGCATACCAACCGAGGAAATGATGCGCGACGATGAACGGCGCGACCTTCCAGCCGAACAACGCAATCAGAATCGCCGCGACGACGAGCGTCAGCGCAAAGCCTTGCAGGATCTCGTTGTTGACCGACCAGACCGGCTCGCCGCGCCGGGTCAGTCGCTCGGCCTCATTGCGCCAGCCGCGCTTGAACGCGCCCGGCAGCTCGCGCGTCGCAAACGCATAGATCGATTCTCCGAACCGCGCGCTGGCGGGATCTTCGGGGGTCGCGACCCAGGTGTGATGGCCGCGATTATGCTCGACGCGGAAATGGGCGTAGCCGACCGCGCAATTGGCGAGCATGCCGAACAAGATGTTGAGCCGATCAGCCTTGTGGCCGAGCTCGTGTCCGATCAGGAGCGCGCCGCCATTGATGGTGCCGACGCCGAGCAGCAAAGCGACATAGGACCACCACGGCAGCTCCTGCGTGCCGAAGAAGGCGATCAGGGCGACGTAGTTGATCCAGGGAAACACCACGGTGATGCGCGCCAGCCGCAGATAATAGGGATCGGCCTCCATCGCGGCGACCACTTCGGCCGGCGGATTGTGGGTGTCTTCGCCGAACAGGACATCGAGCAGCGGGATCAGGATGAAGATGAAGACGAACGGAATCAGCGTCACCAACGGATTGTGCGTCCGCAGGAAGAGCCAGTAGGACAAGAGCGGGATCAGCGGTGGGATGAACGAGAGCATCCACAGATAGCGCTTGCCGTCCCGATAGGTGATCGTTTCGCCAGCGGCGTTGGTGCCCGTGAAGATCATCGCATTCCCTCCAGCATCTCTTGTCGAGGCGGCGTTCGCCGTTGTTGCCCTGAGGATGCCGCGAGGCGGGCCTGCGCCGCCAGTTCCCAACAGGCCAATTTTGTGGCATTTTGCGCCAAGCGGCTGGACGTTCGCGAGGGAGGGCGCCGAGGCAATGCAGGGATCGGAGGCCGATGTCCTTCGCACGCCGGTGTCCGTGAGCTATGCGCGGGCGCTGGTGCGGGCGTTCGGCAAGACGCGGGGCGAACGCGACGAACTGCTGCAGGGCACTGCAATCGAGCAGGACGTGCTCGACCAGCCCGGCGCTCACATGCCGGTGTCGTCGCTGGTGATCCTCGCCGCCAACATCACCCGCCGGCATGGTGAGCTGTGGCCGTTGTCGGCCGCGGCGGTCTGGTCGACATCGCTGCAGGGCGCGCTCGACGTCGCGACCAGGACGGCGCCCACCATCGCGGATGCGCTCAACACCGGCGCGCGTTTCGGGTCGACCCGCGCGCCCTTCATCCGCAACCGGCTGCGCACGACGCCGCGCTCGATCCAGATTGAAATCTCTCCTGCGGTCGCCATGGACGGTGCGCTGTGGCGCGCCGTGGCGCTGGCGGTCAGCCTCAACGTGCATGCGGTCTATGTGCAGCTGCTCGAGGATGCGATCGATCAGGCGACCTTGCAGTTCCCGTGGCCGCCGCCTGTGGGCGCAGAGCGGCTGATGCAGCATTATTCCTGCGCCGTGAAGTTCAACGCCGCCGCGTTCATCTTCGACGTGCCGAAGCGGCTATGCGCGCGGCCTTCGCCGTTTGCCGATCCGGAATTGCACGCCAAGGCGATCGAGGCGCTCGAGGAGATCGAGAAGCCGCGCTCGGACACCGCGGCGCTGGCGCGGATCGTCGGGAGCCTGATTGCGGCGCGGCTGCCGCAGCGGCTCGGCGAGGAGGAGGCCGCGCGCCTCGTCGGCACCTCGCGGCGGACGCTGGTGCGGCGGCTGGCGGAGGCGGGCTGCGCCTTCAGGCCGCTGCTCGACGGCGTGCTGCGCGAGCGCGCCCGGACAATGCTCGCGGCCGATACACGGTCGCGCGACGAGATGGCGGCCGCGCTCGGCTACACCGACGCCACGAGCTTCAGCCGCGCCTGCCGGCGCTGGTTCGGCGAGAAGAGTTTGCGCAGCTAGCTCAGCGGCGCGCTCTGGCGCGGCTGCGCAGGCTCTCCACCATGTGGTTGGGCGGCTGACGGGTCGCTGCGTTTATGTTTCGAGACCCACGCGACGAACGGGTAGGCCAGCAGCGCCAGATAATTGGTGGGCATCGGATGATCGACGCCGAATGCCTTGGGATCCTGACCCTTCGGAAGGTAGGCGCTGCCGAACAGCACATCGTAGATCGCAATGAATCCGGCAAAGTTCTTGTCCCTGGCTGCGGTCTCGCTGCTGTGGTGCCAGTGGTGGAATTCCGGCGACACCAGGATGTGTCGCAGTGGTCCGTAGTTCAGGCGCACGTTGGCGTGAACCAGCCAAGTCTGCCAAAAGTAGATGACAAGGTAAGTGGCGATCGCTTCCGCGGAGAAACCGAGTGCGTAAAGCGGAAATAGCGCCCCGGCCTTCATGAACATCACGTCGAGCGGGTGCTGGTGAATCGCGGCGAGCCAATCCAGCTCCTCGACCGCGTGATGAACGGAATGGATTTCCCATAGGGCAGGCACGACGTGCAGGATGCGATGCGTCCAGTAGACCCCGAGGTCCGCGATCAGGATCACGATGGGCACTTGCACCAGATACGGAAGATCGCCGATCGTCTGCGTCACCGCTGCCGGCAGGATCGACTGCTTGATCAGAGTGGCCACCGCCATGATGGCGATCACGCCCGCGAACACCAGCCACCCGTTGAGGAACAGGAAGGCCATGTCGGTCAGCAGGCCACGCCGGAGAATCTTCTGCGGCCTCGCGGCGAGCAGTCGCTCGAAAGGCACGAAGATCAAAACCACGAGCAATAGCTGCTTCAATCCCGATAAATCGTTCATTCAAAATGGCCGTTTGAAATGCCGGTAGCCTATCACCCCGGCGCCTAAGAGCGTCAAGGGGAAGGGAAGCCCAAACCGCGGGAGCGTTAATCGGCCCGGTTCCATGTCGCCGGGGGCGTCAGAAACCAGGCAAGTCCAATCGATTTGGGTGGTGCGCCGATGGCGCGCTCGGAGAGATTCGAACTCCCGACCCTCGGAATCGAAATCCGATGCTCTATCCAGCTGAGCTACGAGCGCGTCGCGGGTCGATTATCAGACTTGGGCTGTCGGGGCCAGCAGGGACGGCACGGCGTCCACGCCTCCCGCCGGCCTTGCTTTGAGCTCAGAAGCAGGGGTGCCGGCGACGATCCTGGCCGATATAGGCAGCCGAGCCCTGGTAGCACTTGTTGGTCGACGGGCCGTCATAAAAGGCGAAGCTGCCGGCGGCCGGGCCCGGGCCGTAATTGTGCAGATAGCTGATGTGGTAGGGCAGGCCCCAATGCGCGTGGTGGTGATGCCGGTGATGGCGCGGGGTGGCGGAGAGGTCGGCCGCTGCAGCCGGGGTGAGGGCCGGGATGGCCAGGGAAACGGTCACGGCGAGGGCGGCGAGCAGCTTGGTCTTGGTCATTGGCGGCCTCCTGGCATTCACGCTGGAATCGGCTTCTCCAGCCGGTCCAAGGTCCTCTAACACTTCATTTAACCCGGATTCCGGCCAAAAGCTGCGGGAAATCGGTCACAGCGCGCCAAATTTTGCCTTTTTGGGGATGCTTAACGGATTGCCAACACAGTCCGGCCAGAGTCTTGCGGTCAGGTCCGCCCGGGCCGCCTTTCCCTCGGTTTCGAACATTCCATGCGCATCACGCCCCTTGTCGCTTTGCTGCTCTCGGTTCTGGCGGTTACGCCAGCGCGGGCCGTTTTGCACATCACGCGCGACCATGGCGGGTATGTCGAGGAGTACAAGGCCAAGTACAAGCAGATCCGCGAGCGCCGTGAGCGCGTCGTGATCGACGGCATCTGCAATTCGGCCTGCACGCTGGTGTTTGGCATCGTGCCGCTGAACAAGATCTGCGTGACGCCGAAGGCCAGCATCGGCTTCCACCAGGCCTATTACGACAAGGCTTTCACCTTCGGCATCAAGGTCACCAGCCTCGAGGGCACCTCCGACCTGATGTCCTATTATCCCGATACGGTGAAGGACTGGATCCGCCGCAACGGCGGGCTCACCACCGAGATGAAGAAGATAAAGAACGGCGTCGATCTCTGGAAGATCGTCGATCCCTGTCCGGAAGAGTGGTAGGCGCGGACGCTCGCGCGCTCCGGACCTTCGTCCAGCGCGGCTCTGCGTGCTTGCCGCGTGCGGCCAGTGCCCGCGAACCAAAACCCAGCGGTCAGAATTCGGAACCAGCAAGCACGGGCCATTCGTTTTGCTCATGATGCGTTCATCCTCGTGATGCGATGGTGGTCCGAGCAGCGAGAGCGAGCCTCACCGCCGGAACGGACCGGCCTCAGCTCGCCCGCGCAGGAGGTTGTGATGGCAACCAGGTCCAATCTTTCGAAGGCTGAACTCGCCCGCGGCGTTGCCGGCGCCGCGTCAGCGTTGGTGCTGAGCGCGCTCGTCCTGTTCGTCGCCGCACATCACCTGAGCGGCGGGTAGACCGGGCGGCGGGTCCACCAAGCCAGTCATGAAAACAGGAAGGTCCCGATCAGGAGGCCGGCCGCAAATGCCCAGAGTCCGAGGGTGCAGGCCGAGATGACCCGAACGAGATTGCGCAGATCCACGTCCTGCCAGCTGCTGTGGGATCGATACGTCAATTGCAGGCACCCCCTGCGCCGGCCGCCTTTGCGTCCTGGTTCCGCAGCCTGTTCCCGATACGTGCCCAAATGAAGGCAACCGGTGGGGGCGCCTGATCACGCATTTGCGAGGTGCGGCCTTAAGCGCCCGGTATCGCCTTCCGGCGGGTGCAACGACGGTCCGTAGGCGGGTCTCCCTGGCTATCTTTACCTGGGCGTCCGCTGGACACCGGCCTTGTCGTCGTTCGGTTCTACCACCTGGAATCTGGACCGGCTGAAGCGGCCTAGTCCACTGAGCTCGTAGTAACCGTCACGTTCGCTATCCCCCGTCACGTCGTAGACGCGCCCGAGCGAGAGCGTGTCCCGCTGCAACGTGTTGTCGACGCAGCGAACGCGAGAAATCCTGCCGGATTCGACCACGGGCCCATCCTGAATTGTTGTCTGGTTCGGTGAGGTGCCAGCTCGCTGTGTGACATTGGCTGACCCGCTCGCGCGCGGCGCGTCCGATGGCTTGAAAACGCCTGTGTTGGGCGAGTGTTCCTAACTTCGGAGGCTGCGTCGGCGTGCATCACGCCGCAAAGGCCAAACCGCTGCCTTGCACGACGTCGCTGAGATATTTCGCCGGCGGCTTGCCGAGCGCCTTCTTGCACGCGATGTCGGATGCCCGTCGGTTGTCTGCGATGAAGCTGCGCGCTACAGAGACGCGTGGCAAGCAAGAGCCCGGGGAAAGTGCCGTTGAGGATATCCGCCAATACGCGCATCGTGATCGGATCGATGCTTTTTGCCCTGGTGTCGAGTGCATTGCTCTATCTGGTTCCGGCGAGCCCGATCGACAGACAACTGCTGCGCGGCACCTTTCACTTTTATCAGGGGCATGCGTTTCTCGTCCCCGTCAAATACGTGGATGGCAAGATCGAGACTGCCCGGCTGTATGAAGATGACAGGCTTCTCGGCCCGGCGAACAGCACCCAGCAAGAGATCATCGACAAGGGCACCGGCCGATTTGGACTTTACCGGGATCGCTGGGGCTATTTCGGGCCGGCCTTGATGTTCTCGACCAGCGACAATACCAACCCGAACACCAACGGCAGGAAGTATCACCTCAGATGACGATCGGCGCCATGCGACGGTCGAATCGAGACCCGCGCGGGTCACATGAAACCCGGATTGCGCGGCAGATACTGGCTCCAATTGCCGAATTCTCGCGACGACATCAGCAGCATCGGACACTTGATCCGCATTCCGTGCGCCATTGCGGCATCAAGCGCCGCCTTGCTCGCACCGGGCAGGAATGCCGATATCCGTGACGCGCCGCTTCCGGCCGCCAGGTACAACGCTGTTCTCAAGGCCGGAGCGACCGCGTGCGGCTCCATGACCGCGAGCGGTCCGATATGACCACCGGCGTCCACATAGGCATAGCCGATCCAGTCTTTTCCATCGTGGAGATTGAACCCGGTCGCCGCGCCCTCATTGAGCAGATAGCGATGATGCTTTTCGCGCGAGACACCAAGGGTCCGCTGGTCTGCCTGCGCGAGGCGGCGCAGGGTCGAGGCCTCCGGCTTGAGCGGTGTGACGTCGTATTGGGGACCGTGCAAATGACCGATCAACTGGTCGCGCGATGCACTGACACTGTAGATAGGGAATCGCGGAAGCAGTCCGTGACGGATGTAGAGCCCCTGCGATACCGTGTTGAAGCTGAAGGTGATGAGCACCCTGTTGGACGCGCCCGATTTCCCGGCGTGCTCGATGGTCCGCTTGATCAGTTCGTTGCCGATGCTCCGCCCCTGCTGATCGGGCGACACGAACAGCTGCGCCAGAAACCACATGTCGCCGCAGACCCAGCTCCAGGCGAAGCCGAGGATCCGCTCGTTCTCCTCCGCCACCCAGAGGCCATCGGGATCGTCCTTCATGCAAAACAACTGGAAATTAGGCGGAGACGAAACCGCCATCGGGCCGAAGCCGTGCCGTTCCGTGAGATCGTTGATGCTGGAGACGACGAGGGCGTCGGCGAATTCCAGATCCTGCGTGCGTGCCGGCCGGCAGACCACTGACATGGGCAGCTCCGTTGGTGGCCGGATGATGGTCAAAACCTCGCCGTGCCGGGATCGAGCCCGAGCGCCAGCCGGCCGGCGGTGACGTAATTGTTCGGACTCATCGCGATATGCTTCGCGGCGGCGCGCACATCGCCGACCGCACGCTCCAGGGCGCAGGTCTCGAAGATAGCGACGGCGCCCGCGCTGGCGGCCAGCATCTCGGTGACGGACGTCGCAGTCTCCGCCGCATGTGCGTTGGCGATCCGAATGTCCGCGCGTGCCTCCACCAGCCGTTGGCCGCCCGTGTCGGTTGCGGCCATCAATTCGGTCATGGCATCGATCAGAAGCGCACGGGCGGCGCGAAGCATCGCTCTGGTCCGCCCGACCGTCGCCTGAACGATTTCGCGATCGCGGAGAGCGGTTCGGTTTCCGGAGCGGCCTTTGGCGAGCTCCGCGAACGAGGTCATGGCGCCGGACGCGATGCCGAGCGGCACCCCGCAGATGCTCCACGCGAACACCGATGATGGCGGCATGCGATAGAGCAGTCCGGGCTGGGTCGGTTGCAGCCCGAGAAAGGGATGGGCGTGAGCGGCCGGCACGAAGATATCCCGCGCCTCGAAATCGCAACTGCCGGTGCCGCGCAGTCCGGACACATGCCAGTTGTCGAGGATGGTGACATCCGCCCGCCCGAGATAGCAGCAGAGCAGCGGCGAAGCCGGATCGTCGGGCCTGACGCTGGCCAGCGCCATGAAGCGCGTCGCGTGATGCGCGCCGCTGCCGAACGGCCAGCGCCCGGAAACGCGATAGCCGCCTGCGACGGCGGTCGCCGTGCCGACCGCGCCGGTTGCGCTTGCGACAAAGGCGCGCGGGTCGGCATACCACTCACGTGCGACGGCCTCATCGAGGTAGCCGCCGATCCGGCTCATGCCGGCGCCATTGCCGACCAGCCAGCCGACGGAGCCATCGAGCGCCGAGGCGGCTTCGACGACGCGCATGAAGGCGAAGGGAGACAGTTCGGGTCCGCCGAGCGCTTGCGGCAGCCACAGGCGGAACAGGCCGGCATCCGCCAATGCGGCGAAAACCGCGTCCGGCAACCGCCGTCCGCTGTCGAATGCGTTGCGCTGCGCAGCGATGAGCGGGGCCAACGCCTGGACGGCCTCGAGCACGCGGCAAACGTGGGCGGGGTCACCGGCATTCACTTCGGGACCGGGACGGGCCGTCGGGCCGTCCGCTTTCGCCGCATAGCCTGGATCGCGCATCGGGTTCTCCTCGAGGTTCAGCTCCGCTGCAGCCTGATCGTCCGCTTCCCCGAGGTCCTGAATCCATTCCGAAAAAGTTGCAAAAAATGTAGTCTCCGCAGCCATGGCGACACTCCACGAATTCGGTCCCTTCCGCCTCGACGCCGGGGCCGAGATGCTGTTCCGGGAGTCCGAACCGGTCGCGCTCGGGCGGCGGGCGGTGATGCTGCTTCGGCTGCTTGTCGAGCGGGCCGGATCGCCGGTTTCCAAGGATGCGTTGATGGAGGCGGCCTGGCCGGGGCTTGCGATCGAGGAGAGCAACCTGACCGTGCAGATCGCTGCCTTGTGGAAGGTATTTGCCGACATCGACGGAGGCGCGACCTGGATCGAGACGCTACCGCGTCGCGGCTATCGCTATGTCGGCCCGCCGGTTGCGATGGTAGCCGAACCGGGCTCCTCCGTAACGCCCGAGCCGGCGCTGTCCGGCAAGCCGTCGCTCGCGGTGCTTCCGTTGTCGAATCTGAGCGGCGATCCCGCGCAGGAGTATTTTTCCGACGGGATCACGGGCGACATCATCGCCGAACTGTCGCGGTTCAGGTCACTATTCGTCGTCGCCCGTCACTCCAGCTTCGCCTACAAAGGCAAGACAGCCGAGGTCAAACGGGTTGGCCGCGAGCTCGGCGTCCGCTACGTGGCCGAAGGCAGTGTGCGCAAGATCGGCAGCCGTGTGCGGGTGACCATCCAACTGCTCGATGCTGCGAGCGGCTACAATCTCTGGACCGAGCGCTACGACCGCGATCTCGACGACATCTTCGCGCTGCAGGACGAGATTGTACGGGCGATCGTCGCGGCGCTGCCGGGCCGGATGGAGGACGCCGGCCGCGAGGTCGCCAGACGCAAGCCGACCTCCAGCATTACCGCCTATGATCTGGTCCTGCTCGGAAACGAGCGATGGCGTCAATTGACCGTGGATGCCATGGCGCAGGCCCGAGAATATTTTCGAGGCGCCGTCGCGCTTGACCCGCAATATGCCCGCGCCCACGTCAACATCGCCTGGACCATCGTCTGTGACGTGTTTCTCGAATCACCCACCACCGCAACTCTGGGCGAGGCGCGGAGCGAGATCGAGAACGCGCTCGATATCGAGGACGGCGACGCCTGGTCTCATGGCGTCTTCGCTCAGTTGCTGTTCCTGCTGAAAGATGACGCCACGGCCGAAATCCATTTCAGCCGCGCGCTCGCGCTCAATCCAAATGATGCCGATGTCGCCGCCGTTTTCGCCAACATCCTGGTCTACTGGGGACGGTGGCGCGAGGCGCTGATGTGGATCGGGACAGCCAAGCGGCTCAATCCGTTTCCGCCCAACCTGTACCACTGGTATCACGCGCTTGCCCTCTATTCAGGGCGCGAGTACGGGCAGGCGGTCAAGGCGGTGATGGAGGCGCGGTCGTTCGACAGGTGGTCGCACGGCCTCCTTGCAGCCTGCTATGCGCAAATGGGACGCCTCGGCGAGGCGCAGGCCGCGGCTGATGCTTTCGTCAGCCAACGGTGTCGCGAACTGAATGCGAATGGCAACACCGCGCCCGCGAGAACGCTCGACCTCGCCCAGGCCAGAGCCGAACGGTATCGCCATCCCTCCGACCGCGAACATTTCCTCGATGGATTGCGCAAGGCGGGTCTCACCGGTTGACGCTCACAGCCGCTTGGTTCTCGAACCTGCGAGTTGACCTGCGCTGCGTCCGGGTGTCGTCACGTGGTGCGTATCACGCCAGATCATGTCGCGAGAATGCGAATGTGTGGCTAGCAGTCGGTGCAACACGTTCAGTCTCGTCCCTGCGAACGCAGGGACCCATAACCACCGATGGTTATCGTTGAAGGTCGCTGGGACGACGAGTCCCTTTCAAAACATCCGCCACGGAGTATGGGTCCCTGCTTTCGCAGGGACGACACTGTGGGTGAGGCGCCACCTGCTTACAGCGGCGGGCTCGCCCGCCACCCACGCAAAAATTCGCGATTGCCCGCTGCCTCTTCTTCAGGCAATGACGGCCTGCAATGAACAAGAGCTTCGAGGAAACTGCCGCTCGTCTGGCGCCGGCGATTTTTGTCGTGCTGTGGAGCACGGGATTCATCGGCACCAAATACGTCATCAACAATGCGGAGCCGCTGACCTACCTGGCGATCCGGATGGCGTTCGTGGTGGTGGTGATGGCTGGCATCGCCGCGGTCGCACGGCCGAAATGGCCGGACCGGACAGGTGTCTTCCACAGTGCGGTGGCCGGCATTCTGGTGCACGGCTTCTATCTCGGCGGCACCGCGATTGCGATCGCGCATTCGATTCCCGCAGGGCTCTCGGCGTTGATCCCGGGCCTGCAGCCGATCCTGACCTCGACCATCGCCAACCGCTGGTTAGGGGAGCGCGTCACGCCGCTGCAATGGGGCGGGCTTGTGCTCGGCCTCGCCGGCGTCGTGCTGATCCTGCACAACCGGCCGATGACGGGCGATGCAGGGTGGGGCTGGCTTGCCTCCGGCGTCTCGCTGATCAGCATCACACTTGGCACGCTGTACCAGCGCCGTTACTGCAACCAGATCGACTGGCGCGCCGGCAATCTGGTGCAGTACATCGCGGTGACGATCTTCTTCGGCATCGGCGCCTGGCTGTTCGAGACCAATGTCGTGCATTGGACCAGCGAGTTCGTGCTGGCGATCGCCTGGCTGGTGTTCGCGCTGTCGATCGGCTCGATTGGGCTATTGTACTGGCTGATCCGACACCATGCTGCGACCTCGGTCGCGAGCCTGTTCTATCTGGTGCCGGCGGTGACCGCGCTGATGGCCTACATCCTGTTCGGCGAGCGGCTCGAGCCGGTATCGATCGCCGGCATGGCGGCCTGCGCCGCCGCGGTGCTGGTGGTCAACCGCCGCACTTAATCCTTGCGGCGGATTTTCGCGTACGCGGCCAGCGCACGCTCGCGGCCCTGCTTGTGGTCGACGATCGGCTGCGGATAGGTCTTGCCGAGTTCGACGCCGGCGCTTGCAAGCTCGATCGGCGTCGCGGTCCATGGCTGATGGAGCAGGTCGTTGGGAAGCTGCGCGAGCTCCGGCACCCAGCGCCTGACATAGGCGCCTTCCGGATCGAATTTCTCGCCCTGCAGGATCGGATTGAAGACGCGGAAATACGGCGCGGCATCGGCGCCGGAGCCGGCGACCCATTGCCAGTTCGCCGGATTGGAGCCGGCATCGGCATCGACCAGCGTGTCCCAGAACCATTGTTCGCCGGCGCGCCAGTCGATCAGCAGGTGTTTCACCAGGAATGAGGCGACTACCATCCGCACCCGGTTGTGCATCACGCCGCTGTGCCAGAGCTCGCGCATACCGGCATCGACGATCGGATAGCCGGTCAGGCCGCGCTGCCAGGCCTTGAAGGCACGGGCGTCGCGCTTCCACGGAAACGCATCGAACTGCGCCTGCAGATTCCGATCCGCCATATCAGGCACATCGAACAGCAGGTGGCGGCAGAACTCGCGCCAGCCGAGCTCGCTGAGGAATTTGTCGATATCGCCGGCAAGGCGCGGCTGCTCGGCGGCGGCGAAGCGGGCGGCGTACCAGACCTGGCGGGGGCTGATCTCGCCGAAGCGCAGATGCGGGGAGAGGCGCGAGGTGCCGTCGCGGCCGGGCCGGTCGCGGTCGTCGCTGTAGCCGCTGATATTCTCGTCGAGGAACGCCTTCAGCCGTGTCTGCGCCGCGGCTTCGCCCGGAGTCCAGGTGTCGCGCAGGCCGCCGGCCCAATCCGGCCGTGTCGGTTCGAGATCCCAATCGTCGACGGGTTCGCTCGCGACGCCGCTGACGGGTGTGAGCTTCTTCGGCGCCGGCAGCGGCTTTGGCGGATCGCCGAGCGCCTGCACGCGCCGCCAGAATGGCGTGAAGACGCGCAGGCCACGGTTGTCCTTGTTGCGGATGGCCCTGGGTTCGACGAGCAGGTCGCCAGGGAAAATCTGCGAGTCTATTCCGTCGCTTGCGAGCGCGGATTCAACGTCTGCGGCAATCGCCTGATGCGGCGCCTGTGCGATGTCGTTCCAGAACACGGCGCCCACATGGATGTCGCGCGCTAGCGTGGCGATCACGGAAGCCGCCGGTCCGGTGCGCAGCACCAGCGTTCCGCCGATCGCCTCAAGGCTCTTGCGGAGTGCGCGCAGCGACTGCGCCAGCCACCAGCGCGTCGCGCCCCCGAGGGGACGCGCGGCTCGAGGTCTCAGGGCACTGCTTGCTTCGTCGCGGATAAAGAGGCCAACCACGGGCGCGCCGCGGCTGGCCGCTTCATGCAGGGCCGGGTGATCCGACAGCCGCAGATCGTCACGGAACCAGACGATAACAGGCCGTGCGCGGGCCACCCGGACGCTGCGTACCAACAGTTACTTCGGCTGCGGCACGATGCGGATGTAGGGCTTCGGTTCTTTCCAGCCCTGCGGATAGATCGTCTTGGCCTCGTCATTGCTGACCGAGCCGGCGATGATCACGTCCTCGCCCTGCTTCCAGTCGGCGGGGGTGGCGACGCGGTGCGTGGCGGTGAGTTGCAGCGAGTCGATGACGCGCAGGATCTCCTGGAAGTTCCGGCCGGTGGTCATCGGGTAGACCAGCACCAGCTTGATCTTCTTGTCGGGGCCGATGATGAAGACGTTGCGGACCGTCTGATTGTCCGCCGGCGTGCGGGTGAGGGGATCGCCCGAGGTCGAGGCCGGCAGCATGTCGTAGAGCTTCGAGACGTTGAAATCGGTGTCACCAATCATCGGATAGTTCGGCGCCGCGCCTTGGGTTTCCTTGATGTCCTCGGACCATTTGGCGTGACGGTCGACCGGATCGACCGACAGGCCCATCAGCTTGACGCCGCGCTTGTCGAATTCGGGCTTCAGGCGGGCGAGCGTGCCGAGCTCGGTGGTGCAAACCGGGGTGAAGTCCTTGGGATGGGAGAACAAAAGCACCCAGCTGCTGCCGATCCAGTCGTGGAACTTGATCTTTCCTTCGGTGGTCTCAGCTTCGAAGTCGGGGGCGACGGCGCCAATCTGAAGTGCCATGATTTTACCTCATCTCTTTGATGTTGCAGCTAAAATTGTATTTGAGGTCGTCGGTTCCAGTATAGGACGGGACAAGGCTTAAGTGAACGGATTCTGAAAAAAGGTAAGACATTTCTCCTTGAGGGTGGAATTCCAAGCAACTTGTTTTGATCCGTACTCCTGCGACGAAATATCAGTTGCGGCACAAAAGCTTGGAAATGCCCAGATAAAGCCGCTTATCGCCGTCATCACGCCGGCCCCGGCTGCTATAGGACTGAACCGTGACAGCGTTTAAATCGACCAAATAGCAACCATCTAAAAATCTCGGAACCCAAGTTCCGAATCATTAACCACTCGTTTACGCCCGCATGGAAAAGCTGGCCTCAGATAGGAATTGAAAGCTCCCACAATGTCTACCCCAAGTACCAAGACCGCTGAGGCTCTCAGCGGTGCGTTGCATCCGTCCTGCCGCAAGGACCGCCGCCCATGCGCTGACCATCGTGCGCGACGGCGTGATCACCGGCGAAGGCCCGACCACCAAGGGCCGCATCCATTTCTCCCGGTCACTCGATGCCGATGACGCTGCCTGGTGCGCGCGCATCCTGACGGCGGCCGCGGTCGAGCATCAGCCGGTCAGCCGGGCGGAGATCGAGGCGCTGTTCGCGATCAACGAGGCTGCTGCCGAGCGCAGCGATGGCGGCCGGTTCGACGACCTGCTCGCCAAAGCGATCGCCCATCATGCCGCCTCCGAGTCCGGTCTGCCGGTGCCGCCGCGCACGGTGGCGCTGTCGCCGGACACGAACATCGATCGCTGGGCGCCGACACAAGGCACCAAGATGGACACCAAGGTTCTGGAATGGATCGCGGGCCGGATGCGCGGTCAGCGCCGCACCGGTCGTGCGCTCGCGGCGATGGTGGCGACGCTGGTCGGCGCGACTGCGCTGCCGCTCGCAGCTCAGCTGCCCAACGTGCTCGACATCGGGATGATGTGATCATTCGGGATGATGGTGATCATCCGGGATGATGCCTGTGCATTACCCCGAACCAATAGCTTCAAACGAGAGCGGCGGGGATCACTTCCCCGCCGTTTTCTGTTTGCCGCCGCTCTCCTCGAGCCCGAGCGTCCGCCCCGGGAACCCGGCGACGTCGAAATAGCGGGTCGAGAGTACCCGTTGGAATTTCAGCACGGTGCGCAGGCCGTTGGCCGAAGGCTTCTTCGACGTGATGGTGCCCTCGGCCATCTTCGGCACGATGCCGTTCGGCAGCGCTTCCGATATCACCCGGCCGATCAGCCCCCCATTGTTCGGCGCGCGCAGGCCGAGCAATTGCGCCGCGGTCATGCCGACGTCGGCGTTGCTGACCGGCAGCGGATCGACATACCCCGCCTTGAAGTCGGGGCCGATTGCCGCGGTGAAGTTGTAGGTGTCGCCGCGGCTGAAGCTGCCATGCATGCCCTGGCCCTGGCGCAGCACGGTATCGGCGATCTGCACCGAGCAGTTGGTCGGGATCTCGCAGCCGCTCGACCAGGAGCGGAAGTTGACCACGATCGACGGGTTCGGCGTCACCGCCTTGCCCTTCAGATTGAGGTTCGACATCGGCAGCGTGCCGGGGAAGTTGCCGAGCTTGTCATCGACAAAGAGACCGCTGACGTAGTCCTGCTCCAGCAGCGACTTGATGACGCGGTCGGCGAGCTTCTTGTCTCGGTTCGGCAGATAGATCAGGTCCGAGCCGCCATTGGTCGCGATCACGACGTCAGGCTTGGCCGGGTCCTGGCCGAGCACGCCGTTGCCGGCCTTCGGGTGGGCATTGTCGGCGACCTTGGCGTTCTTGTCGTTGGGATCGAACAGCGGCAGGTTCAGCGCCTTGGCGAGATCGATCGCCAGAAAGCCCATCGGCAGGAAATCCTTCGGTGTGTCGTCATAGGCGATCTTGGCCGAGGGACTGGTCTTGCTTTCCTTCGAGATCGTCGAGAAGCCGTGGTCGGAGGAGACCATGATGTTGGTGTTGGCGGCGAGCCCGAGTTCGTCGAGCGCCTTGCGGAGCTGGGCGAGGTTGTTGTCGGCATTCTTGATGCCGGCCATCGAGGTCGGGCCGTTGATGCCGGGCGTGATGGTGTTGAGGCTGTCGCCGGTGTTGTGCTGGCTGCCGTCCGGATCGCGCGACCAGAACACCAGCACGAACGGCTTGTTGCGCGCCTTGAACATCGGCAGCACGACCTTGGTCGCAACATCGGCCATGTAGGCCTGCTGCGCGACGTTGGCGACCGTGGTGCCCGGCGTCTTGGCGTCGCCGGCCTTGGCATTGTCGCCGCGGCTCGGGGTGGCGAGCGGCAGGCCGGCCTTGGTCAGCGCGTCCTTCATCTCGTCGGAGAGCGGCACGCCGGCCTTGCCGCCGGTGGAATCGTCGACCACGATCGTGTTCTTGCCGCGGTCGGTGTGGTCGAACAGCAGGGTCGGGCCGAGCTTGCCGATGGCTGCGGTGCTGAAACCCTGGCCGCGGGCCATCTTCAGTAGAGTCTCCTCATTGAGGTAGTCGCCATTGAAGTGATCGTCGATATCGGCGAGCACGGCGTCGTTCTCGATGAAGGGGACCACGGTGTCGCCGGCGGGCACCGAGGTGTAGCCGGTAAAGATCGTGTTGGAGAAGGTGCCGGTGTCGCCGAGATAGTGGCCGGTCGACAGCGCCGAGCTGTTCGCCATCGTGAAGGTCGGGAACAGCGAATGCGAATTCTTGAAGTGGACACCCTTGTCGCGGATCTCGGCCATCGCAGGCGCCGTCAGCGGCGTCACGATGCCGCCGCGCAGGCCGTCGGGGACGAACAGGATGAGGTTGCGGGGTTTTGCATTTTGCGCGGAAGCGGCGCCGGCCGAGAGCGCGATCATGCTCGCGGACAGTAGTGTAATGGCATGGCGCATTTTGTTATTCCCCCTGATGAAGCCCCGCGGCAGCCCGCCGCAGCTTTCGTTTAGTTTTGCCACATGACAGAAATGTTACAGCGCCGGGGCGGCGCTGTAACTGCCGGATTTTTCTTGGCGACGGCCCGGTCAACCCACCGTCATTCCGCGGGCTGGACCGCGGTGCTCTCATTGCGCGCGGCGCTGCCGGCATGCCCGTACCGTGCATAGAGCGCGGGCAGGACGGCGAGCGTGAGCAGGGTCGCGCTGATCAGGCCGCCGATCACGACGGTGGCGAGCGGCTTCTGCACCTCGGCGCCGGTGCCGGTGGCGAACGCCATCGGCACGAAACCGAGCGAGGCCACCAGCGCGGTCATCACCACGGGCCGAAAGCGGGTGAGGGCGCCTTGCTCGATGGCCTCCCGCATCGGCACGCCGCGCTCGCGCAATTGCCTGACGAAGCTCAGCATCACGAGCCCGTTCAGCACCGCAACGCCCGACAGCGCGATGAAGCCGACCGCCGCCGAGATCGAGAACGGCATGCCGCGCAGCCACAGCGCAGCGATACCGCCGGTCAGCGCCAGCGGCACCGCGCTGAACACCAGCAGCGCATCGCGCGTCGAGCCCATCGCCGCCAGCAGCAACAGGAAGATCATCGCAAAACAGGCCGGCACCACGACGGCAAGGCGCTGGCGCGCCGCGGCGAGATTTTCCGATTGGCCGCCCCAGGTCATCCAGTAGCCGGGCGGCAGCTGCACCGATTGCGTGACCTTTGCCTGAGCTTCTTCGACCACCGAGCCGAGATCGCGGCCGCGGACATTGGCCGTCACCACGATGCGGCGCTTGCCGTTCTCGCGGCTGATCTGGTTCGGCCCCTCGGTGAAGGAGAACTGCGCGACGCGGTTGAGCGGCAGGCTCTGCACGGGCGAACTCGGCGTTGCCTTCGGCAAGGCGACCGGCAAATTGCTCAACGCCTCGAGATCGGAGCGCACGCTCTCCGGCAGTCGCACCACGATGTCGAAGCTGCGATCGCCCTCGTAGACGACGCCGGCATCCTGGCCACCGACCGCGGCACCGATCACGTCTTGGACCTCGGAGACGCTCAGGCCCCGCCGGGCGATCGCCGCCTTGTCGACCTTGATCTCGAGCACGGGCAGTCCGCCGGCCTGTTCGACCTTGACGTCGGTCGCGCCGCGGACGCCGCGCAGCGCGGCGGCGATCTGGTTGGCGGCCTTCTGCATCGGCTCGAACTCGTCGCCGAACACCTTGACCGCGATGTCACCGCGAACGCCGGCGAGCAGTTCGTTGAAGCGCATCTGGATCGGCTGGGTGAATTCATAGACGTTGCCCGGCAGCCGGCCGACCGCCTTCGAGATATCCTCGATCACCTGCTCCTTGGTCAGCGATGGATCCGGCCACTGCGCGCGCGGCTTCAGGATGATGAAGGTGTCGGACGCGTTCGGCGGCATCGGGTCGCTCGCCACCTCCGCGGTGCCGGTCTTGGAGAAGACGAACGACACCTGCGGGAAGCGGCTGACGGCCTTCTCGACCGAGAGCTGCATCGCCTGCGACTGCGACAGCGCCGTGCTCGGAATTCTGAGCGCGTGCATGGCGATGTTCTTCTCGTCGAGCGAGGGGATGAACTCCTGGCCGAGCCGGAAGAATCCGAACAAGGCGGTCGCGAACAGCACGACCGCCACCGCGATGACAGGCAGGGGCGTTGCAACCGCGCGCCGCAGCAGCGGGATGTACCCGCGCTTCAATGCGGCAACGAGCCAGTTCTCCTTCTCCTGGACGCGGCCGGTGATGCCGATCGCTATCAGCGCGGGCACCAGCGTCAGCGACAGCACGAAGGCCGCAGCGAGCGCGAGGATCACGGTCAGCGCCATCGGCTCGAACATCTTGCCTTCGACGCCGGTGAAGGTGAGGAGCGGCACGTAGACCAGCAGGATGATGGCCTGCCCATAAAGGCTCGGCTGCACCATTTCCACGGCAGACGCCCGCACCGTCGCCAGCCGCTCGTCGCGCGTCAGCACGCGGCCGAGCGCGTGCTGCTTCTCGGCGAGGTGACGCAGGCTGTTCTCGGTGATGATGACGGCGCCGTCGACGATCAGGCCGAAATCCAGCGCACCGAGGCTCATCAGATTGGCACTGATGCGGCCCTGCCACATGCCGATCGCGGTCATCAGCATCGCGATCGGGATCACCAGTGCCGTGATCAATGCCGCGCGGAAATTGCCGAGCAGCACGAACAGCACCGCGATCACGAGCAGCGCGCCTTCGCCGAGGTTGCGCGCCACGGTACCGATGGTCGCATCGACCAGTTGGGTGCGATCGAGCACCGTCTCGACTGCGACGCCCGCCGGCAAGGATGGCGTGATCGCACGCAGCTTGGCATCGACCGCCGCCGACACCGTGCGGCTGTTGGCGCCGATCAGCATCAGTGCGGTGCCGACCACAACCTCGCGGCCGTTCTCACTGGCGCTGCCGGTGCGGGTCTCGCCGCCGATCGAGAGCGAGGCGAGGTCGCGAATCCGGACCGGGACGCCGCCGCGGGTGGTGACGACGACGGCGCCGAGCTCCTCGATGTTCTCGAGGCGGCCGCCGGAGCGGACCACGAATCCTTCGCCGTTGCGCTCGATATAGCGCGCACCGCGGCTGACATTGTTGCTCTCGATCGCTTTGGCGACGTCGGCGAAGGTAAGGCCGAGCGCGATCAGCTTCGCTGCATCGGGCTGGACCTGATACTGCTTGAGATAGCCGCCGATCGAATCGACGCCGGCGACACCAGGCACCATCTTGATCTGCGGCTTGATGATCCAGTCCTGCACCGTGCGCAGATAGGCGTCTTTCTCGACCTCGCTTTGCAGCACCTGGCCGTCCGCCGTCAGGAAGCGGCCGTCGCTCTGCAAGCCCGGCGCGCCGTCGCTCTGCACCTTCTGGCCGGAGTAGTGCACGGTCCACATGTAGATTTCGCCAAGACCCGTCGTGGTCGGGCCAATCCGCGGCTCGATGCCTTGCGGCAGGCGCGCGCGCACTTCGGTCAGACGCTCGCCGACCTGCTGGCGGGCGAAATAGATATCGGTGGCTTCGCTGAACACCGCCGTGATCTGCGAGAAGCCGTTACGCGAGAGCGACCGCGTGCTCTCCAGCCCTGGCGCGCCCGCCAGCGCCGTCTCGATCGGGAAGGTGATCTGCCTCTCGATTTCCGCCGGCGACAGCGCCGGGGCGACGGTGTTGATTTGGACCTGCTTGTTGGTGATGTCGGGCACTGCGTCGATCGGCAGCTTGGTCAATGCGAGGCCGCCGAGGAACATCAGGACCGCCGCCAGTGTGACGACCACCCAGCGCCGCTGGATCGCAAGACCGATGATGCGCTCAATCATGGCCGTGCTCCGCTTCGTCCTTCTCGACCTCGGCCTTCAATGTGAAGGTGTTCTGCACCGCAATGGTCTCGCCGGCGGCAAGACCCGCGACGATTTCGATGTCGTCGTCGTCCTCCCTGCCGGTCCGCACCGACCTCGCCTCGAAGCCGTCGGCATCACGCACGAATACGGTCGGCGTGCTCTTGATGGTTTGAATGGCCTTCTTCGAGACCACCACGGTCGATGGCGCACCCGACAGCGGGACCTCCGCGGTGACGAATGTGCCCGGTTTCCAGCGGTGATCCTTGTTGGGCATGGTCGCGATCACGCGGGCATTGCGGGTCTCGCGGTCGAGCAGGGGGCTGACGAAGATCACGCCGGCATTGGCTTCATCCTCGGTGCCGATGGCGCGGATCTTGACCGAAACGCCTTCGCGGACCGCGCTGATGTCCTCAGGCGACACCGCCAGATCGACCCAGATGTCGTCGAGATTGACGATGACGTAGAGCTCGCTTTCCTGGCCTTCTCGCCCGATCAGTCCGCCGAGATCGACCCGCCGTTCGGACACCCGGCCGCTGATCGGTGCGCGCAGGAACTGGGTCCGCAGACTTTCGGGCGGCTGGTTCGGCAGATCGGCGATCTCGCTTTCCGACAGGCCCAGCGCAAACAGCTTCTGCCGCGCGCCGTCGAGCTTGATCTGGGCGTCGTTGGCGGTCAGCCGCGTGCGCAGGAACTCGTTTTCCGAGACGATGCGGGTCTCGACCAGCGTCTTCTGTCGCGCGTAGAGCGTCTGCTGCAGGTCGTTGGTGAGCCGCGCGGCGAGGTATTCGCTCTTGGCGTCGGCAACCTCACGGCTCTCGATCGCAGCGACGATCTCGCCTTTCTCGACCACGTCGCCGAGACGCTTGCGCAGTTCCGTGACCGTCGCGAGCACGCGCACCGAGACGCGGCCGATATGATCGGCGTCGGGGATCAGCGATCCCGGCGCGAGGAAATGCCGCTTCAGCATGCCGCCGCTGGCGCGCGCGAGCGTGATGCCGGATTCACGAATCTGGTCTTCGCTCAGCTCGATATGTCCGGGAGCCTCATGCGTGGCCGCAACCTTCGGTACGCCGGTGACCGCCGTCTCCTGCGTCGTGGCCGGGAACTTGACCGGCCAGCCGATCCATCCGGCCGCCAGAATGATCAGTGCAATGCCGGCAGCCACGCCCGCGAAAAATAGAACAACCCGTTTCATATGCGCCTCTCCGCAGCGCATGCCGATGGCCCTGCGCTGTCGCGACATCGATCTGTGCGGAAGCGTGCGCGCTACCGGATGGCAGCGGCGCACGGCCGGTCATGCCGACCTGATCAGGCGCGGGGTGGTTTGAAGGGGGAGAGGCGATCGGCTGACGCCGGCAGCCCGATGCTGCTGTCGCCATAGCTATGCGGCGCATAGGCGATCGTGACTGCCGTCTCCTGCGCCGCCACGGAGGCGACGTGGGTCAGGCAGTGATCGCCGTGCAGTGAGGCCGGATGCGCGGGAGCTTTGCCGCCGGTGTCGTTGATCGACTGGGCGATCGAGAAGCCGGGAGCTGCATCGTCATCGCCGTCGAAGGCCCAGCCGTGGAAGAACGACAGCACCAGCGCAAGCGAAATCAGCCCCGCAAGCAGGCTGCGCCAGCGGCGCGATCCTGCTGCATGAGCGGAAGACTGAATCATGGTGCGCGAAGCGTCCATGGGCCCTAATTAGCGCCGCGACCGCGCGCATTCAAGTTCAAGTCCGCGACAGATTAGCCGTGGATACTATAACGTTACAGGCTCTCTGCGGTTCGGCGCATCAGCCAGCGGCGCGCCGCGACGACGGCCCAGATCGCTTCGACAAGGCCGAACGGCCAGGCGCCCTGCAGGAAGCCGTAGGCCGAGCCGAGCGCACAGGAGATCGCGAAGGCCAGGATGAACCACGGGCTGCGATCCTCGGCTGCGTAGCAGACGAGCATCATCGTCACGGCGAACAAACCGAACAGCGTGAGCGCATCCATTCCGCAGCAGGACTCCTGTTGTAACGCTGTTGATATCTGAGCATGCTTGGGCTGGAATATCCATCCAGCGTCGCCGTCCGAAAGGATTGCCCCCATGAAGCGCATGCATGTTCACGTCGCTGTCAAGGACATCGAACAATCGGTCGGCTTCTACTCGGCGCTGTTCGGCGCCGAACCGTCGGTCGTTAAATCCGACTATGCCAAATGGATGCTCGACGATCCCCGGGTCAACTTCGCGATCTCGACCCGCGGCCGCGAGCCGGGGCTCGATCATCTCGGCATTCAGGTGGAGAGCGCCGAGGAGCTCGGCGAGGTCTATGGCCGGCTGCGCAAGGCGGGCGGCGAGGTGATCGAGCAGGGACAGACGGTGTGCTGCTATGCCGAGTCCGAGAAATCATGGATCGACGATCCCGCGGGGATCGCGTGGGAGACCTTCCATACGACGAGTGAGAGCATCGTCTATGGCGACGGCAGCGGCGAGCGGACCGCGCGCGTCGCGCACGAGAAGCTGGACGGGCAGCAGAGCGCCTGTTGTGCGCCACAGCCGGAGGCCGCGCCGCCCGAGGCTTCGGCTTGCTGCAGATCGTGAGCTCGGGCTGTCGCGCATACCAACGGCAAGACGTCGCGGGGCAGGCGTCATGTCGGCGCAGCCGGCTACCGCTGTAAGCAAAAGCTTAATGCCTGCGACATATTATCCCAGCGACTACCCCCCTCCGTGCTAACAGCCCCTTAACCATGCGGCTTTTGCCAATCAAGGATCCTGAGCGGTCCTGGCGTCATATCAAGGCACAATGGAAGAAGGACGCTGAAGGCGTCGGAGAGGATTTTGCCACCTTTGGCGGCATCGGTGCCTTTGAAGCGCTGACCGCCAGGGAAGGTGACAGTCAGGGACTGTATCACCTGACCGACGGCGAACGGGTCCACGCGGTCTGCCAGGTCAGGCGCCTCCTGATGAGCCGATACACGTCGCCGGCGCTCAGCGCGCGTTTCATCAATGTGTCTCCGATCTACGATCTCGGCCTCGCCGATGTCGGCGATTACGCGCAGATGCTCGTGGCGCTGTTCTCCGGCGTCGTCTGGTTGTCGCGCGATGCGCTGGCGGCCAGCCACATCCGTTTTCTGCTCAAGAGCCCTGGCGACTCGCAATTCTTCGCCGCGCTCAAGGCCGCGACGCCGTTCTCTCCATTCTCGAAATTCAGCATCGAGGGCGCGTTGATCGAGTGCAGCCTGAAGGAGGCGACCGGGGTCGCCTGAGGCGGTCGCGTCCTGAGGACTCCCGTGCTGATCGCGCTCAGCTACTCATCCACCTTAATAGTCCGATAACTGATTTTCCTAACGACCCCTTGGGTTGTGCTCCCGTAGAAGGGCACCCGCAGGGGCAGGAAAATGTCGGTTATCTCAACGAACAGCGTGAAGCCGGAGCACCGGCGGCTGTCGATCAAGGGTGTGCTGCGCGCCACCAGGATGGGTGCCATTCAGTGGCTCGTCCTGAGCGCCGCGCTGCTGGTGCTCGCCATTACGCTCGGCACCGGATACCTCGCGCTGCAGTTTCGCGAGCGCGCGCTGGAGATGTCCGAACGCGAGCTCAACAACACCGCGCTGCTGCTGTCGCGGCACTTCGACCAGCAGCTCAGCGACCTCCAGCATGTCCACGACGACATCGTGAACTATCTGCGGTCGGAGCAGGTCGAGACTGCCGATCAGTTCGAAAAGAACATGTCGCTGCTGAGCGCGCACGAGATGCTGCGCACGCGGCTGGCCGCGCTGCCGCATGTCGGCGGGCTCAATCTGTTCAATGCCAAGGGATGGCTGATCAACTCGTCCGAGATGTGGCCGGTGCCCGACATCAGCATTGCGGAACGTCGCTATTTCCAGGAGTTCACCTCGGGACGGCCGACGTCGCCGGTGATCGTCGAACCTGCGATGAGCAAGGTGACCGGCAACTGGACCACGATCTTTGCGCGCAAGATCACCGGGCGCAACGGCGAGATCATCGGCTTTGCGAGCCGCGGCGTCGAGCCCAGCCATTTCGAGGATTTCCTCGCCTCGCTGGCATTGAGCGGCGACACCGTAATTTCGATGATCCACCGCGACGGCACGATCATCGCGCGCTATCCGCAGGATGCCGGCGTGATCGGCCGCAACATCATCAACCTGCCAGTGTTCCAAAAGGTCATCAGCTTTGGCGGCAACACGTCGGGACGGTTCGTTGGCGCTTCTGGCGAGGAGAACGTCGGCGCGGTCAAATCGCTGTCGCATTTTCCAATCCTGATCCTTGCCACCACGAAGACATCGAGCGCGCTGGAGGACTGGCGTGCCCAGACCAAGCTGCAATTCTGCGCGGCCGTGTTGGCGGTACTGATCATCAGCTTCGCGGTCTTCCTGATCGTCCGCCAGCTGCAGCGGCAGCACGATGCGGCGCAGCGCCGGCTGTCCGAGAAGAGCCAGCATCTCGACACCGCCATCAACACCATGACGCAGGGGCTCCTGCTGTTCGACGCCTCGGCGCGGCTCGTGATCTGCAACCAGCGATACATCGACATGTTCGGTCTGTCGCCCGATGTCGCCAGGCCCGGCTGCCATCTGCGCGATCTGATCCTGCATCGCCAGGCGCTCGGTTCATTCGTCGGCGATGTCGATGAATATTGTGCGCGGTTCATCGACCCCAGGGGTGATGAAATCCGCGACTCGGTGATCATGACGCCCGACGGCCGCAGCATCCGCCTGATCTACAAGCGCGCACCCGACGGCGGCTGGGCCACCACGCTCGAGGACGTCACCGACGGGCGGCGTGCGCAGGCGCAGATCGAGTATCTCGCGCATTACGATGCCCTGACCAATCTACCGAACCGGACGCTGTTCCAGCGTCACGCGGAGGAATTGTTGCGCGAGGCTGTCGTCCGCGAGTTCGCGATCCACTACATCGATATCGACGAGTTCAAGCGGATCAACGACACGCTGGGTCATCCGATCGGCGATGAATTCCTGAGGCGCGTGGCCGACAAGCTGCGCCAGTCGGTCGGATCGAACGACTTCATCGCGCGGCTCGGTGGTGACGAGTTCGCGATCGTCCAGCATGACATCATATCGGACGAGGACGTCAACGATCTGGTCGCGCGCGTCTATCAGTCGCTGCGGGCGCCGTTCGACTGCCATGGTCATTGGCTGTCGAGCGACGCCAGCATCGGCATTGCGATCGCCCCGCGCCACGGCTCCGACCTGTTCGGCCTGCTCAAATGCGCCGATCTCGCCATGTACGCGGCCAAGGCCGCCGGCCGCAGGACCTATCGCTTCTTCGACCCGGCGATGGAGAAGCAGGCCAATCTGCGCCGCGCGCTGGAGGCCGATCTGCGAAGTGCGTTGGCGGAGGACCGCTTCGAGCTGCACTATCAGCCGCTGGTCGACTTGCGCAGCGACGAGGTGACCGGCTGCGAGGCGCTGCTGCGCTGGCGGCATCCTGTACGCGGCATGATCTCTCCGGCGGAGTTCATCCCGGTCGCCGAGGAAACCGGCCTGATCGAGGAGATCGGCCAGTGGGTGTTGCGCACCGCCTGCATTGAGGCCGCGGCCTGGCCGGCGCATGTGCGCCTGGCGGTCAACGTCTCGCCGATCCAGTTCAAGTCGGAGACGCTGGCGCTGAAGGTTGCGAGCGCACTCGCCGAGAGCGGGCTCGACCCGCGCAGGCTCGAGCTCGAGATCACCGAGGCGGTGCTGATCGCCGACGACGATGCGGCGCTGGTCACGCTCGGCCAGCTGCGCGCGCTCGGTGTTCACATCGCGCTCGACGATTTCGGCACCGGCTACTCGTCGCTGCAATATCTGCAGCGCTTCCCGTTCGACAAGATCAAGATCGACCGCAGCTTCGTCAAGGAAGTCACCCGCAACAGCGGCTCGGCCTCGATCATTCGCGCGGTGGTCTCGATCGCGGCCGACCGCAACATGATCACGACCGCCGAGGGCGTCGAGACCGATCAGCAGCGCGACACCGTGCAGATGCTCGGTTGCACGCAGATGCAGGGCTATCTGTTCAGCAAGCCGGTTCCGGCGCAGGATCTCCGGACGCTGCTCGCGGCCGATAGCGTCGAGGACGCCGCCTGAGCGGCTCTCGCTGAAAAGTTCCAAAAAATCGACCTGCCGACGTGTCAGGCGCGGAACCGAAACCGTGGAACCGCGTTCCATTGCGGGGCTCGACCGGCAGGCAATCAATGAAGACCGCAATAACGTCCGCGGCCATGCTGCTGTTTACCTCGTGCATGGCGAACGCAGAGAGTGGCCTTGCGTCCTATTATCATGGCATCGGCAGGAGCGGCGAGATGACCTGCGCGCATCGCAAACGGCCATTCGGCAGCATGGTCACGGTGTCCTATCACGGGAAATCGATCCGCTGCCGGGTCAACGACCGCGGACCGTTCATTCGCGGACGGATCATCGATGTCTCGACCACCGCGGCCCGCGCGCTCGGCATCCTTCAGCTCGGCGTCGCGCATGTGGTGATCGAGTAGCGCGCAGCCGGCGGTGGGATCAGGGTTTTGAGGCGGTCGCCCGCTGCTCGGCGATCGCCTTGCGGAGCGTGCGCGACAGCGCTTCGACCGAATAGGGTTTCTGGATCAGCTCGAAGCCGCTATGCGCATTCTCGGCGAGCACGTTGCTATAGCCGCTGGTCAGTACCACCGGCAGGCCGGGAAAGCGATCGCGGATCACGCCGGCGAGCTCGACGCCATTCATGCCGGGCATGATCACGTCGGAGAACACGAGGTCGGCGGCGAACTCGTTCTCGGAGAGGATCGACAGCGCCGCGTTGGCGTTCGCTGCGCGCTTGACCGAATAGCCGAGATCCTCGAGCAGCTCGGTGGAGAACTGGCCGACATCGTCGTTGTCCTCGACCACGAGGACGCGATAGCCGCGGCCGATCGAGGCCTGCTCGATGCCGGCGCTGGCCGCGACCTTGGCGTCCGCCGGGCGCATCGCCTGCGGCAGATAGATGGTGAAGGTCGCGCCATGCCCCGGCGTTGAGGTGACTTCGATGTCGCCGTCGGACTGCTTGACGAAACCGAACGCCTGGCTCAATCCGAGGCCCGTTCCCTTGCCGACCTCCTTGGTCGTGAAGAACGGTTCGAAGATCGCGTCGAGATTTTCCGGCGAGATGCCGGTGCCGGTATCCTGGATCGAGACCGTCACGAAATCGCCGCTGCGCGAGGCCTGGGCGCGCAGGGCAGGGATGTGCTTGACCTTCCTGACGCTGATCGTCAGCTGGCCTTCGCCGTTCATGGCGTCGCGGCCGTTGACTGCAAGGTTGATCATCGCAGTCTCGAATTGACCGATATCGGCGATCGCAAAGCAGTCGGGATCGTCGATCCTGACCTCGATGTGAATCCGCGCGCCGACCAGCGGGCGGATCAGCTGCGTCACACTGTCGACCTGCGTTCCGACATTGAACACTTCAGGATTGAGCGGTTGCCGGCGCGCAAATGCCAGGAGCTGCGCGGTGAGCTTGGAGGCCCGCTCCACAGTCTCGGAGATCGCATCGATGTAGCGGCGTCGCCGCTCGTCCGGCAGCTCGCGGCGGCGCAGGAAGTCGGTCGCGGAGCGGATGATGGTGAGCAGATTGTTGAAGTCGTGCGCGACGCCGCCGGTGAGCTGGCCGACCGCTTCCATCTTCTGCGACTGCCGCAGGGCTTCCTCGCCGAGGCGCCGTTCGGTGATGTCGACGGCCTCCGGCACCGCGCCGACGATGGTGCCGTGTTGGTCCTGCAGCGGGCGCATCGCGAAATCGAAATAGCGCTCGCCGATCGGCAGGTGCAGCTGCAGCTCGATCTTAACGTCCTCGCCGCGCATCGCGGTCGCAAAGGCATTCTGGATCATGCGCGGCATGCCGTCGGTCGCAGTGAACCAGGGCGTGTCCCAGAACGGTTTGCCGACGACGTCGGTGGCCTCGGCGCGGATGCCGGCCAGCGCGGTCTGGTTGGTGTAGAGCAGGTCGCCATCCCGGTTGAGCAGCATCTGATATTGATGGCTGGTTTCCAGGATCGCGCGGGTCTGCGCTTCACGGGATTCGAGTTGCGCCGTGCGCTCCAGGATGCGCCGCTCCAGCGATTCGTTGAGCTTGCGCAGCTCGATCTCGGCTTCCTTGGCCGCGGTGATGTCGTGGGCGACGCCGATGAAGCCGATATGCTTGCCGTTCGGGTCCCAGCGCGGTTGCGATTCCGAGCGCAGCCAGCGCCAATCGCCTGCCGCGTTTCGATAGCGTGCCTCGAGCACGAACGGCTTGAGCGACAATTCGCCGGTGATCTGCTCCTGCAGGATGTTCGGCAGATCATCCGGATGCAGCGCCTTGCGCCAGTCGAACACGACGGCTTCCTCGAACGGCAGGCCGAGGAAATCGAGATACGCCTGGTTGGCGAAGGAGCGGGTGCGGTCGAGCTTGGTCACCCAGATCGGCACCGGCGCGCTGTCGGCGATCAGGCGGAAGCGTTCCTCGCTCTCGCGCAGGGTTTCCTGCGCCAGCATCTGATCGGTGACGTCGAGATCGGCGCCGACCAGCCGCAGCGCGCGGCCGTTGCGGTCGCGGTCGATCTTGGCGACGACACGGATCCAGCGGCTCTCGCCGTCGTTCGGGCGGATGATGCGGTACTCGGCGGTGTAATCCTCGCCGCCGGCCTTCAGCACGCCGAACAGATGCCTGATGGTTCGCTCGCGATCATCGGGATGGATGCGCGCGACCCAGTTCTCATAGGTCTCGTTGACCTCCTCGGGCGGCAGGCCGTGCACCAGCAGATATTCGGGAGAGCGGCGGTTGCGCACGCCGTCGCGGAAATCGATCTCGAGCCCGCCGACCCGCGCGATACGCTGGATCCGTGCCAGCTCGGCCTCGCGCTCCTGAAGCTCGCGATGGGCGCGGTCGCGTTCGCGCGCGATCTCCTCAAGGTGCTGCCGCAGCCGTTCGGCTGCCGCAGCTTCGGGAAGCACATCAGCGGGATCGGGTGGGGTCATACGCGCCGGCAACCTCTCGGTGCAGTTTCACACAGGAAGAGGCGGCTTTTCCAGCGTGATTTGCGGCGATCACTCGCTCTTCACTTGCCCTTCATTTGCCTTTGGGCGGCCGGCAATTATAGGCCCTGCGGAACCCGGCGGCCTGCGCATCCTCCTCGGAGCAGAACCAGCGATCCGGATTGCCGAGGCCCGGGTAACTGCGGCACGCCTGCAGGTGATAGATGCCGACATTGCCGGTGACGCGGGCACGCACGGCGTATTTGCCCTTGATGTTGCAGCTCGCCGGCATCGGCAGGTCGTCGGGGAAGAGCGCATTGCGGATCTGCGTGTCACGGTCGGCCGGGCAGGCGTTGCCGAGCAGGGCACCGTCCTTCTTGCCGAGACGAAAATCGCGCGGCGCCACGAAGCAGCCCTTCCACAGCCCAGCACGACTGTCCTTGGCGGTGGCTTGATCCGGCTTGAATCGGCCAGTGGCCGATGTCTCGACGTTGAGGGCGTAGCCCTTTTGAACCATCACCTGGCTGAGGCTGGTCGGGTCGCCCTCGAGCTTGCAGACGCCGAGGCGGCGCTTCTTGAAGGTCGGATCGACGCCGATATCGTCGCAATGAATCGGCTTGCCGCCGATCAGCTTTGTCAGCTGGTCGCGCGCTTCAATCCCGCAGGTCCAGACGTCGGCGTGCTCGTCGATGCAGAGCTGGTCGGCCGCCGGCGCGTCGATGCCGTCGAGCCGATAGACCGTGCTGCCGAGCTGAACGGTGCCGGCGTCCTTGACGATCGCCGTGGCCGAGGGGCCACCGGTTGCAGACAGCGCAGCCGTCGCAGACAGGACAGGGCTCGCGGACAGGCATGTCAGGAGAAGCGTCGTGATGACCGGATTCCGAAACCGCATTTTCTCACTTCAGATTTTTGGCGGGCAGCCGAACTTCTAGCACAGGCAGGTACGATCCAACCAAGGCCTGTTCGCAATAGATGCGTGCGCGCCGTCACATCCCGATCGGCATTCCGCGACGTAGAACGGCCGGACATTGCTATCGAAGGGATGCCGATATGGCCGAGTTCATCATCAACCTCATTGCCGATGTCATCACCGACATCTGGACCCTGCAATGTCTCGCGCGCTGGCGGCGGAAGCGGGAGGCGCCTCGGCAGACGGCTTCCGAGCAAAGATCCGATTGACTTCATGAGAACAAAATAGGAACATGATGTGCCACCTGAATCCCGGATGCCCCATGATGTCTGCACGGCCCGAATCTGATGACGATGACGGGCTGGAAGCGGCTGTCGATCAGGCCATTTCCGCGTGCGGCGGCAATTTGCGCGCGACCATCCGGGCGCTGATCGTGGCCAATGAATTCCTGGAGAATGAGGTCAGCGAGCTGATGAAGGCCGTCGCGAAGGCGCATTCGCGCGGCCGCTTCAAGACTTATTCGGGCTGAACGACCCCTCCGGCTACCGCCAAGGACTTGGCAAGGACAGGCCAGGCGCCGGGCCCGGTCTGGATTTGCCTCCGGGGCATTTTGCTGTACCACGGAGTGGTTACGCCAATCGCCCGTGCCGGATTGCGCGGGGGAGGAATCCTGCCCAAAGCCCAAGCAAGAAGAGCATGTTCAAACGAATCCTGATCGCCAACCGCGGCGAGATCGCCTGCCGGGTCATCAAGACTGCGCGCCGTATGGGGATTGAGACGGTTGCCGTCTACTCCGAGGCCGACCGCGACGCGCTGCATGTGGAGATGGCCGACGACGCCGTGTTGATCGGCCCGCCCGCCGCCGCCGAGAGCTATCTTCTGATCGACAAGATCGTCGACGCCTGCCGCAAGACCGGCGCACAGGCTGTGCATCCCGGCTACGGTTTCCTGTCCGAGCGCGAGGCGTTTCCGCGCGCGCTGGAAGCCGCCGGCATCGTCTTCATCGGCCCGAACCCCGGCGCCATCGCCGCGATGGGCGACAAGATCGAATCCAAGAAGGCCGCGGCTAAGGCCAAGGTCTCGACCGTGCCCGGCCATCTCGGTGTCATCGAGGACGACAAGCACGCCGTCCAGATCGCCGACGAGATCGGCTACCCCGTGATGATCAAGGCCTCCGCCGGCGGCGGCGGCAAGGGCATGCGCATCGCGCATTCGAAGAGCGAAGTCGCCGAAGGCTTCAACCTCGCCAAGGCCGAGGCGAAGTCGTCGTTCGGCGACGACCGCGTCTTCATCGAGAAATTCATCGTCGATCCCCGGCACATCGAGATCCAGATCCTCGGCGACAAGCATGGCAACGTGATCTATCTCGGCGAGCGCGAGTGCTCGATCCAGCGCCGCAACCAGAAGGTCATCGAGGAAGCGCCGTCGCCGCTGCTCGACGAGCAGACCCGCCGCAAGATGGGCGAGCAGGCGGTCGCGCTCGCCAAGGCGGTGAACTACGATTCGGCCGGCACCGTGGAATTCGTCGCCGGCCAGGACAAGAGCTTCTACTTCCTGGAGATGAACACCCGTCTGCAGGTCGAGCATCCCGTCACCGAGCTGATCACCGGCATCGACCTCGTCGAGCAGATGATCCGCGTCGCCGCCGGCGAGAAGCTCGCGCTCGCGCAGAAGGACGTCACGTTGACCGGCTGGGCGGTCGAGTCCCGCGTCTATGCCGAGGATCCGTTCCGCAACTTCCTGCCGTCGATTGGCCGCCTGGTGAAATACCGCCCGCCGGCTGAGGCCAGCCATGACGGCATCACGATCCGCAACGACACCGGCGTGCAGGAGGGCGGCGAGATCTCGATCCATTACGATCCGATGATCGCCAAGCTCGTCACCCATGCCCCGTCGCGCGCCGCGGCGATCGAGGCGCAGGCGACCGCGCTCGACGCCTTCTATGTCGACGGCATCAGGCACAACATTCCGTTCCTGTCGGCGCTGATGAACCATCCGCGCTGGCGCGAGGGCCGGCTCTCGACCGGCTTCATCGCGGAAGAATTCCCGAAGGGATTTTCCGCGCGTGCCCCCGAGGGCGAGATCGCGCGGCGGCTCGCGGCAGTCGGTGCCGCGATCGATCACGTGCTCGGCGAGCGTAAGCGGCAGATCTCCGGCCAGATGGGCGGCCGTGTGGTGCAGCGTGAGCGCCGCCGCGCGGTGTGGCTCGACCGCGCCGAGATCGCGCTCGACGTCGCGCGCGAGGATGACGCCATCGCGGTGCGCTTCGTCGGCGCCGACGGGCTGCCGGGCAATCCGCACAATCTGGTGTCGAGCTGGGCGCCGGGCGAGCCGGTGTGGCAGGGCACCATCGACGGCAATTTTGTCGCCGTCCAAGTGCGCGCGATCAACAACGGCTTCCGCCTTGCGCACCAGGGCTATGAGGTGCCGGTCTCCGTCTTCACCGAGACCGAGGCGACCTCGGCGCGGCTGATGCCGGTGACCTCGGCGGCCGACACCGGCAAGAAGTTGCTGTGTCCGATGCCCGGGCTCGTGGTGTCGATCGCGGTGACCGAAGGCCAGGAGGTCAAGGCCGGCGAGACGCTCGCGGTGGTGGAAGCCATGAAGATGCAGAACGTGCTGCGCGCCGAGCGCGACGGCACGGTCAAGAAGGTCCACGCCGCCGCCGGCGCCACGCTCGCGGTCGACGCGCTGATCCTGGAGTTCGCCTGAAATTGTCATTCCGGGGCTCGCGAAGCGAGAACCCGGAATCTCGAGATTCTCGGTGCGCAGTTGCGCACCTGAGGGTTCGATGCTTCGGATTGCGCCGGAATGACGAGAATGGGGACATAGCAAATGGCTTTCCGCAAACGCCGCGAAGCACTGCGATCGATTCTGAGCGGATCAACCTGCATCCGCCCGGGCTCGGTCTATGACGCGACCTCGATCCGGATTGCGGAGGATCTCGGCTTCGAACTAGGCATGTTCGGCGGCTCGGTGGCATCGCTCGCCGTGCTCGGCGATCCCGATATTGCGCTGATCACGCTGACGGAATTCGCCGAGCAGATACGCCGGATGTCGCGTGCGTCGACCCTGCCTGTGCTGGTCGATGCCGACCACGGCTACGGCAACGCGCTCAATGTCCGTCGCACGGTTCAGGAAGTGGAAGCCGCGGGCGCCGCCGGCCTCACCATCGAGGACACGTTGCTGCCGCAGGCGTTCGGCCAGGCCAAGGCGCAGCTGATCTCGCTCGAGGAAGGCGTCGGCAAGATGAAGGCCGCGCTTGACGGCCGCAGCGATCCGTCGCTTGTCATCCTGGGCCGGACCGGCGCCGTCTCGATCACTGATCTCGACGACGCGATCGCACGCGCCAGGGCCTATGAGGCGGTCGGCGTCGATGGGCTGTTCTTCACCGGCATCAAATCGCGCGGCGAACTGGAGGCGCTCTCGGCTTCGACGAGGCTGCCGATCGTGCTTGGCGGCGCGCCCGAGGAGATGACCGCGCTGGATTATCTGGCAAGCCAGCGCGTCAGGATCGCGCTGCAGGGCCACGCGCCGTTCGCGGCCGCAACCCAGGCCGTCTACGAAACGTTGAAGGCGCTGCGCGACGGCACCTCGCCGAAGAATCTGAAAGGCATCGCCTCGTCCGAACTGACCAGCCGCGTGATGCGCGAGGCGGAGGCCAAGGCGCGCAGCGGCGCGTTCCTCGGCCTGAAGAAATGAGCGGCGTGATCCGCCATGTCACCATCAGCGGCCGGGTGCAGGGCGTCGGCTATCGTGCCTGGGTCGACGAGCAGGCGAACTCGCGCGGCCTCGAAGGCTGGGTCCGCAACCGCCGCGACGGCAGTGTCGAGGCGGTGTTCGCTGGCCCCGAGGCCGTCGTCGCTGACATGATCGCGGCCTGCGGCCGCGGACCGTTCTCGGCGCGGGTCGATGCCGTGCATGCCGTATCAGGCAATTCCGATCTTCTAAACCTGCGACGGGCAGCGGAGCGGTTCTCGGTCCTGCCGACGGTATGACGCGCGGCGTTACGCGACCGCCGTGATCACCAGCGCCTGAATGCGGCCTTCGATCGCGCCCTTGCCGAAGCGGCGCGCGAGCGCCGATGCGGCGTGCTCGGTCGCAGCATCAAGGCCGATACCTCCGCGCGCCTCGATTTCGCCGCGCAGCGGTGAGCCCTGGCAAAAACCGATCGCCGGATCGTGCGGCGCGTTCGCCCGGCTTTGCTCCCGGACGGTGTCGATCTCGATCTTGCTGAAGCCCGCGGCCAAAAGATCGGCCCGGATCGGGTCTGTCGCGTAGTGGCCATGGGGCGTGCGCGCCAGGAAGCGCGGCGGATCGGCCGGGAAGACCTCTGCCAATGCCTGGGTCACCACGTCGGCAAACTCGTTCTCTTCGATGCGATCCCACATGCTGAACAGGAAACGGCCGCCCGGCTTCAGGACACGGCGAGCCTCCGAATAGCCCTTGGGCTTGTCGGGGAAGAACATCGCGCCGAACTGGCAGGCGACGACATCGAAGCTCGCATTGTCGAACGGCAGGTTGAGCGCGTCGGCCTGCCGCCACCTGATATCAGCCGCGTCCGGCATCCGCGATTTCGCCCGCTCGAGCATCGGCTCATTCAGGTCGGTCGACACGATGCGGGTGTCGCGGCCGAGCGCTGACGACAGCGCGCGGGTGACGGCCCCGGTGCCTGCGGCCGTCTCAAGCAGGTCGCGCGGGCCAATGGCCTTGGCGCGTTGTGCGAGATCGCGTGCGTAGGGCTCAAAAATCATCGGCACGAGGAGCCGGTCGTAAAGTTCTGGAATGGACCCAACGAACTCCTTGTCGGACGCGGGCATCGCAAGCTCCTTGTTGGCCGTGAAGCTGGCTCATGTCGACAGCCCGCGATCCGGCCGAAAAATCGTCCACCCGGATGAGCTTGGACGAAGACGTCGGTCGCGACAAAGGAAAATTCGTCATCTGTGACGATCACCTTCGCTGGGGTCACACAGGCGAGGGGCATGGTGCGTCGCGCGGCGTCTCTGGCGGCATCGATGACCCTTGACTTCTGCTCCGAACAGTCTGATATTTCTGTCATGACAGAAATAACCGCCAAGAAGAAACTTCCCGCCGCCGTCGAGCGCTTCATCCTGCATTGGGGCGACATGGGCGACCAATGGGGGGTCAACCGCTCGGTCAGCCAGATCCACGGGCTGCTCTACCTCGCCGAGGCGCCGATGACCGCGGAGGACATCGCCGACACGCTCGGCATGGCGCGCTCCAACGTCTCCAATTCGATCAAGGAATTGCTGTCCTGGGGGTTGATCCGGCGGGTGCCGATCCTTGGCGACCGCCGCGACCATTTTGAGGCCGAGACTGACATCTGGGAGGTCGCGGCCAAGATCGCGGCCGGGCGCAAGGAGCGCGAGATCGATCCCGCGCTTGCGGCACTGCGCGCCTGCGTCTCCGACGCGGCCGACGATCCCGCCATCAGCCCGCTCGCCAGCAAGCGGCTGAAGGAGATGCTGACGTTCACCGAGCTGGTCGACCGCTGGTACACGCAGATGCTGAACGTGCCGCGGCCGCGCCTGGTCGCGCTGATCAGGCTCGGCGAGAAGATCGTGAGTTTCCTGCCGACAGGCAGAGCCAAATAGGGGCGGCGGCGTAACGGGAGCGTGCGATGGCGTCAGCAAGGATATCCACCTTAAGGACAGCATCGGCTTCCGATACAAAACTGCTCGACGATCATCGCTTCCGCGCATTGCTGCCCGACGAGGATTGGGGCCGCCTGCCGGTTGCGATCTGGCGACGCTTCTCGAAGCGGTTCGAGGACGGCAACACCGTCGTCTATGTCGGCGAGGTCGAGGAAGCCTCGAGTAGCCGCGCCGGCTGGTGGCTGGCACAGGCCGCGCGGCTGATCGGCGGACCGCTTCCAACCGGCACCGAGACCGGCGTGCCGATGATCGTCACCGTTACCGAGGACGCCGCCAGCGGCGGCCAGATCTGGACCCGCATCTGCGCGCGCCGCGACGGCTTTCCGCAGGTGATTCATTCCGCCAAGCGTTTTGCCGGGCCCACCGGGCTCGAGGAGTATGTCGGCTTCGGCGTCAGCATGGCGCTGCGGATCGCGGTCGAGCACGAGGCGCTGGTGTTTCATAGCGTCGGCTATTCGCTGCGGCTCGGGCCGTTTCGGATGCAATTGCCCGAATGGCTCACGCCTGGCGATCTCACCGTGACCCATTCCGATCTCGGCTGCGGCGACTTCCGCTTCACGCTGGAGATCATCCACCCGCGTTTTGGCCGGCTGATCCGTCAGTCCGCCGTGTTCAGGGAGGCTTCGTCATGACGCCGCTGCTGTGGACCCTCGTCGCCATCCAGATCGCGATGGGCGCGTTCGATACCTTCTATCACCACGAATTCACCGAGCGGCTGGCCTGGCGTCCCTCGCAGCGCCATGAGCTGCAGCTGCACAGCGTGCGGAACATGCTCTATGCGCTGCTGTTCCTCGTGCTCGGCTGGCTTGAGGTGCACGGCATTCTCGCGATCGGCATCATGGCCGTACTGGTCGTCGAGGTCGTCATCACGCTGATGGATTTCGTCGAGGAGGATCTGAGCCGAAAGCTGCCGCCGAGCGAGCGGATCAATCATACGCTGCTCGCGATCAACTACGGCGCCATCCTGGTGCTGCTGGTGCCGGTGCTGATCGGCTGGGCGATGCTGCCGACGGCTGTCGTGCCGGCCTATGCGGGTCTGCTAAGCCTGCTCGCAACCGCCGCGGCCTTCGGCGCGGCGCTGTTCGGTGCGCGCGACTTTGCCGCGGCCAGCCGGCTGGGACGGATGGTCAGCGTGCCGGCCGCCACCTTGGTCGAGAAATTGCCGGTGCGGCAGACCGTGCTCATCACCGGTGCGACCGGTTTCATTGGCAGCCGCTTGGCCGCAAGCCTCACTGCGTCAGGCCATCAGGTGATTGCGCTGATCCGCAATCCGGCGAAGGCCGAGATGCTGCTGCCGCCGGTGACGCTGATCACCAGCCTCGATCAGCTGCCCGTGGACTCTCGGATCGACGCCATCGTCAATCTTGCGGGCGAGCCGATCGGTAACGGTCTGTGGACTGAAGCCAAGCGCCGCAAGATCATCGCCTCGCGTGTCGACATGACGGCCGAGGTGATCAGGCTGATCGCGCGGCTCGAACGCAAGCCGGCGGTGCTGGTGAGCGGCTCGGCGATCGGCTGGTACGGTCTCTGGCAGGACCAGGTGCTGACGGAGTCGGCGAAATCCCACGCTTGCTTCAGTCATGAACTGTGCGAGGCCTGGGAGAATGCGGCCAAACCCGCTGCCGATCATGGCGTGCGCGTCGCGCATCTGCGGACCGGTCTCGTGGTCGGCACCGACGGCGGCTTTATCACGCGGATGCTGACGCCGTTCGAGTTCGGTCTCGGCGGCCCGCTCGGCTCGGGCAAGCAGTGGATGTCATGGATCGAGCGTGACGATCTGATGCGCCTGATCGCGCATGTGATCGCGAAACCTGAACTGTCGGGACCGGTCAATGCGACGGCGCCGATCCCGGTGACCAATACGAAGTTCACCGAGGAGCTGGGACGCCGCCTGCACCGGCCCGCGATCTTCCGCGTCCCTGCCGCGCTGCTCCGTGCCGTCGGCGGCGACTTCGCCAATGAGCTCCTGCTCGGTGGTCAACGCGTGCTGCCGAACAAGGCGCTGAGCAACGGCTTTGTGTTCCGCCACGAAACCTTGCGCAGCGCGTTCGATGCGATCTTGTGAGGAGGTGAGATGTCTGATGACGGTTGCCGTGCATTTGGAGGTTGGCTCGCCGGATGCGGAGCCGCAACTGCGGTTCTCTCCGCCGTTGTCCAGACCCTCTTGATGGTCGCATCCGGCGGCGACATCATGAGGTTGCTGGGAGGCGCCATCGCGCTTCTGCTTCCCACATTCCTGGTCTTTGTCGTCACATGCCTGCTGACCGCGATTCCCGCAGCGATCGCAATCTGGCTAAGCGAGCAGTTCCGGATCCGATCCGCGGGGTTCTTCGCCGGTGCAGGTGCAGCGATCGGCGCGTTGAGCATCACGGTGCTGCTGCGGTCTCCGGCCGTCTGGACATCCGGACTTGTCTGCCTGTTCGTCGCTGCCGGATTTGTCGCAGGCCTGACCTACTGGTTTGTGGTGCGAGAGCTAGAGGCCGCCGAGCATTCCTCGTGACGCAGAGCTACGCCCGCACTACGCCGCAGACGCCACGCTCCGGAACGTCGCTGCCAGCGTCCGCAATGCCGCGAGTTTCGCGGGATCGCCGACCTTCGAATGCAGCATCACCTTTGACGCGCCGAGCCGCGGCAGCTTGTGCGCGGATCCGATGTCGATCAGGCCCGGCGGCGCGATGCGGCGGACGAGCGGTGCGACGGCAAGGCCGGCGAGCGCGGCTGCGACCACTGCGGTGACGCCGCCGCCGACGAAGCTTTCGGTCCACGCGATGCCGGCCTTGTCGAGCGATCGCATGGCAAGGGCGCGCACGCCGCAGGGCGGTGCCAGCGTAGCGAGCGGCAGTGCGTCGCCGCGCGGCCAGACGAAGCGCTTGGCGGCAAACCAGCCGAATTCGTCCTCGGTCAGTTTCTCGCCGCCACGCCGGCTGCCTTCCTGGCGTACGATCACGGCGTCAAGCTCGCCGGCATCGTAGGCGTCGAGCATCTCGCGCGAGAAGCCGATGGTCACGGCGAGCGCAAGCTGCGAGGCCATCGCGTGCAGCCGCTCCAGCAGCGGCACCAGCTCCGGACCCGCGGCGTGATCGCTAATTCCCAGCGTGAGTTGCTGCCGCGCCGGCTTCTCGCCGGACAACGCGCGATCATGCACCTCGATCAGCGCGCGGGCGTGCTGCAGGAATGCCGCGCCGTCGGCGGTCAGTCGCACCGCGCGCGGCGAACGCTCGACCAGCCGCTTGCCGAGCACGGTTTCGAGCCGCTGCAATTTCATACTGATCGCCGCCTGCGTGGTGCCGAGCGCCTCGGCGGCACGGGTGAAGCCCTGCAGCTCGGCGACGAGGAGGAAGGCCTGCACGGTGTCGATATCGAGCGCCATGATCAACAAACGTTATCATTGCTATCCATCTAGATAAGATACCAAGATGATGCGCAAAGGTCTAGCTAGAGGAGGCGCGATTGACCCGCGCCAACCGGATTCAAGGAGACCGCTCATGCCGCTCATCACCGTCACCTATGCGACCTCCCGCGAGAGGCCGTCGCTGAAGTCCGACATCGCCGCTGCCGTGTCGGACCTGACTGCGGGGATTCTGCACAAGGACCCCAAGGTCACCGCCATCATCGTGAAGTCCGCCGACGCCGCCGACTGGTTCGCCGGCGGCAAGTCGCTCGCCGAGCAGGGGCTCGCGAGCTACTGGCTCGACATCCACGTCACCGAAGGCACCAACACCAAGGACGAGAAGGCGGCCTATCTCGCCGCGCTGTTCAAGCGGATGGGCGAATTGCTCGGCCCGCTCCACACCGAGAGCTACGCCCACGTCGACGAGGTGAGGGGCGATGCCTACGGCTTCGGCGGGCTGACCCAGGAGCGGCGCTACATCGCCGGCAAGCTCGAGGTCGCGCCGCAGAAGGCGGCGTAAGCCTATCAGTTCATCGCTCCGGCCACAGCCCTTCGGATTGTAGCCGGTGCTTGAATCCCAGCAGGGTTCGCGGTCGAAAATCCTCATATTCGGCCGGCAAGTTCTGCGGAGGCAAGTGACCTGCGATCCATTCATCAATGAAGGGAGCAAGCGCGGCCAGATCATCCCTCGAGATCGATTGCAGGGCCACGATCTGGTCGGTGCTGAGCGTCGACGCCTTGGCTGCGAGGCGTTGGCCCTCGCGGCCGGAAAGCTTTTGCGCAGACCAGAGCATCAATTGCTGGACGACATTGACTTCGTCATAGGTTTTGAACCGGACCTCTCCTCGCACGCGCATAAGCGCCACGATCGCGCCCGCCACGCAAAGGGCTCCGAGGATGACCGTGCCTGCAAACCACATGCGATCGCTCGGCTCCTGGATGCGCGCCTTAAACCGAAGCGTCACTGTGGCGTGGGGTAGATGCTTCTGGCAGGTCGGCATCTACGTCGCCGAACACCTCGGAAAATGCCTGCCGGAGCGCGATGTCGACATCCGCCATCGTGACCGGCAGTCCGAGATCGACCAGCGAGGTCACGCCGTAGCGCGGATCGACCACGCCGCAGGGCACGATCGCCTGGAAGTGCGAAAGGTCGGGCTCGACATTGATCGCGATGCCGTGGAACGAGACCCAGCGGCGCAGCCGCACGCCGATCGCGGCGATCTTGTCCTCATGGCCCGGTCCCTTGTCCGGCCGCCGCACCCAGACCCCGACGCGGTCCTCGCGGCGCTCGCCGCGGACGTTGAAGGCGGCCAGCGTGCGGATGATCCATTCCTCCAGCGAGGCGACATAGGCGCGCACATCGGGCCGGCGCCGCTTCAGGTCGAGCATCACATAGGCAACGCGCTGGCCCGGGCCGTGATAGGTGACTTGGCCGCCGCGGCCGCTCTGGAAGGTCGGAAAGCGTGGAGCCAGCAGGTCGTCGGCCCTGCCGCTGGTGCCGGAGGTGTAGAGCGGCGGATGCTCGAGCAGCCACACCAGTTCCGGCGCCGAGCCCTCGGCGATCGCCGCCACCCTTGCGTCCATCTCGGCGAGCGAATCGGGGTAGGGCACCGGACGGTCCGAGATCCGCCATTCGACCGCTTCGCCGCCCGAAGGGCGCGCAAAGGTCGTCAAATCGAGGCTTTGGCGGTCGTTAACCATTAGCTAACCCTAACGTGGTCAGGTGAACCCACAATTTAGTTCCCGTTCGGTGGTTCAGAAGTGCCCACGCTTGATAAAGTCAGCGTAGATCTCATGGTGGTCCTCGGCACGACCACCATGCCGATTCACCAGGTCATGCGGCTGTCCCGCGGCGCCATCATCGAACTGGATGCCACCGAGGCCGACGAGGTCAAGATCCTCGCCAACAACCTGCCGGTGGCCAGCGGCGTCGTCCTGGTCGACCGCAACCGGATTGCGGTCGAGGTCAAGCAGATGCTGCCGAAATCTCCCGGGGTTCGCAGTTAATTCACGCATCAAGCGCCTTGTCCCTGCATCCGTGATTTGTTACATGGCCCCCTCGATGCGGCGGCGCCTTAGGGTTCCATCCGACATCCTTAGCGCTCGTGGCGGAATTGGTAGACGCGCTGCCTTGAGGTGGCAGTGGGTAACACCGTGGGGGTTCGAGTCCCTCCGAGCGCACCATAGGAATAAGTCATTGATACGAATAATGTTTTCGTAATGGCCTGCTCCCACATTGTGACCCAGCAAAATTCGTAGTTACTTATCACCAATCTCCAGTTTCGATCTGGCAAGCGCTGTCCTTGTCGTCGCATCCGTTTTTGAGCCAAGGTCCAGCGAAGGAAAACCACTACTTCCTCACGAGAGTGCTGTAGTGCAGCCCAGCGTAGGAATCGGCGGGGCCGTCTCTCGTTCGGGAGCGCGACGCGGTCTTCCCAGATTGACATGCGCAGGGTGCCGTCGACGGGCGCTCAATGACGCTCTTGCGGATGTGCCAAGGAACGAATGGCGTGCGCATCAGGTGCAATTCCGGTTACGCTGGTCTCTGTCCATGAAGAAAACATTTGATCCTGCCCCCGTCGACAAGCTCGCGGTAGACCCCAAGAAGGCGATCGAGGCGGATATGAAAATGACCCGGCTCGAAGAAGGCCTCGAAGAGACGTTTCCGGCCTCCGATCCTGTGAGTGAAACTCAGCCGAAGCCCTCAAGAGACTGACTGTTGAGACGTCTTCCGCGGTAGCGGACCTCGCTACGGCCTGGCCAGGTGCCGGGATGGCGGCATATGCCCTTTGGCGGTTGATGGCCAAGCCACCGCAGTTTCCTCGTCACAAGGCTTCCCCAGCGGCGGCCTGCCCTCGACATTCTGTCCCGTGGCGCGCGGACAAATTGTCCTTCGTGAATGCGGTCGAACCACCAAGCGTCTGACGTAGCGTGGTTTCCTGCTTGGCATGTCTGTTGCTCCGGTGTGCTGTGCCGGGAGGCCTTCACGCCTGAGTGCCGGTTGCACATGGCTGAAGCGGGTTCGCCGGTTCGACTCTCGGAGGGTCCTATGACGACCACCAATCATACGTCCATGCTGTCCCGCGCGTTTGCGGACGTGCACGCCAAGTGGGGCTGGTTCGTCGGCCTCGGGCTCGTCTTCATTGTCCTCGGCGCTGTCGCGGCCGGCAACCTGCTCCTGGCGACAATCGTGACGGTCTACTACGTGAGCGCGGGAATGATCGTCGCCGGCGTCATGCAGATCGTGCAGTCGCTCCGCGTGAAGAGCTGGGGCGGCTTCCTGTGGTGGATGCTCAGCGGCGTCCTCTACACGGCCGCCGGCGTCGTGACATCGATGAATCCGCTGCTTGCCTCGGTCTTTCTGACGCTGATGCTGGCTCTGCTCACGGTCGCGTCGGGCGTTGCGCGTCTCTGGCTCGGATTCCAGGCGCGAACGGACCACGGCTGGGGCTGGATCGTTGCCTCGGGTGTCGTCACCGCGATCGCAGGGCTCGTTTTCTTGCTTGGCTGGCCGGTCAACAGTCTGTGGTTGCTTGGCTTTGTTCTGGCGATCGATCTCGTTTTCCAGGGGTGCGCGCTTGTCGGCCTCGGCCTGCGGTTTCGCGCAGCCTAGCTGGCACCACCGCTGAATAGGACAGGAAAGCGCTGTCCGCTTGCGAGGGAGGACTAGATGACGGAGCGAAAATGGCCACCCGACGACGATCCGCACGGACATCGCCCGGCAAGTTCGACTCACACGCTGCCAACCGCGAGCGATGCCCTGCCTGACCCCGGGGGCGCGGCGGATTCCGGGAGAGCCGTAGCAAGCGATCGTTCGTCGGAGGATCGCACCCAGCTCCTCGCTGAGAACGCCGAGCTCAAGGACCGCTTGCTGCGCGCATTGGCCGAGGTCGAGAACACGCGCCGTCGCGCCGAGCGCGACCTCGACAACATGCGCCAATACGCGATCACGAAATTTGCTGGCGACATGCTCAACGTGGCCGATAACTTGGAGCGAGCCATTGCCAGTATCCCCGCCAGTGTCCGGGAACCGGAGGCGGCGCTGAGGACTCTGGTTGAAGGTGTCGGCCTCACCGAGAAGGAGTTGCTGCGCGCATTGGAAAAGCACGGCATCAGGAAGCTCGATCCCCTCGGCGAGCGGTTCGATCCCAATCTCCACGAGGCATTGTTTGAGGTGCCGGATCCGTCCGTACCGCGCGGCACCGTGATGAAGGTTCTGCAGCCGGGCTACGCGATCGGCTCTCGCGTATTGCGTCCCGCGAAGGTCGGCATCGCGAGTGGGGCATGAAAATCCATCCCGCTCCACCGACAACTTGTCCTGCACGGCAGAGACAAAATGTCCGCCGTCGCGATCGATGCGCCTCTAAGTCGTTGTTACCGCTGGCTGCAGGGGATGGCATGCCCGTTGCAAAGAAGAGCCCCGATCAAAGAGTCCGTCGTCTTACAGGGAGAGAATGATGGCGCCGAATTCCACCGGACCTGTTCGATCAGGCGTTCTGATTCAGCGTGATATCGAAGCTCCCTTCCATTCGCTCCATCACGAGATCAATCGGCTGTTTGGTGAGGTCTTCCTGCATGGCCGTCTTCATCATCAGTCGCGTCCCAACGTCGATCAGCAGGGCCCCTTTATGCCCAGCATCAATGTGAGTGAGACCGATGGCGAGATGCGGATCAGCGCCGACCTACCCGGCGTGAGGGCGGAGGACATCGACGTTACGCTCGTCGACGACATCCTCACCATTCGCGCAGAGAAGACGCCGGACAGGGCGGACGACAAGGAGAGCTTCCACGTCCTCGAGCGTAGCCACGGCACATTGCTCCGCACGTTGCGCCTGCCTTATTCGGTCGACACCGACAAGATGAAGGCCGACTTCGACAATGGCGTTCTGACGGTGACGTTGCCGATCAACAGGGAGAAGGAATACGTCCGCAGAATACCCGTTCAAGCTGCCGCGCAGGGCGGCGAGGCGCCGGCGCCGGACCGGAACAAAGCCGGCGCGGCCGCACCGGAAGTGGCGTACAATGCCGATCCGAAGCCGAAGGCGTCATGAGACGTGCATCGTGCTGGAGATCGAGCGGGTCTGCGCCAGGCCTTGCTGGCCATTGCGCCTGCCATATCGACGAACGACACGCACACGCATTGGACGCCGATAGCTTCGCCGCGCCGGAATGGTGGTCAGGCGAGCAACCTGCACCAGTTCGGTGAAGAACAGCGAAACAGCAAAAACAGGAGGGTGCGACAGTGGGAAAAGTAATCGGTATTGATCTCGGAACGACGAACTCCTGCGTTGCCGTCATGGACGGCAAGAACCCGCGCATCATTGAGAATGCGGAAGGAATGCGCACAACACCGTCGGTCGTGGCGTTCACGAGCGACGGCGAGCGCCTCGTGGGTCAGCCTGCACGTCGCCAGGCGGTGACAAATCCCACCAACACCATCTTCGCGGTGAAGCGCCTGATCGGCCGTCGCTATGACGATCCGATGGTCGAGAAGGACAAGAAGCTCGTTCCCTACACGATCATCAAGGCTTCCAACGGCGATGCCTGGGTCGAGGCCGGCGGGAAGTCCTATTCGCCGTCGCAGATATCGGCGTTCATCCTGCAGAAGATGAAGGAGACCGCAGAGGCCAACCTTGGCGAGAAGATCACGCAGGCGGTCATCACCGTCCCCGCCTATTTCAACGACGCGCAACGGCAGGCGACCAAGGATGCCGGCAAGATCGCAGGCCTGGAGGTGCTGCGCATCATCAACGAGCCGACGGCCGCAGCGCTCGCCTATGGTCTGGAGAAGAAGAAGCAAAGCAAGATCGCGGTCTACGATCTCGGCGGCGGTACGTTCGACATCTCCATTCTCGACATCGGTGACGGCGTGTTCGAGGTCAAGGCCACCAACGGGGACACGTTCCTCGGCGGTGAAGATTTCGACATGCGGCTCGTGAACTACCTGGCCGACGAGTTCCAGAAGGAGCAGGGCATCGATCTGCGCAAGGACAACCTCGCCCTGCAGCGCCTCAAGGAAGCCGCGGAGAAGGCCAAGATCGAGCTCTCGACCACGACGCAGACCGAGATCAACCTGCCGTTCATCACGGCCGACGCAACCGGTCCCAAGCACCTTCAGGTCAAGCTGACCCGCGCGAAGTTCGAATCCCTGGTCGACGATCTCGTGCAACGGACCATCGAGCCCTGCCTCAATGCCCTCAAGGACGCGGGGCTCAAGGCCCAGGACATCAACGAGGTCGTTCTGGTCGGCGGAATGACTCGGATGCCGAAGATCCAGGAGATCGTGCAGAAGATCTTCGGGAAGGAGCCACACAAGGGTGTCAACCCCGACGAGGTCGTTGCGATCGGCGCGGCCATCCAGGCCGGCGTGCTGCAAGGTGATGTCAAGGACGTCCTCCTGCTGGACGTCACGCCGCTGTCGCTTGGTCTCGAGACGCTGGGTGGCGTGTTTACGCGCCTGATCGAGCGAAACACCACCGTTCCGGCGAAGAAGAGCCAGGTGTTCTCGACGGCCGAAGACAATCAAAATGCGGTGACCATTCGCGTTTTCCAGGGCGAGCGCGAAATGGCCGCCGACAACAAATTGCTCGGGCAGTTCGACCTGATGGGCATTGCCCCGGCGCCGCGCGGTGTGCCGCAAATCGAGGTGACCTTCGACATCGATGCCAACGGCATCGTCAATGTCTCGGCAAAGGACAAGGCGACCGGCAAGGAGCAGCGCATCCAGATCCAGGCGTCCGGCGGCCTCTCCGAAGCCGACATCGATCGCATGATCAGGGAGGCCGAGGCGCACGCGGTCGAAGACAAGAAGCGCAAGGAAGCCGTCGAGGCGAAGAACACCGCGGAGGCGCTGCTGCATTCGGCGGAAAAGACGGTCGCCGAGCACGGCTCGAAGCTTTCCGACACGGACCGTCGTGCGGTCGAGAACGCCATGTCGGATCTGCGCGAGGCGCTGAAAGGCGATGATGCGGCCGCGATCACCAGCAAGGCGAGCGTGCTCCAGCAGAACGTGATGAAGCTCGGTGAGGCCATCCACGCTGCGCCGCATGGGACGTCCGGCGCCGGCCCGGGTCACGATGACAGCAACGTCGTCGATGCCGAGTTTACGGAGATCGGCGACGACGAGAAGAAGTCGATGTAGCGGGGCTGCGGCCGGGGGCCTCCCGGCATACACAAATGTCGGCTGGTCCGGGCGATGCGAATTGCCCGGACCGCCTTGATCGGATCACTCAGGCTCTATCCTTGATGCCCAGAAGGCATCGTCTTCCAACTCACAAAGGGGGTTTCTCATGCGACGTCATCGGGGTCTTACCATCGTTATTGCTGCCACCATGCTGAGCGCGCTTGCGTCGCCCGGCCTTGCGCAACAATCGGCGCAACCGACACAGAAGGTGCAAGTCGGCGTGCTCGAGTGCCTCGGCGGCGCGACCGTCGGATTCCTCGTGGGGGCTGTGGTCAATCTTCGATGTGTCTTGCGGATCAACGGAATGCCGGAAGACTACTACGTTGCGACAATGCAGAAGCTCGGCCTCGATATCGGCTTCACGGAGACCACGGCGCTTGCCTGGAATGTGTTCGCGCCCGTGGTGCAGCCCGGTCGCGGCGACCTTGCCGGCACCTATGTCGGGGTCGACGCCATGGCGGCAGCCGTGGTGGGGGTGGGCGGAAACGTGCTGCTGGGCGGCTCGAACAACAGCATCGCGCTGCAACCGCTCAGTGTTCAGGCGTCGACCGGCGTGATCATCGCGGCTGGCGTCGAGAGCCTCACGTTGCAACCGGGGCGATGACGCGGAGGACGTCTGGGATGGCGATACGCTTTTTCGGAACCGCATCTCGCGCCGTCATCGTGATCGCGCTGCTCGGCGGTCCGTGCGCAATGCTTGCGCCGGCCGCTGCGCAGGAGGCGGCGTGTGCGCCTGTCATGGCCGTGGAGCAACCGCCGCCGCCGTTGCCCGCCTATGAGCAGCCGGCCCTGCCGGGACCCGGCTATCTCTGGTCGCCGGGCTATTGGTCATGGGATGAGTATGAAGGCGACTACGCCTGGGTGCCAGGCACTTGGGTTCTTCCGCCGCGCGCCGGCTTGCTGTGGACCCCGGGCTACTGGGCCTGGTTTGCAGGCGGCTACGTTTTCCATCCCGGCTACTGGGGAGAGCATGTCGGTTTCTATGGCGGCATCAACTACGGTTTTGGCTATTCCGGCGCCGGCTATGAGGGCGGACGATGGGATCGCGGCCAATTCTTCTACAACAGCACCGTCAACAACCTCCGAGGTGTGTCAGTCAGGAACGTCTATCAGCAGAACATCGTCGTCAATCAGACGGTGACCAATGTCAGCTACAACGGCGGCCGAGGCGGCATTGAGGCTCGTCCTACCGCGGTCGACCGGTCCATCGCCAGGCAACCGCATTTTGCTCCGACACCGGAGCAGCGCCGGCATGTCGAGATAGCGACGCGCGATCGCAGCCTGTTTCAGCGAGAGAACAGCGGTCGGCCGCCCGTCGCCGCAACCGCTCGTGCCGGGGATCTCAAGGGACCCGGTATCGTCCGATCGCGTCCTGTCGAAGAGACGCCGGTCGCGAGGCCTGAATTGAAAGACGTCCCCGTCGACGCGACGAGGCGCCCGCCGCAGGTCTCTCCGGTCGAGCGCAATGCACCGGGTTCGGAGGAGCGGAAGGTTGCTCCCAACCTCGAAAATGACCGCGAACAGCGTGAGGCAAGGCCGATTGCCCCAGACGATCACGCGCGGACTGAGCCGCAGCCGCGGCAGGAGCGCAGGGAGCCGCCTCGCGAGGAGATGCGTGAGCCGCGGACAGTCCGGGAGCCGCAAGCCGCGCCAATGGCCAGACCAGAGCCGATGAGGAAGCCCGGGCCTGAAACGGAGCGACGGCCCGAACCGGGGATGAGATCCGAGCCGAGAGGCGATCAGGGCGTTCCGTTGCGCGGCGCTTCTCCTGCAGAGCGGCCACGAGACGAAGAGCGGAGGCCGGAGCAACGCTAGGGAATCGAGGGACCGGCACGTTCGATTCATGCGTTGCTGCGCGGTGCTCGGCGAGTGACGTGTGCCGGGACGAGAGCCGTTCGGCTGCTTGAATTGAATATCGGCTGCAAAGCTTTGGCCGGATGATGGAGTGCCACGGCAATGGATCACGGGGGCAATGGACAGCTTGACGACGGCAAGCCGCGCTTGACGGAGGATGACATCGCGCGAGCCAGGCTCGGCCCGCGCGGCGTGCCGGGCGCGCCGGATCCGGCGCGAATGACGCCGCAGCAGACCAAGAATTATCCAGGATATGTGGACCCGGGCCATGTCGCGTAGCGTCAACATGCGATCGAACAGCGCCGCAGCTCGCCGTGACGCCATGCTGACGTCCAGATGCCGGGAGAGCTGAAATGGCGACCAACCCATACGATGTGCTCGGCGTCTCACCGTCGGCTTCCGCCGCCGACATTCAGAAGGCGTATCGTAAGCTGGCGAAGAAGCTTCATCCGGATCTCAACCCCGGCGACAAGAAGGCCGAAGAGAAGTTCAAGGAAGTTGCGGGCGCCTATGATCTGCTTGGCGATGCCGAGAAGCGGAAGCGGTTCGACAATGGAGAGATCGACGCGTCGGGCGCGGAGCAGCCGCAACATCACTTCTACCGGGATTTCGCCGGCGCGGACGACGGTCATCCCTACACCAACGGCGCCGGCTTCGCCGATTTCATGGACGGCGAGGACCCGTTCGCTGAGCTTCTCAAGCGCAGTCAGCGGGCACGCGCGAACCGTCGCGGCGCAGATTTGCATTATCGGCTCGCGATCGATTTTGTCGATTCGATCACGGGTGGCAACAAGCGCATATCCTTGCCGGACGGCGGTGCATTGGACGTCAAGATCCCGCCCGGGCTGGTCGACGGCCAGGTCCTGCGTCTGAAGGGCAAGGGTGCGCCCGGCATCGGCAAGGGCGGGCCCGGCGATGCGCTGATCGATGTGGAAGTCCTGCCCGACCGGCGCTTCACGCGCGACGGCGACAACATCTCGCTGGAATTGCCGATCTCGCTGTCCGAAGCCGTCCTGGGCGGGCGGGTGCGCGTCCCGACGCCGACCGGCGAAGTGACCATGTCGGTCCCGAAGGGATCGAATACCGGGACGACGCTTCGCCTGCGCGGAAAGGGGGCGCCGCGGCACGGCGGCGGCAGTGGCGATGAGCTCGTGAAGCTGAAGATCGTCCTGCCGAATTCGCCGGACCCGGAGCTTGAGGCTTTCGTGTCGGGATGGGGCGAGGGCCAGGAATTCAACCCGCGCGAAGGCGGTGCATCATGATCATGAGCAGGCAGGAGTTTCTGATCGCTTCCGGTGTCCGGGGGCAGACCTTGGAATTTTGGCTCGAGCAGGAGTGGCTGATCCCCGAGCGGACCATCACCGGGATGACATTCACCGAGGGCGACGTCGCCCGCGCGCGCTTCATTCAGGATCTTGCGGCCGGAATGGGTGTCAACGACGAAGGCATCGATGTGGTGCTTCATCTGGTGGACCAACTTCATGGCATGCGGCGGGTCCTTGCGCGGCTGCATGATGAGGTCAGCGGAGAGGCGAGCTAGTCCTCACCATGGCCGGTGGCCGGAATACAGGTCGGCGCCGGCGTGCGATCGCGTTGAAACGGGCTTTTGCGCGGGTGTGATGCTGTGGTTCTCGGGCCTGTCCCCTGTTAGGGTACAGGCGGCGTCAGGAGAAGGCCGAATGTCGGAGGATTCAACCCAGGAAGTTGTCGAACCCGTCGGCGGCCCGGAGTTCGGCCCCTGGCTCTCGCAGGCGTCGATACTAGTCATCGATGATGAGCCCGGCATCCGCAACTTTCTCGTCAAGATTCTGCGGCCGCGTTGCAAGCTGATCGAGGAGGCGGCGGATGCCAAGGAGGCGTCGCGCAAGCTCGACAGCCGGCATTTCGATGTGGTCATCCTTGACAACGTCATGCCCGGGAAAGCGGGTCTCGATTGGCTTGCCGAACAACGGGCGATCGGCTTCTTCGCCGATGTGATTCTGATGACGGCCTACGCCGACCTCGATACAGCCATCGTGGCTTTGCGGGCCGGTGTCGTCGATTTCGTTATCAAGCCCTTCCGTTCCAATCAGTTGCTCAACGCCGTGGCCCGATGCCTGGATCGAACGCGGCTGCAGCGAGAGAACTACGTGCTGCGGCATGAATTGACATCCGCTTCATACGAAACGTTCCTACGTAACAAGCTACTGGGTCAGTCGGGCGCAATCCAACAGGTGCGCGATATCATCGCGCGAGTTGCTCCGTTGCCGACGCCGGTGTTGTTTACCGGCGAATCAGGAACCGGCAAGGAGGTTGCCGCCCGCTCGCTTCATTCGCTCTCCAATCGCGCCGACAAGCTCTTCGTGCCGATCAATTGCGGCGCGATTCCAGCCGATATGATCGAGAGCGAGCTGTTCGGCCATCTCAAGGGAGCGTTCACGGGTGCAGGACGGGCTCGCGAGGGCCTGTTCATGCACGCACAGGGCGGGACCGTCTTTCTCGATGAGATTGGCGAATTGCCCTATACGCTGCAAAGCAAGTTGCTGCGCGTTCTCGAAGACCGTCGGGTGCGTCCCGTCGGGGCGGAACGAGAGGTCCCTTTCGACGCCCGATTCGTCTTCGCCACCAACGCCGATCTGCCAAGCCGGGTCGAGGCCGGCAGTTTCCGCGCTGATCTCTACTTCCGAATGAATATCATGCAGATCGGCATGCCGCCGCTTCGAAACCGCGGCGAGGACGTCCTTGAGCTCGCCGCAATATTCATGCGCGATATTTCCCAGCAGCTCGGCATGCCTGCCGTGCCCATGGGCGAGCGGGTGCGCGCGGCCCTGACGCACTACGAGTGGCCCGGGAACATCCGGGAGCTGCGCAATCTGATCGAGCGGACCATCATCCTCGGAACCTTCCCGGAGGATTTCGAGAGAGCCCTTGATCACGGCGAGAGCGGCGGGGAGAGTCTTGCTCAAGTGGAGCGGCGCCATATCCTGGCTATCCTTCGCGAGACCGGCGGCGATCGCGACGAAACCGCGCGGCGGCTTGGCATCTCGCGCAAGACGGTCGACCGCAAATGCGCAAGCTGGAAAGTATAGCTGTTCGCTCGATGAGCAATCGACGCTCGGTTCGCCATCGATTGCTGGCGATTGCTCTCGTGCCGATGCTCGTGATCCTCCCGCTACTGCTGGGGATCAGCATCTATCGCTGGAACACCAAATTCGACGAGGCGCTGCTCTCCAAGGTCCACGATGATCTGACCATCGCGCACCAATATCTCGCTCGCATCATGGAGAATACGGAAGACCAGTTGGCTTTCGTCACCGGCTCCGCGCGGTTTCAGACGACGTTGCGAAAGCAAGGTGGTTCTGACGGCGATCTTGCGGCGCTTCTCAGGGAAACGGCGCAAGCCCGCGGGTTTGACTTCCTCTATATCGTCGCCGACGGCGGACATATCGTGGCAAGCGAATATCCGCTCGCGTCGGCCTCCGTCCGTTGGAACTGGCCGGTCATCAGCACCGCGCTTGAAGGGCACGCAAGGACGGCGATCGACGTTTTCGAGGCGGCCGAGCTTTCGGCGGTATCGCCTGATCTCGCGCGACGGGCACGAATCGATCTCGTTCCGACGGTCGGAAGCGCTCCGAGCACAAAGGCGGAGGAAACGCGCGGCCTGATCCTTCAGTCCGCCAACCCCCTGATGCTGCCCGACGGTCGGCGTGCTGCGCTGGTAGGCGGCATCCTCTTGAATCAGAATCTCGCCTTCGTCGATACGATCAACGATCTGATCTATCATGGCCTGGGCCTGCCTCAGGAGAGCCGTGGGACTGTCACCCTGTTTCTCGATGACGTGCGGATCAGCACCAATGTGGAGTTGTTCGAGACGCAGCGTGCGATCGGCACCCGTGTGTCGGCGGCGGTCCGCAAGGCCGTCCTCGACGACGGCGGCAGCTGGTTCGACAGTGCATTCGTCGTCAACGACTGGTATGTCTCGGGCTATGAGCCGCTGCTCGATAGCTACAATCATCGCGTGGGCATGCTCTATGCCGGCTTCCTTCAAAAGCCCTTCACCGAAGCGAAGCGCCGGACGCTGATCGAGATCGCGGTTGCTTTCCTGGTTGCCGTTGCCGCGACTGTCCCGTTGTTTCTGAGGTGGGCCGCGGCGATCTTCCGTCCTCTCGAGAGCATGACAGGCACAATTGCCCGGGTCGAACGGGGTGAGCTCGATGCTCGAACCGGTCATGCCGGCGATCAGGACGAGATCGGTCGGGTCGCGCTCCACCTCGATCGGCTCCTCGACCAGCTTCACGAGCGCGATACCCAGCTGCGGCAATGGAATGAGGAGCTCAATCAGCGCGTCGAGGAGCGTACCAGCAAGCTGCAACTCGCCAACCAGCAGCTGGAGGCAACCACGAAGCAGCTCATCATGTCGGAGAAGCTTGCTGCGATCGGTGAAATCACCGCCGGCATCGCGCATGAGATCAACAATCCGATCGCCGTCGTGCAGGGGAATCTCGAAGTCATCCGCGACCTGATGGGTAGCAAGGTCGATGCCGCGAAGACCGAGTTCCGGCTCATCGACGAGCAGTTGCGACGGATCAGCGAGATCGTCACCAGACTGCTTCAATTCGCCAAGCCGCAGGAATACGCGGGCTTCGTGGAGCAGTATCAGCCGGATGAGATCGTGAACGATACGTTGCCGCTGGTGCAACACCTGCTGAACAAGACGACGATCACCGTCGACAGGGAGTATCGCGCATCGCGCCCGATTTCGATGAACAGGACCGAGCTTCAGCAGGTGCTTGTGAATCTGATCGTCAATGCGATTCACGCAATGCCCGACGGCGGACGACTTGCGCTGCGGACGTTTGATCGCCAGGAAGGTCTCCGTCGTGGCGTCGTGATCGAGGTCGGCGACACCGGCGCCGGCATGACGCCCGATATCATGCAACGGATATTCGATCCCTTCTTCACGACCAAGAGGCGGGAAGGTACCGGCCTCGGGCTGTCAATTAGCCAGATGCTCGTGACCCGACAAGGTGGTAGGATCTCGGTCGAAAGCGAATTGGGAAAGGGCACGACCTTTTCCGTCTGGCTGCGAGAAGCTCCCGGCTGACCGCGAGAGATGGTTTGCCCGACCTTTCGAGGTCAAGGCGATCGCGGTGCAACGATTCGCCGTGGTGCAGCGTTAGACGCGTGAAAGCGGCGTGGCGCGAACTGCGTCGCGCGATGGGTCCATTACAAGGGAGGATTTCGACGAACAAATTCGCCGGACAGTTTGTCTGGCCTGGCACTGACAAATTGTCTTTATCCCGATGAGAACTGTCACGCTATGAGGCTGATTTCGTTGCCGATTCGATTTGGCACATCAGTTGCTCGATCTCCCACGATATCGGCAGGAGTCACGATCCGTTGTCTTCAAAGGGAGTTGCCGCCATGTCACGTCATAACAAGATGCCACCCGTCCCGCCCGCCAACCGGAGTCCAAAAGGGACCGGATCGGAACCCGACACCAATGCCGGGCCGCAGCCGAAAGGAAAGGCGAAGAACGCGGCGGAGCAAGGCGAAACGGCCAATATTCGTGAGAACACGACGAATGCCGGGTTCTTCCATGGCCGCAGGGTCAAGTAGAGACCCGAGTGCGCGCGTCGTTATCCGATCAGGCGCCTAGAGCCAGGGACCGATCAAACCCGGGCTGGTCGAGGATCCGTGTTCATAGGGGAGATCCGCAATGCCTGTTGTATCGCTGAACCAGCTCACGACCGATCTTCAATCATGCGCCAAGCAACTCATCGAGCAGGCCGGCTTCGTGCCCCAGGCGATGGATCGTCCCTTGGACGCAGGCGATCTGCTCTTCTACCTCAGCGAAACGTCGATGCCGATGGCCGCGTTCCTGCGCAAGCACGGTCTGTTTTCCGATGCCGATGGCCTGCACTACGACCTTGCGCAGTTCGGCGCCATAAGTGATCTGGCTAGCAAGGTCATCAACGAAAGAAGGGCCGGCAATCTTGATGGCGTTTGGAGGGAATTTGATCTCTCCACGGATGACGATATGGACAATGATGGCGGGTACATCCTGACTGCCCTTGCAGCACTGGAGCTGATGTACGGGCCGAAGAAGTAGAACGGCCTGCCGGTCACGTATTGATGCTGTAAGGCCGCTTCCGATGCGCCGAATGATTCGCCCCCGCGTCGCTTGCCGTCGCAAGACTGTTGGAGCTTCGTCTGGTTCCTGCCATCTCGGACAGTTTGTCTCGGGCTACCTCGACAACTTGTCCAAGGGTACGTGCTTCTCGCTCTGTAACGTATTGATATTCCGCGCCGTTTGAGTTGGCACGTCGGTTGCTGAGGAAGTATCCGTCGGATCGGCGCGATTGCAATCTGGCGGATCGCGATACGCAACTATCGGCATGAACGGTCGAGCCTATGTCGATAACAGAACCCGGGTGTTCGCTCACACAGCAGATCATGAGCCGGAGAGTCCCATGTCGTTTTCCCTTCCCGATCTACCCTATCCCCATGATGCGCTCGTTCCCTACATGTCGAAAGAAACGCTCGAGTATCATCACGACAAGCATCATGCGGCCTATGTCAACGCGCTCAATACGCTGATCAAGGGCACGCAATGGGAAGGCAAGAGCCTCGAGGAGGTCGTAGTCGGCTCCTTCGGCAAAAGTACGCCGCTCTTCAACAATGCGAGCCAGGATCTCAATCACACGTACTTCTGGAAGTGGATGAAGCCTGGCGGCGGTGGCGCGATTCCAGGCAGCCTCGAGAAGCGGATCAACGCGGATATCGGCTCGACCGAGAAGATGAGGGATGACTTCGTGGCGGCCGGTGTTGGCCAGTTCGGCTCTGGATGGTGCTGGCTGGCAGTGAAGGATGGAAAGATCGTCGTGATGAAGACCGCAAACGGCGAAAGTCCGCTCGTGCACGGCGCCAAACCCATTCTCGGCTGCGATGTCTGGGAGCACTCGTACTACATCGACTATCGCAATCGCCGGCCCGATTACATCAAGGCGTTTCTCGATCACCTCGTGAACTGGGACCATGTCGAGGAACTGTTCCAGAAGGCGGTGTGAAACATGAAGCCGGTGCCTCTCGGCGCAAAGGGCCGCTTCACGCTCGACGTGAAGCCGCAACATCTGGCCAACCAGTTCAAGGACCCGACGCTGCCACCGGTTCTCGCGACGCCGGTGATGATCCTTGCGATGGAAAACGCGGCGCTCAACGCCATCCGGAGCTATCTCGAACCGGGTGAGGCGGCGGTCGGGACGATAGTCGACGTCCGACACATCGCCGCGACGCCGGCGGGACAGCGGGTGACCGCAGAGGCCGAAGTCACCGGCGTCGATGGACGGCGCCTGGTCTTCGCGGTGACCGCGCATGACGAAATCGAAGAGATCGGCAGCGGCACCCATGAGCGCATGGTGATCGATATCGCTCGATTGGAACAGCATCTCGAAGCGAAAAGGGCGCGTTCGCCGGCAGGTCGATGAAATCGGAACGAGGACGGCATGCGCCGGTGTTGCCAGTGTGAGGTGATTCCATGAATGTTGAAAAATATAGCGATCGCGCAAGAGGCTTCATCCAGTCGGCACAGTCGCTGGCGACGCGGGAAGGCAACCAGCAGTTTACGCCTCTTCACATCCTCAAGGTGCTGCTCGATGACGGCGAAGGTCTGGCGGGCGGCCTGATCGACCGTGCCGGCGGCAATTCGCGGGCGATCCTCAAGGCAACGGAAGCGGCGTTGAACAAGCTCCCGAAGGTGTCGGGAGCCGGCGCGGGACAGGTCTATCTCGCGCCCGAGACCGCCCGCGTGTTCACCGCGGCAGAACAGGCCGCGGAGAAGGCGGGAGACAGCTTCGTCACGGTCGAGCGGCTGCTTCAGGGCCTGGCTTCGGATCGAAACAGCGATGCGGCCGGACTTCTGAGGGATGGCGGCGTCACGCCGCAAAATCTGGAAGCCGCGATCAACGCGCTGCGGAAGGGGCGCACGGCCGACAGCTCATCGGCGGAGAACGCCTATGATGCGCTGAAGAAGTACGCCCGTGACCTGACGCAGGCCGCGCGCGACGGCAAGCTCGATCCGGTGATCGGCCGCGACGAGGAGATCCGCCGCACCATTCAGGTGCTCTCACGCCGCACCAAGAACAACCCGGTTCTGATCGGCGAACCCGGCGTCGGCAAGACCGCCATCGTCGAGGGGCTGGCGCTGCGCATCGTCAATGGCGACGTGCCGGAGAGCCTGAACGATAAGAAGCTGCTGGCGCTCGACCTGGGCGCCTTGATCGCCGGTGCGAAATATCGCGGCGAATTCGAGGAGCGGCTGAAGGCGGTCCTGAACGAGGTGACGGCGGCCGAAGGCGGCATCATCCTGTTCATCGACGAGATGCATACGCTGATCGGCGCCGGCAAGACCGACGGCGCGATGGACGCCTCCAACCTGCTCAAGCCGGCGCTGGCCCGCGGTGAGCTGCACTGCATCGGCGCCACCACGCTGGATGAGTACCGCAAGCATGTCGAGAAGGACGCCGCATTGGCGCGACGCTTCCAGCCGGTGTTCGTGTCGGAGCCGACGGTCGAGGACACGATCTCGATCCTGCGCGGTCTCAAGGAGAAGTACGAGCTCCATCACGGTGTTCGTATCTCGGATTCGGCGCTGGTCGCGGCGGCGACGCTCTCGAACCGCTACATCACGGACCGCTTTCTGCCGGACAAGGCGATCGACCTTGTCGACGAGGCGGCCGCCCGACTGAAGATGCAGGTCGACTCCAAGCCCGAGGAGCTTGACAACCTCGATCGCGAGATCGTCCGGCGGAAGATCGAACAGGAGGCGCTGAAGAAGGAGAATGATGCCGGCTCGAAGAGCCGCCTGCAGACGCTGGAGACGGAATTGCGCGATCTCGAGAAGCGGTCGGCCGACCTGACGTCGAAATGGCAGGCGGAGAAAGGTAAGCTTTCCGACGCACAGAAGATGAAAAGCGAGCTCGAACGGCTCCGCACCGAACTAGCGAATGCCCAGCGAAAGGGCGCGTTCCAGAAGGCGGGTGAGCTTGCCTACGGCAGGATCCCCGAACTCGAGAAGAAGCTTGCCGCGGTCGAAGCCAGCGAGAGCACGTCGATCGGCGAGACGGTGACCGCGGACAATATCGCGCAGGTCGTGTCGCGCTGGACCGGGATTCCGGTCGACAAGATGCTGGAAGGCGAAAGGGAGAAGCTGCTCCACATGGAGGAGGCGCTCGCCAAGCGCGTCGTCGGCCAGGCCGAAGCCGTGCGAGCGGTGTCGACGGCGGTGCGCCGCGCGCGTGCAGGGTTGCAGGATCCCAATCGCCCGATGGGCTCGTTCATGTTCCTCGGACCGACCGGCGTCGGCAAGACCGAACTCGCCAAGGCACTTGCGGAATTTCTGTTCGACGACGAAACGGCGATGGTCCGGATCGACATGTCCGAGTTCATGGAGAAGCACTCGGTCGCGCGGCTGATCGGCGCTCCGCCCGGCTATGTCGGCTATGACGAGGGCGGCGTATTGACGGAGGCGGTACGTCGACGACCCTATCAGGTGGTGCTGTTCGACGAGATCGAGAAGGCGCATCCGGATGTGTTCAACGTCCTGCTCCAGGTGCTCGACGACGGACGCCTGACCGACGGTCAGGGCCGCACCGTCGATTTCCGCAATACGCTGATCACCATGACCTCGAATATCGGGGCGGAGCTGCTCGTCAACCAGGGAGAAGGCGAGAAAACCAGCGCGGTGCGCGAGCAGGTCATGACGATGGTGCGGGCGCATTTCCGGCCCGAGTTCCTCAACCGGATCGACGCCATCATTCTCTTCCATCGGCTTCAGAAGAATGAGATGGGCCGGATCGTCGAAATCCAGTTTGCGCGGCTTCGCCGGCTTTTGGACGATCGCAAGATCGAGTTGTCTCTCGACGCCAAGGGGCGGGACTGGCTGGCCAACAAGGGATGGGACCCCGCATACGGTGCACGTCCGTTGAAGCGCGTCATCCAGCGCTACCTGCAGGATCCGTTGGCGGAGATGCTGCTCGCAGGCGATGTACGCGACGGTTCGCAGGTCAAGATCTCGGCTGGCAAGGACGGCCTCACCTTCAACGGCAAGGTCGCGCCGACCGCGGACCAGGACGATGAAGTCATGATTTGAGGCCGTGATCCGAGGCGGCGGCGGACATCAGGGCGAAGCGAGGACTGACGAGGAAAGCATGGTGACGGACGAAATCAGGGAGAACATGGAGGTCGTCGGCTTCGATGGCGATCATCTGGGCAGGGTGGACTGCATCGAGGGTGATCGTATCAAGCTCAAGAAGCGCGACGGCGGTCCGCACAAGAAGCATCACCACTATATCGGCCTCGATCTCGTCAACAACATCGAGGGCCACAAGGTTCGGCTTTGTTGCGACGCCGACATCGCCAGGCTTTTCGAGGACTGATGGCGTAGCGGCAGGGGAGGTTGTCGACGTCTCCCGGGACGCCGAAGACAATGTCGGACTAGTCAGAAATTGAACAGGAGAACCAACTCATGGCGGACCAGATCAAAGGGAATATGGAAGTCATCGGCGCGGACGGCGTTCACGTCGGCACAGTCGATCGTGTCGAGGGCGATCGCATCAAGCTCAAGAAGTCCGACAGTTTTGCTCATCACGAAGGCCATCATCACTACATCGAAATGGGCTTCGTAGCGGGTGTCGAAGGCGACAAGGTTCGCCTCTCCGCCAATGCGGATATTGCCGTCACGCTGGAAGAGGAGAAGTCGGGGCGGCCGGTCAAGCTGTGACTGCCGGTCATATCGCTCGCGCGGATGCGAGAGACGGCTCGTCCGGCCTGGGCCGGGCAGGCGCACGCGGAAAGCCGGCGCTCCCGTGCAAGCTGTTGACGTCATGACGCCTGTGCTCCGGCGCGTCGCATGCGCGATCCCGGAGCGGCGGACGATAGGCCTGGTGTTTCAGAAAGGTTGGTAAAATGGAAGAGTACGATCTCTACATCAATGTGAAGAAGCCGGCGATCGGACTGTATGTACGCAAGGGCGCAGATCTCCCTGACCTTGCGGACAAGGGCGATTGGGTGTTCGACGGCACCTGTGCCCAGGACCTGGTGCCCTCGAGCGTCATCTTGGGCGTGAGAGCTGACGGGCACGCTTTTCGGGATATGGACTAGAGAGCTCTCAGAGGTCACCAAAGGAGCAAAGTGTGCCGTCTGCTGTTCCGCAACCGGTCGTCGCGCGTCTCACGCGGGCGGCCATTTTCCTGGTCGTGACGGTCAATTCCGGACCTGAAAGCGACGTCGCCGTGCGTGGTCTCTGCGCCGACCTGTCCTCGCTGTTACGGGCCGTCGGCTTCCGTGACCTCGAGGGGCGGTTGTCGTGCGTCATGGGCATAGGTTCCAACGTCTGGGACCGGCTGTTTGGCACGCCGCGACCGAAAGATCTGCATCCGTTTCAGGAAATCCGCGGCGTGCATCATGCGGTTTCGACGCCGGGCGATCTTCTCTTCCATATCCGGTCCGCTCGCATGGATATGTGTTTCGAGCTCGCAGCGCAGATCATGTCACGGCTCGGGAACGTCGTGACCGTTGTCGACGAGGTGCACGGCTTCAAATACTTCGACGACCGCGATCTGATGGGCTTTGTCGATGGGACGGAAAACCCCGTCGGCGCCGACGCCGAACGCGCAACCGTTATCGGCGAGGAGGATGCGCCCTTCGCCGGCGGAAGCTACGTCATCGTGCAGAAGTATCTGCACGATTTGGCGCGCTGGAATGCAGTGCCGGTCGAGCAACAGGAAAACATCATCGGTCGACACAAGCTCTCCGACATCGAGCAACTGGACGCTGCGAAGGCGCCATATGCGCACAACGTCCTGACGACGATTGTCGAGAATGGAGAGCAGCTGGAGATCGTTCGCGACAACATGCCGTTCGGCGAGTTCGGAAAGAGCGAGTTCGGCACCTATTTCATCGGATACGCGCGATCGCCGCATCGTATCGAGCAGATGCTCGATAACATGTTCGTCGGCCGGCCGCCGGGAAACTACGACAGGCTGCTGGACTTCAGCCGCGCCGTGACCGGCGCATTGTTCTTCGTGCCATCGGCAAGCTTCTTCGACGACGTCGAGCCGGAACTTGCGTCGAAGGTGCCGGCTGCCCAATCCAAATGATGGAAATCCGTGCAATTTCGACATGGCGACGGGGTAATCGAGGCAGTCTCGTAACCGCACAGTCCGCGCATGCTTGACCTTGATGTGTACGAAGACGAACGCGATGTAGTGGTCCTTGCGGAGCTGCCTGGTCTGAGCGAAGACGAGATCGAGGTCATGGTGGACGATGAGGTGCTCACCATTCTCGCCGAACCGAGCCTCGGGCGGCACAAGCCGGAAGGCCATTGCCGCGTGGGACGCTCGTTCAGATTTCTGGGCGTGATGCGATTGCCGTGTCCGGTCGACCTCGATCAAATGCGAGTTGATTTCGATGGTGGCATGCTGACGGTGCGGCTGCCGAAGCGGAAGACCCGAGAGCAGGGCTGACCGCGCCGCGATCTGACCGACGGATCGCTGACCGGTTCGTCGTCACGCACGCCGACCGATTCATCTTTCCGTTGCGGCACGTCAGCCCGTCAGGACGAAGCGGATCAGGCCGGCGACCAACCCGAGCGCGATGACGCTCGCGGCCCAGATCGCGGCCATCCAGGCGAGCCGCTTCCAGAGCGGAAGCTGGTTCTCCATCAATGGTATCCGTGAACGCCGGCCTTGCCTCGGAACACCCAATAGGCCCAGCCCGTATAGGCGAGGATGACCGGGACGATGACCAGCGCGCCGACCAACATGAAGGACTGGCTCTCGGGCGGCGCAGCCGCATCCCAGATCGTTACCGCGCGGGGGACGATATAGGGATAGATGCTGATGCCGAGACCGAGAAAGCCGAGCAGGAACAGCGCGAGTGCCATCGCGAAAGGCAGCCGCTCGAAATCGCGCTTGAGGCCCCAGAACAGCGTCGCCGCACAGATCGCGACGAGCAGCGGCACTTGCGCCGTGAGCAGCACGCCGGGCAGCGCGAACCAGCGCCGCCAGTAATCGTAATGCAGGAACGGCGTCATCGCGCTCACCGCCGCAAGCGCTGCGAGGGTTCCGAGGCCGAGCCAGAAGGCGAGGCGGCGCGCGTGACGCTGGCTGGTTCCTTCGGTCTTCCAGATCAGCCAAGTCGCGCCCAACAGGGCATAGCCGATGACGACTGCAATCCCGGTGAGCAGGCTGAACGGGCTCAGCCAGTCGAGCCAGCCGCCGGCATAGGCGTCATTCTCCACCCGGACGCCCTGCAGGATCGCGCCGAGCGTGATGCCCTGTGCCAGTGCCGCGACCACCGAGCCCAGCGAGAAGGCCATGTCCCACAGCGCGCGGTGGCCCGCGTCCCGCCAGCGGAATTCGAATGCGACGCCGCGGAACACGAGGCCGAGCAGCATCGCGATCATCAGCGGATAGGTCGCCGGAAGCAGGATGGCATAGGCCAGCGGGAAAGCCGCGAGCAGCCCGCCGCCGCCCATCACGAGCCAGGTCTCGTTGCCGTCCCACACCGGCGCGATCGAGTTCATCGCCTGATCGCGCTCGTCGCCGACCGCGAAACTCGGGAACAGGATGCCGATGCCGAGGTCGAAGCCGTCCATCACGACATAGGCCATCACGGCGAAGCCGATGACCGCCGCCCAGAAGATGGTGAGGTCGATGCTGATCATGGCGTTTACTCCCCGGCCGTCAGCGGCGCCCCGACACCCGCCGCCGGCGTGATGCCAGCCGCGCGCTGCGGCAGGTTCGGCAACTCGGGCTCCTTCCGCTCCGGCGGCCTGGCCATCAGCCGCAGCAGATAATAGGTGCCGGCCCCGAAGGCGCTGAAATAGACCAGCACGAAGGCGACGAGCGAGGCGGCAACCGCGGGTGCCGCGAGCGGCGAATGCGATTCCGCGGTGCGCAGCAGGCCGTACACCGTGAAGGGCTGACGGCCGACTTCGGTCGTCACCCATCCGGCGATCACGGCGATGAAGCCGGCCGGTCCCATCGCAACCGCGACGCGATGCAGCCAGCGCCAGTCGTAGAGCTTGCCGCGCACCCTGGCGAAGAGGCTCCAGAGGCCGACACCGAGCATCGCAAATCCCAGCGCCACCATGATCCGGAACGACCAGAACACGATATGTGCAGGCGGCCAGTCCTCGCGCGGGAAGTCGGTGAGGCCCTGAAGCGGCGCATATGGATCATGCTTCAGGATCAGCGATCCGATGTGCGGTATCGAGACCTCGTAACGGACGCGCGCCTCCTCATTGCTCGGGAAGCCGAACAGGATCAGCGGGGCACCATTGGGGCTCGGCTGGTAGTCGCCCTCCATCGCCAGCACCTTGGCCGGCTGGTGCTCCAGCGTGTTGAGCCCATGGGCGTCACCGGCCAGGATCTGGATCGGCGCGACGATCGCGGCCATCCACATCGCCATCGAGAACATCTTGCGCGCGCCGGGATTGTTGCGGTCCCTGAGCAGATGCCAGGCACCGACGGCGCCGACGACGAAGGCGGTGGTGAGATAGGCCGCGATCACGGTATGGACGAGGCGAAATGGAAAGCTCGCGGTAAAGATGATCGGCAGCCAGGAGCCGGCCGGTACGAACTGTCCCTTGGCGTTGATCGCAAAGCCCGCGGGCGTCTGCATCCAGCTGTTCACCGCGATGATCCAGGTCGCCGAGATCAGCGTGCCGAGCGCCACCATGCAGGTCGCGAAGAAATGCAGGCCCTTGCCGACCTTGCTGATGCCGAACAGCATGACGCCGAGGAAGCCGGCTTCGAGGAAGAACGCTGTCAGCACCTCGTAGGCCATGAGAGGACCGATGATCGGTCCTGCCTTGGTGGAGAACACCGACCAGTTGGTGCCGAACTGGTAGGACATGACGACGCCCGACACCACGCCCATGCCGAACGTGACCGCGAAGATCTTGAGCCAGTAGCGGTAGAGATTGGCGTAGACGCCTTCTCCGGTCTTCAGCCAGAGCGCCTCCAGCACCATCAGGTAGCTTGCGAGCCCGATCGAGAAGGCCGGGAAGATGAAATGGAAGGAGACGGTGAACGCGAACTGCGCGCGTGCCAGGATTACCGGGTCGAGTTGCCCAAGCAATGTTGCCTCCCTATGAAACCGAAGCTCTCCGCAATCTGTGCAGTCGCCGCCCGCTAGGCGACGACACGAACCGGAATCGATTTGGCGGCCGGCGTGCCGCTGATCCTGTCGTAATATTCGAGCGGCAGCAGCGGGTTCAGCTCGGGATAGTATCCCGCGACCGCACCGCGCGGCATCGGATAGTCCAGCACCGTGAGACCTTCGACCCGACGCTGCACGCCGTCATCGCTGATCGTCTCGAGCGCGATGCGCGCGCCCGAAGCGAGCCCTCGCGCCGCCCGGTCATCGGCGTTCATGAACAGCACCATGCGGTCGTTGTAGACGCCGCGATAGCGGTCGTTATAGCTGTAGATCGTGGTGTTGAACTGGTCGTGCGAGCGGACTGTCGCCAATCGCAACATCGCCGGATCGGACACCGGAGCGTTGACCTCGAGGCCGGGCATCAGCAGGAAATTGGCCTTGCCGTTGGGGGTCGGCCAGACCAGCCGGCGCGGCGGCACGTCGAGGTGGAAGCCTTGCGGCCGTCTGATTCTCTCCGAGAAGTCGCTGTAGATCTCGGGATAGACCTCCGCGATCTTGTCGCGGATGAGACTGTAGTCCTCGATGTAGCTCTCCCACGGAATCTTGCTGCCGGGAAGCGTCGCGCGCGCCATCCGGCAGACGATCTCGACCTCCGGGAGCAGATCGGGGCTTGCCGGCGCCAGCACGCCGCGCGAAGCCGTGACGGTGGACATCGAGTCTTCGATCGTGACGAACTGCTCGCCGGCCAAGGTGTAGATAGCCTCGGACCGCGCGATCACCGGCAGGATCAGCGCATCACGCCCGTGGACGAGATGTCCGCGATTGAGCTTGGTGTTGATGCCGACGGTCAGGGCGAGCTTCCTCATCGCAGCATACGACCGCTCGGTATCGGGGACCGCGCGGACGAAGTTGCCGCCCATGCCGATGAAGACCTTGGCAGTGCCGTTCTGCATCGCCTCGACGGTCTCGACGGTGTGGTGGCCGTGTCCGCGCGGCGGTTCGAAGCCGAAGACGTCGCGCACGCGGTCGAGATAGTCGTTGGTCGGCTTCTCGTCGATGCCGACGGTGCGGTCGCCCTGGACGTTGGAATGGCCGCGGATCGGCGCGATGCCGGCGCCGGGCTTGCCGAAATTGCCCTTGATCAGCAGCAGATTCACGACTTGCTGAAGCAGCCGCGATCCCTCCTGGTGCTGGGTCAGTCCCATCCCGTAGCAGATCATTGTCGCCCTGGAACGCATGTAAATCTCGGCGCAACGGCGGATCTGTGCCTCCTCGATGCCGGAAATTTCGACAATCTCGGGCCACGACTGGGCCAGAACATCCTTCCGGACCAGATCGAATCCGACGGTCTGCTCGCGAATGAAGTCGTGATCGAGGACTTTCTCGCCCTGTGCTTCGCGCTCGAACATCACCTTCATCATGCCCTTGAACAGGGCAAGATCGCCGCCGATCTTGATGTGAACGAACTCGCTGGCGATCGGGGTCGATCCGAAGGTCGCCATCTGAATGACATCCTGCGGCTCGGTGAAGCGGATCAGTGCGCGCTCCGGCATCGGGTTGACGGCCACGATCGGCACGCCGCGCTTTCGCGCCTCGACCAGATTGGTCATCATGCGCGGCGAGTTGGTGCCGGTGTTCTGCCCGATCACGAAGATGGCTTCGGCGTGCTCGAAGTCCTCCATCACCACGGTGCCCTTGCCGACGCCGATCGCGGGAGGCAGGCCGCGGCTGGTCGGCTCGTGGCACATGTTCGAGCAATCGGGGAAGTTGTTGGTGCCGAACGCGCGGACGAAGATTGAGTACAGGAAGGCTGCCTCATTGGGGGTGCGTCCCGAGGTGTAGAATTCGGCGTGGTGCGGGCTCTCCAGCGCACGCAAGTGATCTCCGATCATCGTGAAGGCTTCGTCCCACTCGCATGGCACATAGCGATCGGAAGCTGCGTCATAGCGCATCGGCTCGGTCAGGCGGCCCTGCATCTCAAGCCAGTAGTCCGACTTCTCCATGAGTTCGGACACGGTGTGGCTTGCAAAGAACTCCCGCGTGACCCTGCGTTTGGTTGCTTCGAACGCCAGCGCCTTGGCGCCGTTCTCGCAGAACTCCAGCGTCTTCTTGCAGTCAGGGTCGGGGAAAGCGCAGCTCGGACATTTGAAGCCGCCCGGCTGGTTCATCGCCAGCAACGCGCGAGATCCTTTGGTGACGACGCTCTGCTCGAGCAGCACCTTGGCGGTTGCGCCGGCTGCGCCCCAGCCGCCCGCAGGATGATGATAGGCCTTGTAACGAGGCTTGTGGTCGGTCATTGCAAGCACTCCCCAGTCATCCGCGATGCCAGAAGTAGATCATGCTATCATATTGATTTCTATGGACATTTTGTCCTTTTGCGCGGACAAAATGTCCGACATCGAAAGCGCATCGCGCTCTAAGTGACTGAGCGGACTTCATTCCGAAATTGGCGCGGAGGTTGCTTCAGTACGCCCCGTTGAATCGGGGAGACTGCGTGAACCACCAATCGTCCATGTCGGAAGGTCGCTTCCGACGATGTCCAAACTTGATCGTGGCGACCGATGTGCTCGGCATCGCCGGTGACGACACGCGCGCGGCGCCGGGCTCGAGCTGCAATCTCGAGGAGGGCTCCTGCGTGCCGCGGAGGTCGACATGATTGTGCGCTCCAAGCCCGGCTTCAGGGACATCGTGTTTGCGGTCAACGGCTCGATCCTGCCGCGGATCGCGCCGCATCTGGTCGCGATTGCCCTGATCAGCGTGCTGGCAGTGCTCGCCGCAATGGAGCATCCGGGCATCTTTGCGCGGATCAGCGCCGTTCCCTTTACGCTGATCGGCATCGCGCTGTCGGTCTTCATGAGCTTCCGCAACAGCGCCTGTTATGAGCGCTGGTGGGAAGGCCGGGAGCTTTGGGGCAAGCTGATCATCGCCTGTCGCTCGTTCGCACGTCAGACCTCCACCCTCGAGGATGACGAGCGGCGCGTGCTCCTCCGCGACCTGTGCGGCTTCTGCGCCGGACTGGCAGCCCGCTTGCGCGGCGAGGACGAACTGGCGGCGATCAGGCATTGGCGCGAGATCGATGCCGCGTCAGGCGGGCCCAACCCGACCAATATCGTGCTCAACCAGATCGGAACACAGTGCCTGACATTGATGAAGCGGGACCGGATTGAGCCGATCCACTATTCCGTCCTCGAGGGGCAGCTGAGCGCGCTCTCCGACGTGCAAGGCGGATGCGAACGCATCGCGTCCACGCCCGTGCCGTTCGCCTATTCCCTGCTGCTGCACCGAACCGCCCTGATCTTCTGCGTGACGCTGCCGTTCGCGCTTGCCGGATCGCTGGACTGGTGGACGCTGCTGCCGGTCTTGCTGGTCGCTTACACCTTCTTCGGCCTCGACGCGCTCGGCCATCAACTCGAGGATCCGTTCGGACTGGAGCCTAACGCTCTCCCGCTGGATGCGATGCGGCGCATGATCGAGCGCGAAATGCTGTTCCTGCTTGGCGAGCGGGATCTACCCGCGCCGATCGAGGCGCGCGACAATGTGCTGAAGTAGGCGGAACCTCCGACCCAGGCAGGTCACCGCGAGATTCCCTTCGATCGCGCAACGCCTCGACCTTCATACGATGGTTGCCGTGAGCATATACTGGATGAGCCTATCCGAGTGGGATCGAGGTCCAGGAGGTCTCCTATGACGATGAATGAACTCGCCGACGCGCTCGAAAAGATCGATGAAGATGCGTTTGCCTCGTTCCTCCTGGAGTATGAGATCACGCACGATGACGGACCCGAGGCAATGAAGACGATGATCGTCGAGGCGCTACGGTTCGCGGACGCGCACGGCTTTCATGCGAGCCGACCGCCTCTCGACGACGCCGATTAGGCTCGGGACAGCTTCATTCGCAATGAAGATGCCGAGCGCGTGCCTCACAAAAGCGTTGCGCGGGGCGTCCAGTGGGCGATAGCAGCATCGAGCTCGGCATTGCGCGCGACGCACTTGTTGCTGCTTGCGAGATCCTGAACAGGCGCTCAGGGCCGGCCAAAGAGCGTCCGCTACAGCCATCATCAGCCGGATGCTTGGTATGAGCCGGGGAGCCTCGGACCGGTTTGCAGGCGCGGAGGGGCCTTTTGGGGAGAGGCATCGTGGCGCCTTCTGAACGAAACTTTTTAGGCTCGGAATGCACCTTATGGTTTGGCAAACCTTGGTAACTCTTTGATATCGCAATAAATGCGACCGCCCTCCGAGCGCACCACACCTCAGCTGATCCTTGAAATCGCTGGACTTTTCGAGCCATAGCCAGCTCGCTGGCCGTGCCTACCCCGCGCACGGGGCAGGTCCAACGGGTGCCGGCGGGTGACGTGGAGCGCCGGTCGATGCGGTCCTGTAACAGCGGTCGGGTAGATTCGCGGATGCGTGGCCTTGCTGGTTTGGCGCTGCCGACCGGAGGCGGCAGCCTCCCCCGATCGCGCGGCCGCAAGCCTGCCCCACCCGGAGACCTCGATGATTTTTGCCAGCTACGCCTACCGTGTCCTCTCCAACTTCGTGTTCCTGGGACTGGTCTATTTCACGCTGAACCTGCTGGAGAAATACGAGCAGCGCGCGACGGTCGCGATCCTCGTCTTGGTCTATGCAACGATGCATGCCCTCTCGGGCCTGCGCTCGTTCTATTTCTTCCAGCGTATCGAGCGCCTTGAAGGCGAGACGCGGCGGCTCGCCGCTGCGGCCGGCGAGGGGCCCAATGCCATGGCCTCGCGCAAGCAGATCGTCGCCGATGTCACCGCGCTCAGGCATGCCGGCGAGATCAAATCCTATATCGACATCTTCTTCCTGGCGCTGGTGATCCTGCTCTGCGTCGCCAAGATCGTCGTCAGCTAGATCGCGCTCTAGTCAGGCACGCGCTTGCTGGCCGCCGAGGCCTCGGCGCGCGGGGTGCGCTTGGCGACGTGGACCGACGCATTGCTCGCGGCTGGCGGCGCGACACGCAAGGGCGCGCCGTGAAGCCGACCGTGAGCCGCAGCGGGGATCTGATGCGCGGCCTGCTTCGGGTGCCTGGCCTGGCGCGCCGAGATCGCCTGTGCGCGCGGTGCGCCGACGCCGGGGGCAGCAGCCGTCGCGCGCTGTGCGAGACGGCGATCGGCCGCCGAGCGGGCCGCGAGCAGGGTCAGGTCCAGCGCTTCGGGAACGCGAAACACGTCAGCCGCCGGGATCGGCAATGTCGAGACCGACGCGGTCTGGGTAAGCTGCGGCTGCGGCCACAGCGTGCGGACGGATGCGCCGACGCGCGCGCGCTGCGCGTGATCGAGGACGTCGGCATCGCGCCAATCCATATCGGCAAACACCGGGGCCGGCAGCGTCCGTGTCGCGGTGAAGACGAAGTTCGGAATTTTGGGCCAGCGCGTGATCGCGACCGTCTCGGTCGGCGGACGCATGAACCATTGCTGCGGCTCGGTCGGCGTCGCCGGGCGGTCCGCTGTCGCGGGCACGACATGGACGATCCGGTAGCCGCGCTCCTTCAGCGTGTTGAGGATGCGCGGCAGCGCCGCGACGGTGCGCGGCTGGATGTCGTGCAGCAGCAGGATGCCCTTGTGCTTGGCCTCGATCCGCTGGATCGCGAGATCGTAGACCCGCTGCGGTGAGATGTGGCGCCAGTCGTCGGCCGGGAAGTCGGCGCTCCAGACCTGGATGCCCTGTGATGCCAGATAGGCTTCGGGGATCTCGGCGCGCATCAGGCCGGGAATCCGGAAGAACGGCGCGAGCTTGCTCTTGTCGCCGTTGAGCGCGGCGAGCGTCGAGGCGATGCCGTCGTCGACTTCCTGCCGCACCCGCTCGAGCGGCATCTTGTTCATCGTCAACGGATGGTTCTGGCTGTGGGTGCCGACGGTATGCCCGGCGGCGACCAGCTTGCGCACACCCTCCGGATTGAACCGGGCCTGGGAGCCGATGGTGAAGAAGGTCGCCTTGACGCACTGGCTGGCGAGGATGGCCAGCACCTGGTTGCTGTATTTCGGCAGCGGCCCGTCGTCGAAGGTCAGCACCACCTCGTGATCGGCGAGCGGCAGCGTCTCCGGATACTGCATGGTGCCGATCCGCGGATGCTCCGTGGGATCCACGACGATGGTCCGCGAAGTGCCGAGTGCGTTGGGGTTGCCCGGGCAATCCGCGGCGAGGGCGGCCTGCGGCGTCATGAAGCAGCAGCCCAGCAGCGCCGCGCCGATTACGGTCCGCGACCGCTTCCGGGTCATCACCAGGACGTCTGCAATCATGGATCTCGGCCGCATTCCAAACGCACTGACGAATCCTTAGGTGCGGCCTCATGAATGCCGCCTTAACGGTCTGTAATCCACCTTGGGTGCCGGGTTCAATGTGTCCGGTCAGACACGGTCTTCATCGCCGCGGGGACGATGTGGACGACGTGATAATTATGCTCCTGCAGGTACCTTAGGAAGGCGGGCAGCATCTCGGCTGTTCGCATCTGCGGGTCATGCAGCAGGATAATTCCCTTGCGATGGCCCTCGAGCCGCCCGGTGAGCAGCTTGAGTTCCTCCTCGGGGGTCATCTTGTTCCAGTCGCTGGCCCAGAAATCGGCGCCGAACACCGCGATACCGCGCTTTTCCATGCGATCGAGCAGGGCGGGCGTCGACTCGAAATAGGGGAACCGAAAGAACGGCGTGCTCGGGACCGTGCTCGCGGTTCCGCGCAGGGCCGTCTGGACCGCTTCGATCCCCCGATTGATGTTCGCCTCGGCCTGATCCGTCGGCATCTTGTTGAGATGCGGATGGTCCCAGCTGTGATAGCCGATGCTGTGGCCGAGCCGCGCGATCTTGCGGACCATGTCGGGATGATCGGCCGCATTGCGGCCGACCAAGAAGAAAGTGGCCTGCACGCATTCGGTTGCCAGTGCCGTCAGCACCTTGTCAGTGACGCCAGGTGTCGGCCCGTCGTCGAAGGTCAGCACGACTTCGCCATCCCGCAGCGGCAGGGTCTGCGGAAAGCTCTTCTGCCCGACGCGCGGATAGGTCGCAGGGTCGACCTCGAGCACGCGCGAGGTGCCGAGTGCGTCCTTGCGCGGGCATTCGGCGGCCTTCGCCGAACTAATCAGCGCGATAGGTGCGAGCGCGATCAGCGCCGCGACAATGTTCAGGATCGGTCGCGGTGCGCTCGACATCTTTCTCATTGCACAGGGCCCCACCGATTAGGTAATCCGTTCCGCACTCATCAGAGCAGTTTTTCCCCTCCTGTCAAACCGGCGAAACACGGCATGGCCGAGAATATCGACGTTGCCGAACCCGCCGACACCGACCCGCTCGCCCGGATGCCGATGCGGGACGAGGAGGGCCAGCTCCGCCCCGAATTCGTCGCTGGCATCACCCGGGCCATTCACGCCGCCGACCGGCCCTTGCTGTGCGAGGTGGTGGCGGAACTGCATGAGGCCGATCTCGGCGACCTGATCGAGGCGCTGGAGCCGGACGACCGCGTCACCCTGGTCGAGATCACCGGCACGGACTTCGACTTCTCGGCGCTCAACGAGGTCGACGAGACCGTCCGCGAGGAGATCCTCGAGGAACTCGAGCCGGAGACCGTTGCCGAGGGTGTCCGCGAGCTCGAATCCGACGACGCCGTCGAGCTGCTGGAAAGCCTCGACGAGGAGGACCAGGAAGAGATCCTGGAGAAGCTGCCGGCGGCCGAGCGCGAGGACATCGAGCGCAGCCTGCTGTATCCGGAGAATTCCGCCGGCCGGCGGATGCAGACCGAGTTCATCGCGGTGCCGCCGGATTGGAACGTCGGGCAGGCGATCGACTACATGCGCGACACGCCCGATCTGCCGGACCGCTTCTACGAGATCTATGTGGTCGACGCCGACAAGCACTTGCTGGGCGCCGTGCCGCTCGACGTGCTGCTGCGCACCCGCCGCCCGGTTCCAGTCAAGGACCTGATCGACGAGGACCGTCGCCGGGTCTCCGCGCTGGAGGACCAGGAAGAGGTCGCGCGGATGTTCGGCAAGTACAATCTGGTCGCGGCTCCTGTGGTCGACACCACCGAGCGGCTGGTCGGCGTGATCACCATCGACGACGTCGTCGACGTGATCGAGGAGGAGGCCGACGAGGACCTCAAGGCGCTGGGCGGCGTCACCCATCCTGAAGAGCTGTCCGACACCGTCTGGACCATTGCCCGCGGCCGCTTCAACTGGCTGCTGGTCAATCTCGCCACCGCGTTCCTGGCCTCCTCGGTGCTCGGCCTGTTCGAGGGCCAGCTCGAGAAGATGGTGGCGCTCGCGGTGCTGGCGCCGATCGTGGCGAGCCAGGGCGGCAATGCCGCGACCCAGACCATGACGGTCGCGGTGCGCGCGCTCGCCACCCGCGAGCTCGGCGCGTTCAACGCGACGCGCGTGGTGCTCCGCGAGACCATGGTCGGGCTCGTCAACGGCCTCGCCTTTGCCGTCATCACCGGCATCGCCACGGTGGCCTGGTTCAAGATCCCCGGCCTCGGCATCGTGATCGGGCTTGCGATCATCTGCAACCTGGTCGCCGGTGCGCTCGGCGGCATCCTGATTCCGATGGTGCTGGAACGGGTGCGCGCCGATCCCGCGGTTGCCTCCGGCACCTTCGTCACGACCGTCACCGACGTGGTCGGCTTCTTCTCGTTCCTCGGCATCGCCACGCTGTGGTTCGGATTGAACTAGGTCGGCGCCTGCGGGCGGGCTTATCGTTAATCGCGCCTTAACGGGGTTGGCGGATGATGGTCCTATCTTCAAGGGGGCCATCACGGGGGCCATCATGCAGCGCTTGCGGCTCAAGGCGGACGGACGGATCGTCGAATTGCGCGATGGGCAGGAAATCCCGCTCGCGCCCGCGCATCCCGCCGAGGCGGCGATGCAGCCTACGGCCTCGCAACCGGCCGTGCGCGATCTGCGCCGCCGGGCCCAGCTCACCCAGCTCGAATTCGCCGCCAAGCTCGGCGTGCCGGTGGAAACCATCCGCAACTGGGAGCAGGGCAAGCGCGCCCCGCGGGGACCCGCCCGCGCGCTGCTCGCGGTGATCGCCCATTCGCCGGAGACGGTGTTCGCCGCGCTGTCGAGCGAGCCGACGCCGGCCTGAGCGGGTACACAGCGTGCGACGCTCATTGTCGTCCAATGGATCACGCTTGCAGGCCACAACACCGGTGTCGTCCCTGCGAAAGCAGGGACCCATACGCCGCGGCCCGTGTTGTGAACAGGATTCGTCGTTCCACCATCGTGCAACAATAGCCATTGGTGGTTATGGGTCCCTGCTTTCGCAGGGACGACAGCGAGTGTGTTGCAGGATCTGCGAGTCAAACTTCGGCATTCTCGCGACATGATTTGCCCGAGCTTTGGTTTCTCGTTCCGCCCTCGCTCTTGAAGAGGGCGCAGGGAAAGCCGGGTGCCGATCGCACCCATGGGCCCCGTGCAAAAGGTAGAAAGCACGGGGGTAGGACCACAGGTGTAACCGGGAACTCCGGCTTTCCCTGCGCGATGGGTTACGGCTTACTTCGTGCTCTCCCCGGCGAGACTGGGCTTGCTTGTCACCGCCTTCGCAAAACGCTTGCGCGTCTTGCGAGAGGACACCTGCCGCTAGGGCGTCAGGACCACACGACTTCACCGTCCGCTTCAGCCACACTCGTCAGTCGTGGCATCAACGTCCACCGCATCTCGACCCGCGTTCGTGACGATCGCGAAGCGCCCCTCGATCGGGCGAGACGGGCGAACCATACCCTGAGTTTCACTTCGGATAAAGCGAAATATTTTCATCGCGGGGCCTTGCGCCGTCGGGCAACTCAGTGATTGGCAATTTCTGTGCGGGCCGGTCGCAACGGGGCCTTCGCTCCCGGCCCAATCTCATGGGGCTTGCCAGCAAGGCGGTTTGGCCGCTTTAATCGAAGGATTGCAAATACGTTCTTATTTAAAGCGTGGATTTCCCCATGAAGGCCATCGAGCAGATCATTGCCGGCTACGTGTCGCTGAAGAATCGTCAGGCGCTGGAACAGCTCAGAGACCATCGCCAACAACTATTGGACGATGTTCGAACGCACAGCGTTCCCGGTTTCAAGCCATCAGTCGTGAATGAGACTCTCTCCGAGGAGATCGAGCTCATCGAGGGAGCATTGGCTCGCTTCGATGGGGACGGATAGCTCGCGACCGGGGCGCTGCTGGTCATCGTTGTTCTGCGATTGCGACAGACTTCTATTTGGGAGGTACGCATGATCGATCAGAGAACTGCGCCTTATGCTGCCCTTTTGCTGCGCGTTACGCTTGCTGGACTTTTCATTGCCCATCTCTACGGCAAATGCGTGCTCAAGCCGATTAGCCTGTGGTGGAACGGCCTTTCCAAACTCGGTTATCCCGAATGGGTTCTTGCCTATGCCTTAAGCGCCGAATTCGGATCGGCGCTTCTGCTGCTGCTCGGCATCTATACGCGCTGGGTGAGCATCTACACGATCCCCATGATGCTTGGCGCAACCCACTTCTGGATGCTTCGAAAGGGCTACTGGTTCACGGAAGCGGGCTGGGAGATGCCGTTGGTGTGGGCGATCATGCTGGCCGTCCAGGCGTTGCTGGGTGATGGGGCGTTCGCGTTAAAGGTCCCCAAGCTGCCCTGGGAGCGTCGGCTTCAACCGACGGCTGCCTGATGGTTTCGCAATCAGCCCCCGCGCTTGCGTGATCAACCCGTGCCCGCGATATCGTGACATTTTCGCGGGACGGGCATTTGCCAAAACTCCATCAACCGCAGCAAGGCTGCTTGGCTTTGGGCGCGCAGCACGACTGCTGTTCCTGCAGCCACCGGTCGCGCGGTTTGCAGCTCGATGGACGCGCCGAGAGATAGACGCGGATCGCGGCGTCGCCGGTAGCCATGCGTTCCGCGCGATAGATTTGCATCGGCCGGACGCCATCGCTGACTTCAAAGGTCAGCTTGGCTTGCGGATCGAAACCGACGGCCTCGTCGACCTTGCGGATGATCGCGAGAAACTTCCCGGCCGGCATGTGGCCCCGGTTTTCCTCTTCGATGTCCCAGAGCTGAATGAAGGTCTCGCTCCAGCTCTCGGGGTTGGCGCCGCAATCGAGCCCTCTGAATGAGCCGGTTTTGACTTCGGTCACGTGGTAGCTGGGGCGGACATCCCGGCCGTCGTAACTGAAGATCAGCGGCTTCTCCTTATGCGCCTCGAGGCTGGCGAGGAGGGCGGCAGATGAAAGCTCTTCCACCGCGAGCAGGGCGCCGACGGTCGATCGGGTATTGGCAAGCGTGGTCATGGCTGCTATCCTCATTTCAATGATTCTTTAATTGTAGGATTATCGAAAGATGGAGGAGCGTCAAGCCCGAACCGCCTTCGCCGCGCTGTCGCAGGAAACGCGGCTGCGGATCGTGCGGCTGCTGGTGCAGGCCGGTCCGGATGGCATGGCAGCAGGGGCGATTGCCGAGGCGTTCGCAGTATCGCCATCCAACGTGTCCTTCCATCTGAAGGACCTCGAGCATGCCGGCATGATCGTGCCGCGTCGCGAGGCGCGTTCGATCATCTACTCGGCGGATTACACTGGCCTCCGCGATCTCATCGCCTTCCTGATGAAGGATTGCTGTGCGGGCCACCCGGAAATCTGCGCGCCGTCGCTCGCCGATGCCGAGTGCAGACCTGCGTCGGCCAAGAAGAAGGCGCGTGCCTGATGCGCGCCTTCGACCTGCCACGGCGTCTTGTTGCCGAGGGCCTCGGCACCTTGCTTCTGGTCGCAACCGTCGTCGGCTCCGGCATCATGGCCGAGACGTTGACCAAGGACGTGGCGTTGGCGCTGCTCGGTAACACCCTTCCGACCGGCGCCATCCTGGTGGTGCTGATCACGATCCTCGGACCAATATCCGGCGCGCATTTCAATCCGGCGGTCACGCTGGTCTTCATGCTCAAGGGCGAACTCCGCCCACCCCATGCCGCGCAATACATCGCGGCGCAGGTGCTGGGGGGAATCCTCGGTGCCATGGTCGCGCATGCCATGTTCGGCCTGCCGCTCCTGGAGTTCTCGGCCAAGGCAAGGACGGGATTTCCGCAATGGTTTGCGGAATTCATCGCCGCGTTCGGACTGGTCGCAACGATCATCGGTGGCCTCCGGTTTCGTGAGGCCGCAATTCCATGGCTGGTCGGGCTTTACATCACGGCCGCGTACTGGTTCACCGCATCCACGTCGTTCGCCAATCCGGCCGTTGCCATCGCGCGATCGTTCACCGATACGTTTTCCGGCATCCGCGCGCAGGATCTGCCGGGATTCATCGTCGCCGAGGTTTTGGGGGCCATGGTCGCGGCGGCATTCATGAGCTGGCTCGTGCGGGGCGCCGAAGCCACCGAGGAAGCAGTCCGATGACGATCACGATCTACCACAATCCCGATTGCGGGACGTCGCGCAACACCCTGGCAATGATCCGCCAGAGCGGGGAGGAGCCCGAGATCGTCGAATATCTCAAGACGCCTCCCTCGCGCGACACGCTGATTGCGCTGATCGCTGCCATGGGCATGACGCCGCGCGCGCTGCTCCGCGAGAAAGGCACGCCCTATGCCGCGCTCGACCTTGCCAATCCGAAATGGAGCGACGACGAATTGATCGATTTCATGATGGCGCATCCGATCTTGATCAATCGGCCCATCGTCGTCTCGCCGAAAGGCGTGAAGTTGTGCCGGCCGTCTGAGGCCGTCCTCGATCTCCTCGCCGTTGCCGACATCGGCCGGTTCGTAAAGGAAGACGGCGAAGTGATTCCGCCGAGGACGCCGGGTGCGCGCGCTGAATGAGCCGCCGTGCAGATAATGTTCTGATCGTCGCGCTCGGCACGACGCAAACCTTGGCCTGGGCGTCGAGCTACTATCTGCCGGCCATTCTCGCGGACCCGATTGCGCGGGACCTCGGCATATCCACGAACTGGCTGTTCGCCGCATTCTCGATGGCGCTCGTGATCTCAGGACTGCTCGGTCCGCGCGTCGGCCGTCAGATCGACCGCATGGGCGGGCGCGAAGTTCTCTGTGCGTCCAACCTGATCCTGGCGTCCGGCCTCATCCTGCTCGGGCTCTCGCAGGGTATGGTTCTGATGGCCGCAAGCTGGCTGTTGCTCGGCGTCGGCATGGGCCTTGGCCTGTATGACGCAGCCTTCGCGGCGCTCGGGCGCATCTATGGCAACTCCGCCCGCCGCTCCATCACCGGCATCACCTTGATCGCCGGGTTTGCCAGCACGATCGGCTGGCCGCTCAGCGCGTGGGGCCTTGCGACCATCGGCTGGCGCTGGACCTGCTTCGGTTGGGCGGCAGCGCACCTTCTGATCTGCCTGCCGCTCAACGCCTTCCTGATCCCCAAACTGAAGAGCGAGCATCGGATCGCAGCCGACACGCCAAAGCCGCATATACCGATCGACCGCGCGATGCTGCTGCTCGCCTTTGCCTTCGCCGCCGCCTGGAGCGTCACGTCGGCGATGGCGGTGCATTTGCCGCGAATTCTGGAGGCGTTGGGCGCGACGCAAACCCAGGCGATCGCGGCAGGCGCATTGATCGGCCCGGCGCAGGTGGCGGCACGGATTGTCGAAGCGAGCCTGCTGAAGCGCTTCCATCCACTCTGGTCGGCGCGATTGGCCTGCATCACGCACCCCTTGGGCGCCTGCGTCATCGGCCTGTTCGGCGGGGGCTTCGCTGGGATCTTCGCGCTGCTGCACGGCGCCGGAAACGGCATCCTGACGATCGCGCGCGGCACGCTGCCGCTCGCGATCTTCGGTCCGAAGGATTACGGCTACCGCTTGGGGCTGCTCGGCGCGCCATCGCGACTGTCGCAAGCGATCGCGCCGCTGGCGTTCGGATTCCTGATCGCACCGCTCGGCGGCTATACGTTCGCGGTCACATCGGCCCTCAGTCTGGCTGCGCTGCTGGCATTGTTCGCACTCAAGGCCGAGCCGAAGATCCCCTCGCAGTCGCGTCGCGACCCTTCATCCGCCGAACCGTCTCGATGAAGGCCTTGATGATCGGCGAGTGGCCGCGGCCGCTGTGATGGGCGATGCTGTATTGGGTCTTGATGGTGCGGTCGCTGATCTCGAGCGCACGCAGGTTCGGGTGCGGCACGAATTCGAAGTCGGCGACCACGCTGATGCCGAGCCCGCGCTCGACCGCCTTCCACACGCCTTCGCGGCTTTCGATCTCGAACACCGGCTCGATCCTGATGCCCTCGGCCTGCATTGTCGCCTCGAAGGCGCGCCGGGTGGTGGAGCCCCGCTCGCGCAGCACGATGGGCTGGTCGGCGAGCTCGCGCAGCTTGACCGATTTCCGCTTGAACCAGGGATGATCGCGGTTGACGAACACGATCACGCGGTGGGTGCGGTAGGGGATCATGGTGACGCGCGGATCCTCCGGGACCTCCGCCAGGATCGCGACGTCGGCTTCGAAATTGACGATGTGGCGGAGGGTGCGTTCGGAGTTGCCGAGTAGGGTCGAGATCTGCACCTCGGGGTGATCGCGCTTGAACGCGGCAATGATCTCGGTGGCATGAAACGGCCCGACGGTCGCGACCCTTAGATGCCCCTTGGTCGCCTTGCCGTGCGCGGCCAACAGCTCGTGCGCCTCGTCGCAGAACGTCATGATGCCGCGGGTGATCTCGAACAGCGCGCTGCCTGCTTCGGTGAGCTCGGTGTGCCGCGGCTTGCGGACCAGAAGCTCGACGCCGTAGGTCTCTTCCAGCTCCTTGACCTGAATGGTCAGCGTCGGCTGCCCGACGTTGAGCACGCGTGACGCCGCGGTGAAGCCGCCATGCGCGGCGACTGCATGGAAGGCGCGAAGCTGGCTGAATACTATTGACATAATCAATAGAACGCATCCGAAGAATGAATTTGTCAATACCAGCCGGCGCCGTACGTTCGCGCCAAATGGAGGACGCGCGAATGGACTGGAGCTATTCCAACCCGGTAAGAGTCGAATTCGGAGCCGACAGCTTCGACAAGCTGCCGGCACTGATCGGCAAGCGCGACTATGCGCTGGTGACCTATGGCGAGCCGGTCTTCGCCGAGCTCGAGCGGCGGCTGCGCGCTGCGGCGGGTCCTTCGGTCCTGACCATTCGCGACGTCGCGCCGAATCCGGACTACCGCCTGCTCACCGAGCAGACCGCGCGCTTTGCCGCGCTTGCCAGGCAGCCCGAAGTGATCGTCGCGCTCGGTGGCGGCTCGGTGATCGATTCCGCAAAGGTATTCGCGGCTGCCGGCGGCGATTTCGCGACCGTCAAAACCTATCTGGAGACGCAGCAGGGCGCCGATCGCTTGTCCGCCATTCCGATCATCGCGGTGCCGACCACCGCGGGCACCGGTAGCGAGGTGACGTGCTGGGGCACGGTGTGGGACGAGGCCAACGGCAAGAAATACTCGCTGGCGCGTCCGTCGCTCTATCCGACCCATGCGGTGATCGATCCGCGCCTGATGCTCGGCAAGCCGCAGCTTCTCACCATCAGCACCGGGCTCGATGCGCTGTCGCACGCGCTGGAGAGCATCTGGAACGTCAACAACAACCCGGTGTCGGCCAACCATGCGGTGGCTGCGGCACGCGGTGTCCTCGACGTGCTGCCGAGGCTCGCCAATGACCTCGGCAATCTCGAGCTGCGCAGCCGCATGGCCCAGGCGGCGCTGTTCGCTGGCCTCGCGTTCTCCAACACCAAGACCGCGATCGCGCATTCGCTGTCCTATCCGATCACGCTGCGGCACGGCGTGCAGCACGGCATTGCTTGCTCGTTCTCGCTGCCGATGGTGTTGCGCAGCGTCAAGGGGGCGGGCGGGCTTTGCGAGGACAGCCTCCGGCAGATTTTTGGCGCCGATCTGGCGCGTGCGGCCGACGATCTCGAGGATTTCATGGCGCGGCTCGGCATCTCCTGCGATCCGGGCGCCTACAGGATCGAGCGCAGCGAGTGGCACGCGCTGATCGCCGATTCGCTCGAGGGCGAGCGCGGCCGCAACTTCCTGGGCTCGAAGGAACGGCTGATCGAGGCATCGCAGACGCTGCGGATGCCGAGCGCGGCGAGCGCGTGACGACGGCCCAGTGATACGGAGAGATATCATGCAGGACAATCGCAAGACCATCACTGTCAATGGACGGCAATACGACGCGCCGACGCGGCCGACGGTCGTGATCTGCCTCGACGGCTCGGAGCCCGGCTATATCGAGCAAGCGATCGAGGCCGGCGTTGCGCCGACCTTCGCGCGCTTCATGAAGGAGGGCGCGCATGTGCATGCCGCCAGCGTGATCCCGAGCTTCACCAATCCCAACAACCTCTCGATCATCACTGGACGGCCGCCCGCAGTGCACGGCATCGCCGGCAATTACTTCTACGACACGGCGAACGACGTCGAAGTCATGATGAACGATCCGAAATTCCTGCGCGCGCCGACCATCCTGGCCGGTGTCCATGACGCAGGCTACAAGGTCGCCGCCGTCACCGCCAAGGACAAGCTGCGCACCTTGCTCGCCTACGGGCTCGACTATGCGAGCGGCCGCGCCATCGCGTTCTCGTCGGAGAAAGCCGACCAGGCCACCAGGGCGGCCAACGGCATCGACAATGTGCTCGACTTCGTCGGCCTGCCGCTGCCCGAGGTCTATTCGGCCGATCTGTCGCGCTTCGTGTTCGCGGCCGGCGTCAAGCTGGTCGAGCGCTATCGTCCGGACCTGATGTACCTGTCGACCACCGACTACGTCCAGCACAAGGTCGGGCCCGGTACCAAGGTCGCCAACGACTTTTACGCGATGATCGACGGCTATCTGGCCAAGCTCGATGCGCTCGGCTGCAACATCGTCGCGACCGCCGACCACGGCATGAACGACAAGTTCTTGCCCGACGGCAAGCCTGACGTGATCTACCTCCAGGACGTTATGGACGACTGGATGGGGACGGGTGCCGCGCGGGTGATCCTGCCGATTACCGATCCCTATGTCGCCCATCACGGCTCGCTCGGCTCGTTCGCGACGATCTATACGCCCGATGGCGCCGACGTCGACACGCTGCTGATGCGGCTGCGCGACATCAAGGGCGTCGAGGTGGCGCTGCCGCGCAAGGATGCCTGCGCCCGGTTCGAGCTGCCGCCCGACCGGATCGGCGACATCGTCGTGATCTCGACCAGGCACAAGGTGCTCGGCACCAGCGAGTCTCGCCACGATCTGTCCGGGCTGACCGAGCCGCTGCGTTCGCATGGCGGGCTGACCGAGCAGCGGGTGCCGCTGATCGCCAACCGCAAGATCGCGCTGCCGGCCGGTCACGCCTTGCGCAACTTCGACGCCTTCGACGTTGCGCTTAACCGCTTCCAGTGACATCCGGACCTTAAGGATACCACCATGAACATCCAGAGCCCGGCCGTTCGCCACGAGCAGATGCGCATCGCAGGCAGCCTCATTGACACCGACGAGCATGTCGAGATCTTCAATCCTTATACCAACAAGGTCGTCGGCACGGTCCCGGCGGCGCGCCCGGAGCATGTGCGCAGCGCGTTCGCCAAAGCGGCGGCGTTCAAGCCGAAGCTGACGCGTTACGAGCGCCAGCGTATCCTGCTGCGCACCGCCGAGATTTTGGCCGGCCGCAAGGAGGAATTCGCGCGGTTGATCACGGCCGAGTCCGGCCTGTGCTGGAAGGACTCGCTCTACGAGGCCGGCCGCGCCTACGACGTCTATTCCTTTGCCGGCCAGCTTGCGATCAAGGACGACGGCGAGACGTTCTCCTGCGACATCAGCCCGCAGGGCAAGGCGCGCAAGATCTTCACGACGCGGACGCCGCTGCTCGGCGCGATCTCGGCGATCACGCCGTTCAACCATCCGCTCAACATGGTGAGCCACAAGATCGCGCCGGCGATCGCGACCAACAACCGCGTTGTGCTGAAGCCGACCGAGCTGACGCCGCTGACCGCGCTCGCGCTCGCCGACGTGCTCTATGAAGCCGGGTTGCCGCCGGAGATGCTGTCGGTGGTCACGGGCAATCCGCATTCGATGGGTGACGCCATGATCACCGATCCGGACGCCGATCTCGTGACGTTCACCGGCTCGGTCAGGGTCGGCAAGCACATCGCCGACAAGGCCGGCTACAAGCGTCTGGTGCTCGAGCTCGGCGGCAACGATCCCCTGATCGTGATGGAGGACGCCGACCTCGAGAAGGCGGCCGAGCTCGCGGTCACCGGCGCGACCAAGAATTCCGGCCAGCGCTGCACGGCGGTGAAGCGCATCCTCTGCGTCGAGGCGGTTGCCGACGACTTCGCCGCCCTTGTGCTGAAGAAGGCACGCACCCTGAAGTGCGGCGATCCGATGGACCCGACGGTCGATGTCGGCACTGTGATCCATGAGGGCGCAGCGAAGGAATTCGAGCGCAGGGTCAACGCCGCGGTCGCCGACGGCGCCGAGCTCCTGCACGGCAACGACCGCAAGGGCGCGCTGTATCCGCCGACCGTGGTCGACCGGATTCCCTACACCAGTGAGCTGGTGATGCAGGAGACCTTCGGTCCGGTGATCCCGATCATCCGCGTGCCCAACGACATCGAGAGCGTGATCCGGATATCGAACGCGACCGCGTTCGGCCTGTCGTCCGGCGTCTGCACCAACCGGCTCGACTACGTCACGCGGTTCGTCAACGAGCTCGACGTCGGCACCGTCAACGTCTGGGAAGTGCCGGGCTACCGGATCGAGATGTCGCCGTTCGGCGGGATCAAGGACTCCGGCCTTGGTTACAAGGAAGGCGTGCAGGAGGCGATCAAGAGCTTCACCAACGTCAAGACCTATTCGCTGCCCTGGCCGGTCTAGGGACGCGCGTCGATCCGAAGGGAGGGCCGCACGCGCGCAACAAGAACGGCGCGGCGGCCCGAGGGTGAACAACAAAACAATCATCAGGGGAGGCTGCAATGTCGATCACGTTCAGTCCGGCGAGCGTCGGCTCGGTCGGAGTCCAAAATCCGGAGCTTGCGACATCGTTCCGCCGCGCGCAGTGGCGGATGCTGTTCGCGGCGATGTTCTGCTATTTGTTCTTCTACACCGGGCGGCAGACCTTCGGCTTCGCCATTCCCGGCATCCAGGCCGAGTTCGGCGTCAGCAAGGAAGCGCTGGGCTGGGCCAGCGCGGCACTATTGTGGTGCTACGCGGTCGGGCAGGCCATCAACGGCAATCTCGGCGACAAGTTCGGCGGCCGCCGCGTGATGAGCGCGGGCGCGATCCTCTCCTTCATCATGAACTGGGCCACCAGCCTCTCGACCGGCATCGTCAGCCTCACCGCGTTCTGGGGCATCAACGGCTATTTCCAGTCGATGGGGTGGGCGCCAGGCAGCCGCCTGCTGTCGAACTGGTGGGGCCGCCACGAGCGCGGCACGGTCTACGGGCTCTACACCTTCGCGGCCGGGCTCGCCTCGGTGCTGTCGTTCGTCACCTCGCTGGTCGTGGTCGGCTATTTCCAGCTCGACTGGCGCTGGATCTTCCGCATTCCGGTGGTGCTGCTGCTGCTCGGCGGCATCGCGTTCTATCTGATCGCGCGCGAGAAGCCCGAGGACATGGGCTTTGCCTCGCCGCATGACGAGGCCGACGACGTCACCGCAACCGAGGCCGCGGTCGATGCCAACGAAGGCTCGCTCGCGCGCTACAAGGCGGTGCTGTCGAACTGGCGCCTTTTGGTCGCCGGCGTCTCGATCGGATTCCAGAACGCGGCGCGCTACGGCCTTTTGGTGTGGGTGCCCGTGCACTTCCTCGGCAGCAACTGGGCCAAGGCCGGCGCCACCTCGGCGATCGATCCGCGCTGGATCAGCATCGCGCTGCCGGTCGGCATGGCGGTGGGCGCCTTCAGCAACGGCTGGGTCTCGGACAGGGTGTTCGGCTCGCGCCGCTACCTCGCCATCGTGCTCTACATGGTGCTCGCCGCGGTCACCGCGCTGTGCATGTACGCGATCCCGACCACCGAGGTCTATCTCGGCATGACGGTGCTGTTCCTGTGCGGCTTCTTCACCTATGGCCCGCAATCCTCGTTCTGGGCGCTGTGCCCGGATCTGGTCGGCCACAAGCGGGCAGGGACCGCGACCGGGGTGATGAACTCCTTCGCCTATCTGTTCGCAGGTCTCGGCGAGCCGATCATCGGCCACTTCATGGACAAGCATAACCAGACCTCGCTGGTGTTCCTCGTCGTCGCGGTCTGCGCGACCTCCAGCGCGGTGGTGGCAGCCTTCATCCGCCGCTGACGCGCGATCCGCATTAAGCGGCTCACGACAGGTCCGCGCTCCCACGGGAAGCGCGGACTATTTTTTTGGAATGAGTAGAACACCGTTGCGCGCGATCGCTGGAGCCGCAACGCCGGGCCAATTCCCTGAAATCGCTCACGCGGGCACATCAGTTGACGCCCAATTCCTCACCACGGTTGATCAATAACAAGGCTGGCGTACGATAATATCGAGTAATATCAATACTATATATAACGTTGCATGCAGAATGCAAAATGTGCTTGTGGCCGCACGCGGCTTGAAGCAGACTTTGCGTGGGGCAGGAGAGGCCAAAGACCTTCGATGACGCGGGTCGCGCGGGGCAAAAAAATCTGCCGGCAGAGGAGCGAGCAATGAGCGATCAGGTGTCCACCATCGCAATGGCAGATACGGCGAAGCCTTCCGGCGTGCGCTGGAAGATCTTCCTGCTGATGCTGTTCCTGATCTCGATCAACTATATCGATCGCGCCTCGCTCTCGGTCGCAATGCCCGTCATCGCCAAGGAGTTCGACATCGATCCGGCGATGCAGGGCCTGATCCTGAGCTCGTTCTTCTGGACCTACGCGCTGATGCAGGTGCCGGGCGGCATGCTCGCCGATCGCTTCAAGCCGCGGATCGTGATCGCCCTCGCAACGCTGTTCTGGGGCTTCTTCCAGGCGCTGGCGGCGCTGTCCACCAGCTGGATGCTGTTGCTGCTGACCCGGCTCGGGCTCGGCGCGTCGGAAGCGCCGATCTATCCAGCCGGCGGCAAGCTCAACGCGATCTGGATGACGCAGACCGAACGCGGCCGCGGCGCCACTCTGCTCGACGGCGGCGCGCCGCTCGGCGCTGCGCTCGGCTCGATCGTGATCGCCTGGCTGATGGCGGCGTTCAGCTCCTGGCGCGTCGCCTTCGTCGTCGCGGGCATCGGCACCATGCTGTGCGGCCTGTGGGCCTGGTACTACATCCGCAACGCGCCGCGCGAGCATCCGTCGGTCAATGAAGCGGAGGCGCGCTATCTCGAGGAGGCGCATGCGATCGAGGACGCCGCGACGCCGCCGTCGTCGGGCGCAAGCGGCTTGGCCTATTTCCGCTTTCGCTCGGTCTGGTGCATGTGCCTGGGCTGGATGTTCTTCAACACCACCTTCTATGGCCTTCTGACCTGGATGCCGACCTATTTGTTCAAGGTGCACGGCTTCGACATCAAGGCGCTCGGCGGCGCCTCCTTCATCATCTTCTTTGCGGGCTTCGTCGGCGAACTGGTCGGCGGCTGGATCGGCGACGGCTGGCGGGCGCGGGGCGGGGCACCCAACACCGTGTTCCGCACCCTATTCGGGATCGCGGCGATCATGGCGACGGTGTCGATCTTCCTGGTCGCCTACGTCACCAACGCGGTCGTGGTCGTGGTGCTGCTGTCGACGACGCTGTTCTTCCTGCGCTGGTGCGGCATGTACTGGGCGATCCCGTCGGCGCTGGCGGGCCGTGGCAAGTCCGGATTCCTCGGCGGCTGCATGAATCTCGGCGGCAACATCGCCGGCATCACGACGCCCCTGATCGTCGGCTTCATCGTGCAGGCCACCGGCTCCTACTTCCTCGCGCTGATGTATTTCGCCGCCGCGGGCATTGCGCTGTTGATCTGCTCGACCCTGATCGATTACAGCCGCAAGCTCCCAGTCTGAAACGAAGACGGCCGAATCCTGCCCAAGGGTTCGGCCGGTTGATGAGGCCTCGCGAATGACACGTCCTATCAGGCTCGGCATGCTGACGCCGTCGTCGAATACCGCACTCGAGCCGATCACCTGCGCGATGCTGGCAGGCGTCGACGACGTCTCGGCGCATTTCTCGCGCTTCAAGGTGACGGAGATCGCGCTGTCGGAACAGGCGCTGCGCCAGTTCGACGCCAGCGAGATTCTTCGCGCGGCAGAGTTGCTGGCGCATGCCAAGGTCGACGTCATCGCCTGGAACGGCACCTCGGCAAGCTGGCTCGGCTTCGACCGTGACGAGAGCCTGTGCGAGCAGATTACCGCCGCGACCGGGATCAAGGCCTGCACCACGGTGCTGGCCTATCGCGACCTGCTGCGACGGATCGGCGCCAAACGCATCGGGCTGGTGACGCCGTATCGCAAGGATGTGCAGGAGCGGATCATCGCCAACTGGAATTCGGCGGGGCTGCATTGCTTCGCCGAGCGACACCTGTCGCTGCAGGACAATTTCTCCTTTGCCGAGGTCAGCGAGGCCGAGGTCGCGGGCCTGATCGAGGAAGTCGTGCACGAGGGCTGCGATGCCGCCGTCGTGCTCTGCACCAACATGCGCGGAGCGGGTGCCGCCGAACGGCTGGAGCGCGGATTTGGCGTGCCGGTGCTGGATTCGATCGCGGTGACGCTGTGGGCGTGTCTCACAGCTGTGGGCTGCGATCCGTCGCGCGTGCACGGCTGGGGCAGCCTGTTCACGAACCCCGATCTGCGCGCAGCGACCGCGATCCCCGATCATGACAATGAAGGCGTGCGGTGACTGAAGCCAAGACTGAAGCCAAGGCGAGCAGACGTAGCAAGGAACCCAAGCGCGCGATCACGGCGCAGCAACGGCGCCGGCTGCGCGTGCCGCGGGTCGGATTGCACGAGCAGGCGGCGGCGCGGCTGCGCACCATGATCGTGCGCGGCGAGCTGGCGCCGGGTCAATCGCTGGGAGAGGCGGACTTGTCGGATGCGCTCGGCATTTCGCGGACCCCGCTGCGCGAGGCGCTGAAGCAATTGGCGAACGAAGGCCTGGTCGAACTCAGGCTCAACCACAGTGCCGTGGTGGCGCCGTTCCGCCGCGCCGAGCTGACCGAATTGTTCGAGGCCGTCAGCGGCATCGAGCGCTGCGCCGCCGAGCTCGCCGCGCTGCGCATGGAGGACGCCGACTTCGAACGGCTCGACGCGTTGCAGGACAAGATCGAGTGGCATCACGGCCGCGGCGAGCTGCGCGACTATTTTCAAGCCAATCAGCAGATCCATTCGGCGATCGTCGGCTTCGCGCGCAACGCGGTGCTGAAGGCGACGCATGAGGCGTTGCTGGCGCGAGCCGAGCGGGCGCGGTTCTTCGCGCTCTCGGTGCTTGGGCGCTGGGATGAATCGGTGCGCGAGCACCAGGATATCCTGGCCGCGCTGAGGCGCCGCGATGCGGCGCGGGCCGGGCAGATACTGGCCCACCACGTGCGCCGTACCGGCGAGATCGTCGCCGAGACGCTGGATGGCAAGGGAATGAACGATAAGGCGCCGAACAACGAGACGGAGGACGCCGCGGTGCCGGACGCTCCTGCAAAGCCGCGCGGCCGCAAGACGAGGAAAGTTACGCCATGAAGATCCTGCTGCTCAATCCCAACACGACCGCGGCGGTGACGGATCTGCTCCATGCCGCCGGCAGCAAGGTGGTCTCCGCCGGCACCGAGCTCGCGCCGGTCACCGCCTCGCGCGGCGTGCCTTATATTGCGACTCGCGCCGAGGCGCAGATCGGCGGTGCGATCGCGCTGGAGATGTTGGCCGAGGCCGGCCCGGGCATCGATGCCGCCATCCTCGCCGCCTTCGGCGATCCCGGCCTGTTCGGCGCGCGTGAGCTGTTCGCGTTTCCGGTCGTGGGACTGGCCGAGGCCGCGATGCTCACCGCCTGCATGCTCGGCCGGCGGTTTTCCATCGTGACCTTCGCCGGCGCGCTGGCGCCCTGGTACGAGGAGTGCGTCGCCATGCACGGGCTGAGTTCGCGCTGCGCCGGCATCCGCACGCTCGACGGGAGCTTCCAGTCGATCTCCGACGTGCAGGCGGAGAAGGAAGAGCTGCTGGTCGCGCTCGCCAACCGGGCGGTCGAACAGGACGGCGCCGACGTCGTCATCCTGTCGGGCGCGCCGCTCGCAGGCCTTGCCGCAAAGGTCCGCGACCGCATTCCGGTGCCCGTGGTCGATCCGGTTGCGGCCGCCGTGCGCCAGGCGGAGACGCTTGCCCTGCTCAAGCCGCGCAAGGCGGTCGCCGGCACCTTCCGGCGGCCTGATCCGAAGCCGACGATCGGGCTGGCCGAGCCGCTTGCCGCCATCATCGAACATCGCTCACCGAAAGAGGGGACGGACTGATGTCCTTTGACACCATCATCCGCGGCGGCACCGTCGTGACCGCTGCTGACACCTTTGCCTGCGACGTCGGAATCCGCGACGGCAAGATCACCGCGCTCGGTCACGATCTCGGCGATGCGGCCGAGATCATCGACGCCACCGACCGGCTGGTGCTGCCCGGCGGCATCGACAGCCACGTCCATTTCGCCCAGCCGTCAGGCGACGGCATCGTGATGGCCGACGGCTTTGCCAGCGGCACCCGCTCGGCAGCGTTCGGCGGCAACACCACCGTGCTGCCGTTCTGCCTGCAGGAGAAGGGCCAGACGCTGCGCGAGGCGCTCAAGCACTATCATTCGTTGGCCGAAGGCGAATGCCATGTCGACGTCGCCTTCCATCTGATCGTCACCGATCCGACCGAGCATGTGCTGGGCCAGGAGCTGCCGGCGCTGGTCGAGGATGGCTACACCTCGCTAAAAGTCTTCATGACCTATGAGGGGCTGGCGCTGTCGGATCGCGAACTGCTGGAGACCATGTCGGTCGCGCGCGAGACCGGCGCAATGCTGATGGTGCATGCGGAAAACTTCGACGCCATCCGCTTCCTGACCGATCGGCTGGAACGCGCCGGCAACACCGCGCCGCGCTTCCACGCCACCTCGCGGCCCATCCCGGTCGAGCGCGAGGCGACGCACCGCGCGATCTCGCTGTCCGAGCTCGTCGATGTGCCGATCATGATCGTGCATGTCTCGAACCGCGAGGCGATGGACGAAATCCGGCGCGCGCAGCAGCGGGGCTTGCGGGTGATGGGCGAAACCTGTCCGCAATACCTTGTCCTGACCGAGAAGGATCTCGATCAGCTCAACATGGAGGGTGCGAAATACGTCTGCTCGCCGCCGCCGCGCGACGTTGCGAGCCAGCAAGCCTGCTGGGAGGGCCTGCAGCAGAAAGTGTTCTCGGTGTTCTCGTCGGACCATTGCCCGTTCCGCTACGACGACCCGCAAGGCAAGCTCGCGCCGAAGGGGCGCACCAGCTTCCGCTGGGTGCCGAACGGCATTCCCGGGGTGGCGACGCGGCTGCCGATCCTGTTCTCCGAAGGCGTCGTGAAGGGCCGTATCGACCTCAACAGCTTCGTCGCCTTCAGCGCCACCAATCATGCCAAGATCTACGGCCTCTATCCGCGCAAGGGCACGATCGCGGTCGGCTCGGATGCCGACATCGCGCTGTGGGACCCCAAGCGCAAGGTGACGATCCGCCACGACCTGATTCATGACGGCTCGGACTACACGCCCTATGAAGGGCTCGAGGTCACGGGCTGGCCGGTGCTGACCATGGTGCGCGGCAAGGTGGTCGTCGACGACGGCACCCTTGTCGGCAGCAAGGCGCACGGCACATACTTGCCGCGTGCCAAACCTCCGACGGGGGCGACCATCCCGTAGCGCTAAGCAAGTAGCTCGCAAAGCAAGAAGGCAGGAGACCACCATGCCCTACGCGACAACAGATGACGGCGTGCGGCTCTATTTCGAGGAGACCGGATCCGGTCATCCGGTGATCCTGGTCCACGAATTCGCCGGCGACTTGCGCAGTTACGAGCCGCAGATGCGGCATTTCGGCAAGCGTTTCCGGACCATCGCCTACAATGCGCGCGGCTTTCCGCCGTCTGACGTGCCCGAGCAGATCGCGTCCTATTCGCAGGCGCGCGCCGCCGACGACATCCTGGCGGTGCTCGATCACATCGGCGCGTCGAAGGCGCATATCATCGGCCTCTCGATGGGCGGTTTTGCAACGCTGCATTTCGGCATCCGGCATCCGGCGCGCGCATTGTCGCTCTGCATCGGCGGCTGCGGCTATGGCGCCGAGCTCGACAAGCGCGAGACGTTTCGCGCCGAGGCCGACGTGATCGCGGCCATGATCCGCAAGGACGGCATGCCGGCGTTCGCCGAGCGCTACGCCTACGGGCCGACGCGCGTGCAGTATGAAAACAAGGATCCGCGCGGCCACGCCGAGTTCAAGGCGATGCTGGCCGAGCACTCGGCGGTGGGTTCGGCGAACACCCAGCAGGGTGTCCAGAAGGAGCGTCCTTCGCTCTACACGCTGGTCGACGAGATGAAGCGCATCACGGTGCCGACGCTGATCATCACCGGCGACGAGGATTGGCCGTGTTTGCTGCCGGGCGTCCTGATGAAGCAGAGCATCCCGTCCGCCGCGCTCGCCGTCATGCCGAACTGCGGCCACGCCATCAACATCGAGGAGCCCGACGAATACAACCGGATCGTCGGCGATTTCCTGGCGCAGGTCGAAAGCGGCCGCTGGCCGCAGCGCGATCCCGGAGCGGTGAGTGCCTCGATCACCGGGATGAAGGATTAGACGGCATCCTCGCCCGCGCGACTACCAGGGGATCGTCCCGAGCGTGGCGTGCGTGAAAGTGCCGGTCGGGCTGTCCTCACCCAGCAGGGCAACACGCACCGCCTCGCGGGCGCCTTCCGCCACGGTCTCGGTGCCTGCATAGCCGTTCAGGTTCGTTCGGGTGAAGCCGGGGGACACGGCATTGACCTTGATCCCCTCTGCCTCAAGCTCGATCGCCATCGCGAGCGTGATTGCGTTGAGCGCGGTCTTGGACGCGGGGTAGACCGGGCCGAAGATCGGACGATGCGGATTGGCCGGGTCCGCGTTGCGCGTCAGCGAGCCGGCGCCGCTCGACACGTTGACGATGCGCCCGCCCGGTGCCTTGCGCAGCAGCGGCAGCATCGCCTGATAGACGGCAAGGACGCCGAACACGTTGGTCTCCCAGACCGCGCGCATTTCATCGAGCGACACGTTGCTCGGCCGGGTGGTCGCTGCGTAATCCTCGACGGACTGGTCCGGCCGCTTTCGCGTATTCGAGATCGCGGCGTTCTGGATCAGGATGTCGAGGCGGCCAAATTCCTTGCCGATGTGCTCGGCGGCGGCGGCGATCGAAGCCGGATCGGTGACGTCAAGCTGGAGCGGGTGGGCGTCCGCGCCGATCTCGCCGGCTGCGGCAACGCCGCGCGCGAAGTTGCGCGACCCGACCAGCACGGTGAGCCCGTGTGAAACGAGATCCTTTGCGATCTGGAGCCCGATTCCCTGATTGGCCCCGGTGACCAGGGCGACGCGCTTGTCTTGCATGTTGACCTCTTGTCCTAGCTTCGGCTCTCCGCGGCCCAGCTCACGGCGTCGGCGCCGGCGGGGATGCGCATCGGGCTCGACGGATCGGTCACCGCGCGCCACACCGCTTCGGCGACGTCCTGCGCGGTGGTGACTGGCCCCGGTTCACCGAATCTTGCGAAGACGCTCTGCACCAGCTCGGCATAGGCCGCGTGGTCGAGGCCCTGCGCGTGGGCGCGCGCAGTATCGCCGAAGCGGGTCTCCGGCGAACGGCCCGGCAGCACCAGGCGCGCGCGTACGCCGAACTGCGCAAGCTCCAGCGCCATCGATTCGGTGAATGCGTTCACCGCCGCCTTGGTCGCGGTGTAGGACGCGATCAAAGGGATCGATCTCAACGTCACGCTCGAGGTGACGTTGACGACAACGCCGGCCCTGCGTTGCCTGAACTGCGGCAGCACGGCCTGCGTGAGGGCCATCGCGCCGAACGTGTTGGTCTCGAACAGCTCGCGGATCGTCGCCATCGGCGTGGCTTCGAATGGCGACGCCGCGCCGAAGCCTGCATTGTTGACGAGGGCATCGATCGGTCCCGCGGCCTCGACGGCGCGATGGATGCTGTCGGGATCGGTGACGTCGAGCGCGAGCACGCGCAGATGCGGAGAACGCGGCAGCACATCCTCGCGCGGCGTGCGCATCGTCGCGACGACCTTCCAGTCGCGGTCGAGAAAGTATTTCGCGGTTTCAAGTCCGAAGCCGGACGAGCATCCGGTGATCAAGATGGTGTTCATGGGGCCCTTGGAAGTGATTTGACTGACACAGACGATAGGTGTCAGTGGCCGGACTCTCTATGTTTCAAAGTCCAAGAGTCATTTGCAGGAGTCCGGACATGATCGACCCGCTAGCGGAGGTCGTCACGCTGCTGCAGCCAAGTGCCCGGTTCTCGAAGGCCGTGCTCGGCGCCGGGGCGTGGCATGTCCGCCGCTCCGATGCCGGACAGCCGTTCTATTGCGTGGTCCTCGAGGGCGGGTGCCGGCTTGAGGTCGACGATCACCAAGCGATCGAGTTGGGGGCGGGCGACTTCATTCTGGTCCCCGCGGCGCATGACGTCGCGATGTCGAGCCTCGCGCCGTTTCCTGGGCCCGGCGCCGAAACACGTCCCGTCGCGCTCGCCACCGGAGAGTTCAGGATCGGAGACCAGGACGGTCCAACTGATCTGCGGATGCTGATCGGCCATTGCAGCTTCGGCTCGGAGGACGCGAACCTGCTGGTGTCGCTACTTCCCCAACTGGTGCATGTGCGCGGCGAACCGCGGCTCGCCACCCTGATGCAGTTCGTCCGAGACGAATTCCGCGAACGGCGCCCGGCGCGCGATGTGATCTTGGCGCGTCTGCTCGAGGTTCTCCTGATCGAAGCGTTGCGCTCCACGGCGGGCACCGCGGCGTCGCCGGGTCTCGTGCGCGGGCTCGCCGACGAGCGTCTCGCTGTCGCGATCCGCCGGATGCATGAGAGCCCGACGCGGGCGTGGACGGTCGCGCAACTGGCGAAGGAGGCGGCGCTGTCGCGCTCGGCATTCTTCGACCGGTTCAGCCGCGCCGTCGGCGTCGCACCGATGGAGTATCTGCTGGCCTGGCGCATGGCGATGGCCAAGAACATGCTCCGGCAGAATGAAAGCGGCATCGCCGAAATCGCAGAACGCGTCGGCTACGGTTCAGCAAGCGCGTTCAGCGTCGCGTTCACTCGCCATGTCGGATTGTCGCCGACGCAATATGCGCGGGAGCAGATCGCGCCGTGACGCGCGTGCCGGCATCATCGAGATAGAGATCAATCCAACATCCTTCGCAAGCGCCGCAACCGACGCGTGAATCGGACGCGCGATGATGAAACGCTGTGATGAAACTTACACAGCGCTGTCATCGGCGATGGATAACTTGTCGCATGTCGACGTCATAAATCCTTAAAAAATGGGGCAAGAAGTGAAGGCGAAATTCCTTTCGACGGTCGGAGTCTGCCTGGTTGCTGCTGCTGCAGTTGTGTGCAGCGCCGCCGCTCACGATGATGATAGAGATCACGATCATCGTCATCCGCACGACATCCACACCGCAACGCCGATCAAGCATCTCGTCGTGATCTTCAACGAGAACCGCTCGTTCGATCACTATTTCGCAACCTACCCGAATGCGGCCAATCCGACCGGCTCGATTCCGTTCACGGCGAAGCCGCATACGCCGAAGGTCAACAACCTCGTCACCGCCAATCTGTTGACCAACAACCCGAACACGAATCCGGCCAACGGCACCGGCGCGACCAATCCGTTCCGCCTCGACCGCACCCAGGCCAACACGCGCTCGCAGAACCACGCCTATACGCCCGAGCAGCAGGCGGTCGACAACGGCAAGGAAGACCTGTTTCCGAAATTCACCGGTCGCGGCACTGCCGGCGGTGTCGGCGCCTTCGGCACAAACGGACAGGTGATGGGCTATTTCGACGGCAACACCGTCACAGCGTTCTGGAACTACGCGCAGAACTTCGCGATGAGCGACAACAACTGGACCGATACCTTCGGTCCGTCGACGCCCGGCGCGCTCGAGGTGATTTCCGGCCAGACCAACGGTGCGCAGAACATCGTCGGCACCTCATCGTCGATCGCCGACGGCCAGGGCGGCCTGACGCTGATCGGTGATACCGATCCTGCCTACGATTCCTGCTCGAGCACGACCAGCCAGGTCCTGATGACCAGCAAGAACATCGGCGACCTGCTCAATGCCGAGCACATCAGCTGGGGCAGCTTCATGGGCGGCTTCGACCTGACGCTCAAGAACAGCAACGGCACCACCAACTGCGCCCGCAGCACCTTCTCGAGCAACGTCAACGGCAGCATCGTCGACTACATCCCGCACCACGCCTGGTTCCAGTACTACAAGTCGACCGCCAACCCGACCCATGCGCGGCCGAGCTCGGTCGATGCGGTCGGCCACACCTATGTCCCCGGCAGCAAGACGCTCGATCCGGCCAACCACGCCTACGATCTCGAGGATTTCTACGCTTCGGTGAAGGCCGGCAACTTCCCGGCGGTCTCCTACATCAAGATGCCGGCCTATCAGGACGGTCATCCCGGCAACTCCGATCCGCTCGACGAGCAGGTGGGCAATGTCGAGCTGATCAACTTCCTGCAGACGCAGAAGGAGTGGCGCGACACCGCGGTCATCATCACCTATGACGACTCCGACGGCTGGTACGACCACCAGTACACGGCGCCGATCAGTGCCTCGTATGATCCGACCGCCGACCAGGTCAACGGTCCCGGCCAGTGCGGCCGCGGCATCGGCAAGCAGACGCAGCCGAATGGCCTGAACGGCCAGCCGGTGAACGGCCGCTGCGGTCCCGGCACGCGGACCCCGTTCATTGTGATCTCGCCTTACGCCAAGAAGAACTTCGTCAGCCACACCCGCATCTCGCAGGCGTCGGTCGTGCGCTTCATCGAAGACAACTGGCTGCACGGCCAGCGTCTCGGCGGCGGCTCGTTCGACGACAGCGTCGAATCGATCACGGACATGTTCGACTTCGATCATGGCCACGATCACGATCATGACGGCGACGATCAGCAGAAGCTGTTCCTCGATCCGACGGCCGGCACGGTCATCGTCAGTCCGTCTGACGATCATCACCATGGCTAACGCTCTGGGATCACTGGACGTCATATGAACGGCCGCATGTTGTGGCTTCTCGGCGCCGGCCTGCTCTGCATGGCCGGCGCCGTTGCGGCAGTCGAGACCCAAGGGCTTCCGGGGACAAATCCGAACCCGGTGCAGCTCAGGCGTCCGCCGGTCGCCCCGCTGTCCGGCATGGCGCAGCTCGGCCAGAAGATCTTCTTCGACGCGTCGCTGTCGTCGTCGGGCGCATTGTCCTGCGCCTCCTGTCACAGTCCGGATCACGCCTACGGTCCGCCCAATGATGCGGCGGTGATGTTCGGCGGGCCCGCGCAATCGCGGCAGGGGACGCGCGCCGTGCCCGGCCTGACCTATCTGGAACGCCAGCCGAATTTCAGCATCGGACCCGAGAAGGACGAGGACGACAATCTCGTCGACTTCGCGCAGCTGGCCGCGGCGGGCCAGCAGGCCGCGCGTGCGAAAAAGGTCGCGACCGGGACCGCGGCGTCGGCGGTGAACATCGTGCCGCAGGGCGGACTGTTCTGGGACGGCCGCGCCGATACGCTGCAGGACCAGGCGATCTTCCCGCTGCTCGATCCCAATGAGATGGACGGCGGCAGCATCGAGGTGGTGGCGCAGAAGCTGCGCCAGGCGAGCTACGCCCCGCGCTTTGCCGAACTGTTCGGCGCTCAGGTTTTCGACAATACGCGGTTGCTGGTCGCGGAGGCGATGTTCGCGGTCGCGCGCTATCAGGTCGAGGAGCCGAGCTTCCATCCCTACAGCAGCAAGTTCGACTACTGGCTGGAAGGCAAGGCGCGGCTGAGCGAGAGCGAGTTGCGCGGCCTGCAATTGTTCAATGATCCGGAGAAAGCCAACTGCGGCGGCTGCCATACCTCGGCGCCGACCCGCGACGGCCTGCCGCCGTTATTCACCGACCACCAGTATGAGGCGCTCGGCGCGCCGCGCAATGCCGCGCTCGCCGGCAACCGCGATCCCAACTATTTCGATCTCGGGGTCTGCGGCCCGTATCGCACCGACATTGCCGAGCAGACGCAATATTGCGGGATGTTTCTGACGCCGACCTTGCGCAACACCGCAACCCGCCGCGTGTTCTTCCACAACGGCGTCTTCACGAGCCTCGAGCAGGTGCTCGATTTCTATAACTTCCGCGATACCAACCCGGAGAAGGTCTACCCGCGCGCGGCGGACGGTACGGTGCGCAAATACGACGACCTGCCGGAGAAGCATCATGGCAATGTCGACGTCAGCGATCCGCCGTTCGAGCGCCATCTCGGTGAGACGCCCGCGATGACCGCGCAGGATGAAGCCGACATCATCGCCTTCCTGAAGACATTGACCGACGGTTACCAGCCGGAGCGGTGAGCGGTCGCGACGGGTCAGCGCGGAACTGATACGTGAGTTGGCAGGACTTCGTCATGCGCGCATACTGGACGCATGAATGTCGTCGAAGGCAACGGTGCCAGAATCCCCGTGATCGGGCTCGGCACCTGGGAGCTGCGCGGGCGGACCTGCGCCCGCATCGTCGAGCAGGCGCTGCGGCTCGGTTACCGGCACATCGACACCGCCCAGATCTATGACAATGAGCGCGAGGTCGGCGAGGGGCTGCGCGCCTCCGGCGTCAAGCGCGACGATGTGTTCCTGACCACCAAGATCTGGACTACGCATTTCATGGCGAAGGATCTCGAACGTTCCGCCAAAGAGAGCCTGGCGCGGCTGCGTCTGACCGAGGTCGACCTGTTGCTGCTGCACTGGCCGCATCCGCACGTGCCGCTTGCCGAGACGCTCGGCGCGCTGGCGCGGGTCAAGCAGGCAGGACTGGCGCGGCATATCGGGGTCTCGAACTTCAACGCGGCGCTGATCGAGGAGGCGGTGGCGGCGTGCCCCGAGCCGCTCGCCTGCGATCAGGTCGAGTACCATCCCTACCTGGGGCAGGCCGACGTGATCGAGGCATGTGCACGCCATGGCATGGCATTCGTCGCCTACAGCCCGATCGCGAAGGGACGCGTCAAGGGCGACCGCGCGCTGGCGCGGATCGGTGACCGTTATCGCAAGACGGCCGCCCAGGTCTGCCTGCGCTGGCTGGTGCAGCAGAATGTCTCGGCGATCCCGCGCACCTCGAAGCTCGAGCGGCTCCAGGAAAATCTCGACATCTTCGACTTCGAGTTGTCGGATGAGGACATGCGCGAGATTTCGGCGATCGGGAGCGCAGCCGCGCGCTGACGGTCCCATCTGATGGTCCATGGCGCATTGGGTCCTTGCCTGTGAATCGCCGCGCGGAAAATGGCTGGGCAGCGGTCCGGATCATGCTATTGCGCTGGCCGATTGCGGTTTTGGACCGAATGGGGATTGAGGCAGGCGGGTTCCACCCGGTATTGTGACCGGCGGGGAGACGGCACTGATGTGATCGAGCGGGATGAAGTTTCGGCCAAACGCGGATCTGATGGCATCGGTGTTCGTGCACCTGATGCTGCTCGCGCTGATTTTCCTGTATTCGGAGGTGCACCAGTTCGATCCCGTCGCCGCTGACACGGTGCCGGTCGAGATCGTGACGCCGCAGGAGGTCGCCAGGAGCGAGATCAAGAGCGAGGTCAAGCCCGATCCGGTGCCGAGCCCGTCGCCGACGCCCGAGTTCCAGTTGCCGTCGCTCGACAAGCCGGTGGACACCGCCAAGTCCGAACCACCGGCGCAAGCGCCGGCACCTCAGCCGCAACAGGCCCAGCAGCAACCGCCGCAGAAGCAGGCGACGCCGCCGGAGCCCAAACCCAGCCCGGCTCCGCAGCATGCCGCGGTCGAGCCGCCGGCACCGCAGACGCCGGCACCGCAGACGCCACCGATGCCCCAGCCGATGGCGCAGCAAGCGCCGCCGCCGTCGCAACCGGCCTATGCGCAGCCCGAGCCTGACCTGTCCGTCAAATACAATGTCCTGCTTGGCTTGCCGCCCGACATCCCGATCAAGCCGCCGGCCGAAGCGCCGCACGGCCCCGGTCCCGGCAAGGACAATTTCGACGCCGCGGCAACCGAGCAGGCCGACGTCGGCTCCAGCGTGGTCGCCGAATTCCGCCGTCATCTGAAGAGCTGCATGAAGCTCCCGGCGACGCTGAGCACCGGCGATGACGTCAGGATCAAGCTCCGGGTGTTCATGAAGCCGGACGGCAAGCTCGGCGCATCGCCGTTGCTGATCGAGGCCACCGCATCGGAGAAGGGGCCGCTGCTGCTCAAGAGCGCGACCGAGGCGCTGCAGGCCTGCCAGCCCTATGCGATGCTGCCGCGGGATCGCTACGGCGAATGGAAGGTGCTCGACCTCGACTTCACGCCGCGCGACTTCGCGTCGTAGGGCAGGGCGTCATTGCGAGCGAAGCGAAGCAATCCATGCCTCCGCGAAACGGATAGATGGATTGCTTCGTCGCTTCAGCGCAAAATTGCCTTGCAATTTTGTCGCGAGCTCCTCGCAATGACGGGCGGCTCCTTCAGCTTCCCATCGCCTGCCAGGCGTTCGAGGCGAACTGCCGGCGCCAGATCACGATGACCACCGCGGCAGTGGTGGCGAACAGCACCCAGGGGCTGAGGAACCAGCCGAGATAGCCGAGCGCGAAGAAGAACGCGCGCTGGCCGCGGTTGAAGTGCCGGCCCGCGGTCTCGAACAGCCGCGTGGTGCGGATCACATGGGCCTCGGCCTCTGGCGTATCGCGCTGGCCGGCCGGCGGCATCGCGCCGAACAGGATCGCAACATAGTTGAACAGGCGATAGGCCCAGGCGAATTTGAAAAACGTGTAGATGAAGATCAGGATCAGCCCGATGCACTTGATCTCCCACAGCGCGGGCGAGGGCGTCAGGTTGACCGGCAGCGCGCCGAGCACCGCGAGCGCGTCACTGGTCGCGCGCAGCAGCGCCAGCGCGCCGCCGATTGCGATCAGGCTGGTGGAGGCAAAGAACGCGGTGCCATTCTGCAGGCTGGCCATGATCTGCATGTCGACCATCCGCGCGTCGCGGTTGAGCAGATTCCGCACCCAGATCTCGCGATAGACATGCATCCGCGCCGACAGGCTGTCGCGTCCGTAGGCGGTGTGCTCCAGCGTGATGGCGTAGACCAGCCATTCCAGCGCAAAGAAGCCGACGGCCAGGATGTCGACCCAATAGCCCGTCATTGGTGCCTTCCTTCGTCAATGCGCGGCGGCCGGTCCGCGCCGCGCTGCATCCCGCGTCATGTACAGGTTGAACGCGTGCAATGCACTATGGCAAACTGATGTGGCAACAGGATTCACAGGCATGCTCAAGCTCGTCATCGGCAACAAGAACTATTCGTCATGGTCGATGCGGCCCTGGCTGGCGCTGCGCGCCAACGACATCCCGTTCGAGGAAATCTTCGTTCCGCTCTACACCGACCAGGCCGACAAGGACCGCATCCTCTCTTTCAGCAAGGCCGGCAAGGTGCCGACGCTGATCGATGGCGACGTCACGGTGTGGGATTCGCTGGCGATCATCGAATATCTCGCCGAGAAATTTCCCGAGGCGAAGCTCTGGCCGTCGGATCGCGCCGCGCGCGCGCATGCCCGCGCGATCTCGGCGGAGATGCACTCCGGCTTCGTGCCGCTGCGCAGCGAATGCGGCATGAACCTGCACCGGCCGATCCGCGCCGTCGCGCTGTCGGACGATGCGCGGGCCAATGTGGCGCGGATTGAGCAGATCTGGGCCGATTGCCACGCGCGCTATGGCAGCCAGGGCCCGTTCCTGTTCGGGGCATTCTCCGGGGCGGATGCGATGTACGCGCCCGTGGTGCATCGCTTCCGCACCTACGCGATCCCGGTGAAGGCCGAGGCGCAGCATTATGTCGATGCCATGATGTCCCTTCCGGCATTCCAGGAGTGGACCCGCGACGGCCTCGCCGAGACGCTGCTGATCGACCGATTCGAGGACGCCTGACCGGTCCCTGCGCTGCCGAATTGTGACAGCGGCGACAAAGATCGCGGCTTGACGCCGCGGGGCCTAAGGCGTCGAATCCAAAAGACCGGTTTTGCAAGTCGTGAAAGGACTTAGACCATGGGCATTCTCGATTCCCTGGAGAATTCACCGGAGCTGAAAGGCATGCTTGGCCAGCTCGGGGCGGCCGTCATCCCCGTCGTGCTGGGCCAGGTGATGGGCAATGGCGGGCAGGGCGGCTTGTCGGCGATCGTGGCCAAGCTCGAGCAGGGTGGCCTCGGCGAACAGGTCAAATCCTGGATCGGCACCGGCCAGAACCTGCCGATCACCGCCGAGCAGCTCCAGGAGGTGCTGGGCAGCGACACCGTCAAGCAACTCGCAGCCAAGTTCAACATTCCGGTCGACCAGCTGTCCAAGGTGCTGGCCCAGCAACTTCCGGCTGCGGTTGACGGCGCGAGCCCCAACGGAAAGTTGCCGCATACCGCCTGAGGCTGTGGAACCGGGTTCCGGCCGAGGTCGGCGGGCAATTTCCGGCTGGCACGTAAATTGCTGCCTATCGCCCTGAAAAACCTGCAAAATCGCACCTTCGCCATGCCCCAATCTTGCTGGATTTGGGGCGGCGCGATGTGCTAGGTTGCCGCAGGGTTCTCAAAATGCCGGCTTGAGCTATCGGGACTGTCAGCTCGGCCAGCAATCTCTAAGAAAATGGAGAGGGCGTTGAAGCATAAGTACTCGATTGGCGAGATCGTCTATTTCACGGCCAGCAACGTGGCGCGCCCCGCTGCGAGCGGCACCTATGAGGTGATCCGCCTGCTGCCGACCGATGGTGACGATTGCCAGTATCGCATCAAGAGCTCGACTGAAGCTTTCGAACGGGTGGCCAAGGAGAGCCAGCTCGCGCTGTCCTGAACGCGTTGTGCGCAAGCCGGTGGCTGGAGCGGGTTCCGCGCCGTCGCCGTCAAAAGGCCCTGTTCGCAGACCCATTGTGCTGAAGGTTGGACGTCGGGATGGCGGCGTTCGCCGTCGCCGGCTGTGCTTACGCTGTGTTGAGGGACATCGCGCATGAATTGGGCTTCCTCGCTGGATCAGATCTGGCGCTCACCGACCTTCCCGATGTGGCTGACGCTGGCCGCGGCGGGCTTCTTTGGGATCGTCGTTCTGGTCACGCTGCTGCGCGCGGAAAAGTCCGTCGCCAACGGCGCGCTGACCGTCATCACGCTGCTGTCGATCGCGGTTGCGGTCGCCGCCACGATCCGCGGCTTCGGGCCGGGCGGGCAGGCGGCACCCGCCGAGACACGGACGGCGCAATTCACCAGCCAGACCGCGCCGGCGCTGGCCTGCGTCGACGACCTCGCCGGAGATGCCGTTCTCAACGCCTGCGAGAAGGTGTTGTTCGGTTCGTCTGATACAGCCGCGGCGGCGGTCAGCTATGCGGCGGCGCAGATTTCGCGCCTGACCGCGCTCGGCGACCTCGCAACCGCGGAGCGCAATTCGACCACCGAGTTGCAGGCGCTGCGCCGCGCCATCGAGCACGATCGCTACGGTCTGGTGGCCTACGCGCTGATGGCGCGAGACCACTGCACGCCGACCGCGTGTCCCGCGTTCCGCTCGCTGGGCGACAACCATCAGATCATCAACAACATGAACGAGCGGACCTACGAGAACCTGGTCACGCGCTACGCGGCGTCCTGGAACGCGCCGGGCGGCGCGCAGGCGTCGGCCGCCTCCGGCCTGGTCGCGGCGCTGCCGCAGTCGTTGCCCACGGGCAAGCCGACCAATGCGGAGTTTCCGAGCGCGTCGTCGACGCCGCCGGTCAGCATCATGACGCCCGAACCGGCGAAGCCGGCCGCAGCGGCCCAGCCACCTGCCGCGCGCGCCGCCGCCGCGCCGCCCGCCGCCCCGAAGCGCCCACCCGCAGCGAAGCGTCCGGTCCAGATCGCGCCGGCTGCGGCGCCAGCGCCAGCGCCGCCACCTGCCGCGGCGAGTGCTCCGGCGGCCGCGAACCAGGAATGAGTGTGGCGACGGCGGCTTGAGCCGTCGTCATCGCACCATTCCGGGTAGTAAATCCCGATATCCACTGCCGCTGATATCGCTCCCTTTCCAAAGCGCGCGCCGGCCGCTACATCCGGCGCATGCCGCTTCATCTCATCAAGCTTGCCGTCGGTTGCGACTCGGTCAAGGAACTCAAGGGCTGGGTCGCCGAACGGATGGCGACCGCGAAGAAAAAAGGCCTGCCGCTCCGTCACATCCACATCACGCGGATGACGCCGAAGCGCGAGGAGGAGATCCTCGCCGGCGGTTCGCTGTATTGGGTGATCCGTGGCGAGATCGCAGCGCGCGAGAAGATCATCGCGATCGAGCCGTTCCGCGACAAGGACGGCATCGGACGCTGCCGGCTGGTGATGCAGCCCAAGGTGATCGCCGTCTCGCCGCGGCCGATGCGGCCGTTCCAGGGCTGGCGCTACCTGACCGCGGACTCCGCGCCCGCAGATCTCACCAAGTCGAGCGCAGCCAGCGTGGCGTCGATGCCGGAACCGATGCGCCGCGAGTTGCGCGACCTCGGATTGTTGTGAGCCATCGGATTGCTGTGAGCAATCCGATTACGGCTGGCGCGGATCACTGCGTCACGAGATGCAGCCGGCCCCATTCGGACGCCGGAATCTCGACATAGCGGCCGCCGCCTGCGTTGCTGACCGCAACGTCGAGCAGTTCGTGATCGATCCCCATCTCGCCGAGATAGCGCCGGAACTGGTCGGTGAAGATCGAGGTCAGGCTTTCGCGATGCTCGGCCGAGACGTTGGGCGCGAGCCGGTTGTGGATCGCCATGCCGCTCAGCACCACGCGGCTGCCCGCCGGCAGGCTGCGATGCACGCCGCCCGACAGCACCAGCACGCAGGCAAGATCGCAGGCAATGCTGGACGGCTTCTCCTTGGCGTCCAGCGGGCCGCCGGGCCGCTTGAGCGCAAAGCATTCCTCGTCGGACTTCCCGTTGCAGGCCTCGACCTCGGTCGCCGCGACCGCGGTATCCACCCCGCGGTCGCGCAAGATCCGGCCGAGGCTGGAGGCGACGTTGAGGTTGGAATCGCCCTTGATGTTGATCACCACCGGGAGCTTGCGTCCGGCCTGGCGGTCCAGGATCGCCAGCAGGCGCTTGTAGGTGTCCCATTGCACCGAGCCCTCGGCGGCGATCCAGTCCGAGCAGCCTGGACCGCAGGCATCGGGCGCACCATGCGCGACGTAGAAGATCATCGCGCCGGGGGCGGAGATGACCCCGCCGACCGGCGGCCGGGTCTGCGCCTGCGCCGCGCCGGTGGCCAGCAGCGCGATGCCGAGGAGAATGCCTTGCCTGAAACGTTTGATCATCCCGATCGCCTCTGAAAGGGGCGATCATCCCTGCGTCACGGGCGGGGTGCAAGCACGACCCGGCCGCACGGATGAGGCCGGGCCCTCATTACAGGTCTGCATCTCGTTTGCGCATGAACCGCATCACACTTTTTCGGATGTGGCCTTAGACCGCGATGTTATCGATCAGGCGTGTGCCGCCGATCCTGGCCGCCACCAGCATCCGCATCGGGCCGTCCCTCAGCGACCCGATCGGCGCCAGTGAGGCGGCGTGGCGGACCTCGAGATAATCCAGCACGAAGCCGGCCTTGGTGATCGCAGCGGCGCCGGCGGCCATTGTAGTCGCGGCGTCCTCGCCGGCGCGCAGGCGGCCCGCCGCTTCTTTCATCACACGGTTGAGCTCGGGGGCCGCGCGCCGTTCCTCCGCCGAGAGGTAGACGTTGCGCGAGGACATCGCGAGGCCGTCGCGTTCGCGCACCGTCTTCGACCCGATCACCTTGACGCCGAGGTCGAGGTCGGCGGCCATCTGGGTCACGACCCGAAGCTGCTGAAAGTCCTTCTCGCCGAAGATCGCAACATCGGGCCGGACTTGGGTGAACAGCTTGCCGACCACCGTGGCGACGCCGCCGAAGAAATGCGGCCGGAAGCGATCCTCTAAACCGGCGGTGGCCGGTCCCTCGGGCACGATTCTTGTGGCGAAGCCGTCGGGGTACATCGCCTTCACCTCGGGGTGCCAGATCAGGTCGACGCCTTCGGCGGCGAGCTTGGCGACGTCTTCCTTCCAGGTGCGCGGATACGAACCGAAATCTTCGGTCGGCGCGAACTGGGTCGGATTGACGAAGATCGAGACGACGACCCGCTTGGCGCGGCGCTTGGCGAGCCGCACCAGCGACACATGGCCGTCATGGAGCGCACCCATGGTCGGGACCAGCGCGACGGTCGCCTTCTTGGCGCGCAGGGTGTCGACGGCGCGACGAAGGGCGGGGACGGTACGGACGACGGTGGGATTTCTCGGCATCTGGTCTCGACTCGTGGGGCAAGCTGGGTGGGGGAATCCAGGTGGAACGTTTGGCGTTCGGCAGGTGGCGGAGCTTACCAAGTCCGAACCGTTATCGGCAAACCGCCGCGCAAGCATTACCCGATCTCGCACGCGCATGGATCGCAGGCCGCGTGCCGCCGATCGACGCAGCCGGCATGCGCGTTCGATTCATCGTTAAGCGCGGCTGCAATTGATTTCCTTGCGCAGTGATGCATTTCACTTGACCGCAGCCGTGCGCGATTTGAAGATCACTGCGGGGATTGAATCATGTTGGTGCAGGCTAGTCAGGGTCAATCCGGCTCCGCACACGTCGTGGTGCTGGGGAACGAGAAGGGCGGTTCGGGCAAGTCGACCACCGCGCTGCATATCGCCGTTGCGCTCCTGAAGGCCGGACAGCGCGTTGCCAGCATCGATCTCGACTGTCGCCAGCAGAGTTTCACCCGCTACATCAGCAATCGCCAGGCCTGGGCGCGACGCTCTGGGCTCGATCTCGAACTCCCCGCGCATTATTGCATCAAGTACGGCGAGACGATGCAGATCGAGGAGAACGAGAACACCGAATTCCAGCAGTTCATGACCGCGGTGAGCGCGGTGGAACGTGCCTATGATTTCATCGTCATCGATACCCCGGGCTCGGACAGCTACCTGATGCGGCTCGCGCATTCGATGGCCGACACCCTGGTGACGCCGATCAACGACAGCTTCCTCGATTTCGACGTGCTGGGCACCGTCGATCCCGCGACCTATGCGGTGATCGGCGAGAGCCATTACGCGGAGATGGTGCGCGACACCAGACGCAAGCGGCGCCAGCTCGACGGCGCCTCGACCGACTGGATCGTGGTGCGCAACCGGCTGTCGATGCTCGGCTCGCGCAACAAGCAGCTGGTCGCCGACGGCTTGAAGCAGCTGTCGCTGCGGCTCGGGTTCCGTGCGGTCGACGGCTTTGCCGAACGGGTGGTCTACCGCGAATTCTTCCCGCGCGGGCTGACAGCGCTCGACGACATCGACGAGGCGACGCTCGGCACCCGCCCGAGCCTCGGGCACGTCACCGCCCGCGAGGAGGTGATGGGCCTGCTGCGCCAGCTCAAGCTGCCGCTCGACGAGCGCGGCCGCCGCCGCGCCGCCAACCGGGCCGAATGGTTCAGCCAGGTCGACAAGCCGCTGGAAGTCGACGACATCATCGGCAGCTAGGCCGCGTGCCGGCAATCCCGGTGGCGGCCCAGCGTCGGACAGATTCGCCAGACGATTGGTTTGGGCGGTCGCAAGGCGATGAACGGGGGATCGAATGGAACGGCGCCGGTTCATGTCCCTGGACTACAGCCCGCAAGCGTTTCAATTGCAGTACGGCGTCTTCAGGGACGTCCTGCAAGGGATCTCGCCTCCGGCCTAGTTCGGCTTCAGCACCGTCATCTTGAACGGCCCGCCATTGGCGGCGGCATGCGCAACGGCATCGTTGACGTGATCGAGATCGAAGGTCGTGACCTCGAATTGGTCGAGCCGCAACAGCCCGGCGCGGGCGAGATTGACGAGGCCGAACGTCGCCTCCGGCGGATACATCCAGGCGCCGTGAATGCTGATGCATTCGCGCATGATCCAGGGGTAGGGCAGGTCGAGCCCCGGTCCGCCCTGCATTCCGACGCCGCCCATCAGCGCGATCCGGCCATAGGGACGCACCGTCATGATCGCGGCGCGCACAGTTGGTGTCGTCACCGAAGGCGGCATAAGGTCGAGCACGCAGTCGATCGGACCGGGCGCGGCGCGCCGCATGCGCTCTCGATCGTCGTCCTCGTTGCCGCTGAGTCTGACCGGGCGCACGCGCGGGCCGAACCTGCGGACCAGATCGGCCAGCACCTTTTCATTGCGGCCCGGCGCGACGACGCAGGCTGCGCCCATCGCGAGCGCGACGGCGACCGCGGCGCTGCCGAAATTGCCGGTCGCGCCGCTCACCAGCACGGTCTCGCCCGGCTGCAGCCGCGCCGCCAGCAAGCCGCCATAGGGCACGAGGCAGGTGCCGAGCGCGCACCATGATGGCGCGTCGGCCGGATCGATCGTGCCGATCCGCTTGACGTTCTCGGTCGGCACCAGCGTCTGCTCGGCAAACGAGCCGTGGCGGAAGTGGCGCTGCAGGCGCAGCCCGCCTTCACCGCGTGCGCTCCAGCCCTGCAAGGTGATGTCGGGCGAGATGCTGTCGTCGCGCGAGCGGAAGGTCGGATCGCAGTACACCCAGTCGCCGGCGGCGAGGTGGGTTGCGTCCGGCCCGACGGCGCGCACCCGTCCGATCGCGCCTGGGCCTGGAACGGCAGGCAGCTCGAGCAGGTAGCTGCGCGCGCCGCTGAAGACCTCGTTGGCGTAGGACAGCACGCGCGTCGCGGCGACGTCGACGAGGACTTCGCCCGTTCCCATCACGGGTGCCGGGATCTCCTCGATCGCGAGCGGCGAGCCGAACGATTTCAGGATTGCTGCTTTCATCTGCTCTTGCCCTTGGTTTGAGACCGGCATGATCGGCGGGTGCGTTGCAGCCAACAAGACCTGGTATTATCCTAGGACTGTTGAACCCACTCACGAGGTCCGGCGATGGCCAGTCCGCGGCAAGGCGAGCTCGGAGACTTCCTGCGATCGCGGCGCGAGAAGCTCACGCCAAAACTGGTCGGCATCCCGGCCGGGCGGCGCCGTCGCACGCCCGGCCTGCGCCGCGAGGAGGTGGCCGACCTCGCCGGCATCGGGGTCGATTGGTATGTGCGCCTCGAGCAGGGCCGCTCGGTGAGCCCGTCGGCCGCGACGATCGACGCGCTGGCGCGGGCGCTGCGGCTGAGCAAGGCCGAGCACACCCATTTGCGCGCGCTCGCCAAGGAGGGCGACCGGCGGCTGTTCGTGCCGGAGACGGTGCCGCCCGAGATCCGGCGCGCGGTCAAAAGCCTCAACCAGCCGGCCTATGTCACCGGACGGCGATGGGACGTGCTGGCGTGGAATGCGGCTGCCGAAGACGTCTTCGCCTTCGGCCGCCTTCCCGAGAACGAGCGCAATACTCTGATCTGCATGCTGACCAATCCCGAGACCCGCCGGCTGTTTGCCGCAGGCTGGGCCGAGGAGGCGCGCAGGATGGTGACGCAGTTCCGCAGGACTCACGACCTCTGGGCCGGCGATCCCGCCTTCGTCGACCTGCTGGCGCGGCTCCGCCAGGGCTGTCCCGAGTTCGAGGCCTGGTGGGGAACCCATGACGTCAGCAGCAGCGTCGCCGGGCGGAAGGTGCTGAGCCACCCCAGGCGCGGCCGTCTCAATTTTGAGTACGCCAGCTTCCAGGCCAACGACGATCCCGGCCTAAAGCTGATTATTTACACCGAAATCGGTTGAATCCGTGGTTTTCCGGTGATTTCGGCCACACCACGGCCAAAAAGCCGGAACAAAGCAACCGAAATCCAGTTTCTCCTCAACGTCGATCCAAGAGCGATCCAAGAGCGATCCAGGGTTCGAACGCAACCTTGGGAACTCACGTCGAAGGGGAGAGGAGAGCACGAGCCGTCGCGGTGAGGCGTGTGCAACTGCACAAACTATAGGTGCGGCGCACAACGTTATGCCACCGAAGCCACAATATTTGGACTTCCTGTCACGGCGCTGTGACATATATTCTCAAAAGGAGGCCGAAGAGCCTCCGGCCAAAATCGCCCTGTAAAGGCGGGCACCTCGAGGACGTCATGAAGCGTGGAATTCTCGTTCTGCTTTCGCTCTCCGTAGTGATCACGGGTGCGTATTTCACCGCGAGCAAGTGGGCGATCCGTCACGAAACCCTCATGTTCAAGGATCCGACCCGCGATGAGCGGCCGGTCGCGGTCGACGTTGCCGTGCGCTTCGACAAGGAGATGCAGGCCGACGCCGGCATGATCAAGCTCCCGGTTGCGATCCTCAATCATGGCAATACCGTCAAATTTACCGAATATTCCTTCCTCGCGAATGTGTTCGCGGCACGCGGCTATCTGACCGTCAGCATTCAGAACGACCTGCCGTCGGATGGACCGATGGTGACCAAGGTCGGCGAGCTCTATGTCGGGCGCCTGCCGCAGTATCAGCGCGGCATCACCAACATCAAATTCGCGATCGAGGAGATGAAGAAGCGTCAGCCGAACGCGGACTACAGCAAGCTGACGATGGTCGGCCATTCCAATGGCGGCGACATCGCGATGTATTTCGCCAAGCAGTATCCGGACGAGATCAAGAAGGTCGTCACGCTGGACAATCTGCGCGTGCCGTTCATGACCGACGGCAAGTTCAAGATCCTCTCGTTCCGTTCGCATGATCAGCACTTCAAGCCCGATCCCGGCGTGGTGCCGGACGAGGAGGAGTGTGAGAAGGCCGGTATCACCGTTGTGAACACCAACTTCCAGCACAACGACATGCGCGACACCGGACCCGAGAAGGCCAAGGACTCGATCCAGGCGATGCTCGATAAATTCCTGGCCGACACCGACAGCGATGTTGCGGCGGTCGATACCAGGAATGCGCCGCTGAAGATTCTGGAGCCGGGTCCCGTCTCACTCTACGTGCCGGTCGAGAAGCCGCAGACGTTTGGCGAGAAGGTCAAGAAGTCGCTCTCGTTCACCAAGACCGAGTCCAAGAAGGATCCGTCGGTCACGAACTGACAGGGCCGCCCGGGATTCGATCCGGGCCGGCGGGCGCGTCACGTTGACCAATCCGATGCCGCGGCCCACATAAGTGTTTGCTGTACGAGGCAAGCGCTGATGGCTGGCAAGACGATCAAACCAACATCGGGAAGGGACGTGCGCCCGGCCGATGCGCCTGGCGTGCCGGCGTCGAGCGCCAATGACATCGCCGCGTTCGTGGCGAAGGCGCGCGCGATGTCGCCGCACCGCGCCGGCGCACGCGGCAGGCTGGTGTTCGCGCTCGATGCCACCATGAGCCGGCAGCCGACATGGGACATGGCCTGCACGCTGCAAGCGGACATGTTCCGCGAGGCCGGCTCGCTCGGCAGCCTCGATATCCGCCTCGTCTACTATCGCGGCTTCAACGAGTGCCGCGCGTCGGGCTGGATCTCCGACAGCGCGCAGCTCGCGCGGCTGATGAGCAAGATCGACTGCCAGGGCGGCAATACGCAGATCGGCAAGGTGCTGTCGGAGACGCGCCGCGAGGCGGTTGCGGCAGGCGTGCGTGCGCTCGTGTTCGTGGGCGACGCGATGGAGGAGAACGCCGACGCGCTGTGCGCAAGCGCCGGTGAGCTCGGCCTGCTCAAGGTGCCGGTCTTCATGTTCCAGGAGGGCGCGGACGCAACTGCCGAGCAGACGTTTCGCGAGATCGCGCGGCTGACCGGCGGCGCATGGTGCAGGTTCGATCCCGGTGCAGCGGCACAGCTCCGCGAGCTGCTGCGCGCCGCCGCGGCCTATGCTGCCGGCGGCCGCGAGGCGCTGCTGCAACTGGCGAAGACGACGAGCGGCGCGGCCAGGCTGATCGGCCAGATGAAATAGGCCGCCTGGCGCGTCAGGCTCCGCCCGACGTCACGGCTTTGGCAATTGCGGCGAGCAGCGCCGACATGTTGCCTGTGACCTGTCCGGTCGCTTCCGCGACGCCGTGCCGCTCAGCGAGCCAGGCCGGATCGTTGTAGGAGAGCCAGCAGTCGCCGGCCTCGCCCTGCCAGACCAGCGCCTTGAGCGGCAGATCGATCCCCATGGTCTGCGCAGCCTGCATCAACGGCGTGCCGCCCTTCGCGTTGCCAAACACGAACAGCTCGGTCGGACGGAGTGCAAGACCGGCGCCGGCGGCGCCCGCGGCATGATCGATCTGCGCGAACAAGGTCAGCCCGCGCGCCTGCAATTCGGCCTTGAGCCGGTCGGCGGTTTGCTTCGGCCCGACTTGGCTGCGAAGGCTGATCAGTCCGTCAATCGCCATCGAGCATCCTCCAGCGCGGTTGCCGCAAGCTACTCAATCGCAGGGGGCGGCGCCACGCCAAAGCATGATCCGGAAAAGTGCGAAGTGGTTTTCCGAAAAGATCATGCTCAAACAAGGAGCTAAAGCGCGATGACGAGTCTACCGGATCTCATCGCGCTTTAGGGCGCTTCACGCTCCAGTGAGACGAAGCTTCGCATGCTTTTTGTCGCCGGGCCGCCTATATTCCGCGCATGCCAACCCTGATCGCCGGCGTCGTCGCAATTGTCATCCTTTACTCCGCGCTGCAGATGTTTCGTGCGGCCAATCCTGCCGTGCTTGCGCGTGCGATCAAGATCGGTGGCGGGGTGCTCGCGCTTGCCGTTGCGGCCTTCACCGGCGTGCGGGGCGAACTGGCGGTCGCAATCCCGCTCGGCATCTTCGGCGCCGGATTGCTCGGCTGGTCGCCGTTCGGGAGCACCGGCTTTCCCAATTTCGGCGGCATGTTCGGCGGTTCGCGCAATCAGGGACAAAGCTCGCGGGTGCGCTCGCAATATCTCGACATGAGCCTCGATCACGACAGCGGCGTGCTCAAGGGCCAGATCGTGGCGGGACCGCAGGCCGGCCATATGCTCGACGAGTTCGACCTGTCGCAGCTGCTGGCGATGGTCCCGAGCTTCGACGCCGAAAGCGTCGCGCTACTTGAAAGCTATCTGGACCGCCGCTTTCCCGCCTGGCGTCAGGACGCACAGGGCGACCGGACAGGGGGGCAGGGCCGCGCGGCGACGAGTGGCAAAATGACGAACGAGGAGGCCTATCAGATCCTTGGCCTGCAGCCGGGAGCGTCGCGCGACGACATCGGCCGGGCTCACCGCACCCTGATGAAGAAACTCCATCCCGACCAGGGGGGCTCGACGTATCTCGCTGCCCGTGTGAACGAGGCCAAGGATACTCTGCTTCGCACGCATCTCTAACTCCGGCTACGCCACTGACGCCACAGCCGAGAGCTGCCTTCCGCTTCTGATTGATGCCCCGTATGGCCCGCCGCTGTCCGGCGTGGCCGATCGTTCTTTCGGGAAAACTTAACCGTAAAATATTGACGAGAAGTTCTCATGGTCGCGCCGCGCGCCGAAAGGCCGGTCGTTCGCGCGGCGGCCTGCAAAGCAAAAGGGCCGGCGCTTGCGGCGCCGGCCCTTTGAAATCAGACGATCGCGACGATCAGTTGCGAACGGTGATGCAGGAGATCTCGGCGCGCTTCAGCGTCTTGCACGCAGCTTCCGCCTGATCGCGCTCGAGGCCGGCAAAGCGGGCGCGGTAGAGCTTGCGATTGTCCTTGGCCACGACCTCGGTGAACGGGTCCGCCTTGCTGAGGAGGCCGCGGGCCGAGCTGCGCGCGAGGTCGATGCGCTTGTTGGCCTCGCCTTCGGACTCGAGCGCGCCAACCTGAATGATCCAGCCGGAATGCGCGGCGCCTGGCTTGACGACGCTGGTCTGCGGTGCGGCCTGCAGGCTGCGGGTCGTCGGTTCGATCGAGGCCACGGCCTGCGGTGCCGCGGCGGCCGGTGCATGGACGGACGAGGCCGGCAGCACGCCGAGGATGCCGTTGCCGGTGCCGAAATTGGCCGGCTGCGGCGGCATCTCGGGCCGCGAGGTCTCGGCGGCCCGCGCCATCATCGCATTGGAGGTCTCGGGAACTTCGCCGCGCGACGGGATGGTGCTGGTGATCGGGGGCGCGGACTGCGCCGGGCCCGCGGCGGCAAGCTTGATCTGGCCGGCCTTGACCTGCACGGTCTTCACCTTGACCGGCTTCATCGGTTCGGCCGAGCCGGGGATCGCGGCGATCGGCTGGGTCTGGATCACGCCTGAGGTCAGCGGGGCCGGCTCCGGCTTGGCCTGCGGCTCGGGCTTCGCCGGGGGCGGCGGCAGCGCGGCGGCGACGGCCGCCATCAGCGAGGGCTTGCTGGCCGGGCGCGGCGCCTGCACGGCGACGGCTGCCGCGGCGGGCTCCGACGCCGCGACCGGCGCGGTGTCCGCGCTACGGGCGTTGTCGGCATCGGCAACCTCGACATTGGCGTCGGCCGGGTTGCGCTCGGTGATCGCGGCGGCCGTGCGGGTGGTCGCGCCCTTGCCGATGTTCTCGGCCAGGAGGTTGCGCATGGTGGCGTCGCGGGAGCCGCCGCTGCGGCCGCCGAGCACCACGCCGACCAGGAAGCGGTTGCCGCGGTGGATCGAGGTCACGAGGTTGAAGCCGGAGGCGCGGGTGTAGCCGGTCTTGATGCCGTCGACGCCTTCGACGCTGCCGAGCAGGCGATTGTGACCGGTGATCGTGTGGCCGCGGAAATTGAACGCCGTGGTCGAGAAGTAGCGATAGTAGCGCGGGAAGCGATCCTGGATGGCGCGGCCGAGCGTCGACTGATCGCGCGCGGTGGTGATCTGCTCGTCGTTCGGCAGGCCCGAGGCGTTGCGATAGGTGGTCCGGCTCATGCCGAGCGCGCGGGCCTTGCGGGTCATCATCCGGGCGAAGTCGTCTTCGCTGCCGCCGATCGCCTCGGCGATCACGACCGCAGCGTCATTGGCGGAGCGGGTGACGAGACCCTTGATGGCGTCTTCGACCCTGATGGTCTGGCCGGGTCGCAGGCCGAGCTTGGTCGGGTCCTGCTCGGAGGCATGCTCGGAAACCGGCATCTCGGTGTCGAGCTTCATCTTTCCGGAATCGAGGCGCTCGAACAGCAGATAGAGCGTCATGATCTTGGTGAGCGAGGCGGGGTGCCGCAGGCCGTCGGGACTGTTCGACGTCAGCACCGAGCCGGTGTTGCCGTCGACGACGATCGTCGCGAATTGCGGGCTGTAGCTTTCGCGCGCGGCCTCGCTGTGATGGTGACGGGCGGTGTGGCGCCGGTGACGGCGCGCCTCCGCGCTATCACTGGTGATCAGGATCGCCGTCGTGACGGTAACGAGCCCAAGAACGCCAACTCGCAGCGCCCGCGAGGAGGCCAAGGTTGTTCGAAGCATCTACTTCCCCGTCCCAATTTCTATCTAGATCACTGGCTCGTGAGGCGAAATTGTGCCCGGCGGCCGTCGATCCTTGCCTGCGCAACAGACCACTTCGGGCAGAACCATCGGCCCTCGTAGCGGCTCAGGTCGCTCTTCTAGCTAAGGTGTTGTTCACAAACAGCTTTCAAGGCTGCCCGTCGGAAGGCGAACAAAGTCCGGGAATCAGGTTAGGCGGACCGAGTTTCCAAAAGATTAAGCAACCGTTGCGTAGTCCCCCGGGGTTTATCGCAAATGCTCAGGATTCGGGCAAATGTCGTTGTGCGTCGCACAATATTTGTTGACTTTATTGTGCGATGCGATATTCCGATCGTTGTCAGGGGGCCGGGAGCTTCCCGGCAATGGGAATTTGCGCCTTCAAGTCTGGGAAAAGGAATTCCAATCCATGGTCAAGATCGAAGACATTCAGAACTACGGCAAAGAGCATATCGAGTCCGTCACTGCGTCTGCGAACAACCTGCAGAGCGGCGTCCAGGCGATCGCCACCGCCTATGGCGACTACGCCAAGAAGTCGTTTGAGGACACCAAGTCGTTCGTCGAGAAGCTGTCGGGCGTGAAGTCGCTGGACAAGGCGCTCGAGGCGCAGACCGAGTACCTGCGCTCGTCCTACGAGACCTTCGTCGCGGAATCGCAGAAGATCGCCGGCCTGTACAGCGACTGCGCCAAGCAGACCTTCAAGCCCTACGAGGGCCTGGTCTCCAAGTTCGCGCCGGCTCAGTAAGCGCGACTGACCAAGACAAACGAAAAGCCCGGCCGTTTCGGCCGGGCTTTTTTGTTGCGCCTGAAGCGGGCGGTTACTTCGCCAGCCGCAGCTTGCTGAGAGCAGTTCCGATCGTGTTGAAGGTCGTCAGGATCTGGGTCGAGCTGGTCAGCATGAAGAACTTGTCGGGGCTGCTGGCGCAGTTCTTCAGGACGGTCGAGGTCGGATCGGCGGGCGAGTTGGTGTTCACCTGGATGGTGTAGATCGTGTACATCGGCGCACCGTTGGCATCCCTCGCGTTCTGCAGGTTCTGGCACTGCAGGGCCTGCCTTGCGTCGATCGGATTGCCTGAGGCCTGCGAACTGCCGTCGCCGTAATCGGGCCAGCGGTCCTGGGTATTCAAACCGTCGGACAGCAGGATGATGACCCGGTTGTAGGTGGTGTTGGAGTCCTCCGCCGGTGTATTCAGCGGGCCGCCCACCAGGAGGGACTGCCACGCCACGGCCAATCCGATCGACTGGTCGGTGCCGCCGGTCGGCTGCATCGCATTGACGGCGGTCTTGAGCGCACTCCAATTGTAGCTTAGCGGAATGACGGGCTCGAGCGGTGTCGATGCGCTGCTGCTGCAAAACGAGTTGCTACCCCAGGTGTCGAAATACTCGTTGGCCGGAAACAGCGTCGTCACGTCGGATGACGCCGGCAGCACGCCCGTCGCATCGTTCGGCTGGGTGCGGTCAGCGACGCAGCCGGTCCACGTGCTGATCGGGTTGGTGGAAGGCTGGCGCCAGTCATTTGCGACCCCCACAGCGTTGGGGGTCCAGACGTGGTCCTTGTTCGGGGTATTGCTGTTATCCTTGAAACCGACGATGGCGGAAACTCTGGGTTGATTCGAATTGTCCGTCAGGTCGTTAGGCCCAGGCTGTGTCCAGTTGTGAACATAGGTCCATCCGGTACAGGACTTGCCGCTGCCGGTGCCGGTGCAAGTGCAACCCGAGACGCTGGAACCAGAGCCGTTCTTTGGGCAGCTGCAGTTCGAGCTTCCGCTGCAGAATTTCTCCTGGAGGCCCGTTGGTTCGCTGCTCCAGCAGCCGTTGTACTTTGCCTGGGTGTTGTTGTCGGCGGTCGGGCAAATCGGATTTTGGACGGATGCGCCGTTCACTGTGACCGTCGTCGACGGAATCGTTGACGTCGTCGAAGTGTTGCTTGCTGTGGGACCCGTTTTACAAACGAAGCCACCGTTTGCGGTGCCATTCGTATTGCCAGTGGTGTTGGTGAACGGGCACCTCGAACCGGGTCCCACGGCATGCCAGTTGATGGGAAGCGTCGCGACACTCTGTCCGTTGGCGGGCTGGGTCGTCGGCGGATTCAGCCAGTCGGTCCAGTCGATCCAGCTCTGGCCGTAGTTGCTGGAGCCGACATTGACGTCCTTGGCGAAGGGGATAACGGAAATATAGACGTCGCCGTTGTTCTTGCTCAGCGCGCTGAGCTGATCGATCAGGCCGCCGGATCCCGCCACCGCGTTGCGCAGCGCGGTAATCTTGCCGTTGTCCGCCATCGATCCCGTGTTGTCGAGGGCGAGGGCGACGCGCATCTTGACGTTGCCCCAAGTGGTGGTCGTCGAGGTGCCGAAATTCATCGTCTGGAAGTTGCCGCCGGACGGCAGCAGATTGGCGAACTTCATGAAGTAGGTGTTGATGTGGCCGGACCCGCTCAGGAGAATGGTCGCGGCGGTGTTCGCGGTCGGGGTCGTATAGGCGGCCGAGACGGAAATGCCCTGGCCGTCCTTGTTGGTGAAGAGACTGTTGAAATAGGCCTGCGCCTTGCTCGGGATCTGCGCGGCCGTGATGTTGCCCATGGTCAGATCCTTGGACAACATCAGCGCGGTGGAATCGAGCGCCGCCTGCATCGCGGTGCGGGCGTTGTTGGCGCGGGTATAGTCGACCGCTGCGCCCACGAAGGCGAGGATCGGCAGGAGTGCGAAGGTGAAGATCACCGCGACATTGCCGTCGGTTGCCCTGGAAAACCGGCGGAGAGCCGCGCGAACGCGATTGGAAATGGCTGAACCGAGCATGGCACTCTCGTCAAAATGGATTGCGCGGCCATCTCCACGTGCGCGGCTAAACAGATGGTGAATCGGGCAAGGGAAACCCGGCGGGCGGGCCCCACAGACGGTCAAAAGCAGGGCAAAAGCACGCGCTATCCTCAATGCCCGCTAAATTGGACACCCGACTCCTTTGTCAAATCAGGCAGAAATGATTAACCTTCCGGGGGTTGCCGCGCCGGGAATCGGACCGGTGGGCTGCGGCGGGTCTGCGCTTGCGGCAGGGCGTCGTGAGGCCCATATTCGGGAGGTCGATCCGGCCGCCGGATCGGACCGGGAGCGGCAATCTGGAAAGCATTGCTGGGGGTTCCGCGATCAGTCTTGCGGCAATCGCGACCACCTTCCAATCGCCAACCAGTTTCCCCTGGGGAATTCGAACGCCTGAGCCATGCTGCGATACACGTTGACAGTCCCGATCTCCGAGCCGGTTTCGGCCATGCCCGCGGTGTCCGCCGCGCCGGAGCCGAAAATGAGCAATGACGACAACCGCAATGGAGCGGGCAGCGGCCCGTCGACCTCGGTCATCACCAAGGTCAAGCCGAAGACCAAGCGCCCGAACCTGTATCGCGTCCTGATCCTGAACGACGACTACACGCCGATGGAGTTCGTGGTTCACGTGCTGGAACGATTCTTCAACAAGGACGCCGAGGCGGCGACCAAGATCATGCTGCACGTTCACCATCACGGGATCGGTGAGTGCGGCGTGTTTACCTATGAGATCGCCGAGACCAAGGTGACGCAAGTCATGGACTTTGCGCGCAAGCATCAGCATCCACTGCAATGTGTGATGGAAAAGAAATAGTTCGCGGGAACGATTGACCTGCCGCGGGAAGCGGAACGGGTCTTGCATTGCGCATTTTGACGGCTGCGAACGGCGTTCCCGTATGATGACGGGGCGCGGCCGGGCCACGTTCCGGCGCCTGAATTTTAGAAGAAAACCATCATCGCGGGACCGGTCTTTCGCCACGATCCGTCGTAACTATATCAATGGCGATCACGAAGGTTGTTATTGCCTGACCCGGTAATGGCGATCATGATGGCCGGGGGCCATAGAGGACGCGAATGCCTACTTTTTCCCAAAGCCTAGAACAATCCTTGCATCGTGCATTGGCGATCGCGAACGAGCGTCACCATCAATACGCGACGCTCGAACACCTTCTGCTGTCGCTGATCGATGACTCGGATGCGGCGGCGGTGATGCGGGCCTGCAGCGTCGATCTCGACAAGCTGAGGACCAGCCTCGTCAATTATCTCGAGACTGAATTCGAAAACCTGGTGACGGACGGCGCCGACGACGCGAAGCCGACCGCCGGGTTCCAGCGCGTGATCCAGCGCGCGGTGATTCACGTCCAGTCGTCCGGTCGCGAGGAAGTGACCGGCGCCAACGTCCTGATCGCGATCTTCGCCGAGCGCGAGAGCCATGCCGCGTATTTCCTGCAGGAGCAGGACATGACGCGCTACGACGCCGTCAACTACATCAGCCACGGCATCGCCAAGCGGCCCGGCGTGTCCGAGGCGCGGCCGGTGCGCGGCGTCGACGAGGAAACCGAGACCAAGGGCAACGAGGACGCCAAGAAGAAGGGCGAGGCGCTCGACACCTATTGCGTCAACCTCAACAAGAAGGCGCGCGACGGCAAGATCGATCCGGTGATCGGCCGCAATGCCGAGATCAACCGTGCGATCCAGGTCTTGTGCCGCCGCCAGAAGAACAACCCGCTGTTCGTCGGCGAAGCCGGCGTCGGCAAGACCGCGATCGCCGAAGGCCTCGCCAAGCGCATCGTCGACAGCGATGTGCCGGAAGTGCTGGCGGCCGCGACCGTGTTCTCGCTCGACATGGGCACGCTGCTCGCGGGCACCCGCTACCGCGGCGATTTCGAGGAGCGGCTGAAGCAGGTCTTGAAGGAACTGGAGGCGCATCCGAACGCCATCCTGTTCATCGACGAGATCCACACCGTGATCGGCGCCGGCGCCACTTCCGGCGGCGCGATGGATGCGTCCAATCTGCTGAAGCCGGCGCTGGCTTCGGGCACGATCCGTTGCATGGGCTCGACCACCTACAAGGAATATCGTCAGCACTTCGAGAAGGACCGCGCGCTGGTGCGGCGCTTCCAGAAGATCGACGTCAACGAGCCGACGGTGGAAGACGCGATCGCGATCCTCAAGGGCCTCAAGCCCTATTTCGAGGACTACCATCGGCTGAAATACACCAATGAGGCGATCGAGGCGGCGGTGCAGCTGTCGTCGCGCTACATCCACGACCGCAAGCTGCCCGACAAGGCGATCGACGTGATCGACGAGTCCGGCGCGGCGCAGATGCTGGTCGCCGAGAGCAAGCGCAAGAAGACGATCGGCATCAAGGAGATCGAGACCACGATCGCCACCATGGCGCGGATCCCGCCCAAGAGCGTGTCGAAGGACGATGCCGAGGTGCTGAAACATCTCGAGCAGACGCTGAAGCGCACGGTGTTCGGCCAGGACAAGGCGATCGAGGCGCTGGCTGCGTCGATCAAGCTGTCGCGGGCCGGCTTGCGCGAGCCGGAAAAGCCGATCGGCTCGTATCTGTTCTCGGGACCCACCGGCGTCGGCAAGACCGAGGTTGCAAAGCAGCTGGCGGCCTCGCTCGGCGTCGAGCTGATCCGCTTTGACATGTCCGAATACATGGAGCGGCACACCGTGTCGCGCCTGATCGGCGCGCCTCCCGGCTATGTCGGCTTCGACCAGGGCGGCCTGCTCACCGATGGCGTGGACCAGCATCCGCATTGCGTGGTGCTGCTCGACGAAATCGAGAAGGCGCATCCGGATCTGTACAACGTGCTGTTGCAGATCATGGATCATGGCCGGCTCACCGACCACAACGGCAAGCAGGTCAACTTCCGCAACGTGATCCTGATCATGACCACGAATGCGGGCGCGGCCGACCTTGCGCGGCAGGCCTTCGGCTTCACCCGCTCGAAGCGGGAAGGCGACGACCACGAGGCGATCAACCGCCAGTTCGCGCCCGAGTTCCGCAACCGGCTGGATGCCATCGTCTCCTTCGCGCACCTCAATGCCGACGTGATCGGCATGGTGGTCGAGAAGTTCGTGCTGCAGCTCGAGGCGCAACTCGCCGACCGCGACGTCACGATCGAGCTGTCCGAGCCCGCCAAGGCCTGGCTGATCGAGCACGGCTATGACGAGCAGATGGGCGCGCGTCCGATGGCGCGGATCATCCAGGAGCACATCAAGAAGCCGCTCGCGGATGAGGTGCTGTTCGGCCAGCTCAAGGGCGGCGGACACGTCCGCGTTGTCCTGGTCAAGGACGAGGCGACCGCCAAGGACAAGATCGGCTTCGAATATGTCGAGGGCCCGGTCACCCCGAAGCCCGAGAACCTGCCGCCGCGCAAGCGCAAGCCGCCGAAGGGCGGCCCGAACAACGGCGGCGGAGGCGGCACCAAGGGGCCGGCCTCGAAGGGTCCGATGGTCAAGGCCTGAGACGCGAGCGAACAACGAAACGAAAAGGCCGGCTGAACAGCCGGCCTTTTTTTTGGCGCGGCGAGGCGCGAGCGGAGCACGGCCGCAACTAGTTCAGCCGGAGCCCAATGCTCTGCGTCGGCTAAGCTCCCTCATAATCGGATATCAGCTTTGCGAGCAATTCACGCTCTCCAGGAGATTTTTCAGTCGGATCATTGATGATGTTCCGAAGCAAATGGAACTCGGTGTCGTTCTTGATGCGCCCTCGTTTCAGAATTTTGGCGTAGCCGCGCGAGTACCGCCTGCGCAATTCAGAGAGCGTAATGATCCCGCGGTCGGTGAGCTCGGCATCCAAATTCGCGACCTCCGCGGGATCGAAGGGCCAAGAACGTTCTACACAATCACTGATCGCTTGACGGAGACCCTGGAAGGCCATTCGTGGACTCGTCTTTTCCATGGCCTCCAACGCAGCCAGAGGCTGCTTTTCCGGTGGTAAGAACGCCATCGGCATATATCGTTGAACATAGAACGATAAGAAGTTCTTGAGTTGCGCATACTCACTTCGGTTGAAGTTCTGCATCGCTGCATACCTTGTCGATCACTCCCTAGCGCGGCCCGCGGGCGCCGGCTGTTCCGTGGGAGCGTCGGGCCTGGGCGCGTATTTGTCGAGTACGACGCTCACCGGATTGGCGTCACTCGCCCTTCAGCCGCTGGCCCTCGTGGACCCGCACCTGATCGGCGCCGCGGCTGCCGGCTGAGGACAGCCGCAGCGTGCTCAGCGCGGCGCCCACCATGGCAAAGCCGACGCCGACCATCAGCGAGAATCGTGTGCCGTCGGCCGGGAAGCGCGCCAGCAGCATCGCCACCAAGGCGGCGCCGATGGTCTGTCCGAGCAGGCGCGCGGTCCCGAGCATGCCGCTGGCGCCGCCCGAGCGCTCGCGCGGCGCGGCGGCGATCATGGTGCGGTTGTTCGGGGTCTGGAACAGGCCGAAGCCTGCGCCGGCGAGCGCCATGCGCCAGATCACGTCGATCGGTGTCGCAGTGGCCGGCATGAACGCCAGCGTGCCCAGACCCAATGCGAACAGCAGCAGGCCGATGCCGCCGAGCAGGCCGGCGGGATAGCGCTCGACCAGCCAGCCCGCGATCGGCGCGGCGAACGCGACGGCGATCGGCCACGGCGTGATCAAGAGGCCGATCTGCACCGCCGAATATCCGAAGTGGTTTTCGAGATAGAACGGCATCGCGACGAAGGCCAGCATCTGGCCGCAGAACGAGGCGATCGACGTGCCGATCGACAGCGCGAAAATCGGAATCCGCAAGAGGTCGACCGGCAGCAGCGGCGAGGGCAGATGCTGTTGCCGTCGGTACAGCAGATGGGAAGCGACCGCGGCAATCGCGAACTCCAATGCGCAGAGATACAACGCTTCGCCATGGCCGGCGCTGTCGATCGCGCTGATGCCAAACCCGAACGCGATGGCGCTCATCGCGGCGCTCTGCCAGTCGAAGGCGTGAACCGCGGGCCGGGTATGCGGCAGGAAGCGCCAGCCCAGCGCCAGCGTGACGATGCCGAGCGGGACATTGATGGCGAACAGATACGGCCAGGTCCCGACCGCCAGGATGAACGAGGCGATGGTCGGGCCGACCGCGGCCGAGATCGCGACCACCAGCGCATTGACGCCGATGCCGCGGCCGAGTTGCGAATGCGGATAGATGAAGCGGACCAGCGCAGTGTTGACGCTGAGGATTCCGGCGGCGCCGAACCCCTGCAGGATGCGGGCGACCGTCAGCAGCGGCAGCGTATGCGCCAGCGCGCAGAACAGCGACGCCAATGTGAAGAGCAGTAGCCCCGCCAGATAGACGCGGCGATAGCCGATGATCTCGCCGAGCGAGGCCAGCGGCAGCAGCGAGATCGTGATCGCCAATTGATAGCCGTTGACGATCCAGATCGAGAAGGCGGGGCTGGCGTTAAGATCCCGCGCGATGGTCGGCAGCGCCACGTTGGCGATCGAGCCGTCGACGACGGCCATCACGAGGCCGAGCGCGATCGTGAGAATGGCCCAATTGCGCTGCGGCTGCGGCAGCCCGTCGGGATGCTCGATGATCGCGGACGACATGTCGTGAAATGGCCTTTGGTTCCAGCATGGGCGGGCTTACCGGATGCTGGATTAACCTGGCCTTTGCAACCCCCGAAATGACAGATGCCGGCCGCGATCCAAACGCGGCCGGGGAGCTGCTGGAGGACGCTCAGCCCTGGCCGAGCAGTTCCTTGATCCGCCGCTGCAACTGCCGTTTCTTGATCTCGCTGCGGCGGACCCGCTCGTCGAGATCGCTAACCGGGGTGTCCGAGGTCATGATCCGGAACGCGAGGCCGACCTTGTTGGCCTGGCGCCAGATCATGCGCGCCAGGAACGAGCGGCCCTTTCGTGCGACGCTCAGATTCATCTCTTCGGGCAGTCGCGTGGCATCACCAAATTCGACGCAGGCGCCGCCTTCGCTGATGTTGCGGACGACGCAATCCATCGTCGAGCCGTGCTCATTGATCTCCGCAACCGCACCGTAAAACACCTTGTCACGTGAGCTCTGGCGCCGGTCCTGCATGGGAAATCCTCCTTAAATTAACGGCAGGACTGTACCGGTCCGCACCCGCGAAAAGAAGGGTACGAACGGAACCCGTTGGAGTTAGTGTAAATTGTTTGCATCTGTGAAGGTCAGGATTCCCGGCTATTTTGCGCCGCAAACGACCCGGGAAGTTAGTTCGGCACCCGGCTGTGCCGCCAATCGCGCGGCGACAGGCCGTAATGGTCGCGGAACACGCGGCCGAAATGCGAGAGATCGTTAAAGCCCCAGGCGAACGCAATCTCGCCGATATGGAGATGCGCGTGTGTCGGCGAGGCGAGGTCGCGCTTGCAGCGCTCCAGCCGCTGCGCCAGCACGAAGCGCTGGAACGAGGTGTCCTCGTCGGCCAGCAGGCTGTTGACGTAGCGCGGCGAGATGCCGAGCGCCGCGGCGGTTTCGCTGAGGCTAAGCTCGGGGTTCGGCAGGTGCGCCAGCACATGCGCCTTCAGCCGGTAGAGCAGGGCGGAGCGGTGGGTCGAAGCCGGTAGCGCCGCGCCGCCGAGCCGCTCGCTGATCGCCATCGCGAGCAGGTCGGCGGCCTGGTCGGCGAGGCGGATCGCATTATCAGGATCGAGCTTGTCGGCGATCTCCGAGAGCCCGCTGATGAACTGCCAGGCCAGCCGCTGCACCGGGCGATCCGATGTGAACGTGGTCGCCGTCAGGCCCTGGGTGCCGGCAAAGCGCCGGTGCAGCATCGCGCGCGGCACCTGGAAGATGGTCTGCGTGAAGTCGTCGTCGAAGCGCAGCTCATAGGGCCGCGTGGTGTCGTAGAACGCAAACTCGCCCGGCCGGATCACGGTCTCGCGGCCGTCCTGCAGCACGGCGCCCGCGCCACTTTGGCCGAGCGCGAACAGAACAAAATCCTCGCTGGTGCGTGCGATCCGTGACGGTGTGCGCAGCACCCGTTGCCGGCCCGACGAGACGACGGAGCATTTCATCGCGCCGAGTTGCGCGCTGGTGATGGCGCCGTGGAAGGCGGTGCCGAGATCAGACTTGCAGTCGAGCTGCACGAACACGTCGCAGACGATGTCCCGCCAGAGCGCGAGTCGCCGGTGCGTGGGCGCGGCTTCCGTGGTGAACAGGGCCGGCATGAATTCCTCCCTTCACGAGTGCAAACGCTGGCCACGCAAACAAAGCAAGCTTCGTACCGGGGACGGCTGGGGGAATCTCCTCCGCAGTCGAATTTTCCTTCCGTCCTGGTCGAACGGCGCTCCCGGTCCCGGGGCAGCATGATGTCAGAGGCCGCTGGGCCCGATCAAGTACGAACCGGCCGGAGCGGCCGCCTGCGAGGAGGACATCATGGGCATCGAACATCCGAAATATCGCGTTGCGGTGGTGCAGGCCGCGCCTGCCTGGCTCGACCTCGACGCCTCCATCGCCAAGAGCATTGCCTTGATCGAGGAGGCGGCCGCCAAAGGGGCAAAACTGATCGCGTTCCCCGAGGCCTTTATCCCCGGCTATCCCTGGTACATCTGGCTGGACTCCCCGGCCTGGGCGATCGGGCGCGGCTTCGTTCAGCGCTATTTCGACAACTCGCTGAGCTATGACAGCCCGCAGGCCGAGAAGCTGCGGCTGGCGGTGAAGAAGGCCGGCATCACCGCCGTGCTCGGCCTGTCGGAGCGCGACGGCGGCAGCCTCTATCTGGCGCAATGGCTTGTTGGCCCCGATGGCGAGACCATCGCCAAGCGGCGCAAGCTGCGGCCGACCCACGCCGAGCGCACCGTCTATGGCGAGGGCGACGGCAGCGACCTTGCGGTGCATGACCGCCCCGGCATCGGCCGCCTCGGCGCGTTATGCTGCTGGGAGCATCTGCAGCCGCTGTCGAAATACGCGATGTACGCCCAGAACGAGCAGGTGCATGTCGCGGCCTGGCCGAGCTTCTCGCTGTACGATCCGTTCGCGCCGGCGCTCGGCTGGGAGGTCAACAACGCGGCCTCGCGGGTCTACGCCGTTGAGGGCTCGTGCTTCGTGCTGGCGCCCTGCGCCACCGTCTCGCAGGCGATGATCGACGAGATGTGCGACCGCGACGACAAGCACGCGCTGCTGCATGTCGGCGGCGGACACGCCGCGATCTACGGGCCGGACGGCAGCTCGATCGCCGAGAAGCTGCCACCCGACCAGGAAGGCCTGCTGCTCGCCGATATCGATCTCGGCGCGATCGGGATCGCCAAGAACGCCGCCGACCCGGCCGGGCATTACTCGCGGCCCGACGTCACGCGGCTGCTGCTGAACAAAAAGCCGTCGAAGCGCGTCGAGCATTTCGCGCTGCCGCTCGACATCGAAGAGATCGACGCGGCCGCAAGCTGAACGCCTGACATCAAACCGGAGGCGACTGCCATGGAATCCGCGATTCCCTCTCATCTGCAAACGGCGCGCTCCCGTCATCGTCGCGTGCCCGACGATTACGCGCCGCCTTATCCCTCGTTCGTCGCGCGCCACAAGCCCGCGGTCGCACGCGTCATCATGGCCTATTTCGGCGTGCAATATCGCGGCGAGTCGACCGCCGCGGTAACCGAGGCGCTGGCATCGATCGCAAAGCGCTTCGCCGGCGAGAACGGTCCGACGCATTGGGATCGTGCGCAATATGTCGACCAGGCCGGCCTCACCAACGTCGTCTCGGTCGCCTATTGGGACGATGCCGGGCGGTTCGATGCCTGGTTCGAGGCCGCGCGCGAGGCCTGGACCGGCGGCGGTGCCAGCGATGGCGTCGGCCGCTTCATCGAGGTGCTGCGGCCGCATGTCGAACGCTACGAGACATTGTTCTCGTCGCTCGGCCGCCCCGAGGGCGTCGCGGTTCTTGCCGACGCCATGAGCGGCGAGGTGCAGGAGCACGCGTACTGGGGCGGCATGCGCGACCGCATCCCGCTGTCGCAGACCGACGCGATGACGCCCGGCGGCGAGCCGCGCGTGATCCGCGACGGCGCGCGCATCCGCGTGGTCGCGCACGACAATCTCTGCCTGATCCGCTCCGGCCAGGACTGGAGCGACACCGAGGCGTCGGAGCGCAAGATGTATCTCGACGATGTCGAGCCGGTGTTGCGCGAGGGCATGGACTTCCTGCGCGACGACGGCGTGCCGATCGGCTGCTACGCCAATCGCTACATGCGCGTCGTCGACGCGGATGGGCGATTGACGGAAAAGTCCTACGGCCAGAGCTGGTGGAAGTCTCTCGCCGCGCTGGAGCGCTGGGCGGAATCGCATCCGACCCATGTCCGGATCTTCGGCGCGGCGATGAAGTATCTGTCGACCCTTGGACCAGCCGCAAAGCTCAGGCTGTATCACGAGGTCACGGTTGCTGCCGCCGACGAGCAGTTCTTCGAGTACCTCGGCTGCCACGAACGGACCGGCATGCTGGGCGCGGTGCAGGTGGAGGCCGTGCCATCCGCCTGACGCGGGGCGCCTGGTCCGAGCAGGGGCGCACTGCCAAAATATCGAAAACAACCCCATGCAAAGTAGCCGGCGGCCGCGGGCGTTCGGCACGGCAACTTGACATGTCGGGCAAATCAGCGGTAGTCTTCTATTATTCCGAAATCGTGCCGGCGCCCTCCGCTTGCTCAGTGTCATCACTGCGGGTGATCCAGTATTCCAGAGACCGCAGCGCTTGAGCCGAGAGGCTGCGGCGTACTGGATGCGTGTGCAGGGCATGCCACCGGAGAGGGACGTGAGTCCACGGCTCCTCCAACACGTCGTCCCTGCGAAAGCAGGGACCCATACTCCGCGGCGGACCTTGTTAAAGGGACTCGCTATTCCAGCATCGCGCAACAATCAGCGTTGGTGGTTATGGGTCCCTGCTCCCGTGCGCAATTGCGCACTAGGCAGGGACGACGATGAGGATGGTTCGCGATTCAAGGCGTCACGCCGCACGGTGTCATCACCCGCATGCGCATGCGGTTGATGAGCATTCCAGAGACCGCAGCGCTTGAGCCGAAGGGCCGCGGCGCAGATCGTTCTAGCCAGACTTCTACGGCCGCAGCCGGCCGCCGCGTTCCGTGATGGCCTGCGCCAGTTCGACCGCCGGGCCGCGTCTGGTCCGGCGGGCGGTGCGGACCACGAACTCGACGCTGCCGAGCGGTGGCAATCCTGACGCCGGCAGCGCTTCTAGTCCGTCCGGGATCAAGCCCTGTGCCTGCGGGGTGATGCCGAGACCGGCGAGCGCCGCGGCGCGCAGGCCGCTGAGGCTGCCGCTGGAGCAGACGATGCGCCAGGGCCGCCCGAACCGCTCCATCGCCTCCAGCACCACGCTGCGGCTGACGCTTGGCGGCGCGTAGAGGATCAGGGGCAGCGGCTCGCCGGGATCGAGCCGCATGCCCGGCGCGGCGGTCCATACCAGGCGGTCCTGCCACACCAGCTGTCCCAGCGCATCGCCGGGCCGCCGCTTGCCCAGCACGAGGTCGAGCTCGCCGGCGTCGAGCTGCTGGTACAGCACGGCGCTGAGGCCGATCGTCAGCTCGAGATCGACCTGTGGATGGCGGCGGACGAAGTCGCGCAGCAGATCGGGCAGGCGCGAGCTGGCAAAATCCTCCGCGGCGCCGAACCGGACCTTGCCGCGCACCTGCGACCCCGCGAAGTAATCGCGGGCACGGGCATTGGCCTCCAGGATCGGGCGCGCAAAGCCGGTCATCGCCTCGCCGTCGGCGGTGAGCACCACCGAATGGGTGTCGCGCACGAACAGGCGGCGCCCGGCGGCGGCCTCGAGCTTGCGGATGTGCTGGCTGACGGTCGACTGCTTCAGGCCGAGGCGGCGGCCGGCCTCGGTGAAGTTCTGGGTCTGCACCACAGTCAGGAAGGTTTCGAGCTGGACCGGGTCGAGCATGGCGGCGTTCCATCATTACAATACGTAATGACGATAACATCGGTAAGCGCGGTTCACAATCGGCGAGGGGAGGAGCACCTTTCAATCAAGGAAAGGAAGCCACCATGACCATCACCCGCCTGCGCTCATTTCTGCCCGTCGACCCCTACATCGCCGCCATCGTCGGCATGGTCGGCCTCGCCACGCTGCTGCCGCTGCACGGGCAGGGCACCGTGATCGGCGGCTATGCCACCGAGGTGGCGATCGCGCTGCTGTTCTTCCTCCACGGCGCCCGGCTGTCGACCACGGAGGCGCTGGTCGGCGCCCGGCACTGGAAGCTGCATGTCGTGATCTTCCTGTCGACCTTCGCCCTGTTCCCGCTGCTCGGGCTCGCGGCCCATGCGCTGGCGCCGCATCTGCTGACGCCGGCGCTGTGGGCGGGCGTGATCCTGATCTGCATCCTGCCGTCGACGGTGCAGTCGTCGGTCGCCTTCACGTCGATCGCGCACGGCAACGTGTCGGCGGCGCTGTGCTCGGCGACCGCCTCCAATCTGCTCGGTATCGTCGCGACGCCGCTGCTCGCAGGTGTGCTGCTCTCCAGCCATGGCGGGTTCTCCGGCAACGCCGCGCTCGACATCGTCGTGCAGCTGCTGCTGCCGTTCGTGGCGGGGCAGTTGTCGCGGCCGCTGATCGGCCGCTGGGTCGAACGGCATCATGCGATGCTCGGCCTGGTCGACCGCGGCTCGATCCTCTTGATCGTCTACACCGCGTTCAGCGACGGCGTCAGCCACGGCATCTGGCACCAGGTCAACGCAACACAGATGGCCATCGTGCTCGGCCTCGATGCGCTGCTGCTCGTGATTGTGCTGCTGATCACCAATTTCGGCAGCAAGCTGCTCGGCTTCTCGCGCGCCGACCGCATCGCCATCATGTTCTGCGGCTCGAAGAAGAGTCTGGCGAGCGGATTGCCGATGGCGAGCGTGCTGCTCGCCGGGCAGTCGGTCGGCCTGGTCGTGCTGCCGCTGATGCTGTTTCACCAGATCCAGCTGATGACCTGCGCCGCGCTGGCGCGGCGTTATGCGGGCAGCGAGGAAGCAATGTCACATGATGCCGTCCCGACGCACGCGTAGGCATTTCGCCTCGCTGTCGTCCCCCGGCTTGACCGGGGGACCCAGTACGCCGCGGCTTCTCCGTAACTGACCGGTGTCTCTGGAATACTGGATCGCCCGGTCGAGCCGGGCGAAGACACCGTGAGTTGGGTGAGTGATCGTGTCTAACGCCGAGCCCTACGCCACGCGAAGACCCCTCGCGATTTCCTTCTGCGCGTCGAACTCGCGGCGCAGGCGGGCGAGCTCCTCGGCGCTCAGTGCGTCGGCGTTGCTGTAATCGCGCTTCCAGCCGGCGTCCTCGCTCCAGCGCAGCGGCGATTGCACGGTGGTCTGCGGACCGGGAGCTTGCTCCAGCACGCGCAGCGCGAGCTCCAGCGTAAGAGCCTGCGAAGCGACGTCGCGCGGCTTGCCGGCGGAGTTGCCGAGCGGGAAGTCGGAAAACAGGAAGCGCGGCACCGCGGCGTGCTCGACGATATCCTTGGCGCAGCCCATCACGACGGTCGGGATGCCGTTGGCCTCGAGATACCGTGCGACCAGGCTGACGGTCTGGTGGCAGACCGGGCAGTTCGGCACCAGCACCGCGGCGTCGACCTTGTCGTCGCGGCAGCGCTTGAGGATTTCGGGCGCATCGGTCTCGATGGTGACGCGGTGGCTGCGGTTGGTCGGGGCGCCGAAGAAGCGCGGCGCGACTTCGCCGATCGTGCCTTCCGCGGCGAGGCGCTTGAGTTGCGCCAGCGGGAACCAGGTGCCGCTGTCGGTCGCCGTGGTGTGGGTGCGGTCATAGGCGATGTGCGAGATCCGCAAATCGTGTTCCTCTGACGTGTCGCCGTCATAGACCGAATAGAACTTTGCCCCGCCATTGTATTTCGCGCCGGGGCCCTGGTCGCCCTTGGCGGGATCGAATGGCGCCGCCGTCGTGATGATCGCGACGCGGGACTGGCTCAGCGGCTTCTTCAGCGGCTGAAACGGGGCGGACGTGTAGTGCGCCCAGCGGTAGGGGGTGGTGTAGCCGATCGCCGCATAATAGTCGCGGGTCCGCTTCATGTAGCCGATCGGGGCGTCGTCGTCGGGGGCAAAGCCGAGTTGGTCGTCCGAAGCTGCGGCCATTTTGCGCTCCCTTTTGTGCGCCATCATTTCAGTCCATAGCTAGACCACGAGCTTGCGGTGTCAAGCCACGCCGCGCGGGAACAGATTTGCGATGCGAACAGGTCTTTGCGCCGCATGGGTCATGCTTCTGGTGCTGGTGTCGCCGGCCGGTGCGGAGGACGCGCCTGCCGCACCTCCGCCTACGTCGCCAAGCCCCGAGCAGCCCGCCACGCCTCCCGCGGACAAGCCCACCGAGAAACCCGCGGCCTCGCCGGCGGAGCAGCCTGCGCCGCCGCCGGGAGAGCAGGCCACACCATCAGCCGGGAAACCTGCCGCACCTCCGGCGGACACGCCCGCGCCACCTGCCGAGAAGCCCGCAGCGGCAACCGACAAGCCCGCAGACGACGCGCGCGAGAGCGACACCCGCGAGGCGATGTGCCTGATGATCGAGTCGGCGGCGCGGGCGAACGACCTGCCGCTCGAATTCTTCGCGCGCGTGATCTGGCAGGAGAGCCGTTTCCAGGCCGACGCGGTCGGTCCCATAACCCGCAGTGGCCAGCGCGCGCAGGGCATCGCGCAGTTCATGCCGGGCACGGCCAACGAGCGCGGGCTTCTTGATCCCTTCAATCCCGTCCAGGCGCTGCCGAAGTCGGCCGAATTCCTGAGCGAGCTGCGCAACCAGTTCGGCAATCTCGGCCTCGCGGCCGCCGCCTACAATGCCGGCCCGCGCCGGATCCAGGACTGGCTCGCCGGCTCCGGCTACATGCCGCAGGAGACGCGCAACTACGTCTCCGCGATCACCGGCTCCAGCGTCGACGACTGGGCCGCCGCCGGCCGCAACGGCAAGATGCCAGCGCGTGCGCCGACCGCGAGTTGCCGCGAGCTGATGGCATTGTTGAAGCGCGCGCCCAACCCGTTCGTGGCCGGGCTCGAGCAACACATCACGCTGTCGGCGGCCAAGGTCTGGGGTGTGCAGCTCGCCGCCGGCTTCAGCCGCGACAAGGCGCTCGCGATGTATGCCCGCGCCATCAAGCGGCTATCGAGTGTGATCGGCGATCAGGATCCGAGCCTGCTCGGCTCACGGCTGCGCAGCCGCGGTAGCGCGATGTTCTACCAGGTGCGCATCGGCGCCGACACGCGCCCCGAGGCCGACGGCCTGTGCACCCGCATCCGCAAGGCGGGCGGGGCGTGCTTTGTTCTCAAGAACAGGGCGTGAGGGCACGGGCGCAGCCTGTGCCGTAATCTTTTTGGGGTTATGGTCGTCGACCATTTGATCTAACGGTCACATGCACTGGGGACGAGAGGCTTGGAATGTCCAGACTGCATTGGATCGCAATTCCGACCCGTGGACGGCTCGCGATCATGGCACGTCCCAGGGCAGATGACTGGCTCGCAATTGACATAGACGGATGGAAGTCCGCCGGCCTCGACCTGATCGTAAGCCTCCTCGAGCCGGACGAAGTCTCTGAACTCGGGTTGCAGAACGAAGCTCTACTTTGCCGTGAGAGGGACATGGCGTTTCTGTCCTTCTCGATCCCCGATCGCGGTATTCCCGCAATGGACGCGACGCGGCACCTTGCTGGTTTGATCTCGCGTGAGGTCTCGGGCGGGCGCTCGGTTGCTATCCACTGCCGGGCAGGCATCGGCCGTTCATCCGTGATCGCAGCCTGTGCAATGATCTGTTCCGGGATCGAGGCCGCCGAAGCACTCAGGCTGATCGAAGAAGCCCGTGGCATCAAGGTCCCGGATACCGAGGCACAGCGTGATTGGGTGATCGCCTTCGGCGAAGCGCTCAGAGGGTCCTAACGCGGACCGCGCGCGGGCCGTCATTGCGAGGAGCTCGCGACAAAATTGCAAAGCAATTTTGCGCTGAAGCGACGAAGCAATCCATCGGCCCGCAGACGCGGAGAAATGGATTGCTTCGCTTCGCTCGCAATGACGGCTGGGACTGTCACCGTCGCATAGCAGTGCTGTGCAGCCGCTTGCTTGACCCATTGAGCACCACGCCCTAAGCCGCCGATATTGCAAAACCATCCGGCTTCCCGTGGCGCTTCCTCCGCTCGATTCTCCGCAATGGCAGACCTCGTTCCGCGCCTTCCTGTGGGGCGCGCGGTCGATCGGCGCCACCGTGCTGACCCTCGTGCTGTTTGCGACCTATCTCGGCATCGGCGCGCTGGCGCATGATTCCGGCTTCTCGCTGGGCTGGACCCTGGCGAGCACCGCGTTCGTCTGGGCGGGGCCCGCACAGATCATCGTGATCACCACGCTCGGCTCCGGCGCCACCGTGCTGCAATCGGCCATCGCGGTCACCGTCAGCGCGATCAGGCTGTTCCCGATGGTGGTGTCGGTGTTGCCGATGATGCGCACGGAGGACACCAAGCGCCGGCATCTGATTCTTGTGGCGCACCTCACAGCCGTGACGCTGTGGGTCGAGTGCTTCCGCTTCCTGCCGCAGGTGCCGCGCAACCGGCGGATTGCCTTCATCCACGGGCTCGGCTGCGGGCTGGTGTCGGTCTGCCTGATCGCGAATACGATCGGTTACACGCTCGCGGCCAATCTCACGCCGCTGCTCGCCGCCGGCATGCTGATGCTGACGCCGCTCGCCTTCCTGTTCTCCACCGCGCGCAACTGCCGCGAGCTCGCCGACGTCATTGCGCTGGTGCTTGGTCTGCTGCTGTTCCCGCTGGCGGCGATGCTGAACAGCGGTGTCGACATCCTGGTCAGCGGCGTTGTCGCGGGAACCATCGCCTACGGCGTGCACCGCGCGAGGGCGGGCATCGTGAGGGCGAGCGCATGACGGGCTTCATCGGCGACTGGCACGCGCTTGCGATCCTGTTCGTGGCGGGCGTCATCCCCAACCAGATCTGGCGCATGCTCGGCCTGTGGTTCGGCGGCGGCATCGACGAGAATTCCGAGCTGCTGGTCTGGGTGAGGGCGGTCGCCACCGCGATCCTCGCCGGTATCATTGCGCAGATCGTGGTGCAGCCGCCGGGTGCGCTCGCCAGCGTGCCGGACTGGCTGCGTTACGGCGCCGTCGCCGCGGGCTTCGTTGCATTCATGCTGGCGAGGAAATCGATCTTCGCCGGCGTGATCGTGGGCGAAATCGTCATGCTGTCGGGCAAATACTGGCTCGGCTGATTGCGGCAACCGCATTATCCGTTACTCTCGTTCTCCAAGAAAACGACAACGGGGAACGTCATGCAGCGGCGCGCATCATCGGCCTTCATCGTGGCTCTGACTGCCTTGCTGGTAGCCGCGCCGCCAGCGCGTGCCGCGGAGTATCCGACGCGTCCGATCAAGCTCGTGGTGCCCTACGCCGCTGGTGGACCGACCGACGTGCTCGGCCGCATCGTCGGCGAATATCTCGGGCGCGATCTCAAGCAGGTCGTCGTGGTCGAGAACAAGGCCGGCGCGCAGGGCGCGATAGGCGCCGAAGCAGTGGCGCGTTCCGACCCCGATGGCTACACGCTGTTCGTGACGGCCGCTTCGATCTTCGTGCTCAATCCGCTGCTCTACAAGAAGCTGCCTTATGATCCGGCCAGGGATTTCCGCCTGCTGTCCGTGATCACGGACGCGCCGATGATCATGGAGGTGCATCCGTCCGTCCCGGCAAAGACGATCGCGGAGTTCGTCGCCTACGCCAGGAAAAATCCCGGCAAACTCAATTTCGGATCGGCCGGCACCGGCGGCACCGTTCACCTCGCCGGCGAGATGTTCAAGCAGATGGCCGGCGTCGAGATGACCCACGTGCCGTACAAGGGCGCAGGACCCGCGCTGCAAGATTTGCTGTCAGGCAACATCCAGCTGATGTTCGACACGCTCGGCACCGCGCTACCGCCGGTCAAATCAGGCATGCTGCGCGCGCTCGCCGTCACCTCGACCGAACGCGTCCCCGATCTGCCCGATCTGCCGACGATTGCCGAGAGCGGCTATCCCGATTATGCGGTCAGCGTCTGGTATGGTATTGCGGCGCCGTCGAAAGTGCCTGACGACATCGCGGGCAAGATCAAGGAGAGCCTCGACCGGGCCTTGAACGACGAGGCGTTTCGCGCTTCGCTAGTCCGGATCGGCTTTCCGCCGCTGCGCGTCAAGAGCCAGGCCGAGATCGACAAATTCGTGGATACCGATCGCGCGCGGTGGGCGGGCGTGGTCAAGATGCTGAACATATCGTTGGACTGAGACATGGTACGTGAAATGGAATTGCGCCAGGGCGAGGTCGCCGTCGACATGCCGACGGCACGCGACGCCGGGCTTGTCTTCATCGGCCGCATCCGCACGCCCTGGACCTCGCGGCTGGCGACGCCGCGGCAGGGGCGGCATGACGGCCCGGTGTGCCGGCTCGAGATCTTCGAGCCCTGGGTCGCCGCGATCAAGGGCGTCGATTTCTATTCGAACCTCGAAGTGCTGTACTGGCTGCACCAGTCGCGCCGCGACATCGTGCTGCAAAGCCCGAAGAACAATGGCAACACCCGCGGCACCTTCTCGCTGCGCTCGCCGGTGCGCCCGAACCCGATCGGGACCTCGATCGTGAAACTGGTCGGCGTCGAAGGCAATGTCATCCTGGTGCGCGGCCTCGACTGCCTCGACGAGACGCCGCTGATCGACGTCAAGCCGGATCGTTGCGAATTCACCCCGCTGGCTCCGCCGCAGGCCGGGGATTTCGAGACGGAGTGAGACCTCTCCACCGTCATTCCCCCGGTGCGCAATTGCGCACCTGAGGGCGCGCGGAGCGCGAGCCCGGAATCCATCGGTCCGCGCGTTTCGTGGTGAAATGGATTCCGGGCTCGCGCCAAGAGGCGCGCCCCGGAATGACGAGGAGTGAAGCTCTCCGTCGTCGAGATCCCGGGTTCGTCGCTACGCGCCGCCCTCAGGTGCGCAATTGCGCACCGGGGGATGACGCCTTCGGCGTCACTTCAACGCCGCGATCAGCTTCGCCGCGTGCGCCTCCAGCACCTTGCCGTCTTCCTTGTGGCTCGCAGGCGGCAACAGCGCGACGCCGTCCTTGCGCGGCATCACGTGCATGTGCAGGTGGAACACGACCTGGCCGCCGGCCGGCTCGTTGAATTGCTGCACGGTGATGCCGTCGGCCTCGAATGCCTTCATCGCCGCGGCGGCGATCTTGTGGGCGGCACGTGCGACATGGGCGTAGTCGTCCGCCTTGATGTCGAGGATGTTGCGGGCAGGGGCCTTCGGAATGACAAGCGTATGCCCGGGCGAGCGCGGCATGATGTCGAGGAAGGCGAGCACCTGCTCGTTCTCGTAGACCTTGTAGGACGGAAACTCGCCGCGCAGGATTTTTGCGAAGGGGTTGTTGTTGTCATAGGCGGCGGGCATGGCGGCGGCTCCCTGGATTTTGTGGGTCTAATGTCTCGGTCGCGGCTGAAACGTCAAGCGTCGTCGTCGGCCGTCTTGCGAAACGGCCCTGCTTCGGCCAACTCGCGGCCGACCTCGGCAACGTAGTCGCGCTCGCGCTTGAGATAATCGGCGATCGCGCGGCGCAGGCCGGGATCGGCGATGAAATGCGCCGAATAGGTGGTCTGCGGCAGGTAGCCGCGCGCCAGCTTGTGCTCGCCCTGCGCGCCGGCCTCGACCACCTTGAGCCCGCGCTGAACCGCGAAATCGATCGCCTGGTAGTAGCAGACCTCGAAATGCAGGAACGGGTGGTGCTCGATCGCGCCCCAGTTGCGGCCGAACAGCGTGTCCGACCCGATGAAGTTGATGGCGCCGGCGATCCAGCGGCCGTTGCGCTTGGCCATGATCAGCAGCACGTCCCGGCTCATGCTCTCGCCGATCAGCGAGAAGAACTCCCGGGTCAGATACGGCCGGCCCCATTTGCGCGAGCCGGTCTCCATGTAGAACTCGAAGAATGCGTCCCAGGCGTCCTCGGTGATGTCAGAGCCGGTCAGCCAGTGAATGGTGATCCCGGCGGTCACCGCCTCGCGGCGTTCGCGCTTGATGCCCTTGCGGTGACGGGAGTTCAGGGAGCCCAGAAAATCGTCGAAGGTTTTGTAGCCTTCATTGTGCCAGTGAAACTGCTGGTCGGTCCGTTGCAGGAAGCCGTGTGCGCCGAGAAACTTGGCCTCGTCCTCGCGGGCAAAGGTGACGTGCACCGAGGAGGCTTCGGTGGCGTTACAGAGCGCCCGCAAGCCCCGCGCCAGCGCCGAGCCGATCGCCTCGCGGTCGACGCCGGCGCGGATCAACAGCCGCGGCCCGGTCGCGGGCGTGAAGGGGACGGAGACCTGGAGCTTCGGATAATAGCTGCCGCCGGCGCGGTGATAGGCCTCGGCCCAGCCGCGGTCGAACACGTATTCGCCCTGCGAGTGCGATTTCAGGTAACACGGCACGACGCCGACGATCCGGCCATCGAGCTTTGCGATCAGATGCCGCGGTCCCCAGCCGGTTCGCGGGCAGGCCGAGTTGGAGGCTTCGGCGGCGGCGAAAAAAGCGTGGGAGACGAAGGGGTTATAGCTCGAACCTGCAGTCGTCTGGCAATCGCCTGCGGAACCGGGCGAGGCCAGCGTGTCGAGGCTGTGGATGCTGTCCGCATCCGCCTTCGGATTGGCGCAGGCGTCCCATTCGGCGGCCGGAATACCGCCGATATCAGCTACAGCCTCTAGGGTGATTTCAGACGACGCCATCGAGAGTGAAGACCGGTGCCTCTTTTGAGCATGATCTTTCCGGAACAGCTGGCTCCACTTCCGGATCATGCTCCGCATTCCGCCATCGCCGATGACGACCAACGCTTTGACCAACCCTTGCCAAGATCGTGCGTCGCAGCGACGAGTTCAAGACTACCGGCGACATGTCAGGTTCCCGGCACAAACCCCTCGAAAATCATCTGGTCGGCGTAGCGGGCCGCGCGCTCGCGCTGTTCCGTCGTCCGCACGGTCCAGGCCAGCAGCGGGCAGCCGAACACATTGCGGGCGACCCAGGGCGCCGGCGCCGGCAGCTGGTTGACCCAGAAGGCAACGAAATGCGGCTCGGTCTTGAAGCCGTGGCGCAGGTACAGCATGCCGTCGCGCTGGGCCGGCGTCAGCTTGGTCCAGGAACTGTCGTCATAGGTGCGCTGGGCGGTGATGCCACGCGGCAGGTTCGGCATGGCCTCGCGCAGTGCCAGCACCTGGTCGGGATCGAACGACATGCCGACGACAGGGCCGGAATAGGACGACAGCACCTCGGCCATCCGGGCTACCAGCTTGCGGTCGCCATCGAAATGGCTCTTCACCTCGACCACCAGCGGGACGCGGCCGGCGACCAGCGCGCAGAGGTCGCCGAGCGTCATCATCTGCTCGGAGGTGTTCTTGAATTTCACCGCCTTCAGCTCGGCTGCGGTCTTGGCCGACAGCAGGCCCGAACCCTCGGTGAGACGGCCGAGCGCATCGTCGTGATGCACCATCGCCTCGCCATCGGCGGTGAGCTGGATATCGCACTCGATCGCGAAATTGCCCGCGACCGCGGCGGTGGCCGCGGCCGGCATGTTCTCGATGATGCCGCGTGCGGCATCATGCAGGCCGCGATGGGCGACCGGCCGCTTGGTCAGCCAATCAGGAGCGCGCATCGCTCAGGCGACTTCGAACACGCCTTCGACCTCGACCGCAGCGTCCGCCGGCAGCGAGGCGACGCCGACGGTGGTGCGGGCATGGCGGCCCTTGTCGCCGAACGCTGCGACCATCAGGTCGGAAGCGCCGTTCAGCACCTTCGGTCCGTCGAAGAAGTCCGGCGCCGAGTTGATGAAGCCGCCGAGCCGCACCACGCGCACCACCTTGTCGAGATCGCCGAGCGCGGCCTTGACCTGGGCCAAGAGGTTGATCGCGCAGCCCTGCGCCGCGGCGACGCCTTGTTCGAGCGTGACGCCGGCCCCTAACTTGCCCTTCGCGATCAGCTTGCCTTCGGCGTTGAAACAGACCTGGCCCGAGACGAACAGCAGGTTTCCGCTGCGGACGAAGGGGACATAGTTCGCGACCGGGGAGGTCGGCTGTGGAAGTGTGATGCCCTGTGACGCCAGTTTCTGTTCGACGGTACCCGCCATTTTTGTCCCTCAATTGGAATTGCACGAAGCCTGAAACGCGGTCAGGGCCAAGTTTGTTTCGATTGTTTCGCGCATCGTGCCGCCGGTTGCAAGCGACGGTAAGGTGAGGCCAGCGCGGCCATGACGTGCGGAATCGCGCGGAAAACTGCCAAGAATGACGGCGTTTTCGCTGCTTACATTGCGATTTTGTCAGACTTGCCCCAGTTGCGGCGCAATACCACCGTCACTATTGTGGCGAATCCCTGCCTCCTCGAGGAAAAACCATGACCTTGCCGTTTCGGAATCCGTCGCGTGCCCTGGTGCTCACGATCGCGGTTGCCGCAGGAACCGGTCTGGTTCATGGGGCGGCCGCTGCGGCCGGCGGGCCGTTTCTGGCGCATCAGGCGCTGTACGATCTCAGCCTGGTGAAATCGCGCGGCTCCAATTCGGTCAGCGATGCGCGCGGGCGCATCCTCTACAATTTCTCCGGCAGCTCCTGCGAAGGCTACACCTCCGAATTCCGCCAGGTGTCCGAGCTCGACAGCGGCGAGGGCAAGGTGACGCTGTCCGATCTGCGCTCCTCGTCCTGGGAAGACGCGTCGGGCAAGAGCTATCGCTTCAAGATCGACACGCGGATGAACGACAGTGACTCGTCGCCGGTCGACGGGATCGCCGAGCGCGTGGGCGATCATATCACCGTGAAGCTGACCCAGCCGGTGAAGAAGACATTCAACCTCGACGGCAAGATCGTGTTCCCGACCGAGCAGATCCAGCACATCATCGCCGCCGCCCGCGACGGCAAATCGGTGCTTGAGCAGACCGTCTATGACGGCTCCGACAATGGCGAGAAGGTCTACAACACGCTGACCGTGATCGGCCGGCCGATCACAGGCGACCGCGCGCCGTCATCGCCCGATCCGTCGACGGCGAGCGACGCGATGAAGACCATGACGCGCTGGCCGGTGACGGTGAGCTATTACGACAGCGATGCCCGCGCCAAGGATGGCGAGCAGACGCCGGTCTACGCGATGTCGTTCGAACTCTACGAGAACGGCGTCTCCCGCGCGCTGGTACTGGACTACAACGATTTCGTGATCTCGGGCGCGCTCGACAAGTTCGACGTCAGGGATTCCAAGCCCTGCAAGTGACGGCTGGCGATCGCCACCCATTCGGTGTCGTCCCGGGCAAGCGAAGCGCGACCCGGGACCCATAACCACAGGGCCGAGTTGTTAAGGGCGCTGTGGCCTCAGCGTCGCGCGATAATCACCTTCGGTGGTTATGGGTCCCTGCTTTCGCAGGGACGACAGCGGAGTGCTCCGCGAGACCGCACTGGCCGGAACCATCAGACACGAGTACGCTTCCCAAAACACGCGTGTCAGGGAGGCATCTCATGAGCAAATCAGACCATCTGCGCCCCAGCGGTCTGCATCACAATCCGGCTTACTCCCACGTCGTGGTCGCGTCAGGCGCGCGCACCATCTACATTTCCGGACAGGTTTCCACCGACGAAGAGGGCCGGGTGGTCGGCGCCGGCGATCTCGCCGCGCAGACGACGCAGGTGATGCAGAACCTCGGCATGGCGTTGAAGGCCGCCGGGGCAAGCTATTCCAACATCGTCAAGATCACGACCTTCGTCGTCGGCTACAGACCGGAGCTTCGCCCGATCATCGGCAAGGCGCGCTCGGCGTTCTTCGAGGGCATGGAGCCGCCGGCCTCGACGCTTGTCGGCGTCACCGCGCTCGCGGCGCCGGAATGGCTGATCGAGATCGAGGCGGTGGCCGTCGCGGATTGATACGGGTCGTCATGCGCGGGCTTGACCCGCGCATCCATCGCTCTTCAAAGAATCTTCCTGGATGGATGGCCGGGTCAAGCCCGGCCATGACGATCGATTACTCCTCCGCCGGCTTCCCCGGCCCCTCATAGGCAATGCCCCGGATCACGGCGGCGTTGCCGAACTTCTTGCGCAGATTGTCGATCGCGCGTTCGGCGTGCGCCGAGCGGCGGTCGAGCATGTCGGAATCGTTGGCCTGCGCGCCCGGGCGCAGCGCGCTGACGCCGGCGCCCATCAGGCGGAAGGCGGTGCCGTCGATCTCCTTGGCCAGCATCTCGCGCGTCACCGCAAAGATCTTGGCGGCGAGCTGGGTCGGGGTCTGGATCGATTGCGAGCGGGTGCGCTGACGGAAGTCGGCGGTCTTCAGCTTCAGCGTGATGGTGCAGCCTGAGAGGTCGCTGCTCTTCAGCCGCGCCGAGGTCTTCTCCGACAGCTTCCAGAGCAGCTTTTCCAGGATTGCAAAATCGCGGATGTCGGTCTCGAAGGTGGTCTCGCTCGAGATCGTCTTGGCGCCGCGATCGGGCACCACGCTGCGGTCGTCGATGCCGCGCGCCAGTTGCCACAGCCTGCGGCCTTCGCTGGCGAACTGCTTCATCAGCTCGTTCTCGTCGGCGCGCTGCAGGTCGGCGATGACGCGGAAGCCGCGCTGCACCAGCTTCTCCTGGGTCGCAGGGCCGACGCCGTAGATGAAGCCGACCGGCTTGCTGGCCAGCATCTCGCGCGCCTCGTCCTGGTCGAGCGTGGCGAAGCCTCGGGGCTTGTCGAGGTCGGAGGCGATCTTGGCGAGGAACTTGTTGCAGGACAGCCCGACCGACACCGTGATGCCGATATCGCGCTCGACGTCGCGGGCGAATTTGGCGAGCACCTTGGCCGGGATCATGCCGTGGACGCGCTGCGTGCCGGAGAGATCGAGGAAGGCCTCGTCGATCGACAGCGGCTCGACCAGCGGCGTCAGCGCCTGCATGGCCTGGCGCACCTCGCGCCCGACCCGGACGTATTTCGCCATGTCGGGCGGGATCACGGTGGCGTCGGGGCAGAGTTCCAGCGCCTTGAACATCGGCATCGCCGAACGGACGCCGTAGGTGCGGGCGATGTAGCAGGCCGCCGACACCACACCGCGCTTGCCGCCGCCGATGATGACGGGGCGGTCGGCGATCTCAGGATTGTCGCGCTTCTCGACGGTGGCATAGAACGCATCGCAGTCGATATGCGCCAGCGCCAGCGCGGGCAGGGTGCGATGACGGACTAGCCGCGGCGAGCCGCAATGGCTGCATCGCTTCACCTTGATATCGAGATCGCCGAGGCAGTCTCGGCAGAAACTGAGGGAGCCGTCGGGAGCTGGCGCTGCCGTCGTCACGGCACGTCGCGCTCCCATTTCGGGTCGCCCAGCACCTGGTGGGCGGCAGCGATGTTGGTCGGGTGCAGTTCGGAGGCCGCGGCGAACGCCTTCACGGTGGCATCGTCGCGCATCACGAAATCGAGCACGCTCGCAAGAAATTGAGGATTGGACGCAGCGTTCCGCAGCGTCTCCGGACCGATTCCGGTTTCGGCCAGGAACAAGCCGAGCCGCTCGGGATCGCCGGCAATGAAGCCGAGCGCCTGAATCGCAACGATTTCAGCGACTTCCCGGGGGTTGTGAACAGGCTTTTTCAACGCGCCGGTTTGCCTTTCCGTTAACTTATGGTCTCTAATGAGAGGCCCATCATGCCCGAGTCTTCCGCATGTGTTCAAGCAACTGAAACCACGCTGCGGAAGTTGGACGTCGGGTTAACGGGTTAGAGCGATTCTGGCGCTAGTTTGAATTCACATTTTCGACGCGCTCCGCGCGCGGTGCGTGAGGTGCCGCAGCCGGGCCTGTTTCCTAAGTCTGGGAGGGACGGGATGGCCAAAACCGTCCTGATCGTGGAGGACAACGAGCTCAATATGAAGCTCTTTCGCGATCTGTTGGAAGCGCATGGCTATCAGACTTCGGGCACCAGCAATGGCTTCGAAGCGCTCGATCTCGTCCGCAAGCTGCGCCCCGATCTCATCCTGATGGATATTCAACTGCCCCAGGTGTCCGGCCTGGAGGTCACGCGCTGGATCAAGGACGATCCCGACCTGCGCACGATTCCGGTGGTCGCGGTCACCGCCTTCGCCATGAAGGGCGATGAAGAGCGCATCCGCGAGGGCGGCTGCGAAGCCTATTTGTCCAAGCCGATCTCGGTCGGCAAATTTATTGAGACTGTCCGACGCTTTATCGGATAGGGGAGTTGTGGTGCCATGTCCGCGCGTATCCTCGTCGTCGATGACGTTCCGGCGAACGTCAAGCTGTTGGAAGCCCGGCTGTCGGCCGAATATTTCGATGTGCTGACCGCTTCCAACGGGACCGAGGCGCTGGAAATCTGCGCGCGCGCCGAATGCGACATCATCCTGCTCGACGTCATGATGCCCGATATGGACGGCTTCGAGGTCTGCCGCCGTTTGAAATCGAATCCGGCAACCCATTTCATCCCCGTCGTCATCGTCACCGCGCTCGACAGTCCGTCCGATCGCGTGCGCGGCCTTGAGGCCGGCGCCGATGACTTCCTCACCAAGCCGGTGTCCGACGTCGTGCTGATCGCGCGCGTGCGCTCGCTGACGCGGCTGAAGATGATGACCGATGAGCTGCGCATGCGCGCCATCACCTCGCTTGAGATCGGCATGCAGGCTCCCGAACGCAGCGCGATCGCGGATCGTGGCACCGGCGGCCGCATCCTGCTGGTCGACGATAGGCCGTCGTCCTACGAGAAGCTGGCGCCGATCCTTTCGGCCGAGCACACCGTCGATGTCGAAACCAATCCGGCGGAAGCCTTGTTCCACGCCGCCGAGGGCAATTACGACCTCCTGATCGTGTCGCTTAGCCTCGACAATTTCGATGGTCTGCGGCTGTGCAGCCAGGCCCGTTCGCTTGAGCGCACGCGCCAGGTGCCGATCCTCGCGGTTTCGGATGCCGACAACAATGCGCGGCTGATGCGCGGGCTCGAGATCGGCGTCAACGACTACCTGCTGCGTCCGGTCGACAAGAACGAGCTGCTGGCGCGGGCGCGCACCCAGATCCGCCGCCGCCGCTACACCGATCATCTGCGCGACAACGTGCAGAACTCGATCGAGATGGCGATCACGGATGCGCTGACCGGCCTCAATAACCGGCGCTACATGGAGAGCCATCTCGCGACCCTGGCGGAGCAGGCCTCGATCCGCGGCAAGCCGCTGGCGCTGATGATCCTCGACATCGACTACTTCAAGGCGATCAACGACACCTACGGCCACGATGCCGGCGACGACGTGCTGCGCGAATTCGCCGTTCGCATCCGCAAGTCGATCCGCGGCATCGATCTCGCCTGCCGCTATGGCGGCGAGGAGTTCGTGATCGTGATGCCGGAGACGGATCTGCATGTCGCCGGCATGGTCGCCGAGCGGCTGCGCCGCTCGATCGCGGGCGAGCCGTTTGCCGTCGAGAAGGGCGGCAAGCGGATCACGGTCACGATCTCGATCGGGCTCACCACGCTGGAGCGCAAGGGCGAGCTAGTCACCGACGTGCTCAAGCGCGCCGACACCGCGCTCTATCGCGCCAAGCACGACGGCCGCAACCGCGTGGTCTCGGCGGCGGCGTAGCGGGCGTCATACCTTCCGTATCATCCGTCGTCATACCCCGCGAAAGCGGGTATCCAGTACGCCGCGGCCTCTCGTTTCAGCTCCCGTAGCCCGGATGAAGCGAAGCGCAATCCGGGGTTCTCGCCAGTTGCACAATAGTCCCGGATTTCGCGGAGCCTGTCATCGGGCGCGCGTTCGCGCGACCCGTTGGCTCCATCCGGGCTACCAGCTGTGTCCTACCTCCCGCGCTTCACCGCGTCATAGGCCAGCCGCTTGAACTCGAACGAGAACGGATGGACGAACGCCATCTGGCGCTGCGCCATCATGACGCCGGCCATGCCGGTCTTCGGCGAAATCCACCACTGGGTGCCCGCGACGCCGCCCCAGTAGAACTCGCCGGTAGCGTCGGGATGGTCGATCGGCGAGGGGGTGAGGATCAGGCCACCGGCAAGTCCGTGCGCCTTGCCGGGTTGTTCGCCCATCATCGCGAAGCGGATCCACTGTCCTTCGGGCAACTGGTTGGACATCATCATCGCGATGGTGTCCGGCTTCAGCAGGGTCGGTCCGCCCGGCAGCAGGCTGCGGATCAGCGCGACCATGTCGGGCAGCGTGGACACCAGGCCGCCGCCGCCATTGAGCCTTGCGACCGGGCGCCGATAGGCGCCGGGGAAGGGCGCATCGTCGGTGCGGGTGAGGCCCGGCTTCATCGGCTCCATCAGATCGGCGCCTGCGTAATACGCGACAAGGCGCCCCTGGTCCTGCTCCGGAACGACGAAGCCGGTATCGACCATGCCGAGCGGATCGAGGATGCGCGCCTTGATGAACTTGTCGAAGGTCTGGCCGCTGACGACTTCCACCAGGCGTGCCACCACGTCGATCGCGAGCGAGTATTCCCACGACGTGCCGGGCTGATAGATCAGCGGCAGATCGGCCAGCACGTCGACCATTTCAGCCAGGGTGGTATTGGGATTGTGCACGCCGCGCTCGTTGAGCGCCTTGAAAATGACGGTGCCGGGATCGAAGAAACCGTAGCTCAAGCCGGCGCTGTGGCTGAGCAATTGGCGGATGGTGATCGAACTCTTCGCGGGCTCGGTTTGATCGATCGACGTCGCGCCTTTCAGCAGGACCTTGCGGTTGCGGAGCTGCGGGATGAATTTCTCGATCGGATCGTCGAGCTGGAAGCGGCCATCCTCGAACAGCAATAGCGCCGCACAGGAAGTGATCAGCTTGGTGTTGGAGAAGACCCGGAAGATGTGGTCGGTGCGCAGCGCGGTCTGCGCTTCCTTGTCGGCCCATCCGACGCAGCCCGTGTCGGCGATGTCGCGCCCGACCAGCACCGACCAGGAGATTCCGGACAGCAGATTGTTGTCGATATAGCGCTGCATGGCGGCGCGCGCCGGCGCGAAATCGTAGCCGGTGGCCGTCACCTTCAGATCTTCCATGGTCGTTCCCCAGTTGTGCCGCAGGTTGTCGCGCGGTCGCCGTCAATCTCGCCAGACGGAATATCCAATCAGGAATGCCGTCGCGTGCCGTCACGCTACCAACCAAACCGGACTTGTGTACGCAACCGGATTTATCCAGTGCGCGTGTTGTCCGCGGGCGCGGGGCCGCCGACCTTGACGCCCGCATTCGCCAGCAGCACACGGGCGGCTTCCTTGGCCGCGCGCGCCATGGCCGGATCGTCGCGTACGAGGTCCTGCGCGATCGAGCCGTCGACCAAGAGCGTGAGCTGGGTCGCAAGTGCCTCGGCATCCGTCACGCCAAGCTGCCGCAGCAGATCGCGAAACCAGACCCGGCGGCTTTCCTTGAAGGCGACAGCGATATTGCGGACGGTGCGGTCCTCGTCGTCCGGCCCGAGCTCGGCGACTGCGTTCACGAACGGACAGCCGCGAAAATCCTTCGCCGAGAAGCGCCGCTCCAGCGAATCGAAGGTTGCGAGAATCTGCTCGGCCGGCGGCTTGTCGGAGGAGCGGGGCTGCACGAAGCGGCGCTGCAGATAGGCCTCGATCAGCGCGTCCTTCGACGGGAAGTGATTGTAGAGCGTGCGCTTGCTGATGCCGATCTCGGCCGCGATGGTGTCGACGCCGATGGCGCGAATGCCCTGCAGGTAGAACAGTTTGTCGGCGGTCTCGAGGATCCGCTCTTTCATGGTCTGTTTGGGAGGCGGGGAAGCCATGCGCCGGCCGTGATCCTCTTCGCTTGACAGGTCGCCCCCTGTATAGCCTAAGTACACAGGTCTGTGTAACCAAAACATGCGTGAATCGCAGGCTGTGGCACGCGTGCCGCGCCGTCATGGGAGAATAAGAACAATGCCCCTGTTGCAGGTCCTGCGTCCCACGCTTCCCATTCTGATCGGTGCCTCCATCATGCTCACGCTGAGCATGGGGCTGCGGCAGAGCCTTGGCATCTTCATGCAGCCGCTGACGCACGACATCGGCATCTCGGTGTCGCATTTCACCTTGGCACTGGCGGTGCAGAACCTCGCCTGGGGCTTCCTGCAGCCGTTCGCCGGCGCGATGACAGTTCGTTACGGCTTCCGCCCGATCATGCTGGTCGGTGCGCTGGCCTACATCGCGGGCCTCGTGCTGATGACGACGGCGCATGGCCTCGTCGCCATCATGATCGGCGCCGGTGTGCTGATCGGCCTGTCGCTCGCCTGCACCGCGAATGCGATCGCCATGTCGGTCGCGGCGCGCGCGGTGTCGGAAACGGTGCGCTCGACCGTGCTCGGCATCGTCTCCGCGGCGGGCTCGCTCGGCGCACTGCTGTCGGCACCGATCGGCCAGATGCTCAATGAAGGGTTCGGTTGGCGCGTCGGGCTTGCCGGATTCGTCATCCTGTCGATCGGGATGATTCCAGCCGCGTTGTACGCCGGTCGCGTCGACAAGATCCCGCTGCCGAAGCCCGCGGCCGATGATATAGGCAACGCCACGGCGGCGACCGCGGCCAAGACCGCGTTCGGCAACGCGTCCTTCGTGGTCATGACCTGCGCCTACATGGTCTGCGGCATGCAGCTCGTCTTCCTCACCACCCATCTGCCGTCGTATCTGGCGATCTGCGGGCTCGATCCGATGCTGAGCGCGCAGACGCTCGGCATGATCGGCGGCTTCAACGTGCTGGGCTCGCTGTTCTTCGGCTGGGCCGGCCAGCGCTGGAACAAGCTCGCGCTGCTCGGCGGCATCTACATCCTGCGCTCGCTGGCGCTCGCCTGGTACTTCATGCTGCCGGCGACGCCGGGCTCGACCTTGCTTTTCGGCGCCATCATGGGCTTCCTCTGGATGGGCGTCGGTCCGCTGGTCGCGGGCGCGGTGGCGGAGATGTTCGGTCTGCGCTGGCAGGCGATGATCCAGGGCCTTGCCTTCATGAGCCACCAGGTCGGCAGCTTCCTCGGCGCTTACGGAGGCGGGCTGATCTACGACTCGCTCGGTTCCTACACCATGGCCTGGCGGATCGGCGTCGCGCTCGGTCTTGCCGGCGGCATCATCCAGGTCGCCTTCGCGCTGATCCGGCCGGCGCAACCGCCGCTGCTCAAGGCCGCCTAGCTCCGGTTCCGGGCAAGACGGCGACTGCCCCGTGCGAAGGCAGTCGCCGATTGCTGCCTATTTTTACATCAATCGCTTGCTAAGAGAACGTGCAATGGAGCGCGACGCCGTTCTGTGTGCGGATTGAAGTCACAACGTCTTCAACGTGTTACGCCGCACGCGTCGGTGGCACGAATCTTGATAGAATTTGGCTAGAAATCGTGCCGGAAGCCGTCGCTGAGGTTTCCGGCCTGGGGACCCATGGGAAGGGCTGGCCGCGATGAGGCTAGTCGCCGTCATTCTCCAGCCATCCGCGCACCACGGCCGTCGCCGCGCCGCCGAGCAGGAAGCTCTTGTGCCTCGCGTCCTGCCTGATGCCGCGACGACTTCGCTGCTTCGCGCCGTCAGCAACGCGGCACTTCGAGACATCCCGACAACTGAGCGCGCAGGTGGCCCTTCGGGCGCCTACGCGCGGAGCGCGCTGCGCCCATTCCGAACACCAGCATTTCTTGTGAAGGGAGGACGATGATGGAGTCTGGGACATATACGCGCCAGAAGCTCGTGAGAATCGTGGTTGCCTTGCTGGGGGTGGCCGTTCTTTGCCTGCTGTTCAGCGACCTCGCGCTGGCTGAAGATGCGGCGGCACCGCCGGCCTGCGGCGGCAAGATTCTCGAGAAGTGCACGCCGAATTCCGGCGACACCGCCTGGATGCTCACATCCGTCGCGCTCGTCCTGATGATGACGATCCCGGGGCTCGGCCTGTTCTATGGCGGCATGGTGCGCAAGAAGAACGTCGGCGACACCGTGATGACCAGCTTCGCCGTCACCTGCCTGGTCACGATCCTGTTTGCCGTCCTGACCTACAGCCTGGCGTTTCGTGCCGGCACGCCGTTCATCGGCGGTCTGGATCGCATGTTCCTCAAGGATATCCTGAGCGACATCGGCAAGGGTGGCATCGGCAATCCCAATCCGCTTGCCGCGACCATCCCTGAGTCGGTTTACATCTGCTTCCAGATGACGTTTGCCATCATCACGCCGGCGCTGATCGCGGGTGCGTTTGCCGAGCGGATGAAGTTCTCGGCGATGCTCTGGTTCATCGGGCTCTGGGCGATCTTCGTTTACGCGCCGATCGCGCATTGGGTCTGGGGTCCTGACGGGATCTTCTCGGCGGGCAACGATGCGGCCTATGTCAAGGTTCTCGATTTCGCCGGCGGCACCGTGGTGCACATCAATGCCGGCGTGGCGGGGCTGATGTGCGCCATCATGCTCGGCAAGCGCGTCGAGACCGGGCCGGCGCACAACATGGTGCTGACCTTCATCGGCGCCTCGCTGCTGTGGGTCGGCTGGTTCGGCTTCAACGCCGGCTCCGCCGTCACGGCGGGAATGCAGGCGGGCATGGCCATGCTGGTGACCCAGATCGCGACCGCAGTGGCGAGCTTCACCTGGATGCTGGTGGAATGGGCATTGAAGGGCAAACCCACCGTCGTCGGCATCTGCTCGGGGGCGGTTGCGGGCCTCGTTGCGATCACGCCGGCCTCCGGTTTCGTTGGGCCGGTCGGCGCGTTCGCCATCGGCATCGCCGCCGGCGTCTGCTGCTATTGGGGATGCACCGGCCTGAAGCGCTTGTTCAGCTACGATGATGCGCTGGACTGCTTCGGCGTCCATGCCCTCGGCGGCATCGTCGGGGCGCTGCTGACCGGCGTATTCGCGGTCGAGCAGTATGGTGGTACGGCCGGCGTTCTGGAGGGAAATCCCGGCCAGTTCATCAATCAATGCATCGGCGTCGCGACGGTTTTCGTGTATGATGCGGTGGTGAGCCTGATCATCCTGTTCGTGATCAATCTCTTCGTCGGGCTTCGCGTGACGCGCGACATCGAGCGCGAAGGGTTGGATCTGGCACTGCACGGCGAGGTCGTGCAGTAGACTTGGCGGCATCCTGCACAGCCGGCGATCTTCGCCGGGTGGCGCGGATCAAAGCTGTTCGAGGTGATCCGATGAACTGGTTCTATTGGAACACAGCGTGGTCGCTGTTCTTCAGCCTCATTTGGTTCATGACCATCACACACAATCCGGATGCGCGTATCGCGGACGCGCATCTGCGTGATGAGGCGTTCAAAGGCTAGCTCCGGTAGTAGCGCCACATCCTGAGGAACGTCCGATGGATCTCGTCGGGCGTCCGGTCGAATGGCTCGAGACTGACGCGGACCACGCCACGATGGTCCATGCGCCACGGCAAGCGCATCAGCAGCCGATAGGCCGGCCGCTTGCGCCAATCGGCCACCAGTGCGCTGCCGAGCGGCCCGTTGAGCGCGATCTGCAATTCGTGAACGGTCATCGCGCGCTCGGCGATCTCGACGAGATCGATGCGCGTGATGGCGCGCCAGCGAATCAGCCCGAAGGCCTGGATGAAAATGCCGTACTGGTTGGCACCGATGGTCGGACGACCGGCCTCCAGCAGGGGGATGTTGTAATAGGTGAAGCCGCCCGCCGCCGCCGCAGGCGCCAGCCAATAGATCTCGCCCGTGATCCAGCTCGCGGTCAGGAAGATCGCGGCCAAAGCGGCCGTGACATAGACCGGAAAGTAGATGTCCTCGCGGCCGTAGGCGACCGAGTAGCCGCCTGCGTTTCCCTCGTCCAAGCTTGCGATCATCTGAGCCCTGCGCCCCGGGACTTGTCCGGGAATCATGCGGGATGACGCTAAGCCACAAAGCAAAAACGGGGCCGCGAGGGCCCCGTTCGAAACGTCGGAAGCAAGCGATCTTACTTGATCTTGGCTTCCTTGAACTCGACGTGCTTGCGCGCGACCGGGTCGTACTTCTTCTTGACCAGCTTGTCGGTCATGGTGCGCGAATTCTTCTTGGCGACGTAATAGAAGCCGGTATCGGCCGTCGACACGAGCTTGACCTTGATGGTGACCGCTTTGGCCATGTGCAAAACCTCGAAACTGCAGGGATATCGGGAGCCGGCCAAATCGGCCCGCGTTTGGCCGGGAAACTAGCCAGAAACCGCCCAAAGTCAAGGATTTCCGAGCCAAAACCACCCCGATTCCGGGCCGATTAGCGCTCGAAGAACTGATTTTTGGGCCGCGGCAGGCCCAAATTCTCGCGCAGGGTCCGCCCTTCGTACTCGGTGCGGTAAATCCCGCGCTTTTGCAGTTCCGGGACCACCTTGTCGACGAACTCGAACAGCCCCTGCGGCAGATAGGGGAACATGATGTTGAATCCGTCGCTGCCGCGGCCGGTCAGCCATTCCTCCATCTGGTCGGCGATGGTCTGCGGCGTGCCGACGAAGGCGAGCCCGCCATAGCCGCCGACGCGCTGCGCGAGCTGGCGCACGGTGAGCTTGTCGCGCGCGGCGACATCGACGAGGCGCTGCCGGCCGCTCTTGCTGGCATTGGTTTCCGGGATCGGCGGCAATTGCCCGTCGGGATCGAAGTCGGACGCATCGGTGCCGAGGATCACCGAGAGCGAGGCGATCGCGCTGTCGTAATGCACGCGGCTGTCGAGCAGCGCGCGCTTCTCCTTGGCTTCCTCGACGCTGTCGCCGACCACCACGAAGGCGCCGGGCAGGATCTTCAGATGCTCGGGATCGCGGCCGATCTTCTCCATGCGGCCCTTGATGTCGGCATAGAGCTTCTGTCCGTCGGCAAGGCTGCCGCCGCCGGTGAACACGGCTTCCGCCGTCTCGGCCGCAAGCTGCCTGCCGTCGTCGGATGCGCCGGCCTGCACGATGACCGGCCAGCCCTGCACGGGGCGGGCGATGTTCAGCGGGCCACGGACCGAGAGATATTTGCCCTTGTGATCGAGCACATGCATCTTGTCGGGATCGACGAACAGCCCGGACTCGACATCGCGCACGAACGCATCGTCGGCAAAGGAATCCCAGAGGCCGGTGACGACGTCGTAGAACTCGCGGGCGCGCCTGTAGCGCTCGGCGTGCTCCATGTGATCGTCGAGGCCGAAATTCAGCGCCGCGTCCGGATTGGACGTGGTGACGATATTCCAGCCGGCGCGGCCGCCGGAGATATGGTCGAGCGAAGCGAAGCGGCGCGCGACGTGATAGGGCTCGTCGAAGGTGGTCGAGCCGGTCGCGATCAGGCCGATATTCTCGGTGACGGCCGCGAGTGCCGACAGCAGGGTGAACGGCTCGAACGACGTCACGGTGTGGCTGCGCTTCAGCGCGTTGATCGGCATGTTCAGCACGGCCAGATGGTCGGCCATGAAGAAGGCGTCGAACTTGCCCGCCTCGAGCTTCCGGATCAGCGTCTTGATGTGATCGAAGTTGAAATTGGCGTCGGGCCAGGCCCCGGGATAGCGCCAGGCGCCGGTGTGGATGCTGATCGGCCGCATGAATGCGCCGAGCTTGAGTTGACGCTTCGCCATTGCCCCGTTCCGTTCTTGATGTCGTTAGCGGAACAGATAGGGAGGCCGGGCGGCAACGCCATGAGGGCGTTCAAGAAGAATCTTGCAATCTGGGCGACGAGCAGAGGATATTTTCAACCCGGCACCTTTGTCATCGGGGAGGGGGATATGGTCTATCCGGGAAGGCTGTCGCTGATCGCGGGCGTTCTGATCGCGATGGTGCTCTGTATTGGAAGCCCGGCGCGGGCGCAGATCGTTGCGATCGGTGCGAGCAATGTCGCGGGAAAGGGCGTCAGCAGTTCGGACGCCTGGCCGGCCCAGCTCGAGGGGATGCTCGCCGCGAAGGGCCGGAGCGTTCACGTGACCAATGCGGGGATATCAGGCGATACCAATGCGGGCATGCTGGCGCGGCTCGATTCCGCGGTCCCCGAAGGGACCAGGATCGTGCTGCTCGACCGCCGCGGCGGCGGCTGGAATGCGCGTCGACGCGGGCAGGGAGATCAGAATGCCGAGCTGGCTGCGATCGAGGCTCGGCTTCGCGGCCGGCACATCCGCGTGATCCCGATGTGGTGGAATGAGGTCCTGCGCAACTATCTCCAGCCGGACGGCATTCACTTCACGGCGGAGGGACACAGGGTGGTCGCCGCGCACATGCTGCCCGCGGTGATGAGCGCGGTGCGCTGACCTGACGTTGTGTCCCGGTGTTGCTGGGGGCAGGCCCCCAGCACGTCCTTGTGCATCTTGCCGCCGTAGAAATGGAAGAACGGCACCGGTGCATCGTGACGGAGCGGGCCGGTGGCGAGACGGCGGTCGAGCTCGGCGAGGACGTTCTTGGTCATGGCGTGCGCGTCCGCGAGCGGCTCGGAGCCGATCTCGACCCACACGAGCTCAACCAGTTCGGCATCGGCATGCACCACGCCTTCGACACGATGCGCGATCGTCGAGGCGTCGGCGGTGAAGAAGCGGGTGTCGAAGCGGCGGACGCGGCCGGGCGGCGTGATCGCGCGCGCGATCAGGAACAAGCCGGACGGATCGGGCAGGAGACCAGCGTCGGCGAACGGCGCCCAGGGGCCATCGAGCTTCGTCGTCTTCTCGACCTTGCGGCCGAGGCAGAGCCCGGTCTCTTCGCAGGCTTCGCGGATCGCGGCATTGGCGAGCGCGCGTGCGCGGCCGGGTGTGATCTTCGGGCTGCCCTTCAACAGATTGCCTTCGAGCTCCGGCGTGATCGGGGCTGCGACCGGCACGCGGTTGTCGGCCTTGTCGACGCGGCCGCCCGGGAAAACGAATTTGCCCGGCATGAACACCACCTTGTCGTGGCGCTTGCCGACCAGGACCTTCGGCTTGGCGCCGGAACGATCGATCAGGATCAGCGTCGCCGCATCCTTCGGCCGGAAGTATGCGTGATGATCGGCTTCCTTTTCGCCCTGGTGGACGACGGCGGCAGGGGCGGCAGCTTCAGTCATTTCATCCCTTTCATTTCTTCTTGTGGCCCGGTTTAGCTAGACCGGCGGGATGTCGCTAGGGGGATTCTCGTCAAAGCCATGCATGCGCAGGGCCCATTGCAAGCCGATCACGGCTCCCTTCACCGGCTGCAACAGTGCCAGCGATGCGAACAGTGTGAACGGCAGATAGATCGCAAGTTGCAGCCACACCGGCGGCGAGTAGTCGGTCTCGATCCACAGCGCGGTCGGTACCACCATATGGCCGACAATGACGATGACGAGATAGGCAGGCAGATCGTCGGCGCGATGCGGGGTGAAATCGAGATCGCAGACCGGGCAATGGCCGTCGCATTTGAGAAACTTGCGGAACAGTTTGCCTTTTCCGCAGCGCGGACAACGGCTGAGGAACCCGCGCTTCATCGCGGTCCACACGTCGCGCTTCTCGGGCTCAGCGGCGTCGCGGGTCCAGACCACTGTGGGCGGTGTCACTTCCATGACTTGCCTCGCTTCGATTTGCCGGATGTCGGCTTCGCCGGCTTGCGGTCCTTTTTCTTGCGTGCCTTCCGTTCCTTGTGCGCCTTCTTGCTGGATCCTTTATTCGGCCCCTTGCCGAATCCTGCGGCGCGGCGCTCGGACCCTGCGCCGTCACGTTTTCTGCCGCGCGGAATTGCCTGACCTTCGGATAATAGCTCAAAACGCAGTGCGCCCGCCACCGGCGCGGCCTCGACCAGCCGCACGTCGACGACGTCGCCGAGCCGATACATCGCGCCGCTGCGCGTGCCGATCAGCGCGTGGCGGGTTTCGTCGTAGTTGAAATACTCGCTGCCGATGGTGCGGATCGGGATCAGGCCGTCGGCGCCGGTGTCGTCGAGCTTCACGAACAGGCCGGCTCGCGTCACGCCGGAGATGCGGCCCTGGAACGAAGCGCCGACCTTATCGGCAAGGAAATGCGCGATCAGCCGGTCGGTGGTCTCGCGCTCCGCCTTCATCGCGCGGCGCTCGGTGACGGAAATCTGCGCGGCGATCTCGGCCAGCGTCTCCACGCTCTCGTCGGTCGGCAAGGCGCCTTCGCCGAGGCCGAGCGCGCGGATCAGCGCGCGATGCACGATCAGATCGGCGTAGCGGCGGATCGGCGAGGTGAAATGCGCGTAGCGGCGCAGGTTCAAGCCGAAATGGCCGTAGTTCTCGGCGGAGTATTCGGCCTGCGCCTGCGAGCGCAGCACCACCTCGTTGACCAGCGGCTCGTAGTCTTCGCCGGAGACCTGTGCCAGCACACGGTTGAACTGCGCGGGACGCAGCGCGCCCTGTTTGGTGAAGGGCAGGTCGAGCGTCTTCAGGAATTCCTGGAGGTTGTGCACCTTCTCCTGGCTCGGCTCGTCATGCACGCGATAGATCAGCGGCAGCGCCTTCTTCTCCAGCATCTCGGCCGCAGCGACGTTGGCGAGGATCATGAACTCCTCGATCAGCCGGTGCGCATCAAGCCGCTGCGGCACGATCACCCGATCGACGGTGCCGTCCGGTTTCAGCAGGATCTTGCGCTCGGGCAGATCGAGATCGAGTGGGTCGCGTTCGTTGCGCGCGAGCTTGACCAGTTCATAGGCCGACCACAGCGGCTTGAGGATCGGATCGAGCAGGGGACCCGTCGTGTCGTCGGGCCTGCCGTCGATGGCGGCCTGCGCTTGCGCGTAATTGAGCTTTGCTGCCGAGCGCATCAGCACGCGGTGGAAGGTGTGCGAGCGCTTGCGGCCGTCAGAGCCGATCACCATCCGCACCGCGAGCGCACCACGCGGCTCGCCCGGCACCAGCGAGCAGAGATTATTGGAGATCCGCTCGGGCAGCATCGGCACCACGCGATCGGGGAAGTACACCGAGTTGCCGCGCTGCAGCGCGTCGCCGTCGAGCGCCGAGCCGGGCCGCACATAGAAGGCGACGTCGGCGATCGCGACGTGGACGATGAAGCCGCCCTTGTTGTCCGGATCGGAATCGACCTCGGCATGCACGGCGTCGTCGTGATCCTTGGCATCAGGCGGGTCGATGGTGACGAGCGGCACGTCGCGCCAGTCCTCGCGGCCCTGCAAGGTCGCGGGTTTTGCTTCCTCGGATTCGCGCACGGCGGCGGCGGAGAATACCTGCGGGATGTCGTGGGTGTTGATCGCGATCAGGCTGATCGCCTTCTCGCTCGCGATCGAGCCGAGCCGCTCCTTGACCCGGGCGGAGGCGAGCCCGTAGCCGCGGGTGCGGATCAGGTCGACACTGATAAGGTCGCCGTCCTCGGCGTCGCCGCTGTCGGCCTTGGCGATATTGAGCTCGCGGCCGGCCTGCTTCTTGTCGACCGGGATCAGGCGCCCGCCGCCCTCAGGGTTCTTGCGGAAGATGCCGAGGATGCGGCTGCGGCCGTGATCGATCACCTTGATGACGCGGCCGCGGTAGGGCGTGCCGTCGTGCTCGTCGGTCACCTCGACGTGGAGTAGCGCGCGGTCGCCGACGCCGGCGGTGGTGCCGGGCTTTGGCCGCCGCGGCGTCTCGATGCGGATTTTCGGGGCGGTGCCGTCTTCGGAGTCCCACTCGGCCGGGGTGGCGATCAACTCGCCGTCGCTGTCGCGGCCGGTGATGTCGGCGAGCAGGGTCGGCGGCAGCGCCGCCGGCTCGTGGATCTTGCGGCCGCGCTTGGCGACCGTGCCGTCGTCGGCGAGTTCGCGGAGGATCCGCTTCAGCTCGATACGGTCGGCGTTCTTCAGACCGAACTCGCGCGCGATTTCGCGGGTGCCGATCTTGCCTGGATTGGCGCGAATGAAGGCGACGATGGCGTCCCGGCCCGGAAAGCCATGGTCGGGTTTTCGTTTCACTTATCCTCTTGCCTTGCCGGCGCTCTTCTTCGCGGGCGCTTTCGCTGGTGCCGATGACTTTGCAGGCGAGGTCTTGGCACCGGAGGCGACCGGCGCGCGCGCCTTGCTGGTCGCATCCGCTTTCGGCTTCGCAGCCGCCTTCTTCGACGCAGCCTTCTTGGCAGGCTTGGCCTCGACGTCGCCGTCAGCCTCTTCAGCATTTGCTGGCTTGGCTCTCTTGGCCTTGGCGGGCTTTTCCGCCTTCGCCTTTTTGGCCTTCTTGCCGCCGCCCTTGGCCGCGCGCTCGTCGATCAGCGCGATCGCTTCCGCGAGCGTGATCTCGTCCGGGGTGCGGTCGCTCGGGATCGTTGCGTTGACGCCGCCGGCCGCGACATAGGCGCCGTAGCGGCCGTTCTTCAGCGCGACGGCGCCGAGCGTCGGGTGGTCGCCGAGCGGTTTGCCCGGATCGGCGCCGAAGCGGCGGCCGCTCGGGCCCTTGGCGATCTTCTCCGCGATCAGCGTGACGGCGCGGTTCAACCCGATGTCGAAGACCTCGTCGCCGGCCTCGAGGCTGGCATAGGTCTTCTCGTGCTTCACGAACGGCCCGAACCGGCCGAGGCCGGCGGTGATCGGCTCGCCGGTCTCCGGATGCTTGCCGATCTCGCGCGGCAGCGACAGCAGCTTCAGCGCCAGTTGGAGATCGACATCGCCAGGCGAGGTACCTTTCGGAATGCCGGCGCGCTTCGGCTTCTCGCCTTCGGCGTAATCCTTCTGCTCACCGAGCTGGATGTAGGGGCCGAACCGGCCGGCCTTCACCGTGACGTCGAACCCGGTGTCGGGATCGGTGCCGAGCACGCGATCGGCGCTCTCGGCGCTGTCGGCCGCGAGCGGGCGGGTGTAACGGCATTCCGGATAGTTCGAGCAGCCGACGAAGGCGCCGAACTTGCCGGCCTTGAGGTTAAGCCGGCCGGTGCCGCAGGTCGGGCACTGCCTGACGTCGCCGCCATCCGCGCGCGGCGGATAGATATGCGGGCCGAGCATTTCGTCGAGCGCATCGAGCACCTCGGCGACGCGGAGGTCCTTGATGTCGTTGACCGCGCCGATGAACCCGCGCCAGAAATCGTGCAGCACCTGCTGCCAGCCGATCTCGTTGTTGGAGACGCGATCGAGCTGTTCCTCAAGGTCGGCGGTGAAGTCGTATTCGACGTAGCGCGAGAAGAAGTTCTCCAGGAACGCGACCACGACGCGGCCCTTGTCCTCGCCGTGCAGCCGCTTCTTCTCGAGCTTGACGTAGCCGCGGTCCTTCAGCACCTGCAGGATAGAGGCGTAGGTCGAGGGACGGCCGATGCCGAGCTCTTCCATCCGCTTCACCAATGATGCTTCCGAGAAGCGCGGCGGCGGCTCGGTAAAGTGCTGGGTGACGGCAAGGCTCTGGCGCTTCACCGCCTCGCCCTGGCTCATCGCAGGCAGGCGGCGTGAATCCTCGTCCTCTTCGTCGTCGCGGCTTTCCTGGTAGAGCGCGAGGAAGCCGTCGAACTTGATGACCTGACCGGAGGCGCGCAGCTCCAGCACGCGGGCGCCGGCCTTGGCCTCGATGTCGACGGTGGTGCGCTCGAGCTCCGCCGATTCCATCTGGCTCGCAATGGTGCGCTTCCAGATCAATTCGTAGAGCCGCGCCTGATCGGTATCGAGCCTTCGGCCGATGGTGGCCGGGCGACGCGACAGATCGGTCGGGCGGATCGCTTCGTGCGCTTCCTGCGCGTTCTTGGCCTTGGCCTGGTACTGGCGCGGGGCATCCGGCACATAGGCGTTGCCGTAATCCTCGCCGATCACCTTGCGGGCCTGGGTGATCGCGGACGGATCGATCTGCACGCCGTCGGTTCGCATATAGGTGATGAGACCAGTGGTCTCGCCGCCGATGTCGATGCCCTCATACAGCCGCTGCGCGATGCGCATGGTGTGCGCCGGTGCGAAGCCGAGCTTGCGGCTGGCTTCCTGCTGCAGGGTCGAGGTGGTGAAGGGCGCCTGCGGATTGCGCCGGGCCGGCTTGGCCTCGACGGTCGCGATCTTGAACAGCGCGGCCTCGATCGCCTTCTTGAAGTCCTCGGCTTCCGCGCCGGAGCCGATGTCGAGCCGCGCGATCTTCTTGCCGTCGGCGCCGACCAGCCGCGCCTCGAAGGCTTCGCCACGCGGCGTCAGCAGCGTCGCGACCAGCGACCAGTACTCACGGGGCACGAACTTCTCGATCTCGAGCTCGCGGTCGCAGACCAGCCGCAGCGCGACCGACTGCACGCGGCCGGCGGAGCGGGCGCCGGGCAGCTTGCGCCACAGCACGGGCGAGAGCGTGAAGCCGACCAGATAGTCCAGCGCGCGGCGCGCCATATAGGCGTCGACCAGCGCGCCGTCGATCTGGCGCGGCGCCTTCATGGCGTCAGTGACCGCCTGCTTGGTGATGGCATTGAACACGACGCGCTCGACCTTCTGGTCCTTCAGCGCGCGCTTTTCCTTCATCACCTCCAGCACGTGCCAGGAGATCGCCTCGCCCTCGCGATCAGGGTCGGTCGCCAGAATCAGGCGGTCGGCCCCCTTGAGCGCCTTGGCGATGTCGTTCAACCGGCCGGCGGCCTTGGCATCGACCTCCCAGATCATCTGGAAATTGGCGTCCGGATCGACCGAACCGTTCTTGGCCGGGAGGTCGCGAACATGGCCAAACGACGCCAGGACCTCGTAGGAGGAGCCCAGATATTTGTTGATCGTCTTGGCCTTGGCAGGCGACTCCACAATGACGATATTCATGTCATTCCAATAGCTTACGGGAAAACTTGAAGGCTGGTTCCGCTAGACTCGCGGCCCGCCGTGTCGGGGCGAACATGGGTGTTGGGGCGGTCGGTGTCAAATCGCCAGATATTGAAGGCAGGGCTCAAGCTGTGGAGTTTCTATCCCAAGGGTTGAAAAATGCGTCCTAGAGTTGCGGCCGGAAACGGCGTATCTCTTTATATATAGGGTGGGAATCGGATTAGGCCTTTTGAGCAGCACAGGGGGTGGGCGCAAGCCCAAGCCGTCCGGTCGACGGCGACCGGAGGGCGACGAGCCAAATGGGGAGCCAGGTGGGGAGGGCGGCCCGGATGACGCCCTGGTCCTGATCGCAGCGGCCGCGACCGAGCTAGCCAAACTCGCCCAGCGCCACAGATTCGAAGTCCTCGACTATCTGCTCGCGATGACCCGCCTCGAGGCCGACGAGCAGTTGCGCGCGCGCAGCCGAAGGAAGCTGTCGTGAGGGATGTTGCGGGATGACAGGGCCGGCCTCCTACGCAGGGCGCTCTCCATTCGTCGTCCCGGCGAAAGCCGGGACCCATAACCACCGCATTCCGTGATCGGCGTGATCGCGGCCCCAGCGTCGCGCACCAATTGAGACTTGGGGTAATGGGTCCTGGCTTTCGCCAGGACGACGATGGGGATGGGATGCAGCTCCACCGCATCTCGACCCACGTTCGTGACGATCGCGATCCGCCCCTCGGGGCCTCTATCCGTCGTCATTCCGGGGCAGCCCGAAGGGCTGAGCCCGGAATCCATCGTGCGGCAGAACAAGCGGAGGAATGGATTCCGGGCTCTCACTTCGCGAGCCCCGGAATGACGGAGGATGGTGTTACGCCGATACGCGTTTCGCCACTTTTCGCGGAGGCCGCGGCTTCAGCGTCGTGTCGGCCGCCCCAAGCACGCGACCGTCCTGCGAAAGCAGCGCGAGCTTCTTCACCGGCTTGCCCTTGTCGCGGTCGACCATGATGGTCGCGATCTCGTCCGGATGGTCGTCGAACTCCTCGGTCCATTGCCGGAGCGCGACCAGGATTGGAAAGATGCCGTGGCCCTTCGGCGTCAGGACGTATTCCTGATAGGCGCTGCCGTCGGAGGCGGGGACCGTCTTCAGGATGCCGCGCTCGACCAGCGTGCGCAGCCGGGTGGCGAGGATGTTCTTCGCGAGCCCGAGGCTGGCCTGGAATTCGCCGAAACGGCGTCGGCCGAGGCTGGCGTCGCGGATGATCAGCAGCGACCACCAGTCGCCGAACACGTCGAGTGCGCGGGCCACCGGACAGCTGTCGCCTGCAAGGCTGGTTCGTTTCACGACGCACGCTCCGAAAGTTGGGCCATCACGGTCTTGTGTGGTTGCAATATTAAACCTGATGCCCTAGGTAGGCAACGAAGTTTAATAATGCAACCAACTGGAGGCGGACATGAGACTGGCAAACAAGACGGCGTTGATCACCGGCGGCAACAGCGGCATCGGGCTTGCGACAGCAAAGCTGTTCGTCGCCGAGGGCGCCAAGGTCGTCATCACCGGACGCAACAAGGAGACGCTCGCGGCGGCGGCGCGGGAACTCGGACCGAACGCGCTCGCTGTCGTGGCCGATGCCACCGATGCGGCGGCGCTGGAAGCCGCGGTGAAGCAGGGCGCGGAGAAGTTCGGCAAGTACGACGTGCTGTTCGCCAATGCCGGCATTCCCGGTCAGACGCCGGTCGGTGGCACCACGCTGGCCGCATTCGAAAATGTGATCCGCACCAATCTCACCGGCGTGTTCTTCACGGTGCAGGCGGTCGCGCCCTATCTCAACGATGGCGCGTCCATCATCCTCAACGGCTCGGTGATTTCGGTGCTCGGCAATCCCGGCTATTCGGCCTATGCGGCGAGCAAGGCCGGTGTGCGCGCGATGGCGCGGGTGATGGCGTCAGAGCTGTCGCCGCGCAACATCCGCGTCAACGTGGTGGCGCCGGGCGCGGTGCGTACGCCGATCTGGGGCGCTGCGACCGCAACGCCCGAGGCCGAGAAAGCGTTCGAGCAGCGGATCGGCAAGTCCACGCCGCTCGGACGTATCGGTGAACCCGATCACATCTCGAAGACGGTGTTGTTCCTGGCGTCCGACGACGCGGCGCATGTGCAGGGGCAGGAACTGTTCATCGATGGCGGTGCAACGGCATCTCCCGCCGGCGCGCCGATCTATCGCGGCTAAACTTCGTTTCTCATTGTAACGATCGGCCGGTGTGAAGCGGTTCACACCGGCCGATTTCGTACGCGTCTATGATCGCGTGCATTGAACCTTTGACGTACTCGCCGGACTCCTGAATGGGCGGGGATTTTTATCACCACGGAATCATTTTGGAGTTCCTTCATGCCGAAAGCAGCCCGCATTTCGACGCCGATCCCGATTTCGTCTCCGTCCGAAAATGAAAATTCAGACTCAGCGCAGTTTGTGACGGTCGCGCTGTTCTCCGGCATCGGTTTGTTGATCTCGCTCGTCGCCGTCATCTTCGGCATTCAAGGCGTCTGGTTCTGACTTCATCCACCTGAAGCGGCCTGCCGCCACCAAGGTGACGGCAGGAATGTGATCACGTCAGGCGGCGTTCAGGCTGCCGGCGGCCTGCAGCGCACCGGCGACCGCCTTCTCGCGATGCTCGGGTCCGACCTGGATGCCGTCGGCGGGGATGAGCTCGAGATTCTTGACGCCGATGAAGCCGAACACCCCGCGCAAATACGACTCGAGGTGCTCAAGCGCGGCCATCGGCGTGTCGGCGCCGTAATAGCCGCCGCGCGAGATCGCGATGATGACGCGCTTGTTGCCGGCCAGTCCCTCGACGCCGGCGGCGCCGTACTTAAAGGTCTTGCCCGCGACCACGACGCGGTCGATCCAGGCCTTGAGCTGGGAGGGAATGGTGAAATTGTACATCGGCGCGCCGATCACGACGATGTCGGCGGCGAGGAACTCCTCCAGCACGGCCTGACCGATCGCGATGTCGTCGCGCACCGACGGATCCGGCGCCGCGCCCTGGCTGGCGGCCAGGTGCAGGCCGGAGAGGTGGGCGAGCGGGGTCTGGGTCAGATCGCGGTAGCTCACGACCAGGCCGGGATTGGCCTGGCGCAGCCGCTCGACGGCGGCGGCAGAAACCTGGCGACTGACGGAGTGGGGGCCGAGGACCGAGGAGTCGATGTGCAGAAGTTTCATGGCAGGGGTCACCTTTGGTATAGGTTTGTAACTGGCGCTATATGAGTGACCGCCCTAAATGTCCGCAAGAACGCACATTTTTGAAACCCGAGCACAGCAATGAAACCCGAGCACATCCGTGTGCCTGCCCTTCCCCCCCGGCCTGACCAGGATCACAGCGATTGCCGCGCGGTCGCCTCCGTATTGGCGCGGGTCGGCGACAAGTGGAGCGTGTTCGTGATCATGATGCTGACCGATGGGCCAAAGCGCTTCAACGAGCTGAAGCGGATGATCAACGGCATCTCGCAGCGGATGCTGACGCTCACCTTGCGCGGGCTGGAGCGCGATGGCCTGGTGACGCGCACCGTGTTTCCGACCATTCCGCCGCGGGTCGATTACGAGCTGACCGATCTTGGCCGCGGTCTGGCCGCGCCCGTGAAGGCGCTCGGCGAATGGGCGTTCGCGCATTTGCCGGAGATCGAGGGCGCGCGGACACGGTTTGACGGACGCAACGAGTAGGGAGTGTTATCCGTCACCCGACTGTTATCCGTCACCCTGAGGAGCGCGCAGCGCGTCTCGAAGGGGCGACGGCCACCAGCCGGGCCGTGCATCCTTCGAGACGCCTGCTGCGCAGGCTCCTCAGGATGACGGTGACGGGTCGGCGTGAACCGCTTATTCGCCCGCGTCAAATGATCGACACCAGTCCGCCACCGTGACGCTCGAGGCGGCCGGCGAGCTCGAGCTCCAGCAGTACCGCGCGAACGACAGCGGGCGAGACATCGGCCATCCGGATCAGATCGTCGAGGCTGATCGGGCTCGGTCCGAGCAGATTGATGATGCGGGCGCGATCGCCGGAGTCGCTCCCAAAGTCGAGCGGCTCGTCGTCTTCGCGCGCGGACAGCATGACGGGCCGCTCCATGATCGGCGTGACCGCGCTGATGACGTCGGCGGCCTCGGTGACCAGCGTGGCGCCTTGCTTGATCAAATCGTTGGCGCCGGCGGCGCGCGGATCGATCGGCGAGCCCGGCACCGCGAACACCTCGCGGCCCTGTTCGGCGGCCATCCGCGCCGTGATCAGCGAGCCCGAGCGATGCGCGGCCTCCACCACCACGACGCCGAGCGATGCGCCCGAGATCAGCCGGTTGCGGCGAGGGAAGTCGCGCGCCCGCGGCACGTGGCCGAGCGGCATCTCCGAAATCGCCGCGCCGCGCGCGAGCAGGGCGGCCAGCAGATCCTCATGCTCCGGCGGGTAGATGCGGTCGTGGCCGCCGGCCAGCACGGCGACCGTGCCGCTTGCAACGGTCGCGCGATGCGCTGCCTGGTCGATGCCGCGGGCAAGGCCCGAGATCACGACGAAGCCGGCGTCGCCGAGATCGCGCGCCAGCTGGCCCGCAAATTTCAGCCCGGCGCCGGAAGCATTGCGGGAGCCGACGATCGCGATCATCGGGCGCGTCAGCGTGTCGCGCGCACCGCGTACGCCGAGCAGCGGCGGCGCGTCGTCGATGGTGGCAAGCCGGGCCGGATAGTGGGCTTCCTCCGGCGCGACGAGATCGATGCCGAACTTGGCGCAGGCCGCGAGCTCCGCGGCGGCATCGGCCTCGCTCGTGATGCGCCCGGGTCCGGATGCGCCGCCGCGGCGCGCGAGATCCGGCAGGCGCTCCAGCGCATGCGCCGCATCGCCAAAATGGCGGAGCAGCGATGCAAAGGTGCGCGGCCCGACATTATCGGAGCGGATCAACCGCAGCCGGTTGAGCCGTTCGGTGTCGGTGAGTTCAGTGGTGCTGGGCGACCGGTCATGCATGCGGGCTCTAGCTTCGCCCAACCTGGGATTGTGATCAACCGCTACATTGGCGCAGTTGGCGTGACGCGCTACAAGCGGTCGCCAATTCGAGGAAGCCGCCCATGATCTCACTTGCCGACCTCCAAGCGCGTATCGAACAGGGCGCGCTTTCGCCTGAAGCGGCCGTCAGCCAATCGCTGGAGGCGATCAGCGCGCAGGACAAGACAATCGGCGCCTTCGTCCGCCATGACGACGAGGCACGTGCGCAAGATGCCGGGCCGCTGCGCGGGATCGCGGTCGGCATCAAGGACATCATCGATACCGCCGGATTCCCGACCGAGATGGGGGCTGCGATCTACCGCGGCCATCAGCCGCGCGCCGATGCGCCGGTGGTGATGGCGCTGAAGCAGGCCGGCGCGACCATCATCGGCAAGACCACGACCACCGCGTTCGCCGCGAACGATCCGACCGCAACGCTCAATCCGCACAATCACGCGCACACGCCGGGCGGATCGTCGTCGGGCTCGGCGGCCGCGGTCGCCGCCGGCATGATCCCGCTGGCGCTGGGCACGCAGACCGGTGGCTCGGTGATCCGGCCGGCCTCGTTCTGCGGCGTCGCCGCGATCAAGCCGAGCTACCGGCTGCTGCCGACCGTCGGCGTGAAGTGTTTTTCGTGGACGCTCGATACCGTCGGGCTGTTCGGCGCCGGCGTGCACGATGTCGCGCTCGGGCTGGCTGCGATGACCAGGCGTCCCGAGCTGGTCGTGCCGTCCGAGGTCGCGGCACCGCGCATCGGCGTGGTGACGCAAGGCTTCGCCGGCGCGCCCGAACCATCCGGCGCGGAGGCATTGCAGAAGGCGGCGCGAGCGGCGGAGCATGCGGGCGCAACCGTGCGCGAGCTCGTGATGCCTGAGATCATCGCCGAGGCGTGGCGGATCCATCCGGTGGTGCAGGAGTTCGAGGCGCATCAGTCGTTCGCCTGGGAATACGGCCAGAACTACGATGCGATGCCGCCGCTGCTGCGCGGCCGGCTCGACGAGAGCAAGGGCGGCACACCCGCCGAGTACGACGCGGCGATGGACGTCACGCTGCGGGCGCGGCAGGCGCTGTCAGCGATTTTTGCCGAGGTCGATGTGCTGCTGACGCTGTCGGCGCCGGGTGCCGCGCCGAACGGTTTGGCCTCGACCGGCGATCCCCGCTACAACCGGCTCTGGACATTGATGGGCGTGCCTTGCGTCAACGTGCCGACGCTGACCGCCGAGGGCGGATTGCCGGTCGGTGTAACCGTGATCGCGGGTTTTGGCGCGGATGCGAAGGCGCTGGCGGCGGCGAGTTTTGTCGAGGACGCGCTGAGGAAATAACCACCGTCATTCCGGGGCTCGCGAAGCGAGAGCCCGGAATCTCGAGATTCCGGGTTCATCGCTGATGCGATGCCCCGGAATGACGAAGAGAGTTATTTCTTCTCGCCGATCTTGCCTTCGGTGCCGGCCTGCAGCCGCTTGATGTTCTCGCGGTGCGTGTAGAACAGCAGCAGCGTCAGCACGGCGAACAGCGAGGCGAGCGCGTTGTGGCCGAACCACCACAGGAACAGCGGCGTCACGAACGCGGCGATCAACGCCGACAGCGACGAGTAGCGCGTGGTGGTGGCGGTGCCGATCCAGATCACGGCGAAGATCAGCGCCGCGGGCCAGAACAGGCCGAGCAGAACGCCGAGATAGGTGGCGACGCCCTTGCCGCCGCGAAACCGGAGCCAGACCGGGAAGAGGTGGCCGAGGAACGCGCCCAGCGCCGCGAGCATCGCCGCGTTCGGGCCGTCGATCGAGCCCGCGATGATGACGGCGACCGTGCCTTTGAGCATGTCGCCGATCAGCGTCGCCGCGGCGAGACCCTTGTGGCCGGTGCGCAGCACGTTGGTGGCGCCGATATTGCCCGAGCCGATGGTGCGCAAATCCTGCGTGCCGGCGAGCCTGGTGAGGATCATGCCGAACGGGATCGAGCCCAAGAGATAGCCGGTCAGGAAGGCGGCCAGCAGCATCGCGTCAGCGGACATCGCGGTGACTCCCCGGACGGTCGGTTCGGTCCATTTTGGGCAATCCCATCAACGAAATATTAACCATCAATCCGCACCATGGCCTTGGAAATGAGGGACCTTATCATGGCTTCTGTTCGCAGGCGGCTGGAGCAGGTTTTCTTTGTCGTTTACGTCGCGGCCATCGTCGTCGGAACGACGATGGAGGCTATGTCGCAACTCGCGGCGCGCTGAGTTCCACGCCAGTTTAGACGTGTTCGTACACCGTCCGTCCGCCGACGATCGTCCGGGTCACGCGGCCCGAGAAGCGGGCGTCGTCGAACGGCGTATTCTTGCATAGCGATTTGAGGTCGTCGCGGTCGAGCACCCAGGGGGTGTCGGCGTCGATCACGATCACGTCGGCGGGGGACCCGGCACGCAGCGTGCCGCCGGGCAGGCCGAGCAGTTCCGCCGGCCGTGTCGACATCGCCCGGATCAGCGTCTTGAAGTCCATCTCGCCATTGTGGATCAGCCGTAGCGCCGCCGGCAGCATGGTCTGCAGGCCGACCGCGCCGCTCGCCGCTTCCGCGAACGGCAGCCGCTTGACCTCGACGTCCTGCGGATTGTGATCGCTCATCACGACGTCGATCAGCCCGGAGGCGAGCGCTGCGACCAGCGCCCTGCGGTCCTCCTCGGTGCGCAGCGGCGGCGCCAGCTTGAGGAAGGTGCGGTAGGGGCCGATGTCGTTCTCGTTCAGCGTCACGTGGTTGATCGAGACCGAGGCCGAGACGTGGAGCCCGTTATCGCGGGCACGCTTGAGGATTTCCAATGACTCGGTCGAGGTCAGCGACGCCGCGTGATAGCGGCCACCGGTCAGCGCCGCGAGCCGCATGTCGCGCTCGAGCATGATCGACTCGGCGGCGGTCGGGATCCCGGCGAGGCCGAGCCGCGTGGCGAACTCGCCCTCGTTCATCACGCCTTCGCCCACCAGATGCGGATCCTCGGTGTGATGCACGATCAGCGCGTCGAAATCGCGGGCGTAGGTCAGCGCGCGCCGCATCACCTGGGCATTGGTGACGCTGCGGTCGCCATCGGTGAAGGCGACGGCGCCGGCGGCCTTCAACAGGCCGATCTCGGTCATCTCCAGGCCCTGCATGCCCTTGGTCAGCGCCGCCATCGGGTGGATGTTGACGATCGCAGTGTCGCGGGCACGGCGCAGCACGAAGTCGACGGTCGCCGAGTTGTCGATGACAGGCGAGGTGTCGGGCTGGCAGATGATGGTGGTGATGCCGCCGGCGGCGGCGGCCTGGCTGGCGGAGGCAAAGGTCTCGCGGTGGCTGGCACCGGGTTCACCGACGAAGGCGCGCATGTCGATCAGGCCGGGGGCCACGATCTTGCCGGCGCAATTGACGATGTCGGTGCCTTCGGGGACGCCGGCGGCGCCGATGCCGCGCTTGGCGTCACGGATCACGCCGTCGGCGATCAGGACGTCGCCCGGACCGTCGAAGTCGCGGGACGGATCGATGACGCGGGCGTTGGCGAGCAGGATGGGGCGGCGGTCAGTCAGCATGGCGTCACGCGTTCGGCAGGTTGCGGGCGAGCGCTTCGAGCACTGCCATGCGCACCGCCACACCCATTTCGACTTGTTCACGGATCAGCGACTGCGCGCCGTCGGCGACGAACGTGTCGATCTCGACACCGCGGTTCATCGGGCCGGGATGCATGACCAGCGCATCGGGCTTCGCGTAAGCGAGCTTCTTCTGGTCGAGGCCGAAATAGTGGAAGTACTCCTGGCTCGAAGGCACGAAGGAGCCGTTCATGCGCTCGCGCTGCAGCCGCAGCATCATCACGATGTCGGCGCCGTTCAGCCCTTCGCGCATGTCGCGCGCGACCTCGACGCCCATCCGCTCGATGCCGCGCGGCAGCAGCGTGGAGGGGCCCACCACGCGGACGCGGGCGCCCATCGTGTTGAGCAGCAAGATGTTGGAACGCGCCACGCGCGAATGCAGCACGTCGCCGCAGATCGCGATCGTCAGCCCCTCGAGCCGGCCCTTGTTGCGGCGGATGGTCAGCGCGTCGAGCAGCGCCTGGGTCGGGTGCTCGTGGGCGCCGTCGCCGGCATTGATCACGGAACCGTCAACCTTGCGCGCCAGCAGTTCGACCGCACCGGAGGCATGGTGGCGCACCACCAGGATATCGGGGTGCATCGCGTTCAGCGTCACCGCGGTGTCCATCAAGGTCTCGCCCTTGCGGGTCGACATCGAGGACACCGACATGTTCATGACGTCGGCGCCCAGGCGTTTTCCGGCGATCTCGAACGAGGACTGGGTCCGGGTCGAGGCCTCGAAGAACAGATTGACCTGGGTGCGGCCGCGCAGACTGGCGCGTTTCTTGTCGACCTGGCGGTTGAGCTCGACATACTCCTCGGAGAGGTCGAGCAGGCCCGTGATGTCGTCAGCGGAAAGGCCCTCGATGCCCAGCAGATGCCGGTGACCGAGGACAAAAGTCGATTTTAATGATGGGGTCATTAAAGCGAGAGCTATAGGCGCGGATGGCCGGTGGGGCAAGCGCGAAGAGGGCTAGGCGGAGTTTTCCCCGAGTAAGATGGGGCTGGGTTTCTCCGCCATCATGCTCGGGCCTATTGCGAGCTGTCCGCGCCTTGCTTTTGCTGGTTTTTCGGGAACAAGACGTGCACGGCCGGGATCAGCCCGGCGGCTGCACCGGAGGGGGAGCTCATGAAAATTGTCGTGATCCTCGTCGCTGTTGCGGGCTTGGTCTCACCGGTCCTCGCCCAGGCGTTTCCCGGCGACTTCGCGTTCCTGCGCGACATCGATCCGACCATCATCCAGGACATCCGCTACGCAACCTCCAACAACTTCATGGGGCGGCCGATCGCAGGCTATGGCGCGGCGGAATGCGTGGTGAAGCGGGACGTAGGGCTGCGGCTCAAGGCCGTGCAGCAGGAACTGGCGCGGCAAAGCCTGTCGCTGAAGATGTTCGATTGCTACCGGCCGGCCCGTGCGGTCGCCGACATGGTGGCATGGTCGAGGAACGGCAAGGAGACCGCCGGCGAGCGGCGCTACAACCCTGCCTTCTCGAAGGCGGATCTGTTCCGCCTCGGCTACATCGCCACCCATTCCGGTCATTCGACCGGCGCCGCGCTCGATCTCACGCTGGTCGATCTTCGCGCCGACAATTCGCGCAAGTTCGACCCGGCCAGGGACTATGCCGACTGCACCGCGCCGGTCGCCGAGCGCGCCCCGGAGGGCAGCGTCGACATGGGCACCGGGTATGACTGCTCGGATGCGAAGGGCCACACCGCTGCCGGCGCGATCACGCCGGCGCAGCGACGCTGGCGCAACCTTCTGGTGGCGGCGATGGCCCGCCAGGGATTTGCCAACTATTCAAAGGAATGGTGGCACTTCTCGCTGCCGGGCGGCGGCGGGGTGGCCTACGATTTCCCGATCACCCGGGCGCCCTAGTGCAGGATTTTGTTCAAATCCGGGGCATTTCGACAAGACAAAGCTTGCCATCGCTGAAGTAGCTGAATGCGCTTTCAACACTCCTTAATTGTGGCCGTATGAAGTGCGGGCATTGCGGGAGCAGAAGACATGCGTTGGGCTGTTGTCATTGTTGCCGTCGGTGCGTTCGGCATCGCGATCTACGACCAGTACGACAAGGGCGCGAACTATCAGCGCGTCGATGCGCGCATCAGCAGCGTCAATGACCAGTGCTATCTGGAAAAGGTCGAGCGCGGCGTCATCACCAAGACGACGTTCACGTCGGACCTCACTCGCTGCGAAACCGCCGAGCTGCTGCGGAAGGAGCATCCGAAGTGGCAGGGCTATCACGTGATGCACAAGATCGAGGTGCGCGTCGTGTATGTCTCACCGGTCGATGGCGTCTCGCACCAGTCGAGCCTGGAGATGTCGTACTTCCCGAGCGGCAAGCCGCTGCGCGCCGGCGAGGTTCTTCCGGTACTGGCCTCCAAGACCAAGGCAGACAAGACGCGCATGATCTGATCGTCGCGTCGGTTCGGGAGGATCGGAGTTCAACCATGCGCCTGGGCCTCTACGGGATGATCGCCATCGGCGTCGCGGGCCTCTATGCCTACATCGAGCTCGACAAGCGGGTGAACTTCCGTCCGATCGACGCGCGCGTCAGCAGCGTCAAGGAGCAATGCTATCTGGAGAAGACCGAGGACAATCGGAGCTCGATCTCGGATCTGTTGCCTTGCGAACTTGTCGAGCTGCTGGCGCGCCACCATCCGAAATGGCAGGGCGCCGACATCAAGCACAAGATCGAGATCCGGTTTGCCTACATCTCTCCGGCGGACGGGGCCGCGCATGAATCGAACCTGCAACTGGCTGAATATCCCGATAACCGGCGACTGAACAGCGGCGACATCTTTCCGGTCCAGGCGTCCAGGACGGAGGCGAACCGGACCCGCGCCAACGACTGGGTCGACCGGTGGCTCGGCCGCCATGCGCCGAGGCATGGAAGCATCTAGCGGCCGTGTACTTTTCGCTGCCCCGCGCCGGCTCGCAGGCTTATGATCCCCCGATTCCAGTTATGGCGCTGCGGCCACCAACGAGGACCGTTGTCCGGGCATCGCGCGCAGTGCGACCAATCGCCGGGGAGACCATGACGCAGGCTCCGTTCGCCACCCACGATGTCTTCAACCAGTCGCCGCCCTTTTGGGATGTCGACCTGTTCACGGCGGACGCGCCGCTCGTCGCCGCCGTCGCCGCCAATGGCGGGGCGGCGGCCACGGCTGAACTGTCGGATTTCGGCAAGCATTGGGGATCGGCCGTCATGGCGGAGCGCGGCCGCGTCGCCAACGAGAACACACCGAAGCTGCGAACCTTCGATGCCAGGGGCAATCGCCGCGACGAGGTCGAGTTTCATCCGGCCTATCACGAGCTGATGGCGCACTCGGCCCATGCCGGCGTGCACAACTCGACCTGGACCGCCGACGGCAAGCCGGCCGGCGCGGCGGCCGAGGTGGTGCGCGCGGCAAGGTTCTATATCGCGTCCCAGGTCGAGACCGGTCACCTCTGCCCGATCACGATGACCCGCGCCTCGGTCGCGGCGCTGGCCTCGCAGCCGGACATTCTGGCGAAGACGATGCCGGTCATCGCCACGCGCGCCTACGATCCAAGCTTTGCGCCATGGTGGACCAAGCGCGGCATGACGCTCGGCATGGGCATGACGGAAAAGCAGGGCGGCACCGATGTGCGCGCCAACATGACGCGTGCCGAGCGCGATGGCGGCGCCTGGCGCATCACCGGGCACAAATGGTTCATGTCGGCGCCGATGTGCGACGCGTTCCTGGTGCTGGCCCAGGCCGAGCAGGGGCTGAGCTGCTTCTTCATGCCGCGCTTTGCGCCCGACGGCACGGTCAATGCGATCCACTTCCAGCGGCTGAAGGACAAGCTCGGCAACCGCTCCAACGCCTCCTCGGAGGTCGAATTCCACGGCGCCCATGCCGAATTGATCGGCGAGGAGGGCAAGGGCATCCGCACCATCATCCAGATGGTGCAGCTGACGCGGCAGGATTGCGCGATCGCCTCCGTCGGCCTGATGCGCTCAGGGCTGGCGCACGCGCTCAATCACGCGCGGCATCGCAGCGTGTTCCAGAAGCATCTCGCCGACCAGCCGCTGATGCAGGCGGTGCTGTCGGACATGGCGCTGCACGTCGAGGCATCGGTCGCACTGGTGATGCGGCTGTGCCGCGCCTTCGATCGGGCGCCAACCGATGCAGGCGAGGCCGCCTACATGCGGCTGCTGACGCCGGCGATCAAATACTGGACCTGCAAGAGCGCGCCGGGCTTCCTCTACGAGGCGATGGAGTGCCTCGGCGGCAATGGCTATGTCGAGGAGGGCATTCTGGCGCGCCATTACCGGGAGTCGCCGGTCAATGCGATCTGGGAAGGTTCAGGCAACGTGATGTGTCTCGACGTGCTCCGCGCACTCGGCCGCGAGGCCGATGCCGCGCTCGCCGTGCTGCGTACGCTCGCCGACGAGACCAGGGGCCTGCCGGGTGCCGCTGAGGCGGTCGCCTCGATCGGACAATCGTTCCGCCGGCCGGACAGCGAGCGCATCGCGCGGCTTGCAGTCGAGAAGCTGGCGCTCTTGGCTGCCACCGCGGCGCTCAACCAGGTCTCGCCGAAAAATGCCGAACTGTTCGCGGCGACACGGCTTGCCGAACGCCACGCCGGCATGTACGGCGCGGTGGACCTCTCCGATGCCGATCAGCGCGCGCTGCTGGCGCGGGCGCTGCCATGAAGGTTTGCTGATGGACGCACTCAATCCCGATACTCCGCCGACCACCATCGAACCGCCGCCACGTCCCCCTCGGGTCTGGAAGTTCTGGGGCACCGCGCTGTGGGGCCTTCTGATCTTCGCCGCGATGTTCCTCGGCCAGGTCGCGGTCATCGTCTATCGCATCATCGCGCAGGGCGGCGAACTGTCGGCGGCCGGCATTACCCATGTGGTCGCCGACGGTCTGACGATCTCGCTCTCGGTCCTCGCCGGCCTGCCGATGGTGCTGCTGGTGCTGTGGATCGCGATCCGCCGGACCGGGATCCCGTTCGCCGATTACCTCGGGCTGCGCGCGACGTCGTGGAAGAACCTGATCATCGGCGTCGTCGCGCTCTGCGTGCTGGTCGGCGCCTGGGACATGGTGTCCCGCGCCGCCGGCCGCGAGGTGACACCGGGCTTCATGGGCGACGTGCTGAAATCGGCACAGGAGCACAGCGCGTTGTGGCTTCTGGTGATCGCCTTTGCCGTGGCGGCGCCGCTCTGGGAGGAACTGTTCGGGCGCGGCTGGCTCTATCGCGGCTGGTCGGAATCCAGGCTCGGCCCCTATGGCGCGATTCTGCTGTCGTCGATCGTCTGGACCGTGATGCACCTGCAGTATGACTGGTTCTTCCTCTGTGAGGTGCTGTCGATCGGGTTCCTGTTCGGCTATTTGCGCTTCCGCACCGGCTCGACCTGGCTGACCATCCTGCTGCACGGGCTGAACAATTTTGCGGCGACGCTGCAGACCTGGTGGCTGGCGGGCTGAGAGTTCCCTATGGTAGGTTGAAGCCAGGCCCACCTTCGCTGCAAAACTGTTGCAGAAAAATCCATATGTCGAACTTCGAAAATGCCGGCGGGCGGTCATCTGCTTCGGCGCCGCCACTGCGGACCTGGGACTTCTGGGAGACGACATTCGTCACCCTGATCGCCTACGGCGTTTATATGCTGGCAGGAGGTCTAGCCGCGACATTCATCGTCAGGCTGCAAGACGGCGTAGCCAAGATGTCGCCGGCTCAATTCCAGGATTTCGCATCGCAAGGGAGATGGTTCGGCCCGGTCATTGCCATTGCGAGCCCGTTGACAATCGCCGTGCTGTGGATCGCGATCCGGAAGGCTGGCCGCGGGTTTGCCGAATATCTTGCGCTCAACTGGCCGAGCAGGGGTGAGGTAGTTCGCGCCCTGGTGATCTCTGCCATCATTATGGGCGCCGAGACCCTGAGCGGACTCCTCATCGGTTCAGAGTTTGGCACGCCCGATTCATTCCTGATTGTCAAAGGACCTGGCGGGTTACTGGCCCTCCTCATTGCCGTGTGCATTGCCGTGCCGATCATGGAAGAATTCATCTTTCGTGGATTCACGTTTCGCGGTTGGTCGGAGTCTTTCCTCGGTCCGACGGGAGCCATCGTCCTTACATCAATCGCGTGGGCGATGATCCACACTCAGTACGATTGGTTTGGGCGCTTCTGGATATTCGTCTCAGGTCTTGCTCTCGGCCATTTCCGCTGGCGCAGCAATTCGACCTGGCTGACGGTCATTGCTCATTCGGCCATGAACATTGTCGCTTTTCTCTCGGCGGGCCCTTACACCTAGGATTGTCTGCAACCAAGTTTCGATCGGCATCGTAATGGTCGCCGCGATCGTCTGCAGCGTGATGGTCCGGAACCATTGACGGCGCGCCGCCTCTGCTCAGGAGGCCGACGAAGGGGATGCCAGCGTCCACCTCGAGTGCTATGATCTAGATCAATGAACGAGCGCGGGCCGGACTGAAACCAGGCAGCGGCGGCTGCCGTCGTGCGAGCTCTTCTCATGGCCAGGCTGATCCGAACGCTCTTGGCCAGCGTCGTCGCGCTGGCGTCGCTCGGCGCCATCACGCAACAGGTGCGCGACCAGGGCGTGACCGACACCGAAATCCGCATCGGCAATCTGATGCCGTACAGCGGTGCGCTGGAGATTTTCGGCCAGATCGGCAAGGCGGAAGCTGCCTATTTCGAGATGATCAACGAACGCGGCGGCATCGGCGGCCGCAAGATCCGTTTCATGTCCTACGACGATCTGTCGGATGCTTCCAACGCCATGGACCTCACGCGCATTCTTGTCGAGACCGACAATGTGCTTTTGATGTTCGGTTCGTTCGGCGCGCCGGGGAATCTCGCCGCCCGGAAGTATCTCAACGAACGGCAGGTCCCCCAGCTTTTTGTTGCCTCCGGCGATCAGGATCTCAGCGAGCCGTCGGTCTATCCGTGGACCATGGGCTGGCAGCCCTCGTACCGCGAGGAGGGGCGCATCTACGCCAACTACATCCAGGCCTTCTATCCCGGAAAGAAGATCGTGGCGCTTTGGGAGAATGACCAGTTCGGCCGGGAATTGTTCAAGGGATTGGTGCAAGGCCTCGGAGACGTCGCCCACAACATCAGGGTCGACATCGCCTATGATGTCGACGATCAGCATCTGGACGGCCACATATCGATCCTGAAGCAATCGGGTGCCGAGGTCTTTGTGTTTGCCGGGGTGCCGGAAAATGCCTCGAAGGTGATCCGGGCCGCGGCCGAGCACGGCTGGCGGCCAGTGTTCGTCGTGAACCAGATGGCGTCATCGATCGAGACGGTGCTCAAGCCGGCCGGCACGGAGAATGCGACCGGCGTCATCACCGCCGCCTTCCTGAAGGATGCGAGCGATCCGGCCTGGAGGGAAGATCAGGGCGCTTGGCGCAGCTTCCTCGACAAGTTTACCAAAGCCGGCGGCAAGGATGACGCTGCCGCAGTCTACGGCTATGCCGCCGCCGAAACGATGGTCCAGGTGCTCAGGCAATGCGGCAACGATCTGTCGCGCGAAAACGTCATGAAGCAGGCTGCGGCGCTCAGGGATTATCAGGCATCCGCCTTGCTCCCGGGCATCAAGATCAACACCTCGCAGTTCCATCCGGTCGAGCAATTGCGGTTGCTTCAGTTCGACGGCCGCAGCTGGCAGCCGATCGGCGATGTGCTCGATACGGCGTTCACAGGTTCGAGCGGGAAATAGCGACGATCAGCGCAGGCCGCATGCTAAGGCCCGACCGCGGCGATCACGATCGGCATCGTGATCGCGGCCAATATCGTCTGCAGCGTGATGATCTGGGCGAGCAGCGGCGCGTCGCCGCCCATCTGGCGCGCCAGCACATAGGCTGACGGCGAGGTCGGCACTGCGGCGCAGGCCGCGACGATGGCGAGATTGGCGCCGGTGACGCCGAACCACACGGCGAGCGCAACGGTCAGGACGGGCATTGCGACCAGCTTCAGCACCAGTGCGACGCTGGCGGCGAGGCTGGGACGGAAGATGCCTTCCAGATGCAGCCCGGCGCCGGTCACCAGCAGGCCGATTGCGAGCGACGAGCCGCCCAGCGCGTCGGCGACGTCGTGCCAGATCTTCGGCAGTGGGACATGCGCGACGTTGATGGCGAGCCCGATGACGCAGGCCCAGATCAGCGGGTTCTTCACGACGGTCATCGCGATGGCGCCGGCGGACCGCTTCCCGGATGAAGCATATTTCGCCAGCACGGCGACGCTGAAGACGTTGACCAGCGGAATGATCGCGACCATCGCGACCGAGGCCAGCGCAAGTCCGACCTTGCCATAGAGATTGCCCGACACCGACAGCGCGACATAGGTCTGCCAGCGGGTGGCGCCCTGGAAGATCGAGGAGAAGGCGGGGCCGTCGACCCCGGCGCGGGCGAGCGGAGCCCGCAGCGCGAGACACAGCAGGCACATCACGAGCGCGGCGAGCAGCAGCGCGCCGCCGACGCCCGCGACCGGCACCTTGGTCAGATCGGCCTTCACCAGCGTCTGCACCAGCAGGACCGGGAACAGCACGTAGTAGGTGAGCTGCTCCAGCCCATGCCATTGCGTATCCAGCCGCATCAGCGTGCGTCTCAGGATGAAGCCGAGCACGATCAGCAAAAATACCGGCAGCAGCGCCGCGATCACCACGGCCATCGTCAGCGGTCCCCGCGCAGCTTCGCCAGCCGGTCGAGCGCGCCCTGCAGGATGAAGATCGCAGCGTGTTCGTCGATCACCTCGGCGCGCCGGGCGCGGCTGACGTCCATCCCGATCAATTCGCGTTCGACTGCGGCGGTCGAGAGCCGCTCGTCCCACAGCCCGATCGCAAGCGCGGTGAGGCCCGCGAGGTTGCGCGCAAAGGCCCGGGTCGACTGCGCGCGCGGGCCCTCGCTGCCGTCCATGTTGATCGGCAGGCCCAGCACGAAGCCAACGGCATTGCGCTCGGCCGCGATCGCGAACAGCCGCGCGGCGTCGGCCTTGAACTGCTTGCGCTGGATTGTCTCGACGCCGGTCGCAAGCCGCCGGTCCGGATCGGAGACGGCGACGCCGATGGTCTTGGTGCCGAGGTCGAGGCCGACCAGCGCGCCGCGGTCAGGCCAGTGCGGCGCAGCTTCGATCAGAGGGAGGATGGGGGCGGGCATGGCCCAGCGCTTAGCACGCACCCGCGCGCCGAGGCAAAGCCCGGCGGCGGGCGGCTGTCCATGCGAAAACGCCGGTCAGGCGGCGATCACCCGATCGTCGCCGCCAAGGCACGCGGCAAGTCCCTGCAACGCGCTGGACTGGTGCGCGGCGCGGCGCTGGATGAACAGCGTCTCGACATGCGCATGCTGCGGACTGAGCTTGTGGATCTTGATGTCGCGCTGGACGTGGTCGCGCTCGACCACCGCACGCGGCAGCAGCGTCACGCCCATGTCGGCGGCGACGCAGCCGACCATGCCGTCGAGCGTGCCGAGCTCGAAGCGGGCGGCCGACGGCCAGCCGAACTCGGTGAACACCTGTTCGAGGCGTTGCCGATAGGTGCAGCCGGTGCGGAACACCAGCGCAGTGGGGCCCGACTCCGGCGTGCCGGCGCGCAAGGCGGCGAGCGATTTCCAGCGCTGCGCGGTGACGAGCACCAGTTCCTCGGTGAAGGCTGTTGTCGCCGACAGTTCGGCATGCTCGATCGGACCGGCGACGAAGGCGCCATCGAGCGAGCCGTCGAGCACGGCCGCCACGAGGTCAGCGGTCGGCGCGGTGCGCAAGGTCAGGCGCACCGCCGGATAGCGGCGATGAAACTCGGCAAGCAGCGTCGGCAGCCGCACCGCAGCGGTCGTCTCCATCGAGCCGATCGACAGCGGCCCCTTCGGCTCGCCATCGTCGCGCGCGGCGAGCACGGCTTCGCGCGACAACGCCGCCATGCGCTGCGCATAGGGCAACAGGCGGCGGCCGGCGCCGGTCAGCGACATGCCGCGGCTGTGGCGCTCGAACAGTGCCGTGCCGATCTCGGCTTCCAGCGCCTTGATGCGCTGGGTGACGTTGGACTGCACGGTGTTCAGCTCGTCGGCGGCCCTCGTGATGCCGCCGAGCCGGGCGACCGTGGAAAAGGTGAGCAGGTCGGTCAATTCCATCTGGGACCACCGTTTCATTTTAGAGATGGTAGTGTTCTCTAGTATTCATTTTCCGAGAAAGTTAGGCCCGCTTAGGCTGCGAGTCCAGAACAGCAAGTCCAGAACAGGGAGCAACGCATGCCGATCGGCACCGAATTGACGTCTCGTCTGGGCATCGCGCATCCGATCCTGCTGGCGCCGATGGCGATGATCACCGGAAGCCGGCTGGTGACGGCGGTGAGCGACGCCGGCGGCCTCGGCATCCTGGGCGGAGGCTATGGAGATAAAGCCTGGCTCGAGGCGGAGACTGCGGTGCTCAGGAGGTATCACCGCCCGTTCGGGATCGGCTTCATCACCTGGAGCCTCGCAAAGCAGCCCGAGCTGATCGACATCGCACTGGATGCAAAACCACGCGCGGTGATGCTGTCATTCGGCGATCCCGCGCCGTTCGCCCCCAAGATCAAGGCCGCGGGCGCGCTGCTGATCTGCCAGGTGCAGAGCGAGGAGATGGCGCAACAAGCGCTCGATTGCGGCGCCGACATCCTGATTGCGCAGGGCACGGAGGCGGGTGGTCACGGCGCCTCGCGCACCACGCTCGATATCGTGCCTGCGATCATCGATTTCGCGGCGGGGCGCGTCCCTGTCATCGCAGCCGGCGGCATCGCTGATGGCCGCGGCCTCGCGGCGATGATGGTGCTCGGCGCATCCGGCGTGCTGATGGGAACGCGCTTCTATGCCAGCGCCGAGGCGGATGCGCCCGAGCAGGCGAAGCAACTGATCTGCACGGCGAAGAGCGGCGAGACGGTGCGCGGCGTGGTGATGGACTGGTCGCGCAAATTGCTGTGGCCGGCGCCATTCACCGCGCGCTCGCTGTCCAACGATCATCTGCGGCGCTGGTCTGGCCGCGAGATCGAGCTGATGCAGCGCGCCGACGAGGTCGCGGTCGAATACGCCGCCGCGAGGGAAGCGGCCAATTTCGACATTGCCGCGGTGTTCGCCGGCGAGTCCGTCGGGCTGATCCATGATATCGTTCCCGCGGCCGAGATCGTCGGCCGCATCGTCGCCGAGGCCGAGCAGACGTTGCAGGGCCGGCGCAACTTTTTTCCTTCTCCCCTTGTGGGAGAAGGTGGCCATAGGCGGCCTTCGGCCGCCGTACCAAAGTAAGGACGCCGATGCGTTCGCATCGGCTACGCAAAGTCCACGCTGGATGAGGGGTCTGTATCCGCGGAGGCAAACCCCTCACCCGCGCTCGCTTTGCGAGCGCACCCTCTCCCACAAGGGGAGAGGGTAATTCTGAGCAAGCCAGGAAAGAGACACACCATGTGGCCGGACCGTCGATTGATCGATCGTTTCAAGACCGAATTCCCGATCGTGCTGGCGCCGATGGCCGGCGTGATGGATGCGGAGCTCGTGATTGCGGTGGCGCAGGGCGGCGGGCTCGGCTCGCTGCCCTGTGCGATGCTCTCGGCCGAGAAGGCGCGTGAGCAGGTCAACATCATCCGCCAGCGCGTGTCCGCGCCGGTCAACCTCAACTTCTTCTGCCACAAGGCGGTCGACGCCGATCCGGCACGCGAGGCGCAATGGCGGCAGCGGCTCGGGCCTTACTATCGCGAACATGGCCTCGATCCGGATGCGCCGATCAACGCGGCGAACCGCGCGCCGTTCGATGCGGCCTTCTGCGCCGTGGTCGAGGAGCTGAAGCCCGAGGTCGTCAGCTTCCATTTCGGCCTGCCGGAGCCAAAACTGTTGCAGCGGGTGAAGGCAGCGGGCGCCATCGTGATGTCGTCGGCGACGACCGTGAAGGAGGCGATCTGGCTCGAGGAGAACGGCGCCGACGTCGTCATCGCGCAAGGCGCCGACGCCGGCGGCCATCGCGCCATGTTCCTGACCGATGATATCGCCGAGCAGCCCGGCACGTTCTCGCTGCTGCCGCAGGTGGTCGACGCGGTGAAGGTGCCGGTCGTCGCGGCCGGCGGCATCGCCGACGGACGCGGGATCGCGGCGGCCTTTGCGCTCGGCGCCTCCGCGGTGCAGATCGGCACCGCGTTCCTGCGCTGTCCGGAATCCAAGGTGTCGGCGCAGGGCCGTGTCGCGCTGGCGCAAGCGAGCGATGAATCGACCGTGATCACCAATGTGATGACCGGCCGCCCGGCGCGCGGCGTTGCCAACCGCGTGATGCGCGAGGTCGGCCCGATCTCACCAGACGCGCCGGCGTTCCCGCATGCGGCGACCGCCCTCGGGCCGCTGAAGGCGGCTGCCGAAAAACAGGGCAAGGTCGATTTCACCAATCTCTGGGCCGGGCAGGCGGTGCGGATGGGCAAGGAAATGCCGGCCGCCGAGCTGACCCGCGCACTGGCGGGCGCCGCGCTCGCGCGGATGGGCAAGATGGCGGGCTGATTTCACCTTCGTCTGCGCAATTTCGGTGAATGCCCCGGACTGCCGCCTCGGATATCCGGGTATCGAGAGACGGCAGTTCAATTGGCGCAGGAGCACCGCGGCATGATCACCTGTTATCTGCGATACGAAGTTCGTCCGGACAAGCTCGCCGAATTCGAGGCCTATGGTGCGATGTGGCTGGAGCTGGTGCCGCGGTTTGGCGGCACTCATCACGGCTATTTCCTGCCGTCCGAGGGAGCGAGCGACGTCGCGTTGGCGATTTTCAGCTTTCCGAGCCTTGCGGCCTACGAACAGTACCGCAAGGACTCAGCGCTCGATCCGGACGTTCAGAAGGCCATCGCCTTCGCGAGGGAGACGCGCTGCTTTGTCCGCTACGAGCGGTCGTTCTTTCGGCCGTTGCTGCCGAAGCCGGCCTAGCCGGCCATGGCAGGCCGGATCGCTCTGTCTCAGGCCTGACGCGCGGGCTCGCTCGGGTTGATCTCCAGGTGCTCGGTCGCGAGCCTGCGATAATGCGCGGCCATTTCCCTGTAATGCTGCCGGGAGATCGGATCCGTGGCACTCTCGGCCCGGCGCTCGAACATCTCGGCCTTTTCCTGCAGAGCTTTCGCCTGGGACTTGGCCATCACTCGCCTCGCTCAGACCAGACAGGCCACGTAGAGGATCGCAATCCCCAGCACGGTGCCGATCGACCACAGGGCGGGATCCCAGCCCTCCGGCCGGGGGCGGTTTTCCAGCGTTTGCATGACGCACTCCGAACTTTTCTGTTTGGAGGGAGTAGGCGCCCCGAATGTTTCGGCACCACTTCGTGGCGGCCGCAAAGTGGTTTCGTCGCAGGCTTTTGCGGCCTGAATGCGCGCCGGAATGGCTCGCCCGGGTGCCCGGCAGGGGTGCCGAAGCCCCGGGGCTGAGGGATTCGCGCGGTTGCGGCGCAAAACCGGCCTCTGCTATACGGCGGGCTGACCTTTCAGCCTGACCTTTTGGATCTGGGGCCCTATATAATGTCCGTAGACGCCACGACCGTCCGCCGCATCGCGCATCTGGCGCGGATTGCGGTCAGCGACGCCGAAGTTCCCCATCTCCAGGGCGAGCTGAACGCGATGCTGGCCTTTGTCGAGCAGCTGTCGGAGGTGAATATCGACGGCGTCGAGCCGATGACCTCGGTGACGCCGATGGAGATGAAGAAGCGCGCCGACGTGGTCAATGACGGCGAGATCGCCGACGACATCGTCCGCAACGCGCCCGATACGACCAACCACTTCTTCCTGGTGCCGAAGGTGGTCGAGTAGTTTCTCTGTTCTGGGACGATGACGATGTGTCTGCTCTGCGACGATGAGAAGGCCTATAAGGCCTATATGGACTTCCTCGATGCGATGGAGCGCAAGGGGAAGGTCGCCGATCCCAATGCGGCGATGGACGCCGTGCTCGACCATCTCGAGGCGCTCGATGCCGCCCGCGCCAAGGAGAATGCCCAGAGAAATATCAGCCCCCGGCAGGACGACCCCGCCAACGACAAGACCCTGTCTCCGTTCTTCTGCAGCCCGATCAATAAATGACCGATTTGACATCGCTGACGATCGCCGAGGCCCGCGAGGGCCTGGCGAGCAAATCCTTCACTGCCCGCGAACTGACCGATGCGCATCTCGCCGCCATCGAGGCCGCGCGCGTGCTCAATGCTTACGTGCTCGAGACGCCGGACCGCGCCCGCGAGATGGCGAAGGCCGCCGACGAGAAGATTGCAAAGGGCGAGGGCGGGCCGCTGGCCGGCATCCCGCTCGGCATCAAGGACCTGTTCGCGACCCGCGATATCAGGACCACGGCGTGCTCGAAGATCCTCGGCAATTTCATTCCGCCCTATGAGTCGACGGTGACCTCGCAACTCTGGCGCGACGGCGCGGTGCTGCTCGGCAAGCTCAACAATGACGAGTTCGCGATGGGCTCGTCGAACGAGACCTCGTGCTTCGGCCCGGTTACCAATCCGTGGCGGCGCGAAGGCTCCAACACCACGCTGGTGCCGGGCGGCTCGTCCGGCGGCTCGGCCTCCGCCGTCGCGGCACTGCTCTGTATGGGCGCGACCGCGACCGACACCGGCGGCTCGATCCGCCAGCCCGCCGCGTTCACCGCGACCGTCGGCATCAAGCCGACCTATGGCCGCTGCTCGCGCTGGGGCATCGTCGCCTTCGCATCCTCGCTCGACCAGGCCGGCCCGATCGCGCGCACGACGCGGGATGCCGCGATCCTGATGCGCTCGATGGCCGGTCACGATCCCAAGGACACCACGTCGGTCGACATCGCCGTGCCCAACTACGAGGCCGCGATCGGCAAGTCCGTGAAGGGCATGAAGATCGGCATTCCCAGGGAGTATCGGCTCGACGGCATGCCGGCCGAGATCGAGAAACTCTGGAGCGAGGGCGCGCAGTGGCTGAAGGCCGCGGGTGCCGAGCTCGTCGAAGTGTCGCTGCCGCACACCAAATACGCGCTGCCGGCCTATTACATCGTGGCGCCGGCGGAGGCCTCGTCGAACCTCGCGCGCTATGACGGCGTGCGCTACGGGCTGCGCGAGCCGGCCAAGAACATCATCGAGATGTACGAGAACTCCCGCGCCGACGGCTTTGGCGACGAGGTGCGCCGCCGCGTGCTGATCGGCACCTATGTGCTCTCTGCCGGCTACTACGATGCCTATTATCTGCGTGCGCAGAAGGTGCGGACGCTGATCAAGAAGGATTTTGAGGACTGCTTCGCCAAGGGCGTCAACGCGATCCTGACGCCGGCGACGCCGTCGGCGGCGTTCGGCATCGGCGAGAAGGGCGGTGCCGATCCGGTCGAGATGTATCTCAACGACATCTTCACGGTGACCGTGAACATGGCCGGCCTGCCCGGCATCGCTGTGCCTGCCGGCAAGGACACGCAAGGCCTGCCGCTCGGCCTGCAGCTGATCGGCCGTCCGTTCGACGAGGAGACGCTGTTCTCGCTCGGCGAGGTGATCGAGCAGGCGGCTGGCCGCTTCCCGGCGCCAAGATGGTGGTGAGCGATGGCGGATTTCCGCGCCAGTCTCGCTGACGCTGCGCCGGAGACTACGTTGTCGCCGCCGCTCGCCGCGTTGTGGTGGGTGCGGAAGGGCGACTGGGACCAGGCGCACAAGATCGTGCAGGACGAGAGCGATGCCAATTCGGCCTGGGTGCATGCCTATCTGCATCGCGTCGAGGGCGATCTCGGCAATGCCGGCTACTGGTATCGCCGGGCCGGCCAGCCCGTCGCGAACGATACCGTCGAGGCCGAGTGGGAGCGGATCGTCTCCGCGCTTTTGGTCTGAACAACCGGTGCCAAGTGCGGTGTCTTGGCACCGCGAGCATTAACCCTGTTTCGGCCGCCATGCCGCCGCCCAGATTGGCCGTGATAGGCTGGTGGAACCGGGCGGGGGCCAGTGGCAAAGAGAGTATTCGTGCGTGGGTCGGGCATAGGGGGATGGCTGTCAGCGTTGCTGGTGGCTGCGGTGGCGGTGGGCCTTGCCGGCTGCGCAACCGTCTACAATCTCCCGGGCAACGTGCCGCTCGGCGCCGCGGCTGCCGACGCCAACGATGTCCGCGATATTCCAAACTATGAAGACGATCTGTTGCTCGCGCTGTCGTTCTCCGGCGGCGGCACCCGTGCCGCGGCATTTTCGTTCGGCGTGCTGGAGGAGCTCGACCGGGTGCGCTCCAGCGCCGCCGGCACCAAGACGCTGCTCGACCGTGTCGACTTTGTCTCCGGCGTCTCCGGCGGATCGGTCACCGCGGCCTATTTCGGTTTGAAGCGGCGTGCGGCGCTCGACGATTTCCGCGAACGTTTCCTGCTGCGCAACGCCGAGGAGGGACTGAAGACCAAGATCTCGCTCGGCAATATCGGGCGCGCGCTGGGCGGCGGCGTCAACGACAGCCAGTTCACGGACTGGCTCGATCAAAATCTGTTCGATGGCGCGCGGTTCGAGGCATTGCCCGACGACCGCCGGCCGCGGGTGTGGATCAACGCCTCAGACATCTATAACCGCACGCCGTTCGTGTTCGGCAAGACGTCGTTCGATGCGCTGTGCAGCGACATCCGCTCCTATCGTGTCGCCGAAGCGGTGGCGGCATCGGCCGCGGTGCCGCTGGCATTCGCCCCGATCGTGCTGCAAACCTATCCCGGCGGCTGCGCCGCGCCGCTGCCGCCCTGGCTCGACCGGGTGCGCAACGATCCGAACGCGCAGCCGCTGCTGCGCTCCTATGCCGAGGCCCAGGCACGCTACCGCGACGGCTCGATGCGCTACGTCAAGCTGCTCGACGGCGGCCTCGTCGACAATTACGGCCTGTCGGGGCTGAGCATCGGCCTGCTAGCCGCGCAACGCCCCTATGAGCCGCTGAGCGAGCGGCAGGCGGCCAAGCTCAGGCGCATCCTGTTCCTGGTGGTCGATGCCGGCCGCGGCATCTCCGGCGACTTCGTGCAGACGCTCGAAGGGCCGAGTGGCGTCGAGCTGGTGTCCGCGGCCGCCGACACTGCGATCGATGCCAGCGTGCGCTCGAGCTACGCCGCCTTCACGTCGCTCGCCAGCGACTGGTCCGGCAAGTTGAAGCACTGGCGCTGCGGCCTGTCGGCGGCGGATCGCACCAGGCTCGGCGTCGGCGCCGGCTGGAAGTGCGGCGACGTCGCGATCTATGTCGAGCGGCTCGGCTTCGACCGGCTCGGACCGGAGCGCGCCGGCATCCTGAACGCCATCCCGACGCGGCTTTCGCTGCCGGCCGAGCAGGTCGACCAGCTGATCACGGGCGGCGCGGACGCACTGCGCTCCAGCAAGGCCTATCAGCAGTTCCGGCGTGGCCTCTGATATCTGCCCCAATGCGCCGGTACGGGCCGCAAGGGGACTATGAGGGGATTGCAAGGCGGCTTGACTGGCGCGATCGGTTGCGCGAAGCCCAATCCGTCCCAGATATCACTTGTCCGGAAACCGAGATCCATGACCGCATCTGCCGCCCCTCACAAGCTGATCAAGAGCGCCACCGGCGATTGGGAGGTCGTGATCGGCATGGAGGTCCATGCCCAGGTCACCTCGAACGCGAAGCTGTTCTCGGGCGCGTCGACCGCGTTCGGCGGCGAGCCCAACTCCCATGTCTCGCTGGTCGATGCCGCGATGCCGGGCATGCTGCCCGTGATCAACGAGGAGTGCGTCCGCCAGGCCGTGCGTACCGGTCTCGGGCTGAATGCGCAGGTCAATTTGCGCTCGGTGTTCGACCGCAAGAACTATTTCTATCCGGACTCGCCGCAGGGCTACCAGATCAGCCAGTACAAGTCGCCGATCGTCGGTGAGGGCGAGGTGGTGCTCGAGCTCGATGGTGGCCGCAGCGTCACCATCGGGATCGAGCGGCTGCATCTGGAACAGGACGCCGGCAAGTTGCTGCACGATCAGTCGCCGACGATGTCCTTTGTCGATCTCAACCGCTGCGGCGTCGCGCTGATGGAGATCGTCTCCAAGCCCGACATCCGCGATGCCGAACAGGCCAAGGCCTACGTCACCAAGCTGCGCTCGATCCTGCGCTACCTCGGCACCTGCGACGGCGACATGGAGAAGGGCAACCTGCGCGCCGACGTCAACGTCTCGGTGCGCCGTTACGGCGAGACCGCGCTTGGCACCCGCTGCGAAATCAAGAACATGAACTCGATCAACTTCATCGGCCAGGCGATCGAATACGAGGCGCGGCGCCAGATCGAGATCATCGAGGACGGCGGCTCGATCGACCAGGAAACCCGGCTGTTCGACCCGAACAAGGGCGAGACACGCTCGATGCGCTCCAAGGAAGAGGCGCACGACTACCGTTACTTCCCCGATCCCGACCTGCTGCCGCTCGAGTTCAGCCAGGCCTTCGTCGACGAACTCAAGGCGCAGCTGCCGGAACTGCCGGACGAGAAGAAGTCCCGTTTTATTACGGGCTTCGGCCTGTCGTCCTACGATGCGAGCGTGCTGGTCGCCGAGCGCGAGAGCGCAGAGTTCTACGAGACGGTGCTCGCGCGTCTCGCCGACAAGGCGCGCGACGGCAAGCTCGCCGCCAACTGGGTGATCAACGAGCTGTTCGGCCGTCTCAACAAGGAAGGCGTCGCGATCGCAGCCTCGCCGATGTCGGCGGAGCAACTCGCCGCGATCGTCGATCTGATCGGCGAGGGAGCGATTTCCGGCAAGATCGCCAAGGACTTGTTTGAGATCGTCTGGCAGGAGGGCGGCGATCCGCGCGCGCTCGTCGAGGCACGCGGCATGAAGCAGGTCACCGACCTCGGCGCGATCGAGAAGGTGGTCGACGACATCATCGCGGCCAATCCTGACAAGGTCGAGCAGGCGAAGGCGAAGCCCGCAGCCCTTCAGTGGTTCGTCGGTCAGGTGATGAAGTCGTCGGGCGGCAAGGCGAACCCGAAGGCGGTCAACGAGCTCTTGAAGTCCAAGCTCGGCGTCTGAACGAACAGGACAATGATGTTGTCCTTGGCGCATGATCCAGTCGGATCATGCTCTCGCGCCGTCGCCATCGGCGTCGTCGCGCGCGCGTGAACGCGGCGTGATCCTGCCTCACACCCTCCCGCGACGGTCGCGCTGACGCCTTCCGCGCCGAATCGCCGAAGCTGCGATTCGTTCGCGAATCCGGTCCCGGTGACCTCAAACGAGGCAAAAGCGGTCTTACCCACGAAAATTTTTTCGTTGCCAAAAATTACGACTCGGCGTTCGCGACGCGACGCTTTTCGTCACGGCTTGCGACTCAACGCAATGACGATCGCGCGTCGATCGCTCGAATGCGAATTCAAGAAATGCCTGCAATACAGGCGTTTCCTGCAACGTTGACAAATGCCGATGTCGGCCGTTGCTGCATTTCTTGCATCGTCGCGCGAACACAACGCCGATTTGATCGGTGCCGCGCGCTGTGCGCACTGCCACCGCTGCGTCAACACTTCCTTAAGCGGGACACTGTTTTTTTCAGTCTGTTGGTGTATTCGGGAAGTAGTGCATATCGATTCCCGAGTGCACGCAGCGAGAGCCATCTCACATACTGGAGGGCAACATGGCTAAGAAGGCAAAGAAGGCGAAGAAGGCGAAGAAGGCGAAGAGCGCAGTGAAGAAGACTGCGAAGAAGACCCGCAAGGTCGCCAAGAAGAAGTAAGCCTCTCGCCTTGAGAGGATTGCCGGCAGCTTGATGCCGGCACGTCGCGAGAGCCAGCGGACGGACTGCTGAGAGGCACATCCCACCCCAAGGCTCTGGCTGACGAAAGAGGGTGTCGGCGAGACATCAGGTCAAACGGCTGGATCGAATTTCGGAGAGGGCAACCTTCCCAGAAGCGGTCCGGCAGAAGAAACAGAGATTTCTTCGTTCGGTGCGGGGCCGGCTTGGTTCCGCAATTTCACCGGCGAGAATGCCGAGCTGAAATCTGGTCCTGACGTGTTCGCCGACCCCCTCGTTCCGGCGGCCCGCGCAGTCCGCGCCCCGGGCAACCATTTCCCAATCCCAGTTCTGGATCGACGTTGGGCCTGACGGCCTCGCATTGTTGTTGCGCGCACGACCGTACCGCGGCTCCGTGGACCGTCCGCCAGACCTGCCAGCCCGCCGTCAACTCATCGATTGATCACATGCGTCGGCGGCCGGGACCGGCCGGCGCCCGCGGCCATTGTCCGCGATGGTTATCGTTGTCCGAAGCACCACGGTAAACCGGCGTTCACGAATGCACGGAAATGCCTGCGGCACAGGCACTTCTGCGATTCCGGTGAATGCGCCCGGCGGGCCCGATTTACATCCCGTTCATCGCGATACTTAAACCGCTCTTCAAATTTGATGGGCCATGATCATCCCAACAAGCCGGCAAACGGCGAGCGCATGATCCCAGGATCAGCGCGGGGCATGATCCAAAGGATCAGCCCGGGAATGACAGGGCGTTTCAACAGTGGACGGGGGCCGCGCTCGGGGGAGGGCGGCCAACAACAAAAAGGGGAATGACGACAATGTTTCAGGGGGTCATCGATCAGGAAAGCGCTATCCCGGTTGCTGCGACTGCAATCCAGGACGTGCTGTTCGAGCGTGGCATGTATTGGGCGAGCGGCCGCTCCGGCGTGGTCAACCTCGTCGCGGCGCACAAATGGTTCAACCTGGCGGCGCTCAAGGGACGTACCGACGCGATCGCGCACCGGCGCGAAGTCGCCGAGCAGATGTCCGACGTCGAGATCGCTGCCGCCCAGCGCGAAGCCCGCGCCTGGATGACGACGCACTAAGCTTCGTTTTGGCGCGTTTTCTTCCCGCGAACCGTAATCCACTTCGCTCGAAAACGCACAGCTCGAGCTGGGAGCCTCGGCTCCCTCGCTCCATCTAGAACCAGTATCGCACGGCGTAGATCACGGTCATCAGCGCCCCAGTGGCGATGACGAACTGCCGGACGATGTGAGCCGGCAAGATCCGGATCAGGTGGCCTCCGGCATAGCCGCCGACCACGGCGCCGAGCAGCATCACAGAGGTCTGCGGCCACCGTACCGCTCCCTGCACGATGAAGATCAATGTAGCGGCGAGCGACACACAGGTCGCCAGCAGGTTCTTCAATGCCTTGATCGCCCTGATGTCGTTGGGTTCCGTGATCGAGAGCACCGCGGTCAGGATGACGCCGAGCCCGGCGCCGAAGAACCCTCCATAGACACACGCCAATCCGAGCACAGCACTGCTCGCGCCGGTCGAGGGCAGAGCCGCTGCCTTCTGATGCCCGACGGTCCATGCTTGGATCTGCGATGCTTGGATCTGTGGCGCGAAGGCAAACAGCAGCGTTGCGAATGCGATCAGGGCCGGCACCGGCAGGACGAACAGCCGCTCGGGAAGCAGCAAAAGGACGCCGGCACCGGCTGCGCCGCCAAGCGTGGAGACGGCGACGAAGCTGATCGTGCGTCGCGTCGGCGGCGGCAGCTTGCCGCGATCGGCGAGTGCTGCGATCAAATGTCCCGGCGAGATCGCCACCGCATTCGACGCATTCGCGATGACCGCCGGCAAGCCTGCGGCGAGCATCGCCGGAAAGGTGATGAGCGTCGCGCCGCCCGCCAATGCGTTGATGATGCCTCCCGCGCCACCGGCCGCGAGCAGCAGAAGACTTGTCTGGGTATCCATCCTTCACCCCTTTGCAGGGTGAGCAGGCTAGCGGGCCGAGCAGTGGCCGGTCTGGAACGTCTGTGACGCCGCTTCAATCGCGCCAGTAGACGCCCGGTGTCGTGCCGAAGGTGCGGCGGAACAGGCGGGTGAGGTGGCTCTGGTCGGAGAAGCCGGCATCCGCCGCAACGGCTGCGATCGGCTCGCCGGCGCGCAGCAACTGCCGGGCAAGGTTGAGCCGGGCGAGCAGGCGGAAGGCATGCGGCGCGACGCCGAGCTCGCGCCTCACCATGCGGCTGAACCCTTCGCGGCTTCGCCCGAAGCTGGCGGCAATCGCGCTGATCGGCTCGACGCTCTCCGTCAAGGCCGTGCCGAGCTTCGCCCTGTCGATGCGCCTGGCCGAGCGCCCGCGCGACAGAATGTCGTTGGCGATCTCGCTGATCTGCTCGGGCGCTATCTCGTCGATGCTCCGCCAGCGGTCCCCGACACTGATGATCCGGAGCGACGAGCAGGCGCGACTGGCCGGAACATAGGCATTCAGGCAAACCGTCTCCGCGTCCGGTGTCGCCATCGGTGCGTGCAGCATTCCCGCCGGGATCAGCGCGGCATGGCCCGCGGGCACGGTGACGGTCGCGCCGTCGATGCGAAAGGCGCGCGACCCCGACAGCACCAGCACGATCTGGCTCTCGTCATGGAAGTGCGGTCTGAGGGCGAGCGAGCCGGCACCGCGCCACGACGCCAGCTCGACGATGTCGTCGTTGGCGGCGCGCCGGTAGGTCCAGGCATTGGTCATGGCGAAGCGAGTGATCAAAGAGGCTCGAACCGATAGGTGGGTGATCCCCGAGCGTAGCACGGGGGTCACCCATCGTCACGGCCGCGCGACTGAAGCCATCGGCGAGGCCGTTCGCATCGTCGCGACAGCGATGAGGGCGGCGACGAGGTTGGCGGCTGCGCTGATCGCCACCGGGATGAAGTAGCTGTGGCTGACGTCGAACGCGAAGCCGGCAGCGCTCGGACCCAGCAGCGTGCCGACGGCGACGCTGGTGTAGAGGATGCCGATGATGCCGCCGACATTGCGGCCGCCGAAATGGTCGGTGACGACAGCGGGCAGGATCGCCACCCAGCCGCCATAGAACACGCCGAACAGCAGCGCGAAGACCGTGAGCGACCAGAAGGTGCCGGCGATCGCCCAGATCGCCAGCGAGACGGCCATGCCGAGATACATCGCAATCAGGAACGCATCGCGGCCGACCCGGTCGGCGATGCCGCCGAGGAAGAAGCGGCCGGCGGTGCTGCCGACGCCGATCATCCCGAGCAGCAGCACCGCGAGTGTCGGCGCCACCTGATGGTCGACGGCAAAGGGCACCAGGTGCACGAAGGGCACGAACACCCCGAACGCGCTGATCAGGCAGGCCGCATAGAGCCCGGCGAAGCGGGCGGTCTTGACCGCGCCGCGGATCGAGACGCCCTGGCGGAGCGGCGCGCCTGAAGCCGCTTCAAGCGGATCGCCATCCGGTCCGGTGCCATGGCGGCGCGGATCGTCGGCGATCAGGAGCGATGCGCCGATCCCGGCGACGGCAGCGACGACGCCCAACACGACGTAGGCATCGCGCCAGCCGAGGCTCGTGATCAGCCAGGTCGCGAGCGGCGGCATCACCAGTGTCCCGACCCCGATCCCGCTGACGGCGAGGCCCGACGCAAAACCGCGCCGCCGGACAAACCAGCGCTGCACGGCGCCCAAGGTCGGAACATAGGCGCAACCGACGCCGGCGCCGATGCCGATGCTGTAGGCGGCGTAGACCTGAAGGATGGTCTGCGCCTGTCCCGCCAACACCATGCCGAGACCGACCAGCGCCATTCCAAGGACGGCGAGCCTGCGTGCGCCCCAGCGATCGGCAAGCGGGCCGGAGACGATGCCGAGGCCGAAATACAGGAAGCCCGCGAACGAGAACACCAGCGAGACCGAGCCGCGCGAGGCCCCGAACTCCCGCTGCAACGACTCGACAAAGGACGAGAACGTGTACGCGCTGCCGAAGCCGACGAACGTCACGACGAAGGCGGCTGCGACGACATACCAGCCATAGAATGGCTTTGCTCTCTGATAACCGGCGTGCATGACGGCGTTCCTCATGATCGTTCTCCCTGCGCTGCGCCGCTGCCTGCCTTGGCTGGTGGATAAAGCAGCATCTGCGTGCAGCGAAACAGCGCAATGGCCTTGCCCGTCGCTTCGCTGCGGATCTCGGCATCCCACACCTGGGTCGTGCGCCCGGCATGGACGAGGCGCGCCTCGCAGCTGACGCCGCCTTCGCGCGCGGCGCCGATGAAATTCGTCTTCAACTCGCCGGTGGCGAAGCCGATCGCACCGTCCGGCAAGGAGGCGAGGCAGCCGAAGCCGCACGCGGTATCCGCCAGCGCGACGATGCTTGCGCCGTGCAAGAGCCCGTGCGGCGAGAAGTGCTTCGCGGCAATCTCGAAGCGGCCGCGGATGAGGCCGCGTTCGGCTTCGAGCCATTGAAAGTCCAGCAGGCCGGGCAGGCTGCCGGGTTGCGACGCGTTGATGCGGTCGACGCGTTGGCGGGTACCGCTGCCTGCACCGATTTCGTGCAAAGCGAGTCTATTTGGGACCTCAGTCATGTCCTGTCCTGGCTCCATCAGGGAACCGGGAGCCGCTGTCGCGAGCCGCAGCATAAGATTAGAAAAACTAACCTTATTGGCCCGGATTTCTCTGAGTTGACGCGGCTCTCAGCGTTACGATAGGCTGATTGAGCGCCCGGAAGGCCCCGTTGGCAAACCAGATTTGCTGCGCGATTGAGATTAGAAAATCTAAATCATGGAGAGTAGGCTTCCACCCCTGAACGCGCTCAAGGCGTTCGAGTCCGCCGCCCGCCATCTCTCGGTGAAGCTGGCGGCTGAGGAGCTGTGCGTGACGCCGGGTGCGGTCAGCCAGATGCTCAAGACGCTGGAAGCCCATCTCGGCGTCAAGCTGTTCGAGCGGGTGCCGCGCGGCATCTATCTCACCGACGCCGGGCGTGACTATCTGCCGTCGATCCGCAATGCGTTTCGCCAGATCGCCGAGGCCTCGCGCCGCGTCGCTGCGTCGGTCGATGTCGGCACGCTGACGGTGAGCGTCACGCCGTTCTTTGCATCGGCCTGGCTGGTACCGCGCATGGCGTCGTTTCAGGGGACGCATCCCGAGATCGATCTTCAGATCGTCACCAGCAACACGCTGGTCGATTTCTCGCGCAGCGGCATCGACGTCGCGGTGCGCCACGGTCTCGGCCGCTATCCGGGACTGCGCAGCGACCGCGTCGTCACGGTCGAGATGGTGGCGGTTGCGTCGCCGTCGCTGGTTGCGCGTCTCGGACGACCGGCATCCCCTGGCGAGCTTGCGGGCTGGCCGCAGGTGCATGATGCCGATCGCAAGGGATGGAGCCTGTGGTTTCAGGCCAACGGCATCGCGGAGGTGCGCACGCCGCGCGGCCCTTCGTTCGATGACAGCGGTCTGCTCCTGAAAGCCGTGCTGACCGGGCAGGGCGCCGGCCTGCTGCCGGCGGCGATGGTTGCAAACGAAATCGAGAGCGGCGAGCTGATCCAGCTGCTGGAGACCGCGCATCTGGAGGAGTTCGCGTATTATCTCGTCTGCCCTGACAACCGGCAGGGGCTTCCGAAGATCGCGGCGTTCAGGGAATGGATCCTGGGGCCGGTGGCCCAGTCGGCGCTTGGGGACCGCTAGCTATCTCGCCGTCGCGCTCTATCGATAGAACGCGTTCGGCGGCACACCAAAATGCTTGCGGAACATCGCGGTGAAGGCGCTCTGACTGGCATAACCGGCATCGAGCGCGACATCGACCACCCGCGCGCCGCGCGCGAGGCGCTCCAGCGCAAACAGCAGGCGGGCCTGCTGACGCCACTCGCCGAACGTCATGCCGGTTTCCCTGGCGAACAGACGATGGATCGTCTTCGACGTCAGCTTCAGCCGGCGCGCCCACTGCTCGGCGGTGGAGGCGTCGTCCGGGCGGGCCACCAGCGCCGCGCAGATCCGCGCGAGCCTTTGGTCGCGCGGCATCGGCAGATGCAGCGGCAGCACATCGATTTCGCGCAGCTGGTCGAGCAGCACGCGCATCAGGCGCTCGTCGGACGTCGCAGGCGCATAATCCAACGGCACGCTCATCGCGGCGACGAACAATTCGCGCAGCAGCGGCGAGACCGTGAACACGCAGCTGGTCCGCGGCAGATTGGGGACCGCGTCGGCATCGACGAACACAGTGCGGATCTTGACCGCGCCGCACATCCGGACCTCGTGCGCGAGACCGGCCACCAGCCACACCGCGCGATTGGGCGGCACCACCCAGGTGCCCTCGGCGCAGCGTACGATGCTCAAGAAGAATGCTGCACTTCTCTATCCCTTCGTTGCCATCGTGCTGTGGGCCGGCAACGTCATTGTCTCGCGTCTGTCGGCGCACACGATCGGTCCGCAGGCGATCACCTTCTATCGCCTGCTGGTCGCGGTGCTGCTGATGTCGCCATTCGTGGTGCGCGCCGCCTGGCGCAATCGCCGCGCGATCTGGCCGCATCTCGGGCCGCTCGCGATCCTCGGCTTCCTTGCGATGTGCCTGTTCCAGAGCCTGTCATATCTCGCGGCCGAGACCACGACAGCGACCAACATGGCGGTGTTCACCGCACTGACGCCGCTACTCACGGTCGCGCTCAGCGCCGCGCTGCTCGGCGAGCAGCCGACGCTCGGCATGGTCTCCGGCGCGCCGCTGTCGTTCGCGGGCCTCGTCTATCTCGTCAGCGGCGGCGAATTGTCATCGCTGTTGCAGAACGGTGTGCATGCGGGTGACGCACTCATGCTGATCGCCGCGATCGTCTACGCGCTGTACGGCGTGCTCCTGAAGCGCTGGAATCTGCCGATCACCGGATGGCAATCCACCTACATGCAGGCGCTATGCGCGCTGGCCGTGACGTTTCCCGCGTTCCTCGCGACGCCGGCGCCGCTGCGGCAGGTCAACGCGGAGACCTGGCCGCTGATCGTCTATGCCGGCGCGCTGGCCTCGGTGGTGTTGCCGTTCCTCTGGATCCGCGGGGTCGCGCAGCTTGGCCCGAACCGCTGCGCGATCTTCATGAACCTGTTGCCGGTGCTGACCGCCGCGGCCGCGATCGTGATGCTGGGCGAGCCGGTCAGGACGTTTCACGTCATCGGCGGCGGCCTCGCGCTGCTCGGCGTCGCCTGCGCGCAGGCCTTTCCGCGGCCGCTGCTGCGAGCGCAGCGTGCCTGAGTATGTGACCTATCGTCACAGCGATGGCTGATCTATTTCCCGCCGTGCTGGCGTCGCGACATCAAGCCCGCACAACTCCCGAGTTCTAAAACGCGAGAGGATGTTTCTAACCTTTGCTGATTGATGTTCGATCGCTGCCGAATCGGCGTGTTTGTAGCCCGGTTGGATCATGAGTTTCACATCGAGCGCGATCAAACTAAAGGATATCTAGCTTCTCACTTCGAGTCGTGAGGGTTTGCTGGTTTCATCGATAGTTGTCTCGGGCGAATTATGAAAAAGAAGATCGCGTATGGTGCGATTCTGGTTGGCGCAATCATCCTGGCCTTGTTGGCGCAAAAAATTTGGACCGCCGCGAATCTCCTGACGGAGACGTTGCTCTCTAGCGGTCAACGCATGGCTAGCATTACCAGCCGCCTGGACGCGCAGGAGCAGACCGCAAACAAGCAAGAGCAGGCGGCGAGCAGGCAAGAGCAGACTGCGAACAAGCAGGAGCAGGCGGCGAGCAGGCAGGACGAGACTGCAAACAAGCTGGAGCAGACCGCAAGTCAGCTGGAGCAGACCGTCAATAAACTGCGGGCGGATATTGGTGCGGTCATCGACACGCAGAAGCGCGGTCAGCCTGCGCCCGATCTGCAGGGCAACTCGATTCAGGTTTCGCTCCCTCAAAGCGAATATGGACCGATGACGCCGGTCTCCATGACGAAAATCTCGGCGCGAGAATTTCTGATCGCCAACTACCGGGATGTTTATCTGTTCGATCAGGATCAGCGCACCGCGGTGCCGCTTGAGATCGACGTCGAACTGCCTGTCTGGAGTCCGACGGCCGTGTTCTATTCGGCCTTCTACGACAGGATATTCATCGCGAACTACGTTGGAGGGGACATTATCGTCGCCCAGCTTGAGCGTACGCCGTCCGGCGCAAAGCTTCACCTAACCGAGCGGATAGCGGATATCGGCATCAAGGGGGCGGAGGGAGTGGCGATCTCGCGAGGAGGTCGATTTATGGGCGTGGCGGACTACGACGGCAACGTGGTCTCCATGTTCGAACGCGTAGATGACAAATGGTTTCTGCGCTGGAAGCGGGATTTGCTGGCCTCTCACGGCATCGCGATGATCGGAGATGAGGTCTTCGCCTCGGGTCAGGGGAGCATTGTCAAGCTGTCGATGGAAACCGGGCAGGAGCTCGCCAGGAGCGCAAATATCGGCTCTCAACCGATTCGATTTGCCACGTGCATCAACGAAGACGAGAGCACGGGCGATCTGATTGGTTCGGATCCGGTGTCCGGCGTCGTTTTCACGATGACGAAGAACCTTCAAGTGAAGGACGTGTACGGCGCGAACGGTCCGACCCATGCAAATCTGTCTGCGCCGTTCTGTGCCTATCGGGACAAGGACGCAGTCTATATTCTGTCCACCTACCAGGACAGGCTCATCGCTATCAGCGGTACAGTGACAACGTCTTTCGAGTTCGGATACCCACGATGGAACTACATCGCTGATCAATCGCGATTTCGATACCCCTCGGTTACGTCGCGCGGATCCGTCCAGTTCGATGCGCCGAGCTATCAGATGTTCGACAAGACTGTGCGTGCCGCCTATGGCGCGCTGGCAGCGAGCGACGGCACACTGTTGATGATGCCCGCCCGCGGAGACTTGTTTGGCGATGAGTCGACCTTCTATGCGACCGGCATAGCGAGCGACCCAAACTGGCTTGTCATCGTCTCCAATTCATCACCCAAGGCAGTTCTCTATAACCGCAAGACGGGGGCGCTGGGTGGCGTAACGATTGGCGAGTGGGATTGCTGGGCGCAAGCGAGTGAAATCCTGTGTCCATCGCGGCGCTATTCAATCGGCGAACTTTCTGCTGCCGCGGGCATGCTGGATCGAGAGGAAGAAGCCAGGATGGCGGGAGGCTGGATTGGCAGTGCGATCCCGCTCCTGAAGTACTGGGCAGAATGGGCATCAAAGCCTCGCTCGGCAGAGGCGCGCCCCTAGACATCGGCGGGCTCACGCTGCGCGATAGCGCGCAGGCGATCTCGCGGTTTTGATCACATGTGAAAGGCCGGGGCAGAATAGAACGCCGCGGTCGGCGGTCACTTGTTCGGTGAAACGGAGTGATCGCCATGCGTGTTGCCTTGGTCTTGACGTTGCCTCTTGTGATCCTGTGGGGTGCGGTTGCCGACGCGGCCACTGCGCATCACCGGCGTGTGCGACAGCACCTCATCATCCGTCCGAGCGAAGAGGTGGTCGTACCTAGCGGGTACAGATATCCCGGCTTCGGCCCGATCCCGCCAGGCGAGAACCGAAATCTCGATCCATCCACCCGCGGGAGCGGCTGACGTCGGGTCAGTGCGCAGCTCCATCACATCGATCACGCTGCACGCGCCGGCGTTTCGGTGGCGAAGGGTGATCGTTCCAGGGCTGCAGCCGCGTGCCTGAGTGACCCGCCTCACATCACTCCCGGTGCTGATCTGGGAGTGTGTCGGTCAAGGCGATGCAATGGTGCGTCGGCCCAATTGTGGAGGAGGGTAAATCATGCGTGCAATTTCACTGAGCTTCGCCATCGCAACTGCGATTGCTCTGTTCACGCTCGGTCAGTCGGCTTCCGCCGCCCCCGTCGGGGCCGTCGTGAAGGCGTGCGACAGAACCGCCGGATGCAACTATACCCTGAACAAGGCTGGCGACCTGTCGGGCTGTTCCTCGAAGGTCTGCTTCTACTGCCCGAACAACAGCAAGCGGCAGTGCTTCCCGGTGCAGTAAGCAGCCAGGGGCCCGCTTCCAGCGGGCCCCTTCGCTTCTCGGGGACCGAGCTACGCTGCGCCGGTGACCAGCTTCTGCTGAGATCTCTCGGTGACACGCATTTCGAGCGTGGCGATGGTTCCCTTGAGATTGTCGTGCCGCTCGTGGAGCGACCTTGCCAAGATCGGATACCTTGGGTTCGATCGGTCATAAATTCCCGCGCGCGCTTCTTCGGTCGAGATGTCGGCTTCGATCTGCTGGCAGGCCAGGACAAGATCGGACAGCATCTTCCTGATCGTCGGTTCTCGTCCGGTGCTTGGGCGAGCTGTCTCAAAACGATGATGCATGTTCATGTGCGTGCTCCGAATGTCTGAGTTCGGCACACCGAGAACAGCTGGCGCCGAACTATTCACGGATACATCGCAAGTTGCTTGCCAGTCGCGGGCCCGTAGGAATACGGCTGGCGCGGTCTGACGGCTCCCTAAGGCTAGTCCCGGCGCCAAGCCGGAATGCAGGCGCTGAGCGTGACGCGCTTGTAGTCCCGAGCGGTCGTCTCATCTCCGGCTTCCGCGGCAAACCTGACTGCGGCCTCCATGTCCTGAGCGGCAGACGCGCTATCGCAGAGCAGGCTGTGAATCTCGGCCCGGTATCGATATGCCCTGTAGTTCATCGGGTTGTACTGGAGCGCCAAGGTGTAGTTGCCCTGCTCCTCAGCGGCGCCGCGGCGCGCTTCGTCCGACTGGCTGTTGAAGCTGGTCAGGCGATTGAGCGCCTGGAGCGTTCCGAGCTCGGTGTAACGTTGAGACATCGCGCCGAAACTTGCTGGAAGTGCATCGGCCGAAGCAGCAGGTTGCTTCGCCGCGCTCTGCGCGCGTTCAATTTCGATCTTCTTGTATTTGATGGCGTTGTCGTAGTCGCGCAGGCTTTGGAAGGTGCTCGATATTTCGCTGTTGATCGGCGCAATATAGGCAGTCGAGAGCCGTCGATCGCTCAGCAGGTTGAGGCATGCCTGTATCTTTGCCTGCGCGGGCAAGACATCGCGACATTCCTTGTCGATCACACGACGCGCGTCCCGCGAATGCATTGTTGGCGGCGTCTGAGCAGCAGGCAGGACAATAGCCAGTGCGAAGCAGAACGCTAACCTGAGACCGCGACTCGGGCCATCCATCTTGTTTCTTTGCCTTCAGCCCGGTCTCGACCAGCCGGCGGATACTTGGTGCGGGCTTCATGATTATTTGATGCCAAATAATCAAGCCGAGGGGAAGCTGCGACTTCCACCCCGGCTCTAACCCTCATCCGGCTCGGTGGCTACGCCGGCCGCTACAGTCACGTCAAGCCTCAAGGCTCGTTGATCGATCGCGTAGCCGCTGACGCATTTCATTGATGGACTGAAAAGTGAGGCCGTTCGTGACTGGGATCGACCGAACGGCCTCAGCCGGCCCGCGGTACCAAAATGGAAGAATGGGCCGGCTGTCGAGCTACGGCGTCGCCGGCCAGATAGTTTCGCCGGCCAATTGACGTCGCGACCGTCCGCCCCTTCGACCTGTTGGGTCAGATCACCTTTGCTTCCTTGGTGATGGCGGCAATTGAGGGACCCGATTTTCGAAGGATTGAAGCAAACTGTTGATCAGAGACCTTGAGGCGCTTCCTCAATATTTTGACCTGGACCTTGTCGCGCAGATCCAGCGAATTGCGAAAATAGGTTTGCCTGCGCTTGTTCATGGGGACTTGGCTCGCAAAGGACATGTTGCTCGCGATGTTGCGGCATTGCGTCGACATCGAGCGGTCGACGAGGGGACCGGTTGCCCTCGCGAGGGGGCCGTCGCCGCCTACGCAACGCCGGGCCAAGGGCAACGTTCCCTGAACGCCGAGGCCGCTTGCTATGAGTGCGCGGGGTCGGTTTGACGGCAGGTCGTCATGACAAACGCTGCCTTGCTACATTGCCAATCGCTGCCAAGCGCAGCGCTCGAGACGGGCCGTGGGGCGGCGACGATCGCCAGTACAACAGCCATGCAAGCCAGCGAAGTTGTGATGACGAGCCTGCCTGTCTTGGATGAGAAGCGCTGCCGTAACCAGGGAGCCAAATCCGCGGATCGGCGAAGCTGGGCGTTACGCAAAACCTGGTCGATATCCTGGAATTGAATGCCACTGTCCTGCTGCATGGCTTTACTCCGGAAATGTTCAGGTGATGAAAAACTCAGGGGATGCTGCGCGCGGTTTGTTTCGCGCTCGCTTCAACGCACCGGGAATGGTGTTTCATTCACGCGGAGGTGACTGCCGGTTCAGGCCAAAGGCGGCTTGTGCAGCCGCTGGTGCGCTGAACGGCGATTTTCCAGAAATTTCAATGATGTCAATGAGACTGGCGGAGACGGAGGGATTCGAACCCTCGATAGGCCTTTACAAGCCTATAACGGTTTAGCAAACCGCCGCCTTCAGCCACTCGGCCACGTCTCCAATGGCGCCGATATGCCCGAGCGGGCGCTAAGCCGCAAGCGGCAGATTCAGTTTGCGGCAAGGTGATTTGGTGGCAGCTCCGCTGCCGGCGGCCCGGGAGCGAGCACTGAGCCTTTATACTGCGCGCCGATTCCGGTGCGATAGCTCGGGCGAATGCGTGAAATGCAAGCTATAACAATAAGTTAGATCAAGGTTTGCGCGGAGCTAACCGTGGCCCCTCGCAAGGCTGTTGAAAACCGGCCGCGCCGGCTCATTCCACGCTGGCGCCGCGGCGAAGGTCGGCATCGATCTGCAATCTGGTGCCGCCGCCGAAGCGGGCGCGGTAGACCTGCAGGTTCTCCATGATCCGCTGGACGTAGTTCCGCGTCTCCGAGAACGGAATCAGCTCGACCCAGTCGACCGCGTCAACCTTGGGATCGCGCGGGTCGCCATAGCGCTCGATCCACTTCTTCACGCTGCCGCGGCCGGCATTGTAGGCGGCGAAGGTCAGGATGTAGGAGCCACGATAGTCCTCGAGCAAGCCGCCGAGCTCGGCGGCGCCGAGCATCGCGTTGTACACCGGGTCGGTCTTCATCCGGTTGAGGTCGAAGCCGATGCCGGCGCGCTTGCAAACATAGCGTCCGGCGTCCGGCGTCACCTGCATCAGGCCGTAGGCCTGGGCCGGCGACACCACCGCCGGATTGAACGCGCTCTCCTGGCGCGCAATCGCGTAGACGACGCTCTGCTCGACCTCCGGCCCTACCTGGCGGAACGATGGAATGCCGTTCACCGGGTAGGCGTAGTGGTCGAACGGCAGTCCGCGATTGAGCGCGGCCTTGCCCATCAGCAGCATGCCGCGGGCATCGCCATGGCGCGCGGTGAGCTCGCCGAGCCCGGCCAGCGCTTCCGGATCGCCATTGTCGCCCATGTCGCCGAAGATCGGGATCGCGAGCTCGCGCGCGTCGATTTCGTAGAGCAGCCCGACCGCGCGCACGATTTCCAGCCGGTCGGCGCCGCGGCCGCGCGGCGCGCTGTTCAATTCGATCTGCGGCAGGCCGAGCTTGGCGCGCGCGAGCTGGCCGTAATAGCTGGTCGACTGCTCGGCTGCGCGTGCGTAGGCGGCGCGCGCCTCCTGACCGCGGCCGGCGGCCTCCGCCGCGCGGCCTTGCCAATAACCGGCCCGCGCCAGCGCGGTCGGGTTGGCGCTACCGACGCCGATCCGCGCGAAATGCTGGGAGGCGAGGGCGGGGTCGTTGAGAAAGCGCAGCGCGATCCAGCCCGAGGTGAATTCCTGCTCGGTCTTGTAGATGTCGCGGGCGGGCAGCGCCGCGTCGCGCGCGATCAGGTAAGCGGTGCGAAACTCGTTGACGTCGATCATCTTGCGCGCCAGCAGGCGGCGCTCGACCCACCATTCGTCGACGTTGAAGAGCCGCGCGGCGTCCTTCGGCGCGCTCAGCATCAGCTGCGCGGCTTCGCTGAACTTCTCCTCGCGGCGGAGCAGCTGGATCTTTGCGAACAAATAGCCGGTGTCGCCGGAGAGTTCGCGCGGCACCTCTTCGAGCAGCGCGCGCAAATTCGAGCCCTTGCGGTTGGCCCCGATGCGCGCCTTGGCGAGCGCCAGATAACCGGAGCCGAGACGCCTGGCCGCGCGGATGCCGGCGGCCTCGTTGTCGGTGCCGTAGAGCATGGTGTCCATGCGCGCCTTGTGATCGCCTGCGGTCAGGAACGAGCCGAACAGATCGAGCGCGGTGGTTTCGGTGTCCTCACTCATCGGATCGTTGCGCCAGGCTTCGCGCACCAGCCGCTCGGCATTGCCGCGGTCGCCGCGTCCGATCATCACCTTGGCAAGCGCGAGCCGGCCCTTGGCCGAGACCGGCGATTCATTCTGGAACCAGGCCCACACCGCGGAGTCGTCGCGATGGTCGTCCCATAGCGAGGCCTCGATGCGGCGGCGCAGGAAGGTTTGCGAGGGCCAGCTCGGATTGGCGTCAAGGAAGGCGCGGTAGCGCTCGACCGAGGCGCCGTTGTCCTCGCTGCGCAGGATCAGCCATTCGGCAAGCTTGCGCGCCACCGGATCGGAGATCGAGGCTTCGGCCTCGGTGGCGTCCGCCGACTTGCGCTTGCGCAGCAGCTCGACGACGCTCGCAAGCGCCTCCTTGTCGGACTGCGACGTCGACGATGTCGCGGCCACGGCCGCGGGCAGCACCGGCTTGCGCGCGATCGGCGCGGCATGCTGGCGGGTCGCCGGAACCAGCGCGGGGGCGGCGGCGCGGACGGGCACCGGCTTGTTCGGCAGACTTCCTGTCGCAGCCGGAGCAGCGGGCTTCGACGCAGTGGTCTTTGCAGAAGTGGTCTTCGTCGTAGTGGCCTTGGACGTGCTGCTCTTTGACGCGGCGCTCTTCGAAACGTCAGTTTTGGAAGAAGCGGCCTTGGCGCCATCGGTCTTGACCGCGCCGGACTTCGAAGAGGTCGTCTTGGCGGCATCCGTCTTGGCAGCGCTGGTCTTGGCTTCACTGCCTTTGGCGGCGGTTGGCTTCGAAGCATGCGGCTTCGAGGCGCCGGTCTTGGAAGCGTCGGTCTTGGAAGCGTCGGTCTTGGAAGATTCGCTCTTGGAAGCCGCGGTCTTCGAAGTCGCGTTCTTCGGGGCCGCCGTCTTGGTGGCTGTGTCTTGGGCAACCGGCTTCGCGGCTGGAGCATCCTCGGCGGCCCATGCTTCGGCCGTGATGGCGGCAAGGCCAACGACGAGCGCCAGGCTCGTCGCCAGCGCCGTCGATCGCAAAGTGCCTGCGCGGGCGGAACGGATCACAGAAGTCCTCTGCGGCCCCGAATCATCTGGTCGGTTGGGCCATGGGTTCTTATTTGATTGAAAACGTAGACAAAATACTAAGAAGCCTGCCGGTGCGGCTGTTTGCGCCAGCACAACGGCGAAATCGCGGCTGGAACCGGCTGGGAATAGGTTCGGTACGGCCCTTTCGCCTGCCGGTCAGACCCGATATGAATTGCCCTTCATGGCGTTTCGCATCAACCGGGTGCCGGTTGCACGGACGTGAAGCACGACAATAACAAGGGTCCGTCGACCTAGCCTTTAGCCTGAAGCGTTTGGAGGAAGTCCATGGCAGCCAAGACAAAATTCCGGGGATCATTCACTGCCTTGGTGACGCCCTTCAAAAACGGCGCGGTGGATGAGGCGGCATTCCGCGGCCTCGTGAACTGGCAGATCGCCGAGGGCACGCACGGCCTGGTGCCGGTCGGCACCACAGGCGAGAGCCCGACGCTGAGCCATGACGAGCACAAGCGCGTGGTCGAGTGGTGCATCGAGGAGGCCAAGGGCCGGGTGCCCGTGATCGCCGGCGCCGGCTCGAATTCGACCAAGGAGGCGATCGAGCTCGCCGAGCACGCGGAGAAGGCCGGTGCCAATGCGGTGCTGGTCGTGACCCCGTACTACAACAAGCCGACCCAGGAAGGCATGTACCAGCACTTCAAGGCGATCAACGATGCGATCGGCATTCCGATCATCATCTACAACATCCCGCCGCGCTCGGTGATCGACATGTCCGTGGACACCATGGCGCGACTGTTCGAGCTGAAGAACATCGCCGGCGTCAAGGACGCAACCGCGAGCATGGTGCGGGTGTCGCAGCAGCGCGCCGCGATGGGCGAGGACTTCAATCAACTGTCGGGCGAGGACGCGACCATCATCGGCTACATGGCGCATGGCGGCCATGGCTGCATCTCGGTGACCTCGAACGTCGCGCCGCGGCTGTGCTCGGAGTTCCAGACCGCCTGGCAGAAGGGCGACGTCACCACCGCGCTGAAGATCCACGACAAGCTGATGCCGCTGCACACCAATTTGTTCATCGAGAGCAATCCGGCGCCGGTGAAGTATGCGATGTCGCTGCTCGGCAAGCTGGACGAGAAGCTGCGCCTGCCGATGGTGCCGGTTTCTGAATCGACCCGCCAGGCGGTCCGCACCGCCATGGTGCATGCCGGCCTGATCAACTGAGCCAGGCCGGTACCGCCGTGAACAATGCCGTGCGCAATGTCGAGCAGAAGGGGATGGGCATGCTGAAGGAATTCCGCGAATTCGCCATGAAGGGCAATGTCGTCGACCTCGCCGTCGGCGTCATCATCGGTGCGGCCTTCGGCGCGATCGTCACCTCGCTGGTCGGCGACATCATCATGCCGATCATCGGCGCGATCACGGGCGGACTCGATTTCTCCAACTATTTCACCGGGCTTTCCAAGGCCGTCACGGCAACCAACCTGGTCGACGCCAAGAAGCAGGGCGCGGTGCTGGCCTGGGGCAACTTCCTGACGCTGACGCTCAATTTCCTGATCATCGCCTTCGTGCTGTTCATGGTCATTCGCGCCATCAACCAGTTCAAGCGCAAGGATGAGGCCAAGCCCGCCGAACCGCCGAAGCCGTCCGACGAGGTCGTGCTGCTGACGGAAATCCGCGACCTCCTCAAGAAGGGCTAACGTGGCCGACAAGAACGAACGTCCGATCAAGGTTGTCGCTGAAAACCGAAAGGCCCGCTTCAACTACGCCATCGAGGATACGGTCGAGGCCGGCATTTCGCTGACCGGCACCGAGGTGAAGTCGATCCGCAGCGGCAAGAGCACGATCGCGGAATCCTATGCGGATTCCAAGAACGGCGAGATTTGGCTGATCAACGCCAATATCCCGGAATATCTGCAGGCCAACCGCTTCAACCACGAGCCGAAGCGGCCGCGAAAACTCTTGCTGCATCGCAAGCAGATCAACAAGCTGCTGGGCGCCGTCGACCGCGAGGGCATGACGCTCATTCCGCTGAAGCTGTACTTCAACGAGCGCGGCCGTGCCAAGCTGCTGCTCGCGGTCGCCAAGGGCAAGAAGCTGCACGACAAGCGCGAGACCGAGAAGAAGCGCGACTGGGGCCGCGAAAAGGGCCGCCTGATGCGGGCGCGGGGGTAGGGCGTTCCGAGTGCCGTCACTGCGACGACGGCGGATGGAGATTGGTCCGATGAACCAGAGCAGCCTCACCGACGTCGACTGGAGCAGGATCCCGGCACCCACGGACGATGGCGGCGCCGCGCATCTGACCGGCATGACGATCCCGCCGGTCCGGCTGCGCGCCACCGACGATACCTCGGTGGCGCTGTCGGCGCTCGAGGGCCGCACCGTGGTGTTCGCCTATCCGCGAACCGGCGAGCCCGGCAAGATCGGGCTGGTCGACGATTGGGACATGATCCCGGGGGCCCGCGGCTGCACGCCGCAGACCTGCGCCTTCCGCGACCTGTTCGCCGAGCTGAAGGCGGCTGGTGCCGCCCAGGTGTTCGGGCTGTCGACGCAGAGCAATGCGTACCAGACCGAGATGGCGTCGCGCCTGCATCTGCCGTTCCCGGTGCTGTCGGACGACGCGCTGGAACTGACGCACGCGCTAAGGTTGCCGACGATGTCGGTGGCTGGCCTGACGCTGATCAAGCGGCTTGCGCTCATCATCGACGATGCGCGCATCACGCACGTGTTCTATCCGGTGTTCCCGCCTGACCGGAATGCCGGCGACGTGCTGGAATGGCTGCAGGCCAATCCGCGGAACGACGAGAGCGCTTCCAAATAAAGTGGATACCGGTTCGCGAAGTGGATACCGGGAGAAGGCTCTAGCCGAGCTCCTTGCGCACGGTCGCGAAGACCTTGCGGAACATGTCGGTCGTCAGCACGCCGGTGTTCGTGTTGTAGCGCGAGCAGTGGTAGCTGTCGTAGAGCTTGAATGTGCCCGCGCTATGCACGGCGCCGTGCACAAAGGGCGCGGCAGCCAGGCGAATATCCAGCGCCTTCAACGTTGATTCGTGTGCGATTCGTCCGAGCAGCACGATCGCGCGCAGCTTCGGCATCGTGGCGATGGTGGCGCGGAGGAATTGCCGGCAGGTGTTGATCTCGGCCGGCAGCGGCTTGTTTTGCGGCGGCACGCAGCGCACCGCGTTGCTGATCCGGCAGTCCACCAGCTTCAAGCCGTCGTCCGGCCGCGCCTGATAGACGCCGCTGGCGAAGCCATATTCGAGCAAAGTCGCGTAGAGCAGATCGCCGGCGTAATCGCCGGTGAAGGGACGGCCGGTGCGGTTGGCGCCCTGCATGCCCGGCGCGAGCCCGACGATCAACAGCCGCGCATTCGGATCGCCGAACGATTCCACCGGCGAGTTGAACCAGTCCGGGTGGAGTGTGCGGGCCTGTGCGCGAAAGTCGGCCAGCCTGACACAGAGCTGACAGTTGCTGTCGGGGCGCGTCGGTGCGGCGACGAGATTACTCGTCGAAATCGTCATCGGCTCCCCGGGGGGCCATGGTGGTCGCGCGCTGCAGGAATTGCGGGGAGTGGTGACGCGGTTCGCGCGGGGCCGGACGTTCGGACGGATCGCGGCCGAGCTTGGATTGCAGCTCGACGAGGTCGGTGAAGACATCGGCCTGGCGACGCAACTCGTCGGCGATCATCGGCGGCTGGCTCGCAATGGTCGAGATGACGGTGACCCGGACGCCGCGGCGCTGCACGGCTTCGACCAGCGAGCGGAAGTCGCCGTCGCCGGAAAACAGGATCATCTGGTCGATGTGCTCGGCCAGCTCCATGGCATCGACGGCGAGCTCGATGTCCATATTGCCCTTCACCTTGCGGCGGCCGCTGGCGTCGATGAATTCCTTGGTCGCCTTGGTGACCACGGTGTAGCCGTTGTAGTCGAGCCAATCGATCAAGGGACGGATCGACGAATACTCCTGATCCTCGATGATCGCCGTGTAGTAGAACGCACGGAGCAGGGTGCCGCGACTCTGGAATTCCTTGAGGAGGCGCTTGTAGTCGATGTCGAAGCCGAGCGTCTTTGCGGTTGCGTAAAGATTGGCTCCATCGATGAAGAGCGCGATCTTGTTGGAAACAGGTGACGACATCAAAGTGTTCTCGCGTGGTTGTTAGTGTTCTTAGCGCGGCGGTGATCAACCGCGCGTAATTTCCGGCGTTGCTGCCTAAAGTTCTGTGAATCTTTCCCCACGACAGTCACCACCGCAATTATGGTGAGGCGAGGGCAAAAAGCCTAGAGCTTTGACATTGCAATGAAGAGATTTACTTGCCTGGGACAGCAACCTAGCCATGTCGTCAGACGCTCCGGCCCTTCTGGCCCCGGCAGAGGGGGTTATCAGAGCCTGTTGGGAAGGCAAATCACAAATTTTACCTTGCGAAACGGGGACTAGCCCTATAACTAACCCTCATAACCTACATGTTCGGTCCCTTTTACCACGGAGCGCCTCGAGATGGCTCGCGTCACCGTCGAAGATTGCATTGATAAGGTCGACAATCGTTTCGACCTCGTCCTGTTGGCTGCGCACCGTGCCCGGATGATCTCGTCGGGATCGCAACTCACGGTTGATCGCGACAACGACAAGAACCCGGTCGTTTCGCTGCGGGAGATCGCCGATTCGACGATCTCGCCGGAGGACCTGAAAGAGGAACTCGTGCACTCCCTGCAGAAGTTCGTCGAGGTCGACGAGCCCGAGCCGGACACTGTGCCGCTGATCGGTTCCGCCGGTGCCAGCGTCGATGCCGACGACACCGAGGTCGCGGTCGAGCGCATGACCGAGGAAGAGCTGCTGAAGGGCCTCGAGGGCCTGGCGCCCCCGGAAGAGCAGCCCGAGGAGGACGAGTAAGCTCGTCGTTCGGCTCCGCATCTCGGATCAATTTGCCAAAGGCCCGGACATTGCTCCGGGCCTTTGCTTTTGTTGACAATTTTGCTGTTACGGTGCGTCCTATGCGGACGCGCGAAATTGAATGGTTCCAGGGCCCGCGCGGGGTGCTGCTTCGTTCGAAAGCGCACTAGATTGAGGAAGAAGGGACGTTCCGGTCCCGCGAGAGGCAGCGAGTTCATGGCGTATCGACGCCGCAGTTCCATCCAGATGCAGGCTGCAACCGAAACGGTCGCGGTGGCGCCGGCGTCGTCCGCGGCGGAGAGGCCAGCCAAGCCGCGGACCCGCATGATGCGACAATATGACCTCGTCGAGCGCGTCCGTTCCTATAACCCCGACACCAACGAAGACCTGCTCAACCGCGCCTACGTCTACGCCATGAAGGCGCACGGCACCCAGACGCGCGCCTCCGGCGATCCCTATTTCTCGCACCCGCTCGAGGTCGCCGCGATCCTCACCAACCTCAAGCTCGACGACGCCACGATCGTGGCGGCGCTGCTGCACGACACGATCGAGGACACCGAGGCGACGCGGGCCGAGATCGACCATGTGTTCGGCCATGAGATCGGCGCGCTGGTCGAAGGCCTGACCAAGCTGAAGCGGCTGGAGCTGGTGTCGCGCGAGGCCAAGCAGGCCGAGAATTTGCGCAAGCTGCTGCTGGCGATCGCCGACGACGTCCGCGTGCTGCTGATCAAGCTCGCCGACCGCCTGCACAACATGCGCACGCTGGAATTCGTGCCGCCGGCCTCGCGCCGCCGCATCGCCGACGAGACGCTGGACATCTATGCGCCGCTGGCCGGCCGCATGGGTATGCAGGAGATGCGCGAGGAGCTGGAGGACCTGTCGTTCTTCGTGCTCGATCCCGAGGCCTATGCGGTGGTCAAGCAGCGGCTCGATTCACTGGCCGAGCGCAACCGCAACCTGATCGGCGAGATCGAAACCCAGCTTTCCAAGAACCTGCAGAAGAACGGCATCACCGCGCGGGTGTTCGGCCGCCGCAAGCAGCCGTTTTCGATCTGGACCAAGATGGAGCGCAAGTCGGTCGGCTTCGAGCAGCTGTCCGACATCTACGGCTTCCGCGTCATCCTCGACGATGTCGGCGCCTGCTACCGCGCGCTCGGCATCGTCCACACCACCTGGCCGGTCGTGCCGGGCCGCTTCAAGGACTACATCTCGACGCCGAAGCAGAACGACTACCGGTCGATCCACACCACCGTGATCGGGCCGGGCAAGCAGCGCGTCGAGCTGCAGATCCGCACCGAGGAGATGAACCAGATCGCCGAGTTCGGCATCGCCGCGCATGCCTTCTACAAGGAGGGGGCGGGCTCGCCGCATGAGCGGCTGAAGCACGAGTCCAACGCCTTCGCCTGGCTGCGCCACACCATCGGCATCCTCTCGGAGAGCTCCAATCCGGAGGAATTCCTCGAGCACACCAAGCTCGAGCTGTTCCATGACCAGGTGTTCTGCTTCACGCCGAAGGGCAAGCTGATCGCGCTGCCGCGCAACGCCAACGTGATCGATTTCGCCTATGCCGTGCACACCGGTGTCGGCAACAGCGCGGTCGGCTGCAAGATCAACGGCAAGTTCGCGCCGCTGTCCTCCGAGTTGCAGAATGGCGACGAGGTCGAGGTGCTGACCTCGAAGGCGCAGTCGGCGCCGCCGTCGGCCTGGGAAGCGCTCGCCCGCACCGGCAAGGCGCGCGCCGCGATCCGGCGTGCCACCCGCGATGCGGTGCGCGACCAGTATGCCGGCCTCGGCCGCCGCATCGTCGACCGCCTGTTTGCCCGCGCCAAGATCGAATATGCCGACGACAAGCTGAAGGGCGCCTTGCCGCGGCTCGCCCGCACCTCGATCGAGGACGTGATGGCCTCCGTCGGACGCGGCGAGATCAAGGCCTCCGACGTCGCGCGCGCGATGTACCCCGACTACAAGGAAGAGCGGCTGGTGCGCTATGGCGCCAAGAAGGGGCTCACCGCCAAGCTGAAGACGCAGACCCCGCCGCATCCGGCGCGCGCCGCATCTGTCATCCCGGTGCGCGGCATCAATTCCGACCTGCCGGTGAAGTTTGCACCGAATGGCGGTGCGGTGCCGGGCGATCGGATCGTCGGCATCGTCACGGCGGGCGAGGGGATCACGATCTATCCGATCCAGTCGCCGGCGCTGAAGGATTTCGAGGAGGAGCCGGAGCGCTGGCTCGACGTGCGCTGGGACATCGACGAGACCATGCCGCAGCGCTTCCCCGCGCGCATCCTGATCCACAATGTCAACGAGCCGGGCAGCCTCGCCCAGATCGCGACCGTGATCGCCGAGCATGACGGCAATATCGACAACATCCACATGTCGCGCCAGTCGCCCGATTTCACGGAGCTGACCGTCGATCTTGAGGTCTATGACCTCAAGCATCTCAGCGCTATCATCGCGCAGTTGCGCGCCAAGGCGGTGGTCGCCAAGGTCGAGCGCGTCAATGGGTAAAGCTGGATGGGCAGGGCGCAGGCGAGCGGTAGCGACGCCGTCCTTCGAACGGCTATGCCCGCGCATGACAGGCTAGAACTGCAGGTTTAGAGACATGTCAAAGGCTGCTCCGCTCCGTCTCGGTATCAATGTCGATCACGTCGCGACCCTGCGCAATGCGCGGGGTGGGGCGCGGCCCGATCCGGTGCGGCTGGCGCTTGCCGCGATCGCGGCCGGCGCCGACGGCATCACCGCGCATCTGCGCGAGGATCGCCGTCACATCCGCGACGAGGACATGGCGCGGCTCAAGGCCGAGATCTCCAAGCCGCTGAATTTCGAGATGGCGGCGACCGACGACATGCTGCGGATTTCGCTCGCCACCAAGCCGCATGCGGTCTGCCTGGTGCCGGAACGGCGCCAGGAGCTCACCACCGAAGGCGGCCTCGACGTGGTCGGCCAGCACAACGCGCTGGCGCCGTTCATCGCACGGCTCAATGATGCCGGCATCCGGGTCTCGCTGTTCATCGCCGCCGATCCCAGGCAGATCGAGATGGCCGCGCAGCTCAAGGCGCCCGTGATCGAGATCCACACCGGCGGCTGGTGCGACGCCGTGGTCGACGGTCACAAGGACAAGGCGGAGGCCGAGTGGAAGCGCATCGTCGCCGGCGCCAGGCTCGCGCAGGCGGCCGGGCTCGAGGTCCACGCCGGCCACGGGCTCGACTATGAGACCGCGGAGACGATCTCCGCGCTGCCCGAAATCCGCGAGCTCAACATCGGCTACTTCATGATGGGCGAGGCGCTGTTCGTCGGCATCGCCGCCACAGTGCGCGAGATGCGTGCGGCAATGGACCGCGGCCGTGCCAGGGCGCAAGGTGCCGCCAGCGCATGATCATCGGCATCGGCTCCGACCTGATCGACATCACCCGGATCGCGAAGGTGATCGAGCGCCACGGCGAGCGCTTCCTCGATCGCATCTTCACCGACGCCGAACGCGCCAAAGCGTTGCGCCGTGCCAACAGCGAGAAGATGGTGGTCGCAACCTACGCCAAGCGGTTCGCCGCGAAGGAGGCCTGCTCCAAGGCGCTCGGCACCGGTATCCGGCGCGGGGTGTGGTGGAAGGATATGGGGGTGGTGAACCTGCCGGGAGGGCGGCCGTCGATGCTGCTGACCGGCGGGGCGCTGGCCCGGCTCCAGGAGCTGACACCCGCGGGCATGCAGGCGCAGATCGACCTTTCGATCACGGACGATTGGCCGCTGGCACAGGCCTTCGTCATAATTTCGGCGGTTGCTCCCGCCAGATGAGCGGGCGGCGCCGGAATTTGCCAGAAAACTTCAGCAAACTAAAAATCATTGACATTTCAATGAATTGCGAAGTTTTGAGGCGGCGATTGATTGCGCCTCTGCGAACAACCGTCTAAAACGCCGCAGGGTATCGAGCGAGACGCGGATTCCAGGTTCAGGCCGGAATTTGCCCTCAAGATCAGAATCAAGGCCATTTTCCTCACGCGGGGGTCGAACGCTTCGCGTGGAGAGAACGTTCTGCCACCGCGTGGGCATCAGGGCCCGCGGGAATTGGGAAAGCAATGAGCGCGACCACCGGGACCAAATCTGAGAGCGGCTTGGGCGAGACCATCCGCGTCGTCATCCATGCCCTTCTGATCGCGCTCGTCATCCGCACCTTCCTGTTCCAGCCGTTCAACATCCCCTCGGGGTCGATGAAGGCGACGCTCTTGGTCGGCGACTACCTGTTTGTCTCGAAATACTCCTATGGCTACAGCCACTATTCGATCCCGTTCTCGCCGAACATCTTCTCAGGACGCATCTTCGGCTCGGAGCCGAACCGCGGCGACATCGTGGTGTTCCGCCTGCCGCGGGATGACTCCACCGACTACATCAAGCGCGTCATCGGACTGCCGGGCGACCGCATCGAGGTCCGGAACGGGCTGCTCTACATCAACGATGAGCCGATCAAGCGCGAGCGGCTCAGCGATTTCGTCGGCGAGGATCCCTGCGGCTCGGCGGATGCTACCGCCCGGGTCAAGCGCTGGAAGGAAACGCTGCCGAACGGCGTCAGCTATGAGTCGCTCGACTGCACCGACAACAGCTACATGGACAACACCATCGTCTACACCGTTCCGCCCGGGAATTTCTTCATGATGGGCGACAACCGCGACAACTCCACCGACAGCCGCTTCCTGTCGCAGGTCGGCTACGTGCCGTTCGAGAACATCATCGGGCGTGCCCAGATGATCTTCTTCTCGATCGCCGAGGGCGAGCAGGCCTGGATGATCTGGCGCTGGCCGTTCGCCGTGCGGTGGAACCGCCTATTCTCCATCGTGCGATGAACGACGATACCGCAGCCATCAACGACCAAGCGCCCACCGGCGAGCCGAGCCAGACGCCCGCCGCCGAAAGCACGGCCGCGCCGAAGAAGCGGCGCAGCAAGGCCGCCAAGGCGGCTGAAGAGAAGGCCGCGATCGCCGGCACCGAGGCGCGTATCGGGTACACGTTCTCGGATGCCGCGCTGCTGACCACTGCGTTCACCCACGTCTCCGCGCTGAAGCCCGCCACCCGCAATCGCGCCGACAGCTACCAGCGGCTGGAATTCCTCGGCGACCACGTGCTCGGGCTGATCGTGTCCGACATGCTGTTCCGGGCGTTCCCGAAGGCCGACGAGGGCGAATTGTCGAAGCGGCTCGCCGATCTCGTGCGCAAGGAGAGCTGCGCCGACGTCGCCAAGTCGCTCGGGCTGCTCGAGGACATCAAGCTCGGCATGGTGAAGGCGGTCGAGGGCGCACGGCTGCGCAAATCCGTGCTCGGCGATATCTGCGAAGCGGTGATCGGGGCGATCTTTCTCGACGGCGGCTACGAGGCGGCACGCCAGTTCGTCGAGCGCAACTGGACCGAGCGGATGCACAAGCTGCGCCGGCCGCTGCGCGATCCCAAGACCGTGTTGCAGGAATGGGCGCAAGGCAAGGGATTGCCGACGCCGGTCTATCGCGAGGTCGAACGCACCGGCCCGCACCACGATCCACAATTCCGCGTTGCGGTTGACCTGCCGGGCCTCGCCTCCGCCGAGGGCCTCGGGGGCAACAAGCGCGCGGCCGAGAAAGCAGCAGCATCCGCGATGATCGAGCGTGAAGGCGTCGGCACCAATGACTGACGAACCCAAAGGGCAGGGGGACGCGACGCGCTGCGGCTTCGTCGCGCTGATCGGTGCGCCGAATGTCGGCAAGTCGACGTTGGTCAACGCGCTGGTGGGCTCCAAGGTCACCATCGTTTCGCGCAAGGTGCAGACCACGCGCGCGCTGATCCGCGGCATCGTGATCGAGGGCAACGCGCAGATCATCCTGGTCGACACGCCCGGCATCTTCGCGCCGCGGCGCCGTCTCGACCGCGCCATGGTGTCGACCGCCTGGAGCGGCGCCCACGACGCCGATCTGGTCTGTGTGCTGCTCGATGCGAAGTCGGGCATCGACGAGGAGGCCAACGCGATCCTCGCCAAGCTCGAAACCGTCGCGCATCCGAAGATCCTGGTGCTGAACAAGGTCGACCTCGTGCAGCGCGAGAAGCTGCTGGCGCTGGCGCAGGCCGCCAACGAGCGGATGCGCTTCGAGCACACTTTCATGATCTCGGCGCTGTCGGGCGATGGCGTTGCCGATCTGCGCGAGGCGCTGGCCAAGCTGGTGCCCGCGGGACCGTTCCTCTATCCCGAGGACCAGATGTCGGACGCGCCGATGCGGCATTTGGCGGCCGAGATCACCCGCGAGAAGATCTACAGCCATCTGCATCAGGAATTGCCGTACCAGTCGACGGTCGAGACCGACAGCTGGACCGACCGCAAGGACAAGTCGATCCGCATCGAGCAGACGATCTTTGTCGAGCGCGAGAGCCAGCGCAAAATCGTGCTCGGCAAGGGCGGCGCCACCATCAAGTCGATCGGCGCGCAGGCGCGTGCCGAGATCGCCGAGATCATGGGCGTTCCCGTGCACCTGTTCCTGTTCGTCAAGGTGCGCGAGAACTGGGGCGACGATCCCGACCGCTACAAGGAAATGGGACTGGACTTCCCCAAGGAATGAGCCGGCGCCTGAACGTGCCCAGAGCAATGAGCGTGCCCAAAGCAATGAATGTGCCCAGAAATGTGCTGTGGTTTGAGGTGCTGCTCTATCTGTCGCTGACGCTCGACGCGTTATCGGTGGCGTTCCAGGACCGCACGCCGACCGACGTGCGGACCGATCAGATGATCACCGGCGAGACGCTGACCGCCGGCTGCATGATCCTGCTGCTGGTGTATTTCGTCCGGCTCGCGGCGCAGCACCGCAAGAACTGGCCGCGCTGGGCGCTGGGCGCGATGCTGGTGCTGTCGGTGATCTCGCTGGTGCAGGTGATCGGCGAGAAGGGCCTGGAGCTCGACAGCGCCATCGAGGTGGTGTCCTGCATCCTGACCACGGCCGGGCTGTATTATTCCTTCACCGGCGATGCGCAGGGCTGGTTCAACGCGTAAGGTGCAGTGTCACCTACGACCGGTAGGCGTGAAAGATCACGGCCGCGCTGACGACGACAGCCCAGATCATGAAGCCGACGATGACCCCAAGCGCGGGCGACAGGATCATGCGGCCCCGAGGCGAACGCGCCACGCGCGGAATGCCGGTCCAGCCGATCTTGCCGGGCTTCTCCGGCCATTCGACGCTCACTTTGCCGAATGTTGCCGCGAACACCACGGCAAATGCCGTGAAGAGGCAGAGCAGGGGAAGTATTTCCCAGATCACCCAGTACGCAAGTTCGATCAAACCGGTGATCAGGTCGACAATCAGGCTAGCCATTGCGATGGTCCCGCATCTGCCGACAACTTCTGAATCGGATCGTTCGCGCTGCAATTAGCATATGGAATGGACCGACAGGTATCGTGCTGGAGGCGCGGCGGCATGGTGAGGACACTGCTCACCGTTGAGCTGCTGACCCGCGAGCACGGTCCGTCGCAGAGGCGCTGCCAAAAATATCGAAAACAACCCCATGCAAAGTAGCCGGTGGCGGCGTGCGCTCGGCCAGGCCACTTGACACGTCGGGCAACTCAGTGTCATAATTCTAATATTCCGAAATAGCGCATGCGCCATCGCCCGTCGGCATGACGGCGCATGATGACTGCGCGGTGGGCTGGAATCCTGTAGTCTCGCTTTCATGGAATGGACCGACGAAGGCATCGTGCTGGGCGTGCGGCGGCATGGCGAATCCTCCGCCATCGTCGAGCTTTTGACGCGCGAGCATGGCCGTCATCTCGGCCTCGTGCGCGGCGGCGCCGGTTCGCGGATGCGGCCGCTGCTGCAGCCCGGTAACAGCGTCACGGCGGTGTGGCGGGCGCGGCTTGACGAGCATCTCGGCATGTACGCGCTGGAAGGCACGCGGCTGCGGGCGGCGACGCTGCTCGCCTCGTCGCACGCGGTCTATGGCGTCACCCATCTGGCGGCGCTGGCGCGGCTGCTGCCGGAGCGCGATCCGCATGAAGACATCTACGAGATGCTGCAGGGGACGCTCGACGATTTCGACGATGCCGGCGTCGCCGCCGTGCACCTGATCCGGTTTGAGCTCGCGATGCTGACCGAGCTCGGCTTCGGGCTCGATCTGGAGAACTGTGCGGCGACTGGAGAGACCACCGACCTGATCTACGTGTCGCCGAAATCCGGCGGCGCCGTGTCCCGCGCCGCCGGCGAGCCGTGGCGCGACCGGCTGTTGCCGCTGCCGGCGTTCCTGCGCGAAGGCGAGAGCGGCGCCAACAGCTGGTCGGAGCAGGACCTGCGCGACGGCTTCCAGATCACCGGCCTGTTCCTGCTCCGCCACGTGCTGGAGCCCCGTGGCCAGGGCCATTCCGACGCCCGCGACGGGTTTATCAACGCCGTGACCAGGCCGCGGAGCCGAACGGCGGTTCCGTAAGGCCGATTCGGGCCCTAAATTCCCGGTGATTCGCGGCTTGCCCGATTCACCGCCAAGGTTTAACGCCTCCCCATGGGAAAACGACAGGTACCGCCGGAAAAGCCGGCCGAAATTCACGAGGTGCCGCTGCGTGATGCGCTCGAGGAGCGCTATCTCGCCTATGCGCTCTCGACCATCATGCATCGTGCGCTGCCGGATGCCCGCGACGGGCTGAAGCCGGTGCACCGGCGCATCCTCTACGGCATGGACTTGCTCGGGCTCGACCCGCGCGCGGCATTCAAGAAGTCGGCCAAGATCGTCGGCGACGTGATGGGCTCGTTCCATCCGCATGGCGACCAGGCGATTTATGACGCCATGGTGCGCCTGGCGCAGGATTTCTCCTCGCGCTACCCGCTGGTCGACGGCCAGGGCAATTTCGGCAATATCGACGGCGATAATGCGGCCGCCTACCGCTACACCGAAGCGCGCATGACCGAGGTCGCGCGGCTCCTGCTCGAAGGTATCGACGAGGACGGTGTTGAATTCCGCCTCAACTACGACGGCCAGACGAAAGAGCCGGTGGTGTTGCCGGGCGGCTTCCCGAACCTGCTCGCCAACGGCGCGCAGGGCATCGCGGTCGGCATGGCGACCTCGATCCCGCCGCACAACGCCGCCGAGCTCTGCGACGCCGCGCTGCATCTGATCGAGAAGCCCGACGCCAAGTCGAAGGCGCTGCTGAAATGGGTCAAGGGCCCGGACTTCCCGACCGGCGGCATCGTCGTCGATTCCAAGGAATCGATCGTCGAGGCCTACACCACGGGCCGCGGCTCGTTCCGCACCCGCGCGCGTTGGACCCAGGAGGAGGGCGCGCGTGGCACCTGGGTGATCGTCGTCACCGAGATTCCGTGGCTGGTGCAGAAGTCGCGGATCGTCGAGAAGATCGCCGAACTCATCAACGAGAAAAAGCTGCCGCTGGTTGGCGACGTCCGCGACGAGTCCGCCGAAGACATCCGCCTCGTGATCGAGCCGAAATCGCGCACCGTCGATCCGGCGCTGATGATGGAATCGCTGTTCCGGCTGACCGAGCTGGAAAGCAAGATCTCGCTGAACCTGAACGTGCTGATCAAGGGCCGCATCCCGAAGGTGGTCGGCCTTGCCGAGTGCCTGCGCGAATGGCTCGACCATCTGCGCGACGTGCTGGTCCGCCGTTCCAACTTCCGCAAGACGCAGATCGAGCACCGGCTGGAAGTGCTGGGCGGCCACCTCGTCGCCTATCTGAACCTCGACAAGGTGATCAAGATCATCCGCACCGAGGACGAGCCGAAGCCGGTCTTGATGAAGACCTTCAACCTCACCGACGTCCAGGCCGACGCCATCCTCAACATGCGCCTGCGCAATTTGCGCCGCCTGGAGGAGATGGAGATCCGCACCGAGGACAAGGAGCTGCGCAAGGAGCTGAAGGGCATCGAGGGCCTGCTCGGCTCCGAGACCGAGCAATGGGCCAAGGTCAGCGATCAGGTCCGCAAGGTCCGCGATATCTTCGGGCCCAAGACCCCGCTCGGCAAGCGCCGCACCACCTTCGCCGATGCGCCCGAGCATGATCTCGCCGCGATCGAGGAAGCCCTGGTCGAGCGCGAGCCGTGCACCGTCGTGATCTCCGAGAAGGGCTGGGTGCGGACGCTGAAGGGCCACGTCGAGGATCTCTCCGGGCTCGCTTTCAAGACCGACGACAAGCTCGAGCACTCGTTCTTTGCCGAGACCACCTCGAAGCTGCTGCTGTTCGCCACCAACGGCAAGTTCTACTCGCTCGATGTTGCCAAGCTGCCGGGCGGCCGCGGCCATGGCGAGCCGATCCGCATGTTCATCGACCTCGAGCAGGACGCCGCGATCATCTCGCTGTTCGTCAACAAGGGCGAGCGCAAATTCCTGATCGCGAGCAGCGAAGGACAGGGCTTCGTCGTCAAGGAAGAGGACTGCGTCGGCAACACCCGCAAGGGCAAGCAGGTGCTCAATGTCGAGATGCCGAACGAGGCCCGTGCGATCACGACCGTGAACGGCGACACCGTTGCCGTGATCGGCACCAACCACAAGATGGTGCTGTTCGGTCTCGACCAGGTGCCGGAGATGGCGCGCGGCCGCGGCGTTCGGCTGCAGAAATACAGCAGCTCGGAACTGTCCGATGTCGCGGTGTTCGACGCCAAGGCCGGCCTGACCTGGAAGGACTCCGCCGGCCGTGAGCACAGCATGACGTTGAAGGAACTGGCCGACTGGCGCGGCAACCGCGCCGATGCCGGCCGGCTCGCCCACGGCCTGCCGAAGTCGAACAAGTTCAATCGCGGCGTGGAGTAGCGGTGTTGTAGCCCGGATGGAGCCAACGGGTCGCGCGAATGCGCGCCCGATGACAGGCTCCGCGAAATCCGGGACCGCTGTCGCGTTTGGTCACGATCCCGGATTGCGCTGCGCTCCATCCGGGCTACGGGCGCTCAGCGCACGGTGTGATAGTATCCACATTTCACCGCGCTATAACCGTCGCCGACGATATCGGGCGACGGTTGCCATGGCGCACAATCACGACCACGACCATGACCACAGCGGTCATTCTCACGGACATTCCCATGCCGGGCATTCCCACGCTGGGCATTCCCACGCTGGGCATTCCCACGCCGGGCACAGCCACGCCCCCGACAGTTTCGGCACGGCGTTTGCGGTCGGCGCGTCGCTGAACGCGGCCTTCGTCATCGCCGAGCTGATCTTCGGCTACTCCGCCAACTCGCTGGCGCTGGTCTCCGACGCCGTTCACAATCTCTCCGACGTCATCGCGCTGCTGCTGGCCTGGGGCGGGGCGTGGCTCGCCGGCCGGCGCCCGACCGACACCCACACCTATGGCTATCGTCGTGCCTCGATCCTGGCGGCGCTGTTCAATGCCGGGCTGCTGTTGATCGCGGTCGGCGGCATCGCGGTCGAGGCGGTCAACCGCTTCCGCGAGCCGGCCGAGGTCGCAAGCTGGACCGTGGTCTGGGTCGCGGCGCTCGGCATCCTGATCAATGGCGGCACCGCGCTGCTGTTCATGCGCGGCCGCGACAGCGACCTCAATGTGCGCGGCGCCTATCTGCATATGGCAGCGGATGCCGGCGTCTCGTTCGGCGTCGTGATCGCCGCGCTGCTGATCATGGCGACCGGCTGGCAGTGGCTCGATCCGGCGATCAGCCTCGTCATCGCCGTGGTGGTGCTGCTGAGCGGCTGGGAGCTTGCCCGCGACAGCGTCAACCTCGCGCTCGACGCGGTGCCGAGGGGCATCGATCTCAAGCAGGTGAGGGACTATCTCGGCGCGCTCGAGGGCGTCACCGAGGTGCACGATTTGCACATCTGGGCGATGAGCACCAGCGAGACGGCGTTGACCGCGCACCTGGTGCGGCCCGGCGGACACGACGATGTCTTCCTGCATCATGTCTGCGCCGAGCTGTCGGAGCGGTTCAGCATCCACCACGCGACCCTGCAGGTGGAAATCAGCAGCGAGACCTGCCGGCTGGCGCCGGCGGAAATGGTCTAGCCCGCGGCGGGCTTCACTCGCGTTCAATTGATCGATCGACCGATGTCCGTGTCTTCCACGGCCGCCGATGAGGCGGCACATTGCGGCCGCGCGCGTTGAGCGGGCTCGATCAATGGAGGGCAACGTGAAGAAGGCAATCGGTCTTGCAATGTTGCTCTGGGTCGTGGGCGCCGTGCCGCGGGCAGATGCCCAGCCGGCGAAAACAGGGGTCGAGCGGCTCTACATCCTCAACTGCGGCGAAGGCGTTGCCGGCGACATTTCGCGCTGGTCGCCCGGCGTCAATGAAGGCAAGTCGATGGACTTCGTCGACAATTGCTATCTGATCAAGCACGCGCAGGGCTGGTTCCTGTGGGACACCGGCATTCCCGACGCGGTCGCGGCGATGCCGAACGGCCTTGCGCCTGCCGATCCCAAGGCGATCACCTGGCGGCGGCCGAAGACGCTGGCCGCGCAGCTCGACCAGCTCGGGGTGAAGCCGTCGGACATCACGGCGATCGCCGTTTCGCATACCCACCCCGATCATATCGGCAATGTCGAGCTGTTCCCGGCCGCGATGCTGTATGTGCAGAAGGCAGAGTATGAATGGCCCGGCGCCAACAACGCGCCACGCTTCAAGCCCGAGCATCCCGTCACGAAACTGGACGGCGACCGCGACGTGTTCGGCGACGGCAGCGTCACCGTCCTGTCGACGCCGGGTCACACGCCCGGCCACCAGTCGCTGCTGGTGAAGCTGCCGAAGACCGGCGCGGTCGTGCTGACCGGCGATGCCGTTCATTTCAAGGATAATTGGGACAACCGGCGTGTGCCGGCCTTGAACGCGAGCAAGGAGCAGACGCTGGCCTCGATGCAGAAGATCGCCGACACGCTGACGAAGGAGAAGGCGCAGCTCTGGATCAACCACGACAAGGCCCAGCGCGACGGGCTGAAGCTGGCGCCGGACTTCTATGACTGAGCGGCTTCGCGACCGCGCGCTTTCGACCAGCCCCGATCGGCCTGATCAACTGTGCGGGGTGGACGGCGCGGTCACCGGCGGGGTGGGCGCGTGCTTCGGCTTCATCGTGCCGGCGTAGAACGACAGGGCGTAGACCAGGATGATGCCGGCCAGATAGACCCCATAGGATTGCGGCGGGGTGATCGCCCATCGCATGAGGCGTCGGATCGGGTTCGGCTGGCCGGCGTCGTTATCCATGCGCTCTTGTGCGCGAAGGCCGGGGCAAAGGGAAGCGGAATCGCCGCCGTTCGGCGTCGTCGTTCCGGCCGAAAAAGGTGAGGCGGGGCGGCCTTGCAATGCTGGACTAGCGTCCGCATCTGTCACGCGACGACCGGCCCTTCCTCCCGCACCAATTGCCCGGCATAATCCTGCTTATGGAACTGACGCCCCGTTTGCGCCTCATGAATTGGCTGGTCCGCCAGGGTCTGACCGGCCTGCCGGAAAACGACCTGCTGCGCGGCTTCTGCGAGCGCTGCCGGGCCGCCGGCATGCCTTTGTCGCGGGCGATCGTCTTCATCGACACCCTGCATCCGATCTTCGAGGGCCGCGGCTTCCGCTGGAACGACGGCGAGAGCAACGAGGCCGACATCTTCGAATACGGCTCGACCAGCAGCGGCGAGGCCAGCCAGAACTGGCGGCGGTCGGCGTTCCATCACATGCTCGAAAACGGCCATGACGAGATGGTGATCGACCTCAACGGCTCGCACGATTTTTCGATGATCGGCGACCTTGCCGAGAAGGGCCACAAGCATTTTGCCGCCTTCGTGCACCGCTTCGGCGAGGCCGGCACGATCGGCGAGATGGACTGCTTCTACTCCTACTACACCACCCGCCGTTCGGATGGCTTCGACGAGAACCATATGTCGGCGCTGCGCGACCTCGTGCCGGTGCTCGGGCTTGCGATCAAATCGGCCGCCCAGGTCGAGATCGCCCGCACGCTCGGGCGGGTCTATCTCGGCCGCGAGACGGCGGAGCAGGTGCTGCGCGGGCGCATGCAGCGCGGCATCACCGAGAAGATCAAGGCCGTGCTGTGGTACTCCGACGTGCGCGGCTCGACCGCGATCAGCGAGCGCATCGGCCCGGACGAGATCATCCCGTTCCTCAACGACTACGCGCAGGCCTCGATCGACGCGATCCATGATGCCGGCGGCGAGGTGCTGAAGCTGATCGGCGACGGCGTGCTGGCGATGTTCACCGGTGAGAACATGGCAAGCGCCAGGCGCGCGGCGCTGCGTGCCGAGCACAGATTCCGCCATAACATGCGCGTGCTGAACGATCGCCGCGAGAACGAGAGCCGGCCGACCACCACGGCCTATGTCGGCCTCCATGTCGGTGAGGTCTTCTACGGCAATATCGGTAGCGAGGACCGGCTGGATTTCACCGTGGTCGGGCCTGCCGTCAACGAGGTCAGCCGGATTGCCTCGATGTGCGCCTCGGTCGACCGCGAATTGCTGACCTCGACCGATTTCCGCACCGGGCTCGACGCCGCCGGCCGCAACTATCTGGTCTCCACCGGCCGCTTCGTCCTGCGCGGCATCGGCCATGCGCAGGATCTCTTTACGCTGGATCCGGCCGTTACCGCCGACGAGGTCGTCGGCGGCAAATACGAGCGCTATCTGGCGAGCTGATCTCTCCCCGTCATTGCGAGCGAAGCGAAGCAATCCATCGTGCCGCTCGCGGAGACATGGATTGCTTCGTCGCTTCGCTTCTCGCAATGACGATCGTTCAGCACCGCACCGGTTCGCCGACCATGTCGGGCTGCCGCCTGAGCGACACCGCGGGCGACATCAGGATCACCAGCGCCTGGGCGGCGAAGATTGCGGCCGCCAGGTAGAGACAGGCTTCGGCGCCATAGAGGCCACCGACCACGGCGCCGAGCGCGGAGCCGAGCGGCCGGGCGCCGTAGCTCATGATGTTGATCGCCGAGACGCGGCCGAGCAGCGAGGGCGGCGTCACCGATTGCCGCAGCGTGGTGGTCGAGATCACCCACAGGATCGGGCCGACGCCGAGCAGGAAGAAGCCGAGGCCCGCGAGCAGCGGCGTCGCAATCCAGGTGGTCAGCGCCATCACCAGCGAGGCGACGAGGCCGGTGACCGGGCCGAGCCCGATCACGGTGCCGAAGGCCAGCCGCTTCATGACGCGGGTTGCGAACAGCGCACCGACCACCATGCCGACGCCGTACATCGCGAGCGTCGTGCCGACGCCGGTGGCGCTGAGCCCGAGATGGCGCACCGCATAGGGCACGAACACGGCGAGCAGCAGGAACGACGCGGTGTTGAAGATGAACTGGGTGATGAACACCGGCCGCAGCAAGGCGTGATGCATCACGAAGGCGGCGCCTTCCTTGATGTCCTGCATCGGATGGCGTCGCGGGGCGGGCTGGCGCGCCGGCTCGTAGATCCCGGCCAGCAGCACCACCGCGATCGCCGACAGCGCCGCGGCGAAGCCGAACGCAGGCGCGGCACCGACCCAGCCGACCAGCACGCCGCCGAGCGCCGGGCCGTTGGCGAAAGCGACGGTGCGGGCAAGCTCGATACGGGCATTTGCGGCAGGCAATTGCTGCGAGGTCACGAGCGACGGGACCAGCGCAGGAGCTGCGACGCTGTAGGCAACCGTGCCGCAGACCGCGATGAAGCCGAGCAAAGCGAGCAGCGGCAAGGTCATTGCGCCGAGCCATAGCAACAGCAGGATCGCGGCAAGGGCTGCCGCGCGCAGCGCCTCGGAGCCCGCCATCACCCAGCGCCGCGACACGCGGTCGGCCAGCAGGCCGGCGGGAATTGCAAACAGGATGAACGGCAACGTCAGTGCGGTCTGCAACAGGCCGGTCTGGCCTTCGCCGACGCCGAGTACCAGCACGGCGACGATGGGGGCGGCCGCGAGCGCAATCTGCTCGGCCGATTGCGCGGCGAGGTTGGACCAGGCCAGGCGGTTGAAGGTGGCCGGCAGGCGAGGCGGCGGCGTATCGGTGGACATGGCAGAATCCCTTGGGAAATTCGATCTGGCCGTAGTGTGTGGTTGGAAGACGCCCAATCCCACCCGTTTCCCGACAACGCCAGAAAGCCAAGCGAACGCGCCAAGGCGGATAGCAAAACTTAGCTGGAACGGTCGGGAGTGAATCCGGTACATGAGCGCGCAATGCGCGCTCTAGATGCAAAAGGCGGAGCACTAGGCTCCGCCTTTATCCGCATTGATTCCTGCTCGCATCATCTTGCAATGTGAAACAAGACGACCGTACTCCTAGCAACACGCCAACCGAACGCCCAACACCAACCTAAAGCCTGTCGCCGCGCATATCTCTTTGCTTCGCTTAAGCCTTTATCGCGAACAAGCCTCAAGTACTTACGCTGTAGTCCAATACGGTAGTCGTAGAACTCTGCACGCGGCCATAGAGCCGCGTACAGAGCGGCTTTACACCACCACGGGGGGCGGCATCGGGCCATTCTGCGTGCCTTCATGATCACCTCCAAATGTGGCGGCAACAGATTTCATGAAGGGGCTAGTCGAAAGGGTGTATGCGCCCGCGTCTTTCAGCGCCCTCCGCCCCTTAGCAGTCGAGGCATAATACTTCCGCGGGCGCCCTCTCGATTTCTTGGAGGGCGTCGAAATTTCATCAACGCGAGAATTAATCAACCCGTGCTCCTCGAGCCGTCCCAGAGCGATATAAATCTGCGCATCTGCGAGCTCGCGACCGACGATACGAGAGACCTCAGCTGATATTGCGGTTCCGTACGCGCGATCGGGGCGGTTAATAATCACGTTCATGATCGCAACCTGGACTAAGCCGAGGGTGCGGGTGTGCAAGGAGTCCGTCTCATCTTGCACATTGGTCGTCCTTTGCCTTCGCCTTCTTCGCTTTCTTAGCCATAGTATCCTCTCAGGGTTTCATGGATTGAACGCGACTCCGAGGAATGCTTGGCGGAGGGCCAGCCTCGCAACATCCTCAAGTATTATACTATCATCTGGTAGGTTATTCGCCAGCCCGCGTCTCATGTCATCTGTGGAAAACTGAAGGATCGCTAGCAGCAAAAAGGCCCGCCGTGAGAGGCGGGCCTTGTCGCTGAAATCAGAGCGCGGTCACATCATCACGGTGTGGGTCCCGCCGCGAGTTGGCCGGTGATGGTGCCGACCAATGTCGCGGGCCGGCTGTCGTCACCGATCGCAGGCGCCGGAGCGACCTCCGTCTTGCGCTGCGCTAGCGCGCTGGTCAGGCTGGTGAGCGCGTCGGGGCCGGCCGGGAAGCCTGCCTCCGCGAGGATCTTGTCGATCATCGGCTTGAATGCCGAGACCGACAGCAGTTGCGCGGCGAGGCCGTCGCCGAGCCCAAGACCGCCATTGCCCCCGCCATTGCCGTTGGCATGGCCGCTGCCGCGGCCGAGCATGCTGCCGGTGTCGAAGATCCGGATGTCGGAGATCTTCTCGATCGGCTTCACCGCTTCGGCGAGCGCGCTCGGGATCACGTTGATCCGCGCGAGGTTGAGATCGTAGTCGATCATCTCGGCGCTCAGCTTGTTGCGCGCCTCCGCCTTCAACGTCGCGACTTCCGCTTCGGCCTGGCCGAGTGCCTTGACGCCTGCGGCGCGGGTGGTGGCGGCGTTGGCGTCGGCTTTCGCCAGCACGTTGGTGGCCTCGGCCTTGTTCGCTGCAGCCTGCTTTTCGGCTTCCGCCATCACGGTGATCGGCATTGCGTTGGTCTCGGCAACCTTGCGCGCCGCGATCACGTTGATGATCTTGTCGCGCTCGGCGACCTCGGTGGCGCGGGCGGTGGTGACCTTTTCCTCGGCTGCGATCGCGAGTGCGCGTGCCGTCTCGGCGATGGTCTGGGCTTCCGACTGCTCCTTGCTCTTGGTGGCGACGGCGATCGCGGCTTCCTGCGCCACGATCTGGAGCTCGCGGTCGGTTTCGGTGGTGCGGCGCTTCACGGCGAGATCGGCCTCGATCTTGCGGGTGTCACGGGCCTGGTTGGCCTCGGTCTGCTTGTTGGCGACCGCGAGTTCCTGCTGGATGCGGTATTCGGCTTCGTTCTGCAGGGCGGTCTGCTCGACCTGCGCCGTCTGCGCGCGCATCGCGGCGGTCTTGTTGGCGATGTCGCGCTGCTGGGCGAGCTCGGCCTCGCGCTTGGTGCTTTCTATCGTCAGGGTGGTCTGCCGCGCCACCAGGTCCTGCTGGGCGATATTGACCTCGGTGGTGCGGACGATCTGGTTGCGCTCCTGCTCACGCTCCTTGGTGATCTTGGTCAGGGTGGTGAGGCCGTGCGCGTCGAAGAAATTGCTCGGGTTGAAGTGCTTGATGTCGCTCTGGTCGAGCCGGGTCAGCGACACCGATTCGAGCTCGAGACCGTTGTTCTGGATGTCGGCGCCGACCGCGTCCTGCACCGCCTTGACGAAGGTCGCGCGCTGCTCCTGCAGTTCCTCGAGGTTCATGGTCGCTGCGACCGAGCGCAGGCCGTCGACGAACTTGGCCTCGACCAGCTCGCGGAGTTCGGCCGCGTCATTGGTGCGGTTGCCGAGCGTCTGCGCGGCGAGCGCGATTGACGAAGAGTCGGGTTTGACGCGCAGATAGAACTCGGCGCCGATATCGACGCGCATGCGATCCTTGGTGATCAGCGAGTCTGGGCCGCCGCGCGCGACCTCGAGCCGCAACGTCTTCAGGTTCACCGCGGCGGTGGAGTGGAAGATCGGCAGCACCAGCGAGCCGCCGTCGAGCACCACCTTCTGGCCGCCAAGGCCGGTGCGGACATAGGCCTCGTCGCGCGTCGAGCGCTTGTAGAGTTTTGCGAAAAGCAGGCCAATGACGAGGATAGCGAGGACGCCAATGGCGACCGGTATAGCAAGTTCCCACATATGTTATGCCCTGTTGGAAGATTGTTGTCGTTCAATGAGGTCGGCGGGAGCGGCGATCGCGATGAATGCCTTGGCGTCGCGGTCGACCAGCAGCACGCTGGCGCCGACCGGCAACGCCTCGGACTCTGCGCTGGCACGCGCCGACACGGTGTGCCAGTTGCCGAAGACATCCTTGAGACGGACCCTTCCGGGCAGGCCTTGATCGAGCGGGCCGACCGACACGGTTGCGACCTTGCCGACAAAGTCGCTGTCGTTGACCGCATAGCTCTCGTCGCGCGGAATGATGCGGGCGAGGCCGCGGCTCGTGGTTCTGATCACGGGGACGCTGCCGGCGGCAGCCACCACCGCGGCAAGCGAGACTGGAATGGCGGTGCCCGCGGCATGCGCCAGTCCCTGAAGCAGGAAGCCTCCGATCGAGAATATGCCAAGTATCAGGATGATCAGGATCAGGAGGGGAAGCCGCCCGGCGTTGATCCAGAGAAACAGGCCACTGAGAGCGTTGTGGCTCTCGGCCTCGATCGCGAAATCCTTGCCGACGAGTTCGCTGATCGAAAGTCCGACCATGGTGGTCAGCAGCTCGATACCGCCAAGTGCCACCATGATCGCAGCCGCGACCGCGAAGGGCCGCACGTCCGGGGCGAGCAGAATGTCGCCAACTGCACTCATTTTTCTGACTTGATCCTTTCAAGCCGCGCCGCGATTTCCTTTTCGCGGTGCAGGCGATCGAGTTCGTCTAGCTCCTTGTCGCCGAGCACGCTTGCAGCGGGGACACCGGTGACCCGGGCGATCGCCGCCATGGCGCGTTCGGCACTCAATGTATTGGTCGTCGATGGGCCCCGGCTGGTTTCGTCCTTGGCCTCGCGGATCAGACTTTGTTCGAGATCGGCTAGTCGCGCCTCTGCCTCTCGCCGCGCGCCGAGCATGGCTTGCAGCGCCTTGGTCTGCTCGTCGATCTCGAGCTCGATGAAATCCATCGCGCGTTCCAGCGCGATCACCTGCGACTCCAGGTCAATTTGCCGTGCGACGCCGGCGCGCGCGAGATCCTCGCGACTTTCCGCAAGTGCGAGACGGATCTTCTCGTTCAGAGCAGTCGTCTCGGTATCCAGTTCTTCGCGGCGCCGCTTCAAGCGGAATTCCTCGGCGCGCGACTTTCCGAGCGCATAGCGCGCCTCGTCGGCGCCGGCGTCGATCTCGCGGATCGCCTGCTTGACCAGCGCGACCTTGTTGTTGCTCTCGACGTTGTCGATGGTCTGGCTTGCGATGGCGGCAAGAAGCCGGCCCATGCGCGCAAGGATGCCTTCGTGAAGCATGGTCTTCTCCTCCGGTTGTGCTGATTTCGATTTGACGGCGATGTGGATTTCGTAGCCGCGTCCGTCCGAGATCAAATGCGCCGGGAAGGGGCTTTCCCAGCCCGAGACATATCCCGGCACGTCGAACGGCACCAAGACGCGTCCGCTGACAGTGCTAATGGTCAGTGAAGTTGGACCCTTGATCGCGAACAACTTGTCGTCGAGCGGTATCCTGCGGTCGGCGGCGCCTGCGACGTAGTTGGCGCGGTCGCGCAGGCCGAGCGTCACCAGCCGTGCGGGCAGGCCGGTTTCCTTGCGGATCTTCTCGTAAGCCTGGGCGTGCAGCGAGACCAGGTTGGCGCCGACGGGCGCGACCTCGGCGAGGATCGCCATCATCCGGTCATAGGCCGCAAAGGTCGCCTCGATCGCCTGGATGCCCGACGCGTCGGGAGCGAGGGCGTAACGCAGCGTTGCGGTTGGCGTCTCGACGGGCAGCTTGATCATGCATCTAACGTAAAGCACTTCCTCAGTGCTTTACAAGGCTGATAGCCGGTATCATTTTCGTGAGCCTAGATGCAGTTGCAAATGAGTTGCAATAACGGGAGGGATCGGTCATGCTTCGCGGATGGACGCGCGCACCCCTGAAATGTCTCCCGTTTCTGTTGCCGACACCGTGCCAGGTGGCTGGCGGGGCGACGCCGGGCATGCGCGCAGCCTGCCCGAGGTGAACGCGACCGTTGCGGTGCCGAGCACAGGCGTGTGGTGGCGGCGGCTGCTGGCCTTCGCGGGGCCGGGCTACCTGGTCTCGGTCGGCTATATGGACCCCGGCAATTGGGCGACCGATCTCGCGGGCGGATCGAAGTTTGGCTACACGCTGCTGTCGGTCATCCTGCTCTCCAACCTGATGGCGATCCTGCTGCAGGCGCTTTCCGCCCGGCTTGGCATCGCGACCGACCGCGACCTGGCGCAGGCCTGCCGCGCGACCTATTCGCGGCCGGTGAATTTGTTGCTGTGGCTCGCCTGCGAGGCCGCGATCATCGCCTGCGACCTCGCCGAAGTGATCGGCACCGCGATCGCGCTGAAGCTCTTGTTCGGCATTCCCCTGATCGGTGGTGCGCTGCTGGCGGCGCTCGATGCGTTCTTGCTGCTGCTCCTGATGAACCGCGGCTTCCGCTTCCTCGAGGCCTTCGTGATTGCGCTGCTGATCGTCATCGCGGTCTGCTTCGCGGTCCAGATCGCCGCCGCCGCGCCGCCGATTGCTGGCGTGATCGGCGGCTTCATGCCGTCGCGCGAGATCGTCACCAATCCGGAGATGCTCTACATCGCGATCGGCATCATCGGCGCCACCGTGATGCCGCATAACCTCTATCTGCACTCATCGATCGTGCAGACCCGCGCCTATCCGCGCACCGAGGCGGGCCGTCGCGACGCGATCAAATGGGCGACTACCGACTCCACTATCGCGCTGATGCTGGCGTTGTTCGTCAACGCCGCGATCCTCGTGCTGGCGGCCGCGACCTTCCACAAGAGCGGCCACTCAGATGTCGCCGAGATCGACCAGGCCTTCGAGCTCTTGTCGCCGCTGCTCGGCCTCGGCATCGCCTCGACACTGTTTGCCGTGGCGCTGCTGGCGTCTGGTCTCAACTCGACCGTGACGGCGACGCTGGCCGGCCAGATCGTGATGCAGGGCTTTCTCGACCTCAAGCTGCCCGACTGGCTGCAGCGGCTGGTGACGCGCGGCATCGCGATCGTCCCGGTCATCGTGGTCGCGGCGCTCTATGGCGAGAGCGGCACCGCGCAGCTTCTGGTGTTCAGCCAGGTCGTGCTGTCGATGCAGCTACCGTTCGCGGTGATCCCGCTGGTGCGATTCGTGTCCGACAAGCGCAAGATGGGTGCGTTCGCGATTTCGCGCCCGGTCGCCGTGGCGGCGTGGATCGTCGCCGGCCTGATCGTGGTCCTGAACGTGAAGCTGCTCTACGACACGATCTTCGGCACCTAGAGCGTCTGACCGAAAGTGCTAGTCCTGCGGCTCGGCCAGCGCCTCGCCTGACGCATCGACGCGCAGCCAGCCCGACGGCGCGAGCCGCTGCTGCGGCAGGAAGCGGCCCTTGTAGTCCATCTTCTTGGAGCCCTCGATCCAGTAGCCAAGATAGACGTAGGGCAGGCCTTGCCGGCGGGCGCGGGCGATGTGGTCGAGGATCATGAAGGTGCCGAGCGAGCGGGCCTCAAGCCCCGGCTCGAAGAACGAATAGACCATCGACAGCCCGTCGCTGAGCACGTCGGTCAGCGCCACCGCCATCAGCTCGTCGCCGCGGCCGGTGATGGCGCTGTCGGCATTACGCTTGCGGTACTCGATGATCCGGGTCTCGACATGGCTGTCCTCGACCATCATCGCGTAGTCCAGCACCGTCATGTCGGCCATGCCGCCGTTGCGGTGGCGGCGGTCGAGATAGGCGCGGAAGACCGAATATTGCTCCGAGGTCGGCACCGCGGTGCGCTGCTCGCCGATGATGTCGGCGTTGCGGGCCAGCACCTTGCGGAAGTTGCGGGAGGGGCGGAATTCGTTGGCGACCACCCGGACCGAGACGCAGGCCCGGCAGGCGTCGCAGGCCGGGCGATAGGCGATCGACTGGCTGCGGCGGAAGCCGCCATGGGTCAGCAAGTCGTTGAGATCGCCCGCTTTGTCGCCAACCAGGTGCGTGAAAACCTTCCGCTCATGCCGGCCCGGCAGATAGGGGCAGGGTGATGGCGCCGTCAGATAGAACTGGGGGGTATCACGCGAGTGCTGGGTCACGTCTGATCGTCGGGCTCCACTTACAATACAGGCAGCCGAGTTAGCATCGCCCCCCGGAGGCTAACGGTCAATTGGTTTAGGCGGGCCTAATAGGAGGCCCGCGCGGCCGGGGTGACCTGGGTCCGGACCGAGCTGTTGATAATCACGGTTCCGAGGATGATGTCGTGCAGCAGCCGGCGGCGGCCGTTGAGCAGGCCGACCAAGAGCACCAGCGGCGACAGGAACGAGATCGTCACCCAGAACAGCACCGCATGGGTGGCGCCGAGCACGAAATAGCCGCGCGCGCCGTACCAGGTGCGCAGTTCCAGATCCATCATGCGCATGCCAAGCGTGGCCGAGTGCTGCCCGCCGATCGAGGCGCCGTAATAGACGATGGCCCAGACGATCGAAGCCGGCGACACCAGCCAGAACAGCGCCCAGCCGAGGCCGAGCGTGACGATGCCGAAGATCGCAATGAAGATCACCGCCAGGATTACCGGCACCGACAGCACGAAGAGGTCGATCAGGAACGCGAACACCCGCCGCGTCAGCACGCCGCGGAACAGTTCCGGCTGCATCAACGGATCGAACGCATGCGGGGGAACGCCGCCGTCGTTGCGCCAGGCTTCCCTGCGCCAAGTGCCGCTGTCATTGCCGTAGGACATGACCAACCTCCGATGAAACTCCCGCGCAGGACATGGGAGCAGGAGGCTCGCCTGCCAAGTCCGCGCGAACATTAACTAGCCGAAATATTCCGGCGATTCGGCGGCCGAAACCGCCCGCCTCGGTGTAGGCTGGCGGTTGCGTGACGGCGGGGGACATATGGGCACACAAATCGGGTTGCGCTGCCGCTGTGGCGAGGTTCGGGGTGTGGTCACGAACGCCGCGCCGACGGCTGCCAATCGCGTCGTCTGCTACTGCGACGACTGCCAGGCGTTCATGCATCGGGTCGGCCGGGCCGATCTGCTCGATGTCCACGGCGGCACCGACATCGTCCAGGTCGCCCCGGCGTCGCTCAGTTTCGTGCAGGGGCATGACAAGATCGCCGGGCTGCGGCTGACGCCCAAGGGGCTGTACCGATGGCACACCACCTGCTGCAATTCCCCGGTGGGCAACTCGCTGACACCTGCCGTCCCGTTCGTCGGAATCGTGGCGCAGGCCTTCGACGGCGGCGCGATGCGCGTGGACGAGGTGTTCGGCAGGCCAAGCGGCGCGATCCTCGGCAAATATGCGATCGGCGAAGCCCCGAAGGGATCGACCGGCTTCAACCTGCCGCTGATCCTGCGCGCGATCGGCAAGGTGTTGGGCTGGCGCCTGCGCGGCAAGGCCTGGCCGCATCCGTTCTTCCAGCGCGAGACAAATGAGCCGATCTACCCGCTGACGGTGCTGTCGCAGGACGAGCGCGAGGCGCTGCGCCCGCTCTGCGGTCCACGTCCAACCGCGTCGGCCGGACCGGTGTAGCGCCCTTACGATTCCGCCTTGATCTTCTCGGCGGCCTGCGGCGCGAAATAGGTCAGGATGCCGTCGGCGCCGGCGCGCTTGAAGCCGACCAGGCTCTCCATCATCGCGCGCTCGCCATCGATCCAGCCATTGGCGGCGGCGCCCGCGATCATCGCGTATTCGCCCGACACCTGGTACACGAAGGTCGGCATCGCGAAATGGTCCTTCACGCGGCGGACGATGTCGAGATAGGGCATGCCCGGCTTCACCATCACCATGTCGGCGCCCTCGGCGATGTCGAGCTCGACCTCGCGCAGCGCCTCGTCGGAATTGGCGCTGTCCATCTGATAGGTGCGCTTGTCGCCGGTCAGCGTCTTGGCCGAGCCGATCGCATCGCGGAACGGGCCGTAGAAGGCGGAAGCGTATTTCGCGGCATAGGACATGATCTGCACGTCGCCGAAGCCGTTGTCGTCGAGCGCCTCGCGGATCGCGCCGATCCGGCCGTCCATCATGTCCGACGGCGCGATCACGTCGCAGCCGGCCTCGGCCTGGGTCAGCGCCTGCTTGGCCAGCACCGCGACGGTCTCGTCGTTGAGGATCTTGCCGCCTTCGATCAGCCCGTCATGGCCATGACTGGTGAAGGGATCGAGCGCGACGTCGCAGAGCACGCCGATATCGGGAAACTCCTTCTTGATCGCGCGCACCGCCTGGCAGACCAGATTGTCGGGGTTGAGCGCCTCCGAGCCGTGCTCGTCGCGCAGCGCCGGCGCGGTGAAGGGGAACAGCGCGATGCAGGGGATGTTGAGTTTTGCGGCGCGCTCCGCGTCGCGGACGATCTGGTCGACGGTGAGCCGATCGACACCAGGCATCGAGGCAACCGGTGTGCGGGTGTTGTGGCCGTCGACCACGAACATCGGCCAGATCAGGTCATCCGTGGTCAGCACGTTCTCCCGCACCAGGCGGCGGGCCCATTCGGACTTGCGATTGCGGCGCATCCGGATCGTAAGGTCGAGCGAGGGGGAGGCGAGGGCGTCGGTCTGGCGCCGGGGCGTATCGCGCAGTTCGATCGGGCGCCCGAATTTGATCGCCATATTGTCTTCTCCTCGACGGACGGCTGGGTCTTGTCCTGATATAAGTCCGGTTCTAGCACCTGTCAGGGGCGCCGTCATTGCGCCGCTATTGCAGCCCTGTTGCACTCTTGGTGCCCTTGATTTGCCGCAACGGCGATTGATTTTGGGCCCCCGGCGGGCCAAGACTGCGCCATGAACCCCATTTTGCAGCCGCCATGCGGCGATTCGGATGTCTGACACCTCTGCACGCGATCAGGCGCGGGACAACGCCATCTCGGTGAGCGCGATCTCGTCCGACCGGATCGAGCCCGACGACAATGCTTGGACGCGACGCCTCGTCATCTTCCTGCGCATCATGGCCGTCGTCTCGGTCGCCAAGGGCCTCTATCACTGGGCTCAGGTGACGGGCTTCGTCGGCGGCGAGGAGGAGGCCTTCGAGAACCAGTCGATGGCCTGGCAGACCGCCACGATCTATTTCGCCGTCATTGAGCTCGTCGCCGCCGTCGGGCTCTGGCTCGCGACGCCGTGGGGCGCCGTGGTCTGGCTGACCACCGTGGTGTCGATGGCGGTCATCGAGCTGATGTTTCCGGGCATCTATGGCGGCAGCCTCACCGTGGTTGGGCTCGAGGCCCTGATGCTCGCGGCCTATCTTGCACTGGCCTGGATGTCGGCGCGCGAACGCCCGCCATAGGCCCGCCGCTGCAATGGCTTGATGCACTGTTGCCTGGCGGCGACAGCGCGGTGATTAGCTCGCGATGACTGGCAATATATCGCAGTCGTGCGCGGAGCGAGAAGACAGCGTCGCTGGTTCTGCTAGGTGGATGCCACAGATCGCATCCCCATTTAAGGCGTCCCATCGCGGCAGCGCCTTTACGGGACCTGCCGTCGGGACCCATTTTACCGGATCTCGGCGCGTGTGCCGGCCGGCTTTGCGCGGGCCGACGGCGGAACCGATCTGGCCGCGGCGACGAATGAGGGGCCGCCTGCGCGCGTCCCACGCGTCCCGCCTCGAGGCACTCCCATAAAATTTTCGAAGAATTTTCCGGTAACCGATCGGTCACCGTAAAGGGTTCCCTCATACCCGTTACGCCACCGTTTCGAATTCGGACGCTGCTGTTTCCGAATGTGACAGGTGAGGCACACGAAGCGTGAACAGGGGCCTGCCACCGTCAATGAACAGTTGCGAAAAGTCCTTGATCCATGGGCTTAATCCACGATTCACTGTCTTAAATTCATGATCTCTTTATTCTCTTATTTAAGCGGATATTCAAACGGCCCCCTTACGTTGGACCTATCAGGCGGGACACAAGTTTCGTCGAAATAAAGTCGATAAAAACGACAAACAGGGGAAGTGTCATGATGAAAGCCGTTGCGACAACGGCGGCGGATGCCGCTGATCGCGCTACCGGTCAAGCTCCGGTGCAGCCGCTCTATCTCGAAGCCCTGACTTTGGTGGAGCGGCTGCATCGCCGGCTCCTCGACGTCATCAAGGACGAATTCGATCGTCGTGGCCGCGCCGACATCAACTCGGTGCAGGCGCTGCTCCTCTACAATATCGGCGACAAGGAACTGACCGCCGGCGAGCTGCGCACCCGCGGCTACTATCTCGGCTCCAACGTCTCCTACAATCTGAAGAAGCTCGTCGAGCTCGGCTTCCTCGATCATCAGCGTTCGCGCGTCGATCGCCGCTCGGTCCGCATCCGTCTGACCCCGCAAGGCCAGGAAGTGCGCAAGATCGTCGATGCGCTCTATCAGAAGCACGTCAAGACGGTCGAGCAGGTCGGCGGCATCTCGAACGAGGAGTTCGCGAGCCTCAACAAGTCGCTGCATCGCCTCGAGCGCTTCTGGACCGACCAGATCCTGTATCGCCTCTGAGCCTTCCCGTTTTCGCCTGATGGCCAAGCCGGCCGCGCAAAAGACCGGCAGCCTTCCTCCAGTCAACGCATCGGTCATGCCCGGCCGATGCGTTTTTCATGCTGCACCTGCGAAAATAAATCGGTCGCGGCGAGGAACCAAGGCGTTCCCTGCGCTTTATCCTGTCTCCCAACGGAGAGGCAGGGATATGCTGGTCGAACGCGGGATTGAGGTGCTGAACGTCGAGGTCGTCGGTGACGCCTACGCGATCGCCTCGAACTATCTGCGCAAATCCGGCGCCATTCCCGACACATTCGCCACCAATGAGCGCCTGCTCGGCATCGTCGTGAAGCTGTTCCAGCGCGGTGAGCTGAACCGACTCCGCCTCGCCAACAAGGCGATCGCGAAGTTCGAGGCCGAGACGCTGGTGGTCGCCTGAGCGTCAACCCGGAGTCATCAATGGAAGCCGCGATCGATCGGATCATGCAGACGTATGATCTGCTGCTCAACCGCACGTCCGCTGCAAGCGACGAAGCACGGGCGAAGGTGACAGAGTACGTGCAGACGCTATTCGAGGCGGGCGAGCGCGATACGCATCGGTTGACCGTGTGCGGGCTGACCTATCTGCGCCAGCTCGACGGCAGCACCGACCATGTGAAGGCCGGGTTTACCGGGCTGTAAGGCGCACTTTTCTGTCGTCCCTGCTAGTGCGCAGTTGCGCACGGGGGCAGGGACCCATGACCACTGGATTGTGCTGTCGAGGCAGGCCGGGGGCCCAGCGTCGCGCAGCAATCTGTGTGTCCCGGAAGCGCCGCCCGTCTGGTTCCGTCGCCGGAACACCGTACTGATCCGGATTTCATCGCAAGCCAGGATGGCCGTAATACAACTCTGCCGGCACTACTTTTGTTTACAGAGCATTTTTCAACTTTTGAGTTTTTACAGATCCATTCCAACCGGCAGAAAAGGACCGCCCGTGTGACGGTCCTTTTCGATTCGATTGCTCACCGCAGCAGGAGCCACGCCACGCTGGCGAGCAGGGCCATCAGCGACACCAACGCAGCGCCGACAAAGGCAAGCTCCACGCCGTCGAAATGGTGATGGTTGCGGTGATGGTTCGCCTGCATCATCGCCCTCCTAGATGGGCGTCCGTTGACTTGGGGACATCAGCCATTCCGACATGTGCGCGGCGGCTTCATTATGCTGCGCTCGCTGGAGCAGCGCGTCACGGTCTCGACCAGCGGGAAGTTGCCCAGCACGGTCGCGAAGTTCTTTCGCTCCCTCGGTGAGCCGGATTTCGAGCGCATCGGCTTGCTTCACGCGGCGGCGGATTTGTACCATGCATTTCCCTTTACTAAGCCATGTCAGTGCACGCGCCATGGAGGCTGTATGCCGCCTGATGGTTGATTCCCTTGATCTCGAAACGCTCATGTCAGTTATCCCATGATGCCGCTTCGTCGGCATGCACGACCGTCCCTTCGCGATGCGAGCGCGAATGAATGAAGCGACCTAGCTTTCCGAATGAAAATTGCCGGGACGGAAGTTTCTCCGCGCTCCCGACTATGACAGACAACTCTGTCCTTGCGGTTCTGGTTCCAAGCAAAGCGACGGTCGATGCGATCCGCCGTCAAATTGGCGGGCTTCACGCTGCCGCTACGAAGTCAAAACTGAAACGGAGCGACCGAAACGGACAATTTTCCGTCGGCTGATTTTTGCGCGGTGAATTCCACCTCTTTCGACGCCTTGACGTCGCCGACGGATACCGAAATCCCGCCGCTGCACTGCAGGGTCCGCTTGTCCCTGCTCGTCGAAGTGGTGACGATTGTTTCACCGAGCAGGTATCGGGGCTGCGAGTTTTCCGGATCAGGCTTCGCCGTTGACTCCCTGGCGGCGTAGTTGACCAGCGGATTCCGATGGTCATCGGCAATGGCCTGGAGCACGGCCTTTCGGGTGTCGATCGAATCGCACTCGAGCTGATCGCCGCAACCACTCAGAACAAGCAGGAGCGGAAAGCCCATGAGCGAAAGCAGTCGTGACGCCATGACAAGACTTTGTGTGTGGATGGATGCTTTCCGACAACCGACCCGGAGGAGCTTGGTTCCTGTGCGTCCCCTTAAGCGCGGCCGCCCCACGGTCGGACGACGGCTTTGCCCCTCAGCGATCTACGCCATGGTCTGAAGGGGAGGACGGGGAGCTGCCGGAGCCTCGCGCCTGACCAGCCTGACTTTTGGCGAGGTCGCTCACATGCCGCCCGAGCAGCGGGCGAGGGACACATATCCAACGGATCGACACCCGGCAGAGCCGCTGATCCCTGACGGTCTGTGGCCCTCGTTCTGTCGAGGAACCAACGAAAATCGACAGAGTAGACTCGCAGCTCCCGGCCTTTGCCCCCAAGCCCTCCGGGAGTAGCGATCCCCGGCGCTGTGAAACCTCCGGCGCCCGGGGATCGCTGGTTTGCAGATCAAGCAAGCAATCTTGAAACCGAAACACGCCCAAGGGTTGGTCGGTGGGTTGGTCGGTTGTCGCGTGTTCGTTGTCTTCCGCTAGCGGTATCGTCATCAACGCGGGAATCCCGGCTTCACTGCGTCTTGTTCACCCGGCTGCGGCGAAGTTCGAGGCGCAAGCAAAAGCCCCCAGCGCGGGAATGCGCCGGGGCTCGTGTTTCCGCTTTGCTCGTCAAGCTGCGTGATCGGCAATGCATCGCCGAGCAGACGGACTTTCGGTGTTACTTGTTCTCAGGCATCCAGGTTGTGCTGGCCCGATCGTACTTGAAACCCGGTGCAGCCTTCAGGCTGTCCTTGGTCTCGTCGAGCGTGAGCCACCACTTGTCGTCCTTCTTTTGCGATTTGACGGCCGTGTACGGCACGATCACGTCCTTCTCGCCGGCGCCGAGAAAGCCGCCGACGCCGACGACGAGGCCGGTCACCTTGCCCGCCTTGTCGACGAGCACGTCGTCGATCGTCCCGATCTTGGATTCCTTCGGATCATAGACGTTCTGCTTGTAGTAGTTGGTGATGGTCCAGCTGTCCGTCGGGGCGGCGGGCATCGTGGTCGCCGCATGCGCGGCGGTAGCGAACGCCGCAGCCGAGATGCAGCCGATAACAAACTTTTTCATAAGAGAAACTCCTCGCCTTCAGTGGAGATGACCGACCAGGCAGACGCCACCGCCCAGGATGACGACTGCCGGCTCGGCTCAAAGTATGGTGACTGGCGTGCTCAGCGCCTGTCAGTCGGACGTGCAGATCTTGACGGTCTTCATGCCGGTCTCGGCTTCGGAGCGTGTCTTGTAGATGGTGCCCGACGGGCTGACGACGGTGGTCGTCGTGTCGACCGGCTTCTGATCGACGATCGTGCACTTCTTCGTCTTCACGTCCTGCACGACGTAGAATTCGTCTGCTGCAAATGCCGGCGTGACAAAAGCGGCAAGCAACGCTGCCGCGACAATCGTTTTAACTTTCATGTTCTCTCCTCCAATGCCGTATCTATCGGCGGAGATGGAACGGGAAGAAGTAGCAATGGTTCCTAGAGCTGAGCCCGCTGACTCCCGGCTCGAGTCAAGGCAAGCGAAAACCGATTGTCGAGGTGCGGCGATATGCAAGACGGCTTGGGACTCGGGCGGTTCAAGGCGAATGAGGACCAGGTAAGTTGCTTCAGTGTTGCCTGGTCAGCAAGAGGTCGGAAACGTCCTGCAGGTGAATGGCGGGATGCCGGGTTCCGAGCAACCCAACAATGACGATGATGCCCAGCCCGAGTGTTGTCTCGATCGCACTGTTACGGATCAGTTGGCGAAGGGCGACAGACGATTGTTCGCTTCCGGTGGCGGCGAATCGCGGCGTCAAGCGAAAGCGGTTGATCGCCGCGAAGACGAGCATCGCCGCGAAGATCGCGATCTTGAGCATCAGCAGGCGCCCATATTCGGTGGCGACGAGCCCACGCAGCGAGCCGACCAGAATGGTGGCGTTGACAACGCCACTGAGCAGGATGGTTGCCACGCTGACAATGCCGAGCATCGAAAACCGTTCGGTAGCATCGCGGACCAGCGACATGCTCTCACGGACCTTGGGAGTGGCCAAGAAGGTGATCAGTGACACCAGGCCACCGATCCAGGCTGCCGCAGCAACGCTGTGCAACGCATCCGCTGCGAGATGCAGATAGCCGGTCGGACCAATGGTTGAGGCGGCGTGGCCGGTCCAGGCAAGACTGCCGGCAAGCCCGATCGCCGCAGCGAGCCCCGGCCATTGTGCGACCACCGCGCGGTCTGAGATGAGGCAGACCGCCAGGCAGATCGCAAGACCTGCGCGGATGATTGTCATCTCACCGAACTGGGTTTCCGTGATGACGGTTGATAGGATGTCGGCGGTCAAGGCGTCGATGAGCGGCATTCCGCTCATCGACGCCGCCTGCAGCAGAAGCCAAATTGCGCCCGAGATCACCGCGAGGGCAAGACAGGCCCAGATATGCCGTCGCGTCCGGCTCCGAAACGCAAGCGTCGCCGCGGTGTGGTTGTGCAAGACCGGCATGGCGATCAGGCAGCCGAAAACAACGCTTCCGACCGCTATCGCCGTTGCCGCGAAGTGCACGGCACGCGTCGCGATCAACGGCGCTCCTGCTGCGGACCAATCCATTGCGACCAAGCTCTACTGGCCAACCTGGAAGGTGAAGTTCCCCTCGGTCGTGTGGGTGTCTACGGAAAGCACGTGCCAATTGACGTGATAGGTCCCAGCACCGCCGCCCTTCAGCGAGACCGACATCTGGTTGCCGTTCACGCGCGCCTTTCCGGCATCGACCCGCTGCCCGGATGGACCGGTGACTGTTACTGAACTGAATGCTGCCTCCAGTTTCTGGGTGAAGGTGAGCGTCACCTCGCGCGGCGCGCTCGCCACCTTGTTGCCGACGCGCGGCTCGGCATGATCGAGAAAGGCGTGGGCGTCTGCCTTGCCGGCCGCAAGCGACAGCAAGAGCGCGATGATCAGGGATGAGCGTCGCATGATCAATTCCTCGCAAACGGGCTGGCGGGCTGCACCGGACCGCCAAAGATCGGCCGGCCGATGCCCCGGGGATCGATATCGTCGAGATAAAGATGGAGCTGACCAATCACGCCGACACGAGTGCCGCTCTGCCGATTGATCGGGATCAGCGCCTCGACGCCGAGCTGATAGGTGTTTCCGACCCAGAGAACGCCGGGGTTGATGGTCCCGGTCGTCATCGTGCCCGACGTCAACGTGTTTCCGACCGGGGTCTGCAGCGTCGCCTCAACAAGCGGGATCATGCGATTGATAAAATCCGGCAGACCGAGATCGACGACCGCGGATTTCAGATAGGGCATGCTGTACTGGATCGTGGCGCCCCAGTTCAGCACCCTTGGATGAAACTCAGTATCGGAGGTCAAATCACCAGTATCGGGATCGACCCCGAAGATCGTGGTGGATGACCTACCGGGAATGGCGTAGCCAACCTGCCCGGTGACCGCGACGGGGCGCAGCCATGACAACGTGTCGGGCAGGTCGCCGAAGCCTTTGCCGAAATAGAGGGTCGGCGTGTAGGTGTTGAACGGATCGGCTCCGACGCTGCCGGCGCCGGTGCCGCCCCATTCGACGCTCAGCCCTACCGACATAACGAACTCATGCTCGGCGTCCTTGAAGACACGATACTTGAAGGTGGTATCGACGTTCTGGAAGCCATGGGCGCCGGTTCCGGTCGGTCCTCCAGGTGGATGGAGGAAGCTGTACGTCGATCCGATGGAGATCGCGAAAGCCTCGGTGATCCGCTTGGAAAACTCGCCCGAGAAGTCGCGCTGCCGGAACGACGGATCATCGCCGGTGTGGAAGCTGGATACGGTGGGCAGCGAGAGTTCGTCGTTCACACCGGGATCGTCGATGCCGAGCGTGGCCGGAAAGAAGCGGTTGCCGACGATTTCGTGGGCGGTACTGACAGAAAATGGAATGAGCGCGACGGCGAGGCCAGGTAAGGCTGTGCGCGCATGACGGATGAACATGGGAATCTCCGCGGGCGTTGATGTGTAAAGGTCTCAGCGGCCGGCGGCCGCGCGGCTTTACGACAGAAACGGCGGAGCGCGCGCCTGGGCCTCGGAAGCGGCTCTTGGACCGGAGAGGCGCGGCGCGAAATCCTGCCAGGTGACCTGGCTCGTCACGCGATCGACCGCGATCGCGGCTGATGTCTGCGGCGAAGTGATCGGTGCGCCGGTCTGCAGCACGCTACAGGCGGCGCAGCAGCCTTCGTGCGCGCGGTGGCCGGTCTGATCGTTTTGGTCGGCCGCTTGTGTCGCCCCGCCATGGCACGTGACCGCGCCTGCAAGCGGATCCGAGGCCGCAAGACTCGCCGCCCAGCAAGCGCCGATCGGTGCAAAGATCTGCACCAGCAGGGCAACCAGAACTAGCGGTAGAAATCTCTTCAGCTGTCGGCGCATCGGTCCACCTGCGACAATCTATCGCAAGGGAGGGCCGCCGTCGAGCCAAGTGACAATGGAGGGAGGAGGAGTGACGATTTAATGGAGTGTGTTGTGCGTCGGCAACGGCGTGCGTACGCGCTGCGGTACGGCCTGAGGCGGGATCAGTCTGATGAGACGATTTGTTTTCGGGTGACAGGAAGGTCGGCTGGCCGCATTCATTGCGGCCTATGCGCTTGTCCTCAATGTCGTGCTGTCGGGCGTCCTGGTCGTCAGCGTATCGCCTGTGACGGCGGGAGCCAGCGTGCGAGAATCCGACCTGCGGCGATAGCGCCCTGGTTCTGCGGCGCGATGCCTGACTCGTCGAGACAGGGAGCAACACCGCGAACATTTGCGTGATCGGGAAATATCCAAACTCCGATCTCGGTCTTCCTTTCAGCAACGCACATGCCTCGCCCGCGCGAGGCGCTATCAAGGCGGCTGAACGATGAAGACCATTTACCTTCTGGCGGCGCTCATGCTGGCGCCATCTCTTGCGACCCAGGCCTTCGCTCATGCACGAACCGGCAAAGGCAGCGATCGAGCGCATGTCCGCACGGGACCGACCATCGGCAACGGACTGCAGGGATACGGGATCGTCGGTCGTCAGATCGCGGCTCCGCCGTGGAGTTCCGCCTGCACGAACGACACAGGCCCACGACAATGCGACGAGCCGATGTGGGTCTATGGCAGCCCCGACTATGTCGCGCAGTTCAAGAGTGCATTCTGACGTCGGCTCGTAGCCGTAGGACAATTCGTCATATGGCTCGCCTGCAACATCGCCGCGCGATCGGTTGAATCGGCGGCCGCAGCGTTTTGACTCGCTCTTGCGCTGTGATAGGCGTGAGGCGGGGTAGGAGATGAGGCGGTTCGTTCTCGGGCAGCGTGTGGGTAGGGCGGCGGCGTTTGTCGCAGCCTACGCGCTTGTCCTCAACGTCATCCTGTCAAGCCTCCTGGTCGCCAGTATATCGCCCGTGGCCGCGGCAGCTGGCCAGATCCTCTGCATCAACAGCGCCGACGCCGATGCGGCCCACGACGACGCGGGCAAGAGCGGGCGGGGCGGTGCGATCCATTGTCCGCTGTGCATCGGTCATCACGTCACCGGCGCGCTGCCGCCGCCGGAGTTCGCGCTCGGCGCACGGCTGCCGGTCGCGGTCACCACGATCCGTGCCTTCGAAGAGCGGTTCGTTGCACGTTTCCGATCCTACGATCATCAATCCCGTGGACCTCCGGCACTGACCTGACCGCCGGCGCTTCGGCGCCCTTCGTTCGTCAGTTCACATCCGGAGTCCTGTCATGTCATCCGCCATCGCGCGGCTGCGAGCCTATGCGCTCGCCGGCACCGCCGCAGCATTCATCTCGCCTGCGAGCGCTCAATCCACATCGCAATCGACACTGCCGTCCGTCACGGTCGACGCGCCCCAGCAGCGGCGGGACGCATCGGTGCGTCCGCAGCGGCGCGCCGCGCGCAGCGCCCCGGCGCGGGCCGCGCGCGTTCCTGCCGCGCCGGTGCAAGCGGCCAATGGTGAGGGCGGCGGCGCCCGGGCCGCGCTGGCCGTGCTGTCGGCGCAGCAGGCGCTCACGGAAATCAACAACACCCCGGGCGGCGTCGCGCTGGTGCCAGCCGCGGCCTACCGCAACTCGACCGTGGCCAACACGATCAAGGACATCCTCGACTATGTCCCCGGCGTTTTCGCGCAGCCGAAATGGGGCGACGACACGCGGCTCTCGATCCGCGGCTCCGGCCTGTCGCGCAATTTCCATCTGCGCGGCATCCAGCTCTATATGGACGGCATTCCGATCAACACCTCCGACGGCTACGGCGATTTCCAGGAGGTCGACCCCACCGCCTACAAATATGTCGAGGTCTACAAGGGCGGCAATGCGCTGCAGTTCGGCACCAATTCGCTCGGCGGTGCGATCAATTTCATCACGCCGACCGGACGCGATCCGAACCCGAATGGCGCGTCGTTCGACTTCGGCGCGTTCAACACAAGGCGGCTGCAGGTCAATGCCGGTGGCGCGAACGGGCCGTGGGACGGCTTCGTCACCGCGTCCACGCAAGCCTCCGACGGTTTCCGCGATCACAGTTTCGGCTCGAGCAACAAGCTCAGCGCCAATGTCGGCTACCAGATCTCGCCCGACGTCGAGACCCGGTTTTACCTGAACGCCAACGAGGTGCGGCAACGCATCCCGGGGAGCGTCGACCGGACCACGGCGCTGACGTCGCCGACCACGGCTGCCCCCGTCAATGTCGCCAATGACTGGCAGCGCAACATCGACACGGTGCGGATCGCCAACAAGACGACCATCCGCCTCGACGACACGCAGCTCGAACTCGGCGCGTTCGGCGTCGACCGGCATTTGATGCATCCGATCTTCCAGTGGCTGGACTATCGCCACAAGGACTATGGCGGCTTCGCGAAGGTCACCGACGACCGGATCATCGGCGGCTTTCGAAACCGGTTCATCGCCGGCGCCAATATCCTCAACGGCACGATCGATGCCCAGCAGTTCGTCAATGTCGGCGGCTTCAAGGGCGCACAGACCTCGTCACTGCGGCAGACGCCGGAGAACTATTCGGCGTTCGCCGAGAATTCGTTCTACTTCCTGCCAAACGTCGCCTTCATCGCCGGCACGCAATATCTGTTTGCGGTGCGCGATCAGCACGTCAACTTCTCGACCAATGGTGATCTCAACGGCCGGAGCAGCTTCAGCCTGTGGAGCCCCAAGACCGGCCTGCTGTGGCAGGTCGATCCGAGCTGGCAGGTGTTCGGCAACGTCTCGCGCAGCGCCGAGGTGCCGAGCTTTGGCGAGAGCGTCAGCCCGAATTTCCTCAATCCGACCCTGCCGAACATTCCGTTCTTTTCGATCAAGCCGCAGACCGCGACGACCTACGAGGTCGGCACCCGCATGAAGCGGCCGGACTACGCTTGGGAGGTCACGCTCTATCGTTCCGAAATCGACAACGAGCTATTGTGCCTCTACAGCGCGTTCGGCAATTGCAACGTCACCAACGCCAACAAGACGGTCCACTAGGGAATCGAGGCCGGGGCGGGCGCAGCAATCGTTCGCGACATCTTTGTGGGCGGACCAGCGCCGGACAAGATCTGGCTCAACATCGCCTACACGCTGAACGATTTCCGGTTCGACAACGATCCGGTGTTCGGCAACAACCAGCTGCCGGGTGCGCCGCGCCACTTCGTGCGGGCCGAGCTGCTCTACAAGCATCCGACCGGGCTCTATGTCGGACCCAATCTGGAATGGGTGCCGCAGGCCTATTTCGTCGACAGCGCCGACACGCTGATGACCTCGGCCTATGCGATCTGGGGACTCAAGGCCGGCTTCGACAATGGCGGTCCGGTGTCCGGCTATATCGAGGCGCGCAATATCGCCAACAAGGCATATATCGCGAGCGCCAGCATCATCGATCGGGCCAATGCGGCATCACCGCTGTTCGAGCCCGGAACGGGTAGGGCGATCTATGCGGGGCTGCGCTATCGATGGTGAGCAGGATGCAGACTGGCAGTCGCGTGAAACCTTGTCATGCGCTCGGCATGTAAAAGGCCCGCTCCGGGGCTCGCAATTCGGAGCGGGCCAGTCTGGGCGCGGCAAGTGTAGCCGCGCCGCGAACCTAGCGCGACATGCTGACACCACCCTGACGGCATCAAAAAAATGGAGAGGCGGCTGAACGCCGCCCCCCTGTCTCGATGATGGATTTGTGAACGGAATGTTTCGTGGCACGCTCACCATTTGTAGGCGAGGCTTGCCGTGATGCGCCGGCGATCGCCGTAGTAACAGGAGCTGATCGTCGCGCAGCTCGCGACGTAGATCTTGTCGGTGACGTTCACGACGTTGAGCGCCGCGCGCCAGTTGTTGTCCCATTCGTAATGCAAGGCGAGGTCGCCGAGCACGACGCCTGGGACGCGCGCGGTGTTCGCGGTGTCGGCAAAGGACGAGCCGACATAGCGCACGCCGCCGCCGAAGCCGAAGCCGTTCAGCGGGCCGTCGCGGAACGTATAGTCGGTCCAGACCGAGGCGAGCTGCCGCGGCGTGTTGGTCGGCACCGTGCCGATCAGCGCGGGATTGAGGTCCTTGCTGACGAACAGCTCGTAGTTGGTGTAGCTCGCCACCAGCTTGAAATCCCGCGTGATGTTCGCCACCGCCTCGAGCTCGACGCCGCGCGAGGTGACCTCGCCGTTCTGGGTCTGGAACAGCGTGTTGTTCGGATCTGTCGTCAGCGCGTTCTTGCGCTTCAGGTCGAACAGCGCGACGCCGAACCGCGCATTGAGCCCGACCGGCTCGTACTTGACGCCGACCTCGGTCTGCTCGGAGGTCTCCGGCAGCAGCAATTGGCCGGCGGCGTTAGTGCCGATGACCGGATTATAGCCCGTCATGTAGGAGACGTAGGGCGCGACACCGCTGTCGAAATTGTAGATCGCGCCGACCCGGCCGGAGAACTTGCTGTCGTCGCGGCTCTGATCGGCGCCGATCCGGTTGTTGTTGGTGAGGTCGACCCAGTCCTGGCGCCCCGACAGCACGACCGTCAGGCGATCCAGCTTGACCTGATCCTGCAGATAGAGCCCCGCCATGCCCTGGGTCAGGTAGGCGTTCTGATACAGCGGGCCGCTATACGGCAGATTGTTACCGTAGACCGGATTGAGCACGTTGAGAGTCGTGCCCATGCCAAAACCCTGCCGGTCGTCGATGCCGTAATATTTCAGGTCGACGCCGACCAGCGCGGTGTGCTGCAGCGCGCCGGTGGAGAAGCGATATTCGAGCTGATTGTCGAGGTTGAGCTGCGTCGCGATGCCGCGGGTGTAGAAATTGCCGCGGGTGATGTCGGCGGCTGCCGGCGTCGTGGCGTAGCCGAGCCCGTAGAGGCCGGCGTAATAGACGTCGACATGCGCCATGCGCGCGTTCTGGCGGAAGTCGACGTTGTCAGTCACGCTCTTCTGGAACTGGTAGCCGACCATCTCCTGGTCGCGGCGGAATTGATCGACGCTGGGATCGCCGACGAACAGGCTGGTCGGAATCCGGCCGAACGGCGCGTTGGTGACGGTGCCGACATAGGGCAGGAAGTTCAGCGCGCGGGTGTTGCTGTGCGAGGCCAAGCCGAACACGGTGAGGCTGGTGTCGGCGTCGGGCCGCCAGGTCACCGACGGGGCGAAGAAGAAATTGTTGTCGTAGACATAGTCGGTCTGGGTGCCGCCGCCCTGGGCCTGGCCGACCAGGCGATACTGCAGCTGGCTGCCGCCGGGCTGCGCCGCCGCGCCGCCGACGTCGAACTGGGTATAGGCGTTGCCGAAGTTGTTGATGCCGGTCTCGATGTAGCGAATGGGCTCGGCGGACGGCAGCTTGCTCACCGCATTGACGAGGCCGCCCGGCGCCGAGCCGCCATACAGGATGCCGGACGGACCGCGCAGCACCTCGACGCGCTCGAGATTGAAGGGCTGCAGCTTCCAGCTCGCATAGGAGGTGTAGAACAGCTGCAAGCCATCGAGGAACAGCGACTCGTTCTGCGCGGGGAAGCCGCGGATCATAAACCAGTCGTTGCGGAAGTCGGCGCCATAGGTGCCGCCGATGACGCCCGGCGTGTAGCGCAGCACCTCGTCGAACTTGCTGACGATCTTCTGGTCGCGGATCTGCTCGGCGCTGATCACCGTTACCGATTGCGGCGTCTGGATGATCGGCGTGCTGGTCTTGGTGCCGCTGGCGCTCTGCCGCGCCATATAGCCGGTGACCGGGCCATCGGCGCGCTCGTGCCCAGCGCCTGAGCCTGCGGCCTGCTGTGCCGCCTGTGGCTGCGCTCCTGCCGGTGCTGCCGTGGCGCGGCGCGAGGCGCTGCGTGCGCGCGTGGTCCGTTGCGATGGCTGCTGCGATCGCGCCGCTTGCCGGTGCTGCGGCGCATCGACCGTCACGGACGGCAATTGCGTCTGCGCGAAGACCTCGTCCGCACCGGCAACCGAAAGCATCACCAGAGCCGAAGCAGCAAACCGCTGCGGCCGAATCCATCCGTCCGTCATTCAACGCCCCCAAAGAGAAGATTTCTTCGGCGTCGTTATCACGGCGATTTTCGCGAACAGCCCGCGCGCGGTTAGAAGCTATCGAAGCTGTGCGCAAAGCCGGTGTGTGTGACTGAGAGACAACGGAGTACGACGCATAACTGCACGCATCGCGTGAGAGGCTTGAATCGATCCAGTGTTGAGCAATTCAAAGAACGATTCAAAAATCGAACGATTCAAAAAATCATCTCGTGACTCGGTGCATCATGGTCGCGCGCATAATGATCCAGAGAGTCGGTCGTCGCGTGATTGAGTGAAGCGTGATTGGGGGACCGGCACCGGCGAAGCTCGAGGATGCTGCTCGGGCCGTGAGGCGTCAGCCCCGATGGAGCGGACGCTCGGGAAAGGGCGCGTCCGTCCGCCCCGCAGGCCGCCGCGGCCATGCCGTCTGGGGGACCGGAACCGGGACGGGGAGGGGCCGGCCCCGCTGGCTGGCAATCCCCGGCATCCCCACCATATCTGGCATAATTGACCGCCGGGGACCGCAACGGCTTGGCCATTTTGGGGTGATGTGATAACCCTCTGAAACCAGCTTCGACCGCCACTCGTGACCGTCCGCATCCCGTGTAAAGGCTTGCGGCGGTGGAGATATTTCGCCGATGACCTCTTCCTCCAAGACCGCTTCCGCGCCCGATTCCTTCTTCACGGCAACCCTTGCCGAGGCCGATCCCGAGATCGCCGCCGCGATCAAGGGCGAGCTCGGCCGGCAGCGCCACGAGATCGAGCTGATCGCCTCCGAGAACATCGTCAGCCGCGCCGTGCTGGAGGCGCAGGGCTCGGTGATGACCAACAAGTATGCAGAAGGTTATCCGGGCGCGCGCTACTACGGCGGTTGCGAGTGGGTCGACGTCGCCGAGAACCTGGCGATCGAGCGCGCCAAGAAACTGTTCGGCGCTGGCTTTGCCAACGTCCAGCCGAACTCCGGCAGCCAGATGAACCAGGCGGTGTTTCTGGCGCTGCTGCAGCCCGGTGACACCTTCATGGGTCTCGACCTCGCCGCCGGCGGCCATCTCACCCACGGCTCGCCGGTCAACATGTCCGGCAAGTGGTTCAAGGCCGCGCACTACACGGTGCGCCGCGAGGACCAGATCATCGACATGGACGAAGTCCAGAAGCAGGCCGAGCAGGTCAAGCCGAAGCTGATCATCGCCGGCGGCTCGGCCTATTCGCGCGCCTGGGATTTCAAGCGCTTCCGCGAGATCGCCGACTCGGTCGGCGCGTATCTGTTGGTCGACATGGCGCATTTCGCGGGCCTCGTTGCCGGCGGCGTGCATGCCTCGCCGGTGCCGCACGCCCACGTCACCACCACGACGACGCACAAGTCGCTGCGCGGTCCGCGCGGCGGCCTGATCCTCACCAATGACGAGACGCTCGCCAAGAAGCTGAACTCGGCGATCTTCCCCGGCCTGCAGGGCGGCCCGCTGATGCACGTCATTGCCGCCAAGGCGGTCGCGTTCGCCGAAGCGCTGCGGCCGGATTTCAAGGTCTACGCCAAGAACGTGGTCGAGAACGCCAAGGCGCTGGCGGAGACGCTGCGCAGCCATGGCCTCGACATCGTGTCCGGCGGCACCGACAACCATCTGATGCTGGTCGACCTCAGGCCGAAGGGCCTGAAGGGCAACATCTCCGAGAAGGCGCTGGTGCGCGCGGCGATCACCTGCAACAAGAACGGCATCCCGTTCGATCCCGAGAAGCCGTTCGTCACCTCGGGCCTGCGTCTCGGTACGCCGGCTGCGACCACGCGCGGCTTCGGCGTCGCCGAGTTCAAGCAGGTCGGCGGCATGATCGCGGAAGTGCTGAACGCGCTGGCGCAGTCGCCGGACGGCAAGGCGCCGCTGGTCGAGGCCGCGATCAAGGAGCGCGTCAAGGCGCTGACCGATCGCTTCCCGATCTACCAGTAGCCGTTCGCTCGTAAAGGTCCCGTCGGATGCGCTGCCCGAGCTGCAATTCTCTCGATACGCAGGTCAAGGACTCGCGTCCGACCGAGGACTCCGCCGTTATCCGCAGGCGGCGCGTCTGCATGGCCTGCAATTTCCGCTTCACGACCTTCGAGCGAGTGCAGCTGCGTGAGCTCACCGTGATCAAGCGCAACGGCCGCCGCGTGCCGTTCGACCGCGACAAGCTAGTGCGCTCGCTGCAGATCTCATTGCGCAAGCGCCCGGTGGAGTCGGAGCGGGTGGAGAAGATGGTGTCCACGATCGTCCGCGAGCTCGAAAGCGGCGGCGAGGCGGAGGTCTCCTCGGAGGCGATCGGCGAGATCGTGATGGAGCATCTGCGCCAGCTCGACGACGTCGCCTATGTGCGCTTCGCCTCGGTCTATCGTAATTTCCGCGAGGCCAAGGACTTCGAGGCCGTGCTCGACGAGCTGACCGGCGAAGACGACCCGCGGATCGCGACGTTGCGAAAATGATCTTCCGCATTCTGGAAGAGCAGCTCGGGCAGAAAGCCAAAGAGGCCAAGGAAGCTGCCAGGGAAACGGCAAAGGCCGCCGATCTGCGCTTCATGCAGCTCGCGCTGGCGCTCGGCCGTCGCGGGCTGGGGCGCACCTGGCCCAATCCGGCGGTCGGCGCCGTGATCGTCAAGGACGGCGTGATCGTCGGCCGCGGCTGGACCCAGCCCGGCGGCCGCCCGCATGCCGAGGTCGAGGCGCTGAAGCGTGCCGGCGACGCGGCGCGCGGCGCCACGCTCTATGTCACGCTCGAACCGTGCTCGCATTTCGGCCGCTCGCCGCCTTGCGCTGACGCCGTCGTTGCGGCCGGACTTGCCCGCGTGGTCTCGGCGGTCGAGGACCCCAATCCGGAGGTCGGCGGCAAGGGGCACGCCAAGCTGCGCGCTGCGGGGATCGCGGTCGATGTCGGGCTGTGCGCGGCCGAGGCCGCGCGCGATCATGCCGGACATTTCCGCCGCATCACGGACAAGCGCCCGCATGTCATCCTCAAGCTCGCGGTGTCCGCCGACGACAAGATCGCAGCCGGCGGCCACAGGCCGGTAGCGATTACCGGCGAGGCTGCGCAGAGGCGCGTGCATCTGTTGCGCGCGCAGAGCGATGCGATCCTGGTCGGGATCGGCACGGTCAGGGCCGACGATCCGCTCCTGACCTGCCGGTTGCCCGGCATGGCGGCGCGTTCGCCGGTGCGCGCGGTGCTGGATCGTGCGCTGCGGATCTCGGGCGACAGCCGCCTGGTGCATTCGGCGCGCGAGACCCCGCTCTGGGTGATGACGTCGGATCTTGCCGAGGCGCCGGCCGCGATGAAGCTCGGTGCTGCCGGCGCAGAGGTGATCCGCGTTGCCTCCGGCGCGCAGCCGGGGCTCGATCTGCCCGCGGTGTTGCATGCGCTGGCGGAGAAGGGCATCACGCGGCTGATGGTCGAAGGCGGCGCGCGCGTGGCAAATTCTTTCGTGGCAGCCGGCTTGGTCGATGAAATCTGGCTGTTGCGCGGACCTGAACCGATCGGCGCCGATGGCGTTCCCGCGCTGGACGCAATGCCGCTCGACGCAATCACGCAGTCGCCCGCCTTCCGCCTTCGTGCTAGCGAAACCCTCGATAACGACAGTCTCACCATCTACGAGCGTGCGTAATGTTTACCGGAATTGTCACCGATATCGGCGAGATCACCAGCTTGAAGCCGGTCGCGCAGGGGCAGCTGCACCGGTTGCGGATTGCCTGCGACTACGACCAGACCACGATTGCCGACGGCGCCTCGATCGCCTGCAACGGCGTCTGCCTCACCGTGGTCGCCTCTGGCACGGCTGGCGGCAAGACCTGGTTCGACGTCGATGCCGCGGCCGAGACGCTCGGCATGACCACCGCCAGGCACTGGGCGCAGGGTGGCCGGCTCAACCTCGAGCGCGCGCTCAAGATCGGCGACGAGCTCGGCGGTCATATCGTGGCCGGCCATGCCGACGGGATCGCGACCATCGTCAAGCGCGACGATCTGCCCGACATGGCGCGGTTCGAGCTGCGAACCAGCCGCGAACTGGCGCGTTTCATCGCCGCCAAGGGATCGATCACGCTGGACGGCGTCTCGCTGACCGTGAATACGGTCGACGATGTCACCTTTTCGGTGCTGATCATCCCGCACACGCTGTCCGTCACGACCCTGAGCGGCTGGAAGGCCGGCAGCGAAGTCAATATCGAGGTCGATCTGATGGCCCGCTATGCGGCGCGGCTGTCGGAGATGAAATAGCCTCGGCCTCGGCATTGCGGCCGGGACAGGCGTCCTTATCTGCCAGTTCACCTCGGGCGGCGTCCAGCCGGATGGCCTATGCATTGCGAGCGAAGCCGACCAGAAAATTCAGGCCGATCGCGGTGACATCCGGGCCAGTATTGCCCTTGGCTTTACCGCCTGCTGCGCCTAAAACGCAGCACAACTCCTCCCCAAGTTCCGATTGGTATTGCAATGGCTGACGCGCGGCGCGCACCCCTGAAGGACCAGACCGACATCACCGGCGCACGCGTGCTGATCGTCGAGGCCCGGTTTTATGACGACATCCAGGATGCGCTGCTGGAAGGCGCGCTCGCCGAGCTGAAGACAGCCGGCGCCAGCCACGATGTGATCACGGTGCCGGGCGCACTGGAGATTCCGGCTGCGATCGCGATCGCGATCGATGCCGCAGCGGCGAACGGCAAGCCCTATGACGCGGCGATCGCGCTCGGCTGCGTGGTGCGCGGCGACACCATCCATTTCGAGATCGTCTCGCAGGAGTCGTCGCGCGGATTGATGGATCTGGCCGTGAGCCGGAAATTCCCGCTCGGCAACGGCATCCTGACCGTCAACACCGAGGCGCAGGCCTGGGCGCGGGCACGTGCCAGCGAGTTGAACAAGGGTGGCGACGCTGCGCGCGCGGCGATCGCGATGCTGCGGATCAAACGCCGCCTGGCAAAGGCCTGACCATGGCTGACAACAAGAAGCCCGCGAAAGCCCCCGACAGGAAAGCCAACCGGCGCGGCGCGGCACGGCTCGCGGCCGTGCAGGCGCTGTACCAGATGGACATTGGTGGCGCGGGTATCAACGACATCTTCGCCGAGTTCGAGAGCCATTGGCTCGGCAACGAGGTCGAGGGCGAGAAATACCTGCCGGCGGAAGCGGCGTTCTTCCGCGATGTCGTCTCCGGCGTGGTGCGCGACCAGGCAAAGCTCGATCCCTTGATCGACGAGGCGCTGTCGAAGGGCTGGCCGCTGAAGCGGATCGATGCAATTTTGCGCGCGGTGCTTCGCGCCGGGTCCTACGAGCTCGAGCATCGCCGCGATGTGCCGGGCCGCGTGGTGGTTTCCGAATATGTCGACGTCGCGCACGCCTTTGTCGAGAAGGACGAGACCGGCATGGTCAACGCCGTGCTCGACCAGATCGCACGCCAGTTCCGCGGCGACGAGTTTGTGCGGGGTTAAGTTTTAGACGACGGCTCTTGCCGTAGCCGTCATCCTGAGGTGCCGTAGCGAAGCGGAGGCCTCGAAGGGTGGCGGCGTAGCTCGGTGGTGGAGCCGGCGCCGTGCATCCTTCGAGGCTCGCTCCGCTCGCACCTCAGGATGACGGGTTGATGACCGAAGCAAGCAAACCGACCTCCGGCGAAGACTCCCTCATCGCGCGCTATTTCAAGCCGCTGGCGACGGACCCCGGTGCGTTCGGCCTCGACGACGATGCCGCCGCGCTGCGGGCGGCCGGCGAGGACATCGTGGTCACCACGGATGCGATCGTCGAGGGTGTGCATTTCCTCAGCAACGATCCGCCCGACACGTTGGCGCGCAAGGCGCTGCGGGTGAACCTCTCCGACATCGCGGCCAAGGGGGCTGTGCCGGCCGGCTTCGTGCTGACGCTGGCGCTGCGCCGCGCCGAGGAGGCCTGGCTCAAGCCGTTTGCCCGGGCGCTCGGCGAGGATGCCGGCGATTACGGCTGCCCGCTGCTCGGCGGCGACACGGTCTCGACGCCGGGCCCGCTGATGATCTCGATTACCGCGTTCGGGCGGCTGCCCCAGGGCAAGATGGTGCACCGCGCAGGCGCAAAGGCCGGCGACCGCGTGTTCGTGACCGGGACGATCGGCGATGCCGCGCTTGGCCTCGATGTGCTCCAGAGCGGTCCGGTCGCGGCCGCACTGGCCGACGATGCCGCCGGCCGGGATTTTCTTGCCGCCCGCTACCGTGTTCCGCAGCCGCGCAACGCCCTTGCCAAGGCCGTCCGCAGCTACGCCAGCGCGGCGATGGACGTGTCCGACGGTCTCGCCGGCGATCTGGCCAAGCTTTGCGCAGCCAGCGGCGTGACGGCCGTGATCAACGTGCCAAGCATCCCATTGTCGCCAGCGGCCGCGGGGCTGCTTGCGCGCAAGGCAATCGGGTTCGAGAGCCTGGTCGCTGGCGGCGATGACTACGAACTCTTGTGCGCGGTCCCGGGCGATCGCGCGGACGCCTTTGTGCGCGAGGCACGGCAGGCCAAGGTCGCGGTCACCGCGATCGGCGGTCTCATTGCAGGCCAGTCACCGCCAAGCTTCCTCGACGGACAGGGCAGGGAACTGGCGCTGAAGCGGCTGTCCTACAGCCATTTCTAGAACGTCCGGCCGAAACGCGCCGACTTTCCTTCTAAATTGCTGCCGATATCGGCGTTTTCGGCCGTAGGTGGCGTTGCACAGCGGTAACGATTTTGGCAAGGTCGCGCCCGATTTGAGGCAATCCGTTTTTGGGGAGGATTGTCCTCGCAAAATAAGCGCCTGCCGCCCCCTAGCGGCACAAAGAAGGCGCGGGGGTTACATCAAGGATCTGAGGCAACATTCAATGACAGCTCTATGGTTGATTGTGCTCTGCGGGGCGCTTTCCATCGTCTACGCGATCTGGGCGACGCAGTCGGTCTTGAACGCGGATGCGGGCAATGCCCGCATGCAGGAAATCGCGGGCGCGGTGCGCGAGGGTGCACAAGCCTATCTGCGGCGGCAATACACCACGATCGGCATGGTCGGTATCGTGATCTTCGTGGTGCTGGCCTACTTCCTTGGCCTTCTGGTGGCGATCGGCTTTGCGATCGGCGCCATCCTGTCGGGGGCGGCCGGCTTCATCGGCATGAACGTCTCGGTGCGCGCCAACGTCCGCACCGCGCAGGCGGCGACCACTTCGCTGGCCGGCGGCCTCGAACTCGCCTTCAAGGCGGGTGCAATCACCGGCATGCTGGTTGCCGGTCTCGCGCTGCTCGGCGTCACCATCTACTTCATGGTGCTGGTCAAGTTCATGGGGCTGGAAGCCGGCAGCCGCACCGTGGTCGACGCCATGGTGGCGCTCGGCTTCGGCGCCTCGCTGATCTCGATCTTCGCCCGTCTCGGCGGCGGCATCTTCACCAAGGGTGCTGACGTCGGCGGCGACCTCGTCGGCAAGGTCGAGGCGGGTATCCCGGAGGACGACCCGCGCAACCCGGCCACCATCGCCGACAACGTCGGCGACAATGTCGGTGACTGCGCCGGCATGGCGGCGGACCTGTTCGAGACCTATGCGGTGACCGCGGTCGCCACCATGGTGCTCGCGGCAATCTTCTTCGCCAAGACGCCGATCCTGGTGAACATGATGACGCTGCCGCTCGCGATCGGCGGCATCTGCATCATCACATCGATCATCGGCACCTTCTTCGTCAAGCTCGGCGCCAGCCAATCGATCATGGGTGCCCTCTACAAGGGCCTGATCGCCACCGGCATCCTGTCGCTGGTCGGTGTCGCGGCCGTGATCAACTGGCTGATCGGCTTCGGCAAGCTCGATGGCGTCAGCTTCACCGGCATGGCGCTGTTCGAGTGCGGCGTGGTCGGTCTCGTCGTCACCGGCCTGATCATCTGGATCACCGAGTACTACACCGGCACCGACTATCGCCCGGTGAAGTCGATTGCGGCCGCGTCCGTCACCGGTCACGGCACCAACGTGATCCAGGGCCTCGCGATCTCGATGGAGGCGACCGCGCTGCCTGCGCTCGTCATCATCGCCGGCATCCTGGTGACCTACAGCCTGGCTGGCCTGTTCGGCATCGCGATCGCGACCGCCACCATGCTGGCCCTGGCCGGCATGATCGTCGCGCTCGACGCCTTCGGCCCGGTCACCGATAACGCCGGCGGCATCGCCGAGATGGCGGGTCTGCCGAAGGAAGTGCGCAAGTCGACCGACGCGCTCGACGCGGTCGGCAACACCACCAAGGCGGTGACCAAGGGCTACGCGATCGGCTCCGCCGGTCTCGGTGCGCTGGTGCTGTTTGCGGCCTATAATGAGGACCTCAAATTCTTCATCGCAGACTCTGCCAACCACCTCTACTTCAAGGGCGTCAATCCCGACTTCTCGCTCAACAACCCCTACGTCGTGGTCGGCCTGCTGTTCGGCGGCCTGCTGCCGTATCTGTTTGGCGCGATGGGCATGACGGCGGTCGGACGCGCCGCCAGCGCAATCGTTGAAGAGGTGCGCCGTCAGTTCCGCGAGAAGCCCGGCATTATGCAGGGCACCGACAAGCCGGACTACGGCAAGGCGGTGGACCTGCTGACCAAGGCCGCGATCAAGGAAATGATAATCCCGTCGCTGCTGCCGGTGCTGTCGCCGATCGTCGTCTACTTCCTGATCTATGCGATCGCGGGCGGCGGTGCGGCCGGCAAGTCGGCGGCATTCTCCGCGGTCGGCGCCATGCTGCTCGGCGTCATCGTCACCGGCCTGTTCGTCGCGATCTCGATGACCTCGGGCGGCGGCGCCTGGGACAACGCCAAGAAGTACATCGAGGACGGCCACTACGGCGGCAAGGGCTCTGATGCCCACAAGTCCGCAGTGACCGGCGACACCGTCGGTGATCCCTACAAGGATACGGCGGGCCCGGCGGTCAACCCGATGATCAAGATCACCAACATCGTGGCGCTGCTGCTGCTGGCGATTTTGGCGCACTAAGCGGTACGACAAGATTGAATGCAAAACCCCGCGGTGCAAGCCGCGGGGTTTTTGTTTTGCATGGACTTCGTTCGGTGTACTGCCAAGTCCACCGAAAACCAGACGCGAACAAAACGGAGATCAATCGATGTCGCTCTCATCCGCCCGGAACTTTGCACTCCGTGCCTCCAAGTCGCAGGATCAGAAGGAGGCCATCGAGCTGCTCTCGCAGGCGATCCTGGAACTGGCGATGTCGATGGAAGCAACCGACGCGAAGATCAAGAAGATCAACAAGTCATCGTAGTGTGAGCCGCACTGCGCTCTTCCTGTCATTCCGGGTTCGATGCTTCGCATCGCCCCGGAACGACGGCTGCGCCGTCACTTGACCTCCATCTGCAAGCCTTCCTTCTCGATGATCGCGGCGAACTTCCTGGTCTCCGCATTGACGAAATCAGAGAATTGCTGCGGCGTGCCGTAGTCGGCGCGGGCGCCCATGCCGGCGATGTTCTTCTTGACGTCGTCGCGCTCCAGCATCGCCTTGATCTGGCGGTTCAGCTCGTCGACCACGGGCGCCGGTGCCGTCTTCGGCAGGAACACGCCGAACCATGAGGCGACGTCGAACTTGGCAAGCTCCGGCGCACCCTCGCGCATCACAGGCAGATTGGGCGCGGACTCGCTGCGCTCGGCCGTGGTGACGCAGAGCCCGTTCAGCTTACCGTCCTGCACCTGCGGCAGCGACGGATAGAGATTGTCGAACAGGATCTGGATGTCGCCGGCGAGCCCGGCCTGTAGCGCGGGGCCCGCGCCGCGGAACGGCACATGCGTCATCTTCAGCCCGGTGAGTTGCAGGAACCAGGCGCCGGTGAGGTGAGGGCTCTGGCCGGTGCCGGACGAGCCGTAGGTGAGCTTGTCGGGGTTCTTCTTGAGGTACGCGATCAATTCGGGGATCGACTTGATGCCGGTCGATGGATGCGCCGAGACGATGTTCGGGATCCGGATCATGTTGGAGACCGCCTGCAACTGGTCGGCCTTGTAGGTCAGGTTCCGGAAGATGCTGAAGGCGATCGCGTTCGGGCCGGGATTGCCGATCAGGATGGTGTGGCCGTCGCCCTTGCTGCGCGCGACCTCCGCGGTGCCGATGGTGCCGCCGGCGCCGGAGCGATTCTCCACCACGACCGACTGGCCCCAGAGCGGCTGCAAATGCGCCGCCAGAAGCCGCCCCATCACGTCGGTCGAGCCGCCGGCCGCCGCCGGCACGATGATCCGGACCGTCTCGGACGGCCGCCAGTCGCCGGCACCGAGACTGGCACGCGGCAGGATCGCCGCCGCCGACCATGCGGCCGCGCCCGACAATACCGTGCGACGGGAAAATCTCTTGGCTCTCACGCGCGTACCCCTGCTCAGGCTTCTTGTTTGCGAGCAAGCGTAGGGGACCGCTTGCCCGTGGGGCTAGCGACAAACTGGCGCAGTCCTTAAGCTCTAGTTGAAGCTCAGCAACTTGAAGAGCGGTGTCAGGTAGGACATTTCCTGGCCCGACGTCGGCGTGGTCCGGCTGACGAAGTCGAAGATCTTGCCGTCCTTCAGGCCGTAATTGGCGAGCCGGCGCACCTGGCGGTTCTTGTCGAAATAGACCGCGATGACGCGCTGGTCGACCACGCGCTGGTTCATGAAGGCGACCGGGCGCGAGGTCCGCTGCGAGATGTAATAGAACACCTCGCCGTCGAGCGTTGCGACCGTCGAGGGCGTGCCGAGCACGATCAGCACCTGATCCTGGCTCGCACCGATCGGAATCTGCTCGAGCGCTCCGTCGGGCAGGATGTAGCCCTTCTGGAATTGCTCGCCGGCGCAGCCGCCGAGCGCGGCGGCGCAGAACAGACCAACGACCGCGATAGCGCGGAAGCGCGTGAGGAACCCGCGCGCGGAAGCCGCGCGGGGCTGTCGTGAAAGGGTGTGGGTCATCGGCGGATCTGATCCGTCCTCTTGCATCGGCCGGGGCATTGACGTACCGGGCAGCTCAATGGATTGCAATCATGCCGGCGTCCTACGGGCGCCCCCTCAACAGGCGTCCCTCTGGGGACCGGCAGCCGGAACCCGCTATGCTTTGGCCGTTCAATCACTTCAGAAAACCCCGGGTGCCCGCGCGCAGCACCATTGAGACCATCTATGGCATGATCGTGACGCAGGCGCGAGAACCGTTGTTTTACCGTGACTTGGGCGTTCCGGACACGGTTAATGGCCGTTTTGACCTGCTTCTGATGCATCTGTGGCTGGTGCTGCGGCGCTTGAAATCCGCGGAAGGCGGCGCGGGGCTGTCGCAGGCCCTGTTCGATCATTTCTGCATCGACATGGACGACAATCTCAGGGAAATGGGCGTCGGCGACCTCACAGTGCCGAAGCGCATGCAGGCGTTCGGCGAGGCTTTTTATGGCCGCACCGCGGCCTACGACCTGGCGCTGACCGACGGCGACGAGGCTCTGGCCCAGTCGCTCTGCAAGAACATCCTCAATGGTCAGAACATCGACAAGGCCCGCGAACTGGCCGTCTATGCCAGAGAGGCGATGGCGGTGTTGGCGCGCGCGGACCTCGCGGCGCTGACCCAGGGGGCATGGCGCTTCCCGGCGCCGCAGACTGCGAGGACCACGGCATGAGCGGCGGCAGCACAGCACGGCCCGATGCGGCGCGGGACCCCTGGCGCGTTCTCGTCAACGTCGCGCAGATCCCGGATACCGGGCTGCATCGCGAGATCGTGGCCGACGAGGCGACGCGCAAGGCGATCGCCGAGGTCGGCGAATTGCGCGAGGTCGTCTCCGCGCGGGCGGCGTTCGATCTGCAGCCCAAGCGCGACGGCAGCTGCCATGTCACCGGCCGGGTTTGGGCGAGGGTCGGGCAGACCTGCGTGGTGACGCTCGATCCGATCGAGAACGAGATCATTGAGCCGATCGACGTGGTGTTCGCGCCGCCCGAGCAGATCCCGGAGATGGCCGATCTCGTCGACGACGCCGAGCAAGGCGACGAGGAGACCCCGGACCCGCCGGAGCCGATCGTCGGCGGCTTCATCGACATCGGCCGGCTCGCCACCGATGCGCTGTTTCTCGGCGTCGATCCCTATCCGCGCAAGGCGGATGCGGTCTTTGAACAACAGGTTGAAGCGCCTGATCCGGAAAATCATCCCTTTGCGGCGCTCAAGGCGCTGAAGGAAAAGGCCGACGGCAAGAAGCCGAAGGGGAGTTGAGGGAAGTAGAGGGCAGCCAGCGCCAACATTTGAGGGGATGGCTGCCTGCAGGCCTGCGCGAGGGGGATTCTTAGTTACTTCAAATGCGCGTCATAATGCTTTGAAATATCATGTATTTTTGGTAGGTTTTGATGTGTCGCGTGACGGTTCGGCGCCTCGGTTGTTTGTGGTCAAGAGGTTGTGTCGGACCGCGGACACGCTATTGTCGCGGCCCGGCCGGGACGCGAGTTCGCGTTTCGCCGCGCGCCGTTGACGGCGGTGACTTCAAGCTCGCGGTCTTCATCTGAAGGGCTGTGGGAGAGCAAGGCTTCCGGGACGTTCATGCCTCATAAGGTTCGAATCGCGCTTGACGCCATGGGGGGCGATGTCGGCGCATCGGTGGTCATTCCCGGCGCCGCGATCTCATTGAGCCGTCATCCCGACAGCGAATTCCTGCTGGTCGGAGACCGGGCCCTGATCGAGCCGGAGCTTGCGAAACATCCTGCGCTGAAGGCGGTATCGAAGGTGATCCATACCGACGTCGCGGTGAAGAATGACGAGAAGCCGAGCCAGGCGCTGCGGCGGACCCGCAGGGCGTCGTCGATGTGGCTGGCGATCGATGCGGTGAAGCACGGCGAGGCCGACGTCGCGGTCTCCGCCGGCAACTCAGGCGCGCTGATGGCGATGGGCAGCATCAATCTGCGGACGTTGCCGGGCGTCGACCGCCCGGCGCTCGCTGCGGCGTGGCCGACGCTACGCGGCGATTCGGTGGTGCTCGATCTCGGAGCCTCGATCGGCGGCGACGCCCGCCATCTGGTGACGCTCGCGGTGATGGGCAGCGCCATGGCGAGCGTGCTGTTCAATCTCGAACGGCCGACTGTCGGCCTGCTCAATATCGGGTCCGAGGAGATCAAGGGTCACGGGGAAATCCGCGAGGCCGCCGAGATGCTGCGCGCGATGAACGCGCCCCAGTTCAACTATATCGGCTTTGTCGAGGGCGATGCGATCGGCAAGGGACTCGCCGACGTGATCGTGTCGGAAGGCTTCAGCGGCAATATCGCGCTCAAGGCCGCCGAGGGCACCGCGCGCCAGATGTTCACGCTATTGCGCGAGGCGATGTCGTCGAGCTGGCTGGCGCGGATCGGCTATCTGTTTGCCCGCGGCGCGTTCCAGAAGCTGCGCGACAAGCTCGATCCCAACAAGTCGAATGGCGGCCTGCTGCTCGGCCTGAACGGCGTGGTGGTCAAGAGCCATGGCGGCATCAACGCGGAAGGCTTTGCCTATGCGGTGGATGTTGGCTATGAGATGGCCCACTACGATCTCCTCACCAAGATCAATCAGATGCTCAACCGCGATGGCGGCGCCCTGGTAAAGGCGCAGACCGCGCAGGAGGCTGTCTCGTGACTGCGATACGTTCGGTAGTGCTCGGCTGCGGCTCATATCTGCCGGAGCGGGTTTTGACCAATGCCGAACTGGCGAGCCGAATCGACACGTCCGATGACTGGATCGTGCAGCGCACCGGCATCAGCGAGCGGCACATCGCCGCCGATGACGAGTTCACCTCGCATCTCGCCATCAACGCGGCGCGCGCCGCGCTCGCCGATGCCAAGATCGACGCCCAGTCGATCGACCTGATCGTGCTGGCGACCTCGACGCCCGACAACACGTTTCCGGCGACCGCGGTCGCGGTCCAGCACGCGCTCGGCATCAACCACGGCGTCGCGTTTGATCTGCAGGCGGTGTGCTCCGGCTTCGTCTTTGCGCTGACCACCGCGGACAATTTCCTGCGCGCCGGGGCCCACAAACGGGCCTTGGTGATCGGCGCCGAAACCTTCTCGCGTATCCTCGACTGGAACGACCGCGGTACCTGTGTGCTGTTCGGCGATGGCGCCGGCGCGGTGGTGCTGGAAGCGCAGCAGCATCCCGGCACGACGGACGATCCCGGCGTGCTGACGTCGCATCTGCGCTCGGACGGACGCCACAAGTCGAAGCTTTTCGTCGATGGCGGTCCCGGCTCGACCAGGACGGTCGGCCATCTCCGGATGGAGGGCCGCGAGGTGTTCAAGCACGCCGTCGGCATGATCACCGATGTGATCGTCGATGCGTTCAACGCCACCGGCTTTACCGCCGACGATATCAATTGGTTCATTCCGCACCAGGCCAACAAGCGAATCATCGATGCCTCGGCCCACAAGCTGCATATTGCGCCGCAGAAGGTGGTCTTGACAGTCGACAAGCACGGCAACACCTCGGCGGCCTCGATCCCGCTCGCGCTGTCGGTCGCCGTGAGGGACGGACGCGTCAAGAAGGGCGATCTGGTGCTGTTCGAGGCGATGGGCGGCGGCTTCACCTGGGGTTCTGCGCTCGTGCGCTGGTAGCGCACCGTCAAAGAGTATCGGCAGGTTGCCGGCATCTTTCCAACGCCCGGATGCTGGTCGCTGTTGACCATTGCGCGCTAAGCTTTTAATTTCAGTCAAGAAATTGTTCGCCGAGAGTGCGGGGCAGGCGATGACCACGGGAACCGGAAAAACAGTGACGCGCGTCGATTTGTGTGAGGCGGTCTACCAAAAGGTAGGTCTGTCGCGCACGGAATCGTCGGCGTTTGTCGAGTTGGTGCTGAAGGAGATCACCGATTGCCTCGAAAAGGGCGAGACGGTGAAGCTGTCCTCATTCGGCTCCTTCATGGTGCGCAAGAAGGGCCAGCGTATCGGGCGCAATCCAAAGACCGGCACCGAGGTGCCGATCTCGCCGCGGCGGGTGATGGTGTTCAAGCCGTCGGCGATCCTGAAGCAGCGGATCAATGGCCATGCCGTCACCAATGGCGACGGCAGCAAGGCCGACTAGCGCGTTTTCAAGCGAAGTGGATACCCGGTTCGCGTGAAGAAAACGCGCCAAAACCAGAATCCGGAGCCCCGTTTCGATCGGAACGGAACGGGCTCCAGGCATTGAAGCCAGAGGAGCGGGCATTTGGACAAGGCGCCGGATGCGTTCCGTACCATCAGCGAAGTCGCAGATGAGCTCGATATTCCCCAGCATGTGCTGAGATTCTGGGAAACGCGCTTCGCGCAGATCAAGCCGATGAAGCGCAGCGGCGGACGCCGCTATTATCGCCCCGACGACGTCGACCTGCTCAAGGGCATCCGCCGGCTGCTCTACGGCGAGGGCTACACCATCCGCGGCGTGCAGCGGATCCTGAAAGAGCACGGCATCAAGTCGGTGCAGGGTATCGCCGACCAGACCGCCGCCGTCTCGTTCGGCGCGGTCGAGGAGGCGGTCGGCAACAGCATGGCCGAGCCCGACGATCTCGAGAGCAATGACGGCCTCGATTTCGACGGCGAGGAGGGCGACGGCGACGAGGGGGGAATCGACTACCGATTCGTCGATCCCGACGTGGATCCGATCCTGTCGACCTACAAGGCGCACGCCCACCCGGGCAAGGCGTCGGCTCCGCCGCCGGTCCGCCCGACCGTTCCGCCAGTCGATCGGGAGCGGCTCGAACGCGCGCTGCAGGAGCTGGTTGCCTGCCGGCAGCTGATCGACGCGGCGATGAAGGACGGCTGAGCCAAAGAAGCTGCCAAGCAAGCTGCCATGGGAACCGGGGCCGGATTGCAGCCCCTAAAGGGCCTGCTGCGCCTTGCGCGAACGCAGGATCGCAGCTAATGGAACGGCATCGGAGCGTGGCGCAGCCCGGTTAGCGCACTAGTCTGGGAGACTAGGGGTCGGAGGTTCAAATCCTCTCGCTCCGACCATTTTTCAAAGCATGCGATGTTGAGAGAGCATTCGGGCGTTGTTTGCCGCCCGATGCGGCAGTCGTCAGGTCTCGAAATCCATCGCGGCGATCAGGCATGCCTTTTCCATGCGGTTATTGAGCATCGCAAGCTTGGCCGTGAACTCGGCCAGTTCGGGCTCGCTGAATTCCTCGAACACGGTCTTCTTGAATGCCTTGTGCTGGTCGGCGAGGCCCGCCAGATGCTTTCGGGTCTTGTCGGTCAGCGACAGGCGGACCACGCGCGCATCGGCCGGGGAGGACGCGCGGCGCAGCAGCTCCTTCTGCTCGAGCAGCTTGGACTGCGTGGTCACGAACGACGGATCGACGTGCAGCAGCTTCGACACCACGTTGATCGGCACGCCGTCATCCTTGTCGAGGTCAGAGATCGCGATCAGGATCATCCATTGCGGACCGCTGACGCCAAGCGCCTTGCCCCAGAGCTGGCGGACCCGTTCGAGATGCGAGTTGATGGACGAGATCTCGAGCGTAAAGCGTTTGATGATGTCGAGATTCTCGATGGCGCGCAGGCGCGCCTGATCCTTCCTGGTCACTGACACAGCTTCCCCTTCCCTAGGTGCCGACTCAGCTTTGTGCTGATTTATTTCTTGATTCCTGCGTCGACGGGACGTTTTTTCTAGTAAGTCGCTCAGGAAGGCAAGTGAACGTAAAGCAATTATGATGCGTATGTGACGGTTCGGCTATTTGGGGTGCGACAAATTTGCCCATGCAGGTAAGGGGCTTAAGTCGAGCGTTGCCGGCGAGACACAGTGTGGCCGCATTCGCATTCCTGACTTTATAAACTATTTTGATTGGGCAACTCGCCCATGCATATTGAACCCGGCGGTAGGGGAATCTCGATCGTCCCGTTGCGGTGATCGTTCAAGTCCGTAGCACCACAGATTGATCTGAGGGTGCGAGGTTTGGGGAAAACGGTCTTGGACAATGCGGGAGGATCACGGGGCGCTCGCGACCCGGACTCTACGCATATGAGCAACTTGGAGGTTTGATATGAAATTGGCGAAGAGCCTTATTCTGGGCTCAGCCGCTGCGCTGGTCGCGGTCGGCGGGGCACAGGCAGCCGATCTTCCCGTTAAGGCCAAAGCGGTCGAATACGTGAAGGTTTGCTCCCTTTATGGTCCGGGCTTCTACTACATCCCCGGCACCGACACCTGCATCAAGCTGGGCGGTTTCGTTCGTGCCGACGTCGTCGTGAACGGCAACAGCGTCTACGGCCCGAACGTCAACGGCGCCAGCGGTGCCAACAACCGCTTCACCAACGGCTACACCTGGCGTTCGCGTGAAGACTTCAACATCGACACCCGCACCGCGACCGAGTACGGCGTGGTCCGGACCTATTTCGATGCGGTGTTCACCTGGACGTCCGACTCCTACACTGGCCAGGGCAACGGCTCGTCCGTCTACTCGGCGATCGGCACCGCTGCGGCGCCGAACAACGCTGGTTCAGGTAACGTCGCTGCCGGCTCGGTCGGCGTCTACTACGCCTTCATCCAGTTCGCCGGCTTCACCATGGGTAAGGCGGTCTCGCAGTTCGCTGCTCCCTGGAACGGTTATCCGGGCAACAACTACGACGGTCTCGTCGGTGGCGTGAGCACCACCAACGGCATCAACCAGTTCACCTACACCGCACAGTTCGGCAACGGCGTGTCGCTGGCTCTGTCGGCGCAGGACCAGGTTGCGTACATGCAGGCTGGCGTGAACAACCTCGGCGTCGGCGGTGCTTACGGCTCGAGCGACTACGCCGGCACGATCGCGCCGGACTTCGTCGCCGCGCTCAAGGTCGACCAGGCTTGGGGTATCTTCCAGGCGTCGATCGCGGCGCATGACAACCATGCTGCCTACTACGGCGGTACGGAGCTGACCGGTCATCCCGACGACAAGTGGGGTTGGGCTGGTGCACTGGCCCTGTCGATCAAGAACATCCCGACCGGACCCGGCGACACCATCAACGTCCAGGGCGTCTACACCGACGGTGCGACCCGTTACAACATCCAGGAACTGGCCAGCCAGTTCAGCTCGGTCGCCATCTACGGCGGTTCGAACCTGCCCGGCGTCTATCAGAGCGTTGGCTTCGGCACGGCACCCGACACGGTGTTCGGTCTGAACGGTCAGCAGCAGTCCATCAAGACCTGGGGCTTCCGTGGTGCGTACACCCATAACTGGGATCCCTACTGGAACACCAGCTTGTACGGTGCCTACGCTGCGGTCATGTATAACGACACGGCCAAGTCGCTCATCTGCGGCGTCGGCGGCGTCGGTGGCACGTTCCGCACCGCCTTCGGTGGCGGCGCTGGCGTGACCAACTGCAACCCCGACTACAACATCGGGCAGATCGGCGTGATCACCCGTTGGACCCCGGTCAAGAACCTGACCTTCTCGGCCGACGTGACCTACGTCCATCTCGATCAGAAGTATGCCGGCACGATCACCACCTCGTCGGCTGGTATCGGCAAGCCGGTCGCGACCTACGAGCTGAAGGATCAGGACACTGTCCAGATGCTCTTCCGCGCTCAGCGCAACTGGTAATGCCGGTTGATCTGATCAAGATCTAACAGAACCCCGGCAGGCAACTGCCGGGGTTTTTTCTTCAGCTGGGATAGGTAGCGGAAGATTGGCTGCGTCATTTCGGTCCAGGCGAACAACGAAGACGTGCCATGCGATTCATTCGCGCCAAATTTATTTACTTACCTGATCTACTAAACTATATACGTGGCGGCCAACACATTGAATGATGGCTCTTAGCTCATGCTAAGCCTCCCAAACCTCCGGCAATGCCCTGCCGGAGGTTTTTGATTCAAGGCATGGACCGCCTCCGACGATCGTGACGCGCACGGCCGTCGCAAACAGCTGCTCGCAGCAGGGCCCGCACCGTCTGATCGATTCGATGTCGTCAAGATTTGACGGAATCGATCCGCAGTGCATTCTCGTCAGTCATGGGACGCTTCAAGAACAGCCGCCTGGCTCGCATGAGCAGCGGCCATTACTGCTTGATCCGGGATCTCGGGCTGGTGAAGGGCGGCAAGGGGTTGCGGCATCATGAGGTTGTCATCGACTTCTCGTGGCGCGGCCTGCTCAAGCTTGTCTTGAGCGCTGCCACCGGCGTCCTGCGGCGGCGCGCGCCCGTGCAGATCGAGACGGCCGAATAGCACGGAACGGTCCTGCGCTCCGACTAGGCGTTCACGGGGGCGCGGACAAGCGTTCGAGATCGAGCGATATCATCTCGGCATCCGGGAGCGCGCATGCGATGACGATGCATTTTGCCACGCCGCTTCTGCGCTTGTCTGAACTGATCAGCGTGAGCTGTCGGCACAGGCGCCTTCGCGCGGCTTCGGCGGTATGACCTCGGCGGCAGCAGCCGCAGCGGCAATGCCGGCCGCGATCGCCATCAACGTCGTTGCGACCAATCCATTCAAGATCTGCACGATCGTTGTCTCCGCTTGTCGATATCGGATTGTTCGCTGCGCGGAATGATTTCGTTACAGCGCCGGCTGCCTTGATCTGCTGCCGTCGGCACAGTTGCGCGTGAAGGGCGGGCGCCGTTGCTGCGCGATAATTCGGTGATGTAGAGTGCCGCAGCCAAGCGGCTGGGACTGCGATCCGCGCTCCAGCCGAAACCAAGAACAAGCAGGCAAGAAGAATCAAGGAAGGAACGGATCTCACATGAAGGATTTCGCCGGAAAGATTGCCGTCATCACCGGTGGCGGCACGGGCATGGGGCGCGAGCTGGCGCGGCAGCTCGTCGCTGAAGGATGCAATGTCGCGATGTGCGACGTCTCGGCCGAGGCGATGGCCGAGACCAAGCGGCTCTGCGAGGTCGAGAAGCTGCCGCAGGGCCTGCGCATCACCACCCACGTTGCCGACGTCTCGATCGAGGATCACTACAAGCGTTTTCGCGATGAGCTGATCGAGCAGCAGGCGACCGACAAGATCCATTTGCTGTTCAACAACGCCGGCATCGGCGGTGGCGGCAGCCTGTTCACCAACACGCGCGAGCAGTGGGAGCGCACCTTCAACATCTGCTGGAGCGGCGTCTATCTCGGCGTCCGCACCTTCCTGCCGCTGCTGGTGAAGGCCGACGAGGCGCACATCGTCAACACCTCGAGCGTCAACGGCTTCTGGGCGTCGGTCGGCATGGGCGTGTCACACACCGCCTACAGCGCGGCGAAGTTCGCGGTGAAGGGATTCACCGAGGCGATGATCAACGATCTCCGGCTCAACGCGCCGCATGTCAAATGCTCGGTCGTGATGCCTGGCCACATCGGCACCTCGATCGTGTCGAACTCGCGCAAGGTGCAGAATGGCGCCGACCAGCTCAATCCCGACGAACTCAGGCAGGCCCGGCAGCGTCTGCAAGGGCAGGGCATCGACGTCGCCAAGATGTCAGATGCCGACATCCAGCAGCTCGCGCTCGACCGTGCTCGCATCTTCCATGACGAGGCACCGACCTCGGCGGCTGCCGCCGCCAAAATTATCCTCGACGGCGTGAAGGCCGATCGCTGGCGCATCCTGGTCGGCGACGATGCGCATCTGCTCGACGAGCGCGTGCGCAACACCCCGGAGCAGGCCTACACGCCGGAGTTCTACCAGGGCATCGTGGCGGCGACCGGCTGGAAGGTCGGGTGACGGCGCATCCCAAGGTCCGTCACCCTGAGGAGCGCGTAGCGCGTCTCGAAGGGTCGACGGCCCGGCTGCTGGCCGTGCATCCTTCGAGACACCGCTTCGCGGCTCCTCCAGCGACAAAGGCGAAGCCTTTGCGCGGGGATGACGGGGTTAGATGCTTTTGTGATGCGACCAAACTACCCGCGCATCGCGCGCTGGCGTGATCCCGCCTGATACGCAAGGCGGTAATGCCCCGAGCAATAGGGCATGCCGCCGAGCGGCGTGTTGCCGCAAAAACAGAAATCATCGGCGCCCGGCGTGCTGATCGGCCAGCGGCAACGCTGCTCGCTCAGCTCGAACAGCGAGCAATTGTTGGCGCTGACGATCGGCGCATCGTCGGGCACTTGTTCGTAGACCGCCTGAAGCAACCGGAGCTGCTGCTTCGCGGTCGCCCGTTGCGCGGCGTGGCCGTTGGATTTCTTCCGCCTTGCCCGGCGTTCGTCCGGCGTCGTGCGCGTGAGGTTCAGGCGCGACAGCTTGCCGATCACCGCATTGCGGCTGACGCCGATATTCGCGGCGATGTCGCGGCAGGAGAGACCGGCTTCAAAGTAGATCTTGAGTTGGTCGACGCGCTCCGGCGTCCAGGTCGGCTCGATGGTAATCATTTTGACGGTTCCACGTTCTGTTGAACCGCCGCGCCGACGCACACGCCGTCAGGGCGTGCGTCCGTTGTCGCGGATTGCAAGCAACCCGTCCTTGATGGCGAGCCGAATGCCTTCCTCGATCAATGTCCGTGCGACGCCCGGGACGCTCGTGCCGTGGGTGCCCTGTCTCACCAGCTTCTCGAGGTAACCTATGGTCGAGAGTGCCAGCGTGACCGGGACGCGGTCGGTTTCGGCCTTTTCTGTAGCCATGAGAAAACGCTTAACCCTGAACGCCTGTACTGAAAAGTAGCTATTTAGAGTCTATTTAGGAATATGGCAGTCCGTCAAGCCATGAGCTGCGAAACTGGACGCGCACGCTCGCGCGCGCCGGAAGCTGGTTCCGGCGCGCTGCCGCTGTCAAATTAGCTAGACAAATGAGTGTGTTAAGATCGTAACTCGACCTTGACTGGGAACTTCTTGAGAAGCCGCTCAGCGGTTTCGGCCTTGTCCGCGGGCGCGCTCACGCTCAGGTACAGCCCGCGGGATGGGTCGGTGATGGCCTCCACACTGACCTCGCCGGACAAGCCTTCTCGAGCCAGTAGCTCGCGCGCGGCCTCGCCGGCGGCGATCTCGCGCAGCTTCGGCTTGAAGATCTTGCCGACCGGCGTGACCGGCATCTCCGCAATCACCGAGACCACGCGCGGCCGCGCTGGCGGCTCCAGGATGTTGTCCTGCACGAAGGCGGCGAGCGCGTTCGGATCGATATGGGCGCCGGGCTGCGCCGAGACGAACAGCATCGGCACTTCACCGGCATAGGTGTCGGGACGCCCGACGGCCGCGGCCAGCGCCACGCCCGGAAACGCCAGCGCGGCATCCTCGATCGCCCGCGGGTCGATGTTGTGGCCGCCGCGGATGATGACGTCCTTGGCGCGGCCCAGGATGTAGACGAAGCCGTCGGCGTCGATCCGGCAGATGTCGCCGGTGCGCAGCCAGCCGTCGCGGAACGCCTCCTCGGTCTGCTTCTTGTCGACGTAACCGGCGAACACCTGCGGGCCCCTGGTCAGGAGTTCGCCGACCGGCGAGGGCCACGGCCCGGTGTGCAGCTTGCCGCCGTCAAGGATCGCGAGTTCGACCAGCGGATTGCGGGTGCCGACGCTCTCGGCGCGCGGCTTGACGCCGTGCACGTCGTGGGTGATGGCGCCGGCGAGCTCGGTCATGCCGTAGAGCTGCTGGATGCAGGCACCGCCCCAGGTCGCAAGATAACGCCGTTCGATCTCCGGCGGGCAGATCGAGGCCCCGGTGGCGGTGACGCGCAGGGTCGAGATGTCGCTGTCCGCGACAGGGATGTCGGCGAGCGCTCCGAGCGTGGTCGGCACGTTGCCGGAGATGTTGACGCGGTATTTCTCGACGATCTTCCAGAAATGCGTGATCAGCGACGGATCGCGGGCGCCGGCCGGGCCGGGGATGAAAATCGTCGTGCCGGCGGAAAGGCAATTGGCCGTCGTGCAGAACAGGCCGCCGACATGGAACAGCGGCATCGTGATCATCGCCCGCTCGCCGCGATGGAAGTCGAGTGCCATGCGCGAGGACACGGTGGAGGCGACCATCGCGCGGTTGGTGAGCCGCGCCACCTTTGGATGACCTGTCGTGCCGCCGGTCGGCAGCATCACCGCGACACGGTCGGCCTCGCTCATGTCCTTGGACTTGCCGTAGTCGTCGCGCCACGCGGGATCAGGCCGCAGCACCTCGCCGTCGAACGCAATGCTGCCGTCAAGCGGCACGATCACGATGCGCTTGAGCGACGGCACCTCGCGCTGCAAGCCTTCGACCCGCTCATAGAGCCCGCCCGGCATGCCGGGCGGCGGCGCCAGCAACAGCTTTGCCTTGATGGCGTTGAGCTGGGCGATGATCGCCTCGCGCGTGAACAGCAAATTGAGCGGCTCGGCGACACCGCAGGCGGCTGCGCCGAAGATCGCGACCACGGTCGCGGGGCAGGCCGGGACCAGGACGGCGACCGCGTCGTCCTTGCCGATGCCGTGCTTACGGAAATAGTTTTCGGCGGCCTTGATGCAGCCCATCAGATGATCGTTCGAGATCACGACCGGGTTGGGATCGAGCGGCGAACGCAGATAGATCGCGGCTTCGGCGTCCGGCGCGCCCTGCGGGCCACGGGCAATGAGATCGAGGATGCGCGGGCAGGCGGCGAGCGTCTCCTGCATCTCCTTGTCGCGCGCAGCCTCGTCGGCCGGCGAAAGCCTGTCCTTGAGCATATCCGTCCCCGTCCATTTTTGTTCGTTGGGACGGGGATTGTATCGAGCCGCACTTGCGGAACACAAGTGCGGCTTATCGACCGGCCGTCAGCCGTGAACGACTGATTTGGCGATCATGCAGTGAATGCCCTTGGAGCCGTTGACGGTCTGCGTGACGCGCAGGTCGGCGGCCAGGCTGCACAGCGTATAGGCGTCCTCGCGCGACAGATTGCGCTTCTCGCCGAGCAGCACGATCATGTCGCGCAGCGCCCGCACCACGCACTGGTCGAGATCGGGATCCATCGCCATGGTCATGTAATGGTCGGCGGACTCGGCGCGTGGATAGGCGAGCTTGAGGTCCTTGCGCAGGGTCAGGCGGAAGCGGCCGGTGAGCGCGGTCTCGATCGCGGTGACGCAGACCTCGCCGTCACCCTGCACGCCATGGCCGTCGCCGCAGGAGAACAGCGCGCCCGGCGCGAACACCGGCAGGTACAGCTTGGCGCCGGCCCCGAGCTCCTTGTTGTCGAGATTGCCGCCCATCGCACGCGGGATCAGCGAGGAGATGCGGCCCCAGGCCGGCGGCGGCGACACGCCCATCACGCCGAAGAACGGCTTCAGCGGCAGGTCGAGCCCCCACGGCATGCGGCCGACCATGCGTGCGCGATCGAGCGGGATGTTGAGGATGCGGGTCTCGTGGAAATCGTCGGGCAGGGTGCCGGACAGCGGCTTGATCAGATTGTAGCCCCAGTCCTGCCGGAGCTGGACGTCGAGAATATCGACCTCGAGCACGTCGCCGGGCTCGGCGCCGCTGACCGCGATCGGGCCGGTCAGGATGTGCCCGGGCACCATCCGCTCACTCTTCGCATGAATGTCGTCGAGCTCTGTCGGCACATAGAACTTGCCGCGGTCCGGCACCACGTCGGGGCCGCCGCTGACGGTCTCGATCGTGACCTCGTCGCCGCTCGCAATGGTCAGGACCGGTCTCAGCTTTGCTTCGAAGAAGCCCCAATGGCAGGTTTCGGGACTGGATTTCAGATGATGATGGGTCATGTGACTTCTTTTTATTGCATCCCCGGCAGCGTATGACGCTGTAGCAGAACTTCGTAGAGGCTTCCCTTGTTTTTTGTGCTCTCCAAGACGCTCGGCATCATGCTGCTGCCGATCAATTTCCTGATCGGTATCGGCGTGATCGGCGCCGTTCTGCTGCTGACGCGGTTTGCCCGGCTCGGCCGCAGGTTGATGGTGGCGTCAGCGCTGCTGCTCGCGATCTGCGGCTTCTCGCCGCTCGGCAATGTCCTGATCTCCATCCTGGAGCAGCGTTTCCCGCCATGGGACGCTTCGCGCGGCGCGCCCGACGGCATCATCGTGCTCGGCGGCTCGATCGATGCCGATCTGTCGGTTGCGCATGGCGCGCCGGTGGTGCGCACTGCGGCGGATCGCGTCATCGCGGCGGCGGCGCTCGCGCGCAGATATCCGAACGCGCGCCTCGTGTTCACGGGCGGCAGCGCGAACCTGATCTCGAACGACGCGCGCGAAGCCGACTACGCCGCCGAGATGTTCGAGAGCCTCGGCATTGCCAAATCGCGATTGATCATCGAGCGCCGCTCGCGCAACACGGTGGAGAACGCCGAGTTCTCCAAGGCGCTGGTCGATCCCAAGCCGGGCGAGCGCTGGCTGCTCGTGACGTCGGCCTATCATATGCCGCGGTCGGTCGGGCTGTTCCGCAAGGCGGGATTCAAGGTCGAGGCCTATCCGGTCGATTGGCGCGTCGGCAATGTCATGGGTCTCGCGACGCTTGCGATCGACGGCCTGTCGCGCACCGATCTCGGCGCGCGGGAGTGGATCGGGCTGGTTGCCTATCATCTGGCGGGCAAGACCGACGATTTGCTGCCGGGACCGGCCGCACGTTGAGCCGCACCACGAGCTTGTCGCTTCCCTCGGCCAATCCGGCTAACATCAAATCAACAGGCGGCGCCAAGCCGCCGATCACGGGAGTTTTCGCCATGCAACAGCAGACACCGCCGGAACAGTTCGACCTCTCCGCAATCGTGGCCGACCTGAACAACCTGCTGCGGCTGAAGACCACGGTCATCGGCATCAAGATGTTCGCACGCGTCGAGGAGATGGAGGCGATCGCGAAGATCCGCCGTCCGTCCGCGGTTCACACCACGGACCAGATCGTCAGCATGGCCTCGCGGCTTGGCTGGACCGTCGGCATCACCGGCGATGATCTGGTCGGCGCGCAATGCCGCGCGGTGATCGGGCTCGCGCCGCAGGACGAGAAGTGGCTTGCCGGCGAGAATTATGTCGGCGTCTGGCACGGCACGGCAGAAGACGCACGCAAGCGCCAGGAGGCACTCGACGTGGTGCCTTACGGCCAGTACCAGGCGATGGCGGTGAGCCCGCTGACAAGCGGACGTCTCAATCCGCCCGACATCTGCCTCGTCTACGCGACGCCGGGACAGATGATCATCCTGATCAACGGACTGCAGTACACCGGCTACAAGAAGTTCGAGTGGGGCGTGGTTGGCGAAACCGCGTGCGCGGATTCGTGGGGCCGGGCGCTGAAGACCGGCGAGCCGAGCCTGTCGCTGCCGTGCTTCGCCGAGCGCCGCTATGGCGGCGTGCCCGACGAGGAGATGCTGATGGCGCTGCCGCCGGCCTATCTGGTGAAGGCGATTGCGGGGATGAAGCAGCTCGCCAAGGACGGCCTGCGCTACCCGATCGCACCCTATGGCATCCAGGCCGACGTCCGCGCCGGCATGGGCGTGTCCTATGCCAAGAAGTAGCTGCAAGAAATAGCGGCAGGAAATACTGGATTGCGTCGCCGCGCCCGCGATGACAAAAGGGGCGCCCATTTTGCTGCGCAGGGAGCCCGATCCATGTCCTCGTCGAAACTCGACATCGTCGTTTATGGCGCAACCGGCTTCACCGGCCAGCTCGTCGCCGAATATCTCGCGGCGAATTATCGCGACGGCAGCCTGAAATGGGCGATGGCCGGGCGCAGCAAGGACAAGCTCGCCTCGGTCCGTGATGCGATCGGCGCGCCCGCCGACACGCCGCTGATCGTTGCCGATGCCGGCGACGCCGCGTCGCTGAAGGCGATGCTGGCGCAGACCAAGTCTGTGATCTCGACGGTCGGTCCGTATCAGCTCTACGGCAATGAGCTGATCGCGGCCTGCGTGGACAGCGGCACCGACTATTTCGATCTCTGCGGCGAGCCGGTCTGGATGCGGCAGATGATCGACAAGCACGAGGCGGCCGCAAAGGCCAGCGGTGCGCGGATCGTGTTCTCCTGCGGCTTCGACTCGGTGCCGTTCGAGCTCGGCGCCTTCTTCGTCCAGGAGGAAGCCAAGCGGGTGTTCGGTGCGCCGGCGCAGCGCGTCAAGGGCCGCGTGCGCGACATGCGCGGCACGCTGTCCGGCGGCACGGCCGCGAGCGCCAAGGCCACCTTCGATGCGGTCGCCAAGGATCTGAGCCTGGTCGCGATCCTCAACAACCCGTTCGCATTGACGCCGGGCTTCGAGGGCGTGAGGCAGCCGCGCGGCAGCAAGCCGGCCTATGAGGACGACCTGCACTCATGGACCGCGCCGTTCATGATGGCGCTGATCAACACGCGCAACGTGCATCGCTCCAACATGCTGATGGGCTTTCCCTACGGCAAGGAGTTCGTCTACGACGAGATGGTCCTGACCGGTCCGGGCGAGAAGGGCGAAGCCAACGCCAAGCGCGTGATGGCGCTGAATTCCGAGAAGACCGGTCCGGGCGCGCCGAAGCCGGGCGAGGGACCGTCGAAGGAAGAGCGCGAGAACGGCCGCTACGATCTGCTCTATCTCGCGGTCGCGCCCGACGGCCGCATGGTCCGCGCCGGCATCAAGGGCGATCGCGACCCCGGCTACGGCTCGACCTCGAAGATGATCTCGGAATGCGCGATCTGCCTGTTGCGCGACACGCCCGGCGTCGCCGCCGGCTTCTGGACGCCGGGAGCGGCGATGCAGCACAAGCTGATCAAGCGCCTGGTCGATCACGCCGGGCTGACGTTTGAGGTCGAGAAGTAAGTTCGCGTCACCACCATCGATGTCATCGCCCGGGCTCGACCGGGCGATCCAGTACGCCGCGGCCTCTCGGGTCAGGCACTGCTGTCTCTGGAATACTGGATCACCCGCATGCGCGGGTGATGACAGCCGAGGCTAAGCTGCCGCGCGCGGGTTGTAGGCGTACATGAAGTCCATGCCCTTGGACGACACCGGCAGCAGCAGCTTCAGCAGGTGATCGCGCAGCCAGGCGCCGGTCGGGCCGAACTCGCGCTTGCTGTTGCCGTTGCGGCGGGCGATCGCCACGATCTTCTCGGCGCGCGGCCGCCGCTCGTGCTCGAAGGCCTGGAACGTCATGCCGAGCTCCTGGCCGTCGCGCATCAGCATGCCGAGCCGCAGGGCGTCCTCGAGCGCCAGCGACGCGCCCTGGCCGGCATGCGGGCTGGTGGCGTGCGCGGCATCGCCGATCAGGAGCGTGCGCTTGCGCGACCAGGTCGGCAACGTCGCGACATCGAGCGTGTCGGTCACCACGATATTCTCGGCGGCCTCGATGATCTCGGGGATCGGCGCATGCCAGCCGGCGTGGAAGTCGCGCAGATGCTGCCTGATCGCGTCCTGGCTCTGCAGCCGGTAGGCCGCCGCGGTCATGCCGTGCGACGGCTGCGTGCTCCACCACATCCCACCCGTGTCCGGATCGGGGCTGCACAGGCCGTAGCCGAAGAAGCCGCTTTGCCCGAACGTCGTCTCAACCTTCTGACCGATCGACAGGCGCTCGAACATGGCCCGCGGCACGAAGCCGCCGAAGCCGATCAGCCCGGTGTCGAACGGCGTCGGGCCATCGGGGATCACGTGCCGCCGCACTGCCGAATGCACGCCGTCGGCGCCGATCACGAAATCGCCCTCGGCAATGGTGCCGTCGTTGAAATAGGCGATGACCGGCTGGTCGCCGCGATCCTCGATCTTCACCAGCTTCTTCTCGAAGAACACCGAGACGTTGGAGGCCCAGGCCTTGTCGATCAGCGTCTCGTTCAGGGTCGCGCGGCACATGTTGACCGCGGGCTGGCCGAAGCGCTGCTGCATGTTCTGGTTGAGCGAGCCGAGCTTCTTGCCGGCCTGCGAATAGAAATCGAAGGACTCCGCGACCGAGCCGCTGCGGATCAGTTCGTCGGCGAGGCCGAGCTCCGCCAGCACATGCATGCCGTTCGGCGCGATCTGCAAGCCCCCGCCGATCCCGGTGGAGTAGGGCCATGCTTCATAGAGCTCGGCCTCGATGCCGGCGCGGGTCAGGAACATCGCGGTCACCGGACCTGCGATGCCGGCGCCGATGATCAGAGCTTTACGGGGACGTGAGGTCATGCCTTGCTCCATGCATCCGTGTGGGGTACGAAAGGTCAGTTGCTAATTATCTTAGAAGATAAGATATTAGGCAAGTAAGAGACAGGAGCAGCTTTGTCAAGTGCGAAGTCGCGCGCAGCGCTGATGCAGGAACTCGAGGAGGCGATGCGCCGGTCATCCGCGCAGGGCGTGATGTACGGCCAAGCCGTTGCAAACATGGCCGGAATTTCCAATTCCGACATGGAATGCATGGATATCCTCCACCTTGAAGGGCGCGTGACTGCGGGACGTCTCGCCGAAGTCACCGGGCTGACCACCGGCGCGATCACCGGCGTGGTCGATCGACTGGAGAAGGCGGGTTACGTGCGCCGCGAGCGGGACGAGAGCGACCGCCGCAAGGTCTTCATCTCGGTCGTTGAGGAGAAGGCGGCGGAGATCGGCAAGTTCTACGTGCCGATGCAGGAGGCGATGCTCAAGCTCTGGGGCCGCTACAGCGACGACGAACTGCGCCTGCTGCTGCGCTTCGCCAATGACGGCTACAAGGGCGTGCTGGAGGCGACCGGCGCATTGAAGGCTGTGATCGACATGCCGCCGGAGCAGCGCGCCGAGCTCAAGCTGCCGCCGAAATCTCGCCGCTGACCTCGGCCGGTGTCGCGCGGGTGCGCTCGGTCGCCGCGTACATGCCCCACATCGTGCCCAGCATCATCCAGAAGTGCCGCCAATGGTCGGTATCGATGATGAAGCTCTCGCCGGCGATGCCGAGGAATGCCGAGAAGATCGCGAGATAGTCGCGTTGCCACGGCACTCGCTTGTAGATGTAGCGGAAGCCGATGATCGCGCTGACGAACACCAGCGCCGGATAACAGATGCCCGAGATCCAGCCGCCCGACATGAAGGCGTTGAGGAACGAATTGTGGGTGTCCTCGGGGAAGTAGGTGTGGAATTGCAGCGGCCCAATGCCGAACGGCAGCTCGAGCGCCATCTGGGCGCCGAGGATGTGGCGGCCGAACCGGCCGAAGCGGCCTTCGTCGTAACTCTGGTCGAAGCTCGCGCGCTGCTTGAACATGTCGGCGACCGAGCCGATCGACAGCAGCACCGCGACCAGCGCAACGGCCAGGATCGCGGCGATCAGGGTCATCACGATGATGCGCGAGCGCTGCGCCTGCGACCGGCTGGTGAACACCATCAGCGCCAGCATGAAGGCCGCGGTGACGATCAGGCCGCCCCAGGCCGCGCGGGAGAACGACAGCAGGATCGCAAGCGAGATGATGCCGAAGGCGATGGCGTTGCGGAACGCCTTGCCGAAGCGGTCGGTGACCACGCTTTGCAGTGTGAACAGCGCCGGCAGGATCAGGAACGCGCCGAGCACGTTCGGATCCTTGAAGGTGCCGCGGGCACGGTCATACAGCGTCAGCAGATCATAGCCGCCGGGCACCAGATGGAAGTAGCCGGCGATGCCCGCGAGCGAGGCGATCATCGCGCCGACGATCAGGCCGCGGCGCAGCATGTCGAGCCGCGCTTCGGTATCCTCCGACATCACCATCGCGAAGAAGATGACGGTGACGGCCATGTACCAGGAGGTGAGGACCCAGTTGACCACCTCCGGCTTGTCGAGGAACGGTACCGCGCCGATGCTGTAGCCGACATTGAGCACGATCAGCGCGAACAGCAGCGGCATGAACACGAGCTGCATGCGCAGGCCCGTCGCAAAGAACAGCACGCAGGCGGTCAGCGTGACGAGTTCATACGGGCTCGGCTCGATGAACACGATGGCGATCGACGTGCCGGCGAGCCACACCAGCGCCCGCTGCAGCGCCAGCACGCCTGGCGGTGCTGATGCCGGCGAATGGGACGTCCCGGCTGTCGCCGCATAGGCCATCGGATACTCACGCAACGCGGTACAAAACACTCAATACATCGCTTCGTCATTGCGAGAAGCGAAGCGGCGACGCAATCCACCTATCCCCGAGCTGCGATATGGATTGCTTCGCTTCGCTCGCAATGACGGTGGTTAGTTCAATTCTCAGTACGCGTTCTCGCTCTTGGTCAGCAGCGAGAACGGGGTCTTGAGCAGGATGTAGAGGTCGAACAGCACCGACCAGTTCTCGATGTAATAGAGGTCGTATTCGACGCGCTTCTGGATCTTCTCGTCGGTGTCGACCTCGCCGCGCCAGCCGTTGATCTGCGCCCAGCCGGTGATGCCGGGCTTGACGCGGTGGCGGGCGAAGTAGCCGTCGACGGCCTCGTCGAACAGGCGGTTCTCCAGCTTGCTCTGCACGGCGTGCGGACGCGGGCCGACCAGCGAGAGATTGCCCTTCAGTACCACATTGAACAGCTGGGGCAATTCGTCGAGCGAGGACTTGCGGATGAAGCGGCCGACGCGGGTGACGCGCGGATCGTTCTTGGTCACGACCTTGGAGGCGGTCGGATCGGCCTGGTGATGGTAGAGCGAGCGGAACTTGTAGACGTCGATCCGCTCATTGTTGAATCCGAAGCGCTTCTGGCGGAACAGCACCGGGCCGGGGCTGTCGAGCTTCACCGCAAGCGCCACCAGTCCGAGCACCGGCAGTGCCGCAAGCAAGGCCAGGCCGCCGACCACACGGTCGAATAGCCATTTCAGCACCAGATCCCAGTCGGTGATAGGCGCCTCGAACACGTCGAGCGTCGGCACCTTGCCGAGATAGGAATAGGAGCGGGGGCGGAAGCGCAGCTTGTTGGTATGGGCCGACAGTCGGATGTCGACCGGCAGCACCCAGAGCTTCTTCAGCATTTCCAGGATGCGGGTCTCCGCCGAGATCGGCAGCGCGAACAGCACAAGATCGACGCGGGTGCGGCGGGCGAACTCGACGATGTCGTCGACCTTGCCGAGCTTCGGTGAGCCGGCGCAAGTGTCCATGGCGCGGGCGTCATTGCGGTCGTCGAACACGCCGAGCACGTGGATATCCGTGTCGTCGTCGGCGTTCAGCGCCTCGATCAGCTTCTCGCCGTTCTGGTCGGCGCCGACGATGATGGTGCGGCGGTCGAGCCGGCCGTCATGCGCCCAGGCGCGCACCATCGAGCGCAGCGCCAGCCGCTCGGCGATCAGCACCGCAAGGCCGACACAGAAGAACGACGACAGCCAGACCCGCGACACCTCGCCGCCGAGCTTGGCCAGGAAGGAGACGCCGATGAACAGCAGGAACACGACGGCCCATGACGAGATCATCCGCGTCATCTGGCGGAGCTGGCCGCGGAAGATCTGCACCTGATAGATGTCGGCGGCCTGGAAGCAGACCACCGCCGCAGCCGACATGCCGAGGATCGAACCGATGTATCCCCAGTGGATGCCGCCGGCGAGCGGCCTGACATAGGCGAGATAGAGCCCGACGCCGACCAGGCTGAGCAGCACGAAATCGGCGAGGCGAACCACGCCGGCGATTACGACCGGTGAGTAGGCGCTGCGAACTTTTTGATTGGTCACGGCGAGCGCGGCCGGCGACAGGCGGCGGCGGCGTTCGACCTGCGGCTGAGCGGCCGTCGCAGACGCAGCGGCATCCAGCATCAAGCGTGCGTTAAACGGTTCCACGAGTCCACGTCCGTTCCTGTGCTTGCAGATGAGCATCCGCGCGCAGCAGTGAAATTCCCCCGGACGTGACTTAAGGGGACAAATCGGAAGAAACGGTTACGTGTGTAAGAAATGGTTAATGTTTGGCAAATGCGTCGCGATAGCCGGCCAGCACGCCCTCGACCATCGCACCCTGCGAGAAATGTTCGGAAATGCGTTCGCGCAGTTGCGCGGCGCGCGCCGCGGTCGCGGCGGGATTGTCGAGTGCAGCCTTGATGGCGTCGGCCATCGCGCCGGCGTTGCTGGGCGCGAACAGCGCGTCGGTGTGGGTATCGAAGATCTCCGGGATGCCGCCGACATTGGCGGCGATCATCGGAATTCCCGCCGCGCCGGCCTCGATCACCACATAAGGCATCGAATCGCCCCGTGACGGAACCACGAGAATGCTGCCCTTCGAGAAGCCGTAGCGCGCCTTGACGTGGCCGATGAAGCGGACGGCCTCGCCGAGCGACAGCCGCTTCACCTGCTCCTTGAGCCGTTCGAACTCCTCGCCGTCGCCACCGAGCGTCAGCGTCACCGGCTTGCCCTCGGCGCGCAGTTTCGCCACCGCATCGATCAGGAGGTCGGCGCCCTTGATGCGCCGGAATTCGCCGACATAGGCCACGTCGGAGGCGTCGTCGGCCTTGGCGACCGGTTCGAATTCCTCCGACGTGACGCCGTTGAAGACGCAGCGGACGAGACCTGAGGGCTTGCCCACGGTACGCTGATAGGTGTCGCGGGCAAACGCGCTCTCGAACAGAAACAGGTCGGTGCTGTTCATCAGCGTGCGCTCGAGCTGGCTGTAGAAGCGGCCCTTCCAGGTGTCGAGCGGGTAGTGCAGCGAGCCGCCATGCGGCGTGTAGACCCGGATCACCTTGTTCGACCGCCGCCGCAGCCGGACATAGGCGCCGGCCTTGGCGCCGTGGCCGTGCACGACATCGGGTTTCAGTTTGCGGATCAGGCTGGCGATATGCGCCCAGACCATGAAGTCGGCGAAGCGCGGCTCGCGGCGTATCGCCACCCGGTGGACCCCGAGCTTGAGGCGCGGTTCGATCTCGGCGAGGACCGCATCGGCCCGCGTGCCGCCGGTCAGGCTGTCGGCGACGATGCCGACATGGTGACCACGTTCGATCTGGCCGTTGGCGACATCGAGGATGTGACGGATGATGCCGCCGACCGGGGCGCGGACGACGTGCAGGATGCGCAGCGGCCGTTCCTGATTTTGATCCTGTGCCATCGATCAGAACCAGCGTTCGCCGACGAAGACGGTGTCGCCGGGCCCGATCGGCGTGCCCAAGGGAACGTCAAAACGGCCGGCGCCCGATGCATCGGTATGGGTGAGGGTGACCTCGTCGCGCCGGGCGCGCGGCGAGAAGCCGCCGGCGATCGCCACCGCGCTCTCGACCGTCATGTTGGGTACGTAGGGATACTGGCCGGGGGCTGCGACCTCACCGAGGATGAAGAACGGCCGGTAGGATTCGATCTCGACCGCCACCGAAGGCTCGCGGATGAAGCCGTTGCGCAGCCGTGCGGTGATCTCGGCGGCAAGCCCGGCGGGCGTCCGGCCGCGCGCCGGCACCGAGCCGATCAGCGGCATCGTGATCGCGCCGGCCGCATCGATCGCGTAGGAATTGGTCAGGCCTTCCTGGCCATAGACCACGACGCGAAGCTTGTCGCCGGGGCCAAGATTATAGGCCTCGCGCGTCGGCGCGGGATCGGCATAGGCCACGGCCATCGGCGCGGGCGCAGCAAAGGCTGGCTGCCCATACGCCATCGAATCGAAGGCCGGGTCACCGGCAACAGGCGACGTCCGGCCCATGCAGCCCGACAGCGCGAGCGCAGCAATCAGACAAACGAGGGGAGCGCGCAGATCGCGCATGTGAGGAATCCCGCAACAATATCGGCGTCGATTAACGGCACTCATGGTTAATAAACGATGACGGAACGGTGGTGGCCGCCGCATCCGTCAACCGCGCCGATTAACCCAGCAGCAACCTTAATGGACTGTAATCGCCGCCATTGAGATGGAATCGCGGCGTCCGCGGGAGTTCGTTATGCGTTTTGCATTCTGGCGTAGAGGCAAGGAAAAGGCCGTCGTGCAACGAGCGTTGCCGAAGTCTGCGCCCGTTGCCGGCGAAGCCGTTGCGAGGCCGGTTTCTCCGATATCAGCTCCTGACAAGCCGACGCGTCCAGCGGAGGCGACAGATCTCGATCTGCATGTGCTCGGGCGCGCGCTGGCGCGCAAGCGAAGCTGGATCATCGTGCCGACCGTGCTCGTATTTGCGGTGTCGCTTGCCGCCGTCAACGTCATAACGCCGCGCTACAAGTCGGAAGCGCGAATCCTGATCGACAACCGCGAGAACGCCTTCCTGCGCCCGAACGGCGAGCGCGACCTCGAGCGCACCTCGCTCGACGCCGAGGCCGTGACCAGCCAGGTGCAACTGTTGCTGTCGCGCGATCTCGCCCGCGACATCATCAAGAAGAACAAGCTCGCCGAGCGCCCCGAGTTCGATCCGGTGCTGCGGGACTTTTCCCCGCTGAAGTCGCTGCTGGCTCTGTTCGGCATCGGCCGTGACCCGTTCAGCCTGACGCCGGAAGAGCGGGTGCTCGATTCCTTTTACGAGCGCTTCCAGGCCTATGCGGTCGACAAGTCGCGCGTCATGGTGATCGAGTTCCAGTCGGAGGACCCCGAGCTCGCGGCCCGCGTCGCCAACTCGATTGCCGACGGTTATCTCGTGTTGCAGCAGGCGGCACGGCAGGACCAGGCCAAGTCCGCCAGCACCTGGCTGCTCGGCGAGATCGACAAGCTGCGCAGCAAGGTCGCGGAAGCGGATTCGCGGGTCGAGGAATTCCGCTCGAAGTCGAGCCTGTTCGTCGGCACCAACAACATCCCGCTGTCGAACCAGCAGATGGGCGAGCTGAACACGCAGCTCAACAATGCCCGCGCGCTGAAGGCGGATGCCGAGACCAAGGCGCGCCTGATCCGCGAGATGCTTCAGGGCGGCAAGCCGATCGAGGCTACGGAGGTGCTCAATTCCGAGCTGATCCGCCGGCTCGCCGAACAGCGCGGCACGCTGCGCGCACAGCTCGCCGAGCAGTCGTCGACGCTGCTCGACAACCATCCGCGCATCAAGGAATTGAAGGCGCAGATCGCCGACCTCGACCGCCAATTGCGCGAGGAAGCCGGCAAGATTTCGCGCTCGCTCGACAACGACGCCCGCGTCGCCGATGCCCGCGTCCAGGCGCAGCAGGCGGGCCTGGACCAGTCGAAGAGGCAGGCGTCGTCGAGCAACAGCCAGGACGTGCAGCTGCGCGGGTTCGAGCGTGAAGCCAAGGCGCAACGCGATCTGCTGGAAGCCTATCTCGCCAAATATCGCGAGGCGACCGCACGCGAGAACATCGAGGCCGCGCCGACCGACGGCCGTATCATCTCGCGCGCCACGGTCTCGAACACGCCGGCCTATCCGAAGAAGCTGCCGATCGTGCTGATCGCGACACTGGCGACGCTGCTGCTGTCGGCCGGCATCATCATCACCGGCGAGCTGCTGCGCGTCTCCGCGCCCGGCGCGGTGGGCCGTGCCTTCGCGCCGGCCGCCGCAGTGATCCGGCGCCGCGAGCCGGTCATGGAAACCGCAACCGTCGACGAGCCGGCACTGACGCTGCCGCCTGAACCCGAGCTCGCGTCGCCGCTCGCGCCCAGCCTGTCGCCGGAGCCTGATCTGAGGCCCGAACCCGCAGTTGCATATGAGCCGGTCGTCAGCGAGCCGCAGCCCGCGTCCGCCCGGACGGCCAACGAGATCGATGAGCTGGCCGAGCGCCTGGTCGCGGCCGGTCCCGCCGCCCACAAGGTCACGGTGCTCGGCCCGGCTGCCGCCGAGAGCGTCACGTTGACCGCGCTGACGCTGGCCCGTCTGATGGCGCGTCAGGCCAAGGTCGTGGTGGTTGATCTCGTCGCGTCCTCGCCGGCGCTGACGGCGGCCACGGTCGATCCCGGCGCGCCCGGCCTTGCCGAATTGATGCAGGGCGAGGCGACGTTCGCACAGATCATCACCAAGGATCGGCAGTCGCGGGTTCAGATCGTCGGCGCCGGGCGTCCGGGCTTCGATCGCTCGCATCTGCAATCGCCGCGGCTGGCGCTTGCGATCGACGCGCTGCTTCGGGTCTACGACCACGTGCTGCTCGACGCCGGCACGGCCGTCGACCTGCCGGCCGAGCTGCTGACCGCAAAGGCGCAAGCTGTCGTCGTGCCCGACGCCGGCATGGCGCAGGATGCCCGCCGCTCGATGGTCGATCAGCTCAGGGCCGTCGGCTTCTCCGAAGTGACGATGCTGAGCAAGCCCTGCGCGCCGTCGGAAACGGTCGTGGCGGGTCCGCGCGTGGTGGCGGCCTGACCGGACCTCCAGGGCGCGATGAGCTCAGCTTGAGACGTCATCGCGCTTCGCTTTGGAAGGCCGCTTCACATGCTTCCTGATGGCGCCTCAGTGCGCCATCATCGGCTCGCGCATCGATCGCTCCAGCACCGGATCGATCCGCAGCCTGATCGTGACCAGCGCGCCGATCAATCCGACGACCGCAAGCAGCAGCAGGCCCGCGGTGAAACCACCAGTCAGGTCCTTCAGATAGCCCATTGCGAACGGGCCCGCGAAGCCGGACAGATTGCCGAGCGAGTTGATCGCGGCAATGCCGGCCGCGGCCGAGGCGCCGTTCAGAATGCTGGCCGGCATCGGCCAGAACATCGGCGGCACCGCCGAAACGCCGATCTGCGCGAGGCAGAGCAGGCCGATGATCAGCACCGGGCTTGAGACCAGTCCGGCCAGGCCGATGCCGACTGCCGCCAGCACGAGTGCGCCGGCGACATGGTAGCGCCGCTCACCGGTCTTGTCGGAATGGCGGCCGAGCAGCACCATGCCGACCGCGCCGAATACGAAGGGCAGGGCTGCGATCAGGCCGGTCTGGGTGTCGGTGACGCCAAACGCCTTGATGATGGTGGGCAGGAAGAACGCGACGCCGTAGCTCGCGGCATTGAGGCAGAAGTAGACGAAGGCGCAGGCCAGCACGCGCGAATCGGTGAGCGATTGCAGCACCGAGATGTGCTCCACCGCTTCCTTCTTCTGCCGCTCCATCTCAAGGGTGTTCTGGACCCATTTGATCTCGTCGGGCTGCAGCCAGCTCGCCTGACGCGGGAAGTCGGGCAGGAAGGCCAGCACGGCGAAGCCGACCAGGACCGACGGCAGCGCTTCGCAGATGAACAGCCACTGCCACCCGGTCAGACCGCCTCCGGACAGGTTGAGCAGCAGGCCCGAGATCGGCGCCCCGATGATGCTCGAGATCGGGATCGCAAGCATGAACAGGCTGATGACGCGGGCCCGATAGATCGTCGGGAACCAGAGCGTCAGGTAGAAGATGATGCCGGGGAAGAAGCCGGCCTCGCAGGCGCCGAGCAGCAGGCGAAGGAAGTAGAAGATCCACTCGCTCGAGAGACCGCTCGCCGCAGACATCTGCGGGATGAACGCGAATGCCGCCGAGACGATGCCCCAGCTGATCATGATGCGGGCGATCCAGCGCCGCGCGCCAAACCGCTCCAGAAGGATGTTGGAGGGCACTTCGAAGAAGAAGTAGCCGACGAAGAACAGGCCCGCGCCGAGCCCGTAGGCTGCTTCGCTGAGGCCGAGCGCCGTATTCATGTGCAGCTTGGCGAAGCCGACATTGACGCGATCGAGATAGGCCACGAAGTAACACAGGATGAGGAACGGAATCAGCCGCCGCATCATCTTTCCGATTGCGCGCTTCTCGACATCGTCGCTCATCGTTCCCATCCCTTCCGGTTTTTCGATTCGGCGCACGGTGATCGCGCTGTCCGGGCGGCACCTTCGTGCGGCCGCAGCGGTCCGTCGCCTTGCCCTTGCAAGTATTGCATTCATTGTTGTGTAATCGACAGCCGCGTGACTAATGGCATTTGGGAATGGAGCCACGGCGAAACTGTCATGATGCACCGCGGTATAAGCGCGGGAACCCCAGAGCGTTTTCCAGCGAAGTGGACACCGGTTCGCGTAAAGAAGACGCGTCAGGACAGAATCTGGAGCCCCGTTCCGATCTAATCGGAACGAAGAGGCCCTTGCCGGGCGGGATGGTAGCAGGCCGTGATCAATAACCTGAAATTGCGCCAGCTACGCCTGCTGGTCGCTCTCGACAATGAGCGCAAGCTGCAGCTGGCGGCCGAGCGATTGAACATCACCCAGTCTGCGGCATCGAAGATGCTCGCCGAAATCGAGGCGCTCGCGCGGGTTCCCCTGTTTGAGCGGACGGCGCGCGGCGTCGAGCCTACCGCCTATGGCTCGATCCTGATTCGCGGCGGCAAGAGCGTGCTGGCCGATCTCGACCAGGTCACCGACGAGTTCGCGGGCTACAAGTCCGGTGAGCTCGGCACCGTCTCCGTCGGAACAGTCGCCAAGCCCAGCATCGACCTGGTCGTCGACGTGATCCAGTATCTCGGCGAGAAGCTGAACCGGGTGAACATCTCGCTCGATGTCAGCACCAGCCCGCCATTGATCACGCGTCTGCTCGCGCTCGAGTTCGACTTCGTCGTCGCCAGGATTCCGGCCGGCATCGACCCCCGGCAATTCGACTATTATGAGATCGGTGCCGAAGAGGCGGTGCTGCTGGTTCGTGCTGAGCATCCATTGGCCGGCCGCGAGACCGTCGAGCTTGAGGACATGGCCGACCAGCAGTGGATTTGCCAGCCGCGGGAATCCTTCATGCGCCAGGCGCTGGAGAGGCTGTTCATGAGCCGCGGCGTGACGCCACCGCGCCGGGTCATCAACACCGAGTCGTTCTTTGCCTCGGTTGGAATTGCCGCCGGCATCGACGCGATCGTGCCGGTTCCCATGCTGGTGTTCGATCTGGTCGACCCGCAGCGGTTCAGGATGCTGCGTCTTCGCGACCGGCTCCTGTTGGAGAATTATGGCCTGATCAAGCTGCGCAAGCGTGCGCTGTCACCTGCCGCGGCGCTGCTATTCGACGCGATGAGGCGGCTTGGCGTGCCGAGTGGCGGCGCAGAGCAGGGTGAAGTGGCGAGCTGAAACTCAGCGGAACATGCTGCGCAGGTTCTGCGCGATTTCGAACAGTGCCGGATTTTGCTTCACGGCGCGCTTGGCGCGGCTGATGGCAGACAGCGCGCTCGCCGCCGGCTTGCCGCGCAGGCTGAGCGGAATGAAGCTGTCGACGATCGCTTCGTCGTCCTTGCAGAACAGCCGCTTGTACTCGTCCGAGCCGATGCCGAGGTCAAGGGCGCGGTAGTTCAGGCCGGCATGACGATCGATGATGTCGCGCATCAGGATCAGGCCGGGGCTGAACTTGGAATTGGCCGACATCGTGTAGGTGTTGAACATCATCGAGAATCGATGACCGTCGGAGACGCCGGCGTAGATCGCAATCACTTCCTCGTCGCACTCCAGCGCGTGGATGTCGATCGCATAGCCCTTGCCGTCGGCGCGCGGCGCAAGGCAGGCGCTGCGGATGAACTGCTCGACACCCGGCTCGGCGAACACGTCGGGCAATTTCTGCTCGGCCATGCGCTGCGGCTTGACACGGAAGAACCAGTCGAGCAGGCGGCAGACGTCAGTGCTGTCGGCCGCGACATGATAGCGGTAGCCGGGCAGCGCCTGCAGCTTGCGCTCCTTACCCTTGAGGCGGCGGCGGAACGAATTGCTGATCAGCGCCGCCGGTGCTGCGCTGGGCTCGATCACCAGCAGCGGGCAGTCGTTCACCGAAGCCTGGTGCGGCAGCAACGCCAGCGGATTGGGCTGGTCCTGCCAGCGCAGCGGCTGCTGACACAGCACGAGCGCATCGACGCGAGACCGCTCGGCGATCGATCCGGTCAGCGCCGTGACGTCGGCCTCGGTTGCGTTGGCGGCGAAGTCCTTGTCGTACAGCGCCATGTTGAAGGTTGCATGCTTGCCGCCCATAAAGCTCGCGCAGCTCGCGCCCAGGCGCTGCTCGACGGCGAGCGGCAACAGCAGCAGCGGACGGCGTTCGCTGTCATGGGCCACGACGATGAAGGGCCGCAGGCCCTCGCGCTCGCCGACCTGGCGTTGCCAGTTGGCGAGGAAATCGAAGCGCTGATAGGGCGTGTAGCTGTGTTGCGGTGTCTCGAGACTGCGCCAGGTCGCCTCGGCCGCACTGAGGTCATGAAAGATGTCGACGCCGGCAACGCGGATTGCGTTCGGCCATGGTCGCGTCCCCGCCGTCTGGCCTTCAACTGCCGCCGCCATGATCATCTCGGAGCCCAAATTTTTTAAGGTATTAATTTACAGATCTCGGCTGCGGCCGACCTTCGCAGGGAAATGTCAACAAAGAGTAATAACAATGCCGCGGCGGGGTGTGGGAACCGCCGGGCAGAGGCGGGGATCTTGACGCCGGACAACGGGATTTTGCGGCGGGCCCGGATGGAGCTCGCCTATTTCAGCGGCGCCTTCAGGCTGCGGGAACACGAGGCCGGGGGCGCCGGGGTGATCCTGCGCTTCGCGCGCGTCCGTCCCGCGCGCCGGGGCCGGTTTCAGCCGCTGAAATCCCAGGAGATCACGCCTGCCTTCCTCGATCGCACCATCCGCGCGCTGAAGCGCTGGAAGTACGACATCGTCGGGATCGACGAGGCCTGCCGCCGCGCGGTGACCCTGCCGGAGCGCCGCCGCTTTGCCTGCGTGAGCTTCGATGGTGCGACCAAGGACTTCGTCACGCACGGCTATCCCGTGCTCGCCAGGCACCGCGTCCCCTTTGCCCTCTATCTGCCGACAGCTTTCCCGGACGGCGTGGGCACGGCATGGTGGCTGGTGCTCGAGGACATCATCGCGCGCGAGAGCCGCATCAGCCTGATGATCGACGGTAGGGAACGGCACTTCGTGGTCACGAGCCTGTCGGACAAATTCGAGCTGTTCGATTTCCTGTCCGGCTGGCTGCGCAAGCTGTCGCCGTCTGATCTGTCCTATGCGGTGAACGATCTCGGCCGGCGCTATTCGGCCGATGCGGCGCAATTGTCACGCGGCGCGTCGCTCGACTGGCAGGATCTGGCGAAGCTTGCGGCGGATCCGAACGTGACCTTTGGCAGCGCGACGGTGAACTATTCCGTCCTGTCGAGCCTCAGGGACGCCGACGCGCAGCGCGAGATGGCGATGGGAAAGGCGGTCGCCGAGAGCGCGCTGCGGCGGCCGATCAAGCATTTCGCATTCCCCTTCGGGGACCGCGACGCGTTCCGCCGTCCGCATGTTGTGATGGCCGAGGAGGCCGGCTTCGCCAGCGCAGTGTCGACCATAGCAGGCGTGGTCGAGGCGCAGGGGCGCACCAATCTCCACGCACTGCCGCGCATCGCGTGGGACGGCCGCGTGCGGTCGCTGCGGATGATGCGCGTGCTGCTCTCGGGCGTGATGTTCGCACCGGTTCGGCCAACGCGGCATGCGCGCGGCGAGGGCGCGATCTAGGCGCGGTCGGGCCGCGACATCCAGGAGACGATCGGCATCGCCGGCAGCACCCAGCCGAGGCCCGCGACGACGTAGAAGATCGCCTGCAGCAGCCCCGAATTGGCAAGCCACGGGGTTTGGGCGATCGTCATGCCAAGCAGCGACCACACCACGACCAGGATCAGCAGGGCGATGGTTCCGAGCAATTTGCGGGTGCGTATGGCCATGGCGGATATGTATGACTCGTGATCCAGAGCGTTTTCGAGCGAAGCGGACACCGGTTCGCGCAAAGAAAACGCGTCAAAACAAAGATTGCTGAGGCCGCGTTCCAACCGATCGGAACGAGGCCTCAGGCGGCGCTTGCGCCGCTTGCGGGCCGGACTATAAGGGGCCCGAAAATCCAATCAAGTCAGGGCGAAATGGCCGGTATTTCCGCACAACCATCGCAGCTCCGCGCCGTCAGGGTCTGGCTGATCGCGGTCGCCGCCCTGATCGCGCTGATGGTGCTGGTCGGCGGCGCCACGCGGCTCACCGAGTCCGGCCTGTCGATCGTCGAATGGAAGCCGGTGACCGGCGCGCTGCCGCCGCTGACCGAGGTGCAATGGACGAAGGCCTTCGAGGGCTACAAGACCATCCCGCAATATCGCGAGCTCAACGCCGGGATGACGCTCGAGCAGTTCAAGACGATCTTCTGGTGGGAGTGGAGCCACCGGCTGCTCGGCCGGGTGATCGGCGCCGCCTATCTGCTGCCGTTCCTGTACTTCCTGTGGCGCGGCGCGGTGAGCGGCGAGCTCGGCCGGCGGCTGTGGGTGATCTTCGGTCTCGGTGCGCTGCAGGGCGGCGTCGGCTGGTGGATGGTGGCGTCCGGCCTCTCGGAGCGCGTCGAGGTGTCGCAATATCGGCTGGCGACGCATCTGGTGCTGGCGCTCCTGATCTTCGCGGCGATCGTCTGGACGCTGCGGCGCTTGACGGACCGCCCATCCGTGATCGCACCGCTCAGGCTGAAGATCACGAGCGCGGTGCTGCTCGTGCTGACCTTCGTTCAGCTCTATTTCGGCGCGCTGGTCGCGGGCCTGCGCGCGGGCCGGGTCTACAACACCTGGCCCGAGATCGATGGTGGCTTGATTCCGTCGGCTGACCGGCTGTGGTTCGAGACGCCGTGGTGGCGCAATCTGTTCGACAACACGCTGACCGTGCAGTTCGAGCATCGCATGACAGCTTACCTGCTGTTCGCGCTGGCGATCGCGCATGCGATCGATGCCGTGCGTGCGCGCGCCGGAAGTGCGGTGATAGCGGGCGCATGGTGGCTGGTGGCGGCGATCACGCTGCAGGCGACGCTCGGCATCCTGACACTGCTGCATCAGGTGCCGATCGATCTGGCGCTGACCCACCAGGCAATCTCGATCGTTGTGCTGACGCTCGCGGTGTTGCAAGCCGAGCGCTTTGCCGCGCGGCGAACCGAACGGGACCAGCCGACCCTCGTTCCGGTCGGCCAATCCCTCTAGTCCATCAGGACAGATAGTCGAGCCCGATATCGAGCGCGGCCGAGCTGTGGGTTATCCAGCCGGCCGAGATCAAATCGACGCCGGTGGCAGCAATCGCCGCGGCGGTCGTAGCCGTGATGCGGCCGGAGGCTTCGGTGATCGCCTTGCCGCGGGCCATTGCCACCGCCTGACCGAGCTGCTCGGTCGTCATGTTGTCGAGCAGGACCGCGTCGACGCCGAGCGCTAGCACCTCTTCGAGCTGCGTCAGCGTGTCGACCTCCACCTCGATCTTCACGAGATGGCCGGTATTGGCCTTGGCGCGTTCGACCGCGGTGCGGATGCCGCCGGCGAGCGCGATGTGGTTGTCCTTGATCAGCACGGCGTCGTCGAGACCGAAGCGGTGATTGCCACCGCCGCCGGCGCGGACCGCGTACTTCTCCAGCGCGCGCAGTCCGGGTGTGGTCTTGCGGGTGCAGACGATCTGCGCGCGGGTGCCGGCGACGGCCTTGACGAGCGTGGCAGTCGCGGTCGCGACGCCGCTCAGATGGCAGAGAAAGTTGAGCGCGGTGCGCTCGGCGGTGAGCAGGCTGCGGGCCGGGCCATCGATGATCGCGATGACCTGGTCGGGTTCGACCGCGCTGCCGTCGGGCCGCTCGGCGCGCAGCTCGATCGCCGGCGACACCGTCTGGAAGGCTGACCGCGCGACGTCGAGCCCGGCGATCACGCCGGGCTGCCGCGCCCGCATCACCAGCCGGGCCTGCTGGCTGGCCGGCACGATGGCGTCTGCTGTGATATCGCCGGCGCGGCCGAGATCCTCGCGCAAGGCGGTTTGCACGATCGGCTCATACAGCAGCGGCAACAGGGGATTGAGGGTCATGAGCGGGCACTCCTGGCTGGTAGCTTGGATTCAACGATGTCGTGCGCGGCGGCGAGCGCCTCGGCACGGGTGAGGGAAGACGGCGCCGCCGACAAAGCGGTGTGAGGGAAATCGGTGCGGAAATGACCGCCACGGCTTTCCTCGCGCCTGATGGCGGCAACCGCGATCATCAGTCCGACCAATGCTGCGTCGGACGCCGCGCTCTGGCCGCGCGCGAGCGGATAGAGGCTCCGGATCGCGCGGGCGATCCCGTCGTGGTCGCGCAGCACGCCGAGCCCCTGGGTCAGGATCGGACGTACGGTAGAGGGATCGGCGGCGGGCGGCATCGTGTCGTCGCTCAGCATCGCGCGCGGACCTGCGCTGACGCCTTCGATACTTTCGGCGACCCAGCGCGCGCAGACGATCGCTTCCATCAGCGAGTTGCTGGCGAGCCGGTTGGCGCCGTGCAGCCCGGTGCGCGCGGCCTCGCCGCAGGCCCACAGGCCCTGCACCGTGCTGCGGCCATGGCCGTCAACGGCGATGCCGCCCATGTGGTAGTGCACCGCTGGCCGGATCGGGATCGGATCCGTGGCGGGATCGATGCCGGCCATCTTGCAGAACGCGCTGATCACGGGATAGCGCTGCGCGAAGTCCGCGCCCGGATGCTTGCGCGCATCGAGGAAGGTGCGATGTCCCGCGGCGCGGTGGCGCCAGACCGCGCGCGCGACGATGTCACGTGGCGCCAGCTCGGCGCCGAGCTGATCGGCCATGAAGCGGTGGCCGGTCTCGTCGATCAGGGTCGCGCCGTCGCCGCGGATCGCCTCGGTCAGCAGCGGCATCGGCCGTGACGGTCCGTCGAAGGCAGTCGGATGAAACTGGACGAATTCGAGGTCCGACAGTTTTGCGCCGGCATGGGCCGCGAGCGCGAGCCCCTGGCCGAAACATCCGCCCGGATTGGTGCTGTCTGAAAACAGCCCGCCGATGCCGCCGGTCGCGATCACGACGCGGTTGGTCGCGATCGTGAGCGCGCCGCGGTCGCTGGCCGCGAGCACGCCGCTGACCGCATTGTCCTCGACCAGCAACCGCCGCGCTTCGACGCCTTCCAGCAAGGTGATCGATGGTGTCTTGCGGACCGCGGCAATCAGCGCGCGCATGATTTCGCGGCCGGTGCCGTCGCCGGTGGCGTGCACGATGCGATTGCGGCCGTGCGCCGCCTCGAGCCCGAGACGCCAGCTGCCGTCAGCGCGCCGGTCGAAGGCGACGCCGAGTTCGGCCAGATGCTCCACGGCGGCAGGCGCGGCGTGGACGATCCGGGATGCTGCGGCCGCATCGCAAAGGCCGGCGCCGGCCGCGAGCGTGTCGGCGAGATGGAGGGCAGGGGTGTCATCCGCGCCGACCGGCGCAGCGAGGCCACCTTGCGCCCACATGCTGGAGGCTTCCGCGCCGAGCGGCGATTTCGATAGCAGCACGACCGGCTCGGGCGCGAGCTGCAGCGCCGTCATCAGCCCGGCGGCGCCGCCGCCGATGATCACCGGACGGCCGTTGAGATCGGAAATATCGGTACTCATATCGCCAGCATCCTTTCGACGCTCCTGCGCGCACGATCGGCGATCGCGGGATCGATCGTGACCTCGTGCTGATTGGTCTCCAGCGCGTGGCGGATGTTCTTCAGCGTGATCCGCTTCATGTGCGGACAGAGATTGCAGGGCCGGACGAAGTCGACATCGGGATTGCGGGCCGCGATGTTGTCGCTCATCGAACACTCCGTCAGCAGCACGACGCGCGGCGGACGTTTGGTCTCGACGAACGACTGCATCGCTGCCGTCGACCCCGAAAAGTCCGCTTCGGCGACCACCTCGGGCGGGCATTCCGGATGCGCCAGGATGGTGACGTCGGGATAATTTTCACGCAGCTGGCGCACGTCGTCGGCGGTGAACAGCTCGTGCACCTCGCAGTGACCCTTCCAGGCGATGATCTTCTTGCTGGTCTGCTTGGCGATGTTCTGCGCCAGATATTCATCCGGCAGCATGATGACGCGCTCCGCGCCGAGCGATTCCACCACCTTGAGCGCATTGCCTGACGTGCAGCAGATGTCGGACTCGGCCTTCACCGCGGTCGAGGTGTTGACATAGGCGATAACAGGCGCGTCCGGATAGCGCGCTCGCATCAGCCGCACGTCCTGTGCCGTGATGGAATCCGCCAGCGAGCAGCCGGCCTTGAGGTCGGGGATCAACACGGTCTTGGCCGGGTTCAAGAGCTTCGCCGTCTCGGCCATGAAGTGCACGCCGGCGAGCACGATGACATCGGCGTCGACCTTGGTCGCTTCACGCGCGAGCAGGAGGCTGTCGCCGACGATATCGGCGACGCCGTGGAAGATCTCCGGCGTCTGGTAGTTGTGCGCCAGCACCACCGCGTTGCGGCGGCGTTTCAGGTCGAGGATCGCATCGACGTCCTCGGCGAAGGTGGCCCATTCGAACGGTGGGATGACGCGCTTGACGCGCTCATAGATCGGCGCGGTGCGGGTGAGCAGATCGGTATCGAGTGCAACCATTTATACTCTCCTTGAGCATAAGATGGCTTATACTTATCCTGAGCATAAGGCGTGTCAAGTGCGCGAAAGCGGAAGCTTGGTGCCGACGACGGCCCGTTCGGCCAAGACGGCATGGCGGAAGCGGAACAGCTTGGCCGGCCGTCCGACGGTATCGGCGGCCATTGCGCCAGTCTCTTCAACGAGTTCCTGCTGTTCCATGAGCCGGCGGAAGTTCTGCTTGTGGACCAGCCGGCCTGCGAGTGCCTCAACACTGCGTTGCAGTTGCAGCAGGGTGAACTCGGCCGGCATCAATTCGAATACCACCGGACGGTATTTGATCTTGGCGCGCAGCCGCGCGATCCCGGTGGCGAGGATGCGGCGATGATCCGCTGTCATCGGCTTGCCCGGAACGACGGGCGCCTCGCGGTCGTGCGCGCGCCCGGCTTCCGGAATCAGCAACGCCTCGTACAGCAGCTCGTAGCGCTGCAACACCAGTTCCTCGTTCCAGCCGCGATCCTCGAGGCCGAAGGTGATCGCGCAGCGCTGCCAGCGCTCGCGCTGCAGCGTTGGTGACGGGGCCGCCTTCGCCCACGTCTTCAGCTTCGGCGCGATCATCTTCGCAAGGCAGACCGGCGTGCCGGCGCGATGATCCTCCCAGGGGAAATAGTCGTACCAGCCGGACCAATGCGCCTCAAAGCCTTCGCCGACCTGGTCCTCGCGGGTCAGGCCGAGATAGCTGATCGAGACGCTATGCGGCGTGCTGGCGTCGCCCGACCGGCCGCGGTCGGCAAAGGTGTAGAGCTGTTCGACATAGCCGAGCGGATGGCCGGTCTGCGCCTCGACCCAGGCGCGCAGCGCGGTCTGCAGCGAGCGGTGGGTGAACTCGAACGGGCCGCTCGGCAGCGCGGAGCCGCCGGCGATGGTCATGATCTTCGGTGTGCCGTCGGTCACGGCGACCAGCACCGCGACGAGGTCGGCGGTGACAGCGTTGCCCGAAGCCGGTGCGCTGGTTTTCTTCTGCGGCGATCTGGCCACGCGCGCGTCCCGGGCTAGCAGTAGCCGTAGACGCCGCAGGCGTAGGGCAGGCGGTCCCAGTAGTCGACATAGGCGCCGCCGTAGTACGGGCCGAGATAGCTGTAGGAGCGGGCATTGCCGTAATAGCCGGGCAGCGACGACGATCCCGGCAGCAGCGGCTCGCCCCGTACAATCGGGATGTACGGCTGTGAATTGAGCGGGATCACCTTGGGCTCGACGACCACGAGCTGTCGTCCGCGCCGCACATAGGTCGGTGACGTGATGGTGGTGCGGTAGGCGTAGTGCCGGCGCGGCAGGCCGGCCGGCAGCTGGCGTGCGGCCTTGACGGTGGCGCGTTTGGTGACGACAGGGCCGTCGGCGGCGTCAGCAGGCGAAATCGCAAACAGCGCGATCGCGAGCGGCAATATCCAGCGCAGCATCAATGGTCTCCCGAATCATCCGGAGCCTATCACTGCCACTTTATGCCGGATTGAGCGTTAACGAGAGACCCGTCGATATTAAGCGTTAACGAGACGGCCGTTTGGGCAAGGTTGCCGGAGCGATGCGGGCGCATCGCTCCGGAACCATAGCGGGATCAGGCGCGCAGCGCCTGGTCGAGGTCCGCGATCAGGTCTTCCTTGTCCTCGATGCCGATCGACAGCCGCACCACCTCGGGCGCGGCGCCCGACTTCACCTTGGCGGCGTCGTCGAGCTGGCTGTGGGTGGTGGAGGCCGGATGGATCACCAGCGAGCGGGTGTCGCCGACATTGGCCAGGTGCGAGAACAGCCTCAGATTCGACACCAGGTTGACGCCCGCGTCGTAGCCGCCCTTGAGGCTGAAGGTGAACACCGCGCCGGCGCCCTTCGGCGCGTATTTGCGCTGCAGGGCGTTGTACCTGTCGCCGGGCAGGCCGGCGTAGTTCACCGCTGACACGGCCGGGTGGGTGGAGAGGAATTCCGCCACCGCCTTGGCATTGTCGCAGTGCTTCTGCATGCGCAGCGGCAGCGTCTCGATGCCGGTCAGGATCATGAAGGCGTTGAACGGCGACAGCGCGGGGCCGAGGTCGCGCAGGCCGAGCACCCGGCAGGCGATCGCGAAGGCGAAATTGCCAAAGGTCTCCTGGATCCGGATGCCGTGATATTCCGGGCGCGGCTCGCTCAGCATCGGATATTTGTTGTCCTTCGACCAGTCGAAGGTGCCGGCGTCGACGATGATGCCGCCGAGCGAGTTGCCGTGACCGCCGAGGAACTTGGTCAGGGAGTGCACGACGATATCCGCACCGTGGTCGATCGGCTTGATCAGGTACGGCGAGGCCAGCGTGTTGTCGACGATCAGCGGCACGCCGGCCTTGCGCGCGACGGCTGCGATCGCTTCGATGTCGGTGATGCTGCCGGCCGGATTGGCGATCGACTCGATGAAGATCGCCTTGGTGTGCGGCGTCACCGCACGCTCGAAGCTTTCGATCTCGTCGGGATCGGCCCAGGCCACGTTCCAGCCGAACGCCTTGAAGGCGTGGGTGAACTGGTTGATCGAGCCGCCATAGAGTTTTCGCGCGGCGATAATTTCGTCGCCGGGCCGGAGCAGTTGTTGCAACACCACGAGCTGCGCGGCGTGGCCGGAGGCAACCGCGAGCGCTGCCGTGCCGCCCTCGAGCGCTGCGACGCGTTCCTCGAGCACCGCGTTGGTCGGGTTGCCGATGCGGGTATAGATGTTGCCGAAGGCCTGCAGGCCGAACAGCGAAGCCGCATGATCGGCGTCGTTGAAGACGAATGACGTGGTCTGGTAGATCGGCGTCGCCCGCGCGCCGGTGGTGGGATCAGGCTGTGCGCCGGCGTGCACGGCGAGGGTGGAAAATCCCGGAAGGCGATCGGTCATTCTTTGTGTCCTGTTGTGGCCTGGTCGAAACGCGCGGCATGCTGATGGCGGCGGCGTCCGCCGTCAAGCGAGTTGGGCACGCCGTCGGTCTGGGGAGGGGCATTCCGGGCTATACCGGATGATCGGAGCGATTATTCCGCTGCGACGTCAGGTCGTCTCGGTCTTGTTTTTTGCCGCGCGGTCGGATGCCGCAGTCTGGCCGCCGCCGAAGCTCGTCCGGTTGAGCGACAGCCGCATGCCCTGTGTCGGGATCGGCGCACGTTTGGAGCTTAGCGTGCGCGAATTGACGCCCATCCAGGAGATCTCCGACGACAGCCGTCCATACTCGATCTTCGGACAGCGGTTCATCACCACCTTGAGGCCCGCGGCTTCCGCCTTCTCGGCGGCCGCATCGTCGCGTGCGCCGAGCTGCATCCAGATCACCTTCGGCAGCGGGGACAATTTCAGCGCCTCCTCGACGACCGGCATGATGTGGCTCGAATTGCGGAAGATGTCGATCATGTCGATCGGGCGATCGATGTCCGCCAGCGATGCGACGAACGGCTTGTCCATCAACGTCTTGCCGACATGGCCGGGGTTGACCGGGATCATGTCGTAGCCGCGCTGCGCCAGATATTTGAACGCGAAATAGCTCGGCCGCACATTGACCGGCGAGGCGCCGACCATCGCGATCGATTTGACGTTGCTCAGGATGCTGCGGATGTAGTTGTCGTCGTAGGCGTCGTGGTTCATCGTTCGTCTTTTTCAATTGCGTCATAGCGAGGAGCGAAGCGACGAAGCAATCCATGCTTCCTTGTGGTGCGATGGATTGACTCGCTTCGCTCGCAATGACGGGGAGACTATTTATCCTGCCACTTCGGGTCGCGCTTCTCGATGAAGGCGCCGATGCCTTCCTCGGCGTCGCGCGCCATCATGTTCTCGGTCATCACCTCGGCCGCGAAGCGATAGGCCTCCGCGAGGCTCATTTCGGCCTGGCGATAGAACGCTTCCTTGCCGAGCTTGACGGTGTAGGCCGATTTCAGCGCGACCTTTTGCGCCAGCGCAATCGCCGCGTCGCGTTCGGTGCCAGCCGGCGCCACGCGATTGACGAGGCCGATGCTCTGCGCCGTTGCCGCGGAGACGGGTTCACCGGTCAGCAGCATCTCCATCGCCTGCTTGCGCGGTACGTTGCGCGACAGCGCCACCATCGGCGTCGAGCAGAACAGCCCGATATCGACGCCTGGCGTCGCAAACGCCGCCGCTTCGGAGGCGACGGCGAGGTCGCAGCTCGCGACGAGCTGGCAGCCCGCCGCGGTGGCGATGCCCTGGACAGACGCCACCACCGGCTTCGGCAAATGCACGATCGCCTGCATCATCGCGCTGCAGGCGTTCATGATCTCTGCGAAATAGGCGCGGCCGCGGTCGGCGTCGGTGCGGCGCGCGGTGAGCTCCTTGAGGTCGTGGCCGGCGCAGAAGGCCGGGCCGTTAGCGGCGAGCACGACGGCACGAATGCTCTTGTCAGCGCCGATATCGTTCAGCGCCGCGTGCAGCTCGCCGATCAGGCCCTCCGAGAGGCTGTTGCGCGCCGCAGGGCGATTGAGCGTCAGTAGCGCGATACTGCCGACGGTCTCGCGCAGCAGGATCGGCTGGTGTTGCGGCGCTTCCGCGCGGGCGGCTTGGGCGGACATGGTGAAATTCCACTTTGGTCTCTATGACAACTTAATGTAACAGGCAGGCTGAAGCGAGGGCAGGGGCGGCATGGCGATTGCGAAAATGAGCGTGGCTGATCTGGAGGAGTTCCTGCGCAAGGAATTTCCGCAGGCATTCACCCACGACGACATCAGGATCGAGAGCGCCGACGGCGAGACGGCCTTGCTGCGCCAGCGCTACAGCGAGCGCATGCTGCGGCCGGGCGGTACGGTGTCCGGACCGACCCTGATGGGGCTGGCGGATTTTGCGATGTATGTGGTGCTGTTGTCGGCGATCGGGCCGATCGGCCTTGCCGTCACAACCAACCTCAACATCAACTTCCTGCGCAAGGGCCAGCCGGGCCAGGACGTGCTCGCGGTCGCCAAGCTGCTCAAGCTCGGCAAGCGGCTTGCGGTCGGTGAGGTGAACCTGCTGTCCGGCACCTCTCCGGATCCGATCGCCCATGTCACGGCGACCTATTCCATTCCAAATCAATAGGCTTTTTCGCGGTATTATTGCACCATATTTACAAGTTGTTGTTTTCGCTGATCTAAATCGCGTGCGCCGACGTTGACGCGCGCCCGCGGCTTCTCTAGAAACCCACGCAGTTCGGCGCATTCGGCGCCGATTTCCTTTTCACGGATTTCACACATGAGCACGTTCTCGGCCAAGCCCGCCGAAGTGACGAAGAAGTGGGTTGTGATCGACGCCAAGGGTCTGGTCGTCGGTCGTCTCGCCACGCTCGTCGCGATGCGCCTGCGCGGCAAACATCTGCCCACCTACACCCCGCATGTCGATTGCGGCGACAACGTCATCATCGTCAACGCCGCGCATGTGGTGCTGACCGGTCGCAAGCGCGACCAGAAGGTCTACTACAAGCACACCGGCTTCATCGGTGGCATCAAGGAGCGCACCGCGAAGCAGATCCTCGAGGGTCGCTTCCCCGAGCGCGTCGTCGAGAAGGCGATCGAGCGCATGATCCCGCGCGGTCCGCTCGGCCGCATGCAGATGGGCAATCTGCGCGTCTATCCGGGTGCCGAGCACCCGCATGAGGCCCAGAGCCCCGAGAAGGTCGATATCGCTTCCCTGAATCGCAAGAACACGAGGGCCGCATAATGTCCGATACTTTGCAGTCCCTCGACCAACTGTCGCAGGTCAAGCCGGCGGCTCCCGACGCGCCGAAGTACGTCAAGAAGATCGACAAGTTCAACCGCGCCTACGCCACCGGCAAGCGCAAGGACGCGGTCGCCCGTGTCTGGATCAAGCCGGGCGCCGGCAAGATCTCAGTCAACACCCGCGATATCGAAGTCTACTTCGCCCGTCCGGTGCTGCGCATGATGATCCAGCAGCCGCTGGTCGCTGCCGCCCGTAACGGCCAGTACGACGTGATCTGCACCGTCGCCGGCGGCGGTCTGTCCGGCCAGGCCGGTGCTGTCCGCCACGGTATCTCGAAGGCGCTGACCAACTTCGAGCCCGAGCTGCGCAGCGTCCTCAAGAAGGGCGGATTCCTGACCCGCGATAGCCGCACGGTCGAGCGCAAGAAGTACGGCAAGGCCAAGGCCCGCAAGTCCTTCCAGTTCTCGAAGCGCTAATTCGAGTTCTCAAATTCGCGGCAATTGCCGCGAGCATCGAGTTGCAGAGGGCGCCGCGAGGCGCCCTTTTTGCTGCGCCCAACCGCGCGTGCTTCGACGCGAATTAGCGCAGTTTTTCATGAAAACTTGCGTGTGCGTGCAAACGAAATTGGAACTCGGGCCTTCTAGCTTGCGGGCTCGCACTGGCGCTGCATCACCGTATTATTTGCGCCTGCGAACGTTGCATCACCGGGCTGGGGTGACTCTATGTCGTTCGATCCATCGACGCTTTATCTGTTCGCCACCATGGTCGCGGGCATGCTCGGCGCCATGCTCTGGTTGTTCGGCAGGCAGGAGAACATTTCCGCGCTGAAATGGTGGGGCACCGCCTATCTGCTCGGTGCGGCCTCCGTCGCGCTGTGGACGGTCGGCAGCTCGACGCTCGATCCGATGGTTCTGCTGGGCCTCAATGCGATCGGCTTCGCTGCCTGCGGCATGGTCTGGAATGCCGCGCGTATCTTCCACGGCCGCAAGGCCAACCTGCCGGGTCTCGTGCTCGGCCCGATCGCGTGGATCGGTGCCGCGACGTCAATCGCGGATCCGGCGATGCGCCTGACCATCGGCGCCGGGATCGTCGCGATCTACGCGGCGCTGACCGCCTCCGAACTCTGGAGCGAGCGCCGCCGCGCGATGCAGAGGCGCTGGATTGCGATCGCGATCCCGGTCGCACATGGCTGTGTCCTGATGCTGCCGATACTGGTCGGCGACGTGCTGCGGCTGAACGGCCAGAATTTCGTCAGCAGCTTCTGGGTCACGCTGTTCTCGATCGAACTCGTGCTGTACGCGATCGGCACCGTGTTCGTGATCTTCATGATGGTGTCGGACCGCGCGGTCGCCGTGCACAAGACGGCCGCGTCGATCGATCCGTTGAGCGGCATGCTCAACCGCCGCGGCTTCACCGAGGCCTGCACGCGGGTGATCGAGCGGGAGGCCACGGCCGGCCGGCCGGTCACCGTGATGATCTTCGACCTTGATCACTTCAAGTCTATCAACGACCGGTTTGGCCATCCCGCCGGTGACGAGATCCTGAAGCTGTTCTCCGCCGTGGTGGTCAACAGCCTCAGGATCAGCGATCTGTCGGGCCGGATCGGCGGCGAGGAATTCGCGGCGCTGCTGCCGTGCTCGCTGGAAGAGGGCGTCTTGGTTGCCGAGCGCGTGCGCGAGGCGTTCGAGAACAGCAACATCACCTGTGAAGACGGCGCGGTCGACACCACGGTCAGCATCGGCGTGGCCGGTGGACCCGCCGGGACCGAGCTCGAGGTGCTCTTGGCCTCGGCCGACACGGCGCTCTATCAGGCCAAGCGCGGCGGCCGCAACCGCGTCGAGGCAGCGGAGGAATTGCCGCTGTCGCTGGAGAACTGGCGGCGCAAGACCGCGGGCCTGCCGGCATCGGCACGGCAAAAGCCGGCGCCCGCCCGCGCGTGAGTGTGGTAACGACTGGTTAACCATTCGATCCCATGCTTCGGGCATGGAGTCGATCCGCACACGCAACCCGCATTCAGCCCTGATGTCGCTCGAAGCCGACGCGGCTTCAGCGCGCGGCGGCTTCGCCTGCCTGTTCTCGGACTCCGACGAATACGAGACCGCGCTGATCGCCGAACGCCGCGCGCAAGGGCGATACCAACCGCCGAAGCGCCGCTGGCCGATCGCGATGCTGGTCGGCGTGATGCTGATGGTCGTCGGTACGGTCCTGCTATTCAACTGACCTGCGGCACGTTCGACAGAGCGGGCGTCTGCGCGGGTGCCGGATCCTCCGCCTTGAAATGGTCGATCATCACCTTGGCGATCGCCATCAGCGGCAGCGCCAGCGCGAGCCCCCAGATGCCGAACACGACGCCGAGCAGGATCTGGAACGCGAACAGCGTTGCCGGCGGGATATCGAGCGCCTGGCGCTGGATGATCGGCGTCAGCACGTAGCTTTCCAGCGCGTGGACGCCGAGGAACAGAATGAAAGCCGACAGCGCCGCGATCCACCCGCTCGCGAGGCTCGCCAGCACCACGATCAGCCCGCCCAGGATCGCGCCGACCGTCGGGATGAAAGCGAGCAGGCCGGCCTGGATGCCGAGAATGAACGAGCTCGGAATCCCGATGATGGCGAGCCCGATCCAGGTGACGAGGAACACCGCGGCCATGGTGATGATCTGCGCGATCAGCCAGCGTTCCAGCGTCTCGCCGATGCGGTCGACGATGACGGTCGCCTGCGCGCGGTATTTGGCCGGCGCGATGAACAGCAGTCCGGCACGGTAAATGCTCGGCTGGGCCGCAAAGGCGAGCCCGAGGAACAGCACGATGAAGAAATTGCCGACGACGCTGACGGTGCCGAGCAGCACCTTCAACGTCTGACTGATGATCGCGCCGCCGCTCGAGGCCAGCGCGCCGGCGCCGGGGATGCCATGCGACTGCGGCGCTGCCGGCGTCGCTGTCGTCGTCGTCACGGCGGAGCCTTCGCCCTTCGCCTCGCCGGCGGCATTGGTGAAGTCGAGATAGCTGGTATCGACGCCGCGCTGCTCGAGGAACTCCTTGACGTTGCCGAGCTGCGATTTGATCGTGTTGCTCAGCACCGTGGCCTGCTGCGCGATCGTGGTGCCGCCGAGGAACACGATGCCGGACAGTAGCCCGGCCATCGCCAGGCAGACGATAGCAAGCCGCAACGCGTGAGGCAGCGCGGTCAGCCGGCCGAGCAGGGTGGTCATGGCATTGAGGGCGACCCCGAGCAGCATGCCCGCGAACAGCAGGAACAGGGTCGCAGCGAACTGCCAAGCGAAGGTCAACAGGGCGGCGAACAGCACGATGCCGATGCCGCCGACGGCGATCGCCCACGCCATGTCGTTGCGGGCTTGCAGGCGATTGTCAGCCGGGTCTGTCACGGGTGATTCCCCCTTCGCGACGGTGTCCGGCAGTCTTTGGCGAAAATCCCGCCGGGATCAAGCTGGGCGGACCGTGCCGGTTTGCCGCTGATGCGCCGTGGTCCGGGCGCGACCGTGGGGCGCCAGGCCGGATTTGGGGCCCCGAGGGCTGCGAATCTGTGCAGGACTGCAAGGTCCCCTGTGCAGATATAGGCAGTTGATCCGGGGGGGACTCGAAGGCATGATCGTCTCCGCAAAGTCGCAAACTTAGAATAATCATTGCGCGAGACTTCAATAATGAGACGGCCCGTGGTCGGCGTGATCGGAAACGCCCATCGCATTGAAAATCGTTTCACAGTCCAGATGGTCGGAGAGCGCAACCTTCGCGCGGTTGCCGAGGTGTCGGGCGCCGTGCCCTTGATGTTCGCGGGCAGCCCCGAAATCACCGACGTCGGTGCCTTGCTCGACGTGGTCGACGGCGTGGTGCTGACCGGGGCCCGCGCCAACGTTCATCCGACCCGCTTCAACACCGAACCTTGCGCGGCTCACGAGCCCTACGACATCCACCGCGACGACGTCGCGCTGGCGCTGTCGGAGGCCTGCGTCGCGCGCGGCGTGCCGATCTTTGGCATCTGCCGCGGCCTGCAGGAGATGAACGTCGCGTTCGGTGGCTCGCTGCATCCGGAGATCCGCGAGATCCCGGGCCGCATGAACCACCGGATGCCGCGGCTGGAGAACGGCGAGATCCATCCCGATCCCACTGTGGTGTTCGCCGACCGTCACGACGTCGCGCTGACGCCGGGCGGCGCCTTCGCAAGGATCCTCGGCTGCGAGACCATTCGGGTCAATTCGCTCCACGGCCAGGGCATCCTCGATCCCGGCAGGCGCGTCGTGATTGAGGGCATCGCCGAGGACGGCACCATCGAGGCGATCCGCATCGCCGATGCTGCGGGCTTCGCGCTCGGTGTACAGTGGCACGCCGAATACGATCCGCAGCGCAACCCGGTCAACCGCGCGCTGTTCGAGGCCTTCGGCGACGCCCTGCGCGAGCGGCGGCGGGCGGCGTAGCTAGCCCGCGCACCGCACAGTTTGGGCAGCGGTATCGTCAGCCGCGAACGTGTTTCAAGCGAGCCTAGACCAGATGAAACCCGCTGCCGGTGTCGGGCACCGGCGGGTAGGGCGTGCTGGCGGGCAGGCCGAGATAGAGATATTCGAAACCGTAAGCCGCCGCGAAGCTCGACGCGGTGGCATCGAGGACGATGTTGCCTGCCGTGCCGAAATGCAGCTCGGGACGGGTCAAGCCGTCGGCCGAGAAGGCCGGCGCGTCGTTGACGGAAAGGCCGTTGAAGCTCGCATTCACATGCGACAGGTCGGCGGCGTTGCCGGCAAGGTCGGCGATCGCAGCGCCGTTCGCGTTGAGGCTTGTCACTGCAAGCGTCGCGGTGGGATTGTCGATCCCCGAGACGAGATAGTCGAAGGCGAGCTTGGTCGCATCGTGCAGGGCCGCGGTCGCGGCCGCGTCGTAGGTCGCGGTCGCGCCGTTGTTCAGCGCAAGCGTGGGCGTGCCGCCCGTTACGGTGACGGCTTCGTTGAAAGCGAACGTCAAGGCGATGGACGCCCCCGCCGTCTCGACGCCGGTCGTCGGCGTCGTAGTGACGCCTGATGTCTCTGGTGCAGTGGTGTCGATTTGCAGGACGCCGCCGGGATTGGTCACCGCACCTATGAGGCTCGCATGATGGCCGTAGCTGTCCGTCAGCGACGCGCCGTGCAGCAGGAAACCTGATACCGCGAGATCGGCGGTGTTGTCGCCGGCAGCGACCGTGTAGCTGAAGGTCAGGGCGTCGCTGCCGCTGCCGCCCGTAAAGGTCGCGACACCACCGTCGTTGAGCAGCAAGGTCGGCGTACCATGGGCGGTGTCCACGGTGACGGCGTCGCTCATGTTGAGGGTGAACGTCACGGCGTGCCCAGCGTTGAGGTCGCCATTGCCGTCGGAGATGCCGGTGCCGCTCGTCGTCACCGACAGCACCGACGGCAGCAGGAAGATCGCGGTGCCGCCAAAGCCGTCGCCGCCGACACCAAAAGTCTGGCCGGCGAAATTGTCGTTCGGATCGAGCTGGAAGTCGAAGGTCTTGTTGTGCTCGGTGAGCTCGAGCAAGTTGCCGGGCAGCAGCGTAATCGCGGCATTGCTGCTGATGTTGACGCCGTAGAAATCGATCGTGTCGCCGATGGCAAAACCGCTGATGATGTTGGCCGGCGGCGTGTGCCCGTCGATCTCGAGCGTGCCGCCGGTGCCGTGGAACACGATCGGCGTGCCGCCGGTCACCGCGCCGCTCATGATGTCGACCAGCCCGCCTGCGATGGTCACGCCGTCGGCCGAGCCTCCGGAATCGACGGTGAACGTGCTACCGGCATCGACGATGATGCCGTGGATTGCACCGCCGCTGTAAATCCCGGCATTGCCGCCATCAAGCGCAACGGCGGTTGCGTTACCCGCGACGTCGAGCGTGCCGCCCGGCTGCACGACGAGGTCGCTGGCGGTATGGCCGGCTGCGACGAAATAGATCTCGCCGTTGAACACGAAGTTGTCCGGCGCCGACGGATTCCACCCGAGCGTCTGCATCTGGATGAAATCGGTCTGGGTAAACCCGTTGATGACGCCGGAATTGCTGTCATTGTTGAAGGCGTCGTCGCCGAACGGGCCCGGACCCCCGCCGGAGCCGAAGCCGGAATCCCAGTCGCCGAGATCGCCCTTGGCGACGTGGTTGTTCCAGCTTGCGAGGCTGGTTGCGCCATTGTCGATCGAGAAATAGCCGGTGGAATGGATGGGGCCGGGTACGAGCTCGCGGACGCCGGGCGCCGAGAAGCGGAACAGGTCGGGGACGCCCCAACCATTGGCATAGTGCTCGCCATTGACGCCGAGCAGGGAGTCGCGACCCAACACCTCGCTGATCTCGTGCTCGATCGAGCCGACGAGATAGTATTGATTGCTCCCCGGCGTGGCGGTCGGGTCGTAGGACCAGTTCGCCGTGGCATCGAAGCCGACCCAGCCGTCATTGGCCGGGTCGTTGGCGGCGATCAGACCGAGCGCCTTGGCTTCCGCGCGCCCGATATCGAACGTTCCACCGCCGGTCGGATCCGATGCGGGCAAGGTCGCGAAGGCCGCGAGTTGGGCGCTGGAGGTGCCGTCCGCGATCAAGGCATTCCTGATCGTGGCGTAGTCGTAGGCCGGCGCCTTTGCCTCCTCGCTTTCACCAAGGAAACCGGACGCGATCGCCGAGCCGCCGACCTCGCCCCAGCCGACATGGATGCTGAGGGTGACGTTATTGGTGAAGGCGGTGTCGAACAGGTTGACGACATAGGCGACCGCGGTCTTGAAGCCTGACGGCGCGGACGCGACGCTCGGGTCGTAGACGACGTTGATCTGCACCGATGCCTCCCGGAGACGGCGAGCGACTTTGCGGAGTGCCGGCGGCTCGTGCGCGCCGGCGACCGCGCGAAGATGCCCGAAATCGGGACCGGCGGCTTGGACTCCCCGGCGCCGGAGGCGGTTCAACCGGCATCGGCGGGTGCCGGCGGGCGTTCTCCGTACTTATACGGATACGAAAGTGGCGGATTGCGCGGCCGGACTCGGCTAAGCAAGAAGGCGCAAGCCACCCGATATTGCCCCGGCGCCGACGATCCTTTCCGATATTGTTTTGCTTTTCCATTTTCCGGTGCAACTGCTCACGATGAGTTGGTCGGGATGAATTTGTCGGGCCGACTGGCGGCCGGGATGATGCTTCCCGTCGTCACACTCCTGCTCGCGTTGGGCTTCATCCATGGCGTCGCCTGGCCGGGCATTCTGCTCGCCGGTGGTGTGGTTTCGGTGGTGTTGATGACGGCTGAGATGATTGCGAGGTCGCAGTCCAGAACGCCCGCCCAGTTGGTGCGGGCGGCGGAGGCGCTGTCGCGCGGCGAGCCGGTCTCGATACGCCCGAGTGGCGACGATGAGGCCGCTCAGCTCGCTGCGACGCTTGCCGAACTGTCCGCGCAATTGGGCAGCAGGCAGCACCTGCTGGAGAAGACCGTCGAGAGCATCCGCGATCCGGTGGTGGTCGCCGACGAGCATGCGATGATCGTGATCGTCAACGCCGCGGCGCGGCGGCTGTACCGTGTCGAACCCGGTTTTGACACCCTGACCGGCGTTCGCAACTTCCAGAACTATTATGCTGACGGCACGACTGTCATGCCGATCGCAGAGACGCCGATGGCGCGTGCGCTGCGCGGCGAGGATATCGACGATTGCGAACTGATCGTCAAACCGCTGCGGCCGGAACCCGCTGTTTGTCTTGTCGCCAACGCCAGGCCGCTGCGCGACGATGCCGGCAATTTGCGCGGCGCGGTCATCGTGCTGCGCGATGTCACCGCGGAGCGTCAGGCGCATCAGGCGCTGGTGGAGAGCGAGCAGATGGCGCAGGCCATCGTCAGGACCGCGCTCGACGCCTTCGTCCAGACCGACCAGGACGGCATCGTGCTCGACTGGAGCCCGCAGTCCGAGGCGCTGACCGGCTGGACGCGGTCCGAGGCGGTTGGCCAGCGCGTGGTCGAACTGGTTTTTCCGGAGGAGCTGCGGGTTGCACATCGGCAGCGCATCACCCGCTTCCTGCAGGAGACCGCGGCCGGCGGCATGGGCATGCGCTATGAAACCGCGTCCGTGCACCGCGACGGCCACCGGTTCTATGTCGAGGTATCGCTCAATGCGCTGCGCCGTGGCGATGGCTGGATCATCAATTCCTTTGTCAGGGACGTCACCCAGCGCCGGCGCGCCGAAGAGCAGCTGATCCAGGCGCAGAAGACGGAATCGCTCGGGCGGTTGACCGGCGGCATCGCGCACGACTTCAACAACATGCTGACCGTGATCACCGGCACGATCGAGATCCTCGCCGACGGCGTCAAGGATGACCCGCAGCTTGCCGCAATCGCCAAGCTGATCAGCGATGCCGCCGATCGCGGCGCGCAGCTTACCTCGAGCCTCCTGGCATTCGCGCGCAAGCAGCCGTTGCAGCCCGTCGAGACCGACGTCAACGACCTGATCGGCGAGGTGGTCCGGCTGCTGTCGCAGACGCTGGGGTCGCAGACCGAGATCAGGACGGAGCTCGGCCGCAACGCCTGGCTCGCTTTTGTCGATCGCAGCCAGCTCGGCGCCGCGCTGGTCAATCTCGCCATCAATGCGCGTGATGCGATGCCTGAGGGCGGCACGCTGACCTTTGCGACCCGCAACATGCAGCTCGGGATTCCCGATGCCGTGGCGCACGGCGTCGAGCGCGCCGGCGACCATCTCGTGATCGAGGTGACCGATACCGGTACCGGAATTTCGCCGTCGCATCTGGAAAAGATCTTCGATCCGTTCTTCTCCACCAAGGAGGTCGGGCAGGGCACCGGGCTCGGGCTCAGCATGGTGTTCGGCTTCGTCAAGCAGAGCGGCGGCGGGATCGAGGTCAAGAGCGAGCAGGGGCGCGGCACCATCTTCAGGATCTATCTGCCCAAGGCGGACGGCACCG